>DIXM01000013.1 GCA_002436025.1 candidate division Hyd24-12 bacterium UBA6080
GCGGGAAACTGGATGTCCCTTGACAAATGCATTGGAGTCCTTCATCACATCCTGTTCCCTGACCTTAACGCTAAGCCCAGATGATACAAACTGTTCGTTTGCGCAATCGAATCCTTCATTCGTTAGACCAGCTCTATTGTCCATAGCTTTAGTTTATCAGGCTGCGGATACGAAAGAGGGATCGATTTCAGTGAGATGGGAAGCTCCGGTGCAGCGGAAACTTCTTTCTCCATCACTCCCATTTCCTGACATATCTCTATAGCAAGCTTGAGATAGCGACGCAGCAGCAAGAGTGGCGGAAACTGCCCCTTTTCACTAAGCCATTCAAGCATGTCTTTTGCTCCTTTAGAGCTATTGCATGTACGGCATGCCCAAATGAGGTTCTCCCCTTTGTTTTCTCCACCACGTCTTGTTGGAATAAGATGATCTGCTGATAGCAGTTCTTTACTTCCACAATAGCAACATGCTTGTGGAAGAAACAGCTTTAATCTCTCATCTTCAACAAGATGCCCAACAGACATGGTGTTTTCACAAAGGCCTTTGAACAAACGGGATCGAATCATGAAGTGCTTGCGTCTATATTCGGCTTCATTCGCTCCAACGGCAGCGTGTGCCATAGCGAGGTTAGCGTATGACCAATGAAGTAACCCTCCAATTGTTGTATGCCCAATTGCACTCTTTAACATGCTGTTAAGAAGAGGGGTGCGGTTCGTCAGAGCCGGTAGGCTGAGGCGATTGGTTGCCTTGTCTTACCTCTGTGATTGGACTTGCTTCGGCCTGAAACAAAACCTGCACTAGAAGACTAGTAGTATTAGTTAAACAATAGTACATTAAGTACGTGGACACTAAAATAACGGATGCAAGGTCCAGTGTTTCAAACCCAACATAGTGCAATTCATTAAACGTTATCTGCATAAAGATACCATTTAGTAAAGCAAGTGACGTTGTTCCAGCAAGAGACAGTGTTGCAATGGCAAAGACCGAATCCGCATACTTGCCGAAATGGGAATAGGCAAAGCTGCCCCCGAACACTGCTTTTTCGGAACAAACTCGATGCATTACTACGGATGTAATACAGTAGATAATAATAGCTGCAATGGACCATCTAGAATTCAGAACAAGCGCAATTACATATTTAGAGTCATCCCAAGTAGCATACACTAGACTGGCTGCGAGGAAAAGAAAAGTAAGAAGAGCTAACCTCTTCCACATAAACACCCGCTTGGAGTTCATATGGCAAAGCTTCTGTTGAAGACTTCGACTGCCATCTTCTCTTGCTCTTGCTTGCTTCTTCCAATTATCCCGCCAAGCAATCCCCCGGCAATAACCCCACCTCCACCAAGAATTGCTCCAATAAGACCTCCTACTACAGCGCCTACTGCCGTACCTTCGAAACCCGCCTCCGCTTCAACATCCCAAATGGTGTACCAATGACCATTGACTGAAAAAAGCTGACCACCAATAACATGTGCAAGTTCAGATCGGCTTCGTGCTGTAGCTCGTAGATAGGTTTTTTCTCCACTTAGTTTGTTTCGTACAAAAAGACGCACAACTATCTCCTTTGCTGCAAAAAGTCAAGCATCAGCAGCGGGTAAACGAACCATCAAATCAAAAGAGTTGCCTTGCTCACCTCCGAACTGGTCCAACTTGTTCGCTCTGCTGATTGCGATGCTTTCTTCATGCATCACTCAAAACTTCATCCAAAGAGCTCGCCACGACATATTTCGCGGACGACTCATTAACCTCGAGCGCCTCGAAGTGCGCCCTTCCACACTTGATCTTGTTACTTTCCTTATCCCTCAAGTCGTCGGTGAAAAGGCTGCCCTTCGTTTCCACCACAAGGTACAGTCTTTCGTCTCCGTCTTTTTCAACTAGAACAGCCCAGTCCGGGTTATAGGGACCGAGAGGTGTAGGAACTCTAAACCAGCCAGGAAGTTTGGCGTAAACCTTGATCGCCTCGTTCTTCTCAAGTTGGTCGGCAAAGGTCCGCTCGGTATCGGACAGGTAAATCACCTGCTCGTGAACAGACTTATTGGCGTCGATCATCGACTTCAGGTAACCGGATAGCTCCTCTGTCTCAAAAAGCTGCTGGGCGTAGTACGCCTCGTCGCCGATGCGCTGGTACTTAATGCCGTCCACCAACGCCATTCGCTTGGCACGGTTGATGATCTCAGCAGAAAGCTCGATGAACTGCTGTGGGTTGCGTTTGAAGTCATCCAGCCGACCACTGCCCACGAGGATGCGGTAGATGCTACGACGGGTGAGTTGGGTCTTATCTTGAAGGTCTGTGAGAATGTCTGGCAGCTCAATCTCGCCTTCATCGAGCGTTACTGGGGCTGAGGTAACCGTCTCCTTTGTGTCTACGCCGGCCCGGCCAATCGCAATGTCTGCTTTGCGCCACTGCAGACGGGTCTTGGCTATGGGAGGTGCTTCCCTCAATGACTTGATGCACTTCTCAAGTAGTGCCTCGTTATCGAACTGCACGCGGTAGGTGGTCTTGTACTTTATTCGATCCCACAACGCCTTGAAGTCCGCGCTGTTCAGCACGGCCTGGCGGCTCTTCACTTGCCTTCGTTCATCAGCGTTCTTGATCTCAAGACGACCGGCGAGCTTGCGAAGAATCTCCTGCACCTGTGGCAACTGAGCCGAGAATGGCTCGGGGAGACTTAGTGTGCCATCCCTAAGAGCCTTACGAAGCGTGTCCTGCACTTTACCTTCAGCGTTCACGAGACCGTTCGTTCTCAAGTACTCCCATAACACCTTTGACTGGTCGAAACCAAGCGGCGCAGGCAAGCCATCTGCATCAGTCACGGTTACTCCGGCGAACTGGTGCGCCTCCACAATGCCGAAGCGGATTCCGGTTTCGTCCTCGATCTCTTTCTGGAGTTTTTCGGCGAACTGCTCATAGCTTTCCGTTGCGATCACGGTCAGCGTATTGATCTCGAATCCTCGAAGGCGCTCCCCCTCCTGGTTCACGCAGAGACGCAGGCCGCGCCCGATGGTTTGGCGTCTCTGCTGCTCGGTAGCCATCTCCCTTAATGCGCAGATCTGAAAGACGTTCGGGTTATCCCAGCCCTCGCGCAGCGCGGAGTGCGAGAAAATGAATTTCAGTGGGGTTTCAAGGCTCAACAGCTTTTCCTTGTCACGCATGATCAAACTGTATGTGTCGTCGTCGGCCTGAGTAGTGCCTTTGGTGTCCTTGAAAACCTCCACTGTCTTACCGCCAACCTTCTTCCTATCGATGGAGAAATAGCCGTTGTGCACTTCCTCGGCAGCGGTCGAAAGATCCACTTCTTTGAAAAGAGTCTGGTAATCGGGGTGCCTGGCAATGCGACGGTATTCCTCCTCAAAAATGCGTGCATACTCGCCCTTCACTGCATTGCCATCGGAATCGTATTGCCGGTACTTTTCCACAGAATCGATGAAGAACAGGCTTAGCACCTTGATACCCTGTGGGCGAAGTCGTTTTTCCTTATCCAGATGCTCCTTGATGGTTCGGTGGATCATCTGGCGCTGAACTGTCAGAGCATCAACGTCACCGTACGCTTGACCAGGGCGGAGGTATTGCTCGCCTCCGGGAAAGCGCAGTTCTAAAAACTTGTCGTCTTTTGCGTCGCGAATATCCTGGCCAATGATGTGGTCACGGTAGATCTCTCGCCCGGTAACCTCTTCCAGCTTGTCCAGCGGTGCAACCGTGACCGTTTGCCTAGAAACTCCTCCATACACAGGGGCAATGTCCAGTTCCACCTTGGCACCAACAACACTCTTGCCACGGGATACCGGCGCGATGAACCGAATGTACGCCTTGTTGTGTCCACCCTCCACGGAGGCAGCCGCCACCTCGATCTGCTTCACCAGCTTGCGCTCGTACGCATCCACCGCATCGAGCTTATAGAGCATGTGGTGTGCGTGTTTCGGCGTCGCTGAATAGCGCAGATTGCACAGAGGATTCATCCGCTCCATGGCTCTTTTACCCTTGCCGTCGAGCCCACCTTCCACGCTCTGCGGTTCATCCACGATCAGAATGGGGCGAGTTGCCCGAATCAGATCAATGGGCTTCTCCCCTCCAGTCTTCTCGCTGGGTCGATACATCACGTTCTTCGATTTCTCACGACGAGCAGCCTCGTCAGCTTCTTCCGTCTGCGCCTGCTGTTCGTCTCCGAACTTGTTTATGGCGCCGACAGTCATCACCATGATCTGAATCTGTGGGCTGGTGGCAAAGTTACGCACCTGACCCAACTTCGCAGAGTCGTAGATGAAGGAGTCGAATGGCGCACCAGCGTAGAGCCCCTTAAGGTGTTCACCCACGGTCTCGATTGTGTGGTAAACGCCTTCTTTGATTGCCACCGATGGAACCACAATTATGAACTTGGTGAAACCGTAGCGTTTATTCAGTTCGAAGATCGTGCGTAGATAGACATAGGTTTTACCAGTGCCGGTCTCCATCTCCACGGTGAAATCACCGGATGCGAGCGAGCTTGAAGGCGGCAGGCCGTTACGGAGTTGAATGGAATGAAGGTTCGCAAGCAACTCGTCGTCCAATAGAGAAAGCCGGTTGCCGCTACCGATATCATTTTGCGCGAAAGCAAGACGCTGCTGTAGATCATACGGGTCGCGAGTTACCGTGAATTCCGTGCGGCAGATCTCCTGCCCACGGAAGAGGTCGCAGACAGCTTCAATGGCCTGGAGCTGATAATCGAGGTTGGGTTCAAAGTGGAGTTTCAAGCCTCACTCCCCTTCTCTGAAAGCCGCCCCGATTTCTTCTCCAACTTCTTTTCATCTGTCTTAACCCGGCGCTCAAGCTTCTTGATGTCCTCTTCTGGCGAGAGGGTTTCCGGTTTAATGCCGCGTTTCCCAAGCATCTGACGAACACTGGCGTTGTTCTGCACATGCTCGTTTGTGATGGCTGGTTCACCCAGAAGATCGGCTTGCTGCACGTTGTGGTTGGTCATCTCTGTCGCCAGGTTCTTTGCTGCGATTGTCAGGGTTGGAAGAAAGTCCGCTAGCGGACGTGTCTGAGTTATACCGAACTTATCCTTCATCGCCTGCGTGGTGTTTCCACCGAAAAGTGCGGCATCACCCTTTGAGCGGATTCGTCCGAAACCGGCATCGTCTACGCCCCGCTCGTAGATGTTATCAGAAAGCACCTTTTCTGAGGACCGCAGCTTCTCCCGCGCTTCCATCCTGCGTAGCAGGCTCATTCGCTCCTCAATGATCTCCTGCTTACGTGTCTGGACGGCAAAATAGCTCTGGGCGAAAGCAATCGGCTCTTTCCTTGGGTCACCGTTCTGGGCGATCAAATAGCAGGCATAGCGTGTGAGCATGAAATCTTCAATCTCTCTCTGCCCACCCTTGCCGAGGGTGATCATTTTCGTGACGCCACGAAAATGATGCCCCGGCTCGTACCCTGTTGTCGTGCAAGACTCGACAGCCCTTTGTATGGCGGTGAGAAAGTTCTCCCAACGGGCATAACCCAGCGGCTCCTGCAAATCGCGCGCAAACCAGAACTCGACGTCCCCAGAGTCGGCATCCTTCCGCGCAATCGCATCAAACTGACCCTGCATTCTCTGGACTAGTTCAGTGTTCATATGCTACGGACGCTTTCAAGGCCGTATTGTTGAAGGATTGCTGTAAGGTTGGTTTTGGCCACATCATCAGCGAAAGCGCTGTCGCGGAAGACAATAGTGGTATCACCCGCGGGCTTCAATTCCTGGTGCCACGCTACGATAGCATGCGCTAGTGATTCCACGTCCGCCTTCGGAATGGTGGAAGAGAGACAGACGAACAACGAACCAGCACCGATTGAGTGGATCTCATGAATCTGTTTCATGGATCCTTCTACCCGCTTCGTTTCTATAGGAACACAGAGATCAAGACCCAATTTCAGCAGAAGCTCAAAGAGGATGTCCTGCTCGGTTCGATCGGTCTTAATGTGCTCAATTGAATGTAGAAGCGCCACTTCGAGGTCTTCCCGATTGGTTTCCCACTCACGAATGCTTGTGGAGTCGAGTTTGAATACTCGAAAACCGAGGTCGCCTGCGAACAGGGGGTTCTCCTCGCGAATTTTCTTTCCGGCCCGACGCAAGCGCTCTTTGGTCAATTCTGCTATACTTTTTTGTTTCCTAAGCATGTCACAAAAGTCTGCAGAGTTTTTCTGTCGAGCATTATCAGGATCGAGAGTTTCTGGGAGCTGAACAACGATGTAGCGGCGTTTTCCATTATCAATGGCATTTTGAGCCATCACTGCGTGGCCAGTAGTTCCTGTTCCAGCAAAGAAGTCCACAACCAATGCGTTTGCTGGTAAATGGTTAAGCAGTTCTTGAACTAAGGATAACGGCTTGACTGTATCAACTCCATGACCCTTCCCAAATAGCTGAGAGAGCTCAGCCTTGCCTGCCTGACTTGTCTTGACTTCTTCGAGATACGCCCAAAATGGGTTAAAGCTTCCCTCAGTCTCAGCCTCGTCTTCCGGATAAACAGCACGCTTCACTATCTCGTCAACAATCTCGACTCGTCCGGAGTGCTCCAACTCGCGAGCCTGTGCTTCGCCAATTTGCCATTGCTTACCTTCTCGCGGCGCCTGACCCAATATCTTGAAGCGCATAGTTGGACGGGCGTACGCCCCTTCGAAAGCACGCTCTATGATTTCGAAGCGACAGCGACCAAACTTGCCTTGATGTGGGTACTTGGGAACATTACCACTTGTACGAAGTATGAAGGGTGGTAATTCAATGCGAGCACATCTTGAGTACATAAGAACGTACTCGATGTTTTGTTGAAGCCCGAACCGAGCTTTACCAATATTGTCCGGTTGAGTTGTAGTAATCCACGTGAGGATGCCAACGAAAGATTCCTCTCCAAAAAACTCATCACATACGGAGCGAAGGTTGGATACTTCATGATCATCCATGCTGATGCAGATAACTCCATCCTCGCTAAGTAGATTCCGGGCAAGTTTCAAACGCGGATACATCATGTTCAGCCAGTCGGTGTGGAATCTCCCTGAGGCTTCAGTGTTCGCGGAGAGCTTCTTGCCACCCTCATCGGTCTGACCTGTTAGTTCAAGGTAGTTCTTGATGTTGTCTTGGAAGTTGTCGGGGTAGACGAAGTCTTTGCCGGTGTTGTAAGGCGGGTCGATGTAGATAAGCTTCACCTTACCGGCGTAGGATTTCTGGAGGAGCTTGAGAACTTCAAGATTATCACCCTCGATCATGAGGTTTTGGGTGGTATCCCAGTCCACGCTCTCGTCAGGACAAGGACGCAAGGTACCTGTGCTGGGCGTGAGAGCGAGCTGACGGGCGCGTCTCTTGCCGTGCCAGTTGAGACCATACTTTTCGTCGGCATCGGTGACAGTCTGGTCGCCCACGAGCTGCTTGAGAACATCGACATTCACAGATACACCATCAGCACCCTCGGTGATTAGTTCGGGGAAAAGCGCCCTGAGTGTGGCAAGGTTCTCCGCTTTTATATCGGGAGATTTGGTCTCGGGATCGTCAGCTGTTAGTTTCTTCATGGCGTCCTTGTTCTTCACAGGTTTGCACGAGCAACATCTCGGGCTGCCTCAATGCGCTTGAGTTCAAGGTTCAGTTCCACGCGCCGAGACATCTGACTCTCCTTAGCGGCAGTGGCACGCAAACGGGCAATCTCTGCATCCAGCCGCGCGAATTCTTGCAGAGCATCACGGCGTCGCGCAGCGTCTTCTGCATTAGAAGCAAGTGTAAATATGCCAGTTATGCGTGCTGCTCGCAGCGCTTGCAGAGCGTCGATCCAGCCCTGATACAGAGCATACAGTGTTGCACGTGGTTGTTTGCCCAGTGCAAGTGCTTCCAGGAACGAAGGCCAGCGCTTTGGATCCTGCTGGGCATCCCAACCGTCGGTTACTACATCGCCTTCCAATACCGTCCTGCCTGCCTCGCCCTGCGACCAACGTTTCTGGGCGGCAGAGAGATCGGTTGGCGCAGTGTATTCTGCTTTCTCAGTCAGCAACAGTAACGGGTAGGGCACGGCTCTGTGTACCAGCTCAACTATTCTCGTCGCTTTGGCCTCAGTACGGAGTGTAAGGCGTAACACTGCTATCTCCAGGTACTCACGGACATCATCACGGTAATCCGGAATGCCTATCGTAGTTGGCTTTAGCGCCGCAACCCACTGAAGCTCCTCAACGCCATCATTGATGATTCGCTTATCAGCGGATGTGGGGGCACCGTTTTCCAACAGAAGTTTCTTTGGTACGCGCTGATTCACTTGGCTGCTGGGAGGAAGGTCAAGGGCTTCGATGAGCATGTCGCTGTTCATCCTGCCACCTCATTCTGAGAATCGGGCAGTACCGCAAGCCAAGCAACGACTTCGAAGTCGTTGATACCTGCAAACTCACCCTTTATCGCGTAAGTTCCTCCTGGGCTGAACAAACTGGCTACGGCTCGCTCTGCGTTCTTACCTACCACTGAGGCAACAGCGTTTGCGAGCAGGCGTTGGGCTTTTCTCATGTCTTCGCCCTGTTTGGTCGCCTTGTCGAAACGAGAACAAGCGCCAGCATCGGGCAGGTCGCGCCCACTGCAGAGTCGTTTGAGTCGGTCAAGGATTTGCTTGGCTTGATTGTATGGCAGTATCACTGAGCCGTCGTCACCAACATGAACAAGGTACTGGGCACCGAGAGGGTAACCCATATCCACGCTTCGCTTGGCAGCTTCGCCTTCCGCGCGCAGGCAGAAGATGATTCCCGGTGGTATCTCAGCCTCAGTGGTGGTGACGATCGCACATGTTCCAAGCGGCAGACTCTCCAACACTCCCGGATGCGCCTTAAGGTATTGCGCCAGGTCAATACGGAAGTCAGTAAGTGTCAAATCGGCAATGGAAACACCTGTGGAGAGGTCTTCAAGGTCAATCACCGCGTCTTGAAGTTTCATGAGCTGCTTGCGCCGGTACTCCAAATCGTTCATTGGGTTGCCGGATTCCTGTTCGATCAGGTTCTCTTCGCCTGTGGCGGAGATGTCAAGCAGCACCATGCGACCGCTGACCCGCTGCTCCAGTTTGATGTACTCCTCCAGCTCCATGTTGGGCCAGAAATTAACGAGTTGAATACGGTCATTAGGTGATCCGATTCGGTCGATACGACCAAATCGCTGGATGATACGCACCGGGTTCCAGTGGATGTCGTAGTTGATCAGCCAATCGCAGTCCTGAAGGTTCTGGCCTTCGGAGATGCAATCAGTGGCAATAAGCAGATCCAACTCTCCATCAGTTGCGTATTCCTCGGGTCGTTCCTTAGCTCGGGGTGCGAATGTGGTAAGAATCGAGGACAGGTCTCTGCGAAGCCCGGCAAGCGTCGTCTGATTGGTGCCAGAACCGGTGACCAGCGCGGAGTCAATACCAAGAGCTGTCTTCGCCCAGGGCGCAAGCTGCTCATAAAGATAACGGGCGGTGTCGGCAAAAGCTGTGAAGACAATCACCTTGCAGTTGCCGGGATTGATCGGGTTATGGTATTTGTGCTCGATCATCTCGCGCAGCTTCGTTAGTTTGTCGTCACGGGATGCATCGACCTGGGCAGCCTCCGCGTGGAGCGTTGCCAGACGGTTACGGTCCTCTATCAGCTCCTGCTTCCAGCGGACAAGGTCTATGTCCTTCAGCAACACTTTCACCTTGCGCCCGACGAGAAGGCACTCGAAGGCAGGATCATCGAGGTCAACATCCTCGATGTCGATCTCCTCCATCTCATCGGCTTGGCTCTCGATACGTGCCAAAGTTGCTTCCACGTCGCGCAGTTGACGCTGCACGGTGAGCGCGAAAGACGACACCGCGCTTTCCATGCGCTTGAGCACATTGATGCGTATCAGGTGAATCAAGCTTTCCTCGCGGTCGGCCTGCCGGAAGAAACCCTCTCCCCCCTTGATCTCTGTGCTGTACTTCTTGTCATACGCGGCCTGTCGATGCGGTAGCACATACCGCAGCGGCGCGTAGGAAGCAAGTTTAAGCCGGCGGATCTCGTTGTTGATCTCTCGTATTGAGCGGAACTCGCCGGAACTGTCAACATCGGCCTTGATGTTAATGGGTTTCAACCGGTCAGGAAAGCTGCCGGTCTCAGCGGTACCGTAATACTTCTCGATGTGCTTTCGAGAACGGGCGATAGTAAGAAGATCAAGCAGCGTGAAGTAGTCAAAACCGAGCATCTCGATCAACCGAGAAGCTGTTCGGTCGGGGTCTTCAAGCTCAAGCCAGCGGTTGAACTGCTTCTGTGCCAGTCGTGTTGTGTTGTCAACGCTGCTGATGCCATTGTCGAGCAGCGCACTGTCGTCGCCTTCTGTAACAAAGGCGATCTGGTTGCGTAGGTCAGCCAGACGGTTATTGACTGGTGTTGCGGAGAGCATCAGTACCCGGGTCTTTACCCCTTCTTTGATGATCTTGCGCATCAGGCGGTCGTAGCGGGTCTCGCCACCTTGTCTGGGGGTCCTCTTGTTGCGGAAATTGTGTGATTCGTCAATCACGACGAGGTCGTAGTTACCCCAGTTTACGTGCGCGAGGTTGATGTCTCCGGATAACCCACCGTCACGAGAGAGATCGGTGTGATTAAGCACATCGTAATTGAAGCGGTCGGGTGCCAGGAAGTTGCGGCGGTCGTTCGCCTTATAGAGCGTCCAGTTATCTCGCAGTCGTTTGGGAACCAGAACCAGCACGCGGTCGTTGCGCAACTCATGGTACTTGATGATCGCAAGCGCTTCGAAAGTTTTTCCGAGCCCAACACTGTCGGCGATGATGCAACCACCAAAACGTTCCAGCTTGTCAATCGCGCCCACAACGCCGTCACGCTGAAACTTGTAGAGTTTCTTCCAAACCACAGTGTTGCGGATACCGGTGGCCGACTTGATGATTCGCTCCTCATCGAGATCGTCACCACGGTCACGAAACAGGTGGTGCAGGATGAGGGTGTAGACAAGAAACGGGCTGCAATGCGAAGCGAGAGAGTGTAACTCCCCTATCAGTTTAGTCTTGGCATCGGCATTAGCGATAAGACTGGACCACTGCGTGTCGAACCACTGACTGAGAAGTTGGGCTTCTTCTGGCGTTTCGGAAGCCTGGATTAGACTCAATGGGTTGCCAGGCGTCAGGCCGAGTCCATCAGTGCTGAACGCAAGCGAGCCAAGCAACACTTGCAGGGGGTGTGACTCGCCATCGCGCAAAACAAAGGCTCCCTGCGGAACCGCGCCAACTGCCTGCCGCACCTCTGTCTTGCTTTCAATCCACTCCTTGAACCGCCTTGCGAGCCACCTTGATTGCAGACGATTACGGGAGGAGCGATCGGAATTCGTGCCCAATACTGCAAGGTCAGTCCCCTCCGAAGGCAGCACGAGTCGACAGCGTTCAAGTGAAACCAACTCATGAAGCAGCTCGGAAAAGGCAAACACAGACAATGCAGATGTGATCATGTCACACTGACGCCCTGCAGTGAGTTGCGGACGCAGCAGGTCGATGACGCGGTCGGTGCCTGTATTGCGGATGAGTTTCATTGCATTGCCACCAGAGAGTTGCTGGACAAAGTGGAACTCAGAGTATTTTACAGATAGCTGACGATTACGCTAGAAGGCATGTACCACTGACTCAAACATCAATTGCATCTATTTCCTACTATAACATAATAATTAATCATCTATGACCGACGATCCGTCGCAATTCACGGACCTGGTGTATTAACTATCGCATTATCGAGTCTAGTTACCAAGTAAGAGACCAAACTGAGGATGTCCAAGCAGTCAAGTTCTGAGAATAAATCTGGAACAGTGGAGTCTATCGGAGCGTGTGCAAGAGGATTCCTAAAGCCGCTTATCACACCTCGCGATAAATGGCCTTGTCCTTCTTGAATACTTTTTTCGGAATCAGTTGATAGAGCGTTCAACTGAAGTTGCGGAGGTTGATTGAACGGCTTGCTTCCGAATACAGAATTCACCAAATCCGCACCATCGTCTGTCCGACCCGTAAGACTGCGAATAATCTCGCAGAAGATCTGCACACTTTGACTTGCAGCGTCCCCATACAATTTTGTCTGGTAGTATATCTTGACTCTGTTACGAACCTTTTCGTGTAGATGTCGCCAATGTAGCAGTGGATACTCGGGAACAAGATCATGCAGTGCCTTAATAACGGGAGTGTATTTCTCAAGTGCGTCTTCGCCTCCCAGGCTCTCGATAATCTGACTGGCGCTTGCTTTCACATCGACTGGCATCGTGTTCATCCAGGCTTTCGTATCTATGCCTGTCGTCTGTTTCAGCTCCTCTTCTTTCTTCTCCTTTCTCAGCCTTCGCCAATCAGTGTTCACCTGTGATACGATCCCTGCAAGAAAGGATCTTAGAACTGTCATCTCAGGATGCTCCCAGTCAAGTGATTGGCGGTTCGTTGAAATAACATCTTCATTGATTTCGTCTATAAAATCAACACTAATCCATCCCGTTAAGTACTGATAGAAATGGCTCGACGTACTTGAAGAAAAATACTCAGGAGCGTTGACGAGCTTCTGGCGAGAAAACAGTGTAACTCCTCGTAAACCTGAGGAGGGGGCAATAGGCGTCGTTGTTGTAATCAGTTCTCCCGCAAGTTTCCCATAAAACGGTGACCCTTCAGGAACGAATCGGGCTTCTGACAAATTCCATTTGAACTCTATATCAAGCGTCCGGAACATGCGCCTGTTGTCGATAGCAATCCGGTCACCGTTAGAAGCCTCAACGTAAAGGTTAATAGTATCATCGACGATGAATAGGCGCGAGAGGCTATCCGCAAGACCTTCAGCGTCAAAAGGCGTCTTTCGCTTCAATCCCGTCAGTGCAATGTCGGTCCCGTTTGGCTCAGTAGTTGGTATGTCAACTTCAGGTGCGATCGGCCTGTAGACGCCTTCTGCTGCGTTTATATCATCCCAATCGAGAACAAATACGTTCCTCCTGCCGCTATGGCGAGTAGCAATCGTTATAGTCTTTGCTAACCCGAAGAGCGCGAGTTTTCCCAGTCCCTTCTTGCCTATTAGTCTTCTCGCGAACTTCGGCGAAGGTGTGTCGCCCTCACTCTCTCGTCTGTTTCGGCCAATAACTAGGAATTTATCGTTGATTTCCTCTCGAGTTAGTCCTTCCCCATCATCACTGACTGTGATCGAGATAGGCTTGCCGCCTTCTTCGTGAAGTGACACCGTCACTTGCGACGCATCTGCATCATATGCGTTTGCAATAATCTCAGCAATTGCTGGCGGCAAAGTCGAGTACATTCGAACACCGAGGTGTTTGATCGTACGGGGATCAAACCTCATCTCGAATGGTGAATCAATCATCGCTAACTAGCTCCTTGTCAGTGCTTGAGCGTGAAGAGAAATAAAGGCTGGCGGAAGAGCATTTCCGATCAACTTCGATAGTTTGACTTTGCCTAAGCTAACGGGAAAATCGTATGATGGGGGGAAGGACTGCAGAAGCGCTGCCTCTCGAATTGTAATGCTACGGTTCTCGTCCGGATGCAAGAATCGCCCTTTGGAGGGGTTGAAACATCCGGTGGTTATTGTGGGTGCGGGTTCGTCCCATGCCATTCGACCGTACACATCATTGAATCCATTCATCTTCCTGTGGCACTCAAGTCTAAGGTACTGAGGCAGAGATGCACGTCCGCCTCCATTCTTTGGGATTTGTTGGATTCTCTCGCGAACTATTGCGGACCGTTTCTCAGGTAGATCATGAAGTGGATCGCCACTGCTGCCAGCAGGACCAAGTGAGCCAATAGCTTGTCGCACTGTGCGACAGAATGTGTCTTTACCCGCCAAAGATGGTTCACCCATTCGACTAGCAACGACTACAGTTCGTCTACGGCGCTGAGGTACACCATAATGGGCGACGTTAAGTACAGCTGCCTTAAGCTGATATCCTACATTCTCCAGTGATTGAGTAAAGTTGTGTAGACGATGGTCATTGAGTAAGCGCGGAACGTTCTCCAACATGACGTGCTTTGGTTGCAGATCAAGCACAAGTCGCTGAAATTCGTAGATAAGATCGTTGCGTTCATCACTGATAAATCGTTTTCCGTTTTTTGTTCGTAGCGTAGAAAATCCTTGGCAAGGCGGACAACCACCGAGAAGATCCAGTTCCCCTTTCCGAAGCTTTAGCTTGTCAAGAATTGACGTAGCTGTGACACTCTTTATATCATCCTGCCAGATAAGTACGTGTGGATGGTTTCTCTGATAGACATTTACTGCAGATGGGTCGATCTCGATAGCCCCGATGACGCGATAGCCCGCTTGTCGAAAACCCTCCGACATTCCGCCACATCCTGCGAAACAGTCGAATGCCAAGTATTGGGCTGTGTCTATAACAACTGCATTTTCTTTGTTGGTGATTAATTCACTTGTCTTCAACAATGAATGCGAGCTCAATCTATTCATGCCGTCGTTATCTTGTGACATCAAAGGCCTTGATTGAAACGCTTCGAGTCGTCTGCAAACTGAAACAGATGAAAAATATTTGTAGGTGCGTTCGTTTCACTTGTTGGGTACTCGACATTCAATCCTCCTGTCGCTCAAATACTGGCAGCTTGCGCAGATTCTTGTATGCAGCGCTTTTTAACTGTGTAGTGATGAGGCCAACGCTCCTTGCAGCCCGAAAGCCAGTGTAGAAGCCGTAATCCAGAATCAGGCCGAGGAATTTTCTTCCCACTTCGCTGATCGTGATGCCTTCATTGATGACGTGAAGTAGGCGGAGATCCACGAGTTTTCGCACGTCTTCATAGGTGCTATCATCAGCCTTTATCTCAACCAAGAAAGCATTACGCCTATGCTCTTTGACGCAGAACTCCCGAATAGATTCCAATAACTCTTTAAGAGGATGAGCCTCACCTGATGCATCGGCTTCGAGTTCACGGAGTTTTATATTGATCGCTTCAGATGCTGCAACGTTCACGTTGGAGACAGAAACTCGAGGGCTACCTGTTAGTGTCGCTTTAGAAATGGCCTGTGAAAACAGATACAATCCATCTCGAGGCACACCAGCGGCGACCCATGTAAGTCGAGGGACGACATCGCTGCTTGTGCACAGCCGTCTAATGGATGGTAACCCACAATAGATGGCATGAGAATCAAGAATGGTTTCGATATGCTGTGTTGCCTTGTCAGGCATCGTCAGGTTGTAGTCCAGAGTTATGATTTGCGCGTCGTGGGGAATCTCCAGACCCTTTTTTGTCCCAGGGTCGAAAGTCCTTGTTAATGTCTCAATCGAAGAAATTTTGAGATATAATCTATTACCTCTCGATACTGCATAGAGTACGTCTAACAGTCGAGGTTGCAGAGATTCAGTGAGCACATGGAAGTCGTCTAAGAAGATAAACAACTCCTGTTCTTGGGACGCATAGCGTGAAAGAAGTCTACGTATGGCCGGGAGTTGAGTCCGAATCTCGGCTTCTGTGATAGTAGGGTTCTTCAGCGCATCAACGCAGAACTGGTAGGGCTGCTGGTCCCCGAAGTGTAATGATACTTGGGATAGGAGATCAGATAGCACATCTGCAATCACGCGATCATCATCGCGTCTCGAATAAACTTGCATGTCAATCCAGATGCAGGGACGATCTGCTTTATTTCTAGTGTGCAAAGCATATAGAAGTAGAGTCGACTTCCCCGCTCCTCGCCTTCCGAACACAACATGGTTGGCTGCGGCGGTAATCTTTTCCTCAGCTCCGGTGACTGATTGTGTGTATCGGGAAAGAAAGTCGACTTGGAAGCTATAGCGATTGATGTTGAGACTTTCAGACAAAGTCTTGAGCAGTAGCTTCCCTTCTGGTCCCCTGAGAACGTTCTCGCCAGTCTTTTTAGCCAAGGTTGCTAGAGGCACCTCCCCCTCCGTGGATATGAGGGACATTCGAACGCGTTCGAGAACCGCAAAAAGGCGTTCATTCGGATTGGCGACTTTTAACACGAGTACTCTGCTGCCTTCTCTTTGAAGCAGTTCATGGTCAATGCCGATCAACCCCGACTCCTGTTCGAACTGGCGTCTCAGTTCGTCAAAGATCGCACTATCTACTGTCATTGGCCACCTCAAACCCTCAATCCACGGTTATGCAGATACTGTGTTGTGTCATTAATGAATTCATGTACTAATATACGTGTTTCACGAAGGCCAATAGCAAGATCATTCAATGTCGATAAATGATCGTAATCACACATGTTTCTGTCCTCACGGAGCATCGTGAGTTGGTTAATGTAGCGCGCTCGTCCGGGAAACTCATCAGGGAGTCTGTCGAACCTCTGGTGGTCCTTCACGTCAGTCGAGTATTCTCCTCGGATGTACAAGCGCAACGCGCGTGCTGCGCTATATCCAGAATAATAAAACCGCGACACCTTCTGCCGCCAGTGTCGGGTTGGTTGGCGAATGGCAAATCTAAAATGCTCGTTGGCTAGCGTGAGTAGAAGAATAGTGTTCCTTTCTATCTCACGTTCAATAAGGTCAAGTGCGGCTGAGTCAAGAAGGTCAGATAGATGTTCTTTTACCTTTCTCGGATTCCCCAAGTACAGTAGATGTGGCATTTCGTGGACTACCTTTCAGTGTGCATTATCTAATTCAAAGCACTATGCTAAAAGTCATTTGTCCATCACTTCACACCCATTTACGCTTCTATAGACATCCATAGAAAATGGTTCTAAAACCCAACGCCCTGAGAATGATGTTCCTTCTCTTCGATGTCAATAGCTATAGCACGACATGAACCAACGGGCAAAAGTCTTTTCTTGATTCTCCCATGTTTTCTTGGCAGCTCTGAAGCTTTACGGCCCCTCCCCTACCACCTCTCCGGCACACTTCTCCAGATCTGATCGAACGCTGCCTGCCAGCTCTTTGATTCACCGAGTTTTCTAGCCTTTTCTGCCATGCTTTTTCTTGTTGTTTCGTTGTCGGTGAGCTCGATGATCTTCTGGGCGAGGTCCGCGGCGTCCCTGCCGTGGTAGGTGAGGCCGGTTTCGTTCGGTATGATGATCTCCTGGGGGCCGCCCATGTCGGTGACGATCGATGGGAGGCCCGAGGCCTGGGCCTCGAGAACGCTGTTGCCGTAAGTGTCGGTGGTGGATGGGAAGACGAAGATGTCTGCGGATGCGTAGGCTTTGGAGAGGTCTTCGCCCGACATGCGGCCGGCGAGGTAGCCGCCGTTGCCGAGGATCCTGCTTCCAAGCTCGCCCATGTAGGGGCCGTCGCCTACTACGAACAGCTCAATGTCCTGCCTGGTCTGCCTTACGATGTTGAAGGCGTCGGCTAGGATGTCGAGGTCTTTTTCCCGACTTACTCGTCCGGTGTAGAGGAGCTTGGTTGCTTCTTTTGTTCCCCCGAACTTTGTGAGGAATGCTTCGTCTCTCCACTTGGGTGAAAAAGTTTCCGGGTCGGTGCCACGTGGGAAGGGTTCCATCTTCTTCCGGTCAACGCCAAGGCTTGCAAGGTCTTCCATGTAGTAGGTGCTGGGGACCATTACGCGGTCAACAGTGCTGTAGAACCATGTCATTCCGCCGGCGGCGAACTCGCCCATCCAGGCGTCCTCCACTATCTCCCTTATGTGCCTGGGGAAGTCGGTGTGGTAAATGCCGACGGTGGGGATGCCGAGGATCTTCGCGGCTCCAAGGACGGCAAAGCCCATGGGGCCGGGGGTTGAGATGTAGATCATCCCGAATTCGTTCTCTTCGAGGAACCTGAGGAGTTCGAGAAGGGGCGGGATGGCGAGCGTTTTCGAGGCGTAGTCGGGCACCGGGAACTCGGTTACGGGCTGGAAGTTCACGAGCCAGCCCGGGAATGAGACCTGACGGCTCTGGCTTGTGACGAGGGCAAGCTCCTTGCCCGCGTCCATCGCGAGCCTGGCAAACCTTTGAAGTGTTCTGGAGACTCCGTTGAGGTCGTCTATGGTGTCGGTGACCCAGGCTCTTTTTTCCAGGTTGTGGGCGGCGGGGGAAGTGATGTTGAGGTGTTTGGCGATGGTGTTCACTTCTTCCCGGCCCCTTTTTCTGTCCATGTAGGCTATGGAAAAGGGTGCGTTGAGAAGAAGAACCGGGATCATTGCGTTCAGGCTGCCTATGGCATCGAGCATGCGGCCCTCGCCGAATCTGGTAACCATCAATCCTATGAACCTTTGGAGGAGTCGGTTGGTGAGGCGGTTGAGGATCTGGAAGGTCCGCTCCTCTATCCCCTCCTGAAGAAGTTCGGGGCTGCCCCTTCTGAGGTTGAGGTCACGGCCTATCTCGAGAAGTTCGTCGGCAAGGAAGGTTTCGAAATCGGGTTCGCCAGACTTCCTTGCCTTCTTCAAGAGCTGGTGGAACAGGAAGTCGGCCTTGTGCCAGAGCGTGGGTTCCTCGCCATCATGCGTCCGGGATGGGTTGAAGAAGTTGTCGGCGGCCATGAAGGCAACGGATGGAACCTTTTTGGCGTTGAGGGAATCGCGGTAGAAGCTGTATGCGATTGAGTAGACCGCGTAGGCAGACCTTATGGCGGTTCCGTGTTCGCCCCCGGGAACCCCCTCGCCGTTCCTTACGGCCTGGAGGAAGTCTTGTATTGTCTTGGCTTTCGGGACCATGGTCCAGGTGAGGCCTATGAACCTGCCGCAGTGGTCGTCACTTCCCGCGGTGTAGCCCACGAAGTCCTGGCCCTTGATCGTTCCGGCGGTCTCAAGGGCTGCGCTGTTCTCCCACGAGGCCCGTGTGCCGTTCCTTACCTCGACGAGTTCAACCGCCCTCATCAGGTCGCTCCACTCACCGGGGGGAAGATGCCCACCCGGCGAGTAGAAGGGATGGGCAAGGGAGTGGGCAAGCTGCTGGTCCCTGAGGTATTCGAAGAGTTCGAAGCCCCGCTCCCTGAGGGTTGCTATGCGGTCGTGCTGGGCGTGGTCGATGCCGTAGACCAGGATGTGAACCATGCTCTTGCTCTCGGGCATGATCATGGCCACCTCTTCGCTCATGAACACGCCGGGCATGCCTGATATCTTCATCACGCCATCGATGGTGTTCATGTCGGTTATGGTGACGAAATCCATGCCGCGGCTGCGGGCCTGCTCGTAAACGAGATCGGGGGGCGTGAAGCTCTCCGGAGCCTTCAGGGCCCGCAGTATCCAGCGCGCCGAAGTCGTTGAGGCGCTGGAATGAACATGCATGTCACATTTTTTTGAGGTCACTGTGCCCCTTCCGGTGTTTTCCTGAAGATACAACCCGTCAGCGATCCAGTGCAATGATCCCCTGCGGGCCCTCTCCGCCCGCTTCCAGCGTGTCGAGCACGCTGAAATCGGTTGCTTTGAGCACCCTGACGCAGTTGCCGCCGAAGTCGGTGGCGTAGATCTCGTTCTCTTCCTCCAGGTAAGCGAGGCCTGTCGAGCTGAATTCGGTGTCGACCCAGTTGAAGGTTCCCTCCTGGGTGTAGACGAGGAGATTGGTGTCACTCCAGCCGTTTGGGCTGATGAATCCGTCCGCTGTCATGATTGGCTCGCCCGGGGTTCCGCCTGCGGTGAACTGCGTGATATCGAGGGTCTGGGAGTCGATGATGGAGATGGTTCCATCGTCGGCGTAGGTTGTTGCGCCGACATGTACCATTCCTTCTTCCGGGAAAGCTTTGGCCCATGTGGTGTTGATCCCGGTGTCGAGCCACGCCAGACTGTCGCCCGTTGCCGCATCCAGCACGGTGACGCCGCCGGGGCTTGTGGTCTCCGGCCAACTCCCGTGTGTAACAAAAATCCGTCCGTTGCTGTACGCGATGCCCGATGGGTTGGCGGGAACATCCCACAGGTTGGTCACGGTGAGGCTTGTCAGGTCGGCCACGGCAACTTCTGATGTGAGAAGAAGGGTTATGTAGACCGTGTCGTTGTTCCTCGCGGCACTGTAGGGGTTGCTGCCGACGGGAAGGTAGATGCTGGCGGTTGCCTCGCCGCCCTGCTCGGAGTCGTAAAGCCTGAGGTCTGAGTCGAGCGAGCTGAGAACAGCGAAGTCGCCGTCTTCAAGGTCCAGTATCGCGTTGGGTGTTTGGCCCGATGTCCAGCAGATCTGAACCAGGCTGTCGGACTTGGGGAACCAGGCGTCAATCGTTCCTGAAAGGCCGTTGTACCAGACCACGATGTCGCCCTGTGGGTTCTCGTTCTGGGAGGGGCCTGTGTTGTCCCTGCAACCCGTGGTCAGGGTTACTGCAAGGGTGGCAAGGATCAACGCGATTCTTCTCATCTTCGTTCTCCAGTCTCGATGGTGATGCCGAACGTTCTCGGCTTTCCGTGGTATCCGCCGGATTCCTCGTAGTCGGTTCCGGCGGCATTGGTGACCCATGCCCGGAGCGTTGTGGCCCCGAAGGGAAACGCGGCCTGGGCGTCCACTATCAGAAATGGTTCAAGGCTCTCGGTCTCGGTCCTGTTGGTGAACCTCCTGCCCTGTCCCGAAAGGGATATCTCAAACTCCATTCTTTCTTTTGTCAGGGTTATCCGCCCGCCGCCGGTGATCTGAGGCCTGTATGGAATGAGCATGCCCTCCCTTGTCGTTCCGGGGGTCTCGTCGGTGGCGGTGGCGAAGGTTACGTTGCCGGCTGCCCGGAGCGGACCGGCGCTTGCTGCCGCTTCCAGCTCGACTCCCCTCGATAGGCTGCTTGAGGTGTTTTCCGGAACCCAGACGCCGTCTTCGCCGGGAAGCCAGAGTATCAGCCGCCTGGTGTCCGTGATGAAACCTGTTGCGCTCAGGGTTGTGTTGCCTTCGGTGATGAACCTCAAGCCTGCCTCGGCCCCGATCGATTCCTGTGGAAGAAGGTCGGGGTTGCCCCGGGCGAAGACATCGGAGGGCCAGTACAGGTCGTTGAACGTGGGGACGGTTGCGTCCCTTGATACGGCTGCCCAGGGTGTTACCGTTCCCGAGCCCTTAATGGCGGCCCTGGCGTTCCACCACGCTTCCCCGTCGGTTACTCCGCCCCTTAGCCAGATTGATGTTGTCCTGTTCTCCCAGCCCAGTGCGCTCCAGGGTGTTGCCCTGTAATGGCTGCCGGAGGCGGAGCTTTCCAGGCCGCGCCACTGGATTCCCGTTCGTGCTGCCAGCGGTCCCATTGTAAAGGCAGTTTCAGCATCAGCGCCGAAGTCGGTGTGTCTGTCGCTTATTGTTTGCGGGACGGTGCTTTCGAATGCCATGCCCCCCGCTCCCGCCCTGAGCGTGACAGGCCCCGCCCCCGCCCAGAACTCGAGCTGCCCCTGCCGTCTTGTTCCGTCTGTCTCAAGTGTCCAGTCCGGCGATTCGGTCTCGCCGTCGGCCCCGGTGGCCAGGATGCCCCACGTGCTTCGTGAGAGAAGGCAGGTCATGGCGTAAGCTGTGCTTCCCTCTGATCCCACCGATCTTTTCAGTGAAACTCCGAGACGGCCGGGTCTTGTGTTGCCATTGTAGCCGACCCTCGCTCCCCCCCTGTGGTCGGCCTCCGCGAAGAGCCGCCAGGGGCTGCCCGCCGCTTCGGTCCTGTAGTTGAAGAAACCCGCCATGCCGCCGCCCACGGCTGTGGAGCCGCCCCTTCCCACTTCCAGCGCGCCGAACACCGAGGGGTCGGTGAGGCCCGCGGGGAGGCCGTCCCTTGCAGTCTCGACGGGGTGGCCGTCTATCATCCACCCTGAGTGCCCGGGGTCGGCCCCGCGGGATGAGAGCGATATGACGGGCATGGCGCCGCCGTACTCCCTTGCAGCTATTCCCGGGGTGAGTTTTGAAAAGGCCCTTGACCCCTCCCTTGCCAGGTCCTGAAGCTCCCGGGAGCCAAGCATTACCGTTGATGGAACGGATGAGTGGAACGAAGAGCGCCTCGCGGCGACAAGTATCACGCCGCCCGATGATACCGGGAAGGGCTGAAGGACGGCCGTGTTCTCTCTTGGGCTGCCCGTCCAGTCCCTGAAGCCCGTGGCGTGAACTGTTATCTGATCTGGCTCGGTGCCGTCAGGGCTGTAGACCCCCGATGAGTCGGTGAGGCCGTGCCAGTTTCCGTCCCAGCCTATCCAGGCGCCCTGTATCGGGTTGCCCCCGGGGTCGGTCACAAGGAGTGAGGCCGCGATCAGAGTGATGAGGTACAAAAAAACCGCCCTTCATTCGCAGCCGCGAATGCGGGACGGCCGGCGGGAACCCTGAAGCGGGGCTCCTAACACCGCGCAGCCCGGGGGTGAGTATCCTGACTTCCAGATCGGCCCTTCCTCCGCCTTCCCAGCCCCTTTGGGCCAGTGGCATGTGGAGTTCGGTACCCGGTTACAGTGGCGCTACCGTGACGGATTTACACCGTCTTCCTGCACCCGCGGCAGAACCTGAGTATACGGCCCGTTCGGTTTTTGGTCAACGTCAGCCCGAGACGACGCGGTTCCTTCCGAGCTGTTTGCTTTGGTACATCAGGGCGTCCGCCCTGGTCGTGACGGATGTCTCGTCGTCTTCGGGAAGGGCCATGGTGGCCCCGATGGAGACCGTAACTGATATGTACGAGTCGAGGCATTTTGTTTGTGAGGCAGCCACGAGGTTCCTTAGCCTTTCGGCCAGGTCGCGGAGATTGGCCGGTGAGATGCCCGGGAACACACCGAGAAACTCATCGCCCCCCCACCTTCCGACGGTGTCGAAGGGTCTCACCGAACCCAGGAGGGTTTTGGCCACTGTTATGAGAACTTTATCACCGGTGATGTGACCGCAGCGGTCGTTCACCGTTTTGAACCTGTCAATGTCCACGAAGAGAACACTGTAGGGGATGCCGTTCCTTTTCATGGCGGCCGACCTGGCGGCCAGGACAGACTCCATCTGCCTGCGGTTGGGAAGACCCGTCAGGGGGTCGGCCAGGGAAAGCCTTTGAAGCTCGCCGATCTGCTCGAGAAGGGCCTCGCGCGAACCCGTTTCGGTGAAGACCTCGGCTCCCACCACGCTTCCGTCTTCCAGGGCAAGCCTGAGTGTCCGGATGTCAACTGCGACCCTGTGCCCCTCCTTGTGGTGCATGAAAACAGTGAAATGCCTCGGGTTGGCATCGTTCAACGTTGCCGCAAGGGGGCAGCAATCGGTGCAGAGTTCTTTGCCTGAATCATCAACAGAGATAAGGATGCTGTCTGAACAGCTTCTACCAAGGACTTCGGAAGCGCTGAAGCCGGTTATCCTCTCCGCCGCTTCGTTCCAGAAGA
The DNA here is from genome assembly GCA_002436025.1 of candidate division Hyd24-12 bacterium UBA6080. Lineage (GTDB taxonomy): Bacteria > Fermentibacterota > Fermentibacteria > Fermentibacterales > JCC-6 > UBA6080. Next base: position 23,110 of record DIXM01000013.1, read on the forward strand.
CTATCCTGCGGTCGCGGTCGACAAGGTAGATGCCCTCACCCAGGGCTTTGAGGAGGTTCTCAACGGCGGTGCCGAGGATGGGTTCAGGCATGGTTCCTGAGCATCAGTTCCATCGGGTGTGGGTTAAGGTAGAACTGGTTCTCGAGGTATGCGGGCCCGTAAAGCATCACGTAATGCTTGAGCAGCGTTATTGGAACGATGAGCGGGACAAGGCCGTTGTGGTAATCGGCCGTAACGCTTACCAGTTCGGCCTTTTCTTTTGGGTTGAGGACTTTTTTGAAGTACCCCGCTATGTGCTCGAGAACGTTCGTGTTCTTCTTCACCGTGGCCTTCAGTGCTAGGGTCTGCATCAACTTCTTGTGGTAGTCCTGGATGAGGGCCGGGGTTTCAAGGGTGGAGGCGACTATGCGGCCCAGTTCGGTCTGACCCGCCGGGCTGTGGGCCATGAGTATGAGCTTGTGCCTGGCCTGGAACTCGACCAGTCTGCCCCTGGTGAAGCCTTCGTGAAGCATCTTTTGCCAGCGGTGCATCACGAAGAGCCGTTCGATGAAGTTTTCCCTCAAGCCGTCGTCGTTGAGCCTGCCCTCGTCCTCGACAGGAAGGTCGGGAAATGCCTCCATGAAAGCCTTTGCGAAGATGCCCACGCCGGTCTTGGTGACGCCTCCCTTGTCGGTGTAGACCTTCACGCCCTTCATGCCCGAACTTGGCGATCTGCTCTTGAAGATGAAGCCGCAAAGGGGGAGTTCCTTCAATCCTTCGATCTTCTGTCCGGCCCATTCTGTCATTTGTGGCGTGATGTCCGTTTGTGTCTTCTGTGTGAGGAGCTTTATGGCGTCCCCGGTGTTCACGAGCCTCATGGCTTCGCGGGGGATTGAAAGGCCGCACTCGACCTCGGGGCAGACCGGAACGAACCTGACGAAACTTCCCAGGCGGTCCCTCAGGAAGCGATCGAGCTTGTGGCCGCCGTCGTAGCGAACCTGATTGCCCAGAAGGCACGAGCTTACCCCCACCAGGGGGGTGTCACCGGGACCAGAAGTCGCGCTCAAACCTCTCCCCCTTCGAAAAAGCCAGGGCCTGGCTTATGGAATGATCCATGTTGTTGTACCAGAACGAGCCGCACCTGCCCAGAAGCGTGAGGTTTTTGGGCAGTTCGATGCTTGAGAGCCTTTCGCGGTAGTTCCTGTCGTAGATGGGGTAGGTCTCGCGGACCAGCTTCCAGTCAACGAATTCGACCTGGCTTTGCCTGAGGGCGCCCACGCTCTCGAGTTGGGGGATTAGGGCGGTCTGTATGCCCTCGATGCCGTTTTTAAGGTCTTCGTCTGTCACGGTTATCTCGGCGCAGATCGAGTCGGCGCCTTTTGGCACCGTGTCATGTCTGAAGTGCCTTGGCACGGTGGTCCTGCTGAAGCAAAGGTCCTCCTGGCCGAAGTAGCACCACTGGTAATCGTTGGCGGGGTTTTCCGACTTGAGGCCGATGTTGGCGACCAGGGTGTGTATGAAGCTGAACCCGGCTTCGGGAAAGATCGTGCTGACCGGGGCGCTCCAGAATACGCGGTCGGCCTCGAGGACCCCTCCGCCACCCATTGTCACCCCTCGTACAGTTCCCCCGTCCTGCACGATACCCTCTGCGGGTATGCCTGTCATAAGGGCACCGCCGGCCCTCTGGACCATGCTTGACTGAATGTCGCAGAAACTCTGTATCCCGCCTTCGGAAGGGTAGTAAAAGCTTGTATGAACAGGCTTGGGGGCAAGCATGCCGATGAACAGCGAGAAGAGCGTATCGGCCTTTACCCTCTTGTCGATAACGGCGCGGTTCACACCGGCCTCGGCCCAGTCGGGGTGCATGAGTTCGGGGTCCATGCCCGCGAACTTTCTGGTGTAGCCCCTGAAGAAGAAGCGGTAAAGGTTGTCGCCGTACCTGCTGCGTATGAAGTCGGCAAAGGAGTCCACTTCACTTCTGCTCTTTTTTTTGAGCATGTCGGCGAGGCTTCCCATTAGAACGCCTGCGGGAAGGCCGACCAGTGACGCCAGTGAAAGGGGCCAGTTGCGGTAGCGGCCCGCCATGAAGACGCTGCTTTTTCTTGGGATGGTGATGTACCGTGTGCCGAGGATGTGTTTGAGATAGGTGTCGACAACGGGGTCGGCCGTGTGGAACCTGTGGGGGCCGATGTCGAAGTGGAAGCCGCCCGTGCTGAACGTGCGGGCAAGGCCGCCCGGGCTCTCCTCCCTCTCCACAAGCACTGTCTCGTCGTCATTGCCAGCGGCAAGCAGCCTTTCCGCAAGGGTTAGCCCGGCCACACCGGCACCGACGATAACGGTCCTTCCCGTCATTTTCCTTCCCTTCCCGACACCAGAAGATACAAACCGCCCACGGTCATGAGAAGAACCGCAAAAAACAACCAGAGCAGGTGCATGGAGAAACCCGCCTCCACTATTCCGAGCCCCGGGGCAAGCTCACCGGTGACGCCCACGACCGCAAAGCCAGCTATCCAGCCCGCCTCGAGGGTTCCCAGCCCCAGAAGGCCGTGAATGGGCATTGCCAGTGTGGCGTCGGTTACGGCGCCTGCCACCAGCACCTTCCAGAGGGGCTTGAAATCGACTCCCATCGCCCTGAGCAGGAACACGAACATGAAGAGCTTCACGCTCCATGCCAGAAGGCTGACAAGATAGGATGCAGCGAACCTCCCCCTTCTGCCCGTACCCACCGTGACCGCCTGGGCAAGGTTTTCGTAACCCTTGCTGAAGCGCCCGCCGAAAAGCTTCAGAAGGGGTTTCTGAAGCAGCGCCAGCATGCGTGGCAGAAAGAACACCGCCGTCAGTGAGGCAACTCCCACCAGGGCCGCGGCAAGGGCGGCCGAGCCGCTGAGACCGCCCGCGACGGCGCAGCTCACAAGCGTTCCCATGGCGGCCATGTCGAGGAGTTTCGAGAGCACGACGGTTGCCGTTCCCCGCCCCAGTGACAGCCTGCCGTAGTACCGGAAAAGCCCGACAAGCGCGGGGTCGGCAAGGCGAAGGGGCAGAAGGTGCCCGAGCCCCACGTGTATGGCGTTTATGGGAAGGGCTTTGCTCATTGATATGGGGTGCTCCCAGCTCAAAAGCTTCCAGCGCCACGCCCTGAGGACCTGGCTCGCGATGAAGAGCAGCAGTGCAATTCCAAGGTATCCGGGGTCGGCCGTGGAAACGCCTGCGAGTATGCGGATGACCGTTGCCTTAAGGTCGCCCCCGCTGCCCAGCAGAAGGAAGGTCACGGCGCCGCCTGCGGCCACGGCGACAAGCGTTCGAAGTGTCCTGCCAGAGATCCGCACGAATCCTCCCGGGTTGTGAAGCGGTAATATAGACGGGGCAGGCCTTACCGTGCGGGGGGCAGGTCAGACCGGTTCGATGTCCTTTATCAGTTCGATCAGGTACTCACGCGACCAGTCTTCCAGTATCCCGCGGTTGCACGAAAGGGTAAGCGCCTCCCGCTTCGCGTCTTCAACGTCAAGCACCTTCACCTTTTCAAGGAGGTCCATTTGAACGCTGTCGAGCGTCAGGGCGTTAAGGTCGCTGTAATCACCGGTGAGGCGGAGTTTTGCCTCGAGCTGCGACAGGCGGAGCTCGGGGAAAGTGACGACGAACCACGCGAAATCGAACCAGTCGGTGCCGTGGGCGGGGGCCTGCGCAGAAAGAAGCGAGTGGATGTTCCAGGCGAAGGCGTCAGGAAGGGAGACCGCCTTTACGGGGAATGGGACCGGTCTTTGAAGGAACTTCTCCTCGGTGATGAACCCCGCGCCCGACGTGGCGTCGACATTGATCGGAAGCTTCAGGAGCTTGCGTGGGTGAAGACCTGAGAGAACGTGTTTGGGAGCACCGATCTCCTGCATCAGAAGACGGGTGACCCCTGTCAGCTCCGCTCCCCCCTCCTGACCCTTCCGAAGCTCGCCCGTGAAGCCGAACTTATTGAGCTGGGCCTTTACCGGCTCAGCGTACTCCATGATCGAAAAGCCGGGGTCATGCTTCAAAAGGCAGAAATCAAGGCTGTCGCAGCGACGGTCCAGCCCGTGCAGCACCCTGAGGGCGGTTCCGCCGAAAAATGCCGCCTTCTCGAGGAAACCGCTCTGCTGAAGCCCCAGGAGCAGAACCTCCTGGAGAATCTCGACAAGCGCCTTTGAATAGTCTTCCACGCTCCCGCACGAGTAATCCGAGAGCATCCCCTTCACTGCATTGTGCATAGCGGCCCTACCCCCTCACGTACGGTCTGTAACACCTTTTACCGGGCATTATGCGGCGTTCGGCCCCTGAACGCAAGTAACGGTGAAGGCCCCGGGCATTTCCCGGGGCCTTCCCTCGTCTGCCCTGTGCTTTGTTACCTGGGAAGGTTTTTGAGGCAGAGGAACCAGTCAAGGCACTCGTAGTCGGCGCCGGCGCCCTTCACTCTCTCGGCCGCGGCTTCGGTGGTGGGAGGCGGCGGAATGATCACCTTGTCACCCGGACGCCAGTCGGCGGGGGTGGCGACCTTGTACTTGTCCGACGTCTGCATGGCCACGAGCAGGCGCTTCAGTTCATCGAAGTTCCTGCCGTTGGCCAGGGGGTAGTAGATAAGTGCCCTTACCTTCGAATCGGGGTCGATGAAGAACACGGCCCTCACCGCCTGCGTGTCGCTTGCGCCGGGCTGGACCATGCCGTACTTGTAGGCAACGTCCATGGTGAGGTCGGCGATGACGGGGAAGTCGACCTTCATGTTCTTCATGCCGTTCCAGGCTATCTTCTCCTCGATGGTGCGCAGCCAGGCGATGTGGCTGTAGTGGCTGTCGATGGAGAGCCCCACGAGTTCGCAGTTGAGCTCCTTGAATTCACCCTGCATCCTTGCAAAGGTCATGAACTCAGTGGTGCACACCGGCGTGAAATCGGCGGGGTGGCTGAAAAGGATGACCCATCTGCCCTCGTAATCATCGGGGAAGTTTATGGTGCCCTTGGTGGTGAGGGCGGTGAAAGAGGGCGCGGGGTCGCCGATGAGCGGGATCGAGGGAAAGCCCTCTTCCTCGCAGCAACACTCCATGTCATGATCGTGGTCTTCACACATTTTTCAGTCCTTTCCCGGTGAGGTCGCCCTCACCCTTTCTTCCTGGCTCATTCGGGCGAGGCTCTCGATCTCTTTCACGTCGAGTTCGAGCCCTTCCGCCACCCGTGAGCCGTAATCGCGGTCAACCTTGAAAAACAGGGCGGTCTGCCTTTTCTGAATGTGTTTCGAGGCGTTGCGGAGATGGCCCGTGATGTTGGCCACGAGGTGCCTGCGGTCTTCCTCGGTCATCACCCTGCGGTAAAGCTCGCCGGGCTGGATGAAGTCGGCGTCGGTGAGCGCAACGTGATGCCTGTCCGCCATGCCGAAGACGTCGATGGGTGGAAGCGCCCTGGCGGGGTCGGGCGAAGGCGTTCCCAGGCTGTTGGGCCAGTAGTTGGGGGTTCTGGCTCCGTTGCCGTCCACCCTCATTGCCCCGTCCCTCTGGTAGTTCACGGACCCCGAGGCCCTTGGGGCGTTCACGGGGATGAGGTGGTAGTTGGGGCCAAGCCTGTGCCTGTGGGCGTCGTGGTAGCCGAACAGCCTGGCCTGCATCATCTTGTCCGGCGAGGGGCCGATGCCCGGCACCATGTTCCCCGGGGAGAAGGCCGCCTGTTCCACCTCGGCGAAATAGTTTTCGGGGTTGCGGTTGAGTACGAGCCTTCCCACCGGGAAGGGCGGGAACTCGCCGTGGGGCCAGACCTTGGTGACGTCGAACGGGTCATACCTGAAAGTCCGGGACTGCTCTTCTGTCATTATCTGCGCTTCGACCAGCCAGGAGGGGAAGACCTCCTCCGCAATGGAGTCGCTCAGGTCGCGTGTGGCGATGTCCGGGTCGATCCCCCGCATTCTGTCGGCTTCCTGACCCGTGAAGTTCCTGATGCCGCTCTCGGTCTTGAAGTGGAGCTTGACCCAGTGGTACTCGCCACGGGCGTTGTACCACATGAAGGCGTGGCCGCCGAAGCCGTGCATGGAACGGAAGTTTCTGGGGGTGCCCCTGTCGGAAAACAGTATTGTCACCTGATGGATGGACTCGGGCGTGAGGCTTAGAAAATCCCAAAAAGCGTCGGGGTCCTTCAGGTTGGTTTCGGGGTTGCGCTTCTGGGTGTGGATGAAGTCGGGGAACTTTATGGCGTCGCGTATGAAGAAGACCGGAGTGTTGTTCCCCACCATGTCGAAGTTGCCCTCTTCGGTGTAGAATTTGACGGCGAAGCCCCTGGGGTCGCGCTCGGAATCGGCCGAACCCTTCTCTCCCCCAACGGTTGAGAACCTGGCAAAGACATCGGTCTTCTTCCCCACTTCCGAAAGGAACGCCGCGCAGGTGTAGCGGGAGACATCGTGGGTTACCTCGAAGAAGCCGAACGCCCCGGCGCCCTTGGCGTGCACCACGCGCTCGGGGATCCTTTCCCGGTTGAAGTGCGCGAGCTTTTCGATGAGGTGTATGTCTTCGAGGAGAACCGGCCCCCGGGGCCCGGTGGTCATCGACGTGAGGTCGCTGTCCACGGGTTTTCCGAAGTTGGTAGTGAGGGTCTTGTCTTTTTTCACTTCACTCCTCCCTTTCCTTCTCAAGGCACTTCCTGCACACGCCCCTTACCTCGATACGGGTGCCCCTTACAAGCCCAATGGCCAGCGCCTGCTCGGGTACCGGAATTGCATCCAGCTCAGGACACACAAAATCGTACGCCTCGCCGCAGATGGAGCACAGAAAGTGGTGATGCGGCGAGTGGTCGGCGTCGAAGCGCACCCTCTCGCCGGATGAGCCCACGGGATGGATCATCCCCATCGCTGCCAGTGTTCTCATGGTTCGGTAAACCGTGTCGAGCGAAATGGACGGCATCAGGACACGCACGGCATCAAAGACCTCCCCTATGCTGGGGTGGCCCTTTGCACGCACGACCTCGTTGATGATCTCGAGGCGCTGCCTGGTTACCTTGACACCCGCTTTCCTCAGGGCGTCTTCGTAGCACCGGGTCATACGTTTTCCGTCGTCCATCTCACTCCGGATTGGATAGTGGTCCATGGTTTGTGTTTGTTAAGAATATTTCTTATTTACATGGTTGTCAAGCCCGGCATACCCTGGTATTTTCAGCCGATGAAAACAGCGTTCGGGCTTTTCATGCCCACATACGTAAGCTCGGGCTCCGCTTTCGAGCTCAGGCGCCTCACCGGCGGCATCAGGTACGATTTCGAGGTAGCTGAGGCCTTCAGGTCACGGGGCTTCATCACTAACACGCTTGACCTCGAAACCCTTCCCGCACATGTGAGGTCACTCAGGTTCCCGGCAACGGCACACCTCTGGAAGGCCTCGCAGGACAAACCCTTTCACACGCTTGTCACCGATCTGGGCACCAGCCCGCTCACCCTGGGCCTTCAGGAAAGGGCGGGACGGGCCGGTATTCTGACCGTGCTGATCTGCCACCATTTCAGGGGTCATCTGGAAAAGCCCCTTTTGAAGCGGCTTCTTCACAGGTACTGCGAGAAGCGGATCGTTGCCGGGGCTGACATTCTTGTCGCCAACAGCTCCCACACCAGATCAGTGCTTGTTGGAATGGGGCGTGCGCCGCACGACATCATCCTCGCTCCACCGGGTCTGAATGTACCCCTGGCTTCAGGTCCCCGCCGCAGTGAGAACCCCGCGACCATTCTCGCTGTCGGCAACATCGAGGAGAGAAAGGGCGTCATCGACGCCGTCAGGGCCCTTGGGCATGCAGGTCTGCCATCGGCAACGCTTGTTCTGGCCGGGTCGGACGAGCTTGAACCTTCCTACGCCCGGGAGGTCAGGGCTCTCACGGAGCGTTCCGGGCTGAGCGGCAGGGTGAGGATAACCGGCAGACTGACCGATGATGAACTGAAAGGGTTTTTCCGCAGTGCCGACGTCTTCATGCTTCTCTCCCGGTGGGAGGGGTACGGCATGGCCATAGCCGAAGCCATGGCCTCGGGTCTTCCCGTTTTGTCGACCACCGCGGGGGCCATTCCGGGAATCGTTGCCAACGGGGTGTCAGGGCTTCTTGTCGAGCCGGGTGACTGGAAAGCCGCCGGCGATTACCTCCGGCTCCTCTTCACCGATGCCCCGCTTCGAAGAAGGCTTGCGGAGGAAGCGCTGAAAAGTGCCGCGGGTTTCCCCACGTGGAAGGATACCACGGACAGGATCGTTCAGGAGGTCCTCTCCCGGTTGCAGAGCCCGTCCAGGAAGTGAACGAGCCCGGCGGCGTTCGCCTCCATGTCCATCTCGGTTCCGAGAAGGGCGTCGGGGGACGGAAGAACCCTCAGGACTCCCCGGCTCATCTCATCCCATGCCGTCTCAAGTGCAAGACAGACGCCTTCCGCATCGTGACCCGAAATGTATCCGGCGTTCATCCGCCGAATGAGGGAGGTCATGTCCCCCTCGCGTGAAAGGGCGAGTATCGGCCTTCGGGCCAGAAGGCACTCCACGGTCTTCGAGGCGTTCTTAAGCTCGTTGCCGGGCTGTGGCGGCATGAGAATCAGAAGCAGGTGCGAAAGGTTCTGCCACTCCCTGACCGATGTGAAAGGAACCCTGCCGATCCACTCAACTTGGCCGGAAATGCCAAGTCCCCGGGGCAGCCCCTTGTACTTACCGGGCTCGCCCACCATTCTGAACCTTATCCTTCTCTCCGGATGCCTTTCCATGAAGAGCTTCATCCCACGCATGAAGTGGAGCGGTGTCTGGTTGCCCATGAGGTAGCCCGCATAGGTTACAACCATCTCATCATCAAGCGCGGGAGGTAGTTTGTTGTTCCACAGGGTGGCGATCTCTTCACTGGTCGCCCCGTTCCAGAGGGTCTGTACGGGCGGACACAGAGCACCGTAAGTTTTTGTGAAGTATCTGGATGAGCCGTCGGTGGTGGTGACGATACCGTCAGCCGCCCGTACCACCCACTTCTCCATCACCCTGGTCCAGAAGCGCCTTGCACAGGGCTCGTTCTCCCAGTCAACAATACCGTCGTTGGCCCAGAGGTCCCCGAAGTATGCCACCCAGGGTCTTCCGGTAAGTGCGGAGCACACCATCCCCGCGAGATGGACCGAGTGCGGCGGACCCAGTGTTATTATCACCTCGGACCGGTATTCCCTGATGGCCCGAAGCGAGGCCCAGATGGCCATGGGAGCCCATGCCACATACCTGTCGGGCTGAAGAACAGTGTTCAGGATGAAGTGGCGGAGCCGCCCGGAAACAGTGAATCGCTTCCTTCCCGAGTGCAACCCGTCTGCCGGTACTCCGGCCCCGAGTTCCACCGTTCCCTTCCGGATAACCCTGACCTCTTCCGGAAGAAGATCGAGGAGTGTTTCGTCCACCGGGAGTCCGCCGGTATGCTTTGGCGTGACCACTGTCGGGATCCATCCGTTGCCCACTAGAAGGCTCGTGACCTTCAGGTTCATGGGGGCCGACCCCGTGGAAACGGGCGGGAATGTGTACGCTATGTAAAGAAGGTTCTTCATGACGGATCGTCCCGGAGCGCCAGGCTGTCGTAAACTGAAGGGAGGGCTTCTGAAGGGCACGGGTACCGGGGTGGGAGATCGCCGGCGGACAGCCGGGAACTACCCATTTCTGCAGAGCCCGTCCAGGAACTGAACGAGCCCGGCGGCGTTCGCCTCCATGTCCATCTCGGTTCCGAGAAGGGCGTCGGGGGACGGCAGAACCCTCAGGACTCCACGGCTCATCTCTTCCCATGCGGTCTCAAGTGCAAGACAGACGTCTTCCGAATCGTGATCCGACACGTAGCCTGCTTTCATCCGCCGAATGAGGGAGGTCATGTCCCCCTCCCGTGAAAGGGCAAGTATCGGCCTTCGGGCCAGAAGGCATTCGACGGTCTTCGAGGCGTTCTTCAGCTCGTTGCCCGGCTGTGGCGGCATCAGAATGAGAAGCAGGTGCGAAAGGTTCTGCCACTCCCTGACCGATGTGAAAGGAACCCTTCCGATCCACTCGACCTGGCCGGAAATGCCAAGCTCCCCGGGCAGCCCTGCGTACGCACCGGGGTCGCCCACCACCCTGAACCTTATCCTTCGCTCAGGGTGTCTTTCCATGAAGAGCTTCATCCCACGCATGAAGTGGAGCGGTGTCTGGTTGCCCATGAGGTAGCCCGCATACGTTACAACCATCTCATCATCAAGCGCAGGAATGGGTTTGGTGTTCCACAGGGTTGCTGTCTCTTCACTGGTCGCCCCGTTCCAGAGGGTCTGAACGGGCGGACACAGCGTGCCGTAGGTTTTTGTGAAGTATCTGGATGAGCCGTCGGTGGTGGTGACGATACCGTCAGCCGCCCGCACCACCCACTTCTCCATCACCCTGGTCCAGAAGCGCCTTGCACGTGTCGTTTCCTCCCAGTTCACATATCCGTCGCAAACCCAGAGGTCTGAGAAGTATGCCACCCAGGGCCTGCCTGTCAGTGCGGAGCAAACCATTCCCACGAGATGGACCGAGTGCGGAGGACCCAAAGTGACTATCACTTCGGACCGGTATTCCCTGATGGCCCGAAGCGAGGCGAAGATGGCCATGGGAGCCCATGCCACGTACCTGTCGGGCTGAAGGAGGGTGTTCAGGATGAAATGCCGGAGCCGTCCCGGGATGCTTAAGCGCTTCTTCCCCGACCGCGCGCCGTCTGCCGGTCTTCCGCCCGCGAGTTCCACCGTTCCCTTCCGGATAACCCTGACCTCTTCCGGAAGAAGATCGAGGAGTGTCTCGTCCAGCGGGAGTCCGGCTACATGCCTTGGCGTGATGACAGTCGGGATCCATCCGCTGCAAACGAGAAGGCTCGTGACCTTCAGGTTCATGGGGGCCGACCCCGTGGAAACGGGCGGGAATGTGTACGCTATGTAGAGAAGGTTCTTCATGACGGATCGTCCCGGAGCGCCAGGCTGTCGTAAACTGAAAGGAGGGCTTCTGACGAGCGCTCCCATGTGTAATGCCGAAGCGCAGCCTCACGACCCCTTTCACCCATTGCCCTGGCCGATGTGGTGTTTGATGCCATGGCGATCATTCCCCGGGCGATACCCCCGGGAGACGTGGCGTCGATCGTGATGCCGCATGAGTGCCTGGAAACAAGCGCGGTGATCTCGGGAAGGTCGCAGGCCAGTATGGGAAGTGCCCCCATCATGTATTCGAAAAGCTTGTTCGGCAGGGACAGGACATGGTTCGGACAGCTGCCCTGAAAGAGCAGAAGGCCCCCGTCGGCCGCGGCGGTGTAGCGGTGAAGCTCTTCGGAGGGAACGGGGGGATGGAAGGTGATCCTTCCTGCGCATCCCTTCTCCCCGGCGTACGCCTTGATGGCACCCCGGCTGGCGTCATGACCCACCACCGCTATGTGTACGGGGCAGTCCCCCAGAAGCGATGATGCCTCGATGAGCTGCTCCAACCCCCTGTGGGAACAGAGAATGCCCTGGTAGATGAAAAGGAAGCACCTGTCCGACGGCGCCCCGAGAAGGGCTCGGATCTCCGGGTCCCTCACACCGGGAGAGATCGCAGGCGGATAGTTGGGAACCAGCCATGACTTCAGCCCACCGTACATCTCCTTCATCACTTTCTCCCTGCCTGGGGTCACCGAGATAACGGCGTGGGCTCTGGGAGCGATCAGCTTTTCAGCCGTTCTCTCCAGGGTTCTGAACAGCCATCCGGTTTCCTCGAGGTGCCTGGTGCTCCCGAGCCAGAGTTCGTGGGAATCGTACACCAGCTTCGCCCTGAGAAGAACTGCTGCGACCGCACAAACGGCAAGTGTGTCGAGGTCATGTGCATGGAACACCCGGGCCCTTGTAGCCAGCGCCTCCCTCAAAAGCCTGCGCTGGTAGAGAATGGAGTGGAAAAGGTTGCCCAGGGACTGCTTGAGCGGGTTCTCCCGCAGTCTGCGCGGAAACCCCCGCTTCCTCTCCGCTGAATCCAGCGCCCTGCGTACCGAAGCCTTCAGTTTCCCCGCCTTGGGAACCCGGACGACGCTTATCCCGTTCCAGGTCTCCCTTTCGGGTGCGCCGGGTTCGGGCAGACTGATGATCGTTACGGTGTGTCCCGCACCTGAGAGCGTAAGGGCCTCTTTCTTGACCCTGGCATCGTTCCAGAGCTGGTTCTTCACCACCATGCAGACTTTGAGGGCTGTCAACCGTTCCCCTCCCCGCTTCCCATTATGAAGAGGGTCGTCTTCCTGACTATCCAGAGCGTGCTGAGCGTGAGTGCGACCGCCGTGGCAACAGCCGCGCCCGCCCCTCCGTAATCCCTGATGAGAAGGAAGTTAAGCCCGACGTTGACGCCGGACGAGATAAGTACGCTGTAGAGGGAGTACTGCGGTTTTCCCGCCGCAAGAGCAGCGGTTGAGAAATAGCTTCCCACCGGACGCACGACGATAAGGGCGCCAAGTATCAGGGTGACGGGCCAGCTCTCGACGTACCGCCCGCTGTAAACAAGATCGAGTATCTGCGCGGGGAAGAACACCAGCGCCACGACGGCGGGCAGCAGGATGGCCTCGGCAATGGCAACGCTGCTCCATGCCCGTGCAATGATGAGCCCCCGCTGGCCCTGCCTCCACATTCTGGAGAAAAGCGGCAGCAGGACCATATTGGCCGCGGCGTTCACCATTGCGAAGACGCCGGAGAGGGACCTGGCGGCGCCGTAGGCCGCCACGTCCCCCGGAGCTATCTTGCCAAGCATGATTATGTCGGTGCTTGTGTAGATGTAGTTGGCCGATGCCGTTCCGAGGCAGACCAGCGAAAAGTTCATGACTGTCGTGAGGTTCCTGCGGGATATGGGGGCGTCGTTGAAGAAGAAGGTCTTCGAAAGGGCCAGGCTGAGGAAGAATGAGCAGATGTTGGCGATCGAGGTCGCCAGGAAGATCTGGTGCCCGGTGCGCAGCGCCCCCCCGAGTATGAGCGCCCCGATGATCCCCCCCCTGAGCGTGAATTGAAGCAGGTCCACGTACATCACGTCACGGGTTTTGTGCCTTGTTATAAGAAGGACCCTGGGAATCCCCGCCACAGCGCCGGTCAGCACTACCAGGGCCAGCATGAAGGGAAGGCCCGCTATGTCCATCTCATTGTAGAAGCGACCCAGGACGCCCTCGGTGCTCACGAGAATGATCCCCGACAGGACCGCGAGAATGAGCGTGAGAAGTATGCCGGCGTTGGCAAGTTCCCGCTCCCGGCGGCCGTCGCCCTCGGAAGCCATCTTCATTATGGCCTGCTGAATGAAACCGCCGCCGATGAGAACCCCGAAGGTCTCAAAAGTGCGTGCAAGGGTGTAGGATGCGAACGCGTCCTCGGGGATGGCCCTGATGATGAAGATGTGCAGGACGCCCCACACGAACATCGTGGCCCGGCTCACCATGGCCGGCGCACCGAGTTTCAGAATGCTGCTGCGGGAGTTGTAGAGACCCCTGAGATCGAACATCATCCCTCTTGCGTCCGGGGGCGTGTAACCACTTACGGCAGCCCCGAAAATACTCAATCCTTCAGTGCGGGAACCATGAGCCCCGTTTATTGACCTTGTCCACCTTCTCTATTCTATTATCCCCACTATTCGGAAAAGGAACTTCACACCAATGAGGGGTCTTTCATGAAAAACCATGGGACAGGGCTTGCCATTGTTGCGCTGTTGACGCTGGCATCAGTATCCCGGTCCGGTGTCACCGGCGTTCTGACGGGCAGGGTGACCGATATTGGCGGAGCCCCCGTGGTGGGTGCCACAGTAATGGTCGAGGGAACCCAGTTCGGCGCCATGACCGATTCCGACGGCGAGTACACCATCATCGCCCTCGATCCCGCGGAATACACCGTCACCGCGAGGATGGTGGGCATGGAGACCAGGGTGACCGACGGCGTCGGCATCGTGGCCGACCAGGTCACAAGGGTCGATTTCAGGCTGGGCATCGACCCCGCGGGCAACACCGTTATCAGGGTCACCCAGAGCCGGTCGAGCATTCTGCACGACCTGCCCGCGACCCTTCACATAATCGACCCCGATGAACTCAACACCACTCCCACCGGGCGCATCATAGACATCCTGGCGTCAAAGCCGGGCGTGGTGTCGAGCGGCGGCGGCGTGCATGTTCGCGGCGGCAGGACCGGCGAGGTTGACTACCTTCTCGACGGCGTCTCCATGCGCTCACCAATGAGCAACACTTTCAGCGCCGGTATCCCCCTTGGCGCGATCTCAGGGGCCTCCATCATGACGGGCGGCCTCAGCGCCGAGTACGGCAACGCCATGTCCGGCATCGTGAACCTTGTGGGAGACGAGGGTTCGGAAGAGTACCACGCCACGTTGACCGGTTCATACGGGGGGATGATCTCGAGCTCCTCCGACGACGGCCAGCGTGTCTACATGGAGCAGACCGACACCGACCTCAGCAGGCTTGGGTGCCGCATAGCGGAAGTGAAGCTCTCGGGCCCCGAACCCCTTACCAACATGCTTCTTCCAGCCATCGGCATAAGGCTTCCCGGAACGACCACGGTGAGTTTCTCGGGGAGGGCCAACATCAGCGGCCGCGACACCCTCGACAGCAGGGGGTACTGGGAAAACAACTGGAACTCCGACGCCTCGGGGGTGATGAAGGTCACCTTCAGACCCACGGCCCGCACAAGCGTTTCGGTCTCGGGCCTTTACTCCTACTCCGAACGGGGCTGGAACGAGTGGGCATGGTCCCGTTACCATCGTCCGGGTTACATAGACGGGGTACCCTACTTCGGCCGCAGCCAGGACTACGCCCTTCCTGTGCGCTTCTCCGAGAACTACGGCATCAACGGAACCGTGAACCGGCTGGTCTCCGACGTTACAAGCGTCCGGCTCACGCTAAACTCCAGGCGTTTCATGGACTGGCAGCGGGTGCGCCGGGAGGACGGCGGGTACCTCGGGGAAGGGCTTCCCCCAAGTTACTGGCTTACCCAGTTCGTCCCCGAGGCCAGGCTGGCCGACTCGCTGGGATACTACCACACCGGAACGCACCCAAATGTCTGGCTGGACAGCAGGGCCGACGTGAACACGGCCAAGTTCGACCTCGACAGCCACCCCACGGGCAGGTTCTGGTTCAAGTCGGGGGTGTCCGCGAGCCTCTACGATCTTTACGAGTTCAACGTCTACGCCCTTCAGTACGGCAGCGTATACGTTGCCCAGTGGGACGCCGAACCCTACTCGCTTTCCGGTTTCTTCCAGGGCAACGTCCGCCTGTCCGGGGGTGTTGTCGCCACTGCCGGTCTCAGGCTGGACGGGTTCGATCCCAACACCACCATGTTCTCCCAGGAGGAGTTCACCGAGGTCGATGTCGAACCCAAGTGGCAGCTCAGCCCCAGGGTGGGGCTTTCGGTGCCCTTCGGGGAGAGGTCGGTCTTCTTCACCACTTACGGGCACTACTTCCAGATGCCCCCCCTGAGCTACCTGTTCCTTGAGAGTTCCTACAACTTCTCACAGGGAAGGGCCATAACGGGCAACCCCGATCTCGACGCCGAACGCACCAGCGCCTTCGAGGTTGGCACCCGTTACATGCTCGCCGACCGCACCGAGCTTTCCATGGCCGTCTACTACAAGGACATCACGGGGCTCGTGAGCACCGAGCAGCATCTCGAGGGGGCGTACTACTACTTCAATAACGACGACAGCCACGGGATGGCCCGGGGCTTTGAGGTCACGCTTGGAAGGGAATCGGGTGGGACCCTTTCGGGCTACCTGACCTACAGCATGGGCATAGCCAAGGGCAGGTTCTCCACAGCATTCGACCCGTACAACTACGGTATCGAGGGGGTGGCCCTCTTCTCACTTGAAGACAACTATCTGGACTGGGACCAGTTGCACACCGCCGGGGCTTCGCTCCAGCTCACCGGCTTTCAGGGGGACGGCCCCTCCGTCGGAGGCTTCCGGCCATTCGAGAACTCGAGCCTCGAAGCCACCTGGAACTACGGCAGCGGCTTCCCCTACACACTCCCCCCGGACGGGGAGGAACTCATCGCCCTCAACACCGAGCGCTACCCCTTCACCATGCAGACCGATATCCGCTGCGCAAGAAGGATTCCCGTGGCGGGCCTCGAGACCGAGTTCCAGCTAACCGTCCAGAACCTCTTCAACAGACGGAACGTTTTCCGGATCTACGACACGGCGCTTTTTCGGACGAGTGGCGACCCCACCGGAGAGATGGGTAACCCCAGGGCGTGGTCGCCATCAAGGCTCTTCATGCTGTCGGCCTCGGTGGCTATCTAGACAGGTACTCGATCGCGGCATCCAGAACGGGGTCGACCCCTGCGGCGAAATCGCCGGGTGATGCCGGGACGCTGATGTCTGGTTCGATCCCCACTCCCACAACGGGGTTCATGGAAAGATCGTAGATGACCATACCGGGAAGGTAAAGAAGCCACCGTTCCTCTGCGTTCATGGGATTGTTGACCCGGAATGGCCGGGAGATATCTGGAGCGCCTGCGGTCCGGTCGCCCATGAGCACCACGTGTTCGGGGCGGGACAGGAACAGAACCATCAATTCAGCGAAACCGGCGGTGGCACTGCCTGTGAGCACCACTACAGGTTTTGTGAACTGCCACGCGCCCAGCCTTATCGATGTGACAAGAACAGGGGCTTCCATGTCCAGTCTTCCGAAGCCGTTCCTGTACTGCCTGTAGAACGAGGGGTAGGACTGGTCCATGAACCTCCCCGAACAATGAAAGGCTTCGGTGAAGCTCCAGCATCCCAGACAGTCCCGAAGGTCGAGTATGATGGCCGAGCAGTTCTCCATGCCGTTGGTCGCCAGGAAGAACATGTAGAAGAAGGGAGGTTGGCTCTCACTGAGCATTCCGTTGTGGGAACCTATAAAAACATAGCCTATCGTACCGTCAGGCCCCGTCATGGCAGTGGTAAGTTGATACTCGCTGTCTGTCTGGGCTCCCCACTCGCTCATGTAGTCTTCCCAGACCCCTCTGTCGAAGTTGGCGAAGCGTCCCGTATCGAAGGTGGGAATAAAGGTTCTGTCGCGGTAAAAAAAGATCTGTCCGTCGGATAGGGTCGAGAACATGTCGCATGTGAGGTCGAAGAGCTCATCCCAGTCCGACAGTGCAAGGGCTTCCTCCCGTCTCTGTGAAAACGCCTGGTCCCAGTTCACGTCCTGATGCACGACGAAGGATGAGTAGTGGTGGTCGGCCAGGTACCAGGCCAGGGAGAAACCCGAGAACAGTGAATCAGGATTGCCCACCGAATAAGGTGAGGGAAGACAGCCCGGAGCCGAAAGCATGATGCCCCCAAGCAACGCCAGGAAAAGCAGGAAACCGATCAGCTTTTTCACAATGGTATCTCCGGTCTCTGTTCAGTATTGTATAATGTCGTGAAAGTATAGTCTTTCCTTTGACGAAAACAATCCTTTGCGCATCGGGGGGCAACATGTTTAAAAGAAACGCCGTCACACTGATCACTGCGCTGCTCCCGGTCCTCTCCGCATGCCATGATGTCACGGAATACTCCGGCACTCCTGAAGCGGGTCTTCTTTTTCTCGACCCAGCAACCCTCGAGGTCGAGGGTACGCTTTCGGGGGTACCGGGAGCCGTCTCCATCTGCGCGACAGGGATGAACAGCTTCTGCGTCGCCAGTTCGGAAGGCGTCCTTTACCTTTACGACGCCGTTGCAATGGAGCTCGACACGTCCTTTACCATAGGCGGGCAAAGCAGCGCGGGTTACGGGTCAATGGTGTATGTCCCCTGGAAATCTTCGCTCTACGTCATCGGAACTCCGGGCAGCATCATCGAGGTGGGCATACCGGGCGGCGAGATCAGGGATGTTCTAACCTGCGTCAACGCACCCGCAAACCTGGTCGTCAATCGCACACAATCCTACATGTACGTCAGCAACCCCGGCACGAACAGCATTTTCAGGATAAGCACCAATAGCAACCAGGTCTACAAGGTGTTCGTCTTCGACAGGACTCCGTCCGAGGTCATTTGCGGCATGGCGGGCAATGACACCCTGCTGGTGACAACCAGTGACCCCCAGAACATCGCGTACGTCCAGCCCATACAGTCATCATTCCCAAGGACGGTGGAGTTCACCCCCGTGGTCGACATGGAGAGAAGCACAGACCTGTACAGGGTCATCTACACCGCTCAATACAGCGACCCCGCTACAGGCGTACTGACGGCGGTGGATTCACTTTTCCCCTTCAGCACTTACCAGGTTACGCTGTTCGATGGAGAGCCCAGGGCGCTCCAGAACCACACTGACGGGCTCCGTCTTTTCATACTGAGCGTGGTTCAGAACGGAAGCTACCGGATACACTGCTACCATCAGGATTTCGAGGAGATAGTAAACAGCGTTGACCTGCCGGGTTACCCCGTGGACATGACCAGCGCGGGCGATCGTCTGGTGGTTCTGACCTACTGACCCCTGGTCTTCAGGGTCAGATACTCGACAGCCGTTTCAAGAACAGGGTCGACCCCTGCCGCGAAATCGCCGGGTGATACCGGAACACTGATGTCCGGTTCGATGCCAAAGCCGTTCTGAACGTTCATTTCAGTGTCGTACACCACGAACCCCGGAAGGTAGAGCCAGGTTTCATCGTTGTAGGACACATCGTTGAGAAGATAGGCACAGCTTACGTCGGGCGCTCCGAAGGTGCTGTCGCCCATAAGGATCACATTGTCCTGTGTTTCAAGCATCAGGGTCAGAAGCTCCGCCGCCCCGGCTGTTCCACGGCCGACGAGCACAACGATTGGTACGTCGAACTGCCAGCTTCCGTTCTTCGTCACGGTTACCGGGCTGGGTTCCCCCATGTCGTACCGGCCCGGCCCCGTACGGAACTGCCTGTAGAACGCCAGTCTGTTGCCGTCGGATACGAACCGGCCCACTGTGTTGTAGGCGCTGATGAAGTCGCCCGTGCCGCCACTGGCCCTGAGATCGAGAATGACTCCCGAGCATTCCCTGACGGAGACGGTCATGAAGAGGAAATCGGCCCAGCTGTACCTGTCGCCCATGTCGGGCAGGAACAGGTACCCCATCGTGCTGTCCGGCGTGACGTAGGCCCAACCGAAATCAAAGAACTCCTGCCAGTACTGGAAGCCCCACTGATCGGTGTAGCTCTGCCAGACGACCGGATCGAAGTTCTCGAAGAATCCGGGATCGTTCGGCCTTGTCAAACCCTGGGAGGTCCTGAGCAGGACCTGACCGTTCCCGAGCTCTGCGAGCATACCGGTGATGACGGCAAGCAGTTCGTCATGATCGGAGAGCGTGAGCGCCTGAACCCTCCATCGGGAGAAGACCTCGTCCCAGTCGGTGCCGGGATTGGTAACAAATGACGCATGATTGGCGTTTGTCAGGTCCCAGGCCAATACAAACTCGGAGTAGAGGGAATCAGGATTTCCCACGGAGTAAGGTGATGAAGCGCTGCAGGAAATGGAAGCAGCCAGCACGACAGGAAGGGACGCGACGGAAAGTGCCGAAATGATCCTCACCATGTTTTTTGCCTCCGGGAACGGCATGAGACAGGGAATGAACTGTACTCTGTGTGTCACCTTTTGGTATTATACTTGCGGGAAGCCACAGGACAAATCCACCGGCGGGACTGGAGGCCGTATTGAACCGATCTCTCTTCTTGTGCGCAGCGGCAGCCCTTCTGACGGCATGCAGCAACTTCACGGAGTATTCTGGTACGCCTTCAGCCGGTCTTCTGATCGTAGACCCCGACAACCTCGAGATCGTGGGAACCCTTGACGGCATCGAAGGCGGCAGGGCTCTCTGCGCAGGTCTCGACAATGAGTTCTTCGTCTCCAGCACATCGGGCGAGCTCCACGCCTGCAACGCCTCCACCGTAACGCTCGACACCACCATGGTTATCGGCCCGGGCTCCAGCGCGGGTTACGGCAGCATGGCCTTCGTTCCCATGAAGAACTCGGTTTACATCATTGGCGTCCTGGGTTCGATCCTCGAGGTGGATATTGACGATCATGCCGTTACCGACGAGTTCACGGTCGGCTCCTCCCCCTCCTGCATCACCCCCTCGAGGAGTTTCGATTTCGTCTTCGTCACCGATCCCCTCAACAACAAGGTCCATGCGGTCAGAACCACGAGCAACACGGTTCAGAAGACCTGGCTGCTTGCACATACGCCCACCGTCATCCTCGACAACACAATGGGAAGCGACACTCTCCTGATATCCACCAACGACTCAAGGGGGGTTGCCTACGTCCAGCCCGGTGATTTCTCCAGTCCCGCCCGGGAGGTCAGCCTCCCCCCGGCATCGGATATGGCCCGCTCCGACTTCCTCAAACTCATGTTCACGGCACACCCCAGGTTCGGGTACCCGACTGGAACCGTTTCCATCATCGATTCGCTTTTCCCGGCTTTCAGCGTGAGGAACACGGTCACCATACCCGGAAACCCGGCTTTCGTAACCACACACAACGACGGTTTGCACCTGCTCATTCTCTCCACCGGCGACTCTGACGGCTGCACCCTCTTCTCCTACCACCTTGCCCTGTCTGCTTTCGTTGGCAGCGTCGACCTGCCGGGCACCCCGGTTGACATGATAATGGCGGGCAACCGTCTGGTGATCCTCACGTACTGATGAGCACGGCAAAAGCAATAACCCTCAGGGACGTCTCCAAGAGCTACGGAAGTGTCAAGGCGCTGGCTGATCTGACCCTCGAGATACCCGAAGGTTCCGCCATGGCTGTGCTGGGCGAGAACGGCGCCGGCAAGACAACAATGATCAGGGTCATCCTCGGTCTCGCCTCACGGGACTCGGGATGGGCTGCCATCCGTGACACCGACAGCAAAGACCATCTGGCCAGGCGAAGGGTCCGGTACCTTCCCGAACGGGTGCAATTCCCGGAGTGGGCCACCCCCGGAGATGTTTTCAGGCACATCGAGAGGGTCAGACACGAGGCTACCCCGGCGGAATTCAAGGACAGGGCGGGCGAACTCGAGTGCGGCGACCTCCTTAACAGGAAGTTCGGCAAGATGTCAAAGGGGCAGCGGCAAAGGCTCGCCCTTGCCCTTGCCACCGCCGGACGACCCGACATGGCGATACTCGACGAGCCTTCATCGGGGCTCGACCCCATGGGCCGCATCCTGGTCCGGAAAACTGTTGCCAGGCTTGCTTCGGGCGGAACAACGATACTGCTCTGCTCCCATCTTCTGGGTGAGGTGGAGCAGGTGTGCACGCACGCAGCCTTCCTCAACAAAGGCCGGCTTGTGGCAAACGACAGCCTCGAGAACCTCTCCAGGTTCACCGGGGCCGCCGAGATCCAGACCCAGGAACCGGGCCGAATGACGGAAGAGCTTGGCAGGGCCGGTTTCTCGTGCAGGACCGAGCAGGGCTCGGTGATAGCGGTGCTTCAGGAGGAAGGAACGATAGCCGGGCTCGCGGCCTCGGCGGCGAAGTCGGGCGTACCCTTCTCGGGCATCCAGATGAAGCGTGAAACGCTCGAAGACGTCTTCATGAGGGTCACTGAACGGGGGGAACAGCTTGTTCCTTAACGCACTCGAGCATCTGCTCCGCAGAAAACTGCTCACGGTTGCCCTCATCGTGTTTGGGGTCTTCATGCTTCTTTTCTGGTGGGGGCTTTCGAGTTCCGCCAAAACTGCCGGGGGCTTTCACAACGAGTCGGGCGAGGGAATGAACGGCATGGTAACCCCCGAAGACAAGGCCTGGATGGCCATGGCAACGGCGGGACCCATGCTGGCCACCATCCTCATCGGACTGACAATAATCCTGGGCGCCAGCGTACTTCCCGACGAGATAGCCTCGGGCAGGCTCTCTCTCTGGGCAAGCCTGCCCCAATCCCGAAGAAGCCTCTACCTCAGCACCACCCTCGCGCCTCTGGCCCTTTCAACGGCCCTGGGGTACCTTTTCTTCATCACCGCTGCCCTTCTCATAAGGGCCTACTTCCCCTTCACGCCTGCGAACCTTACCCTTGCCCTGGTCGCCATGCCGATATGGATATCTGTGACCTGGGCTGCCGTGACCACCCTCTCCCTCATAATGGGCAAGATCCCCGCCATGCTTGTCACATTCATTCTGGGCGGGTTCAGCGCAACGATGGGAAGCATCGTTGAACTCGGCAAATCCATACCCGAGGTTGGCGGATCGGGTATCTACAGGGTTGCCAATACCGTAACCATGGTGTTCCCCATAGACAGGGGCTACAGGGCCATCCTGGCGGGGCTGCTGCCCGCCCGTTCAACGATAGACGAGTTCCTGGCACTGATGGGTTACTCGGGTGCCGTGTCCCCGACGGAGCTCCTCTACCCTCTTATCTGGTCAGTGCTCCTCATCTTCCTTGGCTTCGTGGTCTTCAGGAAGATGGAGGTCCAGTAGGGCAGGGTCGGTCAAAGCCCGAGCCTGGCCGCCTCTTCCGGTTCCTGTTCCCGCAGAAGGTCGTAGTTGTAGTACTGCGTGATGATGTTGAAGGCACCGAGCCGGGCGCCAAGCTCCGGGTCGAGGGCAGTGTAGTGGCTCACAGACTGGGAAAACCTGTCGAACAGGTCCTCACCGATGGAGAAGAATGCGTTGGTCATCTTCGAGTCGACCGACGCCCTTTGTGAGGCATCCATGGCCTGGTAGTAGCTTCCGTACCCGACAAAGATCCCCACGTACCTCTCGAAGAGGGCTTCGACCTGGGGTTTCAGTACTTCGGCGGATGGGCGGGGTTCGCACAGTGCCACGATTTCCTGCATCGCGCTCGTGTAGTCAGCGGCAACCCTGTCACCGAGCACCTGGGGGTCGGAAAGATCAACGGTCACGGTTTCCACTGTGCCCTCTTCCGAAGCAGTGTCCGCAGGATCGGTCCCATCCCCGCAGCCTGCGAGAGCCATTAGAAGCACCACAACCACTGGTAGAACTGTTTTCATGAACACGCCTTTCAGTTTTCAGCCGCTTTTCGGAGTTGACCCGGTCACAGGTTGAGAGGGCAGCTTCGGTTCCCGGCCCGCCCCCACCGCTTCGATGGCGGCCGCCAGTGTCACCATGTCATCCAGAAGGGGTTCGATGTCTTCCGCAAGGAGATACCTGGGGCTGTCCATGACCGAAAGATGACCCGGTGCAATGTGCGCCTGAACACTCGACCAATCCACCAGCATCCGACCAATCTTCCCCTCCCACCGCTGCATGAACCAGGTGAATGGAAGAAGGACCTTCTCCTGCTCGAGTGCTGACGACTTCATGCGCACAGCGGTTGCCGGCGTCGCGTATCGAATCGGGAAAAAGTCGTTGAAACGGGTGTTCCCCGTGGTGAACCGCTGCAGGTTCCCGGGCGGGTAACCCGGCGGTTCGGTGCGAAGGTAGAAAACCGGATCGTCCACCCCGACCTCGATGGCGTACTCGTCCGCCGGGTCTATCTCGATGTCCCTTCCCCTGTATTTGTCATTAATGGTGCCGGTGTAGTTCTTGAATTCAGCCCCCTCGTGCTTCCAGCCGTGCTTTGCCGCAAGTGCCGCGAGGGCTTGCTTGCATCCTCTGGAGGGTCCCAGCCGCCCGGAAAGAATTGAGCTGAGGGCTATCCAGACAGGAATCGCGGTAAAGAGAACGAACAGGACGATGGGAGCAGCCTTTGCAACGATCCCCGCACTGTCGCCTCCGAGACTGAAAAGCAGGCTCATGACCGCTGCGATGGCTGCGATGATTCCCAGGATCGGCAGCACGGGCTTGATGTTCCGGGCAGCCTTCCGGGGGGCGGTCCTCACTTTCCAGGATTCGAGCTCCCTTTTTTCCTCCTCCTCGTCAATCGCCCTCTGCTTTGCCTGGATCTGCTTCTGTGTCGGCCCTCCGAGCCCCACGAACCACTCGAGGGTCTTCCTGACCGGGTGAAGCCTTGACCAGACCGCGTCGGGAACGTAAACCTCCGAACTGCAGTACGCGCACTTCATGACCCGCCCGGTTCCCTTCGATACCGAAAGGGCTCCGGCGCACTTCGGGCAGGACATGACCACGGGTGTCAGGGATGCATCGTTCACGACCAGGGGCTCCCTGTCCCCCTCTCCTGGCGGCGGTTGCGCCGATATGCAGAAGACGGCTGACGGGACCGCACGCAAGAGCGATTCCGGAGCTGGGAAGTAATGGTACGATTCCCCGCATTTGGTACAGGTGATGGGTGCAGGCTCGGAGGAATCCGGGATGGGAAGCACCTTTTTGCACTTTGAGCAGCGTGGCGGAAGCCTCCACAGCCCGTACTTGTAGGTCCCGCTTCCGCTCATGAGGGTCCCGCCGCTGCCCTGACCGTCGAGAAGCCCCTCGTACTCCTCCTCGAAGTCGTTGATGAGACCACCAAGGATATCGGGGGGGACCTGCTTTTCCTCCTGACAGGCCGTACAGGTGAATCTGGTGCAGGGGCCGTTCATGGGTATGGGCTGGCCGCAACTGTCACAGGACGTGCTCACCTCGATGCACGCATACCTGGAGTGCAATGCTCCCCCTTACTGGGAAAACCGGACCGGGAGGGTCAGGTCACTGAAACCACTGCGGCGTTGGCGATGAAAACCCTGACGGTGTTGCAGTGAGGGTCGGCGGGGGTCAGGAAGAAACCGCCGTGAGCGGGGTTGAACACAAGGGTGTATCCCGCCATCTTCTCGCCGTCCTCGAACTCGACCAGGAGCTTTCGTCCCACCGTTGGTGCATCTGGGTCGAAATCGTTACTGTACACATGGTTGGGGTCGCCGAAAAAGTCCTTCACGAAGAAGAGCGCCTTAAGGTCTGCGATGAAGACCTCGGTGATGACGCCTGGATCCTCCATGGAAGCAAGGTGAAAGGATGCCTTTCCCGGAGCGAAATCGCTGGCGCTCCCCTTCAGAACCCGCCCGTCGCGGTAGCGGGCGATAAGCCTGTTGAGTGCCATGTCTTCCCTTCTTCCCGGTTCGGTGAGATCAAGTGGAGGGTCGTTGGTTTATCAGCGTCCTCTAAAAAAACATGCGAACTCGTTGTTTCACGGTCAATGGCCGGAGAGGGCTCAGTCAACCACCTGCTTCTCCTCCGCCACGGCGTCAAGAAGGGGTCCGCCGCACGAGGCACAAACCGACTCGTACCAGCTGAACCGTCTTGAACAGGCTGGGCACGACCACCGGTCATTCTCCTCCTGCAGCCACTTCCCAACGCCCATCTCACTGATCCTTTTCAGGTTCTTGAACACTGCCGAGTGGTGGGGCATGTCATCGTTGCGGAACCTCGTGAGGGCTTCACATGGAAACACATCACACTGGAAACAGAATTCATGACCCCTTGATATGGCGCACTTCCTCATTTCACACCTGGCGCAGAAGGGTATGGTGATCTCTCCCCTGCATCCGGAACACGAAAGCAGGGAAGGTTCCACGCCCCACTCCTTCGCCAGACGGGACAACGTCACGGTATCATCCCTCTCATTGGCCAGCCCCACCGGACAGGCGCCGCAATTCAGGCCGCAGAATGAATCGTGATGGACTTTCATGGTTCCTCCTTCACCGGATTCAGCCCTTCGTCCCCCTCGTCCAGCACTTCCCTGACCCGGGCCGCCAGTTCGGCCATCCTGTAAGGTTTGCCCAGAAAACCCCTGGCTCCCCTGGTGAGGTTCTCACCGTACTGGCCGAACGCCGAATGGCCGCTGACAATGAGGATCCTCAGGGCGGGGTTCAGCTTCAGAAGCTCGGACAAACAACGGTACCCGCCCATCCCCGGCATGTTCAGGTCAAGAAGAACAAGGTCTACCCCGTGGTTCTCTCCGAAAACCTCGAGGGCCTGTTCACCGCTCCCGGCAGTGAGCACCCTGTAACCCGACATTGTCATGAATTCGCTGGTCTGCTCAAGGATGCCGGGTTCGTCGTCAACGACAAGGATCGTCTCGACCCCGCCGGGGAGCACCCCGACACTGCTTTCATCTCCGGGCTCGGGCTCCCCCTGTTCCGGGGATGCGGGAAGGAAAACTTCGAAGGTGGTGCCCTGCCCGGCTGCGCTTCGGCACCGGATGCACCCCTCATGGTTCTTCACTATTCCGTAAGCCGATGAAAGGCCCAGACCTGTGCCCTTTCCCGGCTCTTTGGTGGTGAAGAAGGGGTTGAAGACCTTGTCGATCATCTCGCCGGGAATGCCGCTGCCCGAGTCCGTCACTGCGAACATCACGAAACTGCCTGGGTTGAGGTCCCCCAACTCTGTACACATGCCCTCGTCAAGCACCGCGTTCGACGTGGTGAACAGAAGTCTTCCGCCATCGGGCATGGCATCGACGGCGTTTGCAGCAAGGTTCAAGAGTATCTGCTCTATCTGCACTGGATCGGCTTTCACGACACGAAGGGCAGGCTCGAGGACAAGCCTTATCTCAATCATTCTTGGGATAGTCTGCCTGAGTATCCGAACAGCGTTGGTGATCTCCTTGTTCAGGTCCAGCGTGACCTTCCTGCTCTCCATCTTCCTGCTGAAGGTCAGGAGCTGGTTGATGAGGGCCGCCGCCCTCCTGCTGGCTCCGAGGATCTGGGCCAGCTCGGATGAGCCTGGGTCGCCGCCGGTGCTCCTGGCTATCATGAGTTGCGCATACCCGCTGATGATCTGAAGAATGTTGTTGAAATCGTGCGCTATTCCGCCGGCAAGGGTCCCAAGCGCCTCCATCTTC
Organism: candidate division Hyd24-12 bacterium UBA6080; assembly: GCA_002436025.1. Classification (GTDB taxonomy): domain Bacteria; phylum Fermentibacterota; class Fermentibacteria; order Fermentibacterales; family JCC-6; genus UBA6080. The sequence goes on from DIXM01000013.1 coordinate 49,673, forward strand.
TCGGCGTGCTGGAGCCGTTGTGACTGAGCGAGCAGCTCGTGCTGGGCTGTCTCGAGGCTTCGCACCTTTTCGTTCAACCTTCGCTTCAGAAAGAGCGTTATGACTGTCAGACCCACCAGAAGGGCGCCCACGAACAACGCCACCAGCCCCATGGTTTTCCTGGCCTCGGGGCTCAGGCCCTGCTGGGCCTCCATGGAGATCCAGCTCTTCTGCATGTCCTCGAGCTCACTTTGGGGGATGTCCGCAAGCGCCTTCCGAATGGCACTGTAAAGCAGTGGGTATTCCCGGCTGACACCAATGCACCACTCGAAGTAAAAATCCGTGGTGCCCGAAACCCTGAGGTTCGAAAGCCCCTCTCGGTCGGTGTAGTAGGCGGCCACCGCCAGGTTCTCCACAAAGGCGTCAACCTCGCCGAAGGAGACCGCCCTGAGCCCCTCGGGAACGTTCCATTGGGGTATGACCTCGTACCTTCCCTGATTGAGGCTTCTTACGTACTGCTCCGTGGCGTAGCCCGAAACAACGGCCACATCCATCCCTGCAAGTTCGTCGAAGCTTGAAATGCTCTGTTTCGATCTTGTCGATATTATCACGACCGGAACCCTGGCGTAGGGCTTTGAAAAGAGGGCGAACTCCTCCCGCTCGGGGGTGCTCACAATGGTTGGCGCGATGGCGCACTCACCTGACGCGAGGGCTTCGAGGTGACGGTTCCAGTCCGCGCACGGCCTTCTGGGAAAGGTTACACCCAGCCTTTCCTCGACGGCCGCCATCACGTCTGCGCCCAGACCGATGAACTGCCCCTCGGACGACATGAACTCGATGGGCGGGAAGTCGGTGTTGAAGTAAAGGAACAGGCTGTCGCTGTTTGCGTCAAGCCATGCCCTCTCCTCGACAGTGAGAACTGTCAACCCGGAGTCGTGACGGGGCAGGAAGATGAGCGCGGCCAGGATCATAAAGAACAGACCCAGACCCGGAAGCAGAAAAACTCTATGAAACAAACGACGCATCGGGTTTTCAGTCTCGCTCATGCGGCACAAGTCCCCGTTCCCGGCCGAAACGATCCTCAGTACAAGTTTGGTCCGAGGCTTGATGATACGATTGAGCGCCATGCCCGTCAAACAGTAAAAGCGGCAGGTCATGACAAGAAAAAGCCCCGGAAACTGCTGCTTCCGGGGCCGTTTTTGCTTGCCTCTACTAGTAGCGGGGCGGTCTTCTCGGGCCGGCTGTCCTGGGGCGTTCTTCGCGAGGACGGGCCTCGTTCACCCTGATGTCGCGGCCTCCCACTTCCCTGCCGTCAAGGGCGCTGATGGCGGACTCTGCGGCGGCCTTGTCGGCCATCTCGACGAAACCGAAGCCCTTGGGCCTCCCGGTGTCCCTGTCGGTGATGATTCTTGCGCTCGTGACCTCTCCGAACTCGGCGAAGAGTTCTTCAAGCTGCTTCTCGGTCATGTCATACGACAGGTTTCCAACGTAGATGTTCATTTCTCTCCTAAGTGCAAAACACCCTTTCCAAGGGCCTGGCCATACTGAACATCGTTGTTCAGCACGCAAAACTAATCGACGGGAAAATGACCGTCAAGTATATGCCGACAGCGCTCATAGGCAAGAAAAAAACCCCGAAGGCGCGAGCCTTCGGGGTCTTCTGGAACCGTTCTTTAGAAACGGGGCCTTCTGGGGCCGCTGCTGCTGCTGCTGCTGCTCCGGGGACGATCTTCCCTCGGGGTAGCCTCGTTGACCCTGAGGTCACGTCCGCCGACTTCACGGCCGTCGAGAGAGCTGATTGCAGCCTCGGCGGCTGACTTGTCGGCCATTTCCACGAACCCGAAGCCCTTGGGTCTTCCGGTGTCCCTGTCGGTTATAAGACGTGCGCTTGTAACCTCTCCGAACTCTGCAAAGAGGGCTTCAAGCTGCTTCTCGGTAATGTCGTACGACAGGTTTCCCACATAGATGTTCATTTCACTCCTAAAAAAGACGCCCACTACGGGCTGATTCAACTGAACATAGTTGTTCAGCCCCCAATGATAATGCCTTCCGAGAGTCGTGTCAAGTTAAAACTTTGTTCATACCCATTAGAATGCATGCCCGGTCACCCGGCCCTTGCAGGCCTGCACGGTGCATGGCGCCATTGATCAGCGGAAGAAGACGTAATCGTGACCCCTCGAAACGGCTGCCGGCAAAGGTTATCAGTCTTCAGCGGGGTCATCCCCTCCCGATCCGGCGGGTGTTCGTGCCGCAGGGCATCTGTCACGGGCAGAGCACGGCACCCTTCGCAGCAAAAGGCTCGCAACTGCAAAACAAAGAAGCAGGATCAGCATGATCGGGTTGGCGGCAGCGGGCTTCTCGGGCATGCCTTCGCGGATCCAGGTGTCGTAGTTCAGAAGGAAATGAAGCTTGAAAGTCAGCAGGATGAACACGAACAATGCCGCAAAGGTAAATGCAGTTGCCGCAGCGGTGCGGGAACGACACCGCTTGAAGGCGCAAAGCAACGCGAGGACAACCAGACCCGAACCCGGAACAGCAAGAAGGCTGATCATATCCAGCGCCGTGTGACCTGACCCGTTTTGCACAGCGTACACTGCAAATACGATAAGCATGAGAAGCGCGGCATAATGCAGGGTTTTCAAGACTACCGTCATCGATCCCTCCCCCGAACCAGTTCCTGAAATATCCGGGTATCATTCCAACCGTCAACCGGTGGTCAATGAACAGGGACGGACCGGCTGTCAATGTGCATATTTCGTCAGTTCTTGCGGGAGGCCAGAAATTGCTTGATCTGATCGGACTGTCTGTTTCGGCGGGTGGCAGGGTTCTCGTGTCGGGTGTCGGCATTACTCTTGAGAATGGCGGGATGGTCGCCCTGTGCGGTCCTTCCGGCTGCGGCAAGACGAGCCTTCTTCGGGCAGTGGCCGGTCTGGACGACCTGGCAGGTGGTCAGGTCCTCCTGAACGGCTCCACCCCCGGCGAGATAGGCTGGCCAGGATTCCGGCGCAGGGTCGTCCTTGTTGACCAGAGGCCCGTCCTTCTCCCCGGAAGCGTTCGGGACAACCTGGCCCTGCCCTTCACTTACGCAGTCTCTGCGGGTACGCCCTTTCCCGAAGGGGAGGCGCGCGCGCTCCTGGAAACATTCGGCGTCACCGGGGAAAGGTTCACACAGGAGGCCAGAACCCTCTCACAGGGACAACAGCAGAGGGTCTGCCTGGCCAGGGCCTTCCTTCTGAAACCCGAGGTGCTCCTGCTGGACGAACCCACAAGCGCCCTCGACCCTGAAGCCGTCTCCTCGGTGGAGGGTTCACTGATTACCGAAACCCGCAGGCGGGGGTTGTCAGCGCTGATCGTCACGCATGACAGGGAGCAGGCTCGCAGGCTGTGCGACCGGACGGTAGACCTTTCCGACTACGGGGCGGTGGAAAATGTCGGTTGAGAACAGTGTCATCGACCTTTCCGCGGGCGACGTGATGATCGCTGCGGGTCTGGTCCTGATCTCCGGCGGCATCAGTGTGGCGCTCAAGCTCAACATGGAGAAAAAACTGGCTCTGGCCTCCTTCCGCACCGTTGCCCAGCTTCTTCTCATAGGCTTCGTTCTGCAGAAGGTCTTCGAGATAAGCACACTTCCCGCGCTGATCCCCGTGGTGCTCTTCATGCTGCTCACGGCGGCCCATACGGCTGTGGGCAGACCCGCCCGCACATATGCCGGTCTGGCCCCCCTGGCGTTCTGTACAATGGCGGTCACGAGCCTCGCCGTGACAATAACCGCCACCGGGCTCATCATCGGGGTAGATCCGTGGTTCAGGCCCGCATACCTTATACCCCTTCTGGGTATGGTATTGGGAAACACCATGAACGGGGTTTCCCTGGCAACTGATCACTTCCTCGAGACCCTTTCCGAACGCCGTCATGAGGTCGAAATGGAACTGGCCATGGGCGCCACAAGATGGGAGGCGGCCAGAAGACCGATATCCGACTCGGTCCGCCGGGGAATGATACCGATCATTAACAGCATGATGGTCGTGGGAGTGGTTTCCCTGCCCGGGATGATGACGGGCCAGATCCTTGCCGGCACCAACCCGGCTGTGGCGGTCAAGTACCAGATCATGATCATGTTCATGATCGCCGCCGGTTCTTCCATGGGTTCCATGGGAATGGTGCTGCTCTCCTACAGACGCCTTTTCAACGCGAGGCACCAGCTGCTTTTCGGGCGCATCAAGGGAAGAGGGAAATGACCCCTCCCGGCTCCTACGACTGAGGAGGTTGCAGTGCTTGTAAGACATTATTTCACGCCGAAGATCGCCCACAGTTCGTACATTCTCTCGGGAAGCGGTTCATGCGCCGTGGTGGACCCCTCCCGGGACAGCCACGCCTACATTACGGCCGCCGATGAGCTTGGCGTCAGGATAACCCATGTTCTTGAAACCCATCTTCACGCGGATTTCGTATCCGGCCACTGCGATCTGGCTGCCTTGACGGGCGCGGAGATAATCGCCCCCCGGGCTGCCCGGTGCGGGTTCCCCCATCGAGCCGTGAGAGAGGGCGACAGCTTTCATCTGGGGAGCGTTCGCGTGGACGTTCTGGAAACGCCCGGTCACACCCCCGAGCATGTCAGCTACGTGGTGACGGATACCGCAAGGGGGGCCTCCCCGGTCGCTGTTTTCCCGGGAGACACCCTTTTCGTCGGAGATGTGGGCAGGCCGGACCTTTTCCCCGGGATGGCCTCGAACCTCGCATCCCTGCTCTACCGCAGCCTTGAGAAGCTGATGGCACTTCCGGACTTCTGTGAAGTGTACCCCGCGCACGGCGCCGGCTCGCTCTGCGGGCGCTCCATGGCGTCCAAGTACACAAGCACCATCGGCTACGAAAGAAGGTTCAACCCGGCACTGCTTATCAGGGATGAGGAGAGTTTCGTCGAATCCCTCACGACCGGGATGCCCCCCGCCCCCGATCACTTCTCCCGATGCAGCGAGATCAATCGTCTGGGACCAGCGCTTCATGCAACCCTCGCCCCCCCTGTGCCGCTTGACCCGGCGGCCTTCTTTCGGACCGTTTCCGAAGGCGACCGCTTCGTGCTCGACGTGAGAAGGTACGACGCCTTCGCTGCCCAGCATGTTCCGGGGGCGTGGAGTATCGATTTCACCGGTAACCTTCCCACCTTTGCCGGCTGGGTAACCCCCCCCGACCGTGACATCCTCCTGGTGGCCACCGACCCAGAAGAGGCTCGCGAGGCCACGGTCTGGCTCAGCAGGGTCGGGCTGGACAGGGTATCGGGTTACCTCGATGGCGGCATGTTCTCATGGGCGGTGAACGGTCTGCCGACGGAACGCATGGGGCTGGTGTCGGTACGGGAGGCCCACGCTGCGGCATCAGAGGGTTCAAAGCGTATCCTTGACGTTCGTGCGCCCTCGGAATTCAATGACTTCCACTTCCCCGGTTCCCTGAACATCCCCGCTCCCGACCTTCGAAGCCGTTACGGCGAGCTTGACCCCCGGAAGGATTACCTTGTCATATGCAGTACCGGCCAGAGGTCGGCTCTTGCCTCGGCCATACTTCTTTCAATGGGGTTTTCGGGAGTGTATTGCGTGGCGGGCGGCATGAAGGGGTTTCAGGCCGCTTCACTGGCGCCGGCATGCCCAATGTGTTCCCTCCCCCACGGCCCCAGGGAGCAGCGTTCCGACGACCGGTGAGTTACACGGGGGATCCTGTGGTCAGGAACGGGGTTTTTCCGCCCCGGCTTCACTTTCCATTCGCGCTGCCTCAAGACGGAAGGCATCGTTCCAGGAGGACCCGATAACAAGGTTCTCATGGCGTTGACGGAGCATCTCGAACCAGTCCTCCCTGTTCCCGGCTTCGGTGAGGACGGCGTCCGCCTCCTGTGTCCTGCCCATCCCGTGAAGGTAAAAGGCAAGCAGGCCGGCGGCCCGGAACGATGACCTGGGCGATCCGGTGAGCATCCGTTCCCGCAGGGTCTCCGCCGAGTCGTGCGGATTCGTGAGCCTGATCTCCATCCAGATCCGCTGCAGGTCCAGTTCATCCCTGGTGATGCTTATGCTGTTGATGCTTATGGGTGCAAGGCACGTGTCCCCCACCGCCTGCAGAGCCCGCTCGACGGAGTTCATCGCACCCCTGAAGTCCCCGCTCCGCTCAAGGATAAGTGAGTTCGTGAAGAGGGCCGCAGGGCAATCGGGCCGCTTCTGAAGGGGTTCATTCAGGGCTTCCGCCGCCAACTCGACATGACCGCCTTCAAGCAGCATCCTGCACCTTATCAGGTCCATCTCCCTCATGAATTCGGGGTCATCGAGCCGTTCAGCGCTCTGTGCAACTTCCCTTATCCCCTGTTCCACCAGGCGGTTCTGGAACGAGTGGTACTCCGCATCCACCCCAAGGGCGCGGGCGCAGGTCCTTCCGTAGAACGAGGCCTGTTCCCGGGCAAGACGTTCGGCATCCCTGAGATGCTTCAGGGCAGTGACGGGCTGACCCGAAAGAAGGTGGAACTCGCCGATGTCATGAACGAAGTACCAGTGGAACGTGAAGTCACCGACCCTGTGCCTCAGCATGTCCCGGCAGGCCTGGTAACCCATGCCGGGCATGTTCATCGCGATGGCGCAGAAGAGTTTCTTGTGTGCGATCTGCACAAGGAACCCACAGTGGCGGGGCATGGTCTGGTCCAGCAGCGCTTCGGCCTCGGTCAGCCGATCCAGCGCTTCGGGTGCCCTGCACGCCCTGCTGAGGGAATCCGAAAGCTTGATCAGCGTGTCCACCCTGTCATTCCCCGTGGTCGAGGAAAGCATCTTTTCAAGCTCAAGAACAGCCTCGGGGCTCCTTCCCTGAACACGAAGGCTGTCGGCGGCCATCAGTCTGTGGGTGGAAGCCATTTCCGGGGCGCCATGGGCAATGGCGTAATCGGCTGCTTCAAGGGCTGCCTCGCGTACCTTCTCCCAGTAACCGCAGTTCACCAGGGCACGGATCAATTCATCATCCAGTTTGAACACATCCCCCGAAGGCACCTGTCCCGCGGCCACCAGCCCTTCGACTTGCGATCTGGCCATCTCCAGGCACGCAACCCCCACTCCGGGAAGCCAGGTCGTACGGCTGGCGTCGGAACCATCCCGGTAGTTCATGTAGGCATTGAATGTGTTGCCCAGCTTCTCGAGGTGATAGCCGGCCTCAAGAAAGTCGCCGCCTTGCCTGAATGTCTTCGCAAGCGCCGTGTGGGCAGCGATCAGAACGCTTTGCGGCGCGGACGTGTAAACGGCCAGCCTTACGGCTTCGTTCGGGTAGCGGTAGCTCAGAAGGGCTTCGCGGCCCGGCGCCAGAACTCCCGCCTTCACGGCGTCGTCAAGAAAACCCAGGACTTCCCCCTCGGTGAGGTCGGTGCTTTCGACAAGGAAGCCTGGGTCGGGGTTTCCCCTCCGGTCGGCCGAAGCATGCTGCAGTACAAGGAGGCATTCGCCGGAAAGGGCCAGAAGCCTGCTTCTGACTATGCCTTCCACCCTCTCGGGGATCGAGGACATGGAACCTTCCCCGGGCAGCCCCTCGTCCGAGAACTCGCCATCCTGGGAACAGCCCGCCCTGAGGAACTCGCAGGCGAAAAGCGGGTTCCCCCCGGAAAACCTGAACACCTTGACGGATATCTCCTGCAGCGGCTTTGATGAGCCAAGTCTGGCCCTGACCAACTCGCCCACCTGATCACGGTTGAAGGGTTTCAGGTGAAGCCGCCTGAAGTTTTCGAACCCGGGGAGAACAACGGACAACTCCTTCAGGGAATCGGAGCGGGTGGCAACCAGCAGGGTGAAACCAGATGGTATCCCTACCCGAAGGGCATAACCGAGGAAAGAGGCTGTTCCGGGATCGAGCCACTGCGCGTTGTCGACAAGGAAAACGATGGGAAGCCGTGTGGAAAAGAAAGCCGAGAGGGCTTCGAGCACTGCCAGGGAATCCGGACGCACCAGCTGAGACGGCGACTCGGGGAACACTCCGGGAAAGATGCCGCAGAGTACCCTGGACCAGGACCCGTCAAGAAGGGCATCGGAAGCCGACACGAGACCCCTTGCCCACGGCAGCAGCGGAGCCCAGGAGATGCCGGAGAGCTCGGGTCTTCCCTCGATGCGGCACACCGTAGCGGATGGAAAACACGTGGCGGCCCTTTCCAGAAGAAGGGTCTTGCCTGAACCGGCGTCGCCGGTCAGAAGCAGTCCGGTGTTCCCGGGTGACGCATGCGCCTTGAGGATGGAGGCCAGTTCATCGTCACGGCCGACAAAGACATCATCGTGCCAGAACAGGGTCTCACCGGTTTCGTGCGCCCTTCTTATGCAGTTGCCCCCGGCACTTTTCGCCCTGTACATGGCCCGGTCTGCCGCCCTGAGGACATCGCCCGCCAGAGGCCCGTGAAGGGGAAAGAGCGCTTCGCCAATGCTCGCGGTGACACCCCAGCGCGGTTTCAGTGTGTTGTTGACAGCTTCGAGAAGCCGTTCGGCAACCCTGTTCCCCGAATCGGCCCCGGGAACCAGAACGACGAACTCGTCCCCTCCGAACCTTACGGGACGGTCGTCGAACCTGACCCGGTTCACAAGTATCTCCCCCACCCTCTCAAGGACGATGTCGCCCTCAGCGTGCCCCAGAGTGTCGTTCACCCGCTTGAAGCCGTCCATGTCCAGAAAGAGGACTGAGAACTCCTGGTCCAGCGCAATGAGGGTATCCAGGACGTGCAGAAGGTATCGGCGGTTGGGCAGCCCGGTGAGATCGTCCATCCATGACGATGACCTGTGCGCCGGTATTCCGTACCTGGTCAGCAGACCGGGGCTGATGCTCAAGAAAGCCTCCCTCCACGTGGTGTTTTCTGCGAAGAAAGGCCCGGAAAGTCAAGGCTGCGCCGATACGTATCACGGAAACGCCCCGCCTCCATTTCGGGTAGAAGGCGGGGCGCCGTGAAGAAAAGCTACAGCTTCACCATCCTGAGCGTGGATGACCCCGAGGCGTCGGTCACCCTTGCCAGGTAGGCTCCCTGGGGAACGTCTGCGGCGTTCCAGACCATGCTTCCGTTGAAAGGCCCGCTCTGGACGGTTCTTCCGGAGATGTCGAAGATCTGGATGGATGCCGAATCGAACCCCGTGCCGGTTATGACCACCGATCCCTGGAACGGGTTCTCGCCGGCATGGAGGCTTCTCCCCGGAATGGCCCCGGAAGTGCCGCCGGTGCCGGTCGCGTTCTGGATCCACATCCAGACGAAACCGTTAAAATCACTTGTGAGCATGTCGGGAAGGCCATCCTCGTTCCAGTCATCTATCCAGAGGCGCATCCCCGAATACTTGGCGGCGATGGAAGCGTAACCGTTGAACACAGGCGCGTCGTTCGTGCCGATGTTCTCGTAGTAGTACACGTTGTTGTCGTTGGCGCCGCATAGCAGGTCCTTTTTGCCGTCGCCGTTCATGTCATGGACCTGGGGGCAGTTCCTGTAGTGGGCGATTGCTGCGGACCCGTTCTGAAGAAGGCTGTAGGTGCTGAAGACGGGGGCGGAATCGCTTCCGTCGTTGATGTAAAGCCTGACGTTCCCGGGGCTTTCGTTGCCCAGAAGCATGTCGTCAAAGCCGTCCTCGTCCCAGTCAACAACAACAGGGGCTGAGTTCGAGCCCACATTGATCATCACACCTGCACAATTGATCTTGGGCATCTGTGTGAGTGTGATGGGGCTGTTGGAGGTCCTGCGGAAGTAGTTGACGAATCCGTTCCTGTCACCCACGATGATGTCGAGCATTCCGTCGTTGTTCCAATCCACGACCTGTGGATTCGTTGCTCCGGTGCATCAACCGTAGGGCAGCGTAATCGGGCTGCCATCGGCCTGTATCAGCGAATAGGAGTTGAACACGGGGCTCGAGTTGGTGCCTTCGTTCTTGTAGAAGCGGATGTTTCCGCTTGCGAACTGCCCCAGCACGAGGTCCTTCAGACCGTCGCCATCCCAGTCCACCACGCATGGTGCGGCGTAGTAGCCCACGTCGATGATCACCCCGGCGCATGTGAGCTCGTAGGAAGGCAGCCAGTTCGGCGTCCAGGCCATGGCCAGACCGGTTGCCAGAAGCGTCAGTGCGATTAACCCCTTCATCCGTCCTCCCTCCAGAAGGTTTTTCCGTAACTATAAAAGTGTGAGCTTTGTGGTAACCCTTTCACCCGCATGGGAGGCTGTGACGATGTACACCCCGGCGGGCAGGTTCCCGACTGAAAGGACGCCGTCCCCCCCGAAGGCCTCGGGCACATCGGCAACCCTGCGACCGGAGATGTCGAAGACTTCGATACGGGCGGAAAGACCGGCGGGAAGCTCGAGCCTGTAGGGAACGCTCCCGATGCACGGACTCTGCTTCATGGAAATGGAGAATCCCTGCATTGGCACGGCCCCGGTCCCGATACCCTCGGTGTTCCCGAGGAAAACATATATCCATCCGTTGTTGCACCCCACCAGGAGGTCGGGGACGCCGTCGTCATTGTAGTCGCATACGTGTTCCCGGGCCCGGCCGCCACCGGAGAAGTTCGTATAGACGTTTATCGGACCGGCGTCACACTGCAGGACCGCGTAACCGGAGAACTGGGGATCGGCGTTGGTGCCGGTGTTGGGGGCGAAGTAAACCTCCCCCATCTCGTAACCGAGGATGAGGTCCTTTTTGCCGTCGGCGTTGAGGTCAAAAGTTTCCGCTGTCGTACGCCACTTGTTGTAAAGGCTTGTGTAATCAAGGTATGCAGCGCTGAATACCGGCGAGTCCGGATCGTCGCCGACATTTGGGTACACCCTGAGTATGCCGCCGTTCGTGGTTTCCGTAAGGTACCCGGTCAGAAGGAGGTCGAGCCTGCCGTCCTCGTTCCAGTCCACAAGGTGGGGGGACGAGTTGTAGTTGGTCTTTATCTCGATTCCCTGGTTGTCATAGACATTGCCCACGAAATGAAGGGTGCCGTCTCCGTTGCCGGTGTATATCCTGAGGTTGCCGTTGCGCTCGCCGAAGACAAGGTCGGGGGTGCCGTCGTTGTTCCAATCCACGACCTGTGGATTCGTGCAGCCCGTGCATCAGCCGTACGAACAGGTTATGTCGGCGCCATCGGCCTGCAGGTAGCTGAACGTCGTGAAGACAGGGTTCTGACTGGTGCCCGAATTGGGGTAGAACCTGATCTTCCCCTGGGTGAACTGCCCGATGACAAGGTCATTGAGGCCGTCACCGTTCCAGTCCGCAAAGACGGGATCACAGATGATGTCGGCCACAAGGTTAACGCCGTTCGCCTGGATTATGAAAGGGGCGTCGAACTGCGCAAATGCAAGGGTGGACAAGATTAGCGACAGGAGAACCGGCTTTCCCATGTTCGCCCTTTCGATAACGTTTCCTGAAACATCACCGACATTATGGAACGCCCCTTGTTCGGCGTCAAGCGGTGGTCAGACCCCGAACGGAACCTCCGAAGACATGTGCACCCTCATGCAGTCCATCATCTTCCGGTGATCGTGGGCGCCGCTTGTCTCCCTTATTGAATGCATGGCCAGCATCGGGTTGCCCACATCCACGGTTGGAATGCCGGTCCGGGTGGCTGTGATGGGACCTATTGTGCTACCCGCGAGGGCATCGGTGCGGCCCGTGAACTCCTGAAGCGTCACCCCGGCCTTCGCGGCACATCGTGAGAAGTAAGCCCCTGTTTCCACGCAGGTCGCGTAGTTCTGCATCACGCTGTGCTTCACCGCCGGGCCACCGTTAAGCCTCGGTCTGGACTGCTGGCTGTGCATCCCTGCCCAGTCCGGGTGTACCGCGTGCGCGCAGTCGGCGCTGACCATCACGCTTTTCGTGACTGCCCTGAAGTACTCTTCGCGACCGGCGCTGATGCGCTCAAGAAGTGTTTCAAGGAACGGGCCGGCTGCTCCCGCAGTGGTACGGCTACCCACTTCCTCGTTGTCGAAGAGGATGACCACAGCGGTTGACTCCGGTGCGGTGACCTGTGCTATCGCGTTGAGGGCCGCGTGACAGCTCGCTATGTCATCGATGCGGGAAGCCGCCAGGAACTCGCGGTTGATCCCGGCCAGAACCGCCCTCTCGGTGCTGACAAGCTCTGCGGAAAAGAACGCCAGGTCGTCGGGGCACAACCCCGCGGAATCAGCGACGGCCTTCCTGAACGCGGGATAGTCGTCGACAGTGGCGAAGATCGGGTGCATTTCGCTCTCGGGGTTGGCCTTGAAGCCCTTCTTGTTCACTTCCCGGTTGAGGTGGATGGCCGGAGACGCGATCCTCAGAAGGGGCTCGCGCACGCTGTAGAGCACAACCCTCCCCTCACGGGTGACGGCCTTCCCCGCCACGCCCAGGTCCCTGTCGAACCATGTGCTGTAGAGCGGGCCGCCGTAGACTTCGATGCCCAGTGTCGCAAGACCCTCCCTGAAGGAGTAGGGGGCGCTCTTGAGCTGAAGCCCCGGAGCATCGGTGTGGGCGCCTGTTATCCTGAAACCCGTGTCGGAGGGTTTCTCTGACCCCATCACAAATGCCGCCAGTGTGGAGGGTGAGTACATGGTGTAGTATCTGCCGCCCGGCAGCAGCTCCCACGCCTCTCCCGGTTTCACCATTGTAAAACCGTGCCCTGAGAGGAACGCTGCGCTGATGGAGCCCGCATGGGAAGATGTAGGGCTTCCGTCGAGGTATTCCAGAAGTGATCCGAGAATGGGGTCCATATCAGTCTCCGTTCCTGTCAGCGTATTTCTTCACCTGAAACATGAAAGCTTCCAGCCTTGATGTGTTGTCGGTGTCTTCCTGGCCGTCGAACGCCAGGTTCAACCATGGCAGGTCCGGTCTGTCCCTGCGTATCCTTCGGGAGACAGCCGTTACAACCGTTCCCGGAAGGCAGCCGAAGGGCAGAACGTTCACCGCCCCCTGTATGCCGCCGTGGCTCATCAGCGCAAGGGGCGCGCCGATACACAGTATGGCCTCACCGCCGATGTTCTCTGGCATGTAGGGCAGGGCGGCCCTGAGGATGGCATCGGCGCCGGCGTGCGGGGTGTCGGCGAAGAGCTTCTCGAAGGGTTTTTCAACGGGGCGTTTCATCATTGCCATGACTCCGGCCTTGATCTTTCCGGTCATGACGCTGCCCTGTCTGCCAAGCTTCTTCGATTTCTCGATGAAGCTCAGGTTCACGAACTCCATCCATTCGGCGATGGGGCTGTAAACCACCTCTCCGCCAAGCTCCTCGATCCTGTCCAGGGTGTTGTCGTTGGCGTAGGGATCGTTCCTGATGTAGATCTCGCCAAAGACGGCCACCCTGGGCCTGCGGACGGAGTCGTCCACGGGAATGGCGCCGAAGGCCCGAGCCGCTTCCAGGGCGCATTTGCCCAGGCTCAGCCCCTTCTCCGCCCTCTCGCAGCTCTTCTTGAGCTGCTCGCCGTAGACCATGTCGGTCTCGCCATGATTCAGTTCATAGGGGCGGACCCTGAAGCGCGCCCTGTAAAGGTTGTCAACAAGGCTTATCCCCTGGTAAAGAGCTTTCTGTCTGTTGAAGCTGGAAAAGCCATCAACGGAGGAGTAGCTGTCGCTGCTGCTTGATGTTACTATGGGAACGGCTGAGTGACCGAGCCGTTTCAGGATCATCCCGTGGTATTGGCAGTACTGGCCGAACCTGCACGGTCCGCTTGCCGTTCCCATGAAGAACGCCGTTTTCTCGGGTGGATTGTCACGCAGTATCTCCATCATGCTGCCGGAGGTGATGATGGCCGGGTAGCACTCCCTGCCGCTGGTGACGCTCCTGCCGAGTGCCACTGTGGCAGATGTAGTGAGCGGTGAGACTTTTGCGTCGTGGCCGGCGCTTCTGGCAACAGCCGCCGCCACATGACTGGCGTCGCTCATGTAGGGGATCCAGAGGGTTCGCCCGAAAAGGGATGCCCCGGGTTCAGGGTCTTCTGATGAGATCGTTTCCTCAAATGGAACCCTTGCATCCAGCGAGTCGAGGAAAGCCTCGCAACGGGTTATCAGCCCGGCGTCGGCGGCGTGTTCGTCGATCTCGATGCCCAGGTAGGGCTTGTCCCCCATAAGCTCGGTGAACAAGTGTTCGATGAAGCTGTCGGGACCGCAGCCGAAGTTGGATATGTACACGGCGTTCAACCGTGGGTCCCTCCGGACTGCAACTGCCGCTGCAAGGATCTTCTGGCCGTACGCCCAGTACATGTTCCCGTGCTTCTTCCACACCTCCTCGAGAGGGAGGTCGAGGAAGTCCATGGGTATCACCAGCACCCCCAGTCTGGCAAGCTTCTGGGGAAGGTCGGTGTTCACCATGGGGTCGTTCCCGTTGTAGGGTCTGCTGACAACGACGAAGGCGCGCCGGTCGCCAATTGATGAGAGGGCCTTTTCGCCCTCCTTCAGAAGGGTTTTTTCGAACCTTTCCTGTGACGATAAGGCCTTCCGGGCTGCCCTGACCGACGCTTCAGGGCCAAAACCCAGTGAGGATGCCATTTCGACGAGTGGCTTCATCCACTGTTTACCGGGCAGGCTGAAATCCAGAACGGGTTTCAGGGTGACCGGCGTCCTTCTTTCCTTAAGGGAGAGGCCCGCATCGAGAAGGTAGGGCGCCGCCTCCACGAAGGGGCAGTTGTAGCTTTCGGTGAACTCCCCCACCGCTTTCGAGTTTCTCAAAATGCTGGGCACGAAGAGGTAATCGATACCCATGTCGAGAAGCCTGGCTGTATGGCCATGGGCTATCTTCACCGGGAAACAGGTGTCGGCCGCAGTGCTTTCGACCCCCCTGTGAACTGTTTCCGAATCGGAGGGACCGCTTGTCACCACCCGGCACCCGAGCTCCCTGAAGAAGGTACCGAAGAAAGGGTAAAGCTCCCAGAACCAGAGGGCTTCCGGAATTCCCACCACGGGACCGTTCGGTTCGAGGTCGGATTCCTCGGCGAACTTCCGCAGAAGCTCCTCCCGAAGCCTGAAAAGGCTCTCCCCTCCGGCCCTGGTCTGAAGGCTGCCGGTTTCGTACTTCTCGCACCTTCCGCCGTAGAAAAGCTTTCGGCCGTCCTGCAGGGTGACCCTGTGTATCTCGCAGTGGTTCGCGCACGCCTTGCACACGAAACTGTCCTGATGCCACGTCTCACCCGTGAGGGAAAAACCCCTGAAAGAGGTTCTCGCCGGTTTCATGTCCCGGGCGAGAAGGGCGGCTCCGATAGCCCCGGTAACGTCATGATGGGGAGGTACTGTCACCGTTCTGTCACCGAGGACGTGGTTGAACGCCGCAACGACGCCCTGGTTGAAGGCTGTCCCACCCTGAAAGAAGATCTTTTCGCCAATGGCCCTTCTTCCCACGACACGGTGCAGGTAGTTCCTGACAACGGACACGCAAAGCCCGGCCACGATGTCACGAAGCGGCGTCCCGTCGGACTGGTGGCTCACAACGTCGGTCTCCATGAACACGGTGCAGCGCTCGCCCAGCCTGGCCGGCGCGGGTGATTCCAGGGCAAGGGGACCGAACCCTGTGATGGGGATCCCCAGCTTCTCCGCCTGTTCCTCCAGAAAACTGCCGGTACCGGCGGCGCAAACCTTGTTCATCTCGAAATCAACGACCCTTCCGTTCTTCAGTGAGATGAACTTGGAGTCCTGGCCACCGATCTCGAAGATGGTGTCCACCCCGGGGTCGATGTGAACCGCGGCCCTTGCCTGGGCCGTTATCTCGTTCCTCACCGTGTCCGCACCCACGAAATCGCCGGTCATGTACCTGCCGCTTCCCGTGGTGGCCACGCCAAGGACGGGAGGCTCTGCGGGGAAGTCGGCCAGGATTTGCACAAGTCCGTCCCGAACGGCTTCAAGAGGCCTTCCCGCCGTGCGAAGGTAAACCCTTGCCACAACGTTGCCGTCAGGGTCAACTGCTGCCAGGTTGGTGCTTATTGAACCAACGTCGATCCCAAGGTAGACCCCGTTCTCTGACGAACCCGAACAAACGGAGGCGACTCCTGGAAGCGCGAAGGGCGCCAGGGGGGGAATGAGTTCATCGGCATGGCGGGCCGACAAGGCCCCGACGGCGCTCAGGGCATCTGTGGAGAGGAATGCGGTCTCCCGCGAGGCAAGCGCCGCTCCCGCAGCCACCAGAACCCTGAAGTGATCGGGAATGAACAGGCGCAACCCGCCAACCGCTTCCTGAAATGCCTTCACCATGGCAGGGTTGGCCGCAACTCCCCCGACGAAGGCCACAGGGCCTCGGAACTCCCTGCCCGCGGCGATGGTGCTCCTGAAGTTCCGGGCCACGGCGAAGCAGAGACCGGAAGCTATCTCGGAGACAGTGGCGCCGATCTGCTGAAGGTGGATCATGTCGCTCTTGGCAAAAACGCTGCACCGTCCCGCTATCCGGGGGGGTTTGGCGCAGTGTTCGGCCAGGGCGCCCATCTCCTCGGGGGTCAGCCCGAGCCTTGCCGCCTGCTGGTCTAGAAAGCTGCCCGTGCCCGCAGCACAGATGGTGTTCGTCGCGAAATCGTCGAACACCGGCCGGTCGTCGCCGTCGTGCCGGAACTGAAGAAGCTTGGAGTCCTGTCCTCCCATTTCCACAACGCTTCCGGCGCCGGGCACGAACTGCCTGACTGCAGCGGCAAGGGCTACGACCTCGTTCACGGGCTGCACGCCCAGGGCGCGGGCCAGGCGCTGGGCTCCGCTGCCGGTCAGGGCCACGGGCATCGTTTCCCACCCGTCGACCCCGTTCTGACCAAGCAGGGCCATGAGGGCGGCAAGGGGGTCGCCCCTGTGCCGCATGTAACCTTCCTGTACTATCAAACCGCCTTCAAGCACGGCGAACTTGGCGCTCACCGAACCGAGGTCTATACCGATGACCCGGCCATTCATTATTCCTCCAAGGGAAGATGCGAGCCTCGAATATACCCCGGAAAGCTGTTCCCCCGTTACTTTCCGAAAGGGCTGCCCGTGGGACCGGAGCCCATGACCGCACGGTCGTTTTCATCATATAGTTGCCCAAGGCTTAACCTGAGAGGGCGGCAATGATGGTCGAAGGGAACGGGAAACCGGTGATCTACGGTTCTGGCGGCATCGGGGGAAAAGCCTCGGGCCTTTTTTTCGCCATTGAAACACTGGAGGGATCCGGACCCGGCGAGGAGTTCTCTTCGATTCCCGTCTTCGTGCCCGCTTTCAGGGTCATCTCGACCGAGTACTTCGATGACTTCATCGAGCGCAACGCCCTCCAAGGCTGCGGAGCCACCGGCGAAACCGATGAGCGGATAGCGTCGGCCTTCATGAAGGGCGATATCTCGCCCATCCTGGTGGGCGACCTGATGAGCTTCATAAGGGATACCCACACACCCCTTGCGGTTCGTTCCTCGAGCCTTTTGGAAGACGCCAGGAACGAGCCCTTCGCGGGCATCTACCAGACGAAGATGATACCCAACAACCAGCCCTCTGACGCCGAGCGCTTCAAAAAGCTCGTGGAGGCCATCAAGTTCGTGTGGGCGTCCACTTTTTTCCAGGCCGCACGGGACTACCTGGGCGCCACCGGCCATACGCCAAGCGACGAGAAGATGGCCGTGATCCTTCAGGACGTGGTGGGGCGCAGGTTCGATGAGAGGTTCTACCCGGTGATCTCAGGTGTCTGCCGTTCGTTCAACTACTACGCGTTCGGCAGGGCCAAACCCGCCGACGGGGTAGTCAATCTCGCTCTGGGACTGGGCAAATCCATCGTCGAGGGCGATCCCACCTGGAGCTACAGCCCCGCCTACCCAAAGGTCCCCCCACCCTACGGCAACCTGAAAGATCTCATGAAGATGACCCAGACGGCCTTCTGGGCCGTGAACATGGGCAAGCCGCCGGCCTACGATCCTTTGCTCGAAACCGAGTACATGGTGAAGTGCCAGCTCTCCGAAGCCGACTACGACAACACCCTTCGCCCGGTGGCCTCCACATACGACGCGTCGTCGGACCGCCTTGTGCACGGGGTTCAGGCGCAGGGCCCAAGGGTGCTCACCTTCGACCCCGTTCTGAAGGACGGGATGATCCCGCTGAACGGGATGCTCAGGCACCTGATGGCCCTCTGCGAGGAGAAGTCGGGCTCCCCGGTCGAGATCGAGTTCGCCGTCGAGGGGTACGCCCCCGGCGAACCGTCAAGGCTCGCCTTCCTTCAGGTGAGGCCCATCGTAGCCACCGACAGCGTGGTGGAGATATCCCCGGAAGAAGAACGGGGCGGCAGGGTTCTGCTGAAAAGCTCGAAAGCCATGGGAAACGGTGAACGCAACGACATATCCTGCGTTCTTTACATGAAGCCCGGCGCCTTCGATGCAGCCCGCACCCCGCAGATCGCACGGGAGATAGCCGAGATGAACCGCGGCCTTTCAAAGGACGGAAAACCCTACATCCTCATGGGATTCGGCCGGTGGGGAAGCTCCGATCCATGGCTGGGGGTGGGCGTGACCTGGGGACAGATCTCGGGTGCAAAGGTCATGGTGGAGATCAGCGGGGGAAAGATGAGGGTCGACCTCAGCCAGGGCTCTCACTTCTTTCACAATCTCACCAGCTTCGGTGTGTCGTACTTCTCCGTCAGCGAGGCTTTCGACGGAAACATCGACTGGAACTGGCTTGAGAACAATGGGAAGACCATCTCCGAAACGGCATTTCTGAAGTGCGTTGAACTTGAAGAACCCCTTCTTGTCAAGGTGGACGGACGAAAAGGAAAGGGCGTTATCCTCAAATGACTGACGAAGCTTCCCGCTCCCAGAGCCTCATTATCTCCCTTCGGGAAAGGGCCAAGGAACTGAACTGTCTCTACAGGGTCGACGAGATCCTTCTTTCGCCGGAAACCCTCGATACGAAACTGCGTCTTGCCGCCGACGCGATTCCCAGCGGATGGTACAGCCCCGATCTCTGCGAGGCCAGGATCACTTACATGGGAATGAACTACCAGTCCGACGGTTTCAGGGAGGGAGGCGTCATGCTGACCGAAGACCTGAACGTTCAGGGCAACGCAGTGGGAACCCTTACCGTCTCATACCCCGGCGAGGCGCCGAAAATCGAGCACGGGCCCTTCCTTCCGGAAGAGAAGAAACTGGTGCGGACCCTCAGCCAGCGCATCTCCCACACAATACTTCACGAGAACCTGGCCCAGGTTTTTCAGGAGGAGAGCCACAAGAGCAAGACATGGCGCGCCGGCACCGAATCCTGGCGCTCGATACTTGAAATGCTCTTCATCACCGACAGAAAGTTGTACAAAACACTGTGCAGAAGGCTTCTGAACCATCTGAACTTCATTGGTGTCCCCCAGGCCCAGGTGCTTCTGAACAAATGGGTGGGGCAGGCCAGCAACGGCTCTGATCCTGACCACGAGGGCATCAACCAGCCCATCCCAAAACACATGATCGACATCAACCCGCTCATCGTCGAGGAGATACTTGAGATAACCAGTTCCGTCCTCTCCGACGACCAGTTGATGAAGCTTCTGCAGCGCTGGGTGGGAGAAAACCGCATCGAGCATTTCATAAATGTTCTGGACGACCACGCCAGCGCCATCAGCGAGATCATCCAGGCCATGGATTCACACAAGACCATCGTGACGGAGGAACTGGCCCTCTCCCCCCCCGTGCTCAACGCCGTAAAGGTTTCGCTCATAAGGCGGTTCGTCAGCCGAAGGCTCGACTACATAAGCACCCTGAAAGACTACGTCACGCTGAACGACTTCTACGAACTCAGCAAATACCTTGTCTTTCCCGCGAGAAGCCACGGTCAGCTCGGAGGCAAGGGCGCCGGTATCTTCCTGGCCGGTCAGATACTCAAGCATGTGACCCAGAACGACCCCGTACTGAGCAACATCAAAACCCCGAAAACCTGGTACATCTGCTCCGACGGCATTCTCGACTTCGTTCACCACAACAGGCTCGAGGAGCTTCTCGAGTACCGTTACAGGTACATCGAGGAGATAAGGATGGAGTACCCCAACCTCATCCAGCTCTTCAAGAACTGCGCTTTCAGCCCCGAGCTGATGCAGGGTCTCTCCATGGCGCTTGACGACCTTGGGGAAAAGCCCCTCATCGTGCGAAGCTCGAGCCTTCTCGAGGACAGCAGCGAGGCTGCCTTCAGCGGCAAGTATAAAAGCCTCTTCCTTGCCAACCAGGGCACGAAGAAGGAAAGGCTTGAAGCCCTTACCGATGCCATCAGCGAGGTTTACGCCTCGATGTTCGGCCCCGACCCCATCGAATACCGGGGCGAAAGGAAGCTCCTCGACTTCCAGGAGGAGATGGGTATCCTCATACAGGAGGTCGTGGGAGCACACATGGGCGACTACTTCGCCCCCGCTTTCGGAGGTGTGGCCTTCAGCCGGAACGAGTTCCGCTGGTCAAGCCGCATCAAGACCAACGACGGACTGGTGAGGATAGTGCCCGGCCTTGGTACCAGGGCGGTTGACAGGCTGGGCGACGACTATCCCGTGCTGCTGGCACCGGGACAGCCCGGCCTGAGGGTGAACACATCCATCGACGAGACCATCCGCTACGCTCCCAAGTACATGGATGTGATCAACCTGAAGAAGCGCCGCATAGAGACCGTTCTCGTGGAGGACATGATCAAGGCCAACGGCAACGATTACCCTCAGCTCGAGAAGGTCTTCTCGGTCTTCCGTGACGGAATGCTGCACCAGGTCAACCCCGTGACCGACTTCGAGAACGAGTTCATCATCCCCACTTTCGAGGGGCTGATGAGCGGCAGCGACTTCGTTCCCATGATGCGGCGCCTCCTTACGCTGCTGGAACAGAGGTGCGGCTTCCCTGTCGACATCGAGTTCGCGGTGGACGGCACGAACGTCTACCTGCTTCAGTGCAGGGCCCAAAGCTCCTGGCAGAAGGAGGAGAGCATACAGCTCCCCGATCGGCCATCGCCGGAAAACCTGCTGTTCACGGCTGAGAAATTCGTCTCTGACGGGCTGATCCCCGCTGTGACCCATGTGGTCTACGTGGTCCCCGAGGCGTACGACAACCTCAAGGACATGAACTCGCTGGTCAACGTCGGCAGGATCGTTGGAAAACTGAACGGGATCCTTCCAAAGAACCGGTTCGTCCTGATGGGCCCCGGCCGATGGGGAAGCAGGGGTGACGTCAAGCTGGGAGTCAGAGTGACCTACTCGGACATCAACAACACAGCTGCCCTTATCGAGATGGCTTTCCGCAAGGGGAACTACGTGCCCGACCTTTCCTTCGGAACCCACTTCTTCCAGGACCTCGTGGAGGCCTCGATACGCTACCTTCCCCTCTACCCCGACGACGACGGCATTGTTTTCAACAGGGCCTTCTTCGAGAAGAGCGAGAACTGCCTCGAGGCGGTTCTGCCCGACGCCGCTGGTTTTTCCGACGTGATCAAGGTGATAGACATTCCGGCTGTGACGGGTGGCCGCTTCCTTCGAATAGCCATGAGCGGCGATGAGGGAAGGGCCATGGCGTTCCTGGTCTCGGAAGAAGCAATCTCGGCGCCGGAGGGTATCAGGAAGATTGCCGGTCGCGAGGCCGACCGCATGAGCGAGGACGAACACTGGATCTGGCGTCAGCGGATGGCTGAAAAACTGGCAGCGGCCATCGACCCGGAGCAGTACGGAGTGAAGGGCACCTACCTGTTCGGAAGCACCAAGAACGCCACCGCCGGACCGTGCAGCGACATCGACCTGCTTCTGCACATCACGGGAGCCGACCATCAGAAAATGCTTCTGATAGCCTATCTCAACGGCTGGGACCTGTGCCTCAGTGAGATGAACTACATTCGAACCGGCATCAAGACCAAAGGCATCCTTGACGTCCACATGATCACCGATACGGATATCGAGCAGAAGAACTCCTACGCGTCAAAGATAGGCGCCGTGACCGATCCTGCAAGACCGCTCGACATGCTGAAAAGCAGGAGGACGCCCGGCTAGCGGTCGGTGATCAGAAGAGTTCCCTCTCCGCACCGGTCGGGTCGTCGGGGTCAAAGCTGACGAGCGCCAGTTCGGGTCCGTCATGGGCTGCACTTATCATTGTAGTGGACCCCATGGCTTCCTTCCATACACCCGTGAGCCGGGCGGATTCGTGGATATGCCCGTGCAGGGTAAGAAGCGGACACCTGCGGGTTATGAAGCGCCTTACGGCGATGCTTCCCACGTGCACGTCGACTGGAACGAAATCAACGCTTCTGCCGTCCAGCGCGGCCCTGTCAAGGCCGGTTCGGTAGGGTGGCGAGTGGAACAGGAAGATCGCCCTGGAGAGGTCGTCGGTTCCGGTCATCGAGACCAGGTCCTCCGAAATTGTAGCGTAAAGCGTCTCGTACTCTGAGACCGGCACGGTGCGCATGCCGTCCGCAGGGTGTGAACAGCCCGGGTCAACGAACCTTGAAACGTCGTACCTCTCCCAGTCCTTCAGTTGGAACGGAGTGGGCGGGACATAAGAGTAACCGTAGACCGAAAAACCGTCGAATGCCGTCCTTCTGCCGTGAACGTACTCCCAGATACCGGTCGATGCGGCGTCGAGTATGGCAGCCTCCTGGAACCTCCCGTCGTCGTTCCCAAGGATCAGGAAGACCCGGGGGTAGCTCTCCCCCATCCTGTCGCGAAGCTCCTGAAAACGGCGGCACAGATAGTCGTTCACGAAATCCCGGTGCCCGTTTTCGAGCGACATTTGCCTGACGGGCCCCGGGAGAAGGTCCCCCCCCATGAAGAGCGCGGAAGGACGCCTGGCCTCGATAAGCCCGAAGAGCTTTTCGTACCGGCAGGTCTGGCCGTGAAGGTCGGTTACGAAAAAACAGTTCATCATGAGGGCGAAGATATGAAAAGGGGGGCCCGAAGGCCCCCCCGGAAACGCATGGGGCTCAGATCCAGCCCCTGACCCTGCAGGCCTCCACCACGCGGTTGACGCTGATTATGTAGGCGGCGTCGCGCATGTAGAGCTTCTGTTTCCTGGCAAGCTCGCTGACCGCGAGGAATGCGTCGGTCATTTTGACATCCAGCTTGCCCAGGACCTCGTCCTTGGGCCAGAAGTAGTTCATGTTGCACTGTACCTGCTCGAAGTAGCTGCAGGTTACCCCGCCGGCGTTGGCCAGGAAGTCGGGGATCATGAAGATGCCCCTCTCCTGGATGACCTTGTCGGCTTCGGGGGTCGTGGGGCCGTTGGCGCCCTCGGCTATCAACTTGACGCGGCGGGAGATGCTTTCAACGTTGTCCTTGTGGATCTGGTTCTCCAGGGCGCAGGGGAAGAGGATGTCGACGTCCTGGTTGATCCACTCGTCACCCGAAAGCACCTCGTAGCCAAGACCGCGGGCCTTGTCCTTGTTTATGCCGCCGAACTTGTCGGTGATCCCCATAAGGGCGTCGATGTCGATCCCGTCCATCTTCCTGAAGGAGTAGCTGGTCTGGTCGGCCTGATCCCACGAGCTGACGCAGATGACCTTGCCGCCGAGCTGGTTGTAAAGCCTGATGGCGTACTGGGCCACGTTGCCGAACCCCTGAACGCTGGCGATGGTGTCGGAGGGGCGGATGCCAAGCTCCTTGAGGGCTTCGCGGACCGTAAAAACAACACCGTAACCCGTTGCCTCGGTGCGGCCCAGTGAGCCGCCCATGCCAACGGGCTTGCCGGTTATCATGCCGGGGTATTTTGCGCCGGTGATGACCTCGTACTCGTCCATCATCCACAGCATGTGCTGGGCGTTGGTCATCACGTCGGGGGCGGGAACGTCCTGCAGGGGGCCGACGTTACGGGCGATCTGACGGATGAAACCCCGGCAGATCCGTTCCTGTTCCCTCTGGCTGAGGTCGTGGGGGTCGCAGATCACGCCGCCCTTGCCACCGCCGAGGGGAATGTCCACAACGGAACACTTCCAGGTCATCCACATCGAAAGGGCCCTGACGGTGTCAACGGTCTCCATGGGGTGAAAGCGGATGCCGCCCTTTGCGGGACCGCGGGAGTCGTTGTGCTGGCATCTGAAAGCCTTGAAGACCTTGACGGTTCCGTCATCCATGCGCACCGGGACACTGAAGTGGTATTCCCTCATGGGAAATCTCAGGAAATCCCGGGCGCCCTGGTCCAGTTTGAGGTAATCCGCCACCTTGTCAAACTGCTCCTGTGCCATTTGGAACGCGTTGAAGGTTCCGGTTGACATCAGAAACTCCTCTCTGTGTGAATGCCCACCAACGGACCGCCCGCTGGACGAGCCAGTTTACTAACCCTGTAAAACTATACCCATCATGCCGTTAAGGCTTCTGAGGAATACTCCGGGTGGTAATGATACAGAGCAAGGCAAATCTACGAAAAAAGACTTCGGTCGGGAAGTGTCTGTCAATTCACAGCAGTTACAACAAGCCCGGAAAGCCTCGTTTCATGTTGTTACAGCGGAGGTGATCAGAACTCGTAACCTACGCTCAATTCGTCCTTTGAGAAGAAGATCGAAACAACCTTGGCCTCGGGGGCTCGTGAAATCGACTGAAAATCGAAGCTCTCCTCGATGCCGTCAGCCACCCATGACAGGTTGCACTGAACCTCGCCGGGCGGCAGTTCGAGGCTGGATGCGAATGACTCGTCGGGTTCGATGTCGCTCCAGCTCTGGGATTCCCCGCCTATTGTCAGCGTAACTTCCTCAAGGGCACTACCGGTGCCGTTGTTGAGCGAGATATTCCCCGCGCCTCCGCATGACACAGCGAAAAGCAGCAAGCACAGAGCTGCAGGAACAAACTTCTTTTTCACAGCTGCTCCCTTCCGGAACGATATTTTCCACATGAAGCTACATTGGAAGTATAATCCAAATGAGCCATTGCCGGAAAGGATTCCTTTGAAAGCCCTTCTCGTCCTTTTTTTCTTTGCGCTTCCAGCCGCGGCTTACATAGGCCCGGGAGCGGGTTTCGGCATTCTCACCAGTTTCCTGGTGTTCGTGAATGCACTGGCGGTATCCCTTCTGTCCTTCCTTTTCTGGCCGGTCCTGACCCTCGTTCGAAGATCAAGAATGAACAGGAGACCCCTGAAACCAGCGGCGAAAAGGCTTGTGATACTCGGCCTCGACGGCCTCTCCCCCGTTCTCGTCGAAAAAATGTGGGAGAAGGGCGAACTCCCAAACATGAAACGCCTTTCCGAGCAGGGAACGTTCCGCCATCTGGGCACAACCACTCCCGGTGTCTCACCGGTAGCGTGGTCGAGTTTCCAGACCGGGGTCAACCCGGGAAAGCACGGCATTTTCGATTTCCTTGCGCCGGACAGAAAACGATACCTTGCGGTACTCTCCTCGGTCCGCACCAGTTCCGAAACGGTGAAGGGCATCACAGGACGCAGAAAAACACGCACCGTCCAGACCCTTCTCAGAAAAAGCGCCCCCTTCTGGAGCTATCTGGGGAGGTACGGGGTCAGGTCGACGATTCTCAGGGTTCCCATCACCTACCCCCCCGAACCACTCGACGGACACCTTCTCTCAGGCATGTGCGTTCCCGACCTCAGGGGCAGCCAGGGTTCCTATACGGTACTGAAAACCGGTGAGCCCGAACCGATGACCGGTGGTGTCCAGGCAAGGCTCACGCCCGACGGCGACCACCGCTTCGCGGGCGGGATACCCGGACCCGATGGCTCGCTTCACTGCCGGGTCCGTCTTGACGTCGGGGGAAAGACCCCGAGACTCTCGCACTCAGGCGGGTCAGTCAACCTGGACTGGAACGCGCTGAGCCCCTGGGTCACGCTGGAGTTCAGCCTCTCCGGCAAAAAGGTGAGGGGCATTGCACGGTTCAGGCTGACCGAAGGCCCCACGCTTTACTGCACCGCACTGCATGTGGACCCTTCAAAACCCGCTTTACCCCTCGGGCATCCCGTGCATTACTCGCGCTACCTTGCGGGGATGCAGGGGCCTTTCGCCACACTGGGGCTCGTCGAGGACACCTGGGCACTCTCAAACGGCCACATCGACGACGGCACCTTCATGGAGCAATGCGCCGGCATCTTCAGTGAACGCGAGAAAATGTTCTCCGACGCCCTCTCGAAGAACCCTACGGGGCTGGTGGTCTGCGTTTTCGACACGCCGGACCGTGTTCAGCACATGTTCTGGGGCAGCGGATTCAAGGAGGGGTCTCCGATCAGAACGACCTACGCCGACATGGACGCCCTGGTCGGAAGGGTCATGGAAAAAATGAAAAAAACCGACCTACTGATGGTCCTGAGCGACCATGGCTTCACCTCGTTCCACACATGCGTCGATTTCAACAGGTGGCTTCTGGAGAACGGTTACATGGTACTGAAGGAGGGCGTTAAAACCGTCGGGACTTCGTACATGGGCGTGGACTGGGAAAAAACCAGGGCCTACGCCCTGGGCCTGGCGGGTATAAACATCAATGTCCGTGGACGCGAGGGCATGGGCATCGTCGAACCGGGGGAGGTGCCCGCCCTGACAGCCGAGATCGCCGGAAAACTGGCGCACCTTGCCACTCCCGAGGGCGACAGGGTCATAAGGAGGGCAAGACTGGGGACGGAAGAGTACAAGGGTCCCTACGCCAAAGACGGGCCGGACATCATCCCCGGAACCTCCCGGGGGTTCAGGGCGGGGTGGAACTGCGTCACGGGCGGCGTTGGCGAGAAGGTCCTCTACCCCAACGAACAACACTGGAACGGTGACCACAGCTGTGACCCCGACCTTGTTAAGGGTGTGCTGTTCACGAGCTGGAAGCACGACACCCCCGAGCCATCGATCATCGACATCGCCCCCACCGCCCTCGGGATACTCGGGGTCGCACCCCCGCCCCACATGGATGGGAGCCCGCTTTGAACCGCAGGGAGTTTTTGAAGAGCGCCGCGGCTGCCTCCGCTCTCCTTGCCCTGAACACGGGTTGCGGAGGAGCGCTGCGCACGAAAAGAAAAGTTCTGGCCCTGGCCTTCGACGGGCTCGACCCCGGCCTCGTGAGAAGGTACTCGGCCCTGGGCCTCATGCCCAACGCGAAAAGGCTCATGCAGATGGGTTCACTCAGGAACCTCGCCACATCGAACCCTCCCCAGAGCCCCGTGGCGTGGTCGGGGTTCATAACGGGCGGTGGTCCCGATGTTCACGGGATCTTCGATTTCGTACACCGAAACCCCGAAAACCGGATACCCTACCTTTCGACCTCCAGGGTGAACCCCCCGACCCGCACGCTCGATGTGGGAAACCTCAGGCTTCCGCTCTCAGGCGGCGGCGTCGAGCTTCTCAGGAAGGGTGAACCCTTCTGGAGGAGTCTCCTCAAAAACGGCATCCCGGTCACCATGATCAAGCTTCCCATAGATTTCCCGGCTCCGCAGGACCGGGGAGGCCGGTTCCTTTCCGGCATGGGAACGCCCGACATCAGAGGCAGCCAGGGCAGCTTCACGTTCTTTACGGACGATCCCCGATCACTGAGCGACGACACTTCGGGAGGCATCATCGTGCCCGTAAGGGACCAGGGCGACAACTGCTACAGGTGCCGGGTTACGGGCCCGCAGAACTCGCTGATCGCGGGGTCACCTGTGATGGAGACCACCGCCGATGTCTGGGCTGACCGTACAGCGGGAGCGGTGAGGATAGACGTCAACGGCCGGTCATTCGTTGTCGGGGTCGGGCAGTGGTCACCATGGGTGAGGTTCTCTTTTCCGGCCATACCCGGCATCTCCACGGTGTTCGCCATTGGCAGATTCTACGTTAAGGAGCTTTCTCCGAAGCTCAGGCTCTACCTCTCCCCCCTCAACATAGACCCCGAGAACCCCGCTCTCCCGATCTCGGGACCGGACTGGTTCGCACGCAGCATCGCCGAAGCTATAGGGCCCTATTACACAAAGGGCTTTCCCGAAGACACAAAGGCCCTCTCCCGCGGCATTTTCAACGATGACGACTACTTCTCCCAGGCGACGAACGTCTTCGACGAACGCCTGCGGATGTTCACCCACGCCCTTGGCAACTGGAAGGACGGGCTGCTCTTCTTCTACTTCTCGAGCACCGACCTCAACCAGCACATGTTCTACCGGACAATCGACCCTGAAAGCCCGCTCCACTCATCCGTGGCGCCCAGGTTCAGGAACATCATGGGTGAACTCTACGCCAAGGCGGACAGGGCCATTGGCCAGGCGATGGAGCTTCTTGATGGGAACACCGATCTGATGGTTTTCTCAGACCACGGTTTCGCACCCTTCAATCGCGGCTTCGGGTTGAACAGCTGGCTGGCGGCCGAGGGCTACGCCCACATCTCAAGGCCGGAAGACCGCAACAAGGACATGTTCGCCTGCCTCGACTGGAACCGCACTTCAGCGTACGGCCTGGGGCTCAACAGCCTTTACGTGAACCAGGCCGGCCGGGAGCCGGACGGGATAGTCACCACGGATGAGAAGTACCCGTTCATGCAAAGGCTGGCCCGTGACCTCGAGAGCGTCATCGACCCCCTCACCGGCCGCCGCCCGGTGGAGAAGGCCTACATTGTCTCCGACATGTTCCCGGGGAAGGAACTCCCCCCCTTCGCGCCGGACATGATAGTTGGGTACGCAAGGAGCTACAGGTGCAGTTGGGAGACCGCCCTTGGCGCCTTCCCCGAGGAGATCATCACCGACAACACCGACCCCTGGAGCGGTGACCACTGCGTTGCGCCCATGCTCTGCCCCGGCAGCCTCATCACCAGTTCGCCCATGCCGGAAGGCCTGGCCCTGCAGGATATGGGAGCAGTTATAACCCGGGCCCTTACCGGAGACTCATGACGGCGCTGCTCGCCCCCTTCAGGAACAGCCCTCCCTTCAGCGGGCTTCTCGCGATTTCACTGGTATTCGGTGTCATCATGATACTCATCTTCAAGTTCACTTCGAACCAGAAAGCCATCGGCGCCATCAGAAGCAGGATGGGCGCAAGAGCGCTGGGAATGCTTCTTCACCTCCACTCCCCCGTCACCGTGATCAAAGCCGCCACCGCCCTCATGGTTGACAACTTATCGTACCTGTGGCGGATAGTCACTCCCATGCTTTTCATCGCAGTCCCCTTCATACTCACCGCGGCAGCTCTCGATGCCCGCTACGGAAGCATGCCCGTACCACGCGGCATTCCAACGACCGTAACCCTCACCTGGGATGAACTCCCCGCAAGGGAGGGGTTCACGGTTACCGGTGCAGGCATTACGGTGATCGAACCGGTGGTTTTCGTCGACACTCTCAGGCAGACCAGTTTCAGGGTGCAGAACGCGAGTCCCGGGGCAACGGTCACAGCCGGTGGCGTCACGCTCCCCATTGGCGCTTCGGCGGAAGGGTCGGGGTCGGTCATTTACAGGGGCGCCGCCCGCATGAACGCAGCGGAAAGGCTCCTCAAGCCATTTCTGGCACCGCTTCCGCCTGAAAGCCCGGTAACGGGAGCGACTGCAAGTATCCCCGAAGCGCGTTACAGTATCCTCGGCGGCAGGTGGAGCTGGCTCACGGTCTTCCTGGTGTACAGCAGCCTCTCCGCCATTGCGGGTGCGGCAGTATTCAAGGTAAAGGTATAGGAACAATGGCCAAACTGAAGATGAAGCTTGACGACGGGTTCATGGAGCGAATGAAAAAGGTGGCTGGCATCGGCGGATACTCTTCGGTCGACGAGTTCGTCATCCACGTCCTGGAGCGGGAGATGGAGAAGCTCGACCCCGTGAAGGGTGAATCCGCAGAGTCGATAAAGAAAAAGCTCGAAGGTCTGGGCTACATCTCGTAAAGACCTGAAGCACCCACAGGCAATCAACCGGACAACCGAATTCAGAACAAGCAGTGTCACCGGTCCAAAGTTCCGGGTGTACTTAGCATATCCATCACGGCCGCAGTCTCCATGGGGGATCAAGCTTCATCCCATCGACGTTCCCTTCCGGTATGTTACGGGCTTGCCCGGCCGATGAGTTCATGGGTTCGGTGCCGCAAGGAATGGACTTACTCGACCCTCGGCAAGCAGTAAAAACAACGCCATTTCGAGAGAAGGAGACGATGGACTTCAATACCGGTAATACGGGTTTCATGCTGCTTGCAACAAGTCTTGTGATGCTTATGACTCCGGGACTTGCGTTCTTCTATGGCGGACTGGTCGGAAGAAAGAGCGTTCTCAGCATCATGATGCAGAGCTTCGTTTCCATGGGTGTCACAACGATACTCTGGTTCACAGTGGGCTACTCCCTCTGCTTCAGCGGTGATGTAGGCGGCATTATCGGGAACCTCGACCAGGCATTCCTCAGGGGGATCACTCCCCTTTCAGCCTTTTCAGGCGAAGGCAGGCTTCCGCTTCTCGTTTTCGTGGCCTATCAGATGATGTTCGCGATCATCACTCCCGCTCTTATAACCGGAGCATTCGCCAACAGGATCACATTCAAGGCCTATCTCATTTTTCTTGTCGTCTGGCAGCTCTTTGTGTACTTCCCCTTTGTTCACATGGTCTGGGGAGGCGGCTTCCTTCAGCAGGCAGGAGTCCTCGATTTCGCCGGAGGCATTGTCGTGCACGCGATTGCCGGAATGGCTGCCCTGGCTTCGGTTCTCTATGTCGGCAGGAGACAGGTCGAAGAGAGCGGTCCCCACAGCATCCCCCTTGTTGCGCTTGGAACCGGCCTTCTTTGGTTCGGCTGGTACGGGTTCAACGCGGGGAGTGAGCTCAGGGTGGACGCCATAACCGCGCTGGCATTCCTGAACACCGACCTTGCGGGTTCAGTCGCCGCAGTTACCTGGCTCGTCATTGAGTGGGCTCAGAAGGGAAAACCGAAGTTCCTGGGCCTTCTTACTGGTGCGGTCGCCGGACTTGCGACCATCACACCGTCCGCCGGTTTCGTGACCCCTGTTTCAGCCCTGATAATCGGGATCGTGGCCGGAGCCGTCTGCTACATCGCGGTTGCCCTGAAAAACAGGCGCAAGTGGGATGATGCCCTCGATGTCTGGGGAGTTCACGGCGTGGGCGGCATAATGGGCGTGATCCTTCTTGGACTTTTCGCTTCCAAATCCATAAACCCTTCCGGCGCAGACGGTCTGTTCTACGGTGGTGGGTCGTTTTTCGTCAAGGAAGTTCTGACAGTGTTTGGCGCCTCGATCTACGCCTTCTTTTTCACCTACCTGATGCTGAAGGCAATCAACAGGATAACTCCTGTCAGGGTCAGCAGGGCTGATGAGGAATCCGGTGTGGATTCGGCTCTGCACGGAGAGAACGCGTACATCTAGTTTCACAGACAATTGCAGGCTCCCGGAGGATCAGCTCCGGGAGCCTTTTCATCGCCCGTATAAACGAACACCAATTCTCTTCAGTCTGGCAAGCCGGATGTATCCCGAGACACCTCCATCCTCCACTCCTCCATGGCGCGGAAGGGCGGTTTGCCAAGGCGTTCAAAAAGCGCCAGTGCAGAAGTGTTCCGCGATCCGGTTCCATCGTGATAGATCTTCCCGCCCATCGCCTTCAGACACCGAAGGCCGTGAAGCATGACTTCTGCACCGAACCCCCTGCCGCGGTACTCAGGCAGCACACCCATGTAATGGATGGACGACCAGCCGTCGACGGGATACGCAATGAGCGCGAGAAACGCTGCGGGAGCACCTTCACAGGTTCCGATCTGAATACGCTCGGGTGCCCTGACCGCTTCGGGCTCCTCGAGGAGGTTCTCGAGGAAACCGAGCGCATCATCTTCCTCATGCGAAGCCGGGTCACCCTGGGAAGCCCGGCGAAGAATCCCCGCAGCAAGTATGAGTTCATTCTCGTTCTCAGCTTCGATGCAGTTCCATGCAAGACGCTCCTCGGTGCTTCCCGCTGAAAGAGCCGTCAGGGCCTCGTCAACGCCCATGTTGTACTCGAGACGGCTCTCGCCCTGTCTGAAGCCGCGAGCCCTGAGGGAATCGCGGTGCATTGAGGCCCGGGCAGCCGCCAATGCTTCTGTGACCCCTTCGTTCGCCGTGATCACGCGGCTGTCGATGAAGGCGGCGCCGTTCTCCCTGCATTCGGCAATACAGGAATCGATTGCTTCGTTCCACTTCTCCAGTTCAGGAAACCCGTCCACGCCATCCTTCCAGAAAACACGGATCGCCCGGGAGCTGCCGTCTTCCTGAATGATGTCGATCGTAACGCAGACAAGGCCGTTTTCATTCGTCAGTTTGTGCAAGCATGCCCCCTTCGAAAAACGATCCTGCAGGCGATCAGTATTCCCATCCTCGTTTCCCCGTATGACAACGCTGATGGTCAGTTGATTCCGATCCATCTTTCCTCGCAGTACCTGCCCCGGTAAAGCGAGAGCAGATAAGCACAACACTGGAGTATGGCCTGCGTCCCCCGGGATCGCCGTACAGCCCTGCAAGTTCAGTTTCATGCCCTGGCAGCAAGGCTTTCAGTCCCGGCACTTCGTCCCGCTCAAATTGCAGGTCACCGTTTTCGAATAATGGCACGGGCCTTGTTGCCGATATGCAAGCGGTTGAAGAGAAAGTTCGAGAAGGGTCGGAATGAATAGGTTTCCCACACGACCAGTTCGAACCCTGTCTCTCCAAGAAGGTATTCGAATGACTGCCTGCAGTACTCGTTGCAGTGTCCCGGACGCCAGGCGTCGGAGTACTTCTTTCGATGAAGCCCGGTTACGCGCATCCAGCGCTTGAGGCGGGTGTCCAGCCCATCGATGTTCGGGAATTCCAGCAGGGCGCAACCGCCTTCCTTTAAAAGGGCTGCGATTCCCATCATGGCGCGCTTGGGTTCGATGAGGTGTTCCAGAACATGACGCAGAAGGACCAGGTCGAACACCTCATCCTTTCCCGGTGAATACTCCAGGTAATCGGCCACGACAACTTCGATGCCAAGCCTGGCTGTCACCGATTCTGCAAGGAAGGTTGACAGTTCGAGCCCACTAACATCCCAGCCGTCCCTGCGGGCCAGGTGCAGCAGCCGGCCGTTCCCGCAACCGATATCGAGCATTCGCCCGGGAGTCGGAAGCCATCGCTTAAGGAAGCGGTGGGTGGTGTTCTGCGCGATGTTCCTCCTGTGTAGTTCGTCGAGGGGATCAACGAACACAACGGCGTACTTCTCCTGATCGAGCCCGTCCGTGAGATGGTAGTTGACCAGACGGCAGTTCGGGCAGCGATGGAAGGCGAATTCATCGCGGTTGCCCTGCGTGTAGAAGGGCTTCAGCGGGCTGTAGCCGCAGAGGCGACAGGTAAGGGGCCGGGATTCATTGTTTGTCACGATTCAGTCTTTCCAAAGTGTTCATAGTTTGTCAGCGGTTTCCAGACCATCATTCATGGTTATCCGTCACACTCCGCCTTTTTTATCACGCCTTCAAAAAACCACCTGTACTCGGCCTCCTTAACGCTCACATACTTCTCGCGATTCTCTTCGCCGTATCGTCTCAGTATCTCCGCCTTGATCCGATTGTACCTGTCCCTTGCTTCGCCATGCTTTCTCAGATAATCCCTGAAGAGGATATGTCTTTGATACTCTTTGCAATCCGAAGTACATACATACAAATGGTGTTTAATATCATCCAGATATCTGAAGCAGCAGTTTCGGTCTCTTCGAAAAGCCTCCCTTCCGGCAATTCCCTGATCACCGGAATGCGAATACCCAATTGACTGCAGTTCATCCCTGGTCCTGTCGAAATCGCATGCGTCACCGATCTCCACATCGATGTCGATTATCGGTTTGGCAAACATTCCAGGGATGGCCGTGCTTCCGACATGCTCAATGCGCAACGCTCTGGAAAGCGATTGATCGAGAACCGACCTGATCGCGCAGAACTGTTCCGGCCACCTGTCATCGTATGCAACGACTACCATTGTTCCCCGCAAGTCTTCCGGTGACTTTCACTTCCTGAGTGCCAGATCAATCCCCAGTTCTCCCGCTTTCTCCCTGACTTTCTCCACCACTTTCTTTGCCTTCTCATTCTCTCCGGTGTCTTCCCTTTCAACATCCCTCACAATGAATTCCAAAAGCTCCTCAAGTGCCCCTATTGGAAAGAGCTCGATCGCGATGCAGTACAGTGACTTTGCTCTTCCATCATTGTACTTCTCGATCAGCAGTTTCAGATACTTTTGTTTCCTGGTCAAGGTTGCCAGGTAATCTGTAAGGTCTCTTCCAGCCTCTTCCAGATTCGTTGTCACATTCCTGTAAGTGATGAATGAGTCTTTATCTCCGATACTCTCGTATCTCCTGCATGGATACTCACTGCACTCAAAGCAGTATTCGATGTTTCCATGCTTCCTGCTGCATGTCACAACAGAACAGGTGGGGTGTTGTTTCGAAAAATCCCTGCCTCCGCAACCCGGGCATCTTGATGTTCCGTCGGTGTTGAACCTGGGACAAAGGCAGCAGTTCAAACCACAGAGAGCGAAACGGGGTTCCTCTCTTGTGTACATTGTCATGAAACCCTTTCAGAAGCATTCCTGCCGCAGGGGAAAGCGGGCAACTCGATTCCTTTCACATGCTCTTCTCAACGCGGGACCTCAGTATCATCGAAAACAAATCCTGGCTGTAATGATGCCTCTTCTCCCTGAAGGGAAACCGCCTGTCAAATTCCATCACTTCTTCCGGGTCCAGAGCGTACACTTCACTGCCCTTGTATTCGTACTTTCCATTCCTGCCAATGCCACCGTTCATCTCAAGGACAAGCAGTCCCAACGGCTGCATGCCTCCATACATGCTGATGTTGAGGTCAACGCCGTTCCTGAAGCCGTGTTTGCAGTAATTGTGCGGATCTCCCAGTATGATAATGGCCGGAAAACCCATGCCTTCTGCAATCTTCCTCGTGTGCTCTATCAACGCGCTGCCTATGCCCTGCCTCTGATGGTCGGGGTGAACGCATACCGGCCCGAATGACAGTGTCCGTATCCTTTCCTTTTCTTCGTTTTCAATGAAAGACCTTGTGTACATTATGCTTCCTACGATGTTTCCATTTTTTACAGCAATGAACGACAATTCCGGGACGTAGTCTTGATGTGAGCGCATCCTGTGAACCAGATAATGCTCATCGCATCCCGGAACATAGAGGTTCCAGAATGCTTCCCGGGTGAGTTGTTCAACAATGAAATGCTCATCTTCCGTTTCATGGCGGATCTCGAGGTTCATCAGTGTTCCTTTCATCGCTCATGCCGTTCCGCTTCGTTCTCACCTTCAACAGCGGCTTCCTCAACAAGCTCGAGCATGTAGATCCTGGGATAGTCAGCAGGATACATGGTGTATGCGATGTAGCCGTGATCCGATATGCAGAACCTGTAGAAATCGGTTTCAGGAAGCCCGGAAACACCGCAGCTGAACACAAACTCCCCAAAAACACTGAAAACCTCGAACTCCGGCGAGAAAAGCGATCCGTGGCAAACCCACAGCAAACCGAGTGAATCCTGAACCTGCAGTTGGGTTATTCCGGGCTCCAGTTCAGAGGGATGCCATTCTCCAAGGTTTCCATCCCGAAGCTTGCGCCAGATCAACTCCAGTTTGATCTCATCACTTGACCTGGGTTCACGGATGTGTTCGAACGTGATCGTATCACAACAGACCCCGTCCGTGGTGAACGAGAGTATTCTGGATTCTTCAAGCTCAGGAGCGACGAAGATAAGGCTGTCCCTCCAGGTTTCGATGCAGTGCTCAAGCTCCACATACCTTCCATAGGCTTCCTGCACGGTTCCCAGCTCACGGGAAACCGAATGGACGACCATCTCACGTGAACCGTTTTGTGAATCCCATATGCAGATCTCATACTTCATTGCCGGGGAACCGTTTTCTTCGTACAGGCCTCCAACGCTGCCCACGATCCGATCTCTCCCAAGGAACACGGGATTTACCAGAGCAGTGCTTTCATCAAGGGTCACCGACCCGACAGGAGCAGCTTCTGAATCGAAGAACACGCAACGGGGTGGCATTTCGAACTCGAACAGCCCGAAGCCGGAATCAAACGGGCTCATGTTCTCGGAAAACAGGTATTCCAGCGGACCAGCCCCAAGGTATGATCTGGTAACAATGTGGCTTGTATCGATCCTGTATGATCTGAGGTGCTGGTAGGCTCTGTCAAAAACAACGAATGTTGTATCGGACATGAAGCAGACTCCGTTGATGTCTCCGAACATCTGCGCGTTGCCTCCGATGTCCACTCCCAGAGAGTCGACGACACGAAGGGTCATTCTGGTGGCGCTCCCTGCGCAGCGCTCTTCAGAACAGGCACTCCATAAGGACAGCAATACGATTCCAGCGAGTGTGAACGGGCTGATTCTCACTTGAATTCAATTCCCTTTCTGCAGAACACTTCGGATGAGCCGCTTCATCATCCCTGCCCGAACAGTGACAATTCATTTCCTGTCAATAGGTTGGCTGAAGATCTCAATCCTCTGTATCTGCAGTGCTCATTTCCAGCTCCAGCTTGAAAATGCGCGGATAGTGTTCCGAGTAGCTGCATACTGTGCACATTTTTCAGTGTCTTTACCCGGCACGATATCATTCATGCGGAAGACTTCAATCCGCCAAACTTCGACATTGAGGCGCAGGGGAGCCGCGCGTTGCAGATGCGCCGGTCACTTCTCGCACTCAGGTGATTTGTTCGATCGTTGATGCTGAATCGGGATGCTGATCCTGAACAGGGCTCCGCCAAGAGGTGAGCGCTCAACGGAAACAC
The DNA here is from genome assembly GCA_002436025.1 of candidate division Hyd24-12 bacterium UBA6080. Lineage (GTDB taxonomy): Bacteria > Fermentibacterota > Fermentibacteria > Fermentibacterales > JCC-6 > UBA6080. The sequence continues at coordinate 86,159 of DIXM01000013.1, forward strand.
CTGCGCCGCAGGCCACGGCAAAAGCTTTCACTGACAGCAATCCTATCCCGGCGCCGTTGTGCTTGGTCGTGAAGCACGGCTCGAATATCTCTCCAACAAGTTCGTCGGGCACACCCGGGCCGTTGTCGTGGATCTCCAGGATGGCGACGTCCGGTTCGGTGGCAAGGCGTATTTCAATCGTTCCTGCCGGGCCGGCTGCCTGGGCCGCGTTGATAAGAAGATTCAGTAACGCCTCCTCAAAGAGAATCCTGTTCAGCACAATAACAAGAGGTGCGATATCAGCCGACACAACCCGACAGGAACGGAAGTCCGGATGCTTTCGAAGCAGGGTGACCAGTTCATGCAGCGAGGCTTTAACGTCAACTTCGCGTTCCTTCTCCGGTACGGCGCGCCCGGCGGTTGATGCAATGCGTTTGGCAAGATGGTTGATTTTCTCTATGCTGATGTCAACTTCATCAGCCATAGTGAGCAGGAAAGCCTCGTCTCTATCCCGCGCCCTGAGCCCTTCGACAAGCCCGGAAAGCGCCATGAGCATATTATTAAGGTCATGTGCCAATACTACTGAGGACATTGCCGCAACAAGTCTGCTTTCTGCGTGAAGCAGAGCTTCCTCCTGCATTATGATGGTCTCCTCCTGTCGTCGGATTTTCCTCGATCGCAGATAGGAAATGATAAAGAACAGAACGCCCGTGACGACAACAAACACGATGCCTTTGATCGTCTCGATCACGTGCAACTGCTGCGCAGAAGAAACACTGAGGGCGGCAAAGTATCCGGATACAAGTATGTACATACCGCACAACAATATATAAAGTAAAGACGCCTCTAAGGCCTGCCGTATCGGATTGACTACTGCCGGGCGTGGGATCAGAACTATTCGCTTCAGCGCAAGCATATCGCATCCGTTCTTTTCATCGAACAATCATCCTGCTGCCCATCTGCACGGGCTGAAACACTTGTTCAATACCAGAGAATGATGCTCGTGCCTATTGGCGTCAAGGGCCATAGCGCGACATCAAGTGCCTTCGATGCGTTCATTCTTGCGGTGCATCACGGCCTGTTGTTTTCAGGTCGACGCCGTCCGTGTCAGCAGCGATCTGTTCCGGGGCTGCCACCGCTTCAAGGTTTGCCGTATGTTCCGGCATTGTCGCTGACGTACTAACCGGGAGGAAGACATGAGCGAGGTCCGCTGGTCCGTGAGCCCCGGGGGGGAGAAATTCGCCCTTCCCGTTCCCGAAGACTACCCCGTTGAGCTGGAGAGGCTTCGCGGGCTCGTTGCGCAGAACCGCTCAATGGGCAGGGAGATTGTTGCGGTTGTCGGTCTTGGTTTTGTGGGGGCGGTCATGGCGGCGGTTGTGGCCGACTCCGTTCGGTCCGACGGGAAGCCGGGCAAATTCGTTATCGGAATGCAGAGGCCAAGCACCAGAAGCTACTGGAAGACCCCGCTGATGAACCGGGGAATATCCCCCGTCACCGCGGAGGATCCCGAGGTAGCCCCTATGATCGCAAGATGCGTGCTGGACAAAAAAACGCTTGTGGCAACCTATACGGAAGAAGCGCTTTCACTTGTGGATGCAGTGGTCGTTGATGTTCAGTGCGACTACCTTAAGAACCGCTTCGGCAACTGCCGCGACGGCTCGGCCGACATGGCGGCGCTGGAGGAATCACTCGGTGTCATAGCCCAGCACATCCAGCCTCATGCCCTGGTGCTCATCGAAACCACCGTTCCGCCGGGAACCACCGAGCAGATAGCCTACCCCATCATGAAAAAGGTGTTCGAGAAACGCGGCATCGAGAGCGAACCGCTTCTCGCCCACAGCTACGAGAGGGTAATGCCGGGGCGGAACTACGTCGCTTCGATAAGGGACTTCTGGCGCGTATGCAGTGGAGTGAACACCGATGCCCGGGAAAGGGTGACCAAGTTCCTGAACGAGGTTCTCAACACGAAGGAGTTCCCCCTGACGGTGCTCGACCGCCCCATTGAATCCGAGACGGCCAAAATAATCGAGAACAGCTACAGGGCCACGATACTGGCGTTTCTGGACGAGTGGTCGGTGTTCGCTGAACGTAACGGAGTTGACCTGAGCAAGGTAATCGGCGCAATAAAAGTCAGACCGACACACTCCAACATGATCTTCCCCGGACCGGGAATCGGCGGTTACTGTCTGCCCAAGGACGGCGGGCTGGGGGTATGGGCGTACCGGCACATAATGGGGTTCGAGGACGACATCTTCAAGATCACCCCCATGGCGGTGGACATCAACGACACGCGCTCCCTTCGGGTGCCGCAGATGGTTCGCGACGCCCTGCGGAACATGAACCGGGGTATCTCCTCGGCGGACGTTCTTGTTCTTGGTGCCTCCTACCGCGAGGATGTGGGCGACTCACGCTACAGCGGCTCTGAGGTCATCGTCAGGAAGCTCAGTGAGATGGGCGCCGACGTCAAGGTTCATGACCCGTACATGGAGCACTGGTGGGAGTTCGAGGCGCAGGAAACCTACCCGAAGCCGGGTTTCAGCTGGTCCAGGTTCTTCCACAGGCAGGCCCCGCTTGCGAACCTGAGAATGGAAAAAGACATGTGGGAGGCCATGAAGGGCGCCGACGCCCTTGTTCTTGCGGTCAGGCACTCCGAGTACATGGCCCTCGAACCCGACACCGTTTTCGAAGCAGTGGGAAAACCCTTCGCGATCATCGACTGCTTCTGCATACTGGACGATACGAAGATTCACCGCTACCTCGAACTCGGTTGTGAGGTCAAGGGCCTGGGCCGAGGTCACATTAGGCGGATGAAGGAAAGCGTGAAAACCGGAGCCAGGTAACAAACAGGAACTGCAAATCCGATCCGATCCGCATGGCCCCAGTCAATCCCGACTGGGGTCTTTTATTAGACTATAACTGCATTCCCCCATCGTAGTCGTCCTTATCACTGTTGATCCTTTGAAAACGCTCAGGTAGTGACGATGTTGATACTACCATGTTTTTCTGTCTATACCTTGTATGACTAATATGAAAAATTAGTTATCCATCAATATAACATTTAGAAATGATAAAAAAATTACTATTTTTTTATATATTGATTGTTCGCTAATGTCCTTGACATTAGACATTGGTTTAGGTACATTTCCTTCATGGAACAAACACAGAGAGAACAAACACATGGGGGGCTGCCTGCAGACCGTCAAAGCTGCAGAGCGGGTTCATTTCATTCAAGGGCCGTGAAAGGAGAGAAACGGTGCAACGGATTATTGGATAGTTCGATGAAGAGGATCATGAAAGCAGAAGCCATGATATCAATCATCGAACTGAAGGGGGTTTCGGAAAGTCAAATACCCGGCTTCTGATAGGGGCGGAAAAATGTCTTCCATCAAACATTCACTTGCGCGCGGTGCAAACCGAGCGCCAATTCTTGAAGCAGTCGTTCTGGCTGCTTTTCTTTTGCTTCTTCCCGGTACGGCTGTTTCCCAACCGGACCAGCTGAATCCGTACAACGATTCTGACGGGATGCCTGTCTGCACTGCAAACTTCGATCAAACCACCCCGGCGATCGTATCGGACGGCAGCGGAGGCTCAATAATTGCCTGGAAAGATATTCGCAATGGCAATAACGACATCTATATTCAACGTACAAGCCTCAGCGGGTCCCTGCTGTGGTTGAACAACGGCATCGCGATCTGCACGGCAGGCAGCTCCCAGGAACTGCCCCAGATCGTCACCGACGGTTCAGGTGGCGCGATAGTCGTATGGCAGGACTATCGCAACGGCAGTTTTGACATTTATGCTCAACGCGTGAATTCGAGCGGTGAAGCTCTTTGGAACGACAACGGCGTTCCGGTCTGCACCGCGGCGTTCGACCAGTTCAACATCTCTTCGATCAGCGACGGCCAGGGTGGAGCAATTCTCACCTGGGAGGACAATCGCAGCAATGTTGTGAATTGTCCCGATGTCTACGCACAGCGCGTGAACTCTGACGGTAGCATGCTGTGGACTGCCAATGGCGTTTCGGTGTGCAACCAGGCCGCTGCGCAGCACGGCCCCAGACTTGTCAGCGACGCAAGCGGCGGTGCATTCATAACCTGGTATGACCAGCGCGCAGGCGACTACGACATCTACACCCAGCGTGTAGCTTCGGGCGGTGCGGTTCAATGGACCACCAACGGAGTGGCAACCTGCACCATGGCCACGGACCAGCTCATGCCCGACATCTGCAGCGATGGAGCCGGCGGAGTCATAATCACATGGCACGACTTCCGTTCAACGACCGATTACAACATCTATGCCCAGAGACAGGGTCCGAGCGGCGCAATTGTGTGGGTTGTCGACGGCGTGGTCATGAACAACAATGTGGGATACGACCAGATCAACGCAAGGATCGTCAGCGACGGAACAGGCGGAGCCGTAATAGTCTGGCAGGACTATGTAACTGGCACCACCTCCGACATATATGCGCAGCGTGTTGCCTCGGCCGGAGCGGTACAGTGGACGGCGACCGGCGTGATCATTTGTACTGCGGCAGGCAACCAGATCGATCCCCAGATAGTCTCCGACGGGAACAGTGGCGCCTTCGTGACCTGGGAGGACTATCGCAGCGTCTCCACCTCCGACATATATGCGCAGCGCATAGCAGCAAATGCCGCAATCTACTGGCCCGCTACCGGCTATCTGATCTGCGGCGCAGACAGTCTTCAGAGCGCCCCTGCGATGGCAAGTGATGGAAACCAGGGCGCCATCGTGGCCTGGCAGGACCATCGGAACACCAGTTGGGACATCTATGCACAGGGGTTCGATATATCAGGTACCGGCATTGAGGGCGGATTGTCACCTCTCGAGTCACAACTGGTCCTCTTCCCGGCGTTCCCCAACCCGTCGACCTCCATGGTCGGGTTCTCATTCTCTCTTCCGGGTTCGGGTACGGTTGACCTCGCGGTGTATGACATCACCGGGCGCAAGGTGGCCACGGTCATCAGCGGCGAGATGCTTGCCGGAACGCACCAGGCTTCCTGGAACGGTTCTTCGGCGGCAGAAGGAGTGTACTTCTGCAGGCTCTCTTATGAAGGAATGACCGAGACCAGCCAAGTGGTCGTACTGAGGTAGGCCTGAATGATAGAGTGGTGTCCATCCGCATGACAACAATGACCTGATGGACAACAAAAAGGGAGTTCCTGTGACGGTGATCGGTTCACCCCACAGGAACTCTTTTTATCTCACGATTCACAAGACCCTGCCGGGTGGCTCACTCCACGCTGTTAACGGCTCCCGGCGTTCCCCAGCACTTGTCGTCCCCGGTCTCGGGGTCGGGCAGCGGGCAGTTGAGATCGACAGATACCGCCCAGTTGGCTGCGTTGTTTGGTCCCCTGATGTTTATCTTCTCAAGCGAGGCACCGGTTCCGTCAGCGGTGCTTCGCTGCTGTCCGTCCTCTATTCCCCAGTGGTCGGTGTAGGAAAGCATGTCGATCATCATGCCGTAGCGGTCACTGAGGGTTATCATGTCCGAGGCGTTGGACAGTCCCGGCCACTCCCCGGTCCAGGAAACGACGGGAACGCTTTCACCGTACTTGTCAACGAAAGACTCCATGTCCGCGGGAGCCACCACCCTGGCACCGGCAGCCAGTTCGTACTCATCAAGCACAAGCCCGTTGCCACGGTCGCTTAGCACCATTCCCTGGAGTTGAAGGGGGCTTTCGGTGAGGTTGCAGAGCTCGACCCATTCGTAAAGGCTGTCAGGGCCCAGTGTGGGGCCATCGGGGTTGTACATGATCTCGGTGATGGCCACGTCGTTCAACCCTGAGATCAGCGCTATCAGTACCGATACGCCAGGCAGCATTGTAACCTCCGGATGAGTTGTTCGGGGCCGCTTTCAGAACTTATGGCAGCTTCCTGTTCTGATGAATGGACCCGAGAAATCGACTGTGAACTCTTCAGTCGTGTCATCTTCAACCTTCACTTGCCCACCATGAAGGGATAGCCCGTATCCCCGCAGGCAAGCGAAATCATCAGACTGACAGGAAGGACTGATGCAAAAACCGAGCTTCTCATGCAATCATACGCTCTGGAAAAAAACCTCACAGCATGCGTTTCAACATTATATGACCGATGGTTGGTTTGAACAAGGCAGAGGCCTTGTCTGCGCAGTTCATGTTGCGATCGCGGAAAGGACCGTTTCAGCGTAGATCCGGGCACCGAGGCTGTTCAGGTGGGCGCCGTCCATGGTGAGGTGAAGGCCGCGTCGGCGGGCCAGGTAGTCAGCGCCTGCGTCGGGCGCTGTGACAAGCGAATCAAGGAACACCGAGGAATGCCTGTCCAGGAAGTAGGCCGAAGGTTCGGGGACCAGCAGCATCTCAGCGTCGAAAGCCTTTGCCACGTCGGCAATTCCCGCGCCGTGCCCCTCCCCCAGCGTCCTTATCACGGCGTTGTAGCGGTTTCTTGTGCGGTTGATGTCACTTTGGGGGTTCTCTCCCAGGCAGGCCACCGTTGCGAGGATCACCCGGACATTCCGGGGGATGGATGAGAGCATCTCGTCGTATGTCTGCTGAAAGGCTTCAGGTGTGGTCATTGGAACACTGCCGCGGAACTGAAGGTCTCGCGCGAGCTTTTTCCAGGCTCCACCCCTGCGGTGGAACAGGGGGATCAGAATGTCGTTGGCCCCAACCTCCAGAAGCAGGATGTCGGGGTTGCACGAGGCGATGAGGGGGTTCAGGCGCCACCTTGCCTCGGTAACAGTGGCCCCTCCCCTGCCCTCCACCACCATTTCATGCGCGCAACCCAGCCTGGCCATCATGCCCGGATAGGCAACGCCGGGGTGACCGGCGGTTAGACTGTCGCCAAGAAGAAGCAGCCTGCCCATGACACCTTTCTTCGGGTTGGTTTGATTATGCGACATCGCCTGTCGAAAGGAAATGAGCTTTCCCGGCGCTGCTGAAGCCTCCGGGAGAACGATACGTCCGGGATCGATCCTGAGACTTCCGGCGGGTTCCTCCAAAATGGAGAAACCCGCCGGATAGACGCTATCAGGTGAAAGACAGGATGGAACTGCGGATTATCGCGACGCAGTCAAGGATCTGTTCCTCGGTGATCACCAGTGGCGGCGCGAACCTGATGATGTCACCGTGGGTGGGCTTTGCCAGAAGGCCGTTCTCGGCCATCCTGAGGCACACGTCCCACGCTTCCATTCCACCGGTGGGCTTGATGACCACCGCGTTAAGAAGCCCCTTGCCCCTCACCAGTGAGATCATGGGTGAATCGATCGCAGAAAGCTCTTTACGCAGCAGCGCGCCGAGTTTCTCGGACCTCTCCGCGAGCTTCTCCTCCCGTACAACCTCGAGGGCGGCTATGGCCACCCTGGCGCCGATGGGGTTGCCCCCGAAGGTCGATCCGTGCTGGCCCGGTTTGATCACGAGCATCACGTCGTCGTCGGCCAGAACGGCGGAAACAGGATAGAGGCCTCCGCTGATGGCCTTGCCCAGGATGAGGATGTCCGGTCTGACCCCTTCGTGATCACAGGCCAGCAGCCGCCCGGTGCGGGCGATTCCGGTCTGTACCTCGTCGGCGATGAAAAGGACGTTCTTCTTCCTGCAAAGCCCGGCGGCCCCGCTGAGGTATCCCTGATCGGGAACGAAAACCCCTGCCTCGCCCTGGATGGGCTCCACCAGGAAGCCTGCGACATCAGTGTCTTCGAGCGCCTTTTCCAGCGCGGGAAGGTTGTTGTACGGGATTCGAACGAAGCCCGGTCCGAAGGGGCCGTAATCGCCGAAGGCGTCAGGGTCGCTCGAGAACGAGACGATGGTTGTCGTGCGGCCGTGGAAGTTGTTGTCGCACACGATTATCTTCGCCTGGTTGGCGGAAATGCCCTTCTTCTGGTAGGCCCACTTCCGGCAGAGCTTGATCGCGGTTTCGACCGCTTCAGCGCCGGTGTTCATGGGAAGCACCTTCTCGAAACCGAAGTACTCGGTCACGTACTTTTCAAAAACACCCAGGACATCGTTGTAGAAAGCCCTGGAGGTGAGGGCAAGGACCTGGGCCTGGTCCGTGAGGGCCTTTACGATCTTCGGGTGGCAGTGCCCCTGGTTGACTGCCGAGTACGAGGAAAGGAAGTCATAGTAGCGTTTTCCCTCGACATCCCAGACATGAACGCCCTGCCCGCGTGCCAGTACCACGGGAAGGGGGTGGTAGTTATGGGCTCCGTACCTGTCTTCAAGTTCCATCGCCATCTTCGAGGTCATTTTCTCTGCAGTCACAACTCACGCTCCCGGTCGGACGGCCCGCCGGTTTTCTTCCGGAAAACCGGTTACTGCCGATGTTTCAGTGGTGAAAGCCGGCACGCCAGCCTTCGTTTGCATTGAGCTTGGATGCTAACAAAGCGCCCCTGAAAAGTCAAACCGAGGGATTGTCGGGGTTGCCGGAGAGGGACATATAACCACTTCGGCTGCATTCCAGGGGAAAGGAAAACCCGCCATGAAGAGTTCGGGAGGGAACTACGTCCAATGGTCCGTGGCCCAGCTCCTTTCCGGTGCCGTCTGCGCCGGGCTGACCCTCATGAAGGTCTCCCTTCTGCCAGCCCTCGGGGCGTCACTTGCGGTGATCGCCCTCTACAAGCTTCTGTACAAGTGGGAGCACAAGGCAACCAGAACCGACATGCAAAACATGCTGAGGGTGTTCTCCCGCTCCAGTCTCGCCACCCTCGCCGTCCTGACACTTGCCCATAACTGGCTCCGGGATTACTGGATAAGTGCCCTGTGGGCCGTGGCGCTCGCATCCAGGGGCTTCTTCGGTCTCATCGTGTTCGCCCGCGGGACCAGCATGTCCGCGGAAGAAGCAGGAAAGGAAGAATTGGAATGAAGGTTATCACGCTTCTTCTTGTTTGTGCCGGCGCCGTCTCTGCGGCGTTCGACAACTCGGTGATGGTGGAGGTCAACGCGGAGGGAGTGTTCTACCTCCCCGCCTCAACCAGCGCCGTTCCGGCCGCTCCGGTCGTCACGCCCACTTTCGCTTCCTCCCTGCTGTGGCACTACAGCCAGGCCGAAGGCCTCACTCAGAAGACGTGTCCGATCGGCAACTCAGGTGAGTACGTATTCACCGGCGGCTGGTACGGCGGCGGCAGGATGTTCGAAGGTGTTTCCGGCGACGGCTCGGTGTTCTGGCAGAACGAGCCCGAACTCGAATCGGGCCAGTACTGGACTTCGCTCGGCACCGGGACCTCAGCCTCAGAAACCACTGACAGGTTCTGGCTTGCACGGACCTTCGCGGTGTGGGACGACAACGGCACACCCGGTTACACCCCTGACGACTTCCTTGTGTCGGACGACAATGTGGAGGTCTGCCTTTTCAGTGGCGCATCTTCCCTTCCGTTGTGGGTCTGGGATGGGTCCGGGTCGTTCGAAGCCGGTTCGGTCGACCAGGCCGGTACTTACGACTGCTCGGACGACGGGGCGGTGTTCGCGCTCGGTGGTCTGAAGGACGGTCACCTTGCTGTTGTGGTCTTCGACCAGGGATCAGCTGAGCCGGCGCTTCTGTTCGAGAGCACGGACTACGTCTACTCCCCAAGGCAGCTCCGGCTCACCGCCGACGGGTCAAAGATCATCTTCAGCGTTGGCGCGACCCTTCTTCGTGTCGACGTGGCAACGGGTTCGCTGGAGGGTACTTTCAACCTGGGGGCATCCACCGACTGCTTCGGTGTCTCCGCCGACGGCTCACTGGTCGCGTTCGGCTTCACTGCGGCAAGGCTGGCGCAGTGGAACGGTTCGGCATACGAACAGGCCTGGTCGAGGAGCGTCAGCGGGTACTACGCCGGCGCTGCAACGGTTTCGGATGACAACGGCACGGTGTACTTCGGGTTCTACAAGAGCAACTACATGTCGAACAGGATCTACAGGTTTGACGCAGCCAGCTCTACTCCGCTCTGGACCTACGATTACCCGACCGGGTCGGGTTCCAATCAGGACATCGTGAGCTGGATGGACTGCTCCTCGGACGGCAGATGGCTGGCCGTCTCCTCATGGGGCTGCCAGAGCGGCGGCGGAGCCGAGGTGACGGTCCTGGACGACCAGGGCCCTTCAGCGCCCGTGTTCACCATAGACACCCCAGGCTCCATGTTCCATGTGGACATCTCAGCGGACGGAAGCCTGGTGAGCGCAGCGGGCAAGCATGTTCACGCAAATGTTTTCGGGTCGGGCACCGATGTTTACATGGCCGAGGTGACAACAACGGGTGTTGAGGAAGGCGGGCCGGTCGCCCGCTCCCTGATGGGAAGCCCAAACCCCTGTTCAGCTTCCGGTTCAGTCATTTTCGGGTTCTTCGTTCCCGAACAGGGACAAGTGGAACTGAGCGTCTTTGACCTGGCGGGCAGGAGGGTAGCCGGTATCTGCAGCGAAGTGATGCAGGCGGGCGAACACACCGTTTCATACTCCCCCGACCTTGCCAGCGGCCTGTACCTCGTCCGACTCGCGGCACCCGGACGGGTGGAGCTTTCCAAGCTGCTGGTGAACGACTGACATGACCCGGACTCCCCTCTCAGGGCTATCTTTCTTACATTTGAATGCGAATCGCAGAGTTGATCGTTCCAAACCCGGGGAGGATTCATGACCGACGGGTCACCGATCGTTGTTGAACACCTCGTCAGGGCCTTCCAGATCAAGGCGGGACTCGCCAGGCTCGAAGCGGTGAAGGATGTGAGTTTCCGCCTCGAACAGGGTGAGATCCTTGGTTTTCTTGGCCACAACGGGGCAGGCAAGACGACGACCATGAAGTGCGTGCTGGGTCTTCTCCACCCCACTTCAGGCAGGGCAAGGGTATGGGGTTTGCCTCCCGGAAGTCCCGGCGCCAGGGCAAGGCTTGGATACGTGCCCGAAAACCCCGACTACGATCAGAGCTTCTCGAGCCTTGAGCTGCTGCGGGTTTTCGCCGGGATGCGCGGGCTTCCGGGAACCGACACGGACTGGAAAAAACTGCTCGAACGCGTCGGGCTCCGGGGCTGGGAGACTATGAGGCTGAAAAACCATTCCAAGGGAATGCGGCAGCGACTGAGCCTTGCGCTTGCGCTGCAGTCGAAGCCCGGGCTCCTCGTTCTTGACGAGCCCACCGGCGGCCTCGACCCCATCGCCCGGAAGGAGTTCCGCGACATCATCCTTGAAGAGAACGCCAGGGGCGCTTCGATCTTCCTGTCATCCCACCTTCTCAGTGAGGTTGAAAGCGTATGCAACCGTGTGATTATCCTCAACCGCGGAGCTGTGGTACGTACCGGAACCCTCCAGGAACTCCTGGGGGGAGAGGAAACCCACCGGGTCTCCTATCTGGAAGGCCAGACAGCGAAAGAGGTCACCGTTCCTTCCATCGAGCTGCAGGGAACCATCGACATGCTTCGCGGAAAGGGGTTTCCGGTAACGGGCGTTGAGAGATCATGGAAAAGCCTCGAAGAGGTTTTCCTGTCCGCGACGGAGGCCTGATCATGAGGGGCGTTTTAGTGTTCAGCGTCATGACGCTCAGGATGCTTTTCCGCAAAAGGACCCCCTGGGGGATACTGACAGGCGTTCTTCTTGCCCTTTTCGCCATCGCCCAGGTTCCCAGCTTCTCCGTTGGCAACCAGGGCAGGTTCATCCTGGATTTCGGGCTTTTCGGGATTGAACTGGGCGCCCTCGTGCTGGCCATGGGTCTTGCGGCGAACCTCTTCCCGCACGATCGCGAACAGCGCACGGTAATGCCCCTCGTGGCGGTTCCGCTCTCGCGATGGCAGTACCTTCTGGGCCGTTTCCTCGGGGCGGCCATGGTTCAGGCCTCGGCGCTTCTGGTGAGCTGCGCAGGCCTGGTAGTGATCCTTCTGATCCGGGGGATCCGGGTCCCGGAGGACATCTTCCCCGCAACCATCCTCATTGTGTCCGAGGGATGGTTCCTGCTGGCAACGGTTTTCTTCTTCAGCTTCTTCACCAGCCCCCCCCTGAACTGGCCCCTCACCACCATCCTATTCGTACTCAGCCAGATGAGCGTAAGGGACTTCGTTGACCTTGTCCCGGCGAGCCCCGACCTCATGCGGGGGTTAAGGCTCCTTCTCCCCCACGCCGATGTGTTCCACATAAAGGACCCGCTGGCACACGGTTTCGATGTGGCCCCGCAGTTCTTCGCCCTGGCGGTGTTCTACGGGCTATGCTACACAGCCTTCATGCTCAGTCTGGCACTTGCTGTCTTCCGGGGAAGGGACCTGAAGTGAAAGGCCTTCCCTTTCTGCTCCTGCTGCTTCTCTGCGGGTGCAGCCTGAACTCCGATCCAGTCGACAACGCCCCTGCGGTTGTCCTGGGAACCGAGTGCGACCTCGACCACGAGCACCAACAGCATGAAGCGGGAAATGTCTGCAGCGAAACCCGATGGTTCTTCACACAGCCATGGGCCGCAGAGTGGTTCTGGGGCAAGCTTCTTAGGGACTGTTTCGTTCTTCTGGCTCTGGCGGGCTTCGTTGTACTTGTTTCGCGCAGGAGGGACTCATGAGGATCAGAGAGAGCATCGCTCCTTTGGGAGCCGCGGTCGTCTTTCTTGTCCTCGCTTTCGCAAGCGGCAGTGTTGTAAGGGATGAGCACAGGGCGGACATTTCCGATAATCTGGGCACGATAGGTTCAGGGATAGGCAGGCTGAGGCGCGTCGCGGCTTCCGCCCTTTACCTCCAAATGGACGACTACCACCACATAGGTATGTACCAGGGGCAATCCTGGGCCACCATCACCGACTACCTTCCACAGGCATGGCTGGTTTCCAGGCTCGACCCCGGCTTTTCGGTGGTCTTTGTGGATGCGGCGAACCATCTGGCGGTCAACCTGGGCATGGTTGAGGAAGGGCTCGATCTGGCACGGGAAGGTATCAGGCACAACCCCGACAGCCTCGATATCGCCTTTGAGTACGCTTTCCTTCTCTTCGAAACGGGTGCGGGAAGCAGCGGCGAAACCGCTCTGGCGGTACTTCACTACCATGATCTTCTAAGGCTTGCCTGCGGCGACCAGGCCGCTCCCTTCAGGGAATCATCGGCTTCCCTGATCGCCGCCGAGGCACTCTCCCATACCATGCCTGAGTTCAGCGAGTTGTATGCAAGAAGGGCACAGTTCATCTCCATCGCCCTTCGGTCCGGGCTATACTACCCGGGATACCTTAGCGAGTCACCGGAGCATTCGAACGGAGGCAATCAATGACTTACACCATGCCGATGGACCTTACGGCCAAGATCATCTGGTACTGCACTCCGGTGGATGTGGAAGAAGGGGATGTGATCCTCAAGCGGGGGGACACCTCGACCGACCTCTACATCATCACCAGGGGTAAATTCAGGGTCTACGACGATTCGCGCAACGAGGATTTTCTTCTGGCAATGCTGGAAAGGGGCAGCGTGTTCGGCGAGATGGCATTCCTGGACGGGCTTCCCCGTTCGGCCACCATCGAGGCGTGCACGGCCGGCAGCCTTCTGCGGCTGGGCGAGCAGGAGTTCAACCGGATGACGATCAAGGCCCCTGAAACCTCGGTGAAGTTCCTCAGGGCGCTTTCCGGTATCGTCTGCAGAAGGCTCAGGGTGATGAACGACGCACTGGCGGGAGTGGCGTTCAGCAGCGGACCAATGTCACCCGAAGAGGAACAGGAGCTGCTGGACACGATCCGAGCCATGCACCATTCCGTGAAAGTCGAGCTTACGGACGAGTGACGGGTCTAGGGATTGTCCCGGTGAATGGGTTCCACGACCCATATGAAATGATTGCAGTCGGATAGCGGGATTCTCTCAAGCGTGTAGTTCTGCCACTCACTGTCCTGTATGCGCAGATCATACCATCCGCGTGTGACCTGGAAGATCAGCGAGCTGTCGGGAAGCAGCACCGACATGCTGAGCATGTCAACCCATTTCTCGCGACCGGCTTCGGTTATCCAGATGAAATAGAGCTCGAGGTCGGTGCCGTTCTTGATCTCAACGGTTGCGGCCATCACCCCGAGTGACAGGATAAGGATCAGCAGAACTGCTTGTTTCATTGTTACCTCACGGGACTTTACCCGCTTGACCCCTTTATGTTCCATCCATGGAGAGGCTGAGCCTGCGCCGTTCAAGGTCGACACCGATGACCTTCACCTCGACCCACTGGCCAACCGTCACCACATCTGACGGGTTCCTCACGAAGGATGAACTCATCCTGCTGATGTGAACAAGCCCGTCGGTATGCACCCCCACGTCCACGAATGCCCCGAATCCCGTAACATTGGTGACGATGCCCGGAAGGACCATTCCCTCGGTGATGTCCGGAAGGTCGTGCACATCCGCGAAACTGCGGGCCTCGAACTGCTGCCTGGGGTCCCTTCCGGGTTTTTCCAGTTCCCTCATGATATCCGTCAATGTGGGAAGACCCACCTCTTCGGTCATGTAGTCTTCCAGCCTGAGCCCGGCCCTGATCTCCCTGCCGGTCATCAGCCCCCTGACATCGGTGCCAAGGTCCTCCGCCATCCTCTGGACAAGGCCGTACCTTTCGGGATGGACAGCGCTGGCATCAAGGGGCTCCACCCCGTCGCTGATGCGCAGGAAGCCGGCGCACTGCTGAAAAGCCTTCGGACCAAGACCGGGAACGGACAGAAGCTGCTTCCTGGATGAGAAGGGGCCGTTCGCCGTACGTGTTTCAACCACGGCTCTTGCGGTCTTGGGGCCAAGGCCGGAAACGTACGTCAGAAGTCTGGCGCTCGCGGTGTTCAGCTCGACCCCCACCGAGTTCACGCACCGCATGACGGTGTCATCGAGGTTCCGCTTCAAAAGGGCCGCATCAACATCGTGCTGGTACTGACCCACTCCGATGCTTTCGGGGTCGATCTTCACCAGTTCTGCCAGGGGGTCCTGAAGCCTTCTGCCGATGGATATCGCTCCCCTGACGGTGAGATCGAGGTCGGGGAACTCGTCACGGGCCTCCTTCGAGGCCGAGTAAACCGATGCCCCGCTCTCGCTCACCATCACCACCGTCGAACCGAGGTTCAGGCCGCGAATGAAGGCTTCGGTCTCGCGGCCGCCCGTTCCGTTCCCCACCGCAATGAACTCGGGATCGTAAACTTCCTGCATCCTTCTCAGCCTGGCCTCGGCATCGGGTTTTCGGTGGAGCATGAACACATCATGGTGCAGCAGGGCGCCCTGGGCGTCGAGGACCGCGACCTTGCACCCCGTCCGAAGACCGGGGTCGACACCCAGCACGCTCCTTCTGCCGAGCGGCGGTGACATGAGCAGGTTCTCGAGATTGGACGAGAACACCCTGACGGCCTCGAGGTCAGCGTTCTCCTTCGAAACGGCCCGGGCTTCGGTTTCCATCTGGGGGCCGAGAAGCCTACGGAAACCGTCGTGCAGGGCGTCCTGTATCTGAAGGGCTTCCGGTGTGCCCTTCGCTCGAATGAACCTTTTCTCGGGTATCCCCTGCGCCTTCTCTTCCGGAACAGTCACGGAGAGGTTCAGGAACAGCTCCTTCTCACCCCGGCGCATTGCGAGGACCCTGTGTGAAGGTGTTTTGGCCACGGGCTCGCTCCAGGCGAACCAGTCCCGGTATTTGCTGCCCTCGGTTTCCTTCCCCGGGATAACCCTGCACTGAAAGGTGCCCTCCCGTGAGTAGAGCCTTCTGACGGACTCACGTGTCTCGAGGTCTTCAGAGGAGATCTGGGCGATTATGTCACGGGCGCCTTCCAGCGCTTCCTCCGGGGTGTTCACGCCCTTCTCGGGGTCGACGAATTCCTGCGCGTACTTAAGCGGGTCGCCGCCGAGCTGTTCAAGCATCCGTTCCGCCAGGGGGCGAAGCCCCTTCTCCTCGGCGATGGTGGCTCGGTTTCGCCTTTTCGGGCGGAACGGAAGGTAGACATCTTCAAGGCGTGTCAGTGTGTCGGCCTGTTCAACGGCGGTCTTGAGTTCCGGGGTTAGAAGCTCCCTTTCGGAAAGTGACTTGAGAATGGCCTCGCGTCTTGCGGCGAGAGCCCTGAAGGCCGATGCCTGATCCCTCACCGCGGCGACTTCGACCTCGTCCATGCCGCCCGACATCTCCTTGCGGTATCGTGCAATGAAGGGGACCGTGGCGCCCTGGTCGAGCAGATCGACAACAGCCCTGACGGCCTTTTCAGGCAGATGCAGCGTTTTTGCCAGTTGGGTATGCATGGCGGCAATATATGACGGAGCGGGCAAAGGGGCTTGCGGGGGGTGTATATTACGGGCCGTTTGACATTTGCTGTATTCCCACACGCTTTGGAGACCAAATGAGCAGGCAGTTCCCCCTGGAAAGGCTTCGAAACATAGGCATCATGGCCCACATCGACGCTGGGAAGACAACCGTCTCCGAGCGCATCCTCTTCTACACCGGAAGGTCCAGCAGGATCGGAGAGGTTCACGATGGTGCGGCAACGATGGACTGGATGGAACAGGAGCAGGAAAGGGGAATAACGATAACCAGCGCCGCCACCACCACGGTATGGAAAGACCACCAGATAAACCTCATCGACACGCCGGGCCACGTGGATTTCACAGTCGAGGTCGAGCGCAGTCTGAGGGTGCTGGACGGAGCCATCGCCCTCTTCTGCGGCGTTGGCGGCGTTGAGCCACAGAGCGAAGCCGTCTGGCGCCAGGCCGACCGGTACGGCGTGCCACGCATAGCCTTCGTGAACAAGATGGACAGGGCGGGTGCCGACTTCTACGGGGTCTTGCGCTCGCTTCACGCCAAACTTGGCGCGAACGCCATACCGGTTACCATTCCCATCATCGGTGACACCGGCCTCGAAGGGGTCGTGGATCTGGTGGACAATGTCGCAGTGTTCTACGATGAGCTATCCAGCGGCATGAAGTGGCGCGAGGCCCCAATTCCCGAGCACATGCGGGAATCTGCAGAGAGGCAGCGGCTCATTCTTGTGGAAAAAGTAAGCGAGGTCGATGAAAGCCTTCTGGATAAGTTCTGCGAAGGTGTTGCCATAGGTCGTGAGGAACTCTCCCTGGCGATCAGAAAGGCCACGCACGCCCAGCTGGTCTGCCCGGTGCTCTGCGGAAGCGCCTACAAGAACAAGGGCATACAAAGGCTTCTGGACGCTGTGATCGCCTACCTTCCCAGCCCGCTCGACCTTGCCCCCGTGATAGGGACGGCTCCCGTCGACGGCACTGAGATAACCAGGGTTCCAAAAGACTCGGGAAGGCTTGCGGCCCTGGCCTTCAAGGTGGCAACGGACAAACACACGGGCAAACTGGTCTTCGTACGGGTCTACAGCGGCACGCTCGAATCGGGAAGCTACGTGTACAACTCCACCCGGAAGGTCAAGCAGAGGGTGGGCCGCCTCCTGAGGATGCACGCCAATCGCCGGGAAGCCGTCGATTGCCTTTATTCAGGAGAGATCGGTGCGGTCATAGGCCTCACCGAAACCGTGACGGGCGACACCCTTTCATGCGCCGATCATCCCATAGTGCTCGAGGCCATTGAGTTCCCCGCACCTGTCCTCAGCGTTGCCCTGACAACCGAAAAAAGGCAGGACCGGGACAAGCTTACCGACGCCCTGTCCAAGCTGTCCGAAGAGGACCCGACCTTCATCGTGGAAACCCATGAGGAAACCGGGGAAACCCTTGTGAGCGGAATGGGTGAGCTTCACCTCGAGATCATTATCGACCGTTTGAAAAGGGAATTCAGCGTTGAAACGCTAACCTCCCCACCCAGGGTGGCGTACCGCGAAACCATCACCGGCAGCACCGACTGGAACGAGAAGTTCGTGAAACAGACCGGTGGGAAGGGTCAGTACGCCCACATAATCTTCAAACTCACCCCGCTCCCTGCGGGAAGCGGGTTTGAGTTCGAGAACAAAGTGGTGGGCGGCAACATCCCCCGGGAATACATTCCCGCCATCGAAAAGGGTGTGATAGACGCCATGAAAAGGGGAGTCTACGCCCGCTGCCCGGTGGTCGATGTAAAGTTCACCCTTCTGGACGGCACCTTTCACACCGTGGACTCATCGGAAATGGCGTTTCGGACCTGCGGTTCCATGGGCTTCACCAAGGCGTTTCTCAAATGCGCCCCGCAGATACTCGAACCCGTCATGGGAGTCACGGTCATGACCCCCGAGGATTACGCCGGTGGAGTGAGCGGAGGCATCTACGAGAAGAGGGGCATGATCACAGGCATGGACAGCCGCGGAACCTCCAAGGAGATCAGGGCGATGGTGCCACTCAGCGAGATGTTCGGCTACGCCACTGACCTCAGGAATGCCACCCAGGGAAGGGCTTCGTTCTCAATGCAGTTCGAGCATTACGAACCTGTTCCCATGAGCGTCGCCGAGGAGATCGTGAAGAAGGTGAAGCGGGGGGATTAGCCCGTAACGGCCCAGACCACTGCGTCGAGGTGTTCTCCGTCCCTGGTGAGATACCCCTTCAAAACACCCTCCCTGGTCATGCCGGCCTTCTCGAGTACCCTTCCGCTCGCGGGGTTGTCGGGAAAATGGTTGGCGCTGATGCGGTGAAGCCCCATCACTTCCCTTCCGAAGGCGATGAGACTTGTGACGGCCTCGGTGCAGTAACCGCGGTTCCAGCGGGACGGCGTGATCCAGTAACCGATCTCGGCGGATCCTTTTCGGTTCGGGGATATCCCTGCGCAGCCCACGATCAGGCCGCTCTCCTTCTCCACCACCGCGAAGACGCCCCCCTTTTCCCCAAGGAAGTCGTTGTACCGCCCGCTTACGAAAGAGACCGCGTCTTCAAGCGTATAGGGGTGGGGAAGGCCGGCCGTGCCCCTGGCCACGGGCTCGTGGTCGGCTGCAGCCCTCAGCTGTTCTTCATCACCCTTTGACAGACCTCTCAGGATGAGCCTGGAGGTATCCAGAACAGGCTTCTCCCAGACCGCGGGGTTCCTTTTCATCGTCATACCCGTGATCCTCACCCGGAAAACGCACGTTCCCTCGAGGGACCTGTCGCTTACCTCCTGCCGGGAGCCCGAAAAACTTCTCAGAAGGACGGCCATCCCCAGCCTCTTATCCTCCAGCGCCTCCAGGAACTCAACTTCGCCTTCGCCGATCACGCTTTCGTAGTGAATGTCGTCAGTGCCCACCACTGAAATGATCCGGCTCATCTCGAACACGACCGAGGGGTTCCTTTTCAGCATGTCGATCTTCTCCCCCTCGGGGGAACTGTGGAAGAAAAGGCACTCCTCCGAATAGCCGAAACACATGGGAACAAGTCTCATCCGGCCGTCGGCACTGATCCCGAGGGTGCAGGACTTGAACCTTCCCAGAGCCCCGATGATCTCTCCCGGGTCGGTGATCTCCCTGTCGGTGCGTCTCACTCTTTCCTTCTCCAACCTTTTTCTGCATTCTTCATGAGTAGGTTTTTGCGAACATTGAATATGCAACCGACAAGGAGCGAAATCCCATGAGCGCATTGCTGGTTCTCTTCCTCGCGGCCGGTTCTTTCAGGGTGACCGTCCCCCTCGAGTCGCTGATAGGGGAAGAGGTTCTGGCCGATATGCCGGAGGGGGTTTCCGTGCGGGTATCCGGGGGACTGCCGGGGTGCGTTCCCGGGGCTCCCGACCTTCCGGCGGTCCCCTGGACCTTTTCACTGCCAATGGGTGAATCCGCAGTTTCGATTGACATCAGCGGGGTCGAGTGGGTATCGGTTTCCACGGACAGGGCTGTCCGCCCGCTGGCCGCGCCGACCCCCCTGATTGCCGTTCCGGCAGACACACCCGCCTCCGACCCAGCGATCTACGGTATGGCCGGCTTCTGGCCCGAGTCGCCTGCGCTTCTTGCGGGCACATCCCTAAGGAACGGCGAAGCAACGGGAGAGGCGCTTGTGTATCCCTATCGTTACAACCCCGCGACGGGAGAGCTGCAAAAGCTTTTGCGCCTTGAACTCACCGTGAACACCGAAACAGCCCTCCGCTCACCCGTGGCTGGCCGTGACTCGGGATCCCCGCGCATGCTCATCGTGACGGCCCCCTCCCTGCAGGGGATCTTCGGCCAGTTGGCCCTGCGCCGGCACAGCGAGGGCATCCTCACCGAGGTCGTCACAATGGACCAGGTTCTCGCCGCCGCCGACGGCAGGGACGATGCCGAGGCCCTCAGGAACTACATCATCGCCTACAGGCAGCTTAACGGGCTCGACTACGTGCTGCTCGGGGGCGACACCGGGCTTGTCCCGTTCAGGTATGCATTTGCCATGGAGTGCCAGGCTGGTTTTCATTCCAGGGAGGACAGCCTCCCCTGCGACCTTTACTTCTCCGATCTCGACGGCGACTGGGACGCCAACCAGAACGACCTTTTCGGCGAGATCGAAGATGAGGTCGACCTCTACCCCGACGTCTGGGTTGGGCGTGTGACGGTTGACGACGCCTCCGAGGCCCAGGCGTGGTTCGACAAGCTCGTGGCGTACGAAGACTGCGGGCAGGCCGGTCACCTTCAGGACGTGCTGTTCCTGGCCGAAGTGCTCTGGAACAACCCGTTCACCGACGGCGGGGTGAGCAAGAACATGATACAGGCGCTCTGCCTGCCGGGGTTCATGAATGTGACAAAGCTTTATCAGACCCTTGGCAATCTCAATACCGCAACCGTCATGAATGCCATGAACGCCGGGACAAACCTGCTGAACCACAACGGACACGCATGGTACAACGGCATGAGCATCGGCAGCGGCGGCTCGATAAGCGCGTCGTTCCTGAACTCAGTCGACTCCGACGGGAGGTTCTCCGCCCTCTTCTACTCCATCGGCTGCTGGAGCGCGGCCTTCGACTTCGACGCGGTGGCCGAGCACTTTCTGACAAGCCCCGAGGGCTGCGGCGTCTCCTTCATCGGCAACTCCAGCTACGGATGGGGCTCACCGGGCAACCCCGCCTACGGCTACTCCGACATACTGGACAGGTACTTCTTCCAGATGCTCTACCAGGACAGGAATGCCCGGATCGGTCAGGTCCTTGCCATGTCCAAGGACTTCTACATACCCTACGGCAGGTGGGAGAACGTCTATCGCTGGCATCTCTACCAGGTGAACCTTCTTGGCGACCCATCGTTCCGGCCCTACCGCAAGGTCCCCGTCACCCCCGTGCTTTCTTTCCCTGAGTTCGTCACCGGGAACACCTCCGCTTTCCCGGTGCAGGTGTCGGGGTGCATGACCGAAGGCCTGCTTCTCTGCGTTCATGACCAGGGCGACAACCATTTCACCGACACCCTCGACGCTTCGGGTTACCATGCCTTCACGTTCGCGACACCTCCGCAGGGAGATGTGACCGTTACCCTCACGGGAAGCGGCGTCAGGCGCACCTCACTCACATCCCCCCAGGCGGACGGTCCTGTGCCGGTGGTTTCGGGGTTCTCCATCGAGGACACTGGAGGAGACGGCTTCGCTTCCCCGGGCGACCTGATCAACATCACCCTCACCCTCGCCAATCAGGGCAACGAACCCCTCTCGGGCATCTCACTCCAGGCACAGCTGGTTTCCGGCCCCGCAACTCTGCTTTCGGGCGACATGACTTTCCCCGACCTGGCACCCGGAGCATCCTCGGCCGGTTCGGAACCCATCGATTGCTCGATCGGCCCTGAAGCCCTCAACAACCAGCCCGTTGGTTTCCTGCTCACCGTTACTTCCCAGCAGGGATCGTTTGAGATACCAGTTACCCTCCTGGTGCACGCCCCCGGCCTCTACTTCGCCACATATTCGGTGGATGACGGCGGGAACATGGTACCCGAGCCCGGCGAGACCTTCTCGCTTGTTCTCTCCATCGCAAACACCGGCCTGCTCGACGCCCCTGATGTCACGGGCACCATGACGTCCCACCCCTCATGGGTGTCTTTCACCCCTGACACGGCGTACTGCGCCATGGTTCCCGCTGGCTCCACGGGCAGTTTGCAGTTCCAGTGCACGCTTGCCCCTGACGCCCCGTCACCTTCGTTCCCCTGGCTTCATCTGCTGCTCGAAACACCCTCGACAGGCTACGGCAGGGCGGATTCGCTGCGACTCACGGTCGGTGAAACGGGGATCGTCCATGACGCCGAGGCCGGCCCGCAGGGATGGGAACACGGGGGGACCGGCGACCTGTGGCGGATGACCGAACTCCAGAGTCACTCCCCTTCACACAGCTGGCAGTGCGGGAACGACCAGGGCTACCAGAACGGGATGGACTGCTGGCTTCAGAGTCCTGAGATGCACCTTGCGCCCAACTCGAGTCTCAGCTTCTGGACCACCTTCGACGTGGCCCTCTACGGTTCCGACGGCCTCTACCCTGTGCTGCTGAACCTGACGGCGGGCACCGCCGACACACTGGACTTCGTGGGTTCAGGGGGGGCTCTCTACGGCCCCGGATGCGGCATGGGTACGGGGTGGGTCTCGTTCAGCTACGACCTCTCGTTCGCCGACCCCGAAGACCTCTACCGCATCGAGTTCCGGTTCAGGTCAGACATGGACGGTGAAACGGGCATCGGGTTCTTCATCGACGACATAACTGTCGCCGGGGGCTACCAGGGCAACCTCGGGGCGTCCGGCCCCGACACGGTCCAGCCAGTCCTGGGCCTGCCTTCCCCCAACCCTTCCGCCGGCGGCTTCACAATTCCCGTGAACATCGATTCAGCGTGCGAGTTCACACTGGGCATCTACGACCTCGCCGGCCGGCTCGTGCTCTCACTGAACGGAACCGGACCCTTCCAGGGTGGAGTTTTCGCATCCACTGAAGGGCTTGCGTCGGGCGTTTACCTCGTAAGGCTCTCGGGGCCCGCGGACATTACGAGAAGGGTGGTCGTGCTCAGATAGGGCTGGAACCCGGCAGTGACGTTGGCGGTATCACACGTGGAGGGAAGAAGGGAACATTGATGCGCAACGGGACTGCCGCAGCTTCCATGATGGTCCTTGTGGGAGTTGCAGGACTGCTTGCCTTCAGCGGGAACGGAGACGACATGGGTTACAGACAGCTTGATCCCGAAGAGGAGTTCGTTATCCTTCAGGGTGGGACCGAGCGCCCGTTCTCGGGCGAATACGTGAACCATTTCGAACCGGGAACCTATCACTGCAAAAGATGCGACGCCGCCCTCTTCGAATCCGTTGACAAATTCCCGACCACGTGCGGATGGCCTTCGTTCGACGGCGAGATCCCCGGCGCGGTCACCAGAAGGCCCGACCCCGACGGCATGCGCACCGAGATCCTCTGCGCCGCATGCGGCGCCCATCTTGGCCATGTCTTCGAGGGTGAGGAACTCACACCCGCAAACACAAGGCACTGCGTGAACTCCATCTCCCTTGTCTTCAAGCCCCTTGTGCAGACCGAGACGGCCGTGTTCGCCGGAGGGTGTTTCTGGGGCATCGAGAACTACTTCAGCAACCTCGGGGGCGTTTCGCAGGCAACTTCAGGTTACACCGGCGGTTACATGGAAAGCCCGACCTACCGCGAGGTGTGCTCCGGCGAAACCGGGCATGCCGAGGCCGTCGAAGTGGTCTTCGACCCTTCCGTCATCTCCTACGAGGAACTTGCACGGCACTTCTTCGAGATACACGATCCCACCACACCGAACCGGCAGGGTGTTGATGTGGGCAACCAGTACCGCTCCGCGGTCTTCTACACCTCTGAACAGCAGAGGGAGACGGTTGAACGTCTGATGGGCATTCTGCGTGGCCGTGGCTTCGATGTGGTGACTGAAGTAAGGCCCCTCGACGTGTTCTGGCCTGCCGAGGACTACCATCAGGACTACTACGGAAAGAACGGCGCCCGTTCCTTCTGTCACACGAGGGTCAACCGGTTCGAGTGAGGCCTGGGGGCAGAGCCCTGCCCTGGTCGAGACTCTCCGGGCTCAGTCCCTTAAACGCCTTCCAGATGCGGGCGCAGGGCGGTGAAAGCCCTGGCCCTGTGGCTGACACGGTTCTTCTCGGCGTCCGACACCGAGGCGAACGTTTTGTTCAGCTCGGGGCAGAAGAAGACAGGGTCGTATCCGAACCCCCCGCTGCCCTCGGGAGCAAACGTTATCATGCCCTTTACCACTCCCTCGACAACGATTTCGGCACCATTCGGGGCGACCAGGGCCGCGGCGGTCCTGAACTCGGCCTGTCTCGAATCGCCGGTCTCCCCGAGAAGGGCGTTGAGTATCTTGCGGACGTTGTCGGCGTACGTGCATCCAGGGCCTGCGTAACGGGCCGAGTAAACTCCGGGGGCGCCCCCGAGGGCCCAGGCGAAAAGCCCGGTGTCTTCCGCCACGGAGGGCATGCCTGTTTCAGCTGCGGCGGCCCGGGCCTTGATGAGGGCGTTCTCCCTTATCGTGAGGCCGGTTTCCTCCACATCCCAGTCCGCGTGCCAGTCGAGGATCGACTCGAATGCGATGCCCGTGAGTATCAGTCTTATCTCCCTGAGCTTGTCGGGGTTGCCGCTGGCAAGGACGATACGGCCCGTGTTCACTCTCCCACGGCCTCAATCTGCAGTGGGACCACCTCTTCCATGACGGCCTTTCTGGCAATTTCGGCCATGGCGGTGAGCGCCTGGAGTTCCGCAGGTTCCTTTTCGGCGGTGGCCTGCATCTCGATGATCCGGCCGTCACCCGTGGCCACTATGTTCATGTCGAGGTCGGCCACCGAGTCCTCTTCGTAGCAGAGGTCGAGAAGAACCCCGCCCGGGGTCATGCCCAGGCTCACCCCACCCACCCAGCAACGCCAGGGGTCGTGCTGGATGACCCGGTCGGTCATAAGGCGAAGTATGGCCAGCCTGAGGGCGACGGCACCGCCCGTGACCGACGCGACCCTGGTCCCGCCGTCGGCGGCAAGCACGTCGCAGTCGATCGTGATCTGCTTCTCTCCAAGCCTGTCGAGGTTGATGCACTGCCTCAGGCTGCGCCCTATGAGCCGTTGTATCTCCTGTGTCCTGCCCTTCAGGACCTGTCCCCTGTCCCTGCGGATGCGCCTGTTCCCGCTTCCGGGAAGCATGTCGTACTCGGCGGTAATCCAGCCGCACCCCTTGCCCTGCATGAAGTAGGGCACCCTGGGCTCAACGGTTGCTGAGCAGAGGACCCTTGTCTCGCCCCATGTTATGAGCACACTGCCATGCGGCTGTGGCTGGTAACCGACCTCGAACCCGATATCCCTGAGCTGGAGGGGGGTCCTACCGTCCAAGCGTTTCTCATCCGGCATGTTCACCAACCTGTATCTGTGTTACCAGGGAAACCGCCCTTCCGAGGAACCTCTGGGCGATCTCCTGGAATTTGAGGGGAATGTCACTCACATAGAAGCTGTTGCTGCCACGACCGCCGGTGCGGGCAATGCCGCTTTCCCCGATTATCTCGCTGACCTTCAGTGCCGTTGCCTCGGCGGAGTCCACCAGGGTTACGCCCTCTCCAAGGACTTTCGTGAAGAGGGTTTTCAGAAGCGGGTAGTGCGTGCAGCCAAGGACCAGGGTATCGATACCCTCGAGCACGAGCGGTGTGGTGTACTCCCTGATTATCGCCTCGGTGATGGGATGGTCCAGCCACCCCTCCTCCACAAGGGGAACCAGCAGGGGGCTGGGCTGGGCGGAAACGGCCTTCACCCCAAGTTCAAAGAGCGCCCTCTGGTAGGCGCCGCTCGCGATCGTGCCATGCGTTCCGATAACGCCGACCCTGCCATTGACCGTTTTTGCGCTCGCCATCTCTGCACCGGGCAGGATGACACCAACGACGGGTATGTCCAGTTTTTCCCGAAGGGCGGGAAGGCTGACGGAGCTTGCGGTGTTGCAGGCAACGACTACCATCTTCACGTTCTTGCCCGTGAGGAACGCGGCGTCTTCAATGGAAAAGCGGATCACGGTGTCGGGGGATTTCGAACCGTAGGGAAGACGGGCCGTGTCCCCGAAATAAAGGACCGACTCGGATGGAAGCAGCCTGTTCAGGGCCCTTACGACCGTCAGGCCGCCGACTCCCGAATCGAAAACACCTATGGGAGAAAGGTTCATCGTCTTGAGAAAACCCCGGGCACCCCTGCAAGCGGGATTCCCGCGCCCGAACCTTCCGAAAGCACCCCGTTCACGATGGGCACCAGAAGGGTGTAGCAGACGAATCTGCTCTCGATCGTTCTTTTGAGCCCGTTGATGTCGAGCAGGCGGGGCATGTCTATGTACAGGGTATCGTAGTTGTTGAACGCCCAGAGCCTTTCAAGCTCGGTCTCTTCAAGACCGGATGCCCTGCCCCAGCTTTCCACGAGGAACTGCGTTTCCAAGGGGATCATGTCGGGGCTGTACGCGGATGGGATGGTGTCGACGACAGGGGCCGAAGTTGCAGTCACGAATACCGAACAGGGGGCAACGGGCAATCGTGCATCCCACTGGGCAACATCCTGAAGGGAGAGATCGTACTCGCCCGGGGTGAACTCCACTATTCGCAGGGAATCCTGTCCCTGGCCTTCATTCGGATCTGCCGTTTGAAGGGCCGCTTCATCCACCGGTACGTCACTAATGTTCATCTTCTTGTTTATCATGCGCATGGCAACCGATGACAACAGCCCCATCAAAAGTGCGATTCCCAGAACGATCAGCACCGAGCGGATCATCACGGGAGAACTGACCTTTTCAGCGCGTGCCGATGGGGTGCGGGTCCGGGTTGGTCTTCGGTTCACTGATTGACTCCTTCTGAATAGGCCACGATCGCGTCAACAATAGCCTGTGCCGCTTTGAAACGGAAGTCCAGCGACAGAAGGCTCCGTTCCTGTTCCGGGTTGGATATGAAAGCAACCTCCACGAGGACGGAAGGCATGTAGGCGCCCCTCAGGACGTAGAAGCCCGCCTGCTTCACGCCCCTGTTCCTGCTTTCGGGAAAGGACACGGCAAGTCTCTCCTGTATTGCAGATGCCAGGGAGCTGCTGTTGTAAAGAAAAATGCTCTGGGCCATGTCGGCAAGGATGAATGAAAGCGGGTCCTCGGGGGAAACGGTCTCCTCATCCATCTCTACGACCTGGTTCTCAAGCAGCTCGACGGTTCTTGCGTCACTCGTCCTGGCCCTTGAGAGAAAGAACGTCTCGGAACCGTAGGCTTCCCTGTTGGTGCTGGCGTTGCAGTGGATGCTCACGAACAGGTCGGCGCGGTTCAGGTTGGCGATGCGGGTCCTGGCGCCGAGTGAGACGTATTCGTCCGTCGTGCGGGTCATGACAACCCTGACTTGTGGAAGCCTCACCCGAAGAAGGTCCCTGACCATCAGGGCGATCTCCATCGTGCGGTTCTTCTCGAAGGTTCCCGCAGGGCCCACCGCCCCGGGATCCCGCCCGCCGTGGCCGGGGTCAATGACCACGCAGTCGAAGTTCTCGAGCCACGGGCTCTCGAGCCCGCGCTCAAGTGCCGCATACAAGAGCGAATCGGTCCATACACGGCTGGTGTCGGGCATGGGGGGAGGCTCACGCCATGCCAGCATGGGGATCGTAACGGGTTCCGAGGTGCGGGCGAAAAGCAACAGGACCGTACTGTCCGAATTGAAGCCGTAATCAACGGCGACTATGGAACTGTCCAGAAGAGCCCGGAAACCCAGTGAATCGCACTCCAGCGATTTCAGCCAGATCGGCATCCCCGGGTTTTGTACTGTGACGGGCGCGCCGGTCGTCACCGAGACCTGAAACCCGCTGACCGAAACAGACAGAGCTGAAACACTCAGCCCACCGGGGTCCGAAACCTCAAGGATCACCCCGTCGTATCTGGGGAAGATGCTCAGAACTCCTGAAAACAGGGCGAGAAAGAGGGTGGTCATTGTTCTCTCAGGTTGTGCTTCATGGCTGCCTGAACGCGCCTCTGCGAATCCCTTTCCGCGAGGTCGGCCCGCTTGTCGAACTGCCTTTTCCCCTTGCAGACCCCGAGCAGCATCTTCGCGTGTCCGCGGTCACTGAAGTGCACATCCAGGGGGATGAGGGTCATGCCCTTCTCCTCCACCTGACGGCTGAGCCTGTGGAGCTCCCTGGCGTGGGCGAGAAGCTTTCTGGGGCGCTCAGGGTCATGGTTCTCCCGAGCCTCGGGGTACTCGGCAATGGTCATGCCGTGGACGAAAAGCTCTCCGCTTTCGTTGAACCCCGCGTGGCTGCCCGAAAGGCTTACCTTTCCGGCCCTTATCGACTTTATCTCGCTGCCCTCAAGCACCAGACCCACCTCCAGTGAATCCATGACATGGAAGTCGTGCCTTGCTTTTCTGTTCCGGGCCGCGATACGCTGTTCA
This sequence comes from candidate division Hyd24-12 bacterium UBA6080, assembly GCA_002436025.1. Lineage (GTDB taxonomy): Bacteria > Fermentibacterota > Fermentibacteria > Fermentibacterales > JCC-6 > UBA6080. The sequence goes on from DIXM01000013.1 coordinate 114,266, forward strand.
ACGCTCATGATGATGCCTTTCCAAGGCACAGAATATAGCCCTGTCCATTGACATGTCCACGAATTCTTCCATAATACCGCCTCAGCGCCGAGGTGGCGGAATAGGCAGACGCGCCAGGTTCAGGACCTGGTGAGGGCAACCTCGTAGGGGTTCAACTCCCCTCCTCGGTACCATGCACAGGGGGTGGCTTCGGCCACCCCTTTCGCTATCCTGCAACCAGTATCCCGCCCAGTACTGCCCCGGCCGTTCCGATGGCGTCCCTCATGGTGAGCCTGTGCCCGGCGAACAGCGCGGATGGGATCATCAGAAAAATCGGGGTCATGGAGATCAGCGTAGCAGCCACACCTGCGGGTATCAACCTCACGGCGGTCATGGAAAGGGTGACACCTATCACGGGGCCGGCAATTGTTCCGAGGGTCAGGAACTTCATCGCCCTTACGTTCCCTGCTCCTTCGACTATCCGGGCGGTCCGTCTCATGACCAATGTCACAGGTATGAATGCCAGCGCGGCGGCGGTCACCCTTATCTGGGTCGCGCCGATGCTGCTCACGCCCTCAAGGCCCGCCTTGCCTATCACAAGGCCCGCGGCCTGTCCCAGGGAACCCAGAAGGGCAAGAGTGAAACCTGTTCTCGTAAGAACCCATCCCCGATCCTGCCCTGACGTCTGAGTAAGAACGAAGGCCACTCCCGCGGATGTGAGAAGAATGCCTCCCCATTGCTGTATGGAAAGGGTTTCACCCAGAAATGCCCAACCAAGAAGACCTGTCATAAGTGGAACCGTGGTGTAGATCACCATCGTTATTCTGGCGCTGATGCGCACAAAAGCGCTGAACAGGCAGAGGTCGGCGAAGACGAAGCCCACCAGGCCGGATACCGAAAGAAGCATCAGGTTGTTGGCAGGAACGCCCCTGGGAAAAAGAGTTCCGTTAAGCACCCATGAGACGGGGATGAGCATCAGAAAGCCAAGGAAAAGCCTTATCACGGTAACGCTGTATGACCCGATCCGCTTGCCGGCGACCTCGAAAGTGAACGAGCATGCCGCCCAGCAGACTGCCGTACCCAGCGCCGCGAGAATACCTGTTGACATGCTGTGCCCTCTCCGTGATGGGCGAATATAATCGCCATGGTAAGGAGGTCGGGAATGCAGGTAAAGAACTACGATGCTAATCTTCACCTCGAGTCCTGCACGCGTATCTGGCGGGAGGTGTCATGGCTTCCAGACTGGGCTGCCGGTGTTGCTGCCATGGAAAGGTATTTCAGTGACAACCCGTGCCTGGTCGTGGAGATCGATGGCGTGGCAGAAGGCATGTCGGTGGCGGTGCCTGGTACTATCCGCCATCTCGGGAGCGGAATTCCCTTTCTTGCGGTTACCAGCGTCACGGTTGGTAATGCAGGAAGGAAACGCGGCCTTGGTACGCTTGTCACAGGGGAAGCAACCGCACGGGGAGCCTCGGAGGGGTGTCTGGTGGCAGGCCTGGGGATATTCGAACAGGGCTACTACAACCGGCTTGGGTACGGCAACGGCCCGTACAACAGGATCGTCACGTTCTGCCCCTCTGACCTCCCCCGTGATCTTCCGTACCCTGACCGGGTGTGCAGACTGGGATCCGAGAACCTCGACGAGGTGTTCAGCAACATCTGCGACCGAATGCCCTGTCATGGCCAGGCCGCGCTCGGTAAAAGCTTCTACGACGCGGAGCTTCAGTGGGAGAGCAAGTTCATCGGCCTGGGTTGTCGAAACGCTGAAGGGCTTCTGACGCACCACTTGTGGTACAGCCCCTCCGGGGAAAGGGGTCCGCACAGGGTTGCCTGGCTGTGCTACCGGAACGGCCCGGAGCTTCTGGAACTCCTTGGCCTGATACGCAGTCTCGGTGATCAGGTCGACCTGATGATGATGGAGGAACCACCGCACATTCAGTTCCAGGATCTCATGAGAACTCCCATGCGGAGCATGAGAATGCTGGCTGGTGAGGGAAAAAGGGTCGGGATAAGGTCAGTTTCCTACACCCAGGCACGGATACTCGATCTTCCCGGTGTTCTGGGAAAAACATCTTTGTCCTGCGATGAGGTCGCGTTCAACCTCTCGATCCATGACCCCGTCTCCGCTCTGATCTCCGGCAGCTACGGCTGGAAGGGATGCGCGGGCGACTACACGGTGGTTCTCGGACCGGAATGCGCAGCAGAGCCGGGACACACCAGGGGTCTCGAGACGATGGAGGCGGGCATCGGGGCTTTCACGAGGCTGTGGCTTGGTGTCAGACAACCTTCAGTACTTGCGCTCACCGATGAAGTTAAGGCCCCCGGCGCGCTTCTTCAACGGCTGGACAACGTCCTGCGCCTGCCGGAGCCACGCTTCAACTGCGATTTCTGAGTTAAAGCCCGGGAAAGAGGTCCTTCACTCCGGGGTTCTTCATGTCCCTTTCGGAGAGAACGGGCTGCCCTGTCCCCCAGTTGACAGCAAGTGTCGGGTCATCCCAGGCAACGCCCTGCTCGTCCGTTCCGTCGTAGAACCTGTTTACCGCGTACAGAAGCTTTGCGTCGGTAAGTGCCAGGAAACCATGGGCAACCATGGGGGGAACGAAAAGGCATACGGGTTCGTCCGCAGAAAGATCGAGCAAAGCGGTCCTGAGAAACGCTGGCGAATCGGGTCTGAGGTCAGCCACCACAGCCCTTATGGAGCCCGAAACGGGAACCCACCAGTCGGATTGGACCCGGTGGAAGTGAAGCCCCCTGAGGCCGCCTGCCCCGGTCAGGCTGAGGTTCAGCTGAATGTCGCCCGTGAACTGCTCCGGCGCCCACTCGGATCGGAAGACCTCCATGAACCATCCCCTGCCGTCAGGCCACGCCGGAAGCCTCACAAGCTCGACTCCGGGTATTCCGCCAACCGTTTCCCTGCTGACCGGATCCATCCAAACCCCCATATTCAGATTCAGTTTCAGTCAAGGTTCAAGCTTCACGAAGGGAGCCGTTTTGAAAAGGAGCGAAGTCTTCGGAATAATACTAGGTAAGCTTCCCGAAATGTATCCCGACGCCAGGTGCATGCTTGACTTCCAGGACCCCGGGCAGCTTCTGGTGGCAACGGTTCTGGCCGCACAGACCACCGACGAAGCGGTGAACAAAGTGATGCCGGTATTATGGCGGGCATTCCCCTCGCTTCAGGAACTCGCCCTGGCCGAGCAGGCCGAAGTCGAGCTTATCGTACATCCTCTCGGCTTCTTCAGGAACAAGGCCAGGTCGATCATCGGGGCTGCAAGGCACCTGACCGGTCTCAAGCACTTCCCTTCCACCATGGAGGAGCTATTGAAAGTTCCCGGCGTGGGAAGGAAAACCGCGAACGTGGTTCTCGGCGAATGCTTCAACACACCGGCCATAATCGTTGACACCCACGTGAAGCGCCTCTCCGGCAGGCTCGACCTGACCGACGAAACCGACCCCGACAGGATCGAGCTCGATCTCAAACGGCACGTCCCCGACAACCTCCAGACCTCCTTCAGCCACCAGCTCGGTTCCCACGGCCGCGCCCTCTGCAAGGCCCGCTCCCCCCTCTGCCCTCTCTGCCCCTTCCTCTTCTGCAGGGGACGGACTTAGATAAATTAGTTTACTGAGGTAAACTACACTGCTGCAGTCTCTTGCTTGCATCCCCCCACAGAAGCACCTTTGTAATCTGTGCGGTACAATAAAGTGGGGGGCAACCATTACTGACTGCCCCCCTTTAGCTTACCTCAGTAAACTAATTTATCTAAGTCCGTCCCCTAATCGATGTCGCTGAGGTTGACGTTCCAGCGGTAGCCGTCGTTGCCTATGTAGACCTGCCAGAGAGTGTAGGTGTCGCCGTCGACGTCTACGCATTTGATGTCGTAGTAGTTCTCACCGGGGACGTTGAAGTAGAACGAGTCTCCCGGGCTGAGGATCTCGCTGCCGAGCCTGTCGTCGCCCCATGGGCTGTCGCTGGGGTCGCAGTAGACGTAGTAGATGTCGTAGCTGCCAAGGTCGTTGTAGATTGTCACACGGGCATTGCCGCTGTTCGAGGGAATTGAGCCCGTGCCGCTCCAGTCCCTCTCGCCAAGGTCGCTGAGAGTGACGTTCCAGTTCACGGTGCCGTTGATGGGGACGTTCCAGACGATGTACTCGTCGCCGTCTTCGTCGATAAGCTTCACATCGTAGGTGCCGTTGGTGACGGTGAAGGTCTTGCTGGTACCCGTGCTGATGGTCTCGCTGGAGCCGAGCCAGTCGTTACCCCAGCTGTCGCTGGAGGTTTCGGAGATGTACACGTAATAGATCGAATAGCCACCTGTTGAGTTGGTAATCTGAAGACGGCCCGCAAATGCCGGGACAAGCATTCCAAGAGCCAGGAGAATTATGACAACGCTTTTCAAGGCTTTCCTCCCTTTTTCAGTTTTTCCTCCGCCCGGAGGGACAGTGCAACATGAGAAGATACCGTCCCCGTGTCAACACACGGAGCACCGGTATTACACCGCTCCTGAGTGCTGCATTCCATTCCCGGAAACACTGAGCTATATTTCACTTGGTACTGCGTTTCTATCCGAGGAGTCTGCCATGAACTTCAAATCCCAGGTCCGGATGGGCATAGGGGCCATCAAGGGACGTTTCGGTCACAGGATACCGCTTAACGTCATGATCTCGGTAACCGACAACTGCCCGAGCCGCTGCAGTTACTGCAGCATCCCGTCGCGCTGCCGCCCCGATCTTTCCACGGCGGAGTGGAAAAAGCTGCTTGAGGAGATGCGCGCCGCGGGAACGATGAGGATCGGCGTCTGGGGAGGCGAACCCATGACCCGGAGGGACATAGTCGAGCTGTGTTCATACGCCAGGGAACTTGGCATGTACGTGAGCATCGACTCCAACGGCTATCTGATCCCATCAAGGCCTGAGATACTGGACGCGGTCGACCATGTGGTGATATCGCTGGACGGCCCCCCGCACGCCCACGACGCCAACAGGGAACTTGGAAGCTGGCTGCGCACCATGGAGGCAATAAAGCTCTGCTCGGGCAGGGTGCGCCTCTGGACCATCACCGTTCTCACCGCAAACAACATAAGCGAGCTGGACTGGATAATGGACACCGCCAGGGAGTACGGCTTCATGACCACTTTTCAGACCCTTCATCACAACGACTCCCTGGGGGGCGACACCTCGGCAATGAGACCATCCAACGATGAGTACCGGCAGGCTTTCGCGCGGCTCCTCGAGCTGAAAGGGAAAGGGGCGCCGATCGCCCTCAGCGAAGGCTTTTTAAAGAAGATCGCACAGTGGCCCGATTTCACCAGGACAAGGCTTCCGGAAAAGTTCTACGGACCGCGATGCAGCGCGGGCAGGATGTTCTGCAACATTGACGTTGACGGAAGGGTCTATCCGTGCTCGCTTCTTATCGGAGAGTACCCGGGCGCCCTCAACGCCCTGGAAGTTGGATTCGAAAAGGCGTTCCACGCTGCTTCCGAACTGCCGTGCCAGGCATGCACGGCAAGCTGTTACCCTGAGTACAACTACCTTTACGGTCTCTATCCGTCGGTTGCACTTGACTGGCACAGGAGTGTAAAGACAACCGACAGGATGATGCGCAACGCCATGGAAAAAAAGGCCCCCGAGGAGTGATCTCCCCGGGGGCAGGCCGTTACTGAAGCTGGAACCGGTACTGAAGGGTTGTCCAGACCGCCGCCGGAACGGTGTTGTTCCGGGCCGGAGTCCAGCGGGTGTTCCACGCGGCATTCATCGCGGCTTCATCAAGTGACGAAACCCCGCTCGAGGCGTAGAGCTGCACCTGCTCGACGTTTCCACCTGCACTTACGAACACCCAGAGCGTTACGGTGCCCTCGATCCCGGCCATCCGGGCCATCTCGGGATATGTGGGCGCCGGCATGAACGTGCAGACCGGGAAAACCTCGGCAGGCATGAACCTTGGAGGGCCCGCCTCGGAGCCGTCAGGCAGATGGTCCGGATTCGTCTCGATAGTCCCCACTGTCGAGAGACCCAATGTGTCGGAGTTCAGGTTGATGGTAACATCCGGGGAGATGTCCCTTATCACTTCCTCGATCTGGTTGTCCAGTGCCTGCTGCTGATCCTCCACCCGCTCCTGCTGATCCTCCACAGTGGTGTCGAACGGAAGAAATGCATCAACAGCCTCCAGCGCCTCGTCGGTGGTCCTTACGGAAAGCCTCCCGAGCTCCGATGCCGGCACGAACTGGAAGAATGCGTTGATGACGACCAACCCTGCCATAAGGCCGATATCGTAACCGGGTGAGTAACTCCTGCGTTTCGTGTAACTCATTTCCGCACCTCCTCTCTCTCTGCATGAGGTACGAACGAAAAACCCGTTCTATTCCACGCCGGAACCCTTGCCCGAGGGGTACTTCCTGCCGTTCTTGCCGATCTTGTCGACCACGGCACTCTCCGGGTCGATGCCGAGAACATCGAAGAGCCTCAGGGCGTAGATCGTTATGTCGGCCAGTTCCTCACCCGCGTGAACTTTCTGCTGAGCAGTGAGGTTCATGCATTCCCCCGGCGTCATCCACTGGAAGATCTCCATCAGTTCCGCCGCTTCAACCGCAAGGGCCATGGAAAGGTTCTTGGGTGTGTGGTACTGCTCCCATCCCCTTTCTTCGGCGAAGCTCCTTATGCTTTTATTCAGTTCCTTCATGTCAGTCCAGAAGGAGCAGTCTGGAAACCTGCCGCAGGTTTCCCTCTGCCCTTGCTTCAAGGAAGTACGTGCCTGAGGGCAGCGCACCAATGGTGAACGCCCGGTTCCCCGGGGCAAGGACCTGAGAATGTACGAGCCTTCCGCTCATGTCGTAGAGCGCCACGTTGAGAGGAAGGCTCTCGGTGCCCTGCCAGTCGATGGAGGCTGTTCCGGCTGAGGGGTTGGGGTACACCCAGAGGGTGGATGTGCCGCCCGGTGGCGGAGACGGTCGTTCATCGACACCCAGAACCATGTTGCAGAGGATCTTCACCGAAGGGTCAAAGGTGGCTGACGTTGGATCGAACGAGGTCTGGAAGATCGCGGTCTGGTCCTGCGTGTCGTTCCACATGGTAACCAGGGTATCCTGGCCCCCGCCTTCCACAAGGAACTCGAGGGGCATCTCGAAGAAGGTCCCGAATTCCTGGGACTGATGCACCGTAACCTGCACCTGCCCCGAAGCGAACTGGTAACTGATGTCGTAAACGGGATATCCGTAACCGTTGACCCACTCGTCGAAGAACCAGGTCAGATCGCCGTAGTGGTTCTCAAGATGCTCCCTGAGGTCTTCGCTTGTGGCAAGCCCGAACTGGAACTCGTCGAAGTATTCGTTCAGGGCCTGGAAGAAGGGGGCGTCTCCCATCAGGCACCTGAGCATGTGAAGAACCGCCGCACCCTTCTGGTATGTGGTGTAGCTCCAGTACTGCTGGGGGGTCGAGGGCGAAGCCAGAGGAAAGACCTCACCGCTGTTCAGATACGGTATCATGATGTCCGACACCATGTAGTCAATGTATGTGCCCCAGCCGTACGTTTCCATCCAGAGGGGCTCGCCGAACGTGGCAAAACCTTCGCTGAGCCAGACATCGGACCACTGCGCCTCGGTCACGCAGTTGCCCCACCACTGGTGGGTCATTTCATGCGCAAGAAGCCAGTCGTAGTTGGTTGTTCCGTTGATGGCGCTCGCAATGTGGAAAACCGCCGACTGGTGCTCCATGTCGCCTATCGGGGTCTGGACGTAGCTGAACTTGCAGTCCCACGGATACTGGCCGTACAGAGACTCGAGCCTTGCGATCATCAGATCTGCGTTCTGGAAGCTGCCTTCGGCATCCTCAACATCCCAGGAGTAGACGTAGTAGAAGAGCCTGGGGTCATCATCGTCGTGAAGTACCTCGTAATCGGCCACACTGATGGCCGCAAGATAGGTGGACATGGGAAGAGGCTGCACCCAGTGATAGGTGAGCGTTCCATTCCCATTCTGGGTAATGCCTGCAGAATCACCGTTTGCAACGGCATAGAGTGTGTCAGGAACCGTTATGCTGAAACTGAAACCGGCCTTGTCAGAGGGATGGTCGACGCAGGGGAACATGCATTTTCCCATGGAAGGGTCGTCCTGGTAGACTCCCACGCCCATCTGGTAGGTGACGTACTGGTGGAACCAGAAACCGCCCCAGGACTCGTGGAACGGGGTTCCCGAGTACGTGATGACGAGTTCCACCACATCGGAGGGACCCGCCGGGGGCGACAGCGCTACAAGGAGGGAATCCCCGATCTGCTCGAAGGCCATCGGCGCCCCCTCCATCGTCACGACGGAAACCTCGAGCTGCCTGAGGTCGAGAAGAACTTCGTCCAGTGTGCCTTCGGTGGGAACCAGGGTGACCGTTGCAACACCGGACAGGATGTCGTTTGTCCGGTCTATGTAAAGCTCAAGATCGTACTGGAGAACATCGAAAGGTCTCGCCGTATACTCATTTTGGGTAAACTGAAATGGAGGGGAGAGAGGTCTTGTCCAGGCCGCGTGGTCCGGCATCGGCGCTGCAGCAAGAAGCAGGCAGAGACACATTTACTGTTCCTCCCAATCAAGAAGAAGCCCGTCTATGAATTCACGAATAATGCTCAGTCTTGGGATCATGCTCTCTTTGATCGGCTCGACGCACGCCAGAAGCCTGAGAAGACGCCTGGCCGTGTGGTAGTCCGGGTTGCCCGGCTGCACATCGGAAAGGAGTGACTCTGCGTACGGCTTCAGTACGGCCAGCTCGTAGGGAAGGGACGAGTTGAACATGAGGTCGGCTTCCTCCTGAAAGGGGAAGATGTAGCTCCTCTCACCTTTGCGCACGCTGGACCATCCCTTTATGGTCTGGGCTGCCGTGTACCCCCTCGAAAAGCTGTCCCGCACTATCCTTCGCAGGAGCCGGCCGTCGGAAGTGGACATTCTTGTCAGTCTGTCGATGTTCAGTGATGTGAGGGCCGAAATGTAGACCATGAACTTCGAGTCGTGATCAATGCCCGGAGTCATTCCGGGATTCAGCCCATGGATCCCCTCGATGAGAAGTATGTCGTTATCCTTCAGGCGTATGGGCTCAACATCATCCTCGCGGACCCCGCTGTGGAAGTTGAATCGGGGAAGGCGGATCTCAGCCCCCTCGAGAAGAAGCTTCAGGTGTTTTCCGAACAGGCCGGTTTCAAGCGCTTCAAGGCACTCGAAGTTGTACGACCCGTCGGGATTCGTTGGGGTCTCGGCACGATTCTTGAAGTAATTGTCAACACTTATCATCCTTGCCCGCAGGCCCTGGGAGCCCAGATAAGCGGCGAGCATCCTTGTGAAAGTTGTCTTGCCGCTGGATGAGGGACCGGCAACCATGACAACCCTTTTAGCCGGAAACTGGTCCGACACCTGGTTGACGATCTGGACCATCTTGCTGTTCTGATAGAAGTGGCACATCATGACCAGCTCGCGGCCGCCGTCCTGACGGATCCTGCGGTTGAGCGCGTCCACGGTCTGGGTGCGCATCACCTTCAGATGCCTCTCCTCGAGGTCAAGCTCGTGCCCCAGTTTTCTCCTGTCGTGCCATGGGGAGATGGAGGGCCATGAACCTGAGCCGGGAAACCTGAGAAGGAAACTTCCCCCAAGTGGTCGAAGCTCCCACAGGGACAGCCATGAAGTGTCGGGAACCGTGGGTCCCATGGCAAACGCCGAACAACCATCAAGGACGTTCAAATGGAACTCGCCAGTCCCCTTGTGCCACCGGGCCAGGAGCCCCGGCTCACCTTCAAGAGACAAAGCCTCGTCCGACGAAAGCACCCTGTATTCGAACGGAACCGCACGCTCCACGATCTCACGAAGACACCGGCCGATCCTGTCCACGGCATCGGTCTGATTGGCAACCGACACGCCCTCGAGACGGCACCGGTAACCCAGGGAGATCGCGTGTTCAACCCAGAGCTTCGCCCCGGGGAACGCCTCCCGGCAGGCGAGTTCGAGCGCGAGGATCAGGCCTCTTCTATAAACCTCACGACCCTCGTCCGAATCCGGTTCAACGTTTTCTCCCCTGGAACCCGGTTCAAGGGGCTGGATCAGCCCCAGTGAGTCAAACCGGGCGATCGCGGGGAGTGTCTCCAGCTTGGGGTGCTTTGTCATCTGGGTATCCTTTCCCGGCAGGCATCCTTCGAACCAATCATAAAGGCACCGCCACCCGTGAGGAAGGGAGAGCCTGTAACCGCCCGAATCCGCCCGGGAAGCAATCATGTGTGCCCGAACGATGGCAGCAGCCACTGTATAAGTCCATCATAAGAAGAGTTACAACAGTTTCTGCCCTAAGTCCGAGGGCTTCTGCGCCTAACTTGGGAGTGTTTTCTGCCCGGGTAGAGTCCCTTCATGGGCAAAACCGGGGAATTGGACCAGATTTGTCTCTGGACTGATTTTATTGTGTGTATAAAATTACCTTGCCAGAATCCCACAACAATCATGCCCTTTGGTGGGGCAATGGACTGAAGGGTGTAACAACAACACACCTATCTTATCTTACGATGAGCTGTTAATACTAATCCCACAGGAGATGCCCGTTCCCTAAGCCGTTGACCTGACCAATCTTTGTTCCCATTATCCAACTTGGAGGTGATCGTATGAATCTTGTCCTGGTGTTTTTCCTTTTCTTCTCCTCCTCCCCTCCCCTGCTGGATGTGGAGGACTCTCTGGAGAGGGGGGCGACCGCCCTCTACACGGTGTCCCTTCAGGAGGGAACCGAATACTGGATCATGCTCGAGGCCGGGGGCGAGGCTCTGGAAACCGACTTCGACGTGATCGTGGCCGGGCGGGAAATGAACCTCGAGCAGTTCATGAACCTTCCGTACAGGGAGGATTTCGAATACGCCCGCAGTCATTCCTGCGCCGCGGGGTGTGAATCGGGGGACGAAAGCTTCACCCTCTCCGCTCAATACACCGGGGTCTACTACATCGTTGTGCACGATGCGGGTCAGACCGGCGGCACATACCGGCTGAAGCTTCAGTAACCGGGGCATGTCCAGGGATTTCACCGTTCTCGAGCTCAACAGGACGGCGGGAGAAATGCTTTCAATGGCATTCCCCGAGCCCGTCTGGGTCAGGGGTGTCGTTGTCCTTGCCAAAAAGGGCAGCCCTGCAGGCCATGTTTACTTTCAGATCACCGATCCCTGTCCCGAGGGGGGGCAAACCCCTGCCGCGGCGGATTGTGCCCTGTTCGCGGGCGAAAGGGTGAGGATAGCAAGAGAGGTCGGAAGGCTTGGCCTGCTGTTCACCATTGAAGACGGCATGGAAGCCAGGTTCCAGGTCAGCCCGGGCATCTACGAAAGGAACGGCAGGTTCTCCTACATAGTGCGCGGCTTCGATCCTGAATACACCGGTTCGGCTTCAACGATGCATTTGAAGAGGCTTGTGGAAAAGCTTCAGATGGAAGGGATACTGGGCGAGAACGGAACACTTCCCTTCCCGGAGGTGCCACTTAGAGTGGGGCTTGTTACTGCAGAGAACTCTGCCGCTGCGGAGGACTTCCTTCAGACCCTCAGGGAAAGCGGATACCCATTTGAGGTATTTACATCCTGGGCTCCCATGCAGGGTGTTGAGACCGCAGCCGGAGTCACGGCGTCCCTGGTGAGGTTGCTCACGGTTCCTGATCTGGACGTGGCTGTCATCACGAGGGGTGGCGGCAGCACGACGGACCTGGCGTGGTTCAACGACGAAAGCATAGCCCGCACGATAGCGCAGCTGCCATTCCCGGTCATATCAGGGATAGGCCACGAAACAGACATGACGCTGCCCGATTTTGCCGCACACACCCGTGCAAAAACGCCGACTCACGCCGCAATGATGCTGGTGAACAGCGTCGCAGGCTTCGTGGATGCCATTGAGGACAGTGCCCTGAGGCTTGGCAGGTCGGCCTCTCCCAGGCTCACATTGGAAAGGCTGAAGTTGTCGCAGCTCACATCAACGCTTGCGCGGAAGGCTGAACGACCCTCCATCCACTTCATCGGGATAATCTCCAGAGCAACGGCAATGATCCAGGGAAGGGTACTGCCCAGGGTATCGGGGCATCACAGAGCCCTCGACCAGCTTCAGTCCAGGATATCCGGTCTGGTATCGGCGGGATTGTCGGCAAGGCTTTCATCGCTTGAGCGGATGGAAGCCACCCTGTCCGGACGGGATCCGGAGAAAATGCTGGCACTGGGCTGGTCACTGGCACTTGATTCGACAGGAAAGCCCATTTCTTCTGTATCCTCGGTCGTCCCGCGGGACACTGTCTACCTCAGGCTTTCCGACGGAAAACTGAAGACACGAGTTGAAAAGGTGGAAAAGACTTGAAAGCGAAGAACCGGTCTTACGCCGAGATGATGGAGGAACTCACAAGGCTTGTTGATGAGGTGGGCCGCGAGGACTGCCCGGTTGACGGCCTTGAGACCAGGGTCGCCCGTGCGGCCGAGCTCATTGGTCTGCTCAGGGAAAGGCTGAAGGCAACCGAAGTTGCGGTGAAGAGCGTTCTGTCCGGCCTGGATTCAGCGGAATAGAGCCTTCACGCAGCGAACGACCTGATCGGTCTCAGGCCTGGTGAGCGAGACCGACCATGGCGAAAGCGGCCCGAACCTGCATGCATCATCCTTTGTGAACAGCGCTATCACAGGCACCCCCATCGCCGAAGCCACGTGCATGGGCCCACTGTCAGGGCACACGAACACGCCAAGCCCCGCCACCTTCTGTGCAAACTCCCTCACGCTCATGGGCGGCATCTTGATACCACCCGATTGCACCAGCGCATCGGCGACACGCTCCTCCTGCGAGTTTCCCCAGAAAACCTCGACCGGTGCCAGTTCGGCAAAGCGCTCGACCAGCTCGAGGAAGAACTCGGGCGGAAAGGCCTTGTCGCCCTTGGCGCCTGGATGGATGCCTATCAGCCTGCTTCTGGGCTCTCTGGGCAGCGCCAGCCTTGGGGGCCTCCATCTCGGCCACCCCGGCCAGACAGCCCCAACGGCATGGAGAGCCCGGCTCTCGTGCTGATCGGTTCCGGGCATTGACGAGGGTGAGCATGTGTACCACCCCGGTTCGGCTCCCAGTGGCGATCCGATGCGGTGTGGACAACCCGCAAGGGCAGTGATCACCGCTGAAGAGAGGGAAAAACCATGGGGATGCGAGGCATCGATCACAACATCGAACCCCTGTTCCCTGAGCCGATGGACAAGCCCCAATAGCATCCAGGGTCTTCTCGCCATGGTTTTCTTGGCCACGGGGATCAGTTTCCAGCCCTGACCCTCGAGAATGGGGTGAAAGACGTTGCTGACAAGGACACTCACCTCCGCCCTGGGAAACTTCTCCCGGAGCGCGTTCAGAAGTGATGTGAGCATCACCAGGTTTCCAAGGCGGTTGTCCACCCTTACCACCAGTATCCTCTCGGGACATGATGGGGGTCTGCCCGGCTCGCCGGATAGAAGCAGCCGTTTCAGGGGGGTCTGGAGCACACGCCGGCCCCAGCGCTCGAAACCTTTCAGGTTCAAATCCTCTCCCCGTAATGCGTCCAACCGTCCGCAACGGTTATCCGTACGTCAATGAAGTTTCCAGCACTGGCACCGGCTTCTGGAACGACAACCACCCTGTTCCCCGGCGTCCTGCCCACGAGTTGACCCTCCCGGGTTCCAGGACCTGTGACAAGCACGGGAAGGCTCCGACCAACGAGAAGGGATGACTTCTCCCGCGTAATCGAATTCTGAAGCTCTTGAAGCCTGTGAAGCCTTTCAAGCCTTTCGGGAACGGGAACGGCGCCGGGCATTTCAGCTGCCCTGGTGCCCTTTCTTTCGCTGTAGCGGAAGAGAAAACCGTAATCGAAGCGGACCTCGGCGAGAAGTGAGAGACTGTCCTGGAAATCGGCTTCGGATTCTTCAGGGAAGCCGGCGATCATGTCGGTGGAGAGCACTATCCCGGGCATCCTGCCGCGCAGGATCGCTATCTTCTCAAGGTAGGCGGCTCTTGTGTAACCCCTGTTCATGCCCTTCAGGACGGCGTCACTTCCTGACTGCGCAGGCAGGTGAATTGCCCGGCAGATATTGGTATGACACGCCATGACATCCGCCAGCTCTTCGCCAAGGTCCCTCGGATGGCTGGTAACGAACCTGACCCAGGCGGGCGCAGCGGCCTTCGCCACCGCCTCGAGAAGGCCGGGGAAGGAAACCTCTCCGCTTCTGTACGAGTTGACGTTCTGACCCAGGAGAGTGATCTCCCTGTAGCCCGATTCCACAAGACCCCTGACTTCCCCGAGGATGGCCTCGGGCGTTCTGCTTCGCTCCCTGCCGCGCACGAAGGGAACGATGCAGTAGCTGCAGAAATTGTCGCACCCCCTTGTGATCGTAACGAAGGCCCTTGGAAAGGTGTCCCGGATCGAAGGCAGCCCTTCGTAGTCATCGGTGCCCTGTTCCACCAGGGCCGCCCTTGAACCGGATGAAAGCAGTTCGGGAAGCCGTTGGTAGCCGTCTGGGCCGACCACGATGTCGATCTGCGGAAACCGCTTCAGAAGGTTATCGCCGTGCTCCTGCGCAACACACCCGCATATCACGACAAGAGGTTTTCCGCCCCGGGTGCCCCCCGCCAGCTGGGTTGCCCTTCCAAGAGCCCTGACTTCAGCGCGCTCACGTACTGCGCAGGTTACCACAAGAATGACATCCGCTTTTTCAGGGCTTTCGGCTCTCTCATACCCCGAGGACAGAAGGATACCCTCCAGCTGCTGGGAATCCCTGACGTTCATCTGACAGCCGTAGACTTCCATGTGAAAGGAAGGCATCAGAGCATCATCCCGGTATGGTGAATTCCATCACCAATCCGGCAAAGACCGGGATGCGAAGGTTATCGTCGAGCGGAAGATCGACAAGCTCGGCCAGAGCGGCCGTAATGCTTCCCGCAAGGAGCCCGCCGGGCGTGAGGACCCATCCGAGATCGCCGGACAGGGACAGAAGCAGCCAGGAAGCGCCCAGACAGGCCACAAGGGCAGACAGTGTGCCTTCAAGGGTTCTTCCCCCGAAGAGGGGGGTGACGCCGAAATGTCTCCCCACGAGGGCGGCGGAACTGTCCCCCAGGCTCAGGAACACAAGGGATGCCACGGCGATCTCGGTCCTGAAAACCATTATGGTGAGCGCAGCACTGGCAAGCACCACGGTGGACGCCGTCATTCCCCCCTCCTGTTCCTTGGGGCGAAGCATCCTTCCGAACATGGCCAGAAAGAACTTCCTGAAGACTTCGTTCCGTGCGCGGAGAAGGTCGAGAAGAAGAAGGAATAGCGCCGCCGCACACAGAAAAAGTACCATGTCGGTGCGCTGGAAGAACACCGCGGCCACGGGAATGACCACGGACGCCGCATGAACGGCTTTTCTCAGTATCTCTTCGAAGAGGGGCATTTCTTTCAGAAACCGATACCGACGCTGAACCTGTGAGTGTTCTCCAGTTCGTCGTGACCCAGCCAGGCGTAGTCAAGGGAAACCGGCCGTCCGAACAGCCCGATCTTAAGACCGATGCCCGCCGTCATGTTGCCTTCGCTGGAACCAAGCCTGAGCCCGACAGTGTCACGGATCAGCAGTTCGAGACCGGCCCTGGTGTCAAGGCTGACTTCGCCCCTGCTGTACTGGGCCGAGTACTTGCGGCCCTCGAACCTGAAATCGCCGTCGAGACCCACGGTGAGCACCGATGAGAACTTGCGCAGGGGAATGGCAAAGGCTGTGCCGACCTTGGCGGTGGGGTTCACGACCTCGGTGTGACCGTTGTTCCAGAACAGGTGGGTTCCGGTGATGTCCTGCAGGTTGAGACCCACCGAAAAGGCTGATGTTGGCTTCCAGAGAAGGGCGGCGTCGAGGCCGAGCCCCCAGGCGCTGTAGTCCATGAGATCGCGGTAGACCATTTTAACGTTGGCCCCGATGGAAAAGTCTTCAGAAAGGGGTCTGGCCCAGGAAAGGTACAGCGCGTTGTCGGATGCGCTTTGCCAGGTGATGCGGCCCTCGTCGTAGATGATCTCTTCCCCCGGATCCCACTGGTCGTTGCCCTCGGTTCCGCCGGGGTTTGTGTCGGGGTCGTAGTCGTCGTTGCCGGAATCTCCCGGTTCACCCTGGCCATCAAGGCCGAAAACGCCGTCAGCGCCGGTGTCGTACCACTCCAGATCGTTGGTGTTGGCTATGCTGCCAAGATCGGTCCTGAAAAAGGAAGCCCCGAGCGCGTCGGTTCCGAGCTTTCTGGTGTAGGCGAGGTAATCGTAGGAGATGAGACCGCCGAACCTCTCGGAATGCATGAAGGATGCGGTCTGGCCGGTGGTGACCGTAAGACCGGCCGGATTCCAGTAGCCCGCGGTCCCGTCATCGCTGATCGCCGAGAATGCTCCGCCCATTCCGAGGGCACGGGCACCGGCGCCCACGTACATGAACTCACCGGCATACTTTGCGCCGAATGCGGTGCCGAAGGTCAGCACGGCTGAAATGGCCACCAGTGGTGTTTTCACAACTTGCTCCCGTCGACCAGGTCACTGATGAGTTTTCTGTCCTCGAGACTGATCCGTGTGTAGAAAAGACCAACACCCCAGGATCCGTCGGGCTGCTCCTCCTCGCGAATGACTACTGCCCTTGCTTCGATCTCGATCCGGGAGAGCATCATCCTGACATCGACCCTGGTGAGATCGCCCAGGGGAGTGGAACAGATGCAGTAAAGACCGGAGGCGCTCACGTTGAGCGCGGTGACGGGAAGCGACGGCATTCCGGGAGTACTGAGAAAGACCGAGACTTCACCGGCACTGCGCTTTTCAGCTCGTCTCTCGGATTGAATCAGTGCATCCTCGTTCATATAAGGTCCTACCTCGGTGCATGGTGAATGGTTCCCCGGAGAGTCCCGCAACGCACTGCAAGGAATATATGGCATGCGTCCTGATGAAGCGAAACATGAAAAACCAGGCGCATTTCCTGCGTAAAACCCTGCTCTCGGGCCTCATTGCGGAAAGATACCCATTCCCCTATGTTCCGCAAGGTCAATCTTGACAGTGCAGGGTTTTTGTCAAAGTATACCGCTGTATGCCGGGGTCCGGCTTCTCAACACCAATGAAAGAGGGGAAAATGAACGAGTTCAATATCAGCCCCAAGGAGATCGAAGAGGGCAAGACCATGGGCGGCGTGGCCTACATAACCTGGATCGGCCTGCTCATTGCTTTCATCACCGGGAAAGAGAACCGTTACGTCATGTATCACGTCCAGCAGGCTCTCATCGTTCTTCTCTTCGCCCTGCTCACCCCCATCCCGGTGCTCGGATGGATCATCGGTGTAGGCTGCCTTGTTCTCGCCATCATCGGTCTTCTCAACGGTTTCGGCGGCAAAGTCAAGCCGGTTCCCATCATCGGCACCATCGGCTACAAGTTCAACCTTGTGAAGCCTGCCGCTGCAACTTCCCAGAGCGCCGGCACGCCCGACGTCCAGTAGCTGATTCTTTCGGAGTTTCCAGGGGGCGGTTTCGACCGCCCCCTTTCTTATGGTGTTATCCCGATTCCAAGTTCGAGCAGTGACACCCCTGCGTCCTTCGAGAGTATCCCTGCGAGCTCCGCTCTCTCCTCACGACCCCTGCAGAGGATCTGGGCCGTTCCATCGCCCTGCGATCCAACCCCCTTGGCGCCCCAGGCAAGTTCCCGGAGAGCTGCATGCCCCAGCACCGCGTGAAGTCCGGGAGATGCAAGCTCACCAGGGCAGCACGGGGCCACAAGTTCGTCGAAAACCTCCTGCGCGTGATTCATGAGAGCGCCAAGCGCCCGGGCATCACCTCTTGAAAAAGCCCTGCAGGCCTCTTCAAGTATCCTGCTGTTCACGGGACCGAGGGCGTCCCTCAGCCCCCTGTC
The DNA here is from genome assembly GCA_002436025.1 of candidate division Hyd24-12 bacterium UBA6080. Taxonomy (GTDB): domain Bacteria; phylum Fermentibacterota; class Fermentibacteria; order Fermentibacterales; family JCC-6; genus UBA6080. Next base: position 132,101 of record DIXM01000013.1, read on the forward strand.
ACCGTTCAGGAAGGCTTCGTTAAGCTCTCTGAGGATCCTTCTTGTGTCTTTTCTACCCTTGAGGTCGACGATAAGGTAAAAAAACTCCCCACCGGAGCTCTGCCCCATGAAATCAAAGCCGTCGCCGTCGAAGGTGAGAAGCACTGGACGCCCCGTCCCCAGAGCGCATGCCTGGTCCATCCTGCCGCACTCACTCCCCGTCATCAGTTCGCCCCTGCAGGCAATGTCCATCTCCTGCTCGACCGACAACCCCAGGTCGTAGACGAGGTTGTATGCCCGGGCGGTGAGAACGCAAACGGCAGCGGACGAGGACAACCCCTTCCCGAGGGGAAGGGTGCGGCGGAATACATCCAGTCGAAGGCCGCCGACGCCGTATTCCCGCACCATCAGGGCTGCTGTACCCGCGGCGTACGCATCGAACGAACCGCTCCTGGCAACGTCCTCCAGAACAGGATACTCCGCACGATACTCGTTGGGAGGGAGTTCCAGACCGGTGGAAGAGAGCTGTTTCAGCTCGAAGAAGTCCCAGGTCCCTTCCACCCTGGCGTACAGACCCTGTTCGGTACCTACGATCAGGCACCTTCCGGGTTTGATGGAAGGGTCGGTCAGCCTGTGCCTGCCGGCCCAGTCCGAGTGCTCACCGAAAAGGCACAGCCTTCCGGGAACGAAAAGGTCAAAGCTGCCGTTGTTCACTTTTCCATCGGTTCACGAAAGTGGTTTCCCCTGATCGTCCCAGCCTCGGAGGGCGTAAAGCTCAGACAGCTGGGCGCGGAAGGCGTGCGGATCGAGGCTCATCGGGTGGCCTATGTATGGGTTCACGAGGTTCTCGGGCCTTTGGAAGTACGGTATCACCGATTCGTCATCGGCCCTGCACCTGCCGAAGTTCCGCATCAGCAGCCTTCGCTCGAGGCTGAGCACCCTGGCGCTGGCCGCGTCCAACTCTGCGTCGGTCCACCCTATGCCGGTCAGGGCGTTGAACATGTGCCTCTCGAAGGTGGGGCCCTCCATGTCCCCTGCCCTGGCATAATTGTCTTCGGTCCTGTTCGAGTAGATCCTCGGGAAAACCTGGTCCCCCACGGTGAGGGAGTCCTTCATCACCGAGCGGTTGCCGTGCCAGGCCGCCGCGACGGCCTTTGCCTCATATCCGCTCCGGGGGTCGGCGGCATCTGTGGTGCCGTACACCCTTGCGGACACCTCCATTATCCTTTCCCATGAGAGGCCGTGCACCGGAGAGCAGATCCCGCTCCATCCCATGATGTTCTGGGCGTAGCCGTGGGCGCTGGATATCGGATCGCGGGCATCGATGGCCCACTGCAGGGCGCTGACGATCCAGTACGGGTAAAAGACGTAGTTGATGTGGTCGCCGTGGCCATCCCAGTGGCCGGCATACCCCCACGCGGGGAACAACCTGTCCAGGCTCTCTCCGCCAATACCGAGCTCGTGACTGGCCCTTACGGTTCCCTCGGCCAGGGCGTTCCGAACCCGGCCCTCCCTTCGCGATATCCCCATGAGGAGGTGCTGCCAGAACACAGGGTCATCCACGTCAATTGGCGCACCGTCTGCTTCATTCAACGAACCGTCGGCTTTCAGGCTTCGAAGCCAGGGCACCATGCCTATCAGTATCTCCCAATGGTTCAGCCCCTGGTCGTTCGCTATCTGCCCAACCTCGAAGCCCGCCTCGAAACCCAGTTTCCAGCCGTAGCCGCTGTTCGGGATCCCAGGGAACAGCCCCGCGACGCAATCCATCTGGCCAGACAACTTCCTGCCCGGGCTGAGCACGGAGGGGACGCTGGTGTAGAACCGGGCGTCGTAGCAGCGCACGGCGCAGCCCTGGGTGCACGCCTGGAACTTCTGCCCGAACATCCGCACCCTGTGGGGATCGAGCTTTGGTTCGTGGGGCCAGCCGTGCGAACCGTGGGCTTCTGCCCTGACCAGGTCGCAGACCTTTCCGAACTTCTCCGGGTCGTACACAGGAAGGGGCAACGTGCCCCTGACCGCGATCGCTTTCAGGTTCTTCGAACCCATCACCGCGCCGAAACCGCCCTGCCCCGAGGCGCTTTCGGTCTCGGTGGCGATGATGGCTATCCTGCACAGGTTCTCCCCTGCGGGGCCGATGGCAAGGACCCGCCACCCGGGGCTGTCCATGAAGCGTTTCTGGGTCTCGTAGATCCCCAGCCCCCAGAGCGAAGAAGCGTCCTCGAGGGTACACCTGCCCTGATCGATCCTTATCGAGACCGGGTGCGGGGCCCTGCCGGTTATCACCAGCCCGTCGAAACCCGAATGCTTAAGGGCGGGACCCCAGTGCCCCCCGAAAGACGACCGGGTGTACCATTCGTGCGGATAGCCCTGGGCGGAGAGCCCGCAGACCGTGGTTCTTCCTGAAAACGGAGCCGATGTGCCCGTGAGGGGCCCGGTGAACATCATCAGAGGATTCTCCGGGCTGAAGGCGCCGGTGCCGGGCCGAATCAGGTCAAAGGCGATCTTCGCCGCCATGGCCCGCCCGCCGTACCAGTCCGGAAGAAGATCGGAAGTGTCCTGCATCTCCACGGTGTTCCTGGTCAGGTCGATCCGCAGGATGCGTCCGGCGTAGCCCCCGAAACCGGTCATCCCTCCCCCCTCCCGAGCTGAGCGTCCTGTTCCGATTCGGGCATGCCCCTGAACGCAAATCCGGGATGGTCCGGCGAAAGGAAGCGAATCACGCCGAACCGGCATGCCGCAACGCACCGTGGCGCTCCGGAGCAAAGGTCGCACTTCACCGGAAGGTCGAGGTCATCCCGCCAGAAAACGGCCCGGAACGGACACGCTGAAACGCACTCGCCGCAGCGGACACACAGAGTTTCATCGATCACCATGGCACCGGTGACGAGGTTCCTGGAAATGGCGCCCGATGCGCAGGCCGCAGCGCAGGAAGGCTTTTCGCATTGCCTGCAGTACAAATGCCTGTGCTCCCCCCCGAAAGGATCGAGCAGGACCGAAATGGCCGAAGCGCCGGGGAAATGGTCACCGGCCCTGTTCTGGGCGCATACGACCACGCAGTTCAGACATCCCGTGCAGGGCACGGGGTTAACGCAAAGCCGCAGGTTTGCCATGACCCTCCGAATCCTGGGCGCATGATAAGCCTGCCGCGGGAAGGGGTCAACCAAATGCGTGGGGCGCCGAGTCGGGGTATATTCCGCGAATGGGAAAGAGAACAACGGTACTCCGCCGACAGGAGATCGCCGCGATAGTGGGCGCCGGGCTTGCCGACCCTTTCCAGCTGCTGGGAATGCACCCCACTGCGGACGGATTCATCGAGATACGGGCATTCTGCCCGGGCGCTTCGTCCATGATACTGGTGCCTGACGAGGGCTCACCGCAACCCATGACCCGCATCCACGACGAAGGGCTTTTCGTCTTCCGTTCGCAGAAGCGGGCCGACCCCTTCGCCTACAGGCTCACCGTAACCAGGGAAAGGGTTTCCTGGACCACACGCGACCCCTACTGCTACCTTCCTCAACTGGGGGAGATGGACCTGCACCTCTTCAGCGAGGGCCGCCACCTCAACCTTCACAGGATCATGGGGGCCCGGGTGAGAACCATTGGTGACATCCCCGGCGTCCTTTTTGCCGTATGGGCGCCAAACGCCAGGGCCGTGAGCGTAGTTGGCAGCTTCAACGACTGGGACCGCAGGCGCCATCCCATGCGCACCAGGGGCGTCAGTGGCGTGTGGGAGCTTTTCGTGCCCGGCGTGACCGCGGGTGACCTCTACAAGTTCAGCATGCTCGACGCAAATGGTTTCGAACTTGTAAAGGCTGATCCCTACGCTCTCCGAAGCGAGATGAGACCCGGCACGGCCTCGATCGTGGCCGACCCCGGCTCGTACCAGTGGGGTGACGGCGGATGGATCGAGAAAAGGGGAAGGGCGAACCCCTTCTCCGCGAGGATATCCATCTATGAAGCGCACGCCATGTCGTGGGCGGCCGGTGAAGAGAGGTACCCCGGCTGGGAAAAGCTGGGGGACTGGCTGATCCCCTACCTTGGCCAGATGGGGTTCACCCACATCGAGCTCATGCCGGTGATGGAACACCCCTACGACGGTTCATGGGGTTACCAGGTCACCGGCTTCTTTGCCCCCACCAGCAGGATGGGCAGCCCCGAGGACTTCTGCAGGTTCGTCGACCGGTGCCATCAGAACGGTATCGGCGTGATACTGGACTGGACGCCGGCCCATTTCCCGATGGATGACTGGGCCCTGGCACGTTTTGACGGCACCCACCTCTACGAACACGAAGACCCCCGGCTGGGCCTCCACCCGGACTGGGGAACCCTCATATTCAACTACGGAAGGCGCGAGGTCAGGAACTTTCTGCTCGCCAGCGCCATCCACTGGCTGGACACCTTCCACATAGACGGCCTGCGGGTCGACGCGGTGGCATCCTTGCTCTACCTCGACTATTCCCGAAAGGAGGGCCAGTGGATCCCAAACCGCTACGGCGGACGGGAGAATCTGGAAGCCGCCTCCCTGCTGCGTGAGATCTGCCACGAGACAGGCTGCCGTTTCCCCGGCGCCCTGATGGTGGCCGAGGAGAGCACCGCATGGCCCGGGGTAACCCGTCCGCCGGAAGCGGGAGGGCTGGGTTTTCATTTCAAGTGGAACATGGGCTGGATGAACGACACGCTCGAATACTTCAGCCGCGATCCGCTCTTCAGGAAGGGCCACTCGGGAGGTATCACTTTCAGCGCGGTGTACGCGTGGAGCGAGAACTTCATACTGCCCCTCTCACACGACGAGGTGGTTCACGGCAAGGGCTCGCTGTACGGCAAGATGCCGGGGGACGACTTTCAAAAAAGGGCCAACCTCAGGCTTCTGTTCTCATACCAGTGGCTGTTTCCGGGCAAGCAGCTTCTCTTCATGGGGGGCGAAAGGGTTCAGCAGCACGAATGGAACCCCGACGAGCCCCTTCCCATGGGAGACATCAGTATGGAAAGGTTCGTGGCCGCCCTGAACACCCTTCAGATGGATCACCCGCAGCTTCACCTCGAAGACTGCCAGTATTCGGGCTTCAGGTGGGTGGACTTCTCAGACGAGGCTTCCTCGGTCATCTCGTTCCTCCGCCAGGCCAGCGGGCACTCCCCCCTTCTCTGCGTGTTCAACATGACGCCTGTTCCCAGGGCTCCGTACCGCATCGGTGTACCGGCCGCCGGAAACTGGGCGGTTGTTCACAACAGTGATGCCGGGCTGTTCGGAGGCGCGGGAGTCCCCATCCCCGACTCGTTCAAGGCAAACCCGGTTCCCGCGCACGGGTTCGGGTGGAGCCTGGAACTCAGCCTCCCCCCTCTCTCAAGCCTTGTGCTCGACCTCAGGGGCTGAGAAGCCAGACTTTTCGTATACTTCAGCAAAGGGGCAGGAGGGTTTAATGAAATCCCACACCGCATACCTCTGGTTCAGGACCGACCGGAGGATGGAGTTCCTGAACATCACGGGCCAGGTGGAAGAAGAACTGGCAAAAAGCGGTATAAGGGAAGGGCTGTGTCTGGTGAACCCCATGCACATCACGGCAAGTGTCTTCATAAACGACGATGAGCAGGGGTTGCTCAATGACTACGAGAAGTGGCTGGAAAGGCTTGCGCCACACGAACCCGGCCTTTACAGGCACAACCTGACGGGCGAGGACAACGCCGATGCCCATCACAAGAGACAGGTGATGGGGAGGGAGGTCGTGGTGGCGGTCACGGCGGGAAAACTTGACCTTGGAACCTGGGAGAGGATCTTCTACGGAGAGTTCGACGGGCGCCGGCGCAAAAGGGTGCTGGTAAAGATCATTGGAGAATAGGAGAAGTTCATGCGCAAATTGTTGATCGGGCTTGCAGTAGTGCTTCTGGCAGCGGGTTGCGGAAGCCAGAGCTATCCGCCCTACCCCCCCACCATCAGTGTCAACGGGATCGGTACAGCGTACGCTGCACCTGAGATAGCCGTTATCAGCTTCGGGTTCAACGTGACCGAGAACGATCCCGAGACCGCGGTCGAAACCGCAGCCGGGCTTGCCGAAACCGCCATCGAGGCCGCCATTGCAGCGGGAGTGCCGGCGGAGAACATCACCACCACGGGCTATTCCCTCTGGATCGAGGAGGAGTACGACTACGTGACCTACGAGTACACAGGCAACACTCTCTACCACCTCGACCACAGCATGCAGGTGAAAACCGCCGACACCGAACAGGTGGGTGCGGTCCTGGCGGCCCTTGTGGGCGGGGGCGCCAACACGATCTACTCTGTGCTGTTCACCGCGGAAGACAGGGCTGCGCTCTACGCCAAAGCACGGGAACTCGCCCTGAACGACGCGGCCCAGTCCGCCGGCCAGCTTGCCTCAACGCTCAACGTGAGGATCAGCGGGGTCCAGAGCGTGAGTGAATGGGTGGACAACTACGCCTACGAATCCATGGGGTATCGCGAGGACGGTTCAGTGGCTCCTCCGCTGGAAGGCGGAAGCCAGTCCATCACACTGAACGTGAACGTTACATACAACATAGAGCAGTGATGCCCCTCTTCCCGCCCCCGTCGCTCATGGCGGGGGCGGATTCCCTTCAGACGCTCCTCCATGCCGCATCGCCCGAACAGAGAGGGCTCTTCTTCGCTGAGATCGGCCTCGAAGCCGCTCCCGACGAGGTCCTTCTCTGGGAGAGGGCGGATTTCGCGGAGGTCATCGTTGTGTTCGGCGAAGGCCCGGTCCCGTCACGGACGGGAGACAGCACCAAGGTCTTCCTGAACGGTCTTCCCCTGCACCTGCTGGCTCCGGATAAAGAAGCGCTTCCCTAGAGACTGCTCTCACGGCTCCCTGCTTCCCTGGGCCGGGGCTGCAGCGCGTCCGGTTCGGACGTGTCGGTCAGATACGCCGTGGAGAACAGCCATGTCAATGGTATCAGGACTTTCGTCCATACTGGAACCGGGGCAAGGGACGTTCCCCACACCATGGCGCTCAAAATGAAAAGGATTGCCTGAACGGAGTGTCCTTTCGTCACGAGCTGCCTGAATGGTATCAGAAAAAACATCCCGTAGTGAATCCAGACACAGGGAATGAAAACAAGGAGAAAGAGGATACTTTGAGAGAGAGTGCTGTCCCTTGAACACCTGATACTCTTTTTACATAAATTTCTAAGCCGATAAAATAATACTGCAAGGGATGTTGCCAGAATCATGAAGAACAACATCTGGGATACAAACCTCTGTCTTTCTGCAAGGTCAAACCTGTACTCATCATCCCTTCCCGCCCTTTCCAGATCCCCCCGGACAAGTGCGTTTTCCGTAACAATGCTCACGGCATGAGTGACACTGAGGTTGTTGCTGCAGCTAAAACCCCAGGATTCGTTGATGAGTCGCAGACAGAACATCCAGTCATGGAAAGCGTTAAACCCCACGAAAAAGACCGACGAGAAGGAAAGGCAAATCAAAAGAACGACTAAAGCCAGCAGCGCCCTTCGGCCTTTCACAAACAACACCAGAGGCATGAAACCCACTTTTAAGGGCAGCAGAAAGGCTGCTGCGACACCGGTAACCGCACCTTTGAACCCCCTGAAGATCATGACGGAGAGAGCAAGCAGCATGAACGAGGTGATCTGTCCGCATACCAGATCGTCGTGGAGCGACTCGGAAACGGTCAGTAACACGAATGCGCCTGCGATGAACAAAGGTTTCAGTCTGTCGGTGCCTTTGGACAGGAGAAACACGGAGATCCACGCCGCAAAAACGCTTCCGGCAATCCAGGCCAGCCTGTAAAGGCGGTATGGTATCATCTCGAGAGGGATCATGGTCAGAAGGAACGGAGGAGGATACACAAAGCGGAAGGGTGTTACGAAAACGCCCCTTTGCGCAAGGCTGTTCCCGGCCTGCTGCAGATCATAGGGATTGCCGCCATCCCGGGCCGCATGGTACCCGCCCAGGTAGCTCACAAGGTCCATGGGGTAATACGGAATGCATCCTTTGGCGCGGTATGCCGTTACAAGAGCTCCCAACAGAAGTATCCCGACCAGAAGGATGCCCTGACGATGGTTCTTATTCATGAATCCTGCTGTCAGTCTTTTCTTACATGTATAGTTCACTATTCATCAACTCCGTAACATTGATATATTATATACTGTTCATACATACTGCCCAAAGGTCAATTCCATCAGAACTGAAACTGCTCTCAAAGGGAGTTATACATGAAAGCGATCCTTCCAGCAGCAACTGCACTGGTGATACTAGCGGCATGCGGAAACCCGCATCCCCAGCCAGCCCGGAACCTGCCCTCCCAGGGCGCGGACACGCTCAGGGCAGCCGACAGCATAGGCATTCTCAGCGGTGACAGCTGCTGCGTCTTCGGGCACATCATTGACGCGGCCCCCCTTCCGGGCGGCGGCGTGGCTGTGCTTGACCGGATCACCTGCAGGATCTCGCTGTTCGACGGGAACGGTGAGTTCCTTCGCAGCTTCGGGCGCATGGGAGAAGCTCCGGGCGAGTTTCAGCTCCCGGTGAAGTTCGCCGTGCTTCCCTCGGGCAGCATGGTTGTTGGTGAACTCCTGAACGGCAGGGTCACCCTGCTCGACCCCGAGGGCAACTGCCTTTCCTGCTGGAGCCACGAGGGACTGGGAGGCATTCCGCTTCTGATGCTCCCCTTTGACGAAGACTCCTTCCTCAGCTACAACTTCGCCCTGGTCATGAACGGGATGACCCTTCAGCTCAGTTTCAGCCTCAGGCGGTACGACGCGATGACGGGCGAGGTCATGGCTGAATACATGTCCTGGGAGGGCGAGGGCCGGCCCGAGACAGACTTCGTTCCCGCGTACATCTCCGCTGCGGCGAACACTGAAACGGGCCTTGTCTACATGTCCCGCTGCGACTCGGAGACATGGCGGATAGAGGTTTTCGACGCGGCTGGCACACCGGTCGACACACTCGAGCCGTTCCCGGAGAGGGAGAGGCTTCCAGTCAACATGGAAGAGGGGTTCGTTCCCGGCACATGGATGGTCTCTTACGCATACCAGGATGAAACAGGTTCCACGGGCATGCAGAGTACCAATGTACCCGAACTCCACCCCTTCATCGGCGATCTGGGTGTGGATGCCGGCGGGAACATCTGGGCCAGACGCGGCGGTGCCGGGCAGAACAGCTGGGATGTGCTCTCACCCGAAGGGCTCTGGCTGCGGGAGGTCGTGATCGAGGCTTTCACGCCCGAATCCATACCGAAGGTGATCATGGGACCCGGAGGGTTCATCGCCTTCGAGCTGAACCCTGAGGACGTCTGTCGCGTTCTTTTATTGCGGGGCCAGAACCGCCAATAAACACCCGTTCACCTTGAAAGGCTTCCCCGGCAGGCCGTACTTCATGGCATGGAAACCCTTTTCATGCTCGTTCTGGTCCGGTCCCCCTCGATATCCGAGGCATGCGCCAACCCTCTGAACGAAGCTTCATGTGAATTCGTCGAACTCTACAACCCCGGACCGGAAACGGTTTCCATTCTGGGTTTCACCATCACTGACGGCGACGCGCTGGATCAGTTACTGCCCTGGAACGCGCAGACCCACGGCGCCTTCCCCCATTCCGGCGTGATCCTCGAGACCGACTCCATACCCCCGGGGGGCCGGGCCGCGATTCTCGAACTGGGTTACCTGCTCGACCCCTGTTACGAATTCTCCCCGGGAACCGTGATCCTCACCACGGGGGACAACGCCATCTGCAACGGGCTCGCGGCTTCCTCCGACCCCCTCACGCTCTTCGGGCCGGGGGGGACCTCCATCGCCGACGTGCTCTCCACATATGGCACACCAGTGGAGACCGACATATGGCAGGACAGGGACGATGACGGTCTGGACGGCATTCCCTTCGATCCCGGCAACGGCCTCTCCACCCACCGCTTCCCGCCCGATTCCCCCGATTCGGAGGGGAACTGGCCGGGTGGCACACCCACCCCGGGAGGTCCTCCCGACGCACCGCCCGATACATTCGCGGTGTTCATACAGGACCTGTGGTTCACACCGGCTGACCCGGAGCCGGGCGGAACCTGTCAGATCAGTGCTGCGGTGTTCTGTTTTGGAACGGTCTCCCCCGACCAGGGCATCATCACGGTGTTTCTCGATTCCGACGGCGATTCACTGGCGGGTGGAGGGGAACCATCCGATGAGTGGCCGGCGTCCATTCTCAGCCCTGGAAGCACCGACACCCTCTCCATCACATTCACCGCTCCCGCACAGGGATGGTACCTGGCGAGCGCCACAGCGTGCGAATCCTACCTGGGTGTTCCATTGCCATCGGGAGGAGGGATACACCCGGTGGTCACCGAAGTCATGGCCAACCCGGCGGACCAGACCACGCAGGAGTACATCGAGGTCCACTACCCCGGCCCCGGGGTGTTCATGCTCGACGGGTGCAGCTTCACCGACGGCGACGCGGTGGACATGGTTGTCCCGTGGTCGGGAACGGCCCTGCTTCCCTCGACTTCGTGCGGGATCATACTGGACCCCGACTACACGGGTGGGCTGCCGGTCCCGGAGGACACAAGGGTATTCACCGTCGGGAACTCATCACTGGGCAACGGACTGACCCCTTCCGACCCCATCGTCCTCTACGACCGCAACGGAACCATGATCGAAAACATCCTCTCCACGGCGGGTACCCCTTTTCTTTCCGACGATCCCCTTCTGTGCGATGACGACGGCCTCGATTCGATACCCTTCGATCCCGGCCAGGGCCGCAGCATGGAGAGGACAAACCCCTCTGGCCCCGACGCTGAATACAACTGGGCGGCATCTGAACCGGGAGGGTCACCGGGCTGGCTTCGGAACTACGGCTCGGGGCCGGACATCCAGGCTGACACCATCATCGTTCCCGCTGAGGTCACGCCCGGTGTTCCATTCCTTCTCGAGGCGGTGTTCTCATCGGTGGGGTTCTCCGCAGCAAACGACATTTCCTTCACGGTGTTCAACGATCTCGACGCGGATTCGCTGCCCGACCCCGGTGAGGTGGTCTGCCAGGACTGGGAGGACTGCCTCGAGCCGGGCGAGTCCATGAGCATGCAGGGAAGCGCCGTCCTTCCTGATCACGCTTTCTTCCTGTTCCGCGCCATGGCCCAGTGCCCAGGCGACACAAATCTCGTAAACAATTGCGCAAATCTCTGCGTGAAGTGCGGCGAAGGCTCATACCCGGTTATCACCGAAATTCTATGCAATCCCTCAGACCAGTCCCGTGACGAGTTCGTCGAGATCTTTCACCCTGGACCGGGGGTTTTTGACCCTTCGATTCTGTCCATCTCCGACGGCGATGCAGCAGACGCCCTTCAGGGAGACTTCGTCCCCGCACAGGCGTACGCTGTCATCCTCGACCCCGACTACTTCTCGGGCTCCATGCCCTACGACATTCCGTCAGGCACACCGCTCATCTTCCCGGGCAACGGCACCATCGGCGACGGCTTGGGCGGAAACGACCCTGTGACCCTGCTGTGCGGGGATATTGCGGTTTCCACGTACGGAACCCCCGATGTCCCGGACGACGGGGTCCCCTACAACCCGGGCACCGACATGAGCGTTGAACTTGTCACCCCCGACCTTCCCGACCTTCCAGGCAACTGGTTCACCAATCCCATGGGGCCTTCCCCGGGCGCTCCCCCGCTGGGTCTTTCGGAGGGTGTGGATTACAGCATCAGACGTTTCTGTCTGGCCCCTCCCGCGGGGGAAGAGGGTTCGGAGTCCACGATGATGGCAACCGTGGAGGCGCTGGGCACCCAGGGCTGCGACTTCCAGGTGGTCTTCACGGCTGAGGGAGAGCAAGTGGCTTCCGCCTCCCCCACCCCCCCGGCCCTTGGGGATTCGGTGCTGGTGGAGGCGGTCTGGGTCACCACTGCCCCGCAGGCAACACTCGAAGCCCTCATCATCTGCGAGTCCGACGTGAACGCCGGGAACAACACCGCGACCACCCAGTGGAATCCAACACCCGGGCTTGTGATAAACGAGATCATGTACTCCCCCGAATCCCCGGCGCCGGAATGGGTGGAGTTGTACAACGGCACAGAAGAGCCCCTTGAGCTTGGAGCTTTCACCTTCTCTGACCCGTCCACGCAAACCGGCCTTCCTGACCACACGGTCGAACCCGGCGCCTTCGCCCTGCTCTGCCCCGACCCCCAGGATTTTGCCAACACATGGGGCCAGCCTCCGTGTGCCCTGCTCCAGCCCTCTTCATGGCCGGTCCTCAACAATACGGGAGACACACTTGCCCTGGCTGGGGGAAGCGAAGCGGACTGGGTTCCCTTCAACGCGGTCTGGGGCGGAGGGACAAACACAAGCCTCGAGCGCCGCTCACCGGCGGAAATGGGCTGGCGCCCCTCCAACTGGGGAAGCAGCGCGTCGGGCTCAACCCCCGGCAGGGCGAACAGCATAGGTGTTCAGGAGGGCGGTCCATTCCTCACCGCGGAACCCGATGTCTTCTCACCCGACGCAGACGGTGAGAACGAAGCGCTCCTCATAACGCTCAGAGTTCCCGGACAGGGATTCCAGGCAGAAGTCATGGTTTACGACGTGACGGGCAGGGTGGTGGCGGAGCTCTGGAACGGGCCTGTTCCCGGAGAAACCCTCACGCTAACCTGGGACGGCTCGGGCATGCCTGTCGGGCGCTACATCGTTTTCGCGAGGGCCAAAAAGGGAACCTCCCTGCTTACGGGTGTACTGGTCAGGGTGCTGGCACGGAAACTTTGACCAGAAGTGTCATTATTCCGGAGAACCTGACCAAGCCGGCATGGCAAGCATGTAATGCCTGGCCCGCTCCGAGGCCTGGCTTTCCGTAACGCCGGTCTGCCAGCGCATGAACCAATTCGCAAGGATCACGTGCACCTCTTCCCGGGTCCTGAGATTGCCCTCCGAGTCGGAGCACCACCTGCAGAAATCATGGGATACGCCCCTGTTTTCCGGATCACTGAGTGAGGCCATGCATGACCGGCAGAAGCTGCCTGTTGAAAGGTCGCTGCCATCGGCCAGGCCAGGCGGAGCGCAACCCGTGGCAACAAGAAACCTTGCAAGCGATCTTTGAAGCTGCTTCAGTGCCTCGCTTCCGGATGGGGTTGCGGCTCCCGGCCATGAACCGGCGAGAGCCAAGATGAAGCCGGCGAGATCGGGCATCCCCTCGACCTGATTGCGCTCCCTTTTCCTTGATTCCAGCTTTGACCTCTCGGTGTGAACCAGCGTGCGGGTGTTTTCGCCGACATCCAGCCCGGCGGACTTGAGGAGCGTAAGCGGATCCAGCCCAAGGCCACAGGCAATTCTTGAGAGTGTTCTTGTCCACGAGCTGAGTATGTACGACGAGCTCTCCACGGCAAAATCGGGAAGGTTCTCGCCCGACAGTATTCTCTGAAGGGTGTGTGTTGAAACCCCCAGGGCGGCAGCCAGTTTTCTTCTCGAACCGGTTGCCGAGTCTGCTTTGCTCAGTTCATCCCACACAGTGACAAAGCACTTGGGGAGGTTCTCCGGGAGAGCCGGCCGATGCATCACATTCCTTTCGTTGCCAGCAACGAATACAAAAAATCGGTTTAAAAGTAAAGTCGTTTTGAAAAGGCCATTCTGGTGATGTTGACAGACCGCAGAAAACTCCATATGTGTTCAGCAACGCAACAATCGTTGCTAAACACGAGGAGGCTGAAATGAAAGTGCTGATCGGTCTGCTTCTCGTCACAATGGCGGCCAGGGCCGAAACCGTTGAACTGCCCGTCCTTCAGGACGCCTACATCTGTGATTGCAAACCTGATTCAACGAACCCCAACGGGAACGACACTCACCTCTACTTCGGGCGATACTTCAGTTGCCTGGACAGAACCCTCATTGAATGGGACCTGTCAATGATCCCTTCCGGTGCTTCCGTGGAGAGTGCTGAAATGAGGCTTTATTGCATCAGCTTTTTCGGCTCCGCAACCGGTCAACCAGTTTTCCACATGATCAACGAAGAGTGGGATGAACTGACCGTGACTATGAACACCCAGCCGTCATTCGACGCCACACCCTGCCTGAACGGAGCCTGGCCTGCCGCACAGAGCTGGTTCAGCGTTGATGTGACACCATTCGTGCAGGCCTGGGTGAATGGGACGCACCCCAACTGCGGCATATACTGCACATCCGAAGGGACCACCGGGTCCTGTGCACCCGGCTTCTGGTCGGGCAACTCCGGTGAGGAAGGTTTTCTGCCGACCCTCGTGGTCACTTGGGTTCCACTCTCATTGATGGGTGGCAGCTGGGGAGGCATCAAATCGGCGCTGAACTGATCTCCTCCGAAACGCATTCACAGGGGAAAGCGACCGTGTTAATCAATTCTTAACCCTTCCGGACTATGCTTCCGTTTCAACAGCCTGGAACTGGAGGGGGAATGGAAAGTGCTGCACAAACCGGGGATTACATTGCTTCGGAACTGCATCGAATACTGAGGAACGACAGGATCACCCCGCTCTTCCAGCCCGTGGCTGACGCCATGGATCGGAGGATAGTCTGTTTCGAAGTGTTCTCAAGAGGGGTTCACCCCCTGGAATCGCCCGTTGAGCTCTTCCGTGCGGCCGCCGCAGCCGGTGTTCTCTGGGAGGCCGAGGAGGCTGCAAGGAACTCCGCCCTCAGGAAGATTGCCTCGCTCCGGGATGCTTCGGTCAAGACCAGGTTCTACTTGAACACTTCACCGTCAACGATCTGCGACCCGAGGATGACCCTCGAGTACATCCTCCAGTCTCTTGATTCGTTCTCACTTGGGCCGGAACACCTGGGTTTCGAGATACCGGTGCCGGAAGTCAAAGGTACGAAAACCCTTCTTATGAAGCTGAGGGAACTGGGCACTGCAGGCATATGCTTCTCACTGGATGACCTTGACCCCTCCAACGAGGCTCATCTCAAACTGCTGGACACACCCTCTCCGGAGTACGTCAAACTGCCGAGGGGGATCGTTCACAACCTGGGACGCTACAACATGGGTCAGCAGAACATCCGAAAGGCCCTGGGCGTGCTTTCCGAGCATGGCTCCACCCTTGTTGCCAAGGGCGTGGAGGATTGGACCGAGCTGGAAACACTGCTGACACTCGGCGTCAGGGTTGTGCAGGGTTACCTTGTGGCAAGGCCCGAGACCAGACCGCCACAGATCCAGGAGGACTTCCACGGTGGAGCCCTGAGAGCCCTTTCGGGCATCATCTGTTCCGGCGGATCGGCACCGGGTCGTGAAGTAAGCACCGTATGCACCATGCCATTGGTCATTGAAGCCTCTTCAAAGAACTGCGACGAGCTTGACTCGATGTTCCGGAACGACCCCGGTCTTGACCATGTGGTCACCACTCACCAGGGAGCACCCCACGGCCTCGTTACCAGGAAGGGCTTCTACCTGAAGACCGGCGGAAGGTTCGGATTCTCGGTCTTCCAGAGGGAAACGCTCGATGCAGTGGCTCAACAGGACCCGATGGTGGTTGGGGACGGAGTCAGGATAGCCGATGTGGCCGAGGCTGCCATGAACAGGCAGAGCGATGATGTGTACGATCCGGTCCTTGTGGTGGACTGGTCGGGAGCCCTGGCTGGAACCGTTACGGTGATGCAGCTTCTCAACGCCGCAATCGAGGCGGAACGCCGCAACAGCGGCGTTCTCGATCCCCTTACATCCCTGCCGGGAGGGGTGCCCCTGCAGCGGAAACTCATGGAAGCCATCGCACTGAAGTCGTTCCACCTTGTTGCCACCAACATCAACGGGTTCCGTACTTTCAACCATGTCCACGGCTTCGACCAGGGCGACAGGATGATCCTGCTCCTGGCCGAGATCATGGCCAGGCAGGTGAAAACCTTCGTCAGGGATGCCTTCATCGGACACATGGGCGCGGACAGGTTCGCGGTCGTGAGTTTCACGCCTGTGCCTCTCGAGTGCCTTTCGGGGATATGCCGCGAGTTCGACCGCAGAAGCAGCAGCCTCTTCTACACCTGGAAGGAGCAGGAGACGGGGAGCATGGAGATCCTGAGCGGTTCGGGTGCCTCTCTCAGAACGCCCCTTTGCACGGTATCGGTTGCAGCCACCGGCAGCGCGAACTTCAATGGGGAGAGTCAGCCGGTCGCCCTGGTCATGGATGCTGTCGAGTCCCTTCTAAAAAAGGCAAACAGGCTCTGCCTCTCCGACGAGAAGAGTTCGCTGGTCCTGGACAACAGGGTGAGAAGCATCAGGACTTCCAAGGAAGCCAAAGAGGACGCTGTACTTGAAATGAATGCGGAGTACTCCACTTCATCCTGACACTCACTGAGGTCCATCACGTTGCGTTCAAGACAAACGATCACAGTTCACTTGACAATCGTACGCGTAACACACGGCAAACCTGTGTGTATCACGAACAATCATCAACGACAATGACAGTGCATGGTGATCTCTTACGAAGTCACCCCTGCCAGGATCAGCTGTTCTTCCCGAACCTTGCCGAAAGCCTTTCAAGCATGTCCGCCGTCATCGAGGGAAGGTCCCATGCGGGTTTCCATCCCCATTCCTCGCGGGCGGCGCTGTCATCAATGCTGCTTGGCCACGAATCGGCGATGGCCTGCCTGAAGTCGGGCTCGTAGCTCACCCTGAAGCCGGGGATGTGCTTCCGTATCTCGGCAGCCAGGTCACCGGCCGTGAAGGAAAGGGCTCCCACATTGAAGTCGGCGTGGTGCTTGAGCCTTGATGGATCGGCCTCGGCCAGGTCAATGGTGGCCTTGATGCAGTCCGGCATGTACATCATGGGAAGCGAGGTGTCCTCCTTCACGAAGCAGGTGTACTCGCCGTGCTGAACCGCCTGGTAGAAGATGTCCACCGCGAAGTCGGTGGTGCCCCCCCCGGGAGGGGTCTCGGAACTGATGATGCCGGGGTAGCGAAGCCCGCGCACATCGGCGCCGAAGCGTCTCACATAGTAATCGCCAAGGAGTTCGCCGCACACCTTGGTGACGCCGTACATCGTCCTGGGTTTGAGGACCGTCTCCTGAGGGGTGTTCTCGCGGGGGGTCTCCGGGCCGAAAGCCGCAATGCTGCTGGGGATGAGCACGGTGCCCAGTTTCATCCCGACCGCCATGTTCAGAACGTTAAGCGTGCCGTCCATGTTCACCCGCCAGCACAGGTCGGGGTTCTTCTCGCCCGTGGCCGAGAGTATGGCGGCGAGGTGGTAGACCGTGTTTATGCCGTACCTGCTGATGATGCCTTTCAGCATTTCGGGGTCGGTCACATCGAGTGTGTCGCAGGGACCGGTTTCGGCCAGAGGGCCTGAAATGGTTCTGACATCAGTGGCCAGCACATTGTCGTGGCCGTAACGGTCACGAAGCGCAAGGGTCAATTCGCTGCCGATCTGACCCATGGCGCCGGTGACAAGGACTTTGGGGGTGGTCTTGTTCATCAGGGCTCCTGTATGAAAAGTTTGCTGGATTGTTCCGGGGAAAGCGGCATGCTACTACGAAACGCTCCGGATTTCAAGTATTACCGTTCCGGGTGCTATGTCGTCGAGCTCCCCGGTGTTCAGTATCCTTCCGAAAACCGTGTAGCGGCCGTCGAGCCTGCCGTGCCTGTCGAGGGTGATGAAGAACTGGCTGCCGCCGGTATCCAGCCCGGCATCGGCCATGCCCACGGTTCCCCTCACGTACGGGTAGATGCTTCTCTCTGCGGGGAGCAGGTAGCCGGGACCCCCGAAACCGTTCCCCTCGGGGCATCCCGCCTGAGCCACGAAACCCGGGATAACCCTGTGAAACCTCATCCCGTTGTAGAAACCGCTCTCCGCCAGGTGTGCGAAGCTCTCGCAGGCGATGGGCGCAAGGTCGGGAAAGAGCTCCAGCGTGAAGGTCCCCTCTGTGGTGACTATCTCAAGCATTGCCGGAACGGCAGTTCCGCTTCCGCCACTGAACACCGAGTCACGCGTTTCCTCAATGGGAGCCAGTTGAAGCATATCCATGATCACCGCCCCCACCAGGGGGTATGTGTCCCTTCTGAGGATCGAGAGCTGCCCCGGGTCGGGCCGCCACTCCAAACCCGCTAGGGCAATGAGGGCCGCGCCCCTGCGGCCGGGGTCGGTCGAGGAGAGAAGGATGTCTTCCAGAAACGGTATGTCTTTCAAAAGGCCGA
Organism: candidate division Hyd24-12 bacterium UBA6080; assembly: GCA_002436025.1. Classification (GTDB taxonomy): domain Bacteria; phylum Fermentibacterota; class Fermentibacteria; order Fermentibacterales; family JCC-6; genus UBA6080. Next base: position 150,177 of record DIXM01000013.1, read on the forward strand.
TGGCCATGCATCCGACAGGACCTTCGGTACCCGAGAGCCTGAGGATGGCTTCGGTGTTCCCCGAAACCTCGGCGGCCTTCAGGGCAACCGCCGGCACCGGGTCGTTCACGAGGCTGGCTGCCAGGGTGCTTTCCGCCCTTTCGACCGCCGCGAAGCGCACTGCCCAGCAGGGGTCTGAAAGAAAAAGCTCCGGGTTGATCCTGGCGGCATACACCCGGGCCAGGGACGTTAGGTCCGAGAAGATGGGAACCTGAACACCGGTCTCGGAACCGTAGCGAAGAAGCGCTTCGGTATCACTGGCATACTCGTATGGGTCCGGGAGGATCATGCCTGTCCTGCCAAAGACCTCGAGGGCAAGCACACCCGTGGAATCGGGGACCACTCCGGCGAACATCCCCGCGAGTTCCAGAAGCTCCGCAAGCATCTCGGGTTCCCTGCCTTCACTCATCAGCACGAGTTGTCTTCTCAGGGCTCCGTGCAGCAGGGCAGGGTTGTGCCTCACGCCTTCCGGCGAAGGCAGGAGGGTTGGTTCACCGAACTCCAGAAGCGCAGGCGAGGCGGTGTCGGCGGGCAACGGTCCGCCGTTGATCCGGGCAACAAAAGCGTTCTCGCGGGAGTAACCCGAGACCCCCGGCATGATGGAAAGCAAAAGCATGATCGGGATCACTCCTCCCCCTCCTCGGTATCCCCGGTATCCTCAGTGTCCTCCGTCTCAGCGATTTCCTCAAGGTCTTCGTGAAATTCTTCGCTGAGGGCATCGATTATCTCCCTGGCCTTCTCCTCGTCGCTCTCCAGGACCAGCACATAGCCCCAAATCCTCTTGAAGGCCATCGCAATGGTCCCGTATGCCGGTATCTGGATGCTTTCCACTGCGGCCTCGATGCCTTCACCTGTTAGCATTGAACTGATACTTATGGCCTCGATCTCGCTTCCGGCCTCGAACACCCTCACGAGCTTCTCGTCTTCCACTGACATGGTACCCCCTTACTGAGTTCACGGCGGGTGAAGTATAATCTTTGGCCGACATCATGAAAGGACTTTCGATTTGACCATACTCGAAGAGATACGAAAGGGCGGAACGCCCGATACCGTCAGAAAAGCCTGCGAGACCGAGCACCTGTCGCCCGAAGAGCTGTCGCGTTCCATCGACCTGGGCCACGGTATTGTCCCCTCGAACCTCCTGCGCAACATCGTGAAACCCTGCGCCATCGGCGGCGGTTCCCGGGTGAAGGTGAATGCCAACATTGGAAGCTCGCGTGACCTCGAATCCATGGAGCAGGAGCTTCTCAAGCTGAAAACAGCCGTGGCCTGCGGTGCGGACACGGTGATGGACCTTTCCACGGGCCCGGCCTGGCGCGGGATCCTTTCGCACATCCTTACCCGCAGCCCGGTTCCCATCGGGACCGTCCCCCTCTACCAGGTTTTCGGTGAGGTTCTTGAACGGGGCGGCGATGTGGCCGATGTCACGCAGGAAGACATCTTCCGCGCCGTCGAGGAACACTGCAGCGCCGGGGTTGATTACCTCACCCTCCACTGCGGGGTGACAAGGCGTTCCGTCGCCCTGCTGAAAAGCCGGGGGCGGCGAATGGGCATCGTCTCACGCGGCGGCTCCCTCATGGCGGAATGGATGGAGAAAAGGGGTGAGGAAAACCCCCTCTACTCGGGTTTCGACAGACTTATCGAGATACTTCACCGGTACGACGCAGTTTTCTCTCTTGGTGACGGCCTGCGGCCGGGGTGCATCTCCGACGCGGGCGACACCGCTCAGATGGAAGAGCTGGTAACCCTGGGCGAGCTGCAGCAACGGTCACTGGCTGCAGGCGTCCAGGTGATGATCGAAGGTCCGGGGCATGTTCCCATCCACCGCATCGCGGAGAACATCCGGATCCAGAAGACCATCTGCAACGGCGCCCCCTTCTACGTTCTGGGCCCAATTGTCACCGATGTCGCCCCCGGGTACGACCACATAACAAGTGCCATCGGCGGCGCCATAGCCGCGGTGAACGGCGCCGATTTCCTGTGCTACGTGACCCCCGCCGAGCACCTCAGGCTGCCCGACGTGAACGATGTGCGGACCGGTGTCATATCCGCACGGATAGCCGCCCATGCCGCCGACATTGCAAGGGGCATTCCGGGTGCCGTTGAATGGGACAACGCGATGGCTGAAGCCAGGGCATCGTTTGACTGGGAGAGGCAGTTCAAACTGTGCATGGATCCCCAGACCGCACGGAGGATGAGGGGCGAAGCCCTTCCCGAAGACGGCGACGTGTGCTCGATGTGCGGACACCTGTGCGCCCTGAAGACCAGCAGACGGACCCTGGGAAAAGCCTGATCCCTACTGGAACGAGTACCTGTCCAGCATGAAGATGGTGGACGGCACCACAGGCAGTTCCTGCCTTACCCTGTAAAGGAAGAACTCGTCGGGTTCCCAGCCCAGGTTCCTGAACACCTCGGCAAGCATCTCGCCGTAATCGGGGACCAGGGGGGTGTAGGTGCCGTCAAGGCCGTTGCCCCGGATCGAAATGGTGGTTTCGACGGGGAGCCTGTCGCACTTGAAACGCCTGGACAGGGGACCGCTTCTCCCGTTGAAATCCCCCATGACCTCGACCCTTGGTTCCTGAGCAAGAAGCAGGCTCTCGTGTACGAACTGGTCGAACACGAGGTTCTGAACCGGCGTGTAAACGCTTATGAAGACCTCGTGAGTCCTGTCGCCCGCAGGAATATCCGAGTGACGAAAAACGTTCCTGGTCACCGTACCGGTGACTGAGTTCATGAGTGTGGTGTTTCCCACAGGCCCCTCGACAAGCTCGTAGGTTGGTCCGCATGCGCTTCTCGTTATGGCCTTTACCTCGGGCAGGGGGTCGCTGCAGTAGTTGAGGAGGAACGGGACGTTCTGCTCGAGGTTCGACCCGGCTTCAGGATCGATCGGCTCCGCGGGCAGCGGTTCGCCGGTCGGGGCGTTGAGGCATTCACTGTGAACGATCCAGCGGGTTGACCTTCTGTTCCGCCTGATCTTGTAAAGACCCTTGAGAATGGCTATGCTGAACGCGCCTTCCCTGCCGGGCCCGAAAATCCAGGTGTTGAGCTGGGTTTCGGCCTGAAGGCCCAGAAGGTGGCTCTGGTTCTGATAGAGGTTCTTCTGAAGGGTCTTGAACGCCTGCTGCCTGCCGTTGTCGCTGCTGGTCATCAGCATGAGGTCGAGTGACTGCCTGTCCCCCGAGTGAACATCCACCAGGCCGTAGAATTCTTCGACCGCCTTCATTGCGTCGTCGAGAAGCTCCTGCGGAACCCCCTTGCCCCTGCAGCTCTTCAGGAACCGGCTGAAGCTCTGCTTGCCCGGTATGAACTGCGCGGCGAAGAAGATGTCGTCTTCGTGAACGATACGGAAGATCCGCCAACCAAGCTTTTTATCGAGGTTGAGGACCTGGTAGACATCGTGGGGGTTCTCGATGTATGCGGGCAGAGCGTCCATCAAAGCACCGATGCGCCTCTTGACCTCAAGCACGGTTTTTCTCACGTCGTCTTCGAAGCACCCCGTAAAGCAGTTCATTACATCCCCCTGCAGTTAAACAGCACAAAGAGATTGAAAGTAATAATATAACGATTCGGAACGGTATTGGAAGCGTACCGAAACCTGCTATTCCTGGAAAGGTCAGGGATTTTCCCTGAGCAGACCGCTGAAGAGGTCTTCCTGCCTTGTTGTGACCACGTCCAGATCACTGCGGTTGCCCTGTATGAATATCTTGTCCTCGCCGAGGACCTTGTTCACGGACGCTTCACCAAGCGTAAAACCCCTTCTGAACTCCCGTGTCGTCCAGGATGATATGAGCAGTTTTCTGCCGGTCTGGTCGAAAAAGGCCTTCGAGCACTCGGGAAGCCTGCCGCATCGTGACTCGCCGATGACGGCAAGTCTTATTGGTGTATCATCGCTGGCGTTCCCGGCGGCGTATTCACCGTGTATGAACGCGATCCCAAGCTCAGAGCTGACCGGCTCGAGCAATGATTCCAAGGCTTCAACCAGGCCGGTGGTCTTCGAGAATATGGAGCGGAGCTCCCTGTAGATAAGGCAGTCACGGTTGACCTTGAAGTGCACCTGATTGCCACGGCGGATCCTTATCACGATACCGGCCTTGGCAAGCCTGCCAAGCTCCCGCTGGACCGCCCCCCTGCCGCACTGGAGAAGGCGTATCAGTTCCAGCACGTAAAAGGAACGGTCACTGTGAAGCATCAAGGTGGAGAGGATCTGCCTTCGAACCTTGCCGAAAAGGCACTCTCCAAGCAGCTCGTTGGGGTTAGTACTCATACAGGGTACATTCATACTTTTTATGGGTAAGTCAAGACTTGCTGCAACAATTCCGGAAGAAAAAAGGTATAGTAGGATCGACGAAACACCCGAAAGGAAACACAATGAATACTCTTGTTTTGTTCTTCCTGTTAACGCTCGCAGCGATGTCTTTCTCAAACGGCCTCGTTATCGTGGAGCGGGATATCCGCGACGTCCTCCCGCTGACCGACGGCGTAACCGTGTACCATGTTGCTGAAAACTGGTTCCTGGCCGAAGCCCCCGCCTCGTGGGGTGAAACCGTGGCAGCAAGCGCCGAGGGTCTTTACATCGCCCATCTTGCCGACGGTAACGCGCAGGTTCCGGGCCTGCTGGTCTTCTCCCGCGATGGCATAGCTGTTTTCGAACCCCTCTCTCCCCTGCCGCTCACTGCACATCAGGGTATCAGGCAGATAACCCCGCTCAGGCCCTACAACAGAAACGCTTTTCTTGAGCCTGTACCGATCCCCTTCGGCGGAAGCCGCGACATGGTCTCGGAGATAATCGAACAGCTCCAGGAAGACAGCCTGAAGTCACACATCCAGAACCTGCAGGATTTCCAGACCAGGCTCTGCATAACCCCCCAGTTCTTCGAGAGCGCGTTCTGGGTAGCCGGCAAGTTCGAGTCGTACGGTCTCGAATCCGTGGCGGTCGACACGTTCGACTTCACCTTCTACGGCAACCCCTACCAGTCAGCAAACGTTCAGGCCGAGCTTCCCGGCACGCTGTCGGAACCCGGCATAATCCTTATCACGGGCCATCTCGATGCCATCACCTACACTTCGCCCTACGATTTCGCACCGGGAGCCGACGACAACGCCAGCGGATGCGCCACGGTGCTCGAGGCAGCCCGCATACTCAGCCAGTACGAGTTCCCCAACACGCTGCGCTTCGTATGCTTCGGCGCCGAGGAGCTCGGGCTCATCGGCAGCGAGTACTACGCCGATAACTCATACAACCTGGGCGAGAACATCGTGGCGGTGATGAACCTCGACATGATACTCTACGGTCCCGAGTCCAACAGGGCACTCTTCGTTCCCTACAACTCAACATCCGAGTTCATCGCGGGGATGTTCAGCGAAGTTGCGGGCACTTACGTTCCCGATTTGGAACTGGACGTGATGTACTCTCCCGGAACCACCTACAGCGATCACGCCCCCTTCTGGCAGAAGGGCTACGCGGCGCTCCTGGGCATCGAGGCCGCCATCGACGACAACCCCCACTACCACCAGGACAGCGACATTCTCGAGAACTATGAGGAGTTCTGGCCCTTTGGGACCCAGTGCGCAAAGGCCGCCCTGGCCTTCACCGCCCAGGCCGCCCTGACTGACTGGCTGGGGATCGAGGGCACCGCCCCGGCAACTCCTGTTCTGTCGGTTACCCCGAATCCCTCGTGCGCAGTGGTACACGTCAGCATAGACGGTATCTCCCCTGAATCCATGAGCCTCTACGACATCTCCGGCCGCAGGATCCTTTCCTCCACAAGCGGAACATTTGATGTGACAGGGCTTTCCGCGGGGGTCTACTTTGTCGGGACCAGCCTCGGGGAAGAACCCCTGACCGCAAGGATAGTTATTGCGAGGTAGGCTGTGAAAACCGCTTCCCACAACTGCAGAAACTGAGACAGGCTGGTTGGATTCCTGCAGGAGGATCCTCAACCGGTGGAACAGGAGTTGCGTTTCCGGTATCAATGTTTTATCATCTCAGTCTTCGGTGTCATTGTAAAAGCGTGAGAGAGAGGTGTAAAATGGGAATACTGGATTTCGTCAAGGATGCCGGCGAAAAGCTGGCTGAAATGGGCGAAGACGCAGCCCTGGCAAAAAAGATCCAGGAGAAGATCGGCACCCACGGAGTGAAGGTGAAGGACCTCCAGGTGGCTGTCATCAATGATCGTGTGATCCTCAAGGGTACTCCCGCAACCGACGAGGACAGGGAAAAGGCAATGCTCATCGCGGGGAACGTCAAGGGTATCATCAGGGTAACCGACGAGATGACCGCGATGGCCATGAAGGACAAGCCCGCCAAAACCCGCTTCCACACCGTCGCCAAGGGTGAAACCCTCTCTGCGATATCGAAGCAGGTGTACGGCGATTCCACTCAGTTCAACAAGATATACGAGGCCAACCGCCCCATGCTCAACCATCCCGACAAGATCTACCCCGGACAGGTCCTGAGGATACCGGAGTAGCCTCATTCGAACACTGAAGCCCCTGCCCCTGCACAAGACCCGGGCGGGGGCTTCAATCAGTCCGCGAACATTATCTTCTGCGGGTTGCCGGGATCAACCCTTACCGGATGGACGCTTCCAGCAGCGTAAGTGGCGATCTGCAGAAATGAGACCACTTCCCTGTGCTCGACCTGGTACACGCCGTGGGTGTCGCTTGTCACTTCGAGGGTGAACCTGATCTTGGGCAGGTTGTTGATGTAGGTGCCGGTCTCGGAGGCGGAAAGCACCTTTGCCGTCGCGGGCATCCATGTCTCCAGGGCGTTCTTCCGGCGGGCCGCCATGAAGCGGATGACCAGGATGAGCGCCAGGTCCGAGACCAGCCAGAAACCACCAAAAGCCCACAGAAAGACCTTCAAGGGATGACCGTCGTCGGTCTTTGCCTCAGGGCTCACAAGGAATCCCGCCACGATCATTGCAACACCGATGAGAATGAAGACCTTGAAAACGCTCCAGTTGATCCCCCAGGTCGCCATGCTGTCCTCCTCTGTGAACGCTTCTGCCCTTCACCGCACTGTAAGATAAAACAGAAAGACAGCCGTGCGAAGTGCTTCCGAAACCTTCTCCCGGCATATTCCCCGGAATTGGGAGGCAGATCATGAGAATTCTCCATGCATTCATTCTCGGAGTGGCGGCAGTCCAATCGTGTCCGGCGGCTGACTTTCCCTACAGGCTTGGGCGCGATGTTGACCTGCCCGCAAGCGCCGTATGTGCTTCAGTTTTCGTAACAGGCATTCTGCTCGAGAGCAATGAGGGGACGACACCCTGGAATGGTTACCCACTGGACGAAACCGGTGTGAACGCATTCGACCGCTGGGCCATGCAACCCTACTCGCAGGGGCTGGACGACGCCGGAACCGTGGCACAGCTGATGGCAATGGCAACACCAATGGTCCTTGCGGCTGCCGACACAGGCGACTGGTTGACCGTTGGGGTCATGTACGCACAGTCCGTCATGCTCACGTGCGGCCTGAAGAACACGTTGAAAGGTCTTGTTGACCGGAACCGCCCCTACATGTACTTCGACGATCCTTGCGAAGAAGGGATCGAAAGCGGCGACCGCCTCAACTCATTCCCCTCGGGTCACACCGCCTGTGCCTTCAACGGGGCTGTGTTCACCTCACGCGTTTTCTCGCGATGCTTCCCCGATTCCCCATGGAAAACGCCTGTAACAGTCGGGTCCATGAGCATCGCGGTAGCCACGGCCGTTCTCAGGATCGAGAGCGGGAACCACTTCCTGTCGGATGTGCTGGCGGGGGCTGCCATAGGCGGGCTTTCAGGCTTCCTCATACCCTGGCTGCACGAGACTGACGGCTCTGCCGAAGGGCTTTCGGTCACACCACTACCCTCCGGGGGGATGGTCACTGTTCGTTTCTAGTCCGGGGTGTATACACACATCTTTCAGCATAACGCTAACAATTGCCAAAAGATTGTGCCGGGCTGTTCTCGAGCTCTTCCTTCAACCTCTCGGCAAGATACACCTTCAAAAGCGACTGGTAAGGTATGTCCTTCTTGTTTGCCAGAAGCTTGAGTTCTTCGATCATGGACAGCGGCAAGCGAAGTGAGATCGATCTCGTGGAAGGCTTCAGGTTGGGGAGAACAACGCTTTCCGCCCCGCTCCAGTCCAGGTAGTCGAAAGAGTCGTGGGTTCTCCAGAACTCCCTCTCCTCCGCTTCAGTCTCAAACCGGGGAATGCGCTTTTTCTTCTTCACTTCCGTACCTTCGTCTCTCTCTCACGCTCATGTCCCGGGCAGAAATCACACGGATCAGGTCGTCCCTTGTCGTAAAGACCAGAAGAAGGCAACGGCCCGAGTCTGTTCTGCCAAGAGCGTGGTAACGAGGTTCTGAATCTGCGTGAGCAGTGTCCGGCACCACAACGAACGGTAGATTGAAGAACACCTGCTCACATTCACTCCGGGAAACATCATGCTTGTCCCAGTTCTTTATGGCATTGCCGGAGTCCCATTGAAAACCGACAACCCCCCTCAACAGGTCCTGAACGTTGCCCATGCCGTTGTATACATTCTTAGTATACATTGGTCAAGTGTCCGGTCAGTATTTTCTGGAGAAAAAAGCCATGAACACCAAGCTTTCCGAAGAGCTTCTGTCACCCAGCACCCCTCCGGGGGGGTTGCCACGATTCGTTTTCAGCCAGCGTCGCCTTGACACAACTGTACCACTGTAATAGTATTGTGGTACAGTAAGGAGGTCAGGGCATGTTCCGTGTAGATCCGGATTCCCCGGTACCCGTCTATGAACAGCTGAAAAGGCAGATCAGGCTCGGGATCGTTTCGGGCGCCTTTCCCCCCGAACACAGGATGGCGTCCATCCGTGAGCTTGCCACAGAACTGACGGTGAACCCCAACACCATTGCAAAGGTGTACGGCCAGTTGGAAACCGAGGGCTTCCTAATCTCCAGGGCGGGTTCAGGCTTCTATGTGAAGGACTGTCAGGAAAGTGTTCTTGAAACAAGACACGAACTGCTTGCCGAACTTGCGGCCGAGTTCGTGGCCCGTTCAGTGGAACTTGGTCTGACCCCGCCCGAGATACAGGCCGCATTGAGCGAAGAGCTGGGAAGGAGACCCGCCCTTGGTACGGATAAGTAACATGACCTGCGGCTACGGTGGAAAGCCTGTCCTGTCAGAAATTTCCCTCGACATCGAAGAGGGAACGACAATGATGCTCACGGGGCCGAACGGAGCCGGCAAATCCACCGTGCTGCGGGTTCTTGCCGGGGTTCTCGCCCCGACAAAGGGAACGGTCGATTACGGCTGGCCCGGCGAAAGGGATCCCAGGCGGCTCATCGGGTTCCTGCCGGACAGCTCGAGCATGTACCGGTCGCTTCGCGTGGCCGAGGCAAAACGGATCCACCAGGAGTCGTTCAGTGTTGACTGCTCTCCCCTCCCCCTTCTCGAAAAGGCATCGATTTCGGAGAGAGCCGTGATCAGTGAGCTTTCCGCCGGTCAGAGGGTGCTTGTTCAGCTTGCCCTTCTGCTCTCCACCCGGCCCAGGCTGATCCTTCTGGACGAGGTTCTTCATTCCGTTGACCCGTACCTTCGCGTACTTGCCCTCGAAGCCATCGTCTCAGCGATGGCCGACAGCAACCCGACGGTCGTTACGGTGAACCTCAACTACCGTGAGATGGTGCCCCTGGCGGAGCGCGTGGTCTTTCTGGGGTGGGAGGGGATCGTTCTCAACGAGAGTGTCGAGGCCCTTGCGGAAAACCCGCAGTTCAAAGACATGAGTTCAGTCCCGGGACTTCCGGGAGTGCTTGCCGGGCTGATGGCCAGGGTTCACCAGAAAAGGAAGGGGCTCCGATGAAAACCTCCGCTCTGCTTCAAAGGGAGACATGGGACACACTGAAACAGACCGGCGCAATGCTTGCGTTCCTGCTTCTCATCCCCCCCGTGTACCTTGTCAACAACGTCAGACTGGACGGTGGAGCGAGTCTGACCCATCACATGTTCTACGGCGGCCTGTTCACACTCGCCGCGACCCTGCTTGTCCTGGCTTACTCCATGTTCAGTCGGGAGCACCGCGACGGGGCGATGGAGTATCTCAGGTCACTGCCCATCGCCCCCTCCCGGATCGCAGCGGTAAAGATCCTTCCCCGGATTGCGGTAGCCTGGATACTGGTGTGGCTGTTCGTCGAGGTGTTTTTCGGCAGGGTCTTCATGTTGATGAGAACAACCATTATGGGCTGGGACATGCTTTTTCAGCTCTTTCTTCCACCGGCGCTTCTGATGACGGGCGGGTTCCTCTACGGTGTTTCGGGCAGAAGAGGTCCACTATCGGCAGTTGTACTGATCATGCCTGTTCTCTATTTCTGGATCGTGGGGTATGAGGCTGCCCAATCCATTTTCGGCCTTCTCCTTGGCAGCATCAGTGCGGGCATGGGTGTCACGGGGGTCCATGCGGTGTGGGCTTCGGCATTCATCCTGGGCGCCCTGCTTCCCTCTCTGCTTCCCCTGCTGGTGCTGATCCCCCTTTTCAGGGTGTGGAACGGGACTCCCGAGAGTGTGCTGACGAAATCGATACTGAGGAGGGGCGCAATCCCCACAGTGCTTCTTCTGGCGCTGTTCCTTGTGAACACTTGGTAGTGGAGAGGGAAGGCCTTCTTTTCATTGCAGCATCTTAACGTTTTTGTTATGATACTGCCATGAAATTCAACGAGCTGATTGCGATCGCGGGAGATGAACCGGTTTTCAGCACCGGTCACCTTCTCGCCGGTGACGTTTCGCCGCAGGGTATCCGCGCCCAGCTCTCCCGCTGGGTGAGCGAGGGGCGGCTGATCATGCTGCGCCGTGGGCTCTACACCATTGCCCCCCCGTACCGCACGAAAACCCCGTCGCCCTTCGTGGTGGCGAACGCCCTGTCGCCCGGGTCCTATGTGAGCTGTCAGTCGGCGCTTTCCTGGCATGGAGTCATCCCCGAGGGGGTGAAAGCGATCACTTCGGTCACCCCGGGCCGTCCGGGAATTCACACCAATCCCCTGGGCACATTCATCCAGCGTCATGTGAAACCCGATCTGCTCTGGGGTTTCGAGAACGCTCCGATGCCCGAAGGCGGAAGCGCCAGGATGGCCCTGCCGGAAAAGGCGCTTCTCGATCTGTTGTATCTGGAGCACGGAGGTGGCTCGCCGGAGTACATCAGGCAACTTCGCCTTTCCGGACATGGTGAGCTTTCCGCAGCAGTCCTTCGGCAGTTCGCAAGGCGATGGGGCAGCCCGGGCATGCTGGGGGCCGCCGAGACAGTGATCGATGAGCTTGAAGGGAACGGTCTATGAAGGAAGAGCTTCGAAGAATCGTTGAGACCACTTCTTCGCCATCCTCAGCGGTCGGTCCCGTGAGGGAGTACCTTCAATCCAGGATACTCGCATTACTGCAGGACGCGGGGGCAATGATCCCCCTGGCATTCTGCGGTGGCACCGCCCTGCGATTCCTGTACGGCATGCCAAGGTACAGCGAGGATCTCGACTTCTCACTGGAACGGGATGCACCGGGCTTTTCACTGCAGCCCCTGGTGCAAAGGGTCACGGGTGTCCTTGCCAGGGAGGGCTACGCGGTTGATACGGGAAGAAGAAGGGGGACCGGAGCGGTTCATGCAGTGATGCTGCGGTTCCCGGGGCTGCCACATGAGCTTGGCCTCTCCCTGAGGAAGGAACAGAACCTCTCCATCAGGATCGAGGTGGATACACGGCCCCCTGATGGAGCGGTTCTCGAGGTCAGTACCGTCCGTGTTTTCCAACTGCTTCGTCTTCAACACCACGACCGTTCATCGCTGCTGGCGGGAAAGGTCCATGCCGTCCTTACGCGCGAGTACGCCAAGGGACGCGACTTCTACGACCTTCTGTGGTACCTTTCCGGCAGGGGGTGGCCAGCGCCGAACATGGTGCTGCTTCGGAACGCCCTTGCGCAAACCGGTTGGCCCGAAGAACGGGTTGCCGGCATCGACATCGGGAAAGAGCTTGAAACAAGGTTCCGCTCACTCGACTGGGCAGCGGTGCGCCGGGACGTCCTCCCCTTTCTGGAGAAACCCGGGGAGGCAGACCTTCTGAACGAAGCCGACATGTGTGCACTCCTCAAGGGTCTGAACTGGTGAGTGGCGGAGCCTGTCTTTCCTAAGTTTCCCAAATCATTTCATTGACAGTTAGTGAATTATGTACTACATTTCTTTCGTAACATCTTTCTCGTAACGAAGGGAATGAAATGGCAAACCCTTTCTCGTACGGCGGCATCGTCAGCGCCAGGCAGTTCTGCAACAGGGTCACCGAGCTTCGGGAGCTTGTGAGGGCAGCGAAGAACAACGAGAGGCTATTCATCCACGGGGAACGGCGTGTCGGCAAGACCTCGCTTCTGAAGTCCGTGATGAGCACTCTCAGGGAAGCCGGGGGCATCTGCTTCTACATCGACGTGTGGAAGTGTGTTGACGAGGCGGACTTTCGCAGGGTGTGCGCCTCGGCCCTCTCGGGTTACGCGCTGGAGAAGGGAAAGGGTGCCCTCGGGAAGCTTGCGGAGCTTTTCTCGGGTGTTGCACCCTCATTCGGCATCGACGAATCGGGAAAGCCCACGGTCACCCTGGTGCGCGACCGAAGCCGGCCCGAGGGGCCCGATGTGGAGGAGATACTTCGGGCGCCGGGCCGGATAAGTGCCATGGAACCGGGAAGACCGGTCCTTGTCGTCTTCGACGAATTCCAGCAGATCAGGGAGATATCGGGTCTGAAGCTCGAAAAGGTTCTTCGAAGCGTGATACAGGAGGAGACGGGAGTGGCCTGGTTCTTCTGCGGCAGCCGGGCCACTCTTCTTCGCGAGATGTTTTTAAAAAAGGGCAGCCCGCTCTTCAGGAGTTCGGGGCACTACCCGGTCGGCGCCATCGGCTTTGCCCACTGGCGCCCCTTCATAACAGGGGAATTCGACCAAAGCGGCAAGAAGATCTCCCCGGGAACGGTAAGGATGCTCGTACAGGCAACGGGGGGCCACCCCTTCTACACCCAGATGCTCTGCTCGGCCCTCTGGGACATCTCCGGGCACACTGCCTCCGAGAGCGACCTTGAAGCCGCGGTTTCACTTCTCCTGGACAGGGAGAGCGGCACTTACGCAACCCTGTGGAACTCACTTCCCGACCAGCCCAGGAAGATGCTTCGGGCCATTGCCCTCGAAGGCACGCTTTTTAAGCCCACATCAGGGGACATGGTCAGAAAGTACGGCTTCTCATCGCCTTCCACGGCGAAGAGCGCCCTGCTCTACCTTCTGAAGCACGACCATGCCTCACAGGACGAAAAGGGGGGCTACCATCTTTCCGACAGGTTCCTGGGCATGTGGTGCCTTCGGAACGTGGCGACGTAGGAGACGGTGTTTCGGTTATCCCGTTATCCCGTGCTTTTTCCCGACCTTCTCAAAGGCCGCGATGGCCATGTCGAGGTGCTCGCGGGTGTGGGCTGCTGAGAGCTGTACCCTGATGCGTGACTGTCCCCTTGCGACCACCGGGTAGAAGAAGCCGATGGCGTAGATGCCTTCCTCAAGAAGGTCATCGGCGAATTGCTGAACGAGATTTGCGTCGTTCGGGTACATGCCGAACAGGATCGGGACTATTGCGGTCTCGCCGTCGATTATCGAGAAACCTGCCTTCTTGATCCCGCTGCGGAAGTATGCGGCGTTCCCGTGGACTTTGTCGCGCAGTTCTGTGCTGCGCTGGATGATGTCAAGCACCTTGAGCGTGCCTCCCACAACCGGCGGGGCCATTGTGTTGCTGAACACGTAGGGGCGCGACGTCTGCCTGAGCCATTCGATCAGAACCTTCCTTCCGGCCGTGACGCCGCCGCTTGCGCCGCCGCACGCCTTGCCGAAGGTTGTGGTGACGAGGTCGGCCCTGCCCAGGACACCGTGGTGCTCAAGCGAACCCCTTCCCGTCCTGCCGATGTAGCCCGTTCCGTGGCTGTCGTCCACCATGAGCAGGGCGTCGTGCTTGTCGCACATGTCAACTATGGCGTCGAGCGGGGCGATGTCGCCGTTCATGCTGAAGACGCCGTCGGTGGCAACGAGCCTGTACCTGGCGTTGCGCACGCTGTCGAGCATCAATATGTCCTCGAGGCCGGGAAGCTCCCTGCCGTCGAAGTTCCGAAGGCCTGTGCCCGTGTGGCAATGGCTGTAAACGTGGCGCTGTGCCTTGCACAGCCTCACCCCGTCGATTATCGAGGCGTGGTTGAGCTGGTCGGCGATGATGGCGCACTCCTCGTCGAGAAAGGGCTGAAAGACCCCTCCGTTGGCGTCGAAACAGGATGAGTACAGGATGGCGTCGTCGGTTCCCAGGAACTCGGCGGTCCTTCTCTCGAGTTCGCGGTGGATGTCCTGCGTGCCGCAGATGAACCTGACACTGGAGAGGCCGAAGCCCCTGGTCATGAGGGTTTGCGCCGCAGCTTCCACGACCTCGGGATGGTTGGCAAGGCCAAGGTAGTTGTTGGCGCAGAAATTGAGGACCTTTTTCCCGCCGGCAACGGTTATCTCGGCTCCCTGTGCGGACTGTATGACCCGCTCCCGCTTCATGAGGCCTTCGTCATCCCTGACTTTCATGAGTTTCGCAAGGTCGACCAGGATTCTGCTGGACATCCGTTCCTCTTCCCGCGCCGGAGTACGGCAACCGCAAGCTTTCTGTAAGGAAAATTGATGCCGGTGTTCCCCGGCGGCCGGAATATAATGAAACCGGGGGCGCGGGTGCGCCCCCGGCTTTTCGGGTCGGGGCTACATGCCGTACTTGGCGATGATGCCGTTCTTGTCCAGCCCCAGGATGCCGTACTTCTCCCCCACCTTGCGGAAGGCTTCCACGCACTTGTCGATGTGGTGGAATTCGTGGGCGGCGGAGAGCTGTACCCTTATCCTTGCGGCCCCGGCGGGGACCACAGGGAAGAAGAAGCCTATCACGTAGATGCCCTCGGCGTACATGTCGCGGGACATGTCGTTGGCCAGCTTGGCGTTGAAGAGCATTACGGGAACGATGGGGGTCTCGCCCTCGCGAATACAGAGCCCGGCCTCGGTTATGCCCTTGCGGAACCTTTCCGTGTTGCGCTCGAGCTTGTCCCGGCGCTCGGTGCTCGATGAGACCAGGTCGATCACGGTGATCGAGGCCGCAACGATGCATGGGGCCATGGAGTTTGAGAACAGGTAGGGCCTTGCCTTCTGGCGGCAGAGCTCAACAAGTTCCCTTCTTCCCGAAACGCAGCCACCGGAAGCGCCGCCAAGGCCCTTGCCGAACGTGGTGGTGATGATGTCGACCTTGTCGATCACGCCGAAATGCTCGTGTGTGCCGCGGCCGGTCTTGCCGATGAAGCCCGACGCGTGAGATTCGTCCACGAGAATCATGGCGTCGTACTTGTCGCAGAGGGCGCACATCTCGTCGAGGGGCGCCAGGTCGCCGTCCATCGAGAACACGCCGTCGGTTACCACAAGCCTGTTGCGCTTGTCCTGATGAAGGATGAGCTTGTTCTCGAGGTGCTTCATGTCCATGTGCTTGAAGGTGTCGTACTCGGCCGAGCACAGCCTGATGCCGTCGACCAGTGACGCGTGGATGAGGCGGTCGGCGATTATCACATCCTGTGGGCTGAGGATCGCCTCGAAAACCCCGGAGTTGGCGTCCATGCAGGATGGGAAGAGCAGGGTCGACTCCATGCCCAGGAACTTCGATACCTTGTTCTGCAGCTCACGGTGGATGTCCTGCGTGCCGCAGATGAAGCGGACCGAGCTCATCCCGTAGCCCCGCTCGTCAAGGCCCCTGTGGGCTGCGGCAACCACGTCGGGATGGCTGGAGAGCCCGAGATAGTTGTTGGCACAGAAGTTCAGGACCCTCTTCTTCTCCGCGCCCTCGGGGAACTCGACCAGTATCTCGGCGTCCTGCGGGGAGCTGATGAAACGCTTCTCCTTGTAGAGCCCCTTCTCCTTTATCGCATCGATCTCGGAGTTGAAGGCGGCCCTTGCCTTGTCGCTGTAAGCCATTCGACGCCTCCTGTCAGCCCTGGTGTTTTTTCACCAGGCGGCAGATGGATGTCACGGTGTCGAAGGCCTCGGGGGTGGCTTCGTCGTCGGGAAGCTTGATGCTGTACTTCTTCTCGAGGAAGACCTTGAGCGACACCATGGAGAAGCTGTCCACCAGACCCGATGAGATGAGCGGGGTGTCATAGCCGACATCCTGCTCGTCGTCCTCGTCAACGTACTCGCCTATCACGTACTGCAGGATCACGTCCTTCATTTCGGCCATTTTCTTTTCCTTTCCCTTATGGCAGTTTATTCTCAGTCTTCTTCGAGGGTCGAAAGGTCGCCGGTGTCCTCACCCCACTCCAGGGCCCGCAGGTAACGCCTGAGGATCTTGCCTGAGCGGGTCTTGGGAAGCTTTTCGAGGTACTCGATCTCCTGGGGCATGGCCAGGGGCGAAAGCCTCTTTCTGATGAAGTTCATTATGGAAAGCTCGAGGTCGTCGCTGGGTTCGAAGCCAGGGTTAAGGGTTACGAAAGCCTTGACCACCTCCATGTTGACCGCGTCGGGCTTGCCCACGGCCGCCGCCTCGGCGATGGCCTCGTGCTCGATGAGGGCCGATTCGACCTCGAAGGGGCCCACGAGATGCCCGCCGGTGTTTATCACATCGTCGTCGCGCCCCACGAACCAGTAGTAGCCGTCCTTGTCGATGCTTGCCCTGTCGCCCGAAACGTACCACAGGTCCTGGTTTGCCCTGAGCTCGGCGGGAGTGGCGTTTGATGGAGCGCCGGGGAACTTGCTGCGGTAAAGGTCGGGCCTCTCCCAGTACTCCCTGAACATCGAGGGCCAACCGGGCCTGAAGGCGATGAGCCCGACCACGCCAGGTTCGGTGACAGGTCTGTGTGTCTTGAGGTCAAGCACCGTTGCGGTGATGCCCGGGAAGGGTTTGCCCATCGAGCCGGGTTTTATCTTCATGCCGGGGTAGTTGGTTATCATCATCGCGCCTGTCTCGGTCTGCCAGAAAGTGTCGTGGAAGGGAAGACCGAACACCTTCTCGCTCCAGATCACGGCCTCGGAGTTCAGGGGCTCGCCCACCGAAGCGAGGTGGCGGAGCCTTGAGAGGTCGAACGTTTTCACGATCTCATCCCCGTCGCGCATCAGTGAACGGATGGCCGTGGGTGCTGAGTACCATACCGTAACCTTGTTGTCCTGGACGAACTGGTACCACCTGGCCGACGTGAATCCCGAATCGAGCACGCACTGGGTCACTCCAAGGCTCCAGGGACCGATGATCCCGTAACTGGTCCCCGTAACCCATCCCGGATCGGCGGTGCACCAGTAGATATCATCCTCTCTGAGGTCGAGGACCCATTGGCTCGTGAGGGCCTGGCCCATGACCGAGCCGTGAACGTGCTGGGCGCCCTTGGGCTGCCCGGTGGTGCCGGAGGTGTAGTGGAGCACCGACGGGGTCTCAGAGTCGGATTTGTAAACATTGAAGGCTTCCACCCTCGGGGCGGTCTCGAAATCGTAGAAGTGCTCGCCCTCCCTGAGTTTGCCCTGGTCACCCTCAACCACGACCACATGCTTCAGGTTGGGCAGTTTGTCCTGTATGGCCCTCACCTTCTTCACATGCTTCTGTGTGGTCAGGATGGCCGTCGTCCCTGCCCCCGCGAGCCTCACCTCGAGTGATTCGTCACCAAACGCGCTGAAAAGGGGCTGAACGATCCCGCCCATCTTCAGGACGCCCAGGAAGGAGATGTAGAGGGCGGGGATCTTGTCCATGAAGACGCAGACGCGGTCGCCGGGCTTGATGCCCAGTGACTCGAGCATTTGGGCAAAACCGTTGGAGTAGACCCTTATGTCGTCGAAGGTGAAAGTTTTCTTTTTCCCTCCAAAGCCTTCCCAGATCATGGCCGTCCTGTCGGCCCCACCCCGGGCGCAGACCCTGTCGGAGCAGATGGCGCCGATGTTCAGAAGCTCGCCCTCTTTCCAGTCCAGGACCTTTTTCGCGATGCTCCAGTCGAAATCCTTCAGTCTCTGCTCATAGCTTCCGATGTTGCTCAAGGCTGCCCCTTCCGTTCTGTGCGGCTGAAAGAACCACTATCGCCACGGCGTTCGTTCCGCAATGGCTTATGGAAACGCTCACATCCCCGACATGCCTTATCAGTGCGAGTGCGGCGACCCTTCCGTGCAGACGGATACCCACTTCGCCCGACCCGCTGTTCCTTTGTACCTCAACATCCCTGAGACTGAGGTCAGTCCCGCTTTCATCAACGCCCAGAGCGGTGATCACAGCTTTCTTCGCCGCGAACCTGCCGGCGAAGCTCTCGTGTCTTCTGGCCCTGCTCACCGCATAACTTGTCTCATCGGGCAGGAAAACACAGCTTACGAATTCGTCCGTGAGGTTTTTCTTGAAGTCCTCAAGGTCTACGATGTGTACTCCCACTGCCACGATCACAACACACCTCTTCCCGCCGGGTAGAGCGACCACCGCCGGGAATCCGTCCCGGGAACCCTAACTAGAGACCCGCTTCGTGTCCACATGCATGTCAGGGCCATATCGCCCTGTAGATGGTGTAGTTGTGAAAGACCATCTCCACGTACTTCTTGGTTTCGTTGAACGTGATCCTGGAGAAGAACTCTTCCGGCAGCGCGGTACCGGCGCCCCAGCGAACCGCGTTGTGGGGGCCGCCGTTGTACGCTGCCAGAGTTTCGAAGACCCCTCCGCCCATCTCTTCGGAGTAGGCGGAAATGCACGCGGTCCCGTACTCGATGGAAACCGAGGGATCGTAAAGGGCATCAGGACTGAAGTGTTCCCATCCCCACCGGTCCGCCACGTACTCGGAGGTGCTGGGTATCATCTGAAGAAGACCCCTTGCCCCGGCTGTGGAATAGACCCCGGGTGAGAAGCCGCTCTCCTGTTTCATGATGCTGAAGACGAGGAGAGGGTCGAGTCCGTACCTTCCGCAGGCGGATTCCACCTCCTCCCCCCACGCTCTGGGATATCTGAGCCTCCAGAGTTCAAGGGGTCTGTTGGACCCCTCGAGGCTCCACATGGTGTATGCCGCCCACGGCCCCCGTTCCCAGACTCCGTGTTCGGCGTAGAAAGGACCGAGGCGGAAGGCTCCTCCAACTTCAGTCTCCGCTTCGCGGAAGAGGTCGATGGCCCAATCCCGTCTTCCAGCCTCGACAAGGAATGCGCCAGTGAGGGCTGACGAAGGAGGGACGGCCGGGGCGCGGTCGTTGCGTGTCATCCAGACGTCAAGGGGTTCGGATGTGAAGGAGGGCTGCATGGGCGGCAGACCAAGATACTCCCTGGCGAAGAACGCCGGAAGGCTCTCGGGTTTGTCGGCAATGAGGGTCTGGAGAACCACCAGCCCCTCGGGATTTCCCGCCTGGTGAAGAAGCCTGCCATAGTAGAACCGTGCCGGGGGGGAATAGACGCTTTCGGTCCATCTTGCGATGAAACTCGCCAGTTCACCCTGAGCCGTGGGGTCTCCTGTTTTCAGAAGGGCAAGGCAAAGGTAGAAGTGCGCGTCGTCCGCAGTGGTATTCCCGGGGTACAGGGCAAGCGTCTGGCGGAAGTGCGGTATCGACGTTTCATAGAGGGCGTTCTCGAAAAGCAGGCTTCCCCGGTACCAGGGAAGATTGCTGATGCGTTCATGGGCTGGCCATGAGCGTTCGTAAAGGTCGAAGAGTTCGAGCGCTTCGTCAACCTGGCCCAGCGCGGCCCTGCTTCTGGCAATGTTGATCACCGCATCGGGGGCATCGGCTCCCTGTGGCCAGCGCCTGTAGTATTCCGAAAGCATGCTGATCGCCTCATCGTAGCGCCCGAGCCTGTCACGGGTTCTCGCGGCAAGGTAGTAAAGGTGCGCGGGTGGATTCCGGCTTTCAAGGGCTATCTCATTGAGCTGGTTCCACATGCCACCGCCGTAGTAGTGCTCGGCCACTCTCGAGGCCAATTCAGGGTCGGATAGAAGGGTTTCCTTCAAGACCTCGAAGGCCGCCCCGTGGATGTCGCCCGCCGGCCATAGCTCAACTGATCCGGCAAGATCATCCTGCCAGCCCGAAAGGCCTGCGGCGTGCCTGTGCATTCCCCGGTAATGAAGCAGAGCTGAAGGGACCTCATCACCGTCGAGGGTTTCCGCCCTTCGCCAGAGGGCTTCCTGTGCGGCGGTGTCGCCCGTGCCCAGAGCCACCCTGTAAGAGAGGATCAGGTGGTCGTTTCCGGCAGCGCCGGGAAGGTTGTCTCCCGAGTGGGAAAGAAAGGCAGCCGCGTCATGAAGCATCCCGGCCTCCACAAGGGCTTCGGCCGCTGCCAGTGCGGCGTACTCGGAGTGAGGTGTGCTTCGGGACAGTATCCTTTGTTGAAGCTCCAGGGCGGCGAAGGCACCACCCAGACGCAGGGCCTGGAACACCATCACTGAATCGGGGTTTTCAAGAAGCAGGGCCGCCACTTCATGGTTCGGCCCCGGGCAGACCGCGGCTGCAACGCCTGCAAGTTCCATCCTCTGCGGGTTTCCGGGTTCGAGGGCAAGTGCAGCATCCACATACGCTTCCGTGGCAGGGCCGTAAAGACCAAGGCCGCAGAGGCTGTCAGCGGAAGCCCTGAACCTTGCGCAGCGGGCTTCGGGACTTTCAGGCCCGGTCTCGACCGAAACGCTGCCGCACCCCGCGAAAAGACAGAGCAGGAACAGCCCGGCGCCCCTCCTCAATTCGCTCCGTCCCCGGTGTATGCCGCAAGTTCCGCCTTCACATCGGGGTTGCCTGGCGCGAGAGAAGCGGCCCTTTCCAGCGTGGCCACGGCGTCGGCATGACGGCCCGACGAGGCCAGCGCCCTGCTGTAGGCGATCATGGTCCTCACGGAGGGGGTCTCATCAGTCATGAACTTCTCGAGGAAGGAGATCGATTCACCTGTTCTGCCTTCAGCAAGAAGAAGCACCCCGAGTCCCGATACGGCCTGGTCGAGGTCGGGCTTGAGCTCGAGCGCCTTCCTGAATGACCCTTCGGCCTCGCTCTCCTCACCCTTCGCGGCCTGAACGTGGGCCAGGTTGCACCACACCTCCGCCCTGCCGGCGTCGAGGTTTATGGCTTCCTTGAGGTCAAGGGAGGCGGCCTCGTACTCGCCCGTGTTGTAATGGTGTATGGCGCTTCGGTTCAACGAGCTTATGCCCTCTTCCATGGCCTTTCCGGCAAATCTTTCGGTGACTTCCTGCATCCCGGCAAGAATGGCGGTGTTCTTCCCGAGCCCTGTCGAAAGCTCGTTCTTCACTGCTTCGATGGCTTCACCGGTCTTCTCCCCGACCCTGGTCAGGTCGTTCAGGACCTGTTCGGTGTTCCTGCGGGACTCTTCGGCCTTCTCAAGGTTCGCAGCGGTTTCGGTCCTGATGCTCTCCGCCTTCCCGGCAAGCGAATCATGCATGGTGCGCACCGAATCGGGGATCGAACCGATGGCGTCAATAATGAAGCCCGAGGCCTCGGTTAAGTTGAGGGCGCTGTTCCGGGTGGACTCCGAAACGGAGGCGTTCAGTTCCGACAGAAGCTTTTCGAGCCTGTCCCCAAGCTCGGAAAGCCCCTGTGCAAGGGAGCCTTCGTCATGGGAGCCGGACGAACCTCCGCCAATCGTCGTCAGGCGGGACACAGCTTCCTCGAGCCTTCCGAACTGGGCTTCGAAGAAGCTCTCACCGGGCTGCGCCGGATACTCGGCCTTCGCGACCTGGTCACGAACCGCATCGAGTTTCTCTCCAACGCCCGCCCCAAGCTTTTCGATGGAGGCATCGAGCCTTGAAAGCCCTTCCGCAATCGGAGCAAGATCGAATGGTTCAGGGGAGGATTCAGAACCGTGGGCGATCCGGGACACGGCTTCTTCCATCCTTCCGAACTGGGCTTCGAAGAAGCCCTCTCCGGGCAACGCGGGCGGTTTTGCCCCGGCGATCTCGCTCCTGACGGCATCAAGTTTCTCCGCAAGCACATCCATCTTCCCGGACATCTGAAGCATGGCCTGCCCCAGCGCCACGAGAAGCTGCTCAACGGTCATCTGGTTATCTGCCATTGGTCCTCCCCCGTCCCCTGTTCCATTTGTCAATTAAAAGATCGCTTATGGTCCAGCTCCGGTCGTGATCTGCGCCCTGCGCGGCGTAAAGAGCGGGATGTCTTTCCTGCATCAGTCTTTCAAGAGCGGCCTTCTCCATCGGAAGCCCCATCTGGGAAAAAGCCCAGCGAAGCCTTTCCAGATGGACCGGATCGCCGGTGTTCCTGTAAAGGCAAAGCCAGCCCGCGCAGGCCGCGTCCCTCCTGCCCGAGACCCAGAGAGATTCTTCATCGGAGGGTACGGATTTGGCCATCAGGGCCACGGACTCCCTCAACTGAGCCAGAAGGGAGTCATCGCCCCGGGCAGCCTTGAAGGCCTCCCGGGTCCTTCCCGCGGCAACGAGAAGCCTGATGAAACCGGGGGTGGCCTGTGCACCGGTCAGAGAAACGGCCCTGTCCACCAGAAGTGCGGCTTTTTCCGAGAGGTCTGCGTCACCCGAATCGGCGAGCCTCATGGCGAACCCCATCACGGTCTCGCCGTCGAGGCCGGAACGTGCCAGTGCGGCCGCCGCGGCCCCGGCTTCATCGGCTCTCATTGCAGCATCGGGGGGAAGGAACTCGGAGAGCCCCTTCGCAATGAACCCGTCGGACTCCACCGAGGTCCAGAAATCCAGCCTGAGCGAATCATCCGATCCGGCGTCATTGAAAAGCTCTTCGTCGATCTCAGGGTACCCCTTGCCAGCCAGGACAACCCTTATTGCGTGGGCCTGGGCCGAAAGGTCCGAAGCTGCACAGGTCTGCATGAGCGAATGCAGGGGCTGGTAAAGCCCCTCGGTGGTCCACTGTTCAATGCACTGCTCAACGGACTCAACCGGTGGATGGATGTCCGGGGGAGCGCAGGCTTCATGGAAGAGCTGGGAATCCGCCGAGACAATGCCAAGCAGGGCCCTGACCCGGGGGTCGGCAAGCTCAAGCACCGCTACCTGTTCAAACAGGTCCGGGTCGATCCTGAGGGCATCGCACGCGGCACCGGAAACATCCTGCCCCGTGGAGTGCCTTACAGCTGTGGAAACGCCGAAAAGAAGCAGTTCGGCGTCCAGCTTCCCGGTGGCGTAACCGATGGCGGCGGATGAAAGTTCGCCTGCGGGAGCGGGGTTTCTCTCGAGTGCTGTCGAGGCGGCACTTCGAAAACCCTTCACATCCCCGGCAAGAAGCCTTGAAAGGGCCAGAAGCTTCCAGAGTTCCCAGGACTCCACATGAGCGGGGGCATTCTCCTCAAGAAAAGCCTTCACATCGGGAGAATCGAGACATTTGGAAAGAACGCCCGCAGCGCCCGTCAGATCTCCGGTGTTCACCAGGGAGTTGGCAAGTGCAAGGGTGGTGAGCCCCGATGTCTCCCCGCCCGCAAGGGACTCGAGGACCTTTCTTGCAAGTGAAGCCGTTCCGGTGTCACCGGCTGCGGCAGAGAGAAGGCTGACCGCCTGAGCGCGGTCTCCCGTGGCGGTTGCACGACAGCCCGCCGCCAGGGAAGCAACGGAACCCTCGGGTATCTCGAGGCTCTCGACCGAAACGGCCGCGGTACCGAAGTGCCCCTCCTCGATGAAATACTCCAGCCTGAAAAATGCCGTTGAAAGTGGATCGCCCGTATCCACCCTGGTGGCCAGTGAATCCATCCAGTCCGCCCGGGCTCCCGGTTCAGCCAGGAGAGGGAGCAGTTTGGCCACCACGTCTCCCCTGCCGAAGTCGTTCAGCGCAGGCAGGAAGTTTTCCGCTGATGTCCTGTGAAGCAGGCTGAGCCTCATGTCCGACACAAGGTCTGCCACCCTGGACGCAAGGGAGGGTTCCCGCACGGCCTCGGCCATGGCCGGAGAAGCCGTTGCGGCATCTTCAAGCGCAACCGCGGCCGTGGCCTGTACAAGGTATCCGGCCGGGGTCGCCGGCGTGAAACCGCACTCAAGCAACTCACGGGCGCTGTTCCGGGCAAGCCCGTTGTCGATGATCTCGAGAAGGCCTGCATCGCTGACCTTTTCACCCGACAGCAGCAGGGCCAGCCAGTCCGCCGCCGATTCCCGCGAATCGCCGATCCCCCCCGATATGGAAGCCCTGAAGCGCCTCAGTCTGGGGTACTTCACCATGAGATGGGATAGCCGGGAGAGGATCACCGCCATGTCCGATCTGGACTTGAGGTCCTTTCTCGAGGCAAGGTGCTGCAGGGCCGCGCCGGCCTCGCCCTCCCTGCCCCCGATAAGCTTGTGGACCGCAAGCAGGATCAGGACGGAAGCGTTGCTCTTGTCTTTCTGGAGAAGCTTCTGTATCTGGTTGAACACCCAGTCCGGATCCTGTTCGAGCAGGTAGAGGATGATCTGGACCGCGTCTTCGACCGATCCCTTCTCTACGAGGAATTCACCCAGTTTCCGCGAAACCCTGCCATCCTTGTCCATCCCCTTCTCAATCACGCTTCGGCAGACTTCAGCCACCGGAGCCTGGTCGAGGTCGGCACACTCGAAGACCTTCGCAAGGGATTCCATGCCCTGTGTCGTCTCGCCTCTGGATATCCTCAGTCTGGCCTGGAGAAGGTGCGCCCTTGCGCTTCCCGGGGCGCCAATGACAACCCCCGCCACCGCCTGTTCAAGCGAGTTGGGATCCACCTCGCGCTCGAGCAGTGCCTCGAGCGCATTGCATGCGTCGTTGGTCCTGCCGGCCGCCGACATCAGCCTGGCCAGTGCGATGGACGCCTTGCCGGTGTTGTCGGTGGGGATAAGGCTCTTCTCGGTTATGGCTATGGCTTTTTCAATAATCTCACGGTCGGCCATCAGCAGTGTGGAAAGCTCCGAGAGGGCCCGTTCGTTGTCGGAAAGAGCCACTAGTATCTTTATGCGCCCCAGGTTGACATCCATGTCGGTGCCCCCGGTGCGGGTGGCTATCCAGCCGCTGAGCCTGGCCAGGCTCTCGTCGGGGAACGATGACCTCTCCGCTGCGTTCACAAGAACGTCCACGGCCTCGGAAGGCCTTCCCTTGCGGTGAAGGACGACAGCCATTGCGATGCATGGCTCGGTGTTCTTCAGCTCTTCGCCGGGGAACCTGGCCTGGGCCTGATAGGCGCTTTCGATCGAATCGGTGAACCTTGACTCCGTCAGGCGGTCAACCGTGGAGAGCAGCTCGAGCATCCCGTTGTAGTCCTTGCTTCGAAGCCTCAGTCTCCACAGGACCTTGAGAAGCTCGGTGGACCGGGAGAACTGCGAGAGTTTCTCCTCCAGCATCTTGACCACGCCGGGTCTGAGGTCGGAGTGGGCCTTGATGATCCGTTCGGAGAGCCTGGCAGCCAGGTCGGGGTGGCCTATGTCCATCAGGAAAGGAACGACCTGCCGGGCCGAATCCTTCTCCTCAAGAATGCCTTCTATCTCCTCTTCAATGAGAACTGCCGCCTGGTCAACCATGTCGTCGGCAGCCATGTCCCTGGCCTTTTTCAGGATTCTCTGCGATTTGGATTTGAAAAGCGCCATGATCCCCTACTCCGGTCTTATGATGAGAACCTCGCCTATGCTCAGTGACGAACCGCTTTTATTGTTGAGACTCTGGATCTGCTCCACCGGAACTCCGTACCTGTTCGACAGGTCCCACATCGTGTCTCCGGACGCTACGGTGTGTGTTACGCGGCCCCCCCCGGTGACGGTTCCGGGGGATGGGGTCGAACCCGCTGATGGCGTTCCCCGGAGCATCAATACCTGCCCGGGAAAGATCGTGGCGTTCGCGGCGATATCGTTCCACTGGGCCACCTCCCTGGACGAGACGCCCACCCCGGCGCCGATCCCTCCAAGAGTGTCGCCGCTCCTGACCGTGTACCTGTAGAAACCCGATGCTTCCGCAGCCCTGGTGTTTACGGGAGGTCGTTCGCTTTCGGGAAGGCTTACATAGGTTCCGGGGACTGGTTCATCAGCTCCGTTCGCAAGCGAAAGGTCCTGCTGTTCAACCCCCGTGGCCTGGGCGATGTTGTCCCAGTCGTCGCCTTCCCTTACGAGATAGAGTGAGGGTTCGACGGCCCACGCGGCCCGAAACGCTTCGGCGGCCTTGTCTGTGGGAACCACCACTTCCCAGCCCTCACGCACTCCGGGAACTATCTCCGCAAGGAACCCCCTGTTGAGGTTGGAGAGAACGTCCGGATCGATTCCGGTTTCAGCGGCCAGGACCCGGAGGTCGAGACCCGGCGGAACGATGATCACGGAAAGCCCCCCGCCCGGCTCCCCGAGCTGGTTGTAAGCTTCAAGGGCGCTGGCGAACCTGGGTACGAACGTTGAGGTTTCGCGGGGGAGCCCCAGTTCGGAAAGACCGCCCTGACCGCCGGAAAGCGCACGCTGCATGGCGCCCTCGCCGCAGTTGTATGCCGCAATTGCGAGCTGCCAGTCACCGAACATCCCGTGGAGGTAGTCGAGGTACCTGGAAGCGGCACGGGTCGAGGCCACCCAGGAATACCTCTCGTCAACGCGGTCCGCCATGTGAAGATCGCACGAACGGGCAGTGCCACCCATGAACTGCCACGGACCTGCGGCACCGGCCGTTGAGTAGCTTCCCAGGGAATAGCTGGATTCCACCCAGATAAGCGCCGTGAGCTCAACCGGAACGCCCTCGCTTCTGAGAACACGTTCAAGAAGGCCCCGCAGATCAGCGTCGGCCTGGCAGTTCGCCGGGTTGTACCGGACATCACTGGTCTCAGCGAGCCCCGGGGGGATCCTCACCGGTGAGGGATGGCCTCCGCTCGTGCGGGCAATGAGGGGGATCACAGGGGTCTGGCGCATCAGGGAGGGGGATGTGCCGGGCTGCTCGGTCCTGATCACGGGCTGCGCCGTTCTTATGCCGGAGCATCCCGTGTTCATTATCATTGCCGCTGCAAGGAAGAACAGCTGAATTGGAAGAAGGAGGACACACCGGTGCTTACGGTGGGAGTTGTGGGAGCCACCGGCCTTGTCGGGTCGAAAATGATAGAGATTCTTCAGGAGCGGTCCCTTCCTGTAAAAAGGCTTCTCGCCTTTGCTTCCCGTGGCGGTCCGGACAGAACGGTCTCCTTTCACGGCGAATCCATACCCGTTCAAATAATAAACCCAGGGGCTCTGGAAAAGGGCACCGTGCTCTTCGGAGCGACCAGTTCGGGGGTGGCCCTTCAATGGGTTCCCCCATGCCTTCTCAGGAAAGTGGTTATCATAGACAACTCTTCGGCTTTTCGCATGTCTCCCGAAGTGCCCCTCGTGGTTCCCGAGGTCAACCCCCACGCGATACCCGACGAACCGGGCCTCATAGCGAACCCCAACTGCTCCACAATTCAGCTTGTCACGGCTCTGGCGCCGCTTGCCCGCCTTTCCCCCATCGAGTGGGTATCGGTCTCGACCTATCAGTCGGTTTCCGGCGCCGGCGCAAGGGGTGTGGCCGCCCTTGAGGCCGACGAGGAAAGGGCTCCGGCCGTAAACCGGTTTCACCGGAACGTAGTATGCGAGATCGGCGAAACCGGGGAGTCGGGCTACACGACCGAAGAAACGAAGCTCGTCAGGGAAACCGTGAAGATCATGGAGATGGATTTTCCCGTCTTCCCCGCAGCTGCCAGGGTTCCCGTTGGTGTGGGTCACACCGAGAGCGTCACGGTGCGCTTCCGCGACATTGTGTCGAGCGGCGACGCCGGACGGGCACTTCTTGGATCGAAGGGGATCGGGGTTTCGGCAACGGGTGTTCAGCCCGTGGCCGTCGAGGGCACCGACCCCGTCTGGGTCGGCAGGCTGAGAAACCACCCTTCCGATGCCAGGGTGCTTCAGTTCTGGGTCACGGCCGACAACGTCAGGAAGGGCGCAGCGCTCAACGCGGTCCAGATCCTCGAGCTGCTTCTGAAACGGTAAAGGGCGGCCCGGTGGGCCGCCCTTTGACGTACCTTCGAATCATCTAAAGGTCAAGTTCGTCGTCGTCGATGAGGTCGAAATCGTCGGCGAACTCGTCGTCTTCAGCGCCCAGAGCTGCCCCGCACTCTTCGCAGAAGGGGTTCTGCGCCGGGTTGGGGTGACCGCAGGAGGGGCACTTGACGCCATCGGCGGTCGCAGGTTCTTCCAGTTCCTCGTCGTCCTCGAGGTCGAGTTCGTCAATGGAATCTGTGGGTTCCTCGGTGGCGGCTTTGGATGATGCTCCGGCGGCAGCGGCGGCACGGCCGGCTGTGGCATCGTCCACATCGCGAAGGACCTTCCGGAGTTCGCCGAGTTCGGAGCGGAGAAGGTCAAGCTCGTTCGCGGTCTTGTTGCGTTCGTTCTTTACGATGTCCAGTTTCTTCTGGAAATCGGGATCGTTCTCATCGTGCTCACGAAGCCTGGCACGAATCTGAAGCTCGTCTACAGCGTCGGACTGTTCCTGGTGGCTCTTCTCGAGCTTGTCGATCTTGGAGGAGAGTTCGTCGACCTTGGATACAAGGGCGCCCTTCTCCTCGCCTATGCTCCCCAGAACGGTATCCAGCTGGGCTTCATAGTCCTTTTTGATACGAACATAGACACGGCTGTTCGTTTCGTCTTTCAGAGAGTCGAGGTTGGAAAGACGATCCACCAACTCCAGGCGCTGATCCAGCAGCTTCTGGATTCTTGCTTCAAGCACTTCGGCCATTTTCCCTCCTTATAGAGAGCACGAACAATCGGGCGGACAAAAGCAAAACCGCAATCAAAGATAATTGTCTGTCAATCCCGGGGCAATGTCAAGGCGACGACAACGGGAGTCATGGCCGCCATTGGATCCCACCCCCTTTTCAACCTGAAGTCAGCTTCACTGAATGCGTCGGCGATGGGCGCGTACTCCCTTCCCCTCCAGTGTGCGGATGCCGAGATCACCCACCTGGCCCTGTAGGGGCTGATGCCCAGGGCGGAGATCATGGCCTGCTCGGTCCTTCCCCTGGAAAGCAGTGATGCGGCCATGGCCGCCAGAGCCCACTGGGAATGGATGAGGGCGAGCAGCCGTATGGGTTCCTCACCCGAGGCCAGAAGAAGCGAGATCTTTTCAAGAGCTTTCCTGCCGTCGCCCATCACCGCATCCTGCGACATGTCCAGCGCATTGCACTCGGGGAGCCCCCCCGACAGGGCGACGATCATGTTCTGGTTGACCACCGTGGCGGACCCGTACCGGATCGAGGCTGTCTCCAGAATGCTCCAGAGGTTTGAAAGCCTTCCGTACGAAAGGGCTTCGGCGGTTTCAGAGGCCTGCCGGTCAAGCTTGAGCCCCAGCTCCCCGCACAGCCTTTTAGTCCAGGGCCACATTTTTCCCGCGAAGGGTTCCCAGCAGGCAAAGGCAACGGCAGTGGCGCCGAGTTTCTTGAGAAAGACGGTGTTGAGGCTGGTCCGCTCCGTCAGGAAAAGGAAAAGGTGGTCCGATCCCGCGGCGGACACGGCATCGAGGGTCTCGGGCTGGGCTTTTGCCGGTATTGCGTCAACGTTCCGCACCAGGATGAACCTGCCGCTGCTGAAAAGCGAACCTTCACTGGCCAGCCTGTGAATGTCTCCGGGCTGGACCTCTTCGCCGGGGATCCTGGCGGTTTCGAGACCAAGTGCCCTTGCCCTGGCTTCCAGTAAAGTCTCAAGTCTCAGTGCCTGAAAGGGCTCCTCCCCCGAAACGAGGAACACACCCCCGGGGCTGGCACCCTCCGCAAGTTCAACCGCCTTGTCGAAATCCTTCACAAGCATGGCAAATCCTTCAGGGCTTTACGGAAGACGGGTTTCAGGTGTATTTTCCCGGCCAGTCACGCACACACATCGAAGGGTTGATAACATGCTTTCCTGGTTTCGGGATAACGCGAAGATATTCCTTGTAGTCGTCATTGTCATCTTTGTCGTAATGATTTTCGTTGACTGGGGCTCCGGCCGTAACCGGGCCGCCGACGCCGACCGGATGATCATAGGCTCCGTGAACGGCGAAAACGTTCTCCCGGGAGCGTACGACGCTGCCCGCAACGAGGTCTACGCCTCCCTGAAAACACAGATGGAACAGTCGGGCAACCCCGACCCCGAGAACGAACTGATGATCCTCTACAGCGAGATCAACGACGCAGCTTTTGACCTTGTCGTTGAAAGGACGATTCAGCGCGAATTCATCGAAAGACTGGGCTGGAAACCCATCGAGATCGGACTTGGCGAGCCACTGGTAAGGGCGCAGATAAGGCTCGCGGGAATCCCCGATCCCGACACCTATTTCGAGCAGTTCAAGAACGACCCCAACTACGGCGCGGCATCGTACCAGCTCCTGGTCCAGGCCGAGCGCAGCCGTTTCGACTCCGCGATGAACCTGTTCAGGATGAACTCCCGTGCCGAAGCCGTCTTCATGGCGCTCGATGCGTATACCCAGGTTCAGGCCAGGTATATCCCCTTCAGGGCCACCCCTCCCCTCCCCGACAACGATCAGCTCACGGCCTTCTACAACGACAACCAGGAGCTTTTTTCACTCCCTCCCAGCGCTGTTCTTCGGTACGCGACCATACTCATTCCCCCCACCCCCGAAGACGATGCCTATTCCCTGAACCTCCTCGATTCACTTGCCATGGCCGGTGGCGGCGCCCCCGACACGCTCAGTCTCACCAGGCGCCAGATGCTCGAGAGTCTCCAGTGGAACCTCGACCTGACACCTGGAAACCTGTCGGCGCCATTCATCGGGCGGTCCCTTCAGAACCCCCAGAGCGACATTTCCTCGTGCCACTCCGTTGAGCTGCTTCAGCTTTCACCGGGTGCTGACACCACCGGCATGGAGGACACTCTGCTAATAGTTCACTGGGAGATCCCGGCCTATCCCAGCCGCGAGACCATCAGGACCACTTTGTGGCGGATCCAGGACCTCCGCGAAAGCCTGCTTCAGTCCAGCAACCCCTTCGTGGCGGAAGACCTTCCCATAATCGACTGGGGTGAGATGGAGATCACCGAAGACACGCCGCTTACGCAGGGCCTCAGCCGCGCCGTGGTATCCTTTGCCCTCGACACTGTCTGGACCGACTCGCTCGGCCCGGTCTTCTACAGCCCCAGCTACAACGGAAGCTACCCGGCCCTCACTGTCGTCCGGAAGCTTTCCCAGAACACGGGCGGCCTGCTCACGCTGCAGGAAGCCCTTGACAGCGGCCGGCTCCTTGTCGAAGCCTACACCAGCCTCCAGACCACCGAGGCTTTTGATCAGGCCAGCCAGGCTCTTTCCAGGTGCCGATCCACGGGCGAAGACCTTGCCATGCTGGCAGAGTCTGACTCTCTGGAGCTTTACACAACGCCGCCTTTTGCGCCCATGTCCGTCAGGCAATGGTCGGGTTCGGACGAAGCCGCCTACCGTGGTCTTCTGGGCTGCGCCGAGTTCGCCAACGTTGCGGCTCTCGCGCCCGAGTTCTCGGTCACAGGTCCCTTCAGCAACAGCGGTGTCGTCTACCTTGCAGAGATCACAGGAAGAACGGTGCCAAGCCTCGATGCCGATCCCGGCATGCTGGCCTCGGTTTACCTTTCGCTGGAACAGGGCCGCAGCCAGGAGTACAACCAGTCTTTCCTGGGTATGCTCCGGAACGCTGCCGATATCGAGGACCTGCGTGACCGGTTCTACGCAACCGTTGACTCACTGCGGGCTTCCGAGAGCGACACCCTCTAGCGCCCGCGTCAGTCCGTTCGATCCGTACCGGTCCTGCTTCGCGCAAGCAGCCGCAGGAAGTAGGGCCCGCCGATAAGGGCGGTGATGATCCCGATGGGAAGTTCACCGGGACTCACCGCCACGCGGCACAGAATATCCGACCAGACAAGCAGGACCGCCCCTCCCAGGGCTGAAAGGGGTACGAGCTTCCTGCAGTCCCCCCCGGCGATCCTTCTGAGTATGTGGGGCACCACCAGCCCCACGAAACCAACGGGACCAACGGCGCCAACCGTCCCCCCCGCGAGAACGGCGGAGGCTGTGAGCATGATCGCCCTCTCGCGTCTCGTGTTGACACCCCTTGTTTCGGCAAGCTCTTCGCCAGCAAGCATTTGATTAAGATTGCCCGTGCGGGTGAGAACAAGCAGTATCCCCAGGACGGAGAATGGAAGGATGAAGAAGACCCGGGAGTAGCCGGCGGCGGCCAGGTCCCCCATCATCCAGCGTACGATCTCCATGAGCCTCGATGCCGGGCTCAGGTATTCCATCAGGAGAAGCAGTGAAGCGCCAAGCACGTTCACGGTCACACCGGCCAGGATGAGCGTCGAGCCGTCGCTTCTCCCCCTGCCTGCCAGTGAGGCAACCAGCGCCGTTGCCACAAGCGCTCCCGCTGTTCCCGCGAGCCCTGCCCAGTAACCCGAAACACCCGCTCCAAAAAGGATCACGGCGCCCGCCGTGACTCCCGCCCCGGCACTGACGCCCAGTGTGTAGGGCGTTGCCAGAACGTTCCTCAGTACCGACTGCAGAACAGCGCCGGCCACCGCCAGGCTCGCCCCGGCGAGCACGGCGAGTGCGGTCCGGGAGAGGCGAAGGGAAAGCACGACGCTGAGGGGGGCATCGGGCCCCATGGGGCCGGTCACGGCGGACACCGCCACACCCAGCAGGAGCAGAAGGATCAGCCGGCGCAGTACGTTCACCGCGGCCTCCCGGCAGTCACGAGCCAGCCGCCGGTGTCGCCGTCATGCGTTACGGAAAGGGAGATGCCGTAGACCCTGCTCATCAGTTCGGGAGAGAAGACCTCACCGGGAGTTCCTGATCCGAGGCACCTTCCGCCGCTGAGAAGCAGGGCGCCGTGGAAGTGCTCTCCCGACATGCTCAGCCTGTGGGTCGAGGCGAAAACCGAGACACCTTCCCGGGAAAGCCCTTCAAGGATGTCCCACAGCATTACCGTGTGTCTGTAGTCGAGCCCGCTTCCCGGCTCGTCGAGAAGGAGTACCAGGGGTTTCTGTGCCAGCACCGAGGCGAGGAACACCATCCTTCGTTCCCCCCCGGAGAGGTTGGATACAAGCCTGTCCGCCAGATGCAGTATCTCGCACTGCTCCATGACTTTCCGGGAAACCTCCCTGTCCTTCGCCGAGTCGGTGGACCAGGGCGACCTGAAGGGGTGCCTGCCGAGAAGGACGGTTTCCCTTACGGTCATGCCCTGGGGGACAGGCGGCTCCTGTGGAAGGTATCCCACCAGGGTGGCCCGTTCCAGTCCTGAAAGCTTTTTCATGGGCACGCCATCCATCAGGATATTGCCGCTGCTCCACAGCCACGGAAAACCCATTATTCCCTTGAGAAGGGTGCTTTTCCCGGCGCCGTTCGGACCCAGAAGGCCCCATATCTCCCCGGGTCGCAGGGTGAAATCAATGCCGGACACCGCGGCATCACGTCCGAGGTATCCTGCGGAAAAACCGGTCAGTGAAAGTTCAGGCAAGCGGACAACCCTTCAGCGATCTCGGGGAGCCTTGCCCCGGGGATCAGCATGAAATCGCCCCCGAGTACGAACACCCTCTCCCCCGGGAACCCCCGGACCTCCCAGAATTCCCTCTGAGCCTCCAGAAGCCCGGTGGTATCGGTCTCGTCGGGAGCCAGGAAGATAAGCGCGTCGGGAGCCAACCGCAGTATGCCCTCAACGGAAACATCCGGGTAGGTTCCCGTTGAGGGGGCGGCCAGCGAGCATCCGATCCCAAGCAGAAGATCCTCGTAGAATGTGCCGGCCCCCGCAAGGGTGAACCTTCCGTCAGCACTGTGGTAAACGACCAGGGAAGCGGTTCCGCCTTCCTCCACCCTGTTTTCAAGAAAGACCCGCTCAAGCCTCTCCCGGAATGGGTCGAAGGAGGCTTCGGGGTACAGGGCTTCAAGGCTCCCGCACGAGGCCATGACATCGTCCAGTGTGTCGAAGCTGTAGTGATGGTATGGGATGCCCAGGTTCCGGGCCAGTTCCGCAAGCCTTGGGCTGTTGCCAACCGAATGGATGCTCGTGGCGGAAAGTGAAGCAACGGCCTCGGGGGAGGGATCGAGATACCCGCCAATCCGGGGAAGGCCGTCGGCTTCTGAAGGCCAGCGCGTGTAGTCGTCCACCGCGACCACCCTGTCCAGTATCCCACCCTCGTGAAAAAGCTCAACGAGTGATGGGCCGATAACCACAGCCCTGCCGTCACCCGCGGGAACCCCGGCGCCCCCCTCAGGGGAGCAGGCCGGGATCAGGACCGCAAGGAGAACCGGGATCACTTTCCGAATCGGGATAAAGATAGTCCCTGAGCTTCCCGAGCGCGTCATGCTCAATCTGCCTGACCCTTTCCACGGAGACCCCAACGATCTCCGCCACTCGTTTCAATGTTTCAACGCGGTCGTCCAGAAGGCCGAGCCGAAGCACAAGAACGGTCTTGCTTCGCTCGGGCAGCCTGTGGAGCGCCTCCGCTATCCTTTGGGCCTCCATCTCACGCGCCACGTCGAGGTCGGGCCGGCCCGGAGCGGGAGGAAGGCCGTCGCAGACCTGGCCGTCAAGGGAGACGTGCTGCATGTCAAGCAGTGAAAGGGCCAGCAGCCAGTCCATCTCCAGCTCGGTGCACCGGCTCATTTCCTCAAGGGAGGGAAGGCGCCCGTTCTCGGCCACGAAGCCGTCAAGAAGGCCTCTTGCCACGGAACCCCTGCGCAGGGCGCTTCTTGGTATCCTTACGAGCTTGGACTGACGGCTGACCTCCTCGATGATGCACCTTCTTATGACGAATACGGCGTAGGTGCTGAACCCCGAGTACCCTTTCAGGTCGTGTTTCCTGGCGGCCATGAGAAGGCCCCGGCACCCCTCCTGCATTATGTCCATGTCCTCCAGGGAACCTATCCCTCCCTCGAAGTACCGTCTGGCAACATGAAGGACCAGACGCAGGTGCCCCTCGACCAATTCGGCCTCCATGTCCAGAAGGGCTTCCCTCAGTGATGAGATGGTCCCGGCAGCTTCGGGTGACGCGTGTTCGAGTTCGAGGTTGACCCTCTCCTGCCATTCGCCCTCACCGGCGCTTCCCTGGCCCAGCAACGCTTCAAGGGCATCGCGGCAGCCCCGCATTCTCTCCAGAAGGTTTTCCCAGTGCCCGGTGCAGCGGTACCCTGCCTTGTTCACACAACGCTCGAAAACACAGAGAGCGCCCTTTCCGGTGTCATTCCTTTCCCGCATGCCTCCGCCTGTCAAGGTCCTTGATCTCCCCCGCCAGCTCACGTATCTCTTCCGGGGACGCCCCTGAAAGCCTTTGTGTGATCCGGGTCCGAAGGGATTTCAACCTGTCGTTGTCCACCCTTTTCACGATCCTCTCCCTGTCGCCCGGCTTCATGCCGGTCATGGAGGATGCCAGTCGTGAACAAATGGAGCCCTGTTCGGGTGTAAGCATTCCGAAACTCACTGTTGTGCAGCCTTCGTCCATCTGGCCCTGGAGCGCGAGAAAGAGGCTTCGCCCCGTTTCCGACCTGAAGTCACCGGGTTGGAGCCACCGAAGAAGGCTGCTGTCGAGCGCTCCGCCACCAACCACGGCAGAGATGATGTCCCGGTCCGCCCGGTCCATCTCGCTTTCAGTGACCGCTGTCGGAAGCCGCTTCTGTTCCTGGCTGAGCTTCATCTTGAGATGGTTCTCGAGGGACGACCGGGAGAAACCCGATGTCTTCTCCACCTCCATCAGAAGCTGTTCCCTGGCAAGAGGGTCCGAAGCCGCTGAAACGATCTCCATCAGCCTTTTTGCCGTTCTGACGCCGGCAACACCACCGGGGAACCCCCCCGGCAGAAGGGAAACACAGAACCCGATGGGTCCCGAAGCCCTCTCCACGAGCTCCATGAAGGCTTCCATGCCCCTGGACGCTATGAAATCATCGGGGTCCATCCCCCCGGGAAGCCTGATCAATCTCGGAAGCCCGCCCACGGCGAGCACCGAAGTTCCCGCCTTCACCGCTGCCCTCGTTCCGGCTTCGTCGCCGTCGTAGCATATAAGGGTGTCTTCCGCCATCGTGCGCAGCGTCCGGGCCTGAATCTCGGTCAGGGCCGTGCCGCATGTGGCCACCACTGCCGGGAAGCCCGAAGCGTAGATCCTGGCGTGGTCGAAGTACCCCTCGACAAGTATAACCATGCCGGTCTCGCGGGCTGCGGGCGCGGCGTCGGAAAAACCGTAGAGAATGCTGCCCTTGTGGTAAACATCGGTGTCGGGTCCGTTCAGGTACTTGGGTCCGGCGTCGGTCAGGGTCCTGCCGCCGAAGCTCACCGTTCGGCCCCGCCTGTCCCGGATGGGGAACGTGAGCCTGTTCCTGAAGCGGTCACGCCGGCTGTCCGTGCCCGGCACCAGAAGCCCGGCCTGTTCAAGCTGGGAGTCGCTGTAGCCCCTCTCCCGCATGTAGATGGACAGCCCCTCGGAGGAGTACCCGATACCCAGGGCCTCGGCCACCGCGGAGAAACCCCTTCCCTCGACGTAGCTCCGGGCGGCGGCACCCTCCCGGGAACGGTATCTCTCGACGAACCACTTCTGAGCTTCACGGAGGGCATCGAGCAGGCCCGTCTCGGGTCCGGTCCAGGTGCCCCTGCCCTCAAGGGTGATCCCGCATTGGTCCGCGAGTTCCTCAAGGGCTTCCCTGAAAGTCAGGTTGCCGTACCTCATCACAAAGGTGATCACATCGCCTCCGGCCCCGCAGCCGAAGCAGTGCCAGGTGCCGGTGCCCGGAAAGACGTGGAAACTGGGCGTCTTTTCGTTGTGAAAAGGGCATATCCCCTTGAGAGAGGAACCGGACTGCTTCAGGTCGATGTGCCTTCCGATCACGGACATGATGTCAGAAAGCTGTTTGACCCTGTCGACGTCGCCGGACATCAGGAACCGTCCTTCAGAATGACGATGGACGCGCCTGTACCACCCTCGGCCGGTGAGGCCTGGGTCAGTGTCTTCACGCGGCGGTCTTTCTTCAGCCATCCCGTGACGAACGACATCAGCGTACCCTTGCCGTGAACCACCCTGAGCCTGAAAAGGCCGCACGCCACTGCGCTGTCTATCCTCTCGTCAAGCTCACCGATCGACTCGTCAACCGTTTTGCCCAGAAGGTTGACTTCGTGGCTGCCCTTTACCGGAGCCCACTCCGAAAAGGGAACGGGCGCCGGGGCGGGGTCGTTCCTGCGGGTAAGGGAGCTCACGGGACGTGTGAGCAGAAAGCTGCCGGACCTGACCCTTGCCGTGGCTCCGTCCATGCTTTCCACCCTTCCGGGCTGGTTCCAGCCCTCGAGGTCAACCCAGTCGCCGGGTGCCAGCTCCCCCGCCGGACGGGGCGCAGGCGCAGATGGATCGTGCTTCCCGGCTTCACCCGCCGGGGTCTTCCCGGTCTCCTTCGTTACGAGTTCCCTGATCTTCCTGCGGGTTTCCCTTGCTTCGCCGGGGTCGGTCCCGCCCCGGGAAAGGACCGCCAGGAGCGAGTCGGCCCTCGATGAGATGTCCTGCAGCTTTCGCCTGTGCTCCTCCCGATTGATCTCGATGAGCAGGGACAGCTCCTCAAGGGCGTTCCGGTGCTCACTCTCCCTCACCCGGGCGGCCTCGGATTCGCTCTTCCTTTCAGCCGCCAGTGCTTCGGTTTCCCGAGTCCGGGCCTCGTTCGTCACCGTGAGTTCCAGAAGCAGGTTATCCAGTCTGAATGAGTCCCCCGCGAGAACCCTTGCCCTCTCAAGAACGCTTCGGTTGATACCCGTGGCGCCCGCCACCTCGAGTGTGAAAGATGCGCCGGGCACACCGTAGATGAATGAGTATGAGGGAGTGAGGGTCTCCCTGTCGAAGGCCAGAGAGCCGTTCAGGAACCCCGGGGTTTCCGAAGCCATTTTCTTGAGCTGCCCCATGTGGGTGCTGACAAGGACCCTGACACCCCTTGCGGCCAGTTCGGAAAGCACCGCAGCAGCAAGGGCGGCACCGGTTGAAGGATCGGTCCCGGCGGCGGGTTCATCAATGACCGCGAGCGTTGTTTCGTCGGCCTCCTCAAGCATGCCCTTCTGTTCGGCAAGCCTTGCGGAATAGGTGCTGAGTTCTTCGGCGATGGACTGGTTGTCTCCCATGCTCACCATGACGCGGGTGAAAAAAGGCATTGTAGAACCCGGTTCCACGCACGCTCCCAGCCCCGAGCGGGCCATGACCGATGCGAGGCCGGCGGCCTTCATCAGAACGCTCTTTCCCCCCGCGTTGGGCCCGGAGATCACAAGCACCCGCCAGGAGTCGGGCAGTGCAAGGTCGCTTCTGACAACCCTGTCACGCGGGATCAGTGGGTGTCTGAGCCCCAGAAGGTTCATGGGGCCTGACCCCGGAAAGACCGTGTTCTCCCTGGCCCGATAGACCGCCCTGGCAAAAACGGCGTCGATCCCGACCGAGGCATCGAGGCCCCGCTGAAGGGCTTCCCTCTCGGCGCGAACCATGGCGGTGGCGTCACGGAGGATTCGCCTCTTCTCCCTCTGAAGCTCCATTTCAGCTTCCTGCATGGCGTTGCCCTGCTCGACCAGCTCAGAGGGTTCGATGAAGAGGGTTGAACCGCTCTCGGACCTGTCGTGGATGATGCCCGAAATGGAGCCCCTCTTCCCGGAAGCAACGGGCAGAACGAATCTGCCGTTCCGGAGGGATGGCGGTGAATCCCTAAGAACACCCGATGCCGAGTACCTTGAGGCCAGTTCGGCCACCCTGGAGGACATCTCCCTTCGAAGCCTCTCCGCCTGGGAGAAGAGCTTCGCGAACTTCGGGGACGCCCCGGGCGCAAGTTCGCCCTCGGGGGTGGTTATGTGAAGAAGATGCCCGAAAAGGCTGTCGAGACCCGGCAGATCGGAGAGTAGCTGGCCAAGGGGAACGGCAGGGGGGTTGGCCGCACACGCTGCGATTCTGAACCGGGCGAAACCCTGTGCCGCAAGCCCCACCTCACGAAGCTGAAGGGGTTCGAGGTAGATGGCCCCCCTTTCCAGAAGGGCGAGGCTCTCCCCCAGCACGCGGGTGTTCTGAACGGGGGGCGTGAGCCCCATGGCCGAAAGCATTTCAGCTTCTTCGGTCCCGGTCTGGAGTTCGAGAGCTTTTTCCGGGAAAGGGGTGGGCTGAAGGCAGAGCACTGCCAGGGCGCCCTTCTCCGAAAGGCAGCCCGTGGCAACGTCCCGAAGTATCCGGGTGAACTCCAGGGGTTCGGGTGTGCCCGGCACTGTCAGCGTTTCGCGGGGATGAAGGCTTCCATCGATGCCATCTCCTCCAGAAGCTTTCGCTCACGGCGGCCGTGCTTCCTGGGAACATGTATCTCGACCTGAACAACAAGGTCGCCGCGGCCGCGCCTGTCCAACCTTCCAATTCCCCTGCCCTTGATCGGGATGCGGTCTCCGCTCACGGCCCCCTCGGGAACCTTCACCTGCGAAGGCTCCTCACCGCAGGGGTCCGGAACGGAAAGGACCGCCCCGAGTACCGCCTCGGGGTACGAAACCGGAAGGTTGAAGACCAGGTTGTCGCCCTCGCGCTTGAACCTTCCGTAGTCAACCGACCTGATGAGGACCCTGAGGTTGCCTGGCGATCCGCTCTCTCCGGGGTGGTGGCCCTGCCCCCTGAGCGTGAGGCAGTGCCCCTCGGAAAGACCTGCGGGAAGCTGGACAGTGATGGATCTGGCCTTTCGGTAGACCCCCCGCCCCCGGCATTTGCCGCACGGCTTCCGGGGTACCTTTCCCGAACCGTGGCAGATCTGGCACTGCGATACCGACCTGAACGTTCCAAGCAGCGTTCGGCGGTCGTTGACGACCCGTCCCGAACCCTGGCACTGAAGACATGTCTGCATGCCCTCTTCCGGGTCGGCGCCGCTTCCGCCGCAGGTCTCGCAAGCCTCCATGCGCTCGGTTCGCAGCAGCCTCTCACCACCCAGCACGGCCTCCGGAAGAGTAAGCTCTATCGATACCGAAAGGTCATCACCCCGTACCGGCGAATCCTGCTGAAAGCCACCGAAACCGAAATTCTCCATGAAAGACCTGAGCGCGTCCTCCATGTCGAACCCCGAAAACGGGCTTCCCCCATGGTTGCCACGATTGTCATCAACGGTGCCGTACCTGTCGAAACGGGAGCGCTTCTCGGGGTCCGAGAGTATGTCGTACGCCCGGCCGACCTCCTTGAATTTATCCTCAGCGGCATGGTCACCGGGATTCCGGTCGGGATGATACTTCATGGCCTGCTGCCTGTATGCCCGTTTCACGTCATCTTCGCCGGCATCACGGGACAACTCGAGTATCTCGTAGGGATCAAAGCGCATCAGCAGACCTCCGGTGAGGCTTTCCCAATGACACGGAAAGCCATGGGCGGAATACCTGAACTTGAACTGGGCACAGGAAACCGGGGCATCACACGCCCGTCATGCCCTCGATCGGCTCATCGGTGATCTCAATGTCGTCTATGAGACCTCCGGCCACTCCTTCCAAACCTGTCTCGAACACTTCAACAAGCTTCGAGACGGCATCGAGCTGAACCCTGGTTTTGGTTATCTGACGGGCAATGGCGTCAGGGTTGCTGCTCTCACGAATCTCCTTGAGCTTCGCAAGTTCTTCTTCGAGGCCCTGCCACGATTCCCGGTCAACCTGTTCCCGGGCAGCCTTCATGATCTTCACGGCCTCGTAGAGGAGCTCGTCGATCTGGTTCCTGTGACCAGCAAGGACCAACCTGGCACGGTCGGCCTCGGCGTTGGCCTCGGCTTCCTTTTTCAGCCTCTTGATCTCTTCGCTGGTCAGACCGCCGCTGGGGTTCACCTTGATGCTGTGGGCGTTTCCGGTATTCATGTCCTTCGCGGAGACATTCAGGATACCGTTGGCGTCTATCTCGAAAACCACCTCGACCCTGGGATCGCCCCTCTTGGCGGGCGGGATGCCCCGAAGCTCAAAGGTGCCGAGACTGCGGTTGCCCTCGGCCAGGTCGCGCTCTCCCTGTAGAACGTGAACACTCACCACGCTCTGGTTGTCGACCGCGGTCGTGAAGATCCTTCCCCTTCGCATGGGAATGGGGCTGTTCCTCTTGATGATGGGCGCCATCACCCCGCCAAGGGTCTCCACACCCAGGGAGAGGGGCGTGACATCGATGAGGACCAGGTCTTTCTTCTGTCCCGAAAGGACCGCGCCCTCGAGCGCTGCACCCATGGCAACGACCTCGTCGGGGTTCACGCTCTGGGCGGGTTTGCGGCCGAAGGTTTCCTCCACCAGTTCCTTCACCATCGGGATCCGGGTTGAACCCCCAACCAGCACCACGTGGTCGAGTTCAGCCATTGTAAAGCCGGCGTCTTCGACCGCCTTGACGCAAAGGTCCTTCGTCTTGGTGATGAGGTCGGACACGAGGCTCTGGAAGAGCTTGCGGGAAATGCTTATCTCCATGTGTACCGGACCCGAGTCGCCCGATGCGATGAAGGGAAGGTTGATGCTGGTCTCGAGCGTCATGGAGAGCTCGCACTTGGCCCTCTCCGCGGCTTCCCGGACCCGCTGCGGGGCTATCTGGTCACGGTTGAGGTCGATGCCCGTCTCGGTGCGGAACTGCTCCATGATCCACTCGACCAGGCGGCTGTCGAGGTCGTCGCCCCCGAGATTGGTGTCACCGCAGGTGGACTTCACCTCGAAGACACCGTTCACCACCTGGAGAACGCTTATGTCAAAGGTGCCGCCACCGAAGTCGTAGACCGCTATCTTCTTGCTCTCACGGGGCTCCATGAAGGCGAGTGCGGCTGCGGTTGGCTCGTTCAGGACCCTTTTAACGTTCAACCCGGCGATGACACCGGCCGCCTTTGTGGCTTCCCTCTGGACTTCGTTGAAATATGCCGGAACGGTCACCACAGCGTCGTTGACCTCTTCCCCCAGAAACTCCTCGGCGGTCTGCTTGAGGCGCTGAAGGATGATGGCGCTGATCTCGGGGGGGGTGTACAACCTGTCCATGATGCGGACGGCGGCGTCTCCGTTCGAGTTCTCCTCGATGGTGTAGGAGGCCCGGCCCACAAGATCGGTGACCTCCGAGAATTTCCTTCCCATAAGCCTTTTTATGCTGCTTACGGTGTTCTTCGGGTTGGTGATGGCCTGGCGCTTGGCGACCAGCCCGACAAGCCTCTCGCCCTTGGCGGTGAAGGCAACGACGGACGCCATGACCCTGGCACCGGCCTTGGTCTGGATAACGGTGGGGTTCCCGTTGTCCACAAAGGCGATGCAGGAGTTTGTGGTGCCCAGATCAATGCCGATGGTTTTCCCCAACGCTCATACCTCCTGAGTGGGAAAAGTGTCTCCTATTCCGTGAAAACCGACTTGACCATGGCCCATGTGGCAGGGGCAAGGTGCTGGGTTCCGGGATCGAGCTGGTAGACCTGCGCACCGGTTTCCTCGTACTCGGTGAGCCACACGTACGTTCCGTCCCATGCAAGGTCCTGCGGGGTTTCGCACGGAAGCAGGTAATATGACACGGGCTGCGGAACCATGGGAAGATGCACGTACATCAGAGGGGTGTTCTGCATGCTGACGTAAAGGTTGAAGCCGTCGTAGGCCAGCCCCGTGCAGCCCGCCGGGCTGTAGGGCTGGAAGTAATCGAGAACCGTGCCCGTAGCGGGATCGAGCTTGTAAACTGCGTTGTTTCCGGGGTTGGTGCTCCACAGGTTGGTTCCGTCCCAGGTGAGGCCCTCGTTGTTGCTGCTGCTGGGAGCTGGAATGCTGTCGACCGCCAGCCCTGTGGTCATGTCCATGAAATAGATCATCCAGGGCTGAACAGTAGCTACCAGATGGGTGCCGTCCCAGGCGAGACCCGTAAGGGAACCGACTCCGGGGCCGGGGGGGGTCATCTGGTCAACAACGGCTCCGGTTGCGGGATCGATCTTGTAGAACATGTGGTCGGTGTCGCTGGTTATCCAGAGGTATCCGTCCACCCATGTGAGCCCGTCAGGGTTTCCGCCCGGAGCGGGTATCTGGCTGATGATATCGCCGGGGGAAGCAATTGCAAGGGCTGAAAGGCAGCAGAGAACGAGCATTCCTGATCTCACGGGTTGTCTCCTTCGTTCAAATTAAAGACTTCATAAGCACATCACTCGAAGAATCGCCCGGGCTGACAGTATGATGTTCATGCGTCGCTGTCAACCTGTGTTCGAAGCATTTCAGCCGGGGATGACACCACACCGCGCTCACAGATTATCCCGGTGATAAGCCCTGCGGGTGTCACATCGAAAGCCGGATTCCATACAAGGGCGCCGGGAGCCAGCGTGACCGTGTTGCCAAGGCACGCGACCTCTTCACCTGACCTGTTCTCAATGACAATTCCGGAACCGTCTGCCGTGGAAAGGTCGAAAGTGGAAACGGGGGCCGCCACATAGAAGGGTACGCCCGCCTCACGGGCGGCCAGGGCAACTGAATAGGTGCCTATCTTGTTCGCGGTGTCTCCGTTGCGTGCTATCCTGTCAGCCCCGACGATGACAGCGGTCACCCGTCCCGAAGCCAGGAGCGAGGCCGCAGCCGAATCGGGTATGACCGTGACCGGGATGCCCGCCCTCACCATCTCCCATGCGGTCAGCCTGGCACCCTGCAGCAGGGGTCTTGTCTCGTCCGCGTAGACTTCGCGGAGGATACCCCTGCAGTGGGCCTCGTAAACCACCGCAAGAGCGGTTCCCAGCCCGCCCGTGGCAAGCCCTCCGGCGTTGCAGTGGGTCAGCACTGAGCAGCCCGGAGGTAGAAGGTCTGCGCCGTGGCGCCCCATGGCGGAGCTGGCCGCCAGGTCCTGATCGTGCAACCTGCGGGCGTTCTGAAGCAGTTCGACAATGGCCGTCCCACGGTTCTCAGAGGCGCAGAGGACCCTTTCCTGCAGGGCGAGGCAATGGAACAGGTTCACTGCAGTGGGCCGAGTCGCCTCCAGAACTCCCATGAGCCTTCTGCACCCCTCCCTGAAGCCTGAGCCCGGAGGGGTCTCGAGGGCGGCGAGAACAGCCCCGTATGCGGCCGCCAGGCCTATGGCGGGCGCTCCCCTGACGGCGAGCGTCCGTATCGCACACGCCAGGGTTTCAACGTCGCGGCAGTCAATGAAGGCCTCGGTTCCCGGCAGAAGCCGCTGGTCAAGAAGCCTCAGGCAGTCTCCGGTCCATTCGAGGGTGGGGACAGGGTTCAAATCGTCTCAGTTCCTTCCCAGAAGCCTGAAGCAGACCTCGAAGATGTCTTCGGGTTCCATCATCCTGCCCGCCCCCACGGTCCCGCACGCGAGGTGGCCCTCCACGGGTCCGGCCATAACGACTCCCATGTCCATCAGTATCCTGACGTTCTCGCGGACCGCGGGATGGTTCCACATCCTTGAATTCATGGCGGGGCACATCACAACAGGGGCCTCGCATGCGAGGAAAGCCGCTGTCAGGAGCTGATCGGCGAAGCCGTGGGCAGCCCTTGCCAGAAAGTGCGCCGTGGCGGGAGCCACGACCATCAGGTCAAGGTTGTCCGTCAGGGTTATGTGCGGTACGGACTCGGTGGGCTGCTCGGGAAAAAGCAAAGTGTAAACCGGCTCACCGGTCACGCAGGCGAGCTGTGTGGGGGTTATGAACCGGGTGGCGCCCCGTGTCATCACACAGTTCACCTTGTGCCCGGCCTTGCGGAAAAGGGATGCGAGACTGCACGCCTTGAAGGTGGCGGCGCCTCCCGTGACTCCCAGAAGGATCTCAGCCATTACCAAACCTCCTCTTCCTTCCGATGGCGTCAATGCCCGAAAGGGTCAGCTCCGGACAGACCCTGAAGGCCGCCCGGCACCGGGGACAAATGGCCTCGGC
Organism: candidate division Hyd24-12 bacterium UBA6080; assembly: GCA_002436025.1. GTDB lineage: Bacteria > Fermentibacterota > Fermentibacteria > Fermentibacterales > JCC-6 > UBA6080. The sequence goes on from DIXM01000013.1 coordinate 194,887, forward strand.
CCATCCGCCGGTGGCAAGCAGGGCGGGTTGCCCCCCGACCTGTTCAGTCAGGAGCTCGGTCATCCTGTCCGCGCTTCCCACGGCGCCGAAAAGAACCCCGGACCTCACCGCCGCAACCGTGGAGCGCCCAAGAGGGTTTTCCGGGAACTCGAGGTCGACGGGGCTTATGCGCTCGGCCTTTTTGAAAAGCTCGGATGCCGCGGTTCCCACACCGGGAAGAATGGCGCCGCCAATGTACATCCCCCGCGAGTCGATGACATCGAATGTGGTTGCCGTGCCGAAGTCCGCCACTATGACCGGAGCCTTCACCATGAGCAGTGCCCCCACTGCGTTGGCAAGCCTGTCGGGACCGAGTTCGCCGGGGTTGGGATAGTCAAGCGGCATGCCGGCCGTCTCGGGGTTCACTTCGATGGGCTCGGTATGTATCCAGCGTCTCGAAAAGCCAACGAGGGCGTGGGTAACCTGTGGAACAACGCACGCGAAGGCCACCACGGAAGGCAGTGGAGCACCGGAAGCGCCGAAAAGAGAGTGCACGAGGACCCAGAGTTCGTCGGGCGTCCAGTGGACCGTTCGAACCCTCCACTGGAATATGAGACGCCCCTTCTCGAAAAGACCAAGGGCTGTCTTCGTGTTTCCTACGTCAACGGCCAGCTGGTACACCGGGCCCCTCCCTCCAGTCAAGGCCTATGTCCGCCGCGGGTGCGGAATGGGTCAGGGCGCCGACCGACACCCCATTGACCCCGGAAGCGGCAATCTCAGCAACGGTTTCCAGCGTGACCCCTCCCGAGGCCTCGAGGTAGAACCGCCCCCGGGCCATGGCCACCGCCTCACGAAGCATTGTGACGGGCATGTTGTCGAGCAGTATCCGGTCGGGTTCAAGAGAGAACACGGCCGGAAGCTGCCCCAATGAATCCACTTCGATCTCAATGGGGATACCCCTTGAGCGCACCGCCGCCACGGAGGAAGAAAGCCCCCCCACGCCTCCCAGAGCGGCTATGTGATTGTCCTTGAACATTGCCATGTCCGAAAGGCTCATCCTGTGGTTGACTCCCCCCCCGGCGCGCACGGCGTACTTCTCAAGCGCCCTGAGACCGGGTGTTGTTTTCCTTGTGTCGAGGATGTCGACACCGGGCGCCGCGTCGGCAAACCTGCGGGTCAGTGTCGCTATCCCGCACATCCTGCAGAGTATGTTCAGGGCGCTTCTCTCACCACGAAGCACGGTGCCGGTCGCACCCCTCACAACGCCGATGACGCATCCCGGAGAGGCTTCACTGCCCTCTTCCAGAACCCGTTCGAGCTGCACGGAGTCATCCAGGGAATGGTACACGGCTTCGACGGTGAACCACCCCGCAACGACCAGGGGCTGCCTTGCCCGAAACTCGCACACCGCGGGAAGCATGGCTGCCGAACCCAGCGCATCAACTGCCGCGTCGTTACCGGCGTCGTCTTCATAAAGCGACAACTCGGCCACCCTGCGTGCTTCGGACAGGAAGAGGGCATCGGTCATGCTTCCCCCATAATGCCGGGGTCGCCATAAACCACCGCGCCGTCGAGTATTGTTGCTTCCACCGATACTTCGTCCCACGGGACTCCCCGAAAGGGGTCGGCGGAGAGGACGCAGAGATGCCCGGGCCTTCCTGGCGCCACCACCCCGGCCAGATCGGAGAAACCGCACACGTCGGCTGCCCCCAGTGTGTACGCGCCAAGGGCCTGCCCGACCGAAAGCCTCTGGTCCGGCGAAGGGTGACCGGTGGCGCCGGAGATACCGTTCAGGGGACCGAAGGGCATTCCGTCGCTGCCGAAACCAAAACGCAAACCCCGGGAGAGAAGGGAACCGAACGGGTTGAGCCCCCGCGCCCTGGGAGCAGACAACCTCTTCTCGTACATGCCGCCCGGCATCTGCCACCGGGATACGAAATTGGGCTGCATGCAGAAGGAGACCCTTCCCGGAAACTGGTCCGGAAAGTCCTCAAGAACGGGAAGAAGCTCTTCAGCGTGCTCAACCCTTACTTCGGGGCCCTTGCCTGAAGCGGAAACCCCGATCACCTGACGTATGGCCCTTGCCCCTATTGCGTGGGCACAGATGCCCAGCCCGCATTTTTCAGCAATACCGGCAAGCACGGCAACCTCTTCATCGTCCATAACGGGTGAAACCACCGACCCGTCGGGATACCCCCCCTCGACGGCGGCGTCTCCCGCTCCGAACGTGCCGTCGAGAAAGAGCTTGATCCACCTGGCGTACCTGCCTGGTTCGCGGTCAAGAAGTGCCGGTGCGTCAATGGAGAAGACCCCGACTGCCGTTCTGAGAAGCGGGTCCCATTCACCTATCATGTCGGCTTCCCGAAGGTGCTCCATTGTGCCCATACCGGTCACCCCGCGGGAGAAGACCGTCTCCTGAAGAACCTCCATGTTCCGGAGAAGCACTTCACCGGGAACGGGGAAAAGCCTGCTGAACCCCAGTGAAGCGCCCTCGGTGAGGCGCCCCTCCGTTCTGTCAACGTCCGGGGTTTCGGGCGGGACGAGCCGGAGAAGGGCCGAGTTCACCAGTGAGAGGTGCCCGCAGACCCGGGTCAGGACCACCGGGCGGTCACCGGAGACTGCATCGAGCGCGGCAAGCGAAGGCAGGACCGGGTCATCCCATGAGGAATCGTCAAATCCTATCCCGCGGAGTATCGGATCAGGGGAGGACGGAGCGGCGCCCACAATGGAAAGCATCTGGTCGGAACCCGATACGCCGGAAAGGTCTATTGCGGAAAGGGAGGACGCCTTCCACGAAAAGTGCATGTGCCCGTCAATGAATGAGGGCATCACGAGGCCGTCGATGCCGCCCGAACACTTCTCGACCGAAACCACCCGGCCCCGGTCGAACAAAAGCCTGACACCCGGAAGGACAGGCCCAGCGCCAGGCCAGAAACTGCCGCATGAAAGCGCCTTCATTCCTCGATTTCCGCCAGGGCCTTGACCATCAGGTCGAACATGTCCCCTTCAACCTCGAGCAGGAACCAGGTCGAGGCGCCGTGAGACTGAACCTCGCCCACGACCCTGCCCCTTATCTCGCATTCCACCATCGCCAGCCTCGGTGTGCCGCCGTCGGTGCTCTCACGGATACCCGAGCCGGGAATGAACATCTCGCGGGCCTCTATGTCCAAAGGGTCGTTCCGGTGGGCGAACCAGCGGGAAAGGTTCACGAACCCCCCGACGGAGATGCTGGATTTGCCCGGGTAAAAAACGTCTATCTTGACGTTGTCGCCGTCCCGCTTCTTCTTGGAGTCGAAAAGCCCGGCCCTGTTCTTGCCGTCTTTTTTGGCCTGAAGAAGCGCCATGTCGGCGCTTACGAGTATCTCTTCACCGGATACGACCTCGGTCGAGGCGACCCCAAGCGAAACAGTTACCTGAAGGGGATTGCACCCCGGAATGACAAAAGGCGTCCTGCCGACCTTGTCACAGAGCCTCTCAGCCGTGCAAAGGCCTTCGCTTGAGATGGTGTTGAGGAGCAGCACGGTTATCTCCTCCCCGCCGTAGCGGTAGGCGTCGCCGCGATGCCTGACCGACGAACGGATGAGCGAGGCCACGTGCCGAAGCACCTTGTCCCCCACGTCATGACCGTGCTTGTCGTTGAATATCTTGAAGTTGTCGATGTCAACCATGATGACCGAAAGGGGCAGCCCGTCGGGACCGAGACTCCTCAGTATCTCCGGAAGGTCGTGATCGAGGTGCTTCCGCTGGGGAAGCCCGGTCACAGCATCAAGGTCTTCCGTCCTGGGAAACTTGAAAGCAGCCTTGTAATCTCCCATGTCATGCCCCTCCGGTTCAGGTTAAGATAATCTCCTTACGGGCGGGAACAAGCATTGACCTGGAGCTTCGCCTCGCTTAGTGTTGGCGGTGTTTTCGAAGCCATTCAGGGGGGGCGTTTGAAGAAAGTCATCGGGGTCGCGCTTTTTGCGGCGATCTTCGTTGCGTGCCGCTGGAGCGGCAGCCAGCAGGACGTGTACGACAGCTACACGCGCCTGTCGACCGCCCTTGAGGAATGCCGCTGGGAAGACCTCCACGACGGCCTCTCCCAGGAGACCAGGGACCTTCTCGAGCTCGCAGCAAAAGCCTTCACCGGCATGGGAATGCCCATCGATAACCGGGCCGACCTCCTCCTTTCGGAAATAGCCGCCGGGCACCCTCTTTTCGACACCGGAAAGAACGTGCTGGACATCTCAATAAGGGGAGACGAGGCATTCCTCGAGCCTTCCGCCGGCGAAACGACCACATCGATAAGATTTGTCCGCGAGGAAGGCGAATGGCGTATGGACCTCACGCCCCAGTTGACCGTGATCCTCAACCGGGCGCTCGAGGGCACGGGAACCACACTGGCGCAGTTCCTCAACCCGGCATCCGTGGAAAATCCTGCACCATCCTCCGGAAGCTGCATGCTGATCGTCAGTAACGCTCTGGATGACGATGACGTATACTATCTGCATGTTTCCCCGGCAGTGAGTGAAGACTGGGGACCCGATGTTCTTGGTGATATGGTACTGCTTCCCGGGGCAGTGTGCACTCTCTACGTTTACCCCGACACGTACGACATGATGGCGATAGGTGCTAGAGACGACACCTACACAAGATGGGGTGTTGCAATTAGCGAAGGTGGGTACGACTGGGACATCAACCGGTCCGACCTGGTTCAACAATGAAAGAGGAGGTTACCGTGAACTGGAAACTCTGGGCAGCTGCGGTGCTGGTTGTTTTCATGGCCGTTGGCTGCGGTGTGAAGAAGTCCGCTGTCACTATCGAGAACGCACTGGGCGAGTGGGACATCAAGGAACTGAGCCTCAAGGACGCCGCAGGCGTCGAGACCGTTCTTGAGCCCCTTGCCGCCGATACCACAGTCATCCTGCAGCTTGCCGCCGGCGCCTACACGCTCAGCGCCACCGACTCCGAAGGCTACGAATACAGCGTCGCCTTCACCGTTGCCGAAGCACCCTTGAACGTTGCGATCGGCTTCAACAACTGCCTCGGTTTCGAAGAGACCACCACCGTTGCCGACGGCGTCTACTGGACCGGCACGGGCGACGGCCACATCCGTATCGTTAACACCCTCGGCGACTACGCCATCTACTGGGTTAACATTGTCGAAGCGGGCGGCGACATTTACTGGGATTCCACCGAGTACTGCCAGAGCGTGATCGTCTACGAAGGCGAAGAGCTCAACATCCTTCTCGCCCCCGGCACCTACGACATCCAGATCGAAGACGTCGACGGCGACACCTACACCCGCTACGCTGTAGAGATCACCCGCGAAACCTACCTCTGGGAAGTCAAGATTGAAGACATCGACGCCGCCGAAACAGTTGGCGAAGGTTCCGCCCCCGTCACCATCGTGAACGACCTTGGCACCTACGACATCTGGTACATCTACTGCGACCTTTCCAACGAACCCTGGGGCGATGACATCCTCGGCTCCGAGATCCTCGCCGCCGGTGACTCCTTCACATTCTACGTCAACCCCGGCATCTACGACATCAAATGCGAAGACGTCGACGGCGACACCTACACCCTCTGGGGCGTAGAGATCCCCGAGGCCGGCTACACCTGGAACGTCACCCTGGGTGACATGGACTAGTCTGTCTTCCAAAGGGGGGGCTTCGGCCCCCCCTTTTTTCGTCCCCGCAAGAGGAGAATCCTTGAAAAAGACCATCCTGCTGCTTTGCGTTCCACTGATCGCCGCCTGCCGCATCTCCGTCGGCAACCTGGCACCGCTCACGGTCATCAACGGTCTGGGAGGGTGGACCATCCACTACGTCCACGCGAGCCGCGCGGACGCCAAGGGGTGGGGCGACGACCTCCTGGGCCAGAGCGAGATAATCCGCCCCGGCGCCAAGAGGGTCTTCTCCCTGTCTCCCGGAACCTGGGACATCAGGGTCACCGACAACGAGGGCGACACCTATACAAGAAGGGATGTGGTAATCCCCACGGAGGGTTACACATGGGAAGTCACGCTGGAAGACATCGATTCAGGGTTCCCCGACATAAGCGGGAACTGCCCCGTGACATTCCTGAACTCCCTCGACACGCGGGCGGACTCCATCTGGGTCTCCCCCTCGGACTACGGCTACTGGGGTACAAGCCATACAGGTGAACAGAGCGTCGAGCCCGGCACCGAGTTCGTGGTATGGCTCGCCCCAGGCGAGTACGACATGATGGCAACCGATGGAATGGGCAGATCATTCGTGGTGTATAATTGCGTAGTCACTGAGAGCGGTTTCTTCTGGGAGATCACAGAAGACTTTCTGGAAAGGTAGAAATGAAAAGAACAGCATTGCTCATCGCCCTGGCGCTTGCAGCCATCGCCGGATGCGGCACGAAGCAGGTGCCGGTAACGATCGCCAACGATCTGGGAGCATGGGATATCCAGGAGGTCTACATCGACCCCACAGACCAGCCCTGGACAAACAGCCTCATCACCACCACCGTCGTCCCCGGAGAAAGCGTGACCCTCAACATTGCCCCCGGCACCTACGACATGCGCTGCGTCGATGAGGACGGCGACACCTACACAAAGTGGGAAGTCGTCATCGGCAGCGAAGGCTATACCTGGAACGTAACGCTCGCCCACATGGACTGAACAAAAAAGGAGGAGAAATGAAACGACTCAGTTTTCCGGCAAGCGCAGCGCTTCTCCTCCTCATGAGCTGCGGAGCTCAGAAAGCCCCGATAGGCGTCGTGAACAGGCTCGAGGTCGAGATCATCATCGCGGTTCAGACAAGGCTTCCCGGCGGTGAGTGGAGCAGCAACCAGCTCGAAAGCTCTATCAGCCCCGGTGTATCCCAGAGCTTCATGGCCGCCCCGGGCAACCTTGAGATAATGGCCACCGACAACCTGGGAAGGACCTACATACTCAGCGACGCGACGCTCACACCCGAGGGCCTTGTCTGGGAGGTTACGCCCGACACGAGGGCCATTGCCGACAGCCCCTGGGCAGGCGATTGCGCCGTAACCATCACGAATGACCTGGGGGCATGGAGCATCACAAGGGTCCTGTGTTCACCCTCCGATGCCAGCGAATGGGGCGACAACTGGATCACATCCCCGATCCCCGCTTCGGAATCTGTGACCATCAACGTGGAGCCGGGCACCTACGACATCAGGGTGGAGGACAACGACGGCGACACCTATACCAGGTGGAGCGTTGTTATAACTGAAGCGGGTTACTCCTGGAGCCCCACCCTCGAGGACATTGACGCTTCAGGTGGTTGAGGGGGCTGACACCGGGGGCGGCGCCCCCGACAAAGGCAGGAGAACAATCATGACGGTTCCCTGCCCCTCGACACTGGAAACATCGATGGTGCCCCCGTGCACCTCGACGATCTGCTGAACAAGCGAAAGCCCGAGCCCCAGCCCCCCGTCGGGGTTGCGGCGGGCCTGACTGCCACGATAGAGAAGCCCGAACACGTGTGGCAGGTCTTCAGCCGGTATGCCCACCCCGGTATCAGAAACGGTCACAACCGCTGAACCCGAATCGACGGCAAGCGCCATGTGAACAGACCCACCAGTCTTGTTGTACTTGAAGGCGTTCACGCACAGGTTCTGAAAAACACGGCGAAGATGGCTTTCCACGCCCGACACCAGAACGGGCCCAGAAGGGACCGAAAGGGAGAACCCCACCCCGCCCTCGACCATCATGGGGAACAGAAGATGGTGAACCCCCTCCACCACCAGATGAAGATCAACTGAAACGAAACACAGGAACGGGTGCGAAGCAAGGCTCCCCAGTTCAAGTATGTCGTTCACCAGGGGAACAAGCTCATCGGCCCTGCGACGGGCACGACCCACCAGTTCCAACGCCTTGACCGGATCCGAAGCGTACCCCTCCTCCACGGTCCGCAACAGCGAGGAAAGAGCGGTTATGGGGCTTTTCAGCTCGTGCCCAAGTATCCGCAGAACCTCGGTCGCACTGGGCTCGTCGGAACCCAGGACTCCGTCCAGGAGCTCCTTCACCCGCACTATCTCATCACGAACGGTCTCGCCGCACTGCCCGTCGGAAAGGGCAAGCTCAAGAAGGGTCCGGGCGTCCTCGAGCAGCTTCCAGGGGTCGGCTTTCATCCTTGCCTTTCATGAGTTTTCATGTTCGTGTATTATAGAGTATCAAGCTATGAAATGGAGCATCTGTGGGTATCCTGAAACCATCGATCGAGACAATGCGCACAGTCACCTCGAAGGGCTACCCTGGTATCACCCAGAAAATCCGCGACTCCATGGCGATCCCGTCGTTCCTTCATGCAAATCCTCTGGTAAGGTGGCTGGTTTGGCGCAGGTACGAGGTCATAAGCAGAATGTGCGGCTTCCGGAAAGGTGAATCAGTGCTCGAGTTCGGCTGTGGTCCGGGTTTTTTTCTTCCGGAACTCTCAGCAAAGGGCTGCAGGATAATGGCGCTGGATATCTACCCCCAATACGCCCGAGACCTTTGTGACACACTCGGCATCCAGGCCGTTTTTCCTGAAAACACCTCAGCCATTCCGGACTGCACCGTCAACACGATCATCGCCGCTCAGGTGATGGAACACATAGAGAACCCGGCAGAATACTACGCTGAGTTCAGAAGGATTCTTGCACCCGAAGGCAGGCTGCTGATGTCCCTGCCCACCGAGAGCATCATCTACAAAGCCGGAAGACTTGCCGCAGGCTTCAGCGGGAAGGGTGATTACCACGTGACTGGACTGGACTCCATTCTGGAACTGGCTGAATTGTCTGGTTTTGCAAGGACCGAAGAGGTAACGATCCCCTCTCCGTGTTTCGCACTTTACAGGGTGTTCGAACTCAGCTGAATGGAAGGTGCCGCATTGCTTCTGCTACTGCTCTGTTCCGTCCTGAATCTTTTCGAGTTGTTTCCGGACTCTGTTGACTTGATGATCAGGAACGATATTGAAGACGCATACATCGTATCGATCCACTACATAGTCAACGGAACTTCCACCATGAACGTTGCTCGCCAAACCGGGCCGATCATTCCTGAAGGTTCAGCCACGGTTCGTTTCCCATACCGTTATCTGGGCAGGATCGTGTTTGTAACCAGCAAAGGTGAGAACTACCGGAAGGTTGCCGTTGCGCTGAACCCGTCGGGTGACACGCTTGCAGTGTCGCGAGAGGACAGAGAGTACGGCGGATTCTTTGACGTGATTTTGGGTTCACGGCCGCACGTGATCATGAATAAATCACCAGTCCCCCTCACTCAGGTTCTTCTTCACAAGGACAGCCTTGTTTCAATGAACCTCATTGGGACAAACCCCCTCATGACTGACGAAACCCTCTTCCTGTGGCTGGACCTCGACAACATAGTGATCTCCGCCGTTGATATCGAAGGAAACCACTCCGACTCTCTGAACCTGGTCAGGACCGAAACCGACAGCATCAGTGTGATTGGTACTCTTTCCTTCATGAGGGGCGTTCAGAGGCCGTCGCAGGGGAACATCTGGGTCATCAACGGCATCAACGGTGCGGCCATTAGCGGTATCGAGGTCTACCCGCTCAAAGATGAACCCTTCTTCTTTGACCTCACTGACACGCCACTCCAACTCTGGCAGTCAGCTGTGATACCATTCGAAGGGGAGATAGAATACCTGATATGCTCCGATACCGTTGGAAGAAGCTATTCCATAAACTCTGTCGATGAAGCGACCGGAGCTTACCTGGCGGACTGGTGGCACCTCGACTTCGACTACAGCTTCCCGGAGAGGAGGGACCAGTGAACGACTGGATGAGCCCCCTGGCCTTTTTTCAGACCATGGCCAGAGTTGCCGTAGTCTGGCTTGCATTCTACGGCGCCGGAAAGCTCTTGAGAAAACCTCTGAGGATCGACTCCGTTTTTCCCCTTCTTCCCCCGGAACTTCTTGGCATGCTAGCCTTCGTAATGCTCACAGTTCCGCTTTCACTGCTGGGCATCATGAACCGGACACTGTGCCCTCTCTTTCTGGTGGTACTCGCAATACCGGGTACGCTGTTCGCCTACGGTGAACTTCGTGACAGGTTCTCATGGAAGAAGCCCGGGGTTCTGAAGACAGTGCTCACCCTCTTCCTCGTTTTAGTGATGCTTCTGAACTTTGCAAACGCATCGATGCCGAACCTCGCCTTCGACGACCCTCTGATAACGTATGCGGTGCAGCCCGACAGGTGGCTGAACGCGGGCCGAATCTACTGGCTTGAGGAAACGGGCTTCTCGGGCTTTCCACTCCTTTATGAAATGACCGCAGTATGGCCGGCATCGCTCTCGGTAGACAGGATGAACCAACTCAGCGTGCTTCAGGTGTTCCAGATGAGCCTGCTCATGGTGACCGTTCTCAGAGGCCTTTCACTTCTGAGGGTAAAAAAGAACCTCTGGCTTCCAGTCTCCATCATCATCCTTCAAACAACCGCGATGTACAATTGGTGCTCTATGGCGAAGACCGACACCATGGCCATCATGTTCTGCACTCTCGCACTTGTCTCTGCGGTCAGGCAGAAGGAAAAGGGTTATGAGGGATCTCCACTCTCATCCTGGCTCTACATGGGGATGACCCTTGCCACCAAACAGACCGCGATAATCGCTCTTGTGCCTTTCCTGCTCTACTCGGCGGGCAGTTTTTTCAGGTACACCATTAAGTGGAAGGCGCTCGCCCTCGCAGCTTTCGTTGCCTTTCCAGGAGCCTACGCCGTACGGACGATGCTGAAGACTGGAAGCCCGACCTACCCAGTTTACCCGGTACGCTCAATGGTGAGTGAGGGGTGGGAGCTGGTCGAACCGCCCGAGAACACAACGGTGAACACAAGGTCATCATACCTCTACGAACACAAGGACTTCCCGTTGGCCAAGCACATAGGCATCTTCTTCGCCTACATGGAGGGCAACTTCCTCCTCCTTCTGGCGGGTGTGGCTACGGCCCTCTTACTTGGAAGATGGCGCGACGCAGGGCTTTCGGTGCCCCTGCTCGTCTACAGCGCCGTTGCCATTGCCGTCTTCTGGCCCCCATGGTGGGGAGCCAAGTACTCGATACTGGTCTACCCTTTCGCTGCGATCCTTGGAGCCAGACTGCTTTCAAACTCCAGGGCGGCGATGGCAATTGCGTGCATCCTGGTCATCCCTTCGTTCATCATCCCCGGATTCGTGATCGTCGCCGGTGACGGCAGACACTTCGAGTACCGCAGAACGGTTGTACAATCGATATTGCAGGGAAGCTGGCAAACCGAATCGGGCTACAGGATGTGGATGTCGACTCCGGAAGGCATGACCCACATGTGGGCCAACAGCGCTTTGCCCCGCGAATCCGTCATCCTCTCACTGCACGAGGAAAAGCGCTACTTCTTCGACGGAGAAGTGGTGGTGGGATGGCGCCACGCGGCCGGTCAGAGGCTCTACCTAATGAACAGCTTGGAAGAGGAACTTGCGATCCTCGACACCCTTGGCGTCGATTATGTGGGCTTTTACCGGGACAATCCGGCCGTTCTCGACCAGGAGCGGAAGCTAATGATACTCGATCACATAGGCATGGGTGAGATCCTTGAACCGGTGGTGGTTATCAGCGGAGGCTACCTTCTGTGCAGATACAACCCCCCGAACGTTCCGGCCGGTCCGCAAAGATGATTCAGTTGAAATCCTGCCAGGAAGCTATACCGTTGTCGATCTGCCCGTGGCTTGGTGCGGCCTGGGGGCAGGTGATTGTGAAGCTGGCTGAAGGGTCGAGGTAAAGAGCAACAACTGTGATCACATGAGGTGTGTTGCTGCCAGGGCACACGATGCCCACAAGGTTCAGGTCGGCAAGAAGGTCAGTGTACATTCCGTTGGTTGAGAAGTAGATCACTTCCTGGCTGGCAATGGTTCGCATGTTGGCCCGGCAGGCGTTTCTTCTGGCTGCTTCGGAAATGTCGTTGAACTTGGGAATTGCGATTGCGGCGAGAATGCCTATTATCACAACCACTATCATCAGTTCTATCAGCGTGAATCCTCTTACCTTAAAACTTTTCACAACCCCTCCTTACGTGCCCCTTTATCAGAACGAAAGCAAAAATGTTGCCAGCCATTTCTGCGGGACCCGGCGAAGGTACAAAAAAAGGGGGGGGGGCAAATCCCCCCCCCCCCAGAAAACATGACGGTTAGTTGAAGTCCTGCCAGGAGGCGATACCGTTGTCGATCTGGCCATGGCTGGGAGTGTTCGGGCATGTGATGGTGAAGCTCGCGGAAGGATCGAGACCAAGGTCGGCCACTGCCAGAGTATGGGCAGCGTTGGCGCCGGGGCAGACAATGCCCGTGAGACCAAGGTCAGCAAGCTGATCAGTGTACACTCCGCTGGTGGCGAAGTAGATGACTTCCTGGCTGGCGATGGTGCGCATGTTGGCGCGGCAGGCGTTCCTCTTGGCGGCCTCGGAAACATCGTTGAACTTGGGAATGGCGATGGCAGCGAGGATGCCGATGATGACCACAACGATCATGAGCTCGATCAGGGTGAAGCCCTTTTTCTTCATTTCATACTCCTTCTCTTCGGTTATGTCCGGACGGACAACTGCGCTGTTGTTTATGCAAACCGCTTGCCAGCGCGTCAAGCTCTTTTATATCACCAACAAAGTACAATAACACATCAAATACTGATGTCGTGTTGCATTCTGCAACTGTGCTACTGCATTCCGTACCTGCCAAGCTTCCTGTGAAGCGTGCTTGCGTTGATGCCAAGCAACTCGGCAGCCTTTGTCTTGTTGCCACCTGCCCTATGCTCGAGGGTGTAAAGTATCCATGCCTTTTCAACCTCTTCAAGGTTCGATGGTAGAACGTTGTTGTGCTCCTCCCGGCGCTCTTCTGGCTTTTCCAACCTGTCTGCGCCCCTGAAGTGGGCCGGGTGGTGTTCGGGCCTAATCGTTTCTTCGGTGGTCATCACGCAGAGGCGTTCGACCAGGTTCTCGAGTTCCCTTACATTGCCGGGCCAGCTTCTGTCCTCGAGGATCTGAAGGGTCTCTTCAGAAAAACCCTTCTGAAAGCCGCCCCTTCTTATGAAGTGGTCCACAAGGGGTCTGATGTCGTCCCTTCTTTCCCGCAGGGCGGGAACCCTGAGGGGGATCACGTTGAGCCTGTAGAAGAGGTCTTCCCTGAATTCGTTGTTCGCCACCATTCTTTCAAGGTCGCGGTTGGTGGCGCATACGAGCCTTGCCCTGAAAGGGAGGGTGACATTGCCGCCCACCGGGCGGATTTGCCTCTCCTGAAGGGCACGGAGAAGCTTGACCTGAAGTTCCCGGTCCATCTCGCTGATCTCGTCGAGGAAGAAGGTGCCCTCGCCGGCGGCGGTCATCAGCCCCTCCTTGTCACGGTGGGCGCCGGTGAAGCTGCCCTTCATGTGGCCGAAGAGCTCGCTCTCCAGAAGGTTTTTGGAGAGGCTTCCGCAGTTCACGCCAAGGAACGGCTTGTCCGCCCTGTGGCTGTTGTAGTGAAGGGCTTTCGCTATGAGCTCTTTGCCTGTTCCGCTCTCGCCTGTGATGAGGACCGTGCTTGGCTGATCGGCAACTTTTCTGACACTTTCGAGAAGGGCGAGCATGGGTTCGGATTTGCCTACTATGCCGGAGAAATCGAACTCCCTTTTCACCTCGGTGCGGAGCCTGGCGTTCTCGGTCTTCACCTGGCGCTGGTTGAGGGCCTTCTCGATGGCCAGCAGGATCTGTTCGGCCCTGAAGGGCTTTACAAGGTAGTCCTCCACGCCCTCCCTGATGGCTTTGACAGCTGTTTCAACGCTGGAATAGGCCGTGATGAGAATGCCCGCCATTTCGGGGTTGTGCTTTCTAAGAGTGCCGAACAGCTCAAGACCCGTCATTCCCGGCATGCGTATGTCGGTTATGAGAACCCTGGGATGGTTTGCTTGGGCCCACTTCTGTGCATCGAGGGGGCTTTGGAAACAGTAAACATCGTACCCGTTCTCTTCAAGCAGCAGGCCCAGCCACTCCAGCATTGGCTTTTCGTCATCCACGAGAAGGATGCCTGGTCTATCCTCCATTGCCCTCCCCCTGAACTGGAAGGATCAGTGATGCCGTCAACCCGCCCTGAGGCCGGTTCTTTATTTCCATTCGTCCCCCGTGTTCCTGCGCTATCTTTCTGCAGACGTATAGCCCCAGTCCCGTCCCCTCGGTCTTGGTTGTATAGAAAGGTTCCCAGACCCTGTCCAGCCTTCCCGCGGGAATGCCTTGGCCGTTGTCGGCCACGCTGAGCCTCACTTCGTCACCTTCCCTTGTCAGGTCAACCTCCACCAGTCCCCCGGGCTGGTCAACCAGGGCTTCGACAGCGTTACGCAGCATGTTGTTCAGAGCCTGACCCAGGCGCATCTGGTTGCCCAGCACCGTCACGGCCTGGTCATGCCTTGGGAATGAGATGGTGACCCCGCCCGCGAAACCGTGAATGGCCGACTCCACTGCTTCCATGGCGAAAGAGGTCAAATCCATGGGATCGTGCGGAAAATCATCGGTATCCCGGGCAAGGCTGAGGTAGCCGTCAATCAGTTCCGAAACCCTTCGGGACTGGCTGACAATGATGCCTGTCATTCTATCCGCCTTGTCGCTGGGAAGCTTTCCCGAACTGAGCAATTCAGCGGCGCCACTTATGGATGCGAGGGGGTTCCTTATCTCGTGGGCCAGGGTTGCGCTAAGCCTGCCCACTATGGCCAGACGCTTGCGTTCCTCGAGGGCGGCCCTGAGATTGGCGGCCTCGGTAATATCGCTGAGAACGACGATAACGCCGTTCTCAGCCTCGGACCGGCTGAAGCGGCAGTTTATGATCCGTCCGTCAATGACCATCTCAATGGTCTCGGGCGCTTTTTCGTCTGCGAGGAACTGCGCTATTGCGCTTTCGAGGGGCGTGCCCTGAAGAATTCCGTTTTCCCGGCCGGGAAGGCCCAGAATGTCCACCGCGGCAGGGTTTGCCTGGAGAAGGTTGCCCCGGGAATCCACCACTACAACTCCGTCCCTGAGGTTTTCGAGAACCTTTCTGGACCTTGCCCTGAGTTCGGCCAGATTGTTGAGAACATCCTGGAGCTTGCCGGTTTCGGAGTAGAGCATTCTACCCAGAATCCCCCCGGTCACGCCGGATGCGAAGAACAAGGCCGCGTCAAGCGCAGCCTGGGCCAGCAGGTAGTTTGTGGTGAGCTTGTACTGGCCGGCCGCGATTAATGTGCCGACCATCTCGCTCTTCGCCGAAGGGGGCCCGAAGATGGTGAAGAAAATGCTTCCCGCAAGGACGACGGTTGTTGTGGCCGCCGCAGTGAACCCGCCCCTTGTGCCCAGGTAAAAGCCATAGGCGAAGGCGTGAACAGCCATGAATGCTATGAATGGGCTTTCTATACCCCGGGAGACGGCCATTATGGTTCCCAGGGCCAGAGCGTCGAGAACACAAAGCAGGTAGTACGGCCAACGGGCTTCTGGCTTCCTTCTCATCAGGGGGGTTGTGATTATGGTTGCCATGACTACCGCTGAACCCACTGAGATGAAAACCGGGCCAAGGTTGTCACGTTGAAGCAGGAACGCCCCGGCGACCGATAGCATTCCGAGAACGGCGAGGCGCCCCACCTGAAGCCAGGTGCGGCGCCTCGGGCTTATGCTGAGGCGGTCTTTCGCCGTGTCAGTTCCCTACAGCCTGGATCATGTCGAAGATGGGCAGGTACATGGCTATGACAAGTGCGCCCACGAAGCCGCCCAGGAAAACTATCATCACAGGCTCGAGGGTACTGGCCAGACCCGCAACTGCGGTGTTCACTTCCTCGTCGTAGAAGTCGGCTATCTTTATGAGCATCTCGTCGAGACCGCCGGTCTCCTCGCCCACCGATATCATCTGGGTAACCATGGTTGGGAACACGCCGGAAGACTCGAGGGGCCCCGATATGTTCTCGCCCCCGGAGATGCTTATGCGGGCGTTCTGGATGGCTTCTGATATCACCACGTTGCCCGATGTCTTTGCCGTTATGGCCAATCCGTCGAGTATTGCCACACCGCTTGAGATAAGGGTGCCCAGGGTTCTGGTGAACCTGGCGATTGACATCTTGCGGTTCAGAATGCCAAAGATGGGAAGGGATATCTTCAGCGTGTCGATGAATTTCCTTCCACCCGGAGTTTTCTGGAAGATGTTGTAGAGGATGGAAAAGCCGACCACACCGATGATTATGAACAGGATGTTCTTCTGAACGAACTCGGACATGTCCACCACCATCTGTGTCATGGCTGGAAGCTCGCCCCCGAGATCGGTGAACATCTGCTGGAAGATGGGGATGACAAAAAGCAGCATGGCGAGCGTGGCCAGGATGACAACTATGAGGACCACCATGGGGTACATCATGGCGCTTTTTATCTTGGAGTTCAGGGCTGCGCTGCTTTCGAGGTATTCGGCGAGCCTGCCGAGGATGGTGTCGAGGATACCGCCCTGCTCACCGGCGGAGACCATGTTGCAGTAAAGCTCGTTGAATACCTTGGGGTGCTTGCCAAGGGCTTCGGCCAGAGTGCCGCCCTTTTCGACCTCGCTCGTGATGTCGGCGATGATGTCTTTGAAAATAGAGTTGTCCTGCTGCCTTGCGAGGATCTGGAGGCAGTTGACCAGGGGGAGACCCGCGTTGATCATGACCGAGAACTGCCTGGTGAAGGTTGCCAGTTCCTTGTTCTTCACGCCGGAGCCGATGACTCCGTACTTGGCCATGTCGAAGCCGCCCTTGACCACGGTGACCGTGATGCCCCTGCGCTCGAGAAGTTCCTGGGCTTCCTTCTTGTTCTTGCCGGCTATGGTTCCGGAGAGCGTTCTGCCCTGCCTGTTTGTACCTTGCCAGTGAAACTCGGCCATGTGCACCCCCCTAAAGAGTCGTGTCGCGACCTGTTACGATCATCTGTTCAAGCTCGGTCGGATTGGGTGAGCGTTCGAGGGCAACATCCTTTGCCACTTCCCTGTTGCTCACCAGGCGGAACAGAGCCTGGTTCATTGTCTGCATGCCGAACTTGTGCCCGGCCTGCATCATGCCGTAGACCTGGTGAAGCTTGTCCTCCCTTATGCAGGACTTTACCGCGGGGGTGCACACAAGCACCTCGGCGGCAAGGGCCCTGCCGGTGCCCCGCTGCCTGGGGATCAGTTGCTGGGTCATTACGCCCAGAAGCACGAAGGAAAGCTGGCTTCTGACCTGTTCCTGGCTTGCGGAGGGGAAGGTGTCGATGATGCGGTTGATTGATTCGTAGGTGGAGTTGGTGTGTAGGGTTGCGAGCGTGAGGTGGCCCGTCTCGGCGATGTTGAGGCCGACCTGCATGGTCTCGCGGTCACGCATCTCGCCGATGAGGACAACGTCGGGGTCCTGCCTGAGGATGTAGCGAAGGGCGTCGCCGAAGCCGTCGGTGTCGGACCCTATCTCCCTCTGGTTCACTATGCACTTGTTGTGGTGGTGCACGTACTCGATGGGGTCTTCGATGGTGATGATGTGGGCCCTTCTGAGCCCGTTCACCCTGTTGATTATGGAGGCGAGGGTCGTGGTCTTCCCGCAGCCGGTGGGGCCGGTGACAAGTATGAGGCCCTGCCTCTTGTCGGCCAGGGTGGCGACCACGGGGGGAAGACCGAGTTCCTCGAAACCAAGAATCTCGTAGGGTATGACCCTTATGGCTGTTGCAACAGCGCCCCTTTGCAGGTAGACGTTGGCCCTGAACCTTGAAAGGCCCTTTATGCCGAAGGCGAAGTCAAGCTCCTTGTCGAGCTCGAACCTTTTCTTCTGCTCGTCTTTCAGAAGGCTGTAGATGATGCTCTGTGTTTCCTTTGGAGTGAGCGGGTCGTACTCCATGCGGATGAGGTCGCCGTCGATGCGTATGGTCGGAGGGGCTCCGACTGTGATATGAAGGTCTGTGGCACGGCGCTCCATCATCTCCTTGAGAAGGGTTCTGATGTTCAGCCCGTGAGTGACTTCCGCGGCCATCAGGACGAAACCGCCCGGACCTGGGACTCGAGCCGGTAATTCATGGCAGCCACCTTCACTTCCTCGTCATCGTCTGCAGTGACCCTGACCACTTCTTCAAGCGTGGTCACACCGTTCTTGACCTTCTCGACGGCATCCATGCGCAGGGTTCTCATGCCGCTTCTTACAGCAAGCAGCCTGAGCTGGGCGGCGGTCTCCCTGTCGATGATGGCCTGTTTCATGGCCTTGTCGAGCGTGAGGACTTCGTAGAGCCCGATCCTGCCCTTGTAGCCTGAGCCGTTGCACCTTGCGCACCCCTTGCCCCTCTGGGTCTTGGCGCCGGCCATCTCGGCCGGGTCAATGCCCGCTTCAATATAATCATCCTTCGCAAATGTGAAAGGTTCACGGCAGTATTTACATATCTTCTTGACCAGTCTCTGGGCCATAATGGTCCTGACGGCGCTGGCCACCAGGAACGGCTTTATACCGATGTCCACCAGACGGTTGATGGTGCTGGGGGCATCGTTGGTGTGGATGGTCGAGAAAACCAGATGGCCCGTGAGGGAAGCCTTGATGGCTATCGAGGCCGTTTCGAGGTCACGGATCTCGCCCACCATGATGATGTTGGGGTCCTGCCGGAGTATGCTTCTCAGCGCTGTGGCGAAGGTGTAGCCCATGCCGTGGTCGATCTGGGTCTGGACTATGCCGTCGATGTTGTACTCCACGGGGTCTTCAGCGGTGTGGATGTTCACTGCTGGCGTGTTCAGGCTGCTCAGGGCCGAGTAGAGCGTTGTGGTCTTGCCGCTTCCCGTCGGGCCCGTGACAAGCACGATGCCGAACGGTGAACTCACGCCGGCCATGAACTTCTTGAGAGCGTCTTCCGGGAAACCGAGTTGCCTCAGGTCGAACTCGAGGTTGCCGCGGTCGAGGATGCGGAGTACGATCTTCTCGCCGTTCACGGTGGGGACGGCGTTCACCCTGAAGTCGATTATGCGGTTGTCCACCTTGGCTTTTATGCGGCCGTCCTGCGTGCGCCTTCTTTCAGCTATGTTCATGCCGGACATGATTTTGAGCCTTGAGAGAATGGAGGGCTGCACAGTCTTGGGAAGCCTGATGACCTCGTGGCACGTTCCATCCCTCCGGTACCTAATCCTGAGGAACTTCTCGTAGGGTTCGATGTGGATGTCGCTGGATTCGGTCTTCACTGCCTCGGCGATCATCTTGTCGACGAACCTCACTATGGGCTCATCCTTGTCGGTCAGGAGGCTGTCGTCGGTTCGCTCGTCGTCGTCGACTCCGGGGTCGAGGCTTGCCACCTCAACGATGCCGTCTTCGTCCTCGTCGTACTGGTTGAGGCTCGACTCGACGCTGACAAGGGAATCGCGGCGGCCGTAGACCTCGTCGAGCGCGCGGCGCAGAGCCGAGGGTGAGGAGGCGTAAACAACTATCTCACAGCCCGTGGCGAATTTGATCTCGTCGACTGCGTACATGTTGGCGGGTTGGGCCATGGCAACAAGGACCGTGTTGCCATCGCGCTCGAGCGGAACCACCATGTGTTCCCGGGCCGTGTTCTCGGGTATGATCTTGGCCGCGTCGTCGGGAAAATCGGTCTCGTTCAGGTAAACGGGGTCGACGCTGTAGATGTCGGCCAGGAACTCGGTGATGAGCTCTTCAGTGACCTGCCCGCGAAGGACCATGGCTTCGGCAAGCTCCAGCTCGCCGGGACCCCACTCGTCCGCGATGGTGTCGATCTCGTCCTGCGTAGCCAGGCCCGCCTGAACAAGCATCATGGAAAGCCGTGTCTGCATTGCTCTTCCTAGAAGTTGGCCACTGTTTCCCTCACGACCTCCTGAAAGGTGGTGAGACCCGACTCCAGCTTACGCAGGGCCGCTTCGCGCAGGTTTATCATGCCACGGGCCAGGGCGGTCTTTTCAAGCTCGATGCTGTTGGCGTCGTTTTCGATGAGGGCGCGCATCTCCTCGTCGACGGTCATGACCTCGTAGATGCCTATTCGGCCCTTGTAGCCAGTGTTGTTGCACTGCGGGCAACCCGTGCCCTCGTAGAACGTTGTTGAACTGAACCTGTCGGGGTCGACCCCGGCATCTTCAAGGGCTTCGCGGGAGATCGAGACTGGTGTCTTGCAGTTCTTGCATATCTTGCGGATAAGCCGCTGGCTGCACACGCAGATCAGCGAGGTGCTGAGCATGTAGGGCTCGGTTCCCATGTCGACGAGACGGTTGATCGTGCTGGGGGCGTCGTTGGTGTGCACCGTGGAGAGCACCAGGTGCCCCGTGAGGGCGGCCCTGATGGCTATCTCGCTGGTTTCCTTGTCGCGGATCTCTCCCACCATGATGATGTCGGGGTCCTGCCGCAGGTAGGCTCTGAGGGCCATGGCGAAATTGAGGCCCACGTCTTCGTTCATCTGGACCTGGTTTATGCCCTTGAGGTTGAACTCGACGGGGTTCTCGGCGGTCATGATGTTCACGCCCACATCGTTGAGTTCACTTATCGCGCTGTAAAGCGTTGTGGTCTTGCCGCTGCCCGAAGGGCCGGTGACCAGGGCGATGCCGTACGGTCTTTTTATCGCTTTCCGGAATGCCTTGAGGGCTTCGGGTTCGAAACCCAGGGTGTCGAGGTCGAGGGATACCTGGGACCTGTCCAGAAGCCTGAGCTCCACCTTTTCGCCGAAGAGTGTTGGAAGCGTGGAAACGCGCATGTCAACGAACCTGTCGCCAACCCTTATCTTGGTCCTGCCGTCCTGCGGGAGGTGGTGTTCGGCGATGTTCATGCCGCCGAGGATCTTCAGGCGGCTCACCATGGCGAGGCGGTACTTCCTGCTGGGCCTCATTATCTCGTGGAGAACGCCGTCGATCCGGTAACGGATCCTCACGTACTTTTCGAATGGCTCGAAATGAATGTCGCTGGCGCCGCGTTTCACGGCGTCGGCCACCACGCGGTTCACCAGTTTTACCACGGGGGAATCGCTTGTCGAGACCGCGAGGTCTTCGTCGAGCTCCTCCTCCCCCTCCTCCTCCTCGATAAGCGAGAAGAAGGCCTCGTCGCCCACCAGAAGTTCGTCTTCGGGGCCTTTCATGACCTCTTCAACGGTCGTGTGGCCATTCTTTCTGAGCTTCTCATCAGAGACGGCGACTATGGCGTCGTCCTGGCGGTAGATGCGGTCGAGCGCGCGCTGGATCATGCTGGAGGCGCAGATGTGGGGTTCGATCTCCATGCCCAGCGAAAACCTCAGATCGTCAATGGTGAAAAGGTTGTGAGGATCTGCCATGGCGACAACGAGGGTCTTGCCCACCCTCTCGACCGGGATGACCTCGTAGCGTATGGCGAGCTTGGCCGGGACGAGCTGCAGAACATCAGCCTCGATCTTCATCTTTTCGATGTTGATGGCCTCGATGCGGATCTGCCTGGAAAGGTAGCTGTTGAGGTCTTCCTCGTTGATGAGGTTCATGCGGACCAGGTTGAGACCCAGCCTGCCGCCCTGATCCCTCTGGGCGTTAAGAGCGCTCTCGAGCTGCTCGCGGGTTATAACACCGGCTTTCACCAGCATTTGGCCCAGTTTCATCGATTCGTTCTCCTCTCAGACGAGCTGAGGGTTTACATGGACTTTCGAGAAGAGAATTGCCGTGTTATTCTGCAACAATTCCCCGGCAAGTCAATGCCCTTCTGCCTCTGGAATAGGCTTTCCGTCAGAAGTTGATCATCACCCAGATGTCGAGGCCAACATCGGTCTGGTCGTACTGGGAGTTGACCCTGTCGGTCTTCCATCCGTAAATGGCGGTCAGCCCTGCCTGAACGGTGCCGAAGTCGTAGTTGGCGTACGGTTCAATCCGCCATTCCGTGCGGTCCGTTTGAAGGATGTCGTCGCCGAAGTCCCTCAGTATCTCGCTTCTGGTAAGGCTTCGCGTGAGCTTGAGCCCGGTGGTCAGGTCACTCTGGAAGCGCAGCCGTATCCTGTTCAGCAGGGGAAGCGGGATGGAGATGCCCTGTGGCGCCCTGAAGGCGTAGGAACAACCGATCTGGGTGGCGTGGCTGGTGCTCTGAGTAACGGCGCTGGTTCCGGTGAAGTTACGGGTCTCGGTGAGGGTGAGGTTGTCGGACAGCGTTATCTGAAGCTTGTTCTTGAGATTTGCCGTTATCGACGCCAGGGGGGCGAACCTGCGCGACACGGTCTCGCTCACGGGTATCTCAACGCCCTCCTCCACTCTGGACGCGGTGGTGGTCTCGACCCTGTAGCCCGAGCTGACGGTGCCCGTTCGAAGGAAATCCAGAGGGGCAAGCCTTTCGAGGCCGCTCCAGGAAAGGGTGAGTGAGGGCCATGTGATGGTCTGCTGTTTGTTCAGATAACCGCTGTAGTAGCTTTTCGTGAGTGAGTTGCCGTACTCGGCCCTCAGGGAGAGCGTACTTATCGGCCTGACTCCTCCTCCGAGCTGCATCGACTCGCCCTCGGTACGGCTGTAGGGTGCAAGGCTGTCAAGCCTGTTCTCGATGCCGAACTGGTAGCGCCAGGGGGGAAGGCTTTCAAGTGACTTGTACGTCGTGGCATTGGTGAAGGAGAGGTTCAGAGTCGGGTCGGTTATATTGTCCGCCCACTTCTCCAGTTGCATAAGCATCCATCTCGGGCTTCCGGGAGCGGCCACCTCGTCCATACGCTCGTCCCTGAGCCTTGAGATCCTTCGCATGGTGTGGGCAAGACCAAGCCTGAGAGTATATCGCAGGTTCGTTGACAACCCGACGTCGGGCAGCCCCAGGGTGTCGGCGCCCTGGGTATGGGGGCTGAGCCTGGCCATGGAGTAGTTGGAGTCGAAGCTCACCCTGGGTATGAGGTAGCTCCAGAGGTTTACATCCTGCGCGGCGGAGAGGCTCTGGTTGCGGGAAACCTCCCTGCCCACGCTTACGGAACTCCCCCCGGGCTTCCACGGGTAGTACATGTCCCTCCCCACGGCCAGGGAGTAGGACAGCGTGTTCCCCTTCCAGAAGTTGAAGCCGACAGAACCGTCGGTCAAAAGCTCCCTCTGGGTGTTGTTCCGGGTCTGGACCGTGTCTTCCGAGGCCACATCCCACCTTACATCCCTTCCCCTTTCGAACTTCACGCCGAAGCCGAAACGGGTGGGCTGTATCCTTACATCCTCCAGGATGGGCATGTAGAAAAGCCGCATCCTGCCAAGGGAAATGTCGTACCCGACTGTGAACCTCTCGTTTTCGAGAGAATCGGTTCCCGTCGGGGAAAGACCCCTCTGCTCGCCCATGGTGTGCCTCACCGTCCACGGGTCGAGGAAGTACCTTCCCAGAAGGCCTTCGGCCCGCGCGCTCCGGCGCCACTGCACTGACGTGTCCCATGTGTTGTTGTCGGTGCGCTGTATCCAGGAATCCCTGCCCTCGATGCGTACATCGCTGTTGGTCTGGAACCGGGGCTCGGAGAGGGTCCGGCTCCATGCGTAGGTTGCAGGCAGCGACCACCCCCACCTTGGAGGGGTGAAACGGTCGAGGTTGAGCGTGGTGTTGGCCGAGTAACGGGTCGTCGTCTTGCCTGTGCCGGTGTTGGTCCCGAGGCTGTGGAAGTCGGCGCCCACCATCCTGTAGTCGCCCTTCAACGTGAGCAGGTCGGCGAAATCCACCTGTCCGGTCAGCCTGTGGGCGTAACCCTGATCCTGGTAACGGTTCCGCAGGGTGATGTCGTTTATCCAGACCTCGGCGGACAGGGGTGTGGTCTGGTTGTTCCGAACACCCAGGGCCAGGGTGAGCACATTGGCGAAGGTGGGGCTTCCGCGGACAGCCAGGTTGCCTGATCTTATGTATTCAAGCCCCTGCTGTTCCATCAGCGTCTTGAGGTCGACAAGCTGCTGGATCGGTATGTCCAGCACCTGCCACCCCTGCTGGAGGGGAACCTCCAGTTCGTAGTAGTTGAGGCTGTCGCGGCCGATCTGGAAAAAAGCCAGTCCCTGGGAGGTGTTGCCCCTGATCAGTATCCTGTAGTTCTGGTAGGCCGTGTAGTCGGCCCCCGTGTAGAAGTTCTGCCTGGCCACGCCCTGATGCCCCCATAGAAGGTTGGCGCAGACAAGGCTCAGGGATTGCTCGAGTTTGATGTTGCCGTAGTCGTCCCTGCCGGGATCAATGCCCGGGGGCGGGTCGTCGATGTAGTCCTGGTTTTCCCTGTTGTTCACCACGGAGACCGTGAACTGCTCATCGGGCTGCACCGGGGGAACGATCGAGTCGGTGGCGCCGATGTTCCTTCTCTCCCAGCGGTTCCCCACGATGCCCATCTCGTACACCTCAAGGGTGTCGGACTGGGCGAACCCCTCCGTCCAGACCCTGGCGAAGACGATCTTGCTCCATTCGGGTTCGCCGGTCACAAGATCGGGAACGGTGACAAGAACTGAATCGTTGAGCGGAACGCTGATGAGCATCCATCCGTACTCGTTGGGGCCGTGTACGATGTACTCGGGGTCGTCAAGGGGTATTCGCACCCTGAAGAAAGTGTCGGCCGTGTCCAGGACGCCGTTGCGGTTGAGGTCTTCGGTGTCGAGCTTGGTGTTGCCCTCGGTGCCGTTGATCTTCTCGAACCAGTCTTCCCGGGGAACGCCCTCGCCGTACTCAAGTTCGTAGTCATCCTGGTTGGGATCGGGGTTCTCCGAAGAATAGCCTGGTTCGCCGGGGTTCATGAGGCCGTCGTATCCGGTGTTCTCTTCGTTGGAGAGGATGCCGTCACCGTTCTCGTCCTCGGTGTCGAGTTGGCCGTTTGCACGGATGACCGTTCCGCTTCCGACCCGTTCGGGCCAGTAAGAGTCCTCGTTCATCCGCTCTCCCAGGTCTATGTAGAGTGAAGCCTGCTGGGCCGAGCCGGTGGCCCTGACGTAAAGCGAGATGTGGGTGCGGGATGAGAAGTCGACACCGTACCTGTCGATGCACCGCATGACGCCGCCCCAGGAATCAGTGCCGTTTTCGGGCTGGAAGTAAAGCTGCATGACGTTGGCTTCCTGGGATGCGTTGGTTCCCGTGAGTCCGGGTACTATGTCCCCCACATGCCAGCGGTTGGGCCATGGCCACCAGCGCATCCTTCCCGCCAGCGTCTCGCCGCCGGTCACGGGAAGTGATGCAAAGGACCACGCCTCCCTGGACTGCCCCAGGGGGAAGACGGACTGGCTGCCCTCCATGTCGTCGATGTAGGAAACCGTCCCGCCTCCGGGCAAGCTCATGGCCACCTCGCCCGAGACAAGGATACTGCTCTCGGCTTCGGTGCGAACCAGCGGAAGGGCGTTGACAGCATCGGTGAGGAACTCGGGTCTGACCTCGTAACGGGCATCGAGGTCCATCACAAGCGTGTTGTATTCCTCCTCGCCCGGCGAGGGCCTGTCCTCCGGAGTGGAGGCGCTTTCGTACATGACCGTTGCGCCCACCCACGAAAGCCTTCCCATCTGATACTTCAGACGGGTCCCGAACAGCGTTTTGGACATCTGGGCGAAGAAAGGCAGGTACTCGAAGGTTACCTTGAGCGTGTTGGCAGGGTCCTGTGCAAGTTCGGCCGCCTCGCCCATCAGGGAAAGGAGACCGATCTCGTAGATGATCGTGTAGTCGGTGTCCCGCACCAGCTCCTGCGTCTGACCCGCCACTGTGAGCGTAACCCTTTCGCTTCCGGGAACCAGCCCCATCCTGCCCAGCGAATAGGTGGTGCTGGCGGCCCTGAAGCTTACCCGCATGTAGTACTTGCTGAGGTTCGTTGGAGGGTTCTTTTCGGTGTAGACCTCGGGGTTCTTCACGTCCAGAACGTCGCTGGTGAAGGGCCTGTTGTCGGGGAAGACTATGAAGCCGTTGTCCCAGTCCATCGTGGCGGTTTCGTCCACCATGGAGCCGTCGGCATTGGTGTCCAGCCCCAGAAGCGCCAGAAAGGGAACTCCGTCCTGGCTTGAAGTGGGCTCCTGTCCCGGGATGTCGAGAAAGATGTCGCAGTTGAAGCTCTCGCGGACGATGTTGTTGGCGCCAAGGTAGTAGCGGTTCCTGAACATGTATTGCCAGGTGGGGTCGCTGGTGGTGGGGTTTTCGTTCTTGATGAGAAAAAGGTCGACAGCGCCCTCGGCGAGAGTGCCCAGTGTATCACCCGAGGCGGTGACGGCCCACACGGCTATCATGTGGTTGGTGCTGACGGGACTGATGAACCTTATCGTGGAGGCGTCCTCCAGAAGAACGTAGTCGAGGTCGAGACCGGCCTGCAGCTCCTCCCAGTAGCCGGGCACAGTCAGGGTGCCCCCTCCAGGGGTGGGCACGCTGGCGTTACCCTGAAGGAAGAGGGGGTTCTGGGAGCCGTCGTCGCGGAATACCCGGAGAGACGTGAGCAGTGGTGCCTGAGAGGTATCGGGCACAACCCCGAAGAAGTAGTTGTCGGCCGGGCGGATGTCCAGAATTGAATCGTTGACCATCGTGGCCTGCCCCACGAAGTCGGCCGATTCTGTGGAACTGGCCTGCTTGCTTGCTATTGTGGTGATTTCGAGAGGGCCCACCTGGGCTTCGACCTTGGCGCCGAAAAGCCCCTGGCCCGGAATGCTGTAGCTCACGAACTCGGGACCGGTGATGGACAGGTTCACGTCCCCCATCTCGATGGAGCGGATGACCTCGTCATCGAAACCCGTGTACCTGAGCCTCACATTGTAGTCGGGTCCGAGGGTCCTGCGGGTGTCGTGGTCGACCTGGACATTGATCTTCTCGCCTATGGTCCCGTCGAGGTTGATGACGAGTTCCTGCTCCATCTTCAGGTCGGGGAAATAGGATGGGGTCACCCCCTCGGTGCTTACCATGTTCGGTCTTATGTGGCTGATGCCGGAGATGGTGATCTTCTGGTGGCCTGTGATGTCGAGCTGGCCGCCCTCGCCTATCACTCCCGCGATGCCCGAAGGCATGGCGAAGGGAAGGTAGATGGTTGGCACAAGCCTTCCCGACTCGCGTGAGGACCGCACTGCGCTGGTGCTGTTGGTGAGCAGCCAGCGCTTCCAGAGAGACCACTCGGTTATGCGCGTCTTGGAGTCGGGCAGAAGCCAGACCCTGGAGGAAGAGACCGGGCGGCCCATGTAGAAGAGCCTGTACAAAAGTCCGGCGCCGGAAAGGGCCGGGGTTATCACCACCCTGGCGTTGGGAAGGGAGACAAGGGTGGGGATCGAATCCTGGTAGAAAACGTTGGGTGGGCCGACGGGCAGCCAGGGAAAGACAATCCCGGCGCCAACCGCCGACACGGAGAGCAAAAGAAGAAGCAATGATGAATACTTCATACGTGTAGGAAACTGTACTCCCGCCCACTGGGCTTGTTCCAGAATCTGTGCTGAACCGACTGTATAACATTCCCTTAAAACCACGTTCGTGCAAGCGGGGTCACGGGCAGGGCCGGCGCTGGACTATATTGGCACGCCATGAAAATACTGCACAGGTACGTCATTGCCGAGTTCATCGCCCCGTTTCTGATCTCAATCGGGGTGTTTACCTTCGTCATGCTCCTCGACAAGCTTCTTGACCTTCTGGACATGATAGTGAGCAAGGGTGTTCCCCTTGTGATAGTGGGCGAGATCTTCGTGCTGCTTCTGCCGTCCATGGTGGCGGTTGTTGTGCCCATGGCGGTGCTCTCCGGGATACTGATAGCCATAGGAAGGCTTTCCGGGGACATGGAGGTGACGGCCATGAAGGCCTGCGGGATTGGCGTGCTTCGGCTTCTCCTTCCGCTTGCCGTTGTGGCCGTGCTTCTGGGCGGTGTCCTCGTCGTGTTCAACGACTCCATCCTCCCAAACGCCAACCACCACGCGAAAAACCTTCTTCTCGACGTTGGGACCATGCGGCCCACCGCCAGGATCGTTTCGGGCATGTTCGTGGAGGACCTGGACAACTACAGGATCCTTGTCGAGGGCAAGGATGACATTACGGGAAGGCTTCGGGGAGTCGTGATACACCAGAGCATCCCGGGCAAACCCCTCAGAACGATAAGCGCCATGACGGGAACGATGAGACCCGTTGGGGCAAACCACCTGAGGATGACCCTCGAAAACGGCCAGATGCACGAGCTTGACCAGAACGGCAGGTACAGGTTCAGCGACTTTGCCACGTACACCCTCGACATGGCACGCTCCGAGGACCTGGTCAGGCGGGATCGCGACAGCAGGGGCGACAGGGAGATGTCGACCGTTCAGATGCAGGTCAGGATAGACAGCCTCTACCGGCTGGAGCTGTTACTGCTTGACAGCCTGGAGATACTTGCCGCCGAGCCTTTCCTCAGGGTGGTTCACGGGGAGAGGCCTTACGAAACCGTGCAGGGCGAAGACTCAATCCCCCTGCTCAGGGCAACCCGGGAATGGCTGATGAGGGCCGGGACCTCGGCAACCCTGACGGCAGACCGCATCGGCTACCTCAGGCTCGAGCAGAACAGATTTGAGGTGGAGATACAGAAGAAGTACTCCATACCCTTCGCATGCCTGGTCTTCGTGCTTCTGGGGGTGCCGCTGGGGCTCTCCTCCCGCAGGGCCAACACAGGGATCTCGCTTGCAGTGAGCCTTCTTTTCATCCTTGTCTACTACTTCTTCCTGATAACGGGGGAGAACCTGGCGGACAAGGGGCAGACCCCGGCATGGGTCGCGATGTGGGCCCCCAACATCGCCATGGGCGCCCTTGGCGTTCACCTTATCTTCCGTAGCCTGAGGGAGGGGCATCCCATTTCGCTTCCCGACTTCAGGGATCTTCGGGACAGGTTGAAAAGGAAGAAGTCAAAGTGAACGCCGGCATACTGGACAGGTACATAGCGGGCAGGTTCCTCAGGATGATACTGATGGCGGTCGCGGCCTTCACGGTGCTTTTCGTTGTGGTCGACGCCTTCGACAACATCAACCGCTGGATGGAGAAGAGCCCGGGATGGGAGGCCTTTCTCAGGTATTACCTGTACGGCCTGCCCTACATCATCGTTCTCGTGATGCCGGTGGCGGTGCTTCTCTGCAGCCTGTTCCTTGTGACTTCGCTGGCGCGGAACAATGAACTCACTGCTTTGAGGGCATCGGGGGTCAGCGTTCCCCGGGTTTTCGCCCCCCTTCTGGCCGTAGGCTTCATTATCAGCGTGTTCGTGCTTGTGGTGGGTGACTTCGTGGTGGCCGAGGCCAACTACAGGCAGACCCTCGTGAAAAGGGTCGAGATCGACAGGAAAGACCCGATTGACTACGGAATGAGGCACTCCTTCGCCCACAGGTCCCTCTCGGGTGCCATAATGGAGATCGGTTTCTTCGATGGCCGACAGGAGACCATAACGGGGATCGTGCTGGAGTGGTTCGACGGCCAGTCCCGCGTGGTCCGCCGGATAGACGCGGCCAGGATGGTGTGGGCAGACTCTCTGTGGACCGCCCAGGAAGCCGGGGAGAGGGTTTTCGGCCCCGACGGCGAGATGGGGTACACTTTCCATGACACACTTGCGGTACCCGAGATAACCGACACGCCCGAAGACCTAGGAAGCAGGGCCAAGACCCCCGAGGAGATGAACCTTTTCGAACTGAACCGTCAGATCGAGAGGATACGGATCGCTGGCGGAAACCCCAGGGAAAGCCTGGTCGAGTTCTACATGACCCTGTTCTTCCCGTTCTCCAGCCTCATCATGGTCCTTGTGGGAGCGCCCCTGGCCACCCGGAACCCCAGAAGCGGCAGGTCGACAAGCGTTGCCGCGGCCATCCTGCTGGCCTTCATCTTCTTCTCGCTCACCAGGTTCGGGCAGACACTCGGCAACAAGGGCGCCCTCGAGCCCGTAGTCAGCGCCGGGCTGTCCAATACCATCTTTGTGCTCTTGGGCATTGTGATGTTCTCGAGAACGATGAAGTCCTGACCGGCCTCAACTGAAGGTTTTAGCCATCCTCCCGAACAGCGGTCGCCTGATTCCCTTTTCACCTGAAAACGGATGTGATCTTCTCCACGGCCCGCCTGATGAGTTTCTCCCTGCACGTACGGCCCCAGTTGACCACGCCGGTCCCGGACACGGTCGCTCCCCGGGCTCTGCAAAGCTTCGCCATTTGCCGGACGGCCCTGGTGCCGCCCATCCACGGGAAGGGAAATGCCTGTGTTACGAAGCACGCCACGGTCTTTCCCTCCAGGGGGGGAAGCACTTTCATGAAGGCCTCCATGTCCGGCGCCAGTGAGAAGGCATGCACCGGGGAACCGAAAATGATCCCGTCGTAACCGCTCAGGGTCGTAACGCCGTCGAACACCGTTTCACCGGGTTCCTGCCCTGAACCGCCGGTGGTCCTCACGTCGATTATTCGCACCGCGTGTCCTGCGCTCTCAAGTGTCTGCTGCATCCTGTCGGCCACCGACCGGGTGTTGCCGGTCCGTGAGTGAACGGGAATGGCTACGTTCATGCTGTTTCCTATCCGTTGCGGAACCCCGGGGGCTCCGGTTCCAAAGGTTACTTGACACACTATTAGAAGGGCGCGGAAAAACACAGTCAAGGGTTGCACGGAGCATCGATCTTTGGATATGCTTGTACCGTGCATTTCACCGTGTCTCATCAAACGAAGCTGGAGGCTTTTCTATGTCAAAGCGCGTACACAACTTCTACGCAGGGCCGGCGACCCTTCCACTGGAAGTGGTGCAGAAAGCGCAGAAGGGGCTTGATGACTTTGCCGGGCAGGGCCTGTCCATCATGGAGATATCGCACCGGTCCAAGCCATTCGAGGCCATGTTCAAGAACGCCCAGTCCAAGATGCTCTCCATCATGGGTCTCTCCCCTGACGACTACTACGTGCTCTTCCTCGGCGGCGGGGCCAGCATGCAGTTCTGCATGGTTCCCTTCAACTTCCTCCGCAAGCACGAGACAGCCGACTACATAAACACGGGCGGATGGTCGACCGCAGCCATAAAAGAGGCCAAGCTCTTCGGAACGGTGAACACGGCAGCCACAAGTGAAGACACCAACTTCGACAGGATACCCACCGACATCCGGCTGACACCCGGTGCGGCCTACGTCCACACCACAAGCAACAACACCCTCTACGGCACCCAGATCTGGAATTTCCCCGAAACCGGCGCGGTTCCCCATGTTTGCGACATGTCAAGCGATTTTTTGAGCAGGGAGCTCGACTACAGCCGTTTCAGCCTTATCTATGCCGGCGCCCAGAAGAACATCGGCCCCTCGGGCGTCACTGCCGTGGTCGTTAAAAAGAGCTGGCTCGACAGCGCCAGGACCGACATCCCGACCATGATGAAGTACAAGGTCCACATGGAGAAGGAGAGCCTCTACAACACTCCCCCGTGCTTCCCTGTCTTCGTTGTCGACCTTGTGATGGACTGGATCATGGAGAACGGCGGGCTGGCCGGCGTCGAGAAGCTCAACAAGCGCAAGGCGGCGGTTGTCTACGACGCCATCGACAAGAGCAGCGGCTTCTACAAACCCCATGTGAAGAACCCCAGAGACCGCAGTCTGATGAACATCACGTTCACGCTGCCCTCCGAGGAACTCGAGAACAAGTTCGTTGACGAGGCCAAGAAGCTTGACATGGTGGGTCTGAAAGGCCACAGGAGCGTTGGCGGATGCCGCGCCTCCACATACAACGCCATGACCATCGAAGGCGTCGAAACGCTGGCTGACTTCATGGCTGCCTTCATGAGCCGGAACGGCTGAACGATCGGCTGACAGGGGGCGCCGTGGTCTCACGGCGCCCTTTTTCTATCTCAGGAGTTTTTGGAACTCGTCCTCGCTGATCACCGGTATTCCCAGTTCAGTGGCCTTTTCGAGCTTCGAACCCGCCCCGGGACCGGCAACGACAAGAGTGGTCCTTTTCGAGACCGAACCTGCAGTTCTGGCGCCCGAAGCCACGGCAAGAGCCTCAGCCTCTTCCCTGGGCATGGTGAGGGCGCCGGTGAAAACGATGATCTGTCCAGCAAGCCGGGTGCCCACGGGTCCGGCATCCTGGACCGGTTCAAATCCCGCTTCCCGCAGGCCCCTGATAACGCGGGAGGTCACGGGGTCGTCGAAGAATGACCTTACCGCCGAGGCCGTTACGGGACCCACCCCCTCGACCGGGAGCAGATCTTCCAAAGCACAGCCCTTCAGCGCGTCGAGATTGCGAAAACGAAGTGCGACCGCCCCGGCGGTAACAGCTCCCACCCCGGGGATGCCAAGACCG
Organism: candidate division Hyd24-12 bacterium UBA6080; assembly: GCA_002436025.1. Classification (GTDB taxonomy): domain Bacteria; phylum Fermentibacterota; class Fermentibacteria; order Fermentibacterales; family JCC-6; genus UBA6080. The sequence continues at coordinate 226,925 of DIXM01000013.1, forward strand.
TGAATGAACCGGGAGAGTTCTGCCTTTTTACTTTGTTCCAGCTGCTCGATGAGGTTGCCCGCGCTCTTCTCCCCCATGCGCTCCATCGAGGCCAGGACCTCGGGCGTGAGGCCGTAGAGGTCGGCCAGCGTCTTCACGTAACCCTCGCCCACGAGCCTCTCCGCAAGGGAATCCCCAAGCCCCTGGATGTCCATGGCTTTCCGGGATGCCCAGTGCCTGATGCTCTCCCTCAGCCTGGCGGGACAGTCCGGGTTGATGCAGCGATGAGCGGCCTCACCCTCGGGCCTGATGACGGGACCGCAGCATACCGGGCAGCCCGGCGGCATCTCGAACTGAGCGCCCCTGCCTTCGCTTCCCGCAGAGAGGCTGGACGTTATCTCGGGAATCACGTCCCCCGCCCTTCTCACCGAAACAAGATCACCCACCCGAACGTCCTTCCGCCTTACTTCGTCGAGGTTGTGGAGGGTGGCGCTCGTAACGGTCACTCCCCCCACGGAGACAGGTGAAAGCTCGGCTACCGGGGTGAGTTTGCCTGTCCTGCCGACCTGCACCCGAATGCCGAGAACGGACGCCGCCACCTCCCTGGCGTGGAACTTCCAGGCAACCGCCCAGCGGGGAGACCTTGAAAGCTCGCCGGCCATGCTTCTCAGCTCGATTGAGTCAAGTTTTATCACCGCGCCGTCGATCTCCATGGGCAGCCGGTCCCGAAGCTCCTCAAGACGGGCGCAGGCCCCGGTCACCCCGTCAGGGTCGCGAGTGAACACCGTTTCTTTTCTTACGTGAAAACCCCATTCCGAAAGTCGCTGGAGAAGCATGCCCTGGGTTTTTACGCCGGGCAGGCTTCCACCAAGGGCGTAGCCGCAGAATGAAAGCGGCCTGTCTGCCGTCACCCGGCTGTCAAGCTGACGGAGAGAACCGCTTGCGGCGTTCCTGGGATTCTTGAACGGCACCTCGCCGCGCTTCTCCCTGCGGGAGTTGAGCAGGGCGAAGTCGGAAAGCATGAAGAAGACCTCGCCCCGCACCGTCACCCGGGCAGGAGCGGATATCGGCAGCTTGAGGGGTATGCTTCTTATGGTCCTGACATTGTCGGTCACGTCCTCGCCGTGCACGCCATCGCCCCTGGTTCCAGCCTTTACGAGTACTCCGTCCTGATAGACAAGGCTGAGGGAAACACCGTCGAGCTTCGGTTCGACGGCGTAATCCAGAGAGCTTTCCGAAAGCTCCCGGGCAAGGCGGTTGTGGAATGCAAGAAACTCGGTCTGATCGAACACATTGTCGAGGCTGAGCATGGGTGGGTCATGTATCACGGAGCCGAAGGCAGTCCGGGGTTCCGCGCCCACCCTGCCCGTCGGGGAGTCCGGGGTGATGAGCCCGGGGTACTGCGATTCGAGGCTTCGAAGCCGTTCCATAAGGGAATCGTACTGCTCGTCGGTTATCTCGGTGCGGTCCTCAATGTAGTAGAGACGGCTGTGGCGTCTGAGAAGCTCACGAAGCTCGGCGGCTTCACGCGCGGGGTCGTTCACCGTCAAAGAACACGCCTTCTGTAGACGAAATCTGCCGGAATGAGCTCATCAGGGTTGAGATCGATCCCCCGAACGCCTTCGGAGGCCTCGGGGGGAAGGACAGCGTAGAGAACACCGCTGTCTTCGGGGTTGAGGATGACCTGGCGCTGCATCCCGCCCTCGAGGAAGAGCTTGCAGGTCCTGTATGTGACGCTGAACTCGGCGGATGGCTGCATCTGGGTTGCCGAAAGTCTGATGAGCCCGTCTTCGGTCCACCATTCAACGAGTATCTGGGGAATGCCGGGCTGGTAAAGGAACTGCCTGAGAAGGCGATACTGCCTGCCGCCCTCGTACAGCCCGAGGTTGGCCCAGATCTTGTTCCAGTAGCTTCCGCTGTGCCGGAAGTTGTCGAGAAGGTCAGGCAGGTTGTCGAGGCACCCCTGGAAGTAAAGGTATTCGAGCACGCACGGACCCTTGCCCCTTACGACAGGGTTGTAGAGACTGCTTGAAGCAAGGCCGGGGTCGGCCAGCGCGGGTTCGGTCCCGCCGGTGACGCATGTCTGATACAGGTAGTAGTTCCGGTAGGCCCTGCGCATTCTGAAGAGGTCATCGTCGGTGCTCATGTGATCGAGGAACCTGAGGGGCATCCAGGTTTGTATGGCCTCGGACAGGACATGGTCAATGAAGATGGACTGAAGGGTGAAGCACTGGGCTCCCGCTGCCACGACACCGGCCCCTGCGGCCGGTGACCCCGCCGCGAGGCTGTCGCCCCATGAAAAGACTCCGGCCAGGGTTCCCAGAACCCCCGGGGAGACCACCAGACAGCCATGGTACGGCACCATGAAGCTTTCGCTGGCCCCTTCGGCAACGATTATCGCAAAGGTGCTGCCCGGGAACCCGAGCATGGACTGAAGGAGCGTTCCGAGGTTTTCCGCCCAGAGGGAATCGGTAGAGGTCACCAGGGAGTCGAGACCCGCCTGCACCAGAAGCCTGCTTCTTCCGTCTGAGAGGGTCGTAAGTTGAAAATCGCCCATGAAGACTGGCACCACGCCCCTCACGAGCCCGCTGCCGGTGGAAAAAACGGCCTCACTTCCCCCATGCTCGGTCGAAACAGTGGCGACCGGCGCGTAAACCCGCATTCCCCGCGGCACAGAGACGCTTATCCCGAACCTGTTGGGGTGCTCTCCCACTGGAATGTACCTTCCTCCCAGCAGGGCTGAGTTCATTCGACTGCGGCCCAGGAGCTCACCGCTCTCAGGATCGTTGATGTACCAGTTCCGGGGAAAGGTGGCCGAGAAGACCGCTGAGAAAGCGCCTGAACCGGAAGTGTCGGGGTTGCACTGCCAGCTGTCGGCGGTCAGTTGTAGAACGGTGCCGGTGATCCCCTTCAGAAACCCCTGCACTCCCGGATTCACCGAAAGGAGAACGGCATCGGGACCTGTGAACGACAGCGAGTCAACCACCACAAGGGATGACTCGGAGACGGAGGGATGGTAGCCGATGGAGACCAGATGGTTCACGAACAGGGGAGCCTCCCTGGGACTGTCATTTCGAAGGATGTCCAGGGAATCCTCGGACAGGTCTGAAAGGTAAACGGATCGAAGACCGCTCCATCTTTCCAGGGTGCTCTGCTCAAGAATTGAGATGAGGGTCGGAATGCGGCTCATGTCACCCGCCACACCGGTCAGGACCAGAACCGAACCCCCGCCCAGTGAAAAATGCCTTGACCAGACCAGGGAGTCACCGGGGTGAGTGGTGGGCAGCTCAGACGGGACTGCGATATCCCTTCGTATCTCGAGGGAAAACTCGCCGGGGGGATGTGCTCCCGTACTGCCGGAAACCGGCACTCTGACAGTGTTGCCGCTGATCTCAAGCATCAGCGACCGCTCATCAATGTACTGCTCCGACGTCGGGCCGGCACCCTGGCCGCACCCGGACAGAAGGATCATCACCAGAGCGACTGCGGACAATGTGGCCTTGAACATGCGCATAGTGTATCACCAAAGCACTTTGTCCGCAAGTCTGGACAGTGTGCCGGTTCTTTTCGTAGGTTTACCTCCCACTCAATTGCGGAGGTTCCCATGCTTCAAACCCTTGTTCTGCTGGCGAACACCACTGTGGAGCAGATCAGCTCGCTCACTGCGCTTTTCTGGTCCGGCGCGGCTGCGGCCAGTTTTCTGGTGATCCAGTTCGCCGGAGCCCGATATTACGGATTCAGTCAATCCCGTAACCCCCGCACACCCATCACATTCCTTGTCATCCTGGGCGCCCTGGGCGCGGCGGGCGCCATCGTTTTCAGCTTCCTGCCCAACACCGATCTGCAGCTGTTCCTGGGGATGACATGCGGAGCCCTTCTGTGGACAGCCCTTGGCGAGATACCCGAGCAGGCCGGATGGTACTCCCACTCCAGCAGGCGAGCCCTTCAGGTCTTCATGTGCTTCTTCGCAACATGGCTGCTCATCGCCTTCATCATTCCCGGAGTGCCAATGGCAATAACCGGTTGCGTAGCTTACATCGCCTGGGTGTGGGGGCTCCACCAGGCAAGAACGCGTGTGATCTGCCGCTGGGGAACGGTCTCGCTTGCCACCACGCTTCTCATGATAGTGCTGGGGATGCTCGCGGGGGGCGCAGTGGTACTGGGAGCCGTGTACGGAACTCCTTTCAGCGGCACCAGCGCGGGGCTTGCGTTCGCGGTCACGGTCTGGTCACTGCTCGAGGTCATCTGGGAACAGGAAATGGCTCAGGGTCCCTGGAAACAGAAGACACAAAAAGGCGCTCAAAACGGGGACAAGTGCTGAGAAGACTTCAGAAGATCATGTAGAAAAGACCCAGCCTGCCGCTCAGTACTGCGGGGTTGACCTCGGTGTAATACAATTCGCCGGGCAGGGCGTCGCGGTTGTAGCCCCGCCAGTCCTGCACCGACCAGGTTTCTGCACCCGAGGAGAAACACGCGGCTGCCGCTCCCTGAATACCCACATGATGGCTGAAGAGCCACTCGAGTCCGGCGGCAATGCTGGCCGAAAAGGTCACTGTGTTCGCGGAAGCCGAAACTGTGTCTGCCCTTGTGTCCTGGATAAGAAAGTCGGTTTCCAGGCCGGTCTCGAGACGAAGGGCAAGGGCGGGTGATGAGAGTGGGATCTTTGCGCCAACGCTCCCCCTGACACCGATGGTGCTCATCCTGGGGAGCACTCCGCTCACGAGGCTGCCACCGAAGGCAAGTCCCCAGCGTGATGTCCATCCCCCCAGCTCGATCTGGTTCAGGACCCTGCCATCCCTGGCGTCATCGCCGGTAAGGCCTTCTCCCGGAACTATGTCGACCGGAATGGCGTTGTACTGCAGAAACACGTTGGCAGGCGCGGAACTCTCGATTGCGGTCACTGTTGAACCCTGCACCAGAGAACCGGTCAGCAGTCGACCCGCGCTGGAGGATGGCGAGGCCTGGGATATCTGCAGGATGCCCCTGCTGTGAAGGCCTTCGTACTCGGCCCTGGACTGGGGGATGCCCTCAGATCTGGCCACGAGCGTAAAGATCATGCCCTTGTGAATCCCGGCGTCGGTTCCCGCGGGCAGGCTGTACATGGGGCCGCCTTCAACGGTAAAGGTCAGTTCGAGGGCGAACATCTCCAGCAGGCTTCTTGCCACGATGGTTTCAACCCCCCGAAGGGCCAGGAGCTGCTGGGAGGGGGCATAGCCCTCGCCCCTGACTATCTCTCTCAGGGTGCCCATCAGTGTCGCGTCAGAGGTGTAGAAGCGCGCCGAAACCTCGACGGAGGTGCTTCTTGTGGTGACAATTGAATCAGCATCGGGGATTAAACCCGTATCGTATCCCGGGGCGCCCACGTCGAGCACCATGAAGGCGTCTATGCCGGACGCTGCGGCCATTTCCCGAAGCCTGTAAGCCAGCGTTTCGGGGGTTCCCGAGAACCCTTCCTGCTGCGAAAGGTCGATAATGCGGAACCTTCCGGCAGCTTCGTAAAGCTCACCCGCCCTGGCCACGATGGCATCGACATCGTACTGCCCGGGGGCGAAAAGGGGAATCACGCCCATTGACGGCAGGTTCTCTACCGGCATGGCGGAAAGCATGATGAGGCAGAATATCATGGGCCGTCCTTCCTTGTTTCATCCCCCCATGCAGCGGAATGTAACAGGAACATGGAATCGGGGCAATGGAAAAGGGTCTGAACGCAGCACAGGGGTCAGTGGAGCATCACTCTCACCGTAAGGGGAACGACCGCGGGATCGTCGACCCCGAGATAGACCCTGGGTATCCCGTCCTGTTCCAGGGTGTATCCGAGAGGATCGATGTGGAACATTGCGGGAAGGTTCGACCTGGTCTGGAAAAGGCTGTCAACGAAGAAAGAGAGTTCCTTCCAGGGCGACACGGGAGCGCCGTCGGGTCTCTCGCAAAACAGCGTCACGATCCTTGATGAGTCGCTGTCGGGCTCGTCACGACTGGCTTCGTACACTGCCCTGCCGCAGCTGCCGACCGGTTGGGAACAGACCGTGGAAGCTGAGGATTGCTGCATGGCTTCGGTTTCCTCGGCGACTAAGCCCCCCCCGCCGCCCGACACGGCGCCGTACGAGGCCGCAGCCAGTCCGGTTTCCACTGTGCAAACGTCGTCGGGACACTCCGTGAGCGCCATGCCCTCAAGGTCGCCTGTTGACTCGCCGGATTCCTGCGATTGCATTGCATTGGCATCCTCTCCGGTGATCAGGGTCACCTCGCATGGCCCGGGTTCAACCGTTCCACCCGTACCTCCGATGGTTTCCACCAGAGGTGGCGATACCACCGCGAGTTCCGTCATTTCCTCTTCGCATGCTTCCGTCGTTGGCTCTTCCCCGGAGAGGGAGACGACGGAGTCAAGGACGGCCTGGGAATCGGATCCGGCAGGGCCGGAAGCAATGACCTGCCCGCCTGCTTCCCCGCGTATCCTGCTTTCGAGGCCTGGCCGGTCCGCAGGCTGGAAGACCCTCACGCCAAGGAAGACCGCCGCGGCGCCGGCGGCGATGCCTATCGCCCATCCGGGAAGGCGGAACGTACTGCGGCCGTCGTGAGCCAGCTTCTTCCTCATGGCATTGAAACGGAATTCGGGGGGGTCCTGCCAGGAATCACGCCAGCTTCTCTCGAGTGCGCCCTGGGTTTCGAGGAAAGACGAGCAGTCCGGGCAGTTGGAAACATGTGCCGAGATCGGGGCCCCCTCTTCGGGGCTCAGCTCGCCGTCCATGTAGGCCATCAGTTTCAGTGCGTCGGGGCAGTCCGGTCTCATGATCCCGCACCCTCCAGTTCACGGCTTACAATGGTCCTGACCTGATTGCGCGCCCTGTTCAGCCGGGACATCACTGTGCCCACGGCGATGCCCAGGCTCTGGGCGATCTCGGTGTAACTGAGCTCCTGGTCGACCCTGAGCACAAAAACAGTGCGAAGGGGGACGGAAAGCGTTTCGACGGCCCTTCCCACAAGCAGCGCGAGTTCGTCCGCCGCGGCGTTGAGCGGAGCCTGGTCGAGCGTGACGGTCTGGCCCTGATAGCCGTGCTCGTCCTGGTACTCAACTTCCGCCCTGCGGCCGGTTTTACGGTGTGTGTTTATTGCAACGTTGGTAACTATCCTGTATATCCAGGTGAAGAACCGGAAGTCGGGATCGAAACTCCCCATGGCGTTCATGGCCCTGATGAAGGACTCCTGGGTGATGTCCCAGGCGTCGTCATCGGATCCGCACAGTCTTCTTGCCACTCTGAACACCCTTTTCTGGTACTTCGAAACCAGCCGCCCGTAGGCCTCCCGATCGCCCTCGATGGCTTTGCGCAGTATCAGGGCTTCTTCTTCGTCATCAAACACGGCTGCAAGTAGTACAAGAAAAAGCATCATTTCATTCCCTCAGATACCTATCCCGACCATGAGGGCAAGGCCGGCGTCCCTGTCAAAGGCCCTGTTCTCGGCGTCGAATCCAAAGAGCCATGCGTCGACATAGGCGTCCAGCATGCTTACGACCCATGCGCCGGCGGTGTACCACACAAGGCTTCGGCACTGGTCACGGTGATCGTCTCCGGCTTCGTCCCAGTCGGGGTCTCCCGTGAGCTCGAACATCTCACGGGAGTGGATCGCCTGGTGGTTCTCGTAAAGGGTCCAGCCCAGAAGACCCGCCTGCAGGGCTCCGTACGCCAGCCCCTTCAGCGGTTCTTCGTTGTAGAACTGCCCCCATCCCGGGACAGCGGCACTTCTCAGGAGGGCTCCGGTGGGATTCCTGCGGGGTATCGCGGTCACCGAGGTGCTGTCGGCGAACAGAAGGGCCGCGGCTGTCACCGGAAGCAGAGCCCACCTCAGATGATCACCCCCCGCTCGGAGGCTGCGATAAAAGAGGCCATTCGATAGCCGGGTGAGCCCTCGGGGTTCTCGGCGAGAGCCCTCCCGACCTTGTCCCTCATCGAGCCCGGGGAACGGAAGAGGAACCTGAAGGCGTCCAGCGCCTGTTCGATCTGCTGGGCCGACCACCCACGGCGCTTCAGTCCGAGAACGTTGATACCCACGGCCCTGAGGGGTTCACCCCCGGCGAGCACGAAGGGCGGAACATCCTTGGGAACCCTGTAGCCGCCCCCCACCATTGCATGTTCACCGATGCGGGTGAACTGGTGCACCGGCACCACTCCCCCGAGAACGGCGTTCCGGCCCACGCTGACATGGCCGGCGAGGTTCACGGCGTTGGCCAGTATGACTCCGTCCGCCACCCGGCAGTCGTGCGCGATGTGAACGTAGGCCATGATGAAGCAGTCCGCCCCCACTATGGTGCTGCCCGAGGCGCTGGTGCCGAGGTTGATGTTGGCCATCTCCCTGATCACCGTGCGGGGGCCTATGAAGAGGGTCGTGTCCTCGCCGCTGAACTTGAGGTCTTGAGGAACAGTGCCCAGAACCGCGCACGGACCAACCTTCACGCCTTCGGAAAGGGTCGTGGACCCTTCGATGACCGCGTTTGCGCCGACGATCACGTTCTCGCCCACGATCACCCGGGGTCCGACCACGGCTCCCGCGGCAACTTGAGACGAGTCGGGGACGGCGCAGGATACAACGGCTGAGGGGTGTATCATGTTCTCTCCACGAGCATGGCGGTAAGCTCGGCCTCGGCGGCGACCCGTTCGTCCACCCGGGCAATCCCCCTCATTCGGCAGAGCCTGCCCCGGCTGCTTATCATCTCCAGTTCGAACTTGACCTGGTCGCCGGGAAGGATGGGCTTCCTGAACCTTACCTTGTCGATGCCTCCAAAGTAGACCAGCCATTTCGACGGGTCATCCACATTGTCAAAGAGCATCAGACCCCCAACCTGCGCCATGGCTTCGACCACCAGAACGCCGGGCATGATGGGGCTGCCGGGAAAGTGACCCTGAAAATAAGGTTCGTTTATCGTCACATTCTTGAGCCCGACTATCCTCTTTCCCGGATCGCACTCCAGAACCTTGTCCACGAGAAGGAAGGGGTAGCGGTGGGGAAGGAGCCTCATAACGTCCTGGATGTCCCATTTGCGGTCGGAGAGGTGTTTTTCTGTCTTGGACATGCTTCCCTTGTAGACGTTCGTGATCTTCTTCACGAACTGCACATTGGATGCATGACCGCTCTTGGCGCTTATGACATGACCCTCGAGACGGAACCCGAGAAGGGAGAGGTCTCCGATAAGGTCGAGTATCTTGTGTCTCACGAACTCGTCGGGGAAGCGAAGCGGCTTGTCGTTCATAATGCCGTCGTCGCCGATCACGACTGCGTTGTCGAGCGTTCCGCCCTTTATGAGCCCCTTCTCCTGCAGGGCCTTCACATCACGGTAGAGGCAGAAAGTACGGGCGGGAGCGATCTCCTGGGCGAAGGACTCGGGGGTTATGTCGAGGCTGAGGTACTGGGTGCCGATGGTGGCAATGTCGTAGTCGATCGTGAAGCTGACCCGAAGCCCGCTGTAGGGTACCACCGTGAGGGTTGCCCCGAAGTATTCGAGGCTTACGGGTTCGGTTATCTTGAATATCTTCCGGGGATGCCTGTTGAGTGTGGCCACCCCGGCGTTCTTGAGCAGGGCCGCAAACGAACTGACCGATCCTCCCGCCGGCTCTGGAGGCTCGTCGGAGTCTATCTCTATGATGGCGTTGTCGATCTCGAGGCCGTAAAGGGCGCTGAGAACGTGTTCGACCGTGTGGACCTCGAAATAGTTCTCACCCAGCGTGGTTCTTCTGGCCTGCTCCTCTATCATCCTGACGTTCTCGACACAGACCTTTATCATGGGTCTGCTCTCCACATCGGTCCTCACGAAAACGTAACCGGTGTCCGGAGGGGCCGGCTTGAATGTTATCGTGGTCTCCTTGCCGAGGTGAAGGCCAACGCCGGTGAACGAAACAACTGTATCCAGAGTGGTCTGAAAACGGTTCATCCATTAACCCCGCTCTTCCTTCTTTCTGGTCAATCCGCGAAGAAGCCCGGGGAGTTTCGACGCGGCGGCCATGACTTTCATGTTCTCCATGTGGCTCCGGGCGGGAATACCGCTGACTACCCCCCCTGGGGGAACATCCTTTGATACTCCGCTCTTCGCGGTGAGGATCGCACCGCGCCCTATCCGCAGATGCCCCCCGATCCCGACCTGGCCACCGCAGGTGACCATATCCTCGAGAACTGTGCTGCCCGCGATTCCGGTCTGCGCAGCTACGAAACACCCCTTGCCAATTCTTACATTATGCGCGACCTGAACAAGGTTGTCGAGCTTGGTTCGGGCGCCCACAACAGTGCTGCCGGCAACCGCCCTGTCGACCGTCGTCCCGGCCCCTATCTCCACATCGTCACCGATAACCACGTTGCCGTTCTGAGGTATCTTTCTGTGCATCCCTTCGGGGTCGGGCACGAAACCGAACCCGTCGCCGCCTATCACGACCCCCGAGTGCAGCACCACCCGGTCGCCGATAACGCACTCGGCTGATACGGCCACGAGGGGGTGTATGAGGCAGTTCCGACCCACCACGGCGTTCGGGCCGATGACGCACGATGCCCCGATCCGGGTTCCGCCTTCGATCCTCGCATTCCTATCCACCACCGAGTTCGGACCCAGCGTCACATCCCGGGCCACGACCGCAGTGGGATGTATCACTGCGGTGGGGTGAACGCCTTCGAACCCGCTTGTCCGATCCGGTGAAAACAGCTCGAGGGCGTCGCGGAACGCGAGGTAGGGGTTTTTGACAATGAGCTGATTGGGAGAAGAGGTCTCAACCGCAGAGGCGGTGATAACGGCAAGGGCACGGGTTGACCCAAGCTGTCTTGCATACCTCGGGTTTCCGTAGTAGCAGACATGCCGGCCGCCGGCCTCCTCGAGGGTGCTGACCCCCATCACCGGCTGCTCTCCGCCCTCTCCAAGAAGGCTGGCGCCCAGCAGACCGGCAAGCCTCTTCAGCGTTATCTCAGCGTCGTCCACCGGATGCCACCCTGTCCATCACCAGATCGGTTATATCCAGGGTCGGATCGGCAAACACGACCTGTCCGGCTGACGAGTCGAATACTATCAAAAGCCCCTCTTCAGTCGCTATCTCCGTCACGGCTTCGTTTATGGCGGCCACGATGGGCGCCACGAGCTGCTCGTTGCGCCTCTCCAGTTGACCCCCTGGGCCGAACACGTCCGTGAGGAACTCTTCCAGCTCCTGCTCCTTCTGAAGCAGGAGGTTTTCGCGCTCCATTCGTCTTTCAGGGCTCATCACCAGTGTCCGGTCAAGGTCCGTCCTTATCTCGTCAACCTCGAACTGCAGTGAGTCGGCATAGGCCTGCCAATTCTCGAGTTCCTCCTCGAGCAGCTCCCGGGCATCCCGGACGGACCCCAGTGTGTCAAAGATCCTGGCGGAATCCACCACAGCCATGGTCTCGGCGGACGCCGCCACCGAGCACAGCGCGATAACAAAAAAGGCTATTCTCAAAGCGACCTCCCGATCAGAAGCTCGTGCCTATTTGAAAATGGGGTTCCCATCCCCTGTCCGGGCCGTCGAACCCGTAGGCGTAATCCAGCCCCAGTATCCCCAGCATGGGAACCTCGACCCTCACTCCCATTCCCGCGCCCCGGTTCATGTCGCTCAGGTCGATGGTAGCCCACCGGTTCCAGGTGTTGCCGGCATCTGCGAACAAGGAAAGCTGAAGCTGGTCGATGATCCTGAACCTGTATTCGGCAGTGAGGATGAGCATGCTTCTTCCACCCACCGTTTCGTAGCCCTCGGTTGCCGCAATGGTGTTCTCGCCGTATCCCCGGACCCCGTAGAAACCGGTTCCACCGAGCTGGAAGAACTCGTACGCCGGCGGCTGCTCGCCGCCGAACCCCGCAACGTATCCCGCCCTGGCCCTGAGGGTGAGGAAGAACTTCCACCACAGAGGCACAAACCATTGGGAGTCAAGAAGGTACTTCTGATACCCTATGTCGCCTCCAAGCGGGCCTCCCGCGTACTGCATGGTCAGGCTGTTCATCGAGCCTTCGCCGGGGAAATTCTGTCTGTCCCGGCTGTCGCGAGAGAAAGAGTAGCGAACCGAACTTTCCCACCGGGGCCAGTCGGTGTCGAGGAGATCGTAGTAATAGCTCGTGGAATCTGATGTTACGTTGTAGACATCCACTTTTTCAAGCGAGTAGCGAATCGAAGCCCTCACATAGTCGAGGCCGGGTATCGGCCTGCCCACAAGGATGGATCCACCCGTCTTTAGCCTGTCGTACTCGGAGTAGTTGCTGGCGGTGCGGTAGAGCTGGGCGCCAAGGGTCAGGGGGGTGTCCATGAACCACGGTTCGGTGAAACTGAGCTGAACGTTCTGGGTGCTCTTGGAGAACTGATAGGCGGCGCTGATGCTCTGTCCCATTCCGCGGAAGTTCTCCTCGCCGTACTCGACGTAACCGCTCATGCCGTCTGAGCCGCTGTAACCGGCACCCAGTCCTGCCCTGCCGGTGGTCTTCTCGTCCACCTGCATCACAAGGTCGACATCCTGCGATTCTGCGACCGGGCGGAAATCGGGGACCACGTCGTTGAAGTAGTTGAGGTAGAAGATGTTTCTCATGCTGCGCATGAGGGCGGTCCGCTGGAACAGGTCGCCGGGGTACACCGTTAGTTCCCGCCTGATGACGTTGTCGCAGGTTCTGGTGTTGCCGGTTATGTCTATCCTGCGGATGTGCGCCCTCTCGCCCTCGGTGATGACGAAGGAGATGTCGAGCGCGTCGCCGGCCCCGGATGTTACCGAGGGTTCAACGACAGCGTAGAAATATCCCTTGTCCTGATAGAGCGTGTACACGTTCTCGAGGGTTTTCTCGAGGTCTCTGATGTCGTAGTGTTCGCCTCCGGTTATCCTGCTGGCCCGGTAAAGAAGGGAGTCGGGTACAGAAGCCCCTCCCGAAAAACTGACCTGGCCGAACGACCTGAAAGAGCCCTCGAAGACGTCGATGGTGATCCTGAGATGGCGGCCGTCCTCCATCATCTCCCGTGAACTTCCAAGCACACGGGCGTCGGGGTATCCGTTCTGGTGATAGTGGTCCTCGATCCTGCCTGCGTCGAGGGCGAACTCGTCCTCCTTGAGCTTGCCGCTTCTCCAGAAACTGTCCTGACGGGTCTTCATTCTGCCCCTGAGTTCGCGGTCGGTAAAGGCCAGGTTGCCGTCGAAAATGATCTCGCCAACCCTGATGTCGGGTCCGCCGTCGCAAACGAAGGTGATGTCCTGCCTGCCCTGTGAATCGGGTTCGCCCCAGCGGGCCTCGACAGTGGCCATATGCCTGTTCTTCTCCGCGTAGAGCTGCCTTATGATGGCTTCGGAGGCGGCAACCCTTGACGCGGAGAGGGTCTGCCCCGGGAAGATCATCAGGCTGTCACGGGCCTTGTCCTCATCAAGTTCGCCCGGGTTCTCGAAAATCACTTCCCCTACGATCGGGTTCTCGAGAATGTGAACGAGCACACCCACCGTTTCCGGGGAGATGCTGTCGGAGTATACCGCCACTTCCTGGAAGTACTCCAGATCGTAGAGGGACCTGATGCCGGTGCCTATGACAACCGGGTTCAGTTCGTCGCCGATCCTCAGGCCAAGGGCCCTGACGATGAGGGAATCGCTGACATAGCTGTTGCCCTCGATCTCGATCCGTTCAACCACCGCGGCCCTGGAAGAGAGCGCAGCCACAAGAATGACAGGAAGCAGGTATTTCAACTCTTCACGCCTTCCGGAATTCGGGCTTCCTCGGTGCGAAGGACAAGGGCCTCGCCGCCGCAGGAAACCGTGACAAACGCACCGGGGAAGATGTCGCCCCGAACCAGGGCATCGGTGAGCGGGTCCTCGAGATACTGCTGTATCGTGCGCTGGAGGTGTCTCACGCCGGCGTCGGGGCTGCAACCCCTCCGGGCGAGGAAATCGGTTGCGGATTCGTCAACCGAGATGGAAACCCTCAGCGCCGACAACCTTGACCTGACGCCACTGAGCTGAAGGTCGACGATGTTCCGCACGTGCGGAAGCTCGAGGTGGTTGAACACCACCACTTCATCAAGCCTGTTGATGAACTCGGGGGGGAAGATGCGTTTGGCGTCTTCCACGGATGAAAGCTCGGAACTACCCGATGGAGAGAACCCGACACGGGGTGAGGATGAGCCCTTCACGTTCCCGGTCATGATGATTATGGTGTTACGGAAATCTATCCGGCGCCCGATGTTGTCGGTCATGGTGCCGTAGTCCATGACCTGCAGGAGCATGTTGAACAGGTCGGTATGGGCTTTCTCGATCTCGTCGAGAAGGATCACCGAGTATGGGCGTCTGCGCACCTTCTCGGTGAGCTGCCCCCCATCATCGTAGCCGACGTAGCCCGGAGGGGCGCCCACAAGCCTGGATCCCGAAAAACTCTCCTGGTATTCGCTCATGTCGATACGGATCAGGGAGAGGCTGTCGCCGAAGATCAGCTCGGCGAGGGCTGCGGCGGTTGCCGTTTTGCCTACCCCCGAGGGTCCGAGGAAGAGAAAGCAGCCCGCGGGTCTGTCCGGCGGACGGAGCCCGACCTGGCTCCTTCGGATCGCACGGGCGATCACTCCGATGGCCGGTTCCTGACCGACTATCCTTGATGAAAGCCGCCGTTCGAGGTCGGCGAGCCTTGCCAGATCGTTCTCGCCCATCCTGCTTATGGGGATGCCCGTCATGGAAGAAACGACCGCCGCCACGTCGTCAGGCGTGATGGTCACGGGTTCAAGGTTTTCGATCCACTGTTTCCTGCCCGTTTCGATGGTTTCGGACAGGTGCTGGATCTCGCTCTTCAGATTGTTGACCTGGATGAGGTTGCGCTTCTCAATCTCGGTTTCGAGCTGCGACTCGAGTGAAGACAGGTCCCTGTGCATCGAAAGAAGGCTCTCCGGTGACCTGGAGCTGTCGGAATTGGCCCGCGCCCCGCTTTCGTCGAGTACGTCGATGGCTTTGTCCGGAAGGAAACGGCCGCTGATGTAACGGTCCGCAAGGACCGCGCAGCTCCTCACGGCTTCGGGGGTGTAGATGGAGTTGTGATGTCTTGCGTATCTTGGTTCGAGACCCTCGAGGATCCGCACCGTAAGCTCAACGCTGGGGGGATCTACCGGTATGGGCTGAAACCGCCTTTCGAGGGCGCCGTCCTTCTCGATACGCCTTCGGTACTCGTCGAGTGTCGTGGCGCCGATGCACTGGATCTCGCCCCTAGCCAGTGAGGGCTTCAAAAGGTTGGCAGCGTCCATGGCGCCTTCGGCCCCGCCGGCCCCGACGATGGTGTGGATCTCGTCGATGAAGAGGATCACATTGCCGGAGTCGAGGATCTCCTTCAGCAGGACCTTCAGCCTCTCCTCGAATTGCCCGCGGTACTTGGTGCCAGCGATGACCCCCGCCATGTCAAGCGCAAGGATCCTCTTGCCATGGAGGATCATGGGAACCGAGGCCTCGATGATGCGTCTGGCGAGTCCCTCCACTATGGCGGTCTTGCCTACGCCGGGTTCGCCGATAAGGACCGGGTTGGACTTCTTCCTTCTGCACAGAACCCTGACAAGCCTGTTAATCTCCTGATCACGGCCTATCACGGGGTCGAGTAAACCCTTTCTGGCCATTGCCGTCAGGTCCCGGCAGAAGTACTCCATGGCGGAAACAGGCTTTTCCTGGGGATTCTCGCCCTTGGCGCCACCAGGGAGGGACCTGACGATACGGTCGGCCTTCTCGTACGTTACCCCGGCTTCCCAGAGGATCTCTCCCGCAACCGTTGTTTCCACCGTTGTCACTGCCAGCAGCAGGTGTTCGGTGCCCACGGCGGGTGAGTCGAGGGTCTGGGCAAGTCTGCCCGCCTCCTGAAGGATGCGCCGCGCCCTTTCGGTCCACTCCAGCTCGTGTCTGTCGACCGAAACCGGCAGTCTGCCTCCCCTTATGCGGTTCTGCACCCTGAGCCTGAGTTCGGCGGTGTTCACGCCAAGGCGGGTCAGCACCGAAGACGCAGTGGAACCGTCAACCGTGAGTATCCCGTAGAGTATGTGCTCGGACGTGACGCTTGGACGGCCCGAACGGCCGGCCTCGAGCCTTGCTTCGTTAAGTGCGGC
Source organism: candidate division Hyd24-12 bacterium UBA6080 (assembly GCA_002436025.1). Taxonomy (GTDB): domain Bacteria; phylum Fermentibacterota; class Fermentibacteria; order Fermentibacterales; family JCC-6; genus UBA6080. The sequence goes on from DIXM01000013.1 coordinate 242,971, forward strand.
CCTGGCTCTTTCGCTGAACCTCTCCCGCAATGTTTCCCCTTTCGTGGAACCCTTTTCCCGGGTTTACCAGCGAGTAAATATAAGGTTCCCGCCGGGTTTCACCAGCTTCAGCCCTCCCGGAGAACACCCCTGTCCAGAATCAGGAGCCTGCCGCACCTCTGGGCCAGCTCCCGGCTGTGGGTGGCTATGAGGAAAGCCTGATTCCTGCTGCGGGCCAGATCAAGCATCAGGTTCTCCACCACTCCCGTGGCTTCGTCGTCGAGGTTCCCGGTGGGCTCGTCGGCCAGAACGACTGCGGGCTCCATGGCCAAAGCCCTGGCAAGGGCGGCCCGCTGCCTTTCTCCGCCGGAGATCTCTGAGGGGAAGTGGTTCCCCCGGGACTCGATGCCCACCTCACGGAGAAGACCGCCCGCAATGTCCATGGACTGGCTTCTCGATTTCCCTGAGATCATGCAGGGCATGGCCACGTTCTCGTGTACGGTGAACTCCTCGAGCAGGTGATGGAACTGAAAGACGAAACCCAGGTTCTGATTCCTCATGCGCGAGCGCTTTGCCTCGCTTGTCTTCCATGGGTCACGTCCGTCGATGAGCACGGCGCCCGAGCTGGGTCTGGCCAGAAGGCCCAGGACATGAAGGAGTGTGCTTTTCCCCGAACCGCTCGGACCCATGACCGCGGTGAGCCCGCCCGGAAAAAGATCGATGGACGCACCCTTGAGAACGTGCAGTGTGTCGGCGCCGCGACCATAGGTGAAGTGAATGTCCCGTCCTGAAAGGACCGGTCTGGCGTCACTCATAACGCAAGGCCTCCGAAGGTGAGTCCGACAATGCGGAAACCGCCGGAGCGACGGAAACCAGAAGACACACCAGCAGTGTTATCGCGGAAGCAACCAGAGCGGTTTCCGCTGAGAACTTCCCGGCGAGGCTTTCCACCCAGTAGACGCTTCCATCGAGCCGAATGGGGAAATAGTTGTTTACGACCAGCACCGATGCCCATGCCGCCAAAGCCCCGATAACGACACCCACTGCTCCGATGGAGAGCCCCCGGGTGATGCTTGTCACGAACACCATTCGCGGCGTGGCGCCCATGGCACGAAGCACGCCCATGTCCCAACGGTGCTCGAGCGCGATCATGGTCAGAGCGCTGGAAAGGTTGAGAAGCGCCACGACGGTGATGAGGCCCAGAACGATGGTCATGGCCAGAGACTCGAGCCCCAGCGCCTGGAAGAGGTTCGTATGGAACGACATGAACGGTATCGCCGTCATGTATGCCGGCCACCCACCCTCCACATAGCTTTCCCGAAGGAGCGAATCGAGGGTTATGGAGGCGTTGACCGGGTCTGTTTCCGCCGTAAGGCCAACGCCCATGGAACTTATTCCGGTCTCGTCGCCGAAGAGGCTTCGCGCGCTTTCAATGGATGTGGTCACCAGCGACCTGTTGTACTCGTCTATTCCAAAATCGGTGACCCTGACCACGACCATCGGCATGATGGTGTCCACCAGGACCCTTCCCATTCCGCTGACGCTGACGCCCGCAGTGGAGGCAAGCCGTACGGTGTCGCCCATGGTTACCCCGAGGGATTGGGCCAGCCGTATTCCCAGAACCGCTCCGTCGCCGCTTCCGGACATTCCCCTGACCATGACCCCGGCAACGGTGCCCACCGCCCCCGAAGCCACGGCAGGCCTCTCCAGTACGGCCTCGACCCCGGTCGTTCCGGGTATGCCCAGGGCAAGCTCCCGCACGAGCCCGTAATCCGAAGGACCCAGGGCACCGCCTCCCGGAGCGTAGACATGGACCGCCGGGTTCACTGCCTCGAGGCTGTGCCTGATGGCCCCTGTAAACCCGTCCATGAACGACCTGAGTATGATCAGTGCAGCTACTCCGATGGCAATGCCCACAACGGACAGCACTCCCACGAACCGCACGAAACCCGAGTGTGAGCGGCTCACGACCTGTCTCACCGATAGCGCGCCGACAAGCCAGAGATTCATTTTTCCCTTCTGAGGTGGGGAAAGAGGATGGTGTCGCGGATGGAGCCGGCATCGGTCAGGATCATCGCGAGTCGGTCGACGCCCACTCCAAGCCCCCCTGCGGGGGGCATGCCGACCTCCAGCGCGTAGAGGAATTCCTCATCCACCCCGCCCTCGCGGTGACCGCTTGACGCCGCCTGTTCTTCCAGTATCCGGCGCTGCAGAAGAGGGTCGTTCTGCTCGCTGAAGGCGTTGGCAAGCTCGATCCCGGCAATGAAGGCTTCGAACCGCTCCGTCAGCATGGGGTTGTCGGGCTTGCCCTTGGCAAGGGGGGAGAGTTCGACCGGATAGTCGATGACGAACGTGGGCTGCACCAGGGTTGGGGTCACGTAGTGGTCGAAAAGCTTGTCAAGCAGGTCGGGGCGGTCCGCCCCCCCGGTGGCGATACCCAGCCGCCCGGCATGGCGGGCCAGAGCGGCATGGTCCATGTCGAACAGGGCTTCGCCGCTGTGGCGGTGCAGGGCATCGACGAACGGAACCCTGGCGAACGGGGTGGCCAGGTCTATCGAAAGCCCCTGGAAGGTTATCTCACTGCCCTTTCCCAGGGCGGCTGCCGCAGCCGACACGAGCTCCTCGAAACGGAGCATCATCCCCTCGTAGTCGGTCCAGGCCTCGTACAGCTCGAGCTGGGTGAACTCGGGGCTGTGGGTCCTGTCCACCCCCTCGTTCCGAAAGTCCTTCCCTATCTCGTATACCTTGTGGAACCCGCCGACCATCAGCCTCTTAAGGTACAGCTCGGTGGCTATACGCAGGTAGCACTGCTGGTCGAGGAAGTTGTACTTCGTGATGAAGGGTTCGGCGTTGGCCCCGCCGTAGAGCTGCTGGAGGATGGGGGTCTCCACCTCGATGAACCCGCTTCCGTCGAGGTAATCCCGAAGGGCCTTTATCATCCGGCTTCTCGAGACAAGCCTCTCCCTGCTGTCAGCGTTCAGGAGAAGGTCGACGCAACGGTGCCGGTAGAGAAGGTCGGGGTCGCTCACGGCGTCGTGGACCTCGCCTTCCGAGTCGACCTTCACGACAGGAAGCGGACGGACCGCCTTGACCAGGACCTTCATTTCAGTGACTTTCACCGTCAGTTCGCCCATCCTGGTCACGAACAGGACACCGGCCACCCAGATGATGTCGCCGAGGTCGGTGTGCTCAAGGATTTCCCATGTCTCGGGGGGAAGCTCCCGGCTGTTGAAGTAGAGCTGCACTTTGCCCGATGGATCGGAGATGTCCATGAAGATGGTTTTGCCGTGCTCCCTGCGGGCCCTTATCCTGCCGCTGGTCTGCACCGCGTCGCCTTGTTCGGGGTTCATTCCCCTCACTTCGGCGATGGGTAGCCTGACGGGTGTCCGGGGTGGGTACGGGTCGACCCCCGAAGCCCTCAGGGCGGAAAGCTTCAAGAGCCTTCCCGCGATTATCGGATTGCTGTCTAGCGTCATTACTGCCCGCCGTTCTCTCTCAGAAACGCCTCGATGAATTCCTGTATGTCACCCGCCAGAAAACCCTCAACATTCGAGGTTTCCATGCCGGTCCTGTGGTCCTTCACCATCTGATAGGGGTGCAGCACGTAACTCCTGATCTGATTCCCCCAGGAAACGTCCTGTTTTATCCCTTCCAGTTTTTCCCGCTCCTTGCGGCGCTGTTCCTCCTCCAGTTCGAAGATCCTAGCCCGGAGAATGCGCCAGGCCAGCTCCCTGTTGCGGTGCTGGCTCCTCTCGTTCTGGCAGGAGACGGCGATACCGGTCGGCAAGTGGGTGAGCCTTATGGCGCTGGAAGTTTTGTTCACGTGCTGGCCCCCTGCCCCGCTTGCCCGGAAGACGTCGGTCCTCACGTCCTCTTCATCTATCTCCACGCTGACCGATTCTTCAAGGTCCGGCAGGGGCAGAACACTTGCAAAGCTTGTGTGCCTTCTGTTGTTCTGATCGAAGGGGCTGCGGCGCACAAGTCTGTGAATGCCCCTCTCGGCGTTCAGGTAACCGAAGGCGTAACCGCCCCTGATCGAGGCTACCCCCTCCCTGATGCCGCCTTCCTCGCCTTCGGAGGTGCTGAGGATCTCGACTTCGAAGCCCTGTTTCTCCCCCCAGTACACGTACATGCGCAGGAGCATCTCGGCCCAGTCCTGGCTGTCCACGCCGCCGGCTCCGCTTCGGATCGTGAGGATGGTGTCGCACTGGTCGTGGGGACCACTCAGCATCTGCCTGAACTCAAGGCTGCCAAGGGTCTTCTGAAGCCACTCCAGAGACCTTTCCGCATCGGCCTGCATACCGCTGTCGCTTTCGGCTTCCAGAAGCTCGAGAGCGGCTGCGCCGTCTTCGAGCCTGTGGGACATCGAGCCCAGGGGAGCCGTCCAGTTCTGTACAAGCCTTAGTTTTGAGATCGTTTCAAGGGCGCTCTTGCGATCCTCCCAGAAATCCGGCGCTGCCATGAGAGCGTTGATCGATGCTTCGGATCTCAGCAGGCCGGGATAGTCAAAGACGCTCCTTGAGGAGTTGAAGCCTTCTTCCGGTTTCCCGGAAACCCGCGGCGAGTTCCTCCGTTGTCATGTAAAAAACCTCCGTAAGAAGTGTAGGAACCCCGGCAATATACTTCATCGTGACCCGGGATGACCCCCCTGAACCCGCCTCCGAAGGATATATTACCGCAATGCCTGAGAACATTGCATCAGTGATCGTGCCCTTCATGGAAAGGGTCAGCGATGTCACGTTTTCAGGAGACGAACCCTGAAACCAGTTACACTGGCGCACCGGGCGAACTGGACACCCGCTGCGAAGCATGCATACTTGAGCCGTATCAAATGATAAACATCGAAACCGTTGAAACACTTTGAAAGGATGCCTGTCATGGAAAACCTTGAGGCAAGGATGAGGGAACTCTTCAAAAGGATAGAAACGAACAACCGCTGGCGCCAGACCGAATGCATCAACCTCATACCTTCCGAGAACACCCCCTCCCCGCTGGTAAAGATCTGCGAGCTTTGCGACCCTGCGGGCAGGTACGCTGAACACCGCTCAATGAAGGGACGCGAGGTCTACTTCTACCACGGGACCGATTTCATAAGGGACATCGAACAGGAGGCCTCAGCGGCCCTCTGCGAGTACTTCGGCTGCACCGAGACCGAACTCCGCCCAGTCAGCGGCCAGATGGCCAACGAGGTCGTCTTCAAGGGGGTCACCAAAATGGTGAACCGCGACGGCGGAAGCTGGCGAAGGCTCAGGACCGTCATGAACAACGACCTCGGCAAGGGGGGGCACCTTTCCAGTCAGCCCATGGGCGCCCTTTTCAATTTCGTCGATCACAACCCCGCCACGGGTCAGGAGAACGTTGTGAATTTCCCGGTCCAGCAGGGCAACCCGTACAAGATCAACGAAAAACGGATGCTGGAGCTTCTGGATGAACACAGGCCCGAACTGGTCGTTTTCGGGAAAAGCATGTTCCTCTACCCCGAACCCGTGAAGGTCCTGGCGGACCATGTGGCGGACTGGTCTGACCGCCCCGTTATCATGTACGACATGGCCCATGTACTAGGGCTTTACGGCGCTTTTCAGGCACCGCTCGCCGATGGCGCCGACGTGGTGACAGGCTCGACCCACAAGACCTTCTTCGGACCCCAGAGGGGCGTCATAGCCTCCAACATGGACAAGAAGCACCCGCTTCGAAAACTCTGGCTTGACATAAACAGCAGGGCCTTCCCCGGCAGCACCTCGAATCACCACCTGGCAACGCTTCTCGGGCTTCTCGTGGCAACAGTGGAGATGAACGCCTTCAAGGACGAGTACCAGCACCAAGTCCTGCGGAACGCCAGGGCCTTTGCCCGGCATCTGGCCGACAACGGCCTTCACATCGAGGGCGATCCGGCCGACGGCTACACCATGACCCATCAGGTGGTGCTCAGGGTGAAGGAACACGGCGACGGCGCTGCCATTGCGGACAGGCTGCAGGACAACAACATCATCGTGAACTACCAGGCCCTGCCGGATGACGAGACCTTCCTCACCCCGTCGGGCATCCGCACCGGCGTGAGCGAGATGACCCGTTTCGGCATGAACGAGGCCGACTTCGCCCCCCTGGCCGAGCTCATGGCGGCCGTGATCATCCGGGGAGAGGATGTCCGTAAAAAGGTGCAGGACCTCAGGGGCCGTTTCACTACAATGCGCTACACACTGCCCCTTCGTGAAAGCATCGACCTCGCCGCCTCCGCCATGGCAACCTCGTTCCCGACTTCAGAGTATTCGACCCTTTTTGCCGAGAACCTTTTAAAGTACGCAAAAGGAAGGTGAAACCATGACGATCATGGCGCTGATACTCACCTGCTCCATCTACGGAGGGCAGGGGGGCGACCTCGGGCTGGGCATCATCATCGGTGAACCCACAGGCATCTGCGTGAAGTACTTCACCTCCCCCACGGCCGCGGTTGCAGGGGCTGCGGCATGGAGCCTCTCCGGTGACGAGAAGGCTGTCCACATCTACGGCGACTACCTTTTTCACATGTCCGAACTGGCTACATGGGACGGGGGCCGGTCTCCCCTTTACGCCGGGGTAGGCGCCAGGGCGATCTTCAGGGATGAAACCGTCGCGGGCATCAGGATCCCCGTGGGCATGTCGTGGGTTTTCGACGAAGCCCCCTTCGACGCATTTCTGGAGATAGTGCCTGTCATGGACATCGCACCGGACACCGAGTTCGATGTCGCGGGAGGCGCGGGAGCAAGGTTCTGGTTCTAAACTGCAGGAGGGTTCGATGAAGCTTCTCATCGTGGGTGGGGTAGCCGGGGGAGCCAGCGCAGCTGCCCGGGCCAGAAGGCTCGATGAAAACGCCGAGATAATAGTCTTTGAGAGGGGCGACTACATAAGTTTCGCCAACTGCGGGCTGCCCTATCACATCGGCGGGACCATCCCCTCCCGGGAAAGCCTTCTGCTGATGACCCCCGAGAAGTTTCTGAAACGGTTCGACGTCACTTTCAGGACCGGTCACCTGGTGACTTCAATCGACCCCGGCGGCCGCACTGTAACGGTGCGTGACCTCGAAAAGGACGAAAGCTACCAGGAAAGTTACGACTCCCTCATACTCTCCCCCGGTTCGACCCCCCTCGTCCCCCCGATCCCGGGAAAAGACCACAAAGACGTTCTTGTCCTCTGGACCGTTCCCGACATGGACGCCATCATGGACCGCATAAGGGCGGGCGCCCGGCGGGCTGTCGTTGTCGGCGGCGGGTTCATCGGGGTCGAGACCGCAGAGAACCTCGTGGCGGCCGGCCTCGAAACCACCCTTGTGGAAAAGGAACCCTGGATCCTTCCATTCCTCGACCCCGAAATGACCGCCCCCCTCACCAGGGCGCTTTCCGAGGGAGGCGTCCGTCTTCTCACGGGCTCCACCGTCGAGGGTATCGAAGAGGCTCCGCAGGGGCTCAGGGTGCTGATCCAGGGCGCAGCGCCCGTACATGCCGACTTCGTGGTAATGGCCGCAGGCGTCAGACCCAACGGTGAACTGGCGAAGACCGCCGGTCTCACCACCGCCCCAAACGGCGCCATCATCGTGGACGAGTTCCTTCGTACCAGTTCCCCGCACATCTACGCCGTTGGCGACGCCGTGCAGACGGTCCATCCCATACTGGGCGAGCGCATGTCCATCCCGCTTGCGGGTCCCGCGAACAGGCAGGGACGCATGGCTGCGGAGAACGCCCTGGGGGGAAGCGTCAGCTGCCCGGGAACCATTGGAGCTTCCGTGGTCAAGGTGTTCGACATCACCGCCGCCTCCGCAGGGGCCTCCGAGACCCAGCTCAACCGTCGGGGCATTCCACACGAGAAGGTCTACATTCACCCCTCCTCCCACGCCTCCTACTACCCGGGCTCGGCCCGGATAAGCATGAAGGTGCTCTTCAGCCCCGAAGGCGTCGTCCTTGGGGCCCAGGCCGTGGGCGAGGACGGCGTGGACAAACGTATTGATGTTCTTGCAACAGCAATAAGGAAAGGTCTAACCGTCCGTGACCTCACCATGCTTGAACTTTGCTACGCACCGCCCTACGGCAGCGCCAAGGATCCGGTGAACTATGCCGGTTACGTTGGCTGCAACGTCCTGGACGGTCTGACAAAACAGGTTCACGTCCACGACATCCCGTCGGACGCCTTCCTGCTGGACGTCAGGGAACCCGAGGAGTGGGAGCTCGGAACTATCCCGGGCAGCACCCACATCCCGCTGGACACACTGAGACAGAGGCTTGCGGAGATCCCGAGGAACAAACCCGTAGTGGTCTTCTGCGCCCAGGGACAAAGGGCCTACTCTGCTGAACGGATGCTCAGGCAGAAGGGTTACACTGTTTCGAACCTTTCGGGGGGCTACCTTACCTGGCGGATGTTCCACCCCGAAACACACCGTCCCGCCGTGACGTCCGAAGCCGCCCCCGCGAAGACGCCTGAAGCCGACGCTGTTGTCGACGCTTCAGGGCTTCAGTGCCCGGGCCCCCTCGTCCAGGTTTCAAGGGCCATGAAGGAGCTCGCTCCCGGTGCGGTCCTGCTGGCCAGAGCCACTGACAGGGGTTTTAAAAGCGACCTTCCGGCATGGTGCGGCTCGACAGGGAACACCCTGCTGGGGATGACCGAAGAGAAGGGCGTTTTCACGGCACGCGTCAGGAAGGGTGGGGCGCAGCCCCCCGCAACCGGCCCGAAAGACTTGAAGCGGACAACGATGGTCCTCTTCTCCGGTGACATGGACAAAAACCTGGCCGCGCTCATCATAGCCACCGGCTTCGCCAGCCTGGGGCACCAGGTCACCGTGTTCTGCACGTTCTGGGGGCTTTCCATCCTGAGGAAGGAAAGGCCGCCAAGGGTTAAGAAGGGCTTCCTCGACAGGATGTTCGGCATGATGCTGCCCAGGGGTCCCAGAAAGCTCGCACTTTCAAAACTTCACATGATGGGCGCCGGTACGGCCATGATGAAGCACGTGATGAGGTCGAAGGGGGTCGATTCCCTGCCCGACATGCTCTCACGGGCTCAATCCATGGGGGTCGTGTTTCAGGCCTGCGAGATGTCCATGGGGGTGATGGGTATAACAAAAGAGGAACTCATACCCGGTGTTGAGACCGCCGGTGTGGGAACCTTCGCGTCCCTGGCGGAGAAAAGCGCGGCAACCCTGTTCATATAGCCGCGGACGGAATCACAGGAGCGCCTGTTTCTCCCCGGCGGCAAGAAGGGCCACCACCCTCTCCGCCCGTGCTGAACGCGTTTCGGGTTTCCGGGCAGCGGACACGTAACCCATGTAGCGTTTCCTGTATGAGGGTGCGAGCTCGGAGAAGAAAAGGGCAGCACCCTCGTTACGCTCAAGAGCCTCTTCAAGCTCGGCGGGCATGGCGAATTCCCTTGAGGGCTTCTCGTACCACAGCCCCCTCTCCCGGGCGATGCGCACCTGCTCCATTCCCGCTTCGGTCATCAGCCCCCTGGCGATGAGGTCCACGGCACGCTCGCGGTTGGCCTCGCTCCATTCGCTGCCCCTGCGCCGCGGCGTGAACAGACGAAGGTAGCGGTTGTCATCCGCCCGTGTGATAAGGCTGTCTATCCATCCGAAGCAGATGGCCTCCAAAAGCGCGTCCTCGTAGGTAAAGAAGGAAGCGGGAGCCTTCCTGAACTCCAGCCACACACCCGGTGACTCCTGGTGGTTGGTCTCGAGCCAGAGCCGCCACTGCGTCCTTCCCTGAATTACAAGCGTATCCCTTTTTGCAGCCATGCCCAAAACTCTGCCCCACATGCTGTCGTGTCAAGTAGAGGAGAGGGATCGACAGTCGCTTCAGATGATTATTGGAGTCGATCCGGTCCTGTGCGATCCATTCCAGGCCCGCAAGCCTTGACCAACGCAGGAACAAAACAGATTGTTCCTTCACGGGAGGTGACTTATGAGCCTTGAACAGACCCTGGCAGTTCTCAGGAAGATGCAACCCACCCTGAGACAGTTGTTTGGAATTGAGAGACTCGGGGTGTTCGGATCCCTGGCAAGGCAAGAAGCAGGTAATGACAGCGATATCGATATTGTGGTCGTGATGCCTCCTGACCTTTATGCCATGGTTCATCTGAAGGAAAAGCTGGAAAAGGCTTTGAATACACCTGTTGATCTTGTCAGATACAGGGCAGGTATGAACGCTCTGCTCAAAGAGCGGATCGAGCGGGATGCCGTGTATGTCTGACCTGCCGCTTCTGAAAAGCATCATGTCACAGGTGATCGAGAGTGTCGACAAGATCCAGAGGCGTTTCAGCGAAGTGGAAAGACCTGATGATTTCCTTGAAAGTGATGCTGGAATTGATAAGCTCGACGGTATAGTTCTTATGTTGATCACCATCGGCGAGAACCTGAAGCGGTTCGAGAAGTACGGTGGAATACCGTTCATGAGTGAGCATCCGGAAATCGATTGGAAAGGTGCCATCGGAGTACGGGACTTCCTCAGTCATCACTACTTCGATCTTGACGCCGAGGTTGTTTTTCAGATCTGCAAGTACAGGATCGCTGATTTGAAAAAGGCCGTTACGGAAATCCGTGCAAGCCTTCAGAGCAGTCTTCAGTAAAGCACATCAGGTATCCCGCCCCTTTGTTCCACCGGGAAGCGTTCTTTCTTCCACTGCGGTCACTTCGCCCCCCGGCAGGGAATCGTTCGTTATTATTGGCCAGGGCTCGGGCCCGTCCGATTCTCCGGGGTGAACCACGAAAAAGTACTGGAGATTTACAGTGAAGATACTGGGCCAGATATCCAAAGGCCTTGAAGAACTTGGCGCCGTGGAACTCACTCGGCTCGGTGCGACATCGGTCGTCCCCGTCTTCAGGGGGGTCTTCTTCGAGACGGATGTTGCGGGCGCCATGCGGATCAACTACACATCCCGGCTCTTCGACCGTTTCCTGCTCCAGCTCGTATCCTTCCCGGGCCACACGTCAGACCAGCTCTACGCGAAGGCGGTCAAGTTCCCGTGGGAGGATACTTTCAGCGTGGAATCAACGTTCGCCATCTCCTCCGCCGTCTCGGGAGGCGGGATACGCCACTCGCAGTGGGCCGCGCTCAAGCTCAAGGACGCCATCGCCGACCATTTCCGTGAGCTCTGCGGTAAAAGGCCCTCGGTTGACAGGCACGACGCCGATGTGAACCTCGATCTGCGGATCAGGGACAACAAGGCCGAGATAAGGCTGGACCTCTCGGGCGGAGCCCTTCACCGAAGGGGTTACAGGAAAGAGACCGTTGCGGCGCCCATCAGGGAAACCGTGGCGGCCGCCGCCGTGGAGATGACGGAGTGGACCGGCGGGACGCCGCTGGTCGACCCCATGTGCGGTTCGGGCACGCTTCTGTGCGAAGCGCTCATGAAGTACTGCAGTGTTCCCGCCGGCTTCCTCAGGCAGAAGTGGGGATTTTTCCGGATGGAGGGGTTCTCGCAAAAACTGTGGCAGAGCGTGAAGGCCGAAGCGGATGGCGCCATCACCGCTCTCCCCCCGGGGCTTCTCTCGGGAAGCGACATCTCAAGGGCTGCCGTGAGCGCGGCACGCACGAACCTGGCAACCCTGCCCGGGGGTGGGAATGTCGCCATTACACTCGGCGACTGGCGGAACAGCCCCGGCATCACCTCCTCCGTGATCCTCACAAACCCTCCCCACGGCATAAGGATATTCGAGGACACGGCCGGTTCCCTCCTCGGTGAATTCGGTGACTTCCTGAAACAGAGGTGTGCAGGGACACGCGCTTTCATCTACATCGGTGACACGGCGCTTCTGAAGAAGGTGGGGCTCAGATCGACCTGGCGGAAGGAACTGATGTCCGGGGGACTCGACGGCCGTCTTGCCAGGTACGACCTCTACTGATGAAGGGGAAACGGTAACCCTTGTTTTCCGCTGAATACATTGCCGGGCTGGCTTCTTCGCTTGACATCATAGGCCAGATGGCGGCTCTGGTGCTTCTGGGCTACCTGATGACCCGGCGGGGGTGGATAAGTTCCGGCACCCTTTCAGACCTCACCAGGGTGCTCATCGACCTTGTCCTCCCCTGCACGTTCATACTGGCCATGGCCCGTGCGTTCACCCCCGAGTTCTTCGGCAGCGGCGCCGTTCTGGCCGCGGTGTCCGCGGGCTGGGTGCTCGCGGCATGGCTCTTCGGAGCGGTCTGGTTCCGTCTGTTTTCCAGTGGCCATCCTTCCATGGACAGGTCGGTCACCGCCATGATGATGGTGTCCAACAGCCTTTACCTTCCGCTTCCCGTGATGCTCGCGGTGACACCCGTTGCGCTCCATGACCGGGCCGTGGTGTTCATCTCCATGATCGCCGTTCCATCGATAATCGCGAACTGGACCGTCGGGGTGGCGCTTCTAAGCGGCACGGGGCCTTCCGCACGCGAAAGACTGAAGCTTCTTCTCAACGCCCCCATCCTCTCACTTTTCGCGGGAATACTCCTGAGTTTCGTTCCCGGCGTTCGTGAGGCGGCCCTGGGTGAGCCCGGGGCCTTCGTTCCCGCCCGGGCGCTCTTTTCGGTCATGGAATACCTGGGGCGCATCCTCTCCCCCCTTGCCATGATAATCCTGGGAGGGATGATAGCCTCGGGACGGGGCGCCGGACGCGTGAGGCTGAGGTTTTCGGTCCCGCTCATCGCCGTGAGGCTGGTGCTGATACCGGGCGCGGTCTACCTGCTTGTAACACGCATCAATACCGGCCTGCCGCCCCTTGCTCTCACCGCCCTGCTTCTGGCTGCGGCTGCGCCTCCGGCCACGAACCACGCGCTCATTGCCCGAAGGTACAACGGGGAGTGGGAACTTGTTTCAAAACTGCAGATGGTGGTCCACGCCGCCGCGCTTCTGACCCTGCCCTTATGGCTCAGCCTGGGGCTCGGGTTTTAGGGCATCAGAAAAGGGCCTTGATCCCCCCCCATGACTCACGCTCGAGTGGTAAATTGCCGGAGAGGATCATGAACTGCTCGTAGGGCGCACCCCACTCGGTCTGGCTGCTGCTCCAGCTGCTGCCGTTGTTCTGGCTGAAGTAGGTCATGTCGGCCCACGTCTGGTTGGCACACAGCCAGTAGTGGGCGCCGGCGCCGCCGGTGGTCTGCAATGCGAACCAGTACTTGGTTCCTGCAGTGAAGAGGATGCTGGGAGTGGTGATCTCGGTGTAGTAAAGCGGGTAGCCCCAGGAGGTGAAACCGGTGTTTGAGTGGGTGCAGGAGGTGGAAGTGTGGCTGCTGACGATGCTGCCAGGGCCTGAGCCGCTGTCGGCACGAAGCTGGATGTTGAAGCCGGTGGCGTTGCTGCTGGCATAGATGGCCCAGATCTGAACCAGGTCGATGTATCCACCGCTTGGGTAGGTGAAGTCGTCGGCGATCATCCATGAGTTCGGGGAGGAGAAACCCAGGCCGTTGGCCAGGTTCTCGTAGACGAAGGGCTGTGAACAACAGTAGTACTCCTCCCATTGGGGGTCACCGAGCAGCGACATTTCCGGCGATACGGACGGGATGTGCCCAAGGTTGTCGGGCGACTGGATGAGAAGCAGCATGAAAATGAAAACCTGCATTGCGTTACCTCCCTGCCTTTCGTGAATCCAATATCGCAGTCATGTCGCCCTCGTTAAATAGCGGGGCTGACCATCACGGTCAAGGCAAGGAAAAAAGGCGGTGCGAGGCCGACCCTGCCCTTACGGCTCAGCCTGGGGCTCGGGTTTTAGGGCATCAGAAAAGGGCCTTGATCCCCCCCCATGAGCTCCGATCAAGCGGCAGATAGCCTGTAAGGATCAGAAACTGCTCGTATGGGGCTCCCCACTCTTCCTGACTGCTGCTCCAGCTGCTTCCATTGTTGGCGCTGAAATAGGTCATGTCGGCCCAGGTCTGGTTGGCACAGAGCCAGTAGTGTGCGCCGGCGCCGCCGGTGGTCTGCAGGGCGAACCAGTACTTTACTCCCGAACTGAAGGGGATGTTGGAAGTGGTGATCTCGGTGTAGTACAGGGGGTACCCCCAGGAGGTGAAACCGGTGTTAACGTGGGTGCAGGAGGTGGAAGTGTGGCTGCTGACGATGCTGCCCGGGCCTGAGCCGCTGTCGGCACGGAGCTGGATGTTGAAGCCGGTGGCGTTACCGCTGGCATAGATGGCCCAGATCTGAACCAGGTCGATGTATGAACCGCTTGGGGCGGTGAAGTCGTCGGCGATCATCCATGAGTTCGGGGAGGAGAAACCCAGGCCGTTGGCCAGGTTCTCGTAGACGAAGGGTTGTGAACAGTAGTACTCCTCCCATGGGGGGTCACCGAGAAGGGACATTGCAGGCGATACGGACGGGATTTGCCCAAGGTTGTCGGGCGACTGGATGAGAAGCAGCACGAAGACGAAAACCTGCACGGCCTTACCTCCCTGCCTTTCGTGAATCCAATATCGCAGTCATGTCGCCCTCGTTAAATAGCGGGGCTGACCATCACGGTCAAGGCAAGGAAAAAAAGGCGGTGCGAGGCCGACCCCTTGCACCCATGGCCCTGCTTCCTGGAGCAGCTCTTCTGACCCTGCCCCTGTGGCTCAGCCTGGGACTTGGGTTTCAGGGTATCAGAAAAGGGCCTTTATCCCCCCCCATGAATCCCGCTCAAGCGCCACATCGGCGGAGAGGATCATGAACTGCTCGTAGGGCGCACCCCACTCGGTCTGACTGCTGCTCCAGCTGTTGCCGTTGTTGGCGCTGAAGTAGGTCATGTCGGCCCAGCTCTGGTTGGCGCAGAGCCAGTAGTGGGCGCCGGCGCCGCCGGTGGTCTGCAATGCAAGCCAATACTTCTCATCAGCGAAGTATAACGACTGAATGGGCTCGATCTCAGTGTGCCACAGGGGATATCCCCAGTTGGTAAAGCCTGTGTTGGTGTGGCTTACACTGGCAGAGGTCGTGCTGCCGAAAATGCTTCCCGGCCCTGCGCCGGTGTCGTGTCTGATCTGAATACTGAAGCCGGTGCAGTTGGAAGATGAGTAAATGGCCCAGACCTCTATCATGTCAATGTAACCGCTGTAGAGTGCTGAATTGAAGTCGTCTGCGATCATCCATGAGTTCGGGGAGGAGAAACCAAGGCCGTTGGCCAGGTTCTCGTAGACGAAGGGCTGTGAACAACAGATGTACTCCTCCCATTGGGGGGCACCGAGCAGGGCCATTTCCGGTGATACGGACGGGATGTGCCCAAGGTTGTCGGGCGACTGGAGGAGAAACAGCATGAATATGATGACCTGCAAGGCGTTACCTCCCTGTCTTTCGTCAAGCTTACATCGCAGTCATGTCATTTTCGTTAAATAACCGGGCTGACCCTCCCGGTCAAGGCAAGAAAAATGGGGCGGCAGAGCGCCGCCCCGAGTGATCGTTCAAGCTACCAGAGAAGCCAGGGTATCCTTTTCCGGAGGCTCACTTCAACGTCTTCATCGTTCCAGCCCGTGGGGCGAAGTATCTTCTCTTCCGGTACCACCAGGCTGCCGACGTAGCTGGCGTCCTCGTATACCCTGGTTATCTGCTCGGCTATCTGGCGGATGTCGTCGGGGGTCGCCACGCCGTTGTCGGTTGCCTTGTAGAACTGAACCGTCACACGGATGGGGAACCTGTCGTCACGCACCATCCTGTAACCGCCTATCTCGCGGTACGGACCCTCGAGCTCACCGTGACCCACAACAGCGGCCTCGACAGTGCTCCTGCCCATCGACAATCCGGCTCCCGCAGAACACTCCGCAACGGAAGGCGTTTCGAACCACAGTTCGCTTCTCTCCCTCTGGCGCAGGGGTATCTGGATAAGAAGGACCATGTTCAGCCCCTCCTCCCCCGCAGCGGCAACGGACTGGCCGTCTTCCGAGCCGCCATCCTCCACGAAGTCGCTGAGCCTGGTGCCCGTGAAGCTCGCCCGCTGGCCGTCCGAGTTGAAGAAGAGCTGCTGGCCCCACCCCCACGACCCCTCGGGCGCGTAATCGCTCGAGTTGTCTATGATCGCGGCGCTGGTCCCCTCGCGGGTGGCCACTATGGCCAGAACAGCCGGGTCGCCCTCGTAGGACTGGTAGTTGTAAAGGACCGGGTTGAACGTGGCCTCAC
>DIXM01000011.1 GCA_002436025.1 candidate division Hyd24-12 bacterium UBA6080
TCACAGAAAAATACGGGCACAACCCTTACCTGTATTTGCTTGGCGGTTTTCGATCGAGTCGAATGCGTGCTGAAAATCCTAAAAACAACTTAGCAACCCCTGTGGCGCTTCACCATGCATTCTCGAAAGGGAAGGTGAGATTGGCGGATTCCTTTCCTCTGGAATGCTTTCCTGTTCATTTCAGAGATGACGGCATCAAGTTTCATGGGACATGTCAGAGCATCGACATCGATGGGTTCCGCCAGTATTCACTGCAAGGTATGTCCATCACTGGTGGACATTCGTGCATGCAGTTGCGGCGCATATGAGTGGTATGTCAAATCAGGATCGGGTTGTCTGCACCGGACACTCTGAGAGAGAGCGTATCTTAGAACAATGCGGGAAAGGTCCGGGGAGGGCATCGCCCTCCCCGGATCCGTTCGTTACCGGGCCACGACCATGCGGGTGTTCCGTGAAGTACCCGCGGAAGTCACCCTGATGGTGTAAACGCCCATGGGAAGGGATGCCGCATCTACGGCGACCATGTTTTCACCGGGTGTGAGAAGGATGTTTTCCCGGTGCACCGACCTTCCCGCGATGTCGAAGATCTGAAGGCCTGCCTGGGCAGCCGAGAGGGCCTGAATCCTGACCATTGCCGAGGAGGAGACAGGGTTGGGTTGAACACTGAGCGCTGCGCCCGAGAAAACCGGCGTACTTGAGGCATCGGCGATGCCGGTTTCGACAGGGTCGGCAAGGTAGGCAACCGCTGCGATGCAGGATTTTGCCATGTTGGTGCCGAAGGGGAAGTACTGCATGTAGTTGGCCATCAGGTCGGTGGTCTGGTGGTAGTAGGGGTTGCTGAAGACCTGCCTCTCGATGTTCAGCATGGCGGCGTAGCCACTGTACCAGAAACTGGCATGGTCGCTTGAGCCGGTCGGGGAAGAAGCAACTTCCAGCTGAAGCGCCGGAACGTATGTGTCGCTTATGGCCTGGAAGGCAACGCCGAGACCTGTGGACGCTGTGTTGTAGTGGAGCCAGCCTATGTCGTTCCCGGCAGGGCCGTAGAATATCATGTCCATGTTCACCACGCCCATTATGCTGTCGCCGGCCGCGGCGGCCTGAGTGGCGTAGTACTCGCTGCCGTAGAGGCCCTGTTCCTCGCCGCCGAAGAGCATGTACTTTACGGTGTACTCGAACTGGTACTGGCTCATGAGCCTTGCGGCTTCGACCACCGCCGCGGAACCGCTGGCGTTGTCATCCGCACCCGGGGCGTTGTATGAGGGGTTGGGCGAAGTGCTGTCGAGGTGGCCGCAGATGACCCAGTAGCGGTTGGGGTAGACGGTCCCGGTCTGGGTGGCGATCACATTCTGACAGGTGTAGCCGCTCATGGGAAAGGGCTGGATCTCGACATCGAGCCCCATGCCCTCGAACCTGTCCTGGCTCCAGGCGCAGGCAGTGTCGAAGCCGTCGGTATTCGAGTAACGGGTCATGTAACTCTGGTAGTTGGTGGTGTAGGATATGAGAGAATCCTGGCTGACGGCAGCCACTATGTCGGCCACGATGGCGTCGTAACCGCTGCCCATCGGAATGGGGATGGGGTGCGCCGGAGCCCTGTTCTCCCTCAGGGGCTGAATGTGGTGAATGCCCGGCCGCACGAAGTGTTCCGGCATGGGTCCCGAAAGCCTTACTATCACCGTATTGCCGTCGCGGTAGACCGGTTCGCCGATCTCGGACACGTCCAGCATGCCGGCTTCGGTCCGGACAGTTACGAGTGCAAAGTCCGCAAGGCCCCTTGCACCCGAGTCGAGTACCCGGGAATCAGCGGTGGGAAAGCCCAGGGCCACGATGTGATCCTGCGCCCTGTAGACAACGATGTATCCGTCACGGGCTTCGGCTTCAGGGTCGGGTATGATGAAGAGACCGGTGCCGAGAGCCTGAACCGCAATGAGGACGAGTGCAAAAAACAGTGCTGTTTTCATTTAACACCTTCCGGGTGATGAGGGAATCCTTTTGCTCAATATGCTCTACTCCGTGAAGGCCGGACAGTTCCCCACGAAGTGGAGGTGATGGAGGATGATGGAGGCGCACACGCCCGCATTCAGGGAATCCACTCCGCCCGCCATGGGTATGGCCACCCTTTCGGAGAGGCAGGCCCTGGTGGGAGAAGACAGCCCGTGGGCTTCCGACCCAACGACGATACACACCGGGCCGGCCGGTCTGAACTCCCTGAGGGGGATGCCCCCTGTCTCCGCGCCGGCGAAAACGTACCGGGGGTGCTTATCCTTCAGCTCCTGCAGTGACCCCGCCGTAATGACCGGCAGGGAAATGTTTGTACCCGCTGCCGCCCTTGTTGTCTTGGGACCGAAAGGGTAGGCGCTGCCCGGGAGGAACACTGCGCCGTCACTCTGAAACGCCGCCGCTGAGCGGATGATTGTACCCGCATTGCCGGGGTCGGACACGCCGTCGAGGGCTATCACTGTCCCGCCGCGGAACACATCAGCCTCACCCCATTCCGGCAGTGGATAAACTGCAACGATCCCCTGAGGGGTTTTTGTGTCGGCAACCCGGGCAAAAACCTGCGGGGTGAGAACGATCACCTCAAGCCCCATCGCCCGTGCCCTCTCCGCTGCAGCGAGGGCTTCGGTGGAGGCTTCGGCAGACACCATGACGAAAAGCGGTCTGCTTTGCCGGGCACCATCAAGAAAACGGGGGCCTTCCACAAGAAAGGCCCCGTGCTCTGCACATCCCTGAGGCCGGTGAAGTGAGGCCGCAAGCTTCACCCTTCTGTTCCCGGCGCTGGTAACTGCTGTCAATCGGCCCCTTCGGGCACCCCGTGCTCGAGAATGGACCGGATGATGTCTTCGATGGAGGACGAGGGTGAGATGCCAATAAGGCTCTGGAGAAGCGTCACATCCGGAACCCGCCGCTGCATGTCCTCGAAATCGCCTGGGTAAGCTTCGTCATAGGGAGTCAGTTCGATCACGGAAGATGAACCGGTTATCTCGAGCACCCTTCGGGCAAGCTCGAGTATCGTTATCTCCTGGACCGAGCCGATGTTGACAACTTTTCCCACGGCTTCAGGGGCTTGCATCAGAGCCAGGATGCACTGGATGACCTCGTGGACCGAACTGAAGCACCGGGTCTGGGTGCCGTTGCCGAAAACCGTAATGGGCTTCCCGGTGAGAGCCTGATTGATGAATCGGGGCAGGACCATGCCGTACCTGCCGGACTGCCTGGGGCCAACGGTGTTGAACAATCTTCCAACCACGACCGGGAGCCCTCTGGCCTTGTGGTGCGCCAGGGCCAGGAATTCGTCCAGCGCCTTGCTGCACGCGTAGCTCCAGCGGCTGCGGCACGTGGCGCCCAGAACTATGTCGCCGTCCTCCCGGAAGGGGGTTTCCCAGCTCTTCCCGTATACTTCGCTGGTGGATGCCACAAACACCTTGAGACCGTGCGCTGCTGCTGCTGAAAGAACGTTCTCGGTGCCGCCGATGTTGATCTCAATGGTCTCTACGGGGTGCCGGATGATGTTCTCCACCCCGACAGCGGCCGCGAGATGGATGACCGAGCCGCAGCGTTCCGCCAGTTCTGACACTGTGCCGCGGTCCATCACCGAACCCAGGCAAAAGTGGAACAGAGGGCTCTGGTCAAGGTGGACGATGTTCTCCATTCTTCCCGTGGAGAGGTCATCGAGAACGAGAACACTTCTCCCGGTGGAAACCAGGGTGGAGCAGAGGTGAGAGCCAATGAAACCCGCACCCCCGGTTACAAGGAAGTCGTATGAGCTTTTCACTACTTGCCCACCACGCTCAGAAGAACTCCGGCTGCGATGGCGCTGCCGATGACACCGGCAACGTTGGGAGCCATGGCATGCATGAGGAGGTGGTTCTTGGGGTCGCTCCGACGGCCCTCCATCTCCGCCACCCTGGCGGAATCAGGCACCGCGGATACTCCGGCCGCGCCGATCAGGGGATTGATCTTGTTGTCGCCCTTGAGGAAGAGGTTCATGAACTTTGCGAAAAGCACGCCCCCAGCGGTGGCTATGGCGAAGCTGAAGGCCCCCAGTGCGAAGATCTTGATGCTGTCTACCGTGAGAAAGTAACGGGCCTGGGTGCTTGTGCCCACACTGAAGCCGAGGATGATGACGACGATGTTGTTGAGCGCGCCCTGGGCGCTGTCCGCCAGACGCCTGGTGACTCCGCTTTCCTTGAGAAGGTTGCCGAAGAAGAGCATGCCGAGGAGCGTGATGGCGCCCGGGGCGATGAAGGCGGTCACGATGAAAGCCACCACCGGGAAGAGGATCTTTTCGGTCTGGCCGACCTTCCGGGCGGGTTTCATCCTGATCAGGCGCTCTTCCTTCGTGGTGAGAAGGCGCATGATGGGGGGCTGTATCACGGGAACGAGCCCCATGTAGGAGTAGGCTGCGATGGCTATTGCCCCGAGAAGCCCTGGCGCGAGCTGGCTTGCCAGGAAGATGGCTGTCGGGCCGTCGGCTCCGCCGATGATGCCGATGGAGGCAGCCTGTCTCATGTCGAAACCAAGATAGAGTGACCCGATGAGCGTGACAAATATGCCGAGTTGGGCTGCTGCTCCCAGCAGAAGGAGTTTCGGGTTTGAGAGAAGTGCACTGAAGTCGGTCATGGCGCCGATTCCAAGGAAGATGAGGGGGGGGAACAGGCCGCTGCTCACGCCGAAATAGAACATGCGGAACACCGACTGCTGCCCGCCCAGAACGTCGAGGTAGCCGATGGGCATGAGGGCGGGGTTGTAGGGCATGTTGCCGGCAAGGATGCCAAATCCGATGGGAACGAGGAGAAGGGGTTCGTAGTCCTTGCGGATCGCGAGGTAGATCATGGCAAGACCGATGAGGATCATCACCACATTGCCCGGTTCAAGGAGCAGAAAGCCCGTGTTTTCGAGATAGCTGATCAGGTCAAGGCTGCCGCCCCCCTGGGATCCGGTGAGGAACAGGAGCATTCGTGAAACCGGGGACATGACTCAGCCCCCGATGCTCATGATTACGGCGTTTTCCAGAACGATGTCGCCCTCGTGAACGGCGACTTTCGAAACGATGCCCGAGTGGGGCGACTCTATCTCGTTCTCCATCTTCATGGCTTCCATGATGGCAACGATCTGTCCCTTCTCCACCCTGTCGCCCTGCTTCACAAGCAGCTTCAGCATGTTGCCGGGCAGGGGGGAAAGGATGTCGCCCTTGCTGGCGAGTTCGCCGGGGGCCGTTGTTCGGTCTGGTGAGGCCGACGCGTCGTGAACCCTCTTCTCCCGAACGATTGTTGGGGTCTTGGCGGGTTTCCTTGTTGAAGATTCCACCGTGGCCGTGAATGTCCTGTCGCCAAGCCTGACCTCGATCTGGTCATCCTCGAGACGGCCTATGCCCACAAGATACATTTTGCCACTGATAGTAACGGTATACTCAGGCATCACACTCTCCTGTCCCTGAGTCTCAGGCTGCTTTTGGCGAGAAGGATCTTCGCCCTTCCCGCAAGCCTCCAGGGTGAGTAGGGTTTTTCATGGTCCTGCCAGGTCATTTTGCTCTCATGCTCCCTGTCCAGGTGGGCGAAGTGGGCATGGATGGCTGCTGTAACAGCTGCGACCTCTTCCGGGGAAAGGGCCGGGGGCTGGCCGGAAGAGCCTTCGGGATCGGCCTTTTTCAGCGTCAGCGCCTTTTTCTTGGGTTCCACCAGCCATTTGAGCAGGGGGAGAAGTACGGCGAGGATCAGCAGTCCCGCGAAAACGGCTGCCAGCCCGAGCCATGTGATCTGTATCCCCACATTGATCAGACCCGGATCAACAGGGGTGGAAACCAGTGTGTCGGCGGGGGTAAGGGCCATCATAACGGAATGTTCCCATGCTTTTTGGCGGGTATCTCCTGCCTTTTCCCCTGTAGCATTTCAAGGCTCTTGATGATACGGAAGCGGGTCTCGCGGGGCATGATGACAGCATCGATGTAACCCCGCGAGGCGGCATCGTAGGGGTTGGCGAACTTGTCGCGGTATTCCTTGACAAGCTCGGCCCTGCGGGCTTCGGGATCTGCGGCTTCTGCGAGCTCGTTGCGGAAGATGATGTTCACGGCGCCTTCGGGACCCATGACGGCTATCTCCGCCGATGGCCAGGCGAAGTTCAGGTCGCTTCGGAGATGCTTTGAACTCATGACGTCGTACGCGCCGCCGTAGGCTTTTCTTGTTATAACGGTGACCTTGGGGACCGTGGCCTCGGCGTAGGCGTAAAGCAGCTTGGCGCCGTTACGGATTATGCCCCCGTACTCCTGCTTGGTTCCAGGCATGAAGCCCGGAACATCCACAAATGTCAGAAGGGGTATGTTGAAGGCGTCGCAGAACCTGACGAATCGGGCAGCCTTCACGGATGCGTCGATGTCGAGGACCCCCGCGAGGAAACTGGGCTGGTTTGCCACTATGCCCACGGGTTTGCCGTTCATCCTTCCGAAACCGATGATGATGTTCTGGGCGTAGGCCCTCTGTATCTCGAGGAACTCGCCGTGATCGGCAATGGCCGAGATGACCTTCCGCATGTCATAGGGCTTGTTGGGGTTCTCGGGAACGAACTCGTCCAGCCAGTCCTCGGCTCTTTCCGGGGAGTCGCTGCACGGTATTGCGACGGGGTCTTCCATGTTATTCTGGGGTATGTAGCTGAAGAGCTTCCGGACAAGGAGCAGCGCTTCCCTCTCGTCCTTGCAGACTATGTGGGAGACCCCGCTTCTCTGGCTGTGCACGAACGGACCACCCAGCTCATCCTTCGTAACGTCCTCGCCGGTGACTGCCCTGACGACGTCGGGTCCGGTCACGAACATGTAGCTGGTGTTCTCGACCATTATGGTGAAGTCGGTGATGGCGGGGCTGTAAACCGCGCCTCCTGCGCATGGACCGAGTATCACGCTGAGCTGTGGAACTACGCCGGAGTAGAGAACGTTCCTTAGAAAGATGTCGCCGTAACCGGCGAGGCTTTCAATGCCCTCCTGTATTCGGGCGCCTCCGGAATCGTTGAGGCCGATCAGGGGAGCACCGTTCTGTGCCGCCAGGTCCATGACCTTCTTGATCTTCTCGGCGAAGGTCTCGGAAAGTGAACCGCCAAACACGGTGAAGTCCTGGCTGAACACGTAAACCAGCCTGCCGTCGATGGTTCCGTAGCCGGTAACCACTCCGTCGCCGTAGTACTTCTGTTTTTCCAGCCCGAAGTTGGTGGAACGGTGGGTCTTGAGCATGTCGAACTCTTCAAAGCTGCCGTCGTCCAGAAGAAGGTCGAGCCTTTCCCGGGCGGTGAGGCTGCCCTGGGAGTGTTGTTTGGCGATCCGCTTCTCTCCGCCGCCCTGCAGGGCCAGCTCCCGAAGCCTTGTCAGTTTGGCGTTTCTGTCCTGTGAGTCCATCGGTGAAGAGCCCTTTCGTTCAGTGCTGGCAGAGTTCGGTGAGAACTTTGCCGCTGGCCCTGGGGTGAATGAACGCAATCTTCGTGCCGCCAGCCCCGGGCCTGGGTTTTGTGTCTATCATATTCACCCCGGCTGCAACAAGCTCGCCTACCGACTCGGCAGCATCGGTGACCGAGTAGGCGATATGGTGGATGCCCTGCCCACGGGACTGAAGGAATGCGGCTACAGGGCTGTCGGGAGATGTGGGTTCAAGCAGTTCGACCCTGGATTCTCCCACCCTGAACATTGCCACCCTGACCTTCTGGGAAGGAACCTCCTCGGTGCCCAGGTACTCGAGTCCCAGAACGTCACGGTAGAACGCAGCCGACTCGTCAAGGTTCTCAACCGCTATCCCGATGTGATCGATCTTCTTTACTTTCATCTCCTGAAAGCATCCTTTCCGCTGCACGGGCAAGTTTGCGCCCGACCTCGTAGGGCGTCGTGACGCCGTTTGATATGAGTTCAAGTATATGTGCTTCAGTGCCAAACTCTTTGTCCAGAAGCCTTGCCGCGAAGAGGGTTCCGGTTTCGGTCAGAAGGCCCCTGAGGGTTCTTCTTGTGTTCTCCAGCCTGCGCTTGACAGGGTCTATTGATGCAAGGAGGCCGTCCATCAGAGCCCAGAGCTCGTCCAACCCCTCTCCCGTCAGCGAGGAGACCCTTGCGACCCCCGGTCTTGGTCTGCCCAGGGGAGCGAGATCGAGCGAGGCGGCCACCGCTGCCTCGAGCTGTTCGATCCCCGGCCTGTCGGCCTTGTTCAGGACGATGAGGTCACCAATCTCCATGATGCCGGCCTTCATTGCCTGAACATCATCACCTGCGCCCGGAACAAGGACAAGGACCGTCAGATCGGCAACTTCAGCGATCTCGACTTCGGCCTGGCCGACACCGACCGTTTCAAGGAAGACGGGATCGTACCCGGCGGCGGCAAGCAGAAGGGCGGCATCGCGTGTGGCGCCCGAAAGCCCTCCCAGATGCCCCCTGCTGCCCATGCTGCGGATGAACACGCCCGGGTCGGTGGAGTGGGTCTGCATTCTGAGCCTGTCCCCCAGAAGTGCCCCGCCTGTGAAGGGTGACGACGGATCGACAGCGATGACCCCCACCTTCGACCCCAGAGAGCGGTAACGGGTTATCATGCGGTCGAGCAGTGTGCTCTTGCCCGCACCCGGGGGGCCGGTGACACCTATCGTCCGGTGGTCGGGAACCCCCGGGAAAAGGGCGTGAAGGAGGGCGGGGGCATCCTGTGCGCCGTTTTCAACAATGCTCAACCCCCGGGCCACGGCCCGCACCACTCCGCGGGTTATCTCCCCCGCAAGGGAATCCCCGGGAGTCATGTCGTCAGCTTCTGTTCTTCTGTTCGTCTTCGATGAAGGAAACCACGGCGGAGGCCGGTGTACCGGGGGTGAAGATCGCCTTGAAGCCAGCTTGATTAAGCCCTGGAATGTCTTCTTCGGGGATCACTCCCCCCCCGAACAGCACTATGTCTCCCGCACCCTTTTCCCGAAGGATGCGGGCAACCTCGGGGAAAAGGTGGTTGTGTGCGCCGGAAAGAAGTGAGAGACCCACAAAATCCACATCCTCCTGAATCGCCGCATCGGCTATTGCCAGGGGGGTCTGGCGGATGCCGGTGTAGATGACCTCCATGCCTGCGTCCCGAAGGGCTCTGGCGATGTACTTGGCTCCCCTGTCATGCCCGTCCAGCCCAGGTTTACCGATAAGTACCCTTATCCTGCGATCCATGGATGCCTCTTTCCGATTGAAGTGAGTCTTCACTCCGAAGGGTGGGTTATGTATAATGCGTAACATCTTCAATCCACGGTTTTCTGTAAAGACTTGCGCCCTTTCTTGAAAAGGGCCGGGGAACAATATTACCGGTTACCGGTACTTCACATATCGTGCCGATTCAAGAACGAAAGGTATATCAATGAAGTTCGCAGTCATGCTTGCATTTCTGGCTTCTTCCCTGGCCTTTGCCGTGGTCACCCCCGAAACCATCGCAGGGTATCTCGACCAGATCAATGCCGCCTACGAGCAGGAAGAGGATGTGTTCTTCATCGTCCAGACCGATGAAGTCTCGGGGGAAGCCTACGCCATCTTCTACATCGAGGTGAACGCCACAATGGATGCATGCTTCATGGCGGGACCAACACCCGGCATTGTTCCGGCATCAGGCCCTGAAAGGCTTGCCGCGCTCGAACTTATCAGCGAGTTTAACAGCGCGTACCCCTTCGTCAAGTTCGAAGCCGACCCCACGACGGGTGAAGTCATGTGCACCTATACCTTCACCACCGAGAACGGTGTGGGTTATGAGGCATTCACGGCAATGGTGAGCGTGATCTTCAGCACTATAGAGGAAACAGCGGACCAGTTCATCGCCCTCAGGCAGTAAACGGGGGAACCTCGGGGGGGAAAGATGTACGGCAGTATAGCGATATGTTCAGGAAGGGCCAGCACGGGGCTGTGCCGAAGCGTCTGCAGGATCCTTGGGATCGAACCCGAACCGGTCGAGTTCCACCAGTTCTCCAACGGGAACATGATGGTGAACTTCCCCGGCGGAACCGTGCGGGAGAAGGATGTTTTCATAATCCAGTCCGGAGAGCGCTCAATCCTGGGGGACAAGACCGACGCTTACAGGGCCGTCTCGGGAGACATCCTCGAGATGCTTCAGATGATAAGCGCCCTGAAGGACAGCGCCGGAAGGCTTACTGCCGTCACGCCCTATTTCCCCTACGCCAGGAGCGACAAGAAGGATAAACCCCGCATTGCCATCACGTCCAAGATGATGTTCGACCTGATCGCCGCCGTGGGAACACACAGGGTGCTTGCCATGACCCTTCACTGCCCGCAGAGCCAGGGTTTCAGCAACATTCCGGTTGACCAGCTCCACGCGTACACGGTGTTCATAAACCGAATTCTCAGCATGGGTCTCGAAAAACTGGCCTTCATCGCGCCCGACTCCGGCTCCATCCTCGACAACGATTTTCTGGCGCTTCACGCAGCAAAGGGTATCAGGGACGCCGGCGGGGTGCCCGACATAACTACAGGCTACGTGAAAAAGGTCAGGGTTGACGACAGCGAAAAACCACTGGTGAGAACTGTTGAGGGCGTGGATGACCTGAGCGACAGGGTCGTTATAATGAGCGACGATGAGATCTTGAGCGGTCGCAGCCTCATTCTCTGTGCCGAGACAGCCAGGGCCAAAGGCGCAAAAGATATCTATGCCTTTGTCACACATGCCATCCTCAGCGGAGACGCTGTCAGGTGCATCGAGGAAAGCCCCATTACGCGCCTGCACATAACCGACACGGTCGAGTTCGACGTGGAGGCTGCACAAAAGGTGAACGGCGGTCCCCTTTCCAAAATTGAGACGCTCTCTGTGGCACATATCTTCGCCGAGGCCATCAAGAGGATCCACCAGGGCAGAAGCCTGAGTTCCCTCTACCTCTGATGAGACATCTCAACTTCGACGATCACAGAGACAACAGGGGTTTCGTCGTGAACCCGTTCGAGGGCGTCCTCGAAACCGGTTCGGTCAGCAACTGCCACGCATTCTCAATAAACCCGGGCTGCTCCCGTGGTGGCCACAGCCACCCTGAGAGGAACGAAAAGGTGCTTCTCCTGGCGGGCAGCATCACGGTCAACGCCGGCGAAGACGAGCTGGTTCTTTCGGCGCCGGCGTTTTTCGAGTTGGAACCCGGCGAGAGCCACGCCTTTCATTGCACGGGTGGTTCTTCGGCATCGGTTCTGTGCTGGAGCGACAAAAGGTCCTGAGGGCGGTCTTTCAGCTTTCGGGGTAGGCGTTCCGTGTTTCCCAGAGGACTGCTGTCGTTGAGAGGAACGGCTCTTTAAGCCCGGGATCGAATTTCCTCCCGAATAATGGGGTCATGGTCTCCACGGTTCTGTAAAGGTCCCACGGATCCTTGTAGCAGCGCCGGCTCCCCAGTGCGTCGAACACATCGGCCACGGCGGTGATCCTGGCCCAGAGGGATATCCCGTCCCGCCTGGCGCCTGCCGGGTAACCCGAACCATCCCAGTTTTCGTGGTGGCCGATGGCTATCTCCCTGGCCATCTCATCGAATGATGTCTCGCACTTGGAAAGTATTCCCGCGCCTATGTTGCAGTGGCTCTCCATGATCATCCGCTCATCCCTGGTCAGGGGGCCTGGCTTTTTCAGAATGCTGTCGGCGATCCCCACCTTCCCCACATCGTGAAGCATGGCGGCCATTCTTAGAACGTCCCTGTCCGTGGATCTTTCGGGGTCGGGAATGGAGTTGAGACAAGCCCATGAATCGTACAGGCAAAGGGCGCAGGCACCCACCCTGTTCACGTGGGGACCCGTTTCCCTGGGGTCGCGGAGCTCCGCCATGTTGATCATGCGCAGAAGCAGTGTCCGGGTCATCATCGCCCTCTCCAGGGCTATGGCCGCCAGCACCGCGAAGTGACGGGCGAAGGGTATCAGTTCACTCGAGAAGGGAACAGGGGCGCCGTCAGGGTTCAGGGCGTTTATGAGCTGAAGGACTCCCACGACCCTGTGCCTGTTATTGCTCAGGGGAAGCGTGAGACTGGACACCGTTCTGTAACCGGTCACCCTGTCGTACAGGTCGTCGAAGGAGTAGGATGAATCAGCGGGGATCCGTGATACATCCGGAATGGAAAGCATTTCGCCGGTGGAGGCCACAAAACCGGCCATGCTGTTTTTGTTCACAGGCACGGTGAACCTTGTGTAGGGGATCCTCTCGCCCCTGGCCACGATGGTGTCGTTCTGGGCGTGACGGAAGAAAAGAGTGTCTCCCTCCATCGTGTACACCGAGCCGGCATCGGCCCCCGTGGCAATTCTGGCCTCGAGAAGAACCTTCTCAAGCAGGATGTCGAGATCGCCGATCTCACTGAGAACGCCGTCCACCTGCAGGACCCTCTCCAGTCTGCCGTAGTCCGGGGAGTGCTGCGTCAATTTCCCTCCAGCACTTCGCGTATGCGGTTCGCGAGTTCGGCCGTGCTGTAGGGTTTGCCAATGAAATGGGTCCCCTGTTCAAGAACGCCCTGTTTGGAGACAATGTCTTCGGAGTATCCCGATGTGAAAAGGACCTTCATTCCTGGTCTGCTCTCCCTCAGTCGTTCGGCGAGCGCGGGGCCCCCCATGACGGGCATCACAACATCCACAAGAAGCAGATGGATCTGACCCTTGTATCCGATGGAAATCTCGAGCGCCTGCTGTCCGTTTGAGGCGGACAGAACTTGATACCCGAGGGACGAAAGCGTTTTCTCAGCTATGGAGCGGACCATTTCATCGTCATCAACAAGGAGTACCGCTTCGTTTCCCCCCGGATTCGGTGTACCACCGGTCTTTGCAGCTCCCGAACCACTGCCGGGAACCGCCCTGGGAAGCAGTACCCTGAAAACCGACCCCTTTCCGGGAGCGCTTGTCACCAGAACGTGTCCCATGTGCTGCCGAACGATGCCGAATACCGTTGAAAGGCCGAGTCCGGTACCCTCCCCCGTCTTCCTTGTTGTGAAGAAGGGTTCGAAAATCCTGGAAAGGGTCACCTGGTCCATTCCGCACCCGTCATCCCTGACGAAAAGCTCGTAGAAGTCACCCTCGAACTCGTCGGCGTTTTCCTCCGGTGATGCAGCCGGCCTGCTTCCCGGAACACGAGTGCCGATGACGATGCTTCCCCCGGGTGAGATGGCGTAACCGGCGTTCACAACAAGGTTTATCACCACCTGCTCCAACTGTCCGGGATCGACCATCACATGACCAACCTCCTGCGAAAGGTCCCAGATCAGCTTGGCGTCGGAGTTCAGCATTCGGCCCATCATCCGGTCAAGGTCCTTCAGAGCCTTGTTCAGGTCAACGGGTCGGGGTTCGATTATCTGCTTCCTGCTGAACGCCAGAAGTTGTCTTGTGAGCCGGGCGGCTTTCTCACCGGCCTTCACGATGTCCTCAAGGGCATGATTGATCTCTGACGATCCCGGGGTGGCTCCGATTGCCATTGTGGCGTTGCCGATGATCGCTGTGAGAAGATTGTTGAAATCGTGGGCTATCCCTCCCGCGAGACGACCCACTGTCTCCATCTTTTCGGAGTGGTACAGCCGGGCTTCGAGCAGGCTCTTCTCCTGACAGAGCTTCTCAGTTCTTGTCATTTCGTCCCTCAGTACCTGATTGGCAAGAAGAAGCTCACGCGTCCTCTCGTCGATCCGGGTCTCGAGGTTTTTGTTCGATGCGGCGACCATGGCCTTTTCCAGGGAAAGGCTCCACTGAAGAGCGAAATCCCTTCTCCGGGACAGCTCCAGCCTTCGGCAGACCTCGAAACAGACAACGCTTATGCTCACGAAGAAGAACGTGTTAACGGCTTCCATTTCTCCGGGTGATGTGGAGAGGACATGGTTGACCAGAAGGAAGCCCGCGAGTATGGGAATCCAGCCCGCGAGCGCCCATATGAACCGCAGCCCGAGGAACACGAAAAGATTCACTATCACAAAAAGAAGCCCGGTCTGGTGTGATGCCCGTACGGCATGATCTCCAACGGCCATCATGTACATGATCCCCGATGCCCCGAAGACCATCATGAAAGCCGTCAGGGGCTGGTGAACCTTTTCGAACCATGCAGCCCTGGAAACCAGAAAGAACGCCAGTGCAGCGGGCATGACCAGCCCGAACCGTACGAGCAGGGATGCTCCTGCGCTCTCAGGGTCTACAAAGTGATCAAGCAGGGCGAAAAGCCCGAAGATGGCCAGCAGCAGCCCCATGGAAACCCTTATCCGGGGAAGGGCCGTTCTGAAATCGTCGGCACGGAACTGTTTTTCCACAGGGCCCCACTCGCCGGTGAAGGCCATTGTCACGGGATGAAGCATCAGAGGCCGCACTTTACCCTTTCGCTCACCCTTCCATCACCCTGGGATGCGGTGTCTTGACCACCAGGAAAGTGGAGTTGCCCGCTCCGTCGTTCCGGATCCGCATCGGGGTTCCGAATGCCACGGGCAGCAGGTTTCCAGTGCCGACCTGGTTGGCAACCCCGTCAAGGATCACCTGAACCTCTCCCTGGAGTACGATGAGGTGCACGTTCGAGTTGGCCTTGTGCAGGGGAACCTCCTGCCCCGGAAGCAGGGCGATCTGCATTAGAAGGAGGTGCTCCTCGTCCACGAGAGCCCTTCGGCCGAAACTTTCGGCGCAGTATGGAGCATCGGACAGAAGTCTTGTCATGATGCGGTTCCCTTTGTCAGGTGGGGTACGGCCCTTCCCCTGTTGAAGGCTTCCATGTTCACGGCAAGTGCCTTCTGGGGAACCCTTTCTTCGATGGCCTTCTCCCATGAAGAGAGGGAAATGCCCTCGATGAGCGTTGAAGCCGCCCCGAGCAGGGCCACATTGACCACTTTGAAATTGTCGAGTTCCCTGGCGATGGAAAGCACCGGAACCTCGGTGCAGGGGATCCCCCCGTCGGACACAAGTGCGTCGATGTCCGGGTACACGGCGGCCCCTGTGTTGACGGTCATGGGGTTGATACGGATGTCTGCCGACACCAACCTGCCCCCGGGGCGCAGAAAGTGCGCCCAGCGCAAGCCTTCCATCTTCTCAAGCGCGATTATCATGTGGGCGGTTCCCTGTTCGACAAGCACGCTGCAAACCTTATCGCCGAACCTGACATGGCTTGAAACGCTTCCCCCCCGCTGGGCCATTCCGTGCACTTCACTCTTCTTCACGTCGAAGCCGCTATTCCATGCAGCAGCGCATACGACCTCGCTCGCCAGAAGAATTCCCTGCCCGCCTGTTCCGCAAAGGATGATGTTCGTTGTGAAACTCATCAGACCACCCCCTCGAGATCCTTGCTCAGGGCACCCACGGGACACACCTGAACGCACAGATTGCAGTTGGGCCAGCAGTGCATCTCACTGATCAGGGGAACCCCGGCTTCAGGGTCCCAGCTTATTGCGGGACAACCCAGCCTTATGCAGGCGCGGCAGTGAACGCACTTCGCAGGGTCGTGGACTGCCACGGTCTTCCTGAGCGGCTTGTAAGCCATTATGCAGGGACGTCTTGTGATGATCACACTCAGCTCCGGCGCGGCGTACTCCTCCTGCAGGGCCTTTTTCATCTCCTTCAGGTCGTGGGGGTCCACCACCCTGATCCTTTTCACACCGCATGCCCTGACCATCTCCACAAGGTCAAGCACCGGAGTGGGCTCACCCCTCAGGTCCTTACCCGTGGCGGGGTTCTGCTGGCCTCCCGTCATGGCCGTGAGGCTGTTGTCCATTATCATCACCGTGCCGGTGTTTCCGTTGTAAACCATGTCGATGAGCCCGGTTATCCCGGAGTGTATGAAGGTCGACTCTCCGATGGCGGCCACCAGCTTCGGCATTTCACCAGGTTCAAGCGCCTTCTCTATCCCGGCCAGGACCCCCACTGCGGCTCCCATGCAAACCACTGTCTCAAGGGCGTTGTAGGGGGGCATGAGGCCAAGGGTGTAACACCCTATGTCGCCCGTGGAACTGAATTTCATTCCAGCCAGGGTATGAAAGGCGCCCCTGTGCGGACAACCCGGGCAAAGCGTTGGCGGCCTACCCGGAAGCTCCGCTTCACGGAACGGATGAGGCACGGCGCTTTCAGGTTTGAGAGCTTCCCTTACCAGTTCCGGGCTCAGCTCGCCCTCGATGGGAACGAGGCTTTTGCCCTGGGCATCGATGAGGAAGCGGCTTCTGATGCTCTCTTCGAGATAGGGTTCGCCCTCCTCGATGACCACAACACGGGAAACCCTGCTTATGAAATCACCGATCAGCTCCCAGGGCAGGGGATTGGTCATCCCAAGCTTGAGAATGCTGGCTTCAGGGTACACCTCCTTCACGTACTGGTAGGAGATGCCGGACGTGATGACCCCGATCGAGGGGTCTTTCATCTCGATCCTGTTGAGGGTGCTTTTCGAACCCCAGACCGACAGGTTTGCGAGCCTTGCTTCCACCCTGCTGTGCATCTTCCTGGCGTTGGCCGGAATGGGAACCCGCTTGGCAATGTCCTTCACGTAACCCTTCACGGGTACTTCCCGCCGTTCCGACACATGCACCAGGCTCTTGGAGTGGCATACCCTCGTTGTCACGCGAAGAAGCACCGGGGTGTCGAACTCCTCGCTTATCCCGAAGGCCTCCCTGGTGAAATCAAGTGCTTCCTGGCTGTCGGAGGGTTCAAGGATCACGAGTTTTGCCGCCCTCCCCATCAGTCTGTTGTCCTGCTCGTTCTGGGATGAGTGCATGCCGGGGTCGTCGGCGCTCACAACAACCACGCCACCAGTTGCGCCGATGTAGCTCAGGGTGAACAGGGGGTCGGCCGCAACGTTCAAACCGACATGCTTCATGGCCGACAGAACCCTTGCCCCCGCGAAACTCGCCCCAGCCGCCACCTCGAGGGCCACCTTTTCATTGGGAGCCCACTGTGCCTTTATCTCGGGATAGTGCTCGCCTATCGTTTCAAGTATCTCGGTAGAGGGCGTTCCGGGATAGGCGGCGGCGAAGTGCACGCCGCACTCCCACGCCCCCCGGGCAATGGCCTCGTTCCCGGAGAGGAAAAGAGTTCCCGATGTCTCCTTGTTCAGGTTCAGTTTCTTCCCCATTGTCTTCCCTTCCAGTCAGAGGTATTCCCGTTCTTCCTCCACGCCGTCCAGCACCCGGAGAACGCCCCGTACCAATGCTTCAAGCTCGGCCTCCCCGGGAAATACCATTACGGGCGCAATGAAGGACAGGTACTCCTTCAGAACCCCGCAGAGCCAATCATTGTTCGCCATTCCGCCCGTTATGACAAGGGCGTCGACCTTCCCCGCCAGTGCAGCGGCCATGGCGCCGGCCTCCTTCGCCATCTGGTACGCCATCGCACGAAGCGTGAGGTCTGCCCTGCTGTCGCCGGAGAGAACCTTTTCCCGGATGTTGAGCAGGTGTTCTTCTCCCAGGTAGGCCAGGAGCCCGCCCTGCTTGAGGAACATGTTCTTCATCTCTCCGGCAGTGTACCTGCCGCTGTAACACAACTTTATCAGTCCCGTCACCGGTAGCCCGCCCGTACGGGTGCTGCTGAAGGGTCCTCCGTCATTTGCGTTGTTGGTGTCGATCATGAGGCCCTGCCTGAGAGCGTTGACGCTCACCCCGCTGCCGAGGTGCATCACCACCATGTTCAGTTGGGAAAGCGGCCTCTTGAGGGCTTCGGCAGCCTTGTAGGCCACCATGCGGATGTTCAGGGCGTGGCTGAGGCTTACCCTGGGAAGAAGGGGATGCCCGCTCAACCTGGCCTCTTCAATCATCTCGTCCACGCAGACGGGGTCGACGAAGTACGCAGGAATGCCCTCAGCCTGCGCCACGGCCCACGCAATGGGGGCTCCCAGGTTGGAGGGGTGGTCGGCCTGGAGGGTTTCGCCCTCCCTTATGTCGTTGAGAAGCCGTTCAGTGACCCTGTAGGTCCCGCTAGAAAGAGGTTTGAACGTGCCTCCGCGGCCAACGACCGCTGTCAGCAGGGAGGGGGAGTAACCCTTCTCCTCGAGGGCCCTGAGAACAAGGCTCCGTCTTGTCTCAAGTTGATCGAATGTTGACCCCAGAGACGCAAGCGCTTCCGGGTCGTGATGAACATTCTCTTCGAAGAGGGCTTCGGTTTCGCGAAAGAGGCCGATCTTGGTGGATGTTCCCCCGGGGTTCACGGCAAAGATCAGTCGCTCATCCATCCCTGCCTCCCGAGACAACAACGCCCAGAGCCAGTGAGTTGAGCTTGGTGGAGGGCGAATCGGACCGGCTCAACATGACTACGGGAGCCGAGGCCCCCGCCACCAGCCCACCCACCTGGGCGTCGGTCATGTACATGAATGCCTTGGCGAAGATGTTCCCGCTGGCGATGTCAGGAGTCACAAGCACATTGGCCCGCCCCGCCACCTCGCCCGTCATTCCCTTTATGGCCGCGGCCTCGGGGTCCATGGCACCATCGACCGCCATGGGGCCGTCGACGTGGATACCCGGGATTCCCCGGTCGACAACTTCCTTCCAGAGAATGGTCTCGGGCATCCTGTCATTCGGGGCCTCGATGGCTGCCAGCAGGGCAGCCCTTGTCACCGGGGCTCCCAGCCTTTGCATGACGAACCCGGCGTTGCGGATTATCTCGACGGTCTGTACCGCATCGGGGCGGATGTTCATGCCACCGTCCGTTATGGCAACCAGCCGGTTCTGCCGGGGAACATGCACCACGGCAATGTGGCTCAGTATGCCACCGGACCTGAGCCCAACATTCTCGTCCAGCACCGCCCTGAGAAAGGTGGATGTTTTCAGAAGACCCTTCATGAGGATGGTGGCGCTGCCACGGCTCACAAGTTGCACCGCCCTGAGCGCCGCGGCCTCCTCGTCGGTCTGATCCTCGACTGTGATACCCGGGGGGAGGGACAGACCAAGAGCGGCGAGAGTGCGGTCCACCTCACGGACGGGAGCAATGACCACGGCCTCGGCGAGACCCTCCTGTGCGGCAGTTACAAGGGCCTCGAGGGAAGCGGCATCGTGCCCCATGGGTACCGCCACCCTTGCGCCGCTGATCCCCCTGGCCGCACTCCGTATCTCTTCAAAACTGTTGTACAAAGAACACCTCCCGGTGATGCTGGAGCAGGGACAACGGATGTGGAAAGCTATTATGATTCCTGTCTTCCGTTTGTGCAAAGCCAGAGGGGGTTTGTTTGTCGCTTCGCCGGGACTGGGAGGACTGCGGTGCCGTCCTGTTCGATTTTGACGGCGTGCTGGCCGACAGCGAGCCTTTCTACAGGGAAACCTGGAACCTGGCCATCTCTCCCTCACGACCCATCGGAGAGGGCGAGTACTTCCTCAGGTGGTCATTTCTGGGCGAAGGCGAGCAGCACCTTGCGGAGATGGGGTTCGCGGCGCATGCCAGGGAAGCTTTGCGTAACCGCCAGAAGAAGCTTTACGGAACACTCTGCCGTACCGGGGCGATACCCCTGTTCCCGGAGACCGCGGCTCTTCTCTCCTGGGTATCGGGAAAAAAGCCCTGCATGATAGCGTCGAATACCGATTCCGACCTTGTGAGGGTTGTTCTTGAACGCGGCGGAAGCCCTGTTCCGGCTGTGATGGGTGGCGAGGGGTTAAGGCACAAACCGGATCCGGATATATTCCTCCGGGCCGCTTCGGTCCTGGGCGTACCGCCGGGCTCATGTCTGGTGGTGGAAGACGCCTGGAAGGGTATCGAAGCAGCAAGGAGGGGTGGCTTCAAGGCTGTTCTGGTCAGAACGCCCCACAACCGGGGGCTGGACGCCGGAGCGGTGCTCGAGGCCCGGAATCTGTCACATCTCTTTCGGGTCTGGAAGGGGGAGGGGGGAAATGATCGGTGAACTGGTAATGATCGATCCCCTTTGGGTACCTGTCTTAATGGTTATCAGCGGTCTGTTTGCAGCCTTCTTCGGAAACAGGCTCATCGGCGCTGTCCTGGCTCTGTCCGGTCTTGCCCTGGGGCTTGTGCACGGCGCGGGGATAGCCTCGGTCCTGTGGAACGACCCTGGCTTCATCCGTCTCGGCCCCTGGATATTCGGTATCCTCTTCGCTGTTCTTTCCGGCCTGTTCCTTCGGTTGGCAATGTTCTTCGCCGGAGCACTCCTGGCCGTTTCAGCGGTTTATGCATTCATGGGCCCGCCATCGGCTATCGTTGTAATCGTGGCGGCCATTCTTGGCGGGGGCCTGGCCTGCGCCTACAGGAACTTCGTGCTCGCGCTGCTCACCGCAGCTTTCGGAAGCCTCACGGCATCTTCCGGAGCTGTCAACCTTGCTGCCAACTTCTCCATCCCCATCGGGATAGTCGGCTATTTCCTGATCCTTGTCGTCGTGTTCACGGCCGGGCTGCTTTTTCAGCTCAGGGGAAACGGAAAGAAAAAGACCGAATCGAAACGCAAACGGAGGTAACCATAGATGAATCAGCGGATACATGACATTCTGCTGGTGCTGCTTGTTCTTGCGGTCCTGAAGGGGCTGTTCGAGTTGACCCGTCTGCTCCTCAGGCGTTTTATGGCGCTCATGGCCGCAAAGGGGCGTGCGCTGACCAGAGACACCGCCATTCAATGGGGCATGGGCTTTCTGCTCTGCGGCCTGCTGATGCTGCCATTCTTCACTTCCATCCTTGCCCTGTTCGACAACAGGGCACTTGTGGGGGGGATCGTCCTTCATCTGACACTGGTGGCTGTTTCCATCGTTCTTTTCAGCTTCGCCGAAGACCTGATCCGTCTTTACAACACCTTCCCCGCGGGAAGGGCAGGGCTGCTTCCGGTCGGAAGTCATGTAAGAAGGATGCTGCCTTTTCTGACCACGTTCTGGGCGGTCGGGTTTTTGTTCCTGAGCCCGATTTTCTACTCCGCCCTGACACTGCTTGTATTCATTTTCTTCATCGCAGTTCTGCACGGCCGCAAAAAAGCCTGAAACCATGCCCGAAGAGGTATCGATCCTTCATGTGCTGACCAAGCTCGCCGTTGGCGGCGCGGGCATGAACACCCTGCTGAGCTGTCGCGACATTCGGGATAAGGGCTTCCGCTCCGAACTGGTCACCGGACCCGAGAAACCCCCGGAGGGGGATTACTTTCATCTGGCTGAGCAGTACGGCATCAGAACGACAATATGCCCCCATCTGGTGTGGAGAATATCGCCAATTCACGATATACTTGCCCTGTACGAACTTACAAACATCATTAAAAAGGGCGGGTATACGAT
Organism: candidate division Hyd24-12 bacterium UBA6080; assembly: GCA_002436025.1. Lineage (GTDB taxonomy): Bacteria > Fermentibacterota > Fermentibacteria > Fermentibacterales > JCC-6 > UBA6080. The sequence goes on from DIXM01000011.1 coordinate 21,122, forward strand.
CGTCCACACCCATGGCTCAAAGGCCCGCCTTCTGGGCAGGGCGGCAGCACGGCTTTCGGGGTGCTCTCCCATGGTGGTCCAGACCTTCCACGGCTGGCCCTTCGACTCACAGATGAGCTTTCTCCGGCAGGCCGCCTACACCACCATGGAAAGGGTGGGGTTCCGTCTGGCCCATCAATCCGTTGCCGTCACGCCCGAAGATGTTTTCAAGGGCGCTGTCTGGGGTATCGGAAAACCCGGGAGCTACACAGTCATTCGAAGCGGCGTAGAATTCGAACCTTTCTTCTCCCGCAGGGGACGAGTGATAGAAGCCCGTGCTGAACTGGGGCTGCCCGCCGATTGCCCGGTTGTTGGAACCGTTGCAAGGCTTGCCCCCGTCAAGGATCCCATGACATTCCTTGAAGTCGCTTCACGAATACATGCCCGGCTCCCCGAATGCAGGTTCGTGATGGTGGGCGACGGCCCGATGCGATCCGAGGTCGAACGCAGGGTCAATGCTTCGGGCCTTTCGCACGCGGTGATCCTGACGGGAAACCGAACGGATGTCTGCAGGCTTCTCCCGGCCTTTGACGTCTTCCTGATAACATCCGTCAGCGAGGGGCTGCCCCGGGGGATGCTGGAAGCCCTGGCTTCGGGGGTACCTGTGGTGTCCACCGATGTCGGAGGTGTATCCGAGCTCCTCACGGGAACCGCGAACGGCATGATATGCCCGGTGGGCGATCCGGACTGCCTTGCCGTAAGGGTCCTTGAGATCCTCATGACTCCCGGTCTTTCTGAATCACTTCTTGAAAACGTTGACAGGGACCTCGAACCTTTCTCGGCGGAGAGAATGGTGTCTGACCTCAGGGAGCTTTACATGGTTCTGGCAAAACAAAGGGCGGGCCTTCAGACAGGCCCGCCCTGAAGAGCCAGGAACCGGTCAGGGCGCTTCGATCGCCTCGACGGGGCAGACAGCGGCACAGGCGCCGCAATCGATACAGGTCGCCGGATCGATGGAGTACTTGTCTCCCTCGCTTATGGCGTCGACTGGGCATTCGCTCATGCAGGCACCGCAGGCGATGCATGCATCGGTGATCTTGTAGGCCATTTGAAAAACCTCCTGGTTAGAGCGGTGAGTACGATATGACAACGGTGTATTATGTCAACGGGAAGAACTTCTGAAAATGGCGAGCAGCCTGTCCAACTCGTCCAGCGAAGCGTACTCGATTTCAATGGTGCCCCGCCCCCCGGCATCCCTCACCTTCACCTTCGCGCCGAAAAGCCTCTGAAGACCCTCTTCAAGGGCAACGATCTCGGCTGCAACCTCCCGGGCTTTTCCTGTCCTCCTCCCGCGGCCTTCCGGCCTCCGGCTTCGAACAAGCTCCTCAAGGGCGCGAACGCTCATGCCCTTGTGAACGGCCATGCCGGCAGCCCGCACCATGTGGTCCCCGTCGGGAAGACCAAGCAGCGCCCTGCCGTGTCCCATGGTCAGCTGGCCCGTACGAAGCATGATCCTGACCTTCTCCGGCAGCTCGAGAAGCCTCTGAAAGTTGGCTACAGCTGACCGGCTCAGTCCAACCTGGCGGCCAAGGTCTTCCTGCGTAAGATGGAACTCGCTGCAGAACCGGCTGAAGGCTTCGGCCTTCTCCATAGGGTTCAGGTCGGACCGCTGGATGTTCTCAACAAGGGCCAGCGCGAGCATCTGACGGTCATCGGCTTCCCTGAAGACGGCGGGAACCTCTGAAAGCCCTGCCATTATGGCCGCTCTGAGCCTCCTCTCCCCGGCGATGAGCTGGTAACGCCCTTTGACGGGGCGGAGAACAAGGGGCTGTATGATCCCCTGGGCACGGATCGAATCACTCAGGGACTGAAGGTCTTCCTGGCTCCAGTCCACCCTGGGCTGGAACGGGTTGGCGTCGATGAGTTCAACTGAGATCCGCATTGAGGAGCCTGCTTCGGTCGTCCCCCCGGAGATTGCCGGCAGCAGTGCATCCAGCCCTCTTCCCAAGGCCTTTTTTCCCTTTTCCTTCATCTTTCCATCACCTCTTTTGCAAGACTGAGATAGCTGCCGGCGCCCTTTGAAAACGGGTCGTATAGGATCACCGGTTTCCCGAAGCTGGGTGCTTCGCTCAGCTTCACATTGCGGGGTATAGTGGTGCGAAACAACGCTTTGCCAAGGTGCGCCCTGGCCTCTTCAAACACTTCGCGGCTCAGTTTGAGCCTTGAGTCGTACATGGTCATCACCACGCCGAAGAGAAGCAGCCTTCGATTCCATGCCGACCTGACCCTGGAAATCGTCTGAAGCAGATGGGAAAGACCTTCGAGGGCAAAGTACTCGCTCTGGACCGGAAGAAGGACGCTGTCCGCAGCCACGAGCGCGTTAACCGTAAGAAGCCCGAGGGAGGGAGGGCAATCGATGAGGACGTAAGAATATTTCTCGACATGACCCTTCAGGGCACTATCGAGAAAGAACTCCCTTTTCTCCTGCGAGGCCAGTTCAATCTCCAGCCCGGCCATGTCGGTTGAGCCGGGAACAAGGTCAAGCCCCTCCACATCGGTTCGAATCACCGTCTCCGAAAGGGATTTGCGGCCCTCCATGAGGGCGTTCATTCCTTCAAGACCACCCTGCTCACGGCCAAGACCACTCGTGGCGTTGGCCTGTGGGTCAAGGTCAATGATCAGGACATCCCTGTCGTTCACTGCAAGGCTTGCGCCGAGGTTGATCACTGTGGTGGTCTTCCCCACGCCGCCCTTCTGGTTCGCGACTGCTATGATCCTGGTCATGTCCCCCCGTTTCCCCGATGAAACCCCGTTCCGGGATGGCGAAACTGCACCATGAATCCCGGACGGTCAAGAGGAGGGGAAGGCAGTTCTTTCACAAAACCCACCGGGGGATGTGAATAAGGCTCTCCGGTGCGGACGGTGAGGGAGAAGCCTTCCCTGGAAGTCACCGAAATCCTCTGTACAAGGCTGAGGGGGTTCTCGACCGCCCTGGCTGTGAACGACACGCGTCCTGGAAAGGGCCCGCAATCCTCCACCCTTCCGTTCAGCAGACGTACATTCCCGAGCTTCATGGTCTCCCTGACCCACATGAGGAACAGGAAACGTTTTCGACGGCTTTCCACAAGTGTTGCCTCAAGACCGAACAGAGCCAGCACGATCCCCGGAAATCCCGCTCCGCTTCCTATGTCCACAACGGGTACCCCTGTTTCGAGAAGCGGGATGAATGCCACGGATTCAAGAATGTGTCTGCTCCAGAGGCGTCCCATTTCAGACGGACCAATCAGGTTTCCGAACCTTCCACCCGCTCCTCTTTCCAGAAGACCGGCAAACTCCCCGAGCCTGTCGATAACCGTTCCGTCGGCCGTCACCCCAAGAGAAGCAATATCCAAAGCCGCGTCGGGTGGAATGTGTTTCACGTGGAACACCTGCCCTTCAGGGCGAGAAGGGTAAGGACCTCGAGGTCAGAGGCCCGCACACCGGGCAGCTCAGCTGCCTCCCTGATGGTTTCCGGCATGCGTGTTTCAATTGCCTGCCTTGCTTCAATGGATATTCCCGCTTCGCGGAACCCCGGGGGAACGGGAAGGTCCCAGTGTTGAAGAGCGGCCTTTCGGCGCCTTGTCTGCCTGCTGATGTATCCGCCGTACTTTATATCGTTGAAAGCCGTTTCCACGCACTCGGGGTTAAGGCCTCCAATCTCGCTGCTCTTTCCCATAACATCTCCCGGGCATGACTCGGGTCTGCGGCAGAGATACTCGAAGCCCGAGGCACGGATCAGTTCATGGGCTTTTTCGTACTTCTTCTGGTAATCAGCGACCAGCGAAAGCCTGCGACCCCCAAGAACGCCAAGCTCACGGGCCAGCTTCGCAAGACGCACGTGCGCGTTGTCCTGTCGAATGTGAAGCCTGTTTTCGGCACGGCTGGAGAAAAGGCGGTACGGTTCGTCGATCCCCTTTCGAACCAGGTCGCTGACCATGACACCCAGGTAACTCTCTTCCCGGTCAGGAACAACGCATTCGAGGTCCATCGCTGTCCTTGCGGCGTTGGCTCCGGCGAGAAGCCCCAGGGCGGCAGCTTCCTCGTATCCGGAAGTTCCAAGGAGCTGCCCCGCTGCGAACAGGTTTTCGGTCCCCGAAAGACGAAGCGACATGTCGAACTCTCCCCAGGAGAGGCGGGAGTACTCCACTGCGTAACCGAAAAGGGCTATCTCGACGTTCTCAAACCCCTCTATGGTTCTCAGCATTCTGTACTGCACGTCCTGCGGCATGCTTGTTGAGAGACCGTTCAGGTACGAGAGCCTCGAATCCCGGGAGACAGGCTCGAGATGTACGGGGTGCTCATGCCGTTCAGGGAACTTAACGACCTTTGTTTCAAAGCTGGGACAGTAGCGGGGGCCCTTGCCTTCAATCTTCTTTTCGTAGAGGGGTGACCTGTCCAGGTTTTCGAGAATGGCACGACCCGTTCTCTCATTTGTTCGGGCAAGGTGACACTGCTTGTGGTTGCACAATGGAGAAGTGCTTTCGAGGCTGAACCTGAACGGGAAGGTGTGGGCGTTCTGTACCTCGAGCGCGTCGGTCCTGACGGTTTCTGTCACTATCCTGGGGGAGGTACCGGTCTTGAAACGTTCCACGTGAAACGATCCTGACAGGAACCGGTCGAGCGTGACTGATGACAGCCCACCTGCTCGACCGCCCGGCCACCTCTCACCGCCCCTGAACAAAACTCCCCCAAGGTAAGTCCCCGTGGCGAGAACGAAGGCATCACCTGGTATTGTTCGGCCGTCTTCTAGCTCAACCGCCGTGAAATGGCCGGGTTCTCCGGAAAGGGAGCTGGCCATCCCACAAACGATTGTGACGCCCGCGGTGCTCAGGGCGCTGCTGACAAACCTGGGGTAGTCCACTGAATCAGCCTGGACCCTTGGACCCCAAACAGCGGGACCCTTGCTGAGGTTAAGCATTCTGAACTGAAGTGACGCGAAGTCAGCCGCGAGCCCCATCACACCGCCCAGAGCGTCAATCTCGCGCACCAGGCATCCTTTCGCAACTCCGCCAATTGCCGGGTTGCATGGCATGACCGCGATGGCCGACGGTTCAGCGGTGACAATGACCGCCGATGCACCCACCCTGACCGCTGCGAGGGCTGCCTCCACCCCGGCGTGGCCGCCTCCAACAACGACAACTGTTCTATTTGCCAACGCAGAGAACGCTCAGAGCCCGTTCAACGGCATTGGTGTCATGCCTGAACCCGGTCATCTCCACTGTCTTTTCTTCGGCTTCCCGCAGCAGTGCCGCAGCTATCCCAGGTTCAGCATCAACGAAGCGTTCAGCTTTTTCAAGAAGTGTCAGTATCTCGGACGCCCTGCTCTCAACCGGCGAGGATGCAGCCCTTAAAAGCCCTTCACAGAGCGCGTCCCTGCCCTCCCCGCTTACCGAAGACACCCGCAACCCACCGAGTTGATGCATATCGCTCTTGGATGTGACCGGCAACAACCGGCCAGCTTTCCTTTCAAGGGTTTCCGGCGGATTCTCCCCTTCGGGGCTCAACCACAGCACCGTGTCATCGGAATTGATCCCCGTGATCACACGGTCGAGTGCGATGCTGTCTATCCCTATTCCTCCGAAGCCCGGAGTGTCAATGAGAAGAAACCTTCTTCCCAGAAGGGCAATCTCCCGTCGTGCCCCATCCCTTGTTGTGCCCGGGGACGGGTCAACCAGAGCCACCTCTCCACCGCACAGGCAGTTCATCAGTGTTGATTTGCCGGCATTAACCCGGCCCATCAGATAAACCTTCATCGCCCGCTGCAATGAGTGCGTATTCAGCACAAGCGCTTCGGCCGCTTCTCTGGCACGCTCTACGGCAGCTGCCGGGTCAGCGGCATCGGGGCATGAATCGTCCTGGAATTCGATGGACCCTTCCAGTGTTTCAAGGGCCCCCGATACCATGTCCTGAAGGGCGAGGACCGCTTCTGGAAGGCGCTCAGAATGTCTTCCAGCATCAACGGCTGCTGCAAGCTCCATGATCTGCTGCCCGCTTATCCTGCCGTTGCGCCACGCTCTTGTTGTGAACTCTCCGGGCAAAGCGCTTCTTGCTCCTGCGCCAAGAACTGCATCGTAGAGGCGCGACACCCTCTCCGGAATGCCGTGGCAGATGAGCTCCACCATTTCCTCACCTGTGTAGCTCTTTCCCCCGGGCCATCCCAGCGCTACCGCATCACCCACGCCGGGTATCTCCACGAGCAGCCTTCTCATTCCCGACAACCTGCCAGGAGAGGCACCGCAAAGGCCTTCCACGAGGGCTGCGGACCCAGGCCCCGATAGTCTGACGACCGCCAGCGCAGACAGCCCCGGAGGGGTGGCGACGGCCGCTATGATGTCGGTCGAAGGGTTCACACGGACTCTTCCGCCTGCATCTTCTTCTTGATCAGTTCCTGGTTCACCATGCTGAGAATGTTGTAAACCATCCAGTAAAGGTTGAGCCCTGCGGCGAACTTCATGAAGAAGTATCCCATCATCACGGGCATGAGGTACATCATGGCCTTCTGCTGCTGCATGGATGCCGAGTTCATTTTCTGCTGGATCAGCATGAACGCAGCGGTCACAAGGGCCATGAGACCGATTCCCGGAAGGCCAAGTATCGGCGACTGGAAGTGAATGAGGATCTCCGGGCGGGACAGGTCGGTCACCCAGAGCACGAATGGCGCCCCCCTGAGTTCGACCGCGTTCCCAAGAACCCGGTACATCGCGAAGAACACCGGCATTTGAAGGATCATTGGTAGGCAGCCGCCGAGAGGGTTCGCGCCCGACTCCTTGTAAAGCTTCTGCATGGCGAGCTGCTGCTTCTGCGGGTCCGATGCGTACTTCTTCTGAATCTCCTTTATTGCCGGAGCAAGTTTCTGCATCTTCTGCATTGCCACATAGCTTTTCCGGGTGAGGGGCATCATCAATACCTGCAGGGTCACGGCGAGCACCATGATCCTCAGACCCCAGTTCCCGATGAATGACAGCACCCTTTCAAGATACAGGAAAATCAGCTGTGCAAGCTGCCTTATCACGGGAAACCCGAAGTCGACCATCTTCCCGGTATCGCTGCCCAGCGCGCTGAGGACCGTGTAGCCTACCGGTCCCGCGTAAACTGTGACGCTGTCGGTCTCGAGAGACACTTCGGGAGAGCCTCCCTCCCCCGGCGCAACGAAACCGCTCACCCTCTCCCTGGAATGTGGAAGCAGCACGATACAGAAGTATCTTGAAGCCGACGCTACCCACCGGCTGTTTCCAACCCCTTCGAACGCTTCGACAGAGGGAGACTTTTTTCGGGTCATCTTGTTCGTGTACCAGCATGCCGAGAAGTACTGCCTCATGTCGGCGTCTTCTTCTGTAACGGGAATGGCGCCTGCCTGTACTGTTATTGCCTCGGAAAGTCCCTCATCATAAACATCGAATGCATATGTACCAGAGTTAAACGCAAATGTTCGTCTTGCCGAACCGTAGTTGAAAATGATCTCGGTCTCGGAGGTTACCGTTACCGTATCCGGGCTGTCACAGGAGAACTGGACCCTGGAGCCTGCAGGTGTCATCACCTCAAGCCAGGGGTTCGCAGCAAGGTTCACCATGGAACCGTCTTCTACGCCTGAAAGGTCCGGGAAGCGGGAGAGCGACCACTTTGTCACGCATCCGCCGTCTGTGGACAACTCAGCATCAACAAGAACAGCGCCCTCATCCATTATCCTCAAGACGATGCTGCGCGGAGGAGCGATGCTGTCCGGCAGCACAGCCGGAAGCGTTGCATCCCCGGGTTCAGACGTCTGTTCAGGTACCTGGATCATGACGGCTTCAGTCTCTGTGGTCTCGGATTGCCGGGCGGGATCGGTCCTGCCGGGTTTTGCGAGAAACCAGCTCAACGCAAGGACCGCCATCATGAGCGTGGCCGCAAGAAGCATTCTGGACTGGTCACTCATTGACATTGTTTTCTTCCTCCGGTACAGGGTCGTATCCCCCCGGGTTCCAGGGGTTGCATCTTACTATCCTCTTCAGGGCAAGCACCGATCCCTTCCATGCGCCAAACCTTTCAACCGCGGTTCTGGCGTATCCGCTGCATGTCGGGGTGAAACGGCACGATCTGGGCAACAGCGGGGAAAGAAGCTTGCTGTATGCGTCTATCATCAGAATGAAAACTCTCTTCAACGCCCGGCTTCCTTCAGAAGCATTGCGAAATCCTCTCGAAGCGAACACCAGCCAATTTCCCTGAGTTTCAGCTGAGGTGTGACGACGGCGTCGAAACCCGGCCCGACCGGTGCTTCCCGCGCCAGGTGTCGCATCCTTCTTCTGAATCGGTTCCTTTCCACTGCATTCCCGGTCTTCCTTGAAACGGAAAACCCCAGGCGTATTATGCCCAGGGTGTTTCTGCAGTGTCTCGCCCGTATTACCCCGCCCTTGAATCGCTGCCCGGCTCTGAACAGCCGCAAGAATTCCGGGGTTCTCTTCAGGGTGAAGTTTGAGGCGCCGGTTCTGCCTGCCTCAGGGGACCAGTCTCTTACGGCCCTTCCGTCTTCTGGCATTCAGAACCTTCCTGCCGCCCCGGGTGGCCATTCTGGCCCTGAACCCATGCTTTCTCACCCTGGAGATCCTGCTGGGTTGATAGGTTCTCTTCATAACCCGTTCCTTCTTGACTATGCCGGCGGCTGGTTGCCCCGGGAAACAGAAATAGCGTATTCAAAAGGGAAGCGGAATCTTACTATCGGACGGGTCCGTTGTCAAGCTCTTTTTTGCCCTTGCCAAAGAAAAAGAAATCAACATGTTTTGGCTAACCCTGTACTCACGTTTTTCTTATTTGTTTGTTGTATAACTTCTTACCTGCTTTCTAGGGATGTTGACAACTATGTTGATTTCTTCTGACCCCATTGTGCGCAATCGCTTTACGACCGTTCTGCCGTGTCTTACCTGAGCGTTTCCCCCGAGGCCACCTGGTCGGAATGTCTCCTCCGAACAAGGGAGCTCATGGGGCTGGACATATACAATTCCTGGCTCGCAGGTTCTCGGTTCGTCAGCTACGAGTACAACACCTTCACCGTTGCCTTCAAGGACGAATTCAACGCGGGTTTCGTCTCTGCGCATTATTCCGAGAAGCTCCGCTCAATTCTCGCCGATCTTCTCGATTGTCCCGATCTTCATTTCAGGGCCATTTCCGTTGCTCCCAGGAACATGCCGACCCGGCGCGAGTCCATCCTTCCCACGATGCTCCGCCCCTCATATACCTTCGAACGGTTCATCGTTGACGACAACAACCGTCTTGCTTACGCGACTGCGCTTTCCGCGGCCAAGAACATGGGTTCCGACATCGCCAACCCCCTCTTCATATACGGGGGCGTCGGGCTGGGAAAAACCCATCTGATACAGGCTGTCGCCCACTATGTGAGCACACACAGACCCGACCTTGTTTTCCGGTACATCTCCAGCGAGGAGTTCGTGAACCAGCTTGTGATAGCCATTACCAACAAACGCATGGAGGACTTCGAGCGGCGGTTCAGGGATGTTCACTACCTTCTCATGGACGATGTCCAGTTTCTCGGGGGCAAGGAGGGTTCAGAACAGAAGCTCTTTCATATCTTCAACAACCTGTACCTTCAGAGGAGGCAGATCGTTCTCACGTCCGACAGGCCGCCCCACGAGATAGAGCCCCTCGAGGAACGGCTGGTATCGAGGTTTCAGTCCGGCATCGTGGCCGACATAAAACCGCCAATGCTTGAAACCAGGGTGGCAATCCTCACCCAGATAACCCGTGAACGCAGCATCTCCATAGACGAGGACACGATGTACTTCATCGCCGACACCGTAAAAACCAACATCAGACAGCTCGAGGGCATGATCAACCTTCTCGCCGTGCGCTCGCAGATCCAGAACATCTCCATCACCCGCGATCTTGTGCGCAATATCATCGCCGAGTTTCTCGGGGCGGGAACCCGTCACCTGAACCCCGGCAGCATAACCGGTGCCGTGGCCGAGGCCTTTTCTATCAATCCGACCCTGATAAGGGGAAAACAGCGCAAGCGGGAGGTGCTGATACCAAGGCAGGTTTCAATGCTGCTGATCAGGGAGTTGACCGATACCCCGCTGACCGAGATAGGTCGCTTCTTTACCGGCCGCGATCACTCAACCGTTCTCAACGCAATCGCCAGGATCAAGGAAATCCTCTCCGAGAACCCCTCGCTGAAGCGTAAGGTTCAGGATATCCGGAACAACCTTACGAGTTGAGAATGTGGACAACCCCCCCATTTTCTGTGGACACAGCTGTGGGCTTCCCGTTCATAACCGATTTCAATTCCAGCCTGTGGAAAAAGCCGCTTCTCCATGGTTCCTGTCCACATGTTATCAACATTCCGAATTCCTTGCCCCCCATCCCGGGAGCCTTACTTTTCCACAAATCCACGAGTATAATTGTGATGACTATTCTTTAGATGTTTGAACACTACCTCTCTGTAAGCCTTCGGAAGGAGAGACGCATATGGTCAAGCTGCTCGTATCGTACGGAGACCTTCTCAAGGGTCTCAGCATTGTCGCAAACGCTCTTCCGCCCAAAACAAGCCTTCCATCACTGACCAACATCCTCCTCGAAACCGAGGCCGACAGACTGTGCCTTGCCGCGACAGACCTCGACACATCGGTCACGACATCGGTTCCGGCCACCATCAGCACTCAGGGTTCCGTCGCCCTTCCGGGTAAAAAGCTTCTTGAAATAGTAAAAGAGCTTCCCGGGGGAGACATTCATATCGGGGGTTCGGGCAGCAGGATCACCATTTCATGCGGCAACAGCAACTTCGTGCTTGCGGGAAGCAGCCGCGAGAGCTTTCCATCGCTTCCATCCGCCGCAGACGTGGCCTTTACCGAGCTTCCCCTGAAGGCAGTATCTGACGCAGTGAGAAAGACAGCTTTCGCAGTGGCCTCAGACGACTACAGACCCGCGCTTAACGGAGCCCTCTGGAAAATGGGTCCCGAAGGTCTTGAAATGGTTGCCACAGACGGCCACCGGCTCGCCAGGATGCGCATGAGCGGTCTGGTATCCGAGAAGACACTTGATGCCATCGTCGCTCCCAAGGCACTGAACCTCCTTGGCCGCCTGGGCGAGGACGAGAACATCATGCTGGGCAGCCAGGGAACCCAGATCTGTTTCAAGTCGGGAGAAACCGCAGTATTCAGCCGGATCATCGAGGGCCCATACCCTCCGTACGAAAAGGTCATCCCCAGCGAAAACCCGTACGTGCTCACAGTGAACCGTGTTGACCTCATCGCGAGCCTCAGGCGAATGCGGATCATCGCCAACCCTGCCACTCATCAGGTCCGCTTCACCGTCGAACCCGGAAAAATGATCCTCCAGGCGGAAAACACCGACGCTGGCGAGGCCAGGGAAGAGCTTCAGGCACACTTCAACTCCGACCCCCTTCAGATAGCGTTCAACGGGGACTTCTTAATGGAGATCCTCAAAAACATGGACAGCGAGTCGGTGCTTCTTAAGATCAAGGACGGCGCCACTGCGGTAGTGATCGAAGAACTCGAGCAGGACTCCGGAATGGAGTACCTTGCCCTGCTTATGCCCGTGCGTCTCGCGAATCCAGTGTAATGGAGGTTTCCGGAGCCCGTGAGGAAAGTTGCCGACATTCTGCAGTCAATGAACGCGGAAAGGGATTTCTCCGAGGCCTATCACAGAAGCCGCGCTATTGCACTCTGGTCCGAAGTGGTGGGGTCACCTCTGAGCGGGCTCTGTTCCGCCTCTGGTTTTGATGAGGACGTCCTTCTTGTAGTCGCCTCACATCCGGCGGTCTGCATGGAGATCCGGTCCCGTTCCTCGGCTCTCGTAAGACGCATGAACGAATTGGCCGGTCGCGCGCTTTTCCGGCGCATCGTGGTTAAGCTTTCACAATCCCCACATGAAAGGCTTGAAAAGGTTTGACACAGAAAAAACAGGAAGAGTACGGCGCCGACTCTATTCAAGTTCTTGAGGGGCTCGATGCCGTCAGGAAGCGGCCGAGCATGTACATCGGGTCGACTTCCACCGCCGGGCTCCATCATCTTGTCTGGGAGGTGGTGGACAACAGCGTCGACGAAGCCCAGGCGGGGTTCTGCGACACTATTCGTGTTGCGCTGCTGCCCGATGGCAGCGTGTCGGTGGAAGACAACGGCCGGGGCATTCCCACCGACATTCACCAGAAATCGGGAGTCTCAGCGGTCCAGGTCGTACTGACAACCCTTCACGCCGGCGGCAAGTTCGATGACAAAAGCTACAAGGTCTCGGGAGGCCTTCACGGCGTGGGAGTCAGCGTCGTCAACGCCCTTTCCGTAAGGCTCAGGGTTTCCATCGCAAAGGACGGCGCGCTGTTTTCGCAAACCTACTCGCGCGGGAAACCCGTAGAGCCCCTTCAGGAGGAGCCTCTCCCAAAGGGCCATCGATCCCGTGGAACCACGGTTACCTTCATGCCCGACGACCAGATCTTCGAAACCTGTGAATTCAGCTTCGAGCTGCTTTCCAAGCGCCTCAGGGAGCTGGCCTTCCTCAACAGCGGCCTGACGATTCTGCTTTTTGACGAGAGAACGGCGGAGAAAAGGGAGAAGACCTTCCGCTACAACGGAGGCATAAGCTCATTCGTGGCGTTCCTCAATGAAAACCGTTCACCCCTTCATGAAACCCCCATCTACCTCTCGCGGGAAAGCACGCTGGAAGATGGAAGCTACTTCAAGGTCGAGGCGGCCATTCAGTACAACTCCGCATATCAGGAGGATGTGTTCACCTTTGTCAACAACATCAACACCATAGACGGCGGCACTCATCTCACGGGCTTCCGGTCTGCCCTGACCAGGTGCCTCAACGACTACGCGACAAAGAACGGAATGTTCAAGAAGGCCGACGAAAGCTTCTCGGGCAACGACGTGAGGGAAGGTCTCGCGGCAGTTGTCAGCGTGAAGATCCAGAACCCCCAGTTCGAAGGCCAGACGAAAACAAGGCTTGGAAACCGTGAGGTGAAGGGCAACACTGAAAACATCGTCTATTCAGGCCTTGAGCAGTTCTTCGAAGAGAACCCGGCCACGGCACGCAAGATAGTGCTCAAATGCCTCGACACAAGCGCCGCTAGGCAGGCCGCAAGAAAGGCCAGGGAACTCACCCGAAGGAAGGGGGCCCTTGAAACAGCGTCACTTCCCGGGAAGCTGTCGGACTGCACCGTAAGAAACCCCGAAGAGGCAGAGCTTTTCATCGTCGAGGGGGACTCGGCAGGGGGCAGCGCAAAGCAGGGCAGAAAACGCTTCTTTCAGGCCATACTCCCACTTCGCGGAAAAGTGATAAACGTTGAGAAGGCCCCACTTCATAAAATACTTAACAACAACGAGATAAGAACCATGGTCACGGCCGTGGGAACGGGGATCGGTTCCGAGGATTTCGACATAGCGAAACTCCGGTACTACAAGATCATCATCATGACCGACGCCGACATTGACGGATCGCACATAAGAACACTTCTTCTCACATTTTTCTACCGTTACATGCCGCAGTTGATCGAAAAGGGAAACATTTACATCGCACAGCCTCCGCTCTACCAGGTTCGCTGGGGAAAGAGCCGCAGGTACATCTACGACGACAGGGACCTAAAAACCCTTCTTGCTTCGATCGAAGAACAGAAGGCGACAATACAGAGGTACAAGGGGCTTGGAGAGATGAACCCCGAGCAGTTGTGGTCCACGACCATGAACCCCGAAACAAGGAAGCTTCTCAAAGTCATGATGGAAGATTCCGTCGAGGCGAACCACGTGTTTTCCACACTCATGGGCGACGAGGTGGAGCCCAGACGCAGGTTCATCCTTGAGCATGCCGGGGAGGTGAGAAATCTCGATGTCTGACGATGCAAGGATCCAGCCCATAGAGCTTGAAGTTGAGATGAAGCGCTCATACCTCGACTATTCCATGAGCGTGATCGTCAGCCGGGCGCTCCCCGATGTGCGCGATGGCCTGAAACCCGTTCACAGGCGCATCCTTTACAGCATGTACGAACAGAAGCTGACCCACCAGAGGGCATTCAAGAAGTCGGCCACGGTGGTGGGCGATGTGCTCGGCAAGTACCATCCCCACGGCGACTCATCGGTGTACGACGCAATGGTGCGCATGGCTCAGGGGTTCTCCCTTCGTCATCCGCTGGTCGACGGCCAGGGTAACTTCGGCTCGATGGACGGCGACCCGGCAGCGGCCTACAGGTACACCGAGGCCCGCATGGCAAGCATCGGCGAGGAGATGCTGCGGGATATCGATCAGAACACGGTTGACTTCCAACCCAACTTCGACCAGAGACTTTCGGAGCCGACCGTCCTTCCCTCGGGCTTTCCAAACCTTCTTGTGAACGGTTCGTCCGGCATCGCGGTGGGCATGGCCACCAACATACCGCCGCACAACCTCCGTGAGATCATTGAAGCCCTGCTTCTGCTCATAGAAGATCCGCAAACAGGCGACGAGCAGCTGCTCAGCGTGGTCAAGGGGCCGGACTTTCCCACCGGGGCCCGGATCATGGGCACCGGTGGCATCCGAAAAGCCTACCTGACCGGGCACGGCAGAATAGTAATCAGGGCTGTCTCCCACATGGAGACCGTGTCGGGGCGCGAGTGCATAATAGTGACCGAGATCCCCTACCAGGTCAACAAGGCAAGGCTGATCGAATCCATCGCGGACCTCGTCAAGGACAAGAAGCTCACGGGAATCGCCGATCTGCGCGACGAGTCGGACCGGGAAGGCACCAGGATTGTCATAGTTCTGAAACGCGAGGCCATTGCCGACGTGGTTCTCAACCAGCTCTACAAGCACAGCGCCATGGAACTCTCGTTCGGAGCCAACATGCTGGCGCTGGTCGACCAGCTTCCAAAACGCCTCACACTGAGACGGATGCTCGAGCTCTACATCGAGCACAGACACGAAGTCATCCTTCGCAGAAGCCAGTTCCAGCTGGAGAAGGCCGAAGCAAGGGCCCACATTCTCGAGGGCCTGCTCATAGCACAGGACAACATAGACGAAGTGGTCCGGACAATAAGGGCCTCGGCCACGCAGGAAGTGGCCAAGGCCCGCCTGATGGAGTCATTCGGTCTATCCGAGCTGCAGGCCCAGGCAATCCTCGAGATGCGCCTGGGCAGGCTCACGGCGCTCGACCGTGATGCGCTCAGACAGGAACTTCAGGACCTTTTGGTACTGATCGGCGAACTCAGGGTCCTTCTGGCGAGCCGCCAGGCCAGGCTTGCCGTTGTCGCGGCAGAGCTGCGGGAGGTCTCCGAGAAATGGGGCGACGACCGCCGAACAAGTATCTCTCCCCATGGTGTCGACAGTTTTGAGGACGAGGACATGGTGCCCGACGACCCCATGGTCATAATGCTCTCCCACAAGGGGTACATCAAGCGCCTCTCCATCGATACCTGGCAGAGCCAGAACCGCGGCGGACGGGGCAAGACCGGCGTGATTACCAGGGAAGAGGACTTCCTCGACCAGGTCTTCACCGCGTCGAACCACACTTACATCCTGTTCTTCACCAACCAGGGAAGATGCTACTGGCTGAAGGTTTTCAGGATCCCCGAGGCCGGGCGCAACACACTGGGCAAAGCTCTTGTGAACCTGGTCGAACTGAACCCCGGCGAAAGGCCTGTGGCAAGGGTGTGCGTGAACGACTTCAACCGTAGCGCCCACATTGCGATGGTCACCAGCGAGGGCATGGTAAAGAAGAGCCCCCTTGCTTCCTACAGCAGACCCCGAAAGGGAGGGATCAAGGCTGTCAGGCTCTCCGAGGGCGCCGAGCTTGTGAGCGCTCTGATGACCACCGGAAACGACCATCTCCTGATCGGGACCGCACGGGGCAAGGCAATTCATTTCTCTGAAAAAGAGATCCGACCAATGTCCCGCGACACCATGGGTGTCCGTGGAATAAGCCTTGGAAGCGGGGACAGGGTTGTGGGGATGACAAGTGTCAATCCGGGGGACAGGATCCTCACCGTGACCAGGAACGGCTACGGCAAGTTCACTCCCGCATCGGCTTACAGGATCACACACCGGGGCGGTCTTGGGATCAGGAACGTTTCAACGGGCGAAAGGAACGGCGAGGTAGTTGTGGTAGGCATCGCCGATTCGGAAGACGAGATCCTTCTTGTATCCGCGGGAGGCATCGCAATAAGGCTTCGGGCGGAGGATGTGAGGGAGATCGGCAGAAACACGATGGGCGTGAAGCTTATGAGCCTTTCCGAGGGAGACAGGATTTCCGATGCGGCCATACTGTCCCCTGAAAGCGTCAGAAGATGCACGGAAACCGAAGCTGAATGACAAGCAAGGATGCACTGAAACAGATGCTCGCCACCTGGCTTTCAGTGCATGGCGAAGACGCAGCTTCACCCCCGTCGGTATCCGTTCCCGCGCTGCCGGTGGTACAGCCCGAGCTTCTCTCCACCGGACCGGCCACCACTGCCGCCCTGTCAGTTCTGCCCCTCTTCAAGACGCACGGAGAGCTGACCCCCCTCGCGGCATCGCTGCTGGCGGGAATGGATACCGCAGCCGCGGGCTCGGTTTTCAGAGCCTTCAAGCAAATGGCATCACCACCGCTGAACGCCGGGCTGACCCGGGACTGGTTTGCAGCACTGCACCTTCTGCCACGAAACCTGTGGCGTGTTGGAGTGGACGGCTATGCAAGCCTTGCGGCAGCCTTTCCCGGATCCGGGAAGGGCAGCGGAAGGATTGATCTCGCTCAGGCCCTGGCGTGCTGGTACAGGGTTCTCAGAAGCAGCGGCGATGGCAACCTGGGCGAAGAAGCCGCCACCTTCTGTCTTGAACTTGCCCGTGCGCTGCCGGGGCACTTCCCCTACCTCTGCGACAGGCTCTCAGCCGGGGGTGATGAGGTTCATGAAGCCCTGAAGAAAGCCACGGACTTTCCCGGTGTGACCGAGAACAACAGGGCCGTTCTCATTGACTTCGCTGCAGACCTGGGCTGGCTTTATCCCGGTGATGAATTCGCCCCGATCTGGGAGATAGTCGCACGCAGGGGTATGCCGATTTACAGAAGGATCGCCGAGGGCATGGCACCGATCGGATCCCTGCGCTTCTTTTGCGGCGCTATGAGAGCCCTGAGGAAACGCAGGGGGATCGCCGAGTTTCTCTCCGAAGAGAGGGTTCACCGCGCCATGGTACTTTTCAGGACCGATGACCCCGGGGTTGTTTCAGCGGTGCTCAACTCGAGCCCCGTCGCCTGCAGCCATCTCGATTCCCAGATGGAGATAGACCTGGCCGTAGAGCTCCTTTCCATAAGGATCTCGGGCAGCGAAAACCCGTTCAAACTGGGAGAGCTTTTCATCGAAATGGTGGACACTGCCCAGAAGGGAATAACCTATCAGGGTCTCATCAAGTTCCTTTCCGGGATGCAGGGCAGGATTGAGGGCGAACCCCTGGTCTTCGTCAACGGCTACCTTTCCGATGCCGGCGAGGGCAGTTCATACACCGCGGTCGATGTCATGAGGCTTTACCGTATTACAGAGCGGGTGCTCTCCGCGGGCCGGACCCCCGACCGGAAAAGCCTCAGAACCGTCTTCCGCGCCCTTGATGGAGCGCCCTCGGGACGAAAGGGCCTTGCTCTGCTGGAACGGGCCATGATCCGGAGCGGCAGCCACCAGCTTCACCTTGCGGCAGTCGCCTCACTCCTTGTGCGGATGGCCCCCGATGACGACACGGCTGCGTATCTCCACCGAACCCACTCCATCGCGGACATTTTCGCCCTGCTCACCCCGGTTGACAGGGGAAAACTGTCGTCCGGGCTCGCTCCGGCATGGATGGAGAGGCTGCTCGACGAGCAGCCCGAAGCGGAAAAGACCGTCATTCAGTTCCTTGGAAGGGTCGAGGATCCATCCAGGAGGCTCAGGTTCCTTGAGATGGTCGTGACCCCCCTGATGCAGGAAGTGAGCCCCTCCGAGCCACTCTTCAGGGATTGTCTTGCCTTCGCCGTCACCGGCTACAATTCGGCCCCCGAACAGGACAGGCTCAGGGAGGCCGAAAACCTGACACTGCAAAGGGTTTTCCGGGCGGGCGGGCGGGTCGCCGCCCTCGATCTGCTGATGCAGGATTTCCTCACCCTTCCAGGCCTTTCAAGACAGCGTTCCGAAGAGCTGTTGTCGGGCATCCGCGCCGTCTGCGACCGGTTCAGCCGACAAGCCGTGTGGCAGGAAGGGTTCGACGCCATTTTCTCGACTTTCCTCGACCAGGGGATAAGAAGGATACTGAACGCCTTCATGGAAGTCCCCGATGCCCTTGATACCGTGAACAACCCTTTCATCGCCCGGCTTGCGGACAAGCTCATGCCGGTCAGGGCGTCGGGAGCGGGAGTGTCCACGGGCGCCGGCAGGTCAGCCATGGCTTTCTTCACCGAGGTCCTGCCCGAAAGCATTTTTTTCTACCACAGGCAGCTCGGGAACCTGGCAGGATTTCTGGAAAACGCCATAGAGCTTGCCCAGAGAAGTATCGGGGGAATACCCGCAGGCGATGATTTTCTTCTGCATCTCGCATCCGAGATACAACAGAGCAGGGCGTTAGAGCTATCCACAGGTCTCGAGGCCTGGCTGCTGGGAAGCCCGGCACCCACCGCCGAGACGGACCATTTCACCCCCGAGGACATCCTCTCATCATGGTCGGGCATTCACGAAGCCAGGGAGGTTCCAAGGAAACGGATCGGCGGGGTCACTGCGCTGATAACATCTTCAGGCGCCCGCAGGGAGGAGCTTCTCAGGATATGCTCCGAACTGAGCGCCGGAATGGCGGCCTCTTCTGTCCCGGGAGGCGATTCGCTCTCATACCAATGCGACCGGGAAGCCCTTATGAAACTTAAAACCCTGCTTGGCGACCGAAGGGACCCTCTCGATTTCTTCATGGAATTGAGAAGGGGAAGACCTCAGGCAGGCGATGAAAAAGCCACTTCGGAGTTGTCCGAGGCGGCCCTCCACTCCGGGGCCGACCCCGTTCAGGCCTGGACGGCCCGGACCCTTCCCCCGATCCTGAACTGCGCGCTGATGATACTGATGGCCGAACCCACCGATCCCGAGAAGACCATCCAGACTGCGCGTTCAATAGTGGAAGTTGTCGAGTTCCTCGGTGCGGACAGCGCATCCGAACTTCTTCTCATGGTCGCGGGCAGCCTCTCTTCCGCAGTTTTTCCGGGCCAGTCCTCCGATCTTTTGGAAAGACAGCTGTTCGGGCCCATGTGGAAGACACGTGCCCTTGACAGGATCGAGCTTCTGCTGGCCGGCCGCGACCAGAGAATAGGGCTTCTCGACCTTCTTCTTGAAAGGCTGTCCCTCGAATCCGGGACTCCCGAGCGGGCATCCTTCGTACGGAAGTACGGTACGATGTTCGTCTGCGTATGGGGTTACATTCTCGAAGCCCCCTTCCCGAACGCCGAGAACATCCTTCCTGCAGCACTTGAGGACTCATGGGTCTTCTCGGGCGGAGCCACGACACCCCAGTACCCTGCAGCTCTTCAGGAGATAAACGACCTGGTCAGGGACGAGGTCAGAAAACAACGGCACGCCCACGGGGTGGTCACCGATGAGGAAGCACGGGAGATCAGCGCGGACATGCGCCGCAGGTACAGGGACAACGCCGACTCGGTGGCGATCCTGCTCCGCTGGACGGTCGACCCCTCAAGGGAGGACCTGCTCAGGCTCCTGGAGGAGAATGAAAAGCTTCTGCAGGCCGTAAGTGCCGACCAGGAGCTGCTTCACCTTTTGGACATGTTCGGCAACCGGAAAGACATAATGGAGAAGGCAGCTTCCCTCGCGGGGGATCCCATGAAGCTCAAGAAAGTCCTGCTCGCGGTATCCCGGAGGAAGAATGGCTGACAGAATACTTGTTCTTTCCACGGGCGGCACTATCGAGATGGCTCCCGGTCAAAGGGGACTTGTCATAGGACCCGGCATGGAGTTCGACAGGAGGTCGGCGGGGATTCCCGAAAGCATTGAATTGTTCAACGAGAGAAAGTTCAGCCTTCCCAGCCCACACATGACACCGGCCCACATGCTTTTGCTCACCACCAGGCTAGTGGAGATCGAGGCGTCCCGCCAGTACCGTGGAGTGGTGGTGACCCATGGCACCGACACTCTCGAGGAAAGCGCCTTCCTTTGCGACCTTCACCTCCGGGGAACGACGCCGGTGGTGTTCACCGCAGCAATGAGAAGCCCGGGTGAGCTTGGGGTGGATGGCCCGCGTAACCTCAGGGCGGCCATTCTAACCGCAAGTTCCGAAATTCATGATTTCGGAGTGACCGTTGTTCTGGGCGACGAGATCCACGCCGCCGGTCGGGTAACAAAAACATGTACTTCAAACACGAGCAGTTTTTCATCACCCGGTTACGGTCCCCTGGGCTTCGTTGATGAAGACGGCGTCATTCTTCATAGAAAGCCCCTCTGGAGGCTTACAATGCCACCTGGCCCTGTAACGCTGGACACCAGGGTGGGTCTTGTGCGGTGTGCGTCCGGCTTTGGCGGGGAACTGGTCGACTACCTGTCCGACCAGGGGTACAAAGGCATTGTGATCGAGGCCTTCGGGCGCGGAAACGTGCCGCCGGAAACCGCTTCCGCAGTGAAAAGGGCCATCGGGGCCGGCATTATTGTCGTGATCACAAGCCGGTGTTACGAGGGCAGGGTTCTGGGAGTGTACGCCTACGAGGGTGGATGCGTTGATCTGATCGAAGCCGGGGCCATCACAGCGGGAGACATGCAGGGCCACAAGATCCGCCTGCTGTTGATGTCGGCTCTGGGCCGCGGGATGAGTGCCGAAGGCATACGTGAACTGCTGGGGCGCCTTTGAGGCATTGGCCCCCGACGGTTCACCGGATTAGGTTAGCAGCTGCGGGAGACTCACCACGGAGGGTGTATGGCACGGATTCACGAAGGGTTCACCATTGCGGTGATACCCCATTCAGCACACGGCAAACGGCGTGAACTTCGTGTATCCGGAGCGGGAGCACCTCTGTTTCGAACCGCCGTGGTGCTTGTGGCGATCGCAATAGCTGCCTCTGTTTACATTTCAGTATCGGGGGCGGTGGGGCAGTCCAGGCAGGCGGTGCTTAACCGTCGTATCGAGAGCCTGGAGGATTCCCTTGCCATTGCCGCGGACATAAGCACCCGCCTGGCATCGATCGAAGAGAAGCTGGAAGAGATAAGAGCCACCAGAAGGGTGATAGAGAACCTGGCCACGCAGGGCGCCCCTCCGGCGGATCAGTGACGGGAGAAGGAAGTGGGAAGAGAAGACACCGGAAACGCGATCAACTCCATCATCGGCGCAGGCAGCTCCGTGAACGGCATATTGAACATTCAGGGCGGATTGAGGGTGGACGGGCTTGTGGATGGTGAGGTCAGCGTTTCCGCAACCCTCACCGTGGGCCACGAGGGCCGGATCAAGGGCGAGATAACCGTTGCCCAGGCGGTCATCGGCGGAACGATCAACGGCACGATCAGAGCTGAGAACCAGCTCGAACTTCAGAACGGCTCCCGGGTCGAGGGCGATATTTTTACAAGAAGCCTGGTCATCGAAGAGGGAGTCTTCTTTCAGGGACACTGCAGCATGAGCGGCAAAGAGGGTTCGCAGAAGGGCTGACCCGGGGGATTGTGGAAAACCGACCCTCTGCGTTGATAACTCCTTATGATATTATTGCACATTTATTTACGTGTGTTTTCTCAAGCTGTTTGGCATATGATATCCACAACTGCACTGTTGCCAGTGTCCAGCGAAAGGGTGGAATCACTTGAGCGAAAGCCTTGAATCGCTTCTCGGGGCGGAAGCCCGGGCTGCGGAAGTTATTGAAAGAGCCGGCCGGGAGGCGCTGGCCGAGAGGAACTCGATCCCGGGGGCACTGAAGGAGATCGAGGACAGGTACGAAACCGCCCTCGCAGCCGCGGAGGAGAGAGAAACGGCCAACATCGCCACCGAGACCCTGGCTTACCGCGAAGAGCTTCGCCGAAAAAGGGAAGGCATCGAGGAACGGATGGGGGAGAAGTCCCGTGAGCTCCAGGGGAAGGCGTTTGAACTCCTTCGGGGCAGAATACTGCAGGGCACCTGAGAATGGCCAGGGAAAACGTTGTAAAAGTCGAGATCCTCTGTCATCATGCGCATCGCTCCGATGTTCTGGCCATCCTTGAGCGTTCGGGCATGGTTCATCTTATCGGAGCCGATTCAGCAGTTATTCCCGGGTTTGAGCGGTTCATCTCCGACAGCGTTGAAGAGCTTCGGGAACTCAGACTGAAACTCGACCGCGCCATTCAGTTCCTTTCCGGTTTTCTCGAGGGAAAAAGCCCGACCGAGCTTCTGGTAACCCGGGATGCTCTTGAAAGGGTCCTTTCTGACCAGTCACTCCGCAAGGCAACGGAACAGGCATCTTCCCTCTCGGGGGAGATCATCGAGACCGGTCAGGCCATCCGTGATCTTGAGGCAAGGCGCCGTTTTCTTGAGCAATGGGCGTTCCTGCCCTGCCGTTTCGACCTGGTAGGGCGACAGGGGGCGTTCACGGTTTTCGCGGGCTCCATCCCCGACGCGCAAGCCGTCGCAGTTGCGCTTTCGGGCGAGTTCGAAACCTCGGGTGTTTTCCCCCATGGCGGAGACAAACTTGTTTGCGTTGTCCATGCAGACCAGGCGGCGGTTTTCGGCGAAAGGCTCTCCTCCTTCGGGTTCATTCCGGGCGAATTCGCGGGATTCTCGGCTGAACCCGCTCAAGAAGCTCTGAAACTGGACAAGGCTCTCGAGGAGAGCAGGGTCAGGCTCGTCCGGATTGAGAAAGAGTCCCGCTCGCTGGCCGGAAGGCTTTCCGAGATCAGGATGCTCTACGACGCAGTGGGGCTTGCTGTAACCAGACATGAGATAGCATCCGGCGGGCTCTCTTCCGGCAGTGTTCTCGTCCTGCACGCCTGGATTCTCAAGGGCGATGTGCAAAGGCTTCGGGAGGAACTCGAGAAACTCGCGGCGGCAGGTATCGAAGAGATCCAACCCGGGCCGGACGAGACCCCTCCCGTGTTCCTTACCGAGACTGCCACGGTGGACCCCTACCTTCTCCTCACCGACATGTTCGGGCGTCCCGCGGGAGCCGATCCCGACCCCACCCCTCTCTTCGCACCCTTCTACGCCCTTTTCTTCGGGATCTGCATCGGCGACGTGGGCTACGGTGCCGCCCTGGTGCTGGGAAGCGCGATCGGCATCTGGCTGAACAAGCGCAGGGGAGGCAGTACGCGGTTTTTCAGGCTCATCCTCCAGGGGGGGATTGCAGGCATCGTTTCAGGAGTGTTCCTGGGAGGCTGGTTCGGTATCGAGTTCTACTCCCTTCCAGAATACCTTCAGGCCCCGGCCATGCTTCTCAACGGCCTTGTCCCCGGGTACGCTCCCGGAAAGCCCGGCTTCTCGGTATCAAACCAGTTCCTTTACCTGACACTGGCCCTCGGTCTTATCCAGCTGTCCTGGGGAGTGATCGTCAATCTTCCCAAACGTCTGAGACAGGGAGACGGTTTTGCGGCTGTGCTGGAACAGGGTGGCTGGCTGCTGGCCATCGTCGGCCTGTTCCCCTGGCTGTTCAACCGCTACCTCCTCAACGGCGCGCTCTACGACATCAGCGGCCCGGCTGACAAGGTCTTCCTCATCCTTCTGGCTGCGGGAGCGCTCATTATCTTCATCATGGGGGGCAGGGCGGCCGCAAGCATCGGCGGAAAAGTAGGCCTTGGCGCTTACGCCACCTACGGCATAGTCAACCTTCTGGGCGACGTTCTCAGCTACTCCCGGCTTTTCGCCCTGGCCCTTTCCAGCGCCATCATTGCGCAGGTCATCAATGAGATAGCCGGAATGCTCGCGGGAAGCATCGCCGGTGTGGGGATCGTCCTTGCCATCCTGGTCCTGGTGGCCGGGCATTTGTTCAACCTCGCCATGGCCGTCCTTTCCGGATTCATTCACACGGCCAGGCTTCAGTTCGTCGAGTTTTTCGGAAAGTTCTACGAGGGAACGGGAGTTCCATTCTCTCCGCTGCGCTTCCAGCCGCGGTTCGTACGCATTGGTGATATCACTCAGATGAAAATGAAACCAGAATGAAAATGACCACCAGTCCACAGGGAGGACAACAAAAGTGACAGTCAATCTCATAGCCTATATGGGTGCCGCCCTTGCCTGCGCCCTGGCCGGAATCGGCAGTTCTGTGGGAGTCGGCATAGCAGCCCAGGCAAGCACGGGTGTCATGAGCGTGGACCCAAAGAAATTTGGAAAGCTGCTCCTGCTCTCCGCCCTCCCGGGTACCCAGGGTATCTACGGGTTCGTCATCGCCTTCCTGCTTCTGCAGAAGATCGCCGGGATCAGTGCGCTCGAACCCGCGGATGCATGGGTAATTTTCACCGCGGGGCTTCCGGTGGGGCTCGCCGGCCTTCTTTCGGGGATCCACCAGGGCAAGGTCTGCGCTTCCGGCGCAATGATGACGGCGAAGCAGCCCGATGACTCCGGGAAAGCCCTTATTCTGGCTGTTTTCGTAGAGTTCTACGCCATTCTCGGCTTCCTCGTCAGCTTCCTCATGCTCGGACAGATCGGTTAACGGGAATGTCCCTCGAGGCCATAAGGCAGAAGATCATTCAGGACGCAGAATCCGAGGCGGAGCGTATACTTTCCCAGGCCCGTCATGAGAAGGAGGCCGCTCTTGAGGAAACCCGCTCCAGGCTGACCGTCAGGGCGGAAAAGGACCGGGTCAGGCTTCTGGAAAACCTGCGGGACAAAAAAGCCCGAATGCGGGAGAATGCTCTTCGAAGCGAGGAAAGAAACCTTCTGAACACCCGCCGGAGCCTCATTGATGATGCACTGAACAGGGCCGTTTCAGACCTGGTGGCAAGCCGGGAGTACACTGACCTGATAGCTTCATTTCTTAAAAACTGTGATCTGACAGGGGTTGTGGATGTCATCATCTCCGAAAATGACGTGGAAAGGATCACCCAGTCATTCCTCTACAGCCATTCATCCTCCTCTATGAGGTTCCGCCTGTCCCCGGAGCGTCACTCTTCCAGGGGCGGTGTCATCCTCAGATCCGGCAAGGTCAGCCAGAACGCCACGCTGGACATGGTGGCATCCCTGGTTCATGAAGAGCTTGTCATGGAGCTTTCGCAGCTTCTTCCACTCGAGAGGCTGGAGGACCTGTGAGTTCCTCCTGGGAGTACGCCGCCGGAAGGATAAGCGCCCTCGAATCCACACTGATTTCCGAACGGACATGGGGCCAGATCATGGGAACCCAGGGGCCTGACGAACTGCTGAAGGTTCTCGGTGACACCTGGTACGGGCGCCTCATTCACGGTGACTCGATCGAGCAGGCCCTGAACAGGGCGGTTTCAATGGCGGAGACCGAACTCATGGAGCTTGACCCCGGCATTGGTCTTGCCAGCGCGATCCTTCTCCGCCGTGACGTGAGGAACGCCAGGTACGCCTGGAAGAACATGGCTTCGGGCGGCGAGGGCGGCGTCCCCTTCGAAGAGGAGGGAACCCTGCCCGTCTCCCTTCTCATCAAGGCATGGACCGATCCGGCACGGGCGGGAGAACTGCCCGTATTGTTCAGAACTGCGCTCGAGGCAGCGCAGTCCGCCCAACCAGCCGACAGCATCAGGATCGACATGATACTCGACCAGCTCGCGGCGCAGGTTGAGCGGGTTCATCTGGCTCCCCTCGACCCCGGACTCGACGCCTTCATAGAGACCCGTACAGAACTCAGAAACTTCCTTACAGCGGGCAGGCTTGCTGCCGGAAACCCGTCCACCGGGCAGCTCGAGGGTTTTCTTCTCCCCGGCGGCTTCCACTCGATAGACGAGATCACCGACGCCACAAGGAAGAACCGTCTTCCCGAAGCGCTTGGGGAAACGACGGGACTCGAGGCCGCTGCGGCGGCCCTGAAGGAAGCCCTGGACGGAGGTTCGTTCCTGCCCTTTCAAAGGGAAAGCGACAGGACCTGCCTTAAACTTCTCGCGGAACTTGCAGCAAGGCCCTTCGGTCCCGGGTTGCTCTTCTCCTACGTGCTGCGCAGGGAGTTCGAGGCCGTGCATCTCAACCTTGTCACCGCCGCCCGCAAGGCGGACGTGAATACCGCGAAGCTGCTCGCGCGGCTTCCCAGGTGAATGGAGAATAGATGACCGAAGGGCGAACCGCGTTCATGGGCGACGCCGACTCGGTGCTGGGCTTCAGGGCACTGGGAGTGGAGACTTACTCCCCCGGTGACAGGGAGAGTATTCGAAAGACGTTTTCCCGTCTTGTGAGGGAAAAAGTGTCGGTGATAATGGTCACCGAGGACATGTTCGAAAAGCTTGCGGACATGGTGGCCGATACACTCGGCCTGCCAGTGCCCGCGGTCGTGGTGTTGCCCGGGGTTTCAGGCAGCCGCCGCCGGGGAGAGGATGCCATAAGAACACTGATCATCAAAGCCGTTGGAGTTGATCTGATGAGCGAGGATGAATAGCCGGAGGAAGCCGAATGCATCACGGAAGGATTGACAAGATAGCCGGGCCTTTGGTGGTGGCCACGGGAATGACCGAGGCCAGGATGTACGACGTGGTCTACGTTTCCGACTACCGGCTGATAGGTGAGATCATTGAACTCAAGGGGGACAGGGCAAGCATTCAGGTCTACGAGGAAACGGCCGGTCTGAAGCCCGGTGATCCCGTGTACGAAACGGGTCTTCCCCTCTCCGTCGAACTTGGCCCGGGGCTTCTCACTTCTATCTACGACGGCATACAGCGACCGCTTGACAAGGTGCGGGAGCAGGCCGGGGACTGGATAGGCCGTGGGATCAACATCCCGGGGCTCGATCACGGGAAAAAGTGGGGATTCTCTCCTGAACTGAGCCCCGGAACCTCCGTTGGCGGAGGGGAAGTGATCGGATCGGTCCAGGAGACCGAGCTCATCCTGCACAGGGTCATGGTCCCGCCTGGTACGGCGGGTGAAGTGAAGTGGGTTGCCCCGGCCGGTGACTACACGATCGATGAGGACGTGGCAAGGGTGAAACTGGCCGACGGCACGATACGCAACCTCACGATGCTTCAGAAGTGGCCTGTCAGAAAGCCCAGACCCATTGCAACAAAGCTTGCGCCCAATGAACCCCTGATCACCGGTCAGAGGGTGGTGGACGCGTTCTTCCCTGTTGGCAAGGGGGGGACCGCCTGTGTCCCCGGACCGTTCGGGAGCGGTAAAACGGTCATACAGCACCAGCTCGCCAAATGGGCCGATTCCGAGATCGTGGTCTATGTGGGCTGCGGAGAGCGCGGCAACGAGATGACCGACGTGCTGCAGGAGTTTCCGGAACTTGAGGACCCAAAGAGCGGAAAGCCCCTGATCCTCAAGACGGTCCTGGTGGCCAACACATCCAACATGCCCGTTGCCGCCCGGGAAGCCAGTGTGTACACCGGCATAACCATTGCCGAGTACTTCCGTGACATGGGTTACTCGGTCGCTCTCATGGCCGATTCCACCAGCCGCTGGGCCGAGGCCATGAGGGAGATGAGCGGCAGGCTCGAGGAGATGCCCGGCGAGGAGGGTTACCCAGCCTACCTCGGCACCCGCATCGCCGAGTTCTACGAACGGGCCGGCAAGGTTGAGTGTCTCGGAGGCCAGGGCCGCAGCGGTGCGCTTACGGTTGTCGGCGCAGTAAGCCCTGCGGGAGGCGACCTGTCCGACCCTGTCGTTCAGGCCACGCTCAGGGTGGTGAAGGTTTTCTGGAGCCTTCAGGCAAACCTGGCGTACATGCGCCATTTCCCGGCCATCGGTTGGCTGGACAGCTACTCCCTTTACATCCGGAACCTGAGGGGCTACTACGACGAGACCCTTGGCGCGGGATGGGTGAAGATGGTCACCAGATCGATGGCCCTTCTTCAGGAAGAGGCCAACCTTCAGGAGATCGCCAGGCTGGTGGGCGCCGAGTCCCTCTCTCCCGAGGATCAGCTGGTCCTCTACACAAGCCGCTCCATCCGCGAGGACTTCCTTCACCAGAACGCCTTCCACCCCGTTGACACCTACGCTTCCATTGAGAAGCAGAAGGCAATGCTCGAAGTAATCATGCACACCCATGACGGCATGGGCCGCGCGCTCAAAGCCGGTGTGGCGCCCCGTGACCTTTTTGCCTTCGCCTTGAAGGAGAAGGTGGCGGGAATGCGCTACCTTCCCGAAGAGCACATATCAGCGATCAATGAGCTTAAGGACCTTATCACCGCAGAGCTTGACTCCATGGTGGAGAAGGCCGGTCTGTAACCGGAGGTGACGACATGATCAAGGAATACACCACAACAGTTGAGATCTCCGGGCCGCTGATGCTGGTGGACGGAGTAACGGATGTCAGTTTTGAGGAGCTTGTGGAGATTGAGCTCCCATCGGGGGAGATACGCCACGGAAAGGTGCTCGAGATAGACTCCAGAAGGGCTCTCGTCCAGCTCTTCGAGGGCTCGAGCGGAACCGATCTGGAGAAGTGCCGGGTTCGCTTCCTGGGCAAGGGAGTGGAGCTGGGGGTGAGCACCGAGATGCTCGGCAGGGTATTCGACGGGCAGGGCAGACCCCGGGCACCCTTCGATACAGCCCCGCCAATCGTTCCCGAGAAGATGATGAACATCAACGGCGCGCCCATAAACCCGTACGCAAGGGATTACCCCGCCGAGTTCATCCAGACAGGTTTCAGCAGCATTGACGGCATAAACACCCTGGTTCGCGGACAGAAGCTTCCGGTCTTCAGTGCAAACGGTCTGCCCCACGGCGAGGTGGCTGCGCAGATCGCGCGCCAGGCAAGGGTTCTGGGCAAGGGTGAGAGCTTCGCGGTGGTCTTTGCAGCCATGGGCATCACCTTTGAGGAAGCCGACTATTTCATCCGCGATTTCAAGGCAACGGGCGCCATGGACCGGGCAGTTGTCTTTTTGAACCTTGCGGACGACCCGGCCATCGAGAGGATCTCCACCCCCCGGATGGCGC
The DNA here is from genome assembly GCA_002436025.1 of candidate division Hyd24-12 bacterium UBA6080. Taxonomy (GTDB): domain Bacteria; phylum Fermentibacterota; class Fermentibacteria; order Fermentibacterales; family JCC-6; genus UBA6080. Next base: position 50,078 of record DIXM01000011.1, read on the forward strand.
TCACTGCCGCCGAATACCTCGCCTACGAGAAGGACATGCACATCCTCGTGATCCTCACCGACATGACCAACTACTGCGACGCCCTCAGGGAGATAAGCGCAGCCCGCAAGGAGGTTCCGGGAAGAAGGGGTTACCCGGGTTACCTGTACACCGACCTTGCCTCGATATACGAGAGGGCGGGGCGTATCAAGGGCAGGAAGGGTTCAATCACCCAGATCCCCATCCTCACAATGCCCGAGGATGACAAGACCCACCCCATTCCCGACCTTACGGGCTACATCACCGAGGGGCAGCTCATCCTCAACCGCGAGTTGCACAAGAAGGGCATCTACCCCCCCATGGACGTCATGGAGTCGCTCTCCAGACTGAAAGACAAGGGTATCGGCAAAAACAAGACCCGCGAGGATCACGCCGACCTTTTCAACCAGCTCATGGCGGCGTACTCCGCCGGCAAACAGGCCAGAGAGCTTTCGGTCATCCTTGGAGTGGCGGCGCTCAGCACGCTGGACAGGCAGTTCATGGAGTTCGCCGAGGAGTACGAGAAACGCTACATCAGCCAGGATGATCACGAGGACAGGGGTATCGAGGAAACCCTCAACCTTGGATGGGAGCTTCTGAAGCACCTGCCCAGGGAGGAGATGAAGCGTATCCGGCCCGAGTACCTCGACCGCTACTGGCCCGTGGAAAAGGCCTGACATGGCGCTTCAGGTCCGGGCCACCAGAATGGAGCTGCTTCAGCTCAAGCGCAGGGTAAAGCTTGCCCTCAGAGGCCACAAACTGTTGAAAGACAAGCTTGACGAGCTGATGCGCCAGTTCAAGCTGCTGATCGCCGAGTACGGCGGCGCGAGGGTCTCACTTGAGAAGGAACTGCACAAAGCCTACGGCCAGTTCCTCTTTGCCCGGGCGGCAATGCACCGGGAAGCGATGGATGACGCCCTTGCACACCCCGGCGCCAGGGCCGTGGTCACCACAGACACCCGCCGGGTCATGAACCTTACCCTTCCAGTCTTTCGCGTTTCCATTGAAGGCGCCGTGCGGAACTACGGCCTGTTTGACACGCCCCCCGAGCTGGACGAAGCGCTCGGGGTGTACAGGCACGTGCTCCCGGCCATCATCAGGCTGGCGGAACAGGAAAAGGCCATCACCCTCATAGCCCACGAGATAGACTCGACCCGCCGCAGGGTGAACGCTCTCGAGTACGTTCTGATACCCGACTACGAGTCAGCCATATCAAGGGTGAGGCTTAAGCTTTCGGAGATGGACCGCTCCAACACCACGAGGCTCATGAAGGTGAAGGAGATGGCCGACGCGAAACGGGAAATTGCAATTGGGGGACACAATACTTAACTATTTTACTGATTGAAAAGTCGTATAAATAGTTAGGTGTTGTGTCCCCCGCTTACCAGCAGTACCTGCAGGCGCTGAACGGCCGTCCGTTCTTCAGCGCCTTCCAGCCCCGCGCGGTTTTCCAGGCGCCGGTTGAAGGCGTGCGCTCAAAGGGCGCGTCGTCGCCTGTGAAGGGGCACGGCCTGAGTACGCCTTCCGCATCGAGGAACAGACACCCCGCCAGGGGGCAGCCCGCGGGTTCGCGCTTCAGTTCGGGGGAGCCAGTTCCGTCAAGCCTGTAGGGGCAACCCTGGGAATCAAGTTCAAGGTTTTCCGTGCGTCCCACATGAAAGCCTTCGGGGTCGAAGCGGCCGAAGACGGCCTTTGCGCTGTCAGCCCGCATGTTACCGGCCAGTTCCCTGAAGGCGTCGAGGTCGCTGGCGGACTGCCTCCAGACCGTCAGAACGAGCTCCACCATGGACTTTCCGGCGCTCTTCACCGTGCGGACCGCGAGAAGCACCTCGGCCATTCGATCCCGACCCCTTATCGCTTCCCAGGAGGGACCCGTTGCCGCGGGCAGCGAGAATATCCATCGGTCCACCTTGAGCCCTTCATGACCGGGCTGGAACCCCAGGCCAATTGTGCTCACCGAGACCATGGAGCTGTTCTGTCCAGCAATGGCAACAAGCCTTGAAAGCTCCGGTGCCGCCAGTGGGTCCGAGTGCTTTCCGGAGAAATGAAGGGTGACGGGTTTGCATGGGCGGCACCCAAGCCAGGCTGAGAGAAGCTCCGGCTTGAGATCAACGGGGTTGATCGTTGGTTTGCAGCCCCTGCAGTTCCCGGTGCACCTCTGGGTCGCCTCGACCATCATGCCCCGGGGGAGATGGTGCAATGTGTTGAGCGAAGCCCTTGCAATGAGCTTTACCGGCCAGAAAGGCCCCTTCCTCTTCCAGATGTCAAGGCCCGTGATGAGTGTTCTTTTCATTGCTGCTCGAAGGGGTTCTCCCTTCCAAAATCGGGGATGAACGTTTCAGGGCTCGTTTCAGGTTCCTGGATGAGCGTGTTGGACAGACCCAGTGCTCCCGCCGTCTCGACCGCCCGCCAGTACTCGGACTGCCAGAGCCTTCTGGATATCAGGGGATGTTCACCGGCCCTGAAAAGGGGGTTGTACTGGCTCATGAGGCTCACCGTGATCTCCCTGGAGATCCCTGCGATGAAGCCGAGGATTTCGTCAGTGCCCGATATGTCGTTGGGAAGGACGAGGTGCCTTACGCAAAGGCCCTTCCGGGCAATGCCGTCACCGATCTTCATAACACCCGCCTGTCTCCACATCTCCAGTACGGCGGCCCTCGATGCCGCAACGTAACCCGGAGCCGACGAGTACTCGGCCGCGTACCCGTCATCGGCATACTTCAGGTCGGGCAGGTAGATGTCCACAAGGCCCTCGAGCGTCCGAAGGGCCGTGACTGATTCGAAGGCGTTGCTGTTCCAGACCACGGGAACGGTAAGCCCCATGTTTCTTGCTGCGACAATGGTCTTTCGAGCCTGCTCAAGGTACTGCGTTGGCGACACGAACCCGACCGTGGGACAGCCCTGGTCCTGAAGCTCAAGAAGCCTTTCGGCAAGCTTCCCGGGGCTGTAGAGAACCCCGTGGTTTTCGTGGCTTATGGAATGGTTCTGACAGAACACGCACGCCATGTTGCAGTGGCTGAAGAACACGTTCCCGACGCCTTGCCCGCCCGTGAGGAAAGGCTCTTCCCCCCTGTGCGCCACGATGGACGCAACTTCCATCACGGCGCCCGCCCGGCACCACCCTGTCTCACCGGCGTCACGGTTGACCGGGCAGTTCCGTGGGCAGTACCCGCAGCCCCCCCCCTCAGTCACCGAGCCCTTCAAGGGGCAGGTTGAGCATTTCCGTTCCCGGGAGAACGAACCTGCCGCCCCTCATCAGGAAAACCTCTCTTCCGTCGGGGTGTACGGCGCATATGGAGTCGAGACCGCTGTACGGAAGGGTTATGTCGACATGCCTGTTCGTGTAGGCCCTGTCCGGGTCGGTCGTTCTCAGGGCCGAGCGCTCGTTTTCAACCGCCACGAGGTGTTTTCCGCTGTCGGGGTCGAGACGCTCCTGGTCTTCCTCGCGGCTGTAGCAGGTGTCACCCACGGCGAAATGCGGGCCGGTCTTCTCCAGGATCAGCACCGGCAGAAGCCCCATGATGCCGTGCTTCACGCCCATGGCGTAGGCCACTGTGTTGGTGCCGATGGCGAATTCGCCCAGGGGAAGGCTTTCATGGGGGTAGAAGATGTTCTCGCGGATGTACTCCCTGCCCTTTTCGGGGTCGTCGAAGTTCGAGCACGACCACTCAACGGCTTCGCCGTCGCGGAAGACCATCTTCAGGTCGCTGTACTTGAGCCCGTCCAGAAAGGCCTCGCTCACGTGCAGAACACCGTTCGTGCCCTTCAGCACTGGTGAGGTGAAGACCTCCCCCACAGGGATGTTCACCGAAGCCAGGCAGTTCTCGAATGCGGTTTCCCTCTCCGGGTCGGCAAGGGGATGAAGGATGACCGTTATGTCGGTGTCGTTCCCGGGAGCCCCAAGCACCCTGATCTTCCCGGCGCCGTCCATTGCGTTGATGATCGCAGCCTGAATGGGGCGGTATTCGCTGTTGGACAGTGTGTTTACCTTGACGCAGTCACGGAAGATCTCGTGGAACGCGGGGCCGATCTCGGGAGAAGGGAAGGATATCATGCAGAAGCTCGTTTCGTGACGGGGCAGATGGCTCTGCTGAAGGGCAGCCCCAAGCTGGGTGAACCTGTTGTAAAGAGCGCTCATATCACGGTCGGCCCGGACCATGGACGTTCTGGGAGACGGACTGAAGGGCTGTTCGCCGAACAGCCCGACATGGGCCACTCCCGAATAGGCATGGAGAACGGCCGACAATTCGTCGAAAACCTCCCGCCTGATGGCGATCTGGCTGTCAACCGTTTTCTGGTCGAGGTAGAGGGCGTACTTGAAACGGTGATCGTAGTTCGCCTGTCTGTTCGACGGTGTTCGATGCACCGGGGCTGCATGGGCCAGCAACCCCACCTTGTCAAAGCTTGCGCGGATGTGTCGGAAAAGGGCCTCTCCCCCCATGGGCAGAACCACGGTGACCACTTTGCGGTTCTCGAACGAGTCCTTCCCCTCCTCCCTTAGCCCGAGGCTGTAGGCATCGGCCACGGTGTCTCCGATATCCCTGAGGTCGCTCTCGGGAAGGCCGAACAGGAACGAGGCCATTTCCTCGTGAGCCCGGTCAACCTTCATGCCGTGAAGGAAGAGGAACGACAGGTCTCCCCCGTGCGCGGCTGCAAGACGTTTTCCCAGTGTGTTTTCGAGGGGGTCGAACCTTCGGCGGAGCATTCCCTTGACCTGGTCCCTGTCCGGGGACCTGTAGTAGTCGCGGACAATGGTTTCCGCCCCGGCTGGACCGGCTTTCGAAAGTTCATCGAGGGCTTCCAGGAACCTGGCGATCGCCCCGGTTTCACCGTATACCGCTGCTGAGAGAAGACCGAACACGTCGTACCGGAATGCTGACAGGTGCTGGCCCGCAGAAAGGCCGAAGGCCTGAGCCGCAAAATCGGGGTTCGCGAGATCACCTTCGTACGCCTCGGACCCCAGTGGAGCGTACCAGTACCCGTTGACCTCCCGCAGCCTTTCGAGGGTCATTCCCGTCTTGAACTCACCGGTGAGCGTTTCTGCGAAGCGGGCCCTTTCGGCTGTGTCCCGGATGAAGTCATGGAAGCGGCCGATCTGTTGAGAATCATGCGTATTCATGTTCAATCCCTTCAGCACTGAGTATTTCCATGCCCCGGATCACTCCCGCGTATTCGCTGTTCCCGGCCAGGAGCTCTCTGTGGGTTCCCGTGGCGACATGCCTTCCCCTGTGTATGAAGATAACCATATCGCTCTGCCTGACAGTAGCCTCCCTGTGGGTCACAACGAATGCCAGCACCCCGTGGTCGCCCTCCCTGAAGCTGCTCCAGAACTCCGCTTCCTTGCCGGCGTCGAGCGCTGCTGTGCAGTCATCCAGAAGGAGGAGAGAGGGGTTACCCGCCAGGGCACGGGCTATGGCAACCCTCTGGCGCTGTCCGCCGCTGGCGCCGGTTCCCCGCTGTCCCAGCATCTTGTCGCCCTGAAACTCTTCCGGCCTGACACCCGCGTCGGCGAGAGCCTGCTCAACATCCCTGTCCCTCAACCACTCCCTGCCGAACCTCACATTGTCGGTCACGCTCTCACCCAGAAGCAGGGACTCCTGGGGTACGAAGCCGATGGTTTCCCTCAGGTCAACGTTCTCCCTGGGCAAGCCGTTCACGAGAACCTCCCCGGAAGTTACGGGGAGCAGGCCCGCCAGCATCTTAAGAAGGGTGCTTTTGCCCGCTCCCACTTCGCCCACCACAGCGATGACCGATGGAGCCCTGGCGGTCAGGGTGATCCCGGAGACGCCTCCGCTGCCTTCGTAGTTAAAACCGGCGTCGGTCATTGCGATCTCGGAGACCTTCTCGATCTTCTGTGAATGAAGGGGGTCCTGTTTTTCCGGATAATCCTGGATCTCCCTCTCCCTTTCCACAGAAACAAAGGCCTGACGGCTGGCGACAAAGAGGTTGGGGATGTCCATCATGGGAGCCAGCAGCATGTCCAGGTAGACGTAGAAGGCGTAGAAGTCGCCCAGTCCGATGCTGCCGCGGATCACCATAAGCCCGCCGGCCAGCATCACTGTGACCTTGCCGACCTGCCCGATCAGGCTGTAGACGCCGTGAATGATCATCTCCAGCTTCGTGAGGGAAAGGTCGATCTCGAACCTCTGGTTCAGAAGTCTGTGCAGCCTGGCTGCCAGGGGCTTCTCCGCCCTGTAGGCCTTGACTATCGCTATCCCGTCGAAGGTGCTGTCCAGAAGGTCGTTGGTGTGGCTGGTGGCCTTGCGGCTCTCCTCCACCCTTTTGCCTATCCGGTGCTCCACGGTATAGAAGATGAAAAGCATCACCGGAAGCGGCGCCAGGGCAAGGATTGAGAGCTTCCAGCTCATGAAGATCATCACCCCGAGGCAGAACAGAAGCCTCGATGCCGATTCGAGGGCACGGAAGAAAGCGCTGCACGCGAACCAGGCTATCCGGGGGTACTCCGTTATGTCCTCGGTGAGCCGGGTGGTCAGGTCCCCCGGTCTGAAGGCGTTGAAGAACCTCCAGTCCTTGCGCATTATGGAGCGGAACACATCGTCCCTCACACCCAGCCCTATGACGCTGTTTATGATCCCCCTGGCGCCGGGGTAGAAGCCTGCGAGAAGTCTGGCTACGGCAAGCCCGGCGAGAACGAGGATGATCTTTGTGAACTGCGAGCTCTGAGGGGTTCCGAGAACGACCCCGACGTTGTCCAGCAGGTAGCGGAAGACCAGGGGAAAGCCCAGGGCGACGGCGCTGGAGAGCAGAGTGAAGAAGAAAAGAAGCACAAGGTACTTGCGAACAGGCTTCCAGTAACGGAAGATCCACCCGCAGTTGTCCCTCCAGACCTGAATCCTCTCACGCACTTTCCTCACCTCCGAACTGCAGGGTGAAGAGTGATGCGTAAACCCCATCCTGGCTCATGAGCTCGGCATGGGTTCCCTGTTCAACGAGAAGACCGCCCCTGACAACGAGGATCCGGTCCGCGTGGATGATCGTTGAGAGCCTGTGCGCAACAACAAGGGCCGTTCGACCGGAAAGGGCCAGGTCGGTTGCCCTTTGCAGTTTCTTTTCGGTACCCGGGTCAACCGAGGATGTGGCTTCATCGAGTACCAGTATGTCGGGTTTTCTGAGGACCGCCCTGGCAATGTTCACGAGCTGGCGCTGACCCATGGAGAGGTTCACGCCGCCCTCGCTGATCTCGCCGTCAAGACCGCCCGGAATTCTCTCCAGAAGCTCCTGTGCCTCGATCTGCCCCAGCGCCTCCTCCTGTTCGGCTTTGCCCACGGATGGATCGAAGACGGTCAGGTTGCCTGAGAGCGTGCCCGAGAAGAGGTTGACTTCCTGCAGGACCAGGCCGATCCGGCTTCTCCACGCGTCCAGCGTGAAGTCCCTGATATCGGTCCCGTCTATCGTTATCCTGCCGCGCACAGGGTGGTAGAATCGAAGAAGCAACGCCACGAGGGTGCTTTTTCCGCCTCCCGAGTCCCCCACCAGGGCAACGGTCTCCCCCCTTCGAATGGAGAAGGAGAGCCCCCGGATGACCCAGTCCTCGCCGATGTAACTGAACCAGACATCTTCGAAGCGGATCTCCTTCCAGCCTTTCACCAGAAGCTCGGGGCCCAGATGCCCGTCCGGCGTAAGGGTTTCGGTGTGGATCAGCTCCATGAGCCTGTCACCGGAGGCGAGTGCCCGCTGCATCTGGTTCAGTGTTTCGCCGAACATGACAAGGGGTCCGAAGAGCCTTCGGGTGTACTCAACGAAAAGGACAACAGTGCCCACGGTGACGGTGCCGGCAACCACACCCGGCCGTCCCGCCGTGAGGATGACGGCGACAGCCGCGATCTCGAGGGCTCCCAGGAAGCTCCAGAACCCGTAGTCCCAGATGGTGGCCCTGATCTCCCTCTTCACGAAGAGCATTCCCAGACGGTGGATCCTGGTTCGGGCGTAACCGGTTGTGCCGAAGACCTGCATCACGGGAACCGCCCGGACGAACTCCGCTACCGAGCCCGAGATAGACGCGTACGACTTGCGCAGGTCTCCCCACAAAACCCGCATCTTTCTGAGCACGGGGATTGACAGAAGAGCTGCGGGAAGAACGATCAGCATCACCTTATAGGTTATGACCGGGTCGGCCAGCAGCATGACTACCACGGTGCCCATCACCATCGCCGCGTTGCGCAGGAGAGCCATGCTGGTTTCGCTGAAGAGCATCCGGACACGTTCCGCGTCGCTTTCAACCCTGGCCATTAGCCTTCCCGACGGGTTTTTGTTGAAGTATGCCATGGAAAGCGTAAGCACATGGTCGAAGAGCTGCCTCTTCAGGTCCCTCACGACGGAAAGCCCGATCTTTGCCGCCAGCATCACCTGAAGGTAGGCGAACCCCATTGTGGCGCCAAAAATGCCTGCGAACATCAGGGAATAGCGGACGATTGCGCCGGTATCGCGTGAAGGCACGGCTTCATCTATCACCAGCCTGAGGATCAGTGGACCCGCAAGCTCCCCGGCTATCGCAAGCAGAAGCAGGAGAACCGACAGGGTGAACTGGGGCCAGTGGGGAAGTATCAGGGGTGCGAATTTGCGAAGAAGGGCCAGGGACCCGGTTCGCGCCTGGGGGTCTTCGTCTTCAAACTCTTCAAGATAGGGGGGCATGGGATAAACTCCGTTCGAACAAGGTCATGGGGAAAGGGTACAACCGGCATGGAGGGAAAGGGGCTGAACAGCCCTAGGAAAGGCTACTGCCTCCAAAACTCATGTATGTACCTCCCTGTTGAACGAGCCGGACGAAAATAGTGCCCCTTTTTGAATCGTCAAGTTCGGCACGGTCCATGACGAATGCGCGGGTTTTCGTATAATCGCCCCGTCAGGCGGAAAAACCCGCCAAAAGCCCGGGAGGCTGCAATGCACCGAATCCGTCAGAAGTGCATCATTCCCAGTGCGGCGTTCACCATTCCCCACGCGCGGATACGCAGTTACCACAGGTTCGAGAAGGCGCCGGAGGTGGGTGATCTGGTGTTCGGCGAGGTCAACAGCCTGGGCCAGCACAGGCTTCTCGAAAGCGTGTCCAGCAGGCTTCACGCCCTGAATGACAGGACGCACGCCATATTTGTCTTTGGAAACCGCTACGCGCCCGACTACTACGAGGCGTTCGTCCCCGACCAGTGGCAGGATGAGGTCGACCTCATCGCCCAGAGCGGCATTGTCGGGAACGCCGTTCACAGGAACGACAGGATCGGCGACCCCACCAGGGTGAAGCTTCAGGGCTATGTGTGCGATGCCGGAGGAGAGATACTCAACACTCGCCGGGGTACTCTCCTCACACCCCGAAGGACAGTGAGGGAGGGTGGACGCAGGGCCAAACTGATCCTTTGCGTGGGCACAAGCATGAACAGCGGTAAAAGTCATGCAGCCGCGGCCTGCTGTTACGCCCTGACATCGGTCGGCAGGAAGGTCAGGGCCGCCAAAGTGACGGGAACCGCCTGCCACAAGGACATACTGCTCATGCAGGACAACGGCGCCGACCATGTGGCCGACTTCACGTATCTAGGCCACCCGACCACGTACATGCTTTCGGAACCTGAGCTTATGAACATCTTCACAGCCATCGACCTCAAGTACGGCAACAACCCGGCCAACTACCTCGTGGTCGAGTTCGCCGACGGCATCCTTCAGAGGGAAACCGCGATGCTTCTTCAGAACCAACTGGTGCTCAGCAGGATACACAAGGTGGTGTTCTGCGCACAGGATGCCTTCGGCGCCATTGGCGGGGTGAGGGTACTGAAGGAGAGGTTCGGGCTCGTGCCGGCCGCCATCAGCGGGGTGTGCTCCAGCTCGCCCCTGGCGCTTCGGGAGCTTGCCGAGTTCACCGACATCCCGATACTCTTCAGTGCACAAAGGGATTACAAGGCCATTTACGAGCTGATCATGTAGAAAGCCAGGGCACGGAACCCTTTCGAATTCCGTGCCCTGCCTGACGTGTGGTATGACTACCCCAGTATTTCCTTCAGGTCCTGTTCCGGCGTCGTCACCGGGGCGATGCCGAAGGTGTTCACAAGAACGCCGAGTGTAGTTGGTGTGAGGCAGGCGGGAAGGCTCGGTCCCAGTTTGATGTTCCTGATGCCCAGGTACAGAAGGGTGAGCAGTATGGCCACCGCCTTCTGCTCGTACCAGGAGAGAATCATGCTCAGCGGAAGGTCGTTCACGCCCACACCGAAGGCATCAGCCAGGGCCGATGCCACAACTATCGCAGAGTAGGCGTCGTTGCACTGCCCCATGTCCAGAAGCCTTGGAATGCCGCCTATCTCACCGAATTCCAACTTGTTGAAACGATACTTGCCGCAGGCCAGGGTGAGGATGATGCAGTCGTCGGGGACAGCTTTCGCGAAGTCTGTGTAGTAGTTCCTGCCGCTCTTCGCCCCGTCGCAGCCGCCCACAAGGAAGAAGTGGCGGATTGCGCCCGACTTCACGGCATCGATGACCGTTCCCGCAACCGACATCACGGCGTTCCTGCCGAAACCTGTTGTGATGAACTTTTCGGGCTCGCTCTCCGCGAAGCCTGGGGCCGCGAGCGCGGCATCGATAACAGGTTTGAAGTTTTTATCACCGATGTGGGCCACGCCCGGGAACGCCACGAGACCGGTCGTGAATATCCTGTGGATGTAGGTGTCGCGGGGCTTCTGGATGCAGTTGGTCGTCATCAGTATCGCACCGGGGAAACTGTCGAACTCCTTCTGCTGGTCCTGCCACGCACCACCGTAGTTGCCCGCGAGGTGGGGGTACTTCTTTAGACCCGGGTAGGCGTTGCATGGAAGCATCTCGCCGTGGGTGTAGACATTTATCCCGGTTCCCTCGGTCTGCTTCAGTATCATGTCGAGGTCCTTGAGGTCATGCCCCGAAACCAGTATGGCCTTTCCGGCAATGGGGGTGATGCGGACCCTTGTGGGTTCGGGATGGCCGTAGGTTCCGGTGTTTGCTTCATCGAGGAGTTTCATGGCCCCGAGGTTTGCCTTGCCGCATTCGAGGCACAGCCCCGTGAGGATGTTCAGATCATCCTCCTCACGGGCCAGCGCCTCGAGTGCCTTGTGGAAGAATGCGACTACGGCGTCATCCGTCATGCATAGAACGTTTGCGTGGTCCATGTACGCCGCCGCGCCCTTCAGTCCGTACGTAAGAAGTTCCTGAAGGCCCGCGGCATCATCTCCGTACTTTGCCCTGCGGAGAGGGATACCGATGGTTCTACCCTGTTCGATCATTCCCTGCAGGGTTGCCGCGGGAGTGAAGATCGCGTGCGGAGGGACAGGCGAGGGCTTGATCCCTGCATTGCCACAGGCCGCTTCGTACAGCTTCCGTGCCGTCTCCCTGGCACTGACGACCTTTTCAACCATCTCGGCGACCCGTTCGGGAAGGAAGCTGACGTTGGTTATCGTCGTGAACAGAGCCTCGGAGGTTACGGCGTTGACCGCGGGGTCTACGGAACCCAGTTCCCGGGCCCTGTGGGCGTACACCCCGAGCCCCTTCGCAACATGCAGCAGAAGGTCCTGAAGCGTCGCTGTGGTGGAATCCTTCCCGCAGACCCCCATAACGGTGCATCCCACACCTTTTGCAGTCTGTTCGCACTGGTAGCAGAACATGTCCATTGAGTTCTCCCCCTTCATTTGAGGCGTCCGTCCACGCCCATGGTGATGATGCTTATGGGAATGCTTTTGCCTGAAGCGGTCAGGGCTGCCCTTGCGAGCCGTTCAAGCCCCAAGCAGCAGGGAACTTCCATGATGGCCACTGTCAGGCTCTTTATGTCGTTGGCCGTTAGTATCTGCGTGAGTTTTTCAAGGTAGCCCGAAGTGTCGTCGAGCTTCGGGCAGGCTATGATCAGCCTTCTGCCCCGGAGCAGCGCGTCATGAAACCCCGGAAAGGTTGGGGGAACACAGTCCGCAGCCAGCAGAAGGTCAGAGTTTCGCCAGAACGGCGCATTGACAGGAACAAGACGCAGTTGAACGGGCCACTGCCCCATTTCAGGGGCTCCCGCGTTCGACGGTATCCGAACCGTTGACCCCGGGCATGCGTGGTGGGAAACCTCCTGGGCATTGAACGGATCGGCCTCGCGTTCAGTTACCGTGATGGCGTCCCGCGGGCAGACTCCCAGACAGGCTCCAAGTCCGTCGCAGTAACTGTCCTTCACGAGCCTGGCCTTGCCGTCGATGACGGCGAGGGCCCCCTCCACGCACCCGGGCACGCACATCCCGCAACCATCGCATTTCTCTTCGTCGATGTGGACAATGCTGCGTTTCATGCCCCCCTCCTTCCCACTCCGGCGGCGAACTCCGCCAGGGTTGTTCCACCAAGGTGCCGTCTGACAACCCTGTCCACCTCCGAAAGCATCCCGCCCAGCAGGCAACTCTCAGCCGGGCAACGGCTTTTCTGGAACAGGCAGGTCTCTGTGCCCAGTGGGCCGTCGATGGCTTCGTAGGCATCGAGAAGGGATATGGAGCGGTAATCACGGTTGATCATGTGGCCGCCGCCCGGTCCCCTGACCGATGTGATCAATCCCGACCGTGCAAGTCTCTGCATGACCTTGCGCGTGTGGTTCTCGCTCACGCCGAATGATTCGGATATCTCCCTGCTTGTGACCGGCGTGTCTTTTGCTCCGGCCATGAGGATCAGCCCGTGGATGGCAATGGATGCCGCCTCGGAAAACTTCAGAACCCCAGCCATGATACCTCCTCGAAACGAATTCTTGTATAGGGGTACCATAATACCACTATAGGCGTCGTCAACCTCCGGGGAGGGCGGAGCTGTTTCAGGGAAGCCTGATGACGATTTTCTCGGCTTCTTCGGGGGGAAACGGTTCAGCGGTGATCTCCTGGCCGTCAACGGTCACGACCTTGACTGGCCGACCGCCCCTGGTGTAAAGTGCCATGAGCCGTGCGAGGCTCAGGAGGTTCGACTGCGACCAGGGGCCCAGAAGGAGTCCGAGGGGCCCCGGGATGTCCTTCAGTTGCAGAAAGGTTCCGGTGGTGCGTTCGGATAGGGCCCTGTTGTCATGGTCCGACCTTCCCACGAGCGCTACGGCGCCGCCAAGGTCGAACATGCGTCCCGAACGGATGGCCCGGGCGGACTCGGGGGTGAAGAGATCCCTCTCGATAAGGACCCTGAGCCTCATGGAGTAGCCGGGGTCGGTGAGCAGACAACCACCCGCCGGAGCCGGGATCCGCTTCAGTCCCATCTCCCGGGCCAGGGCGATCTGGGGTTTGCGGCTTCGGCCGGAGAGACCCAGAAGCCTTGTCCTGTCAACCAGACCCTGGTTTTCAACCACCGTAGGTTCGAGCAGAAGGGCCGAAAGGGGTCTGAGAAGAAATCCTTCCGCTTCCGAAAGGTTCTTCACCCGGTTCAGGCTTCCGCGGTTCTGGCTCATGGGACGCTGGCCAAGGACCTCGCCCGAGAAAATGAACTGGAACCCCTCTTCCCGGGCCGTCGCCCAGAGAACCCTGAACATGGCCGCATGGCAGTCCACGCATGGGTTGAGGTGGCTGCCGAAGCCCGATGGGGGGTCTTCGACCAGAGCCATTATCTCAGTGGTGAAATCGATGCTTCGCCAGGGAACGCCAAGTACCGAGGCCCCCTCCCGTCCCGGAGCGCATGAGAAGAAGGGGCTGGTAAAGGTTGCCAGATGAACCTCTATTCCCAGGTCGATGAGAAGACGGGAAGCCAGCAGCCCGTCCAGACCGCCGCTGAATGCGCCAAGGGCCTTCACCGTCATTTCAGGACCATCCATCCGCTCTTTTTTGCAAGGGCTTTCAGCCGCGTATCGGGATGGACCGCCACTGCTCCGGCGCAGGCCTTCATAAGATGCCTGTCCGAATACGAATCTCCCAGTGCTATGGTTTCGCCGGGGTTCGTGCCGGCATTCCGCAGGATCTCGACTGCGACGGTCACCTTCGCACCACCCCAGGGGCGCAGCCCCGTAACCCGACCGGTGAAACGCCCCCGGGACACTTCCGGAGAGCTGCCCTTGAACCGGTCAAAGCCGAAAAGTGACGCAAACTCCCGAACCAGGGGCTCAAGCGAGGCCGACAATAGAAGAAGCTCTGCGCCCGAGCCGCGGTATTCACGAAGCAATTCTGCAACTTCCGGACGGACCGTTCCAGAAAGACGCCGGGCCAGTCGGACAGCCGCACTGTTCACCGTGGCAGGCGCAAGACCCCTGAGGTAAGACCGGTTCCAAGCCCGGCCTTCCTTCCAGGTCCGAACCGGATGGGCAAGGTATTCGAAAAGGAAACCGATGAGTGGACCGGTGGATAGAACCCTCTCCCGGAACAGCATCAGAAGGAACTCCTTCTCGCTTGAGCCCTCGATCAGCGTTCCATCGAGGTCGCAGATAACAAGCCGGGGCCTCAACCGGAGATCAACACCCCTCTGCCTGTTCCGGGGGTGTTGTCGAACACCTCGACCACATGGACAAGGATACCGGGAAACATCCTGGGGAAGTCGCCGTGGAAATAGGAATGGGCTATGTTGGTGTATTCCACGATGTTTCTCGCGTAATCCCCGGCTTCTTCATCTCCGTGATCCACGAGCTGTCCTATTCCCCTGACCTCGAAGGAGAGGCTGTCCAGAAAGACCAGGGATGTCGACGGTTCAGACATGAGGTTGAGGAACGTATGGGTTTCGAACTCGGGGGTTGAATAGAGTTCAAGGCTTATGAGCTTGGTGAGGTCGAAATTGGACGCGTCGGAGTACATCCGCTGAAGGAAACCCATCTTCTCTGGCATGGGGGCACTCATGGTCTGGTTCATCTCGGTGATCCGCTCACGAATGATGCCGCGTGCAGGGCAGAGCCCCATGCCCTTGAAAGCGTTGTTCACCTCGAGGATGCTGTCCTCCCTGCGATACCCCAGTGTGGCCATGGCGGCGTTGTGCGGCCCCGCCAGGGATGGGGGAGCCCCGCCGCGGCCCGACATCAGGTCGCTCAGTCCGGAGAGCATTTCGAGCCTTGAGTTCAGGTTCCATTCCATGAACGCGTCGGGAAGAGGGGTAACCCGGTACTCCTGCCAAACGCCTCCAACCCTGGCCCTGACGGAGCCGTTGCTTTCACCGGACGCATCGACGCAGTCCTGTCGGAACGCCCCACCGGTCCAGAAACCATCCATGACAACCCCTTCGAGTTCCTGTGCGAAGCCGGCGGCTCCCGCAACAGACGACACGATGGCAGCGCCACCCAGCCTGCCCGCGGTCTCAAGGAATTTTCTTCTGGTGATCCTGTTCTCCGGCACGACCGTTCCTCCCTCCACTGGCGGTGATCAAAAGCAATGGGTTATTTTTCAACCCGGATCATATGAACTCTACCCGAAAGGAATGCACCTTGTCCAGGCTTGCTGATTCGGCCCGGAAGGGCGACTTGTCGATACTGACGGACCTGTGGACCGAAGCCCTTCTCAATACCGCTCCCCCCTCTGAGATGCTTGAGGCCCTTAGGATTCTCGTTGCGGAAGGCAGAACCGCCGACGCCCTTCTTCTGGCGGAAACCGCCGCCGAAGAGATGGATTCTTCGGGCTCCCCTTCAACCCACGAATTCATAACCGGCGCCGCAGCTCTGTTCCAGCAATCTCCCGTACTTAGGCGGGTGCTTGTGGAATCCCTTCGCGACCGGTACATGCTGTACGATCCGCTTGAGCGATTCATGGAGAAAAGCGGGATACTCAACGAATCCCGCCCCCTGAACGCCTGCTGGGGCAGGCTCAGTGAGCTTTTGAAGCTTCAGCAGGGGGAGTACCTCATTCACCCGACGTACGGTCCGGGTCGAATAGTCCGCATTTCACGCTCGGCGTTCACTGTGGACTTCCAGAAATCCCGTGATCACGACATGACACTGGATGCAGTAACAGAGACCACCAGGCCGGTCGACAGGCAGTCAGTCTTCGTGCTCTCCTGGATGGATCCCGAAACTCTGCAGAACATGGTGAACTCCGGTGGACCCAGGCTTCTCGAGACAGCCATGAGGGACCTTTCCACTGGCGGAAGCCTCTCCAGATCATCCCTGACAACAGCCCTCTCGGGGCAGGGCATCGATCCGGGGCCATTCTGGAGGGCGATCCGGGATGCGGCCAAGGTCACCGCGGGCTACGCTCTTATCGGAGAGGAAATCTTCCTGCAGGAGGGTTCCTCAACTGTGGACAGGGTAAGAAGCATACTTACCGCAAGGGAACCGGCCCTCTCCGAGAAGGCGAGGCTCATCGAAGGGTTGCTGGCCTCAGATTCCCATGTCCCCAAAGAGGAGCTTCTCTCCATGATTTCACTGATCTGCTCCGCGAAATGTGTGGAACAGGGAGCGGCCTTCGAGCTGGTGTGGCTGCTCGGAGGAGGGGAAATCCCCGCAGAACACGCGCCTTTTGCCCACAAACTGGTGGAATCCACCGCTTCAAGGGTTCTGCGGGCCATGTCCGAAATGCACTCGCAGGTCTCCAGAAAGGACTATCTGGCCCTCTACCTCCTCTCGGGCCCCGCGGACGGTCATCTCACGGAGCTTATGGACAGCCTTCCCAGGGGACCCCGCCTTTTCTGCCGGGATCTTTTGAAAGACTTGAATCCGGCGTTCCTGGCGACCTATCTCGCACGCTGCCTGTCGGACCCTTCAAGGGTGGAGCTTCACCTCTGGGGGCTGGAACAGGCCGCTGAAGCCGGTGATATCATTCCGGCCGGGGAGATCACGGGGCAGATCCTCAAAAACCTTTTCAGGGCACGTGCGGATACCCAGAAAAGGCTCTGCACACTTCTGATGAACCGTCTGCGCCCTTCCTTCGAGAGCCACATCGCATCCCTCGACACCCGAAGGCTCGAGAGGCTCGCCGATGAGCTGGACGAGCTGGGAAGTGCCCATGAAACGGGGCTCCTTCTTCTTGTGAGAAGACAGATCAACAGCCGCAGGACAGACGGGGCATCCTACAGAAAGCACTTCTGGGAGACCACCGCCGTGTTCTCGAGCCCCGCCCGCATCGAAGCCATGCATGATGAGACAGACCGTCTTCAACAGAAGGACATCCCCGCCGCCGCTGAAGCGATCGCCGAAGCTGCGGCGCACGGCGACCTCTCTGAGAACGCCGAATACAAGGCGGCACTGGAAAGAAGGGATCTTCTCCTCGACACCCTTGACCGTCGCCGCAAGCTTCTCGCCATACTCAGGCCCTATCCGGTTCAAGACCTGTCGGACCGGGTGGTTTCCCCGGGAACACGGGTGATAATCGAGGCCATGGACGACTCGGGCGACATGAGGGTACTGGGAATAGTGGGGCCGCTCGACACGGACCCCGAAGGCGGATGGATCAACTATCAGGCTCCCCTTGGGGCCGCCCTTCTGGGACGGGCAACTGGTGATACGGTCACACTCCCCGGAGAGGAAAGGTCCTGGAGAGTGTCGGGGATCGAGCTTCTTAACGAGGTTCTATCATGAAATGCACGGGCTGCGGTCACGAGCACGATGAAAAAGTGGGGTTCGGCTCGGTTTGCGACCGGTGCCTTGCATGGCTTCACGTCTGCGTGAACTGTGCCCTGCATGACCGGGATTCCCGGAGATGCAGATCCCACACCACAGATTATTCCGGCGATCCGGGGGACAGGAACTTCTGCGAGGAGTTCATGCCCTGGAACGGCCGTCACGCCCCGGGAACCGGCGAATCGGCCGGGGCCAGGTTCGAAGGCCTCTTCCGTGACGGAGATCGGGTAGACCCGTGAGGATACTGGTAGTCTCATCCGCAACCATACCCGGATTTTCCGGGGGCTGGTCGACCCCACTTGATCTTTTCGGAGACAGCCATAGCCCGATGTACCTGATAAGCTACTGCAGGCCGGGACTGAGACGCTTCGAAGGCATTCCCTACCTGGGCCTTGGGCTCTCCGGCCGCAGGCTGTTACACCCGTTCCTTGAGAGGATGCGCTGCAAGCTGGAGAGGGAGCTGGTCCCTCTGGGCATCAAATGGTGTTTCCGGCACTTCAAGGCTGACCTGGTGATATGCCTGGACGAACTGGCCGGTTTCGCCGCCATGAAGACGGGCCTGCCCTTCGCGATGCGCTTCCATGCCAACCCGGTTCTCGAAACCGAAGGAGGCGAGTTCAAAAGACTGTTGAGCAGCGCCCTGTTCTCCACTGCGTGCAATGGAACAGACATTCCGGGCACCGTAACGCTGCTCCACACAGAAGACATCTCCCGGTTCGCGTTCGCCCCCCCGACAAGGCCGCAGAAAGCCCTTCTTCTATGTGTCCTCAACGAGGAACACCGCCCGCAGGATTTCATTGACGGGGTAATGGCGTCCCGCTCCATGACGGGAGACATAGTGGGGACCGGTCCGCTTGAAGACCTGGTTGGGAAACTCTGTAAAGCGACCGGTGGCCGTGTCAGGCTTCTTCCACCGCTGCCCCGGCTTCGTCTCGGCGGGATATCAGGGAGATACCAGGTGGGGGTAGCTACCCTCGCCCCGAGAGAAAGCCTTGTGTACCAGATGAAGGTGGTCACCTACATGGCTTGCGGAATGCACGTGATCGCAAGCAAATGGACGGATACCGTCCACAAGGTACCGCACCTGCTGGACGTGTATTCTGACCCGGATGACCTGGCGCGGAAACTCGACGCGGTGCAGGAAAACTGGATAAGTCTCGAGGAAAGAAGAAGATCGGCTCTGCTCTGGGTAAGGGAGAACTACTCGATTGAGATACCCCGAAGGATTTTCAACGACCTTCTTAAGAAACAGTTCTCCGGGAGCTAATCATTGTCCTGATCCGTCCAACCGCATCTGAGAGTGTCCGGCATCGAAGAGATGCAAGCGTCACCACATACACGGCGGAACCTGCAAGCCCGTAAATGCACAGCATGATGACTCTTACAGTGAAACTCTCCGCAGGGTTGAAGGGCAGAAAGGTCCTCAGCAGAAGAACCGCGCCGATCATTGCCACCAAGGCAAGTGCCATTCTCAACTGCTCGGGCATGATTTCCCGCAGGCCAAGTCCGCCCATCTTTCTGGAAAGTGCCCATGTCTGATAGATTGCCTTCAGCGTGGATGAGGCTGTTGTGGCGAGGGCCAGTCCCCCTATTCCGAGAGGTGCGATCAGGATGAAGTTGAGCAGCACGTTGATCGTAAGACCAATGACGCCTATCACAACCGGTGTCGTTGAGTCTTTCAGGGCGTAGAAGGCCTTTGAAGTCAGGCTGAAGAGACCGCTCCGCATCAGCCAGGGAGCGTAGAACGCAAGCGCATAAGCAACATATCTGGCATTGTCAGCGGTGAAATTGCCTCGTTGAAACAAAACGCTTACCAGTGGCAGGGCGATCACGGTTAGCAGGGCCGCCATGGGAAACATGATCAGAGAAGTCTGATTGAGCCCGTATTTGAAGTTTGCGATCAACTCCTCATGCTCTCCCCTGGCTGCTTTTGTTGAGTAACTGAGTTCGGCCATTACGGCAAAAGGTGCAAAGGCAACAGCGAAAGCGATGTTCTTGATCCTGTCCGCATAGTCAAGCGCTGTGATGGAGCTGGGCATCAAGAATGATGCCAGGATCTTGTCGGCAACAGGCCCAAGAAAACCAGCCAGAGTTCCAATCATCACAGGGCCGGCCATTTTTGCCAGTTGCCCCAGATTTGGGTCCTTTTCGAACACTGGTTCGGGCCTGTAGCCGCTTCTGATTGCGCATACGAGCACATATCCAAAAGCCAATCCCACCCCCGCGGTAACCGACCACGGCAACACCATGACGCCCCAGCGGGGTCCCACTATGAACAGCATTGCCGTCGAGATGCCAAGGTCAATGACTCCCGCCATTCCCATGGTGGAGAATCTTTTCTCGTACTGGATGAAAATTGAGAGTATGCCGCTCAAGGCTCGGAGCAGAACCGTTGGAACAAGAATCCTCAGCATTATCGATGCCATTGCAAGCATGTCCGGAGAACTGCCGGGACTTACCGCTATCACCGCTTGTCGTGACCCTGCGAACAGTGGAAACATCAGAAGGGTTCCAGAAATGGCCACCCAGGTCATGACAAGATTCATGAACCGAACAGCGCCTTTTTTCCCTTTCATCTTTACGACTCTGGCGTAAATGGGCAGAAAGGTCGAACCGAAGGTGTGAACAATGAGGTCACGAACCAGGAAAGGCAGCACAAGGGCGACCGCGAAAGCATCCGTTCTCCAGTCGGCCCCGAATATTCTGGCTATGCCTGCGAATCTGAGATACGAGAGAACTGCAATGAGAAAATTGGCAATTGAGAGAACGGAAAAACCAAAAACAGCCCCCTGCGGTTTCGGGGTGATTCTCTCAGTCACCGGATCCTCCGCAAAGTCACTGTTTTTTTGGTTTTCGTCTGAAATCCGACCTCACATCATTGAAAAGATTGTTCCATGCGCTCCAGGAGTCGGGTTTCTCGATCTTCAGGGTATGCCATCTCTCTCTGCCAAGCAGATAGCAGCAGAGAATGAACACTGTGGCAAGGAAGACCTCAATCCAGATGATGAGTTTTTTTGGCTTGCTTTTCCAGCCCGGATGGTTGGGGGAGTCAAGTACCCTCAAAGTCGAGTGGATGCTAAGCTCCTGTATCCGTGCCTGCTGCAGACTGATGGACAGCATTGACACCATCTTTATCTGCACCTCGTAATCGGTTTTCAACCTGGCGTACTCGAGCATTGCAATGGGCAGTTCATCCACGCTGATCCCGATATCCAACCCTCCGGCGACGCTTCCTGACTCGATGTCGGAAATTGCCCTGGCGATCGCTGCCGCCTCGGCGTCAAGTTCATTAAGGGTCGCGCTGTGTCCCGTTCTGACACCGCGTCGAATGGCATCAGCCGTTATGACAGTTTCTACATACCGGGCCTTCATCTCGGAAAGAACATCCATCAGCTGACTCAGAACAGCGTTGGGCTCAATGAAGCCGTAAGCCTCTTCGAAAGCCAGAAGAGATTCCGAGGTGACGGAAAGCATGCTGTCGGCAACACGAAGCTGTCTCTCAAGGAGAAACTGGTCCTCGATCTGCCGCTGGGACAGAACCCACATGTTGATGCTGTCCAGGGAGGCGATCACTTCCTCCGCCACGAGTATTGAAAACTCGGGGCTGCTGGTTGTGATCTCAAGCTGAATGAAGCCAGACGACGTGGTGGTTGCGCTGTAGCGCTTCCTGAACTGCTTGCGAGCCAGATAAAGGGCGGTGTGGGGTTCGCGTTCGTATCTGTCATCAAGGTGTTGCGTGGCCAGATAGCCCGTCTTTATCATTACATGATCGATAAGGGAACGACTGTTGAGAATGGTGACGTAAACATCCCCAAGAGTTGTCATGAGTGGCAGGGAGTAACCCATCCCACCGCTGAAGAATCCCGCAAGCTCGCCCACAGAGAAGCCCCCCATGGTCATTCCGGAAAGATTCTGCTCTTCAGGGGGCAGTATCACGGTTGTGACAGTGTATTCCCTGGGAAGAAGGTAGGTGATGCCAATCGTGGGAACCATCACGAACAGAATCGTCTTCAGAAAGAAAACCCGGTTTTTAAGAAGAAGGTACATCATCTTTGATGGCGCGCTTTGCATGGCGGTTTCTCACTCCCTCAACAGGCCGGACGGTGTTTCCGCCCCGCAGTCGTTCTCGTTCTCATGATCAACACGAGTATTATATGGCTTAACGGTGTGCTCGCGCCCGAGGACAGCCAGCATCCCAAGGGATATCCAGAAAAAAGAGCCGGTCTGCGGCCACTGAAGCAGATTGTCAACGATCTGGTGGGCGCCGAAGGCTGCAAGCCCCGAAACGAATCCCACCGCAAGATCACTTTCGCACCGGTATCTCAGCGCCTTGAGGGATGCGTACACAGCGAGCGCGATGATCAACAGAAGAGAGAGCGCGGAAGCAATTCCCCCTTTCAGAACCATATCGAAAAAAAGGCTGTTCAATCCGCCGAAATTCCGAATGTGTTCGGTGCTTTGTTCGTGCCTGACCTCCCAGAAGCTGTAGAGATTGGAACCCCCCGAGTAGAACTCTTTGGCACCCCACCCGACTCCTGTAATCGGATTGGTCTTGATGTCCATTATGTAGCGGCTGTAGCTGACATATCTGTGCAGAAGGGTCGCCTCGAACACGACACGTGATGGATTGGTGAGCAGAACCAACTGACGGTCGAACGTCTCTGCGTTCGCCGTCACGATGCCGACGAAAACCGAGACAGAAAGAACAGGAACCCATACCTTTCGCCGAAACCTGTAGATGAGGTAGAGGATACTGGAAAGGGATATCGTCAGAAAACCCCCTCTGGAGTAGGTATAGAGGCCGTTCAACATCCCAAGAACCACTGCGGTGAAACAGAGGATCTTCCAGCGTTTCTCCTTGAAATAGAACGCGGCTGCGAGGGTGGCAGGCACCGTCAGCTCGAGAAAACCTGAATAGCTGTTGGCCCCGCCCCTGATCGTGGAAAAGGCTCGCCCGGCGATTTGATATCCTGATGCCACTTCGCCCACCGACCATGCGGAGCCGGAGTGAAACTGGTAAACACCGTAAACCGAAAGAACAAGCAAGGTCAGCACGAACGCTTTCAGCATTCGGTCGAACCATCCCTTTTCACCGTACCAGTCAAGGATGATCAGTGGCAACAACGCCGGAATGAAAAACTTGTGGGACTCACGAACGGCGTTGAGAACATGCTGACCGTTTACATGAATTGAAACGAACAGTGAGGTCATCTGGGCAAGATACGCAAACAGCAGGAGTCGCGAGAAAACGCCGAACGGCGGTGCAGGGGAATATGATGCTGTCTTCGCCAGAAAATAAACGAGATAGCCGAAAAACAGAAAAGCAACAGCAAGCAGAAGAGGGAACGGGCCTAGACTTATCTCAGTGTATCCGAGAGCTATCGCGAGGGGCAGCAGCAGGAACCACCTCCGTGGATCGGGCATGAAAAAGAAAAGGAACGGAAGACCTGGAAGCAGCATCATCGGAAGAACCATGGAACCGGGCAGCATCAGGATACAAGCCGTGAAGTAAAGCAGGAGTGTTCCGGCAAGAACAACGCATGCTCTGCTGAAAGGCTGCGTGGGCGACGAGGAGATGCCTTCGTTGGAACAAGCATGCCTGGAGTTGTCTGGCATCACGGTTCCTTTCGGTGAACCGGCCTGATCAAGCCGAACACTGAATATAACCACGGAGGTTCAGGGGAACTCAACCACAGAACTACATGGAAGAAAAAGCACGCTCGCTTGTTTCACGCAGTTTTCGGCGGAGTTTAACCATCCTGCCGGGAACCACTTTCAGAAGGACGGAACAGGATCTGATCAACGCCATGGCCGCCCTGTTTTTGCATGTGACGGCGAAATCCGATGAGACAGTGGCGTTTTGGGCTCGGAAGCCGTGTATCCTCCCCGAAAAGGCAGACCTGAACCTGTGCTCGATCTGGGTTCCAATGGCAAAACGACCATGGAATCTGGCCATGTACTCGCCGGCGATCTCACCGATCTCCCTGGCCTTTTTTTGGTTCATGAAGACGAACTGCAGTTTCAAAACTGCGTCATCAATGTCAGGAAGAGCCCATAACGATCCCTTCTCGTATGGTGTGTCGGTTTGCTCCAGAGGCGCAAGTGTAAACTTCACAGGAAGGGAGTTGCATACGTTCATGTAATCCATGTTGCCGCTCCAGCCGGTGGCGATGACCGGTTTTCCCATTGCCATTGCCTCGGCGATCCCCAGTCCGAACCCTTCTGCACGATGAAGTGACACATATGCGTCGCAAGATTTTGTCAATACTAACAGAGTGTTGTCATCAAAACAGTTATCAATAAATAAAACATTAATACCTTCTGCTGCTTCCCTGAGCATGTTCATCTGGTCAGGGCACAAAGTGCCGTTTTGTGATTTGATGACCAGCTGCACGGGCTGTGACGGTTTGAATGCCCTGCGAAAAACATCGATGAGAGCCAGAGGGTTCTTTCTGCTCAACGAGCTGTTGAAATCAAAAGAGAAAAGGAAAATGAAATCGTCTGCCTTAAGCCCGAACCTTTCCCGGTTGGCCTCAACTTTCTCCGGTTGGACCACATGAGGTATGAGTATTACCGGAACCGGCGAGGCCATTGATATTCCTCTGGCCATGAAGCTGCCCCCGACCCATATCTCATCCACAAGGGCGAACCTGTCGTGCCATTTATCGGGAAAGCTCTCGGTTTCCCAGGCCCATATGCCAATTGTGTAACGGTTCTTGAAGAATCCGGCACCGACCTCGCTTCTGAAAGTGTTGAGAAGATCGGGATTGATATGGACGATGTTCACGGGATGAAGTGCGTTGCTGTTTTTTACAATGGAGGAGAGGTGGCCTCTGTTTTCTTCTGATCTACCGGGAAGCAGTTCCCTGGCGTCAATCTGCAGAACATCGATTCCCATCCCCTCAAGAGCGCTGATGTATCCCCTGGCGGCATGTCCCAGTCCCAGCGCGGCCCTGGTAAAACCGGCGTAGTTCACTCCCCCCGGGAGCCCGCGATGGTTACCGCTGCTGCGTATCACAATTCCGGATTCTGTTTGGTTCATCTGATGAGCCTGAAGCTCTGGTGAGGTTTTTGCGACAAAGCCTTGCGAAGAGGCCTCGAAGACCGCCCTGTGACGGTTCCTCCATGAACCTGAGCAGTACCTGATCTCCCGGAATGCTGTTTGGGATGGTCGAAGGGAGAGCTTCCCGAAGCCCGGCAGCGGTGCCGTCAAGAACCGCTCTGAAGATCAAAAACCTGCCCCTGACAAGCAGGGACAGAAGCCAGATCAGCTGCCATGCGAAAAGAACACTGAAAACTCCGCGCATGGCGCTCTTGGAAAGGTGTTTTCTGAGTACCAGTATCCTGTTTCTGTTACAGAGCCTTTCCTTCTTTGGGACAACCTTCGACATCGTTCCGCTGAAGTGGTGTTCAACCATTGCACTCGGCTGGTAAACAACCCTCCAGCCTCTGCGCCACAGGGAAATGCCCAGGTCCAT
Organism: candidate division Hyd24-12 bacterium UBA6080; assembly: GCA_002436025.1. Classification (GTDB taxonomy): domain Bacteria; phylum Fermentibacterota; class Fermentibacteria; order Fermentibacterales; family JCC-6; genus UBA6080. Next base: position 75,056 of record DIXM01000011.1, read on the forward strand.
ATCCTCGGAATAGATGAACAGCTCGTTCCAGAAGACCCGATCCGGTTCCTCAAGCGCAGCCCTGCGAACCGCCATTGCCCCTCCGCAGGGGAATAGTATCTCATCGGAGACACTCCAGTTCAAGGCGGGGTCGCCGCGCCCCCTGTCCCGGGAGTACGCCAGCGCGTCCATGCAGCCACCAGCCGAGTCCATGGTCAGTAAATCACCAAAGCGTCGCATCGAGCTTGTCACCGCACCCACGCCCGGGTCGGCGAAAGGCTTCAGTAGATTGGAAAGCCAGTCCGGCGCAACACGTGTATCGTTGTTGAGAAGGGCTACGATCTCCGAGTCTGAGGCCTTTACCCCGGCGTTGTTGCCTCCGGTGAACCCAAGGTTCTTTCCCGTTGCAAGAACACGAACCCATGGATACCTGCTTTCCAGAAGGGACAGGGACCCGTCGGTTGAGCCGTTGTCCACCACCATGACGCTGCAGCCTTCAGGAGTGTTTCCCTCAAGGGAGTCAAGACAGTCCGGAAGGAAATGCGCCCCGTTGTAGTTCAGTATGATCACCGTGCAGGTCATTACCGGCTTTCCTCACGGGTTCGGATCATTCTCATTCGTCTCACACTTCCCCTCATTCCCCTTGTCATCATCCTGCAGAAAAACCTGCGAACAGCAGTGCCCTCAGCCGGTTCAATGAACTCAAGCATGACCTCTTCACCGGTAAGGGAATCCGTAAGCGCTCCCGAGACGGGCAGCTTCGCTCTGAGACCGGCCGCGGTCCCTGCAATAATGGCTCTCAGTCTTGAAAAATCCCCCCGTGTGAGCAGAAAGGCAAACCAGAAGAGCTGCCAGACGATCAGCAAAGGCAGAAGCATTCTTTTTGCCCCCGGAGAAAGGTGCCTGCGAAGCACCAGCACTCTGTTGCGGGCGGTGTATCGGTTCTTGAAGGTGCTGTTTCTGCCGGACGTTCCGCTGTAGTGGTGTTCCACCAATGCGTTCGGCTGGTAGACAACCCTCCAGCCCCTGCGCCACAAAGAAATGCCCAGATCCATGTCCTCGGAATAGGCGAACAGCTCGTTCCAGAAGATCCGATCCGGTTCCTCAAGCGCCGCCCTGCGAACCGCCATTGCCCCGCCGCAGGGGAACAGAACCTCATCAAAGACAGCCCACTTTGAAGCGGGCTCACCCCGTCCCCTGTCCATGCAGTAAGCCAGTGCGTCGATGCTTCCACCGGCCGAGTCAATGGTCGACACATCACCAAAGCGTCGCATCGAGCTTGTCACCGCACCCACGTCCGGGTCGGCGAAAGGCTTCAGTAGATTGGAAAGCCAGTCCGGCGCAACGCGTGTGTCGTTGTTGAGAAGGGCCACGATCTCCGACTCTGAGGCCTTTGCCCCGGCGTTGTTGCCTCCGGTGAACCCAAGGTTCGTTCCCATTGCAAGAACACGAACCCATGGATAACTGCTGTCCAGAAGGGCCAGGGACCCGTCGGTTGAGCCGTTGTCCACCACCATTACGTTGCAGTCTAGAGGAATATGTCCCTCAAGGGAGTCAAGACAGTCCGAAAGAAAATGCGCCCCATTGCAGTTCAGCACAATCACCGTGCAGGTCAAAAAAACCTCCCCGGGTCACTTTCTCAACCCGACACTATATTCAATCAATGGAAACAACCCGCATGAATATAGCAGCTTTCCACATGCTTCCCAGCGGTGGCGGAGCCAGGCTGGCCTCACAAAACATCAGCATCCTTCAACACAGATTCTCATGGCACATTCATTCAGTAGAGGGAGCGGTCGAGTTTCCCAATCTTCAAACCGCAGCCCTCAGACGGCACAGCTTTCCCCAGGGAAAACGATTGTCGGGTGTTTCGAGGTTGTTTGCACCCCTGCTTCTAATGAACAGGTTACGCTCATTTGGTGAACTGTGTGTAAGAATCGCCTCGGAGATGAACAGTGAGGGACAAATCGCCCTCGTGCACAACAGCATGATAATCGCTGCTCCACCGGTTCTGGACCATCTTTCGATACCTTCTGTGTACTTCTGTTACGAATACCCCAGGCACCTTTACGAAAAGCCCCGAATCAGAAGAACCGGGAGTTTGCTGGGCGACCAGCTCCTTCTTCCTCTGGAAAGAAGGGAGAGGCAGATGGACAGAAAATCCGTCGCTGCGGCCGGGACAGTGGCGACGTTTTCCCCGTACATGAGGAACAGGTTGCGGAGTGTCTACGGTGTCGAGGCTGAAATGGTCTATCCGGGTGTGGATTCTGCCTTTTTTTCACCTGGGGAGTTAAAGGTAAAAGGCAGCCATCTGCTTTCAGTCGGCGCCCTTTGGCCGTTCAAGGGTCATGATGCCGCCATCCGCTCAGTATCGCTTCTGCCCAGGTCGATTCGCCCTCCGATTGTGATTGCCGCTGATCGGGAGTTTCCCGGTTATGGAGAGAAACTGAAGCGGTTTGCTGCCCGGAGCAACGTAGATCTGAGAATTGAAAGGGCCATCAGCGACGAATCTCTTCTCGGGCTTTACCGAAGCGCCAAGGCTGTTCTATGCTTTCAGCACAACGAGCCCTACGGTCTCGTCCCCCTCGAGGCCATGGCGTGCGGAAAACCCGTCGTCGCCCGAAACTCCGGGGGGTTCGCCGACAACATTCGGAACCGGGAAACCGGTTTACTGTTTCATGATCCTGCATCTGAAGCCAGGGATCTGATCCTTGAGATCATCAGCGATGAAGGCTTATCAAATGAACTGGGTGATGCCGGCAGGGATTTTGTTATCAGCAGCAGAACCCCCGAAAGCTGTGCCGAAAGGTTGGCCCATGTGATTTTGGCGTCAGGCAAACAGCCTGCTAGTTCACCATTTCTCTCTCCCCGGAGTATGAAGCAGTAAAATTGACAATCCGGTGCACGGGATGTATTGTTTTTTTCTAAACCTGCAGTGGCTGTGGTTCACTGATCGCACTCGCAATAAAGTAGTGTATGCAAGGTGATTGAGGGGTTCAGATGCTGTTGATGCTTATTGTTTTGAAACTGGGACTGCTTTCAAGTAACGGCGGAAACTTCTTTTCGCTTTCTTCAGCGTTTCAGTCCCAGGAAGACCTGTCTTCAGCGGCAGCAAGCCTCCCCGATCACGCATTCGTTCTCGTCGACAGAGACGAGTACCTTCTTGATGTGTCGGATATTCTGAAAACAACGGTCGAGGGCGGTCTAAGCGAGTACCTTTTCAGCTGCGGGATCCTCCCCACCGAGATGTGCACAGTGACAACGGACGGATACATCAATGTGTCCGGAATTGGCTCCATTGATGTGGCGGGTGCCACTATCAGCGAAGCACAGGCCAGGCTCGACGCACTGGTCAGGCAGTACTATTCGTCATCCCTGCAAATCAGCCTGACGCTCCACAAACCACGGGTCACGTCAGTTGCGATTCGCGGGATGGTGCGCAACCCGGGCAACTACATCCTTTCCGCTACTTCTCGAGTATCCGATCTTGTTCTCGAAAGCGGCGGCCTTGTTTTCTACGGAAGCCATTTGGGGCGAGCTGTCAGCCAGCAGGACGATTCCCTTCCCGTTGATCTTTCCTTTTCCGCGGAAACCAACAGGTTCAGGGATGATCCCTTTCTGGGAAACCTGAGCGTAGTGGAGATGTTTCCCTGCAGTAATCCCGTGTTCGTCAACTATCGGGGCTCGATAATCACGGTCGACATAGCTCCGGACGGAACCAGTTTGTCCGATTTGCTGCATGAATTCATCATTCTCCGAGGCGACGTCAACCTTGAGCAATCCTACATCTCTTCCCGCGACGACAGGACTGTTCCATTGTGGGATCAGAACAGGGGTTTCACCGAATACACGGTTGCTCCATTTGACACCCTGAATCTGGCGTATCAGGATGAATCGGTCTTTGTGAGCGGTGCGGTTTACTCACCGGGAATGATCCCCTTCAACCCTACCTCCACTGTCAGCTGGTACATCCAGGCCGCAGGTGGTTACCTGAACGAAGCGAACAGAGGCAATGTCATTGTCAGTACGCCATCAGGAAACGTTGAGAATCTTGATATTGACACATTCGTTGTACAGCCCAACAGCACGATTGAAGTCAAGTACAAATGGATTGCCGCAAACAGTGAATACATCGCATTGACCATGACCGCGATCTCCCTGATCATGTCGGTGCTTTACCTTACCCAGTGATCTTGCCTGTACCCAGCGTTCTTCCCTGACGTGTCCGTCTTTCGGGCCACCACAGCCGACAGGGCAGGGAACAAGCGGTAAACCATCTTCCCGGCTCACTCTCCCGTCCTGTTCACCCGCTGCTCTGTGTTGTATTTTTGAGCCTCCGGGTTTGATCCCCGAACCATTATCTGACGGGAGAACCATACGACATGAACGGACTTGTGCTTGTTACCGGCGGCGCCGGCTTCATCGGCTCTCACCTTTCCGACCTCCTTCTCGCCTCGGGGTACCGCGTGAGGGCGCTCGACTCGCTCGATCCGCAGGTTCACGGCGAGGGAAGGAAAAGGCCGTCCTACCTTGATCCCCGGATAGAGCTCATTGTCGGTGATGTTCGCGACCCGGAGGCCGTATCTGCTGCGCTGGATGGGGCCGATTTTCTGATACACTTCGCCGCTGCGGTCGGAGTGGGACAGTCCATGTACGAGATCACCCGCTACACATCCATCAATTCCATGGGAGCGGCGGTGGTACTCGAAGAAGCCCTCAAGAAGAGGGACAGCATACGCAAGATGCTTGTGGCGAGCTCGATGTCCATCTACGGCGAGGGGGCTTACAGTTGCGGCAACTGCGGGCCTGTGAACCCGGGACTCAGGCGCCCCGAGCAGCTCGCGAGGCATGACTGGGAGATGCATTGCCCGCTTTGCGGCGGAACATGCGTCCCGGTGCCCACTCCTGAATCCAAGCCCCTGGCTCCCACAAGCGTTTATGCCGTGGGAAAACGCGATCATGAAGAGCTGTTTCTCTCCGTCGGCGATGCCTACGGGATACCCGCAACAGCCATGAGGTTTTTCAATGTCTACGGTGAAAGGCAGGCCCTTTCCAACCCCTACACCGGGGTGGGAGCCATCTTCGCCTCCCGCCTTCTGAACGGGAACTCGCCTGTCGTGTTCGAGGACGGTGGCCAAAGCAGGGATTTCATTCACGTCCGCGACCTTGTCAGGGGTTGTCTGCTGGCGCTTGAGAACAGTGAGTCGGACGGAAGGGTCATCAATCTGGGCACCGGCAACCAGGTTTCCATTCTGCAGGTGGGCAAGGCCATAGCCAGGCAGCTCGGAAGGGACGACATCCCGTTCACCGTACGCAACCAGTTCAGGGCAGGCGACATCAGGCACTGTTTCGGTGATGTGTCCCTCGCCGCATCGCTTCTTGGGTTCAAGGCCGAGATCCCTTTCAGCGAGGGGGTCAGGGACCTTTGCAGCTGGGTGCTGGGACAGACCTCGGTCGACATGGTGGACAAGGCAACGGACGAGCTGGCAAAAAGAGGCCTCGCAAGGTGAGCACCCGAATCCTGCTGGACGCCAGGGCGGCACAGCGGACCGTAGACGGTATCACACGTTTTTCCACGGAGGTCACCGGGCAACTTGCGCGGCTGCGTGAGGATTGGGACATGGCCGTTCTCGTTCATCCCTCCGCGGCGTGTCACTTTGAACCCTTGGGCGTAGAAGTGATCCACAGCACCGTTCCCCGGTTCAAGCCGGGGGAGGATGCCAGACTGTCCCCCCTCTTCCGCAGGTTGAAACCCGATGCCTATGTCAATTTCTCACTGGCGGGGCCGACCCCCGCAGGCGTTCCCACGATCATCACCGTCCATGACCTGATGGTCCTCAGTGTTCCCTGCTACTTCGGCAACGGGATCATCAGGAACGCCCTTTACCGGCGCCGTTTTCGTGCGATCATCGGGAGAAGCGCCTCACACGCCTCTGCAATAGCATGTCCCGGCGTGACGACACAGAGGGACATTGGCAGAAGGTTTCCCGATGCCGCAGACAAGGTTTTCGTCACCGGGGAGGGGCAGTCGCTTTTCTCGGCAGGCGACGGGAGAGTGAAAGGGAGGGAGAACGGCCCGTTTCTGGTGGTGGGAAACGCAAGGGCCTACAAGAACCTGCCAAGGTTGCTCACCGCGTACGGCAGGGTGTGGGCCATGAACCGCGACACTCCCCCAATGGTGATGGCCGTAAGGAACGACAGGGCATTTCGCGAGTTCCGGACCCACCTGTCCACGAATCCGGCGGCTGAAAGGATCACCGTGCTTTCTGGTGTGTCCGACACCGAACTCAAGGACCTCTACCTCTCATGCCGCGCCCTTCTGATGCCTTCGGTGTACGAGGGATTCGGTCTGCCGGCGCTTGAAGCCATGGCATCCGGAGCTCCGGTAATGATCTCCAAAGGCACCGCCCTCGAGGAACTCGCCGGTGACACCGGGGTGCCTGTTGACCCCTATTCCGTCACGGACATTGCCAGGGGTATCGCTGTGCTGTCCGTGGCGACACCGTTCGAGCTTTCGGAAATGGGAACCCTCGCCATCCGGAGGGCTTCATCGTTTTCATGGGAAAAGACAGCCCGGAGTTACGCCGGGATCATCGGGGGGCTTCCTTGAGAATATCGGTGGTGAACCCCCCCTTCATGAACGGCAGGTTTTCCAGAACCTCCCGTTCACCCGCCATTGTGAAGAGCGGCACGATGTACTGGCCGTTCTGGCTTGCCTACCTCGTGGGAGGCCTTGAAAGGGCCGGTCACACCGTTCAGTTCCTGGACTGCCCCGCCAGGGGTATCCGCCGGGAGGACCTCTCGTCGGTGGTGGGAGATTTCGGACCCGAACTGCTGGTCATGGACACATCAACGCCTTCGATCAACAGTGACCTCGAGGTGGCCGAAGGGCTTAAAATGGGTCTGCCCGGCACACGGCTTGTCCTGGTTGGCACCCACGTCAGCGCCCTCCCCATTCAGGTACTTGCCCGGGCGCCCTTCGCAGATGCAGTGGCCGTCGGGGAGTACGACATCTCGCTGGTTCGCGCCGCCTCAGGAGAAGACCTCATGAAGGTACCGGGGCTGTGCGTGAACACTCCGGACGGGGGCGTTTTGACAGGCCCACCCGAGCTCGTGGAAGACCTCGACAGTCTTCCCTTCCTTGCCGACGTTTACCGAAGGCACCTGAGACCGGAAGACTATTTCTTCGCCGCAGCCAGGTACCCCAGCGTGATGACCATCACCAGCAGGGGATGTCCTTACAAGTGTTCGTTTTGCGTCTGGCCACAGGTCCTTCACCCCGGGGGGTACAGGGCGCGAAGCGCTGGGAATGTCGCCGCCGAGTTCCGTCTCATCGCCGAGTACTTCCCCCAGGCCAGGGAGATAGTGGTGGAGGACGACACCTTCAGCGTGGACAGTTCCAGGGTCTCACAGGTAGCTTCCGCAATTGCCGCTGCGGGGAACCGGCTTCCCTGGACGGCAAATACCCGGGCCAACCTTTCCCTCGAAGCCATGAGAACAATGAAGGCGGCGGGATGCCGCATGCTCATCGTGGGTTACGAATCCGGCAGCCAGGAGATCCTTAATGGTGTTTCGAAAGGCACTACCGTTCAGCAGAACCTGGACTTTTCCACCCGGGCCAGGAAAGCGGGGCTGATGGTTCACGGCTGCTTCATGGTAGGGAACCCCGGCGAAACAAGAAAAACCATGGAGCAGACGCTTTCGATGGCCATGAAACTCAGGCCTGACACGGCCCAGTTCTTTCCCATAATGGCCTACCCGGGAACCAGGCTCTACGATCAGTACCAGCGCCAGGGCATGCTTCGAACCACTGATTACTCACAGTGGCTCACGCCGGACGGGTTGCACAACTGCGTCGTCGACCTGCCGGGGCTCCCGGCGGAAGAGCTTGTGAGTTTTTGTAACCACGCAAGGAAAAAGTTCTATCTCAGGCCGTCATACATCGCCGCAAAGGTGGTTCAATCCCTTCTGCATCCCCTCACCGAGGGGAAACGAAACCTCAAGGCCTTCGGAACCTTCCGCAGGCACCTCTTCAGGGGTTCAAGGTGAGAAAGCTTCTTCTGGTCTTCGCCGTTTGCCTTGATTCCGTTGCAGTGTTCCTGGCCATGTTCATGGCGGGGGCGATCAAGTTCAACACCGGGCTCTTCCAGGACGCCACATCCATGTCTTCCCTGGTCATCGCCTCGGGCAGCATGGTTTCGGTTCCGTTCTGGATCTTCCTTTTCTTCGTTACCGGCATATACCGGATGAAGTGGGACCTGGGCTGGGCCGACGAGATGAGCCTTGTTTTCAAGCAGGTCACCGTTGGGATCGTGCTGCTTTCCCTGGGGGCCTTCTTGATAAGCCCGACCATTTCCGTGGGCAGGTGGGTGTTTTTCATCTACTACGGCCTCCTTCTCTTTTTACTCTTCGTTGCAAGGGCAACTGCAAGGCTGCTCGAAAGACGCTGGGCCAAAAGCGGGCTTGTGAAAAGGAACGCCCTGGTGATCGGTTGCGGCAGAAGGGCTTCAGAACTCGTGTCGTTCATCGAGGCCAACAGAACGTTGGGCTACAGAATCGTCGGGTTCGTTACGCCTCCGGGCGAAGGGCATGAAAAAGAGATTGACGACCGCATCGCAGGCGACATGAACGATCTTGACGGGTTGATCGGGAAGTTCGGCGTGGAGGAGATACTGGTCACCATCGCCAGCAACTTTCACGACGACATCCTGGGCCTTCTGCTGCCTGCCGCAGGCAGGGGGATAAGGGTTAAGGTGGTTCCCGACCTTTTCGACGTTATCGCGGGCCATGTTCACTCAACCCAGATACTGGGCCAGCCTCTCATGGAGCTTCTGCCGGAGAGGCTGAAGAACTGGGAGAGACTCGTAAAGACGGTCATGGACTTTTCGATCTGTCTGCTGGTCCTCCTCGCAGGACTTCCCCTGTGGCTGGTCCTGGCCATCATAGTGAAGCTCGACAGCCCGGGTCCTGTTTTTTATGTGCAGACAAGGGTGGGAAAGGGCGGACGGGAATTCGGGATCATCAAGTTCCGCAGCATGAGGAAGGATGCCGAGTCCGGCTCCGGCGCGGTCTGGGCAGGCAGGAACGACCCCAGGGTAACCAGGGCGGGAGCCTGGCTCCGCAAGACAAGGCTTGATGAGGTTCCCCAGATCCTTAACATCCTCGCGGGTCACATGTCGCTCGTTGGGCCACGGCCTGAAAGACCCGAGATCATAAGCAGGCTCAGGCTCGTTTTTCCCTTCTACAACAAAAGATTGACGATAAAACCCGGACTTACGGGATGGGCCCAGGTGAAACTGGAATACGATTCTTCCCTCGAGGATGTGGCTGAAAAACTGAAGTTCGATTTTTTCTACATCGAGAACCAGTCACTGTTTCTCGATATCGAAATACTCATGAGAACGGTGAAAGTGGTGCTGACGGGCGCAGGCGCCCATTGAGCCCGGGAAAGGAAGTTTTATGAAGGTTCCCATGCTGGACATACACAGGCAGCATGTGCCGATACTTGACGAGCTGAACGCGGTGTTCAGGGATGCCCTTGAAACATCCCGATTCATAAAGGGCCCCGAGTTGGACATGCTCGAGGCCGAATTCGCCGGATACTGCGAAACACGCAGGGCGGTTGGCTGCGCTTCCGGCACCGACGCCCTGATCCTCGCCATGCAGGCCGTTGGCATGGCGCCCGGTGAGATAGCCGTGACCACCCCGTTCACATTCTTCGCCACAGCCGGAGCCGTCGTCAGGGCCGGGGGTGTTCCTGCCTTCGTTGACATCCGGGAGGACACCTTCAACATGGATGCCCGGGAACTCGAGTCGTGGCTCAACCGAAACTGCGCGTGCACTGACAGGGGCGTCGTCCACCGAGTCATGAAGACCAGGGTGGCGGCGGTGATACCCGTTCATCTCTTCGGCCAGACCGCGGACATGGATGCAATACAGGATGTGTGCGAGCGATGGGGGCTTCCTGTCGTGGAGGATGCCTGCCAGTCGGTGGGTGCTTCCTGGAAGGGCAGAAAAGCAGGGTCCATGGGGCGGCTCGGGTGCTTCAGCTTCTTCCCCTCGAAGAATCTCGGAGCCCTGGGTGACGGCGGGATGCTGACGGCGAACGACGCGGAGCTGGCGGACCAGCTCGTTCTTTTACGGGAGCACGGGGGGCAGGGCTACATGCATGCCACCGTTGGCACCAACAGCAGGCTCGATGCTCTGCAGGCGGCATTCCTCCGGGTCAAGCTCAGAAGGCTCGAATCATGGCACGTCGGTCGCAGGGCCAATGCGGCATTCTACGACAAGGCCTTCGAAAACCTGTCCCATGTGAGAACACCCGTCATTGCCGAAGGCGCGGAGAGCATCTACAACCAGTACACTCTCAGGGTGAAGAACCGGGACGGGCTGCTCGAACACCTCAGGTCACAGGGTATCGGTTGCGCCGTGTACTATCCGCTCTGCCTTCACCAGCAGAAATGCTTCGAGTACCTGGGCTACCGCAGGGGTGACTTTCCAGTTGCCGAGGCGTCAAGCGCCGATGTCATATCCCTTCCCGTTTTCGGCGAGCTCACCGCTGAAGAGCTGAAGGCGGTCGTGACAGCCGTGAAAGGTTTCTACGAAGGCAATGGGCGCAACGGCTGACAGTTTCGGTCACGCCTTCAGGGGGATCCTTCTCCTGCTTCAAACCCAGAGGAACGCACGGGTTCATGCCGCGGTCCTTCTTGTTGTTGTCGCCTCGGGTTTCGTTGTGGGTCTCTCCACTTTGGAATGGGCCCTTCTGGTGCTGGCATCCGCGCTGGTTCTCAGCGCCGAGGCCATGAACACAGCAGTCGAAAAACTCGCGGACAGGGTTTCCCCGGAAAGGCACCCGCTTGTACGGGACGCCAAGGACGCGGCGGCGGCGGCGGTCCTCATCTCCGCCATCGGTGCCGCCGTTCTCGGGGCACTGGTCTTTGTTCCGGCGCTGCTGCGCCGGTGATTGGGGAGCCATGATTGACAGGATGATCCTGAGGAACGATCCCGAAAGGGTTCGAAAGGCGGTTGCGGCCAAGAAATGCGTCTGTTTGCTCGATGAGTGGCTCTCAATGGACGAAAGGCTTCGGGTCGCAAGCTCTGAGGCCGACGGACTCCGGGCACTTCGCAACTCTCTGAGTCTGAGGGTTTCGGCCCTCAAGAAGGCCGGGCAGCCCGCAGAAGAGGCCATGGAGGAGAGCAGGGCCACCGGGGAGAGGATCGCCCTTATCGAGCGTGACACAAAAGCCCTTGAAACCAGCATGCTCGACATACAGCTCTCCATTCCAAACATCCCCGACCCGGATGTCCCGCTTGGCGGGGAAGACGCCAACCATGAGATCCGGCGCTGGGGCGCCCCTCCGGTCTTCGATTTCGCCCCCAGACCGCACTGGGAGCTCATGAAGGGTGTGTACGAACCCGAGGCCGCAGGGGAGATAGCCGGCTCGAACTTCATCCTCTTTCGGGGATGGGCGGCCCGGCTTCAGCGGAAGCTCATAAACTGGATGCTGGACAATCACCATGTCGCTGGAATGGAGGAGGTCTGGCCCCCTTTCCTTGCATCACGCGAGTCGGTCACCGCAACCGGTCAGCTTCCAAAACTGGAAGAGGACATGTACCGGCTCGAGCGGGACGACCTTTTCCTCATCCCCACCGGCGAAGTCCCCATAACGAACCTCTACCGGGGAGCGATGCTTTCCGAATCGGCTCTGCCGGTGAAGCTCTGCGGTTACACGCCGTGCTTCAGGAGGGAGGCCGGAAGCTACGGTAAGGACACCAGGGGATTGAACCGGGTTCACCAGTTCGAAAAGGTGGAAATGGTCTGGCTCACTCACCCGGAAGGGTCACGCAACGCGCATGAGTCCATGCTTGCTCACGCTGCAGGCCTTCTCGAGCATCTTGGGGTTCACTACCGGGTCCTGCTTCTCGCTTCGGGGGATCTGAGTTTCTCAGCCGCCCGGTGCTACGATCTGGAGATATGGTCGCCGGGGCAGGAAAAGTGGCTTGAGGTGTCTTCGGTCTCCAATTTTCACGACTTCCAGGCGAGAAGGGGAAACATCCGGTTCAGACCCGACGGGGGAGGCAAACCCATGTTCGTCCACACCCTGAACGGATCGGGGCTGGCTCTGCCGCGCCTGATCTCCACGCTGGTGGAAACCTTCCAGAGGGCAGATGGAACAGTTGATTTTGAGGGGCTACTTTCTAGGCTCGTGATCCCAGAGAAGAGTGGGTCCGCGCAGTAGCAGCTTTGCCATTCCGTGAATGGCCGAGATCCCCATCAGCCAGAAGTAGTAGGGCATAAGGAACAGGCCGGGAAGACCCCGCCTGAGAACGGCGCCGGTCATCGCCGCCAGGTTGAACAGCACCGACAGCCAGAACAGCACGTTGTAAAAGGGTGCTGTGCCTGCAAGCAGGTAAAGTGATACTACGGCCAGAACCGCGAATACGCCGATCTGCCACCTGAGTATCTTGTGAAGAAGGAGTTGCAGGGCGAGCCACAACCTGCCCCTGCCCAGCGCCATGAAAAAGAATCGCACAGCCATTCCGAAGTACTGGGCCACGATCCTCACCATGCGCCTGTACTGTGACTGATCGCTGTCCGAAGGCTCGAGAGCGAGAGCGGCCGGGTTGAAAACGCACTCCTTCCCCTGCATCCTGACCATCACCCCGATCTCGAAGTCATCGGCCCTTTTTGGTCCGGCGGGCATGAAAAGCCCTTTTCTCAGGGCAAAAACGGCTCCCGTCGAGCCAAGGACCGAGCCGAGTCGGCCGCACATTTTTTTGAGAAGGGTTTCGTAGCGCCAGTACGCGCTTTCGCAGGTTTCCACGGTCAGGCTGTTCCGTCTTGAGCCGTCCACGCAACCAACGGCGGGGTCTGAAAAGGGTCCGACAAGACGTGTGACGGTGTCCTGCCTGAACACCGTGTTTGCATCGGTAAGAACAAGTATCTCTCCTTTTGCGAGGTCCCTGAGCCTGACCATGATCTCGGATTTGCCGGCCCTCTCCTCCGACCTGTGCAGAAAAACACCCCGGTCGGAATATGACTTCACGATCTCATCCGTATCATCCGTCGAGGCGTCGGAGCCGACGATTATCTCCAGCAGTCCGGCGGGGTAGTCCTGCGAGAGCAGGTTCTCGATGCGGCGGGCGATGCAGCTTGCCTCGTTCCGTGCTGCCACGAGGCAGGTTACCCTGGGAAGAACGGAGAAGGGGCTGGTCTTTCTTTTCTTTCGAAGCCTGCCCGCCACAAAAAGCAGGGCCGGGTACCCCGCCAGCGGCAGCACGATCATCCCCACACTTATCCAGAACACAAAAAGGGTCATGGTCTCCAGGGAATCCTTCCGGTGCGATCGGCAAGTGTCCGGGTATCTTAATAACTCGGGGAGTCGGTTACAACCGTGGGGGGGCGGTTTCCCGCCCCCCCGGTGCGGCTGTCGGCCTAGTTCAGGCCTGCCACTGAGACGGACTCCATTCCTGCTCCCATGGTTGCGTAGGCGTAAAGCCTACCACCCAGGGCCTCACGAGAGTGGGGATCTCTCTCGAGCGCTTCCTGGAACAGGATGTACGCAGCCTCGCAGTCACCGGCATCCAGAGCTTCCCTTGCCACCTGGACAAAGGAACCTGCGGTGGCCGGGACCACCGTCTCGGTTACGGCGGCCGACAGCACCATCGGTAGAAGCACTACCATTGTTATGGCCAGCTGCTTCACGCGAGCACCTCCCTGCTCCCCGCTGAGCGGGGCGTTTGGCGGCCCGGCTGTCCTTCCACAAGGGTTAGGACCCGTGGCTTTGCGTCCCGGGATCTCTCCCGGTTTGCCTTGTCAAACGGCAACCCGGCTATCCGTCCGTGCTTCCCCTTGCACGGCGAGGACCCGTGGCTTTGCGTCCCGGGATCTCTCCCGGTTTGCCTGGCGGTGCCCTACCGCCGTCGTTACTATCGGGTTATTGCCCGGGGGTGTAAAGGGTACGACTTGAGCTCCCCGTCATGCAAATACCGGCAGTTCTCGAAACCCGCTTCCAGAAGGATCCTGCGTCCCTCTTCGAGACCAAAGAAAACCCATGGTTCCCGATGAGTGTCGGACCCCAGGGTTACATGCGTTCCGCCCAGAGACCTGTAGAGCTTCAGAACGGGAATGGAGGGGTATGTGGTTTTCTCGCGGCGCCTGAGTCCCGATGTGTTCAACTCGAGGACGATCCCCCGGGAAATGACTGCCCCGAGAACATCCTCGAGCAGACCGGGCCAGAGAAGCGTTTCATCGAACGAGGTGTTGAGCCCGGCGAGTGCCATGCCCCTTCGAAAAATGCCCAGATGAGCCAGAATGTGGAACAGTGGATTTTCAAGCATTTCTAGTGTGGTCCGGTAGTAACGTTCCGCGACCTCATGGGGCGATACAGCTTTAAAAACATCGGGTCCGAGCACAAGATGGTCATCCAGCCAGTGCAGTGCGCCGGTGACATAATCGAAGTTTCTCCCTCTGATGGAATCCATGGCTTTTGAGCCGTAGAGATGGGGCTCGCCCACCTCGACTCCGCACAGTAACGTGAGTTCAGGGTTTTGCGTCCGCGCTTCCTGCACGGCGGCCTGATACCTTGCTCCGTCGAAAAAACCGGTGCAGGAATCGCTCGGGTGGAAATCGAGATGCGCCACGAAACCCAGGCCCGCAAGACCTTCAGCGGAAGCCCTGTGTGCAAGTTCTGACTCGGTAAGGGCGGCATCGGGTGAGTTCGTGGTATGAACGTGCATGTCGATGAGGGGGCTGATTCTCAGAAGGTCACTCCAAGTCCCACCAGAACCATGTTCCAGCGGAGGTCAAGTGGAATCGCAAATTCAAAGGTGAGCCCGCCCGGGATCCACACTTCCTGCGGAGAACCGGGAAGCGAGTAGACCGCTCCGGCGCGGATGCAGTGGTAGAAGCCGTCGTCCATCCCGGACCAGTCCCAGTCCCCCGATGAGTCTTCGGGGATGTTTATGACGTCAGGCCCGTACCCGGCGTCCCAGGCGGCGTAGACCTCGAGGTCGGAGCCAAGCAGGTAACCGGCGGCAAGGGAAGCCCTTCCCCCGATGACCTTTGCAGGGATCACATAGTTCGCCCCGGCAGTAACCGAAAGCGCTTCACGAATGCCGGGGTCAAGTATGGCCACCCGGACCTGGGGACCGAGACCGTAGCCGTAGGCCGCGAAGCCCAGGTCAATGCCTCTCGCGGCTCCGGTCAGGAATGAGAGCGAGGGGCTTATCGGGATGTCGTCCTCTCCCGATGCGTCAGCCTCCCGGCGGTCGTCACTGCTCAGGTAGGCCGGAAGCCCCACTCCTCCCGACACGGACAGCTCGTTCTCACCAAGTGTACGGGCACCCTGAAGTGAGCCGTAGTAGCATCCCGACCCCAGTACCACCAAAGCCACGCATGCGGAAACGATCTTTGCCTTCAAAATCCCCCCCCTCTCTGCACGCTATATTATTCTTCATACAGGTGGTTTTGCACAATCCATTGGGGATCGGAGGAGGGAAGTGATCACAAGGCGTGCCGCGGTGCTTCTTTCCGGTTGTGGCGTGAAGGATGGGACCGAGATACACGAAGCGGTTTCAGCCCTTATCGCGCTGGAACAGGGAGGGTTCAGCTGTGTTTTCGTTGCTCCGGATGTGCCTCAGGCAAGGTCCCACAACCACCAGACGGGAGCTCAGGAATCACCCAGGTCGGTCCTGGCGGAGGCTGCCAGGATCGCAAGGGGTCCCGTCATCCCCCTCGAAAGTGTTGACATGGCTGATTTCGACGTTCTGGTGATCCCCGGAGGCCTTGGAGCCGCAACCACTCTTTGCGACTTCGCTGAAAAGGGTTCGAACTGCACCGTCCTGCCCTCGGTCGCAGGTTTTGTCGGTTCCGCACATGCCATGGGCAAACCCATTGCAGCAATGTGCATAGCGCCGGTCATCCTTGCCAGGTGCATTCCGGGAGTCACTCTCACTCTCGGCGGGCACGACGACACAATACGGGCAGCGGAGAAAATGGGTGCCGTTCATGAACCGTGTGAGGTTGATCAGGCCGTGGTAGACATAGAGAACAGGGTTGTCACCACACCGGCGTACATGATGGCGAATGGTCCCCTTCAGGTGTTTTCAGGCGCGGAAAGCATGGTAACGGGGCTTAACTCCCTGCTTTCCTGACCTTTCCCACCGGGGCCATGTAGACGACGAACTCGTCAGTTCCGTCGAGGCCGCACATTGCATCGGAGAGTTCCTGGTCGTAGGCGCCTATTGCGCAGGTACCGGCCCCTGTGGCCTCGACCGCAAGGTAGAGGTTCTGACACGCATGACCCGCGTCGAGGGCGATGAGCTTCGAAGATACCGGGCCGTAACGCCATTCAGTCCTGTAGGGCACGGCGGTCCAGATAAAAACGACCGATGAGCTGCCGCAGAACTCCTGACCAAGGCATGCCGAGGTCATCTCCGCGGGGGAGGGAACCCTGCCCGTGAAATCGAGGGAGTCATTCAGGGGCATGTACCTGTAGAGCCCGGGTTTAAGGCCATTCACGTCGAAAACAGCTATAAGTGTGTCGAGCGGATGCCGGGCTCCCGCGGACGGGGCTGCCCTGAGGGTCACAACGCCCCCTCCCTGCCTTTTTATGACCTGCCTGACTCCCGAAACCGACCTGAGAAGAAAGGCAAGTTCAGCCAGTTCAAGAGGCTCTGGAAGGAAGGCTCTGCGGCTTGCCCTTCGGGCGACAGCATCCCCCAGGGAAACCGAAAAGGAGTCAGGCCGGGTATCGGGCAGGACAATGGGTTCCCCATGAAACATGGGCTGGACCTCGGGCATGGGCACTCCCCGGCTCTGGTCGCTTGTAAAACTCTCCAGGGCCTTCCAGCCCGATCTGAGAAGGTCACGGCTCATTTTTACCTACCAGTTCAGAAGGTCTTCCGGTGAAAGGTAAACAACCACGGGCATTCTCGAAAGGCACTCCTGCTGAACCCTTCCTGCGAGAATGAAGCCTCCGTCCGGCGTTGGCATCATCGTGCGCAGTTCGGTCTGTCTGCCCAGGTCGATCTCCTTCTGCCAGATCGTTTGTCCCCAGGGGTCAAGCCGGAGCAGAACTGAACGGAACCCGAGACGGTCCGGCGAGTTGGAGTTGCATAGGAAAGTGTAACCGCCGGTGTCCATGGGAAATGCGCTCCAGCAGGATTCAACGCCGCCCGTGGTCCATGTCATGTGCCATGTGTGGTTGCCCTGTGCGTCGAAACTCACAAAAAGGGCGGACGGCATTTCCTCGCCAACCCTTGAGGTTCCCCAGAGAAGACAGCCTCCGTCCGGGAGGCTGCGGACTCCCCGTGCCATCTCTATCCCGTCGTCATCGAAGAGAGTCTTTCCGATCCAGTTGCCCGTGGAGTCGGTGAAGAGAAGGAAGGCGTCGCTGCCGTCCGACCCCGCAAGGACGAACCCCCGTCCGGGAATCACATCCGCACCGTATGCAACCTGATGTCCCAGGTCCTCGTGCTCCCTGCTCCACAGAAGAGCGCCGTCCTGGTCGGTGCACACCATCCATACGTTTCGGTAACCACCCGCGCCGGTCTCGAAGCCCACGGCCAGAACATCTCCCCGCTCGGTGAGGCATATGTGTGAGAAGCCATCCGTTCCGTCGCCTCCGAATCGTGAGCGCCAGACGATCTCCCCCATGTCATCGATCCGCATCAGAAAGCCGTCGGATTCCTGGCCCTGACCGCAGGTTCCGGCCACTATGAAGCCGCCGGGGATCCTCACGACCCCACCCGCGGCGGCCGATGTGCCCATCAGATAGTTCTGCTCCCAGAAGACGTTTCCCGAAGGCGAGATCCTGCACACGATCACCGCGCTGGCGTCACCACCCGAGGCTTCACCCACCACAAGGAAGCCTCCGTCTTCGGCCTCGCACATACCGTTGAAAACGGCTTCCCGCCCTCCGGTGACCGTGCAGCTCCACTCGATGGCGGGCTCCATGCCCATGGACACTCCGACACAAACGAGCCCTGTTACGAGGCAGCAAATGAAACCCGCAGGAAGACATGATTGTTTCCGCATGAATGAGATATTGACATTCTTTTGGGTGGGTGTCAAGGCTGTCAGTTCTCAGTATATTTCAGGAAACTTTTCAACATTTCAGGAGAGCCATTTACGATGCGGTACGATTTTGACATCTCCGTGGACAGGAGGAACACCAGCTGCCTCAAGTGGGATTATCTCGATTCCACGTTCGGTCGTGACGACCTGATAAGCATGTGGATAGCGGACATGGATTTCAGGCTGCCCGACTCCATACTCGACGCGATCTGCGAAAGGGCTGGACACGGCGTCTTTGGCTACACGGTTATACCCGATTCCTTTTACAGGGCCGTGGAGACATGGTTCGCGAACCGTTACGGGTTCGAGATCCAGAGGGAGTGGATAGTCACGACTCCGGGCGTCGTGCCTGCCCTGAACTTCGCCATGCAGCATTTCACGGCCGAGGGCGAGGGAGTGATCATTCAGCCGCCGGTTTACCACCCTTTTGAGGAATCCATAAGGAACAATGGCCGAACAACCGTTGAGAATCCTCTCGTTCTGAGGAACGGGCGGTACTGCATCGACTTCGATGACCTCGACAGCAGGGCGGCCGATGCACGCATGCTTGTCATCTGCAACCCGCACAACCCCGTGGCAAGGGTCTGGAGCCGGGATGAACTCAAGGGGATGATGGACATCGCTGAAAAGCATGATCTGATTGTGTTTTCCGACGAGATTCATTCTGACATCGTCTTCAGGCCCCATCGGCACTTTCCCACGCTGCTTCTCGGTGATGCAGCCCGAAGCCGAACCATTGCCGCCTACGCCACGAGCAAAACGTTCAATCTTGCAGGGCTTCAACTCTCAGTGATCATTATTGCCGATCCCTGGCTTCGCGCCGGGTACACAAGTTTTATCAGGAACCTTCACCTGACGGGATCCAACATCTTCGGGATCGTGGCCACCCAGACCGCATATGAGCAGGGCGGCGAGTGGCTTTCGCAGCTCCTTTCCTATCTCTGGGACAACTACCTGTTCGTCAGTGAGTATGCACACGAGCACCTGTCGGGTGTTCGGGTACTGGAGCCGGAGGGCACCTTTCTGCTCTGGCTGGACTGCAGGGGCACGGGGATGTCCGATGAGCAGCTCAGTGAGTTCTTCATCCACAAGGCAGGCGTGGGAATGAACAACGGCGCCATGTTCGGAACTGGCGGAGACGGGTTCATGCGGATGAACATCGCCACTACAAGGGCCAATCTCGGGGCTGCCCTCGAATGCATCCGGGACGCTCTCGGCGAACGCAGCTCCGAAACGGGCTCCACCGCTGCGGTGAGTTACTGACACGGCCGCGCTCATCCTGGTGCCCCCGGAGTTAAAATCCGGTATATCATCGCCTGGAGCAGGGGGTGATCATGAACGGTGAAGAGCGTTTCTGCCATAAGTGCGGAAACAGACTGGAACTGGGCAGCGCATACTGCATCCGCTGCGGAACCCGCGTTCTGATGGACCGGGACACAACCCTCCCCGAGACAGCTTCCGCCGACGGTATCCCACGCGCCATACAGGGCCGGGTTCACGAGCTTCTTGTGAACAGGCAGTACATCGAAGCCATCAGGTGTTACCGTGAAAGCAATTCGCAACCGCTGAAAGAATCCAAGGCAGCCATCGACGCCTACATCGCCCTGAACGGAATTGATGCCGGAGCCGACTCCAGGGCGCGCACCCTTCCCTTTCGTTGCGTTGGAGCTGTTCTGGGCTTCTTTCTCTGGATGGCATTCATCAGCGCCATGCCCTTCGCTGCCCGATGGCTTGCTCCAAGGGTTTTCGGCCCGGGTCTCTCCCGGGGCTCCATCGAAACATGCATGGCGGTCCTGCCCATCATCATGGTTTTGATATCTCTGGTGCTTTTCTTCCTTGTTCTGTCATTCCGCCGACGGAGATCCGGCAGCATTGAAGAGCCTTCCCCCGGTTTCAGCTCGGACCAGGGGTAATCTGATCCGGACCCCCGAATGAAAACCGTTCTGGATGTCACCATCAGCACCCATAGCCGGGGTGGCGTTGGCAGGTGGGTTGCGGGGCTCTCCAGAGGCCTGACTGCGGCAAACCCCGACCACTGTTCCCTGGACGTCCCCGAAACCCATGCCCTGAACGTCACCTCCGTCAGTGAAGCAAGGGTCCTGCCCGTTCCATTCTGGACCAGGGTTCCCCTGATCAGGCGGCACCTTTACAGAGCAGGCCTGCTTGAAGCCACCAGGGCGAAGCGGATCCGGCGGTTCGCCGGCACTCCTGATGTTATCCATCTCTCGGGGGTGCAACCATTCGGCTTTGGCAGGAAAACCGTGGTTACCTTTTTCGACGACACACCCTGGACGACACCCGATTCCCATACGGCACAAACCCTTTTCTACTCCCGAAGGCTCGAAGGCCTTATCAGACAGGGAGCATCAGTTGCCGCCATAAGCGAATGGGCCGCGGAAAGGGCTGTCAGGCTCTTCGGTCTTTCGCCCGAAAGGGTCTGCTCGGTTGGCGGTGCACCTGATGAATTGTTCAGTCCCGGTGCGCCCGATCCCGGTTTGCTCCGCCGTCTGGGGCTTGAGCCCGGCCGTTTCCTGCTGCATGTGGGCAGCTTCGTCCCGAGAAAGAACATCCCATTCCTTGTGGAGTCCTTCATCAGGGCATCCGTACCCGAAGTCAAACTTGTTCTTGCGGGAGTGGAAAAATGGGGTGGGCAGCGGATACCATCATCCCCGATGGTCGTCTGCAGGGATGACCTATCCGACTCCGACCTGCTCTCACTTTACAGAGGGGCACGCGCCCTCCTTGTTCCGAGCTCGGAGGAAGGGCTGGGGCTTCCGGTGCTCGAGGCCTTTGCCTGCGGCACACCCGTCGTGTCATCTGACGGTGGGGCTCTTCCGGAGACCGTGGGAGGGTGCGGGCTCATTTTGCCCGCACTTGACGGTGACGCCTGGGTTCGTGCGATTCGAGACCTGGCATCCGAGAAAACCGCAGCGGTTCTGAGAACCATGGCGGAAAACCACGCCAGAACAACCTGGGAAGACGTTGGGAGGAGAACCCTGGAGTTCTACCGAAGGATTCCGGAGACGACAGGAATCGGCTGAGATGCGGTTTTCACGGTTTGCCGAAAGGTGTATGTATCCATCAAGTTCATTCGACTCAAAGTGTAAGGGGGGGTTTTGAAATGCAGCGTTCTTTGGTATTGACGTTTGTTGCGTCGCTTGTTCTGTCAGGTTGCGGGGGGGGCGCTCCTGAGGAAATGGCAGCTGACCCTGAGACTGCAACCGCCACTCCCACCCCGCCCCGGGTTGATCAGACGAACCCGCAGCAGGTTGCAGAGGAGTTTTTTTACTCCATTGCTCAAGGCGATGTTGAAGGCGCATCTCAGTGGGTTCTTCCCGAACAGCAGTCGGATTTCCTTGCCTCCATGGAAGGCGTAACTCCTCAACTTCCTGAAGGATATGAAGTGGTCGTCTTTGCCCAGGGTGAGCAGGCCGAAGCATCCATCGCGGGGGCTCCGATTGAGGTGGACATGCAGATGCGTCAGGGGCTTTGGTGGATAGCCAACTGAAACCGGACGAATCGTAAGGGCTCTCGCTTCCCGGGAGGATTAGTTGCGATCGCTTGCTCTGCATGTGGATTTTGACCTGAACAGGCCAACAGGCATAGGCAGGTACGGGCTTGAGATGGTGAGGTCGTTGGACCGCACGGGGCGCATGTCCGAGGTGTGGGTCAACCGGGATCAGGTTCGCGCCGGGCTTTTTCAGGGGCTTCAGAACGCGAAAGTGGTTCCTTTTCCCTTCCCCAGGAAGCTCTCCGAGCGCATGTTGCCCCTGCTGGCGGCCCGCCGCGGCATATCGATCGTTCACAACCCCCTGGGAGGAATGCTTCCCCCGGGCATCCCCCAGTCCGCAATGGTGCATGACATGGGTCCCTTCCTGTTTCCGGACCAGAAGGACGCCGCCGATACCGTTGCTTGGCGTACCAGGCTTTCCCGTGTGGTAAAAAGGGCACGGGTCATAGTAACCAATTCCCGTACCACAGCCGCTGACCTTTTAAACCTTCACCCCGAGCTGGAGGGAAGGGTTCGGATCACCTACCTGGGCGTGGACCACTTCACATGGGACCAAGGTCATGTTCCGGGCGGGAAACACATCCTTCTCGTGGGGACAGTTGAACCAAGAAAGAATTACGAGGCCTTTGTCGGCGCGTACAGTGAGCTTGTGGCCTCTGGTTTTCAGCCGCCAGTGGCCATCATCGCCGGTGTGGACGGTTACCGGGCCGAGAGCGTTCGGCGCCTGGTGATGGCCGAAGGTCTTTCGGAAAGGGTGCTTTTCACCGGTTACCTCAATGATGACCGCCTCAGGGAGCTCTACTCAGGGGCTGCGTGCCTTGTGCATCCCTCCCTGTACGAAGGCTTCGGGTTAACCGTTCCCGAGGCCTTTTCCTGGAACCTTCCGGTTGCCTCATCCGACCGGGGTTCACTTGGAGAGCTGTTCAAGGACTCGGTATGGTCCTTCGATCCCGGGAACCGCGAAAGCATTGCCCAGGCCATTCGTGAAGCCCTTGAAAAGGGAGTGACACACGGGCAGACCGAAGCCAGGAAAGAGGTCCACCGCCGCTACACCTGGACGAACTGCGCCGACCTGACTGTCAGGGCGCTTCTGCCCGAGGCCACATGAGCCGCGTCGCCCTCTTCGGGAACACCCCCGACAGTTTTTCTCCGAATGCCGGCAATGGTGCGTGCATAGCCCGGACCGAAAGGTTCAGGTCAACCATGGAGGCCGCGGGTCATGAAGTCGTTGTCTGTTCCCCCCCGCAGACGGTCCGGCCCGGCGGTTTCGTGTCAGCGTTCCTCAGGGACAGGGGACCCTTCGACTGCATTGTCGCCATAAGCCCTTTTCCGGCCGAGGCCGTGACGCACTCTGACTGCGCGCTTCCCCTCTGGATCGACATGAACGGCATGCATCCTGCTGAGATCCAGCTCGCAGGCACCGATGTTCACACGAACCGCCTGGAGATGTTCAGGATGCTCGCCCTGGAGCGCAGCCTGCTTGCCCGGGGGGACAGGTTTTCAGCGCCCTCGGCACGGCAGACCGACTCCGTTCTCGGGCAGTTGTTCCTGCTGGGGAGGCTTGATTGCGGTAACAGGGGTGCAAGGGTCGTGCATCCATTTCCACATTGCGCTCTTGAGGTTCCGCTCTCCCGGGGACCCGAAACGGATGCCCCCCCCAGGATCATCAGCACCGGTTCGTTCAATAGCTGGTTCGACCACACCACGCTTTTCAGGGCTCTTGAATACGTGATGGAAAGAGACTCAAAGGTCGTTTTCACCTGTTCGGGGGGCGCTGTTCCCTTCTGGAGCAGAGGCGTGGAGGAGTTCGCATCCATGACCTCATCCAGCCGCCACAGTGACCGTTACGAGCTTCGGGGCTGGGTAAGGAGGGAAGAGCTTGAAAATATCTACGATACGGCCACAGCAGCGGTCCTGGCTGACATCCCGTGCAACGAAACCCGGCTTGGAGCCAGAACGAGAATGATCGACTGGGTGTCCAGGGGAATTCCGGTGGCCTGCACAAGGGGAGCGGAAGTATCTGAAGACATGGAAAGGGCAGGCACCGCAATCGTTGTTCCCGAGGAAAGCCCCGAAGAGCTGGGTCGTGCCCTTCTGACCCTGATCACCCGGGGCGAGGTCAGGTCGGCCATTCGAAGGAACCAGATCAAGTGGTGTTCGGAAGAGGGTGATCCGGTTCGGGTCTTCCGCCCCCTTCACGACTGGTGTGCATCGCCTCTACGGTTGCTGGGAGGCATACCCTCGAACTTCGTTCCCCGACGGTTCGGTTCCCTCCGGTACAGAGCGGTTTCCTTCGTTCTGGCCGTGAGGGAAAAGGGGATATCCGAGGCTCTGGGCAGAATTGCGGCCAAACTGCCGATCCCATCGGTCAGACAGAAGAGGGAATCGCAATAGACCCGTAGTCATGCCCTTCCATCAGGGAAGCCACATCATCTTTCCAGAGCATGTTCCACCGCCTGACCGCACAACAAGGAAGTACATTCCCGAAGGCAGCCGCTGGAAAACTGATGGACTGCAACGGCTCAGTCAATGACCACCAGCTTCGTGGTCTGCCTTATACCGGTGTGCGTGGTGAGTTGAAGCAGGTAGGTACCGCTGGGAAGACCGGCAACGGACAGGTGCCTGTCGGATGGGGAAAGGGAGGCGTTCCTCACCATCCTTCCACTCATGTCAAAGATCATGGCCTCGATTGTCATTTCAGCGGTTCCGGGCCACTGCAGCAGAATGTTCGCGCTGGCTGGATTCGGTGAGACGAAGGCTGTGCTCACCCCCTGCGGTGGAAGCTCGAAGTCTTCGATGCCTGTCAGTATGTTGCCGCAGAGTATGTGATTGTAGGGGTCGAAGACCACCTCGACGGGCTCGAAAGAAAGCTGCCAGGTTTCACTCTGCGCCTGCTGATCGTTCCACATCACAACCAGTGTGTCTTCCGAGGCACCCTGTACCAGGAACTCCAGGGGCATCTCGAAAATCGTGGAAGTGCTCTGGGTCTGGGCGAGGTCGACGGTCAGCTCCCAGCCTGCGCCGGACGGCTGTGCGGAGTGGGTCACGTCGTATATCGGGTACCCCCATCCGTGGATCCAGGTGTCGAAGAACCAGTCGATGTCATTCCCGGTATGGGTTTCGATGTCATTCCTGAAGTCATCGGTCCAGACCAGTCCGAACATGTGGTTCTGGAAGTAGTAGTTCAGGGTGCTGTAGAAAACGTCGTCGCCCAGCACGTAGCGAAGCATGTGAAGGACGGCCCCGGCCTTGTCGTAGGTGGTGGCGCTGAATATCTCTGCCGGGGTCGATGGCTGTGAAATGGGGAAAAGCTCTCCGCTGTTCAGGTAGGGCTTCATTATCTGGTTCACCATGTAGTCGTCGTAGGCCTCCTGGCCGTAGGTCTCCATCCACAGGGCTTCGCCCAGGGTCGCAAAACCCTCCTTCAGCCAGATTTGCTGCCATTCAGCGGGAGTGACACAGCACCCCCACCAGTGGTGAGTCATCTCGTGGGCGATTATCCAATCCCAGTTGGTGTCGCCGTTCACCGCCTGGGCCACGTGGGTCACGTGTGAAACGTGCTCCATGTCGCCCTTCGGGGTTTCCACCAGGCTGAAGCGGCAATCCCAGGGGTACTCACCGAAAAGTCCCTCAAGGTTTGCCATCATCAGATCGACGTTCACGAAGCTTCCCAGGGCGTCCTCCACATCCCACGAATAGACGTAGTAGAAGATCCTGGCGTCGGTGGAGTCGTGAAGTACCACATAGTCGCCAACGTTGAGAGCCACCAGGTAAGTGGGCATCTGCTGTTCGACCGCCCAGTGATAGGTGGCTTTGCCCTCCGAGAACTCCACCCCCGTGGAATCGCCGTTGGCAACCGCGTAATCGACCTCGTCGCACGTTATGTGAAAGTCGAAGGAAGCCTTGTCGTTCTGGTGATCCCAGCAGGGGAACATGCACTTGCCCATGTTCTGCCCCGGGGTGTAGATGCCCACCCCGATGTGATAGGTGAGCACGTTTGCGAACCAGAAACCGCCCCAGCTTTCGTGGTAGGGGCTTCCGCCATAGGAGATGAAGACCTCGGTGGTGTCTCCCGGGTTGAGTGTTTCGCCCAGGGTGATGAAGATCGAGTCCGCATCGTGGTAGAAGGACAGGGGCCCCGTGGAGTCCCAGACCGCGCCGGCCTCAAGCTGCCTGAGGTCCAGCCGGATGCTGGACACCGGCGATGCCCCGCACGCCATTAAAATCGATGTGGTACCCTCTATCTCCTCGATGTCCTCGAAGACCTCAAGCGCTATGTCGTAGTGAAGGATGTCCACCGGGTTCTGGGGATGGTCGAATTCCTGGATGAAGGCTGCGGAAGAGATGGGACGCGCCAGGGCGGTGAAGTCGAGGTAAACCTCGGGATCGGCTGCGAAAAGGGCCAGAACCGCTAACAGTGCCATGGTGCACTCCTTCTGATTTATCAGTAAAACACACGTCGAACTGCTACGAAAGCTATTATACAAAGGCACTGCCATGGATGCAGTTCCGCAAAGTTTACTACGTCCTGTGAACACCAGGTATTCCAGGAACGATCTCGATTTCCGGCGTTGACGGGATGTGGGGTCTTCGCTATATAACCATTTAGTTAAACCAAATAGTTCAAGGAGAGTGTATGGCTTCCAGGAGAATGGATGAGAACGTTATTCTGGACGCGGCAGCAGAGGTTTTTGCCGAAAAGGGGTTCGCCGGTGCAAGAGTGGATGAGATCGCTTCCCGCGCCGGCGTGAACAAGGCCATGCTCTACTACCGAGTTGGTGACAAGGAAGAACTCTACAGAAGAGTCGTAATCCGGGGGCAGGAAGGGTTCAGGAACGCCATGATAAGATCGCTTGCGGAAACCGATGATGCACAGGACACGTTCGGTTCAATGATCCATGGCGTGGCGGAACATGCCTTCAACAACAGAGTCCTGCCCTCCATTATTCTCAGGGAGTTTGCGGGAGGGGCTTCAACCCTGCCTGCAGAGGCCCTCGATAACTTGAGGGAATTCACGGAGATTGTCCGTTCGACAATGACCATGGGGAGGGAAGAGGGAGCCTTCAGGGATGTGGACACGGTTACCCTTCAGTTCCTGGTCATTGGAACGATCCTGGTACTTTCCCGGACTGTTTGTTTGAGGCGGGAACTGCTGCCCGACTCTCCGGGTCCGGTCACTGCCGCCGAGACTGCCAACTTCCTGAAAGACATCCTTTTTCGCGGCATTTGCAGGGAAGGCTCACAACAATGATAAAACTGCTTTTTGTTCTGCTCGTTTTGATGACCACTGCCTGTAATGAAGATGAGAACCTGTTTTCCGGGAGTATCGAGATTGATGAAATCCGTGTATCCGCCAGGGTGAGCGGCCAGGTTACGGAAGTCATAGTGAGAGAAGCCGACGAAGTTATACCCGGTCAACTTCTTGTGACAATTGACGATTCACAGTACCTTCTTCTCGTGGCCCGGAGCGAGGCCGCCCTGTTGGCTGCCGAGGCTGGCCTCGGCACCCTTTTGGAGGGTACCAGGACGCAGCAGATCGTCTCTGCTTCCGCTTCCGTCTCGGCGGCCCGGGCCGATAAGATCCAGAGGGAGACGGACTTTCTGAGGGCACAACAGCTCTTTGCCGCAGGAGCCCTTTCGGAACAGAGCCTTCAATCCGCGGAGACAGCGGCTGTAGCAGCTGCATCAAGATACAATTCCGCTGTTCAGTCCTACTCCCTGGCTGCCGAGGGCGCCCGTTCGACGGAGATACTTGCCGGAGAGGCTGCTGTTGCCTCAGCTGAGGCCTCCCTTCAGATTGCCCTTAGCCAGCTGGCATGGACTGCCGTGACATCTCCCGCCGAGGGAACCGTGACAAGCATCGATGTACGTGCGGGAGAGAACATTTCCGCCGGGATGACATTGCTTGTCGTTGCCCCCCTGGATACCGTCGAGGTGGTTTTCTACCTTCCAGAACCGTTTCTTGCGCGGGTGTCCCCTGGTGTGGCGATTCAGGTCAGTGCATCGAACGGCGAGCCCGTTGAGGGAACGCTCACCCGTATCAGCGATCAGGCCGAATTCACCCCTTCCAACGTTGAGACGAGGGATGGCAGGACAAGCTTGGTCTACAGGGCGGAAGGATCAATTCCAAACCCTGGCGGCGTATTCAAAGCCGGTATGCCGGTTGACGTCCGCATCCCGGAGAGCTTGTGACGCCGGGCTTGGAAGCGGTTGAGGTTGCAGATCTCAGGAAGAGCTTCAAAACCGTCGAAGCAGTCAGAGGCATTTCTTTCAGTGTGGGCAAAGGTGAGGTTTTCGGTCTTGTTGGACCAGATGGAGCAGGCAAGACAACCACCATGCGCATGCTTGCTGCGGTACTCACCCCTGATTCGGGCTCTGTTTCCATCCTTGGGCTGGATTCCGTCCGCGATCGGGAAAGAATTCACGACAGGATTGCCTACATGAGCCAGCGCTTCGGCTTGTATCAGGATCTGACGGTGGTGGAAAACATGGAGTTCTACGCCGAACTTTACGGTGTATCCCGGAAAGCCCTGAAGCCATCGGTTGAGAAACTGTTGAAATGGAGTAGTCTTGCGCCTTTCAGGAACAGACCGGCGGGAAAACTTTCAGGTGGAATGAAGCAGAAACTGGGCCTTGCGTGCGCCCTTGTTCACACTCCCGAACTGCTCATTCTGGACGAGCCCACCAACGGTGTGGATCCCGTCTCCCGCAGAGAGTTCTGGGAGCTTCTCTACAATCTCGTTAAGGAAGGTCTTGGCATCGTGCTGACAACGGCTTACCTCGATGAAGCGGAAAGGTGTCACCGCTTGGCGTTTATGGACGGCGGGTGCATAACGGCAACGGGAACTCCCGGAGAGATTGTCGATCTCATACCGGGAGGGGTTCGCAGTTTTCTCTCTAAAAGCCCCTTCGAGGATTCCCGCAAACTTGAAGAGATTCCCGGCGCTCTGTCTACAGTATTCGGGAAAGAGGTTCACGTTATGGGTAATGTGAATTCCTCCCTCATTGAGGCCGCCCTGGGCAAAAAAGTTGATGTTCACCCTGTGAAGGCTTCGGTCGAAGATGCCTTTGTCTACCTTTCATCGGCTTCACATGGCTGATTTTGCAGTGGTTCTGGAGAACCTTTCAAAGAAGTTCGGCGACTTCATCGCCGTCGACCGGATCTCTCTTTCGGTTAAGAAAGGTGAGATCTTCGGCTTTCTTGGCGCCAACGGGGCCGGCAAGTCAACCACAATAAGGATGCTCTGCGGAATTCTCCGGCCCACATCGGGTAAGGGCGTTGTGGGAGGTGTCGACATCACGAAAACCCCGGAGAAGGTGAAGGATTTCATAGGCTACATGAGCCAGAAGTTTTCACTCTACGACGATCTGACCGTTGAGGAAAACCTTGATTTCTATGCCGGCATTTACCGTGTGGCGAACAGAGAGAAAGCGATAGAAACAGCCCTTCGCAGGGCCGGACTTCAGGGCATGGGGAAGAAGCTGACCGGCAGCCTTCCCGTGGGTTGGAAGCAGCAGTTGTCACTGGCAAGCGCCGTTATGCATCACCCGTCGATACTTTTCCTTGATGAACCCACCTCCGGGGTTGATCCGAACACAAGGCGCAGGTTCTGGGAAGGTATCAGGGAAATGTCCCTGGAGGGGGTTACTGTCTTTGTAACCACCCATTACATGCTTGAAGCCGAGTACTGTGACAGAGTCTCCGTGATGAAGAGCGGCAGGGTGATCGCCCTGGGAACTCCAGAAGAGCTGAAACAGGGCGAGAAGACACTCGAGGAGGCCTTCATTTCAATGGTAAAAAGGGCGGAAGTGTGAATCCACGAAGGATATGGGCGATTGCCGGGAAGGAGTTCCTGCACGTCCTCCGCGACCCAAGAAGCCTATCGATGGGAATCGCGATCCCGGTCTTCCTTCTTGTGCTCTTCGGCTATGGGCTCTCCCTTGACGTGAGCAACGTTCCCCTGGCGGTGTGGGACCAGGATGATTCGGGCATCTCCAGGGAGCTGATCCGCTCCTTCGTGAATTCACAGGCCTTCAAGGCTGCGGGTTCGCTGCATTCGCACAGTGAAGTCGAGAACGCGCTTCAAATGGGCCGAGCCACTGCTGTGCTGGTGATACCGGGGGATTACTCCGAGAAACTCCGTCGTGGCGAGAAAACCGAACTGCAGCTTCTTGTCGATGGCAGCGACTCCAACACAGCAAGGCTCGCCATGATGTACGCGGAAGGGATACTCAGAGTCGGCAGGCCAGGGCACGGGACAAGCGCAATAAGCGTGATAAGCGCATACAACCCTGGAATGGACACCACCTGGTCCATTATCCCCGGGCTAATTGCGATCATCGTGAATGTTATCGCCGCCATGCTGACTTCGTTGTGCGTAGCACGCGAATGGGAAAACGGCACGATGGAGCAGCTTGTCTCCACCCCTGTTCGAAAGGGCGAGTTCATACTGGGCAAGCTGGTTCCATACTACTGCATCGGGGTGATCGATGTTCTCATCGCAGTTGCAATGGCGCTGCTGCTTTTCGGGGTGCCTCTCCATGGCAGCGTTGTTTCACTTGCCGTTGTCAGCGGAGTGTTCCTTCTCGGCGCTCTTTCTCTCGGCCTTCTCATTAGCATTTTTGCAGGTTCGCAGCTGCTGGCAAGTCAACTCGCCCTGGTCATCACCTTTCTTCCCGGTTTCATTCTTTCGGGCTTCGTCTACGACATTGCGGCGATGCCGCTGGTTGTGGCCGCTTTCACCAGGATCATTCCGGCGCGGTATCTGGTCTCCCTCCTCCGGGCGATTTTTCTCAAGGGTGAGTGGGGCTCGGCGCTCACTCTCGATCTTGTGCTTCTGACGGTGTTCGCCGGCGTTGTTCTTATCATGTCCCGAAAAAGGCTCAAATTGAACCTGGACGGCAGATGATGACTAAAAGGCTGCGTTTCATGCTGAAGAAGGAGCTTCTCCAAACCTTCCGCGACCCAAGGATGCGAATGGTCATCCTTGTTGTTCCCGTGTTTCAGACCCTTGTATTTGGCTACGCTGTAACTACCGACGTTAAAAGGGTAGAGATGGCTGTTGTTGACATGGCGGCAACCTCGGAAAGCAGATCGGTTGTAAGGGATTTCACCTCGTCGGGAGTGTTCATTCCTGCAGTCGTGGAGCATGACTATGCCTCTGCCTGGTCAGCCCTTGACCAGGGAAGGGTACAGGCGATGCTTTTCTTTGACCGCACAGGCAACATTCAATTCGTTACGGATGGTTCCAGAGGGATATCTTCCGGTGTCGCCTCAGGATACGCTTCCACCATACTGGCTTCAAGGAATGATTTACCTATGGAGATCCACTCGCGCGCCTGGTACAACCCCCTTCTCGAAAGCCGCAACTTCTACGTACCCGGGGTGATCGCCATGATGGTAATGGTGATAACGCTCATCCTGAGCAGCATGGCGGTGGTAAGGGAGAAGGAGATAGGCACCATGGAGCAGATAATGGTGACTCCCATGAAAAGGTGGGAGTTCATCGCGGGCAAGACCCTTCCCTTTGCGGCCATCGGGATGGTGAATGTTCTTGTGGTAAGCGCCGTGGCTGTTCTCTGGTTCAGCATTCCCCTCCGGGGAAGCATTCTTCTTCTGATGCTCGCCTCGGTTCTTTACCTGATGAACACGCTGGGCATGGGGCTCCTGATATCTACCATGTCTTCCACACAGCAGCAGGCCATGCTGAGTTGTTTCTTCTTCATTTTTCCCGCAACGCTTCTCTCGGGTTTTGCCTTTCCGATAGCGAACATGCCCGGAGTGATCAGAGCGATGACCCTGTTTAACCCGGTACGCTACATGATGACGATTCTCCGGGAGATCTTCCTGAAAGGCAACGGCCTTGAGACGCTCTGGCCTTCCTTTCTGGCTCTTCTCCTTCTGGGAAGCGCACTGTTGACTGCGGCAACCCTGCGGTTCAGAAAGACTGTCTGACGACTGTCCGGACCGTTCCCCTGATTAGATTCTCCGTGCC
Organism: candidate division Hyd24-12 bacterium UBA6080; assembly: GCA_002436025.1. Classification (GTDB taxonomy): domain Bacteria; phylum Fermentibacterota; class Fermentibacteria; order Fermentibacterales; family JCC-6; genus UBA6080. Next base: position 106,620 of record DIXM01000011.1, read on the forward strand.
ACGTCCCGCCCAAACGAAACGCAGTTCTCAACACCCGCTTCATCTGGGTTCCAGAGGCTTTTAATGCCGTCGTTCAGCACCTCAAAGCCGGCCTTCCCAAGCCATTCGGTTATCTTGGGAACCCCCTCGCCGCTCCAGCCGTGGCAGCCGAAAGCTGCTGCCTTCTTGCCCTTGAAGCGCAGCCCTTCGATCTCTTCGAGAATGCCGGCGGTGCCGCTGGTGATACCCTTTCCTATCGTGGGCGAGCCGACAAGGATGACCTTTGATCTGAAAACCTCGGTGATCACGTCGTTCTTGTCGGACTTGGAAATGTTGCACAGCTTGATCGTCACCCCGGGGTCCTGCCCGTGAATTCCTTCAGAGATGCTTTCAGCCATGGTCCGGGTTCCATCCCACATGGTGTCGTAGAGAATCGTTACCTGGTTCTCGCTGTAGCTGTCGGCCCAAGCCAGGTACTTCTCAACGATCTGTGCCGGGTTGTCCCTCCATATGACACCGTGGCTCGTGGCGATCATGTCGATAGGAACGCCCAGGGCCAGCACTTCCCTTATCTTCTTCACCACCAGGGGGCTGAACGGCGTGAGGATGTTGGCGTAGTACTTTATGCACTCACCCATAAGTTCAGCCTGGTCAACAAGATCGTTGAAAAGAAGCTCAGTGGCGTAGTGCTGTCCGAACGCGTCGTTGCTGAAAAGAATGTTGTCGCCGGTCATATAGGCGGCCATGCTGTCCGGCCAGTGCAGCATGGGCATTTCCACGAAAACCAGCGACTTGCCGTTGCCGATGTCCAGGGTGTCCCCGGTCTTCACCACCACGAAATGCCAGTCCTGATGGTACTGCCCCTTCAGGGACTTCACGGCGTTCGCCGTGCAGTACACGGGAGTTTCTGGAATGTGTTTCATCAGTTCAGGCAGGGCGCCGCTGTGGTCTACCTCTCCGTGATTGGCTATCACGCAGTCGATCCGGGAAAGATCGATCTCTTTCCTCAGGTTCTCGACGAACTCCTTCGCAAAGGGCTTCCACACTGTATCCACAAGGACATTCTTTTCCTCCCTTATCAGATAGGAGTTGTATGTGGAACCCTTGTGGGTGGAGTACTCGTTGCCGTGAAACTTCCTGAGCTCCCAGTCAACCTTTCCAACCCACGTTACATTGCCCTTCACCATGCGGCCCATTTGGAACCATCCTTCCGATCCTGGTCAACTTCCACAGGAAAAACCACTTACGGCAACTCTCCACCGGATTAGAACGTAATGATCCTGTCGCTGTCAATCACCCATGATGCCAGCTCGGGCATCGTGGATTTCTCAGCGCCCTGGAAGTAGGGATGATTCCTGTGTATCCCGCATCTCGCCATGCACGTGCCGCAGACTTTCACCGGAACGCCCTTCGCGATGAGTTCCCTGAGCATTCCCGAAAGATCCTGGTCATATCCATCCGGAGGCATGCATGCGTCACGGGCCATGTCCACCGAGTCGTTCATGAGAAAGAGCCTCACGTCCTGCCCAGCATCCAGCAGTTTTCCCGCAAGTCGAAGGCCGTTCCAGGTGACATCAGTGTTATCGTACGGTTCGCGGTTGAAGATGATCAGAATTTTCATCGCATGTCCTTTCTGCACAAAAACACATACGATCAACATAAGGTGCGCCATTGTCAGTAGACAAGCAGTCAATCAAGGCGTCCGGCTTGATCCGCCGGGTGATACATAGACCCTGATCATTGCTGTCTGGAGCATTGGATCGCCGGGAATGAATGCTGTGAGGAAAAGAGACTGCGAACTGAACTCTGCCGAAGACAGGATCACGTTACAGGAAACTCCTTTACAAAGAACGACAAAGTGGCCATTGATTAATAGCTCTGAGGAACACGTACGCTGGAGCTTTGAGGAACATGAACGCGATCATACTGTGTCTGATCACCCTGCAGGATGTTCCCCCGTCGGCTCTGGCAACCCCCCGTGCCGGTAATGATTTCGCGCATCAGGTCTTGCGGGTTGAGTCGGAAGACTCTCTCTGTTCCCAGGCGTTCAGCTATGAAACCCTTCAAAACGGCCTTGGGTTCTCGCAGAACCATAACTGGATGATGGCCGATGATTTCTACAGCGTGTACGAATGGGATTTGTTCCGTGTCGAGATATGGGCCATTTACTCAGAATCCAATCCTCAGAGCATTCTGATACAGATACGCAGTGACCTTTCCGGACCGGGATCCGTCATCGACAGCGGCACCTCAAACAGCCTGTCCCACCAGGATACCGGCTACTCTCAATGGGGATACCCGCTGTGGTACAACGATATCGCTGTTTCCTACATTGGTTTTCCGGTCGGAAAGAGCTGGCTTGCGCTGCAGACAATAGGCACCGGCAACAACTACTGGCTGGCCGCTGACCAGCAGTGGGCCGACATGTCCTACTTCAGCGCAAACAACGGCGGCAGTTGGAGCAGTTCCCAGATGGAGTACGGAACCCCCTGCGAGCAGTTCATGATCCTGAACAGGTACAGCCCGGCCCTTGAGCGCAACCCATGATGCGGCGCGGGAACCGGATACTCTGCGCCTTGTTCAACCAGTGGTTACGATGCGGTTTGGAACAGATGCTTCAATCTCATCCCGGGGCCTGCTCCTCGCGGGGGTAGAAAAGACCGGGTTACTCTCAGTGCGGAGCTGAGTCACAGGACAGCGCAGAACCGTCCTTCGGCAGAGGGCTGTTCCACCGGGGCATTCTCTTCACTCTGCGGAAATCGTCGAGAACCCTGTTGATCGTCATCTCTCCCTTTGTGGTGTGCTTCCAGAACAGCACGTGAGGGATGATGAGGAAGGTTCGCCAGGGGTGCCAGAACGCCTTCCTGAGGTAGAACGTCAGGTAGAGGAGACGACGTTTGAACTCAAGCCTGTTGTAGTCACTTCGCCATTTGGGTGTGAAGGTCAGCTCTCCGTAGTCGGCGTATGAACCCTGTTCGAAGTGCTCGTTCGCCTCGGCGCCGGGAACCGGTATCATGAGGGGACAGACGATTTCATCTATGCCGGCCCTGGTCAGCCTGGCAACGTACTTTTTCGTCATTGCCCAGTCTTCGTCTGTCTCTCCGGGGTACCCGATCATGAAGAAGCAGGAGGTCCGAATTCCTATCCTGCACGCATGCCGTGTGATCTTCATGAGGTGCTCAAGGTCTACGGGTTTGTCCATGAGTTTCAGCAGCCTGTGGCTGCCTGACTCCGCGGATAGAGTGAAGAACCTGCATCCTGCCTTTTTAAGGAGATCAAGAAGAGGCTCGTCCACAGTTTCGACCTTTATCCCCGAAGGCATGCAGAATGTTATGTCAAGTTCCTTCTCAAGGATGAGCTCGCATATCCGCCTTGTTCTCTCCGTACCCGCTGTGGAGTTCTCGTCGTTCAGGTGGAAATCCCGTATTCCATATCTGGCTATGTAGTATTCGATTTCCTCGACAACTGACTCCGGTGACCGGGGACGCCATTTCCGCTGACTCATCATCGGTGACGGGCAGAACCGGCAATTGTAGGGGCACCCGCGGCTCGTGACGATGTTCATGTAGCGTCCGCTGGAGGGTCCGTGTGCGTAATGGAGACTCCAGTAGTTCTCAAGGGGAAGGACATCCGTATGATAGACATTCAGCGTGTCCACGTTTTCGGCATAACGGTGCTTTTCGTTGCGTCCGTCCTTCCAGACCAGACCGTCGATTGAATCAAGGGGTTTCCCCTGTTCAAGGGCGTTGGCGAGTTCCAGAATTGTCAGCTCACCCTCGGAAAGCACAACGAAGTCCACGCCCTGCTTGTGAACGAGCTCATCGGCCACAGCAGTGGCGTGATGTCCTCCGATGACGAATTTGAGATGGGGATAGCGCGACCGCAGAACCTGGATGATATCCAGGGAGATCCTGTGAGAAACGGCTTCATTGACCGAAAAACCAACAAGCTTTGTCTCTCCGTTGAAGCGCGCCAGCACGTCATCGGGAGAAATCCCTCTGAGAACGAACTTGTCATTGTATATGCGTCGCCACAAGGGTTGCAGGCCGTAACAGTCGATGACATCGACGTCGTGCCCACCGTCAATGAGGGCTCCTGCAATGTAGGAAACATTCACAGGAATACTCGGGATGCTGCCGAAAAGATCGCCTTTCGATCCGACAAGCGGTGGCCTGATTATCGTTACTTTCACGGGGCCTCACAGAGCATTGAGGTTGGTGCTTGTGGAATACCTACGACAGATTGCATTTTCCGTGAACCCGCACCAAATCTCATTGTTAGAATTGCCATACTCTACGGCTGACGCATGAACCTACTGCCAACTGTATCCCCGGTCAACCAGATAAGGCGATTCAAGGCGTTTTCCACGGTTTTCGGGTCCCATTGTTTGGGGACCGCACGTGAAGCGTTGACCGCAACAAGGACTGCATTGCCGCTGAACCAACTGAAACGATCCGTTCGGAGGGGAGAGTGCCTTTCTGTTTCTATCGTCCTGTGAGGGTTCGCCAAAGTATCTTCGGGTAGTGGCGCCAATTCAGGAGAAGGCTGGCATGGATGGCGCATTCATGCGTGCAGGAGCAGCACCTGTCTCTTATGAAAGCCAGGGTCTCCTTTGCCTGAGGAGTATCCAGTATGTCTTTCATGCTGTAGTTGAAATCGCGAACATTTCCAAAAGGTCTGTCCAGCATTTCGCATGGATACACTGTTCCTTCAGGGGTCAGTACCAGAATGCGTTCACCGGCGAGGCAGTTCAGAGGCAGCTGTCCCCTCTCGAGATGGGCGATCACCGCCTCGGTGTTAAGATTGAACACCGCAGTGAACAGGCGTGCGATCACGTTTGTCCTGCGCGAGGCGTTCCGGCTGCGCAGATACTCCATTGTGGAACGATAGTCTTCCGTTGTTACCGCCTTCGATTCCAGCAGACGCGCATCCCCACGCACCAGCACCACTGCCTGCTTGTCGATTTCGGGAAAATCCCGGGCAACGGTATCGATCATTCCCTTTATTGAATCACGGTTCAGTGCTGAAAGGACGGTGGCAATCTCAAGCCCGAGGTTCGAATGGTGTTTTCGCAGGTCGACAAGCTCAGCGTAAGTTTCCCGGAGCCTCTCGTAATTGCCTGGTACACCCCTGATGTGATCATGCTCCCGGCCTATGCCGTCAAGAGAAAGCATTATGCGAAGGTAGTTCAGATCACATCTTTGCAGGATCTGTTCTGTGAGATTGCGTGTCTCCTGCGGGCGCAGTGCATTTGTGGGAATTGTGATGTGCTGGACGTGGTTCTGACTATTGAAGAGACGACAGATCTCAACAATGTCGTCCCGAAGGAAAGGCTCGCCACCGCCCAGAGTTAGCTGAAGCAGCGGACCGTATCCTGACGAGACCTTCTCTATCTCATCGAGCCTGAGGTCGTTCTTTTCCGGTTCGTCGAGACGCTGCCAGTTGAAGCAGGTGAGGCATCGGGAGTTACAGCGGGAGGTGATCTGAAAGATGAGATAGGAAGGATTGTGCCCGGTGAGTTTTTCGGCGACGGAGATCCAGTTGCTCAATCTGAATCCAGCATTCCTTCGTGTCCCGAGTGAACGACCCATATCCCTGGCTCCGTCCTCATTGCTCATGTTGCGACTCAGGGCAAGACTACTCGTTGTCGCTGTTTCGGTCAATGAGATCCTCAACGGGATCGCAGCCTTCCCCACGTGAAGAGCAATTCACAGTGTGATACGTCGAGGCGCATGGAAGCGAACCTTGTCGGATCGTTGCATGTGGACCTGACAGAGACTCAGTATATCACTGCGGCCCTGACTCAGCCGGCATCAGCAATCCCTCTTCCAAAAGGTACTCCGCCATGAAACTGCCCACCAGGCTTCCCGTAAGCGCTGCACCCGCTTCGGTCATGTGCATTGAATCATAGAAATACATCTCACTGTGCGGAACGTGGGAAGCGGGATCTTACACCGCAACCCCCTGGTCACGGCATACTTCGAGGAGGTCTTCGTTGAGCGTTCCAAGCATCAGGGCAAAAGTGGCCTTGGAGTTCGGGCTGAGCTGCTCCACGCGTTCCCTCGGATTGAGTATAGCGTGTTTCTCTCCGTCCTCCCAGTACAGGAGTTTCCTTCCCATGAAAGCTTCTCTGATGGCTGCCGTGGTGCCACCCTTCCTTACTGCTACCGGGCAGAACTTGAATCGGCTATCGATGTCGAACAGCCTGTCCCGATCCTCACACCCGAACGGTCGCTTCCAGACGCACTTTTCAAGGAGCAGGTCCCAGAGGGACGCGGACCCCTTGTCCGTATTGATTTCCGAGGGCACGATGAAGCCAAAGAGACCGTAGCGTTGCGACAGGGCATGGGCGGCCTCCGGGAACATCTTGTAACGATAGCTGGACATTTGTGTTATGGTTTGGGATAGGATCAGGTTTGCGCTTCATGACGGCTGTACAACCACGCTGTATATGTTTTGAGGAGTAAACCATAAAAAGGACGTTTCTTTTTATCGCCTTTCTGCTGATCGCAGCGGGATACCTGAGTATCTGGCTCGTGTTTGCCGGATCTGTAAGCTCCCATCCCGTTGTCTTTGGCCAATACTCTCCAAAGCTCTTTGCGATACTGACCCTGACTGCCCTGGGTTTCTTTGCTGTTCTCCTGAAGGTGCTTATCGGAAAGCGCAATACCATTGATCATATGTCGAAAAAGCTTGGCAGGTTTGCAGCCGCCGGCTACCTTCTGGAATTCACTGCTTTCACTGCGATACCGTTGTGTGCCATACTTGCGTGGATAGGTGACCGCTTCACTCCCATAGCCGGTGAAGCGGGTTTTATCCTGGGTATTGCGCTTGTCATCTCCGGAGCTGTCCTCGGAGCACTGACTGAAGCCGGGAAGGAACGGTCCAGGCTTTTCGCGAAGCACGGAGGCATGACTCTTCTGTCAGTCCTCTTCGGGGTGTTCCTGCTTGAGATCACACTGCATCTGACTATGCCATTCAGGATCTTCAACCCGGCACTCGACCTCAGGCCGAACGTCCGGATTCAGCTTCAAAACGGAGAGCTTCCCGGAGTCTCACGCACAGGGGTTTTCTCCACCAACCGGTGGGGTATGCGGGGGGAGGAACCTCCGGATGAGTGGGATGAATGGTTCACCGTGGTCTGTATAGGCGGAAGCACCACCCGGTGCTTCGTACTGGACGATTCCAGGACATGGCCCTGGCTCCTCCAGGAGGATCTTCGCCTCGTGAACCCCAGCACATGGGTGGGGAACGGAGGTGTGGATGGTCACAGCACAATAGCTCACGTGGTGTTCATGGAGGAGGTTATACCCCGCGTAAGACCGGACATGGTTATCTTCCTGATAGGCATCAACGAGAAGTACAATTTCGACTTGGGCATGAACCTGGAAAATAGAATCACCGAGTTACAGGATTCTGGCCTGGGTCAATGGCTGTTCAGGAACAGCAGGATCTACCAGACCGCATACTACCTCAAGCAGGCATATTTTGACGAGATACCCATAATTGGAGATTCCTGGCCCTTCAGGATGAATACTGAACCGATGCCGGAACCGGAGATGGAGCTTCCGGATGATCTGAACGATCTCCTCATCGACCCCGACCTCACCACAGGCAATCTCAGGCGAATGATCGAACTGGCAAGGGAGTACGGGGCAACACCGGTCATCCTCACTCAGCCGCTGCTGTACGAAGACACTCCTTACTGGGCTTCGATTAAGGATAACAACACCCAGTCGGATAGGGGCTATATCTCGTCAGCGACACTGTCGCGAATGGTGGATATCACCAACCAGAGCATAATCGGGGTATGCCATGAGATGGGAGCCCACTGCTACGACCTCGCTTCGGCAGTCCCCCACGACCCCGAGCTTTTCTACGATGGAATGCATTTTACCGAGGCCGGTGCCGAGCTCATCGCAGACAGCGTAAACGCCTTCCTGCTGAGGAACGATCTGGTCCCGGCACCGGTCAGGTAAGTTCAGAATGGCTGCTGCGCAGGAACCATCATCATTGATGTGATCATACCGCAGGCTTCCCCATTAGGTAGACACTTCATAAAGTGACACTTCCCAAGCTAACATCTCAAGGTGCATCGCTGGCGTCAGAGCTTTTTAGATGAGCTCCTTCAGTGCATGGTTCTCGAGGCTCAACTCCGAGTACATCCCCTTCAATCGTGTTCTCAGTCTCAAGCTCCTTCATCCGCTTAAGCTCCGGGACGCCCATCCCGCTGTACTTCTTCTTCCAGTTGTAGAATGTGTTGCCGCTGACGCCATATTTGCTGCAAACCTCGGTGACGGCGACTCCGGCATCGGCTTCCCTAAGAATCGCCACGGTCTGCGTCTCAGTGAACCTGGACCACTTCATCTCGACCTCCTGGGTTGGCAGGAAGTCTCACTCTATCAATTGTCCTCCAAACAGGGAAGCCTACGAAGCCATTGAGCAGGAAATCAGGGAATCAAGGAAAGCACACCCCCGATGATGAGAATTGTCGTTGATACCGATGTACTGGTGTCAGGGTTGTTGACCCCGTTCGGCATTTGTGCTGATCTGGTAAGGCTTTTACATCCGATGAGGTAATCCTCTGCGTCGATTCCCGGATCCTGCTTGAGTATGAGGAAGTGCTCGGAAGAGAACACTTCCGTCTGGATCCCAAGCTTGTGGCGATATTAATTGAGTACATCCGAAGACGCTGGAGTTGCATAAATGCATGCCCCTGAACAAGCCGCTGCCTGATCCGGATTACAGCTGCTTCCTTGAGGTTGACGCAACTGCCACACAAACTTATCTAAAACCCATGTTTTCGGTTCCATTAATTGCGATTTTTGCGGAAGGGGCAGGCAATGAAGGTTCGCTTGGTGTTTCTTCTTTCAGTGTTCGCTTCGTCAGCATTCTCCAATGCAAATCAATCCCTGGCAATGGTATTGAATCCCGACGGAGCTGTCATGAAGGGGGTTTCGGGCAGTTTCGATCCTTCCGGGTTCCACTTGGTCTGCGGTCCAGGGGGGGAGCCGTTCTTTCTTTCGGATGATACATTCTGCAGTGAGCCCATCAATCCTCCGGGTGAACAGGGTTCCGATGGCTCCTGGTCTGCTTTGGGGAGTGGTGTGAACAACTGGGTCTATTCCATCGCAGGCAGCGGTTCAAGCGTTTACGCGGGGGGCTATCTAACCGAGGCCGGTGGGAACCCGGCTAACCACATCGCCCGTTGGAACGGCAGTTCCTGGTCGGCGTTGGGAAGTGGTGTCAACGGCGCGGTCTATGCCATTGCCATCAGCGGATCGAATATCTATGTGGGCGGCGATTTCACCCAGGCCGGTGGAATTCTCGCCACCTTCATTGCCCGATGGGACGGCACCTCCTGGTCAGCCCTCGGAGACGGTGTGAACACCCCTGTCGGTGCCATCGCAGTAAGCGGTTCGGATGTTTATGTGGGCGGCGATTTCAGCCAGGCTGGCGGCGTTTCGGTCGCCCGCATTGCAAAATGGGATGAAATCAATGATACATGGTCAGCCCTGGGAAGCGGTTTGAACGGCGCTGTTCATGCCATCGCCATCAGCGGATCGAATGTTTACGTGGGTGGCTATTTCACCCAGGCCGGTGGGAACCCTGCCAACTACATCGCCCGTTGGAACGGCAGTTCGTGGTCCACCTTGGGAAGCGGGGTGAGCAGCACTGTCTATGCCCTCGCTGTGAGTGGTTCTGATGTGTACTCCGGAGGAGGGTTCACCCAGGCCGGTGGGAATCCTGCCAACCACATCGCCCTTTGGAACGGCAGCTCATGGTCGGCGTTGGGAAGTGGTTTGAACAGCTATGCTGTATCAATCGCGGTCAACGGCTCAAATGTTTATGCGGGAGGCCTGTTCACCCAGGCCGGTGGGAATCCGGCCAACCACATTGCCCTTTGGAACGGCAGTTCATGGTCGGAACTGGGGAGCGGCGTGAACAACAACGTCAATTCAATTGCGGTATCAGGCTCAGATGTGTACATGGGAGGCCTTTTCACCAATGCCGGCGGGAACCCTGCCAACTACGTTGCATGCTGGGACGAGCTGGGGACGTTGATTGAACCACACCCCGAAGAACTGCCTCCGGCACTGCAGGCCTCCCCGAACCCCATGATGTCCGGTACGAACCTTTCGTTCATGAGCATCGGAGCCTCCCCGCTTACCCTCAATGTCTACGACAACACAGGACGCCTTGTGAGAACGCAGGAACTGGGAACCCTGCCGGCCGGTTCCCATTCCCATTACTGGGACGGCCGTGATGAAAGCGGTTCGGCCCTTGCATCGGGAGTGTACTTCGTGAGGCTTTCCAGCACTGAACTCGAAGCTTCCACTCGCGTGGTTCTGATAAAATAGAACGACCCATGAACGAAGGAAGGGGAGTCGAAAGGCTCCCCTTCTCTGTTTTGCGTTCGAATGGGGTTTTTGGTACGCCAAAGCGCGGATGGCTCGAACCAGATCCGGGGCCATTTTCTCCCTCACAACCTTCCGTCCAGACATTCCCAAACCCCGCAGAAGCACCTACCGTAACCCACTCATCTTCGCCCGGGAACTCCAGGCCGAGATGATCTGCCACAAACTCACAAGGGTTCAGCTCGGGCAAATGCACGGAGTCACCTCTGACCGGATCACCCAGTGGCTCTGTTTGCTGAAACTGCCAGAGGAAAAGCAACGGGAGATCGAAGCCCTGGGTGACCACTGGGACCGGCGGTTGGTGACGGAGAAGTCCTTGAGGAGCTCTCAGAAACATCGCTTCAGATAAAAGGGCAATCCCACTCCTAACGAAAGCTGACAACCTGTCCGTTGACATAGAAGCATCTGCACGCTATTTGATTGCAGGAAAGAACATACTGGGTAGCGAATCGACTCTGAGGGGGTTGACATGAGAACGGCTCTTGCGGTGATGCTGGTCGTACTTGCCACTATGGCGGTCGCTGAAACCATCCCATCTCTTGCAACCGTTCTGTCACCGGACGGAAGGATCATGGAGGCGGTGTCGGGGAGTTTTAATCCCTCCGGGTTCCACATGACCTACGGTTCTGATGGGGAGCCGATCTTTGTGGAGGAGGGTTCCTCACTATGGGAAGTTGTTCCTTTCCATGAGGGACAGGATGACGAAGGCACCTGGTACGCGCTTGGAAGTGGTGTGAACGGCATGGTCTTTGCCATCGATGTAAGCGATACAGGTGTGTTGTATGCGGGGGGCTTCTTCACCCAGGCCGGAGGCATTTCCGCCAACCGTATCGCCTGTTGGGACGGCACTTCCTGGCATGCGCTGGGAAGCGGTGTGAACAACACTGTCCATGCCATCGCAACAAGCGGTTCGGATGTGTTTGTGGGGGGTCAATTCACCGAGGCCGGGGGCAACCCCGCCGCCAGCCGCATCGCCAGTTGGGACGGCAGTTCCTGGCACGCACTGGGAGGTTCGCTGAATAATCCGGTCGCAGCCATCGCTGTCAGTGGCTCGGATGTTTATGTGGGCGGTTACTTCTTCCAAGCCGGGGGCAGCCCCGCCAACTACATCGCTTGTTGGGACGGTAGTTCCTGGCACGCACTGGGAAGTAGCGTGAACAGCTATGTCACTGCCATAGCAGTAAGCGGTTCGGATGTGTATGTGGGGGGGAAGTTCACCCAGGCCGGGGGCAACCCCGCCAACTACATCTCCCGTTGGGACGGCACTTCCTGGCATACGCTGGGAAGTGGTGTAGGAGGTGGTTCACTCACAAGTGTCAGTACCCTCGCCATAAGCTGCTCTGATGTGTTTGCCGGGGGTGATTTCACCCAGGCTGGCGGCAACCCCGCCAACAACATCGCCTGTTGGGTACCTGAGCCAACCGGAACCGAACCACCCATGGCTGAGGTGTTTCCTAGCGGCAGGTCTTTGCTCCAGGCTTCACCCAACCCCCTGACTGACGGAACGAACCTCTCCTTCCAGAGCATCAGCGCTTCCCCGCTGACCCTTTTCATCTACGACACCACAGGGCGGCTGGTAAGAACACAGGACCTGGGAACCCTTCCAGACGGTTCCCACTCCCACTATTGGGACGGCAATGATGGAAACGGTTCTTCCCTGGCATCGGGAGTGTACTTCGTGAGGCTTTCCAGCACCGAACAGCAAGCTTCCACGCGGGTGGTGCTGATAAGGTAGAGCGACCCATGAACGAATGAAGGGGAGTATGAGGGCTCCCCTTTTCTACTTCGGGTTCGAATGGGATGTCTGGTACGCCAAACCGCGGATGACTCGAACCAGATCCGGGGCCATTTTCTCCCTGAAAACCTTCCGTCCGGACATACCCAAACCACGCAGAGGTCCCTTCAGGAATCCTCTCATACTCGCCCGGGAACTCCAGGTTGAGATGCTCAGGTACAACCTCACCCGGGTTCAGCTCGGGCAAAGGCACGGAGTCACTTCTGGCCGGATCACCCAGTGGCTTCACCTTCTGATACTTCACGAAGAAAAACAGAGGGAGATAGAAGCTCTGGGAGACCACTGGGACAGACAGGTGGTGACCGAGAGGGGACTGAGGAGACAACAGTAATGCCCTCAGACAGGGAAATGTGTCTAATCTGTAGTCGTTGTTGAACACAAGCACCAACGACCAGTCTTCCCGGGGCAGCAATGCGAAATGCCCCCATGTTCACTGTTAGAACCGAACCCTCGAGGGATTCATGGGTTATGGTTGTAACGGAGGATGCGATGGAAAGAACAATTGAAAGGGATCTGGTTAAGTCCGCTCAGGATGGTGACCTCAGTGCCTTCGGAGCACTTGTGGGAAGTTGCAGAGAGGGAATCCTTATCGAACTCACCAATCTTCTGGGGAGCCATGACGAGGCCGAGGACGTTTCCCAGGAAGCATTTCTGAGGGCTTTCATTAAGATCTCAACCCTCAGGGAGCCCAGCAACTTCGGTGGCTGGGTCAGGCAGATCGCAAGGAACATCGCACGGAACAGAATCGCAAGGTGCAAGGTTTTCCTTCCCCTGGAAGATTACAACACAGGGTTTGCGGAAGAGACCACCCATGCAGGAGACAAGGATTTCGACCTTGGAGAGGTTCCCGCAATCGCAGCCCTCTCCAGACTCTCCTCCCGATTGAGGGAGACAGCCAGATTGGCGTACCTCATCGACATGCCTCAGCAGCAGGTTGCCGATCGACTTGGTGTTCCGCTGGGAACTGTCAAGAGAAGGCTCTGGGAAGGTCGTGAAAAAATGAAAAAGGAGGTTCTTGGAATGTCGCGTATCGGAAGACAACCTGAAGCGCTTGAAGTTGCACCGAAGATTGGTGTGCGTGATCTGCCCGGCGGGAAGATGCGGGTCACGACCCTGGGGCCGGGACTCTACTTTGGCTCGATATTGGAAGAAGGTCGTTCGGAGGTCTGTGACTTCTTCGACTATCCCGGTGGAATTCTCACCCAGTCGGTCCAGACACAGGCTGTTCGAAAAGTGGAAACCCCCGGCGGAGAATGCTTCTAAATGCTTCTGGAACATACGGACTGCGAACCCCCCATGCCCAATCACCTTGACTATTTCCGCAGGACGGAGAAGGGATTTCTATGGATCATGAGGGTGACAGCCGACGGGCAGTACCCGGCCGTGAGGTTCTTGGGCGGTGAAGAACTCTTTCCCCTCTGCTATTCCAGCGGTGAGCATCGCAACTGTTCGGCGAAGGCTGTCACTCTCAGGATTGGTGACAGGGATCTCGGGCGCTGTCTGTCGGTGTTCTGGGGATGGGAAAGCGGAACACCGGCGGAGAGCTTCTACACTGAGGAGGGACAGCAGGTCCTTCATCGAAGGTATGTCGGCCCGGAAGCCCGGATTTCTCAGAACTACAGCTTTGACAAGCTGCGGGAGGAGGAGAGAAGGGCCTTCAGGGGAACCGAGTACCGACTCTGGTACGATACGGTGATCAGGGAGTAGGTGAAAACTCCCTTTTCGAGCTGTTCCTGCATGCTGAAGTCAATGACGGACAGTCAGCTGCTCTCCATCAGGGGCGACACTCGCCTTGACAGCAAGACACATATGTGTATACAATTGTGCTACGATGGAGGTGACAAATGAGATTCATAAGCGTTCGGGATCTGCGGGGAAACTCGGCTGCCATATGGCGTAACCTTCCCGATGAGGGTGAGATGGTGATCACAAGCAACGGACGTCCGGTTGCCCTGCTTGCAGCGGTGGATGAAAGTGACGTTGAGGAATCCCTTGCAGCCTTCAGACGGGCAAGGGCGGAACGGGCGATAGCCGACCTTCAGAGGGCTTCAATTGCCCAGGGTACAGATACACTGTCCATGGAAGCCATTGACCAGGAAATCAGGGAATCAAGGAAAGCACGCCCTCGATGAGAATTGTCGTTGATACCAATGTACTGGTGTCAGGGCTGTTGACCCCCTTCGGCATGTGTGCTGATCTGGTAAGGCTTTTTACATCCGATGAGGTAATCCTCTGCGTCGATTCCCGGATCCTGCTTGAGTATGAGGAAGTGCTCGGAAGAGAACGCTTCCGCCTTGATCAGAAACTGGTGACTATTCTGATGGAGTACATCAGAAGAACGGCGGAGTTTCACTCATGCAAGCCACTGAGCGAACCACTCCCCGATTCGGATGACTGCTGCTTCCTCGAGGTGGCCATCGCCGCCCATGCCGATTGCCTGATCACAGGCAACACCCGGCACTTCCCGCCCGAGCTCAGACACGGAGTCAAGGTTCTTGCACCCTCAGAGTTCCTTGAGTTGCACAAGCGTCTCTGACTCTCATTCAAGTTTTCTCCATTAGACTGGAATTCTGGTTTTGGCAGGGCAGGCCAATTGTGAAAGACCTGGTTCGAATGGTGTGTTTGGTACACCAACCGTGTGGCCCAACGCACCATTCTATGGTACACTAAAGAACAAGATAAGCCAATAATCAAGCGAATGTCAAAGAAGACATTCAGGAATCCCATCATCCAGGCCCGGGAAATCGCCCTTGAGATTCAACTGAAAGAACTCACCCAGGGTCAGATGGCAAGGAAGCTCGGGTGCTCCCTCTCCCGGGTCAGCCAGATGCTCCATCTCCTGAAACTCCCCGAAGAGAAGCAGCGGGAAATTGAGGCACTGGGGGATCATTGGGACCGGCGGGTTGTGACGGAGAGGGGGTTGAGGAGGAACCGGTAGTGGGATTTCAAACCGGTGAATCTGCTCTATCGGTATTGGTATGGACAAGGTGTTCATTGACGTGTTTCCTAATCATCAGTATTTACATTTAGTTGTGGTGGAGTTCGGCCAGAAGAATCTCCCTGAAGGGGGACACATGAAGACAATGCTGGCGTTGGGTCTTCTCGTGAGCATCTCCTTGGCGTTTGCTGAAACCAGTCCATCGCTTGCCACCGTACTGACCCCCGAAGGCGGGATCGCTGAGGGGGTATCGGGAAGTTTCGATCCTGCCGGGTTCCAAATGAGTTACGGTCCCGATGGAGAGCCAGTGTTCTTTCCCGATGACCCGTCCTTGAGTGACCCGATTACTTGCTTCGATGATCAGTATGCGGAAGGTTACTGGGATAACCGTTTTGGTGTACCACCGGGTGTTAGTAGTTCCGTCTATGCCATTGCAGTGAACGGTTCGGATGTGTACGTGGGAGGCGATTTCACCCAGGCTGGGGGAAGTTCCGCCAGCCGTATCGCCCGCTGGGACGGCAGTTCCTGGTCGGCACTGGGAAGTGGTGTGGACAACACTGTTCGTACCATTGCCGTTAGCGGTTCGGATGTTTTTGCGGGAGGCAGTTTCACTCAGGCCGGTAGCATTTCAGCTAACCGTGTTGCCCGCTGGGACGGCAGTTCCTGGCTTGCGCTGGGAATTGGTGTGAACAACACGGCTTATGCCATCGCTATCAGCGGCTCGGATGTTTACGTGGGCGGTGCTTTTTCCCAGGCAGGGGTGATTCCCGCCAACCGTATCGCCCGTTGGGATGGCACTTCCTGGACAGATCTGGGAAGTGGGGTTAACACCTATGTTCGTGCCATCGCTATCAGCGGTTCGGATGTTTACGTGGGCGGTGCTTTCGACCAAGCCGGAGGAATACCCGCTGACCATATCGCCCGATGGGATGGCAGCTCCTGGTTTGCTCTGGGAAGTGGTGTGAACGGGATTGCTCAATCAATCGCAGTTAGTGGTTCTACTGTTTATGTGGGAGGTCTCTTCTCCCAGGCCGGTGGGGTTACCGCCAACCACATCGCCCTGTGGGATGGCAGCTCCTGGTCAACCATGGAGAGTGGTGTGAACGGAGATGTTCATGCCATTGGGATGAGCGGCTCAGGTGTTTACGTTGGCGGTGCTTTCTCACAGGCCGGTGGATTTACCGCTAAAAACATCGCCAGTTGGGATGGCAGTACATGGTCGACTGTGGGAAGTGGCATAAACGGACCTGTCCATACCATTGGAGTGAACGGTTCGGATGTGTACGTGGGGGGTGCATTCAACCAAGCCGGAGGAATACCCGCTTACCACATCGCCCGATGGGACGGCAGTTCCTGGTCGGCACTGGGAAGTGGTGTGGACGGCATGGTTTATGCCATCGCAGTGAGTGGCTCGACTTTGTACGTGGGCGGCGATTTCTCAAATGCCGGGGGAGTTGCTGTCAACCACATCGCCCGATGGGATGGCAGTTCATGGTTTGCACTGGGAAGTGGTGTGGACAACACTGTTCGTACCATTGTCGTTAGCGGTTCGGATGTTTTTGTGGGAGGCAGTTTCACTCAGGCCGGTAACAATTCAGCCAACCACATCGCCCGATGGGACGGCAGTTCCTGGTCGGCACTGGGAAGTGGTGTTAACAACACAGTTAATGCAATCGCCGTTAGAGGTTCTGAAGTGTATGTTGGCGGTGCTTTCTATCAAGCCGGAGGAAGTCCTGCCAACCGAATCGCCTTGTGGGACGGCAGTTCCTGGTCGGCTCTTGGGAGCGGGGTGACCGGCTACGTTTATGCCATTGCCGTGAATGACTTATATGTGTACGCGGGTGGTATTTTCACTCAGGCCGGGGGACTCCCCGCCAATCGCATCACCCGGTGGGACGGCAGTTATTGGTCAGCCCTGGGAAATGGGACCAACAATGTGGTCGAAGCCCTCGGGATATGTGGCTTTGATGTGTATGTGGGCGGCAGATTCACTCAGGCCGGGAGTATCCCCGCCAACCGTATCGCCTGTTGGGACGGGAGTCCCTGGTCGGCTTTGGGTAGCGGAGTGAACAACACGGTCAGAGCAATCTCGGTGAGTGATTCGATGGTGTATGTGGGAGGCGACTTCACCCAGGCAGGAGATCTTCCTGCCTCATACATCGCTTGCTGGGTTGAGCAGGGAACAGCGATCGACCCAACCGAAGATGAAGAAACACCAGGCATTCTTGCTATTCCCAATCCCATAGCAACAGGCGCGAACCTTTTGTTCCAAAGCATTGGCCTTTCTCCATTGACCCTGAGTGTCTACGACACTGCTGGTCGGCTTGTAAGAAAACAGGAACTGGGAATCCTGCCGGCCGGTTATCATTCCCATTACTGGGACGGCAATGATGGAAACGGTTCTGCCCTGGCCTCGGGAGTGTACTTCGTGAGGCTTTCCAGCACCGAACAGCAAGCTTCCACGCGGGTGGTGCTGATAAGGTAGAGCGACCCATGAACGAATGAAGGGGAGTATGAGGGCTCCCCTTTTCTACTTCGGGTTCGAATGGGATGCCTGGTACACCAACCGTGTGGCCCAACGCACCATTCTATGGTACACTAAAGAACACGATAAGCCAATAATTAAGCGCATGTCAAAGAAGACCTTCAGGAATCCCATCATCCAGGCCCGGGAAATTGCCCTCGAGATCCAACTGAAAGAACTCACCCAGGGTCAGATGGCAAGGAAACTCGGCTGCTCACTTTCCCGGGTCAGCCAGATGCTTCACCTCCTGAAACTCCCCGAAGAGAAGCAACAAGAAATCGAGGCACTTGGGGATCACTGGGACAGAAGGGTGGTGACGGAGCGGGGGCTGAGGAAGAAAGCCATGAACGCGGAATGATTTGAGACAGAATCAAGCACAAAGTCAAGAAGACAGGTATTGACACTCCCCCCCACCCACTATTTATTCTATTGACCAGGCATAACAGAAGTGTATTTTGATAAGGAATCCTATTGCATGTTCTCAGTCTCGTGACAGGACTGTTGAACGCGGGAGGGTGAAATGGCATTAATCACTATCTTTCTGACAGTTGTTTCGCTTACCACACCTTCTCTCGAAGAGCTTTCTCAAAGAACTGAACCCTGGGTCCGGGAAGATGTCACAATCACCTCGGTATCCGAGTTCCACACATCCGACTTCCTCCGGGAAGACGAGCCCGTGCTCTTGCTTCACCACGTCTTTCTCGATGACGAGAACGAAACACTCCGAACCGTTGTCTGCACTGACACCCGGGTGATCCTGCTGGAAGAGGGCGTGGTAGTGAGGGAGATTGCACTAAGTGTAGAACCGGTTCTTGCCGTCAGTTCACCCTCCGGAAGATATATCGTTGTTCATGGGGGATCAGATACCCCTGAAGCTGTTCTAGCTGTGCGACTAGACACCACAACTGGAGAGCAACGCTATTTCAATGCGATGCCCAGCGACAATCCTCGCACTGGAACATGGACATGGCTACAGGATGACGGGTCGCTGGTAACAAGGCTGGGAAGCCACCTCTGGTTCTTCGATACGGAACTGAACCCAGTCAGGGAGTTATCCGTGGCACCTACTGGCACCAGAGTATCGGTTGCGAGAAACGCAGACATGGTTTTCATTACAGTTCCAACCCTGTCGGCTTACAACCGTCGTGGTGACCTTTTATGGACCATCTCCGATGAGTACAACCGGGCCAGGGTCCACAGCGCAGCGATTTCTGATGACGGGAGTCTCGTAGGGCTGGCAACGCGGGATGGTGCATTCCTGGTTGATGGCGCTACGGGCGCTGTCATTAGAGACTATTCCATGAGTCCGGGAGGATTCCTAATCAGCCCTTCGTCTAACTGGTTCATTATCGATTACTGGGATGATGAAGGAAGACTGAACCTTACTCTCGTAGAAACCGAGACCGGAGTAACACGAACAATCACAAGATTTCCTTTTCAAGATCAGAGTGATCTCAATGCCGCTCAATCATTGCAGGAAGTTGTTTACATCCCTGGTGCACAGAGTATACTGGAGAATGGTATGGTTCTGCTTTGGAGTGATCGCATCAATTCGTGCTTTGTTCTTGACGAACACCTTACACCCATCTATCACACAGGAAACAGGGTAAGATCCTATCCTGCGGAGTTGTCTGCTTCTGGCAGTCGTTTGGTTCACGTGGTTGAACCGAGAGACAGTTTTCCCAGCTTCATGCTTGTGGAAATGGAAAAGGGAAACTGATCGTGGGGAGGATATCCATCATTTTCATCTGCTGCATGATTAGCATGCTCTGCTCCTATAGTGCAGCAGGTAATCCTCTTGACTACAACCCTGGTTTCATTCGTTTCCCTTTTGCCCGAAGTGGTTCTGACTTCACCAACACCTGCAAAGGCTACGGCGACTCCAATGCAGGTATTGAATTGAAGCTGTTTCACACTGGAGTGGACTTCCAGGCAGAAGACACAACGGAGTATGTCAGAACTCCTTTCGACCCGGCCTATGTGCTGGAAGCAGACCCAGGTAGTTTTCCAAATGAATGGAGGCTCATTCTAGCAACCTCTCCCTCTCCAGGAGCAGTGTCCGGCTGGGGGTACGGCCATCTTGATGGAGGAGGTTATACTTATGGTCCGTCTTCTCCCGCATTCCTTGGTACAGTCTTACCTGTTGTCGCCAATACTCCCGCTGTCGGTCCCCACGTCCACATAGACTGGTGCATACATATAGACAGCATTAAAAACCAACAGCTTCCCGGCGGTGGAATGGTTTTCAGCGTCTACAACAACTACATCAATCCCCTTGATTACTTTCTGAACAAACCTTCGAACTATGACTATCCTGAACTCGGAGAAGTTTCTGGCTCTTCGACCGGGTTACGGATACAGAATACCCAGTGCTTTTTGCCGGACATAACTGTTTTCGGCCAGGTTCATTTCATAGCAAGACCGGTTTCAGCACCACAACAACAGCAAGGCTTTTCAACAGATTCCGTCGGAGTCAGGTACCTTCGGCACAGGGTGCTCAAACAAGATCCTTACACCGGGGAGTACCTTCCTCTTCCATGGTACGACTGGCGAACACTGTTCAGTATGAACGGGTTCATCCCTTATCTGGGCAATGCGTTTTTCGACTTTGTATACGCCACAACTTCGGCCCACTATCGCAGCGAGTACATCCTTAACAACTGCGGCACCACCCCGGTTGGCTTGAACGCGGATTCTGCTTTCACCAATGTCTGGACCTCCGGGTACAACCGCTCGCAGGACTGGTCTGACGGTGTGTTCTGCCGGGGAGCTTTCGACACGAGGCTGGGATTCGACTTCATTCACCAGCAAAGCTACGACAACGCTACAGCGATGATACCGGACGGACGCTATTGCGTTGAGATGGAGGCTTACTCCCATGGCAGCTCTCAAGCCCAGACATGGAGGCTCCCTGTGTTTGATGTGGAAGCCGAGAACCTGTCTCCCGGCGATTCGGCAAATGTACGGGGCTTCATCGTTGACAACTTCGCTCCGCACGTTGAGTCTGTCCTTGTCTATCTCGAGACATTGCCTGGGGAGCCGGACACGGTGTATTCCGCCGAGTGGGCCCTGGCTACCGAGAGCTTACGGTCCTTCTCTGACAGTACCCGCATGTACCTGAGTTCAGACGAGGAGCAGTGGATCGGTGTGGCATTGAAGCTTTCCGAGCCGATGGACTCACTGCCGGATCTGTGGATTACGGGAGAGTGGGGAGGCGAAGTCAGGTGGTCTTCAACCAGCGTTGACCAGTTCACCCCCTGCGAATGGGATGAGATGAACCTGGGCGAGATGCCAGTTGAGTCCAACGGCAGCGGGTTCTGGCAGTGCTATCGCACAGAACTTGGCATCACAGGTTACCACGGCAGTCTCCGTCTTAACATAGGGGGAGGCATGGACCTTTCCGGCAACCTGCTGGACGGTGACCCGTCCACTATTGCAGTAAGAGATACTCTGTCCGGCGTTTTCAGCGGCTATGAGCAAGTGGTTGATGCCAGTTATGAATGGCAGATTGAACCACCTATGTACCTTGCGAATGATAAACAGCCCTATTTCGTGTACGTTTTGGGATGTTACACGCCCAACAGTGGTTCAGGACCCATGAAACATCCTCTTGACCCTGGTCAAAGGGAGATGCTTTTCGTACCAAGCTATCCAACTATCTATGCCTTTCCGCCAGGCCCAGGAAGATGTCCTCACTGGCACGGCTTCTGGCTTGCCGGTGCTGCACTTGGAGGCACGCAAAACAGTTACAAAGTGCTGATCACGGGCTTTGATGGGAGAACCTCAGCTTCTTTCACGGGCAACACAAGGTTTCCCTTCAATCAGTTCGAAGAACCGAGTTATTCAGGGATTATGAACAACTGGATGATTCTTTCCGGAGCGGGAATGGGTGACTATTGCTGGATCGGTGTGACAAGTATCAGTTCATCGACCCGAGAGAACCTTCAATCAATCGACGGCCCTGGTCCTGATGGGTGCATTTATCTGGATGTTCATTGCTTCACAGCGACTGGAGGCTATGCGGAATACCCAATTGCCAGCGGAGCGGATGTTTCGTGGTATAGTTTTGAGCACCATCCTAGCGATGAGAACAAAATCATTTTGAAGTATTGCCTATCTTCAGGAGGAGCAATACATACCACAGTCCTCACCCCTCCTGGCTCTGATGGAGAGTTCCACGAGATCGAGAGGATCACCCTTGAGGATGAGCGTCAGTCGGTGCAGGACGAGGGTTCAGTGAGTGTCTTCGGTCTTTCTGTGAGTTGCAACCCGGTTTCATCACAGTTGATGCTTCAGGTGTCCATTGAAGAGGCAGGTTCAGTGGAACTGACCATCCACGACCTCACGGGTCGAGAGGTTCAGAGAGTGCTTGATGAAGAGATGCCTGCAGGGGTTCACAGTCTTGCATCACAGGTGAACCTGCCAAGTGGCGTCTACTTCTGCCGGCTTCGTTCGGGCGGAGATGTCGCTACTCAGAAACTGGTGATAGTCAGGTAGATGGGCGCCGGAGACCATTGCTTGAAATGGTGAATACCCAATAGGTTTGACGCAGAAGTGCGTTGAGCCACACGGTTGAGGGAGCATGGTACACCAAAGCGCGGATGGCTCGAACCAGATCAGGGGCTTCTGTCTCCCTGAAAACCTTCCGTCCGGACATTCCCATACCCCGCAGAGGCCCTTACAGGAATCCTCTCATATTCGCCCGGGAACTGCAGGCAGAGATGCTCAGGCATAACCTTACCCGTGTTCAGCTCGGACGAAGGCACGGCGTCACCTCGGATCGGATCACCCAGTGGCTCTGCCTGCTGAAGCTTCCAGAAGAGAAGCAGCGGGAGATTGAAGCCTTGGGGGACAACTGGGACCGGCGGCTGGTGACGGAGAGGGAGTTGAGAAGAGAGCAGTAGCGTCGCATTCAAACCGGCGAATCTGTCGCATCTTTAACCGACGTTGACATCTTAAGTTGGATAGACTTATGTCATAGAATGTAGCCGGAACGCAGAAGGGAGTCCATGATGATCCACCCGGGAGCACTGGTACTCGTCTTCATGCTCGCAATACCTTCCACCCGGGTCGAATCTTCCCCGGGATTCATCCGTAACGATGGGCAGTGGCCCGAGGAGGTTTCGTTCCTCCTCAGTCATGGTGATGCGGACTTCTGGTTCACATCCGAGGGCGTGACTGTCTCATTGTACCTCTTTCCCGATCCCGAGCCGCTGGATTGGTTCGCACATCGACTCGAAACCGACTGGGAAGCTTCTCTTCCCGTGGGTCAGGCTGTTATCCGCATCCGATTCCTTGATGCCGCTCCCGAAGTGACGATCGAGGGAGAGGACCGTCAGGTGACGTACCACAACTACTTTCTGGGGAACAATCCCGCTCTCTGGCGATCACACGTACCCCTTTTCAGCAGGGTCAGGTATCGGGTGTCAACGGCACCCCAATTTTCCCC
>DIXM01000001.1 GCA_002436025.1 candidate division Hyd24-12 bacterium UBA6080
CCCGACTTCCATTTCGAGGACCCCACGTGCGTGGGGATGAACCGTACTGAAACACGTCCCACTGCCCGATACCGGGCTGTTCCCCACGTGCGTGGGGATGAACCGATAGACGTCAGCACCGCCCAGCTCGCAAAGAGCTGTTCCCCACGTGCGTGGGGATGGGTCGTTCCAGAAAACACAACACTTCCCGACTTCCATTTCGAGGACCCCAACGGGATCAAGGACGGAATCTGCATCTACCTCGACGGGATGAGCGAGGGCCTCCACGGAAGGCCGGAGACAGCCCAACGAGATCGAATCATCCGCGAAGAGCTGAGGAGTCGCAACTACGAAGTCATCGAGATAACCCGGGGCCAGCTTGACGACAGGGAGGCCATGGTGAGGCACTTCAGGCGGCTGGGCCGGATCCTCGTGGGACGGGACAGAACCGAAGAGGCTATCGAGAGTCTCGACGGGCTGTGATACCGCCAGGCTGGCCCTTGCCAACTCATGCAAAGCATGGAGTTTGAAGAGGCGGTCAGGTTGCCCCTACCGCCTCCTTCTGTACGAACCTTCAACGGCCGATTTCTAAAGACACCGAGAGAAGATCCGGTGGTTGTTCACAATTCCTCACGCGTAAGGCCCATGGCTTCGCCTATGACATAGTACGAGAACTGGAAGGTCAAATCACCAGGCATTCTACTCCAGTCGTTCTCGTTCTCCTGCTTATGCTTGATCAGGCAGATGTCGTAGTCCCTCTCCACAAGCTCTCGCAGCAGGGGAAGGTATCCTTCGTCGTCCCCCATGATCATTACGCGGTTTATTTCGGGACGAGAGTCAATCTCCTTCCTCATCTCATCCCATGTCGGTTCAGAACAACGCACAGTTCTGAAAAGCCTGTCAGGTCCCATCGCAACGATGTTGAAATCATCTCTCTGCTGAAAGATGACCGGAATTGACATCTCCTCGCGCCCGTTACCGTACTTGCACAAGGCGGCAAAGAGCAACCGGGGATAAAGGAAATCAGTAAACTCTTTTCGCGGCTTCTCCGGTTCCTCCCCGCTGTACAACTCTGAGTAAAACTTTCTGTTGATTCGAAACTCCTGCTCAAGAAAGCCAGCATCCACAAGGATCAAGGTTGGGGTTTCGATGGTTGCAATGTACCGTTCTACTCTCTCAATCTTTGTCATCTCGATTCCTCCTACACCGTCAGGGTTTTTTGGGCAAAAACAAATGGTTCAGGGGGCGTGACAGTCCCGCCCCCCACCATTCTCGTCGTCGTGCAGCTCGTACTCCGTCGTGACTCTGGGGTTAGGGCGAGCGAGGCGTCGGCTCTGTCCGCATACCCTCTCCCGCGCCTTTCCCCCGTCGTCAGCTCTGCCGTGGGGCGGGCCTTCTCCCGCTTCCCGTACTCTCCTGGCATTCCTGGGTCCGTCCGTCCCGCGAGCCTGTGATTCTTTCCGGATATGGGATTCTTACCTGCCCTGTGTTCTTTCTCTCTTCCGGGACGAAGAGTTCTACCTGTGTGTCCTTCTTCTTTCCCGGATTCAAGAATTCTGTGCCCTGGGTTTCTTCCCCTTCCGGCATCCGGAGTCCTGTGTGTGTTGTCTTTCTCTTTCTCCGGATTCTGCCCGCGGTCCTCTCTCTCTAGGAGGGTCTCCGATTTCTTGAACCTTCTCCAGACGTCTTTCAGGTTCTCCGATGTGAAATCTTTCTCCCACCCTTCCCCCAGCACTCTTGCCAGTTCTCTCTTCGTCGCCCCGTCAACATCCCGGTAGAGTCCCGTCTCTTCTGCCAACCTGAAGTAGCTCGCCCATCCGCAGATGTATCTCATCAGGTGACCCGGTCGGAACACGGCTCGAGCGTTCTGGCGCCCGCTCGAGCCTCCGATCAGCTCTCCCACCCGGTCCTCGAACTTCCTGCGGGCTTCGTCAGAGACACGGAAAAGCGGCCGGTTGCTCTCGGTCATGGAGTATCCCAGGAACTTGCGATCCCAGGGACGTTCCACCCCGCTCTTCTCGGCGTTCACTACCAG
Organism: candidate division Hyd24-12 bacterium UBA6080; assembly: GCA_002436025.1. Taxonomy (GTDB): domain Bacteria; phylum Fermentibacterota; class Fermentibacteria; order Fermentibacterales; family JCC-6; genus UBA6080. The sequence goes on from DIXM01000001.1 coordinate 2,015, forward strand.
TTTCAACTCGTCCTCAAGGAACTTTGTGACCGAAGCAGCAACTCTGGTCGCTGCCTTCTGCGTCCGGACTACGACCACGAAGTCGTCGGCGTATCTCACGAACCTGTGTCCCCTCCGTTCGAGCTCCTTGTCGAGCCCGTCCAGGAGTACGTTGGCCATCAGGGGTGAGATGGGGCCACCCTGGGGCGTGCCCTGCGTCCGTCTGACTACTTCGCCGTCCCGGAAGACGCCCGCTTGCAGGTAGGATCGCAGCAGCTTCAGCATCTTCCTGTCCGTGATCTTCTCGGCCATCTTCGCCATGACCAGGTCGTGGTCCACCCTGTCAAAGAACTTCGACAAGTCCATCTTGACGGCCCACGTGTCTCCGGCGCACACGTAGTCCCGCAGTTTCAGCAGGGCCATGTGCGCTCCGATGTTCTTCCTGAACCCGAAGCTGTTCTCCGAGAATCTCGGATCGAAGACCGGGTCCAGCACGTTCAGCGCCATCAGCTGGATGAGCCTGTCCTGTACCGTGGGGATTCCGAGGGTACGCGATCCTCCGTCGGGCTTCGGGATCTCGCACTGCCTTGTCGGCATGGGCGCGTATCTCCCCTCCCATATCTCGGACTTGATCCGTTCCCACTTCGGACTCACGAGCATGGCACCGAGGTTTTCGACGGACTGTCCGTCTACCCCCGGCGCCTTCCTCCCTTTGCCACGGAGTTCCTTCAGGGCTCTCCTGACGTTCCCTTCCTCGAGCATCCTGTCGACGAGGTCTGCATCGTGCACGACTCCATCCGACTCTTGCGATTCCACCGCCGTGGCGTTTGGCGCGCCTTCTCCCCGCGTTACCGAGAGGAGTGCTCCCTGCATCTCAGCCGGGACATCTGCGCCTTCTTCGTCCTCCGAGGCTTCCTCGCTCCTGCGGCCGTTACCGTCGTCCGCCGGAGATGCCGCTCTTCCTCCGACTCCTGCCCTCTCCGTCTCTTCTGCGGCACGCGTGCCTTCTCCTTCGGCCGTCTCGTTGAGCTCATGGCCTGGGTGCCTCGTCAGCGTGCCTTCTCCTTCCCCCTTTCCGTCTGTGTGTAGGCTTGCCTTTCCCCCGGGGGTCCCGCGGTCCAGGTCGTTCGCTCCGGGGCGTTCTGCCCCTGCCCACAACGTGTACCTCATTTCGCCGGTCCGGACGTGCGCTGTCTCCTGGTCGACTTCAGGGGACGGGCCTGCCGGGCTGCCGACGAGCCGAGGCGTTGATGCGTCCCGGGACGGGAATTCGTCCGGGACTCGCGTAGAGGAGTGCCGAGAGTACTGTGGCGTCGCCGGGCATGCCATCGTCTGGTCTGTCACCGGGGTTCTCCTTGCTTTTCTGTACTTCACGGTCTTCTCCTCACTTTCTACCTCTTAATGTATCAGCAGCGTTTTGATTCCGACGAAGCTGCAAACTTCCCTTAGCACAAACTGTCTATGACTCCCATCTGTATCACCAACGAGCATGTCTGTGAACACTCCTTGCCAAACTGATATGGTCATAGAACCCGGAAACCATTGGCAACCCATCAAGCAAACCATCCCCACTGAAAGCGCACCAATTTGTCTTCATCCTTCGCAACTCTTTTCCTGAAGCTCGCAGCACTCGCACAGTTTTTTGTGGATGCGTTCGTCGAACCAAGCCCAGCAAAGGCCTGTTCGCATACCTGGTGTTGTTGATGCCCCGAATCTCGCTTTCGGATGAGTTCGATAACCCTGTTCTTTGCGAGAAGACCTGTTTGTAATCCTGACGACAGATCTGTCGTATCCTTGGGAACGGGGGAAACTGAACTTCGGAGTCTTTCTTCTGATGAACTACTATTCCCAGTGTGATTGGGAGGTAATGCTCCACTAATTCTGAAAATGGGAGATTGGGAAAAGAGGCATCTGATTCCAGTGTGGGGGCAAAATGCAGATCTTGCAGCCCCGTTTTCTGGGCAAAAGTAAAGCTGACGAAAGAAGCATAGATTTTCCTCATATACACAGTACCAGTTTTTGTGCCAAAAGTTCACTACCACCTTCAAACCGACTTCTTCCATCTGGGAAGTGAATTTGCTTAATAGATTGCTGTGTAACATTTAAGCATGAATGGCTTGACATCTGCCGTTGATCCCACGATTTGGAGACGACAGTGTTAGGGAGAAGACAAGCTCTTTGGTGGAGTCGGAATCCAGACGAAGCCAGTCGAGCTGGGCAAACATTCACAAGAATTGCCACCATTGATTCAGCAGTCCCTAAAGGGAAGAAACTTGACGTGTATCCATCTCGTAGGCTTCCCGTTATGTAGAAACTTCATAAAATCGCAAGCTTCCCCTTTTAGAGGACATTTGTTAGAGTGAGACTTCCTGCCAACCCAGGAGGTCGAGATGAAACAGTCCAGGTTCACGGAGACGCAGATCGTGGCGATCCTGCGGGAAGCCGATGCCGGAGTCGCGGTCACAGAGGTTTGCCGCAAGTACGGCATCAGTGGCAACACATTCTACAACTGGAAGAAGAAATACAGCGGGATGGGCGTCCCAGAGCTTATGCGGATGAAGGAGCTCGAGACTGAGAACACCCGATTGAAGCGGATGTACTCGGAATTGAGCCTCGAGAATCACGCATTGAAGGAGCTTATCTCATAATAGCTCTGACGCCACCGGAACGCCGGGAAGCGGTGGCGTTCCTGGTGGCGGAACAGGGAATGACGGTGAGTACTTCATGCGAAGCCCAACGTGATCTGGTCTCTGGACTTCATGCATGACACTGTACAACGGCAGGCGCTTCAGGGCACTGAACATGCTTGATGAGGGGGTAAGGGAGGTTCTGGACATCGAAGTGGACACGTCGCTCCCGGGAGAACGGGTCGTGCAGGTATTGGAACGTTTGAAGTACTGGCGGGGTCTTCCCCAGGCGATTCGCTGCGACAACGGACCTGAACTGACGAGCGAGGTATTCGTTGACTGGTGTAAGGAGAACGGAGTGGAGCTGAGGCACATCGAACCCGGCAAGCCGAATCAGAACGCCTTCATCGAGAGGTTCAACAAAACCTACAGGAACGAGGTTCTGGACGCATATCTGTTCGAGAGCATGGCTGATGTTCGGGAGATCACGGAGGGATGGATCAATGAGTACAACGAGCAACGCCCCCATGACTCACTAAAGGGCTTGCCGCCAACGATGTATCGTGAAATGATAACCCGTGAAGTGTCACTTTATGAAGTGTCTACCTAATGGGGAAGCTTACGGGCGGAGTATGACCCTCACTTTTCGAGCGGTAAACGATTCCGACAATGACAGTCATATTCATGTTTCCAAGGCCAACGGAAAAGCCGGGGCAGTTCAGTATCTTGGTCTATAAAGATGAGTGAACTAATTCTGATCTTTGATGACGAGTCTCTCTCCAGAAACACGGGTCAACATCAAAACACTCTTTGGAGAGTCAAGACTGCCTACTATTCTTTTTAGTGCTCCTGCACCAAAGACCGATCTCATACCATTCTCTTTGATAATCAGTACTCTTCGATCCCATTTCGGACAATCCGAATTGGCGTACTTCTCACCCTCCTTCCTTGAGCTTAAAAACATCTCAATACCAAATTCTCTTGCAAGATGGATAAAGGCTGGTAGGTCAAAGAGAATCATTACCTCTAACCTTCTTGCCATCATATTTTCTATTGTCCTATCATCTAAACTCCAAAGTGTGAATGGAGTTGTAGTACCTCCTATAATGTTCATACTAAACAGCGGAACGATAGTGTATGACTCATCCTCTCCTATCAGCTCATTAATCAAACACCTGTTACTTGCAGATTCGCTGCATTCACGAGCAAGGTGGCGCTGTCTGCATTCAAGGGCAGCATCCAGAGCTCCTTCATAGGCTTCACCATAGGACTCACCAACCGCAACACCTATATGCAGGCAATCCTGATAGGTCGAACAGAAGATGCCTCCTGTACTGATAGACTCAGCACACAGGAGATTAACCAAGCTATCATATTGTTGGAGTTCTATATCAACACAACTGACTAGTTGTATCTTTCTTTCATCTTCCAGCGGCTGAGTGATATCTGTAACGACATCGTTCTTGTGATCTGTGCGCAGTATCTTCTCAGTTTGATGTCTTCTGATTCTCTGCTTGACCATTCGGCGGAACTGCTTCTGATGAGGCTCCGCGATTCCTTTGGTGTCGAGTTGAAGAGACTCTGTTTCAGCTGGAAGCGAATCAACGACAGGCATAAGTATATCGTTAACCATACCTGACTTAAGCTCAATTATGCTTATAGTCTCTCCCTTTGGCTTTCTCCAGTCAAGCCTGACCAAATCGCAGTTATGAATGAAGGTAGTAAGGTCAGAAATCAGAGCGAAAGACAACCTGCTTTCAGTGTTGAGTCTGTCAGCCTCATTGATTGTCCTACGTAAAATTGTGAAGTCAATCCGCTGGGGACTGCCATGTATGTTTAATCTGTTAACAATGTGTTGCCGACAACCAAAAATCTGAAATGCAATCCCGTCCAGAATTCTCCTTAGACATAGTTCTTCAAAGTTCTTTAGCTCAATCGGTAACATAGAATCCCTGAGCTCACATAGGGACGCGATGACTCCATGCTGAACCTTATCCCAGAGTCGATTGCAGTTCCGAACGTCTTCTGGACAAGCGCGCATCGGCCCTCCGACTTCGTCGGCTGAAATCACCTTTCTGAAAAGCCAAGTTGAGTTTCGAACAAAAGGCATTGTCTTTCGGACAAACTCACTCAGTTCATTCATCTTGAAGGTCTTCACCTTTCCTCTCGTTGACGAATTGGTAATCGGTATGCTATTGTTTGCGCCAATTATTCTGACTGGGGTGATAGAACGCAACCCAAACAGGAGGAGGTGAAAAAATGCCTGAGCTGCTGAAGAAGGTCCTGACCGCAGTGATCATCGCTGTAGTTGCGGAGCTTGCCAAGCTTGTTACAGCAGAGGCTAAGAAGATATGAGTGATGGCTCGTCTTTTTGGTCGTCAGTAAGCTCCACGTCGGGTGCCTTGCTGCTCGCTAGGGCACCCGACCCACATCTCCAAAAAGCCTATTATCGACCGGGTTTACACAAAGCTGCCTCGTGGTTCTTCTCGATTGATCCCAGTAATCCACCATTCTTCTGTTCTCATACTTAAGACCCACCGGCAGTTACTAGTAGCATTCAAGTTTTTTAAGGTTGTGCAACTTTGTTTCCCATGTTTGCAACTGATTCAGGTTTAGGCTTTCACTGTTTTAACATTCTCGCCAGAGTTGCCTTGTACAGGTGTGCACATTTTTCTTAAGCTTCTTTCTGTCACCAGCCTCCGCTCCCAGTAGTCCCCCATCGCCTCAATCTCCAGCAGCAAATCCCTGGGAAGGTTCAGGAGGTTAAGCTTCTGCGTAACCCGGGCCCGGGAGCATCCGAACCTTCTGGCAAGATCCGCCCTGCTCAATCCTTCCAGTTCCATGGCGAGAGCGATCTCCCTGGCCTGGATGACCGGATTCCGAAAAACCTTGTGTTTTCTACGTTTTACAGGCTGTTTATGATTTGTATCATACCAGAGAATGGTTTGGTGGGCGACACGGTCGAGGCGCCAATTAGCTGCCTGTTCATCACCATTAAGGGGGGCACCCCCCAATCCTAGGTTCATCACCATTAAGGGGGGCACCCCCGAACCTTATCACATAACGCTTTGACGGGTGGACGAGTTTCCAGAGGCCTGGTCACATGCAGGCACAGCAGACTTGATATGAAAAACTGTTTCGGAAACTATCTCAGTAGAATCACCCGAGATGCAGCAGATCTCTCGGATCCACCGACAAGGCGGATAAGATAGATCCCGTTTGCAAGAGTTTCGCCGTTTGAGCTGCTGCAATCCCACAAGACGGTTTGCTGGCCTTCAGAAACAGCTCCGAGTTCCTGGCTCTTCACGAGTCTGCCGGACACATCGTAAGCTTCAAGCGTAACCGAAGCGAGCCCAGGAGACTGAAATACAACGGAGGCAGTACTGCTTACGGGATTTGGGTAGACCGTGCTGATGGAGAGAAGACCCTGAATAGGGGCAGACATGACATCCTTAACACCAAGCCCATAGTAGCGAAGACCGAGGCTGTGGTGGCCTCCGCCTGCAACAGCGACGAATCCAGCGTTAGGAAAGGAAACGGTGCATTGGCCAAAGGAGTTATCCCCCCAGGCAACGATAGAGCCGTTTGCCTTAAGGCCAAGACTGTGATTCCCTCCTCCTGCAACAGCGATGAAAGGCCCTGAGTCAGGAACATCACATTGGCCGCTGTTGTTCTTCCCCCAAGCCACGATCGAGCTGTCTTCCTTCAGGCCAAGGCTGTGGTAGCCTCCTCCTGCGATGGCAACGAAGCCCATGTTAGGCTCGGGAACAGTGCATTGGCCAAATTCGTTCCACCCCCAGGCCTCGATCGAGCCGTCTTCCCTCAAGCCAAGGCTGTTATACACTCCCGCAGCAACAGCGACGAAGCCCGTGTTAGGCGAGGGAACAAGGCATTGACCCCAGTTGTTATACCCCCACGCGACGATCGAGCCATCTTCCTTGAGACCGAGGCTGTGGCCATTTCCAGCCGCAACAGCCACGAAGTTTGAGTTGGGCGAGGGAACATCGCATTGGCCGTAGTAGTTAACCCCCCATGCAACGATCGAGCCATCTTCCTTCAAGCCAAGGCTGTGATTCCATCCACCAGCAATAGCCATGAAGCCCTTGTTAGGCGATGGAACGGTGTATTGGCTAATAAACCCCCATGCCTCGATGGAGCCGTCTTCCTTCACGCCAAGACTGAAATTGTAACCCGCTGCAACAGCGACGAAGCTTAAGTTGGGCGAGGGAACATCGCATTGGCCGAAGAGGTTATACCCCCACGCGACGATCGAGTAGTCCTGTGCATGGGCAAGCCCTACAAACCCAAGAACAGGTAACATAGATAACACTACAAATTCCTTCATAGCGTATCCTCCCGATGCATCGGTTATCTGCCTTCTTCTTTGAATCATGGTCACCATTTCACTGCGTGTCAACGAGTCGAATGCTAGTTACCCAGCAACCACCTCATCCCCTCCCAGCGGGGCGCATTCTTTTCGTGTTCTTCGGACTGAAGGTTCACCGGGGAAAAAACAGGTGCTGGGCAAAGGCCGCCGTTTTCACAGCGGCTCTTGTCCAGCCCGGGTCCGGTCAGGTCAGCTTGCTTCCCTCATCTGTACCCGGATGCAGGGCATGATCTCCCAGAAAGCTTCGCGGGGGATGACATAGGTTTCCCGCATAGAGGACATTTGTCAGGGTGACCTTAGGATTTGCGAAGACTGTTTCCTCAGCTCCCTCTCCGTCACCAGCCTCCGCTCCCAGTAGTCTCCCAGCGCCAGAACCCGTTCGATCTCAAGCTTTGGAAGGTCCAACAGGGATAACCACTGAGTAACCCTGGCCCTGGACATCCCATGCCTTCTGGCCAGTTCCGCTCTGGAGATACCGTCTCGCTTCAGTTCCTCAGCGAGTTCGAGGGCGAGAACCATTGGATTGCGGAATGTCTTACGGGGTTTCGGTTCCGAAACGGTGGCTGGAAGTATTATGATGATTGTGAAATCCGCGCTTGAGAATTTCGAGCGGGTAGCGGAACGAGGCGCCAATTCGCTACCCACTCGAAATCTCGGTTCATCACCATTAAGGCGGGTTGCCTGCCTTTTCCCCTCTACCTCACCAGCACCACCCGGGTGGAAGCCTGCTGTTCGGTGCTGGAAAGGCTTACGAAGTACACTCCCGATGCCAGGGCGGAACCGCTTCCATCACGACCATCCCAGTAGTGGCTGTGGGAACCGACCGGCAGGGTTCCCAGATCCTGCGTCTTCACCAGGCGACCCGCAGTGTCGTAGATTAAAAGTGTCAGCGAGGATAGCCCGGAGCTAAGGAAGGAGAGGGTCGTTCCAATGGTCATGGGGTTGGGTGAGGCCTGAAGAAGGGAGGACGAGCTACTGATTGCTGGTTCGATTCCCGTGGATTCCGCAATCCAACAGGCGATGTAGTAGGCAGCAGGGTTCCCACCTGCCTGAGAGAAAATACCGCCCACAAACAAATTCGAACCGCTCAGCGCAATAGAACGGGCCGAGTTGTTCAATCCACTTCCTAACGCAGACCAGGAAGTGCCGTCCCATAGTGCGATGCAATTTGCGGTAATCCCCCCTGCCAGGGTGAATGATCCACCCGCATACACATTCGAGCCTGTCACAGCGAGGGTATATACGTATGGGTAAACACCACCAACACCACTTCCCATTGCGTGCCAGGAACTACCATTCCACCGGGCGATGCCGTTGGCAGAAATCCCTCCGGCCTGGGTGAAACTGCCGCCCACATACACATCCGAGCCGCTCACGTCGATGGCGAAACACCCATCATTCAAACCGCTTCCGAGCGCATGCCAGGATGTGCCGTCCCAGCGCGCGATGCGGTTGGCGGGATTGCCCCCGGCTTGTGTAAACACACCTCCCACGTACACATCCGAACCACTCAGTGCGATGGTACTGACAGTGCTGTTCACACCACTGCCCAATGCCGACCAGGAACTGCCATCCCAACGTGCGATACGGTTCGCGGAAATTCCTCCAGCCTGGGTAAAATAGCCACCAATGTACACATCCGAACCGGTGACAGCTATGGCATAGACCCTGTTACTCACACCGCTCCCAAGGGCTGACCAGGAACTGCCATCCCAACGGGCTATGAAGCGGATATCAGGATTATCCCCAGCTTGCGTAAACCAGCCGCCGACATACACATTTGAACCGCTTACTGCGATGGCATTGACCGATTCGTTTACACCGCTCCCAAGGGGCGACCAGGAATCACCGTCCCAACGGGCTATTTTGTTGGCTGGATTACCCCCGGCCATGGTGAACATGCCTCCTGCATACACATCCGAGCCAGTAACCGCGACGGCGCGGACCGAACTGTTCGTACAAGTTCCCAAAGGGATCCAGTAGCCTTCCGTACTCTGCATATCGAAGGAAAGCATTGGTTCCCAATTGGAAGGCTCATCAGAAACAAACAACGGTTCTCCTCCGGTACCGTAGGACATCCGAAACCCAGTTGGATCGAAACTTCCTGTTATTCCTTCCCTGATCACACCTTCGGGCGTCAGTACGGTTGCCAGGGAGGGATTGGTTTCAGCGAATGCCAAGGAGCTGCTCACGAGAAAACCCCAAGTCAGGAAAGACAACTCTTGTCCCCCTTTCAACGAGGTTCACCTTATCATGCCTACTACTGCGGAATGTAAATACTGTTGAACAGAAGATGCGTCAATGGACACCTCGTCCATGACTATCAGGATAAGCAGATTCGCCGGTTGATTGCGCGCTGCTACCGGTGTCTCCTTAGTTCTTTCTCCGTCACCAGCCTCCTGTCCCAGTAGTCCCCCATCGCCAGAACCCTTTCGATCTCACGCTTGGGCAAGTCAAGCAAGGATAACCACTGGGTAACCCGGGCCCGGGACATCCCATGCCTTCTGGCCAGTTCTGCCCTGGAGATGCCTTCGCGCTTCAGTTATTCAGCGAGTTCGAAGGCGAGAACCATGGGATTGCGGAATGTCTTTCGTGTTTTCGGCTCGGATTCGATGGCCAGAAGGATTCTGATGATCGTGAAATCAGCGGCAGAGAATTTCGAGCGGGTAGCGGAACGAGGCGCCAATTCGCTACCCACTCGAAATCGGGGTTCATCACCATTAAGGGGGGCACCCCCCGATCCTAATCACATAGCGCCTTGACGGGTGGACGTGTTTCTTCAGACAAGGGCGGAGTTTCGTTGATTCTCCACACAAGGTCAGATGTATTGGTTTCCCTTGTGTATTACAGTGCCCTTCAGGACCTGGCCGTTTAGTGTAACCTCAATCCCAATCGGGATGAAGAAAAACTTCTTCAGGACGATATGAAGTTCCCCTGAAGAGGGAATCTGACACCGGAATCCCGTAGGGGGTTTCAGTAGTTTCACATCACCGATCTGAAGGACGAACTCGATAGTGCCATAGTCCCTAACTCTGTGCCGGCCTCTTCCAGGATCAGGTTCAGTCTGCAGAAGATCCTGGTCTGTGCGGTACACGGTGGCACCAGTTCGCTCCCCGACGATGTCCAGTAGTATTCTTGTATCAATCGCTCCCGAATCATCACGGAATTCATACAGCGGCATAATCTCTCCTGACTGGTTCAGCCACTGGTGCTTGCACCCATATATAACACCTGTCAGGGTTTATTGGATCATTCTTATTGAATGTTGGGTTGTGCTGGGCGTGCTTGTTTCAATCCAACGTAATGAACTATTCTTTGAAATGCTTCCGAAGCACTTTCTCGGTTTCTGCTTCATCATTCATGGGTTTGAGTTTCCTTAGTTTCCTCTCCGTCACCAGCCTCCGGTCCCAGTAATCCCCCATCGCCAGAAACCTTTCGATCTCGATCCTGGGTAGCTCCATCAACGATAACCACTGAGTTACCCTGGCCCGAGACAAACCATGCCTTCTTGCCAGCTCCGCCCTTGAGATGCCGTCGCGCTTCAGTTCCTCAGCGAGTTCGATGGCGATAACCATGGGATTGCGGAATGTTTTTCTTGATTTCAGCTCGGATTCGGTGGCCGGTATGATTCTATGTAAAAACGGCCAGTGGGCATTGGTCACCATTGCCTCTAAAGGGGGGTTCGATGTCCATTGACGCCATCGACCTGCAGACATATTTAACTCTGTATCATTCTGCTATCAAGGTTTTAACGATCTCTCTGAAGGGGGTAGGCAATGAAGGCTCACTTGGTGTTTGTCCTTTCAGTGATCGCCTCGGCAGGGTTCGCTGAGACCAATCCATCCCTGGCAACGGTACTGACTCCCGACGGAGCTGTCATGGAGGGCGTTTCAGGCAGCTTCGATCCATCGGGGTTCCGTATGACCTACGGACCTGGTGGAGAACCTTTGTTTGTCCCGGATGATCAGGATGCTGGAGGCTCCTGGTCGATTCTGGGAATCGGTATGAACGGCATTGTCCGTGCCATCGCGCTCAGCGGCTCGGATGTGTATGTGGGGGGCTATTTCACCCAGGCCGGAGGCAACCCCGCCAACCACATCGCCCGTTGGGACGGCAGTTCCTGGCATGCTCTGGGGAGTGGTCTGAACAACGTGGTTCATGCCATCGCGGTAAGCGGTTCGAATGTCTATGCGGGCGGCGAATTCACGCAGGCAGGGGTGATACCCGTTAATTACATCGCCCGTTGGAACGGCAGTTCCTGGTCGGCTCTGGGCAGTGGTCTGAACGCATATGTTCTTGCCATAAAGGTTAGTGGCTCGGCTGTGTATGTGGGTGGCGGTTTCACCCAGGCCGGTGGGGTCACCGCCAGTCGTATCGCCCGCTGGAACGGCAGTACCTGGTCGGCCCTGGGAAGTGGTGTGAACCACTCAGTCTATGCCATCGATGTAAGTGCTACTGCTGGTGTGTTGTATGCGGGCGGTGGTTTCACCCAGGCCGGGGTGATACCCGTTAATCACATCGCTCGCTGGAACGGTACTTCCTGGTCGGCACTCGGGAGTGGTGTAAACAACTGGGTCCGAGCCATAGCAGTAAGCGGTTCGGATGTTTATGTGGGTGGGGAGTTTACCCAGGCCGGGGTGATACCCGTTAATCACATCGCCCGTTGGAACGGTACTTCCTGGTCGGCACTGGGAAGTGGTGTGAACAGCACTGTCAGTGCCATCGCTGTCAGCGGCTCGGCCCTGTATGCCGGCGGCAGTTTCACCCTGGCCTCAGGTTTTCCCGCAAACCGCATCGCCCGCTGGGACGGCAGCGCCTTGCATGCGCTGGGAAGTGGTGTGAACAGCACTGTCAGTGCCATCGCTGTCAGCGGCTGGGATGTGTATGTTGGCGGCACTTTCATCGAGGCCGGTGGCTACCCTGCCAATCACATCGCCCTCTGGGAAGAGGAGCCAACGGGAATCGAATCACACGCGGAAGAAGCACCACCAGTACTCCAGGCCTCACCCAACCCCATGATATCCGGTACAAGCCTTTCGTTCCAGAGCATCGGGCCTTCCCCTTTGACCCTTGAGGTCTACGACATCACGGGGCGCCTCGTCAGAACACAGATACTGGGAACCCTGCCAGTCGGTTCGCACTCCCACTACTGGGACAGCCGTGATGAAAACGGTTCTGCCCTGACATCGGGCGTCTATTGCATCAGGATTTCCAGCACTGAGTTTCAGGCAGCAACGCGGGTTGTTCTTGTAAGATAGGCCGACTGTGGGATTCAAAGAGGAGGGCCGCTGATTCTACATCTACAGTGGCCCTTCTCTCATTCCGGTCTGCCCAGGTCAGGCTGGATTGGTTGTCTAATCTCCAGCTGCTTGCCTTTAATCAAAACAGGCTACGCGTAAGGTTAGTTATCCGGCATAAAACTTGGCGATTCCGAAGCTTTCCTCAACCCTCTCTCCGTCACCAGCCTCCGCTCCCATAGTCCCCCCTCGCCTCAATCTCCAGCAGCAATTCCCGGGGGAGGTTCAGAAGATTCAACTTCTGCGTAATCCTGGCCCGGGAGCACCCGAACCTCCTGGCAGGATCTGCCCTGCTCAATCCTTCCAGTTCCATGGCGAGAGCAATCTCCCTGGCCTGGATGACCGGATTCCTGAAAACTTCGTGTTAACTACGTTTTATTGGTTTTTTATGATTTGATGTTTAGCAGATAATGGCTTGATATACTATACAGATATTGGCATTATATCCTATTATGTTATTTATCTGATATCTATTATAGCTATCTTATGCGATATGTTCTGTTTTCTTCATTATCGTGTGTCTGCATTGTTTTCATTGCTTCAGATCAATATGTGGCTGACTTGACTTGTGCTTGGAATATTGTATACTATTAAAGGTTATTAGTAAAATTATTTGGAGGTTATCATGAAAAATGTTATCCTCTGTCTCATCGGTGCAGCTGTAGTCGCATATTGTGATCAGACTGTCTGGAGTTACGATCTTACTCAATTGCCTGATGGTTGGAGCTATACCGGCGGGTGGCAGTTCGATTCAACCGGGGCTCATGTTTACATCCAGATTTGGTCCGACATTACCGGAACTAACAGTATTTACACCGAAACTCTTCTTATACCAGAGGGCACTGATTCCCTGACACTGTTTATTCCCCAGTTCGTCAGCGGAGGCTGTAATGATGGTTTTGCGATTGCCAGGGTGAAGGTCACTCTGAACGGCGGCGCATCACAGACAGTGTGGGAAGAAGTCTGGTATGATTCTTTTGGCGAAAACTCCGATCCCATAACTGTGGGTCTGGATGTTTCACCCGGAGACTCACTCTCCTTTTACTTCGGGTGTGATGTATGTGTTGTGGGAAGCTATGGAGCAGGGAACATTTTCTGGAATCTGTGGGATCTTGAGCTTGTGCTGCATGGCGATATTCAACCATTGCGTGCTGTAACCTGGGGTGAGATAAAGTCCTGTTTTCAATAGCATCCCTATAAGCGCCGGAGGCAAACGCAGGACGAGTGGTTTCTGCCGCTTCATATCTCATGCAGCCAATTTCCCTTGATACTGCTCTCGCAGTTTCCTCTCCGTCACCATCCTCCTCTCCCAGTTGTCCCCAATCGACTGGACCTCAGACAGCAAATCTCGAATAGGGTTCAGGAGGCACGGCAGAGATCTACATGAATCCCTTGACATTTTTACTAACTCCCGCCATTATCCAACAATGTAAAGCTAACCTTCAACCAATTGGGAGCAAATATGAAATACCTCTTCATTTTACTCATTACTGCATACGTAGCACTTGCAGGCCAGACACCCATGGGTGATTCGGAGGGCAACACTCCCCCGCCTGACAGGAACATTGACGATATCAGAGAGATCCTGGATGGAGTGAAAGCATCCGTTCAGGAAGCTTATGAAGGACTTCTTATAACCGAGCCCGAAGCTTCGGGGGACATCTTTGTAAGGTTTGCCATCACTCCGGATGGTGCGGTAACCGACCTGGAGGTCACATGCACCGACGGGCTTGAAACCCTCGTTGATCCCGTGACCGAAACTATGACATCACTGGACTTCGGCAGCTGTCCAGGGCAGGCGGAGAACCTTCCTGTTTCCATCCCCATCTCTCTTCTTCCACCACAGCAGGAATCCTAGATCTGACGGAGAGCAACGGAAAACCTGAGCCTTCATGCGAGACAGGCCCTGTTCAAACCCTCCAGTTCGAGGGAGAGACATTCCCCTGAATGGATGAGGGGATTCCTGAAACCAGTTTATTCCATTGTTTTCGGGCAGCCTGTGATCTGGTTCGTCCATGACAAAGGTTTGGCGGGCGTCACTGTCGAAGCTCTCCCCCTTGAGCCAGCTCAACGCAGAACTGCGAAATCCGCAGTCTGCGACCAACCACTTCCCGAAAGCCTCAGGTGGTAGGCACCGGAGGGCAGCCCATCAACGACCACAGAACAACCACCGGCCTCGAACTCCCTGTCCTCTGTGAAAACTGCTCTTCCAGCCGTGTCGAACACCCCGACCGTTACACGTTCTCCCCCCGCGAGAGTGAACATGACATCAACAGCCCCCATTGATGGGTTGGGAGTAATGCCGAGCTCATGGTCAAGCGGGACCACCGTGCCCTCCCCGATCGCTCCCATGTCCATGCAGTAGCGGTGGATCTCTCCAAGGCCGGGGTCGCTGAAGTAGAAGCGGTTCTCCTCGCTGGCAGCCGCAACTCCTACAGCACCGACAAAACCATTCCCGTAAAGCACTTCGTAGTCATCCGGTTCGAAGTACATCCTCACGGGCGAGACCGGATCGTTGCAGGCCACGGGAAAACTGTCTGCGTATCTCGGTGCGGAGATGTCGTGTACCACGGGGCAATCTACAAGTGTGATCCGCTCGACCGGCTCGTTCGTGCTCAAAGGCAGGTCGATGCTGTAGATCGTCTTTGTCGCTGAGTCGATGATGTAAAGAAGCGGATCTCCCCCCCAATAGAAGGCGTCCAGCCCTGTTATGCTGGAAACACCCGAGCCGGCGTAGTCCCACGTGCCCGCCGGCTCGCCGCCTGTTGTCATGGCATGCACAATGGCCGTACCACTCTCGGCGAAGTAAAGGGTGTCCCCCAGGAGCGCAAGCCCGACAGCCTTACCCTCCATCGACGGCAGTTGAACCGCATCCTGAAGCGCTCCGGTTGAGTAATGAAGGGCGTAGACCATGCAATCAAGAGAATCAAGAGCGTAGACCGTGACGTAATCGCACGCCAGACCGGTTATGTGAGAGCTGGGTGCTGGAAAGCTCCATTCGATACCCTGGCAGAACGCAGTAGATGCAAGGAGGAAAAAGATCAAGGCTGAACATCTCATTATATTGCCTCCATATATATAGTACGTCATTAGCTAAAATATATAACTACCGATTCACAAACGCAATCGAAGGACTTTGCATTGTCCGAGTCAACGTCCACCTCGGTGACAACTCAGTTGTGACACTCCCTGATGAGGATTCCATGATGGATCATCATTGGAGACTCATGTGAACTACCTGCGAATTCAAAGAAGTGGTTGGACGTGACCGGGGCGCCCCTAATCGCACAGGGGTTTTTTATTGCCATGACCCTCCCTGCAGTGCATCCCGGATACAAGCGGGATGAAAGCGATGAAGGCAACCCGGATTACTTAACAAGCAATTGTGAATAAACATCTTGGATAATCGGCGTCTTCGAGTGTTCCACCAGCAGGATCAGACCTTTGCTTCTAACTCGCAGATAGGCAGCACTCCAGATTCCAGAAAAGGCTGATACTTAAATGCACAAAAGGCCTTGCTGATAGCGCTATTTTCACTTGTTGCACTTTTTTTCTTTTCATGCTATAATGATGTGAGTTAATTATGACTCACTGCCTTATTTGGTAAACCGATGGAGGGTTTGGAATGAAACTGTTGATACTTGTGGTGGCATTACTTGCCACAGCTGCATCCGCTCAGATGAGCGGAACGGGCATCGGAATCATCGTTGGGGAGCCAACTGGACTAAGCCTGAAAAGCTGGCTTTCTCCAAAGTCCGCAATCACGGTAGGTGCCGCCTGGTCGTTTCGGAATGATGGCAGCCTTCTTCTCTGGGCGGACTACACGCTTCACTCATTCAACATCACCGGAGCCTCCAACCCCCGCAGTCTTGCTTTCTATTACGGCATTGGTGCCAAAGTCGGTTTCGTCGACAGAAATGACAATGACAACGAAACAGTGATAGGCGCACGTGTCCCCCTCGGCCTCATGCTTCCCATAGGCGACGCCCCCGTCGAAGTCTTCCTTGAAGTCGTGCCCACGGTTGACCTGAGCCCCGACACTGATTTTGGCATAAATGGGGGCATAGGAGTGCATTTCTTCTTATGACGCACCGGAAATTGAGTCTCTGTTTCGTGTATCCAGGTTCTGAGAAAGGAAGTGACCGAGATGCTTGAGACCATACTTGTCATACTGGTTGTGGCGTGGGCTTTGGGGTTCTTCGCATTCCACATTGGTGGGGGACTCATCCACACTCTTCTTGTAATCGCCCTCGTAGTCTTCATCTTTCGCATGATCCGGCGTCGATAAACCGGAACAGGTTTGAGAAGCGGTAAAGTCTCAGACCCATCGAGAGCCTCCATCACACTCGACGAGTGTAATGGAGGCTCTCCCCGTTCAACTCGATCTCAATCAGATGATCAGTGAAATGCTCAGTTTCAGGTTCAGGTTCAGCTTCCGGCACAAATGGCACTGCGGAACTCTGAAATTTCAAGCAATCGGCTAACAGCCGGTAACGGAGCAATATCCTTCCTCTTCAACATATTCTGTGTCGCATCGTTGACAGCGAATACTTGCATCCGCTACTGATATTTGTTACGATAACTTGATTACGAAAGGGGATTCGAATGATTCCGACCCTTGTTCTATGTCTTTGCGCTCAATCCATTGGACTGGAGGCTCAGGGAGGGTTGGTTGCACCCGGCACCCCCGAAACCGACACCCCCGGCGTGGTGTGGGATCTCAGACTGAATGCAGGGATCTTCGAAGACTGGGGATTCTTCGTTTCCGTCCCATTCTGGAGTCTTTCCAACTTCCACCCGACCTCGAACCCACCGGGCTATCTTACGGGACACTCGGAGATGCCCTTCGACTGCTTCGGCGACTACTCCGAAAAGCACTCGGGGTTGTTGTTGGGAGCCTGGCGCCGAACCGGCCCGGTTTCCGTCGAAGCTGCTGCAGGCAGGTATTCCCGGGAACTCATGCTGTACCTCTCCGGAATGGGAAAATGGGGGCGTCCCGGTGAGTTTTTCTTCGATGAAGAAGGCCTTATGGCTTCCCTCGCACTGAGAGTCCCGGTCGGTAACAATGCCATTCTAAGCGTTGGAAGCAGAACCGAAGGCTTCGATCACTGGTACTTCACAGTGAGTGCCGGGTTTTCCTTTGCCCTGGCTTCCCGGGGAAGGTGACGGACATGAAAAGCTTCAGTGTCATTCTTATCGTTGTCTCCTCATGTGTCTGTTTTCCCGGACGGTTCACAGGCTCATGGTCGATAACGCAGTTCCTCTCCGATCCCCATCCTGCCCTGTCGGACCGTTTCAGCGTAATGCGGCTCGGGGTATGCCTCGATGTGTCTCCCGGAACCGGGATTCTGCTCAGAGGGGGGTACGGCGAGACCGATCCATCTGTCCTTCCCGAACCTGCTCCCCCCGAGTATGTATTTGACGGCACAGGCAGACTCTGGACCCTTGAAGCCGGCGCAGAAAGGTCACTGCTGGGACACGGGCACTTCTTCGTTCAGGGAACGGCAGGCTGCGCCTGCATACTCAAGGATTACGGCACAGCCAACTCAGAGACTTTCCTGGAACGCAGATTCACCGAACGTTTCAGTGCGCCGGTCTATTCCCTGGGCATTGGGAGCAGGTTTTCACTGGATTTCGTTCCGGTACTCTCCCAGTGCGAGTTCCTCCTGTCGGTAGAGGGTATCGGAAAGTACGGGCTTGTCAGCGGAACGATCAGTACGGCGATTTAGGCCGCGGCGAAAGAACCGCACTATCCCGTGCTCCGAGGTTGGCTTAGCATCCCTCACTCAATGACGATCAGGCCTCTGATCCGGACAGGGTAAAACACCCTGCATCCGTTCCGGAACCGCCTTTGTATCGCATCGGGTCAGAGCGGTTTCTCCATGTCTTTCGTTGCCCATTGAGCGTCAAAAAAACTGAACCAATCTGTTTTGACAATGCCGGGCGTCTGCTCTATGTTGTTTTCAATCGGCACAAGCGCAGATGCACGACTGCGTTGTTACCGTGAACAGATGCGGTCAAGGAGTACTCTGCGTTTACCATGAAGTTCGATGACACCTTAAGCAAAAGCTTCGTTCTGCTGGACCCCGAGGTTCGGACCGCTCGGGAGATGTTCCGGGCTTTCGCCGCTCTTCTTCATGAAAAGGGTGTCATTGAGGACGAGGCCGGTTTCGTATCCGAACTCGAAGCGAGTGAAGCCAGGGGTTCGACCGGGATCGGACAGGGTATAGCACTGCCCCATCTCATGATGGACGAACTTGACCAGAGCCAGATCCTCATTGCCCGGGTAAAGACCGGCATTCCTTTCAACTCGCTGGACGGCCGGCCTGCGAAGCTCATCATCCTTCTTCTCTCGGCAAAGAAGCAACGGTCCGAGTACCTGAAAAACCTCGCCCGCGTAGCCAAGGTCCTTCAGCGGGAAAACGTTATCGACAGGCTACTGGAGACGCCAGATCCCGTATCGGTGGTTTCCATAGTCTGTTCGAAACACAAGGCGACCTACCTGAGAAGGCACGCGCGTCTTCTCTATTTCTTCGCCACCGTCGCGATCGTTTTCGTGCTCTTCGCTCTCATCCTTCCCAGGATAACGATACCTGTCGATGATGCAACCGCCGTGGATGCCGGCTACCTGATGTACAACGAACCGCAATGGGTACAGAAACAGATCGTCGCAGCAGGCGTTTTCCTTGCCACTGTGATTGGCACCCTTCTCTTCTGGCGGCACCGGGTGGCAATAGCCGCCTTCGGCCTCGGAATACTTCTTCTTTCCGGCACGATGGATCTCGATACGGCGATCCATTTCATGAACATACCCACCATACTCTTCCTGATCTCGATGATGGTCGTCATCTCATACATGGAATCACTGGGTTTCTTCGAGTACATCGTTTCCTGGATAGTGAAGAAGACGGGGCCGCACCCCCGCAGGATATTCCTTGTCCTGATGCTGTCGGCGGGAGTCCTCGGCGGCCTCGTGAACGAGGTGACGGCCATCTTCATTGCCGTGGCGATAGCGATCAGCATATGCAACGAGATGAACCTGAATCCTTTCCCTTTCGTCATCGGGCTTGTTTTCGCGACGAACACCGCGTCGGCCCTCACCATGATCGGCAACCCCATCGGCATTTACATCGCCTTCGCAGGCGGATTGACTTTCGGTGACTTCCTGCGATGGTCTACGCCGATCTCACTTGTCATCGTGCTGTTGATATCGGGTCTGTTGCTTCTTCTCTTCAGAAAGCAGATCCCGTCGCGCGCGAAGGTCAGGTCCGCTGGACTCTCTTCAGCAGGGCCCGAGGTGAACCTTGCGAGGGTGAGGACCACAGGCATCCTGTTCATCCTGCTCATATGCATCATTGGTTTCTCCAAACAGATCGACGATGTCCTCGGGCTTCAGCCAAACACAAGCATAGTCGCCATCCCCATCGCTTTCGCAGGCCTTGTCATCTTCATGGCGAGGGACAGGGGAAAAATGCTCATCCAGGAGGGTGTGGACTGGTGGGCGATCCTTTTCTTCATGTTCCTTTTCGCGAAGGCGGCCTGCCTTGAGTACACCGGTGTCACGCCCAAGATCGCCTACCAGATCCTGTCCTTCTCCAACAGTGTACAGGGCGGGCTTTTCGGCGTTGCCTACAGCGTGACCATCGTCTCGCTGATCGTGATCACTGTCTTCACTGCGGTCGCATCGGGATTCGCCGACAACCTGCCCATTATCGCAGCGCTGGTCCCGGTCATAAAGACCCTTCAGATCGCCGGTCTTCCACATTCTTCAATTCTCTGGTGGGGTCTGCTTTTCGGCGGATGTCTGGGAGGCAACCTGACCATGATAGGAAGTTCGGCGAACATGGTGGCGCTGTCCATCTATGAGAAGTCGGAAGGAAAGCAGATCGGTTTCCTTACATGGCTGAAATACGGGTTCCCCGTCGTTGTGATATCGCTTCTCGTTGCCCTGCTGCTTCTGATCCTGCAGATCGGTGTTGCCGAGTAGAGAAGTTTCCCTGAGCATTCTGTGTGGTATGGCAGCCGGGATTGTCATCCCGACTACTTACCGTTTGTTACTGCTTTTCATTAACAGGACTCCATCATGCCATCTGAGGAAAGGGACCGCCTGATCGGGCTTGAACTGAGTGGGTGGAGAGATGAAAACATGTGTCCAGAAATGACTTACCGAGTCATACCCGATGCCTTGGCAAGAAAAATACGGGTTTTCAATGTTGTGCCTGTGGGCAGGGTTGAACAACCAGCTTCTCATGACGGATGATGGGCTGGTCTGCCCTCTGGCAAGGTTTTCGCCGGCCCTGTCATACCGTATACCCGCCAGGGCGAGACGGACAAAGGAACCGTTTCCATCGGGGTTGATGTGGCTGAAGAAGTGACGGGTCCTCATGTCGATGGAGTGCCCGAGAGCAACTGCGAATAGCCGGTTGTCCCATTGCAGCGTGTCCAAGCCAAGGCTTGCCCTGTACAGATTGACCATATGAGCCACCTCGAGGGCATGTCTGTGTGGAACGGCACCCTGACCTGAACTATCCAAGGGTCCAAAAAGCGACCAGCAACCTGTCATTGGAAGCAGAAGAACCGCGAACATGAAAGCGACGCAGAAACGTGTCTCTCTTCTGCCCACTGGTAGTCACCTTTCGCGCTGGGGTTAGAAACCGGCTGTGCCTGTACTGATTATACGAAACCAGGCAATCATCCGTGCTTCCTGGCATCCAAAAAATGCGTGACTGAAGGCTTACTGATTCAAGCAAGTTCTGCAATTCACCTGTTTGATGGCAGGGACCGCGAACCTTGAACAGCTGCCTCACACAATTCGAGCTGGCGCATCGCGAATGAAGAGCCTGACAGGATTCGATCCTGAAACTGCCTGTAGCATTCTTCCATCTTGTTGTAGAGTATGCTTTTCGGCGGCTGTCTGGATGGCAGGCGTATCGGGTTTCTCACAGGGCTGAAAACCGGTTTTCGCCGTTCTGGTGATATCGATTCCGGTGATCCTGCTGCCAGTGCTTCGAACAGGTTTTGCTCCCTGACATTTGCCGGATGAGGTTTCCCGGATAAGCTCACCATTGCTGTCAACACAGGATGACTTTAATTCTTTCGAAAGTTCCACGATCAGGACTTGACATGGAACCTGTGACCACAAGATGGAGCATTGTGTCGTATTCAGCTCCCCGGATCGGTAATGTCCCGAAAGCCACTAGCTGGTTTTCTTCTCTTCCCTTCCCGGTGTCGGCACCGGAAGTTCACCGCACGATGCTGGATTCCAATCAGCAGCTCCAATATGACCCTTCATTGACAGAATACAATTCAAGATTTATTTTCAAAAATTCATAATGCATATGGACGCGACAGGTTCAAGTATCTGGTGCCCAATAAGCTTGCCCGGGGGGTCTGAACAGCATGATGAGTACTCAGGTAAAATGCATGTCCATACTGCTGCTGTTTGCCGTGCTGCCATTGGTCTTCATCCTGGTCCTCAACGATGGCACATTCCGTTACTCACTGGATGATGCGTACATACACCTCTCGCTGAGCGAAGGCATCAGCCGTTTTCACTACGGGATCAATCCCGGGGAAGTCTCCTCACCCAGTTCCTCAATGCTCTGGCCTCTGCTTCTTGCTCCCTTCGCCCGTTCCCCGGTGCATGAATACGTTCCGCTTGCGTTCAACCTTGTTTGCCTGATCCTCATGCAGACAGTGATGCGGAGACTCCTGGAAAAAACTCTGCCGACCTCGGGAGCACTCTGCGTGAATACTCTGGCCATCGGTATCATTTGCATCACCAATCAAATAGGCCTGGTGTACACCGGCATGGAGCATACGCTTCATAACCTGCTATGCCTCGTGCTTCTTCTGAAGGTGATCGATCAATCCTCTACGGGCGCTGTCCAAAGGATGCTTGTGCTGGCAATCATCGCGCTTCCCCTGGTCAGATTCGAAGGACTGGCCCTTTCCATCTCCGCATGCGTCGTGCTTATGATGCAAGGGAAACTGCGAACCGGTCTTCTGCTCCTGGCGGCAACTCTTCTGTTGCTTGGCGCATGCTGCCTCTTCCTTCATTCACTGGGACTTCCTGCTCTCCCATCATCAGTCCTGGTAAAAACATCCCTGGACCAATCCATCTCTACCCCCTTCAGGTATCTGACAACCCGAATTCTGGAAGCGTTGGAAAACCCCAGGGCAATCAGATTGATCATTATCTGGGCTATACTGTTTGCGTATATAATTAATAAATGGAAAACAAAGGACTGCATTTTTGCCCTCTTCCTTTTTGTTCCCGTCACTGCCCATCTGCTGTTTGGCAGGTACGGATGGTTTGCCAGGTACGACGCATACATCCTTCTCACCTCCTTCACCGGGGGTTTTTGGCTGTTCAGGCGCTGCATTGGAAAATGGTTTTCATCCGACGGTCCAGTGAGAAAAAAGGTTCTATCCATTCTCCTGGTCGCGGCTGTCGTCTGCGCCCCGGAACTCAGGGCGACGGTCCTCACCCCCATGGCATCAAATGAGATACACAGACAGCATGGAAGCATGCGCATTCTTGTGGCCGAATCCTTCAACGATGACGTGATCGCGAATGACATCGGGCTGATCTCCTATAGAAATGAGAACAAGATAGTAGACGTTGCCGGACTCAGCTGTGAAAGGGCAAGGGTAGCCATTTCCTGCAAGGAGACGGCCTGGATGGATGAGATATGCGTTGAAAACAACGTAGCCATGGCAGTGATCTATACAAGAGCCTATCGGGATGTCATTCCAGGAGACTGGGTGCACGCGGCCAGTCTGATTCTGATCGGTCCTCTCTTTGTGGTGCCTGAAAGGTCGGTGGATATCTACATCACTGATCGAGACAGGGCGGAAGAGGTTTACTCGGCTCTCGACCGGTGGGAACCCACGCTGCCTGCCGGAACTGAACTGCAATTGGTGTCTGAGCGGTAACACAAGCAACCGGAACGAAACAGGCCCGCCGTATTCATTGTTAACCTGCTTCAGGCCATACGGTGCTTTCGTCAATGTTGCGATCCCAGAATGCCCTGAAACGGAACCGCGGATCATCGGAGTGACTCTCCAGTCCCCCCCACAGAGTCAACCCGTTCAAAATCCTCAATCGCATGAACGGCTTCAAAATACAGTACATTCCCCTGGAGACAAAACGGTTCAGATTCGAATCCCTTTGGGCCTGTTGACCTGCCAGCCTCGAGAGGCGCCAGTGGATTCATTGGAGTGTGGTGGGGAAAGCTGGGTCTTCGTCTTAGAATAACGGCAGTCGGACTATCACGAAAGCGGTTGCGTATGCTGTGCATGGCTTTCATTCTGGCCCTTGCGGCAGGGTTGCCGGGAACCTTTCCTGTTGGTGATGCCGGCTGGTTCGGTTCGCCGGGCGTTTCACCCCGCCAGTGCAAATCCCTGCTGTCGCCGAACGGCTCTTACCGCCTCAGTTTTCCCGTTGTTGCATCAGACTCGTGCAGTTACCGGGCAGTGACCATCACAGACCTGAAGGGCCGGATCCTCTATCAGGGCAGTGAAGAGTTTTCATTCGGAACTTCGGGTGATGTCTGCCTGGCGTGGGACGACCTTACCGTTTGGGTCTACTGTCATGACGGTTATGCGTACTTTTACTGTCCATGTGAAACCCGTACTCAGAACCGGTCATGGGACCGGCGTTACTACGGTGAGGTGCACCGGGTCTTTCAGGACATCCCGGCGCCTCCTCCATGGCTTCTGCCCGGTTACTCAGGGATGCACGGTGATCCTGATGGCATCCCACCCGCGAATGAGGGGTTCGTTGTGGAAGATGCCGGTTACGGGTGGTCGTGCCGGTTCGAATACAGCCCGGTGCAATCCGATCTTGCCTTCATAAGGTCGGTTGTGATGGATGACATGAGGCTGGTCGAAGCAAGTTTCGCCCGGTCCGCCGAGGATGAGTACTTTCAATGGCGTAACGATCCGGGCTGGACGGACTGGGTGATTGAGGGCACCATGAGCATGCTGCCCTCACCGGAAGGTTTCTGTACGGCCAGGGCATCCTGGTGGGAGTTCACAGGAGGCGCCCACGGCAATGATGAAAGTACCCTTTACAGGTATGCGAGATCCGCAACTCCCGGTGCCGGAATTGAATGGGTAAGAATTGGGACCGGAGACCTCATTGCTGATTCAACTGAGCTTGTTCTCCTGTCGAGTCTCGTTGTGGACAGTCTTATCCGAAGGCTGGGAGAGGATTGTGATGAGAACTGGATCCGACAGGGGGCCGGCCCGACCTGGGGGAACTACTCGGACCTCGTACCCGTCCCGGACTCTGCCGGAGCGCTCGCGGGCTTCAGTGTGTCATTCTCCTCGTACGAGGTGGGTCCGTACTTTTCGGGTCCACAAACTGTTTTTTATCCCCGTTGATCTGTTACGGAGGCGAGATGTTCAGTGATAAGAACTGCGCAACTGTGACCACCACTGTCATTCTTTCCCTTTCGCTCCTTCCTGGAAACCTTCTGGCCTCTCAGACCTACACCGACGTGACCGCACAGATGGGCATCAGCGTGCCGGGGCTTGGAAGCGGCACCGCATGGGGCGACTTCGACGGCGACGGCGACATGGACCTTCTGGTTTCCAATTCGACTAATCCAAAACAGGTGCATCTTTACAGGAATGATGTCTCCGCTTTCGTGAATGTCACTTCGACCTCCGGTCTGGGCAACGAGGCCCGCAACTTCGCCGTGGGAGACTACGACAACGACGGGCTTGATGATGTGGCCTTCATCTCCTTCGGCTACACCGAAACCAGGCTTTACCACAACTCGGGAGGCATGCAGTTCACCGATGTGAGTGCATCGGCTGGCGTTTACGGGACCTACTCCTGGCGCTCTTCATGGGTTGACTACGACGACGACGGCCTTCTTGACCTCTACCTCTGCGGAACGACCTCCTACCTGTTCCGGAACCTGGGAAACGGCACCTTCGAAGAACTGGCCGCTTCCGCGGGTATACAGGTCGGGGGCAGAAGCTGCGCCTGGCTGGACTACGACAAGGACGGCGACGAAGACCTTTACGTGGGCCGCACCAGCACGAACCTGCTGTACCGGAACAACGGCAACGGAACCTTCAGTGAAGTCGGCGCAGCCGCAGGGGTGAACGACCCAGGCGGAACATCAGGTGTCTGCTCAGGTGACTTTAATGGAGACGGCTTGTTCGACCTCTACAGTGTGAACATCAACACCCCGTCCAACGTGCTTTACCGAAACCTCGGCAACGGAACTTTCGAGAACGTCACTTCAGCAGCCGGGGTCGGCGACGTCGGCGACGGCCGTACGTCCACATTCATCGACATTGACTATGACGGCCTTGTCGATATTTTCAGTTCCAACCACGTCTACTCAAACAGGCTTTATCGCAACAACGGCAACGGAACCTTCACAGACGCTGCCGATGCCATGTCGATTGCCAGCCCCCCCGACCCGTTCGGAACAGGGTTTGCCGACTATGACACCGATGGCGACATCGACGTGTTCCTGGCGACCCACTTCGGCAACAAGCTGCTTCGGTGCGATGGCGTTACGAACCAGTGGATCCGCATCAGCCTTGTGGGTACCGTCTCCAACCGAAGCGCCATAGGTGCAATTGTGAAGTGCGTCTCAAGCGGTGTGACAACGCACACCAGGGTTGACGGTGGCCACGGGATGGGCGATTCCGACAGCCGGGTCCTTGGGATCGGGCTGGGGGACAGCGTGGCGCCCTTCGAGATAACCGTGTATTGGCCGTCGGGCATCGTGGAGGTCTACGACGACCTCGTGGCGGGCACATTCGTGGTACTGATCGAGGGTGAGGGAACCGGGGCTTCGGGTTCCGTGACGGCTCCCGTCGGGGGTGCGCTGACCCTCGGGGTTCATCCGATACCGGCCACGGGAACGTGCTTTCTGGAGTTGCGGAGTCCGGATGGACCGGTCAGCATTTCTGTGATCGATGTTTCCGGCAGGGTCGTTCGGCGCGAAACCGTCGAGGCCTCAGGTAACTTTGCCGTATCCGGGCTGCCCGCAGGGGTTTACCGGGTGACCGCATCCCGTGGAGGGCGGACAGCCCGGGCTGCAATGGTGATCCTGCCATAGTGAACGGTGACCGCGGTCGACCGGCGGGTTTCGCAATGATTGGCGCGGCAATATGTTTGGACTGCGTTCGCCCGCTCTGCGGGCACGGCCGCAAGCACACGGGGGAGTTGCTCAATGACTGACCGCAGGGATGCAACGAAAGGCTCGGTACTCACCGAAGCAATTCTCGAGAGCATCTCCGACGGCGTTTTCACTGTTGATCCGGACTGGAGGATCACCTCCTTCAATCGGGCCGCCACTCTCATCACCGGCGTTGAAAGCGGCGAAGCCATCGGCAGGCTTTGCTCGGACGTATTCCGCTCAAGCATGTGTGAATCCCAATGTGCCCTTCGGGAAACCATGAAAACCGGCAGACCCGTGACAGGCAGGTCTGGGTACATTGTCAGGAGCGACGGGAACAGGGTCCCCATAAGCACTTTCACTGCCGTGCTAAGGGACTTCCGGGGAAAGATAACCGGCGGGGTGGAAACATTCAGGGACCTTTCCGAAGTCGCAGCCCTCAGGCATGAACTTGAAGCCAGGGGAAGAACCGGCGAGATGGTAAGCAGAAGCCCTCTCATGGAGAGGGTTTTCGAGATAATGCCCGCCATTGCCACGAGCCCCAGCACCGTTCTGATCCAGGGAGAAACCGGCACTGGAAAGGAACTTCTGGCCAGGACGATCCACTCCATGGGTCCGCGGCACGATGGCCCCTTCGTGGCTGTGAACTGCGGCGCCCTGCCGGACACCCTGCTTGAATCAGAGCTGTTCGGCTACAAGGTGGGAGCATTCACCGGCGCGGTCAAAGACAAGCCCGGTCGCTTCGCCCTGGCCCGTAACGGAACGCTGTTCCTCGATGAGATAGGCGAAGTCAGCCCCGCTCTACAGGCAAGGCTTTTAAGGGTACTTCAGGACAAGACTTTCGAGCCCCTGGGGTCAGTGAGCCAGGAGTCCACCGACGCCAGGATAATCGCCGCAACCAACGCCGACCTCAGGGAAGAGATCAGTACCGGAAGATTTCGCGAGGACCTTTACTACAGGGTGAATGTGGTGCGGATAGAACTCCCCCCGCTCCGCCGCAGGAAGGAGGACATTCCCCTCCTTACAGCAGGCTTTGTGGAAAAGTTCAATCTGCTGCATGGCAGGAGTATCCAGGGAGTTTCGCCGGAAGTCCTCTCACTTCTCATGGCACATGACTGGCCCGGGAACATCAGGGAGCTTGAAAATGTTGTTGAGAGGGCTTTCGTGATGTGCACCGAGGGCTGCATAGGGGTTGGTCATCTCCCCGACGAACTCACTGCAGCATCCTTGTTTTCCTCCATCGATCCCGGAAACCTCAGGGCTCACCAGCTTCTGGACGCACGGATGATCACCGCTTCCCTCGAAAGGAACGGTTTCAATCGAACGGCAGCGGCACGGGAACTGGGTATTCACATCACCACTCTCTTCAGAAGGATGAAACGTCTCGGCATGACACTTCCCAACAGGGATGGCCGCTCCAGGGACAGATCAATACAGTAGCGTACTTGCATGGCTATTTATCTGTACAGTAGCAGATTCGCTACTATTACTTTTTTGTCCTGTTTTTCCATGTTGTTATATATCAATGTCTTACATCGATGCCAAGTCTGTCCTTGCATTGGCACCTGCCTTGCTAAAATCAGAGAGTGAAGGGGTGTGAGCCATGAAGAAAACCGCCTTTGCAGTCTGGATGAACCGGATAGCACCGGTGATGGATGTTGCGGGAACAGTCTGCGTCGTGGAAACCGATGAGGTTCCCGGATCGGAAAGGAAGCTCCTGACCCTCCCAGGCGACAATCCCTCCGGAAAGGCCCTTCTGCTGAGAGAGATGGGCGTTGAAGCCCTTGTATGTGGAGCGGTTTCAAACGGCCTGCTGCGTCTTCTGAACTCACAGGGCATAGAGGTGGTGCCTTTTGTAGGCGGCGACCTTGAAACGGTTATCAGGGCCTGGTTCGAGGGCAGGCTGCCCGATAACGCCCTTCTCATGCCCGGGTGTGGTGGCTCCGGCCGGTTCGGAAAGGGCGGCGGCTGCCCCACGGGGAACGGGCGAAAGGGAATGGGACGACCTGCATGCAATTGCATCTGCCCCTCCTGTGGACACCGGGAACCGCATGTGCGGGGCATCCCTTGTGTGAAAATGCAGTGCGCTGCATGTGGCGCGGAAATGGTGAGGGAACAGGAAGGGAGGCGGTAAAATGCCTGGAAGAGATGGAACGGGCCCCATGGGAACGGGCGCGATGACTGGAAAAAGGATGGGCTTCTGCTCAGGGGCAGGATTGGGGCTCAGGGGCATGGGCCGCGGACGGGGATGCTTTTTTGGAACTCCGTTTCAGGGGGCTGCTCCTGTGCAGGAAGATGAACATCACTGCCTGAAAAGCCGTGCCGAAGCTCTGCAGGCCGAACTCGAGTCGATCCGAAAACGTCTCTCCGGTTTCAATGAGAAGGCCGGGAAATAGGCTGCGGCTCGAGCCGAAAGGAAGATCAAGTTGAAAATCGCATTCACGACCACGGGCGACTCGCCCGATTCCCCACTCGACCCGAGGTTCGGAAGAGCCACGGGCTTTCTTGTATACGACACCGATAAGGATGCTTTTGAAGCGTTCAGCAACAATCAGAACCTCAACGCCGTTCAGGGCGCAGGCATCCAGGCAGCGCAGAACCTCGCATCCCTTGGAGTGGAAGCCCTTGTTACAGGCCACTGCGGCCCCAAGGCCTTCACTGTTCTTTCAAGGGCGGGCATCAAGGTGTACAACACAGGTCTTGCCACGGTTTCCGGGGCGCTGAACGCATTCCGGAACGGAGAATTGACAGCCGCCGAATCGGCCGACAGCGAAAGCCACTGGGTATGAACCAATGGCCCACTCATGAGAGTGAGTATGAAGAGATCCGGAAAGAACTGGAAAAATTGGGGGCGAGTGCCGGTTACGCACTGAACCCTGATGCTGAGAGGCTTGAAAAGTTGTCGGCCTCATGACGGAAAACCAGGTGCTCACCGGAAAGCTCTTCTGTCGGTGCAAGCAGTCGCACCCGCTGGATCCGGCAGGTGATGTTGTCTGTCCCTGCCCGGAATGGAAAAGCGAGATCGAAACGGAAGGACACTGCCTACGCAGGCTCTTCTTCGTTAGGGAAGAACGATGAGGCTGGTCGTGGCATCGGGCAAGGGAGGCACCGGAAAGACAACGGTTGCTGTCAACCTTGCGAAGTCCTGGGGTTCGCCTGTCCAGCTGCTGGACTGCGATGTCGAAGCACCCAACACCCGGCTGTTTCTGGGTGGGACGATGCTTGAGAGCCAGGTCGTGACCATTTCGGTTCCGGAAGTGAACGAGGCCTTGTGCAACGGGTGCGGAGAGTGTTCAAGGTTCTGCGAGTACAGCGCCATGGCCTGCGTGGCGGGCAAGGCGATGGTCTTCGTCAGCATGTGCCACAGTTGCGGCGGTTGTTCTCTGGTTTGTCCCACGGGGGCGATATCCGAAGTGGAAAGTCGCATCGGAACCATTGTCACTTCATCCTTCGGGAAAACAACCCTTCTGGAGGGGATACTGGATGTCGGCAGCACCATGGCTCCCCAACTTATCCGCCGTTTGAAGTCACTTGTGAAAAGCGGTGTTCCAGCGATACTGGACTCCCCTCCGGGAACCTCCTGCCCTGTTGTCACCACGATGAAAGGTGCGGATTTCGTTATCCTGGTCACCGAACCTACACCTTTCGGTCTGCACGATCTGACTCTGGCCGTAGCCACAACCAGGGAACTGGGCTTACCCTTCGGTGTGGTTGTGAACCGGCTCGGTATCGGCGATGACCGCGTCCACTCCTACTGCGCCACAGAGCACATTCAGGTTCTTCTGGAGATACCGGACGACCGCAGGATAGCCGAGGCCTACTCCCGGGGAGAGCTGATGGTGGATGTCCTTCCCGAGTATGCAGGGTTGTTCGCGGGGCTGCGCAGGGAATTGGAGAAACGCTGATGAGGGAACTGGTTGTCATAAGCGGCAAGGGCGGGACGGGAAAGACAAGCGTCGCCGCGTCACTTGCTGTTCTTTCTGACCGCCCCGTCATCGCGGACTGCGATGTCGATGCGGCGGACCTTCACCTTGTCTTCCAGCCCGTGGTCAGGGAACGGAGCGAGTTCTACAGCGGTCACCGGGCGGTGATCCGACGCAACATCTGCACTGGTTGCGGAGCATGCCGCAATGTGTGCAGGTTCGATGCAGTGGGAATGGTCGACACCGCGCCTGGAGACTCAGTGTACTTCATCGACTCAACAGCCTGCGAAGGTTGTGGAGCATGTGTGCGTTTCTGCCCGGCGGGAGCCATCGATTTCCCGGAGAGACACTGCGGGCAGTGGATGGTTTCAGATACGAGGGTGGGTCCGATGGTTCACGGACGTCTTGGCACCGCTGCGGAAAACTCGGGCAGACTCGTTTCCCTTATCAGAAGCGAGGCCAGACGAGTGGCAAACGCCGATGACCGCAGGAGCATCATCATCGACGGCCCTCCCGGTATCGGTTGCCCCGTGATAGCCTCCGTCACGGGCGCGACGATGGTACTTGTAGTCACCGAACCCACCCTTTCTGGCGAGCATGACCTGAAGAGGGTCATGGAACTCACGGCGCACTTTCAAATCCCGACATGGGTGGCCATGAACAAGTGGGACATAAACCCTGAGATCACCCTTCGTGTGGAGAGGGAAGCGGCGGCATCCGGCGCGAAACTGGCCGGAAGGATCAGGTACGATCCGGGAGTGACCGAAGCGCAGATGAACGGGA
This sequence comes from candidate division Hyd24-12 bacterium UBA6080, assembly GCA_002436025.1. Classification (GTDB taxonomy): domain Bacteria; phylum Fermentibacterota; class Fermentibacteria; order Fermentibacterales; family JCC-6; genus UBA6080. The sequence continues at coordinate 33,164 of DIXM01000001.1, forward strand.
GGGCTGTGGTGGAAACAGATGCACCGAGCGCGTATGATATGGCAAAGATATGGGATAACCTTGGTTTTCAAGCATGAGCATAACGGAAGGAACTGAAAGTATGAGAATCGCAATCCCTCTGGCTGACGGCAGGCTCGCCATGCATTTCGGCCATTGCGAAAGCTTTGCCCTGGTCGACGTTGATGCCGGGTCTGGTCGTATCAAGGGCAGGAACGATGTTCCCTCCCCGGCGCACCAGCCCGGCCTTCTCCCCCCCTGGCTTTCAGAGAAGGGCGCCACAGTGATCATCGCGGGAGGAATGGGACAGAGGGCGCAGGACCTGTTCACGCAGCAGGGAATAAAGGTGATCGTGGGAGCACCGGCGGAAACCCCTGAAGCCCTTGTCAAAGACTTTCTGGAGGGAAGCCTGAAACTCGGGGGAAACGCGTGTGACCACTGACGGAGAGGTTTCGACGGGTCACACTCACTGCCTGTTCTGCGGAAGCCTGAACCCCAGGTCTCTGCACCTTGTCTTCGATGCTTCGGAGGATGGCGGCGTGAAATCACTTTACACCGCTCCTCCGGAACTCCAGGGATACGATGGAATTGTTCACGGTGGGATACTTGCTTCCCTTCTGGACTCGGCAATGACCCATTGCCTCTTCCACAGGGGCGTGAGGGCGCTGACAGGAGACCTTCACATAAGGTATCTCAAGTCAGTGCCCTTGGGCGTTCCCCTTGAGATCCACGCCCGGGTGCGCTCTTCAAGGCCCCCCGTGCATCTTCTCGAATCGGAGATAGCATCAGGGGGGACCGTGATGGTCAGGGCGGACGCCAAGTTCATGGAATGTCCTAGGAAATCCACCTGCGTCTGACGTTTTTCACTGTCAGAAAGAAAAGAACAGTGCAGTATCCGGTCAGGATGCTGATGTTCATCCACTGGTTCATCATTCCGGTTCCCAGGATCGCCCTTCGGAGAAGATCGGCCCCGTAAGTAACCGGAAGCGCATATGCAAGAGGACGGAGGAAGACCGGCAGCGACTGGACAGGGAAAAACAACCCGCACAGGAACACCATCGGGAATCGAATGAAGTTCGAGAAAGTCTGGGCTTCAAAGACCTCGCTGACCGCAACCGCCACAAAAAGCCCCAGAAACGCTGAAACCACGGCTATAAGGATCGCAGCGGCAGCGAAAAGCGGCCAGCTCACGCCCGAAACATCAATGAACAGCATGGCCATGAGAACCGGCACGACGGCGTTGGCCACACCGAACAGGATGGCGCCGGACGTTTTTGCAAGCATGAGGGTCTCCAGTGTGATAGGTGACAGAAGCAGCCTGTCGAAAGAACGGCTCTTTTTCTCGAACGTTACTGTCACTGCCAGCATTGATGTCGTTCCGAAAAGGATCGAGAGCGCCGTGACGCCCGGAAGCAACTCCATTATGCCCCCGATGCCGCCGCCGGAGCGTATGAAGAACATCCCGGTCCAGGCAAATGGAAAGATCAGTCCCCAGCTTATGTTTGGAGGCTTCAGGTAGTAAGCCTTCATGTCTTTGGAGAGAATGGCGAAAAGTGGTATCCAGGTTTTCACTTCTTTCCCTCCTTCTTCATCTGCTCGCTCCCAATTCCGGTCACCGACACGAAGACATCCTCGAGGGAAGGTCTTCTCCTTACCGCCTCGAGAACCGGAAAACCCCTCTCTTCAAGAAAAGCGACAAGGGGTGAGATGGGAAATGCCTCTTCGGATTGAACGGAAAGTGCATTCCCTTTCTCCGGGTTGAAGACGTAACGGGGGAAAGACCGGCTGAGCGCCGCCAGATCGGCTTCTTCAAGGCTTCTGGTAGAGCAGAGGCTGAGAATGGACACCCCTTTTACCGGAGCGAGAAGGTTCTCGAGTGAATCCTGCCGGACGACCCTGCCGTTCACTATGAAAGCGACCCGGCTGCAGAGCCTCTCGGCTTCCTCGATGTAATGAGTTGTGAGAAAGACTGTTGTTCCCGTTGCGTGGAGGTCGGAAATGAGCTTTCGAATATGCCTGGCGCTCTCAACGTCAATCCCGGTGGTTGGTTCGTCCAGAAAGAGGATGGGCGGTTCGTGAATGATACCCGCGGCAATGGTGAGCTTCCGTTTCATTCCCCTGGAATAGCCCCCGAACTTCCTTCGCCCGGCTTCGGCAAGACCGACGGATTCAAGCAGAAGAGCTGCCCTCTCCTTTCGAGCCGTTCTTCCCATCCCGTAGAGTGCTCCGCAGAAGGCAAGGTTATCGAGCCCGGTAAGTTCTGGGTAAAGATTGCTCTCATCTGGAACAACACCAATGAGGTGTTGTGCGGCCTTCACATTCCCTGTGCATTCTATTCCGGCTATCGAGAGCCGACCGGAATCGGGCCGGGCAAGCCCCGTGAGCATGTTGATGGTGGTGGTTTTCCCTGCTCCGTTCGGGCCGAGGAAACCGAAGAACTCGCCTGGCTCTATTGAAAAGGAAGCATCCTGAACTGCCGTTATGTTCCCGAATCGTTTTTGAAGACTTGTGGCCAGAACTATGGGTTCGTTCAACGCGGACTCCTCTCGATCATGCAGCTAAGAATCTGCGCATATGCTTTCATGGTTGTCAATGGATCCCAATCCATCGTCCGGAGTTGACTTCCATGCTTACTTCTATATATTTGTTCCTGCACATATACGCATATAAGGAGGATGACGATGGAACGTGATGCGCAGCTGTTCAAGGTGTTGTCGGACCTTACCCGGCTGAAGCTGATGGTCATCCTGACGGTGTCGGGTGAGACGTGTGTCTGCCGGCTGACTGAAGCCCTGGGGGTTTCCGAAAGCACGGTGTCAAGGCATCTGGGTGTTCTTCGGGCAAATGGACTTGTGAAAGCGAGAAGGCAGGGCACCTGGATGCACTACAGTCTCCTCACACCCCCCTCGGGAGCCATAAAACACCTTTCCCGCTACTTCGTCACAGAGTTGTCGACCGGTTCCGATATGACGCAGGTCTTCGAAAAGCTATTAAAAAGCTCATGCGAGACAGGGAGGCGTGCCGATGGCTGAGAGAAGGATGAGCAACCCTTTCGAGAAGTACCTGACGGTCTGGGTGGCGTTGTGTATCGTCGCGGGGATCCTTCTGGGCAAGGCCGCCCCCGATCTGGCCAAAACCCTCGATTCCATGTCGATAACGGTCGGCGGCGCTCCGGTCGTGTCCATTCCCATTGCGATCTGCCTGTTCATGATGATGTACCCCATAATGGTGAAGATCGATTTCGGCAGCGTGGTGCGTGCCGGCAAAAGCGGCAAGCCTGTTCTTCTCACGCTTTTCATCAACTGGTGCGTGAAGCCATTCACCATGTACGGCATCGCCCTGCTCTTCCTTGGCCTTCTGTTCAAGGGGTTCATCGGCCCCGATGCAACTGACCTCGTGCGTATGCCCTTCGGCCTCGATCTTCCTGTTGGAGCTACACATGGCGCGGGCACCGTTGTGCTTTCCGAGGGTGTCAGAATGCTCGAGGTACCGCTCTGGCGAAGCTACCTGGCCGGCACGATACTGCTGGGAATCGCTCCCTGCACCGCGATGGTGCTCGTCTGGAGCCACCTCGCCCGGGGCAACGACGGCCTCACACTGGTAATGGTTGCCATCAACTCCCTTACCATGCTCCTGCTTTACGGAGTTCTGGGGGGTTTCCTGCTGGGTGTGGGCAGGCTGCCCATACCCTGGCAGGCACTGCTTCTCTCCATAGGCATCTATGTCGCCCTGCCCCTCGCCGCCGGTTACCTGTCCCGGCGATGGATCATAGCAGCCAGGGGCAGGGAATGGTTCGAGAAGAAGTTCCTCCACTTCCTCACGCCAGTCACCATCAGCGCTCTGCTTCTGACACTCGTTCTTCTCTTCAGCTTCAAGGGCGAGGTCATCGCGTCAAATCCGCTGACGATCCTGTGGATCGCCGTACCCCTCTTCATCCAGACCGTGATGATCTTCGGGCTGGGCTACCATCTGGCCCGGAAACTGAGACTCTCGTACGAGGATGCCGCTCCCGCAGCCATGATAGGCGCATCGAACCACTTCGAAGTCGCCATCGCAACAGCCACGATGCTGTTCGGGCTTTCCTCCGGTGCGGCACTTGCAACGGTGGTCGGCGTTCTTATAGAGGTGCCGGTCATGCTGCTTCTCGTAAGGTTCTGCACCCGCACAAGGGGGTGGTTCAATTCTTGACGAAGCCCCGCACGGACGATAGGGTACGTTGACCCAAGCCGGAAGGTGCTGCTTTGATGGATTCACGGGAAATGGCCAGGGTTTTCAAGATCCTGTCGGTTGATGCCAGAGTGCGCATCGTCACAATCCTGAAAGAGCGTTCAATGTGCGTCAACGCCCTGGCCAGGCACCTCGAGATGTCTGCCGCAGCGGTCTCACAGCATCTTCGGGTGCTTCGCGACGGCGGTGTCGTGCAGGACTGCAGGAGCGGCAACTTCGTGCACTACAGCCTCAATCCCGAAACCATGGAACAATGGAAGTCCATGACTTCAGGGCTTCTGGAGTGCGATGACAAACCGGTGTGCTGCAATTCAAACGGGGTCGGCTCCTGCGCAAAGTAGCCATTGCGCCCTCCGGTCCGATTGCACATACTCACCATGAAGTGAAACCCGGAGGGGCAGAAGGGTCACTTTCCATTGACTGACTTTATCCACACCGACACCCTGTTGGGCGTACTTGAGACGGTTTCCGAACCGGTCATTTCATACAGCGATTCCCTGCGCATAGTCTGGATCAACCCCGCTGCCGAAGTCTTTCTCGGCCTCAGTCTTGAAAGGGTCCGGGGGCTTTCCTGTCTCGACATCTTTCCCGAAGGCCTGCCCTGCAGAAACAACTGCCCTGTCCGCAGGGCACTCAATGAGGACCGTACGGTTTCACTTCTCACAGAAGGGCTGGCCCTGGGGGAGATCCTTCTCACAGCTGTTCCGTTCATCCAGGGCTCAGGACTCGCCCGGGTTATCGAGATCATACAGGGCGCATTCATGGAGATATCCAAACCACCCTTCAAGTTCAGGGTCCTCGAGCAGATAAACGCTCTATTCAGTTTCACTGAAGCCGCTTCAGTGCTTGTGGAAGCCACGAGGGAAATAGCAGGTGAAGTGGCCGCGGGCGTTTACTCACTCGACGATGAGGGCTTCTCACTCATCTCGGGTAAAGGTGTTCCCGAAAGCATGAGCGTTCTCCCCAGACTCGAGCTCATCTCCAGATCCCCCCTTTATGTTAGAACCCGCTCCATCTTCCCGGGAATTCCCCCCGAGGGGCTCCCCCTTGAAGTATCCCTTCTGCCGCTCAACGGGTCCGGAAGCTATGCCGGTCTTCTGCTCTGCGGGGTGATACCAGACTCTGACGGCAGGGAAAGGCTTGAAGGACTGCAGTCCGTGATGAACGACGCAATGGACAGGTTTCACCGGGCTGAGGGATGCTGAAGGCTTCTCATTGGAACAGCGCTATATTTCCTCCAGGCTTTTGAAGGGAGACACTATGGACATCGCCAGGGCACTCAACTCGAAGCATTTCCTGACCAGGCCGGTGGAGTCCCACATGAGCGCTTCCGCAGTTGGTTCGGGAGGAATCGATGTCCTGTCCACACCGTGGATGATAGCCCTCATGGAAACCGCCTCCAGGGATGCTGTTCAGGGCTTCCTCCCCCCCGGTCACACCACGGTTGGAACAAGGGTTGACGTCAGGCACACCGCCCCGCTTCAGGTCGGAGCCTTCGTCAGCGTGGAAAGCACCCTCATCGAGATACGTGACCGGATCCTCGTCTTTGCCGTCAGAGCCTGGAGCGATTCGGGAGACATAGGCCACGGCACTCACGAGAGGGTCGTGATAAACACCGACAAATTCATGTCCCGGTTGAAGAAAGGCGTTTGATGGCTGCAACCCCTCTGAAAAGGGATCAGGTTGCCAGGGAAGACACCTGGGACCTCACCCCCATGTACGCAACCGACGAAGAGTGGCATCTCCGGTTCACCGAAGCCTGTGCGCTGCCCCAGGAGGTCTCCCGCTTTCGGGGAACGCTGGGAAACTCTGCTCAAACCCTCGCGGAAGCACTGAAGCACATCCTTGAAGCGTTCCGGACGATCGAGGGGCTGTACGTCTACGCCCACCTTCGACAGGACCAGGACCTGTCCGACTCCACAGCGGTCGAGATGTTCGAGAAGGCCGCTGCGCTCAACTCCCGTCTGGCCGCTGAAACCAGTTACATGGCACCTGAGATCCTCGCGGTGAAGCCTTCCACAATGGCTTCCTGGCTCGATACCCCCGACGTGAAACCCTATGCGATCTGGCTTGAAGAGATACTCAGGGCGGGGCCACACACACTGAACGCCTCCGAAGAAGCGCTTCTCGCAAGAGCATCTGAGGTTACGAGATGTTTCAGCGGCGCCAGCGGCAAACTGACCAACGTGGAGATGCCCGCCAGGCTTCCCGAGATCGAGACCGATGACGGCAGGAAACAAAAGCTCACGAACAGCAATTTCATAAGGATCCTCACCGAAGGTACCCGAGGAGTGCGAAAGGCTGCGTTCCAGGGGTATTACAACGAGCTTTCGGGCAACACGGCAACCCTTGCCGCGCTTCTGGAAGGACAGGTCAAAGCCCATTCCTTCAGTGCCGGGGCACGCAGCTTCCCTTCGGCGCTTGCCGCTTCTCTCTTCAATGACAGGATCAGCACGGATGTGTACGACTCTCTCATCGTGGCAGTTCGAAGGAATCTGCCGACACTGCACAGGTACTACGACCTCAAGAAAAGGATACTCAAGCTTGCAAGCCTTGGAATGCACGACCTCTACACACCCATCGCAGGCAAAAGCGGCAGACGGTACACCTTTGAGGAGGGGGTACGGCTCACCCTCGACGCCGTAAGCCCCCTGGGAACCCAATACGTTGACACCCTGGCGCGCGGCATCGAAAACCGCTGGGTGGACAGGTACGAGAACGCGGGAAAACGGTCGGGCGCGTACTCCAGCGGCTGCTACGACAGCCCGCCGTACATGCTCCTTAACTTCACCGGAACGCTCGATTCGGTCTTCACGCTGGCACACGAAGCGGGTCACTCCATGCACAGCCACTATTCCAGAAAGAATCGCTCCTATCAGGATTCAGACTACCCCATAATCCTGGCGGAAGTGGCCAGCATAACGAACGAAATGCTTCTCTTCGAACACCTGTCGGGAACGCTCTCGGACAGGGCCGAACTGGTGGGGATGCTTGATCACCTGGTGAACAGCTTCAGGTCCACGCTCTTCCGCCAGACCATGTTCGCGGAGTTCGAGCTTCTGATACACCGCCACGTGGAGGAAGGCGGAATACTGACACCCGACTATCTGAACGAGCAGTACTTCGCCCTGGTGCGGGCCTACCACGGCGACTCCTTCACCTGGGATGATTCGGACAGGCTCATATCCACTGAATGGGCCCGGGTTCCCCACTTCTACTACAACTTCTACGTGTACAAGTATGCAACCGGTATGGCGGCCGCCGTCGCGGCGAGTGAAGCGGTACTCGGCGGTAAAGCCGATGCCTACTCGGCCTTTCTTGGGGGAGGACGCTCCAAACCACCCCTCGAGCAACTCATGGGCATTGGCGTTGACCTTGAATCTCCCGGACCGGTGAACACCGCGGTGGCACGCTTCGCCCGCACGACGGACGCACTGGAGGAGGCGCTTGGCCAGAAAGGATAACTCCGAACAACTGCTCAACCTGTTGCTGAACAACGGACAGGATTTGATCAGCATCAAGGACACCAGCCTTCGCTGCGCAGCCGTCAGCAGGTCAATGGCTGATTTCTTCGGCTACGACGACACTTTCGCATTCCGTGGACGCACCCTCGGTGAAGTGCTTGGTGATCAGACCGTGAGAACCGAGGAGATAGCCGACAGGCAGGTCATCGACAGCATGGAGCCCCGGGATGTCCTTCTCCAGTACAGGGCATCTGACGGCAGCCTTCACGGTTTTCAGTGTCTGAAAACCCCCCTGTTCCAGTCTGACGGCAGCCTCTGGGGAGTTCTGAGCGTCTCCCGTGACAACACAGAGTACGAGGGCAGGCTTAAAAACCTGCAGGAAGACGCAGCTGTGTACGAGGCTGTGATAATGAACGCCCCGCTGGGTGTCTCGGTCCGTGATTCGGTGGGAAACCTGGTGATGGTGAACAGCGCGTGGAAAAAGATATGGGCCCTTTCCGACGAAGCTGTTTCAAGCGATATGGGCAAGACCAGAACCGCTCTGCAGTTCGATGACACAGACAGCTACCTCGCTGGGTACAACCAGGAGGTCAAGCGGATCTACACCGAGGGCGGACAGCTCTTCATACCCCAGCTCAGGGTATCCGAGCCCAGACCCGGGGGGGCCTCCTGGGTCAGCCACCACTTCTACGCGCTTCACAACAGCGAGGGCAGGGTGGACAAGGTTGTCGTTCTTACTGAAGACCTTTCGGAACAGGTCAGAAGCCGAAAGGCTCTGGAGCAGAGCCAGATCAACTACCGGAACCTTTCCGAGAACGTCCCCGTCGGGATATTCAGTGCCGAGCTGAGGGTCGGGGGTCCGATTCTCTTCTGCAACCCTTCATTCAGAAAGATGTTCGGCTTCCAGGGTCAGGACTCCCCCATCGGAATGCCCATGGATTCATTCGTCGCCGACCCTGAGTTCATCGCCTCGACCATTCCCGATCTTCTTGAACGGGGAAGGGCCGACGACGTAGAGATACTCATGCGCCGCGTTGACGGCAGCGATTTCTGGGGCTCGCTCACCATCAGACTGCACCGGACCGACGATGCTGTTGTAATGCAGGGCGTCATCGCCGACATAAGCCATCGCCGCGAATCCCTCGAAAGGCTTCACAAGACCGTTATGGGAACCGTTTCCGCCATGGGACGCCTGGTGGACATGAAGGATCCCTACACCGCGGGCCATCAGGAGAGGGTCGCTCACCTGGCCACCGCCATAGCAACCGAGGCCGGGCTGAGCCCGGAGAGGATCGAAGGCGTGAACATCGCAGGCAAGCTCCACGACATAGGCAAGATGTGCGTTCCCGCCGAAATCCTCACAAAGCCTGGGGTTGTGTCACCCGAGGAGATGCGCCTTCTGAAAACCCATCCCGCAAGCGGCTACAATATCCTGCGCAACATTGAGTTCCCCTGGCCCGTGGCCGAATACGTCCTTCAGCACCATGAGCGGCTCGACGGAAGCGGTTACCCCGCCGGGCTGACTGACAGAGAGATCTGCATCGAGGCAAAGATCCTCGCGGTGGCCGACGTGGTGGAAGCCATGGCCACCCGGAGGCCTTACAGGGCGGGCAAGGGGCTTCACGAGGCTCTTCAGACAGTCACCCTTGGGGCAGGGATCCTCTACGACAGGAAGATGACCGAGATCTGCGTGAATCTCTTCCTTCAGAAGGATTACAGCCTGCCACCGTACTGACGGTCACCTTTGCAGAACAAGGTCAAACAATCCACGAACCTTTTCCGTTGAGACGGTTGTATCGAAGCAATCACCGTTCGGGCGTGCGTTAATGACACCCAGGGCCGGAAGGGGCAGGGCATCGAGGAGCCCCTGGCCAAGGTCCCTGGGGCATGCAACGGCAACGACAAGCCCCGGGGTCTTTTCCCGGAGAAGCCTTCTGGCAAGGGTACCGCCGGTGGTGACCCTGGCCTCGACCCCCATTTCGCAAGCCAACCCGGAGAGTGCTCCCACAACGCAACCACCGCAGCGGACGCAGTTTTTTATGTCGAAGGTTATCCGGCGTGGACACTCGTGGAACTGAAGGCAATGGGGAAGCAGAAGAAGGACTCGGTCGGGTGAAAACCTTCTTTTCAGGCCAAGGGTCTTCCTGTTCACCGAGGCTATGACCGAAAGCTCCGCTGCCTCTGGCTGCGCGAGCTTCAATGCCTCAAGAAGCTTGATGAAAAGGAATCGCCCTCTCACTCCGAGACAGAACAGACGTGGAAGGAGGGGTTCGTTCATTCCCTGACCGGTTCGGCCCTGAGCCCGCGAAGAAAGGTTGCCGTGTCCATGCGGCGTCCCGATTCGGGCTGAACCTCGAGTAGTTCGAGCGCACCGTGCCCGGTGACCACGGTTATCCTTTCCTTCCCCATGATGGAGAAAGTACCGGGAACTCCCGTCCCCGCCGTTGCAGCAGCCCTGTACACCTTCAGGATCTTCCCATTGAAAACGCACCATGCCCCCGGAGAGGGGTTGAAGGCCCTCACCGCAAGGACAAGTTCGTCTGCCGTCCTGCTCCAGTCGAGCTCAGCGTCTTCCCGTGAAACCTTCCCGGCGTAGGTTCCGGAACCTGCCTGGGGAATGGGCAGAAGTTCACCCCTGGCGTAACCGAGGAGGACTATCGGGGCGGCCTCGGCGGCAAGCCGTGAAAGCCTCGCGGAGAGCTCACCGGCGGTCTCGCCGGGCAGCACCCCGGTGCGTACGGAATGAATGACGGGGCCGGTGTCCCACCCGGAGTCGGTGAGCATGAAGGAAACACCCGTGAGTTCACGGCCCGCCAGAATGGTCCGTGTCACGGGTGCAGCTCCCCGGAAGTCGGGCAAAAGCGACGGGTGAACGTTCACAACGCCCAGCCCCGTGCATCCCAGAAGCCATGAGGGCAACCACTGACCGTAGGCTGCGCTGAGCATGACGTCCGCCTCCAGCCCTTCGAAACATTCCTTCTCAAGCTTTTCAGGTTGCATGAGAGGTATTCCCAGTGAGTGCGCGGCGTGCGCCACTGGAGTGCTCGAAGGCACCCTGCCCCTGCCGGCGCGGCTGTCGGGCCTGGTGACCACAGCCCTCACACTGATGTCGGAAGAGCCGGCGAGGCTTTCCAATACTGGCACAGCGAAGTCGGACGAGCCCAGGAACAGAAGCCTCAGCAACTCTCCTCCCGGATCTTTCGAAGCCTGTTCCTCAGAAGCCTTCGTTTCAGGGCCCCCATGCGGTCCACAAGAAGGATTCCGCCGAGATGGTCGTACTCGTGTTGAACAAGTCTTGCCCCGAGACCCGTGATATCCAGCGTAAAGGGAGCCCAGTGCTCGTCGAAAGCCTTCACCCGCACGCCCTGGCTTCTCTCCACATCAGCGTACACCCCGGGAAAACTCAGGCAACCCTCCTCACCCCTTATGACAGGGCCGAAAAGTTCGATCCCTGGATTCACGAAAACCGTGTGCCCGCCCAGGGGAAGACCGGTATCCTCACCGGCAATGAAGACGCAGACAGCCTCGCCCGCCTGGGGTCCCGCCAGACCGAGCCCGTCGTGTCCGGCCAGGATGCGCTTCATGTCGCGGAGCAAAACCTGAAGCAAGACATCGTCTTTCCCGGGTTCAAGGGGACGGCACTTCTCCCTGAGCACATCCCGTCCGAAAAGAACGATCTCTCTCATTTCGTGTCGGGTTCGCCGGCTTCCACGGATGCTTCCCGGACGGTGAGTGAACTCTTGTCCACATCCACTTTCACGCCTTCGGCGATCCTCACGGTGGCGATGCTTCCCTTGATGTTCGTCACGACCCCGTGGATGCCGCCGGAAGTCACCACCCCGTCGCCCCTCTTCATGGCTTCACGCATTTCGTTGAGCTTCTTCTGCTGTTTCTGCTGGGGTCTGATGATAAGGAAGTAGAAGATGGCCACCATGGCGATGATTGGAAGAAAACCGGTGATCCCACCGCTTCCGAGACACCCTGCGGGGGATGCCTCCTGTGCGGCGGGGGCTTCCTGGGCGAACAGAGTGATTGCATGAAGCAGTGGCAAGGCTGCGAAAATCCTCATTTTTTCGTCTCCCGATCTAGATCTGATTGTTGCTGCCGTCCGAAGTCTTTCCGGGCCTTATGCCCAGAATGGCTCCGACGGCCCCGGTTGCACCGCCAAGAAGCACAACCGTCCAGAAAAGCTGAGGGGGCAGGAAAGAATGGCCCACGGCACCCTGCAGCATCCCGCTTAGAACCACCGAGATCAGAAGCCCGCCCAGGGCGCCTGCAAGCCCTGTAAGGGTTCCCTCGGCAAGAAATGGCGCTATGATGAACCAGTCCGGAGCGCCGACAATACTCATTATCTCGACAGTGAGTGATCTTTGCAGTACCGACAGCCGTACTGTGTATGCCACAACCAGGGCAATGCTAACCGCCAGAACCGTACCCAGAAAGACCAGGAGCTTTCTGAAAGCCGACACCGTCTTTGAAAGCCCCGGCAGGTACTCCTCACCGAAGACGGCCTCGGTCACTCCCTCTAGGCCCTGGATGGCCGCAGCCAGAGACCTGACCCCGCTTTCGTTGTCCCAGCCCGGTTCAAGTGAGACCTGTATTGAGGCGGGAAGGCGGAACTGCCCGGACAGAAGGTCGAGAAGGCGCTCCTGTTCGGGCATTTCGGCCCGGAAGAGGGCTTCGGCCTCATAGACGGAGACATAGTACACCGAACGCACGCCGTTCATCGTGCTGACGAGGTCCGAAAGACTCCTCCCCTCAGCCTGTGTCAGTTCGGGACTCAGAAACGCTTCTATTCGTACGGACTGAAGCTCCCTCTGAAGAAGCCTTTCGAGGTTCCAGCTCACGAGAAGGAATGTGTTGAAGATCACGAACGCAAGACTTACCATGACCAGCGTGACGGCCCGTGAACCGGGTCTTTTTCCGATGTGGTTGAGGGTTTCGCGTCCCAGCGCCTTCCAGAGGCTCATCGGGTCTCCTCCAGATCCTGCCAGCTCTCCGCGTTCGTAAGCCTGCCCCCGTCCAGAAACAGAAACCTGGCGCTCCCGGGAGGAATCCTCCGGGGATCGTGGGTTGCCATTACAACCGCCGTGCCGCCCCGGTTGATGTCAATGAGGTGCTGAATGACCTTGGTGGAAGCTTCGGGATCGAGGTTTCCGGTGGGTTCGTCCGCGAGAAGGATAAGGGGGTGGGCGGCCATTGCCCTTGCGATTGCCACCCTCTGCTGTTCACCGCCGGATAGCTGATGAGGGTAGGAGTTGCGCCGATGACTGAGCCCCATGAGTGCCAGAAGGCTGAAAACCCTCTTCCTGACAGCCCGTGAGGAAGAACCGGAAACAACGAGGGGAAGAGCCACGTTGTCAAAGATCGTTCTGTCCGGCAGAAGCCGGAAATCCTGGAACACTATCCCGATCTTCCGCCTGAGCATGGCAAAATGCCTGCGCTTCATCATGTCGCTCCTGAAACCTGCGACCTGGACGAAACCGCGGTCAGGCATGTCACCCATCCATATAAGACGAAGAAGCGTGGTCTTTCCGGCCCCGCTGGGTCCGGACACGACCACGAACTCGCCTTCCGCCACCTGAAGGGTAACCTGATCGAGCGCCGGCCAGTGGCCGTAACTCCGGGAGGCGCCTTCGATCTCTATGAGCACGGTGTGCTCCCGCTGTCGATCACCTGGAAGAGGAGCTCCCGGTCTGCCCGGGAGACGCTTCGGGATTCGGGGATGGCGCGGACCGCAAATCTCACTTCCTCGCCCGACGGCTTCTTCAGGACGACAACCGAACCCACGGAGACCCGGGATGCACTTTTCGCTGTTCTGCCGTCGATCGTAACTGCCCCGGCGTCACACGCTTTCTCGGCCAGTGACCTGGTTTTGACAAGACCGGACAGTTTCAAAAACAGGTCGATCCTCATTCCATCCCCGGGTAAAAGACCGGAATCTCCGTTTCAAGCGAGTCCACCGTTTCGTTGAAGGCCCGCTGCCAGAGGAAGGAGCTTACGACCGACTCAAGGTCTTCGGGGGAGAAGCCGGAAAGATCAGGGGTCTGGTCGGGCGTGAGGCGGAACAATGCCACTGCTGCCCCCCGTTCGATCTGGACTGGAGCGGATACTTCACCGGGCGACAGGACCGATACCATTTCAGCCAGGCTTGCGTCCCAGCCCGCAAGGAATACGGTTCCCAGGCTGCCGCCCTCGAAACGGGTCGTGGGATCGAGGCTGTGCTCGGTCGCCGCTTCGGAGAAGAGGACCTCACCGTTCGTCACGGATACCCTTATTGCCTCGGCGGTATCCAGCACCCTCTGGACATCGTGGGGTTCCACGGGCACCAGCCTGAGTATGTGGCTTGCCCGAAGGCGTTCGCCGTCGCGTTCAGTGAGCATCACCAGGTGTACGCCGAAGGGAGTCACGAAGGGACCGGCCATCTCTCCGGCCTGAAGGCTCGTAACCCTGGCCTCGAATGCCGGTGTCATGTCGCCCGGGTCGAACCAGTCGAGGTCGCCCCCTACCCTTGCTGTGGCGTCCTGTGAGTACTCCATTGCCATCACGTCGAACGTTGTCTCGCCCCTCTCGATGCGGCCCCTCACCTGTGTGAGAAGGAGTTCGGCTTCAACAGTGTTCCCGGGAATGACAGGCAGGTATATCCACTCGAGGTTGACCAGCCCCATGATCTCACGGAACGCTACGATGTTCTCGCTGAGGTAACCGGCCGGGTCTGACGGGAGGGTCAGTCCCGCGGTCCCGCTGATGCCCCGGGCGTAGTTCTCGGCCGCCATTCGGTGTGCCATCGTTCCGGCAAGGACCTCGCGGTAAGTTGCCAGTGTGAGACCGGATGCGGAAAGAGCCTGTTGAAAGGCTGTCTCGGTGGGAAACTCGGCCCGGCGTTCCACGAGGAAAAGCTCAACCCTCTCGTTCACCTGGGAGGGTGTGGGATATAGACCATCCCTCCGTGCAGCTTCGACAAGAAGCTTTTCCTGGACCAGTTCGGCCAGGGCTGCGTCGTAAAGCGGATCCCCGTGATAAAGCCCCCGGGCTTCATCGGGTGAAACCCCCGATTCCAGAAGAAGGCTTACCACGTCGCTGTGCAGTATGGGGACAGATCCCACCACGGCGACAATGCCGTCGACAGGGGTGCCTGCCGGCGCAACTGCCGTGATCGAAAGGAAAAGGACGGAGAGAAGGGTCACTGGATCACCTCGCAGTCGTATCTCCCGGTTGCGGCGGAAACAACGCTTTCCACCGCGGCCTCGAGCCTTTGTGAGAAAAGGTGGTCCCGAAGCGCCGTAATGACCCTGACTCTCGTTGAGTCGGGAAGCGCCCGGGTTTCGGATGTCATCAAAATGTGCCAGCCGTCGGGAGTCCGATAGACAGGGCCAAGGCCCTCAAGGGTGGCTGCCTCGCGGGGGAGGCCGGAAAGATAAAGCTCCCCTCCCGTTATAAAGCCGAGGTCACCACCGATGGCGGCTTTCTGGCTGAGCGATACCCTTTGAGCGGTTATCTGGAAAGCGTCGCCTCCTGTAAGCCTGCGATGAACCGAATCTGCTGTCGCGCTGTCGGCAAGCAGGATGTGGAAGTAGTGCCGCTCCAGCAGGAATTCGTCGGGGAACTGCCCCATGTAGGCCTGGGCCTCCTGTTCAGTGGGGTAATCGACCGAACCCGCTATCTGCGCAAGCATCACGTCCCGAAGGTAAACCTGTCTGGCCCGCTGCTCGACAAGCCTGCTGACCGCAGGATTCTCAAGACCTTCATCAACAGCCGTTCGGGCAAGGAGCTCATCACGGTACCAGTCCAGTACTGCCTGCTCATCGAGGTTTAGAAGTGCCATGTCTTCACGGTGGAGAAAAGCGTCACCAACCCTGGCCACCACCTCCCCCCCGGAGGGTACGGGGGCCTCGGTCCCGGTAGTCCGTCTGAAATCCGAGCGGAGGACCGGAAACGTTACGATGAACGTTATGGCCAGCAAAAGACCCGATGCTGACAGAATGATCCAGGGAGGAATCCTGTTCATGGAGACCTTTCTAAAGCCTTTCGAGAAGTCTCTGGGGGTATACGGTCACGCTGTGTCCATCCCGAAGGTCGGCAAGGATGTCCATGACGGCCTTTTCCTGCCGGGTAGCAAGGAGCTCTTCACCGGCGAGCTGCACGAGTTCGGTCTGGGAGGCCGATGTTGCAAGGTTCCGTACTTCCAGCAGCTGGATGATGTGAAAACCAGCGGTCGTCTCAACAATTCCGGAGACCTGGCCGGGTTCGAGGGAGCAGACTGCCTCCATGAAGGTGGCCGACGTCATTCCACGGCGGAGCCATCCGAGGTTCCCGCCCTCCCTTGAGCTGGGACAGGACGAAAAGTTGACCGCCAGTGATTCGAAGCTCTCGCCGCTCGAAAGCCTGGAGAGGACGCTTCCGGCGAGAACCTGGCTGTCGAGGAGGATGTGCCTTGCATTGTACTCTTTCCCGTACGAATCGCTCCAGATGTCCAGGTAGTTCTCGACCTCGAGCCTGGAAACCTCAACATCCTCAAGGACATCGCTTATGTAGGCCTCGATCAGCACCTGGTCGATCGCCGCCCGGATGGCCTTCTCAACGTCGGCCCGACTGCTCAGACCGGCGCTCTCGGCCGCGGCCACTACAAGCCTTTCCCTGACCCATGACTCGAGGATCTGCGATGCCTCGGATTCAGAGGTGATGCCCATATAGTTCAGGGCTTCGATCCCGCCGGCCTGTTCCAGAAGGTCCTCCCAGGTGAGAACGGCATCGTCGACCTGGGCGAGGACCTGAGCGGCCAGTGAGGGAGCCAGGATGAGAACAAAAAGAAGCGCGATTTTCTTCATTGTGCGGTCCCCGTTCTTTTAACGCCCGGGCACTGAGGCCCAGGGATCCACCCGTTCAATGGCGGTGGTGTCCATCTCAACGCCCAGTTCAAGGGTGAGACTGTCTATGAATTCGGTGAAAAAAGGTTCGAAACGGCTTCGGAAGAGATCAAGCTCAACCAGTTCGTAAACCGTTTCCAGTGGAAGCGTTTCGGGGGGTGCGACGGCAACCACCCGGAAGTATGCAGCAAGGTCCTCGCCGGATTCAACGGGTCCCTGAAAAGTTCCGGGAAGGGCGGAAAAAACCGGTTCACCCAGAACAGCGCCAAAGGCTTCCATGGGTTGAAGTGGTGTTGGAACAAGGTTTCCGAATGAGTCGGTCATGGACTGGAATTCCCCGAGATCGGAAAAATCCAGGGCTGACAGCAGCTGGGGAAGACGGCTCTGATCAACGTAGGCGAGCAGAACGCTTCGTCTTTCGGGAAGAGAGTACCGTTCAGGGGTATCGGAGTAAAACTGGGCGACCTGCAGGCTGTCGGGCATGGCCGGGATGATCACCCTCTCCCTCACCAGAGCTTCGGTACGGGCGTAGTCGATGGTCGAAATGGGAACAACGGCGCCCTGCGAACGGGCAATACCGGCAAGGGCCATCGAGCGTGAGGTGGAAAGCACCACGAACCAGAGCGCAGTGACCGGGTCGGCGGACGATGCATGCAGGTTGAACGCAGAAAGCTCTGGAGGAACACCATCGGGGAAGGAACGGTACGAGACTCGTTCCAGGATGTCGGTCATGTCTCCCGCAGTCAGCTGTCCACCGTTCCAGAAGGCAAGTACCGTTTCGTCAGAGCATGTCTGCGGTGAACCCGTGGCGAACAGGTTGAGTTCGGGGGCGTTCACTGTCACCCCGGCCACCCTCTCGACCTCCCAGCCGAAGAGCGACATCCCCGAGTTCTGGTCGGGAACGGCCTTCGCGTCAGTGGGGACCGAAAGACCCACCAGCCAGGCCCCGTAACGGGGCAGAACCTGGACATCCCCGTTGTCAAGCAGTTGACGGAACGCTGATGTGAACTGCCAGGGCGGCCCGGACATTTTTCTGTAGCTTGTGCCCGATCCGCCGCTCCAGGGGGCGGAAAGGCTTCCGCCGGGGTCAGAGGGTCCGGATGACGTCCACATGGCAGCGACCTGACGGGCTGTGACGCTGTCCTCCAGAAGAACGACATGGATCGAGTACACAGTGGAATCGAGGCCTGCAAGAACGGGCTCGGGATCGAACGCCATCGCCAGGCTCCTGGTAATGGAATCGGAAAGCCAGGCCGTCTCGTAAAGAGCTACCCAGAATTCGGTGTCTGAGGCGGGAGCCATATCGCATGCAGTCAGAAGAAGCCTTTTTGTTACCATGCTGCGCATCAGTTCGAGCCTGCCGCCCGGTTCAAGTACGGCCACCTGCCTGTCCGGGGCCAGGCCGTTAAATGCATCCAGAAAGTCTTCCACGGTGATGTCCTGCCCGGCCACGGTACCGAGCCTGTCCGGTGAGCCTCCGCATGAAACAAGCAGACCGGTGAAAAAAAAGAACACAAATATCCTATTCAAGAGCCCCATCCTCTCCTGATCCTGACCTTGCGGCTTTGTAATCTTTGAATATACGCAAAACACTGGAAAGAGTTTCCTTTTCTTCCTCATCGAAAGCCCCGGAAGTGCGCCTGTGAAGCAGGAGTCTCCCCGTGGATTCATCGGAGGCAACCCATCCCCGACCGGCAAGAGTTTGAGCTTTTTCCCTTCTGGGGCCCTCTCCCGCGGCAAAAACAAGCCTGATCACCCCGGATGAGGCCACAACCTCCTCCAGACCGGCCTCACGTGCCAGAAGATGAAAGCGCGAGCGCCGGGCGACTCCCGCCACGGGTTCGGGGATCTCGCCGAAACGGTCCTGGATGTATGAGAGCCAGTCGTCTATCGTGCTCTCACTCGCGGCCCGCCAGACCCAGCGGTAGAGGTTCACCCTCTCCGATGTGTCGGGCATGTACTCTTCAGGAATGTAGGCCCGGCCCGGCACCTCCACCCTCACCGATCTGGAGACCAGAGTCTTTTCGCCCTTCAATTGCTCCACTTCCCGGGCAAGAAGCTCCTCGAAAAGCCCGTATCCGACGGCGTCGATATGACCGTGCTGACCGGCGCCGAGAAGCTCGCCTCCCCCCCTGATCTCGAGGTCCCGCATTGCCACGTGCCAGCCCGAACCGAGCTGGGTGTAACGTTGGACGGCCTCGAGCCTTCCCCGGCTCTCCTGCTTCAGTTTTGTCCTTCCGCCGGGGGTGAGGAGGTAGCAGTACGCCTGGTGGTGGCTTCTGCCGACCCTCCCTCTGAGCTGGTAGAGCTCGGCCAGACCGAAAGCATGGGCATTGTCGATGAAAATTGTGTTGACCCGGGGCAGATCGAGACCCGACTCGATTATGGATGTGCAGAGAAGGATGCGGTACCGCCCCTCGATGAATGAGTGCATGACCTCTTCGAGTTGTGAGGGGGGCATCTGTCCATGCCCCACGACAATGTCAGCGTCCACGATCGATTCAAGCCGTTCCCTGGCCTTTTCAAGGGACTGGACCCTGTTATGGACGAAAAACACCTGACCGTCACGCTCCAGTTCGCGCTCCACAGCTCTTCTTATGATCGCGGTCTCCCATGGGATGATCTCGGTCTGAATGGGATACCTGTCCCTGGGAGGGGTTGTGATGAGGCTGATGCTGCGGAAACCGGAAAGGGACATGTGAAGCGTTCGCGGAATGGGTGTGGCGGTCATTGAGATCGTATCCACGTTTGACCGTATCTCCCTCAGGTACTCCTTCTGAGCGACACCGAACCTGTGTTCCTCATCAACTATGAGAAGGCCCAGATCGTTGAATCGAACATCCTTCTGAAGCAGACGGTGGGTGCCGACGACTATGTTCACCCGGCCTTCGGCGAGTCCCCTCAGGATCACCTTCTGCTCAGCCGGTGTCTGGAACCGGCTGAGCAGGCAAACAGTGACCGGGAACTCTGCGGTCCTGTCGCGGAAGGTGTTGTAGTGCTGCTCGGCAAGGATCGTGGTGGGCACCAGCACGGCGACCTGCCTTCCGGCCTCAGCGGCACGGAACGCTGCCCTGACAGCGACCTCGGTCTTTCCGAACCCCACGTCTCCACAGACCAGCCTGTCCATCGGTGCCGGAAGATCGAAGTCGGCAAGCACCGAAGCTATTGCCCTGGCCTGATCAGGGGTCTCCTCGTATGGAAAGCTTTCCACAAGGGACTGCATGTGACGGCCGGGCGGGGGGAAAACCGGGCGGCTTCGGGCCTTTCTTTCCGCGTAGAGCATGGCCAGTCTGCCCGCGATCTCACCGGCCCGTTTTTTTGCCCTTCCAAGCCTGCCCTGCCAGACCAGGCTTCCTATCCTGTCAAGGGAAGGGGCTGCGCCTGAAGGTGAAAGGTATTTCTTCACCTGGCCGAGTTCGTGCAGGGGCACCAGCAGTTTGTCGCCTCCGTCGTACTGGATCTCAAGGCAATCCCATGAACCGTCGTTGGTATCGATCCGCCTGATACCAAGAAAACGGCCTATTCCATGGGCTTCGTGGACCACGTAGCATCCCGGGGAGAACTCGTCCCAGTCCGAGACCACCTGCCCCCCCCGGAACTTCCGTATCCGGTCGGGCCTCCTCCTGCGGCTGAGCAGCCCCCTCTCAACGAGGAACACGATGGGACCCACTGGTGTTTCAGGAGCGATGAAGCCCTGGGACAGGGAGGCCACCTCGATGCTGACCCACTCCCCGACCTCGACGGGCAGGAGCTCGCGGATGGTCTCCGTTTCGGCGCGCGTATCGCAGGCGATGATTATCCGGTAGCCTTCGCCAAGCCAGCACCTGAACTGTCGTGTCATCTCCGCGGCGTGATCGGCAAATCCTGCGACAGGCGCAGTGGGCATGGAAAAATCGCATTCCCCGCCGGAAAAAGGCAGATGAACAAGCACCTGACCGGCCCGCTGCATGCCCTGGTCAAGCTCTTCCCATGATGCGTAGAGGTCGGGTGCGGAGAACGGCATGTCGGCGGGAAAGGAAGACAGTCTGGACTCAAGTGTTGATGCTACAGCGGATTCAAGCCGGTCCGGTTCAAGGAGAACAAGCGTTCCGATCGACGGGAGGTACTCGAGAAGCGTACCCGTTCCTGCGTTGAACAGGGGAACGAAATGCTCGATACCGGGAAAGTCGCAGCTGTCGGACAGCTGGTCCTCCAGGGGATGGCCGTCGGGGAGCGAGTCTATCGCTCTGTTCCAGTGTTCAGGTGTGAGAAAGAGTTCGCGGGCGGGGATGAGGACGACTTCCCTGACGCTTCGCACGCTTCTCTGGGACTGAGGGTCGAAAAGACGAAGAGACTCTATCTGATCATCCGAAAACTCGATCCTCACGGGGTTGGGCAAACCGTACGAGCCCACATCCACAACACCGCCCCTGCGGGACCACCTCCCCTGTTCAAAAACACCGGTCTCCCTTCTGTACCCGCCTGCAAGAAGCCACTCTCCAAGATCGTCCGGACAGAGCCTCATGCCTTCGCGAAGCGAAAGGAACGGAAAATCTGAAGGAGGTGGAAGCCTTTTCAGAAGCGCAGCGGCGGATGTGACCACCAGTGTGGATGAATCGCCCCGGAGAAGACCGGCCATGCACTCCACCCGGTCAGCTATTACCCCCTGATGGGCTTCCTCACCATGGAAGGGAAGGGTTTCGTAGGATGGAAAAAAGAGGACCGGATCGGGAAGCAGCGCGGTGAGGTCATCTCTGATGGCCTCTGCCTCCCTCGTTCCGGGGACCACCACCATGGTGGGTCCCGCAAGCCTGTGGGCGGCCGCAATTGCCATTGACAGTGCGGCTCCCCCAAGACCTCCCATGGTGACCCGCCTGCCGCCCCCGGACGCAAGACGGTCCAGAAGGGGGGCAAAAACGGCGTCCCAGAAGCGTTCGTCGTGAAGGACAGGTTCAGCCACGGTGGAAAAGGCGCTTCAGAAAACCGATGACTCCCTTTTGGGATACCCGACCACGGGATCCGCTGTCACCTCTGAGCACGTCGAGGATCCGCCTGGAATCAACGTTCCTTTCAACCATCGCAAGAATTGAGGCAATCTTCTGATCCTCATCGGGCTCGATCTTGAACACGTGGCCGGAAAGCCTGTCCGAGGAGCCCTGAAGGGTTACCGCCGTGTGGAAGAGGGGTATTCCGGAAGCCACGCAGGCGGCCTGTCTTCTCTGGTCGGGCTCGCCTCCGCAGACCACCACTGCGGACGGGCGCGGCCCCCCGGAGAGGGCCGAGACTATCACCGCATCAAGCACTTCGGGCCGCGAGCGGCTCACGAGGAGGGCTCTCCCCTCCTCCCGGCCCATACGCGAAAGGACCTCGTCGGAGGAATCGAAGGCCGTGAGGAAGCCCGAACCGTCCGAGCACACCATGCCGTCGAAGGCAAAAAGGGGCAGGGCGCCTATCTCTTTGGTTATGGATGCGATGGATGGCCTGGCTATCCGCTCTTCAAAGGGGAGCACGCCGAAAACCGGAACCCCTGCTCCCGCGAACCAGATTCCCAGAACGGAGGCGACCGGATCGTACTTCTCCGGTTTCACCCGGTTGATCACAACACCGAGGATAGGAACTCCGTGAGCTTTGAACAGGGCCTGGCAAAGACAGAAGCTGTCTATTGTGCTTCCGACTCCCCCGTCCAGCACAAGAATGACCGGAATTCCCAGAAGGGACGCCACCTTTGCATTACCAAGATCGAACACCGACCCCACACCGGGGTGACCGGTCCCCTCAACCAGAACAAGACCGCTTTCCCTGCAGTGTTCCCTGAAGGCCCTCTTGACGGCGGCTTGTATCCCCCGGGGTTCCCCCGTGGTGATGAATCTCTCCGCGGCGCCCCGGGAGGCCAGCAGGGGCGTGGACTCGCCCTGGATGCCGGAAAGCCCCAGCGCCCTGGATATGAACCATGAATCCTGCCCAACCGATTCTCCGTCCACAACGGTGATCTTCTGGCCAAGTGGCTTGAAGAAGGACACCCCGCCAGGGACCATGGAGTTCAAAGCTCCCGAAAGACCAAGACAGAGGGTGGTCTTGCCGGCATCCTTGCCTGAGCCGGCGATGTATACGCCCAGGCTCATGTGTCTTCTCCGGTCGAAGGTGAAGCCTCGGGTTCAAAGGAGGGAACCGGAAGCGGCGCGCCACTGAGAATCGCCCAGGATGACTCGAGAACGGGAAGCTGACGGACGAATGCCTGGAGTTCTTCGCCTTCGAGTGGATCCGAGGGGGGGACGATCTCATCGGCGGGATTCACATGTGTTCCGTTCTTCACCATTTCGAAGTGGACGTGTGGACCCGTGGAAAGCCCGGTGGAACCAACGTAGCCGATTATCTCGCCCTGACGGACATGGGTTCCCACGGCCTGGCCCTGCGCAAACCCGTTAAGATGGCCGTAAGCCGTTTCGTAACCGTTTGCGTGCCGTATTCTGACGAAGTTGCCGTAACCGCCCTGCCACTGCCTGACAGTTATGACACCATCACCAACGGCGTAAATCTCGGTTCCCAGCGGGGCTGCATAGTCGGTTCCCCTGTGGGCCCTGGTGTAACCAAGGACAGGGTGGAGCCTGGCGCTTGAGAAGGGTGAACTCACCCTTCCGTATGGAACGGGCATCCTGAGGAACATTGTGCGAAGCGACGCGCCGTCGCGGTGGAAATGGTCGAGGTAGGCCTCGGTCGAACCCTCGGGGTAGAGGTAGAAAGGAAGGGCTTCAGCAAGCCCGCCCCCGGCGAAGCTGTACTTGGCCCCCAGTATCCTTAGAAAACCCGACTCACCGTCTTCGGGATACCTGGTCTCCTCGATGAGTATCCAGAGGCTGTCGCCGACCCTCACATCGTAGTAGAAGTCGATGTCGTAGCAGAACAGACGGTCGGTGAGTTCATGCTGGAGTTCGGAGATGTATCCGACCGCCCTCGATGAATCCCGGGGGCTGAGGAGCATCCCCGTGGGTGTAAGGTCGGGAGGGAGAGCCGAATCCCAGAGGGCACCCCAGACCGTGGAGGTCACCCGGCACGTCACCGCTCTGGTCCTGATCCAGCTCTCCTGCGGTGAATACTCCCAGAGGCTTGGTGAGTCGCCGGTCCAGCAGACCCTGAAAAAACCCCTTCTGTTCCTGGGGTAGGCCCTCAACTCCGCCAGACGCCCCCTGTGGTAGACTGCAATGATGGTGTCACCTGCCTGTTGTACGTTCCAGCCCAGGCTGTCCACCAGAAGCTCGCATGCCCTGGCGAAAGCATTCCCGGTGACGCCCGCGTCACGAAGGGCGCCGCCCAGAAAGCCTTCACCGATCACGCCTACGCATGTGTCGATGGTGTCCGCCATCACATGGAGAGCGTGTTCCCTTGTGTTTCCGATCCTGGCAAGATCATCATGGTATGGCCAGGATGCCCCGCCCCCCCCGCTGTTTCCCTGGATGGAGAGACCGGTGACAAGGCCCGCAACTACGATGATCCCAACAGCCGCGAAGTTTCTTCTGCTTCTCAGCAACTCGATGGTACCTTCCGTCAGCTTCCGCCTGAGAAGAGCCTTTCACCGTAGTCACCAATGCCGGGACGTATGAACCAGTTCTCGTCAAGTTCCCTGTCCACGTTGGCGGTGATCAGCGTCAGCTCCGGAAACTGTCTCAGCTTTGCAATTCCTTCCGGAGCGGCAATAACGGTGACGAGGATCACGGATTCGACTTTTCTTTCCATGAGATAGCCCACAACGGAAGCTGCGGTTCCACCCGTTGCCAGCATGGGATCCAGAACGATGACCGTCCTTCCCGAGAGGTTCGGTATGCACTGGTACTGCCACTGGGCAAGACCGGTGTCCTCATCCCGTCTCAGTCCGACGAATGCGACGGGAGAGTCGGGCAGGATGTCCATGAAGGGCTGGAGCAGACCGAGGCCGGCCCGGAGAATGGGAAGCAGTACGGGCGGGCGCCTCAGTACCTCTCCAAAGGTCGTTTCCAGAGGGGTTTCCACCTCGACTGGCGTTGTGGGGAGGTTTCGTGTGGCCTCGACAGCCAGCAGACAACCCAGACGCTGGGTGTACGCCCTGAAGCGTGAAGGCGGAAAATCCTTGCAGCGCAGCCTTGTCACCAGGTCGCGGGCTATTGGATGCTCGAATTCGATCAGATCCATGGAATGCGCCTTTCATACGATTTGTTTGTTGACAAGATACTCTGAACTGCTTACTGTCGCCAGATGCGGAAGCAAACTTCGAAGGAAGGAACAATGGAACTGCTTGCCTCTCTTAGTGAACGTGGCCTTGTCCACCAGATGACGGGAACCGGCGGACTCCCGGCGTTCCTCAATGAAGCGCCCAGGGTCTTTTACGCAGGCTTCGACGCCACGGCGGACAGCCTTCATCTCGGACATCTCGTGCCTCTAATGGCCGCTGCTCACCTTCAAAGGGCCGGGCACAAACCCCTTGTCCTTGTCGGGGGCGCCACAGCCCTTGTGGGGGACCCCTCGGGCAGAAGCTCGGAGCGGTCCCTCCTGACAGCCGAGGATGTGAAGCAAAACGTCACCGCGCTGAAGGAACAGGTCGAAAGGTTCCTTGATTTCGGACCGGGCGGCGCTGAAATACTCGACAACGCTCAGTGGCTGATGGACCTCAACTACATCGCGTTCCTCCGGGACATCGGAAAGCACTTCAGCGTGAACAGGATGCTCACCGCCGACAGCGTCAGGACCAGGCTGGAAACGGGCCTGAGCTTCCTCGAGTTCAACTACATGCTCCTGCAGAGCTACGACTTTTTGCACCTTTTCCGCACCAGGGGCTGCCTTCTCCAACTTGGGGGCGCCGACCAGTGGGGAAACATCGTGGCCGGCGTCGATCTCGTGCGCAGAATGGCCGGTGTGGAGGCGCACGGCTTCACCGTACCCCTGGTCACCACATCAACCGGTGAGAAGATGAGCAAGTCCCAGCCCGGAGGGGCTGTATGGCTCGACCCCGAAAAAACATCTCCCTACGATTACTACCAGTTCTGGATAAACACGGACGACAGGGACCTTGGAAAATTCCTCAGGCTCTACACATTCCTGCCAATGGAGCAGGTGCGGGACCTCGAGTCTCAGACCGGAGCCGACCTCAGGGGCGGCAAGGAAACACTTGCCTTCGAGGCCACGACCATCGCCCACGGCCGGAGTGAGGCTGAAGCGGCACGAAACGCCAGCAGAGCATTGTTCCAGGGAGCAGGAAACACGGATGACGCACCAACGTTCGCAGTGGGTCCCGAAACCGTCGCCAGGGGCGTTACGCTGCTTGAGCTTTTTGTCATGGCCGGTCTGGCCCCATCCAAAGGTGAAGTGAGAAGGCTGTCGGAACAGGGCGGGCTCTATGCGGGTGGAAAAAGGGTCACGGACGCCCTGAAGCCCGTGACCCTTGATGACTTTTCAGACAGTGGCCTTCTTCTCAGGGCCGGCAAGAAAAGATACTGCAGGATAGTGATCGGCGAACAGTGAAACCCGGCTTACCTGCCGCCTGAACTTCCGCCCGAGCTTCCGCCCCGGCCGCCATCGGGAGTGGTGCCCCTGCCGCCTGAACTTCCGCCCGAGCTTCCGCCCGAGGGTCTGTTCTCGAGTGCCGTAACCCGGGATGTCAGTGTCGTGAGACGACCCTCGAGGCTTTCGATGACCTCGGTGAGGCTGTCTATCTGTGCCTGCTGTGCCTGGCCGTCCTCCATCATGCCGGAGACCTCAGCCTTCACAGAATCCACGCTCGCGTTGACGCCCTCGAACATCTCATCCATCTGGGGGAGCTGGAACTCGCCGGTTTCGCCGAACTGAAGCCCGTCCAGCTGATCCTCCATCTCCTCGATGCGTTCGGTCAGCTCTTCGCCGGTTGCAGACAGATCGCTGACCTGGCTGGACACCGAAGTGACCTTGTCTTCGACTTCCTTCACCCCGGGTACCTGGCAGGCTGCAAAGGCAAGGATCATCAGGACCGGTACGATGTAACGCTTCATTGGTTCCTCTCTTCCATTTCGGGAAATACTTCTGCGGTATATACAAGGATCTCTGTTTCGTCGTGCTTCCATGCGTCGGGGGGAAGCCCTGCCTTGAGGCATGAATGAGCAAGGAGGGTTTCACGGTCCCAGCCCTCCTCGGTGGCCACCTGGGGAAGAAGGGTTCCCGCCCTGCGCCCCCTTCTCACGTAAACGCCGTGAACCCCGGGGATGACCTGCGAGGGGAGCGCGGGCGTCATCTCTGAGAGGACGGATATCTGGATGGTCACGGAAACGGCCTCGGCGGGTGTTACGGGTCGAAACCGGGGGTCTCCTGTTGCGGCCGCACCCGCCATTGCGACTATGGTCGCACCCAGGGAGCCCGTTCCTGTGAAACTTCCGATGCACCCTCTGAGCTTTCCGTCCATCTTCAGGGTTACGAAGGCTCCACACCTGAGGCCGAACACGGCTTCGCTGCCTGGAACCGGCGGTGCACCGCCTGATGCGGCGCTCAGAACTGCCTTTTCAGCAAGGTCGAGAAGAAGGAGGCGTTCGGTCCGGCTCAACACGCCAGAGCCCCCCTTGCGATCATGCCGGAGAAGTACCCGACGACCTGTTTCTCACCCGCGCCGGCGTCAGCCGATGTGGAATAATCGATCTCAAGTGCCCTGCTGCCTCCCGCCAGGGCAGCAAAATGCATCAGTGTGACCATGGCGGCCCTGCCGCACGCCTCTCCCCCCCTTGAAAGAGCATCCAGAAGTGCATCGGGAGAAAGGGAGAGAAACGCCTCACGCACCATGGAATCGAGTTTCAGTGCCCTTGCGAGGCTGTGGTAGTGGGAGAGGTCGCTGCTTGCCACAAAAAAGGCGTCGGGAGCCTCTTCGTAAATGGCTCCGGCCAGGTCCGCAAGGAAAGACGGGTCATCGGAGATCGTCACAACGGGAATGACTGAAGCTCCGGGCCAGGTTGTGATCATGAATGGAAGCTGAACCTCGATGCTGTGTTCGGCCATCAGTGCCGAGCCGATACCCCTCCTTCTGAGCCCTGCGAAAGCCTGGCGGTCGACCTGAACGTTTCCGAGAGGCGTTCCGAGTTCACCCGCATCAAGCAGAACGGCGCCACGGACGAATGCCCTGTGACTGGGGGCGCACAGAACCACGCGGGGTACATCCCTGGGAGCCCTCGCATAGGCCATGCCGGCGGTTCTGCCGGAATAGACCATGCCTGCGTGGGGAACGACCATTCCCACTGCTCCCGGTAGAGGATCGGCAGGTCCGGCCAGCCGTGTCACAAGATCGGACAGCTCGCGGGGGTCTTTGGGGTAGAAGCTTCCCGCGAAGGAAGGCTCAAGAACCGTGCCCAAGCATGTCCTCCATCCCGTAAAGCCCCGGAGCCATGCCGGCGATGAACCTGGCGGCCCTGAGGGCACCAAGGGCCAGAACACTTCGGTCGGTTGTCATGTGTGTCAGGCAGAGCCTCTCACCCTGCCCAAGCAGGTGAACCTGATGCTCGCCGAAAACATCACCCCCCCTGAGGGAGTGAACACCGACCTCGCCGCCGGACCGTACACCAGTGTTCCCACGCCTTCCGAACACCACTTTCCCTTCCGAACCCTCGAGCAGCGCCAGGGCCGTCCCGCTGGGGCTGTCAACCTTGTTCCTGTGGTGGATCTCGACAAGCTCAACATCGAATCCTTCACCGAGCATGGCTCGGGCCTGCCTGACAAGCCGGTTCAGCACGAACACCCCGGTGCACATGTTGGAGCTGTAAAAAACGGCGCGTTCCCGTGACCACCGCTCAAGCATTGCCCGGCATGCATCGTCAAGCCCTGTGGTGCCGCTGACCAGGGCTGCGGGAGAACCCGACAGGGCTTTGTCCAGGTCGGCCCATGCAGTGGGAGAACTGAAATCAAGCACGACATCGGTGCCGGTGGGAATCTCCATTTGGGAATCGCAGTCGAGGAGTGCAGTGAGCAAAACGGACTGCGCCCGGGCCTCTCTTGTCACAGAGCTTCCCATTCTTCCCCTGGCGCCGAAAACGGCGTACTTCATTCTAAGACTCCGGCCCCTTTCATTGCTGACAGAAGGGCTTCGATGCAGGGCTGCCCCACTGACACAAGGGGAAGCCTTGGCGCCGGGTCCGGAAAGATGCCGAGAATGTTCAGGGCCATCTTGACCGGACCGGGACTGGTTTCGGTGAAGAGTGCCCTGAAGAGAGGGAACAGCCTCTCGTGGATCCTCCGGGCAACTTCGACGTTTCCCGCAAGCCCCTGGCGGATCATCTCACTCATGGCTGCTGGAGCCACATTGGACGTAACCGATACCACACCATCCGATCCCATGAATGCCTGGGGCAGGGCCAGGTGGTCGTCGCCGGAGAAAAGCCCGATGGAGCATGCACGGCGTATCTCGGTTATCCTTTCAATACTGCCCGCGGCATCCTTGAGGGCTTTGATGTTCCCATGCCCGGCAAGTGCGGCTATGGTCTCCACCGTCATGCAGGTGCCGGTCCTGCCCGGTACGTTGTAGATCATCACGGGAAGCGTGGAAGCGTCGGCCACTGCTTGGAAATGGGCGATCTGGCCCGCTGGTGTCGGCTTGTTGTAGTAGGGGGTGATGACGAGGACCCCGTCTATCCCGGTTTTGACCGCGTCGCGAGTGAACCTTGTCGTCGATTCAGTGCAGTTGGTGCCTGTCCCGCCAAGTACCGGTACCGCCCCCGCGGCCTGATCCACAACGGTTTCCATCACCATAAGCCTCTCGGCTTCGCTCATGGTGGCGGGTTCGCCGGTGCAGCCGCACGCCAGGAGCCCCTCGACACCGTTTTCGATCTGAAATGCGACCAGGCGGCGGAGGGCCCCCGTGTCGGGGACCCCGCCTGTGAAAGGGGTTGCCAGGGCGGTTACGGTGCCCCGAAGGTTCACTGCTTGTCCCTTTTTGCCATCATGTCCATGAAGGGCTTCATGAGTTCGATGGGGATGGGGAACGCGATAGTGGAGTTGTTCTCAGTAGCGATCTCGCTCAGGGTCTGCAGGTATCTGAGCTGGAGGGCGACAGGGTGCTGCTCGATAACCACGGCCGCTTCGCTGAGTTTCTTGGATGCCTGGAACTCGGCGTCGGCGCGGATGATCTTGGAGCGGCGGTCCCTCTCCGCTTCGGCCTCTTTTGCCATGACCCTCTGCATCTCAACGGGAAGGTCGACATGCTTGACCTCGACCGCGGTGACCTTGATGCCCCACGGGTCGGTGGCGCGGTCGAGTATGTCCTGCAGCCTGGAGTTGATCTCGTCGCGCTCGGACAGGAGCTGGTCGAGGGTGGCTTCACCCAGCACGCTTCGCAGGGTGGTCTGGGCGAGCTGGTTCGTGGCATACATGTAGTTGGTGACCTCGAGAATGGCGCGTTTGGGGTCCATCACCTTGTAGTATGCCACGGCGTTCACTTTCACACTTACGTTGTCGCGGGTGATTATGTCCTGCGGGGGGACGTCCATGGTTATTATCCTGAGGTCGACCTTCTTGAGCTGATCGATGACGGGGAAGACGAATATCAGCCCGGGGCCCTTCAGACCGATGACCTTGCCAAGACGGAAAACAACGCCCCGCTGGTACTCCTTGAGCACCCTGAGGGAGATGAGAAGAAAGAAACCAATGATCCCGAGAGGGATACAGATCACGCCCATGTTCAGCTTCCTTTCCTGTTGACGGGTTCAACTATGAGAACGGGATCGTCGGGGTCGTGGGTGAGGACCCTCACTTCCTGACCGGGTGAAAGCTGTGCTGCGGACCTGCACCACCACAACTCACCCCTGACTTCCATGACATGTCTGCCCCGAAAACCAACATGTCTTTTCACAACGCCTGTCTCACCGGTCATTCCGTCGTATCCGGTCAGTCTGGGTCGCTTCTGAGCACTCAGTCCGACGATGACAAGAAAGACGAAAATAGCGAGCAGAGTGGCGGCCGTGAGTAAGAGAGTGTAATTCACAAAACCCTCCAATCGTCCGAGGATTCGACACCCTTAATCCTAAGTATCAGAGCCGTGGGATTGGTCGCGGCGGAGAGAGCCGTTTCCTGGTCGATGGCGCCGTCGGTCAGGAGCTGGAACAAAGCCATGTCGAAGGTTTGCATGCCGTACTGCCTGCCGCTCTGCTCCATTGTTTCGTGGATGAGGTAGATCTTTTCGGGGTCGGAGATGCAGTCCATGATCGTCGACGTATGCATCATTATCTCGCAGGCGAGGACCCGCTCTCCGCTGTCGTCGCACCTGGGGAGAAGCCTCTGGCTGATGACTCCCTTGAGAAGACCACCGAGCTGTATCCTGACCTGTTTCTGCTGGTGCGATGGGAACATGTCGATGATGCGGTTCACTGTTTCCGCCGCGTCGGTGGTGTGCAGCGTGCTCATTACAAGGTGACCGGTCTCTGCACCAGTGAGCGCGATGAGCGCTGTTTCGGCATCCCTCATCTCACCGATCAGAATGACGTCGGGATCCTGACGGAACACCGATCTGAGGGCGTTCGCCCAGCCTGCGGTGTCGATGCCCACCTCACGCTGACAGACGCTGGAAGCAATGTCCGCATGAAGGAACTCGATGGGGTCCTCGATGGTCACTATGTGCGCCTTGCGGTTCTCGTTGATGTGCCTGATCATGGCTGCCAGTGTCGTCGACTTTCCACTGCCCGTGGCACCCGTGACAAGAACGAGACCACGCCGTTCGGTGGCGATCTGCTTCACAATGGGGGGAAGGCCCAGCTTGTCAATATCCGGCACGCTGAAGGGGATCTTGCGCATGACAACCGCGGGAGTGCCCCTTTGATGAAAGATGTTCACCCTGAACCTGGCTTTGCCCCCGAGGCTGTACGCCAGATCGATCTCGTTCCCCTCGTTGAGGGAGCTTATCTGCTTTTCACTGGCTATCTCGGAGATGATCCGATTGACATGCTCTGCGGCAAACACCGGAAAGCCTTCGGCGTGGACTATGTGTCCTGACCGGCGCACAACGGGGGTGGACCCTGCCTTGAAATGAATGTCGCTGACCTGGTCATCGACCAGGGCCTCAAGAATCTGATCAATCGCCTTGTCCCGAGCCATACAACCCCTTTTCCCTTATATATGCCCTCACCCCGTCACCTACAAGGTATCTGATGCTTCTTCCCCCCGCAACCCTCGCCCTTATCATGGACGAGGAAATCCAGACCCCGGGAAAGTCGAACAGACGCACCGATTCAATGTAGACCGGGTCTACTCCGGCGATGGAGAACCCGGGCCGTGTCCCGACAACCACTCTGGCATCTTCAAGAATGGTCAGGGGATCCTTCCACGCTTTCATTTCCAGAAGGCTGTCGAGACCCATGACGATGCAGGGCTTTCCACCGAACAGCACACTGAGCCTTCGAACGAGGTTCACGGTGTATGAAGGTCCCTGATGCGGCTCAACGTCAAGGATCGAATAGCGGGGGTCATCGGAGATGGAAAGGGAAAGCATCTTCATGCGGTGGGAAAAATCAGAGATCTCGCCTTCACCCTTGTGTGGCGGGTTGCGGGCGGGCACGAAACTCACGTGGTCGAGTTTCAGGAACTCGAGAGCCTCCTGGGCAAGCACCAGGTGTCCGACATGGGGCGGATCGAATGTGCCTCCCAGAAAGCCTCTGGTCATCGGTCCTCCGAGAGGCTCTCCTCCACCCTGGTCAGCTGGGCCGGGGTGAGATCGCATTCGTCCCTGGCCCGGCGGTAGTAGCTTCTCGCCGAGAAGTCGTTTCCCATGGCAAGGTAGGCGTCGCCGATGGTCAGCAGAAGCTCCGCCCTGCAGGAAGCCTGGGGATGGTTGTCGAGGGCCTCCCTGAGGTAGAGTATCGCTGCTTCGGGTTTGTCGCGCCTGAGATAGAAACGGCCTGTATCAAGCGCTCGAAGCGCCAGATGTTCGTCAACCACTCCGAGAAGCTCAAGGGCCTGGTCCATGAGTTCGGACCCCGGGTAGCTCTCGATGAATGCCTGAAGCTCTTCCCGGGCACGGAGCACCGGAGCAGGATCGCGCCGGTGGTCACGCCTCTGGCTCCACATGGTTTCCGCGAGGGCAAACTGGGCGTCGTCGGCCCACGCTCCCCTGGGAAACTCGTTCACGACCCGGTAGAGGTTGAACTCGGCGTCAGCCCAGAGGCTCATTTCACGGTCGCAGAGAGCTCCACGAAGAAGAAAGAAATCGTAGAGTTCATCTCCCGGATAGCGGAACTGCATCTCGGTGTAGATCAGTGAGGCCTGTGACCAGGCACCGTTTTCAAAGTGCCGGTCCGCCAGTTCGATCATCTCGTCCCTGGACATCCCGGTTGTGGAAACGGAAGTCCCGCAGGACGCCAGCGCTGAAAGAACGCCGACCCACAGGAAAAAAGTCTTTCTTTTCATTCAACTCCTAAAGGGGTGACGAAGTACCTCAGGGAATCCCTGCGGGCGGCGGCGGTAATGGCTGCCTGCGAGGTGAGTCCGGGTGAGACCTGGCACGCCCGGGTGTACCAGAGCAGTGCGGTCTGGGGATCGCCGGCACCCTGCGCCATTTCACCCAGTATCAACGCTGCATCGACACGGACCCCGGTGAAACTGGAACTCCATACCTCCATCAGTCTCTCCCTGGCCAGGGCCAGCTGGCCCTCCTCAAGATCGGTGCGGGCCGAACGAAGGAGAAGTTCCATCCGTCTGTGACGCCAGCCGGGTTCAATTGAACCAAGCCTGTCGAGTTCGGTAAGAACCTCGAGTTCGTCGCTCCAGCGGGATGGAGCGTACTGCATGAGCCTCGCCGTAGCTTCAAGCCTGGGCGTTCTGAGGTCGGTTCTGACCAGTGGAATACGGTCCAGTTCGACCAGATGAATTTCCGCATGGAAAGCCAGGATGCTGTCTTCCATGGGGGTTCCAACCAGTGAATCGGGAACGGCGGAAACAGTGGAAAGATGCCAAGCTGCGAAGGCTCCCCGAAGAAGCCACTCCTCCTCGAACACCCCGGCGAGATCCGGGCAGGTTGTGACGGCGGCGCCGAAAGCGTTGTAAGCCTGAAGGGAATCGGAATCTCGCGCCATCTCCCATCCCAGCCTTCGCCAGAGCTCACCGATCTCTCTGGGTTCAACGGTTCCCGGTGTGTCCGTGAGTATCTGCAGGGCTTCAAGGGCTTTCTGTCTCGAGGCCCTGTTCCTGTTGGCCTGGGCGGAGAGAACGGCCGCTTCGGCGTACTCGAGCTGAAGGAGGGGATCGTACCCGGAAGCGAGTGTCAGTGCCTCACCATAAAAAACCATGGCCTGCTCGTACTGGCCCGATGACATGAGGGTCCGGGCCTGCTGAAGCAGGTCTTCCTGTTCACCGGAAGCGCCGGTGTCGCACCCTGGTGCTGCAAGGAGAAGGAGAAACAACGCAGGGATAAGGGATCTACACATCAATCAGCCCT
This sequence comes from candidate division Hyd24-12 bacterium UBA6080, assembly GCA_002436025.1. Lineage (GTDB taxonomy): Bacteria > Fermentibacterota > Fermentibacteria > Fermentibacterales > JCC-6 > UBA6080. Next base: position 67,093 of record DIXM01000001.1, read on the forward strand.
GCTGGAGTAGAACAGGTAGATGAGCGCAGCCACGACGCCGGTCACAACCACGGGCTCGAGAACCTTGTTGCCCGACCCTTCGGGAACGGTGTCGTTTACCCACAGCTCGGTTCGATGCTCGAAAAGCAGCTGGTCGTCAGGCGAAACTGTGTCCTGGATCAGGCCTTCGGTCCTCCAGGTGTTAACGACCACACCGCTCTCGTCCAGAAGGGAGAAAGCGAGGCTGCACACTGCGGATCTGGGCATCCTTCTTGCACCGAGGAACCATGACCTCTCGATCTCGCCGTACACTACTCCGAGCTGCATGGGGCGAACAATTATCTGTGAGCCAATTCTTTCGGTTCTCTCCGCGGTGACCCCTATACCTTTTTCAGACAGCAGGTTGGTGAGGGCCTGTACGACGAGCCATCCACCCTCATGACCGCCTTCAACGGTTATGAAAAGGCTTTCCGTGCCCTGAAGCGAGACGGCGTCTGCCACTGGAGTCACGGCCTGAAGAACTGCCTGCTCGGTTATCTCAAGGTTTCCCTGAACCCCGGTAAGGGTCGCGAGGACCAGCGCGAAGAACATCATTAGGGTACCCTTCCTTCAGAGTGATTGCCATCATCATCGCTGGAATATAGGTTCATTCCGCTTTATCGACTACCATTTCCGAACCTGAGCCGCTGACCAGAGTGCACATCACAACCGAGCCGGGAACAACGGGGCTTGTGAAGGTTGCCTGCAGGTCAGCCTCGGGAGCGTCGTAAAGGCTGTGCCCGGTCAGGGGGGTGTCAGCCATCACGGGAAAACGTTGTCCCATTAGTCTTTCTGTCCATGAATGGTAAATGCTCTCACCCAGTGACGACAGGGCGGAAAGCCTTTGCCCGGCTTCGTGACCGGGAACTGCGTCTCCCTGCAGGGCCGCCCTTTCGTACTCGGTGGTGCCCTCTTCGGGCCACCAGGGGAAGGCGGCTATATGCCTGAGCGACGGCCATCTTCCCAGAAAGCTTTCCAGACAGTGAAAATCCCTGTCGGTCTCTCCGGGGTACCCGGTTATAACCGTGAACCTGACGGCCACCGGCCTCGAAAGGCCTTCGATGGTCTCCATGATCCTCGATAACCGGTCGGGGCCGTAGCCTCTGCCCATCCTCTCGAGTGTCGTGGCGGATGCGTGCTGGATCGGCATATCAAGGTAGGGTGCAAGATTTGGCCTGGACTCGAAAAGTCCGGGAAGGTCAGCCGGAAAATGCGCGGGATGAACGTAGTACAGCCTGAACCATACACTTGGGTGCAGGGCGGTCACGCTGTCGAGGATGCCGGTGAGTTCCGGATGTGCTCCGGAATCCTGGGCAACCAGCCCCACCTCCCTGGCGCCCTGCCCCACCACCTGGTTCACTGAATCCACGACGCTTGCAGCTTCGATGGGAATGAAGGGTCCCCTGATGTCGGGAATGGTGCAGTAACTGCACCTGTTGCTGCAGCCTTCGGCTATCTTGACGTACCTGTAAACCCCGCTCCCGCTCTGGCGGGGAAGCCGGCCTTCCACCCCGAGCCAGCGCGCTAACCGGTGATGCCCGCCCGGCCCGATAACAAGATCGATCTCCTCGAGACCACCGCTGCCGTCATCGTCATACCTTCCGGGAAGACACCCCGCTAGAATCACGTGCCTTCGTTCACCGGCGGCCTTCCAATCCAGGAGCTCACCGAGCCTCTCAAGGCTCTCCTCCACCGCAGGCTCAATGAACGCACACGTGTTCAGGATCAGAAGGTCGGCCTTTTCAGGATCCTTTCGGAAGCGTAGACCCGCCCCGAGGCACAGACCTGCAAGGATCTCGGAGTCGACCTGATTCTTGGGGCAGCCCAGGGTGATTATGTGAAAGCTCTTCAATCAGTCTTCCCCTGAAACGACCGTGTATCCGTCCGGAACTTCCATCACGAAACAGCCAACGGGAAGCGAATCGTGAGCCTCGAGCCCGCTCAGTTCCCATGCCGTTTCATTCCCGTTCACGTCAGTTGTTGCGAACCTGACGGGAAGAGAATCGGCCATGGCGAAGCAGACCTCCATGCCGATAACCCCGCCCCCCAGGTCGCCGGTGACGGATACGGTGACCAGGCCTGCAGCGCTGGTTCCCTCTATCAACATACCGTCATCGTCGGCCCTGTTCAATAGATGAAGGAAACCCTCGGGACCCGATTCGCCGTATACAACAATTTCGTTAGAGAGGGGTTCGATGGTGTAAACCCGTACTCCGTCGCAACCAGTCACCCTGCCCCGGGGGTCTGAGTATTCAAGCCTGAATAGGTTGGGATGGGCAAGGTCAAGAGAGCCCCTGGTCGTCTCGGTTTCCCGCGTCAGGGCCCATGTCTCGGTCTGGGTGAAGGAACCCGTCAGAAAAACGGTGTTCGAAAGCTTCGAGGTCAGGGGATCGAGAAGACCGGTAAAAAGCAGCATCAACAACATTAAAAAGCCCCTCCAAGTCTCTTCCTGCTATTCAATGACGGCATCGGTTCCCACGACTATCATCACACCGCCACAACCAGGTTCAACGGCATCTATAAGCCCGCCGCCACCCTGATGTTCCACCAGCTGCGGCCTGGATAGCCAGAGGCTGAGCGAATCGGCCAGTATCCCGGCTGCGACCTCGTAACCCTGCCTGTGCAGCACAACGGTCACTTCGGGCGCATCGGGGTCGTACACGGTGTTCACAGAACACCCGAGAAGAGTAAGTCTGCCCGACAGCCACTCCATAACGGGTCTTCCTGCGGACTGGCCGACCACTGTCACATCGAGGTCCCTGAACTCCTCGGGAAGCGGCAGCGCTGAAACACCCTCCTCACCTTCGCGGAGTTCACTGTCAATCCGTCTGACAGCGAGTCTGGCGTCGTCGGCCAGGGTTGAGCCGGGGAACCTGTAGATCACTCCGTTGAACTCCTCACGAGATGCGGAAAGACTTCCCCTGAAGTAAAGCTGCCCCGCCCTGGCGAACTGCCCCAATGCGGAACCATCTTCCACCAGCCCTTCCTGATCAAGCCCGTCGGAACCGCCCCCGCAGGAGAGCACGAAGAGAAGCACAGATAGAAAAAGAACCACGATCCTCATCTCATCTCCTATTCATCTTCAGGCAGAACGGGTCCTGAATCGGGTTTCTGAAGAACCTCACGAGCCTTGCTTCCGCAGTAGGGGCCCACGACCCCGGTCTGCTCAAGCATCTCGAGCAGCCGGGCTGCCCTGGTATAGCCCACCTTCAGGCGTCTCTGAAGAAGCGAAGCGGAGCCCCTCTGGTAGGTCACCACCACTCTTCTGGCTTCTTCCAGCAGCGGATCGTCAAGTGACAGGTCGCCCGTCACGTCGGCGCCAGTCTGCTCATCATCACCGGGCTCGTAATCGTAGGGCATGTGGGGCTGTGCCTTCCAGAAAACGACAAGTTCCTTTATCTCACGCGAGGACACGAATGATCCGTGAACCCTCACAGGATCCGGAGCCCCCGCAGGCATGAAGAGCATGTCGCCCTGTCCCAGGAGCTTCTCGGCTCCGTTCATGTCGAGGATCGTTCTTGAATCGGTTTTCGATTTGACATTGAAGGCAATCCTTGAAGGGAAGTTGGCCTTGATCATTCCCGTGATCACATCGACCGAGGGACGCTGTGTTGCCACGACAAGGTGGATGCCCACCGCCCTGGCTTTCTGGGCGAGCCTGGCTATCGGCTGCTCGATATCGTTGCCGAGAACCATTCTGAGGTCGGCGAGCTCGTCGATGACCGCCACGATGGAGGGCATGGTGTCGGGTGTTTCTGAAGTGTCTTCGGTTCCGCGCCCGGCCCGGTCCGCCAGAAATGCCGTCCTTATGTTCCCGTTATACTCGTCTATTGATCTCACGCCCTGGCGGGTGAGAAGCGCGTATCTGTCCTCCATCTCCCGTACGAGCCTGTCCAGAAGGGCCTTTGCCCTCTGGGGGTTCAGGACCACCGGAGCCCAAAGGTGAGGAACGCCCTCATAGATGGATAGTTCAAGCATCTTGGGATCGACCAGCGCGAGCCTCACCTGGCTCGGGGTTCTGGTCATGAGTATGGAGGTCAGGATCGAATGGATGCAGATGCTCTTTCCACTTCCGGTGGCACCGGCGATGAGAAGATGGGGCATGTCTGCTATGTCTACCACAAGGGGCTTTCCCTCGGCATTTTTACCCAGGGCCACCGGTATCCTCTCGTTCTCCACCGAAACGAGGACCTCGCGAAGGTAGACCATCTCCGGGTTCTTGTTGGGCACTTCGATCCCCACCGTGCCCTTGCCGGGAATCGGGGCAAGTATCCTTATCCGTTTGGCCGCCAGGGCCAGAGCCAGGTCATCGGCCATGTTCACGATCCTGTTGACCTTCACCCCAAGCCCCGGCGTCAGTTCGTACCTCGTCAGCACAGGACCAGCACAAACCGTACTCTCAAGCCGGCACTCGATCCCGAAATCACCGAGCTTCTCAACAAGGGTGGCGCCCCTCTCCTGAATCTCCCTCCCGGACTGACGGGTGCGCTCACCGGGCGCAGGCATCTTGAGGCACTCTATGTCGGGCAGGATGTACGCCGTTTCATCCTTGTCACCCTGCTCGGTCTGAACCTGTGCCTGTGTCTTTGTCTGAACCTTCATCTTCTGTCGGGGTTCGCTCTTTGCGGGACCGTCTTCGACCGACTCGGGGAAAGGCTCGGAACGGGGCGAATCGTGGTAAAGCACCTTGACCTCGGGTTCGGCTCTGACAGGGACTGCTTCCTTGCGAACCCATGGGTTCACCGCGGGTTCGGGGAGGGGTTCAATGGTTTTCACTGCCACCTGTCCCGCCCTTTCGGGTCTGCTCCTTAATCGTCTGTAAAGGCTTTCGATGTCAGTGCCTATGTCCCACCCGGTCAGGATCGCAACCGAAGCGGTGAACAGAAGGAAGAGGGCAAGCCATGTCAGAACCCCTCCCATGAGCCCTTCAAGAGCAACAACAAGCCGCAGTACGAGTATCCCTCCGGGAAACCCGGCGGTGGCGGGGGAAAACCTGGCCAGCACGCATGTGACCGAGGCCGCCAGAAAGAAGAGCGTAAGGAACACCCCGAATGTGGTGCGGAGCCATCGTGGCGCAAAACCGAATCCTATGGCAAGCGCCCCCAGCAGGAACAGGAACGGAGGCAGAAGAAAGGCCAGCAAACCAACCGCATTCCTCAGGGTCTCGCCCATAACAACAAGGAGCCCTGCCCGTGAGGGGGGGAATGAAACGGCCACAAGCACAGCCAGGGAAACGAAAACCGACAGAAGGAACGCTATCTTTCCCATCGGGTGCGTCCTGCGGGTCAACCCCTTTTTCACCGGTCTTCTGTTCATATGCGCCTGACCGATCTGCCATCGGGCCCGGCAGCGAAGAGTGAGTCGGGTCTGGGGGTTCCATCAACACTGAAAGCGTAGTGAAGGAGTTGCCCGGAGTGAAGGGATATCTCGGCAACCCAGCTTCCGTCGGGCAGCTTCTGCATCGGGTTGGCAAGGGGGTTCCAGGCGTTCCATTCACCCACCACCGATACCTTTCGCGCGCCGGGGTAACCAAGGCACAGGAACTCGACGACCGTTCGTTCGGAAAGCCCTTTGTGCACGGCATCCTTCAGGTCGTCGTAGGGGCGGAAGACGGGTTTGACCCTTGGCGGGATCTCCATCACACCGCCTTGACCCGGGTTCCTTGCCCTCCTCATCTTCCCCTTCATTGTCGTGAAGCAGCCGAATCCCCTGAGAAACACGCTTTCGCCGGCACAGAGCCTTTCGGTGATTATGGAGAGCAGCACGACCGTAAGTGACTGCACCTCGCGGACCGTCAGTCCCGTTCGTCTCGCAGCCTCCCGTGCAAGTTCCTCGCGCGTCAAGCCTTCACCCCCCTGAGATTGGGTATCTTCTCATGCCATGAAGTTTTGAATATAGTCATATCCCGCTTCGAAGGTTCAAGGTCGGAACAACAAGGGGGACAGTCTGAAACCGAACATCTGCTTCATCGCCGGCCCGCCCTTTTCGGGGAAATCGACGGTAGGGGCGATCCTTGCCCGAATTCTCTGCATCCCGTTCGAAAACCTTGACGACGTCATCGAAGATACCACTGGAATGTCTGTCCATGAAGTATTCAGCTCAATGGGGGAAGACGGTTTCAGGCGTATCGAGTCCATGTGTCTGAAGGAGCTCGCTCTATCCCCCGGCCCGCTGGTGGTGGCCCTGGGCGGCGGGACCCTCCTTCTGCCCGAGAACCTCGAGACCGTTCTCTCACGCGGGGTACTTGTCACACTTGCGCTCGAAACAAGCGAGTTGCTCAAACGCTTCACATCATCCCGGGGTCGCCCTCTGGCTCCCGAACCCAAGGCCCTGGAAGGGCTTCTGAAAGCCCGCACGGAACATTATGCCGGCCTTCCTGGAAGGATGGACACCCGGGGGAAGACCCCGGAAGACGTGGCTGCCGCTATCGCAGAGCTCCCCGGTTTTCTTCCGAAGCTTCGGTAAGCCCAGCCCTTGCAATGGTTTCCCTGGCGTGGGACAGCCCAACGAAGAACCGGTTCGTGTAAAGTGTGTAGTCATCCCTGAGGCGTGGCGGGGTCATGTTCACGGTTATAACGTTGGCGCCGGCTTCGAAACAACGGTACTGACCGTCGGGGATCAGTTTCTCGAACGTGCTTGTGGCAGGGATCAGGGTGTTCTTCAGGTACAGCCGCATGGCGGCGACGAACCTTAACCCGAGCTCGGGGTCTCCGCTCGGGTGGTCCGCAAGGGGGGTACCCGACGCCGGCATGAAGACCGAAACGCTGGACATCTGCACCCCGAGCTCTTTCATGAGAAGCAGGTCGCCAACGAGGCTTGAGATGCTTTGACCGGGCAGACCGAGCAGCGTTCCGGAACCAACGCTGTACCCGTGTTTCTGGAGAACTCGAAGCATCCCGATCCGGTCGGTCAGTGAAAAACCCGGCTTCATCCCGGCGAACAGCCCGGCGTCGGATGTCTCGTGCTTCAGAATGAACTTTCCCGCCCCGGCGGAATGCCAGTCATCAAGGTCACGAGTGTTGTGAAAACCCACGCAGAGAATGACCTCCATTCCCATCCCCGAGATGCGTCTGATCACATCGGTCAGCCATCCCGATTCGTAGGTTTCGCTTTCCGCGGCTTGAAGAAAAAAGGTTCTGATACCGTTCCGCAGGGCTGTTGCGGCGGTTTCTACTATCTCATCGGCGCCAAGCTCATAACCTGCCGCGCCCTGATTGCCAAGCCGCATTCCGCAGTAAAGGCAGCTGCAACGGCACCTGTTTGCGAACTCAATGACCGCCCTGATATAAGCCCTGTCACCGAAGTACCGTCTTCTGACCTCCACCGCTTTTTCCGAGATCAGCGCGAAGTCCCTCTCGTCGGATTCCAGAAGAGCCCTGAGGTCTTCGGGCGAAAAACCCTTTTCAAGCCTTTCATCGAGCCAGCTGCGTGTCACCCGAAAACCTCCTGACAGTCTTCAGTGCCGCCCGGAACAGCTCGTCCCGGACCGTGAGACCCGTCCAGAAAGAGAAGGACAGCGCCGCCTGGCGAACCAGCATGGACTCTCCGGTGATGACCGGTATGCCCCTTCGACGCAGGTCGTTCCTCCACCTCCAACCCGGGTTGTAGTTGAGATCCATGAAAGTCCACCCCTCCGGGGGGGTTACTGGAAACGGGTCGTCGTCCCGCCAGCCAAGGGGGGTGGCGTTCACGATCGTGCCAACCGTCCCGGCGAGGTAGCGGGCGGCCCGGGAAAGGGGAATGTGCAGTGCGTCAGAGGGCTCCCTTGTGAACACTCGGCACTCACGCCCCCCAAGGGCGGCGCATACCGCCCGCGAAGCCCCTCCTGCGCCCACAACGATGAACGGTGAGGAAAGATCCGAAGCTTCGAACGAAAAGGCTTCGGTATCGGTATCGTGCCCCAGGAGATGGCTGCCCTCGGCCTTCAGTGCATTCACCACACCACTTGTATCCGCGGCAGTGGTTTTCAGGTCGCAGAGCCCGAAGACACGCCTCTTGAAGGGCATGGTTACGTTGAGCCCGTGGAAGGTACCGTTCCTTAACACTTCAAGCACCATGGGCAGCGATTCGGGGGGGGTGGGAAGAAGCTCGTACGAGCCTTCGATGCCGAACTCCCTGAGAAACAGCTCATGGATCCCTGGTGAAAGGGAATGGGCGACAGGAAAGCCGACAAGACCCAGCTTCACCGGTGCCTCTTTTTTCTGATCCAGGCGAAGAACCTGAAAAAAACGGCGGAAAGACCCCGGGGAGCATGGAAGACCGGCGCGAGAAGGTCGGTGCCCGTTGGAAGCTCCAGGGCCATGGGGCTTCCCGGATAGATCCTTATGGTTCCGATATTGACAAAGGTTTTGCGGAAGCCCAGGAACATCCTTGCCCTGAACATGAAGAACAGCTTTTCAAGAAGGGCTGGGAACCCCTCCCCCGGATTTCCATTGAAGAAGTTCACTCCCACCGAAAAACCGGTCCTCCTGGCGCTTTTGACAACGGAGTAGAGGGACCGGCCATCCCCCGGTTTTCCAAGCAGGCGAAGTCCCCGTGGCGTGATGGCGTCAGGGGAGAAGTCAACCCACCGGCATCCGTTCTCCCAGAGAAGGTCAAGGAAGTCTGGAGGAACGGCATCCGACAGCCAGGCACCCCATTCAAGCCCGGCACGACTCTCCCCGACTGCCAGCGTGAGCTCACGGGCGTACTGAACGGGATGGTCGAACACCGAGTCGACGAACATGAACGTCTTCACACCCAGCCGGGCCAGTTCAGCAACGTCAGCGGCTACGGCATGAACAGGGCGGTTCCTCCATACCTTGCCCCCGATGTGTCCGTAAGTGCAGTATCTGCAACCGAAAGGGCATCCCCTGCGGCTCTGCACCCCTATCGCCCCCTTTCCGGAATAGTCAGCAACGGGAAAGAGCGTGTAATCGGGGTTCAAGAGCACATCGCTCAAAGGTTTGACAGGCGTGAGCAGTCGGCACTGTGGTGGATCTTCTTTCTCGATGGAGCCTATCAGCTCAGGGAAGGCAAGCTCCCCCTCGCCTGCCATGCCGAAGTCGATCCGTGGCCACAGGGAAAGTATCCTCTCCGAGTAGATCGAAAAGCCCGGGCCGCCGACGATGACAGTGCCGGGAAAGTCGGAAAGCTCTTCCATGATGTCTCCGAAGGCGTCAAGATATGACCAGGTGACCGGCCAGCTGCTGTCGTCTATGTTCCTGAGGGAAACCGCTGCCGCATCGGGGCTGTGCAATTGCAGGAACTGCCGAAGGTCTTCCCTGCAGTTCCGGGAGAGGCTGAGATCAAGACCCATGCACTCATGCCCCGAGGCCTTAAGGTGTGACGAAAGGAACGCCAGACCCAGAGGGTAAATGGGAGCCTCCCTTCTGCCGGTGGGAGACTGGATCAAAAGCACCTTCATGAAACCACCCTTCCCGGGGGATTTGACCGGACCGGAATAAAAACTATAATGAAAAGCATGGTAAGCGGCCTGATCCTGACACTTGTAACCGCAGCAGCCCTTCCGGGCGGAAGGTACGCTTCCCTGGACAGTCTCGCCTCGTCCATACTCAGGACAGACCGGATACCCGCGGGTTCCGAGCTGTTGCGCCATGCCGCCCGGGCCGGATGGTTCTGGCCTTTGGGAGCAATTTCTGTGCAACGCGAAACCACTGTGGCAGTTCCCGATTCCCTGGCCTGGGGGCGGGCTGAATCCAATGACGGGGTTTGTCTGGTAACGGCCCCTCCGCCGGTGTTTTCCCTGGAAATGCCCATCCCGGCCTTTGCGGAACCCGGCGACACGGTCAGTTTCATGCCCGGGGGCGATCCGCCGGCAATGAGGGGGGCGGTTCTCTCACCCGGCCTTCGGGTGCTCTCCATCGAGGGTGGAAGCTTCCTGGTAGACCAGGAGGGAACGTGGTGGCTCGAGTACATGTCCGAAACCGAATTCGGTCCCCAGGTTCAGCTGCTCACACCAATCACCGTCGGAAAACCGGGCGCCTGGCCCGGCAACCGGTGGAGCGGAACCGATATCCTCGCCGGAATGAACAATCTGCGAAGAAAGCTGAGTGTCACCCCCCTTTCCGAAAGCTCTTTCTTAAACGCGCTGGCGTCGTTGAGAGCAAGGCAGGCCAGAAGCTGGGGCGGAGCTTTTCACATCTATCCGGGCAGTGCTGGAACAAGCGAAATGATGCCGCAGGGGTACGGAGGGTGGGCCGAGAACATCGCCGTGGGATCAAGTATCCCGGAGGCAATTGAAATGATCCTGGTCAGCCCTTTCCATCTGGCATCGTGCATCGACGGCAGGTATGCTTTCATAGGGATCGGAAGCGTTTCGGGCCAGGAAGGGACCATGCTCGTGATCATTCTCTCAGAATTATCGGGAAGCCCTCAGTGATGAAGCCAGGCTCCCCTTTCCTGGTTTTCCTTTCAATACTTGCAGGCATCCTTTTCATAACAGGGGCTGTGTACTTCGCGAAGGTTCCGGAGGTTACCCTGATACTGGCGGTCACCGCCTTCGCAAGTTCGGGTATCCACATCGTGTACCGCGAGCGTGAGTACGAAACACTTCACACCATGCTCATTTTCCTTTGCTTCTGGTACGGCGGCCCGGTATCCGGAGTCCTGTCGGCACTCGTCCTGGCTTCAGGGTCTGTGCTGGGAGTCAAGGGAGCATCGAGAACCGGTGTCTTTCACGCTGTCACATCGATCCAGGCACTTCTCATCCTTCCATTTGCCCTGCTCCTCCCCCGTAACGGTCTTCCCTACCCTTCCCCGGCCTACCTTACACTGATCCCATTCCTCTACCTCGCCAGGAAGCTTTCCTCCGCCGGATCTTCCACCGGCCGGATTCGAAGCCTGGCGTTCCTTGGCTTCCTGACCAATGTACCCGCGGTTCTGCTTGCGGTCCACCTCACAGACACTTTCGGCCCCGCCGCTACTCTCTTTCTCTGCCTCCTCTGCATTCTCTACCTTTTCCTGGTCAGGAGGGAGACGACGGAGATGGGAAGGCGCACCGCGCGCCTTGTGAGACTGACCGAGCACGACATGATCTCCCGCGAGCTTCTTTCGGCATCTTCACTTTCCGACTTCGTAGCAGCCATTGAAACGCTGACCGGAGAGGGGTTGTCTTTCTACGAGAAGTCCCCTGACGGCTGGCGCGTCTGGACATCGAAGGGGTGCAGCGCCTCCGATGATCCCTCATCACTGCCCGTCAGCGGCCCCGATTTCGTTCCAGCCGGGGTTCCGGGTCTGCGGATAGCCGCCGCAGGAGAAGCGGCACGCAGGATCAATACCCTGTTCGCCGACGAGATAACCGATTTCGGCGAGCAGATCGCGCGGTCATGGCAGGTGGTCTCGGCCAGGATACACCAGGAGGAGGCCCTTTTCAGTGTGGCGCTGCTTCTGGCGCGAATCGCCGACCTCAAGGACAGGTACACGAAGATGCACTCCCTCAGGGTCGCAGACATTTCAACATCCATAGGGAGGGAACTGGGGCTGTCCGACTCCGAACTCGGCATGCTCAGAACGGGCGCCCTTCTCCACGACATCGGAAAGGTAAGCCTTCCCTCGGAGATACTGGGAAAGAAGGGGATCCTCACCTCTCGGGAAAGGATGGTCATAAAAAGCCACCCGGTGGAAGGCGCCGCACTGGTATCAGGGCTCAGCCGCTTCGCGAAGGCTGCCGAGACCGTGCTGCATCACCATGAAAGGCTCGATGGAAGCGGTTACCCCACGGGACTGAGGGGCTCGGCCATCCCGCTCCACAGCAGGATCGTCGCCGTCGCCGATACTTTCGACGCCATAACGGCGGACAGACCCTACCACCCCGAGGTCCAGTCCGAGAACGCGCTGAAAGAGATCCAGGCAGGCCGCGGCACCCTGTACGACTCCCGGGTCGTGGACGCCCTCGGGACCCTCGTGGAGAAGGGAGCATGGTGACAGGATCAAAGCGGCCCGTATCACCATTCATCGCCGCCGCTCTTCTTGCGGCAGCGCTCAGCGCAAGTACTCCCTCCGTTGATAGTATTACCCTTCAACAGCTTCCCGTGATGCTTGCCCTTTCGGCCTGCCTTCTTGTCTCCGTCCTGTTCACCGGAAACTCAGCTTCAGGCTCCCCCTTGAACGCATTCCCCTTCGTGCTGTCCATGGCGGTCACCCTCCAGGGCTCCATACAGGCTGCCCTTGTCTTCGCGCTTGTTTCCAGCGCCGGCTCTTTCTTCCTTGAGTCCAGCCGGGGCGGAGAGAGAATGCACGGCAGAAAACGGGCTTTGGAGCTTTTCGCATCGGTTTTCCTTCTGGCCCGGGCGCTCTCTTTCACAAGGTTCTGGCTTGAAGGCACTGAATTCATCCAGGGGCTTCCAATGAACATCCTCTCATTGTTGTTCCTCACCGGTTGCGCCATCGCCGGAATGTGGGTCCTGCCGGCGCCCAGGGAACTCAGGACGGAGTGGAACACCCACATCCTGTTCAACCTCATTCCAATGCCCATGGTCATCCCGTTGCTGGAAGCCAGGGATGACCCCGAGTCGATCCTCATTCCTCTCGCGGGAACGGTGTTCCTCGTTGGAATGGTGCAGCTCGGAGCTTTCCTTCTCACCACCAGGCGGAGGGCAATCGAACGGGGCATGGACATGGAGAGGGCATTGGCGGAACTCACCGCGGAGCTGGCAAAGGCCGGGTCAGTCGCTGCGGCGTTGAAGATGATGCTTGAAAAAATGCTCGAGGGAAGCGGTGCTTCAAGGGTCACGGTCACACATGGAAGCTTGTCCATGTCACTTCCGGTCAAACCCTCACCCTCCTCGTGCACGGTGAGAAGAAGCCTTGCGGGGCTGACGGCCGTTCTCGACTACCCGGTGATGCCCCTGGTGAGCCCTGAGCGGGTCGATGCCTTTCTCACAAGGACCGCTGTGATGCTTGAATGGATCGTGGTATCGGAAAGCATCACACGGGAAACCTGGGAGAGTATCGAAACCCTTGTCCTTTCACTGGAAAAGACCGACGAGAAGGCAGCTGGCTTCAGCAGGCGGGTTGCGACCACCGCAACGGAGCTGGCCGAAAGGCTGGGATTCGACAGTTGGTCAGTCAACTCGCTTCGGGTCGCGTCCCTGCTCCACGCCGGCTCGGCTGCCATCATGGGCGGCCTTGGAGATGATGAACCGCAGGTCATCAGGTCCATGGGCCTTCCGCCTTTGACCATAGACGCCCTGCGGTATCATGGCGAATGCTGGGACGGAACCGGCCCCGATGGTCTTTTCGGGGAAGGGATACCCATTGGCGCAAGGATACTGGCGGCGGGCATCGGATGGGAAAAAGCCTTTGCAGCGGGAGGGTTGAAAGAGGCGTGCCGGGCCATGAGAATGGCCAGCGGCCTGATCTTCGACCCTGCGCTGACTTCCCTGCTTCTCGAAACGAGGTCCGGGCGGCCCTGAGCCGCCCGGACACTGCGATCAGTGGCTGATCGTGAGCATTCCCTCGCTGTAGACCTCGTAGGTGCCATCGATCGTTGGGTCGGAGAGAACGCCGTAGATGTAGTAACTACCCTCCGGAACGGCCCCGCAGCTCCACGTGTAACTGCTTAGATAATCCGGGCAGCCCACGTCGCCCTCGATGGGCACGAGCCCGCCTGACGGGTTTGTGTCGGTGTCGTAGTAGAGGTCTACCGTGCGTCCCGAGGGTCCCACCGAGTACCATTCGAGGGTGTAGCTGTCATCCGCGGTGGCCCCGGGAGGGGGAGGCGAGTAGAACGCCATCCAGAGGGGTTCCCTGTCGATCGTGAGCGTTCCCTCGCTGTACGCGGTTAGCGTCTGCTGGGCGTTCTCAAGTTTCGCGTAGATGTAGTACACGCCCTCGGGGGCTGCGGAGCAGTCCCAGTCGAACGCGAACGCATCCCACGCAAGGCCGCTCTGGATCATGGTCATGCCGTTGGCCGGATTGGTGTCGTCGTCGTAGTAGAGCGTAACGGTTCCACCGTAGGGAGTATCGGCGGCCCACTGGACCTGGTACTCGGTCTGGGCATAGGCACCCCAGGGTGGCGGAGCTGTCACGATGATGTAATTGTACTCGTGCTGGACCGAGAGCACTCCGTCGCTGTAATCCCCTGCGAAACCGTCGGTTCCCGGAACCGGCCTCCCCTTTGATGGATCGTAGACGGCTCCGTAAACGTACCAGTCGCCCTCGGGTACCATGATGGTGTTCCAAAGGTACGTGCCGGTGTTGGCAAGACCGGATTCGATGGGGAACATCTCCGATGGGTCGGTGTTGTCGTCGTAGTAGAGGGCTACGAGGCTCCCCGCTCCCCCGGACGCCGTCCAGCCAACCGTGTAGCTGCTGTCGGCGGAGGCTCCACCGGCGGGAGGGGCGGTTACGGTCATGGAGTACAGTGAGTGGTCAATGGTGAGGGTTCCAAGGCTCCACGCGCTTCCCGAACCACGCCACAGGTCCGGGTGCCTCTCCCTGGTGTCGGTGACGAAGCCGTAGATCCAGTAGACGCCTTCGGTCACATCGGTGCAGTCCCAATCGTACTGCTCAGCATTGGGGGTTCCCATGACAATGGGGGTCAGGGTGCCGCCGGGTTCGTTGGATGTGCTGTAGAAGAGATAAACCCAGGTGGAACCGTAAGGGGCGTCGGTCTCCCATCTCAGGGTGTACTGGTCATCGGCGGTGGCGCCCTCCTGTGGAGGCGCGGTGAACGCGAACGAGAAGAGCTCCTCATGGATGACGGTTACCGTTCCGCTGCTCCAGTCGCTGCCCTGTCCACGGTTGGAGAGGGCCGCAAACACGTACCACTCCCCCTCGGGAACCATCGTTGTGTCCCAGAGGTGCTCTCCCGTGTTCAACACCCCGGAAGCCACGGGATAAAGGGGAGCGCCCGTTGTGTCGGCAGCGTAGAAGAGGCTGAGCGTTGCCGAGGGAGGCGCGTCGGACTCCCATTCCACCAGGTAGTCTGAATCGGCCTGCCCTCCCTCGACGGGCGGAGCGGTCACTGTGACGGAAAACTGGCTGTCGTGGGTTATCGTCAGCATGCCGTCACTGTAATCAGAGGCCAGAACTCCGGGAGTGAGGTTCCGGACCAATCGTGCCAGTGCCCCCCTCCCGACGGGAGAAACAAGTTGGGCAAGGACATAGTACGAGCCCTCGGGCACCGACGAACAATCCCACGTGTAGTAACCGTCGTTGTAAAGACCCGACGATATGGGGAGCAACCCGCCGGCGGGGTCATCGTCGGTATCGTACCACAGCGAGACCGTAGTTCCAGAGGGGGCTTCGCTGACCCATTCAATGGTGTAGAAGCCGTCAGCGCTTTCGCCTGCGGCGGGAGGCTTCAGAACGGTGATCCATGGGTCGGCCCCGTGGCTGATGTGCAGGATTCCAGGGCTGTAGGCGTAGGCGGAGTTCTCACCGTCGGTTATACCGGCACGCACGTAGTAGTAGCCTTCGGGTACGGCAGTGCAGTCCCATTTGTACTCGCCGGTATCCGTGAGGTCGGCCGCGATCTCGGTCAGTCCCTGGTCGGGAAGCGTGTCGGTGTCGAACCACAGCGTGACGGTTCCCCCGGAGAACCCCGACGAGATCCACAGGATGCTGTAGGAATCGTTGGCCTGGGCGCCTTCTGCTGGCGGGGCTGTGATGAGTATGCCCTGGTCACCCTGGGAATGGTCAACGATGAGCGTGCCGTCGGAGTAGTCCGATGCGCTGTTCATGCCGCTTGTAAGCACTGCTCTCACGTAGTAGGTGCCGTTGGGAACCGCCGAGAGGTCCCATGAGTGACTCCCGGAAACCTGAAGGCCCGACGCGATCAACTGCTGGCCGTTGGGGCTCTGCACAGTGTTGTAGAAAAGCGCCACCGTGCCTCCGCCCTGTCCGGTCCAGACCACCGTGTACGTGTCGGTGGCCTGAGCCCCTCCCGCGGGAGGGGCGGTAACGGTCACTGAGAGTGTTTCGGAAGGTCCGGCGGGGTCGTCCCCGCAGGAGAGGAGCGCTACGCAGAGCGCCGTGGTCAGGAGCTTTCTGATCAACGGGGCACCTCCACAGTTGAAGGAGCATAGACTGGCATAAAGACAGGGTTTTCGTACAAGGGACTGAGTGACGGAAGTTGCCCGTCGGCCGGTTTGTCCCCTTCCGAAGGCATAACTCTGCCCGGATACCTGCCGTTGATGGCGCCATGGGTGACATCGGAAAGCCATGTGTCACTGGAGAAGAAGCGCAGACGGTCTATGTTCCAGCCACCTCTTTGGCCGGATACACCACTTTGCATTCGCCAGCGGAAGACCACGGTTCGGTTGGCGCCGAAAACCGTAGAGGGAAGGTTGTCAACGCGGTATCTGTAATGGCCCCATCCGGACTGCACTACGGTGGTTTCCAGAAGACGATGCCAGTCGTTGAACTGGTGCGGGGCAATCTCGCTGAACCTGGCCACTTCAACGTACCCTTTGTCCATGGTATTTTCGAACCTGGGGCAGGCGTAGAACTCCACGTAGGCGTAGTTGTCTCCCATGTTGTTGTTGTAGAAGATGGGCGGGGTGATCAGGGCGTTGTGCTGGTTGTTCTCGTAAGCAAGGTTCCACCAGAAACCGTGACTGCTCCAGCCCAGGGACATGTCGTTGCCGGCCCATTTGGAGCCGTCCGGCGTCGATGTGGGGTCGGTGTCATGTGTATCGACACGGGCATAGGCGAACCAGTCAGCCATGGCGTAAGTTGACATGTTCCAGATGATCTGGGGCCAGTCCGCCCCTGGCCGGCTGCGCGTGTAATCTACGTCCCAGCCGGGGTTGGACGAGTTGCCAACCGTACCGTAGTTGAGCCTCAACCTGACCTTCTGCCCGGCATACTGGGTTATGTCGATGACCGAGAAGTTCCAGTTCGGCAAGTTGCTGCCGGTCCAGCCAGGCTCCATTCCCAGGGCCGGAACAGCGGCAGTGTAGTAGCCCCAGTAGGGAACGATCAGGTCCCATGTCTCACCGTTGTCGTCAGTGATCTTCACATTGCAGCCGTCGCCAGTAAGGCCGAAACTGTACCTGTGGAAGAACGCGATGGCTATCCTGTGCCCCACGGGGTAACCTGTTAGGTCTATCTCCGGGCTCTGCAACCACGCCCTTGTTGGTGTCTGCTGGTAGTTGGAAGCCCCGGCCACGGCGAAGCACCATGATCCGTTGTACGCCGCGTGGTTCGAGGGCAACCACTCATCGGTGACATACCCTGGCCACGGGCCGTGGGTCCACCCCGACATGCCCCAGCCCCTGTTGTCTATTGAGATCTGGTCGAAGGCTATCCCGTTGTTGGGTATGGACTGGTCGCCCCGCTGGGCGAACCCGATGAGGAAGTTTCCTGAGAAGGGAATGCCGGCGCTCTGCGCGGCCTGGCTGAGGTCGACAGAGGCGGTGGTCCAGTTCGGGAAGTTGTCCGGCGCCGTGATGATCTTGTGGCTCATGTCCCAGTAGCCGTTGGTGCCCTCGGACACGAGAACGTTGTCGAAACTGACCCCTCCGTTGGCGTTGAACGCCACCGTTGCGCCGGTGCCCTGCTGGGCGAGGACGATCCGGGTGTTGGCAAGGTCGTAGCCCACAGGAATCAGTTCGTCAAGATCTATGGATACAGTCGCCCAGGAACCGGCAGGATAGGCAGCGGGGTTAAGCTGATGGGTTGCAACCGGAGCGCTCGTTATGCCGCCCGGACCCATTATTCCCACGAAAGCGGTGTTGGGTGCACCCCTGTTGCACATGTCAAAGTTTATCTCGAGGTCCGTGCTTCCAGCAAAGGCGGAGAGGTCGAGCGTTGTCATGACCCTGCTTGTTCCGGTGTAGCCCTGCCGGCGTGTGTCTAGGTTGAGGTAGTTGCCGCCGTCGGGAAGCTTGGGCCAGGAGCTTGCGATCTGTACCCTTCCGTAGTCGTCCGTCCAGAAGGTCCAGCTTCGGGGGAAGCCGTTGCTGAAGGCGCTGAAGTCCTCGCTGAGTATCTCGACCTGGGCATCGGGGATCCACTGTGTAAGGTAAACCCCGTCTTCGGCATCCCAGGAGTCGTTGTATTCCCTCCAGTTCAGGTGAAGTCGGAGCGAATCGTTCCAGTCGTAGCCGGACAGGTCGACGCTCCACACAGCCATCTGGGTGCTGGGGCCTGCGGTCTCGCAGTCGAGGGCCATGCAGCTCAGCCCCTCGAAAGCCTCGCTGTCGGTCCACCTGCGAACACGGCCGTTGCCGCTCTCCGTCCAGGTCTCCCAGTTGTTGCTCCATGATGCGGGGCTCTCGAAATCCTCGGTTATCATGGGCACCCACATCCACCCGGCTTCCATTGCGTCCTGGAAGATAAAGGTGGTGGGAACCTCGAAGTTCTCGTAAAAGATCTCCCGTTCCATCCTGGAACCGCCGTCGTCATGGTAGGATTCGAACACGGCACGAAGCATCTCAGGGTCGTTGCAGACCGCAAGGTTCATGGGAGCCACGCTTCCCGCGACCCGGGCGCCCTGGCCGGAAACAACCGTGTAGTCGATGCGCCTCACCAGGGCCGGGTCGGTAACCTCCATGCCGGCCGCATCGAAGTAGCCGAATGTCACGCTGCCCGGAAAAGGTGGGGCGAAATCCTCACCCGACGCGTTACGGATGGTTACATGACCGTCTGAGTTGCTTATCGCAAGGGTGTCTTCCGGGCCGAAACTGTCCGTCAGGGTGAGGTTCGCCACCATCACCAGCCCATCGGTTTCCGCCTGAAGGACCGGTTGCCATGCTCCCGGGAAGACATCCCCCATGTAGCCGGTGTTGGCAAGAAGGTCCTCGAGCCTGGACGCGCCCATCCTGGCGTCCGTGATGGCCGCCTCGCGCGCCACGGCGTCACCGGCACGCTGAGTTCCCCTTATGAAGAAGAACAGAGCAGCCAGTAAAACACCCAGGATGGCAAGGGCAACAAGCCCCTCCACAAGGGTGAAACCCCGTCTTCCACTCATCTTGTCGCCGCCTTTCCGAAAAGGTACCACATCAGCTTCTATCATATCCTTAACGATCATTCTTCAAAAGCCTCACGCGGGGCATCCATCAGCCACGAGACGGGGGTCCACTTCCATACCTGCGGAAACCCCGGCGGATGAAGGGAAACAAGGCCGGGATCGTGGGAGATGCCCAGTTCGTAACCTGTGAGACCTGCGTTGAACCCCGTGAAAGTTCCTGCTGCAATACCACCCTGTACGGAGATCCTTGTGAGTTCGGGGGGGTATAACCCGGTCCGGGCCCGGAAGCGCCCCCTGGGGGCCGCCAGAAAAGCCCTTACCGAAATGTGGGAATCGGTCTCAATGTCCCACGGCCGGTCCCAGTCATCCTGCCCGGTGAATTCGGGATCGGTCTCGACTATGATGTCGCCCAGTGCTACAAGGCCCAGGGGGCCTCCGTGGCCCGCGAGCCCCCCGTCTATCGGTCCGCCAAGAACCAGGTTTCCCCTGGAAATGATCGTAAGCGGCGCCGCAAGGCTTGCCCTGGACTTCAGTATCGTGCCGTCGTACCCGCCCGAAACACAGAGAACGTTCACCCCCTGAAGGGAGAGGGTTTCGGGGGGACTGGCAGTGTCCCTTCTGTAGATCACCCTGCTTCCGTCCAGAAGCATTCGGGCAGCAGTGACCGAAACAGCGCTGTTCATGAGCCCGGAAAGCTCAAGTGCCGCAGTGTGCATGTCAACGGGTTCCTGCGTGCAGGACCAGGTGGGCCTTCCCTGGTTGTGCCTCGGCCATGGCCGTACCCATATCCTGCTGTCGGGTGGATGGGGCGAGTCGCTCATTCCCGCGTCGGAGAAGATGAACCCCCCCGATGTTGTCGTGGAGACTGCGGAGACCCAGGGGTCATCGGTGGAATCGGGGGAAGCGCTGTCGAAGTAGACCCTCCCGTTGCCGTGGACGTGGCCCTCCACAACGCTTCCGTCCTTGAAGAACCCCATCGGGATGTCGCCGTCGACGACAAGCGCAAAACCTGAAAGGTACCTGGGGACGGCCCTGACGATAAGCCTGTAATCCTGGGAACGGAAGGTCCCAATGCTTCTGATCTCGGCCATGCCGTTGCCGACTGAAGGGTTCACGGGTTCAGAGGGATGAACCATGATATGGGCCGTGGAGCCCTCAGGCATGGCAAAGCCATCGGGAAAGGGATCGAAGGGTTCACCGGGCAGTTGATCCAGCGTCTGAAGGTAGTGCATGGCAAGATTGGCGCCCGATTCGGCGGCGTAAGCCGCCATGAGCCTGTCCCTCTTGAATACCGCGGTGTTGGCGTTGGACCTGAAGTACATGTACGAAGCCAGAACAAGGAACATCAAAACGGAGGCCACGCCGATGACCATGGCCAGCACCGCGCCCCGTTTTGGACTGTTCCGTGTGTTCCGCCTCATCGCTTTCTCCCGGTCCTCAGTATCCGTTATCGATCATGTCGATGACATCCATGATCGGCTCTTCAGCCCACCAAATAACGTGCCACCGGCCGTTGTTGGGGAAGAAGGGCGGGTGCATGGTCATCAGCCTGGGGTCGAAATAGACCTGGATATCGTATCCCCTGGTATTCGTTCCCGTGTACCCCTCGGTCTGGACCATGTAGCCTCCCATCACCAGAAATACTGTCTTGATAGCAGGATACCAGTAATTCTGCGCCTCGAGAACGCCGTCCAGAGCAAGGAGGACCGCATCCACTTCAACATTCATATGCGTCTCTATTGCGAAGCCATCGTTCCATTGGCCGGGAAACAACGGGTCCTGCTGGCACCTGGAGATCAGGATATCGCCGTTCACCGTCAGCAGCCCCAGCATGGTGTCGTTGTTCGGGTCGAGGGGGTTGTCGTTCTGGTAGAGGATGCTTCCCGAAACGACTATGTTGCCCCTCGTGCCTATGGTCAGGGGCATGGAAAGACCGTCCACCCTCATGTTGCCGTAGCTGCGAAGGAAGATTTCCTGGCCGAGGACCGGCAGGTCAACCCAGACCACGGGATTGGCAAGTGAGTCCAGCCAGTATTTTGTTACCGGGCTTGCCGCAGTGAGTTTGACCATCAGAGTGTCGTTCCTGATCATCATGCGCATCCGGTTGGCGACCTGGGCGCCCGAAAGGACCAAACCTCCGTTCTCGGCGGCGGTCCTGACAGAAGTCCAGTCAAGCTCGTCGCTGCCGAAGGGGATGGTATCGGCGTTGAGCTCGAAGTAGGGCTGTCCCATCAGCATCCTGTCGTAGGGCTGGAGCCTCAGGTTCCCTCCCCCGCCCGAAACCGCGGGCTGCGTCGCATGTATCTTGGTGCTCTGCGCGAGGTAGTACGGAGATGTCAGGGAGAGGCTGTAGAAGTAGGGGTCGTTGTTGAAGCCCGCGCTTGTGCTGTAGATCCAGACCGGCCCGTTGGCGTAGAAGGGGCCGTCGAACTTGTAGCCGTCGCCGTAGTAACCGCTTACATCGGGGTCGTCCATGAACACGCTGAACCGCGCCACGTTCTCGGGCATGACGCCGGTGGACATGCCGAATGTCAGGGGTCCTTCAGTGGTGCTTATCCTTCCCAGACAGCGGACCTCGTACGCGTTGGCGGAAAGCACCCTGTCATTCAGGTCGTTGGGGTCAACGACCACCATGACCTCTCCCAGAGGGTCGGGAAGCTGGAACCAGGTCAGGCCGTCCCCCAGGAACCACTCGGGTTCCTTGCCCTGGGGAATGTCCTCACCCCCCATGATCATGTGAACGGCAAGGTTGGCGCCGGACTCGGCCGTGAGTTTCACCTGGATCCTGTCGCGGCTCCACCTCTGGGTATCTCCGCTCGACCTCAGGTATGTGTAGGCCGCCCCGGTGAGAATGATGAGGAACAGGGCGGATATGATCACCAGCATCAGGGCTGATCCCTTTGTTTTTCCGATTGCTTTCATCAGTCTCACCTCACTTTGCTGCAGTTCTGCCGAAGAACTGAATGTTGTCAAGGTTCCACCCGCCGTTTTTAAGCCAGAGGCCCGAGGAGAGCACGAACCTTATGAAGTAGTAATCAAGGGACGAGTGCGCGTTGAAGTCGGCGGTGAGGTTGATCGTCTCGTACTGCCAGCTGTTGTCGTACACACCGTTGTAGGTCCTGATGTTCTCCCACGCCAGTTCTTCAGGGTTGCGGTCGGGGTCGTTGTCGAAAGCGATTTGAACGTATGCGAAGTCGTTCGAGGCCAGCTTGAGGCAACGGTAGAACTTCACGTTCACGGTGTCATACACGGCCGCATCGGCCATCTCGTACCCGCTGGATGCGAACCACCACCATGCGTCGTCCTCGTAGTACCCGTTGATGGTCAGGTCGGTACCGGCGATGCTGGTGCCGTTCTCGGCTGTAAGCGCAGGGTCCGGCGCGGGCCAGAAGGCGGGTGCGCCTATCTCCCATTCGTTGCCCGGCGTGCCCGCAGTGGTGCCGCCCGAGGTCCAGGTCACGGGATTGAACAGACCCAGTTCAGGGGCGGTGTAGATGGCTTCGAAATCGGTGAACCTGTTGTCGAAGCTCACGGGCATGTTGCTGCTGTACTGGGTTCCGGTATCCCCCACAATGACCGGGCTGCCGCCAATGGTAACCCTGGTGACGGGCCTGGTCGTCTGCACCGGCAGGAATGTGGGAGGGGTGCCTCCCCAGGCCGCCCTGCAAACGTTCTCGATGCCCTCTTGCCTGAAGGTGCCAAACCCTATGGTCTGGTTGTCAGATACGATCTTCAACCGAAGGTTGGCGTCGACGGGAAGGAAGTAGCTGTTGTCGAGCGTTATGGTCTGCCACTGCTGGGTGTTGCTGAACGTGAGGGGACCGCTGTAGACCTGGTAGAGCTCGGTCGTTTCCCAACGGCCTCCCGCGAGGGTCGTCTGATCGGTCGAGCCCATGTACACATCGACATTGTCGAAGGTCATGCTGGACACGACAGAGGTCTGAAAGTCGATGGTTGATATCTCATGGCCTTCGATCAGGCAGTGGGCGTTGAAGTCGTCGAGGTACCAGCCCTCCCTTATCACCGAAACATCGGAGAAGAAGACGAACCGGAACCGGACGCTGTTGCCTTTGTAGGGAGCGAGGTCTATGACCTCGGTGGTCCATGAGCGGAACCCGCTGAAGACGTTGCGGCCCGAGATAATGGCGTTGTAGGTCAAACCGCTGCCGAGGCCGAGGTCAACCCATGCGCCATTGTTCACCGAGACCTGGACATAGCCATAGTCGTAGTTCCACTCGAAGTCGAAGGAAGAACGGAAGGAGAGTTCCGGATCTATGGCTTCGAGTGGGACCATGAATGAGGGGGTTTCGAGGTAGCAGTGGGCGAAGTTGCTGTAGAAGTCAGGGTTGTTCTCGTGAAGCCCCCACATGAAGTCGGAAGGGTCGCTTGTGCTCTGGTGAACGCTCCAGTCGTCTATTCCCGTAAGGATAGGGTTGTGGGTCCAGCCCGGCATTGTCAGCCTGTCGACCACCATGCCCACTTCGAAATCGTCCCAGCAGATGCCGTGGGTATTCCAGGGACCCGTGCCCGCCTGGCTGAGAAGGACACCGAAGTCGCTCACAAAACCGGGACCGGAAGGCGGCATCGCCGCGGAATTGAGGTTCAGGCTGATGGTGCTCCAGTCGGCCCCTGAAGAGGGAACGCCGATGCGTGTGTAGGTGGTGTCGGCTGCCCCTGCAATGACAACGACATCGTCAATGCTTATACCGCGATTTGCGCCGAAGTCGACCGCCATGCCGTTGTCGTACTGGGCGAAAACCAGGTAAAGCGGATCGGGGGGGACGCCGGGGATGGTGAAGGTGGCCGTTCTCTCTGTCCACTCGGCGTTGCTGTAGCTCTGAGGGGTGAAGTCAGTGACATGGTTTACTGCCCCTTCGATGACGCCGCTGCTGTTCCATCCGAGGAAGTCACCCGTGCCGCTCCCGGCGTTGTAGGCATGGTTCTGGTCGTTGTGATCGTGGAACCTGTAGTTGACCGTGAACTGGGTGTTGCTGGCAAGCCCGGTGGTCGGGACCTCGATCATCATCCTGACCTGCCCGTCGAAACCCTCGCGCCTGCTGTCGAGGGTGACGAACCCGCCGTTGCCGGGCCATCCCGAGGGCGCGTGCACCCGGCTGCGGCCGTAAAGGCTGCCCCAGAACGTGATGTCGCCCGAGGCCATGCCCACGTTGTTGAAGTTCTGGGTCAGAATGATCTGGGGAACGCCGGTAAAGTCAAGGAAGAATACCCCGTCCGAAGGGTCGATGTTCTCGTTGAGCCCTTTGAGCGTGCTGACCTTCAGGTACAGGTTGTCCGTGAAGATGTTGTAGGGGCTGAGGTCAAGAACAACACCGGCGAGGTTCCGGGTCTGCGCGCCCGCAACCCTCCGCTGCATCCGGAGTGATTCATCCACCACCCCCACCATTCCGTCGGGGCCAAGTGAATAGGTGTTCCAGGTGAGAGCCTTCCCACCCTTGGCGGAAAAATCGTCAGCAAAGAGCGGAATGGAATCGGAGACGACCAGGGGGCCGTTAAGATCGTCTTCCCAAAGTACAACGGGAGTAACGGCGGAACCGGCGCCTTCGAACCCCTCGGCGGCGGTTATGGGATCACCGGGGTTGCCGCTGCTGCCTCCGCCCAGCGTCCAGAAAATGACATTGTAAAGGAAACTGAAGCCGTCACCGCTGTAACCGGAAACGGATGGAAGACCGTAGAAAACCCTTCTTGTGGGCTGATCTTCATCCCTCACCGCGACAAGACCGGGCTCGGACCCGAAGGCGTTGATGGTGGTTATCGTCTCGGTAATGAGAGTTATGTCTTCTATGTAGTTCATCACTGGAGTTACGGGAGGGACAAGGAGCGAGTCATACATCTCGAAGACCATTGAGCCGGGTGATCCCAACGGAATGCCGTCGTGGATATGGTGTGCCTGGACCACTTTCAGGTTGTGGTAGTAAAGATCGGTGGTTCCTGCGGTAATCGCCATTCCGTAAACATAGATTGCATCTTCGGGGTCCATGCAGATCACCGCGCAGGGAATGTCGTTCAAAGCGCCAATGATCGAGGAGTGATATGACGGAAACGGGCCGGGAATGTCACGGAGTACTACAAAGTCGATCTCGTTGCCGGCATAGTCATAGGTTTCGATCATGTCGTCCGTGATGGAGATGACGGTCAACCCCCAGTAAGCCAACTTCTGCACCATCCTGTACTGGTCCAGGGTTGGCGTAAATGCGGTGGAGTCGCCGTTGACGTTCACAACCGCTATTCCCGAAAGGGGCGGCACGGGAATGAACATGGGGTCGATGTCGCGGTCGAGCCCGAGATTCCTGGGGCTTATGGTGGTGCGCATGGTGGTCGTGTAGATGTCGCCCATGTAGGTGTCCTGAAGGACAAGCGTCACCCTGATGTGCCGCACCGCGTCGCGATCCTGGAGGGAGAGGGGCTGGGAGAGCTCGTCTCCGTCCTCGTCCATGTAGACGAACTGGACGCTTGTGATGTTGTAGCCTGCACGGCGCTGCATTGAGGCCTTGTCGGTTATGAGGGCTGTGTTGTCGGCACCGAGAAAGATGGTCCGGTACTCGTCATCGTCCAGCTGTCCCCAGGGCGCGTGGTAATCCGCGTAAAAGGTGAAGCTGCCGGGGTCGGTTTCGTGAACGGGGTGCCACAGGTCGCCGTCGATGCCGCCATGGGGCAGATAGCCCGCCCATATGATCTCGTCGGTGATCTGTTCGAGGGCAAGGCGCCCCGCGGTAGAAAGCTCATTCTGCCGTCTGCTGAAGTGGAACTGCTCCATGCCCTTGGTGAAGAAGAAGAACACCGCGGCAAAGATAACCCCAAGCACTCCCACGACTATCATCAGTTCCACGAGGGACATGCCCCTGTGGCCACGATTCCTTGCATGGTTATACGTCATTGTGCCCACCCCCTTAAAAAAGGATGCTGAGGCTTGTGGAATCGGCCCCTTCGGGACCGCTCCACGTTACGCGACACTTGATAAGCTTCGCTACAGGGTATTCGATGTAGGGCGAAGAGACGAACACCTGCCTTTGGAAGCCATCGGGCAGGCTTTCGATGGGTTGGGCTCCGTCAGGCAGGGAGGCGACGTCAACGGTGCGCATCTCCTCAAGCTGCTCCCTGCAGTACTGGAGGCCCTTTGTCATCTGGTCCATCGTCTGGGAGTTGCGCACGATGTGAAGGAAGAACACCGCGATGCCCGCAACGATTATCGCCATCAAAAGCGAAGCGATGACGACCTCGATAAGAGTGAAACCCCCGCTTCCCCTGATCCTGCTCATCTGTCATCCTCCTGAGAGTTGAAACTGAATTGTCTTGCCAGTTCTACCGTTATCGAATCACCTCTTGAAACCCTGACCGTGAGAAGACGGGTCCGGTCGCCGGACCAGGCCAGGGTCGTTCTTACAAGGAATTGCCGCCCCATGATGGTGTCGGTCCTCTCCGATGAGAAAGGCTCGGGGAAAGGCATCTCAGCCTCAATCTCCCCGACTTCCAGCACCGCGAGGGTCAGGGCGTCCTGCCTCAGTTCAAGGTTCCTTGAGCCCCTGAAGAAGTACTGCAGCGTAAGGGCCAGAACACCAAGCACGACTACCATGACCACAGAGGCCACCAGAACTTCCACGATGGTAAATCCACGCGCCCTCACCGTTCACCCAGCCCTTCACGCTCGGTGAACACCCTGCACGACGGTGGCGCTCCGTAAACGAGCATCCGGTAGGTTGAACTGCTGGTCTCGTTGCGAGCGGTGCTTGACGTTTCAAGGAGCTGTGCCGTTCCGTCCCCGGACAGTGGATTGAAGAGGGCATCGATTCCGCCTTCACCGGGTGCGAAAACATCGACATCCTGGCCGTCGGCGTCCCCCCAGACGTAACCGCCGCCCGAGAGGACGGAGAGCATTCTGCCCCCGTTCAGGGAAGCCATCATGACTGAATCGGAGATGACGCCGGTCATCAGTGTCCCACGGCCGTAAAACCGTCCAGTCCAGGGTTCAGAAAGGGCGCCGGAGGGCTGAAAGACTCCGAACCCGTCATGGTTGAGCCGCGTCCAGACCGACTCCCCGCCGGAGAGGACCCATTTCGCGCCGAGACCCAGGCTGCCCTCGATGGAGCCCCAGGCCAACAGGGCGGCATCGAAGGAGGGGGATGCGGACTGGAGCCCTGCGGACGTAAGCGTGTAAAGGCTTCGAGGCCCCGCCCAGGCGATGTCATCCCTGCCGTCGCGGTTGAAGTCGCCGAAAAAGACCTCCCGTACCGGGGGTGCCAGTGTGAAGGAGTTGGGTGAACCCGGGCTTCCGTAAACATCACCCGAGGGCGTGACCGCCGGGCATGTTCCAAAAGGGGAGATGAGCTTCAGCGAAGCGCCGGTGTTGACGTCCACAACGGTTCCCAGATTGGACCCGTTGCTCACGGCGAGAAGGAGGGTTCCGTCCGAATCGCCGAATGATAGCACGGATGAATGGTTGAAACCTTCAATGGAAGCATCGGTAGTGTGTACGAACCCCTCGTTGGTCACCACGGCCACTTTCCGGCCGTCAGCCGTATCCAGCACCAGGAGCGCGGCGTCGGCACCGTTCCAGGTGCCCGCGCAACCCATGACAAGTGACGGCGAAAGCCCGGTGCGGAAGACTCCGATCCTTTCAGCGCCCGAACCCTCGTAAACGGAAACGGTCAGCCCGTTCTCGGGGGTCACGGCAAAAAGAAGCCTCCCCGCAGGAACAACCAACGGAACCGCATCCCCCCCCGTTGAGTAGCCCGCTGTGCGCGGTCCCACCTGTTCATTGCCTGAAACGGTGAAAACCGTGGTGACACCGGCCAGCTCGAAGGAGTGTGAACTGCCCGTTTCAAGCAGACCCTGGCGTTCGACACTTATCACAAGGGCTTCGAGGGCACTTGCTTCCGAAAGGGTTATCTGGGCGTCCCTCTCCCTTTGAAGCTGCCCCGATATCATCCGGTCCATGAGGGTGAAAAGGATGCCGATCGCAAGCATCACAATCAGCGCAGCCGCCACGGCGATGAATATGGCCGCTCCCCGTTTTCCGGAAGAACCGCTTGTTTTCCCGTCAGTTCCAGGGTTGCAGGCTGGCATCATGCTCAAGTTTCCTTTCTTTCAATATGACTGAAAGAAAGCAAATTTGTTGCCATGCTTGATGTGTTGTTTATCTATTTAATATATTAAGTAATGTAGACATCATTCAGGCTGGACATGAACCGGGATGCACTGTGCATGCAGGGTCTTTCACACCCCGCTGAAGAGTCCGCCCGGTCTTCTTACGGCAAGTCCCCTCAGTTCGAGGTCAAGAAGACGGGCCCTGATCTCGGGCTCGCTCAGGCCCATGACCCTGCAAAGCTCTTCGGGAGTGGCTTCCCGGATCCTTATCAGTGCAAGCAAAGGGTCATCCACCATGGGTTCGATACCGGTTTGCTCCCCCATGCCAATGGCCCTCAGTATGTCGGCCGTTTCCAGTACGATCCCCGCCCCGTCCCTGATAAGCCGGTTGCTTCCAACCGCTGATGAGCGGGTTATCTCACCGGGAACCGCAAGCACCTCGCGCCCCTGGTCGAGGGCCGTTCCCACGGTGATCATGGTCCCGCTCTTCTCACCCGCCTCGACCACCACCACCGCACCGGCAAGGCCGCTGATGATGCGGTTGCGCTCAGGGAATGTGTGCCTGGCCGGACCCGCTCCGGGCGGATACTCGCTGACAAGCAGGCCCCTTTCGATGATCGCGTTCGAGAGCCTTTCGTGCTCGGGCGGGTAGATAACGTCGATCCCGCTTCCCAGAACGGCAACGGTCACTCCCCCCCCGTCGAGGGCGCCCTGGTGGGCTTCAGCATCGATCCCACGGGCCATGCCGCTGACAACAGCAACACCGCAAATGGCAAGCTCCCTCGCCAGTGTTCGGGCGGTCCTCCTCCCGTAGAGTGAACACCTTCTCGATCCGATGACTGCCACCGAATGAGGGACGGAATTGAGGGAAACCCCTCCCCGGTAGAACAGGATGGCGGGCGCGTCGGGGATTGTAGCGAGGGCCTGCGGATAGTCGGGGGCGCCGAACCAGGTGGCGCTCACGCAGAGCCTTTCACAGGTCTTCAGAGCTTTTTCCAGGGTGATGTCGGGCGGTGCGGCTGCAAAATGGGATGTGGCCTCGGGGCCGCGGTCGGGAAGAAGCCTTCTGAGCTCCCTGCGGTTGAGGTGGCTTCCGAGTGCCAGTACCAGCAGGGCCCTTAACTCCTCAGTTCCCGAACCCTGGCCGCGAGGGTCGAAAGAAATGCCTTCACCCCCGCTCCGGTGGCTGAGCTGAGGGCAATGGCTCCTTCAGGGAGGGTTCTGAGAAGGGATTCGAGTTGATCGGGAGGTATAAGGTCGGCTTTGGAAAGGACGATAAGCGACTGGGTGTCCTGGAAACCTCCATACTCAAGCAATTCGGCCTGAAGCGCAGAAAGCTGCATGGACGGTGTAAGCTCGAGGTCGGGTGAAACAACGAAGACAAGCAGCCTGTTGCGCTCGGCATGGCGCAGGAACCGGAAACCGAGGCCGATCCCCCGGGCGGCGCCCTGGATCAGTCCTGGAAGGTCAGCAATGACAAAGCTCTCGCCGGTGCCCGTTTTCACAACGCCCAGTGCCGGATGAAGGGTTGTGAAGGGGTAGTCACCAACCTTTGGTCTGGCTGAGCTGACCACCCTGACAAGTGTCGATTTCCCCGCATTCGGAAAGCCCACGAGGCCTGCATCGGCCATCAGCTTCAGTTCCAGACGAAGCTGGATCTCTCTGCCGGGGCTTCCCTTGGTGAATTGTCTGGGGGTCTGGTTCCTCGATGTGGCAAAGACGGAGTTGCCGCGGCCGTGTGCGCCGCCCTTCACAACAAGAAACTTCTCGCCGTCGTCGGTGAGGTCTGCCAGAAGGTTTCCGGTCAGATTGTCGTAGATCTGTGTTCCCGGAGGTATCCTGAGGACAAGGTGCTTTCCGGCAGCGCCCGTACAATCCGACGAGCCGCCCTGTTCTCCGTCTTCAGCGCGGAACAGGGTGCCTCCCACAAAATCCGCAAGCGTGGAGAGCTTGCGGTCAACCAGAAGGTAGACGCTTCCGCCGTTACCGCCGTTACCTCCCGAAGGGCCTCCCTTGGGTGTGAGGGCTTCCCTGCGGAACGCTACGAGACCATCTCCACCCTTGCCGGAACGGACAAGAATGACAACCCTGTCTATGAATCTGCCGTCCAAGGGACCCCCCGGGCAGGGTTACTGGGAGTAACGCTGAACCCTGTCTATTTTCTCCTCGCAGAGGCTGATGGCGTTCCGCGCGGCAGTAACCATGCTCTGGGCCTGACCCGCCCTGTAGCCGGTTACCTGGTTGAGTGAGCCGATCGCCGCGTTGAGCTCGGTGATGGCGGCTTCCCAGGTTGGGATGTTCGAGGCCACCAGTTCCGAAACCTGAGCTTTGTTCACACCGCTCTGGTAGTAGAAGGAGCCCACCATGTAGTTGGCGGTGGGATCACCGGGGTAGGCGTTCTGGAGTCTGTTGAAAACGCCCTGCATCGAAGACCTTTGACCACTGTCGCGATAGACGGTGGCAAGCAGCAGGTAGGCCTGCCGGCTGCCGCTTGTGCTGATGATGCCCTCGAGCCTTGTGACGGCGGAGGATGCCCTTCCCGCCCTTGCCTCGAGCTGGGCTGCATACAGCGCGGTTTGTTCATCGTAGTCGTGTTCGAGCACGATGACGACGTTGTCAGCTGCGGCGCCGAACGCCCCTGTCTCCTCCTGGGCCCTTGCGAGCCTCATGCGGATGTTGTCCCAGTCGGGCCGGGCCTGAAGGATGGCCTCCATGTGCGGGATGGCCTCGGTGTAATTGCCGATCTGGGCGTAGAGCAGGCCAAGGGCGTACCTTGCCTGAAGGTTCTGGGGGTTGGCGGCGAGTGCCGACTCGAAGCTGGACAGCGCCTGGTCTACCATTCCCATCGAATTGTAAGCGGAAGCCAGACCGGCGTAGGCTGGAGCGTTGTCGGGGTTGGCTTCGATGGCCAGTTCGAAGTAATCCTTCGCGCTCTCGTACTGCTGGCGTCTCAGGGCGATATTGCCAAGGCCGGTCAGAGCGTCGGGGTTCATGGGTTCCTGCGCGATTATCGCGCTCAGGATCGTCTCGGCCCGGTCAACGGAATCCACAGCGCTCCTGAGGTAGATATCGGCAAGATCGAGCCTTGCCTGAAGGTGGTTGGGGTCGACCTCGAGAACCTGTTTGTAGGTCATGATCGCCATCGGCCAGTTCTCGGTGCTTGCGTGGTACATCGCCATGTTGAGGGTCTCGTCCACCCTGCCGCCGATCTGACCGCTGATGGCTTCAACGATGGACTGGGCCAGGGCCTGAACGGGGCCGGTGTTCTTCTGAACCATTGACGGCGCCGGGCTGATCGTGTTGCCACTGGCAACCACCATGATCGTCCAGATCACCTGGTAGTCGGTACCGCCAGTGGGGGCCACGAAGCCGAAAATGACGAGGTCCGCGCCCATTGCGGTTCCCGCTGTGGGAACGAACTCGGGGGGAACCCCGTACCTGAAGCCAGAGGGGTCGAAGCCGGCATCTTCAAAGGCGCTGTTGAGGTCTCTGTCGGAAACCACGCTATAGGCGGCGTTATCCTCAAGGGCGGAGCGGATGGAATCGTGAAGCTTCTCGCTTATCCAGCGGGAGTTGTCGTCGCTGTTCCCGAACGGGATGATACCCACCGTTGAGCTGCCGTCGGTTCCACTTGCTACAGCAGTGGAACAAGCCGTGACCAGGAAGAAAACCATAACCGCGGTAAGCCTTGTCATGCCGGACTCCCTTCGAAGGTGAAGTGATCGTAAGGTTTGACTGGAACAGATGGGGTAATATCGTGTCCGAGAGCCTTCGGCGCAAGCCAGAAACGGTTTCTAAGCGTGGTGCCGTTCCTGCGGTGGCTGTGAAAACCGGCGCCGCAAAGGGTGCAGATATCAATTGTGAACACTTTCTCGCGATCAGTAAAGTAGGAAGCAACCGCCTCTTTGAGATCAAGTCTTCCGGGAAGGCGCCCGGTTTTTCCGGGCCCGATGGTTTCCGACACCATCGAACGCACATTCTCGCCAACGGTATAGCATTCACCGCAGATGCACGGCCCGAGTACAACCGTCCTGGGCGGGCCGCCCCCCGCTTCCAGAAGGGCGTCCAGAACCCCGGCCGCAAGTCCCCGCCAGCCTGCGTGGGCACAACCCACCATCCCGTCCCACACTGCGAACACGGGAAGGCAGTCCGCGGTCAGCACACCGGGGAAAAGAGTTCCGTTCCGGGGAAGGATCATTCCGTCTGCGGGCGCGGACGGCTCGGGGGGATCAAGGATGACTGCGCCGTGGACCTGGCTGAGAAAAAGTGCTTCAGGCGGAACTTCCCGGGGTGAAGAGTCCACACCGGTCATGAAGACCGCCAGTTCTGTTCCGGGTATCGCCGCAATCCTCGTCATGCATTCGCCTCCGCACCTGATACACCACCGGAACCAGCATGTTCCCCCGCGAAGGTGTACGCCTCTTCAAGAGAGGCCCTGCAAAACGGCGGCAGACTTGCCATAAGGGTCTTGCCGTAGCCGGCCCGAAGAAGCTTCTCGTCCAGAAGAACAAGGACCCCCCTGTCACCGGAGGATCGTATCAAACGGCCCGCGCCCTGTCTCAGCCTTATGGCTGCAATGGGCAGCATCAGAGACATGAACGAGTTCTCGCCACGGGCATCGATCGAGGCGATCCTCGCTCGCATGAGCGGATGTCCGGGAGATGGAAAGGGTATCCTGTCGATCACGAGCCCCTGAAGAAGGTCTCCCGCAAGGTCGATCCCCTCCCAGAAGCTTCTTGTTCCCAGAATGACTGCGCCGGGGTCTTTCCTGAAACTCTCCAGTATTGCCGAACGGGGCATCTGCCCCTGTGCCAGGACCCTGACCCCGGGGACCGGATCGTTCCGGGAGGCTTCGAGGGTAAGTTCAAGGTTCCTGTAGCTGGTGAAGAGCACCATTGTCCTGCCGCCAAGTATCCGCGCAAGCTCCGAGGCGACTCTCCAGGCCGTGGCAGCCAGTGACTGATGGTCATCCCGGGATGGAAGAGCCTCGGGGATGGCCAGCATGGCCTGGTCGGGGTAGTTGAAAGGGCTTGGGAACACTTCACCGAAGAATTCCGAGGGAACGCCAAGCCGTCGTGAGAAATACGAGAAATCACCCGCCACAGACAGCGTGGCACTGGTAAGAACGGCGCTGGAAAAGGCATCCCAGACCAGTGTGGAAAGTTCGGGACCAGGCTCGAGCGGAACACCCTTCAGAACCCTTTGTCTGCCGGCTTCCTCCGTGAAGACACACCAGTCCGACCCCTCGAGTTCGGCTATCCGGCGGGCCGCCTCCCCTATTGCCGCCGCTGCCTGGCCTCCCCCAATCGTGTCGTCCCTTCCGGAAAGGCCTTCCTTCAGCACGTCGCAAAAACCCATCAAAGCGTCCAACTCGGGAAGCATCTGCGACAGCGGGTACTCGGCGTCGTCCGCGGTCTTCCCGGTGAGCAGTGTGATCACCGCTGCAGCGGAACGAACCGCACCCAGAAGCCCTTCCTTCCGCCCGGGCTCAAGGCCGCTCTGAATAATGGCGTCTATCACCGGGTCCAGCATGGGCACCGAAAGCACTACTCCAAGACACTCCCCCGCTGCGTCCGCGAGTTGGTGTGCCTCGTCCACCACCAGCAGTCCGGCTTCGGGTATCAGGTCTCCCGAGGCAAGGCCGCAGAGCAGAAGGTGGTGGTTAAGGACCATGATCGAAGCCTTTCTGGCGGCGTTCCTGGCCTTGTAGTAAAAACACTGGGAAAAGCAGCCGCACTGGGTCCCGAGACAATCCAGGCCATCGCAGGAGAGCTTGGGCCTGAGCCCCGCCGGTATCTCCCTTGGGGCGTTTCCCATGTCCCCGTCCCGTGTGTCACGGACCCAGGTCTGAAGCCAGCCCTGCGCCTCGCCGCCGGACAGCGACCATTTCCTGAGGCAGAGGTAGTTGCTCCGGCCTTTGAGCAGCGCGGCGTCGACGTGAGCGCCCACCATTCGGCCCACGGCCGGTATGTCCTTGTGAAGGAGCTGGTCCTGAAGTGCGATGGTTGCCGTGGAAACAACGCACTTCCTGCCGGAGAGAACCGCTGGAAGAAGGTAGGCGATGCTTTTTCCAACTCCGGTCCCCGCCTCGAGCATGGCCACCCCGCCCCACTCCAGGGTTTCTGCAACCCTGACGGCCATCTCGACCTGCGACTGCCTGTGTACGAAACCCGGTACCGCCTGCGCTGCTGCGGGTCCGCTGAAGGCCGCGGTTACCCCTTCGGTCAGGTTCAAGACCCGGGTCCGGCCGAGGGTCTGACGTCCAGCAGTTCCATCTGGACAGAATCGCTTCCCCGGAAGGAGTCCTCCCGAAGAAGGAATGCCAGGTCGACAGGTCTGTCGAACTCGGCGGAGCGCTTCGCCATGTTGAACCCGATGGCGTTTCCCGTCACCCCGTCGATCTGGAAGGTCATCTTCAGGTGCTTTCCCCTTCCCACCAGATCCCGTGTGACAAGGAAGGCGTTCCGGGCGATCCAGACCGGCTCGGGGTTCCCGGGTCCGAAGGGTTCAAGAAGCCTTATGCCCCTCATGGTCTGCATGTTGCACTCGGTTCCCAGAAGCCTTCCATCAATGTAAAGAAGTGGCTTCATGACCTCCCCCTCCCCCGCGGCTCCGGTTCTCTCCATCATGAAAGACCTGAACGCGTCGAACTTCTCCCTCAGAACGGAAAGGCCCGCGGCCACACTGTGTCCTCCGCACCTTAAAAGCAGGCCCTCTTGCAGGGCTTCCTGCAGCAGGCCATGGATGGGAACGCCATCAACCGAACGTGCGCTTCCACGGCCTTCCGCACCGTTGAAGGAAACCAGTACCACCGGTATGGAAAGTTCATCCACCAGCCTGCTCGCCGCGATCCCCAGAACACCCGGATGCCACGAATCGCTCCCGAGAACCACGCAGGGTCCCTCACCCGCCATCTTTCTCGCTTCGGTGAAGACCCCCGAATCGAGTTCACGCCTTCTGTCGTTACAGCCTTCCAGTTCACCTGCAAGTATCTGCGCCTCATCCGTATCGACAGTAAGAAGCAGCTTGACGGCAAGGTCGGCATGGCTGACCCTCCCCGCCGAGTTCAATCTGGGGCCGATGACGAAGGAAAGGTCCCTGGTGCGGATACGGTCGGATGACAGACCAGCCTTCCGCAGCAGGGCCAGGATGCCCGGTGAGGGCAGGGAACGGAGAATTTCCATGCCCCTGCGAAGGATCAGCCTGTTGTCCCCCACAAGGTCCACCACGTCACACGCTGTTCCGATCGCACAAAGGTCGGGCTCGAGTTCAGGGATGTCGGGACTCCCCAGAAGCTCGGCCACCCCCCTGAGGACAGCAAGGGCCACTCCGGCTCCGGAGAGCCTTCTCCAGGGGGCTCCTGCATCATCGGAGAGTTCTGGGTCAACGGTGGCGCAAGCTGCGGGCACGGATGAGCCTGGAAGGTGGTGGTCAGTGATCACCGTTTTCACACCGGCTTCAGCAAGAAGCAGAACCGGGTCCACGGCGCTTATGCCGCAATCAACGGTCATGAAAAGACCGAAGCCTTCATCGATCGCCTTGCGGACACCGGTTTCACCGATTCCGTAGCCCTCGTTGAACCGGCACGGGATGTGCCAATCAACCCTGGCGCCCAGAGCCCGGAGAACCCTGACCGAGGTCGCCACTGCTGTGATGCCGTCGGCGTCGAAGTCTCCGTGGACGAGTATTCCCTCCCCCGCGTGGATGGCGGCTGCCACCGCTGTGGCTGCTTCCTCCGCCCCGGGAAGGCTGCGCCACGGGGAAAGGTTGTTCCAGCGGGAATCCATGAATGCCCTTGCCTCGGAGGCGTTGAATCCCCTCCGGGCAAGAACCGAGGCAACTGGCGCGGCAACACCTTCGATGCCGTCGAATGCGGCATCGGCAACTGATCTTGGAACCCATTTGTATTTCAAGACAAACCTCACGGCGTTCGGGCCGGGCTGTAAGCCGGGTTCTGTACCGCTTTCGCGGCGGCGGCCATCCGTCTAAGCGGCCAACCCGGAGGTCAGGGAGGACGGGCAGCCCTCCAGTCCCGACGGGACTTCCCTCTCTATTTGGCCTTGCACCGGACGGGGTTTGCCCCTTTTCACTCTCCCCGAGGGGAGCGATCGTCTCTGTGGCACTTTCCGCGCGTTACCGCGCCGGGGGGTTTCCCCCCGCGTCCCGCCCTGCGGAGCCCGGACTTTCCTCTCCCCAAAGGGAGCGACCGCCCGCCCGGCCCGAACGTTCCTATTCTAACTCACCTGCTCCCGGCGAGGGAGCTGTCTTCAGTCCAAACAACGTAACAGCCGCACATCGGGCATACGAACGTGCCGCCGCTTTTTATCTCAACACCGTTCTGTGGGGGGACATTGGTCAGACAGCCGCCGCAGGCGCCCGCCTTCAGCCCCACCACGATTTCGGCCCTGCCC
The DNA here is from genome assembly GCA_002436025.1 of candidate division Hyd24-12 bacterium UBA6080. Taxonomy (GTDB): domain Bacteria; phylum Fermentibacterota; class Fermentibacteria; order Fermentibacterales; family JCC-6; genus UBA6080. Next base: position 103,543 of record DIXM01000001.1, read on the forward strand.
GTCCCCCGGACCTGTTGATATTTTCTGTAATTCTTGAGATCGATGGATTCGACTGCCCGCTGCTTCTCGGCCTCGAGTTCCGCAACTTCCGCCTCAAGCTGCTTCCGTTTCTCCAGAAGCAATTCCTGCCGGGTCTCGAAACGTTTCTGGTGTCTTTCCAGTTCCCGTCCGGCCCTTTCGCTTTCGGCCTGGGCCTCTTCCTCGGCCTCCATGGATTCCAGCAGGAGGGTGTCGATATCGTCTATCTTTCCAAGGGCGAAATCTATCTGCTTCAGCATTGCCTTGTACTCGTCGTTGGTCTTTATCGACAAAAGCCTTGTTTTGTACTCGGCCACCTTCGTCCGCAGGTCCTGCTGATCGGACTTCAGGGAAACCTGCTTCCGGCGGCAGGCTTCAACGGCATCCTCAAACTCCTTGAAGCGCTGCCGGTGCTCCATGATATCCTTCTGATGAACCTGCAATTCCCTGGGTATCGATTCGAGGTCGGCCAGCACCCGGTCCAGCCTTCTGTCGGTATCCTGAAGAAGCAGCAGCTTCTCTATCCGGTCCTCCATCTCACCTCCTGCATGCACAAAAAAAGGGGGCACCCGAAGGTGCCCCCCAAAGTGGGCTGGTGGGCGGGACAGGGCTCGAACCTGCGACCCCAAACGTGTGAAGCTTGTGCTCTACCAACTGAGCTACCCGCCCTTCTTCACTATTGGTGGGCCCACCTGGACTCGAACCAGGGACCAGCCGGTTATGAGCCGGCGGCTCTAGCCAACTGAGCTATGGGCCCGTAGGATGGCAAATCTATCCGCAAAGGCCCATGCCGTCAAGTTGCGACAGCACAGTCACCGAGTTAGATTTCACCCGCCGGGCCGGAGTGGCGGAACGGCATACGCGGTGGACTCAAAATCCATTGTCCGCAAGGGCATGAGGGTTCAAATCCCTCCTCCGGTACCAGAAAAGGGGCACCTTACGGGGTGCCCCTGCCTTTTCAGAGACCAGCCGGAAACCGACCGAATGGCTGTGGTTCGATTCCCTACGGGCGTACCAGTCATCCCTCCAGTTAAACGATTCAAGTATCATCTTTGTTACAACGTGTAATGCAAGATGGAGGTGGAATGGGATGATTGCAGTAAGCCTGATGCTGTTGGTATTGCCTCTTCAAACGGAAGAATCCTCTGCGCCGAAAAGGTTCGCCATACTGTTCGGGCTGTTCCGGGATGCAGGCACCTACTCAACTCAGATTGAGTTCGATGTTCTTCCTCACATGCCCATCGTGGGCGGAGTCGGCATCACAGACGGGAAACCCGGTGCATCAATAGGTATAAGAGGTTTGCTTGGCAAACCTGCTGGCACATCCCTCAGGTTTGGATCTGATATCGGCTATGCATACAATGTTCATCACTGGCTGCTCGAGTTTGATCCTGTAGAAACAGGATACATTGATGGGTACGAGGGAGTGCTGTCTGTTCTCATTGGGCTCAGGCAGGAGTTCAGTCCTGGTGTCTGTTTGGAAGCGGGATTTGCTGTTGGTGTAATCTTGTCTTCAGAGGATCAGGAAGTCCTGAATGAGCTTTGCAGACGCCCCTACCTGGCTGCTGGTTTTAGGTTCTGAGCGATTTCTCGAAGGTCGGTTTGTTACGTGTCATCGCCGGTTACAGATGCTGCAGATTCACTGGTTTGAATGCGCACTACCGCCGCCTTCTCAGTTCCCTCTCCGTCACAACTTGACGCTCCCAGTGGTCCCCCAGAGCCTCGATTTCTCTCTGCTTTTCCTCTGGCAGCTTCAGCAGGCAGAGCCACTGGGTTATCCGGTCCGAGGTGACTCCGTGCTGCTGCCCGAGCTGAACCCGGGTAAGGTTGTCACGGAGCATTTCATCATGGAGTTCTCTGGCGAAAATGAGTGGATTTCTGTAGGGGCCTCTGCGGGGTATGGGGATGTCCGGGCGGAAGGTTTTCAGTGAGAAGGTTGGACCTGATCTGGTTCGAGCCATCCGCGGTTTGGCGTACCAGTCATCTCTTCAGTCAAGGTTCTAGTCCAGCAGAACAACCCTATTCGTTAACAGTGGTACATCCCCGGAGAGGACCCTTAGAAAGTACACTCCCGGGGACAGGTGCTCCGTGATCCATACCAGAGAATGCTCCCCGGCTCCCAGCACGCCTTCGTGGATGACTCCTACCTGACGACCTGTTAAATCGTAAGCAAGAATTGAATAGAGAGATTCTTCCGGTGTACCAATCCTTACGTCTAGTGTGCCGTAGAACGGATTGGGATGCAGCGACAAGGAAGAGATACCCGGCAGCGGCTCATATGGCCTCGGATGCACCGGAGTTCCCTCTGGACCGAATGTTGTGAGAAAAACATCAGATGTGCCCAGCAGTTCCGACTGATAGGGATTCAGGACCGGAAAGTCTGCAGAGTAAGTGGTTCCAACGATGTGAGTGTTCCCGGACGCATCCACTTCGATGTCGTGTCCGGCCTCATCATCGGTTCCACCCAGAAACGTGCTCCAGAAGAGCTCCGAACCCCAGGGGGCAAACCTGGCTACCATACAGTCGTCGCTTCCCGCCAGATTGCCCTGAAATGGATTCTGGAGAGGCAGATCCGGAGATAACGAGTATCCGGTAACGAAAGCACTCCCTCCCTCGTCGACCCATAAGCCGCGAAGCCCATCACTGAGGGATCCTCCATAGAAAGTGCTGTAGACAAGTTCCTGCCCGGTGGGATCCAATTTCGTTAAGAAGCCGTCACCACTTGGACCTCCGGCAAGCTCTTCTTGAAAAGAGTATTTCACAGGGAAGCCAAGGGATTCCGTTGAGCCAGCGATGAGCAGGTACCCCTCATGCAGGCCAACAGCCCGTCCGTCATCCCATTGACTCCCGCCCAGATAGGTGCCGTAGATCATCTCCGAACCGTCCGGAGAGAGCTTCACTGCAAACGCATCCATCGTTCCCGCGAAGCTCTCCTGGTAGGCATTCATCACCGGGAAGTTGCTTGATGATGTCCGGCCGGTCACATAGGAATTGCCTTCATCATCAACGATAACATCGAAAGCCTGGTCTGTTCCATACCCGCCCATGTAGGTGCTGAAAACAAGAGAGTTTCCCTCCGGACTGATGCGGGCGATAAATGCATCGTCCAGTGGACTGGTGTAGGTGCCCTGAAACGGGTTCTGCAGCGGGAAGTCCGGGGAGTCAGTATATCCAACCACGGTCATCGATCCCGATTGATCGATCGTAACTGCCCGGGAGGACTCCCCCATGCTCCCTCCGAGGTAGGTGCTTGACAGCAAAGTCGCACCATCCGGAGACAGCCTGGTGATAAAGGCGTCTTGCCCATCCTGATCACCTTGAAATGGATTCAGAAGAGGAAAATCAGATGATACGGTGTTGCCAGTGAGAATAATCTCTTCGAGTTCAGACATTGCAATATCGTTCGCGTAGTCTACGAAGGATCCACCTAGAAAGGTGCTGAACAGCAACTGACCGCCATCCTGTGAGACCTTGGAGACGAAAGCATCCCGGGACCCACCGTAGATTTCCTGGAATGGCTCTTCCACGGGAAAATCGCTGGACCTCGTCTCGCCTGCAATGATCCTGCATCCATCAGCGTCGAGAGCCAGGGCATTCCCGTTCTCCTTTTCCGATCCCCCCAGGTATGAACTGTATAGCAGCTCAACTGGTGGATCTATCACCAGAGGCAGCATGTGGTCATAGTCCGCGATCTCGAAGGTGACGGTGTCATTCCCTTGTATGTGAAAGGAGACATCAACCGGAATCCTGCGACCGTTCCGGATCTGCCAGGCATCCGGTCGGCCTTCAAGGAGCATTGTCTCGCCGACGCCAACGAAAAGATTACCGTCAGGGGTCACATCCAGTGAGGTGGCACCCTCGTACTGGAGGACGATCTGCGACGGATCCGCTCCGGGAGCCACCAGCAGGTCATACTTCAGTCCGCTTCCCTCCGGATGATAGAGCACATCGACTCCGGGATAGACCTCCCGATACCTGATCCTGCTGAAAAGGGGTACGTGTGATCGCCAGAGAGCGGGATTGTTCCCCAGAAAGTAGTTGTGGTACGTCACATGACGGTCCTCTCCCTCGATCGTCACTTCGGGAGCGGCATCGAGGAATCGGATGCGGATAACAGCCTGAGCCACGGGAAGAGAAGCTTCCCAGTCGGTTTCGAGTCGATGTGCGAACCGATCCAGCGGCTCGGGATCGGGAAAGAGGTACAATGAGACAGTCACGCCCTCCTGCGTAAACCAGAAGTCTTTATCTCCTTCACGAAGCAGGAAGGAAACCTCCGTGGGCCATTGCCCATCGTTACGGATGAATCCCGGGGAAGATTCGACCAGGGTGGAAGGTATTGCGAGCATGAAGACGAGTACCAGTGCTCCCGTGTGGATCATCATGGACTCCCTTCTGCGTTCCGGCTACATGTCTATGACATAAGTCTATCCAATATGAGATGCCAACGCCGGTTACAGATGCGACAGCTTCGCCGGTTTGAATGCGCACTATCGCTGCCTTCTCAACTCCCTCTCCGTCACCATCCGCCGATTCCAGTTGTCTCCCAGGGCCTCAATCTCACGCTGTTTCTCCTCAGGTAGCTTCAGTAGGCAGAGCCACTGTGTGATCCGGTCAGAGGTGACTCCATGCCGCTGCCCGAGCTGAACCCGGGTGAGGTTATGCCTGACCATCTCGGCCTGAAGTTCCCGGGCGAAGATGAGCGGGTTGCGGAACGGTCCACTGGGTTCTTTCGCCTTAATGATCACATCGGGCCGAGGCAGAGCAAGAGCGAATGTTCCCCCGGAAAAGGTTCGACTCAGCGGAAGACGGGCGTACCAGACATCCCATTCGAACCCGAAGTAGAAAAGGGGAGCCCTCATACTCCCCTTCATTCGTTCATGGGTCGCTCTACCTTATCAGCACCACCCGGGTGGATGCCTGGAGCTCTGCACTGGAAATCCGAATGAAGTACACACCGGAGGCCAGGGGCGAACCGCTTCCGTCGCACCCGTCCCAGTAATGGTCGTGTGAGCCCACTGGAAGAGTTCCAAGTTCCTGCGTCCTCACGATACGTCCCGCAGTGTCGTAGATGGAAAGGGTCAGCAGAGAAAGCTCCGTGCTCTGGAAGGAGAGGTTCGTTCCGTCAGTCAGGGGGTTGGGTGAAGCCTGGAGCAAAGACCTGCCGCCAGGAAACACCTCAGCCATGGGTGGTTCGGTTCCGGTTGGCTCCGGTACCCAACGGGCGATGTAGCTGATGGGACTGATTCCAGCCAGCCTGAAGCTGCCCCCCACATACACATCCGAGCCGCTGACAGCGATGGCTTTGACAGTGCCGTTCACACCACTTTCCAGCGCATGCCAGGAGCTGCCGTCCCAGCGGGCGATGCGGTTTGCGGGAAAACCTCCGGCTGTGGCGAATTCACCGCCCACATACACATCCGAGCCGCTGACAGCGATGGCATTGACAGTGCTGTTCACACCACTGCCCAGCGCATGCCAGGAGCTGCCGTCCCAGCGGGCAATGTTGTTGGCGGGGTTGCCTCCGGCCTGGAAGAAGTAACCGCCCACATATAAGTCCGAGCCGCTTACTGCGATGGCAAGGACCTTTGGATTATTCGCGTCTCCTACACCAATTCCCAGAGCATGCCAGGCACTGCCGTCCCAACGGGCGATGCGGTTGACGGAAATGCCACCGGCATGGGTGAACTGACCCCCCACATACACATCCGACCCGCTAGCTGCGATGGCACGGACAGCATCGTACACACCGCTTCCAAGTGCATGCCAGGAACTGCCGTCCCAACGGGCGATGCGGCTGGCAGGGTTGCCTCCGGCCTGGGTGAAAGAGCCCCCCACATACACATCCGACCCGCTAGCTGCGATGGCAAAGACCGTACCGTTCAATCCACTTCCCAGCTCATGCCAGGAACTGCCGTCCCAACGGGCGATGCGGTTGACGTAGTTCCCCCCGGCCTGGGAGAAATTGCCACCCACATAAACATCCGAGCCGCTTGTTGCAATGGCATGGACAATGTTGTTCACACCGCTTCCCAGCGCATGCCAGGAAGTGCCGTCCCAACGGGCGATGCGGTTGGCAGGGTTGCCTCCGGCCTGGGAGAAATCGCCACCCACATAAACATCCGAGCCGCTTACTGCGATGGCATGGACAAAGTTTTGCACGCCCATTCCCAGTGCATGCCAGGTGCCTTCCGAATCCTGTCCCTCATCGAACGGAACAGCTTCCCATTGTGAGGAACCCTCTTCAATGAAAAACGGCTCTCCTTCGGGACCGTAGGTCATACGGAACCCGGAGGGATTAAAACTCCCCGACACCGCCTCCATGATCCTTCCGTCCGGTGACAGAACGGTTGCAAGAGATGGGATGGTTTCAGCGACCGCCATAGTGGCAAGTACGACCAGCATCACCGCAAGAGCCGTTCTCATGTCAACCCCCTCAGAGTTGATTCGCTACCCAGTATGTTCTTTCCTGCAATCAAATAGCGTGCAGATGCTTCTATGTCAACGGACTGGGAGTCAGCAGCAGTGATGGTCATGGTGAAGCCACAGCTTGATGGACCACCGTAGGCTTCCCCGTTCAGGGGACATTCGTTTGAGTAAGACTTCCTGCCAACCCAGAAGATCGGGATGAAACAATTCAGGTTCACGGAAACGCAGACCGTGGCGATTCGTGTTGACAAACAGCTCTCGATAATGGATAAACCCCGATGCTTGGCGGTTTTCGTCCGAACAAATGATACAGGCAGCTGCAAGAGGTTGCGGAGATGAGTGTTTCCACAATTTTTCTCTTCCTGGTTGCTCTTACGGGAGGACCCGGCGATTCACAGCGCCCTGCGGAATTGGTCTCCTTCATCCCCTCCGAAGGCCTGGAGCTTTTCATAGTAGAAAGGCTCGACATAGCCTCTTTCAGAAACTCCCTGGGACCTGCAAGAAGCCCTGGCATGCACTATTTCCGCGACCTTGGGCTGATTCCGACCGGGATATCCGAAGGAAGGATCGTTTTCGATACGGGCGACTGGTTCTACTGCGTGGAAGTGGTCGAACGCAGCGATGTTAACAATGACGGCATCGAGGACATCCTGATACGGTTCATTGATGACTCGACCCATGGGACCTACTTTTCTGACTACATGTACACGCTGACTTGCTATTCTGAAGGCTCGGACCTCATTGCCCTTGCCTTCGGTCCATCGAACCGGTACTGGAGCGAGGCAGATCCCGTGCTGGGGATCGAGTGATTTCGAGAGCGGCAGGCGCGCCTGAAACACATATCAAAATGAGACTTCATTCTTGTCATGGTTCTGTCCCCTGGTCAGGCCGTATTCAGCAGCCCTGTATCCTGATTTATGAAACAATACAGACTATTCTGGAACCAATGGGCGTTCCAGAGATAATAGAAAGATGATTCAGTCCAAGGAGGGTACAGTGAAAGGCACAAAATGGGTAATGTGTGCGGCTTTCCTTGCAGCAGCCTGCAGCAACCCCACGACTCCATCGGAAACCCCCCACGAATGGGAAGACTACGAATGGGTGCCCTGCGCGGATTTCTTCACCTATCCGTGCAGTGTACTTTGTTCGGTCAGCGGAGACAGCCTGTACATCATGGTCACCCAGAAGGCTGACACCACGGACTGGTTCAGGTGCCAGATGCCTGATCTGGTAAGCTTTAACTTGATCTCTGATGGATTGTATGGAATGGACTTCTACGTTGACGGAAACAAGGCCATGACTGTGTCGGGTTCACTGCTGACGGACGACTGGTACGAATACTACTACCCTTACGGGCTAAGTGATTGCATGCTCGGTGAACCCATCCCCTACCAGCCGGATACCGCACTTGGCGGAGTGAACAACGTTCATGCCGTGTTTTTCGGAGAGTTGAACGGCGACAGCACCCTTGTTTACCGGAAAGCCTTTTCCACTGGCGATTCCCAGTGGGATCTGACCCTGGCACATGATTCCACGTTCCAGGTCATGGTCTACCTACAGTGGGGAGAGCCGTACGATTCACTTGAGTTTTACATGATAAGCGACCCGATGCCTGTTTATCTTCCTTAGACTTCTATTTATGCCGTTCATCGATTGTCAACGCTGGTGACGGATTGGCCCGCTCCGGCCTTTTACGTGCCATTTACGTCGTATCCTTCACACTGTAATCTCTTAGCCTTATATCATTTATCAGCGCTAGCCTCTGTCTCACCCAAGATTGCACCGGGGTTCACTTTGGATCGGCACATCCGGCCAATCGCCCTGGTGGTGCCGAAGAGTCACTGGACAACACCATGAAACCCTAAACTCTTAATAACATGATTGTCAATGGTTTCCGGGGTATCGGCTAAAAAAGGTTGACATCCTGTATATCATTGTTATAAATGTATCGTTGCTAGAAAGGAGTAACATGACTCAAGGCGAGAAGAACCGGATGATCCACATCCGTCTGGAGGAGGAGGTCCACAAGGACCTTCGGAAGGCGGCTGCGGAGGAGGATACCAGCCTTCAGGAACTGGTATCAAGAGTTGTGTCGAGAACGGTTGCGGGAGGAAAGCTTGTTGAAGTTGCCGTCATTTCCGGCGATCTTCCCGAAGGAGCGCATTCTGTTACCGTGACGATGCAGGATGGGGATGAGGATGCTGACATGGCTTCATTGCGTGTCAGGTTCCAGGAGGTTGAACGTCTCGTGGAAAGGCTTGGGATAGAGGTTCGCGCACTGGGAGAGATGCTGGGGAGTGAGCGTTCGAGTGTTCAGGGCTGACGGGGCAGTTGCACTGATGCTCCTTCTCTGCCTGTCCTGCCGGGAGAGCAGGGAAAACAACAGCCTCCGAGCAGGACCCGATACACTTCAGCTCGTACCCGTGGATACTGTCGGTGTGTCGGCGGGAGACGATTCCCAGGTCTTCGGTGAGATCGGTGAGGCCGGTTGCTCGCCGACAGGGGAACTGGTTGTTTTGGACCGGACGACATGCCGTCTCATCTTCTTCGATCAGACAAACCTCTGCGTGAGAACCATGGGCGGATGTGGTTCCGGTCCAGGAGAGTTCCTGTCGCCCACCGATTTCGCCTTCCTTTCCGATGGAAAACTCGCTGTGGCCGACTGGGGGGCCAGAACTGTCTGGCTCTTCGATGATTCCCTGCGCTTTGCGGGGTCCATGGGTGTGTTCTATCCTGGCAGCCCTTCAGGCATTGAACCCGGAAGGGACGGCTCAATCATTGGCGTTGGGATCCGAATGGAGGCTTCTGAACAGCGTGTGAGTGGCGAGAGCTTTCTTGGCCGCTGGAACAGGACCGGGGAGGAGACAGTCAGCTACCTCGCAACACCAATCCGTGTGGTTCCCGAAAATGAGGATCAGATAAGGATCGAATACAACGAATTGCTCTTCGCTGTGGGTTCGGACGGCGATGTCTTCGCTGCTGAAGCATCGGACAGCATCTATCGCATAACAGGATTCACAGAGGGCGGGGAGTCTTTCCTCGAAATATCCGAACCATGGGAGCGGGTTGCGAGAACCGACGCGGAGTTGTCCGACGACTCGCTCGCATCCCATGGCGGGGTGGCTTCCCCGGAACTCTTCCGTCAGGCGGTGGCGGGGCTTGCAGCTGACGAGAACGGCCAACTGTGGGTCAGACTTGGCTCGGTCCCGCACCCGATGTTCATCGTCTATTCCAGGGAAGGCGATACGCTGTTCTTTGCCGAGTGCGCATCACTGCCTGACACCATGTTCACGCTCGGGTTCTCCTGCAGTGCGGGAGGGCTTCTCGCCTGGGATACAGATCCCCTTGACTACCCCAAGATTATCAGGCTCGAGTTCGCTGATCAGCTCCCTTGATCATGGAAAGGCCGGGCTTTCGGGCCCGGCCTTTCCGTGGTCACTTTTCTCTATCGAATAACGGCAACGCTCCTTGTCGCTTCAACTCCGCTTGCGTTGATCCTCACGAAGTAAAGACCGCTGGCGAGGTCGGAAGCGTCGAGGGGAATGCCGTGGCTTCCCTCTTCGAGGAACCCCTGATGAAGGGTCTGAACCAGCCTGCCCTGGAGGTCGAATACCTGAACCGAGGCCTCACCGGGGGCAACAGTGGCAAACCTCACTGAGGAAACGCCCTGGCAGGGATTGGGGAGAACAGAGATCTGGGCTCCGGAACCCTCCGCGCCCTCAATGCCTGTACCATCGTGCCTCCAGAGGGTGACCTCGGCGTTGGCAAAGGTGAGGAAGCCCTGGTGCCTGTCACCGCTGAAAACGATGTACCAGTCGTCGGTATAGGGAGCGTAGAACCATGCCTCACCGGAACTCTGACCCTGGATGAGTTCGTAGCAGTCGAACTCCTCTCCCGCCTGGTAGAGCTCCCAGTTGTCCGAGTCCACGATGAAGAAGTCGGCCGTGCCACCTGGTTGCGGCTCGGCATACTCGGACCTGGGGTTGGCGTAGTAGTCCCTGCCGTTCATCAGATCCGCCGGCAGATCGAAGTTCACCTGAACAAGGTACTTCGTCCAGCTTCCCCCGGGTTGTTCAGTGAGTGGCAGCTCGGGCATCGGGAGGGGCGGGCTCCACTCGAAATAGTACTGCTGGTTGGGAATGCTGTTCTCTATCACCTGCTCGTAGCCGCCCGTGCCGTAGTTGCCCAGGGCCGTTGCGATGTTGAGGTAGTAGTTCTGGCTGTCGCCCAGTTCGAAGGTTATCTGGCCGTTGCTGTCGGTCTGACCCCAGGTGCCCCGGTAAAGTTCGCTGGTCTGCCAGCCTTCGCTTGCGATCTGCACAGCGGCATTGTCAACCGGAACTCCCGCGGAGTCGGTGACGGTCACCGTGAGGTTGCAGAAATTGGAATAGTAGGCAACGTAGTCATATGTGAAGCCGTCGTTCCTCCAGTACCAGATGCAGCTGCAGTCCTTGCCGCCGGTCATCCTGTCCTTGTCGTAAGCGCAGTAGTCGTTGCTGAAGGTGTCGACGTACCAGCCGTGCCAGGTGTCTTCCCACCAGGCCTGGCACCAGACGTGATCCTCGTTGATGTCCATGACGCAAGCGGTGGGAATGAGGGCAACACGGGCCGCGGCGCAGAGAAGGTCCTGGTTCTCGCCGCAGTTCCCGTTGTGTTCATGGGCAATAACGTTGGGCTGTATGGGTCTGTTGCCGGATGCGCCTGTATCGATGGTGGCCCTGACCCAGCCGGTGACGATGTCAACGGCGTGAAGACTGTCCGAGAACTCGACCTCCGGAGACCAGCCGTAGCTCTTGGTCTGCTGGTCCCAGAAAACCTGGACGTTCGAATTCAGCACCTCGCTGAGAACAGGGTAGCCCGCGTCGTCCATGTCCCACAGGTACTGCCGCCAGAACTCATTGTAAACGCTGGAGTCGTTCAGGGGGCGCTCGTCTGACACCTTGGGCATCACCACATAGTGGTAGTAGATCTCTTTGGGTATCTCGACCCAGACAGTGTCGCCATCAACGATGGTGTTGTACTCGGTGGTGCTGTAATAGTCGTCTCCGGTGTAGTCAACGACGTTCACGTAGCTCAGAAGGGGATCGTGAACGTAAATGCCCTGGGCGTTCTCGACAAGAACGCTCTCATCCCAGCCGGGGTTGGCGAGTATCACCCAGGAAAGGTATGCCACCGTGAAGGCAAGCTCGTCGAAGTAGGGCTGCCCCTGGTGTGCCATGAGAAGTGCCCCGTAGCGGTCCTGGTTCTCGGCGCTCAGCACAGAGTACTTCCAGATCAGGTGTTCCTGAAGCCAGCCCGGACAGATGTCGACGGATTGCTGGGCCTGGGTCGTGAGCTGGATGGCCGGGTTCAAGGTCAGGCTCTCCCCTGACAGATCCGCCAGGACAGGATAGATGCCGCTCATTGAGGGAACGACGAAACGGCAATCAACAGATGCCACGATCTCGTACTCCGAGGGGGGGTCGAAGGCCGGAGCGGGTTCCGCCCAGACCACTGGCGCGGAGGGCAGGGAGGGACGGGAAGTGACGAGGTGAACCGAACTGCCGGTGCAGACCACAGGCTCTAAAGGCATGGTTATCCCGGGCAGACCGGCAACTCCAACAGTAAAGACTGACAGGACAACATACAACGTGATTTTCACGGCCTTTTCCCCCTTCAGAGAAAGACTGGGCTACCGATCAGGAAGATACTTTTCAGGAAACACTGGGTAAAGGCTCGACCAACTGCCTCAGCAGACCAGCGACACGGCGGATGCCAGGGAGTTGATACCAAGAGGCGCAGGAACCTGGGCGAACTTGAGCCCTTCGGGCGTGTCCGGGGGGGTTTCCCGGGATGAGACGGCCACCAGCCCGGTGTTGGTCTTCATGAGGATGTCAACGAGAGCGCGAAACTCCGGAGGGTTCTCCTGTTCGAGCAGGACGAAAAGGAACCGCTCGGGGGTTTCCTCGAGAAGGATGAGGCCGCTTGCCACGCTGTCCACGCTTACCGCAGTGAAACCAAGCATCCGAAGCATGCCCTCGGCTGTGGAGTCACCGCTGGGATCGATGCTTAGAACGGTTCTTCTGATGGTGGCGCTGAGTTTTCCGGTTCTGGCCTGGACCCTGTCGGAGGGGACCTCGCGGTCACGGCGGCTTGGGAAGGTAAGCATTGCGCGGTTGCCACCGCCGGAGATCAGCCTGACTTCGACATCACCCCTGAGTTCGAGGTTTTTCGCCCCCTGCTCTGAGGAGATGGAGATGGCGGTTTCGACAAGTCGGGCAGCCTCGACCGGGGGGAAAAGCTCGGATATGGAGCACCCGGGCTTTGCCTTGCCCTGCAGAAAGGTGGGAAGGGTGCCCTGAGTTTCCAGCACTATCATGTCGCGTTCGATGGAACTCCCCGCGATCTCGGTGTAGATGTAGGCCATACCACTTTCGACAAGGGCACGCCGGAAGACGTTGAGTCCGGTTTCGGCGTCGTTCCCGCTGTCGCCGCGAAACAGTGTCGAGTCGACGACAAGTACGATCTCAGCGGTTTTACCCCGGATCTCGACCTTTCTGGAGAACACCATTACCTTCACCCTGGCGCCGGCCGAGTCGCGCAGGATGCCCTTGACAGCTCCGGAAAGGCCCGCCTTTCCCTCGGAGGTAATGCCCATCCCAGAGTCGGCAAGGGTTTTACCGACCGCGTCTTTCATTGTAATGCCAAAAAGATCGGCCGACTGGTCGTTCATGAACATGATCTGCCCGGACTGGACGTCCCTCACGAAAACCGCTGCGGGAATGTTCCGGAGCAGAAGGTTGACCCCCTCGGGGTCGGGTGTGAACGTGACAAGAGTGGGGTCGTCAAAGGCCCTCAGATACCCGAGAAGCTTTTCGGTTCGTTCGTTCAATGGGTTCTCCCTCAGAGCTGAAAACTCTTTTCAGAACGGGCCGACGTCAAGCCCCTCCCAAGCATGGAAAGCGCGGTGGCCGCAGCGAACCTGACCTGTCCGGATGACATTCTGAGAAAGGGTTTCAGGAAAACCCCGGGCGGGGTCCCGGGACCACGGGACAACCAGATCAGAAACCGGCTCAAAGAATGGGTATCGAGTGTGTTGTCTCCGCGTTCAAGCCTTGCGGAAACCCTTGCGGCGCAGGAGGCGTCGGCAGGAATGGCCTTTGCCTCAAGGAGCTCAACGAGTTGAAGGAAGAGGTCCCCTCCCGTACAGCCGAGCCACCTTCTGAGCGTGGAGCGGGCTGTGGCGGAGAGTTCACCGGGGAATAGAGCGAGAAGCCTCAACCCCTTTCTCTCCGGGACCGCAAGCGCGAGCGTCTCCAGTTCGGCAAGGCTGACAGGCGAAACCCCTTCAAGCCTTATGTTCTCGGGTATCACGCCCCTTTTCAGGACCTCGGCAGCGGCAAGCTCACCTCCCACTGCGCACAACGCCCTGAAGGCCTCGCCCTCCGGCTGGTAGCCGGGATTACCGCACAGCCCGGCAAGGAACGTCGCGGATTCGGGGTCGCCGATGAGCGCGATCCCCTCGAGTGCCGCGCTTCTTTCGGGAATCGTGTTACGGGGATACGAGCAACTCCCCTCGGCCGCCCTGAAAAGCACCGGGAGACCCGTTCGCCACCCGGTTCTGCCCATGCCCCTGAATACAGCCCTTCTTACCCATGTGCTGGGATCCCGGGCCAGTTCGGCAACATGGGGCCCCGCCTTTCTTCCATAGGCGAGAACAAGCCCCTCCACAGCCCGTGTCCGCACGTGGGGACTGCTGTCTTCAAGGGCTTCCAGCAGGGCTTTCACAGCTTCCTCGCCACCGATCCTCCCCAGTGAGAGAGCCGCGCTCTTCCGTATGTTCCAGGAGAAGGCGCCCTCAAGAACCTTCCTGACCGAAGGTATGGCCTCGCTCTCCCTGAGAATTCCGGCGGCCTCCAGATAAGCCTTCACATCCCTTTCCGACATCCCCCTGAAATCACCGGTGTCCAGGATGGGAGAGAGCTTTCCCGGAACGGGAACACCCCTTATCCTCTCCTTCTCCACTCCGGCCCTGTGACAAAGGTTCTCAACGCTTTCCTGCGGGCTCTCGGGCGAAAGCATCACCACCGTGAGGTCAAGGAACGGGAAGAACCGGTATCCTCCATACCTGTCAAAAGTCTCTATTCCCCCGGCCTCCCTGTCACGGCTTGCGTAGAAACCCGGAGATACGGCCCTGAACTCGAGCCTTGCCCTTTCAACCCTGTCCCGGAAGTCCTGGCCGTGCCCCGTACAAACAAAGTCATCCCCTCCCACATGGCCGGTGAAGAACGGCAGAACGCTGTCGTGGAGCAATTCGCCAAGCCTTCGGATGACCGAGTCTCCCAGGGACAGCCCGTAATGGTCATTGAAGGGCTTGAAGCCAGTGATGTCCAGAAAGGCCGCAACACCATCCTGCTGGATGACAGTTGTTTCCAGTTCCCCCCGGATCGTCCAGTTGCCGGGAAGACCGGTGAGGGGGTTGATATCGGATCGCGAATTCAGGGTACTACCTCCCGTTTGGGTGTGATAACCTGACATTCTTTACATAGATGGGTGAAAACTGTCAGTCAAGGGGAGCGCAGGCGGGTGTTCCGGCCGAGAGGAGGCAATCGAGAACGGCGCCCTGGACAACGATGCCCCCGGGCTGACCACGTTCGTCCAGAACCACTGCGGCACCAGCGCCGGAGCGCCAGAGGTCAAGAAGCACCCTGAGCGGAACGGCGTCCTGGGGGTAAGCAGGGATTCCGGTGAGCATCCGTCCGGGGTTCCACGCCCCGCTGCTCTTCAGGACAGCCCTGCTTTCCACGATACCGGAGAGGGTGCGCCCCTCCCCCTCGAACACAAGCAGGAAGTCGGAACCCGATGAAATGATCTTCTGAACGGCATGCTGCCGCGAAGCGGTGAGGGTGATTGACGGAAAGTCCGCAATTGGCCGTGCATGCAGCCTGATGCTGCTTTCCCCGAGTTCGATGGCATCCCAGGCAAGCCTTCCCTCATGGCCGCCCGACATTTCCAGAAGGCTCCTGACCTCACCCCGGCTTTCGAAGAACCGGTTTATGGATGGCCGACCCGCAATGAGGCCGGCGATGAAACCGGCGGATGCTATGAGGGGATAGAACAGCACCCGCAGAAGCACAAGAACCGGAGAAAGGGGGGCGGTGAGGGAGTCTGCCCGTGCAAGTGCGTTCTGCTTCGGTACTATCTCGGCGAAGACAAGAAGGAACCCGGCCGTGAGAATAACCTGGACCGCTGCGTAGACAGGATCGAGATCAGCGAACCAGCCCGAAGTCATACTGGATGAGAGCACTACACCTATGTTGGTTCCCACCAGTGTTGTTGTCAGGTACCTGGAAGGTTCCTTTAAAAACCATGCCGCAAGCTTGGCCAGGGGCTTCCCCTGCTCGGCCGCAGCTGCGGCCCTGATACGCCCCGCGGCGGAGAATGCAGTTTCGGTGATGTTGCAGACCGCCGAGAGGGAAACTGCAAGGAGGAATACCAGGATCTCGCCGATCATCCGCGTATCCGCCTCACAAGTATGTGGTTTATCCTGCTTCCGGTAGCGGACTCAACCCGAAACTCAAGATTTCCGGAGGTGAAACTTTCGCCAGGGCCGGGAATACGGCCGGAAAGCTCCTCCACAAAACCACCGCAGGATTCCGCCCAACGGCTCACCGGTGTCTCGCCAACAATTCGGGAGAGGCTTTCAAGGGATAATCCCGCCGGCACGAGAAAACCGTCACGTCTTCTTCTCACACCTGCAGGCATCATAGAGCCGGCGGAGTCGAACACCCCCCGGGCAAGGATGTCATTTTCCGTGAGAATCCCGCTCCAGTCGCCGTACTCATCCACTACCACGCCAAGCCCGTTACCGCTCTTTCTTATCTCCCGCAGTGCGTGGTCAAGTGACGCTGTTTCAGGGAAGAATTCGACACTGCGAATCACCAGTTTTTCGATGCCCAGAAGATCCCGGATATGGCTCATTCCGAGTATCTCTTCACCGGGACCCTCGACCAGAGGGTACTTCATGAATGGGTTGGACCTGGCTTCAAACTGCATTCTGTCGAGAGACCACTCCATCCTCATCACGGCGACTTCCCTCCGGGGAACCATCACGCTCTGACACTGCCGGTCACCGAGTGAGAGCACGGCACCAGCGACAAGCGCTTCCTCTCCAACAACTCCGTCTCCCCTGGCCAATTCCACAAGGGTGATTATCTCGTTCCTGCTCAGATGTCGGCCGGTCTCGGCTTTGATCGACATTCGTTCAAGAAGCCTGGTGAGAGGTGCCGTGATCCGTGTAACCGGGGATATGAAGGGAGCTGCAAGAACCGCCCACTTCTCGTTGTTGTATCGGGCGAAGGTTTTCGGTGTTATCTCCCCGAGGACAAGGAGTATGAAAGTCATCACAAGTACTCCGAGTCCGAAGCCAAGTGCCCCGGGGATCAGGGTGCGCGTCACCTCGGCGCTCAACGCTCCCGCAGCAACATTCACAAGTGTGTTGCCCATGAGGATGGCCGAAAGAAGCCTTCCGGGCTTCGACAGCACCTTCAGGGCCCTTCTGCCGGCCTCGGTGCTTCTGAGCCTCTGTTTCTGAACTCCGTCAAGGCTGAAGAATGCAGTCTCGGTGCCGCTGAAGAAGGCGGACAGCGACAGGAGAAGCGCCAGAAGGAGAGCCTCTTTCAGAGACCTCTCTCCCCCCTCGACGAGGAATCAGGTTGCACCAGGGGTTGCCCCAGGGTGAAAACCTCCCTCCAGGTCTTCTTGAAATAGGTTCTACTGGAATAGGTGGCTTCCCCGGTTATCACAACAGTGTAGTCACCGGCTGGCGCGTGCACACCGCCCAGAGTGGTACCGTCCCAGGTGTAGCTGAACTGACCAACGGGTGTATTGCCTGTTCTGAGGTTCCTGACCACCGAACCCTGGGCATCAAGGATGTTCACTATGAGTATCGTGGGTTCGGTGAGCAGGCCGGAGAGAGAAAGCCCCCTTTCCCGGGGACGGATCGTGAGATTCCTCATGTCGGTGCCCACCCAGAAATACCGTGCTCCCGCCCTCTCTCCGATGAAGACCTGACCGAAACGGGTCCATATGGCAATGCCGGTGGGGTTCTGAAACTGGTCGTCTTCGGTTCCGAATCCCCTGCCGTAGCTGGCAAGATAATCGAGTGACGGGCTGAACTTGTGGATCTTCGAGCTTATGGAGTCGGTCACCCAGACGTTGCCGTGGTAATCCACCGCCGGGTAGTTGAAAAAAGAGCCTCCGCAGTCCGACGGGGTGACACGGCGCACAACTGAACCGTTCTCCACTCTCACGAGAGCCATGCCGTCTTCAACCACCACGGCCTGGAAAGCTGAATGGCCGCTTGTCCACCTCTCGTAGCCAGTGGCCGCGACACCCCTGGGGCGGTCGAGGGTGATGACCCTGGGGCTCTGGTCGGTCGGCGACGCATACCTGTAAAGAGCCCCGCCGGCACGATCGGTGACCCAGATGCCCCGTCCGTCGAGCGCAACTCCCCACGGTTCCTCGAGGCCCGTTATGTAGCCGGTGGCTTTGATGCGGGAACCTCTGCGGGAAAGCACCGCTATCCTGCCGTTCCCGGTGTCCGCCACGTAAATGTCGCCTGCAACAGTGGCCGCTATGCCATGGGGGGATGAGAGCCTGTCGCCTGAACTCCCTTCGCCGTCGTAATAGCCAAGGGTGTACATGGACGCATTGTAGATGATCTGACCCGACCCGCTGTTGACACCGTAAACTGCAAGCTCGTCGTCATCCGAGGCATCGGGAGAGTCCCATTCCGCAAGCTTCACAGCAGCCATGCCCTGGGGGTCGTTGAACCTGACCAGGCCGCCCAGAAGCATGTTCAACTGCTCGGGACCAGCCCTGTAAATACCCATGCAGTGACCGTACGGCGGGTAGACAAGTGTACTGGGGTGATCCGGCTCAACTGTAAATGCAAGTATCGCCATGAGCAGAGTCATCGCCTGATCCTTTCATAGATCCATACCGATCGTTGTACGTTCTTAACATAAAGCCTTGTTTCCCTGAAAGTGATCTGCTCGATGAAAAGCTCGGGGTCGGCGGGATCCCACCCGTGGGTTTCAACCCAGCGCGACGCGTTCCCGGGACCTGCGTTGTAGGCCGCGAGAAAAAGGGGTGAATGCCCGAAGCTGTTCATCTGTCTGTTCACGTAGATACTGCCGTACCTCAGGGAGTATTCCGGAACGAAGAAATCATCCCCTGAAAGCCTGGGCAGACCGCTCCACCGGGCCACGTCCCCGGC
Source organism: candidate division Hyd24-12 bacterium UBA6080 (assembly GCA_002436025.1). GTDB lineage: Bacteria > Fermentibacterota > Fermentibacteria > Fermentibacterales > JCC-6 > UBA6080. The sequence goes on from DIXM01000001.1 coordinate 122,246, forward strand.
GGTACCCGGCATGAGCTGGATGAGCCCCGTCGCGCCGGCCCCTGACCTGGCGAACCTGTTGAAGTAACTCTCGTCGCGGGAGATCCCCTCTATCCAGTGGGGTTCGACGGAAAGCCCGCTCACTGCATCAACGATGTCGGCATGGTAGGGGGACGGGAAGTACCAGCCAAGAATGCTGTCGGGCAGGATCCCCTGGTTCAGCTCCCTTGTTTCGGTATCCCAATCACGCATCATGCCGATGCCTGCGCCGTACTGACCGAGCAGACCAAGGGCTGCGGCCCTGCGGCCACGGTCCCCTGCGCCGGAAGAAAGCATCTCAACCGCCAGGGTCCCGTATCCCGACCCCAGAAGTTCAATGGCCAGCGCTGTCTCGGGTGAATCCGCCAGAACGGGGGAGTAGACCGGAAGGGTAAGGGTGCTGGGAATTCCAAGCCTCTCCGTCGCCAGCATTCCGTAATACTCCCAGGGGTGCTCGGTTGCCACCCTGGCAAGAAGCCTTCGCTCAAGTTCAAGGTTGCCTTTTCTGTTCGCATACCGTGCACGCCAGAACAGCATCTCGTCGCGCCAGTATCCGTACGGCCACCGGTCGATGGCCGCGGCCCAGAGTGAATCGCCCGTGGCACCCCTGCCGTTCATGTAGAGGCAGAAGCCCGCTCTCCAGTGGCCCCTCTCGTCGGCCTCGAAGGTGCCGGAAGCCCTCAGACCGGCCAGATAGGCCTCGGCGGCGGTGGCCCACTGCTGCTCGCAGTCGTAGTAAACCCCGGCGAGATAACCAGCCTCGGGGGCAGTGGGATGCCAGGGATATGTCCTGGCGAAATCAACGTACGCAGCCCAGGCTTCGGTGTCTCTGTCCAGGCTTCTCAGAGCCCGGGCCCTGAACAGGGCGGCCCTTCCCCGAAGCTCCTCAGATGCCCCCTGTGGCATGGATGCGCAGTATGAGAGAAGTTCGGAGTTCCGATCGAGGGCTCGAAGCCTTGCCATCTCGACCCCCATGGCGAACTCGCCGCCCCGGGAGGAAGAGATGGATGAAGTCAGTGAACCCTGGCCATTTTCGTAGAGGATGTCCACGATCCGCCAGTCCACAACGGCAGGATGCTTTCCCGCAAGAACGCCCGCGGCGATAAGTCGCATCCCGGGGTTGTCAAGCATCGCCAGCCATTCATCGCAGCTGCCATCGCCGACGGCTTTCATGCGGGCTGCTTGAAGTTCCGCCCCGCCCTGTGTGGAAAGCGAGGGGTCGAGGAGCTTCAGGGCGTTGTCCCACCACTCGCCGGGAGACGAGATGTTCCGCTGCAGTTCGGCCCGGACCCTGGCACCAAGCGTGACGGGAAACAACTGGGCATCCTGGGCCGCAACCGTGATCTGGGCCTGGGTAAGGCTGCCAGGGTCAGTGAGGAGCACTCGCACGGTTCTCTCGGCGGGTCCGTCGGGAGCGGGTACGACCCGCTGGGGCAGTGATTCCGTGTTGTCCCGGCGAAGCCATGCCTCGAGCAGATAGTCATCCCCCACCAGGGCCAGGGCCTGGTCCTTCCTGCGGTTGAGTTCCAGAACGGAAACCTTCCAGCCCGACAGGTCTCCCCATCCGCTGTTTGACAGGCTGTCGATGACGGCAATGCACCGGTCGGGCTGACCACGGCCGTTGTAGCATCCGATGAACCTCCAGAGGAAATCCCCCCGAAGGGACTCAGGCGAGCCAAGACCCGACCAGAGGGACCGGAGCTGCCTTACCGCGGCATCCTGGCGGCCCGTCTGAACAAGGGAATCAACAGCATGAAAGGGGCTCGATCTCCCGGGAGCGGTATTGTCTGAAACCTGGCCATCTTCGTCGGAAACGACCCTGCACCCCGCCGAAAAAACGATCATCGCCATCAGGACGAACGAAAACCTCAAAAGCCGGACCTCCAGTGCATGGAAACAACATCAAACGGCAGTCACTTACACTACCGCGCGGAACAAATCCCGGTTCCAGGCAGGATCAACACTGGAAAGATACCAGCAGGCCCGAAGGAATCAAACCCGGAACACTTCCTAAAAAAGCTGTTGCAATTGATACAGTTTTTATTATGCTTAGAATGAAGTGTTTGTTGCGAAAGGGGAATACATGCGTTCATACTTTCTGATACCGGCTATTCTCGTTCTGGGTTCCCCTCGTGCTCAGGAAGGCTCCTACTCATACTACTGCTCGTTTTCTCACGAACCGACCATCGACGGGTACTACGGCGACAGCCTGGTCATAAACGGCCCTTTCAGAGCCAACGGCCCGATCTGGCTGCTCAGTATGACACCAGGCCGTGACAACGACCCCTGGTTCCAATCCCTGACCCTCTCTTCCGACCACTACCTGTGCGGTTATGGCAAGTTGCCCGCCGTTGAGCCCCAGTGTGGCGACCTCTGGATAGAACCCTACGAGTTCATGGTCCAGGGCCCGCCCTGGTTCACCCTGGGGGCCGACCCGCTGCCGTTCGGACCCGATCAGGTTGACTGGCAGGCTCTCAGGACAACGGCGATGAACCATGGGCTTTTCCTCTCCGAAAGCCAGGTTCCCACGAATTCAAGGCTGCTCCTTCAGGACGGCCTTCTTTCAGTGAAAGCCTCAGCCGGCTCGGATCCCGTTCACTACAGCCTTTCCGGCCTGGAAGAGCCGGTGGTCTGGATCGAATCCAATCCCGAACACAGGTTCTATCTTAAGGGTCATCCCGACTCACCCGGGTTTTCGGGCACACTCACCATCGGTACACTGGGGCATGTACTGCCATCGGGCCCGCTTCTTTACAACCACGCTCAGCCCGGCATGCTGGGAATCGTGTCGGCATACGGTGACTGTTCAATAGCAAGCACATTGAGCCCGTACTGGAGCCCGCCTTACAATGTTGATACCCAGTACGACCTCACCTTCAGCGCGTCATTTCTTTTGCTCGACGGTGTAGTCGAGGCTGAAAACTTCTACAATCCCAGTCCACAGGCTGATTTCACGATCCTTGGTGGGATACAGATGGTTACCGAAGGTTATACCGGCACATCCACAAGGGGATACAATCTGGTTCTCGACTACGACCAGCGGCTTGCAGTTCAGAGCCCGCCCCACTATCCGCAGTACGCCCTGCAGGGGACTGAGACGGAGCATACCGCACCGGTTCCATCTTGTCTTACAGCATACCCGAACCCGTTTACGGCGGTGGTTACGATCGATTCAGAACCAGGTCGCCTCACTGTTTTCGATGCCTCGGGGCGAACCGTACAAAGCACCGACACCGATGGCCTGTTTGTCTTTGACGGCTCGAACCGCCCGGCAGGCATTTACGTAATCACTGTGAGCGATGATACCGGAAGGCGAACTTCTCTGCTTCTGATAAAGCTTTAGCTGGTGTGTCGGCTGCCCGTTGGACAGCCGACTGATAAAAGAACCGGTTGTTACTTCCGAAGATAGGTCATGGCCATTATGACCGCGCCCTGAGGGTCCTGCAGAACAGCGAACCGTCCAACTTCGGGGATGTCTGAGGGAGCGCGCAGCACCTTGCCGCCTGATGATTGCACTTTCGCGGCGGTGGCGTCCACATCGTCGACCGTAATGTAGATGTCCCACGAGGGAGGCATGCACTTGCAGTCCTCGGGCTGGGCCATGATGCCGGCCACGGCCTTTCCGCCGGACTTCACGACCGTGTAGGTGCTGCCTGGCCCCATGGGCATGTCTTCATACTCCCAGCCGAACAGGTCGGCATAGAACTTCTTGGCGCCCTCGGTGTCTGTGGTCATCAGTTCGAACCAGCCGAACCCGCCGTGCTTCATGCAGTCATTCTCCATTTTTTTCCTCCTTTTCTTCAAAAGTGCCTTTCGGCGAACACACGTAAACATATGTATACTTTGGGGGTCGTCAAGCAGCGTTTTCGGGACCCTTCATGGTATCTGCCGGGATCAGCCCCTTCTCAGAAGCTTCTCGAGTGACTCGGGATCCGTCACGGGAAGCGAGCACTCCGTACCCGTGCAGACGAACGCCGTGGCCCTGCCTTCAACCATCGCCCTGTTCTCCAGCAGCTGTGTCAGATCGGATGCCCCGTTTTCACCCGGCCCCGATCTTACGATCACGGAATGTGGCAGAAATGGTCTTTGGAGTGTCTGCAGAAGGGCCTCAAATCCGGGTTCTCCCGGCACGCCCAGAAGTACCGTCCCCAGAACGGGTGACAGATTGAAGAGGGCGGCGCTCAACATTCTTCCGAAACCAAGGGGCATCCGGCGAAGCATGTCCGTGTGCTGCGCGAGAACACGTTCCGCAACGCTCCGGTAACGGTCTTTCCCGGTGACCAGGGACAGCGTAGAAAGAACCCCCACAGCTGAGGATGTACCCGAGGGCGTCGCATTGTCGAACGGGTCCCTGGGTCTTGTGAAAAGCTTCTCCTGGTCTGAGGCTGTGTCGTACAGGGTCATTGTTGAATCGTCCATGAACAGCCCGAGCATCTCTTCGGAAAGGGCAACGGCTTCTCTCAGCCAGCAGAAGTCGCCGTCGGCCCGGTACAGCGCAAGAAGTCCTTCGGCAAAGAGGGCGTAGTCTTCAAGGAACCCTGTGTTCGAGGCATCCCCGTCCTTCCAGCTTCTCTGAAGCCTTCCGTCACCCCGCCGGAGATGTGTCAACAGAAATGCGGCACTACGGATGGCGGCCTCCTTGTAGTCTTTCCTTCCAAATGCACATGCGGCCGTTGCATATGCCTTGATGGCCATTCCATTCCAGGAGGTGATCATCTTCTCGTCCCTCATCGGTCCCGGCCTTGAAATCCGCTGCACCAGCAGCCTGGTCCGGCAGTGCGAAACAAACTGGAACAGCTCCTCCGGGGAAACCCCGTGCTCAAGAGCCGCTTCCTCCAGTGGTACTGGCAGGTGCAGAATGTTCACTCCCTCGAAGTTCCCTGCGCTGGTGACCCCGTAAAGCCTGCAGAACATCGCAGAATCGGGACCAAGGGTCCTGTTCAGGGTTTCCCGGCTCCAGGTATAGAACGCCCCCTCCTCCATCCGCCCTCCCGGCGAGGCTCTGCTGTCAGCGTCGAGTGTGCTGAAGAACCCCCCTGATGGGTGCTGCATGTCCCGGAGAAGCCAGTCCAGGGTTTCCAGGGCGACCCGTCTGAAAAGAGGCCTGCCCGTTTCCTGGAAGGCTTCGGTGTACACTCCCGCCAGAAGCGCGTTGTCGTAAAGCATCTTCTCGAAGTGCGGAACCAGCCACTGGTCGTCCGTGCTGTACCTGTGAAACCCCCCTCCCAACTGGTCGTAGACACCCCCACGGGCCATGCCGTCGAGTGTCCTCTCCACGATGGCGAGGGATTCGGCATCTCCTTTGACATGGTGGTGGCGAAGAAGGAACTCAAGCACCATGGGCTGCGGGAACTTCGGCGCGCCGCCGAATCCACCGTGCATCGGGTCATGGCTCCTCTTCAGCTCTGACAAGGCCGCATCGATCAGGTCGATGTCCGGCGGTCGGAACGCGGTGCGGATGCCTGCATGACGCTCAATGCTCTCACACAGGTCCCTCCCGGACGAAACAAGATCGGACTTCCTGTTGCGATAGGCTTCGGAAACCCTTTTTAGAACGGTGCCAAAACCCGGCATCCCGTATCGGGCAGCTTTTTCTTCGGGAGGAAAGTATGTGCCTCCGTAGAAAGGTGTGCCGTCCGGCAGGAGGAAGACGCTGAGCGGCCATCCACCCCGGCCGGTCAGGGCCGAGACGGCCGCCATGTATACCCCGTCAAGGTCGGGTCTTTCCTCCCTGTCGACCTTTACGCATACGAACAGGCTGTTCATGATCAGAGCAGTGTCAATATCCATGAAGCTCTCGCGCTCCATCACATGGCACCAGTGACATGCCGTGTACCCAATGCTCAGAAATATCGGTCTGTCGAGGCTTCTGGCTGTTTCAAGGGCTTCGGGACCCCACGGTAGCCAGTCCACCGGGTTATGGGCGTGGGCCAGCAGGTAGGGACTGCTCTGATCGATCAGGCCGTTGGTGAAGGCATGCTCTTCGGCCAGGGAAGCCTCCTTCAGCTTTTCAGTGCAAAAAGTGCCTCACACCCGTGAACACCATTGCGATACCGCTCTGGTTGCACGCATCGATCACTTCCTGGTCGCGAATAGAACCGCCGGGCTGGATGATCGCCTTCACACCGGCTCTTGCAGCTTCATCAGGGCCGTCGCGGAACGGGAAATAGGCATCGCTGGCCAGAACCGAACCCGCGAGGTCATTACCCTCCCTCTGAGCCCTTCTTATTGCGAGGTCAAGGCTTTCCACCCGGCTGGGCTGACCTATGCCGACACCAAGCGTACCTTTGCTGTCGCCTATCACAATTGCGTTGCTTTTCACTCCCTTGACCACACGCCAGGCGATGTCCAGAGCTTCCAGCTCCTGGTCGGTCGGCTTCCGTGAGGTGACCGTGGTCCAGGCTTCCCTGGGTTCGACGGCATTGTCCTGCTCCTGGACCAGAAGTCCTCCCCAGATGCTCCTGATGGTTGGCTTTGTGTCACGTGCCGGGGTCAGCACGATGATCCTGAGGTTCGGACGCTTCAGGAGTCTTTTCATTGCATCTTCAGTGTAGTCGGGGGCGATGATGACCTCGAGGAAGAGCTCTTTCAGCCTTGACGTGAGCTCGGTGTCGATGGTCCTGTTGCACGCCAGAATGCCGCCGTATGGGCTTTGTCTGTCTGCCCTGAATGCGTTTTCAAAGGCCTCTGTCGCTGTGTTGCCAACTCCGGCGCCGCATGGGTTTCCATGTTTGAGAAGTATGACACCGGAACGGTCGGCGGGAAGATCGGCCGCCAGTGCGCATGCCGCTGAAGCGTCGGCGTAATTGTTGAAACTCATGGCCTTGCCGCCCGGGATCTCGGCTTCTGCAAAGCCCCTTCTCGGTTCGGTGAAATGGATCTTCGCCTTCTGGTGGGGATTCTCGCCGTACCTGAGCACCGGGGTGAAGCCTTCCTCGAGCTTCAGGGCAACCTGCATGTCGTAGGCGCTTGTGACACTGAAGGTCCTGGCGGCCATTCTTCTTCTGAACTCGGGAGTGTTCCCGTTGTTCCCGATCGCATCCAACACCTCAGGAAAGCAGTCCACACCAACAGCGCTCACAACGTGCGTCCAGTTCTTCGCCGCGGCCCTGGCCATGGTCGGACCGCCCACGTCCACCAGCTCGATGGCTTCACGGGAATCCGCGGGAAGGTCAAGCGCCTTGTGGAACGGGTAGTAATCAACGGCGACGATGTCGAACACCACCCTGCCCTCACTGACCCTTTGTTCCCGGTCTGCTCCGTCAGCGAGTATTGCCGCGTGCAGCTCCGGGTGAAGGGTCTTCACCCTTCCGCCAAGGAGTGAGACAACGCCGGTGATCGTTTCAGTCGGGATAACGGGAATTCCCTGCTTCTCTATCTCACCTGCGGTGCCCCCTGAAGCGTAAAGGGAGTAACCCATGTCGAAGAGCCCACGGGCGAACGCAGCAAGACCGGTTTTGTCGTAAACGCTTATGAGAGCGGCCTTAGCCATTGTCCCGAAACCACCTTTCCGCGTTGAACGATGCAATGGGGTTGCGCTTGTGGTGGCTCGCCCCGTGGAGCATGCCGATCCTGGCCGCGGCTTTGGCTGACACCGTTGTGGCGCCCCCTGTGAAGTAGTCCTTTATCTCACGGTAGCTGACGCCCATCTCGCCTTCATCGCTCTGGCCGGGCCACAACCCGGCGGAGGGCACCCTTTCGGTCGTCCAACCGGGAAGCTCCATGGCTTCAGCGAGTTTCATCACCTGATCCTTGTAGAGGCCCAGAAGAGGATGGAAGTCGGCCACACCGTCACCCCATTTGGTCCAGTAACCCGCCAGGTATTCGGAACGGTTGGATGTACCCGCCACAAGCATTCCCTTCGAATGCGCGTAGACGGTGGCCATCCTGAGCCTGGCCTTAAGGTTGCCCATGTTCATCCCATCGGAGCGGTCCAGCCCCCCGGCCTGCACCATCTCTTCCAGAACGGTGTCCAGCCGAACGGTCCTGCTCTCAATGCCAAGGAAGTCCGCTATCCTTTTCCCGTCCCTCTCGTCGTCCGGGTGGTTGCCGCAGGGCATCATTATCCCAAGGACGCGGCTCTTCCCCAGAGCACCGGCACACAAAGAAGCGCTGACGCAGCTGTCCAGTCCTCCGCTCAGCCCGATCACGACCCCTGCAGCGCTGGCGTTCTCCACGGTCTCCCTGATCCAGGCTTGAATCGCTTCCGCAAGCCTGCCGTATGCTCCTTCCTTCATGAACTGCTCCTGTCAGGCACCGGTGTGAGCGTGAGTTGTCTCTGCAGGGGGTCGGCCTCGATGACCGCCACTGAAAGAAGCATGCCCGGGGCGCCTCCGCCGGCGAGCCTGATCGCAGCCCGGCGCAGGATCGGGGCAGGTATGAACCCCTCGACAGGAACATCCAGAAGCCTCACGAACACACCGAAGTCCTTCACGTCGCTCACCATTCCCCTGAACACGCTCCCGCGTCTTTCAGAAAGGTAGAGCAGCGCCATGAGTTCAACCGAATCCCACTCAGACTGAGCTGCCCGCCTTTCAAGGCCGCTGCAGACCTCGGCAAGAAGGTTCATGTTCCTGTCACCGTCCGCCACGCCGGCAGTTTCGTACTGCGCGAGGGACTGGTGGACTATCAGGTCAGGGTAGCGGCGGATCGGGCTTGTGAAGTGCATGTAGCTCTCGAGGGCAAGGCCGTAGTGACCGAGGTTGGAGGGGCTGTACACTGCCTTTTGAAGCGCCCTCAATGCAGCTTGCCTGATGAGGGGCCATTGGGAAAGGTCTTTGGCTCTCCTTAGAAAGGCGGCGTATTCAAGGGGGTCGGGAACACCTTTGCTCCCGAGGCTGACCTCAAAGGTCGAGAGCTTTCCCCGAAGCCTGTCCATGGAGTCCGGGGTGGGGTCGCCGTGAATCCTGTAAAGGACCGGAAGTTCCAGCCACAGGCAGTAATCCGCCACCGCACGGTTCGCCTCGACCATGAAGTTCTCTATCATGCCGTGGGCCATGTCGTCCGGAACGTGATCGAAGCCCTCGGGCATACCGTCTCCACCAAAACGGGTCCTGAACTCAACCGAACCAAGGTCGAGCGCGCCCCTCTCATCCTTCCGCCGGTTCAGAATGCCGTTGAGTCCCAGAATGACCCTGAAAAGCTCCTCCAGTTCCGGGTCTCCATGGTAATCACCCTTCATCAGGTCAAGGGCCTGCTCGTAGGTCAGCCTTCTCCTTGACCTTATGATCGTAGGCCTTACCGTGAAGTCGGTTCGTTTGCCACTTCTGTCGAAGTCCATGAAAACCGATCTGGTCAGCCGGTCCTCGTCCGGGCGAAGGCTGCAGGCTCCGTTGGACAGGACCTCGGGGATCATGGGGATAACCCGGTCCGGTAGATACACGCTGGTGCCCCTTGCCCTGGCCTCTGCATCCACCATCGATCCGGGTGGCGCGAAAAAGGCAACATCGGCGATGTGCACCCCAAGGCGGTATCCCCCGTCGGGCAGCTCCGAAACGGATACGGCATCGTCGAAGTCCCGTGCATCCACCGGGTCGACAGTGATCGTGAACAGGTCCCTCGCGTCCATCCTGTCGCCGGTGTTGACGGGTTTTACCGCAGCGTGCTCGGCTTCCTCCAAAACCTCGTCCATGAAAGGGCCAGGAAGGCTCCTGTCGGTGCAGACCGAGTCTATGAGGGCGCCGGGAGAACCCGGATTGCCCAGTGTAGCCCCGAGGATGACCCTGGGGCGGGATGAGCGAAAGTCGAGTTCACCTGTTACTATCTTGCCTGCCTCCAGTACGGCGTCGCCCGTTTCAAGGGGGATGCCCCTGGGCAGTCTGGGGTCCACAGGGTCAAGGACCCATCCCTCACCCGCCCGTCTTGAAACACCGGCGATCTTCGTCTGGTTCCGTTCCAGTATCTCGATGACCCTGCCCCTGTAACTCTTCAGGTCGGGCATCGGCTCAAGCACCCTCAACATCACCCGGTCGCCATGCCAGGCCCCGCGTGTGTCCCTGGGTTCAATGTTGACCTGTTCGCCGTTTGGAAGCCTCACCCGGGCTGAGCCGTCGGTCCTTGAGATAAGCTCCCCCGTTGTCATTCCCAGGGTTTCGATGAGAGCGTACGCTCCCTTGCTCGACCGGGCTATTCTGCCCTCCCTGAGAAGCTTTTCAAGTGCGCCATCAACATCCTTGAGCTCATGCGGCAACCGTTTCCGAAGAGCCTTCACATCCAGTCTGCCCGCAGCTTCAAGAAGTTCGAGTATGGCCCCGGCGGTATCACCCTGCATTGGTTACGCCCCCGAGGGTTGCAGAGCCCTCGACGCTTTCAGTGCGTCTCACCCGAAGAAGACAGCCTGCGCGGCCCGCAAGACCACCGGCGGCACAGATGACCGTATCCGCCATCTCGCATCCTGGAAGCATTGGCTTCCCCGCCCCCGTGGGCCGTTTCCAGATGAGGGTCACTGAGTTCTCAGTGCTTTCCACCGTGAGCAGGCCGGTGCCCCCAAGACACAGCACCGACCAGGTGGCCATTCCCAGAAGGGCTCCGTACGCTGCCGCGGGGTCACGGTTGCCGGGCACTGCCATGCTGTCGAGTGCGGAAAGGCCAGTGGTGTCTATGCTCCTTCCGCATGCCAGTGTTATGAACCTGGCAAGCCTTGCCAGTGGCGAAACCGAAGTGGCGGCCCTTTCGAGGTTGGGATGCGTTGCTTCGGAGAGATCCCTGAGAAACCTTGTTACCCCTCCGGCTGCTTCAGCTGCGTCCCTCACCTTGGGGATGGCACGGTTCACGTTGTCGGGCAGGAACATCGAAGCAAGTTCGGCGTTCCCCAGGACACCCACGAGCATGTTGTTGATGTTGTGAATGTGATATGGCAGAAGAAGGCCAACGAATGAATTGGCCGTCATCCTCTGGTTGCCTGGCTCCGATGCGGCCCTCATTACCGGCATCTGTTCGGGGGTAAGGCCTTCCATGGTCAATCCCGGAAGATCGTCCCTGCCGAACCCGATCCTGAAACCGTCAGAGGTTTCGATAAAGCTCATTCCCTCCCCTTTCGCCTGGCGGCGCTCCTTCTTTCTTTCCAATCAGCAAGAATTTCCGATATGCGTTCCTCCCGGCCCCTGTTTCCGGGGATGTAGATCTCCTGCTCCGAAAGACCGTCCGGGAAGTTGGGGTGGGTCACCAGCCCTTCCTCCGAATCATGGGCGTACTGGTAACCCTTTCCGTAATCGAGAACCTTCATCAGCTCTGTGGTGGCGTTTCGAAGGTGATGGGGCACGGGAAGGCTGCCCTTCTCTTCGGCGAGCTTCACTGCCCTTCCCCATGCCGTGTACACCGAGTTGGATTTGGGGGCCAGAGCCAGATAGACAACAGCTTCAGCCAGGGCAAGATCACCCTCGGGAGAACCCAGGAACCGATAACAGTCAACCGCCCTCATGGCCACTGTCAGGGCTGAAGGATCGGCCATCCCGACGTCTTCGGTGGCGAACCTCACAACTCTGCGGCCGATGTAGAGGGGGTCATCGCCGGAACGGATCATACGGGCAAGCCAGTAGAGGGATGCATCCACATCACTGGAGCGCATGGACTTGTGTAATGCGCTGATATGGTTGTAGTGCTCCTCGCCGCTTCTATCGTAAAGAAGGGGTGCCGACTTCAGAACCTTCCTTGCTGCCTCAACCGTCACCTCTTCGCCGCCTGCGCTTCCAGCAACGGTTTCAAGCAGGTTCAGGGCACGTCTGGCGTCGCCGTCTGCGGCCATTGCCAGAACACTGAGCACTTCCGGGGGGATCCGAACCCTGTACCTCTGTGTGAAGATGGAGTGACCAAGTGCCCGCTCCATGAGAGTAAACAGGCTTTCATCGGTGATGGACCGAAGCACATGGACCGAGCATCTGCTTAAAAGAGGTGCGTTCACATGAAACGAAGGGTTCTCGGTCGTGGCTCCGCAGAGCCTTATGGTGCCGTTCTCCACATGTGGAAGAAACGCGTCCTGCTGAACGCGGTTGAACCTGTGGATCTCATCGACGAACAGCATTGTGGCGCCGCCGGTCTTTCGAAACTCGGCAGCTCTGGCGACGATTTTCCTGACGTCGGCCACACCACCGGTCACAGCGCTGAACCTCACGAAGGTTTCCCCGCCCCTGGCCGCCACGGCCAGGGCAAGGGTAGTCTTGCCGGTACCCGGTGGACCCCAGAGTATGAACGAACCCAGTGATCCGGTTTCAAGTGCTCTTCGAAAAGGCGCACCTGGCGCCAATAGATGTTCCTGACCAACGATGTCGTCGAGGCCGTCGGGTCTCAACGCTTCGGCGAGGGGGGTGTCGGATTGATTCTGAAAGAGGTTCTCGTTCATGGGAAGCATTATAGAAAGCCGCGGGAAAATCCGCTACAACACAGGGCGAATCGGTTTCTTTCCAACAGCAGGCAAAAAGAGGGGGGCAATCACTAGTGACTGCCCCCCTTTTCTTTACCTCAACAAACTAAACTATCTAAGTCCGTCCCCGAGGTTACTGAGGCTGCTGCTGCATGAGGCCCTGGAGCATCATGGCGGCGGGGATGGTCGTGGTGGCGGGGCCGGGAATGAGGTCTTCGGCGCCGTCAAAACCGTACCCGCTGACGTAGATACGTCCGCCTTCGTTCTCGGGGTCAAGCGGATCGGCAGATGCCTCGGCGAGGGGGAAGATGGGAAGTTCGCTGCTGAAGGCAAGGTTGATCGTGCCCTCGTCGGGATGGCTGATGGCAAGGGTGATGCAGCCGATGGTTTCATTGGCGACAGTAACATCCTCGAAATCAAGGACGAATTCAGCCTCCTGCACCTTGGTGAGGAATTCCTGGAAGCTGGAGTCGGAGTCGGCGGTGATCTGGGCACCGGCCTGGTCGAACATGTCGGGGTTCTGGGCGATCATGGACTCGACCATCTCAGGAACACCGGTCATGTCGATGGCGATGATCTCTTCCTCGGACTTGATCTTGATCATCTTGATGGAGCGGACGAAGGTCATCATGCGGGCGGGGTCATCCTCGGGCATGAAGAGCTGCGAGGTGTTGCCCTCGGCGAAATTGGTCTGAAGCCACGCAGTGGGGTCGTCGCCCATCTCGGCCATGAAGACCTGCATCTCGTCCTTGAGGGTGTCGAACATGGCCTGGTCGAGAAGGATCTGGAAAACCGTCTCTTCAACGGCGATCTGGTACCAGAGGCAGGTTACGCCCGCGACATCCTCGCTTCTGAGAATGGAGATGGAGAACTCGCCTTCGGCAGAATCGCTCCTGAAGGAGATCCACTGGCCGGGAGCGGCCTCGGGCATCTCGTCCATAACGGCGATGAAGTCTTCGGAAGCTTCCCCGAGAACGGCGTCAGCGTCGCCGATGACGGGTTCGTCCGGTGTGACGGTTTCCCCGTTGCCCTCATCGGCCACGGGGGCAGGGCCTTCGCCGCAGCCCGAGAAAAGAAGGGTTACCCCGAGAAGAAGGGCGATGATCATCGTGCGTCTGAAAAGCATCAGTTACTCCTTTCAACTTTGGTGAGCAAGGAAGACTGTTTCGCACCGCAAACGCAGTGGCAGAAGCCATGGTAGATCGTGCAGATGCCACCGAGTATCGAGAAAAGCCCCCAGAACAGGGGAAAACCAAAAATGTGAGCAATGTCGGGTTTTGCGTATGGAAGAAGGTAGATGCCCAAAGTCGTGAGGAAACACCCGCAGGCAACGATCACGTGACCCAGCAGAACAGTGAGCCTGCGTCCACCCCGCCAACCCGTCAGCACGAGGCATACACCTATCACAACCGGCACAAGCACCGAAGGATTGGAGCTCACGATGACTCCCCATATGCCTGCGACCGTGAGAGCCACTCCTATCCCGAAAGGAACCGGCGACTTCACCCTACTCATCGACTTCGATCTCCATCAGGGAGTACACGGGCAATCCGGTCCTTCTCAGGTGTTCGGCGCCGCCCAGGGTTGTCAGGTCGATCATGAATGCCGCCGCCACAGGGGTTGAGCCGTCCCTCTTTATCAGTGAAGCGGCCGCAGCGGCGCTGCCGCCGGTTGCCACAAGGTCATCCACGATGAGAACCCTGCTCCCCTCTGGAACGGCGTTCCGGTGCATCTCGACGGTGTTCGTTCCGTATTCCAGCGAGTATTCCTGTGACAGCGTGTCGGCCGGGAGCTTGCCGGGTTTCCTGATGAGTACCAGCGGAATGCCCCTGCGGGCCGCAAGCACCGCCCCGAAGACGAACCCCCTGGATTCGATGGAGGCAACGGCGTTGAACTCAACACCGCCCAGAAGGTTCTCGAGGTGGGTGACAGCATCCCCCAGAGCCCCGGGATGGGCGAGCACCGTTGTGATGTCCTTGAACTGAATGCCCGGAATGGGAAAGTCCGGAACGTTCCTGATGAGACCTGCGAGCTGTTCAACGCTGAGCATCACGGTTCCCTTCCGCTTCTCTTACGAACTTCATTATCTCATCAACTGTCTTCACGGGAGTCACGCCGGGGACCGAAGACCACTCCCCCATGGCGCAGACGGGTTTTCCGGCCTGCAATGCGAAAGCTATCTCGGACAGCGTTCCGTAGCCCCCGTCGAGGGCGCACACTACGAAACCCGAAAGAACAACGGCCCTGTTCCGTGCAGAACCCGTCCCCGTGGGTATGGGGATACCCACGAACGGATTGGCGTCTTGAGGCCTGTCCCCCGGAAGGATACCCACGGTGACGCCCCCCCTGGACGCAGCGCCCTGACAGACAGCAGCCATCACTCCCCCCAGCCCGCCGCAAACCACTGCGTAACCGCAGGCGGCAAGCTCCACGCCCAGAAGCCTGGCGGCATCCAGAACGGAGGATTGCGCGGATGCCCCCCCAATGACACTGACAAACTTCATCCGCACTCCAAGGAAAAGTGGTCGGGGCGAGAGGATTCGAACCTCCGGCCTCCTAGTCCCGAACCAGGCGCGCTAACCGGACTGCGCTACGCCCCGACGACCAACAGGGGACAAATCTAAAGAAGAAAGCCCAAAGCCGCAAATACTCCTGTCACGATAAGCATGACCACCGCCCCCGCACCGCAGACACCCAGGGCAATCGATGGGAGGGCAAGCCTGCGGGGGATGTCGAAAAGGAAGGCGGCCATGGCCCCCGTCCAGGCGCCTGTGAAGGGAAGGGGGATGGCCACGAAAACAGCGAGTCCAAGAGCCCTGTACTTCTGAACGTTGGCTCCGGCCTTCCTTCTCGTTCTCTCGAAGAGCCATTTGAAAAACCTGTCAAAGAGCCTCCAGCGGCTCAGCCATCCGCTCACGGGTCCGAGGAACCACAGAATGAAAGGGACCGGTATCATGTTCCCGGCCACTGCAAGCAGATACACCTTCCACCACGGCCATTGCCACGAATCGGCCATAAGCGTCATGGCCACCGGAATGCTTGCCCTGAGCTCGGTCAGCGGAAGAGCGGAGATGAGAAGCATGGTGAGTTCCCCGGGCAACCCCGACATCCAGCGCAGAACGGCGAGCGAGACGGTTTCACCCATTCCAGCCCCCTTTCCCAACCAGGGGCACGAATGCACACTGAAAGGTTTCCCTTTCCTCCATACCCGACTCCCCCTTACTTAGAACTGTGAATGTCTGGGTGTTCCGGTCACCCACCGGTATTCCTGCAAGCCCCCCGGTCTTAAGCTGGGCCGCAACATCCCGGGGAAGGGATGGGGCGCCGGCGCTGTAAAGCACTGCATCGTATGGCGCAAGGGCCGGCCAGCCCAGAGATCCGTCGCCGAAGTGCACCACGGCGTTCCTGATGCCGATCCTGTCGAAGAGCACCCTGGAGGAATTCACTAGCCCAAGGACCGTCTCCACGCAAACGACCCTGTCGAACAGGTGGGAGGCGACGGCTGCAAGGTATCCGCTTCCGCTGCCGACCTCGAGCAGCAACCCCCCGAAGGCCTTGGAAACCGCTGAGAGCATTCTCAGCACGGTGGCGGGCTTGCTGATGGTCTGGCCGAAGCCGATGGGCAGTGCAGCGTCGGTGTAGGCAAGATGCGCGAATGCGGGGCTCACGAAGAGATCACGGGGGGTCTGAGCCATTGCTTCTATAACCCTGGGATCAGCCTCGGGGTACAGCTGTCCAAGGCGGCGCGAAAGCTCACCTGCAGCATAAAGGTGATTTTGCATCGGGTCTCCCTGTTGAAAAAGAGGCCCGAAGGCCTCTTTTTACCTGGTCGGGGCGACTGGATTCGAACCAGCGACCACTTGAACCCCATTCAAGTGCGCTACCGGACTGCGCTACGCCCCGGCGGAGCCGTAATCCTAATCCTGCCCACCGCCTCCGTCAACCTTCATGGGGTCGCTCGAGAGCACCCTGATGATGTCGCGGAGTTCGCTTCGGACGGAATCCAGACCGTCATCCGGCTCATCTCCGGCGGGCGCCTGCTCGGGTTCGAGTTCAAGCGCCATCTGGCCCTGAACCTTTTTCATGTCCTCGAGCTTCTTCTTTGCGCCGTCGATGGTGTACCCCTCATCATACAGCAGTTTCTTTATGTACTGCAGCGTGCGAACATCTCCGGGTCTGTAAACCCTGTTGCCCGCCTTGTTCTTGTGAGGGTTGAGCATGGGAAAGGCCGTCTCCCAGTACCTGAGAACATGGGGTTTGAGGTCAAGGATCCTGCAAACCTCACTGATGGGGTAATAAAGCTTCTCATTCATTTTTTCCGCCCCCGGAAAAGCTTCTTCCAGATCGGAGAACCCTTGCCCTCGAGCTTGTCGAGGTCCTCCAACGCCTTTCTGGCGCCCTCATGATCCTCCTGCCAGGATAATGCGTTCTCAAAGCTCTTTCTTGCAAGAGCGAACTGCTCCGCTTTCGTGTAAACCTTTCCGAGGAGGAAGTGGTTCTCGGGGTTGAAGTACTCGGCCTCACACGCCGCCTTCATGAATTCTGCGGCCTCACGCAGCCTTCCCCTGCCGTCGGCGGCCATCGCCTGCATCCGCCGAACCTCGGGGTCTTTGGGGAATGCCATCGACGCCTTGTTGAGAAGGTCGCCCGACTTCCAGAAATCCCCCCCCCGGATCAGCTTGCCCGCGGCGGCCTTGATCCTGGCAAGAGTGCGTGGGTCCATGGCGCCACCGGGTCTGGGAACATCAACAGTTTCGACCCGGCGCTTATTCTCCTGAACAGGCGCCTGCTCTTCAGGGACTTCCTCTTCTGCGGACTCTTCCCGTGGGACGGGCTCGCCGGTTACCACCGGTTCGGGCTCCCAGGGCATTGTCTCGGCTATTTCCTCGTCGTACTTCTCCCGTTCAGCGGGATCGCTCAGGACGAGGTATGCCTCGTTGATCCTGGCGAACTTCGAGACCGTCTCGGGTGAATCACCTGCAACATCCGGGTGAAGCTTCCTTGCGAGCTCGAAGTAAGCCAGGTCAACGTCTTCCCTGGATGCCCTTCTTCCGATCCCAAGAACCTGGTAGTGACTGCCGTAGGAGTCCGGGGGCATCCCTACCTCAGTACTGTGAAGGCCCTGCTGGCTGAAGCGCCGTTTTCCCGTGCAACGAGGTAGTAGATCCCGTTTGACATCCCGGAGGGAACCGCCCACGAACCCGAATCGGAAACCCTGGCGACAACCCTTCCTGAAAGGTCAAGAACAGAGACGATCGGAGCGCCGAACCCCTGCACGGTGAAGGAGAGCACTGATCCCACTGGGTTCGCGCTGATGTCCACCGAGGGCTCAACGCCTTCGCCGACACCAGCGTATTCCTGCGCTTCGATGCCGACACTGCCAAGCAGGTTCATGCAGAGCAGTTTGCTCATTGAACGGCATTCGAGGTTGTTGGTCACGATGAGCGTCGTGTCGTTCTGGGAACCCCAGAAACCGTTGTCGTCAACCTCGGGGGTGAAGAAGAACATGCCCTGATCACCGTACTCCCAGTCGCAGGCATCGCCGTTGGAGGAGTAGCCCAGGACCTCGTAGCACCTGCCCCAGTCGTAACCGACGGGACCCGCCATCTGGGCGCCCCAGCTCTGGAAAGTGGCCTGATCGGGAGTGGGCTGGTTGTTGTAACCCCACGGGTAGATCAGGTAACCGCCATAGGTATGGAAGTTGAAGCCACCAAGGGGCATCAGTTCCACCATCAGATCACTCAGACCCTGTGTTTCGACTTCGGAGAAGGCCGCAGTGCCTCTGTACGTCTCGCTGTAGGGGTCGGGGCTTGAACCGATGTTGTCGTACCCCCACATGTAGCCCCAGTTGCGGTTAAGGTCGATCCCTGTGCCCGAAGTAAAATTGAGGTTCTTCCTGTGATTGGGAGCGCCGCTGGGAAGGTTGTAGTAGTAGGCATCGATGTTCACCATGGGAACGAAGTAGACCTGGGCATTGTCGAGAATGAAGGTTGCCATGGTATCGCTGCCGTATTCGCTGGTGAGCCACTGTGCGAAGTCGATGAGGGCGGAGTTGCCCCCCGGTTCGCGGCCGTGGGTGAGAGCGTTGAAGAAGATGACTGGAGCATCGGAACCGGCGTTGGTGATCCTGACGTGATAAATGTCACGGTTCTGATAGGATTGGGCAAAGGCAACCGGGGTGTCCACAAGGTCGCTTCCGGCGGCAAGATTGGCCCAGAACGCATTGTTCTCGTTGGGGCCGTAATAGTATCCGAACTCGTTCCTGCTCTGGTCGTTCATGGGCTGAGCCCACTCTGCGGGGAGGACCTTGGCGTGAGGGAACCTCAGCATGGTCTCTTCAACGAAACGGTCTTCGACCATGACGTCAACAAAGCCCTCACTTCTGCTGCTGTTGGCAATGTCGTACCCCATGGAAGCGATGCTTGAGAAGTCTGAGTCTGTGAGGGAGGGTATCCGGATCAGACGCCAGGCGAAAGCCCCGGATGAAAGTGTGAGAAGCAGAACTAAACACAGTGCAGCGCAACGGTTCATTGTATCCTCCTGAACATTGACAAATGGGCATGAAACAAATAGTTTCGCCCTTCACACGTGTATACCCCGGAAACACTTTCGGGTTTCAGTTCTGGCTATACTGTGAAAGGAGCCGTTCGTTGGCAAGGAGCAGGCAGTCGGTCAAGAGACACAACACCGACATTGAAAAAAGACTTCGCAACCGCAGCAAGCTTAACAGACTTCGCACAGCGTTGCGCAGGGTGGTTGAAACCACCGGCACCGAAGAAAAGGCCGACGTCATGAAGAAGGCCCAGAGCCTTCTTGACAAGGCCGGTCAGACAAGGCTTGTGCACCCCAACAAGGCGCGGCGCATCCAGAGCCGCATGGCCTCGAAGGCTGCTGCGGAAGCTTCAAAAGTGTGATATCGGGGGGGGGCTTTCGGCCCCCCTTTTCACACCCCCGGGCTCATCCAGCCTTATTCCTTCTGCAGTCTCGACCAGCATGAAATCACTTTTGTTCCCTCTCACCGGGCATTCAGGAATGCTCGGAGATATTGGTGTGGAATCCTTCTCAAAAGTTCGGGAGCAGGGTATAGTTATCCGATGGAGAAGTGAAGCAACTCAGTAAACTGAGAGGGCTATGGAATGAGTTCAAAGGCAGTATTCAGGTATATTGTCTCATCAAAATGCTTAAGCATGCGTTTATGTCTATTCATTTCTTTGCTTCTTGTCATGTCGTGTTCAACCCCGCACTCAAGGCCCAACATAGTCCTTATAGTCATCGACACACTAAGACAGGATCATCTGGGCTGCTACGGATACCACAGGAACACTTCTCCGAACATCGACAGCCTTGCGGCTTCAGGTGTCACGTTCAGGAACGTTCAGGCCCAGAGTTCATGGACACTTCCCTCAATGGCTTCCATGATGACAGGGCTTACGCACAGGGTTCATGGAACCGGTTTCTGGGATGGTGCATTCTTTGGCCTGGACCCTTCGCTTGCAACCCTTCCAACCATCATGGCAGGAAACGGGTATCAGACCGCGGCTTTTTTCAATGTTGTCTTTCTCAGCCCGGAATTCGGCTTTCACAGGGGGTTCCAATTCTACAGCTGCGAGAGTTCAGTGGAAGAGGGACTTGTCAGGAATGCGGAAGATACGGTCAACGACATCAACCGCTGGCTAAACACTAATTCTGGAGGCGGTTACGATCCGGACAAGCCTCTTTTTCTTGTCATTCATTTCTACGATCCCCACCTGAAGTACTCCCCTCCCGCTCCTTATGACACACTTTTCACGAACCCTGATTACACGGGAACCTACAACGCCGACTGGGGCGGAAAGGCGGCAACGGCACCCGTGAACTGCGGCAACGAGGTTCCAGACTCAACAGACATTGCCAATCTCGAAGCACTTTACGATGGAGAGATAGCATTCGTGGATCGGAATATCGGCCGTCTGGTCGCGGTACTGGGTGAGCGCGGCCTGACATCGAACACATGGTTCATAATCACGGCCGACCACGGCGAGGAGTTCTACGAACACTGCGGAGTTGGCCACGGACATACTCTGTACCAGGAACTGCTTTCCATTCCACTCATCATAACCGGTCCCGGGCTTGATCCCGACACCGAAGCTGAAGCAGTGGCGGCACAGATAGACGTGTTGCCAACGGTGCTCTCGATTTGTGGTCTAAGCGTGCCGGAATGGGCTGAAGGGCAGGACCTTCTTTCATCCGGCAGAAACTTGAGATCAAGGGATGTCTTCTCGAGTCTTGTAACGTCCTTTGGACCATGGGTCGCTGTGAGGCGGGGAAACATGAAACTGCACTGGCAGCAGAGCGATGATGCTTCGATGCAGTTCAATCTCGATAACGACCCTTTGGAAACGTCAATGCTGGATGAGGTTGATTCTTCCCTGGTTGAAAGCGCACTGTGGTATTGGGCGACTCCGCCCGCAGGGCATCCCGAGCCGGCTGATATGGACCAGGCCATGACAAACGCCCTGCGTGGACTGGGATACCTCTAGTCGACCGGTTCTAATGAGCCGAAGCGCCCCCCGGGCTGATCTCGCTCTCCCCCCCGGGCAGGTCCTTGACCTTAAACCCCAGCGATTCCAGGCTCCGGCGCATGTCGTCGGCCTCTTCGAACATCTTTCTGGTCCTGAGCACGCCCCTCAGACGGGCGAGAACCCCGCACACCTCTTCCACTCCGGCAGAACGGCCCGCTCCGCGCAGCCTTAGCCCCAGTATCTCACCGGCCAGGGAGTCGAGGGTTTCGGCCATGGGCTCGGCTCCGCCCTCACCAGTGTCCAGCATCGTGTTGCCGGCCCTGACGAAGTCGAAGAGCACAGCAAGCGCCTGGGGGGTGTTCAGGTCGTCATCCATTGCTTCCGTAAATGCTTTTGTCGTTCCAGTGCAGAGTTCCTCCGCCCTGCCGGAAGGGGCGGAAGGGGCTTTTTCCAGCCTGTTTCGGAACGAGACAAGCCTTTCAAGTGCGCTTTCGGCGCTCTGAAGGCCCTGGTCGCTGAAATCGAGCGGACTGCGGTAATGGCTTCTGAGTATGTAAAGCCTCACCACCATGGGGTCGAACCTGTCGAACAGGTCATGGAGAAGCGTGAAATTGCCCAGGCTTTTACCCATCTTCCTTCCGTCAACGGTCACCATGTTGTTGTGAAGCCAGAACCGGGCGAAGGGTTTTCCTGTCGCGGCCTCGCTCTGGGCGATCTCGCACTCGTGGTGGGGGAATGAGTTCTCGAGCCCTCCCCCGTGAATGTCTATTGTGTCGCCGAGGTACCGCATGGACATAGCGCTGCACTCGAGGTGCCAGCCCGGATACCCGCGTCCCCAGGGGCTGTTCCACTGAAGAAGGTGAGCGGCTTCGGCCTTCTTCCACAGTGCGAAATCCCTCGGGTCGCGCTTGTCGGAGGCCGTTTCCACCCTTGTACCCGCCATGGCGTCCTCCCCGCTCCGGCCGCTGAGCCTGCCGTACCGGGGAAAGGATGAGACGTCGAAGTACACATTGCCCCCGCTGACGTAGGCGTGCCCCCCGGCAAGGAGCTTCAGAACGAGTTCGATCTGCTCGGGTATGTGGCCCGAAGCCCGTGGAGAAACATCCGGACGCAGGTTGTTGAGGGCGTCCATGTCACGGAAGTAGCTGGCGGTGTACTTTTCCGCCAACTCCATCGGTTCGAGCTTTTCAAGCACGGCCTGCTTCTGGAGCTTGTCTTCGCCCTGGTCGGCGTCGTCGGTGAGGTGCCCGACATCGGTAATGTTCTGAACGTACCTCACGGTGTAGCCCCTGCTGCGCAGCCAGCGAACAAGCACATCGAAGCCGACGTAGCTTTTCCCGTGACCCAGATGGCTGTGGCCGTAGACGGTTGGTCCGCAGACGTAAACGCCCACGAAGGGCGGGTTCAGGGGTTCGAAATCCTCTTTCGTCCTGGTGACGGAGTTGTACAGTTTCACTGCGCACCCATTCCTTCGTAGTCGATCTTCATCGCCTGGCGCACCAGTTCCATGGTCAGGGCGCCCTCCCTCCGGGCGGACTCGGTTCCCCGCGCAACTATCTCCTCCACCACGCCGGGTCTGTCGTACCGGGCCCGCCGCTCCCTCACAGGGTCAAGAAGCTCGTTGAGAATGCGGATAAGGTTCTTCTTGCACGCGACGCAGCCGATGGTTCCAGCCCGGCACGATGATTCGATCTCCGGGACCTCGATGGCGTTGAAGGCTTTGTGCCAGGCGAAGACAGTGCACACCTCGGGATGACCTGGGTCGTCCTTCCTTATCCTGGCGGGGTCGGTCACGGCTGACATGACCTTTACCCTGACCTCTTCCGGGCTGTCCTTCAGGTAGATCGCGTTCCCGAGGGACTTGCTCATCTTTGCGCCCCCGTCCAGCCCCACAAGCCTTGGAATGTCGCTCACCAGAGCCCTGGGCTCGGGAAAGACTTCGCCGTAAAGCTCGTTGAAACGCCTTGCCACGAACCGCGTGACCTCGACGTGGGGAAGCTGGTCCTCACCCACGGGCACCAGGTTGGCCCTGCAGAACAGGATGTCGGCGGCCTGGCTCACGGGGTAACCGAGGAAGCCGTACGTCATGTCGGTGTAGCCGTACTGCCTGGCTTCGGTCTTGATGGTTGGGTTGTGCCTGAGCCTGCTGACCGTAACAAAGAGCCCGAAAAGCACAGTGAGCTCGGCGATGGCGGGAACCATGCTTTGAATGAAGATGCTTGTTCGGTCAGGGTCCAGACCCGCACTTATGTTGTCGAGCGCCACTTCACGGGCGTGGACCTTCAGAAGGCCGGGTGTTTCCCAGTGGGTGGTCAGGGCCTGGACGTCCGCGATGATTATGAAGGTGTCCAGGGAGTCCTGAAGCTTCACCCTGTTCCGAAGTGAACCGACGTAATGCCCGAGATGAAGGGGACCGGTGGGTCGGTCACCCGTGAGTATCCGTTCCATGGTGAATGTCTCCCCTATTGCTGTTCGAGAATGACCGGGTCGTCCTGCTCGCGGAAGGCCCTGAGATCGATCTCGCCGACGTGGTTTTCCACCAGGCTGATGATCCGTTCAACCGCCGGCCTCACCGAGGGACAGTACTCAGGGTACTCTTCGAGGTATCTGAGCGTTCTCGGGATGTGCGCCAGGTACCTTGACCTGCCCAGCGCCCTGTACTGCCAGGCGAACGTGCCCAGAGCCTTCACGTTCCGCTGAACGGCGGTGAATATGAAATGAAAGATGTTGGAGCCCCCGGGACCGGTCAGGTACTGCAGCGCGGTGTGCTTCCATTCGTCCCCGATGTCCCTGTAGCTGTCGCGAAGAAGACTGGCGGCATCGTAGGTTGCGGGACCGAGCCTGGCGTCCTGCCAGTCCACGATCCTGAGCCTGTTGTCCTTCACCATGAGGTTCGCGCCGTGGTAGTCACGGTGGCAAAGTACGGTGTTGCCCTCCATTGCCCTTTCGCAAAGCCCCCTGAGGTGGAGCTGAAGGTCCAGAAGCTGGTCAAGGGGCACCCTGAGAAGCCTGAAGAAGAGATGTTCAAGCGTGTGCTCCATCTCCGCCATGAAAAAGCTGGCGGTGAAGTAACGCCTGCCGGCGACCGAGGATTTGGCAGATTCTTTCGGAATGTTCTTGTGAAGCAGCTTCAGCATGTCCAGTGCCTGCCTTGTAAGGACAAGGTAGGCTTCGGGGCTCTCGATGTCCAGAAGCCTCACGGGTCCCAGGTCCTCCTGAACGGCAAAGCCCAAGTCGGGAGAGCAGTGATAAAGCACGGGAACAGGGAAACCATGCTTCTGGAGGAGGCTGTGAACGTCCATCCAGGGCCAGAGCGGTACGCGTCGGCTGTCCATTGCGACGAAGGACGCGCCTTTGGCAGTGAATCTGAAGAACCTTCGGTTCGAGGCATCCCCGGAAATGGCTGAGATGCCGTCGATGTCTGGATACCTGTCCGTCAGCCACCTGCGGAACTCGTCATTGATGGTGTGCAAGACCGCTCCTTCGGGCAAACCATGACAGTACCGAGTTTTCAAGCCTGGCGCCGGCACTGACCGAAGAGCCCTCAAGCATCACTGAATCCTCTATGACCGCTCCGGATTCCACAACGCACCCCTCCGATACGTGACAGTTCCCGAGGATGTTCGCACCGGGCGAAACACTTGCCCCGGGGTGGATGAAACCACCGTGAGCAAGAAGATTACGCCGGTATATGTCGACTTCGCCCATATCGGCCCACTCCCCGACCTGCTCATATGCGGCAGGTTCTCCGATAATAAGGGGTGAGAGAAGCCCCTGGAAGCCCTGTAACTCCGCCGCCCGCCGGGCAGCTTCGGGTTCAATCACGCAAACCCCCATGTAGTGCCTCGGAACACCGCCAACGATCACTGAACCATAGTTGCCGTAACCGGGAAAGTCACCGCACAAAAGGGTGCACAGAGCTCCGGAAGACCGGTGCTGCCGGAAAAGACCCTCGAGATCGGCCCTTACTATCATGTCGGTGTTCATCAGCATCCAGGGGCCGGTCATGGTTCCCGAAAGACCCGCCAGGGTTGCCGCAGCGCCAAGCGGTCTCTCCTCGAAAAGAAGCTCAGCTTCTCTGCGTGAGGTCTTTTGTGTTTCTTCAAGGATGAGGTCGGGGCAACGGCTGGCATTCACCGCCAGACGGTTCGGATCGAGCCGTCCAGCCTCCCTCGCCATGAGGCCCAGAAGGGTCTGGTCCCTGAACGGGAGCAAAGCCTTGGGTCGCAAAAGGGAAAGGGGTTCTGCCCTTTTGCCGAACCCGGCTGTGAGAAGCAGAACCCCGTCAAGGTCCTTCACGACAAGGGAACCTCTATCCGTAAACCTCGGTGCGGTTGCAGTCGCAAACCTTCACCCTGCGCCTCTGGGGGCGCCAGGTGCCCGTCTCTCCGTACGCGCACGCCACGTGGACGAT
Organism: candidate division Hyd24-12 bacterium UBA6080; assembly: GCA_002436025.1. GTDB lineage: Bacteria > Fermentibacterota > Fermentibacteria > Fermentibacterales > JCC-6 > UBA6080. The sequence goes on from DIXM01000001.1 coordinate 147,537, forward strand.
GGGCTGTTTCTCCTTGCCGCAGACCTTGCAGATCTCCACGTGGATCGTCCTGGTTTCGTGGGCAAGCTTTGCGGTAAAGGATCTGTCCTTCTTCTTGGGCATCAGTCATCCTTTCGGATCATGGCCGGGATACCGCCCGCTAGGGTCATCACGGTATCCATGAAAGTTCTGTCCGAGTACTCCCTGGAAATGGCCAGGGCAGTCCCGAGAATCGCCGAAATGCCTCTTCGGACCTGAAGGGCACAATAGCGGCCCGAAGAAGCCCACCAAAACGGGCACGAGTATAACATTTCATCGGCAAGACGGGCAACATTTGCCGAATCGCATGATCTGGCGCGCTCAAGAACGGTGTTCTGAAGCAGCCTCAGATACTGATGGTCGAGGTTCGCCGGATCGTCCCACAGCGGGAAGGGTACCCCGCGCTCCATGTCCGAGGGAGAGGTTGACCAGCTGCCGGCGGGAACCTCCTCCTCTCGTCCCGGGAAACGTTCTGCGATCTCGCCGACCGTGGCGAGGCTTGCGCCGTCACATTCCGAAAGCTCACCGAGAAAGGGCTTGAGAAAACCTTCAACCGCTCCGGGACGGTGATGGCCGAACGTCTCTCCGTCCATGGCGACAACTATGTACGAGTCCTGGTTGCCCATCCATCCCCGCATCTCCTTGATCAGGCGCCTGGCAATCAGACCGCCGTCGTCGCCGTGGAAGGAGATGAAGTTGCTCCAGAAGTTCGATCTCAGAAGCACCTTTATGCCTTTATAAACGGGAATCCAGGCAGCGGGCGCCTCCCTGCCCGTGAAAACCCAGGGAACATCGTCGGTGATGGTCCAGCGGTAACCAAGTCCGGCGAGGATCGAGGCGGTCCTGCCGTCCAGTGCCATCTCCGGCGGGAAAACCCCGCCGGGCTCGCCGAAGCGGGGGATCAGGCGTCGGTTGCCCTCGCCGTTTATCATGAGCTGCCTCTCCACCTCTTCAGGATGGATGAGGGGCAGCAGGGGGTGAAACGCCCCGCTCTGGGTGAATTCGCATCCGCTGCAAGCTTTTATCAGCTCGAGGGTTTCGGGGCAGTGAAGGGCGAGTTGCTCCGTCAGGGAATAATTGACGTTAACAGTGACCTTTGAGCCCGAATCCCGCAGGAGCCTGAAAACGGGGTTGTAAGACTCGGAATCGATCTTCCGGACCGTCCCGGGGTCCTGGGTGGGTGGCTGATAGAAATGCAGCAGCAACCCCACAAGGCTAGAGCTCATGACTCCTCCTCAATGAGTACGGGGTCGCCCGCCGAGAGACCCAGCAGTTCCCGGGCGGAACCGCCGGGCACGGCAAGCTCCAGAAGCCCCTGGCTTCCGGGAACGAGCAGGACATCGGCCCCCGGCGCGCCGTTTTCGTAGGTGATCGAAAGTGCTGCCGAAAACCTGTTTTGCCGCACCGACACGCTACCGGGACGAAGCCCATGGAGATGCTCCGGCGACGCCCAGAGAACGCAGTTGCCGAACGTGTCAACGTGGACCACCGCTGTGGTGATTGTACCGCTGGAAAGCACGGTTTCTCCCCTTTGAAGGGTAACAGGGTTGGTACATGGTTCAAGAAATGAAAGCCAGCCCGGGTTGACCAGGAATCTGGCCGCCATGGGGGCAAACCAGTCGCGGCCGTGGAACGTCGTTGAAGCTCCGGGGCCGGGCGGGGGGAGTATGCGGACCTCATCAGCGTCGAGCCATGACAGAAGACCGTTGTCGGGACCCAACACGATCCTCTCTCCCACCCGGCACGCCAGCCCCCTCCTTGCGGTTCCAACCCCGGGATCGACCACCGCAAGGATCACCGAGCCGTCGGGAAGCCGGGGCACGGAAGTCATCAGGTGATAAGCCCCCTGGCTGATAGAGCCCGGACTCACGGAGTGAGTCAGGTCGATCATGGTGACGCCTTCTCCGAAGAATGACAGAACGGCGCCCTTCATCTGGGCAGTGTAGCAGTCGCTGCTTCCAAAGTCCGAAAGAAGGAAGAGAATTCCTGACATTCGACTACCTGTGTTTCACGATGACCAGGGTCCGGTCATCCGCCTGGGGCGCCTGGCTGCCATGGTTCTGAACCTCTTCGAGAACCTTCCGTACGATCTGTGTCGAACCGAGGTCCTTGTGGCGCATGACCGCGGCAATGAGCCCCTGCATGGTGAATTCGTTGTCTTCCGGGTCCATGGTTTCGGTTATCCCGTCGGTGTAGAGGACCAGCACGTCCCCCGCCTTCATCTCAAGTACACCGTAGTCGTACCGGACATCCGGTTTGAAGCCCAGGATGAGTCCGCCCGTGTCGAGGACGACCGTCTCGCCGCCCCTTTTAACGAGCAGGGGCGGATTGTGTCCGGCATTGACATAAGTCAGCCTTCCCGAATCGATGTTCAGCACCCCGTAGAAAAGCCCTATAAGCCCCGTCACCTGTGTTCCCGTCAGCATGGCGTTGTTCACCCTGAACATGACCTCGCTGATGCTGAATATGCTTTGGACATTTGCGGAGAGGCTTCCCTTGAGACCGGCCATGGTCAGTGCCGCTGGAATGCCCTTGCCCGTCACGTCGGCCACTGCGAGCCCGAGATTGTTCCCGGAAAGTGAGAAAAAGTCGTAATAATCTCCCCCAACCTCCCGGGCGGGCCTGTAGTAGGAGGCAATGTCGTACCCGTCGAGACTGGGGGGACCCGCGGGCATCAGGTCATACTGGATACGCCGCGCCGTGCTGAGTTCTCCCGCTATGCCTCCCCCGTTGTCCAGCCGTCCCAGGAACAGGTCGGGCATCTTGGCGCGCAATGTGCTGCTGTTGGTTATGTCGGGGTGTCTGGTCACTATGCTCACCGCCGCAAGCCTCACATCCTCCGCGGGATCGGTGAGGAGGTCGGCAAGGTGTTCCTCGAGCGCCGGGCTGTCGACGCACCCCAGGTGCTCGACCGCCCAGAGGGCCTCGAGGCGCACGGGAGCCGAAGGATCCCCAAGTGCTATTGCAATGAGTGGCATCCTTTCCTGGGGGGAAAGGTTCACCGACCGGAAAAACCCCGAAAAAGTCCTCAGTCTCACGAACGAATCGGAGTCGTTGATCAGCTTTTCGGCGATACGGTAGCGCCTGGTCTCTTCCCGGCCCCAGAACTCCCCTCCGGCCTCACCCGCCGCCGCCCTCACAGCCCTCTCCGGATCAGCGGCAAGAAGCTCGAGGAGGATCCCGGTCTCTTCCGTGCAGAGCCCGAGCAACCGGGCCCCTGAAGCGACCGCAGCACGCACTGTGGATGATGCGTCTTCCGAAAGGGTTCGAAGGGCGCTGCCTGCCTCGGGACCAAGGGAATCCCGGTTCCACAGAAGGAACCAGGGCAGTTTGGCCCTGGCCTCGACGCTTCTGCTCTCGAGTATCCTCTCGACAGCCCGTATGGAAACGTCGGCTATATCGCTGCGTCCCGACGAAAGCAGTCTGCTGAGAGCTTCCCGCCCCCCGAAAGCCTCGTTGGAGAGAACCCTCACGATAACTGTGAGCTGGGCGTAGGGCTCGATGATCCGAAGGTACGGAAGCACCATCTCGGCCATCGGGCGGTCTTTCGGCATCTGTTCGGTGACTATCCTCCACAGGGTGTGCCGCTCTTTGCGGTCGAGCCACTGGTAATTCATCAGAAGGTACTGGCCGACACCCCTTCGGTCTGCATCGGGGATGTCGGCGATCATGGCCTCCCTGACCTCGCGGGAAAGGTACCTTATGCGCGAGCCAAGCTGAAAAGCCACCAGCGACCTGCCGCCGGCCTTCAGCCTCTGGATGAGGAGCCACAAAAGGTCACCCACCTCGCCGGTGACACCCTCGAGCTTCCTGTTGGTAAGCCCCTGGGCCAGGAACCTCAGGTCTTCGGGATTGCCCCTCTCCAGCGCAGCATTGAGGACCTTCCGTTCCTGCGGGATCATGTCGGGAAACCTGCCGCCGATGTGAACCAGAACCTGGCGCATGACCTCGCTCGAGCCGTCTTCCAGAAGGGTCAGGTAATACCCCCCGGGATCATCGCCGACCGACCATGTCTCCATGCCGTACATGAAGAACTGCCTTACAGCGGGTGACGGGTCGGAAATGATCATCTCCAGTATGTCCTGCATCCTCTCATCCCGGCGGACCCAGTACATGGCCAGGCTTCTTGCCAGGACGACCCTCAGGTTCTCCGAACCCGACTCCACTATGAAACGGCAGAGTCCCAATGCCTGGCTGTCGAAACTCTTCCTGTCGAGGAGCAGGCTGTTGAAAAAGTCTCCCAGATTGGCGGGTTCGGTCTCACGCGATGCGGCGAAGAGAAGGGCCGCCTTCATCTCGGAGGAAAGGTCGCTGTAATGGTTGACAAGGGCGAAGCCCGCACGCCTGAGGGCCGATTCGTGGCTTCCCAGAAGGGTGTTGAACACCGCCTTGACCACCGGCGAGCCTTCACGGCTGAGCTCCCTGGCTCCCCGGTCAACCGCGGCCATTATGGTGGTGTCGCCGGCACACAGATTCATCTCGCCGCGAAGCTCGAGCCTTCTGAACGGGTTGATCCCTTTGGATGCATCTGAGTCGGCATACATTGCCTCGAGCCTGGCAACCCCTGCGAAATCACCGTTCAGAAGCAGGCTGAGTCTCTCCCACGCCTCGAGCACCGCCCTTTTGTAAACCGATTCGGGAACGATGGGTTCGAAGAGCGAGAGCAGTATCATGGAAGCCTTTCCGAAGGGATCCATGTCCCAGAAGCGGGCCAGAGCCCTCTCCCCCTCCCTGAGCCTCCATGATCTTCTTTCTGCGGGTTTGGGCAGGATCAGGTGCTTTTCATCGAAAAGGCTGAAAACGGCCTCCATCTTCGACGACGATGAGGCAACTACAAGCCTTCTGCGCTTGTCGGTGGCCCTGGCCATGGTGGTGATGAAAACGTGCCAGAGGTGGGCCGGGTAATCACCGGCGTACCTTCTCATGCTGTCGAGGTCGAAGAGGATGGCGCAGTCTTCGGGACCACGGAGAAGGTGATCAACCTCCCTGGCGTTGACGTCCCCCTCGACAAGTTCAATGGGAAGCATTCCGGCCTGTGCCGACCTTGCGATGAGTATCCTGGCAAGGGTGGTCTTGCCTGAACCGAGTGGTCCGGACAGGCACAGAAAACCGTTTTCCTGAAGAATGGTTTCCGCCTTAAAAAGCACTGCCGGATCGAGGGTTTCCTCCCGAAGGTCGCCCCATCCCGCCAGAAGCTCCTCACCCGAAGGGTAGGGAAGCTTGTCCCGTCTTACAGCTGAGACCCAGGAAGCCACAGGGCCGGACATCAGTTGCCGAACCTCGTCAACTGTGTTGAAGCGCCAGAGCAACCCTTCGGCTTCGAGGCGGGACACAACCCGGTCGGAGGACTCGGTGGAACCCACGGCAATGGCTGCTATGGGTACTTTTCTGCGATAATGTGAGAAATAGCAGTATCTGAGCGGGGCGCTTGGCTGCCCGTTCAATACCATGAGCACCGCGTCAGGCGCGGGATCATCCTGATGGACTACGATGGCGTCAGCCCAGCGGGGGGGCTGAATGCGGGAGGCCTCGGATACCGCAACACTGTCGGCGCCGGCAGGAAAGGGCGCTTTCTCCGTGATGACGAGCAGTCTGAAAACGCTGTTCATGCGGTGGTCAGGTGAGGGGCCAGATGAGGGTTGCCCTGGTTTTCCCTTCCGGAGTGAGGTCGAACTCAACCCATTTGGCCAGATTCCGGGCTATCAGGATTCCCCTGCCCCTGTCGTCCAGAAGCTCGCTGCCCTCTCCGGGTCTATGGCCAAGGTCACGGTCGGGCTGCCAGCTTCCGGTGTCTTCGACCTGAAAACTGATCCTTCCCGGCAGGACATCCACGGTGACGGTGAGGGGTTTCGCCGGGTTCAGGCGGTTGCCGTGCTTCATGCCGTTTCTTACAAGCTCCATGACCGCGATGGACAGGCTGGTCAGTTCTTCGGGAAGGACTCCCCCGGCCATGCCCACGCTCTCCACGAAGACCTGAACCGTTTCCAGCATCAGTTCGTCGCTGGGAACCGTCAGGCGTATACCCTTCAGCACCTCAGCCCTCCAGGGCCGCCAGGGCCTCGGTCTCGTCATTGAATGTGTCGAATACGGTTATGAGCTTGGTTATGATGAAGAGTTCGTGTATTTTCTTGGTGGCATTGAGTATGACCATTCGGCCGCCCGCCCTGGACACTGTGGTATGGCCGCTGACGAGCACACCGAGTCCCGAGCTGTCCATCCACGAAACACTGCCCAGGTCAACCAGGATCCTTCTGAAGTCGTTGTTCACGGCGCTTTCAAACGCGGTTTTTACTTCCATGAGGTCGGGTCCGCTGATGACCTTGCCGCTGAGCCTAATTACCTTGACGGTGCCCTTGTTCTCTTCGTTTATCTTCATGTCATCCCTCCGGGTTATGTTTTGAAACCGCTGTTACGTCACCCTGACCGCTTAGCATAGGAAAACCCCGGCCTGTGTGCAAGAAGGGGAGGCGTGCGGTTTCAGGCACACACGACGAAATCATGTCCCTCCACCAGTCCCCTGGCGGTCAGGAAGCTCCTGATCCTTTCCCGGGCTCCCTGCTCACGGGAGGCGGCCACCACGGGAATACCAGCGTATTCACCGATCATCCCCGAGTCAACGACGGGAATCCCCCTGAGGGTGCCTCCGGCCTGCCCGGGGTCGGCACAGAGGAAGGCCTCTACTCGAAAACCCCCGGCGATCATCCACCTCGAAAGCCTTCGGGCGGTCTGCCCGCTTCCCGCGAAGACCACCCTCCTCTCCCGAAACATGGGCAACGTGGACAGGTACATCGCCTTCGTCCTGTAAAAGGAGCTCAGGGAATAGCAGGGGGACCTCCTGCTGAACCGGTCGGGCCTTTCCCTCCAGCCAAGAAGCACCCTGGGCACCTTCTCGAAGCGATAGCCCATGGAGCACAACCGAAGCCACAGCTCGTAGTCCTCGGGCAGGCCGAGGTCGCGGTAGCCTCCCGCTTCGATGACCGCTTTGCGGTGGAAGAAGGCCGAAGGGTGCGCAACGGGGCTCTCCACGAAGATGTCACGGCAGATCTGGTCATGACTGACGAGGCCGTTCAACCACTTCTCATAGCTGCGGTAGCCTGTGGAGACAGCCTTTTCCGGAAAACACCTGACCCTGCACGACACAACGCTGCGCTCGCCCAGGGCAAGTGCCAGTTCAAGCTGCAGCGCGAGCCTCTGAGGGTGGCAGAAGTCATCCGCGTCAAGACGGGCCACCCATTCCCCCCCGGCAGCATCGAGCCCGGTGTTCAGGGCGTTCACCAGCCCTGCGCCTTCAGACTCAACTGATCTGAACCTTTCGTCACCCAGGCAGAACTCCTTTACGATCCGGTGGGAATCGTCGGTCGAACCGTCGTTCACCAGAACGACCTCGAACCGCTCAAGTGTCTGCCTTTTCAGCGATTTCAGGGCGTCGGGAAGCCATCGGGCCTCGTTCTTGAAGGGAAGAACAACCGAAACAAGCATCACTCGGGGCCGAATGTGGCGAAGACCTGTTCCGCTGAGAACATGGGTGTGTAACAGGCTTGTCCACGGCAGGCCTGGGCGTAGGGACGGTCAAGCGCCGGAAGCATGTTCTCTTCGATGATGCCGGCCCCCTCGGGAGTGAACGGATCCACCAGTTCTACATTCTCCCCGCCTGCCAGCGCCACGGCCGCCCCATGGAGTTGAACGGTGACGGAGTCGGAGGGGTTGCCCACGACGTAGAAGTGAAGGACATCATTCACCTGCAGGGTATCAACCCCTTCGGCGCGCCCCCCGATCGCCTCCCTGAAGCGGGCGGTGGTTGCGGCGCCCACGAGCCGGGCTGTCTCGCGGCCCTCCACAAGGACAATGGTGACTGGCAGCACAGAAGGAATGCCGTACCTTTCCCGAAGGGCTTCAGCCTCTTGAGGGGATAGCCAGACCACCGGCATTGCGATGGAAACAGATTCCCTGAACGACACAAGGGTGGAAAGGTCGGGGTCGCCGATGGAAACTGCTGCGAAAAGAGCTTCCCCGGCCATTTCGATGTAAAGGCTGTCCAGCACGGGCAGCTCGTGAACACACGGGCTGCACCATGTGGCCCAGAAGTTCAGTACAACGGGTCTTGAACCGGCGGACCCAAGCAGGCTGTCCAGAGAGGCCGTTCCAGTGAGCAGGACGCCCTGCTCACCGAAGGCGGTTCGGGAAATCCGTGTCGCCGCCCTGAACGCGGGAAAGAGCAGGACAAGCAGTACGGGGATCCACCAGGGAAACCTACGGCCCATGGCTGATGGCTTTCACGGGACACTCCCCCACACACTTCATGCAGCGGATGCACTCGGGCGAGGAAGGAACCTTCCAGATCGCTATTCCCATGGGGCAGACCGATTCACACCTGCCGCAGCGCACGCAGGCGTCAGATACCCGCATTCTGAGCACCGATACCTTTCCAAGAAGCCCCCAGCCAGCTCCCAGCGGGCACAAATACCTGCAGAAGGGCCTTTGTACCGAAGCCGCAAGAACTATCACGACCACGGCCAGTGAGCTCTTCCAGATGAAAAGGAAGCCGGTCCGGAACAACCCCGCGCGATCCATGGAAACAAGGGGCCAACCCGCCAGGGCCGTGCCCGCGGGACAGATCGCCTTGCAGAACCAGGGATCACCGGGAGCTCCGGGAGTACCCCTGAGAAAAAGCGGCAGCAGAATGACGAAAAGGAAGAGCATGGCGTACTTCAGCGGGCGGAACCCCTCGGGCACCCTTATCCGGGGAAGAGGAAGCATGTTCAGAAGCTCCTGCACAAGCCCGAATGGGCATACCCAGCCGCACGCGAGCCTTCCCGACGACAGCCCCACTGCTGCGATGAACCCGATGGGTGCCAGGAGGGCCAGGGCTTCTGGCTTTCCTGAGGAAAGGGCACCCAGGATCATGGGTGAGGCCAGGATTGCCTGAAGGGAACCGGCGGGACAGGCGAGAACCGACGAAGGCGTGCTGTAACACCACAGACCGGGGATGAAGAACATCTTGGAGAGACCGGTGAAGATGCCGCCCGTCACCCAGCCCGAGAAATGGAGGTTCGTTCCCAGAAGTGCCGCGAACTGGACGGCTTTTCTCACTGGAGAGATCATCAGCCGATGCCTATGCATTCAAGGCAGACGTTGATGGCCTTGTAGAGGATGACCATGGGATCGCCAAGCAGATAACCGACCGCTGTCAAGCCCAGCGCCAGGATGAGAAGGGCTGTTCTGAGGAAAATGGAGGCGGCGACCAGATTTGAACTGGTGAATGGCGGATTTGCAGTCCACTGCCTTCCCACTTGGCTACGCCGCCTCTCAGTGGAGCCCGGCAAAGATACTATGGCTTGTCTCCGCTTGTCCAGTCGAGGCCCACCCAGAAGCCCTCTTCCCATACCATTGACCCGAAGGGGGACTGGACTTCGGGAACCATGAACATGCTCACCCTTCCCAGATGGTCTGAATCCCGGATGTCGCCGGAAAGGCCGCCGATGGCGAGGATGAGGGAAACAACCTCTTCGGGACCGAGCACCTCAAGCAGCTCGAAGGCGTCGAAACCCAGCCCCAGGTCGAGTACCACGACCTCCCCGGTCTCGGGGACGCCGAATTCACCCGTGAACAGACCGGTGGCAACCTGGGTCCTGCTGACGCCCGAGCCGGCATCGGTGTCGAGATAAACGTCGTAGTCGAGGCTCGCAAGCGTAAGGGGCACGGCAGTTATCCACTGAGCCGATATGTTGGGGTTCTTCACTCCCAGCCCCACGGTCATGTCAACCGGACACTGACCCTGGAGCCAGTACGACAGAACTGTGGCGGCCTGCTCAAGGCTCAGGGTCTCCAACTCATCGACCGGTATCCCGCAGATGCTTACTGACTGGGTGTTCTCCACCCTGAACCTGGCCCACAGAAGGGCCAGGGGGCCGGTTGAGTCGCACCCGGATGCAAGAAGGACAAAGATCGCGGGCAGTAGAGTGTATTTCATAAATCCACCTCAATCCCCAATCCCAAAGAGAACTTGGTAAAGCTCAGGAGAAACATACCACGACAAGGCCTCGGCCGGGTCGGCCATCAGTTTCCAGAAGGTCAGCGAAACCGCGTCGGAGATAAAGGGACGCTCCCCCTCCAAAGCAATGATCTCACCGTTGAACGGAAAGAATACAACGGGATTCGACGGGGAAGGGCACGTCCCGAACCCCCATTCCTCATCCCGATACCAGGTGTACACGAGGTTGCGTTCCCGAAGTTCCAGGTCCATCCCGTCATTCACGAGGCTCCAGGAACCGGTCGCGCCCATGATGCAGCTCAGGCCCGGTTGAACGTGGTAGTAGTAGGAACCGTCGGGGAAGAGGAACAGCGCCTCCCCCACCCCTGCGGGGATGCATTCGATCGAGTGCCAGAACCCCACCATCTCCTCACTCGTAACCCCGGACAGGATTAGCAGTATGAAAATGCCCGTCATCGAACAATCCCCTCCCTGACACGCCCGGCCATCACTCCGTTGCCTGCGGCATCGAGGGCCGAGGCATAGGCTTCGAGGGCGGCATTGTAGTCCTCACGCGAGATGCACCCCGCGGGAATGTCCTCTCCGGGTTCAAGCATCTCGTGGACCCCCCTGCCCAGAAGGATGAAGGAAGCCTGGTCTGCGGCCGCGAAACACTCCGTCCCCCCGCCGGCCCTTGCGCATCTGAACGCCGCTTCGAGGAAGTGAAGGCACAACTCCCTGCCGTTGGGCATGGCATGCGGGTACATGATCCCATCCACGACCGAAGACGCTTCGGCAAGCCTTCCCTGGGCAAGAAGGTCCACGGCCAGTTCGTAGTCGGCCGCATAAGGGTCCGAGACACCGCTGTCCAGAAGGGTCAGCGTTCCATCCGAAAGAAGGTAGGTGGCGCTTGCGTAGACAGCCGTGTAAGGCGCCTGCGAAGCAACCTCGATGATTGACCCTTCGGGTTTGAAAAAAGCGTCGGTCTTTGCCGGATTGAACGAACCGGGAAAGGGTGCAAACCCGGTGACCACTGACTCGCCGTCGAGGGAAAGGGCAACTACCGCCGACCCGTCGGGCAGCAGATCGTATGCCAGAAACGCCTCAATCTCGTATTCGTAGAGTGGAACAAAGCCTGTGTAGGCCACAAGGATAAGAAGCAGCATAACAACCTCCCGGGTTGATCCTGAAGGAAGATAATGAAGCAGAGGACAAACGGTTCCTCTTCAGTGCATTTCACCTGAACCATACATCCGCCCGGAAAGCCTACCTTGCAACGACCAGCCTGACCCCGGCGTTCAGACCCGGACCCGAAAGCCTTACGAAGTAGACGCCCGAAGGAACGGAAGAAGCGTCCCACTGCAACGAAGTCTCTCCAGCGGGAAGATGCCCATCGGACACTGTCTCGAGAAGTCTGCCATCGAGGCTGTAGACGACCACAGTGCACTCAGCAGGTTCCGGTAGCGTCAGGGAAACCGTGGCAACGGAACCAACCGGGCTGGGGAATACCCGAAGACCGAACCCGGTGTTTTCCTCAACTCCCAGAGGGTCGTAACTCACAGTTACAGAGTTGAGCTGTGGAGACACATCGGGATTGTCACTGAGCATGGTCACCCGGTACTGAAGGTAGCTTTCACCGTCTGCAAGGTAGGCTGACAGGTCAACGGGGGCGTAGAGCAGTGTAGTCCACTCCCCGAGGTTCCCCGGATCATCCGAACCCCTGACCTGGAAGTAGAGCTGGGTCTCTGCGGGAACAGAAGCATCCCAGGTCATCTCTCCCCATGAAGCGTCGTACACGTAGAGAATGTCGCTGTTGAGCCAGCCCGAGCTGCAGTAATCCTCTCCAAGACGCCACCAGTAGAGATTGGAACCTCTATCGTAGAAGCTGCAGACGAAGTCTTCCACGCCATCGCCGTCGAAGTCGCCTGGGGCAACAAGACCACCGGCGCTTTCAGAGTCGAGACCGTTCGTGGGCGCGTACTCCATGAGAACCCTCTGGACAAACCTTTCCTGGGGGCAACGGGTGTTCTCGAACATCCCCACACTGTTCTCTCCCCGGTAGATGATGTCCATGTCGCCGTCGCTGTCGAAGTCGATGCACGACAACCCCGAAATGTCCTCTCCAATCTCGTAAGTAGTGTACGGATAGTAGGCAGGACCCTTGTACCAGCGGATGCTGCCATCCTGCCACGGATAGTATCCCAGACGGCCCAGATAGTCACTGACTCCATCGTTATCAAAATCAAAAAACTGAGGCTGCAGGTTGAAAAACGTGTAGATCGTCTTCACATGGCTCCAGCCGGAAGGGCTGTCCTTGATCAGCACAAGGCCATTCCAGGTAAGCATCGTTGCAGTCAGGTAGCCATCGTTGTCAACATCTTGTAATGTGAAGCAATCATATCCACCCCAGCAGTCCGACTGGTACAATACGTTCCTCTCCCAGCACATTCCTTCTCCGAGGTTTCTGTAGAAAACCAGCTGCCCATACATCCCATCGAGGTCTTCGATACAGATAATGTCATTCTCCCCATCTCCGTCATAATCAAGTACAGCACCAGCCATGAGATCGCTTTCCCTCACCAGCCTCTTCTGCCAATCCCAGTCAGGATTGCCTGGATTCTCCCACCAGAAGAGAGAATCTGCTCCTCCAATGGCTTCATCAAGACCATCTCCGGTCAAATCACCTGCGAAGATCGTTCTGATGTTGTTGGCGGAACCAAACAAATGACTTGGCCAATTCCATGGATTGCCATTTGATTCATACGCCCAAATGGATGTGCGATTACTGAAAAGGTCAGAAAAATCATCCCCATTCACACTGCATGTTCTGAGAAGTGAACTTCCAACGTCAGACACCTTTGCCCAATCGAGGGCTGTTCCCAAGGTTAAAGCACCCTGAGCCTTCCATCCCATGCCATAGCAGGAGCCGAAGTCCGATCCCCAGTCTGTTGTTGTGATCTCTCCTGAAGGACCGCCGCTCCAGTCGGTCTGAACCATCGATGCCCCAAGGACCATGCCTGTTGTCAGAAGAATGAGCGCTGCGCTTTTCACACCTCTTCCTCCCCCCGTCCAGAAGAACGAGCTTATCCATGAACAATGGTGTGTTTTATTCGGAAAGTACAGGGAAGCAGTGTCAGACCTGGCAACCTGTGCGGGCTGCCCACAGCCAGATGCTGTGTGAAGTCCGGCAACACCTTCGAATTGGTGCTTAGCCATGTATGACAAGGATTTACAAGAATACTGCGGACAGGATGAAAAATGAGGAAAAAAAGTGGAGCGGGAAACGAGACTCGAACTCGCGACAACTACCTTGGCAAGGTAGGGCTCTACCAACTGAGCTATTCCCGCTCCGATTCAACGGGGGGTTATATGGTCATGCCTCCCCGAACTGTCAAGACCCGTTTCAGCGCCCTATCGCTCCACGACCCAGGCGTCGGGGTAGCCCAGAGCCCTGACCGAAGCCTGAAGGGCAAGGGCCTGTTCGCGGCTCTCGAAGGACCCAACGCGCACCTTGTGGTAAGACCCCTCGGAATCAACGAAGACAGGCTGTTCGAGAAGCCCCCTGAGTTCGGTGGCAACGCCCGCTGCGGCTTCGGGCGTTGAGCACGCAGCTACCTGCACGCTGAACCGGCCGTTCCGCTCATCTTCAGCCTGGGACGCCTCCTGAACACCGCCCGGAACGGCAATGGAGACTATCTCGCCGAAACCGGCGAAGGGGTTTCCCCCGTAGGCAGGGGAGTCTCCGTACGGGTCGGTGTTCGCTGTGGAGTCTGTCGTGCCGTTTTCGGGCACGGTGGTGGTGGTGCCGCAGGCGACCGCGAGAAGCAGGGCTGCACTCAACAACACCTTAAGCATTTTCGACCTCCGCGGTTCTAATGAAGGCGTCCAGAAGCGGAAGCATTATCTCGTGATGCCCCGTCACTGAGAGCGCGACCCCGTCAAGGGCTGCCACCGGCCTGGCCAGGACATTCCGGGACGGCCTGTACTGCCTGATCATGTCGAAATCGGCACAGGTTATGTCATTGACTTGAAAACCAAGGTTCCTTGCGCACGTGAGTGCCTTGAGGAAAACCTCGGGCATGACGACCGCGCTTCCCGCGTTCACCGTCACCCCTCCCCCCAGGTTGCCCAGCACGGTTCCAAACCTGTTGAAGTCCCTTTCCGCGGCGGCGGCCAGCTTTTCCCAGGAAACCGCCGGCAGCGGGTGAACGATGTCGCAGCCCAGACTTGGATGAACCGTTCCGGGAATTCCCTTCCGGACCGCCATGGCCAGGGGGCTGACTTCGGGGTCCCCACCCTTTTCTATGATAACCCGGCCTATTCCCTCACCCAGACAACCCGCCCCCTCAAGCGCACGAGCGTACATGTCGCCGGTCTCGCGCCACATCCCGAAACTGCCGTCGGCGATCCCCTTTTCCACATCCTCGGAGGTCTGGCCATAGAGCGCCAGCTCCATGTCGTGTATCGACCCCGCGCCGTTGGTGGCGACAGCCGTGAACACGCCATCGCGGATCCACCGGCACAGAAGGGGGCCGAGACCGCACTTGATGACGTGCCCGCCGTACATCAGAAGCCTTTCGGAACCGTTCTTCCGGGACTTCAAAAAAGCGCTGGCAAGGGTTTTCATTGACTTCACCGCCAGAACATCGGGCAGGCCGAGGATGAAGGCATTCAGGGGTGAGGTCGTGTCCCACCGGCCCACAAGGGTTTCAGGGCCAACCCTGGAGGCTCTGCCCTCGAGGCTTTTCAGTGAAAGCCCGTTCCTGTCAAACCCTTTCGTACTTCACCTCCACCAGTGTCAAACCGCATGGGGGAAGGGAGGGGCCGGCGGCCACCGCCCTTGCGCCCCCGAGTATGTCCCCCACCACGGAGGGGGAAAGCCTTCCCGTTCCCACCCTGAGGAGTGTGCCGGACCAGAGTCGCACAACACCCCTGAGGAATCTGTCGGAAGTTATTCGAATAGTCCACCCTTCGGCGTCCCCGGTTACCCCGGCATCCCGCACGTCCATGATCCATGTGGAGTTGCCGCCGCCTGACTTCGCGAAGGCTTTCCAGTCAGCCCTGCCCAGTGAAAGTCCGGCCGCTCTGTCCATTGCTGCGGTGTCGAGCGTCAGCCAGGGCTGGTATTCGGTCCGGGCCTTCAGCGGGCTCCGGCGCCTTCCTATCCTGTAATGGTAGGTCCGCTCCACAGCGTCGAACCTTGCGTTGAAGGCGTCGTGGACCGGAAACCAGCAGTTGAGGGCGATGTCGCGGGGGAGGATCCGGGCCAGGGCAGAAAGCCTCTCCTCTCCCCGTTCGATGTCCAGATGGGTGGGCATCGCGAGTGCGTGAACCCCGGCATCGGTGCGTCCTGCTCCCGTGACTGGGATCCTGACACCCGTGATCTTTTCAAGGCAGCGTTCGATCTCTCCCTGAACGGTTCGTTCACCGGGCTGGTACTGGAACCCCCTGAATCCCGTCCCGTCGTACTCGAAGTAAGCAAGATACCTGGGCATGGGTGCCTTTCAGAGAATTCCCGCAGTGGAGAGTGACAGCATTACCCACCCCAGACCGGCCAGGACAGTTCCGGTCATGGAGACCGACACCTGTCTGACCTCGGGTCGGGCTTCCCGCAGGACCCTTTCGGCAACAATTGCCATCCTTCGCGCAAGGGAGCCCTCGTTACGGGTCTCGGACCAGGCAAGCCTGGTGAGTGCGGCGGAAGGACCTGCCAGTTGAAGCGTTACAAGAAGGGGTTCGAGGGTGCGGCGCAGCGCCGGCGCCCGGCGGACTATCCCGTCGATGACCATGGCGGTCCCGCCGCTTCCCAGCACCCATGCGAAGTAAGAGCCGCTGAATGCCGCCGCAAGCCAGCGGAGCGATGGAGTGACAGCCTCCGGCGATGCGAAGAGGGCCCACACCAGAGACGCCGCGGGAGGAGTGCAAAGGGCCGCAAGCCTTTTCAGGTAAGCGGCGCCGCCGGTGATGACCCCGGCCACTGGAAATACGGTGAAAAGGAAAAGGTTCCCCGGCAGGCAGATGAAGGCTGATGCCGGGGTGCCGGCCATGGCGGCGAACGCCAGCAGCGCGCGGGTCAGGAAGAACCTTCCATATCCCGGGCAAGGAGCCTCTGTACGATGTGGAACTCGGATGGAGGGGCTGAGTTGAACTCCATCTCCTCGCCTGTAACGGGATGCAGGAATCCCAGGGTTTCCGCGTGAAGCATGTGGTGACCTGCGAGCCGCACCGCGTCAGAGACAAGTTCGCGGTCAGCCTTTGTCGAGGAATGCCCGGCAGGCTTCAATCCGCCGTATTTTACGTCGGCGATGACAGGGCACCCCATGCAGGTGGCCCCGTGCACCCTTATCTGGTGGGTCCGCCCGGTCTCGAGACGGAACTCGATAAGGTCGGAAAAGCGAAAAACCTTGATAACCTTGTAGTTGGTGACGGCCCTTCTGCCACCGGGCACGACGGCCATTTTCTGACGGTTGATCAGATGGCGGCCGATTGGCGCATCAATCCTTCCCTGCGAAGGTTCCGGATGATTCCAGCAGAGCGCCAGGTAGCGGCGTTTGACGCTTCTTGCGGAGAGCTGGGCAGAAAGCCCCCTGTGGGCCGTGTCGCTCTTCGCCACCACAAGAAGACCTGTGGTATCCTTGTCCAGCCGGTGGACGATCCCGGGACGGAGTTCGCCGCTTATTCCCGAGAGGCTTCGGCAGTGATAAAGAAGGGCGTTGACCAGGGTTCCGCTTCGGGCGAAGGCAGTGGGGTGCACGACGAACCCGGGCTGTTTGTTGATGACTATCAGGTGATCGTCCTCGAAAACAACATCGAGGGGGATGTCTTCAGGGGAAAGCTCTATCGGTTCGGGGTCGGGAACTTCAAGCGAAACGGTCTGACCCTGATGAAGCCGGGCGGAGGGCTTGGCGTTCGCCACGCCCTCCACCGTCACGTGACCGTTCCGGATCAGGGTACTTATGTAGCTTCGGCTCTGGTCTACGTCCTCCTGATTTGCCAGGAAGCAGTCCAGCCTGATCCCCTCATCCTCTTCCTCGACAGAGAAACAGAGTCTCGCCAATTACTGCGTGCGGAGAATGAGATGGTAGCCGAACTGGGTCTCCACCACGCTGGACACCTCACCGACAGCGAGGCTGAAAGCGGCCTGCTCGAAGGCGGGAACCATGGCGCCGCGCCCGAACACCCCAAGCGCCCCACCATCGGCCCCCGATGGGCAGTCCGAGTACTCACTGGCAGCCTGTGCGAATTCGATCTCGCCTGCGGCTATTCTGCCTTCAAGTTCGATTATGAGGTTCCTGGCTTCTTCCTGGGACCGTTCGATACCCTGGACCTGGCTTCCGGCATAGCTGATGAGAATATGGCTGGCTCCCACTGCGGTCACTTCATCGACCCCCTCGTCGGTGCTGGTTGTGTCCGGTACTTCCACCGGTATGTCTTCCACCGGTGGCTGGGAAGCCTCTCCGGGAACAGGTGACTCACCGCACGCGGTCGCGAGCAGGGCAAGCGCCATGGCGGAAAGAAGCAATACCTTCATGAAATCCTCCTTGCTGATTGAAACACCGGGAAATATACCGTCCCGGGAAGGGGTGTTGACAGGGGTCGAGGGCATTACCGATACTTCAAAGCATATGGTCTGTATTTTTCATCCGACATGAAAGGGGTGCGCCGTTGAATCGGGACATGTACTTCGCCGCCAGAACCCGTGGAATGAAAAGGTCCGTGATAAGGGAACTCCTGAAACTCACCAGTAAACCGGAGGTCATAAGTTTCGCGGGGGGACTCCCCGCCCCCAGAACATTCCCGGTCGAGGCTGTGAGGACGGCGGTACAGTACGTCCTTGATACAAACGCCGATCTTGCCCTTCAGTACGGCTCGACCGAGGGCGACAACTGTCTGAGGCAGGAACTGTCCAAGGTGATGAAGGCCGACGGCATCGACGCCAACCCCGAACACATCCTCGTCACCACCGCCAGCCAGCAGGGCCTCGACCTCATAGCAAAGATATTCATGGATCCCGGCGACACCTGCGTGTGCGGCCTGCCCACCTATCTCGGCGGGCTTCAGGCCATCCGTAGCTACGAGGGCATTCCCGTGGGCACAGCCCTCGACGATCACGGGATGATCCCCGAGGAACTCGAGAAAACCCTGAACTTGCTGGAAGCACAGAACCGCAGGCCCAGGTTCCTCTACATCATACCCGACTTCCAGAACCCGGCGGGGGTCACAATACCCGCAGAACGGCGTAGAAAGATCGTGCAGATCGCCAGGGAGCGTGACTACCTGATCGTGGAAGACACACCTTACCGTCAGATCCGTTTCCAGGGCGAACACCAGCCCACCTTCCAGAGCCTGGCCCCCGAACGGGTGATCTCGCTTTACACCTTCAGCAAGATCATGCTGCCCGGGTTCAGGATAGGCTGGGCATACGGCCCCGAATGGATCGTAGACAAGATGGTCATGGCCAAGCAGTCCGCGGACCTCTGCACGACCCCCTTCTGTCAGGCCATTGCCGCAAAGATGCTGAAAGACGGTGTTCTCGAGAGGGGTCTCGCCGAGACCATCAAGCTCTACCGTCACCGCTGCGAATTGATGCTTGAGCAGCTCGACAAGAACCTTTCCGGGCTTCCCGGTGTTCACTGGACAAGGCCCGAGGGTGGTCTCTTCCTCTGGCTCACCCTTCCCAAGGGCAACAACACCACCGAGCTCTTCGAAAAGGCCATCGAAAAGAACGTGGCGTACGTACCTGGCAGCGCCTTCTACCCCGAAGGCGATGACCATACCGGGATGAGGCTCAATTTCAGCTATTCCGACGACGAGAAGACAATTGAGGGCGTGAAGCGCCTCAGTGCCCTGATAAGGGAGACCATAGGGAGCTAGGTTCCCGGGAAAGGATACAGTTGAACACCTCGACGATCTACATGGGAATGAAGCTGCGCAACCCGCTGATAGTGGGAAGCAGCGGTCTCACCGCCACACCGGAGAAGGTGAAGGCATGCTCCGATGCCGGGGCAGGTGCGGTTGTTCTGAAGTCCATATTCGAGGAACAGATAGAGAAGGACCTCGGAACGATGTCGGGAAGCTCCTGGTATCCCGAAGCCGCCGACTATATAGGCAGGTACGGCATGGACAACGCCGTCTCACGCTACCTCGACCTTCTGAAGGATTCGGCGGCCATGGTGGACATCCCCGTGATACCCAGCATACACTGTTTCGGCTCGGGAAAATGGGTGGATTTTGCTGCCAGGCTGGAAGATGCAGGCGCTCCTGCCCTTGAGCTCAACGCTTTCATCCTCCCGTCCGACCCCCGGAAAACTGGCCGTGAGAACGAGCAGGCCCTGCTCGACATCCTCACCCGGATCAAAAAGGTTGTCTCCATACCGATAGCCGTGAAGATCGGAAGCCAGTTCTCAAGCCTTCCCACGTTTGCACGGGAGCTCGATCACGCCGGCGCCGCCGCCCTCGTGATCTTCAACCGTTTCTACAGCCTCGACCTCGACATCGAGAAGCTCGAGGTTATCCCCGGCACCAACTTCAGCAGCCCCCAGGAGGCTCAGATCGTTACACGCTGGATATCCATCCTCCACCCCATTCTGGGATGCGACCTTGCGGCCACCACCGGGGTCCATGACGGCCAGGGGCTTGTCAAACAGATCCTGGCGGGAGCACGCGCCGTCCAGATCTCGAGCACCCTCTACAAGAACGGCCTTGGAACCATCGGCGCCATCCTGGCCTTCCTGGTGGACTGGATGAAGAGGCACGGCCACACCTCCATTGACTCATTCATGGGAAAAATGGCCTCAACGTCCAACCCGGCCGAATTCCTCCGTGTTCAGTTCATGAAGGTCTCTGTCGGGGAGTAAGACAGCATAGCAAAGGGACATCTTGGTTTTCCCGCAGGGAAAACAAGGTGTCCCCCAGTAAACATTGGGGGACACTTTGTTCATTCCTGTCGGGATGAACCAAAGTGTCCCCTTCCTACTATTACCTTCCGCAGCCTCCGCAAGCACCCATGTTCATGCCGCTGCAGCTTGAGGTTTCAACAGCGACCTCTTTGCAGGCGCATTCGCCAGCATCGGCGCACCCTTCGGCGCAGGTGCACTCACCACCATCACTGCACGCGCAGGCATCTTCGCACTCGCGTCCGCATTCGCAGGCACAGTTCGCGCTGTCAGGGTCATCGGTTGGAACCGCGAACAACAGGCCCGCGAGAAGCAGTGCGGCCAGGGCAAGCTTTTTCACCGGAACTCCTTTCTTGTTACAAGAACTGTGTTGAACATATAGTATACCAGTTTGGTAGGGATTGGTTCCAAGGCAGGGAACACCCTGTGTCCCCCAAAACTGAAGTGTCCCGAGGGGGTTACTTGCCCGGTTCATTCCTCTCGGGATGAACCGGAGTGTCACCTTTCCCTTTGCCGTCGAAGAGGAGCCTGACGTCTTCCTTCATGAGGGTGACGAGGGTGAAGATGCCGAGTATGGTGCCGAAGGGCATGAAGATGCACTCGATGCCCGCCATGGCCAGGCAGAGCCCGTGTCCGGTCCTGCGCCTCAGGCTTTTACCGGCGTAGATGATGAAGGCTGCCAGGGTCCAGGCCGCTAGTATCAAAAGCCCCGGAATAATAATGAACATCCAGCCCATGAACTGAGGCGGGGCGTCCGCTCCACCTTCCGGGAAATGGCCTGTCACCATGGCAACGCCCATGGCCAGGTGGATCAGGAAAATGGACGCGCCGAGGATCATCAGGGCGCCCACCACGTAGTGGAACACACCCAGCAGGTCGAGAACCCTTTCATCGTGTGTCACAATGCCTCCTTAGATGGATCAAAGTCCCATACTTTCGTATTCTCTGCAATTCTGCCGTGGCTGTCAAAAACCACACCCTCCATTGCAAGCAGGGTCTTTTTCATTGCGGTGCCCCCCTGGAAGCCGCCAATGGAAAGGTCCGCCCTCACTGCCCTGTGGCACGGGACGATCAGGGGAAACGGGTTCCGGGCAAGGGCGTTCCCAACCGCCCTGGCTCCGCTTCCGAGCGTGCGGGCTATCCTGCCGTACGTCGTGATACGACCCCTGGGCACGGTGCATTCCAAAAGGAGAACGGACCTCTGGAATGAGCCGCAACTTTCCAAATCGGCAAGGTCCAGTGGAATGGTCACCTTTTCACCGTTCAGATAAGCGGTAATCCTGTACGCAAGGTCTTCTATCTCGGTGCAGGTGCCGTGTTCCTCCGGGCGTTCGGTTTCGTCCATGAAGACCCTCGTCACCCTGGGGCTGTCTTTCCCGGCGGTCCAGAGGATCGTTGCGCGGCCATTTCCTGGCAGGGTCAGCGTTCTGATGAACACTACCTTCCGCCCCTCATGACCAGGTAGCTTCCCAGAGATGTAAGGGCGAGACCCGCCCAGAACGGAGGGGTGAGGACCTCCCCCAGAAAGACCATGGCCAGCAGTGAAGCGACGGCGGGCTTCAGCATGAAGACCATGGATGCAGCCACTGCACCGATGCGCCGTATGGCCCTCACGAAAGTGAGGTACGCAATGCCGCTCACGCCCAGGGTCAGGTACACCGTGGCCGCAGCGGCGCCGGGGCTCGCCACAAGCGGGGCCGGGGAGAGCGGCCTGCCCGACGCGGCAAGGAACACAAAGAGGACGATCAGACCGGCGGCGAAGGAGACCACATTGATGGTCACGGGATCGGTCTTTCCCGACACCCTTTTGCCCAGCACTGTGTAAAGGGCGAATGCGGCTGCGGCAACCAGGGCGTAAACGGTTCCGGTGTCAATCGTCAGCGTGTGAAGCCCGCTCACGAGGACCAGGCCGGCAAGGCCCGAAAGAAGCCCCAGCACCTTCAGGAAGTTGGCTCTTTCGGTGCCGGACACGGCTGATATGACGAACACAAGAACGGGATTGGCGCAGAAGACGGTGGCGGCCTTGGCCGCCGAGGTGAGCTTCACTGCTGTCTGAAGAAGCGACATTGCGAGCGCGATGTTCACGACACCCATCAGGAACAGCACCGCCACTGTTCCCCCCCCAAGAGCCCCAAGACTTGTGAACCCCCTGCGGCGTATGAGAATGACAAAAAGAACCAGGGCACCCCCAGCGAACCGCCAGAAGGTAAGCGTAAGGGGATCGATGAAGCAAAGCAGAGGTTTGCTGACGACTTCCATCGATGCAAAGAACCCCAGGGTAACGATAAAGTCAAACAAGTCCGGGCTTCCTTCGCAGGGCGACCAGGCCTGCTGCAACAAGACCAGCGAGTATCACGGTTAAAAAGGGCGAAGCCTCTGGGCCGAAAGCACCCGGGTCGACCGCGGGCCTGCATAAAGCCGGAAAGCTGTAACCGCTGACCCCGAACCCCATGAACACCCCTATCCCGGCGTTCCACAGGAAATGCGCCAGAACCGAACCTGTCAACCCCCCTCCCATCGCCCGCAGAAGGCAGAGCCCTATTCCCGCCAGAAAGATGTTGACCATTCCGAGAGGGTCTGAGAATGGGTTGTCCAGGTGAACTACAGTGAACAGCACTGAGGAAAGGAGGGTTCCCACCCCGAACCGGCCGTTCAGGGAGAGTGAATCGGCAAGGAAGAGCCTGAAGACAAGCTCTTCATGCACGGCATAGAGAAGAAGCGCAAGAAGCGTCAGGACAACAGCCCCGGCTGCATCGGTCGAGGCAATGACCCCCGCCTGAAGAAGCAGGACCAGGGGAACAAGAAGGGCAGCCGCCGGAGTGATGATGCTCCAGTGGAGGCCACCGGTTTTCCACCTGTTCGCGGCCCGGGGAACCAGAAACAACGTCAGCACAGCTGTCGGCAGAATGCTCAGGACACTGAAGAAAGAGCTTTCAAGGGATGAACCGTCCGGCAGGAGCATTCTGGACAAAAGCCACAATCCTGCGCCCAGTACTGCAAAGAGCAATCGGGGGACGGGTTTTCGAACGGGGTGTTTCATGGTGTGACGGGGGGCGGCAGCGCCGCCCCCCTTGGCTCCATTTCGATCAGGTGGCGGTGCCGCCCCCTTTGACTCCATTTTGTCAGAGGGATGCCAGGATGTCCAGGAAGCTCTCTGAATCCAGGCTGGCGCCCCCCACAAGGGCTCCGTTCACGTCGGGCTGCGACAGTATCCCGGGAGCGTTCCCCGGGGTCACGCTGCCGCCGTATATGATCCGGGTCTCGGTTGCGAAATCCTTCCCGAGGAGCTCTGCAAGACACTCTCGGATCAGTTCGTGGACCTCCTGCGCCTGTTCGGCGGTGGCGTTCCTGCCGGTCCCGATGGCCCACACGGGTTCGTACGCAATGGCGAGGTTCCCGGGGTCAGCGCCCTGAATTCCCCTGAGGGCGGCTTCGACCTGGGTTTTCACAACATGCCTGGTGCTGCCGGCCTCCCTCTCAACAAGGGTCTCGCCCACGCACAGTATCCCCTTCAATCCGGCGCTGATTCCAGCCTGAAGCTTCTTCGCAACCATTTCGTCGGTTTCCTTCAGTATGTGCCGGCGTTCGCTGTGACCCGCGAGGAACCACGAGCAGCCCACGGCCTTCAGCATCCCGGGGCTTATCTCGCCGGTGAAGGCCCCCTTCTCCTCCCAGTAGAGGTCCTGGCCGCCGAGGAACACACCGGCGTCTTCCGCTGAACCCGGAAGGCCGGCCAGGATGGTGAAGGGAGGGAAGAGAACCACATCGGCGCCGAAGTGCATTGAGTTCGAGACAAGAAGGTCGTCGAGGTAATCCTGGCCCATCTGGACCGTTCCGTTCATCTTCCAGTTGGCCCCGACGAGGGGTCTCACGCCCTGAACTGCGATGTGCTTGAGAGCGGGCAGATCATTGCCCTGAAGCAGCTCGAGGCTCGCCCCGCCCCCCGTGGAGGCATGGGTGACCTTCTCAAGGGCTCCGGCTTCGGTGACGGCCCTCAGGCTGTCGCCACCGCCCACTATGGTCACCGCACCCGCTGCCGTCGCGTCCGCGAGTATCAGCGCGGTTGCCCGCGTGGCGGAATCGAATGGGGGAACCTCGAAGAGCCCCATGGGGCCGTTCCAGACAATCGTGCCGCTTTTCATAAGGATCTCGCGGAACAGCTCAACCGACCCGGGTCCGATGTCGTACCCGGCCATATCGTCGGGAATGGCGTTCCAGGGAACGGTCACCGGGGCTTCCTGGGGAGAGCGGGCGCATACGTAGTCGACGGGAAGGACAAGGTTCACACCGGCCTTCTCAGCGCCTGCCATTATCTCACGGGCCGTTTCGATACGGTCCTCCTCCACCAGGCTTTTCCCGGTGGAAACCCCTTTGGCCCGGCTGAAAGTGAAGGCCATTGCGCCGCCTATGAGAAGGTTGTCGAGTCTGGGCAGGACATGCTGGATCATGGCCACCTTGTCGCTGACCTTGGCCCCGCCCATGAGAACGGTGAAGGGCTTTTTCGGGTGGGTTATCATCCTGCCGAATGCCTCGAGTTCCTTCTCCACCAGCAGGCCCGCATACCCGCCGCCCATTGCTTCGGGAACGCCGGCGGTCGATGCGTGCTCCCTGTGGCAGGTGCCGAAGGCGTCGTTCACGTATATCTCTGCCAGGGATGCCAGGGAACGGGAGAACTCCCTGTCGTTCTCCTCCTCGCCGGGGTGGAAGCGAAGGTTTTCAATGAGGAGGACCTGACCGGGGCGAAGCCCCCTGGCCATGGCGGTGACCCTGGGTCCCGAGACCCTGTCGATGAAGAACACTTCGTAGTCTTCCAGCAGCTCGGAAAGCCTCTCCGCCACTGGAGCCATGCTGTACTTCGCCTCCGGGGCGCCTTTGGGCCTGCCGAGATGGCTCGCCAGGACCACGGGGCTTCCCTGGTCAAGTATGTACCTGAGGGTGGGCAGCGAGGCGGTTATCCTTCCGTCGTCCATCACTTGGCCGTTCTCGACAGGAACGTTCAGATCGGCCCTCAGGAAAACGGTTCTTCCGCCCGTCCTGACCTCCCTGATCGAGGGATATCTCACAACCCGACCTCCGCCATGTAGCAGAGGACGTCAACCATCCTGCTTGAGTACCCGTACTCATTGTCGTACCAGGAGAGCACCTTGGCCATCCTGGGGCCGTTCATGGATGTGAGCTGCGAGTCGAACACCGAGCTGTGGGGGTTGCCGACGATGTCGGTCGACACCAGGGGCTCGTCCGAGTACTGGAGGATGCCCTTCATGGGGCCATCCGCGGCGCGTTTCATGGCCGCGTTGATCTCGTCGGCGGTGGTGTCTTTTGACAGCATGCAAACGAGGTCGACGACGGAACCGTCAGCGACGGGAACCCTGACGGCCATGCCGTCGAGTATGCCCTTCAGCTCAGGTATCACGAGGCCGACTGCGGCTGCGGCGCCTGTGGTGGTGGGCACCATGTTGATGGCCGCTGCCCGGGCCCTGCGAAGGTCTTCGTGGGGAAGGTCAAGGATGCGCTGGTCGTTCGTGTAGGCATGGATGGTGGTCATCAGTCCCCGTTCGATGCCGAAGGTCTCGTGCAGGACGCTGGCCACCGGAGCAAGGCAGTTGGTCGTGCAGCTCGCGGTGCTGAGTATCTGGTGCTTCTCGGGATCGTAAAGGAAGTGGTTCACCCCGTAAACCACAGTCAGGTCCGCGCCGGGTTTCCCGCTGGCGGGGGCGCTAATGAGGACCCTTCTGGCTCCCGCTTCAAGGTGGAGGGCGGCTTTCTCCCTTGAACGGAAGAAACCGGTTGACTCGATGACAACATCCACGCCCATATCCTTCCAGGGGAGCTGGGAGGGGGCCTTCTCGCTCAGGACCCTGAACTTGTCGGGGCCGGCCTGGATGTCATCACCCTGAACCCGGACATCACCGGGAAATCTGCCGTGAACCGAGTCGTACTTCAAAAGATGGGCGAGGGTCGCGGGATCGGTGAGGTCGTTCACCGCCACCACGTCAACACCGGGCCTCTTCACGGCTTCACGGTAGACGAGGCGGCCGATCCTTCCAAATCCGTTTATGGCGATCTTCACAGACATTGGGTCTCCCTTCAGTCCCTGTCGAAAAACAGTTCTGCAAGTTGGTACAAATCATCGGGAACGGTTTTCAGGGTGCCCACCGCCTCGGCGAGGGACGCTGTTTCTATCGATGCGCCGCGCAGGACCACTATCCTGCCCGTTTCACCCGATTCAGCCACCTCAACGGCCTTCACACCCAGCCTGGAGCCCAGGACCCTGTCGAAGGCGGAGGGCGCCCCGCCCCTCTGCAGGTGACCCAGAACGACGTGCCTGGTCTCGATGCCGGTGCGGTCTTCGATCTCGTTCTTGAGAACCTCGCCGATGCCTATCCCGGTTCCCAGCTGCACATGACCGAACGAGTCGGTCTCGGAGGAGTGGTAGACATGCCGGGCAAGCTGGGGGTCCATGGCGCCCTCGGCCACGGCCACGATGGCGTACCTGCGGCCGGCCTGGAACCTCTTTTTCAGGATGTCGCAGACCTTGTCGGTGTCGAACTCCCTCTCCGGGGTGAGGATGATGTGCGCGCCCCCGGCGAGTCCGCCGTGAACCGCCATCCAGCCGGCGTGCCTGCCCATGATCTCCACCACCATGATCCTCTCATGGCTCATGGTGGTCGTGCGGAGCTCGTCCAGGGCTTCCATCACCCGGTTGACGGCCGTATCGAAGCCAAAGGTGTAGTCGGTCGAGGAGAGGTCGTTGTCTATGGTCTTGGGAACGCCCACGACCATCACGCCCATCTCCGAAAGTATCTTGGCAACACCCAGGGTGTCCTCGCCGCCAACGGCCACAAGGCAATCAATCTTGTTCGCCTTGAGGTTGTCGATGATTCGCTGGAAACCGTTTTCGGTCTTCCTGGGGTTGGTTCTGGAGCTGAAGAGAATGGTGCCGCCGCAGGTGTGTATGCCCCTGACAGAGTCGCGTGTGAGGCTGACAGTGTTGTTCTCGAGTGCACCCTTCCAGCCCCTGAGAAAACCGGTCACGGTGTGCCCCCCCGCAACGGCCCTGACAACAACGCCCCGGATCACCGCATTTAGCCCGGGGGCATCTCCACCACCGGTAAGAATGCCGATATGCAAGACGAACCTCCTAGCAGAATCGTTCCGGCGGCCATCCATACGCTTGAACGGCGCGGGTCAGAACGTTGAATTCAGAAAGACTGAGGGATTGCCCTCCGTCGGAGAGCGCTTTGTCGGGATCCGGATGAACCTCGATCATCAGGCCGTCGGCCCCTGCCCCCAGAGAAGCCATGGCCAGTGACATGATGATGTCGCGCCTCCCCGCGGCATGGCACGGGTCCACGATCACAGGAAGCGAGCTTGTCTGTCTGGCCAGGGGAACGGCACTGATGTCGAGGGTTGATCTGGTCCAGGGTTCAAAGGTCCTGATACCCCTCTCGCACAGAACGACCGACTCGTTCCCCTCTTTAAGAATGTACTCGGCTGCAAGAAGCCACTCCTCGATGGTGGCCATGAAACCACGCTTAAGGAGGACCGGTTTGCCGCATCTGCCTATCTCGGTCAGCAGGATGAAGTTGTGCATGTTCCGGGCGCCGACCTGGACCATGTCGAGGTAATCGAGGGCCGTTTCGAGCTGCGGCACGGAAAGAACTTCGGAAACAACGGGAAGACCGACTTCGCTGCCGGCACTCTTCAGCATTGCAAGCCCCTCAATCCCAAGGCCCTGGAAGGAATAGGGAGAGGTTCTGGGTTTCCAGGTGCCGCCCCTGAGAAGACCGGCGCCCGAGGCCTTCACCGAGAAGGCCACTTCCCGTATCATCTCGGCGTTCTCCACCGAACAGGGGCCGGCGATTATCACCGGAGCGCTTCCGCCGAACTCCGCGGCCCCCACCCGAACTCGTCTTATGCCCAAACTCAACCTTTCGGCAGGGTGTTGGAAAGAACCCGGATTATCTCCCGCAGGGCGGAATCCGACACCGGGCCGGCATTGTGGCCGATGGCGCTGTTCACCTGTTCCTCGAGCCAGTTCGGGTCGAAACCCGCACCTATGCCCTCCATAAGAGCCGCCCTTGTGTTCAGCAGCCTGACAAGGTCAACATCGAGACGCAGCAGTTCACCGCGGTAGTCGGGCTCGACTTCGGCAGTGCCGACCCTTCCACGATCCAGCTTTCCGGAGGATGTTCTGGGAAGCCCCAGCACGAAGCGGAAATCCCTTGGGATCTTGAAATCCTCGAGACGGTCCGTCAAAAAACTCCTGAGATCAGGGGCGGTCAGTGTGCTTCCGGGAGCGGTCACAACGTAGGCCACGGGGGTTTCGCCCCGCTGGGCCCGTTCCTCGCCCACCACGCAGACATCCCTCACCTCGGGGTGCCGAAGGAGGATCAGTTCGACCTCGGTGGGGTAGAGTTTGAGGCCCGCGGGCTTTATCATGCCTCCCCTGCGTCCCACGAAATGCAGTCTGCCGTCCGAGCGGCTGAATATGTCCCCGCTGCGGTACCAGCCATTCTGGAACAACTGCGCAGTCAGCACCCGGTCCCCCATGTAGCGGGATGCGAGCCCGGGGCCGCTCACCCAGAGCTCTCCCCTGCCTTCCTCAACCGGCTCCCCGTCTTCGTCCCTGAGGATTACGGAATACCCGGGGACGGGTCTGGTGAGTCCCGGTTGTCCGGGATCACCAACCAGGGCCACGCCCGATGTTTCGGTGCTTCCCCAGACAGGGGTCACGGGCACCCCGGTGCTGCGCTGGAAAACCTCCGTGAAGCGCTCGTTCACATGCATACCACCGGCTTCGACCACCCTGAGGCTCGAGATGTCGGCGTCGTCCCGGTCCGACAGCCTTGCAAAGCTCTCAAGCTGCGGGGGAAGGCCCATCAGGAATGTAACACGATGCCGGGTAACCGCCTCGACGTGCTGCCGGGGGTAGACACCAGGGATCAGAACCGTACGGGCGCCAAGCCAGAGCCCCCTCATGAAAAGCTCGTGGGGGTGGCCGATCACCCCGAAGAGGGACATCAGCACATCGTGTTCCTGAAGCCCCATTGCCGCGGAAACTCCCGTGGTGTTGGCAAGGAGTTGTTCGTGGGTCGTGGCGGCTATCTTGGGCAACCCTGTGGACCCGCTGGTGGCGTTCAGGTAAAAATCCGCCCCGGGCGGGACGTGAATTCTCTCGCTTGGTTCGAGGATCGGCGATTCAAGGTCTTCAGGGCCGAACTCGACGGTCTTCTCCGCGAACTGTGTTGAATCTTCGGTTTCGCTCCAGCAGAGTACGATGCGGTTCCGGAAGCGGTTGAAGAGCGCCTCGCGTTCATTTGCAGGCCAGTTTGGATTAAGACAGAGGAAACCTGCCCCCGTGGCGGACACGGCCGTAAAAGCCACTGGAAGGGCGCAGGTCCTGTTCACAAGGACCCCGACCACACACTCGGGACCGGCACCCGCCTCGGTCAACCTCGTGGCAAGGTGCAACGAAGCCTTCTGCCACTGGTTGTAGGTCAGGCTTCGATCCCCGTCGACCAGGGCGGTCTTGTCCCCCCGGCTTCCGGCGTGATTCTCCAGAAGCCCGTGTACGGTGAGTTCAGTCAATCCCCTGACCTTATCCTACTCTTCCTGTTTGGCGCCGCACGAAGGGCAGAACTTTGCCCCGGTGGCCAGTTCGACGCCGCACTTCACGCAGGGCGTTCCACCGAGTTTTTTACCGCAGTGGTGGCAGAACTTGGCTCCCGCCGGGATGGGCTTGTTACAGCCGGGACAAAGCTCGGCGAGGGGTTTCCCGCACTCGGGGCAGAACTTGCCGTCGGCGACCATGGCTCCGCAGGAGCCGCACTTGACCAGCGCAGCTGCGGCGCCCTGGCTGCCCTGGGCCGCTCCGGCATGCATGGACTGACCCATCATGTTGGCCATTGCCATGCCCATTCCGAGCCCCGCGCCCATTCCCACTCCCGCACCTGCGGCTCCGCCGTCGCCTCCGCCCTGGGCTGCGTCGCCCATGGCTGTGGCGGTCTTGAACCTGAGGTACTGGTCCACATTGCCGATGGCGCCCATTGCGCTCCGCTCGTCGATGCGTTTCTGGACCTCTTCTGGAGGTGTGATGGCGCTGACGTAGAAGTCTACAAGGCGGATCCCGTACTTCTCGAAGTCATCGCCCATGCGGGATTTGGCCAGGGTGCCTATCTCGTCGTAGGACTGCGCCAGGTCGAAGATGCTCTCGAGCGTCTCCCCCAGAAGGTCCGCAAGACGGCTGATGATGATGTTCTTCAGGAACTCTTCGATGGTGTCTGAGCTGTAGCGCCCTTCGGTGCCCACAACCTTGTTGATGAAGAGCTTGGAGTCCTCGACCTTCATGGAGAAGTTGCCGAAGGCCCGAAGTCTGACCATTGCCAGTTCCTTGTCACGGAACAGGATGGGCTCTTTGGTCCCCCACTTCATGTCGGTGAAGGTCTTTTTGCTTACGTAGTAGACCTCGGCCCGGAAGGGGCTGCCGGAGCCCTCGAACGCAAGGCCTGCCAGCTCGGCGAGAAACGGGATGTTCTGGGTCGTGAGGGTGTGACGGCCCGGGCCCAGTACATCCATGGCCTTTCCGTCACGGAAGAAGATGGCCTCCTGGCTCTCCCTGACAATACACTGGCTGCCGATGCGGAACTCGCCTGAGCCCGCCTCGGGTATCCGGTGAACGATCTCCTTCCCGGAGTCATCCAGGAATTCGATGATCTCAAGCCTTCTGAACATTTGTATTCCCTTCTGCCTCAATCGGTGGGCGTATTGTTGTCCAGATCCACCACGAGCTGGCTTCTTCCGTCCATCCTGGTACTGAACGCGTCAAGCGATGCGATGGCTGTTTCGAGTGTGCCCGCAACGTCTCCGCCTCCGGAAACCGCATCGGTCACCGCTGCGAAGTCGTCCTCGAGCTTCTCAACGTCTTCCACCAGGGCCACGTCGAACTGGTAGAGCTTGTCCAGCTCTTCTTCCCTCACCTTGTGCATGTCAAACCAGCCACGGTAACCCCGGGCCGCAAACCTGACCTTGTCCGCCACCTTCTCGAGCTTCTTGGTGAGGCGGTCGAAACCACCGGCGGTCTTCAGTGCAGCAGGACCCTTCAGGCCCGACAGGGAATTGTTCACCAGGCCGTTGAGCTTCTCGATCCTCTCCGCGAGCATGGAGCGGAAAAGCGCGTCGTTGTCGCGTCTTTCCTCCTTGCCCTTGTAACCCTTGTACCCCGGGATCAGCCTGATGGCCTTCTCCAGAAAGCTGAGATTTCTTCCCTCACTCATCGTGTTCTCCCCTTCCGTTCCAAAGACGAATTACCAAGTAGTAATAAGAAATACCCAATCCGCGTCAATGACGGTCAGCGCACACTCTCGATGTTCGCTGAGTGCTCACTGGATGTTCGGGCGAAGAGGTGATGCCCGCTCCCGTCCTCCCTGCTCACGAAGAAAAGGTACCTTTCAGTGGTGTCGGGCATGGCCACCGCCCGCAGGGAAGCCGGCCCCGGCGAGCAGATGGCGCCGGGAGGAAGCCCCTGATGACGGTATGTGTTGTAAGGGCTCTCAACTTCAAGGTCGCTGTAGAGCAGCCGTTCCCGGACCTCGCCCAGGGCATACTGCACCGTGGCGCAGCTCTCGAGCCTCATGTCCCGACGAAGCCTGAGCAGGAAGACGCCGGAGATCAGCGACAGCTCGGAATCATCCTTGCCCTCCCTCTCAACTATGGAAGCCAGAACAACGGCCTGTTCAGGGGTGAGTCCCAGGGTTCCGCATGAATCCTTCCAGCCCTGGGTCATGACCTGTTCCCCGGTGGCTGTTATACGGGCAAGGATCTCGGTCGCGCTTAGACTGTCAGCAAACTCGTAGGTCTCGGGGAAGAGGTAACCCTCCATCCTGGGAATGCCCATGGAGGCCAGGAACTCAGTATCCTTGGCGACGTCCATGAATTCACCCTGTGGCCGTTCCATCTGCGAAGCCAGAAGACTGATGCCCTCTTCCAGCCTGACGCCGGGAGGGATCGTGACCCAATGGGTGGGGGTCGGGATCACTTCCCCCCTGGTGAACAGCCCCAGGATCGTCTCCACCCTCATGGTGTCGGAGAGAAGGTATTTGCCGGCCTGAAGAGGTGCCGGAGCAAACGCCTGCCGGTACTTCCAGATCACAACGAAACGGCTTCTCACGAGGCCCGAGTCCTGAAGGGCCGCGGCCACTTTCCTGACCCCCCATCCCCTCTCCAGGGAGAAGGTGGTCACCAGACCGGTGTCCGGGGGTGAGGAGACAATTCGGTATCCCACCATCAGGGCGATGAACAGGACGACAAACAGGACGAGTACGAAAACGGTCTTCTTCATGGTTCGTGCAGGTACCTTTTCAGTATCAGGCATGCCGCGGCGGAGTCGACAGAACCTCGTCTTCGGATCCCGGGGCACGCTTCCAGTGCTTCAAGGGTCGTTCCGGTCTCCCTTTGAAGCACAACCGCATATCCCCCGCCTTCAAGCCTTGCGGCCAGTTGTTCCACCTCTTTTGAAAGCAGGGTCTCCTGACCCGAGGCGCCAAGGGGCAACCCCAGTATCACGGTAATATCGCCCCATTCCGCCGGAAGGGCACCCAGCCTCTCCTCGATGCTCTTCCAGCCGCCCTTCACGGGGTCCAGTGGAAGGACGACACCTTCGAGAAGAACGGCCAGCCCAGTTCGCACCCTGCCGTAATCGAGCGCCACGTAAACCATCAGAACACCCTTCGCGAAAGGCTTCTCAGCCCCTGCCTGACGCACCACAAACTTGTAACCACTGTCACGGGAAGCAGAAGGAACGCTATGGAGCGCAGCATGGGAACGCCAAGCATGGCCTCGGTGAAGCCGTCGGTCATGTAACGCCTGGTGACGATGGAATGCTGGGTGATCATCAGAAGGATGAAACCCATCGATGAGAACGCCGCAATTATTCCGCCCTGACCGCTTGCGATACTGACCGCGCTGTCGGCGCCCCCACGGAGGAATATGGCCCCGAGACAGATGTTGATCGATGCCAGGGCCACAGTGGCAAGCAGCACCGAGAGGACCGCTTCGAGCTGAAGAAGCGGTCCCGCTCCCAACCCCCTGGTTGAAAGCCATGCCACGATGCACACGGGAAGCAGTGCGAGAAGCAGGGTCTGGTAAAGCTTCGACATGAAAAGGACCCTTCTGCCATCCGGCAGCGGAATGGTGACTGAAAACCCGGGCCATTCCATGCTCAGTGAAGGAAAGGCGAACCTCACCATCATGGTGGCCACCGCGAAACCGCAGAAGCTCACGTTCATGAAGACTCCCACGGCAAGCCAGTATGGATCGGAGAAGTCGAAGGGAAAACGGCTGAGGTTCGCCGTGTATATCAGGAAGAGCCCCCCGAGGAGCGCAAGCTGGCTCCACTGAACAGGGTCCCGGGAGAATAGCAGCATGTCCTTCTGAAAGACCGTGCTCATCCTTCCGCCACGCCGAAACACAATACCCGCCTTCCCATTGCCGGGGCGAAACACACCCGCCCTGCCCCAGACCCTCACGAAGTCACGGGATGCAAGAAACAAGGCCAGAAAAGCCATTGAAGCACCCTGAACAGCGAGGATCAGCCCGTTCACCCACTGACCCGGGGCAAACGACCCCAGGAGAAGCACATGTGGCCAGAAGCCCCTGGGCTCGCCTGAGAGGCGGTTGATGAAGAGCGCCAGGTCGCTCAGCCTCTCCGTGTCCGCGATCAGTATGTCCGCCGTGTCGCTGCTCATCCGGAACACGGCGTAACCCGCAGCAGCGATAAGGGCTGTGCCCAGAACCATCTTCAGACCCCTGGCACCACCGGAGCCGCCCAGGGCCACTGAGACCATGCTTCCGGCAGCAGTCCAGAAAAGAAGGAAGACCGGGAACAGCGCGAGTCCGAAAAACCTTTCGCGAACGGGAACGCCGAACCCCTCGAAGTAAGCCCAGAAGAGGGGAGCACCCATTATCAGCATGGTCCAGGCCGCGTGAAACCACCCTTCGAGCACAGCGGAGGTTGACACTGCGCCGGGTCTGGCGCAACCCGCCAGAAGAAACCCCACCCCGGGCGAACGGTAAAGGGCTTCTGTGGTGGTGATGAGTGAGGACACACCGACGAACACGCCCAGGGAGAGCACGGCCAGGTTCATGAGCCTGGCTCCCAGAGCCGTGCCGAACCCTTCGAAGACGCTGTCGAACGATGCCAGGTAGCTGAACAGCCAGTGGAAAAGCAGGTACATGCCCACCACCATGACGATCATGGTGAACATGCCTGCGAAAAGCTTCAGCCTGTTTTCCCGCCATTCCTCTCGCACCCCTCCGGCCAGGGAGAGAATGCGCATGCGAAGGATCAGACCAAGGTGATCGAGCATGGGAAGAACATAGGGCATGGAAGGCCTTTCTGTCATCCCGGCTCCGGGTTATAAATATCCTTCCTGCGAAGGGAGGTCTTTTGACTGGATCCCGGGACTGGATCGAAAAACTGGGGCTCCTCCCCCACCCCGAGGGCGGGTTTTACAGGGAAGTGTACCGCTCAACCGGCAGCATTCCAGGTCATGCGCTTCCGAAACGGTTCGGCCGGCAGTCAAGGTCTTTCGGCACATCCATCTACTTCATGCTGACGGACGACGGGGTCTCACGTTTCCACAGGATCAACCAGGACGAGATCTGGAACCACCACCACGGCGCCGGGCTTCACATCCATGTCATAGAGCCCGGTGGCAGCTACACCAGGCACGCTCTTGGGACCGGTCCAGGCGAAACACCACAGCTGACCGTTCCGGCAGGTTGCTACTTCGGCGCTGAAGTGAGCGGGAAGGGCTCCTTCTCCCTTGTGGGATGCACATGCTGCCCCGGCTTCAGTTTCGATGACCTTCACATGCCCTCCCGCGATGAGATGCTCGGGTTCTTTCCCCATCTCTCAGACGTTATCACCCGTCTCACCCCCGACCCGGAAATGTCAACATGAATCTCGAAGACGACGGCTTCTGCTTCGCCTGCGGTCCCGGCAACAAAAGCGGGCTCAAGCTTAAATTCAGGGTTGACGCCATAGCCCGCACCGCCACCACCGAGACCGTTCTCGATCACCACTTCAACGGCTGGAAGGGGGTTGCCCACGGAGGGATAGTGTCCACCCTCCTCGACGAGACCATGATCTACGCCTGCGGCGTAACCGGCTGGCTGTCGGTTACGGCCGAGATCACAGTGAGGTTCCTGCGCCCCGTTCCCACCGGGGTTCCCATAACCGTCACCGGATACATGGTCGAAGACCGGGGCCGTTTCTACACTGCCAGGGGAGAGATCACCAAAGACGGCGAACAACTGGCTTCGGCCACAGGGAAGATGTTTCCAGTGCAGAAGGTATCTGACATCGAGCATTATCTTCAGGGCAGGTACGGCCCATGAGTTCGGCCGCCACCCTGTTGTCCGCCTCGGTCGAGGCAAGAAAGAGGGGAGTCGAGATGAGGAAAAGCGCAATTCTGATGGCTGTCGCCGCCGGTCTGCTGCTTCTTGCGTGCGGTGCCGCAGGCCCCAGGGCCACGGTCGAGAAGATGGTCACCGCATTCAAGGCGGGCGACGGCAGCGGAATGGTCTCTTGCATGCATCCGGAAGCCCTTGTTGAACTTGATCAGACCGTGGCCGAGATCAAGGAGAACCCCGAGGAATCCGCGGCATTTCTGGGAATAATGGGCGTCGAAGCCACGGCGGAAGAGATATCGGCCCTGGATGCCGGAAGCTTCATGACCCTCATGATGAAAGCCCCCATGTTCGCGGAAGAGCTTGGTTCATTCGAGTTTACCGTGAGCGCTGAACGCATCGAGGGTGAGACCGCGTTCGTGGAACTCACCGTGAACGGCGAGGCCACCGAGGTCAAGCTCGTGAAGTACGAGGGCCGCTGGGTCTTCGACCCCGAAGGCGATTTCGACCTGATGGACTTTTAGGCAAACCGCTAAAAAAAAGGGGGGCGAATCCGCCCCCCTTTTCGATCATCCCTGCTACCTGAGCCTCACAAAACGCGTTCCGGCGGTTGAGCCTTCCGACTCAACCCTCACCATGTACACACCGGAGGCAAGGCTGCCGCAGTCGAGCGTTACGTTACCGGGCTGCGCCCAGCGGGAGTGAACGACCCTTCCGCTCATGTCGAAGACCAGGAGCCGGACGGGACCCCGGGCACCGATGATGAACGACGCCGTTGATCCCACGGGGTTGGTTCCGGAATTGACCACGGAGAGCGCCATTCCGCCCTCCTGCGTTCCGCCTGCGGAAAGAGGGTCGGGTGTGGCTGCATGAAGGTTCCAGTGAAGTTCCTCGTCCCTGATGCCGTAAACCAGCCAGGGCACGTCGAGGTCGTTGAAAACGGCCATGCCCTGATCAACAGCGTCACCGGACACAGCAGTCTCCACACCGGTCCAGATCGTTCCATTCCATGTGTTTACGTTTATGGCACTCCTGCCGGAGGTCCACGATGCAAGAACATTCCCGGATGCGTCGACGGTTACCGACGGGCGTGAGCAGTGGTCATCGCCCGAGATGAGTTCGGGAGCGCTCCACGAACCTGACCCGTTGGACGAGAACATCACGCCGCCGTCCTGCCTCTGCCACACCGCGGCAAAACCGCCCGGCACCCCGGCGATACGGGGGAAACGGCTTTCGTCGGAAGAAGGGGAGAGAAGCACCTCGGGACCGAAGGGGCCGCTGTCGGGCGCATCACGGAAACCTATCGCCCACCCGTCATCCGTCTTCACCTGGTAGACCAGGCCGTACCCGGTGCCGTTCCAGGCAACATCCGGGCTCCTCTCGGAGTTTTCGGAAGAGGCGATCTCCTCTTCGGTGGTCCAGGTGCTTCCGGTCCACATGCGGCCCATCAAGTCGGGCTGACCGCCCTGCCATTTCTGCCAGATCAGCCAGGTGTGGCCGTTTCCTCCCGACAGGGCCGGCATGACATCGTACGGGTCGCCCGTGGTCATGGTCTGCGGACTTCCCCAGCCCGACCCGTTCCACAGCGAGAGGTAGATGTCGTAACCCTCGTGGTTGTCACGCATTGACTGCCACGCCGTCCAGACGTTGCCCTGGCCGTCGCCGCCGACGGTGGGATGCCAGTCCCAGTATTCGTGCTGGCAGACGATCATGGGCGAGGCCCACGAATCACCATCGAAACAGGTCGCCAGGATGTTTGCCCTGACGGGGTCGGAGGTTCCGGAAACGGCGAACAAAAGCCCGCCGTCGGGATCGAAGTACACATCAACGCTGCCCTGGGTGTGGAAATTGTCGGTCACGGTGTAGTCAAGCCATGAAGCGGAATCGAATCCGCCTTCCCCACCGGGGGACATCCCGGCTCCGGTGGCGCTCATCCTGGGAACCAGCGTGGGGTCTCCGAGCAGGACTGCGCCGTCCTCCATGCTCATGTTGCCCGAAAGCCAGATCCTGAAGGCGTCGCCCAGGTTCGAGCCGCCTGCCAGGGTCTGGTAGTACTCCTGAAAATCATTCGTGTAGTCGACCTTTGCCTGGGCAAGGACCGCAAGCCCGTAAGAATCGGTCCAGATATAGGTGTTGGCCAGGTTGTCCACTTCAGTCCAGCGGCCGTTGCTGCAGCAGTTCAGCACGTAGAAGAAGGCCTGGGGATCAAGCGGGGGCACTTCAAAGAAATTCAGCGTGCCCCCGCCCTCGGGGGGTGCGCCGTCGTGAAAGCTGCTGCCCCAGGGGCTGGAGTGGCTGATCAGGTGGACCCACTCGTAACTGCTGAGAAGCTCCTGTTTGAAATCGTCGGCGTTTGTGGTGGACGGGTTGTTCTTCCGGGTCACATCGGTGTAGAGGAGGTCGAGGTAGTAGGTCAGCCCCGTGAAAGCCTCTTCGTAGGCCAGGGCCCTGTCGGGCAGGGGGAGCATTCCAGTCCTGTAGGCGTGGTTCTTGGCGAAGTAGCCGTTGAGAAGCTCTTCTGAACCACCGAAAGTGAGAAAAGTGGGCGTGAGCCGGCCAAGCCAGATCTCGGGGGCGCCGCTGCTGTAGGAATCGTAAAGACCGTCGGCGTCAGGATCGTTCCAGGTTCCGTTCATGTCCATCAGATAGGCATCGATGGGGTACTGGCCGTAGCCGTTCTCGACCCATCCCGTGGGGATGTCGCCAATGGCGATGGCGCCCTTCAGGGAACCCAGGGCGTACTCGGCCTGCAGGTCCGCCCTTATGTCGGATGCGCTTCCGCCATCGATCATCCACACCAGAACGGTGTAACCCTCGGAGGTGAGGTCGGCCTGGAACATCCCAAGGGCTTCCCCTATTCCTGCGGCAACGCCGGCGTCCACAAGCAGCACCACCTTCTCGGCGTCGGTGCCTGACACGATTGGAGCTTCGAGGACAAGCCTGGTGTAGCTGCCTCGCTCTCCCTCAATCCCGATACGCGTGGACTGGGGCAGCCTTCCCCGGGCATCCATGTACTGAAGGGGAACGCCTTCGGGGGTGGCCAATGCCTGAGCGCACAGCAGAACTGTGACCATAACAAGGATTGTTTTCATGACCGCCTTCTCAATGGTGATTCCCGCCACGGTCAGCCCTCGACTATCCGGGTCGATACGAGCGGCATTGTAACCCCGCCGGTCGAGGTGGTGAGAACCAGCCCCACGCCCGGTGAGTAGTGATACTTGGTAAAAAAGTTGAGTGGCATCAGGTTACCGTTGTAAAGCATCTTGCTCTCGCCCTCGATGACGAGCAGGTCGTTGTAGGTTTTCCCACCGATGTCCATGGAGATGCCCTTTTCCTTGACCGTCATGGCAAGGACGCTTTCAATGCCGTTGGCCGTGAACTTGATGTCCCAGCAGTCGCCCGGCTTCAGATCGTCCCTGAGCAGGACCTGGAAATTGCCGGCCTCGAAACTGTCCGTCAGGTAGGCATCGCCCTCTTTCCTGATGAACTGCGGGGTTCCCTGAGCTGAGTTCATCATCGTGAAACGCCCCGGGGTCGATGGGTCCACTTCCGTAACGGTATTCGTGAACGTGCTTCCGTCGGCCAGCCCGTAGACCCACTGATTGCCAACGGCAAGGGGGTAATAGATGCTCATGGATTGCCTCCTGAAAAGCTGGTCCGCCCTGTGAGGACGGGTTTCAACAATATGCAAGCATAAGTACAGGGGCTCCTCGCGGCCAGCAGCGAGTTCAGGGGCTCGGAATCCTTGCAACCCTGAAGCCCACGGTCAGAGCTTTCACTTCAGGTCTGTAGGAGAACCTGTAAGCGCTTCGAAGCGCTCGAATGTCCGAACGCCAGCTTCCCCCCCTCACGACCCGGAAAGGTATCCCCGATGACTCCCTGTAACTCCCGTCAGCGGGAGTGGTCTCGTAGTTGTCGGACCACGTGTCGTGACACCACTCCAGCACGTTGCCGTTCATGTCGTAAAGCCCCCAGGGGTTCGGCTCGAGCAGACCCGCCTCCTGGGTGGAACCCTCGGAGTTCCCCCAGTACCAGCAGTATCGCCCGACGACCTCCGGGTCGTCACTGTCACCCCAGAAGAACAGGGTGGTGGTTCCGGCCCGGCAGGCATACTCCCATTGAGATTCACTGGGCAGCCCGTAAGAATGCCCGGGATCCATCCTGTGAAGTCTCTCCAGGAAGCGCCAGGTGTCGGCCCATGCAACACCGGTGACCGGGTGCCCGCCAGTCACACCGTCGGGAGGCAGGGCTATCTCCGAATCCTCCCCCATCACCTCGTTCCACATGTCCCAGGTGACAGGTGTGGACAGCAGTTCAAAGGGCTCAATGGTCACTTCGATCATGGGCTCCTCGTTCTCCGCACGCCCCGGTTCCTCCCCGGGCGAGCCCATGACGAAAGTTCCGCCCGGAATGCTCACGAACTCCATTGAAGGAGGGATCTCTCCGACTGACACAGCTTCTGCAGGCGCTTCTGCCAGGCGGCTCTCGCCGCATCCCACGATTGAGAACAACAGAATGACGACCGATAAGGCTTTACACATGAATGAAATCTCCTTTCGGGGATCAATGCCAACCGTCCTGACACGGGCGGTCCAACCTGATTGGAATACTCAACAAAGCGATTATATTCGGTTTTGGAATCCTCGAAGAGCTTTCAAGGAAACGGGGAGCATTATGACCAAGTTCACCGTGGCAGTCATTCTCATTATCTCAGGCGTTCCGGCCCTGGCTGCAGGTTCCGGAACAAAAACCCACAACATTGGCATCGGCGCCGGATACGTTACGGGCTACGGCATCTCCTACCGTCACTGGTTCCCCTCTGACTGGGGTTTTCAGGTCAATTTCGCCCCGTACTACGACAAAACCGAGTACTCCGAGGAACGGAACCTCAGCCTCGGACTCACCGGCCTCAGGGTCATACGGGGCTCCGAGACCGTGAACCTCATAGGCTATGCGGGCGCGAGCATTCTCTACGACTACGACCGCTACACCTACAATTACGAGTACCCCGGCGAGGAGGTCGAGACCACCAACACAAGGTATACCTTCGGAGGGGGTCCTGGGTTCGATCTGCGGTTCTGGCACCTCTCATTCAACGCCATGTTCGGCGTTAGGGTCTCCACCGAGAGCAACGACGAGGTCCACATCGACATCACGGGGGAAACCGCCCTCTATTACTCTTTCGACTAGCGGGGAGGAACAATGAGGTTCTGCGCTGCGGCACTGCTTCTTCTGACGATCGCCACCATGGCCGGCGTGGTCGAGGTCGGCCAGGGGGGAACCCTCGCAACCAACAGGC
This sequence comes from candidate division Hyd24-12 bacterium UBA6080, assembly GCA_002436025.1. Lineage (GTDB taxonomy): Bacteria > Fermentibacterota > Fermentibacteria > Fermentibacterales > JCC-6 > UBA6080. The sequence goes on from DIXM01000001.1 coordinate 188,131, forward strand.
CCTTCAGCGGCTCTTGAGGCGACCCCGGAAGAAGGTACCAGGTTCTGGTACTTGCGGACGAGTTCTCAGGGCCGGCGCTTATCGAAAGGGTTGAGCTCTATGCAACACACGCCTCACAGGCAACCGGCATTTTCCAGAACGCCCGGATACTCCTCTGTGAAACCACCGTCAGCGCACTCTCCACGAGCTTCGAGGCCAACTACGCCGGAGGGGCTCCGGTGCAGGTCTTCTCGGCGGACACACTCGAGATAAAATGGGCAGGTTCAGCTCCGGGCTGGAACGGCTTCGACCTCGACACACCCTTCGAGTACTCGGGCACCCGGAATCTCATCGTGGAGTTCCGTTACCTCGGGCACGACGGCAAGACCGTCAACGCCAGGGCGGCCAACCTTCCCGCGGGCAACCGCTGCCTGTCAGGGCCCTACCCCACCAGTTCAACGGGCCAGCTCATGAGCTTCCTCACCTGCATGAGGCTTCACTACGGCACGTCAGCCCTGGAAACGACCACGTTCGGAGCGCTGAAGGCGTTTTTCGGGGTGCGGTAGCCGCAAGCAGAGCAGAGGACTTTCAGTGTGAATCTGCCCCGCCGGGCTCAAAAACAGGTGGCCTCTGGAATACTGCAGTAAATGAAGCTCGGGCAATGTGCCTGGTTTGAAATGTATCATCAGGAAAGCCGCATCTTCCTGTCAATCAAACATCTCTTTGCAGTTCAAATCATCGTATGCGCAGAATATCCTCTCCAGATGATTGAGCCAAATTCCTGCTGAAAGATTGACTTCATATTGATAAGCAGGCAGAAACAACAATTGTATTACTGATATTCGATAGTCATTGTATAGATCATCGTATGAGTAATCCTTCACTCCATTCTTTTTAAGTGTTCCATGGTATTGCATCAGCAATTCATGTTCATACTCTTTCCGGCGTGACGGGAACCAATGAAGTGCCATCATGTATGCCAAGTCATATGCACCAAGTCCATTCTCATATGACTGCCAGTCGATCAATTTGATGAATCCATCTTTCTCTTTGGGCAGCATGAAGTTCCACATATGCGCATCAGAATGAATCAGTGTCATGTTGTTAAAACCGAGGTATCTCTCATAGAGTTTTTCCATATGGTCAAGGGAATGGTGCAGGATCTTCCGGCTATCCTTGTCCAGTCTGTCTTGCATAAAACTGATGAACTTCAAGCAAAGTTTATGCAGATATTCAATGTATCCAGAATTACTCTCTTTTGTCTCGCGCGTTGCTGTAGCTTTTTCAAGGTCCTCACTGTCCCACCATTGAGAATGCAGCGTTGCCAGACAGTCTATTGCTTTCCTGCAATACGGGATCGTCGGTGCCAAAGGATATTCGGTCTGAAAATGCGTCTTGGATAAGTCTTCAAGGACGATATTGTATATGTTTCTTTTCTCTTCATATACGGCATAATAGCACTTTGGTATATTGTATCTGTTCATTTTGCTGCTGTTTGTGTTGTAAAAAACTACTTCCTTCTGACCATACCCCGGAAGATTTGTTTGTGTATTTTTATTTGATATCTTAACAAACAACGAATTGGGAAGACCTGTGCTTTCTTTCCTGTAATGGATGTTCACAACTGCTGCTTCTGATACCGGCAGCTCCCCAAGGTGCTCAACTGTAAGCCCTTCAACACTTCTCTCATCCACATCAATTATGCTTGATATCCATTTTACACTTATATCATTCAAGCATAATATTGTATTCATGGTGTCTCCTTGTTCACTGCAGCAATGTCACTTAATATACGCGCCCATAACTATCTGGTGCATGCAGTTCCTTGATTATTGAGCTTGGAGGGAGTTGGAGTTTGAATCACCCCGAGTAAATCTTCACGTCATACATGGATAGGCTCCCGGGCGAAAAGCCCAAAGGACTATCTCGCCCGGATAACGCTTCGGAGAAGCGCTTGGTCAAGATGGAAGTGATGGGTTCCCCTGAGGTCTTTGCGTTGTTCAGCTCAGCTGTGGACTTTTCGAGTAGTCGATTGTAGCTTTAGTGTGGGCCAGGAGAATGGAAAGGGTCTCAGGGGGTATGGTGTGTTGAAATCCTGCAGTTTCGTTCTCTTTCTGTTCTTCCTCTCAGGCTTTTCCGGTTGTATTGACAACCCATCGACAATTGATCCTCCTGACGTGTACGAGGCGGAATTCCAACTGCTGTGGGATCTTTTCGACTCCCGCTACGTGGGGTTCCAGACGAGTGGAACCGACTGGAATGCCCTGTATGAGCAGTACAAGCCTCAGGCGGGAGCTGTTTCGTCCCGGGAGGAGATGACCGCCCTTACGATAGACCTGCTTTCAAACCTTCAGGATCGGGGGATCACTCTGTACGATCCCGCCTGGAACTCAGAAAAACCCTATTCTCCATCGGTGTTTACGAACTGCAACCTTGATGTCCTGCTGGAGTACCTTTCCCCCTGGGGGTTCCAATGGATGCAGGAGGATGTGTGGGGGTACTGCCTTGCGGGGGCGGACTCGGTGCCCTGCTTTATTTTCCTGTCATGGGACGGGGATATGAACGTCAGTCTCTTCGACAACATCCTGTTTCAGCTTCAGGATGAGCCTGCGGTAATACTGGACATCCGGCTGTGCCAGGGTGGCCAGCAGGGAACACTGGTGAATGTGGCACGCAGGTTCGTGGATCAAACCCGGATCGGTTTTCTGACGCAGCAAAGACTGAATGCTCAAACCCATGATCTGACGCTACCCGCAGCATACAACCTGATACCGAGGGGTTGGCACTACGGCGGAACTGTTGTCGTACTCGCCGGAGGACTCGATGGAGCCTCCTCGGAGATGTTCCTGAGCTGTATGTCCAGCCTGCCCGGAGTCACGATCATCGGAGACACAACGATGGGAAGCGCGAACTGGCCTTCGGAGCTGTGGGAGTTGCCTGACGGCTACCACGTGGCTTTCCCTTCGCAGACCTTCCTGCTGCCGGACACAACGATGATTGAGGGGACGGGCATCCTGCCGGATATCGCTGTCGAAGCCACTGAAGATGATTTCACGGAGGGTGTGGACCCTGTTCTGGAGTATGCCTTCCAATGGCTTGGCGCTGAACCGCCAAGGGTCAGAGCCCGGAGGTAAGGGCCAGAACAAACTCCCCGTTGGCGTGCGATGTTATGTCCCACGGAAAGCCCGCTATATCGATCTCGGCCACAACGGCGTTCGTCACGTAGTTGACCGCCGTTACCCTGCTGGCACCGCTTCCAAGGTAGCTGAGCACGTAGAACAGTGTTGTTCCCGGCACACTGCATATAGAAGTGGGATGCCCGGCGATCTGGATATGAGTCACCTCAGGCATGTAGAAATTGCTGCAGATGGCTACCCTGCCGTTGTCGGCGCTCCAGTCGGGATGGGTGACAGCCCAGACCGTATCGGCGGGAAAAATGGAGATGTCGCTTCCGGGGCTGTAGATGTAGATCGGGCTTACGTGAAAGGTGTTCAGCGCCACCCTTCCAACGGTTCCGGCTTCATCCGCGCATACGGCAAGAAGGCTTTCCTTGAGATATGATTCGGCGGCGACAGCAACGGGAGCGGCACCCAGGGGTTCGGTCTGCCTTAACACCGTATTGGTTGTCGCATCGACCTCCCTGATCCTGCAGTCGCCTTCGTCAGCCACATAGAACCTCTGCACACTCTGAGAAGCGCACATGGCTGATGGAAGGGAACCGACCTGGAACTCGGCGGCGACCGAATTCCCGGCAAGACTTACCTCGACTATCCTTCCCGCCCCCCCTATCAGGTAGACGTAACCTGGTTTCGGGATGATCATGTCACGATACCCCGAACCACTGCCAAATCCCACTGAAAACGAGGTGTCGAGGGCCATGCTCTGTGAATCGAACCGGTACACCGATCCGGTTCCCGAAGCAACCATGAACTCGAGATTGCCAAGGGAACAGAGGGCCCGGCCGTCGGGAACGCCACCGACAGTACCGACAACGGAGTTGTCAGCCACCCGTATCTTCACCACTCCGCTCTCCGATACGATGTCGTGCTCCTCCGGATTGTAGCAGGCCGAGGCGATGAGAAGCAGCGGTAGCATCCTCCGGACCTTCATGATCCCCCTTACCATCTTACACCAAGACTCAGGAAGAAGTGCCTTGCCGTAAGGTACGCTGAAGGGTTGGACATGCTTCCCCCCGGATCACCGGTCGCCATGTACAGCGAAGGGTCAAAAATCCTGACAACGTTGCTTCTGTCGAAAAGATTGAACACCGTGAGCTTTGCCTCCAGTTCCGCCGGACCGGTCCAGAATCGACGCGACACGGTCATATCGGTCTGAATGGTCCACGGATAGCGCATGGTGTTGATGGATGGAATGGAATCCCCGCTTGCGGGACTGAACGGGTAACCGCTGCCGCAGGCGAGGCTCAGGCTCATCCCCGAACCTTCCAGAGGTCGCACTCCCGCCCATTCCGGTCCCTCTCCCCTGTCGAGGAAAAGGCTGACGTGAGCCTGGGCACGATGTCTCTGGTCCCAGTCCAGGTAGTTGTCATCCAGGGGCACTGTCCCGTAGCCTTCGGCAGTGTACTGGTACTGCTCGGTTGCCGAGGAGAACCTGCCTTCCGCGACCGAATAGGTGTAACTCAGGCTTCCCGACCAGAACTCACCGGGAAGCCTCATCAGGGATATCTCGGCCCCCTGTACCGTAGCGTAGCTGTCGTCGTTCTCGTAGACGAAAAAGTGTTCCATCCCTTCCCCGGAAGTCGGGTTGGTCTGGACAAGGCCGGTGATCTGCTTGTAGAAGGCAGCCAGGGAAAGCGTTGAAAGGTTGTCAACACGATGCCTCACCCCCGCCTCGTACGAAATCGTGCGGACGGCATCGAGATCCGGATTGCCCACGATGGAGTAATCACCGGAAAGGTTGTAGCTGGTGCCCGAGAACATCTGGTTCATGTTGGGCATCTGGAAGTACCTGCCGTACGTTGCGAAGAACACGTCCCGTTCAGAGATCGGGTGTGTCATGCCGAACCGGGGGCTGATCTGCACCTTCACGGGCACCTGTGAGGAACCGCTCTCTCCGGGAGTGACGACTTCAGTGTTGGGGTTGAAGGCGTCGACTCGAAGGCCGGCGTTCAGAACCATGCCTCCCGAGAAATCCGCGGTGGCCTGAGCATAGGCTGCGCCGGAGTATGGCCGGGCTTTCCAGATGTTCACCCAGGTTTCACCGGGGGAGTCGGCGAAAACACCAAAATCGTATATGTCGTATCGGCTTCCCTCGAGCCCCGCCTTCAGCTTCAGTACCGGTCCGAGCTGGCTGGTAACGCTTGCGCTGCCCGACCAGACGCTGCTCCGGGAATCGAGCCAGACCGATGAATGAACTCCCTGATGGTAGAAACCAAGGCTGTCTGCGGCTCTCCCCGGCAAGTACTCGCCAAACCATGCAGCAGGGGTCAGCCCCTCCCCGACATACCCGCCCCCCTCATCCCTTACCCTGTGCCACTGGCAGAATTCACTGCGGTCAGCCATGAGTTCGAGAAGGCTGCTCTCGCCAAGAAGCCGGGTGAGCTTTGCGGTGATGCCCCAGGTCTCGTCGAAGCGTATCGGCAGCGCGAAATCAGGGTTGCCGCCCAGATAGGGAACACCGTCGATGTACGCGGGCTGATCGAACCGGGACCATGACCATTCGTCCCAGCCGCTCTGCCTGTAGGAGTACCTTCCAAGGCAGGAGAGACTGGTGGGTGTGTTCGGCCTGTAAGTGAGATTGAGACAACCCGACAGGTTATGCTGCCAGTTGTTGTCCCAGTTGCCCCTGCTGTCCTTCAAATCGAACCCGCTTCGGCTCCGCTCCACAGCGGCGAAGAAACGCATGTCGCCGGGAATCCGTATCCCGAGAGCCGGCAGCACATGGGTTGTCAGGGGTTCAGGCCCACCCAGTGACACTTCCCCATCAAGGCAATCGCTTCGGTAGCTGTCGTTCTCGGAGGGCGACATGTAGTTCCTCTCCTCGTTCTCGTAACCGAATGCAGTCAAGGCTCCGGCTCCCAGCCGCACATCTCCCTGATAGCGGGAACCCCCCTCTCTAACAACCATTTTCACCACACCCGAGAGGGCGTTGCCGTACTCGGCGCCGAAGCCGCCCGTGATGGTTGAAGCCTCACCGATGGCCGAAAGGGGAACGCTTGCCATGTAGGCGTTTGTAACCGGTGACCTCACGGAAGCTCCCTCGAGAAGGAAGGCAACCTCCCCGGATCGTCCCCCCCTGACATGGATCTCGCCGCCCTGAGTGCTGACGCCAGCCTGGCGCTGCAGGACATCCACGATGCCAAACACCGGCATGGTCTCGATCTCGCTTCGATCTACAACATGAATCGTCGAGGGCACGCTCTCGAGGATCAGGTTCCTCTGGCCCGTAACGGTGATGACAGTGGCGCCGGCGGCCTCTTCCCGCATTTCAATGTCTATCTTCGTGGTCTGGTCGGATACTACAGTGACTCCGTTGATGGTAACGGAAGCCATTCCCACCATTCTTGCCGTCAGTGAGTACTCACCTGCCGAGATCTGGGGGATGTAGTACTCTCCCCTGCTGTTTGTCATGGCGCCGAAGGCTGTTCCCGTAACCATGACTGCGGCTCCAACAACGGGGTCTCCGTGGGAATCGGTCACCACACCAGAAACTGCTCCGGTACCGAATGCGAATAGGGGTGAAAAACAGGTGAATATGAATGCAAGAACAAACACCCCGGCCAGGGGCCGAGTCTGTGGTTCATGAGGACAACAGTTCATGCCGGAATACCCCCTGGTATCATCGCTGTATCCATGTTTAACTATACTACAGGCAAAGGGTCTGCACAGCGGGCAACTCGAAGGTGGTTCCGATGAAAAGAGCCGGACTTGTGACTGCCCTGTCGCGTGCATCAGTCTTTATGGTTCTGCTCCTGCCGGCGGCTCTGTACGGAATCGAAACAGGTGAGAGTACCCAACTGCTTGTTCCCGACATCTCCTACTTCCCCGATTCGCTCCAGCTCAGACAGTTCACCTGCCGGGCGGTGACAGCCAACGCTTACTGGCTGGTGCAGGACACTTCGTTCATTGACCTTCCCGCGGGGGAGGACGAGTTCCAGCTTATCTGGGGCAACATCATCACACAGGCTGGGATAGACACCATCAGCGCCCAGTTTGAGGGCGCGGGAGTTGATGTTTTCGAGTCCGTCACATCCGCACTTGGTCCCGTCCCCGAAACACCGAACGATGATGACAGGCTCTGGATCGTGTTCACCGACATTTCTGACTACTATCCAAACCCTGGCGCCGGATACAGCAGGCTTGGCAACTGGGTTTACGTATGGCCGGAAGACTTCGACGGCGATGAGTCCACCGGGAACAACCACGACATCATCTACATCAATGCAGGACCCTACAAGAACCTGTCTGGCGATGTTTGGGAATCAAACCGCCTTAAAGTCCACACATGGTCGGTGCCCACAGGGCTGGGACAGCTTCTGAGAACAGCCCGCAACCCGCAGGAGGAGAAATGGCTTGTCAGGGGCCTCGGGATGTTCGCCCAGCACCTCTGCTATGGTCTTACCTCTGCCCACAACGGGTTGATCGGCATTGTTGCCATGTTGGATGATTTTGCCAGAGGGGGAGGCATCGAGCTTACTTCGTGGAGTTCAGGCCAGAGAGGTCATGATTTTGGGGCGAACCTTGCCGCTGAGTTCCTCTGGCTGAAGTACATAGAACAACGTTTCGGGGCGGGTGTGATCGGGGACATAGCCATGTCATCCCGAAGCGGCATGCTGAACGTAGCCATGGCTATCGATCCGTCGGCCCCCGAGCAGCAGGCTGTCGAATCAGTTGTCTACCCCGTTTACGAGAACTGGCTGGTAACGAACCTGGTCTCCCACATCGCCGGAGATTACCAGGGCGGCATTTACAGGTACGGTTTTCTGGAGGGATCAGGGTATGACTTCACCGTGATCAATGAACCGGCATCCTTCACTGCCGAGTTCGACGCGTATCCGATACCGACCTGGATCGCGCCTCCCGGCTACGGAATGAGCGCCCAGGTCTTTGCCGCACAGTACGCCGGTTTTGCGGGAGATTACCTTTCCGACGGCAACACGTCGGTGCGCTTCAACGGCATGTTCAATCAGAACAACGGCTCCGGCCCGAACATTGACAGCCGCTGGGTCGTCTACAGGGTGGTCCTGTCCGATGACTCAACCCTTGCATCCGTCGACTCGCTTGTTTTTGACGACCTGTACAACGGCGCTTTTTCGCTTGAAGGATATCGAACCATTCTCGTTCTTACCAACGGCAACCCTGGCGGAACTGCGCAGGTCCGCTACACTCTCAGCCAGGATTCAGCCGAACAAAACCTTGTCATGGCTGCGCTTCAGAACGGAATGAACCCGTTCTACCTCCAGGTCTACTCAACCCTGTTCAGGGAGGATGCGCAGGTACCCAGCGGGTTTGACTGGGTGGGTCCCACTCTTGATGTGTCGCATCTAGGTGCGGGAGGGAATCCTGACAGCACCGCAACTGTTCCCATGGATGTCCATTCTGGAACACTCTGGACGGCACGGGTTCGCGCCTGGTCGCCCGGCAGCTACCTGATGGAGTGCTCAGGTTACGACAGCACGGGAGTCGTCCACGAAAACTCATTGAATTTCGCAGTGGGCTACGGGAACGGGGGTGTTCTTGTACTGGAGATTCCCGCCGCACGTCTGACCTTCCGGGAAGGACAACTCTCTCAGGGAACCGCAGCGGGTCTCATCGAAACGGGTGCTCCTGGTGTGCCGCACTCTTCCTTTTCGGAAGCGCTCTCAGGCATTCTTTCAGGACCTGTTCAGCTCAGCCCTGGAACCGGGACAATTTCCTTCCCTGCGGAAACGAATCGGGGAAGCGTTTACCTTCTGGAAGGTGACCGGTGGCTGCTTCAGGAGAGTTACTTCCTCCAGGGGCGCATTCACTCGGACGTAACCGTCGAGGGCATTTACGCCCTTGGTGAGAACCCCGGTGTTTACTCTCCGGAAATTCCCGGAACACCCGGACTCATCGGCGCTTCTCCCAACCCGTGGAGTGATCAGTTGACGATTCGCTTCTCCCTGCCCTTCCCGGGCAATGCCACACTGAGGCTTTTCGACCTGTCGGGCCGGATGGTGGCCACACTTGCAGACGGCGAATTCCCCACGGGGCTTCACTCAGTGGTCTGGAACGACTGCAGCGTACCGGCAGGTGTCTACTTCGTAAGGCTGGAAACCACGAATTGCTCCGACACCAGAAAACTGATCAGGATGGGGAGCGAACGCTGATGAAGGCATTCATCTCCCGCTCTCTCCTTGTCGCCGCCCTCGCAGTGGCTTCTTCCTGCATGAAGCATCCCGCGGGTCTTCCCGAGCCCGAGGGATACGACGGCTTCATCGCACAGGGATGGCAGGCGGTGCAGCAGGGCAGGCATACTGAAGCCCTGGACTGGTTCCAGCAGGCGATAGCCGTGGATGTGGGAAGGGCCGACGGCAATCTAGGAGCCGGGGTTTCGTGCATCTTCATCGAGGATTGCTGGAACATAGCGGATAACTACTTCCAGGTAGCAGTCCAGCAGGACATGGGTTCTTCGGCAGTGGTCCGGCATCTTGACCAGAGCCTCACCCAGGACACACTCTGGACCGTGTTCCAGTGTGTTGATCCTGACCTTCCACAGGATTCCCTTGATTCCTGGCTCGCCCTCACCGCAGATTCCGGTTCCATCTGGGTGGGGCAGACGATAAGGGACTATCTCGTGGACGGTGGTTTTAACACCAGCCTTGATTTCAGGTTCCAACCGGGTACTGAAGACCCCGTGGCATGCCTTGAGCTCTACAACATCCAGAGTGGCGGTTTTTACAGAGCCGACAGCATTTCGTCGGGCTACGTGCATTTCACAGTACCGATGAAGGTCACATCCCAGGGAATGGGCTCGTCCTATTACACCTGGATAATGGCCGACCAGGGAGTGCGCTTCGATTACGCGGTCTTTCATGGAAATGCAAACGCCGGCCAGATCACCCTCGACGCCCTTGCAGCCTGGGTTATGCTCCAGGAAGTGCGATACCCCGAAGGAGACCTGCTGATGGGTGTTGCGTGCTCTCAGGGGCTTCTTCAGTACGCTCCCGACTACCTGTTCGGAAAGGGCGATCAAGCAAGAGAGGGCATCTTCGATACGGAAATCGTAGACGTGGTTGCAAGCGCAGCATCCCAGTGCTTTCTCGGGGGTAACCACGTTTACTCCTGGCACATCTGCAGGGAGGCCGGTTACGGGCTTGATCTCGACCCGCTCTCTCCCACTTTTCTTCTGGAACTGCTTGAACTCATTTCCTGGATGCAGGGAGGGCAATGACTGCCAGCACAGCCATCGTCCAGGCAATACGGGTATGGGTTCCGTTGCTGCCGGTTCTTTTTTCATTCAGCACGGGGTTTGCCGGAAAGTATGAACCCGGGCCTGCTGAACCGCTCAGGGTTGACGGGAACGACGGCAGACCTCTTGTTCTGACCACTCTGCACAATCTGTCGAACATCGGAATTCTGTTCACGAACGTGGGCATGACAGGAAGCCTTCTCAACGACAGGACTTTCGAGTGGCCCATGGGTCAGGGTTCCAGTTACCTCTACTACGGTGACATCTGGGCATCCGCCTTCGGCTCCGTGACCCCATCGGGAACTCCCGGGGCATATGTAAGCCGTTCGACCATCTTTGGCGGCTACTATGAGTTCAGACCCACGGAAGGTTTTCCGATGGTGAAGTTCTTCCCGGGGCCGACAGCCCACGAGGAAACGACATGGGGAGAGGACGACTGGTCATCGTTCAACGAGAATCCCATGGGCGTCAGGACCCTTCAGCGTGCCTACAGTTGGAGCACTCCCGGTTACAACGAGTTCTTCGCCCAGCACATCACGATTACGCATCTGAGCCAGTTTGGAAACCCGGGGGTTCCCCTGAAGGCCTTCTGCTTCTCCTTCTTCGCTGATTTCGACATCGCGAGCGCCGACCCTTCCCCGGAGTACTACGCTGATGACGTGGTTTTCTACGACGGCCATGCCATATGGTGCAACGACCCCGACGCAACGTGCGATTACGTTTTCGACAACGGCATGCGGGCAAGCGAGGAGGATGCCTTCATCTGGCAGAGGAATCCCGACGCATCGTGGAGCGATCCCGATGAGGACATCTTCTACCACTACAACTACCCGGGCTCGGATGGGATAGTTGACGCCGATGTGAACTCGGACGGCGTGTCGGACCACTTCACCGTTCTCTTCAAGACCGTCGGACCCGACACGATCTTCACCGTTGAAACCAACACCGGTCTCGAGCTCTTCAAAGAGGGCAGACCGGCAAACTTCTGGCTCCATACTGTTGGAGACACCACCTACGCAGTGGTTCCCAGAAACACCGGCTACATGTGGGATGGCGACGACCCCGAATCATTCACCGACGACAGCGGTGAACCCACCCTGTCACCTCCGTGCAATGGCTTCGCCGGCTGGCGTCTTCTGGACCTGTGGGTGAAAAAAGCTGATGGAACCGTTGAAAGACCGATCGATGTCTTCGGCTGCCCTGTCCCCCTCTCCCACACGTGGTGGGAGTTTGCCAACGACCCGTACGAGTCCGATGCGCTTTCGTACGATTACCAGTGGGGGCTCAACCAGGATTACAGTGGACGGCACAGCGGCCCCGCGTACCTTGCTGAGTGGATAGGCCATCCCAACGCCCCACACGCATTCCAGCCAGCCAACCCGGGGCCATTTCCGATAGTTCATGACAACCCGCTTGCGATGGGCTTCCAGCCCTTCGACTATTCGCTGGTCCTCACCATGGGGCCACTTGATCTTGAAGACGGCGACAGCCTGCACATCGTGGGAGGCTGGGTTGTCGGCAGGGGTCTTGATGGACTGAGACACAGCGCTGACATCCTGCTCGACGCCTACTGCAGGGATGGCGGCTGGGGGGTACCTGACGTTCCCCCGATTCCTACGCTTTTCTACGAAGCAGGGGACGGCACGGTTGATCTTGTCTGGAGCGACGACTCCGAAGTCTACGAACCCTTCGGGGGATACAGGCTGTACAGGTCGGTCTTCAACACCTCGGACTGGGAACTGGTCGGTACATTCCCGCAGGGTACTTACTCCCACACGGACTCAACGGTCACCCGCGGCTATCCGTATTACTATGCCCTGTGTTCGTTCGATCTGGAAACCGGGGTCGAGAGCGCAAAAACGAACTTCAAGAAAACCCTGGACGGAACCCCCATTCCGGTAGTGCCTGGCTGGACATCAGGAACCGACTGGAAGGAACACGTTGCAGTTGTCCCCAACCCATACAGGGGTGCTGCACAGTGGGAGTCCCAGCATGCCGGCAGGCTCGCTTTCATAAACCTGCCGCCGATGTGCGATATCCGGATCTACACCCTCGATGGCGATCAGGTTGCAGTGATGCAGCACAGGGACTTCGGAGGGCAATCCTCACAGGAGTACTGGGACATGACCAACGGCACGGGCCGTTCAGTATGCACCGGGCTCTATGTCTTCACGGTCCAGACATCAGACGATCATTACATCGGCAGGTTCGCCGTAATACGCTGACACCCGCAATCCCAACCCTTCAATGGAACAGGTGCGCCCTGTAAACCCCATGATCCTTAAACCTGCGTCTGTAAACCCTTTGAATGGCTCATTACCCGGGAAGTGTCACTTTATGAAGTGTCTACCTAATGGGGAAGCTTACGAAAAGAATACATATGAACGCAAGGTGTGCCTTTCGGTTACAAATGCTACCGATTTGAATGAACCGCTTCATGTCCTTGGCCTGGAGACAAGCAAAGTCGGCTCTATTGGACTTTCAACCCCCAATGATCTCATTCAGACCAGCTACTACCTGCTCCAGGTTTTCCGGAGATATCCTTGCGATTTTTCTGCCGATACGATCCACCGAAAGAGTTCTGATCTGGCTTATCTTGACCCAAGATTTCTTCGGCAGGGATTCATTCGACAACTCAAATGTCAGTGGAAACCCTGCCCGCGGTTCAATGCTTGTCAGAGCAACGGCAATGACAGTGCCTGAGCGGTCATTGAAAACATCATTGCTGAGGACCAGCACAGGCCGGCTTTCGGACTGTTCATGCCCGACAGTCGGATTCAGATCGGCCCAGACAACATCCCCTCTCAGTATTCCGGCCATGATCCGAGCTCGCTGTTCATTCCTTCTTCGGCCATGGAGATCTCTTCTTCAGGAATCAGCTTTGAGCATTCTCTCGCCAAACGGGTGCCATAGGTCCGATCCAGCAGGTCCTGAACAGCTTTCTGAATGGCTCCGCTCCTGCTTGGATAGCGAGTTTCCTTGACAAGTTCATCAAGCCTGCTAAGCATAGTTTCACTGATACTGATAGCAATCTTTGCAGTGCTCATGTTTCACCTCCAGTATTACCATTGGTCATACCTTCGATTGTGTCAAGGGTTAACACCCCGCATTACCGGCGTCCCGGGCGCCCGGCACATGGGCTTGTTGGAAACCCTTATCTCTTTGTTGCCTTGAGTACTGCTGCAATCTCCTGCCCGTATGTCTCGGACTTCCTGCCCTGCGGGTCTATCCATCTGTCAATCAATGGAACTGGCTCGGCAACTTCACATCCCATCGAACCAAGCGCTTGAGCGTAGCGTTCCGGTGCCCATGGAAAAAGGGGGATCATCCATTCGCCAAAATCGAACGAGTCGGATGCGTTGCTTATTGAAAGGACCAGATACCCACCCGGACGGAGGCACTTCACGATATTCCAAAGAGCTGTCACCTTGTCCTGGACATGCATGAACGTCAGGACACTGCATGCAATATCGAAACTCCCGGGTTGGCAGAACTCATTGATATCGGCCAGGATCAGTTCAATGTTTGCGAAATCGCTCAATTGGGTTTTTGCAACTTCGATGGTTCTGGGCGAGACATCCAGTCCGGTCAGGCTACGGCAACCATGCTCCAGTATTCGGCGTGCTATGCGACCGGTACCGATACCTATCTCGAGGATATCCTTCTCTCTCGATTCACCAATCGCATTCCAAAACGGCGGGCCGTCCCATCGGGACATGTACTCCAGCGCGGCCGGAGGATCGCTGAGATCATTACCCATTTCGGCCAGGCGATCATAGTGTTCCCGAGCGGTCAGGATCGGTTTCATGCTTCTTTCCCGCGACGGAAGAGTGAGTCGCTTGCCCGGGCGTGCCGAATCTGGATCAGTGTGCTTCACCAGCCGCCGATTGACACTGGCGGTATCGATTCTGTGATATTGCCAACTCAACATATTTATCAGATTCAATGAAGTCAATTATATATTTGACGGTTCGTTCAATGACCTGCCTTATCGATCCACTCATGAATTCCCTTATATCACTGCTTGTTTCGACATGTGGATTATTATGAAACCTATTGGGTACAATATCTTCAGCGATTATTATCGCTTTTTTAAGTGCATTTACTATATCCTTTTCCTCTTCTCCTCGTACATCAACTACTCTACCATCAAATACCAATGAACCGGGAGGTCGAGAGTCGGAATAGTTAACAGGTTCAGAAAATTGTGGAATCATTATTGTATGCTGAATTCCATTGACATCATTTAACAAAAGCGACAGTGATCCACCATCCATTGCCATTGCACAATCAATAATTGTAAATGAAGTGTGCATTTGCCGTCTCCTTGATATTTACCAATTTATCAGTACATCTCAAGATTACGCCCAACAATCAGCGTAACCAGCGCTGTGACACTAACCTATGGCCTTACAAGCGTCTGGTTAATGCTGTGGTTCTGCATTAGTTCTCTTTCAGGTCAAATGAGTAAGTGTCTCTGACTTCAGTCTTTCCGATCAACCTGAGAGTCACTTCCTGTGTTGTAACCTTCTCTTCACCAAGTGGTCCAAGGTTTTCATCCGGTTTTCTTAATTCTTTTGGGTCGCTAATCATTACCTGATAGATGAATCCAGGCATGTTACCATCGTGTTTAACCTCAACATGGATAAGTTCATTCTCTGTATCCTCAAGAACCGATAGCTCCAAACGTTCCGGTTTGTGAGAATATGCTTTAGCGATTTCCATGAATGGGGTGATTGATGATCCTGCCATTAATACTTCAAGCTTTGTCGGACTCCCATGAAACCAATTCAGGTGTGGCTTGACCTTTTCTTTAACTTGCTTGGTCATCCATTTTGCCTTTCATTAATGTCAGCAGAACAATTCTTCTGCTGCCATCTACATGGGCAGGATTTCCTGTTCAATGCGTTGAGAATGATGTTCGATCTCTTGTGTGTCAAGGGATATAGCATGACATGACAGTTGCGGAGAGGGAGTTACTCGACGAGTAAGGCAAAAACCCGCTCAATCTGGTGCATGCGGTTACCGGGCGAGACATCCAGTGGACGATCTCGCCCGGGTCACGATTCAGGTGCCTACTGAGCGATGCGGGTCCTGATTTCCGCGTTATTCTACAGCTGGAACAGGTGCGCCCTGTTCAGGAACTCCACGAGCAGCTCGACAGCGGTCTCCACGTCGTGTTTGTGCACCACCGAAACCGGGCTGTGGCCGTTCCGGGTGGGGATGGAAAGGCATGTGGCGTGGGTTCCCCCGCCGAACTTCTGCATGGAGCTGGTGTCGGTGCCCCCGGCGAGAAGGATCTCCATCTGATGATCGATCTTCTTCTCCTCGGCGATTTCCCTGATGAAGTCAACGAGGCTGGTTGAACTTATGACGCTCGAGTCCTGGACCTTGATGGCGACACCCTTGCCCAGCTGGCAGATCCGTCTGTAAGGGAGCCATCCCGGTGTGTCGGCCGAACCCGTGATGTCGGCGGCGATGCCGATGTGGGGTTCGATGGACATTGCTGCAACGGTGGAGCCCCTGAGCCCGACTTCCTCCTGGGAGGTGCCAACGCAGTAGACGTCGATGTTAGGGTTGTCGTAGCGTTTGAAGGCCTCGGCTATGATGTAGACGCCTACCCTGTCGTCGAAGGCCTTGGCGAGGTAGCAGTCCCCCATCTCCCTGAAGGGTGTGTCCATGCTCACCCAGTCGCCCCTCTCCACCATCTCCTTGACCTTGTCGCCGGGAAGACCGAAGTCGAGGAACAGCTTCTCGAGTTCCATGTGCTGTTTGACCGCTTCAGCCGACGGTGCGGGATGATGGCAGACCACGGCGGTGAGTACCCCGGACTTCCGGGTGTGCACCCTTACGCTGTGACCGAAGATGCTGGTGGGCTGCCAGCCGCCAACAGGGGCCATGCTGGCGTAACCGTTGTCGTCGATGTTGTATATGAGAAAGCCTATCTCGTCGATGTGGCCGGCAAGCATGACCCTGAGGTTGTCTTCCCCGCCGTCTCCGTGCTTCACGGCGATGAAGTTCTTCATGGGGTCGGTGTAGGTCTCGTCGGCCATGTCACCCAGTTCGGTTATGAGAAGGTCGAGAACCGCATCTTCCCTGCCGCTTATGCCGTCTGTTTCACACAGTTTTTTGAGAAGCTCCATGTCAGTGTCCCCCTTCAGAGGCGCCCGTCCAGGAAAAACCTGCGGCGTCGTCAAAGACCCCGGGTTTGTCGCCGGCAAAAGAGATTGAAGCCAGAACGGTCTCGGCGGCCCTTTCAGGTTCGAGGCCGAACTCGAGAATCAGGTTCAGGTAATAGATCTCGATCAAGCCGCTTGCGGACCAGTCCACGGACCTGTCGTAGCCCGATATGAACAAGTCTCCCGAAAGCCTTTCCACAAGGTCGGGAAGCCTTCCGCCCATGATCTCGCACGCGGAAAAATGTACGAGCCTGGCGTTCCCGGAAACGGTTCGAATGCACTCCAGAAGCGTGGCCAAAGGAATGATGCCCTCGCGGCAGCTCACGCCGTCAACCGTCGCATGTGATGCTATGAGCAGGTAGAGGTCGCCCTGGAGCATTGAGGCCTCGGTGCAAAGGCTCTGAAGGTCTTCCGCGCTGTGGAACCAGCGGTGCCTGACCTGGACGCCGGGAACCCTCCTGAACCACTCGGTGAGCATCCAGCCGAACGAGTACTGGGGTTCATCGATGAACTCTTCCCACTCCGCTTCGAGAATGACAAGCCACTTCCCGCCTGCGTCGGAGCCGATGAGGAACCCCTCCCATGCTGCCCACGAGGCTCCCCCCTCGGGGCGCCACATACCGCTTATCCTTCCGTCCTCCAGCTCGAACCAGCCCTCGCCCCGGGCATCCGCCTCGGTGTAGGTGAATACGAACCTTCCCGATGGCTCGACAGTTCCCTCAATGGTGCTGATGCCACCGTAGGAGTAGTAACCAGTAACTTCGGTCCCGTCCTGGGTCAGCACCATCCTGCCGTAGGTGGTGTCCCAGGAGCCGGAGAAGTCGGTTGTGGAAAGGAGTGTGATCAGGATCAGCATTTTATCTCCTCAAGGACCGCTCTTATCCGGCGGATCCCCCGTGACGAGCTTTTCTCGGAGAGGATTGTGAACCCCACAAGTTCAGCCGTGTTGCTGACGTGGGGGCCGCCGCAGATCTCCTCGGAGAAGTCCCGGATGCAGTAGACCTTGACCTTCTCACCGTACCTGTCCTTGAAAAGACCCAGGGCGCCATCTTCCAGTGCAGCTTCGGGCGTCATCTCACGAACGGTCACCTCGAGCCCCGCCCTGATTGCTTCGTTCACAAGCTCTTCGACCGCATGTATCTGTTCGGGCGTCATGGGGTCGGGGTGGCTGAAGTCGAACCGCAGTCTTTGGTCTGTGATGTTCGACCCCTTCTGGGCCACGTGGTCGCCAAGGACCTTCCTGAGGGCGGCGTGAAGCAGGTGTGTCGCGGTGTGAAGCCTCGTGACGAGGTCACTGTGGTCGGCGAGGCCGCCCTTGAACTTCTGTTCAGCGCCCTTCCTGGAAAGCTCCCTGTGCTTGTCGAAGGCTTCGGTGAAACCCTCCATGTCAACCGCCATGCCCTCCTCGGAGGCCAGGTCTGCCGTGAACTCGACGGGGAAGCCGTAAGTGTCGTAGAGCCTGAACGCCACCCTGCCGGGGATGACTTTTGCCGGGTTCTTCAGGAGGTTGGGAAGAAGCTTCTGGAACTCTTTCACACCGGTCTGGAGGGTCTTTCCGAAAAGCTCCTCCTCCCTCTGCAGCTCATCCCTTATCCTGTCGGCGTTGCGAGCAAGCTCGGGGCAGCACCCGCACTCGTTCTGAACGACCTGTTCGGCAAGCTTCCAGGTGAACCCCTCGGGTATTCCCAGCTTCATCCCGTGCCTTGCGGCAAGCCTTATCAGGCGCCTGAGCACGTAGCCCTGGTCGAGGTTCGAAGGGGCCACGCCCAGGTCGTCACCGAGGATGTGGGTTGCGCTTCTGATGTGGTCGGCGATTATGCGCATGCTTCTGAGCTGCTCGCCCGTGGGCTCACCGGTGATCCCCGCGAGTTCACTGATGCCTTTGAAAATGCTCTGGAACTCCTCTATCCCGTACACGCTGTCGTGGCCCTGGAGCATGGCGACGGTTCTTTCCACACCCATGCCCGTGTCCACGCTGCGTAGCTCCATGGGTTCGTAAGTCCCATCAGGAGTCTTGCGGTACTGCATGAAGACATCGTTCCATACCTCGAAGTACTTGCCGCAGGAGCAGCCCGGTCGGCATGCTGGGCTGCAGGGAGATTTGCCGGTGTCGAAGAACATCTCGGTGTCGGGACCGCAGGGGCCTGTTTTACCTGTGGGGCCCCACCAGTTGTCCTCCATGCCCAGGTAGTGGATGCGGCTTTCCGGGATGCCGGCCTCTTTCCACAACGCCGCTGCCTCGTGGTCGGGCGGGACAAGCTCGTTGCCACCAAAGACCGTCACGGAGAGTCTGTCGGGGTCGAACCCCAGCCACTGCTTCCCGGTGAGGAACTCGTAGCTCCAGGTGATGGCCTCGCGCTTGAAGTAGTCGCCCAGAGACCAGTTCCCCAACATCCGAAAGAACGTCAGGTGCGAGGCGTCCCCCACCGAGTCGATGTCGCCGGTCCTGATGCACTTCTGTACATCCACAAGACGGCGCCCGACCGGGTGCTTCTCGCCGAGAAGGTAGGGGACAAGGGGCTGCATGCCCGCTGGAGTGAAGAGGATGGTGGAATCGTTCTCGGGTATGAGCGAGGCGCCCGGAATGACCGAGTGCCCCTTACCCCTGAAGAACTCGATGTAGAGTTCCACCAGGCGGCTCGTGGTCATGTTCTAGAACTCCTTCTGGAATATCCTGTACCGCTTGTAGATGTCGGCCTTGATTTCCTTCTCGAGAATGGCCCGCATGGGAATGTTGTTCTCAAGCACCCAGGAAAGCTCGCCCCTGGCCATTCCAAGCCGGTGGCTCTCCCTGACCATGCTGTCAACGATGAGTGCTTCGAGGCCCCTTCCCCTGAACTCCTTCTTGACGCCCATAAGCATGACCCGCACCCTGTCGATCTTCACCTTGAAGGGGGGAACCTTCAGGGCAAGGATCGTGGGAAGAAGCCTTCCGCGTCCCCTGGCAATACCCATGTTGGCGTCGGGAAGGGCAACGCCGAATGCCACGGGAACCCCGTCGAACTCAACCACCGGCGCCATGGAGGGCACAAGCATCATCTTCATCTCCTGGGCCAGCCCGTCGAACTCCCTGGCGGTTATCGGGACAAAGCCCCAGTTCTCGCACCAGCACTCGCGGTAGATGTCCATCACTATCCTGAGGTCTTCCCGGAAGCGCTTCATGTTGAGTGGGCGCAGCGTCACGTTCTCGCGGCGGCGCACAAGGTCTGCGACCCTGGCCAGCCTGTCGAAGTTGTGGACGTCCTTTTCGGCCCAGTAGGCCAGAAGGTCCATCTCCTTGTGAAAGCCAGCGCCGAGGATAAGCTCTTCGTACCAGGGCGGGTTGTGCGGCATCATTATCATGGGGGGGGTCTGAAAGCCATCGACCAGGCAGCCGCATGTCTCGTTGGTGCTGAAGTTGAAGGGGCCCTGGATCCTCTCCATGTCCCTGGCCCGCACCCAGTCCGAAGCGGCATTCAAAAGGGCCGTTGCGGCTTCCTGGTTGCGGAACGTCTCGAAAAAGCCGAAGTGCCCCGTCTTCTCGCCGTGGTAGTCCACGAAGGCATGGTTCACTATGGCGCAGACCCTGCCAACCACCCTGCCCGAATCATCCCGGGCAAGGAAGAACTCGACATCGGCGTGTTCATGGAAGGGGTGGCGTTTTCTGTTCAGGCTGTTCCTGGCGTCCATGAAAAGGGCTGGTATCCAGTATGGGTCCTTCCCGTTCACCTGGAAGGGGAGCGCGATGTACTCACGCTTCTGTCGCGAACTCTCAACCCTCTCGACGGTCAGCGGCATCTTATCCCTTCAGATGAGGCCAAGCCCTCTTCCCACGGTTTTGAAGATCCCGAGAGCCCTGTCGATCATGTCAGGCGTGTGGCTTGCCATGTAGCTGGTTCTGAGCATGGCCTGCCCCTGATCGACCGCCGGGCTCACCACGGCGTTCGTAAAGACGCCGTTTTCAAAGAGATCCTTCCAGAACTTGAAGCAGACCAGGTCCTCCCCCACGATTATCGGGACGATTGGAGCCTCGCTGTTGCCCACGTTGAACCCCATGTCACGAAGACCGCACCGGCACCTCTCCGCAGCGTCGTGGGATTTTTGAACCAGGCCGGGCTCTTCCCTCAGGATCTCCAGTACTGCGAGCACCGTGGCCACAGCCGGAGGCGGAAGACTGGCGCTGAAGATGTTGGTCCGGGCAACGTGCCTTATGTAGTCTATCACGGGTTCGGGACCCGCCCCGAACCCGCCAATGCAGGCGAACGATTTGCTGAAGGTACCCACGAGAATGTCGACCCTGTCCTCGCAGCCAAGGTGCTCGGAGGTGCCCCTGCCGTGGGCGCCCATGGCTCCGACACCGTGGGCGTCGTCAACCATGACCCTTACGCCGAATTCGGCGCCGAGGTCGCAGAGACCGGGGATGTCAGCCAGGTCTCCCTCCATGCTGAAGACGCCGTCGGTAATGATCATTCCGGGATGCTCCCGGTGCGTTTCGAGCATGTGGCGAAGGTTTTCGAGATCGTTGTGCCTGTACTTCACGACCTTGGCGTACCCCATGCGGGTGCCGTCGATTATCGAGGCGTGGTTCTTGCGGTCGATGAAGAGCACGGTCCCGCGGTCACCCAGGGTTCCGATGACACCCAGGTTGGCCTGGAAGCCCGTGCTGAACGTTACGCACGCTTCCTTGCCCAGGAAGGACGCCAGCTTCTCCTCAAGCTCGAGGTGGATGTCGAGCGTTCCGTTCAGGAAGCGGCTGCCGGTGCAGCCCGTGCCGTACTTCCGAATTGCTTCGCAGGCCTTTTCCATCACATAGGGGTGATCCGTGAGGCCCAGGTAGTTGTTGGAGCCCAGCATGATCACCTTGCGGCCCTGCATCTCCATCTCCGCGCCCACATGGCCGGAAAGGGGTACGAAATAGGGGTAAAGACCCATGGCCTTCACCTTGGCCGGTCTGTCGAACTCACCGCACTTCTGAAAAATGTCCATCACATGTGAACCTGTTCTTCTGGAGTGGCTGTCTTCCGGAGTAACTTGCGGGAATCTAACACCCGGCGGGGTGAATGGGAACAACCCCATCTGTTATCTTCGGGGAAACGATGGGAGGATAGTGCAAACCGTGTTTCTCACCGGGGCCACCGGTTTCGTAGGCAGTGCTTTGGGGAGGCTTCTTCTTAGCCGTGGCTTCACGGTGAAGGCGGCCGTACGGGGCTCGTCCGACGCGGACAGGGTGCCAAAGGGGTGCGAAGTCGTCAGGGTGGATTTCCTTGACCCCGAGAGCATGGTTCCCCACCTGAAGGGCGTGGATGTGATCCATCACGTTGCTGGGGCCGTGAAAGCCAGGTGCCAGGAGGAGTTCGACCTGGCGAACGCAGCTTCCACCGCCGTCCTGGTCAAGGCTGCCAATACTGAGTGTCCGGGCGCCCGTTTCATCCTCACATCGAGCCAGGCTGCCGCAGGACCCTGCGGAACCGGCCCTGTGACAGCCTACGGCAGAAGCAAGCTTCTTGCTGAAAGGGCCGTCACAGGCTTTTGCGATCACACCGTAGTCAGACCCCCTGCGGTTTTCGGCCCGGGTGACGAGGCAACCAAAGGCATTTTCAAATGGGCCAGGCGGGGCTTCTTCGCAAGCCCGAACACGAAGGGGGCTTTCTGCGCAATCTTCGTGGACGACCTGGCGGAGCTTCTGCTGAAGGTCATTGACCACCCGGAAACCCGTGGCAGGATACTTCAGCCCTCCTACCCGCAACGGATAACCTGGGAGGAGTTTCACGCCGCCCTGCAGCGGGCCGCGGGCCGAAAGGTCATGCACATACGGGTTCCCGTGCGCCTCGTTCACTTCGCGGGCGCCATGTCCGAGGCAATGGCAGCCTTCACCGGCGCCTGCCCCATGGTCACGCGTGACAAGGCCCGGGAACTGACAGCGGGCGAATGGGTCTTGAAGCAGGATGAGGTGGCCGGGCTCCTGGGCTGGCAGCCCCGTGTTCCCCTTGAGGAGGCGCTGAGGCGGTCGCTGGGGTAACCATTATTCCGCTGGAAGCATTCCGGTGCTCCTGACTTCTCCAACGATGCGAAGAGCCACCAGGCTGTCACCCAGAGCGTTCACGTGGCAAATGTCTGTGAAGATCTGTTCGGGTCGGTCGTCGAACACGTCGGTAATGCAGACGAACCCTTCGTACTCCAGCTCAAGCTCCCGGGCACCTGCTTCGCACTCCCGATAGACGCGATGAAGGAAATCATTCTGTTCCTCCGCTATCGCCAGCTCCTCCGGGGTCAGGTCCTTGCTCCCCGTCAGCACCACTGGCTGCCAGAAAGCCAGGCAGTCGAAACCGAACTCGACGCTCAGGGCGCGGATGATGCGCAGGTTGCCCTCGTAGACCTCCATGATGTCGCTGGCGAACAGGACAGGGTCCACGAATTCTGAACCGTGAAGGGCGCACATAGATGGCGCAGCCTGATAGAGAACGACCCGGCTTTCAGGCTCGCTGAATCCCAGCACACTGCCCAGCAGTTTGACCGAGTTCAATCCGGAAAGGATCCTCGTGAAAGGCTGTCTCAAACCTTCCTCAACCCTGAAGTGCCTGTTCTCGAAGAGGTCCGCTATCTCGGAGAGCAGGAAGTGAACACCTGCGGTGTCAGCCTCGTACGCAGACCACACTTCGTTGGTCCCATCGTAGAAGATCACAAGGTCGGGGATGTTCCCGACCCTCAACTGCAGCTGCAGTTCAATCAGTTCCTGGGTGCTGACATAGGCGTGCTGGCCGAAATTTGTCACGCAAACGGGTCGGGAGGTGCAACGCGAGAGCATTCTCTGAAAGTTGCCCGCTATCGTGCCGCCGTCGGTGGTTCCCCAACCAATCATTGTCGAGCCGCCGAACATGAAGACCCGGAATGCATCCGGAGAGTTGCTCGCTCCGGGAACCACCCTGAGCCCCTCACCACTGATGTTCATCCCATTGGAAGTAAACGGGCTGGCCCTCCAGATCACGAAGGGTCTGTAGATGTCGGAATGGATCCTGAGCAAAGCTTCTTTCGGGTCAGCCGGCTCAGGGAAAAAGCGTCCGGCTATGAATAGTCCCGCCGTTGCCACTGCCTCGAGCACCAGAAAAGCGATGAGGATACCGAAGAGAAGCCTGCCAATGACAGTGAAGACAGTTCGGGACCTGGGAAGGGTTACTCCCAGCAGGATGGTGATCACTCCCAACCCCGCCAGAAGCACCCTGCTCATCACGGGATGGGAACAGAACCGAAAGACCCCCCCCCGCATTAATTATTGGCACTAAGAGACATACAGTCCCAAAAGCAACCATTGCGGCCGCTGCCGCCTTCAAGGCACCAGGAGAAAGCCTTTCTCTTCCCTTGTTCGCCATGACCCCACCTTTCTCCCGGGGCTATCCTGCACCCGTTAGCAGTATCCACCCGAAAAGCACTGCGATGTTCATGGCCGTGACCAGAACACCCGACCTGGCGTACTCTCCAAACGTGATCTTCACTCCGCTTAGCCTTGCCTGTTCGATGACTATGAGGTTGGCCATGCTGCCTATGGTCAGAAGGTTTCCCGCGTAGGTGGTGGCAAGGCTCAGGATGTACCAGAGAACGGTTCCGCCCTGGGGCATGTGCGGACTGAGCAGCACAGTGGCGGGTACGTTGCTGACAACGTTGCTGAGGGCGACCGCAGATATCGACAGGGTGAACGGGTTTGACAGGGAAACGCCCCGGCTTTCCAGAAAGCCCAGGAACGACTGGGGTATCCCGGTTGAGTTGAAGCCGGCAACGACTACGAAAAGACCGCAGAAAAGCGTGATCAGGTGCCAGTCCACAAGCCCCAGGATTGCCCTGGTGTGCATTTTCCTGCTCAGAAGCAGAACCCCTGCCACTGTTATGACCGACCATTCCCGGGGAAGCCCCGAGAAAAGCAGAGCAACAACTGCCACTGCAGCCGCAAGCCCCTTCGTGGTCTGCCAGCGGTTGAAATCGGGCCACTTCTTCTCCTTCATAGGTTGGGGAATGGAGTTGAAGAAGCGTTTTCTGTACACGAGCCGAAGGATGAGGTACGTAAAAAGAAGGCACACGAAGGAAGGGGGCCCGCACCAGAGGAGAAAATCACGGAAAGACAGGCCCGCGGTCTGACCGATAAGCATGCTTTGTGGGTTGCCAATGATTGTGGCGGCAGAGCCCAGGTTGGTTGCCATGGCAAGGCCGATAAGGAACGGAACCGGGTTCATGCCGCGCCGGCGAAGCGCAACAGCCAGAACCGGCGTGAAGGCAAGGCAGATGATGTCGTTGGCAAGGACCGATGCAAGCAGGCCGCTGGTTATCATAAGCATGAACAGGAACTTGCCCGGGTTGCCGGCCATGGACGCTATTCTCACGGCCAGCCAGGTGTAGAACCCGCCCAGCCTCAGCTGGGCCGAGACCACCATCAGCCCGTAGAGCAGAAGGAGGGTTCCAAGGCTTATGGAACCCAGTGCGCGGCCGGGGGTGAGCACCCCGAAAACCACCATGGCAATCGCCCCCAGCAGGGCGATGCCAGTGCGGTCTATCGCAAGCCTGGGGATGCCCCCCAGGGCCACCCCGGCGTAGGTGACGAAGAACACAAGTGAAGAGACCGTTGCCGAATCCATCATCCCTCCCAGGAAGTGCGGATTATAAGCACAAACCCGACAGGGTCACATTGCAGGGGAATCGTTATAAATGGGTGTGAGGCGCCTTCTCATGCAGTTCGCTCTGCCGGAAGGCCAAAGGTTGGGGGGAGATATGAACAAATCACTGGGCGTTGTAGCGTTCGTTCTTTACATCGCGGTTGCCTTCATACTTGTCAGAAGGTACCGGGGTACGGGTGACAAGGGGTTCCTCCTTCTCGGGTTGCCGTTGGTTATCTCACCGCTGGTGGCTCTTCCACTGGCGATGTGGCTTCAGATCGGTGTGGACCGCCTGATAGCGGGCCGGGAAGTCAACAGCTTCCCCTTCACCCTGGTTCAGCAGGGCCGCCTCTCAATGGGCGCGCTTCTCACGGTACTCAACCTTGTTCAGCACGTGATCTGGGGCGTCAGCGCACTAATTGCGGTTCTGTTCCTGAAGGGCAGCCGCAGGACGCCCTGACTTCCCTGAATGAATGGAGGATTTCTGTTTTGTCAACATTCCGCTCAAGAACCATTTGCATGCTTGTCCTGATAACAGCTGCAGTTCCTTCCTCTTCTCCGGCTTCGGAACAGGCGGAGAAGCACTGGGTTTTTACAACCCGTCTGTTCCTGTCCGGCAGCTCGGATCACTCCGAGCCTGACGGTTTCAGCATCTACAGCAGTCTGGGGCTTGAGGCTTCAGCAGTCCGCAGAATGGGATCTCATTGGTCGGCCGAGGCATGTGTCCGGACCGAGTCCAGAGAGGTTGATGAAGAACAGCCCTTCGGACCCGCAAATCGGCTCGGTTCACTTGAACTTCTCCCTGTGACCCTCACGGCCCGTTACGCACCCTTCATCAGTGGCGGTTTCCAGCCATACGCAGGAGCGGGTGCATGCCTTACCGTTGCATGGGAAAAGAGTGGTGTTCTGGACAGTCTTGATGTGGGAGCGCACTTCGGGCCTGCCGCCCAACTGGGGTTCGACCTCGCCCTGGGCAGCAACGCCTTGTTCAACTTCGACCTGCGGTGGAATACCCTGACCTGTAACATTAAGAACAACGGGGTCAGCCTGGCAAAGCTTAAGGTGGATCCCCTGTCATTGGGTGTCGGTGTGGGGTTCAGGTTGTAGGCTGGTCTCAGTCTTCACCGCAAGCCCCTTTCCTCACCCGTTGTATATTACTCCCACAACGCCGGAACCGCCTCCCGAAGGCGGCTTGCGGTAAAAAATGCCCGGAACTGTTAATTCTGCTTACTGCAGAGAGGTGGTATGGATCATGGCAAAGGGACAGGACAAGGTTAAGGAAGTCAAGAAGAAGCCGGAAAAGACGTTGAAGGAGAAACGCAAGGAAAAGAAGGAGAAGAAGGCCAAGGTCTGACCCTTCACCTTCAGCGGGAGTTGTCTTCCAGGGATTTCAGGTATTCCATCACCCTGGTGATGACCTGGAGCTTTTCGCAGTCCCTGAACATCTCATGATCGGTTTCTGAGAACATTGCCACGCCCTTCTGGTTCTCCGGTGTGGCTATGTTGTTGCTTATGATACCGGCGCTTTTCCAGCTGACCCGTCTGTCCTTCCTGCCCTGAAGGACAAGTGTCGGCGCGGTTACTTTGGACAGTTTCTTCTTCGTTGTCGAAACAAGTTCAATCATCGTATTGATCGAGGACATGGGCGCCCTGCGGTAGTTCCTGTCCGATGCGAGCATTTTTCTGTCGGTGTAGAACGGGGTCATGTCCCAGCTTTTAAAGACCCTGCCCAGCACCGGCTGGAGGAACCCCAGGAGATGCCCCGGAGTGAAGGGGCTTGCAAGGTGAATGGCGGCCCCGGCAAGAACAAGTGCCCTCACCTTCCCCGGGTTGTCCGCCGCAAGGATCAACGCGAGAAGCCCACCCATGCTGTGACCGACGATGACCACCGGCCCGTCCTCCCCTGCTGCTTCATCCAGGGCTTTCCGGGCGTCTTCAAGCCAGTCTCTCCAGGTGAAGCCCGAAAGCTTCTTCCATGAGTCGTGGCCGTGACCCCGAAGGGTGGGAACAATGGGCGAGAGACCCTCCTCCCTCAGTGCCGGGATGAGGAACTCGAATGCGAAGGGGCCTGAAGTGAAGCCATGGATGAGAAGGACCTTGCCGGGTTTCACCTGCCGCCCACCAGGTCCAGCAGTTCCTTTATCGTTGCCCTTCCCGCCTCGACCACTTCCATCGGTTTCCTGCCGGCGGCAGTAACAGCCAGGAGCGCGTCGGAAGGGGAAAGTCCCCTTGCACGGCTGAGCCAGGCGGCCAGAACGATTCCGGTTCGACCCATGCCGGCGTAGCAGTGGACCACAACCGGAATACCCAGCGCCTCGGATTCGGAAAGGAAAGGCATGATCCGCTCACTCATGTCGGATGAAGGAATAAGGTTGAAATCCTGCACGGGATTCCACAGCGTGTTCTCAGCTCCGAAAAACCTGTGGTAGCTCTCGATCAGGGGGGTTTCGTAATCCTCGAGCTGGGATGGGGACAGAAGGCACACGACCCTTCCGATGCCCTTGTCCTTCATGAACGACAGCCAGCTCTCGACCTGCCCGTTCCCGTACCCGGGTTTGCACGCTCCGTGAACGATGGGTTCTCCGGGCCGGGCCGGGCCAAAGTTATGTATCAATTCGCCTCCCCCTTGGCCCTTTTCCAGGCCAACGCCAGAAAGTAGCAGACACCGGCGGAGAGTATCACCGCTGCGCCCGAAGTGAGATTCCACTGCCACGCCGCCATGAGGCCGGCTGTTGTAAACACGATTCCAAGGACAACTGCCCATACCATCATGAGGGAGAGCCTTCTGTTGAACATGCCCGATATGGCGGCCGGTATTGTAAGAAGGGCGATCACCATTATGAGCCCCACGACCCGCATCATCATCACCACCGAAACCGCTACAAGGCACAGAAGGGTGATGTGCAGGGCGCCCACCGGCAAACCCCTGACCTCGGAGAAGACTTCGTCGAAACTCACGGCCCGAAGCGGCCTGTAGAGCAGCGCAACAACAAGCAGGACGATGATGTCAAGAACCGCCATCGCGGTGATCTCCCATGAGGATACGGCGAGTATGCTTCCGAACAGGTAACTCATGAGGTTGGCCTTGTAACCCGGCGTCAGGTCGATGAAGACCACCCCGAGAGCCATCCCGATGGCCCACAGCACCCCGATGACCGTGTCCGCCCTCTGCCTGCCCCTTCTGGTGACGAACCCCATGACGACGGCCGCTGTGAGACTGAACA
The DNA here is from genome assembly GCA_002436025.1 of candidate division Hyd24-12 bacterium UBA6080. Classification (GTDB taxonomy): domain Bacteria; phylum Fermentibacterota; class Fermentibacteria; order Fermentibacterales; family JCC-6; genus UBA6080. Next base: position 216,523 of record DIXM01000001.1, read on the forward strand.
AAAGAGCGCCCGCGAGCGGCCACATTCCCGGCCTTGCCGCAGCGGCTCCCGCGCCCGAAAGAACGGCGTACTGAAGCCAGTAGCCAAGCCCCACCCCGCCATAGGCCGCATGCGCGATGCCCCCGCTTATGAATACGATGCGGCGCACCACGACGAAACTGCCGATGATCCCGCAGGCAATGCTGACAAGGATCCCTGCCGCCAGGGCGTTTCTCATGAAACCAGTTTCAAATGCGGAAAGCATCATTCACCGGCATTTCTGTGAATTGGAAGGACCCGGTGGGGAACGTCACCATGGGTGATGATGTCAACGGGGCACTGGTAGGTTTTTCCTATGGATTCCGCGGAGAGCTTGTCCCTCCCGTGATAGTGCAGGGTCCTGTTGAGGCATGCGATGGTCTTCACCTCGGAGAAGACCGCGGTCAGGTCGTGGCTGGTCATGACTATGGTCACGGTTTCATTGAGCTTCCGCAGAAGTTCGTAGACAGAGGAGGAAGCTCCGGGGTCCATGCTGGCCGTGGGCTCGTCGAGAAGCAGGACCGAGGGGAGAACGGCCAGGGCCCTGGCGAAGAGAACGCGCTGCCGCTGACCCATCGACAGCTCTCCCATGGGTTTTCCAGCAAGATCGAGCATGCCGGTCTTTTTCAGTGAGTCCGCGATCACTTCCCTGTCACGGACAGATAGTTTCCCGAAAAGCTTTCCCCCCTGTATCCTTCCCATGGATGCCACCTCCCAGACCGTGACAGGGAACTTCGGGTCGTGGCCCCCGCTCTGGGGAACGTATCCGATGTGCCGTCTTCCGATGGAGGGCGGCTCCCCAAGGATGGAGACCGCTCCGCTCCTGACCGGAACAAGACCCAGCAGCACATTGAGAAGGGTTGTCTTTCCCCCCCCGTTCGGGCCGATGATCCCAAGAAAGTCCCCACACGGAACGGTGAGGTTCACCCGGTCGAGAACAACTTCCGAGCCATATCCGGCGGTGACGTCCTTAAGAACAATGGCTTCCAGAATATCACTCAACAGGCTCTCCCGCAAGGGTTTCTGCGATTTGGCGCATGCTGCCGTCCCAGTCTTCAGACAGGGGACTTACGAGAACCACCGACCCCCCTATCTCCCGGGCTATCACATCTGCGGCATCGGTGGAGAACTCGGGCTGGGCGAAGACCACAGTTATGCCCCGCTCGCGGGCCAGTTCAATCATCTCCGCAAGCTCAGACGGACTGGGCTCCTGCCCCCCCTGCTCGACCGATACCATCTCAAGGCCGAACTCATCGGCGAAATACCCCCATGCCGGGTGGAACACCAGGAATTCGGTCGTTCCGGACCGCTCGAAAAGAGTACGGATCTCGGTACTCAACAGGTCCAGCTCGGTCAGAAAGGCCTCGAGGTTGTCCGCGTAAACATCCGAGTTGGCGGGATCGATCTCCTGCAGGGCTTTGCAGATGTTTCCGGCCTGGATCTTCACAAGGCCGGGAGAAAGCCAGATGTGGGGATCGAGGGCGCCTTCATGATGTTCATGCCCGTGCTCATCACTTTCCTCACGGGCAACCCTGGTGATCCCGGCGGCGCTGTCCACTATCCTGATCCTGGGATTGGAAGCCGCGATGCGCTGCATCCAAACATCCTCGAAGGGAACCCCGATCGTGAAGTAGACCGATGCATCCTGGAGCGCAGCCATCTGGGCGGGTCTGGGTTCGTAGGTGTGGGGGTCGCTGCCGGCCTCGACCATAACCGTCACATCCACAAGATCTCCCGCTATCCTCTCCACGAACTGTTGCTGGGGTACGATGCTCACGAAGACGGAGAGCCTTCCGTCGGAAGGAGCGGGAGGATTCCCGCATGATGCAGTAAGGGCAAGGATCATCACCAGGGACGCAAAAGAGGCTCTCATTCTAGTTTTCCCCGCTTTTCACACAGTCCGGGCAGAGCCCGGTGATCTCAAGGATGTGCCCGGTTACCTCGTACCCTGTCCGTGCCCTGACATGGGCGAAAAGTGGCAGAAGGCCGCAGCAGGGGAACTCGGTGACACGGCCGCATCTTGTGCAGACAACAAAGTGGGTGTCGCCGAAGCTGGCGCTGTAGGACTGGCAATGCCCTCCGGAGTGGACCCTTCGGATCATTCCCAGCTTCTCGAAGAGCTCGAGTGCTCGATAAACAGTCACCAGACCGAGACCAGGGTGTGACGCCCTGCCCAACCTGCAGACCTCTTCGGGGGTAAGGCCCTCGCGGTTATCGGCGAGAACCTGCAGGACAGTCTTTCGGGGAAGCGTCAGCCTGACTCCGAATGCCTTGAGCGTCTCCACCCAGGGTTTGTAACTGGAAATCTTTTTCATCTTTTATGGATACCACCGGGGCAGAGGCTTGTCAACAAGGAAAGGAAAGGGGACACCTTTGTTCATCCCGACTGGAATGAACAAGGTGTCCCCCTATCGGCGCTATTCCTACCTTACCACCATGAAGCGGGTTGTGGCAGTGGTGCCGCCCCCGGTGAACCGGGCGACGTAGAACCCTGCGGGAACGGGCCTGTTGCCCGAATCCCTGAGGTTCCAGACCAGGTTGTGGATGCCCGAACCGGTTTCACCGTTCACAAGGGTGACCACGCTTCTGCCGGCAAGGTCGAACACCTCGAGGGTGACCGGACCGGTCTGGGCAAGGCTGTATCCCAGTGACACCGACTCCCGCGCGGGGTTGGGCGTTGCGGCTGTGATGCCTGTGAAAAGGGCAGGGGAAGCGGTGTGTTCCAAAGCGGTACCTGTGACGGCGATCGTGCCCTGGTACGGAAGCTCGTTCCTGGCCCAGACAGTGACGGCAATGGTGCCCGTCGTGGCCGGGTTCACGTAAACCTCGGCCGTGCCGGAAGCGTTGGTGTACTGCACTCCGTAAACCTCACCGGTCTGCCAGTCGCCCTTCTGGAGACAAACCCTGGCGTTGGCCACGGGAGAGCCGCCCTGTGAGACCGTGACAGTAACTACGCCGGCCTGGTTCACGCTGGCGGGGTGGGTTACGGTGAGTTCTGCGGGTACTGCGGTCCAGATCGGGAGTTCGGGGTCGCCGAACAGGTTGTACTCCTTCAGGCACCAGTCCATGTACGTGCTGTCGGGAGGGCAGTAGAAGTCCATGCTCGTGCCGTGGGCGATTCCGAAGATGTAGATGTCGTTGTCCCAGTGGTCCTGATAGAACCTTATGCAGAGCATCTCACTTGGGCCCGTGCAGGGGCCGGCGAAGTTGCCGAAACCGTAACGGCTGTTGAAGCAGCCGAATCCACCGCCGTTCGGGGATGCCACCCAGGCGTCGCCGCAGCAGTCGGAACCGTAGTCGAGCGCACCGATGAGGCAGGAGATGGACTGCCAGAGAGCGGGAAGGCCGCCGCTCTGGATGTTGGTCTGGGCCATGATATGCGCCACTGTGTAATTGCTGTTCTGCGAGGTCCACATGTAGGCCTGGGACCCGTGGCTCGCGTGGTAAACATGATGGGGACCGGAGTTGATCATGTTGATGGTGTTCGTGGCGTTGTTCGTCCCGTTGGACTCATAGAGCTTCTCCTCTTCCCACTCGGCGGAGGGAAGGAACGTGGAGATGGATTCAGCGCTGGCGCTGCCCGGAATGTAGGGGCTGTACCACAGTATACCGGTGGTGTACCCGATACGGAGCTCGCGGGGGCCGGTCTCAAAATAGTCGGTACGGCCTATCCCCTCGTAAAGGAAGACCTTGTTGAGGAATGTCTGGGCCTCCACCGCAGTGCTGACGCTGGCCCGTCCAACCCAGAGGTCGGGGTGGTAGTCAACCTGGTCGTAGCCCGCAGGTTGCGGCGACTGGTACGGATAGGGAACCTCGCCCCAGATGGTGTTGCCGTTCGAGTTCCAGAGGTCGGCTCCCGGCGTGGTGTCGTTGATGTCGACGAAGTAGAGGTCGGAGGGACCGATCTCGGTGTAACCGGCGCTGCCCACGAACTGCGTCTGACGGCACGCCACCTTGTCGTCGTCTCCGAAGATGAGAACGTAGTCAGTGCCCTGGTCACGGCATTCGGTGAGGAAGGCCCTGATCTCCTGCTGAAGGTTCGCCAGGGAGTACTGAGATTCTATCCAGGTGGTGGTGTACACCTTGGCCGGAATGCCCTTGGCCGTCTTCCAGTCCGCGAGCTGCTGTGCTTCGCTCTCGAAATCGGGGCTGGTGACTATGACATACTGCCCGTAAGTCAGGTCACGCGGTTCGACCAGTGTCGCGCCGGATGGGCTCACCATCTCCGGGTTTACAACGAGCCTCGATGCGATCTCCATCGCCATGGCTTCGCTGGCACCGGTCCTTCTTGTGATGAGGCTCACGGACGGGTCTTCCCTGTACTCGACCCTTATCGTGAGCTCGTTCAGCACCTGAAGGGTCCTGTCCGCGGGGTTCCAGCGTACGGGATGCACTGTCACGTACGCCATGGGGATTCCCCAGTACACGCTTGAGCTTGTGAGGACGGCCTCTCTTGCCGGGAAAGCCACGTCGCGTTCGTAGAAGCGGGGGTCAGGCATGGCCTGTGCGTAGTCCATGGGAACGCTGAGGGGAACGGGAGCATTGGCGGGCTGAATGTCGAAAGCGCCGGGAAGTGTCGTGTAATCGGCGTTGATCACTGCAATGCCCGTGGCGACGCAACCTGTGGGCAGGGCCACCTTGACCGGCATGAGCGGAAGCCAGGGGGCTCCTTCAGTGAAAACAGTGGGAAGACCGGAAACCGAAACGGCATCGTACATGCCCTCCCTTGTGATCCGGACGGCGTCCTGATCGAAGGGAACGGTTACCGTGAACTCACCCGCCGCCGCTGCCGCGGCGATGAGGAAAACGATTGCCATAACGGATCTCATATCGTTCCTTCCCTGGGACACTCCCATTCAATGGCAGTGTACCTGTTTTCCCCCCTACCTCTTGTATCCGAAGCGCTTCAGAAGTTCAAGCCTGGCTTCGACATCCTCGCGGCACTCGACTGCAGTGGGCGGCTCGCCGTCCACCACTCCCAGGATTCCACCGCCCTGTCCGGTCCTTGCCACAATCACCTCAACGGGGTTGGCCGTGGCACAGAATATGCGACAAACCTCGGGGACAGCCCTCACCGCAGGCAGGACCTGAATTGGGAACGCCTTGGCGAGTACTATCATGAAACAGTGACCCGCGGCTATCCGTAACAGGTTGTCTTCCGCGACCTTCTTCAGTTCAAGGTCGTTGCCGTCGCTTCTCACCAGACACGGGCCCGAGGCTTCGCTGAAGGCGAGGCCGAAAGGGGTTCCGGGAAGGGTGCCGGTGATGGCCTCGTAAAGGTCTTCAACGGTCTTGATGAAGTGGGACTGACCCAGGATGATGTTGCACCCGTCGGGAAACTCAAGCCTGATGCTCTCCAACTTCATGCCCGCTCCTGCCTACCTGTAGATGCCCTTGAACACATCCTTCATCTCCGGAACGCCGCCCTGGAGTATAAGATATCCGTCGGGGGGCTCACTCGCGGTGATGTCACCTGCTATGGGGGTCTGCATCAGTTTCTGGACGCCATCGTGGGTGTCCTCGATAGCCAGGGCCCAGCAGAGTTTCACGTAGGCGGCCTCGGGAAGCATGTTGGCCAGGGGCACCACGCCCCGTTCCATGAGAAGCCTCCCGGTGTCGTAGACGTACATCTGGGTGAAGCCCCAGAGCGTCTGGACCGTCATGAAAACATGAACTCCGGCTTCGGTGGCCTTTCTGAGGGGCTCGTAAAGGGGCTTGTTCACATGGCCGAGACCGGTGCCCGCGATGATTATGCCCTTGTAGCCGTTGTCCACAAGGCTGTCGATCATGTCGGGCTTCATGTTCGGGTAGTAGTAAACGATGGCCACCCGGTCATCGAACACTGGTCGGATATTGGGTTTTCGAGAGGCATCCCTGCGGCGGTAGTCATCCTTCAGGTAGGTGAAGCTCTCCCGGTCCACCATGGCCAGCGGTCGGTCACCGATTGTCCTGAAGGTGCTTCTGTAGCTGGAGTGCATCTTGCGCACCCTGGTTCCCCTGTGGAGCAGGCCGTAACGGTCGCTTGTCGGGCCGAACATGCACACCATTACCTCGGCGGCGTCGCAGTAGGCCGCGGTCCGGGTGGCATGGATCAGGTTGAGGGCTGCGTCGCTGGAGGGCCTGTCGCTTGAGCGCTGGCTGCCAACAAGAACAACTGGCACGGGAAGGTCCTGGCACATGTAGGACAGAATGGCCGCCGTATGGTGAAGCGTGTCAGTGCCGTGTCCGATGACGATGCCCGACACGCCCTGCTCGATCTCCCTGGCGATGCCCTCGGCCAGGGCCTTGTACTGAACGGGCCCCATGTCCTCACTGAATATGCCGAAGAGCTTCTCGGTTTCGAGATTGCAGATGTCGGCCAGTTCGGGTACAGCGCCGTAGAGCTCGCCCGGGCTGAACGCCGGGATGACGGCGCCGGTCTTGTAATCGAGCCTGCTCGCAATGGTGCCGCCTGTTCCGAAAAGCATCACCCGGGGGTGGGCTGGGTCCATGGGGAACTGCTGCTCGGGGATGTGGTAGTTCGCCTTCCTCGAGCCCTTCACGATCACCCCGTCTATCTTCAGGGCGCTGATGCCGATGTTGTAGCCCGTGGCAAGCTTCAGTACCAGGTGGTTCTCGTCTGCGGTCTCGCTGCGCGGGAGCACCACCCCCTCGAACGTATTGGGACCCGCGGTTATGGTGACGTCGTCCCAAACCTGGATGCCCAGCCTTTCCATTACTTCCCGGGTGGGATTCCTGTAGCCCTTGAAGGAGTCGTCGTTCATACCGGTCCCCTTAGAATCTCCGCCTTCTTCTTGCGGAATCGATGCCTAATTCCATCCTGTAGTTCGCAACCGTGCGGCGTTTCACCGGCATTCCCATGTCGGACAGAATCGCCGAAAGCCTCTCGTCGGACAGGGGGGCGGAAGGGTTCTCGTGGCCAACGAGCCTTTTTATCTCCTCCCGGACCCTGGCGGCGGAAGTGTCTGTCTCGCCGCTTCCCGCGGCCCTGCTGAAATAGAACTTCATCTCGTGGATTCCCTGGGGCGACTGTACGTATTTGCCGTTTATCGCCCTGCTTATCGTGGAAGCGTTGTAACCCAGGGCATCCGCTGCCTGCTGCAGAGTGAGGGGACGAAGATAATCAAGCCCGTGCAGAAGAAAATCCCCCTGGGCCTCGATGAGGAAACGGCCGATCCGCAGCACCGTGTCCTGGCGTTGTGAGATGGCCCTGATGAACCAGCCCGCCCTCTTGAACTTGGTCTTGACGTATTCCCTCTCAACGGAAGAAGCCGAGGGTGATTCGAGCACCCTTCTGTTCCTCTCGCTTATGTGAAGCCTGGGAAAGCGGCTGTCGTTGAGAAAAACCACGAAGCTGTCGTCGGTCCTGTCTATTATGAGGTCGGGTATCACCACGGTGTTGTTGTCGGGGCTGAAATCGGCGCCCGGCCAGGGATTCAGCGAGAGTATGACCTTCGACGCTTCCTCAATACGGGATGGTGTCACCCCGAGGGCCCTGGCGATGGCGGGTATCCTGCGTGACGCCAGGTCATCGAAGTGTTCGGAGAGGATCCTGAACTCGAGGGAGTCTTCCGGGTAACCCCTGGCCCTGAGCTGAAACTTGAGAACATCTTCAGCGGAGTGCTGCCCCACGCCCTGGGGTTCGAGACCTTTCACCACATCGAGGGCCCTGTAGAGGGGTTCGGGGTCTCCCCCCCATCCCTGAAGGAGTTCCTGAATGCCGCAGCAGAGAAGCCCGTGCCTGTCGAGCGAATAAATGACGTAAGCGGCGGCGGTCTCGATCTCCTCCCCGAGGCCGAGATTCTGAACCTGGCGTATCAGGTGTTCAGAGAGCGTTATCCTGCTCTCGGGTTCGGGACGCCAGACATCCTCATCCTGGACCGAGCCGCCGGACGGGTACTCGCCCGAATCCTCCTCCAGCTGCCTGAGGATATCCATCGTATCATCTTCGGTCTCGTCCTGCCTTGCCGGCTCCTCCTCCGCTTCCTGGTCGGGTGATTCCTGCTCAGGCTCGTCGGCACTCTGCTGCAGTGTATCAGCCTCTTCCAGCAGGGGATTGTCCGAAAGCTCCTGTCTGATCAAGGCCTCGAGTTCCAGGGATGAGAGCTGAAGCATCTCCAGTTGCTGGCGCAGTGACTGTGTCATTACGAGCTTCTGGGTCTGGGTGAGCTCGAGCTGGTGTCTCATCTCCTGCATGGCGGTCACAGCCTGAACTTCTCCCCGAGATAGATCTTCCTTGCCTCGGGGTCTTCCGCCAGCTGAGCCGCGGAGCCTGAGATCAGGATGCGTCCGTCGTACATGATGTAGGCCCTGTCCGTAATCGCAAGGGTCTCGCGCACATTGTGGTCGGTGATCAGCACTCCGAGCCCGCGGCGGGCAAGCCCCGCAACGATCTCCTGAATTTCGTTCACGGCTATGGGGTCGATCCCGGCGAAAGGTTCGTCCAGAAGCATGTAACCGGGCTGTGTCACCAGGGCCCTGGCGATCTCGACCCTCCTTCTCTCCCCTCCTGAGAGGGTGTAGGCCTTCTGGGACTCGAGGTGCGCCACACCCAGGTCATGCAGGAGTTTTTCGCAGCGTTCATTTCTCTCCGAGCGTGTGAGCCTCATGGTCTCGAGTATGCTCATCAGGTTGTCCCGCACCGTCATCTTGCGGAAGACGCTGGATTCCTGCGACAGGTATCCGATGCCAAGCCTTGCCCTGCGGTACATGGGAAGCCGGGTGATGTTCTGTCCATCGAGCCAGACACTTCCCGAATCGGGTCTGATGAACCCCACGATCTGGTAGAAGGTCGTGGTCTTGCCGGCTCCGTTCGGGCCAAGAAGCCCAACGATCTCTCCGGGATGAACCTCGACGCTTACTCCGTCAACAACCCTGCGTTTCCGGTAAGCCTTCGCCAACTCCCTGGCCTCGAGGATCCTTGCGCCCTCACTCACGAAAGTCTCCGCTCCAGCTGTAGGTCCCCCTGACGGTGCCCCATGCGGTAACCCTTTCCATTTCCCCGGCTTCGAAACGAAGGATGATGTCCTCAGCTGTTATCGTGTTGGCCTCGTTTCTCTCGATGCCGGCCGTTACGGCGTTCAATGTGGCGGTTCCCGAGAGGTGCAGCGAGTCAAGCTCGGTCTCCTCTCCGGGAAGAAACCCGAACAAAGCACGCTGGGACGCGAAATCAACGGTGGTGGTGTCATCCCTGCTTAAATGTCCACGGGCGTTGCCCTCGATCCGAAGTGCCGAGAGGTCCCCTCCCTTGAGAAGCACCTCCATCCAGTCTCCGTTCATTGTCCCTTCGGGCGCCTCGATCTCGGGAGTGCCTATGAGTTCAAGTCTTTCGTCTTCTCCGAAGTACAGAAGATACTCGGCGAGTGCGGTGAACTCCCTCGAAGGCATTCTGAGGACGGCGTCGCCCTGGGCTTCAGCCCTGTCCTCGTCGAGAAAGAACTCCAGCCGCTCGGCCGTTATGGTGAGGGAATCTCCCCCCTCGAGCCTTTTCAGCACAGGCTCGCTGGTCACGAAAAGGCTTCCCCTCTCGCCGTCATAGAGCGCGTACTCACCCGTTACCTCCCCGAGCCATTCCCCTGTCATCACTACCGCGCCAAGCGCCGTGGCCTTGTTGATGAACCTGAACCAGGTGATCCGGTCCGCCCTCAGGGTGCTCTCACCATCGTTCAGTACGGCGTTGCCGATGATCTGCAGAAGCCCCGACGGCCGTGAATACGACAGAAAGGATCCGGTGGCGGTTATCGAATCGTGGCTCACATGAACGTTGTCATTGAACTCGGCGACCTGGGCGGTTTCGTAGATCGTAGCCCTGTCAGAGGTGACCGTTACCTCGCCGTCTGTCACCATCACGTTTTCCGTAAGTTCCATGACCACCGTTCCATCCTCCAACTCCGTGGACACCGCCCGAAGCGCGGTCACGGTGAAGACCCCAGCAAACGCCGTGCATGACAGAAGAAGAACTGACCTAATCAAGATCCGTCACCTCACCGCTGTAGACGGCCTGAAATGACTCGTGGACCTGGACATCGCCCACGGTCCCGAGACCCGTGTCGAGCGTGACCCCCATTCCCCGGAGCACCGTGACCCCGTCTGCTTCCGGGACCGTGAACACCGCGAGACAGTCCGTGTGGAACACGCCCAGTGAATCGTCCCACTCCAGAAGCTGTGTCTCGAGAATGCGTCCGCTTGTGTTCTCGGCCACCACCGAGCCCCAGAGAACGGTTCTGCCCGACGTGAGGTTCGCCCTCCCCGAGTCGGAACTCACCGTGCTTTCCGGAAGATTGTCCTTAAAGAAGGTGATGAAGACACCGGTGAGGGTCACCAGGCTGTCCTCCTCGAGATAGATCGCGGTATCTCCCTGAAGGCTCCATGACCTTTCAGCACCCTCGGCCTGCGTGAGCCTGAAACCCGAAACGGTCTGGATCTTCCCGGTGTCGGAGGAGTAGTCTCCGGGCTGCTCACCGCACGACAGGCCTGAAAGCAGGGCTGCGGCCCCAGCGATCATGAAACCAAATCCACTGGCCGGGCTCGTCAACTATCCACTCCCCGATCCTGCTGTTGAAAACGCCTGTCAGGGCGATGACCCCCTCTTCGCCTTCCATGCCCCGGGTGTCAACCGGGGGATCGATGACAAGAAGGTAATTCATGCCAACCCGTCTTATATGAAGAGTAACGGCGGGAATGCCAAACCTGAGGCATATGGAGGCGGGACCCGTGGGTGTCAGGGCGGGAAAGCCGAGGAACGGAACGAAGCGGCCTTCGACGGCCCTGGTCTCCTGGTCGATGAGTATCCCCACCGCAGTGTTCCTGCGGAGCGTTCTCAGAAGCCTCATGGCGCCGTCGCCCCTGTCGATGGTCTCCACCCCGAACTTCTGCCTCAGGGCGTCCAGCTCGTGGGATACCGAAGGGTTCCAGAGTTTGCGCCCCACTATTCCCACCCTGTGCCCCAGAAGCGTAATCGCCCGCGGAATAAGCTCCCATGCCGAGTAGTGCGCCGTGACCACGACAGCGCCTTTACCAAGGGCCATCACCGCTTCGAGGTGATGCGCCCCCTCCACCCTCACCACGCGCCGGAAGCCTTCGTCATCCATGGCGGAAAGCCTTATGAAATCCATCAGCCCGGCGGCCATGTGCCTGTAGACCTCACGGGGCCGAACCCTTAAGCCAAGGGGGGCTGCGATCCTCTTCGTGTTCTGCTCCATGAAACGCCGTGACCTGCCCGGAAGGGATGCGGCAACCGCAGCCAGGACACCGGCCGCGAACCAGCCCAGCCTTCTCGGGAGAACGGCACCCACCCTTGTCAGAAGGCGGGTAAGGGCGGGTTCGAGCCGCCTGTGCCTGAACCGTCGGAGCAAGATCCTACCTGACCCCTTCCCGGAGGGCGTCGTGGAGGTAGAGGATGCCTTTCGGTCTGCCCTCTTCATCAACCGCCACCACCGATGTGATGCCCCTGGTCTCCATGGCAGCCACTGCGGTCGATGCCGGTTCGACCGGGCTGACAACGGCGGGGTTCCGAACGAGGACATCGGAGAGGGTCAGGTTGAGGATGTCGGCCCTGTTCCTCATGAGACGCCCGAGGTCGCCGTAGACAAAGATACCTGAAAGGCGCCCGTCGCTGTCGGTCGTTATGCATACCCCCCGGTGCCTTGTCATGACCTCGATGGCCTCGGAGAGGGGGATGCTGTGGCAGACCACGGGCAGGGGATCGGACACCATTATGTCACTCACGCGAAGAAGCAGCTTTCTTCCCAGCATTCCGCCGGGGTGGACATGTGCGAAGTCCTCGGGTGAGAACCCGCTGATGCGGAGCAGAGCCATGGCCAGCGCATCTCCCAGAGCCATCATGGTCGTGGTGCTGGCCGTGGGCGCAAGGTTGTAGGGGCATGCCTCCTCGAAGGACGGCAAAAGGAGTACAGCGCTGGAAGCCCGGGCGAGTATCGAATCCCCGTGGCAGGTCATGGACACCACTGGCATGTCCAGACGGGCCAGAGCAGGGATCATGGCTGCTATCTCGGGTGTTTCGCCGCTTTTGGAGAGGACCAGGGCGCTGTCGCCCCTGGCCAGGATGCCAATGTCTCCGTGTATGCCCTCGGCCGGGTGAAGGAAGTAGGCAGGCGAGCCGGTGCTTGTGAGCGTGGCCGCTATCTTCCGGGCCACATGTCCCGATTTGCCCATGCCGCACACGACGATCTTGCCGGTGGTCGCGCTCAGGACGGCGACCGCCCTGTCAAAGCTGTCCTCGTTCAGGTGAATGCTTTCCATGAGCCACTGCACTTCGATCCCGATAACCCGCCTGGCTTCTTCGAAGCACTTCACGGTCGGGCCTTCAGTATCAATTCGGCCAATTCCCTGACCGCGCCCGAACCACCGGGGGTCGAGGCGACCAGGGAGCATGCCCTGAGAACCTCGGGGGCTGCGTTGGATGGGCATGCGGCCACTCCCGCCATTTCGAGTGCCGGGATGTCGCCCGCGTCATCGCCCATGAAGAGGGTTTCCGCCGGTGAGATTCCGAGAAAGGTGCAAAGGGTTTTCACTGCATCGTCCTTCCTGGTGCATCCCAGCGCAAGGTGCCTGATCCCGAGGTCGGCAGCCCTGCGTCTGGTTGCGGGAAAGTCACGCAGTGACACAAGCGCGACCTCGTACCCCGCCCGAAGCAGCTTCATTATCCCCTCGCCGTCACGGGCCGAAAATGACTGACTCACGCCGTCCGGGCCGTACAGAAGCCTTCCGTCGGTCAGCGTTCCATCGACGTCGAGGCAGACAAGACGGATCCTTGAAAGCAATTGGCTTCCTCCGATAACTGGTTGTTACATGCATTATACGAAAAGAACCGGGAATCAGCCCTCAACGGTTCTCAAGGCATCCTCCGCCTGATCGAACCTGATGCGATTCTTCACAATGAAGAACTTCAGGAACACCGGGGCGGGTATGGCGGTAAACAGTGACAGGCACACGATCGCGTTGAAGAAGGTGGGGCTGATCATCTCCAGTTCAAGTGCAACTGCAGCGGCAGCAAGTGTCGCGTCGAGCTGGGGTATGGTCATGATCCCGGCGCAGAGCGCCTTCCTGTTTCCGAAACCGGCGATCCGAACGGCAAGCCACCCTGACAACACTTTGCTTGCCACAAGGCCGACTACTGTCGCTCCAACGACCGCGGCGCTGTTCCATGCTTCCAGAAGCACGCCGAGATCAGTCTTCATCCCTATCGTCAGAAAAAGGAACGGAATGAACAGCCCGTAGGCAAGACCCTCGATCTTATGGAAAAGCAGGCCGGCCTCGGTTGGGAAGCCTCTTGCGTGCGCCAGGGCCATGCCGCCGATGAACGAACTCAGTATCACACTGACCCCGATCATCTCTCCGACAAAGGCGATAACGAGCAGACTGGCCAGGAACACCGTCAGGCTTGCGTCGTCGTCGCTGTGAATCGATACAAAGAACCATCGTGATGCTTTCGGAACCAGCCAGAAGGACATGGCGATGAAGGCGGCGATGACAGCGATGAAAAGCATAGGGAACCATGCTCCGAGCAGACCGGGATCGAACCTGTCGAAGAGCGATATGCCGGTTGAGTCACCTCCGGGTAACGAGTGCCCGTGGAACTGAATGCACACCGCCAGAAGGACAAGGCTGGCCATATCGGTGATGATCGTGGCGGCGAGGACGATGATGCCCAGTCGAGTCTTCATGACCTTCAGTTCGCGGATGGTGGCGAAAACCACCCCGACGGAGTGCGAGGCGAAAAGAGAAGCGTAAACCCAGCTTCCTATGGCGTCCGAAGGCTTGAAAACCGTATAGACGATGAACCCGGTCGCTGCGGGTATCGTGAACGTCAGGAGGCTCAGCCAGGCGACGGCCCTTTTCTCCGCCCTGACGATCCGAAGGTTCACCTCCATTCCCGCAAGCGCCATCAGAAAGACCATTCCCAACAGACCCATGGCGTCGAGCACGCTGTATATGCTCTCTACCGGATACCCGCTGCCAAGCAGATGGGTGAGCCTTTCCACAAGGTTCAGGGCGTTCGGTCCGATGAGCATCCCGATGAGCATGACCGCAACCACCGACGGTATCTGGAACCGGCGGAGGAAGAGGGGCACCAGGACGATCAGAGTGATCAGGACGAGGAATATGATAAGGAAAGTCATGCTGGTCATGATAAACCTGTTCTCACGTGGTATCTTCCATCACTTTCCAGCAAACATTTACCTGCACTATGATCTTACAAGGCTTTCCAGAAAACCCGCGACCGCCTGTGCATCCTCTTGTCGTAGAACTTCCACTGGGCCTGGATGAGCGTATTGGTTTCGAGCTCCCTGTTGCTCTCGGCGTAGGTCATGCCCCTGGCCAGGGCTGATTTGCCCATCTCGAAGCTCATGAGGAGGTCGATCCCCTTGCCCTGGTACCCGGGAAGCACTCCAGCCAGGTAGAAATCGAGCACCGTGCTTTTCTTCATGGCCCTGAGGATGTGGATGAACCCGAAGGGGAAGAGCCTTCCCCGGGCCTTTCTGAACGCAGCGGTCAGGCTGGGCATTGCGATGATGAACCCAACTACCTTCTCCCCGTCAATCGCGATCTTCACGAACTCGGGCTCGACATGCCCCAGATAGCTCTCGATGTAGAAGTTGATCTCGTCCTGAGAAAGAAGTGTTGTTCCGTAAAGGTTTTTATAGGACTCGTTGAGAACGCCGAAAACCTGGGGCGCCCACTTCTCCGCAAGACGTTTCCTGTTGTTCTCGGAAAAAACCCTGACGCTGGTTCGACGCTGGACAAGCTCGGCCATGCGCTGAACCTTGTCGGGTATCCGGTCGGGCACGGTGATCCGGTATTCGAGGTAGTCAACGTCCTTGACGTACCCTCTGGCTTCCGCGAATTCTGCGTACCAGGGTGGTGACCAGCTCCCCACAATTGTGGGCTCCTCGTCGTGGCCCTCGATAAGAAAGCCTGTGGCGTCGTTGTCGGAAAAGCCCATGGGTCCCACGACCCTTGTCATTCCCATCTCCGAAAGCCAGCGCTCGGCCCTTTCGAAAAGGGCTTCGGCCGCATCCGGCGCGTCCGCCTCGAACCAGCCGAACCTGCCGGTGCTGGTGTTGTTCTTGGTGTTGTATTCCCGGGAGATGACCCCGGCCACCCTGCCGCAGGGAACGCCGTTCCGCCGAGCAATGAAAAAACGGCTTTCGCAATGCTTGAACGCCGGATTCTTGCGGGGATTGAAAAAGACCTTCTCCGCAGCAACAAGCTGGGGTACCCAGCGGGAATCCCGGCCGTAGATCCGGAACGGGACCGATATGAAACTGCCCATGCCCCTTTCGGGTCGAATCTCCTCTATCTCAAGGCCCATCGCCGGTCTCCGTTCCCCTCCAGTGTCTCAGTGCTTCGGTAACCAGGATCCCGGCCCTTTCAAAGTCGAGCTGGACCGCGCTGTCGCTCATCGCTGACGGCGGGTCTGGATGAACCTCCAGAAAAAGCCCATCCACGCCCCATGCCGCCGCCGCCCTTGCCATGTTGAGGGCATGACTGCGGTCACCGCCGCTTTCGACTCCCAGCGCTCCGGGCTTCTGAAGTGAATGGGTCACGTCTAGGATCACCCCGTCGCACAGACCCGCCATTACCGACAGCGATCTCATGTCGACAACAAGGTCGCCATAACCGAAGAACGTTCCCCTTTCGGTAAGCCACACGACCGGGCACCCGCGGCCCTTAAGCTTTGCGACTGCGCCGGACATGTTTCCGGGCGCCATGAACTGCCCCTTTTTCACGTTCACGGGGCGACCGGTGTCACCTGCCGCCTCGAGAAGGCTTGTCTGCCTGCACAGGAACGCAGGAATCTGAAGAATGTCCGCCACCTCGGCAACAGGAGCCGCATGGGAGGGAACATGGATGTCGGTCAGGATGGGAAGCCCTGTTTCGGTCCTCACCTTTTCAAGGATGGCAAGACCGCGGTCAAGACCCGGACCGATCCAGCCGTCCCTGGATGTTCTGTTGTCCTTCTGGAAAGAGCCTTTAAAGATAAAGCGAGCCTTGTGTTTCTCCGCAAGGGCGCGGATAAAGCACCCGGTTTCCAGGGCTGTCTCGATACTCTCAAGGCCGCAGGGACCCATGATAAGAACAGGTTCAGTACCCATCGAATCGCCTCCTTGCCCTTTCAAGGTCAGCGGGTGTGTCCACCCCCATGGCGTCCCAATTGCCGGTCAAGACCGTTATGGGTATTCCCCTTTCAAGCCAGGCCAGCTGCTCAAGCCGTTCACGGCGGGAAAGGGCGGTTTCACCGGCCCGCATGCAGGCCTCGAGGCTTTCGGGCGTAAAACAGTAAACCCCGGCGTGCTTCAGATGACCCCCCTCGCCCCAGGGCAACGGAGCACGGCTGAAGTAGAGCGCTCTTCCCCCCTCCCCGATAACCACTTTCACAGTGGAGGGGTCATCCGCTTCGTGGGCGTCAATTGGGGATGCCAGGGTCGAAACACCCTCACCGACCGGGGCGACAAGCTCCCGCACCCAATCCATGGATGCGCAGGGTTCATCCCCCTGCAGGTTGACGATCCTGCCGCCGGGCGAGCCCATTGCCCGCCAGGCCAGGTAAACCCTGTGTGTTCCCGAAAAGGCGTCGCCGGTCATCACGGCCGGGTAACCGCAGTTCTTCACAACTGAAGCAATCTCCGGGCTGTCGGTGGCGACAAAGACACTGGTATCAGGAGATTCGCCCAGATTGTCGAGGACCCTGATTATCAGTGGTTTACCGCATACATCGGCCAGAGGTTTTCCCGGCAGACGGGACGAACCCATCCGGGCCGGGATTATCACAGTTACTCCAGCCAGTTTTCCGAGGCCCATAGAGTTGCATAAACGGTTGTTTCCGAAAGGCCGTCGCCCCAGGTCTCGTAGCCCGCACCCACATCCACGGATGCGCGGCCGGACCCGAAAGAGTAGCCGAATCCGGTCGTGTACCTTGTGGCGCCGTCCCTCCAGAGCCCCTCGGTCACGGAGACTCCGCCCCTGAGCCTGATGTTTCCTGAAGCCAGATACTCGATGCCACCGGAATAGATACTGCCGGGTTCAACCGTGGCCTGAAGCAGGCTCAGCCTCTTGCGGGAATAGAAGTCGGCCGCGACAAGAAACCTTCTGTGGGGTCTGACGGAAATGCCGGCCGTGAAGTCACCTGGGATGGTGTACTGAAAAGTGGTGTCCTCGCTAAGGTTACCCACACCGTCACGGTGGATGTCAAGATTACCTCTGCGGTCGGTGGTTATGGACACCCCCGCGTTGAAGACGCCCGTCTTCCAGAACGCACCGAACAAAAGGCCTGTCGAGGGCTTGAAAACGGCTTCGTCAAGGTATTGGGCGTTGAGTGGAACGAAAGGTCCGATGAGGGAATCGGGGTATGTCACGATCTCGCCGGATATGCTGCCAAAAGTGCTCCGGCTGCCCAGGGAGAAGGAAAGCGTGCTTCCCGCCCTTGCTGACAGCCCGAACCAGCCCTCGGTGAGGCCGCCCTCCCATGAGGCGGTTCCGGTGCCGCCGTCGTAAACGAACTCGCCCTCGGAAGAGAGCCTGCTTTTCGAGGAAAGACAGCCCGAGAGGGTAATGCCCCAGGGAACAGGGAAGACAAGTGACACATGGGGAAAACCGAGTTTGCCGGTCCAGTTCCCGTCATCGCCGCTCACACCCGAAAGCCCCCAGGTGAGACCGGTGGCGGAGGCCCAGCCGGAAGCGGCGGGGTTGTAGACCGAAACAGTGTTGGAATCGGGAACTCCCGCTGTGGCTCCACCCATGGCGAACGCCCGGGCGCCCAGAGATCTGGTTTCGACACCAACGCCGCCCACGGGAGGCAGGAAAGGCGGATCGAACCCTGCCGCCAGGATCAGGGCTGAGGCAAGAATAATGTGCATGACCCTCCGATGGCTGAATCGATGGAATACCTTGGAATATAGCTCAGAGTTCCAGTGAATCCCCAACCGCAGGGATGGTAACCGTTCTTCCCGGTACTGACCCGGTCCGGATCCTGCCGGCAAGGCTTTCCATCTGCAACTTCTCACCGTGCACAAGGGCTATGGCGTCGGCCTTGGCGGCAATGGTCCCCGCGAACCTCAAGAGCTGTCCTGAATCCGCATGGGCGCTCATCCCGTGGATCTCCTCGACCCTTGCCCTCAGTTTGTGGGGCTCACCGAAGATGTTCACCGTATCCAGCCGCTCGGCGATCTTCCTGCCCAGGGTTTCAGCAGCCATGAAGCCCACGATGAGAATGGTGTTCCTGGAGTCGGAGACGGTGTTCTTGAGGTGATGCCTGATCCGTCCGTTCTCGCACATTCCTGAGGCCGAGATGATTATCATGCTTTCCCTCATACTGTTCAGGGCCTTCGACTCCTGAACGCCCTGTATGAACTTGAGCTTCTCGAACGTGAACGGGCTTCGGCCTGACTGGATGAGGGAAAGGGCCTCCTCGTCGAAACACTCAGGATGCAGCTTGTAAACCCCGGTGGCATCAAAGGAGAGGGGTGAATCAACGTAAACGCGTATACCGGGGAGAGAGCCCGCCGCATCCAGCTGCCTGAGAGCGTACAGGACTTCCTGTGTTCGTCCGACGCTGAATGCGGGAATGATTATCTTGCCTCCGACTTTAACAGTCTCCCTTATCACCCGTTCGAGCTTATGCTGACTTTCCTGGTCCGGTTCGTGCTCCCTTCCGCCGTAGGTGCTCTCCATGACGAGAACGTCCGGTCTGGATGACAGATCGGGATCTTTCAGTATGGGGCGGCTCGGGCGGCCTATGTCACCGCTGTAAAGCAGTACCCGCTCCCTTCCATCCTCCTGCAGTGTCAGTTCGACCTGTGCCGAGCCAAGGATGTGCCCGGCTTCCAGCATCCTCAAGCTTATGCCCGGAAAGAGCTGGATAGGCATCCCGTATGGAACCGAGACGAACCTCTCCAATGTGGCCATTACCTCTTCAAGACCGTAGATGGGCGTTATCGGCGCCTGCCCCCTGGCTTTCCGGGACTTGTTCATGTATTCGGCGTCGGCGAGCTGGATGTGGGCCGAGTCGGGGAGCATTATCGAGGCCAGGTCACGGGTGGCGGCGGTGGAGTAGACCGGCCCTTTAAAACCGCCGCCCACAAGCCCGGGCAGCTTGCCCGAATGATCTATGTGTGCGTGGGAGAGCACAACTGCATCAACCGAATCAGGTGGCACCGGATGGGTTCTGTTGAGCCTCTCGCTCTCCTCGCGCCTTCCCTGACTGAAGCCGCAGTCAAGCATTATCCTTTTACCGGCGGCCTCGACCAGGTGGCATGATCCCGTAACGCAGCCGGCCCCGCCAAGAAATGTGATCTTCACCCGTTGCTCCTCTGTTGATGTTTCAGGGTCAAGTATGAAGGCTCGGAACGTCACCGGGCAATAGTGGAAGAAACCGCTGGAACCGGCATGGACACGCCGGGCTAATCCTTATAGGATAAGCGCGTGTGTGGCAGCGCTATTCGTGGTACTTTTTTAACAGCAGAGGAGGCTGACAAAAGTGAAATTTGCTATATTCCTTCTTACACTGGCGGTTTCCATCTCACTCGGAGACACCATGGTTTCCAGGATAGGCTCCGCCATCGAGACCGATGCCCTCACCCCCGACGAAGCTGTTTTCATGCTGTACAACAGCGTGTACGATGCTTCAAGGGTCCCCGCTCAGTACAGGGAAGGCACTGTGCCCGAACCCTGCGGCACCCCGGCATTCGATCTGATCGTCTCCCTGTACGACCACTGTTCGGCGCCGGTGCGCGACGAGCTGGATGTACTTCTTGCCAGGCCCTACCCCGGCGACCCCTACTACACCACCATCTCCCCGGATGACCTGTTCAAGATCCACTGGACCACGGCCGGAGCTAACGCCACCAACGAAAACTATGTCAACACGCTTGCCGAGGCGTTCGACACCTCCTGGGCAACACTCTGCACCACCCTCGGTTTCTGGACTCCTCCCGGGGACATGGGTCTCGGTGGCTGCGACAGGTACGACGTCTACATCTTGAGCCTCGAGGGCGGAACGCTCGGGTACTGCAGCACCGGCGGTGAAGTGCCCAATCCCGTCACGCCAAACAACGACTGGTCCAGCCACATCGCCATGAGCAACGAAGAAGGCTATGGCCAGAACCAGATGATCGAAACCTCCGCCCACGAATTCCTGCATGCGGTCGAGAACGCCTACGACACGGCCGAACCGTCCTGGTTCAAGGAGAACTGCTCGGTCTGGGCCCAGAACATCGTTTTCGAGACCAACCTCTACACCGACTACCTCAAGAGCGGTGAGAACTGCCTGCGCCGCCCCTGGTACGATATCCGAAGCGGCGCCATGTACCATTACGGGGCCTCCCCCTGGCCCATGTACATGCAGTACCGAACCGGCGGCAGCGTCGAGGCCGTCCAGAGGGTCTGGGAGAACGCGGCTGACTACTATGGCGCCAACCTGATGGAGTCCATTGAGCAGACCGCCGCAGAGTACGGTTTCACGTTCAACCAGTGGCTTGCGGAGTACACATGCTGGCGCTGGTTCACCGGCACAAACAGGGCCGACGACGAGCACTACCCCTACGAGGAGAGTTCGCTCTGGGGTCCGGGTGCATACGTGTTCAGCTTCCACAACGTAACCTCTCTCCCGGCTTCACTCAACAACGGCGTCTACCCTCCTGAAACCTTTGGAAACCACTGGATCCAGATCAACGTGGAGCCGTACCAGGGATGGATCAAGGTGGATTTCGACGGCCGTGACAACTTCGACTGGATCCTTGGCGTGATAAGGACCAGAGACGACGGCACTGACGACTTCTACTGGACCCTTGTCGAAAACTCTCAGGCCACCTACGAGTGGGGAGTGGAGACCACGGGCTGGGACAAGGTCATAGTGTTCCCGCAGCCTGTGAGCACGACCACGCTCGATCTTCTCTACGAGATGGACATCACTTACACGACCGGCATTGAAGAGGGCCCCCAGTCCTCCGCATACCTTCTGGAAGCATCGGGCAACCCCTTCAGCGGTTCGGGCATGCTCAGGGTCACCATGCCCGCCTCCGGCCCTGTCACCATCAATGTCTACAACGCCGCGGGGCGCATGGTCCAGACCATCTCCGCGGGTGAGCTTCCCGAAGGCCAGAGCACCGTGAACTGGAACGCCTCGGAACTCGAGAACGGAACCTATTTCGTCAGGCTCACCGGTCCCTCGGGCGGTGTCACCGCCAGGGTCACGGTTCTGAACTGACACAGAGGGTCGGGGGGCTTGCGCCCCCCGACCCGAAGGGAGCACATTTGAGATATGCCCTTGTGATCCTTCTTGCGGTCTTTGCCATTGCGGCGGCAGACACCACGCTTGACAGGATCATGAACGCCGCTGCAGCGGGCGATATAACCCCGGAAGAGGCGGCCCTTTACTTGGTGATGAGCGTCCGCGAGCGTGACCTTCTGCCGGTTGCCTTCACCGAAGGCGCGACAAGTGAACCCTGCGGCACACCGGCCCTGCTCGAGGCCGGCAGGCTTCTCGACCGGGTCTCCTCCCCCATCGGCGACGGCTCAGGCTACAGGCTCGCCAGACCCCAGCTCAGCGGACCCGAGATCACCTTCATCACGGCATCCGATCACTTCCGCATCCACTACACCACCCAGGGCGGAGACGCGGTTTCCGAAGCCTACGCCATATCGATTGGCGAGGCCGCTGATTTCTCGTGGCAGGTACAGTGCGACGAGATGAACTACTTCTATCCCCCGCCGGACGCGAACATGGGGGGATGCAACCGGTACGACATATACGTCATGGTGATAGGCGCCCTGGGTTACACTTCATCCGGCGGCGAGTTCAAACCGCCCGATTCCACGCACAACGCCTCGGCGAGTCACATCGTCATCAACACGAACCTCGGCCCCAACCTGATCAAAGCCACCGTAGCGCACGAGTTCCAGCACGCTGTTCAGATGACCTACGACTACACCGAGCCCACCTGGTTCATGGAGAACTGCGCTGTTTTCATGGAGGAGATGGTCTACCCTGAAGTCGATGACTACATGGGTTACCTTGGCGGGGGTGACACACCCATCCGAAAGCCCTGGTACGATATAAGGTCGGGAGGCGGCGACAATCTCTACTGGTACGGCGGCGTCACATGGGCTTTCTACATCTGGCAGCGCCAGGAGGTCGAGGCCGTCAGAACGGTATGGGACAACTGCGCCGATCAAAGGGGCGCCAATATGATGGAAGCCCTCGAAGACATGTTCGACTCGTACGGCATGGACTTCGAGCAGGGTTTCATGGAGTACGGCTACTGGCGCTGGTTCGTGGCCAACAACTGGTACGACGGCGCGATGTATTTCGCGGAAGCTGCGGATTGGGGCGGAAACCCCTATGTCTTCAACTTCCATAACTTCACCACTCTTCCCGCTTCGGGCGACAACGGTGTCTACCCCCCCGAAACCTTTGGTATTCACTGGATAAAGGTCGACCTGTCGGACTACCAGGACGGCTGGGTAAACTTCAGCTTCAACGGCAGGGACAACTTCGACTGGGACCTCGGCGTAATACTGTGGGACACCGACGGAGCGTCACAGTGCACCTGGTACGACACCGCGTACCCTGCGGGAACGGCATCGGTATCAGTCGAAGCCGAGGGCTGGGATTACGCGATCTTCTACCCCGGCGCGCTTTCCATTACAACGCTGGACTTGCTTTACACGTTCGACATCAGCTACTCGCAGGGTATCGAGGGCGGCAGCGTCGTGCCTGAGCAATCCCTCTCCGTTCAGTCAAATCCCCTTGTACCGGGAAGCATGGTATCGTTCTCCATGCCCGAGCCTGGCAACGCCCGGCTTGCGCTTTACGACCTCACGGGAAGGGTTGTTTCCACCCTCGCCAGTGGCCCGATGGAGGCCGGAGCACATTCGGTCAGCATCAGGGACGATCTGGCCACGGGCACCTACTTCCTCATGCTGAATCATCCCGGTGGCATCGAGACCATGAAGGTTCTCGTCGCCAGGTAGACAAAGCACTCAGGGAATGCGCCCATCCGGGCGCATTCCCTATATTCCGGACATGAAAATAATGCAATCCATGCCTTTTGCTCTGGCCTGCTGCGCCGGTTGCAGCAAACCGGCGGTGGCTCCCGAGTTGACGCTTTTCGAGTGCACACCCAAAGCTCTGGTTGTTCTTGAGATCTCAGGACAACAGGAGTTGCCCGCTGTTCCGGACGGGCTCGCCTGGAGCCGTTTCTCTCCCATGGGCCTGTATCCTGAGCGCCCCTTGGAAGACATTCTGGTATCCGCGGATTCGTCGGGAAAGCTACTGATGCTTCTCGAACGGGAACCCGGAACGGAACTTGAGGGGGCATCCCGTCAGCACATGTTCATCACCCTCGATGAACTGCACCGGCCAGTGTTCGTTTCTCCCGATGGGCTGGCCCTCGATCTCGGGGAAACAGCCGTAACACCTGGCCCGTACGGACACGGTGCGGTGCTTTTCCTTCTTGAGAAGTACAGACCCGACCTTCTTCTGATCTCCATCGATGACCCCGGACCTGACAGTCTGTCAGCACTTCTGGCCTTCTGGAGCGAAAGCGCAGAGACCCGCGACTTCCGTTTCGTTCTGTTGTCATCCCCTGCAGAGGAAACCAGGGGATGGTGCATCATGAACTGGCGGGGCATTCAGGGCGGTTTCATTCCCGGCCTTTCCTTCGGCGGGTTCGAAAAAACTCTGGCCATCATTGTCGGGCTTCCGTGGGATCAGTCCGTGTTCTCCGGAGTTCCGGCAGCAACGGTTCTCAACACCCGGGAGCAGAACCCATGAGAGTGAAAGCAAGGCATCAGCTGCTTCGAGTCATTGAGTGGGGAGCCTCGATCAACGCATCCCCCGTTCAACTCGGTGGACTATTCGGGGCCACCATAATCCTTCGCAACCTTCTGGAGGCTTCAACCCTCGGCATCCTGTTCGAGGGTCCGGCATTCTTTCTGCATTTCCCGATCGCATATGTCTTTCCCATGCTGGGGCTGGTGGCGCTTCTGCAAATCGCAAGCGGCTTCCCGCTCTCAAAGCTCCTCAGGATCATGATAATGGCCTGGACACTCACTCTTCTTCCCCCGATCATCGATTTTTTCGCTGGCGTAACCGGCGACATAGGATACTTTCCCCTCCACAAGGGAAACGCGGTCTGGTTTCTCACCAACTTCTTCAATCCTTCGGTCACCCTTCAGGGTACAACGGCCGGGATCAGGATCGAGGCATTCCTGGGTTGTGTGCTCGCCGGGGTGTTCTCGTGGTGCGTGGCACCCGATAGGCGTCTTCTGAGGGGAATTCTGACAACCCTTGTTTTCATGCCAATGTTCCTGGTCTTCTTCACCTGGCCCTATCTGGTGCAGATCGTGGGCGAGGTTTTCTTCCCTGTACAGGAGATCACCCAGAGGTTCCTGCAGTGGCGTGCGATCACCGAGGTCCCCCTTCACGGCTCGGCACACTTCACGATATTCACCGTGGACATGATGCCGGTATCGCTTCTGGCGGTCTGGATGCTTTCCCGTCTCTCCCCGGGTCAGTGGGCGCTGCTTCGGGGTGAGCTTCCGAGGCTTCTTCCCGGGGCTGTCCTGGCCGTCTCGGGTACCCTTGCGGTTTTCATGGCGGCGCCACCGGGCGGGGTTACATTCGCTGATGCGGTGTCGATGATCGGCGCTCTCATGGGTGTGCTCTGGCTTCTGGGTTCGCTCCCGCTCACCGGAACCGTTCGTTCACTGGCTCTGGCCGTTTCCCTTCTTCTCGGATGGGCATCGGGCTGGAACACACTTGTTGCCCTCGCGTTCGCGACGGCGCTTCTCCATCTTCCCGGCCCCCGATGGTTCTCCCGCTCCCTGGCCTTTCCCGTTCTGCTTTTCGCAGCACTTTCTCCTGCCGGTTTTCCTGAATTCACCACGCCGTACCTCGGCTTATCACTGGCGGCTTCCGTCCTGGGCGCACTTTCCAGCACGGGAAAGGCGGGTGTTCGGCTGCTGGGGTCGGTGGCCTTTCCCCTGCTTGTCCTCGCTCTTCCACCGGAAGGCCTTGACCGCGGAAGACTTCAGGGCTTCGAACGACAGGTCGATTCTTTCTTCAGAAGCGGGATGGTTGCCCACGGCCACGCTTCGGCGAGCAGGTTCGCCGCATCCGGCGGAGGGTTGAGAACAGTTGCTGAAGGGGCTCACCTGAGCGGTATGCACAACAGGGCTGAATGGGCCTACCAGGTTGGAACCGCGCTGGGCGACTCCTCACCGGAGATGATGAAGGTGGGGGTCAACCTGGCATTATCTTCCGGCGACAGCCTGCTTCTGTGGACCCGGGCACTTGCATACATGAACACCGCGGGGGAAAGGGGAGCCGAAGCTGCCGAACTCCTTCTGGGTTTCGCGGCATCCACCGGGGACACTGCGTTTCTGAACATGGCACACTCCGGCGGTGCCCTGTCCGACCGCTTTCTCGTTCTTTACTCCAGGGCTCACATGGCCATGGGGGACACGCTCTCCTCAGCTTCGTACGCAAGGGCAGCAGTCACCTTCCCCGACGCCGGACAGGGCACATGGGCGTACGCGGTTGAACTCGCGGGAACTGCGGGGGGCGACTACGACTCGATCTTCACCGCAAGTGAGGCAAAATTCGGCTTCTCTCAGGAGATAGCACTGGCAAGGCTGAGGGCAGGGTTCGGCAATGGCGGTGTCCCTGACCGTGAGGACCTGCTCGACCGCTGCCTGGCCCTCAGCCCCGATAACCCTGCCGTACTTGAGACCGCAGCCTCATGGCACCTTGCCGCGAACAACCCGCAGCTCGCCATGGGTTTCGCCATCAGGTCCATGGCCGCACAGATCGTTCCCACACCTCAAACCTTTGCCTTGGCCGTGAGAGCCTCTGTGGCCGCAGGGAGGAACGATATCGCCGTTGCCTGCGGCAAGTACGCCCAGAGCGTTTACCGGTGACAGCTCGATTACGCACCTGCCTTTTCCTTGGGTCCCTGATCATTGCTGTCCTGGCTTGGGCAAGCGGTCCTCCATCGTTTGACTCCGTTGACGGGACGGAGTTCGCCGTTTCGGGAAGCAGGCTCGAGATCGCCCACGCCCCAGGTTATCCGCTGTTCCTTTTCCTGCTTCGCATCTCTTCCCTGGCAGGCAGTCCCCTTTACGGACACATGCGCATCATCACATGTCTTCTGGCCGGGGCCTGTTTTCCCGCGGTTTATCTCGCCCTGCGCAGTCACGGTGCCTCCAGAACCGCGTCCAGCGCTGCGGCTGCGGCTCTGCTTCTTCTTGCACCGGTGCTCTCCCAGATGAACGTTCTGGAGATCCACGGAACCGCAATTCTCCTGCTCATGCTCGCAGTCGCCCTCAGGAATCATAGAGCGGGCCCGTTCATGGCCTCCCTGGCCATTTTCGGAGGGCATCCCGCAGGGGTTCTTCTGCTTCCCCTTGCCTTCAGCCGCAGATGGTTCTCAAGGTGGGCCGCACTTTCCGTCCTGCCCGCAAGCCTGCTTCTCTACGTTCCACTGCGCGCGGGAGC
The DNA here is from genome assembly GCA_002436025.1 of candidate division Hyd24-12 bacterium UBA6080. GTDB lineage: Bacteria > Fermentibacterota > Fermentibacteria > Fermentibacterales > JCC-6 > UBA6080. The sequence continues at coordinate 243,059 of DIXM01000001.1, forward strand.
ATGCACCGTTGCCCACTACACAAGACCTGAAACCCTTCCTCATCTCGCTGCCTACTTCACGATGTACTCTGATGTACCTGACGCCCCGTCAACCGAGGGTCTTGAGCGGCTTGCCGCAGTAATGGGTCCCGTGTGCGCAGCTGCTGTTCTTCTGCTTTCCGTCGCCGGGGGCAGACCGACACTCCGGGTTTCCATTTCGATCCTTCTCGGAGCCGTGTTCCTTTCCGTCTACAGGGTGCCTGACTACGAGAGCTTCGGCTGGCTTCTCCTCGTTCCGCTTGCCTTTCCCATGTCCGGGGGGATAGACCGTTTCCTTCGTGGCGGTGTCCGTGGGAAGGTTGTACTGGCGTGCATCCTTGTTCCGTGCGCTTTCCACGGGATCCGTGGGGCCTGGCGAGGAACCGACGACTCGGCGCCCAGGTATTCCCGCGACATACTCGCGGGGCTGCCAGCGGGAGCTGTACTGCACACCGAAGGCCATCCAACGTTCTACACGGCCTACCTGCTCTTCAACGAGGGCTACAGGCCCGATGTCATCCCGTACGACCCCCTGGGAAACTTTTTCTTCCTCAGGATGACCGGCCCGTTGCCCGACAGTCTGGGTGGACGACCAGTGTATTCAACCCGGGCCTGGAGCGATTCCGCCCTTGTACTCTCCGGCCTGCTTTTCGGCCCTGACAGCCGGGAAGAGGTATGGGGAGACTACGAGATCTTCCGCTACCGGGGCTGGTCACCTGACGCCATGGCCGGTGACCTGGCTGCCGAGGCATGGGCTCTGCGAATGGTCCAGTCCAGCGGCAGTGCCAGGGAGGAAGCCCATGCGGCTGCCATCTCACACGCGCAGACGGAAGTCACCAGAAACCGGGTGGAAACCCTTTTCCGCAGGGTTCCCTGAGCCCGGCATTTCCCCATTACCTGTCCAAAGCCTATATTTACGTTCATACATCCCGCTTGACAGGGGTAGGGGTTTTTCAGCGCGAGAAACGGAGACGTGATGTCCATAAAAAAAGCGATCAACGACTTTTTCGGAAGGGTTGCCAGGCTCCTCAAGGGTGGTGGGGACGAAGCCCTTGAAAAACAGAAGAAGCAGGGCAAGCTGTCCGCCAGGGAAAGGCTCGACGGTATCCTCGACCCGGGAAGCCTTTTCGAGACCGACATGTTCGTTGAGCATTCCTCGACCGACTTTGGAATGGACAGCAAGAAGCTCGCTGGCGACGGCGTCGTGACGGGTTTCGGCATGGTGGACGGAAGGCCTGTCTCCATATTCGCCCAGGATTTCACCGTGGCGGGAGGATCACTGGGAAGGGCGCATGCGGGCAAGATAGTGAAGATAATGGATGCCTCGATGGCCCGCAGGATCCCCCTGATAGGAATCAACGACTCCGGAGGCGCCAGGATACAGGAGGGTGTTGATTCGCTGTGCGGCTACGGCGACATCTTCTACCGGAACACCATGCTCAGTGGTGTGGTTCCCCAGCTTTCCCTCATCCTTGGTCCGTGCGCCGGTGGCGCCGTCTACTCGCCGGCCCTGACGGACTTCGTCTTCGTCGTTAACAAGGTCTCCAACATGTTCATCACCGGCCCCCAGGTCATCAAGGCCGTACTGGGAGAAGAGATCAGCCAGGAAGAGCTTGGCGGTGCCATGACTCAGGCATCCATTACGGGCAACGCCCATTTCTACGCTGAGAGCGAGTACGAGGCATTCGATCAGATTCGAAAACTGCTTTCGTTCCTACCTTCCAACTGCCTTGAGCCGACACCCGAGCACAAGCCCGTCGATCCCTCCAGACCACTTAAGGATAATGTCATCCCGGAAGACCGCCGCAAGGCTTTCGATGTCCACGACGTGATCCGCGGCATTGTGGACGGGTCCGACTTTCTCGAGGTTCACCGCCATTATGCGGGAAACATCGTTGTTGGCTTCGGAAGGCTCGCCGGCAGAACGGTGGGCATCATAGCCAACCAGCCCAGGGTGCTGGCGGGAGTCCTTGATGTGAACGCCTCGGACAAGGCCGCAAGGTTCATCCGCTTCTGCGATGCCTTCAGCATTCCGCTCCTGACATTCGTGGACACCCCCGGTTATCTCCCGGGAGTTGACCAGGAGCACTCGGGCGTTATCAGGCACGGTGCAAAGCTTCTTTACGCATACAGTGAGGCCTTGGTCCCCAAGCTCACCGTGATAATGCGGAAGGCATACGGCGGAGCGTACATAGCCATGTGCAGCAGACATCTGGGAGCCGATTTCGTCATTGCCTGGCCCACCGCCGAGATCGCGGTGATGGGTTCCGAAGGTGCCGCCAACATCATTTTCCGCAAGGAGATAATGGAGAGCGCAGACCCCGACGCCACCAGGGCCGAGAAGGTCAAGGAGTACGAGACGAAGTTCGCGAACCCCTACGTAGCCGCTTCCAGGGGTTACGTAGACATGATCTGCCCCCCCGGCGAAACCAGAAAAGCCCTTCTCAACGCCATGGAGTACGCGGGAGGCACCGACCCCGGAAACTCCTTCCGCCGACACGGCAACATTCCCCTTTAAGGGAGGCGGAACATGGCTTCGAAGCTTGTGATAGACGATACGGGATATGAAACGGAGATACCTGAGAACTCACTTAAGCTGGGCCGTCCGCCAGCCGACCCGGAAATCATCAAAGCCTTCATCCCCGGCACCATTGTTGCGGTCCGGACAAAGGTGGGGGAAAAAGTAAGGGAGGGTGACGCCCTCCTCCTTCTGGATGCCATGAAGATGCACAACGAGGTGTGCTCCACTGTGAACGGGGTGGTGCGGGAACTCCTGGTGACAACCGGCGACAAGGTTGAAAAGGGGCAGCTTCTTATACGACTTCGGAAAGATTGACAGCACTCTGCACATTGAAAAAAGGGGGCGGTCCGGTTGGACCGCCCCCTTGAGCGTAAACCTTACTCCTGGTCCCGGCGGAGTTCCTCCGCCTTTTCCATTGCTTCGATGGCGAGCTGTCTGCGGCCGAGACGGCTGTAGGTCGAGGCCAGGTAGTCGTAGTACATGGCGTTCTGGGGGTCGTACCGAATTGCGTTCAGGAGGGCGTCGAGTGAGACCTGGTCGCGCTCCATCCTGCTGTTGTTCACGAACACCATGTAGTTCAGGTTGCCCATTTCCTCCGGAGTGAGTCCCGGAAGGGCCAGTGCCTGGTTGAGAACGACCAGGGACTGCTCGTATCTTTCAAGAAGGACGTTGGCATGGGCCATGGTGGCCAGGACGTCGTAGCTGTCGCCTATGAGGCTTCTGCTGGCCTCGAGCTGGGCCAGAGCTTCTTCGCTGCGCTCCATCTCCATGAGGGCGAATCCTCTGGTGAGGAAAAGCGCGCCCCTCATGGTGGCAGATTCCTCGGGTGTGATCCAGCCCTCGGACTCACCCAGAAGGATTGACTGCTCGGCGTTGTCGTAAACAGCCAGAGCCTCGTCGTACTTGCCCTGAATAAGAAGGATCTCGGCCTTGGTTTCCAGAAGATCGGGGTTGGTCGGGTCGAGAACAAGGCCGGCATCGAGGATGGTCACAGCCCTGGATGCCTGGACTACCTTCTGGGCTTCGTCATCGGTTCTGAGGTAGAGGTTCTCGAGTATCCTGGCGGAGTTGTAGCAGGAAAGAACGGCTCCGGAGAGAACCCTGTAGTACTCGTTCTCGAGGTATTCAAGTCTGGCGGGGTCGACTTCGACGGCTTTCTGGGCCTCGAGGTCGGCAACCATGGCGTTTCCAAGTGCAAAGGCTTCGTCGAAACGGTCAAGGGCCTCTTCGACCTGCTGCTGATTCACGAGAATGTCACCGAGCATCTGGGGAAACTCGGGTCGATCAGGCGCGATGGTGCCTCCGACCGCAAGCATTTCCTGAGCGCCAGGAATGTCGCCTGCTGTAAACCGGCTGTTGGCGGTGTTGTAGAAGACGGTCCAGAATTCAGCAATTTCCGCCTGGCGAAGGGGATCAAGCCTGTAGGCCTCGCTGAAAGCCTCGGCGGAGTTCTCCCAGTCATGAATGAAACTGTGCGCTCTGGCCTTCCAGTACCACACATCGGCGTTGGCGGCTTCGGGTCCTTGCAGAACGCTGTCGGCAAGGGTGATCGCCCGTTCGTAGTCACCGTTCTGGATATGAACCTTTATCCCGGTGATCGCAGGGGAGGAACACCCGGCAAGCGCTATCAGCGAAGCCACGAGGGCAATCGCCATCATGCTTTTAACCAATTCGAACCCTCCTTTTCAACGGTAGAGGCAGGTTTGCGTGTCGATTCTGTTCTGTGGGTTTTTGAAAAGACAAGGTAATCTCGCCGTTTTTGCCCTTCAAGTCAACTCTTCGGGGGTTGACTCTGATGACTTGCCCGTGCAGAATTCAACCCCGATGGAGGTTTGATATATGGCTGTTTTTGCCGGTACGGCTGCCTGGGTCCTGTCAACCCTGATCTACGCGTCCTGCTCCACTGGAATTGGAATCATCCAGGGGTCAGAACCGGACGGGCAGAGAAGTGCCACGGTCCGAGTGGAAAACCAGTACATTCTCTTTCAGGAAGGCGAAAGGGAAGCCAACCTGGCCCTTGTCTCCACCGGGAGGCCACCCCACTTCAGCACCCCTAAGGGGGATTTCACGGTTCTTTACCGCCTGAGGAACCCGATGTCCAGCACTTACCATGTCAGAATGCCTTACTGGCTCTGCATTGTTCCCAGTGGAGCAATTGGCCTTCACCAGGCAGGAAGCAGCGCCGAATCAAGGCTGGGTGAGCCTCTTTCCCACGGTTGCGTCCGCCTTGGCAGGTTCACCGCGGAATGGGCCTACTCCTGGATGCCCACAGGGGCTCCGGTCAGCATTCACTGATCCTTATCCTTTCCGAGACCTCCCGCAGCTTCTGTGCGCACGAATCAGCCATTACCAGGGTGGCGGTATCGGTGCACACCACGGAAACGTTCTTCAGGCCCATGATCACGGTCAGCCTACCGGTTGCATCGTAGACAAGGGTGTTCTCCGAATCCACAACAATGGTCTCGCCCCGCGAGACGCCGGCATCCCTGGCACCCGGCCAGTCACCTATGTCGCTCCATTGGAACGATGCAGGCACTACAACCACGTTATCGGCCTTCTCCATTACACCCACGTCTACGGATACAGCGGGAAGGGCGCCGAATGTGTCGCGGTCGGGACGGATGCATCCGCCGATCCCGGAAAGGCCCTCGAGAAGAACGGGCATGTGTTCAGCAAGTGCTTTCAGGATACCCGAAACCCTCCAGACGAACATCCCCGAGTTCCACAGATAGGATCCGGCCTCGAGAAAACGTCGGGCGGTGTCCGGGTCGGGTTTCTCCCTGAAGGACTTCACCCTGAACACACCCTTCGAGACTTCGGCCCCCTTTTCGAGGTAGCCGTAACCAGTGGCAGGGTGGCCGGGAGTGATCCCCATGGTCACCAGGTATCCGTCATCCGCAGCCAGAACAGCCACCCGGGCGGTTCTCACGAACTCCTCGACAGGGTGGATCCGATGGTCGCTGGCCATGACAAGCATCGTGGAGTCTCCGTGGCCCCTTTCGGCCAGGACCGATGCCGCCCACCCAATGCATGGGGCGGTATTCCTGCCAACCGGCTCCAGAAGAAGGTTTTCAGCATCGAGCCAGGGCATCTGTTCGAGAACCAGGTCTCCATGCTCCCTGCCGGCAACCACAATGATGTTGTCCCGTCCGCAGACCTCCGCAAGCCTGTCCGCGGTAAGCTGGAGCATGGTACCCCCGGGCAGCAGGTCGAGGAACTGTTTGGGTTTCGCGGACGTGGAAAGGGGCCAGAACCTGGTGCCTCTGCCACCCGCCATGATCACACCAAACGGAGCAGCGCTTTTCGTCATCCCTTCATCACCGCCTTCCACGAGCCAGGCGCCGCATGAAGCCTTCCTCCTGCGGCGTCGGAGACAAGACATGCCTGCTTGCCGGGCATGAACAGTATTTCCCAGGGGCCAAGAACAATGGGACCCTCTGTACTCTCCAGAGTGTAATCGCCGCCGTCAATGACGGAACCGGTGGGCAGCACAGGTCTTCCCCCCCTTTCCCAGTCCACGGAATCAAGCCCCTGGCGGATGTGAAGTGGTCTGGGCGAGCCGTCCGAACCGTTTCTTCCCCAGTCCCACAACCGGTACGTGATGTCGCAGTTGAGCTGAACCTCAAGAACCGACATCCCCGCTCCCAGCGAATGGACCGTTCCCGCGGGCAGGTGCATGGTCATGCCCGGCGAAGCCTCGAATGCCTTGAGGGATTCAGCGGGGTTTCCTGACGCAATAGCCTGCTCGAGATCGTTGCGGGAAACACCGGGAAGGATGCCCGCCCTGATCGTGCCATGGCCGGACAAGACAACCCAGGTTTCGTCCTTTTTGGGATAGTGCCCCGCGAATCCGGGGTGAACCTGCACTGAAAGGTCCGCGGAGGTGTGAAGGGTCTTTACAAGAAGCGGAAAGCGTGAATTGGGCCATATGGTGGCAAGTTCGGTCCTCTCCCCGCCCGAGAGGGGCTCGAGTGCCGATGAACCCCCGGGATCATCGTAGACCCACCAGACCTCGCCGATACCACCGGGGAGAGAGCCCCACACCCTTTCCACGTTCCTGGGAACACACCTGTAGATCATCTTCTCTCCCTTGCGACCCGGGCGAACCCACCCGCCAGCGCCGGACCCGTGGAATCCCGCTCGGGATGCCACTGAACAGCTGTTACAAGCCCGTCTGTTGACTCGATGGCTTCTATGACACCGTCAGTGCTGCATGCCGTCCAGCGGAAACCGGCCGGAACGCCCTCAATGGCCTGATGATGTGAGCTGTGAACCAATGCTTCCCCCCCGAGCAGACGTCGAAGCCCGGATCCGGGAGACAGAGTGACACCGTGGATGCCGGTCCCATGGTTAAGGGCGCCCTCCACAGATGCGGGGATGTGCTGAACGAGGGCTTCACCCTCAGCTATCGCCACAAGCTGCATGCCGAGGCAGATGGCGAGGACAGGGATCCCGGCCGACCTTGCTTCCCGGTAGAGTTCCATCTCCCACAACGGTCGGTGGGTTTCGGGATCAGTGCTTCCCATATCGGTCCGGCCGTACAGCGCAGGGGCGGGATCGCCACCCCCGGTCATGACAAGTCCGTGAACACCGGCAAGCCTCTCGCCGCCGGTGCAGTCACCGCCGGGAAGAAGTCCTACGGGTACAGCGTCCATGCCATCCAGCAGTCTGAGGTAGCACTGGTTAAGCGTGTACCTCCATGGTCCGTAAACCGGCGTACGCTCAGGGGAGTTTGCCTCCCAGAACATGGTCATGCCGACCCGGAGCTTCACAGCGCTGTCATTCTCTCAAGGGCTCTGCGAGCCGGCTCCGCATACTCATCGGGAACGGTTATCCCCGCATCCCGGGAGTCGAGGGCTCGAAACACCATGTCGGTCGTCGCGTTCCGCATGTCGGCGCATGAGATACCGCCTGCGGCAAGGAACTCACGGTCGGGGAAGAGGGTTGAAAGCCTGTGGAGCATCCCCTCTTCCGTTCCGATTATGAATCGTCTTGTTCTTGATCCGGAAACGAACCGGATCATCCCTCCAGTTCCCAGAACACGGTCGGCTTCCCTCCAGAACACCGGGGGGGTCTCCGGATGCACCAGTACGCAGGCATCGGGCCAGTGTTCCTTCGCACGGCGAAGGTCCCTGATATCCGCTCCGGCATGGGCGTGACACCCTCCGGGCCAGGGGATCACATCCCGTCCCGACTCCTGAGCCACGAAGGTTGCAAGGTTCCTGTCGGGTCCAAAAAGCACTTCCCCCGCCGGTGCCGCCCGCACGACTGAAACAGCATTGGCGCTGGTGCAGCATGCCCAGCTTTCGGCCTTCACTTCAACCGAAGAGTTCACATAGGTCACCAGGGTCGCACCGGGATGCCCGGTTTTCCACTCCCTTGCGTCCAGTCCGCTCATGCATGCGGCAAGGGAGCAGTCCGCTCCCGGTGAAACAAGCCTGACAATACTTTCAGGGGAGAGGATCTTTGCTGTCTCCGCCATGAACCTGACCCCGCAGAAAATGACGAGAGGAGCCCGCGCTGTCATGGCGAACCGGGAAAGCTCAAGGCTGTCGCCGACCTCATCAGCCATGTCCTGAATCTCACGAGGCTGGTAACTGTGGGCAAGGATCAGGGCTCCGAGCCTTTTCTTAAGCACTTCAAACCCGTATGCATCCTGCGGCATCACCCCTCCACTCCTGAGATCACACCGGCGCCCAGCACCGTGTCGTCAAAGCTGTCACTGTAGAAGACCGCAGCCTGTCCCGGAGCCACAGCCCTCTGTGGTCTTTGAAAACTGACGGCCAGCCGGTCAAGGTCACGGCGCACGACGGCCGGTACGGCCCTGTGCCTTGAACGCAGCTGCACCCGGGCATTGAAAGTACTCCCGGAAGGAAGGCCAAGATCGTTGATGCCGCACACCGTGCAACCCGTCGAAAAGAGGTGGCATCCCTCACCCACGTAAAGGCGATTGGTCGCGGCGTCGAGCCTTACGACATACATGGCTCTTCCGTGGGCCCCGATGCCCCGTCTCTGGCCCACGGTGAACCCGCCCAGTCCCGGGTGCCTTCCAACCGTTTCACCTTCCATGGTCAGGATGTCACCGGGTTCACCCCCGCCCTGGAGGTCAAAGCAGAGGTCCTGGCTCTCCCTGCACAAAAAGGGAAGCCCCGATCCCTTCACCAATTCCCTGACCTCGGTCTTCAGCAGCGCTCCCAGTGGAAACGCGCACCTGGAGAGGATGGATCGTGGAACCATGGCCAGGAAGTAACTCTGGTCCTTGCCGGGGTCAAGGGCCCGTGTGAGACTGGAATCCCGCATCCCTGCATAATGACCCGTTACGATGGTCTCGCCGGGTCGCAGCATTGAAAAGGCTGACGCCAGTTTTACCGTGGCGTTGCACATGACGCATGGGTTCGGGGTGAGCCCTTCTGCGTACGCTTCCCCCACCGGGCGCCTTACCCTCTCGCGGAAGATGTCGACCGAATCCATCACTATCAACTCAACACCAAGCCGGGCAGTGGATTCCCGTGCCTGGCAGGGGGGGCCGCTGCCCCTCGTATCAAGGTAGACGGCCCTCACCGCATCCCATTCTTCGTGGCAGATCAGCATCGCGGCGGTTGAATCCACGCCTCCGGAGAGGCACACCAGGGCTTCACGCACCGAACTTTTCCAACCTTCCAGCCGAGGCCAGAAGCAACGGCATAAGGTCAAGTGAGTTGATAGTGCCCAGAGCGCCCGACGCAGCCTGGCGCTCGGAGAAACCATCGTTCCAGCCAACCCGCTGATGTCCGCCGTGGAGAAGCAGGGGAACCGGGTGCCAGCTGTGCTGTTTCATGGGGCAGGGGGTGCTGTGGTCGCCGGTGACCGCAACCACGTCAAAGCCCCCCCGAAGAAAACCGGGCAACGCACAGTCGAAATCCTCCAGGGCTGAGATCTTGCGCTTCCAGTCGCCATCCTCGCCGGCGCTGTCGGTGTATTTGTGGTGAAGGAAGACAAAGTCATGCCCGAGGGAGAGCGCCCTGTGGACAGCTGCGACCTGCCCGGAAAGGTCGCCGGGAGAGGATTCCAGAAGGGTCATGCCAAGCAGGGAAGCAAGCCCCCTGTACATTGGGTAGAGGGCGACCGCAGCAGGGTCGAGGCGAAACCTTTCACCAAAACTCCTGAATGCCCGATTCAGGGCAATTCCCCTTAAAAGGATGCCGTTCGCCCGAACCTGGTCTTTCAACATCTCCTGGGCCTGACGGACAAACTCCCCCACCACCTCCGCGGTTCGTGCGCAATCCGGGGAAGGTGATCCGACAGGCAGCGGTCTGTATCCGACCTCTCCGGGGTCAGTGTCGGACAGGCCGTCACGGAGCCCATCTCCCCTGAAGACAACACAGGCACGGTGCTCTTTCACCGGGCGCACAATCACCTGAACACCGGGTATGGTTATGGCATCGAGCATCTCAGCCAGAACCTCGCACTCCCCTGTGGAGATCCTGCCGGCCCTCCGGTCGGTGATGACGCCATCTCCGTCAAGCGTGCAGAAGTTGATGCGGGCCGCCAGATCCCCCATCTCCAGTGGAAACCCTATGCCCAGTACCTCGAGCACACCCCTGCCTATCAGATTGTCGACAGGGTCGTAGCCGAAAAGAGCCATGTGAGCGGGTCCGCTGCCAGGAGTTATCCCCTGGGCCACAGGCACATGCTGGCCTATGGCGCTGTCGCGGACGAGGGCGTCGAGATTCGGTATGTCTGCGGCCTCCATGGGGGTTCTCCCCCCAAGTTCCGGAACGCTGACGTCTCCCAGTCCGTCAAGCACTGCAAGCAGTATTCTCCCCCCGCGGGGAAGAGCAAGGCTCTCTGCCAGTTCAACCGATCTTCCCATGACACTCCTCCCTGAACAAGACACCCTGACCCGGAGTGACCTCACCGGCTGAAAAGGGGCTTTCGCCCATCTCTTCAAGGATCTGAATGACCCTGCGGGGTTCCGGCGTAACAAGAAGAAAACCCGCCCCCATGTTGAAGGCGAGCCTCATCTCGCCGGCGGGGATCCCGCCCCGGTTCGCAATGAGGTCGAACACGGGCGGGACTGGCCAGTTGCCGTCAATGACTGCTCCAAGACCATTCGGAAGTATCCTGACAAGGTTGCCGGGAATCCCGCCCCCCGTGATGTGAGCCATGCCGGTGAGCAGGCCGTGGGCGAGCAGGGGTCCGACCGCACCGAGGTAGCTTCTGTGAACGGCCAGCAGAGCTTCCCCAACAGAGGCTCCGAGCAGTTCATCGGGTCTGTCCGAGAGGGAAAAACCGCAAAGCTCCAGAAGCACCTTGCGCGCCAGTGAGTAGCCATTGGTGTGCAGACCGGTGGAGGGAAGCCCGACGATACTGTGCCCGGCGGTCACGGCGCTTCCGTCCACGACGCAGGCCTCTTCCACAACTCCCACTATTGTTCCGGCCACGTCATAGTCGCCTGGGCTGTAGAAGCCCGGCATCTCGGCGGTCTCACCGCCAAGAAGGGCACAGCCGTTCTCAAGGCACGCGCCGGCCATGCCGGTTACGATCTGTGCTGCCGTAACGGCCGAGAGCTTTCCGCAGGCAATGTAGTCCATGAAAAACAGGGGGGACGCCCCCTGAACCAGTATGTCGTTCACGCAATGGTTCACCAGGTCGGCTCCCACGGTGGAGTAATCACCGGCCATGGAGGCAACCTTGAGCTTTGTTCCAACGCCGTCGGTGCTGGCCACGAGAACAGGGCTTTTCATCCCGGGAAAATCGGCCCGGAAGAGCCCGCCGAAATGACCGAGATCGGAGAGGACCCTGTCGTTGAAGGTTTTCTTCACTTCGGCCTTCATGAGCGCAACTGCCCTGTTACCCTCCTCTATGTCCACGCCGCTCTTCCTGTAATCGAGGGGGGCCATTACTCGATCCTGTCCAGCTGATTCGTGGAGAGGTAGAAGGAGAGCCTTTGGGAAACAGCTTCATAGTTGATATTCCTCAGGCCATCAACGCCAAAACCCTCGATGGCGAAGCTGGCGGTGACCGAGCCGAAGCACATTGCCCTGGCGATGTTCTTCAGGGTGAGTTCGCCGCCGGACCCGGAAAGGCTTCCCAGCATTCCCGCGGCAAAGCTGTCTCCCGCCCCGGTGGGGTCGACAACTTTGTCTACCGGAACAGCCGGCATGATGAAGGGCGTCTTTCCACCCAGGACCATGGCGCCCTGGGCTCCCATTTTCACGACGACGAACTTCGGCCCCGCATCGAGCAGAAACCGGCCGGCCTCGAAAAGGTTGCCGTAGCCCGATATCTGCCTGGCCTCGGATGCGTTCACGAAAAGCAGGTCCACCCGGTTCACGGCTTCGAGAACGAGTTCCCTCCTCCTGTCGATCCAGAGGTTCATGGTGTCGAGGGCAACCCAGCGCGGGGCGACAACCTGGTCCATGACACGCAGCTGAAGCTCGGGATCGATGTTGGCAAGGAATACACAGGGTGTTTCCCGGTAGGACTCGGGAAGCTTGGGCTCGAATCCCGCAAAGACACCAAGTTCGGTTCTAAGGGTCTGAGCGTCGCCGAAATCCGGCCCGTAAACACCCTCCCAGCGGAAGGTGGGCCCCTGACCCGTCAGGAGGCCCTCAAGGTCGATGTTCTTTGTGGAAAGGAACTCCAGTTCCTTTTTCGGAAAGTCCGGACCCACGACTCCCACCACCCTTACCGAGTCCAGGGAACAGGCGGCGAGACCGAAATAGACCGCCGACCCCCCAAGGGCATCCTCGGCCTTTCCCGCCGGGGTCGTTATGGTGTCAAGTGCCACAGAACCAACTACAAGAATCGACATGAAAACCTCTACATTCTTTCCGGGGCGCTGATTCCCAGAACTTCAAGAAGACCCTTCAACCCCTCCCGGCAGGCGAGACAGAGAAGCATACGTGCGCGGGTGAGGGGCGGATTGCCCTCGTCCATCACTTTGTGCTGTGTGTAAAACCCATGGAAAGCCGTGGCGAGCTCCGATGCCGTATCGGTTATGCGATGCGGCGCCATGTCCTCCGCGGCTTCGGAAACCCTTACGGGCAGAGCCTCGAGCAACCTGAGCAAGGCGCGCTCCCGCGGTTCCCGAAGCAGGTCTGCTGCCTGCGCGGGATCGGTGTCCCTGAAACGGTCTCCCGCGATCCGAAGTATCCCCCCGATCCTGGCGAAAGCGTACTGGATGTAGAAAACGGGGTTTTCATCGGAGTCCTTCCGGGCCACCGCCAGATCGAAATCCATATGGGCCTCGGCTCTCCGGGTGAGGAAAAGGAAGCGCGTCACGTCGGGGCTTCCGACTTCGCTCACAAGATCCCTCAGCGTTACGAACTCCCCGGAACGGGTCGACATCTTGACGGTCTCGCCCCCCCGGGAGAGTGTCACGAACTGGTGAATGACCGTTCTCATGGTGCGCTTCACCCTTTCGACTCCGAGAAGGGCCGTCACGGCTGCTTCAACATCCCTGCAGGTATCGATGTGATCGCTTCCGAAAACGTCAACCAGCAGATCGTAGCCCCGGGAGAACTTGTCGAGGTGGTACGCGATATCGGGCATGCGATAGGTGTAACCGCCACCTGCCCTGCGTACTACCCTGTCCTCCGGACGACCCAGCTCTGTCAGTTTCAGCCAGAGCTTCCCGGACCCATCAGGGTCGGGATACGTGAGGCCCGCCCTGTCGAGGCGTTCAATTGCCTCCTCGACAGGACCGGGGATGAGCTCGCTCTCCGCGAAATACCTGTCGAAACATATGTCAAGAAGTTCAAGGTCGCTTTTTATCAGGTCAAAGGCTCTTCCCGTGGCGGCCTCCCTGAAACGCTCACGATCATCAGGCCAGGAGATGCCGGGCTCATTCACGAGAAGGTCACGGGCCCAATCCAGGATGTAGTCACCCTGATAGCCACCTTCGGGTACCGGCATGGAACCGCCCCTGAGCTGGTCGCAGCGTGCCGCCAGAGACTCGGCGAGCCTGTCCATCTGTCTGCCGGCGTCGTTGAAATAGTACTCGCGGCTGACGGTCCAACCCACTGCGGATAGAAGGCGGCTGATGGCGTCGCCCAGAACGGCCTGCCGGCAATGCCCAACAGTGAGGGGTCCGGTGGGGTTCGAACTCACGAACTCCACCATCGCCTTTCCTCTCGGGCCGCATTCACAAAGCATTCCAGCCAGACCCTCACGGGCAAGTCGGGTCGCCACGGACGAAAGGTAGCCGTTGCTGAGGGTGATGTTGACAAAACCCGGTCCGTCAACGGTTACCCCGCCCACGAAGGGCAGCCCGGAAAGCCCGTCTGCCATGACCGACGCTATCCGTCCGGGGGGAACTCTCAGTACTTTTGCAAGCCCCATGGCCGAACTCGAGGCCATGTCGCCGAATCCCGGCTCGCCCGATTCGCTGGCGGTAACTGAGCAAAGGTGTTCTTCGGGGCACGCGAACTCCCGGCGCAGGGCCTGGCGCATTCCCTCCGCTATGCTACTCCTGGTTGAGAACGGGGAATTCATCTCCCGCCCCCGTCTCGCCGTCCCGATAGTCTTCGTACGGCGCATCGCTCCACAGGTTTTCAAGGGAGTAGTAGGCCCTGGTCTCGGGAAGGAAAACGTGCACCACAAAATCAACGAAATCAAGGAGTATCCAGCTTCCTTCGTCGTAGCCTTCGCAGTGGTGCATCTTTATCCCCAGTTTTCGCATCTCCCTTTCCACGTGGTCCGCGACGGCCCTGGTCTGTATTCTGGTGTCGGCGGTGGCCAGCACGAAAACATCCATCGTAAGAGGGAACTCGGACATGTCCATTGCCCTCACTCCGTGACCGTGGCGCTGATGAATCGCCTCGACCACCGTGCCGAGGATGTCAGGGGCTTCGTTTATCTCCGTCAATCGATCCTCCCGTCTCAGTTGGGGGAAACGGGCATGAACGTCCTTGAGGCAAGGTCACGCCCGAGGTATACGGTAACATCAACTTCTGGCACCCCCTGAAGGGGGAGGCACCAGACAATGCTGCTGTCGGGAACACCCAGCCGCTCCGCCACCGCCGCCGCCGCCGCGGGACCGGGAATGTGGGAAACTATCACGGTCTCGGTGTAGTCCAGCCTGTCGGCGTTCATTGCGCTGGATGGAGCGATGAAGAACACGGGACCGCTCCTGCCCTCAAGATGCCGCTGAACCTCGCGCCCCTTCCCGTTGATGCTGGTTCCGTTGTAGACCATTACCCTCACCGTGTCCGGCGAGGGACCGTCGTAAACAGGTTGCGGGATCCCCTGCGTTGCCTCGGGGGAAGGGTGTTCTGCAGGACTGTAAACAATGGCAAGGGTTATGGCGCACCCTGAAAGAATGCCGAGGACAACCTGCCATACTCTGCCGGTGCCGCTTTTTTTCGTTCTTTTTCGGCGGGCTGCGGTCACGGGTTGCTCCGAAAGCCCCGTGAGAGCTTCTCCCAGGCCTGCTCCAGAGACTGGGACAGGACCCTGATCCCCCCGACCGAACTCATGAAACTGGTATCCCCGGTCCACCGCGGGAGGACGTGCAGATGAAGGTGTCCGGGTATTCCAGCGCCAGCGGCGCTCCCCAGGTTCCATCCCCCGTTTATCCCCTGGCAATTCATGTTCTCCCGAAGGACGCCCTCGGCTGTTCTGACCATTTCCATCATCTCGCATGTCTCTTCATGTGAAGCCGACGAAAAATCGGGAACATGGCGGTATGGAACGATCATCATATGTCCGTTAATGTAAGGGTAGCGGTTCAGAACGACAAAACCGAAAACACCCCGAACCAGCACAAGGTTGTCCCGGTCTTTTTCCTTTGGATCCCCTGCGATTCCGCAGAATACACATCCCGTTCTCTCCTGGGAACTTACGTAATCGTATCGCCACGGGGCCCAGAGGCTTTTCACGCACCGCTCCTCACTGAACCCTCAGACATCTCACAGTCAACCGACGCGTTTTCCACCACGCAGAAATCAAGAAGTCGCGCGGAAGAGGTCAGAAATGAGGCCCCCGAAACCCTGCAGCACCTGCCGATGTAAGCTCCGGGTTCGATCACGGCGCTGTCCTCGATCCAGACACCGTCGGGGTCGGGAATGGAAACCCCGGAAAGAAGCAGTTCGTTCACGACCCTTGTCTTGATGGCCCTTGTGCACTCAGCGAGATGAAGAGGGTCGTTGACGCCGCGAACCTCGAGCCAGTCCGGGGATGCAACGGCTGAAACCCTTCGCCCGGTTGAAAGCGCGATCTCCACTGCATCCGTCAGATAGTACTCGCCCTGAGCGTTCCCGTTCCCTATTCCGGAGAGGAGACCGGCAAGACAGCCCGCATCGAAGACCATGATACCCGTGTTGATCTCGGTGCACAAAAGTTCGGCCGGTGTCGCGTCCCGGTGTTCCACTATCTTTGTCACCGAACGGTCATCACCCCTGATAACCCTGCCGTAACCGGTCGGATCGGGGGGAATTGCGGTCAGCACAGACATGGCCGCGCCGGTTGAGCGCCTCGATTCCAGAAGCGCCCGGATGGTCTCGAGCCTGAGAAGGGGAACATCTCCAAGAAGCACAAGGACCTCAGACGCCTTGCCGATCATGGGCATGGCGCACTGAAGGGCGTGAGCAGTGCCGAGTTGGGGTTCCTGCACGACCCAGGCGAAGCCGGCCCCGTCAAGCAGTGGTGTCACCGCCTCCCTGCCGAAGCCAACAACCGCGGTAACTCCTTCGCAACCGGCCTTGGCCGCGGTTTCCGCGACCCTGAGAATCATCGGTTTTCCCAGAACCGGGTGAAGCACCTTTGGAAGAGGCGACTTCATGCGCGTTCCCTTGCCGGCTGCCAGTATCACGGCGTGCACCATTCAGATCACCGCCGGGGAAAGGTTGTCGCCATTGGCAACAACCACAACTGGAACGGGTGGATTCTCCCTGCTTGTATCGACAAGTACGTACTGAAGTATGATCACCAGGTCACCCGGAGCGCAGAGTCTTGCGGCAGCGCCGTTTATGCAGATAACGCCGCTTCCCGCCGGGCCCTCGACCACATAGGTCTCGAACCTGGCACCGGTGTTCACACAGGCCACAAGCACCTGTTCGCCGGGCATTATCCCCGAAAGTTCAAGCAGGTCCCGGTCGATGGTGATAGAGCCCACATAGTTGAGATTGGCTTCGGTCACCTTCATCCTGTGAAGCTTGGCTCCCAAAAAAGTTCTCAGCATCCTGTCCTCCGTGAGGGGTGAGGGGGTTCCAGGGAGATATTGTCGATAAGCCTCGTGGAACCGGCGTAAACCGCCGTGAGGAGTCTCACCGTTCTGTCCAGGTTTTCCGCCGGTTCAAGTGTATCGGGGTCAACCGCCTCGAGATAGGATAGCGAAAGCAGTGGAGCCCCGGAAAGAACGTTTCTGAACACGGCTTTCAGCGTCTCCAGAACGGTCTCTCCCTCCCCGGCTGCTTCTGATACGGCCTTCAGCCCCCGGTAGATGAACGCGGCCTGTTCCCTTTCCCGAGCGGAAAGGTAGGTGTTCCTGCTGCTCATGGCAAGACCGTCCGCCTCCCTTACGATCGGGCACTGTACGATCTCGGGTTTCAGCCTGAGGTCAGTCACCATTCTTCGAACAACGGCGAGCTGCTGGAAGTCCTTCTCTCCGAATACGGCCACATCGGGTCCGATCATGTTGAAAAGTGCGCAGCAAACTGTGGTGACTCCCCTGAAGTGGCCCGGACGCGATGCCCCGCAGAGCCTGTCCGTGAGCCCCGTAACCTCCACGAATGTGGAAAAACCCCGGGGATAGACGGTTTCAGGTGTTGGCGCGAAGACAAGGTCAGCCCCCTCACCAGCAAGGAGCCCGCAGTCTTCATCAAGCATCCGGGGATACCTGCCGAGATCTTCCCCTGGACCGAACTGGGAAGGGTTGACGAAGATCGAGACCACGACCTTTCCGCATCTGGCCCCTGCCTCGCGAACAAGGCTGAGGTGGCCCTCGTGCAGCGCTCCCATCGTGGGGACAAGGCCGATCGTGCTCCCGGCTGCGCTCCATTCACGGGTAATGGCAGCGGCTTCGCACTCGAGGTTTGTTACCCTCATTGCAGGAACCTTTCAAATACAGGTGAAAAACTCGACAGCCCTCCGCGGTGATTCCCGATTGACTCCACCAGGGCCGACAGCGCCCGCGGCTCGTCAAGTGGCCTTTCGGCGCTCACCACGAGGGTCGGGAAATGCCTTTCCCGCAGAAAGAAGCTGTTGTACGAATCAACAAGCCTCTCCATCCAGCTTCTGCTCACATCCTTCTCAAAAGGCCTCCCGTGTCTGAAGAGCCTCTCCGTGAGAAAACCCGGGGAAGCCTGAAGGTAGATCACGAGGTCAGGGTCGGCGGCAGCGGGCGCAAGCGCTCCGGAGAGTCTCCCGTAAAGCTCCTGCTCCCTCTCGGAGAGGGTTGCCCGGGCGAATATCCCGTCCCTGTGAAAGCAGAAGTCGCTCACTGTCAGCCCGTGGAAAAGGTCGGTCCGGCTCAGCTCACCCAGACGCTCATACCTTTGAAGAAGGAAAGCTATCTGGGTCTGGAAAGCCCACTTGCCCATGTCCCGGTGAAAAAGGGGGAGAAACGGGTTTTCCTCGGGTTTTTCAAGGACCAGCCGCCCGTTCAGCCTTCCGGCCAGAAGCCTTGCAAGAGCTGTCTTGCCGGCGCCCGGAGGACCCTCGACCACCAGGGTTGACGGAACCCGGAAATCAGTCAAAACTGAATCCTTCACACAGTGTAATATGTGATTCATCAGGGGTTTGTGCCAGCAATTCCCCCACGGTTCGCGCAAAGCCGGGAACCGGGCCATCCATGACCTCTTCGAGGGGAACGAGAACAAAACGCCGAAGGTGCATCCTGGGGTGGGGAAGTAAAAGCTCCGGGCAGCTCGAGCCGCCCTCAATGAACAGGATGTCTGCGTCAATGGAGCGGGCATCCCCCAGTTTGTTCACAGGTGAACCGCAGAGGGCTTCAATCTCACGGCACAGAGTCAGAAGGCCATGATCCGATCCCGACCATTCCCCCACCGCCGCGAAGTTCATGAAATCGCCACCTGCGACGGCTCCCCATGGCGGAGTAATGTAAACCCGGGACAACCTTATCTTCGTCACGCCAGGGGCGCTTCGAAGGCAGGCGGCTGCCATTTGAAAACAACCCGGGGTTTCCGGTGTGTTGCCCCCGAAACCCAGGCCGAACACCCTAGTCCGCAATTGTGTACACTGCGCATTCAATGGTCGGGTTCACCGGGGGGAAGCCTTTTTTGACAGTAACGCTCCAGTCTCCCGGCCATCGGGCTTTGAGAAGCCGGAAAACCCTGTCGGCGACCTGTTCGATGAATTCGAAGCTTTCGCCGGAAAGGGGGGCCAGAGAGGAACTGACTTCACTGTAGTCCATCATCGGCAATGATGAGGCGTTCCCGGTGCAGGAAACGTCAAGATCGACCCGTCGGGGAAAGAGCTTTTCGCAGGGAAGCGCTCCAAGGAATACGGTCAGGGAAACGCCACGAAGCTCAAGGATTCCTGTCACTCTTTGTCCTGCTCTTTTCTCAACCACTGAAGAAGCCGGTTCCGGTACAGCTCCATCTCCTCGAGCCTGCCCACGGCCTGATGGATCCTGGATTCCGGAACCGTCAGGGCGAACCTGATGAAGCCCTCGCCCCAGCAGCCGAAACCGCTTCCCGGCGTTACCATTATGCCGGCGCGGTTGACAAGCTTGCCCGCGAATGCCATGGAATCTGCCCCCCGGGGCAACCTTACCCACAGGTAAAATGTTCCGGGTGAATCGAACACCTCCCACCCGAGCCTGTTCAGCCCCGCTCTGAGTGTTTCCCTCCGATTGCGGTATACCGAAAGCAGGTCAGTGAGATGGTCGGGGGGGAGTGACATTGCCGCTGCACCGGCCGCCTGCACCGCGGTGAAGACCCCCGAATCGATGTTTTCCTTGGCGCCCATGAAGGTCTCGACAAGCTTCTTCGACCCGGCCACGAAGCCCACGCGCCATCCGGTCATGTTGAAGGTCTTGGAAAGGCTGTGGAACTCAAGCACTACATCCTGCGCTCCGGGAACCTGAAGGAATGAAAGGGGCGGCACACCGTCGAAACGCATATGGCTGTATGAATTATCGCTTGCCAGAAGAAGGTTGTGCTCCCTCGCGAAGCTTACGAAGCGCCCCATCTGCTCGATGGAAAGCACCGCCCCTGTAGGATTGTTGGGGTAGTTCAAGAAAAGCACCTTGGCCTGCCTGAGAACTTCGGGGGGAATTCTGTCAAGTACTGGAACAAAGCCCTTGTCCCACAGAATGGGGACATCAACGGGAATTGCATCCGCGAGGATGGCGGAAGCCCTGTAGACGGGGTAGCCCGGGTTGGGAACCAAAACGATGTCCCCCCGGTTGCAGAACACCATGGGAACGTGCGCCAGACCTTCTTTGGAACCGATTAGCGCCGCAACTGATTCGTCACCTGCGACACCGAAATCCCTTTTCAGGAATGACTTTGCCGCCTCGATGAAGAAATCGCTTCCCCGGTTCCGGGGATACCTGTGGAAAGAAGGCTCGAGCAGGGCTTTACGGCCTGCTTCCACAACTGCTGCCGGGGTCGGAAGGTCGGGATCGCCTATGCCGAAGTCGATGATGTCAAGCCCGCGCTTGACAGCGGCGGCCCTTTTTCTGTCAAGTTCAGCGAAGAGGTATGGGGGGAGCTTGCTCAGCCTTTCCGAAGCGCTTATCAGGGCCTTTTTTTCCAAGACTTCTCCTTTCATGCAGCAGCCCGTAATATACTCGGGTCGGTTATCCCGTGAACTCCCCGGAAGGCAGCATGATTCTTCCATTCGACCCCGTGACAATGACCGTAAGGTGCGCCATCGGCATCCTTCTGGACCTGTGCCTGCTCCCTGAAACACTCAGGGGGGGTGATGAAACGGTGGACCTGCGAACACGGCTGACCGTTCATAATCACGCACAAAAGCGCATCGCGGAGGCAAAGGGTGGCCTTACCGAAGTGCGGACCGAGCTTCGAACCACTTCCGGCGGCATCCGCTTCCACCTCTCAGGAAGGGCGGATGTTGTAGCTCCAGATGGTGTCTGGGAAGTCAAGACCTGCTCACCCCTCAGGGAAACACCTGTCCGAAGCCACAGATTGCAGCTTTTTTTCTACATGAAAGCCCTGAAGGCAACCTCCGGCAACCTTCTCTACATCGACCCCGACACAATGGAGGAAAGGGTTCTGGAACAGGATCACAGTGAGCTCAACTCCCTCTGGAAGGTATTCGTAAAGGAAGCCGCAGGACTCGTGAGAAGCGAGTGGAGGCATCACCGGGAACTGAAGGAAGCCCTTGAGGGGTTCAGCTTCCCCTATCCTGGATGGCGCCCGGGGCAGGAGGAACTTGCCTTGTCAACCTCAAAGGCGGTGGAGTCGTCCGGAGAAACCATGATCCAGGCCCCTACGGGAACCGGAAAGACCGCCGCGCTCCTTTTCGGCGCAGTGCCTCCTTCCATACGGTCGTGGAATACGGTGTTCTTTCTCACGGCAAAGAACACTCAGAAAAAACTGGCGCTTGAAACGGGAGTTCGTTTTCGCGATGGGGGCCTGCCACTCCGGGCAGTAACCCTCTCCTCCAGGCAGGACACCTGCCCGATGGAAGCCGACCGCTGTTCCCCCGAGACATGCCCCCTGGCGGAAGTTTTCGAGGAGAGGGTGCGAGGCTCCGGCCTGCTCGATACTCTGCTGGCGCAGGGTGCGGTTGACACCGGGACACTGGTTGGGGAATCCGTCAAGGCAGGGGTATGCCCCTTCGAAGCTGGGCTCTGTCTTGCCCAGCGCTGCGACCTGGTGATTTGCGACTACAACCACGTGTTCGATCCTTCAACAAGCCTCAAGAGGTTTTTTGCAGAAGAGGAGACCGCTGCCCGGATCGACCTTCTTGTGGACGAGGCGGGCAACCTTCCGGACCGTGTGATGAAGATCTGGTCGCCCGAGATCAGGGCTTCCTGGCTCAGGACGACAGCAGCGTACGCCAGAAGGACCAGGAACGCCAAACTCACAACTCTGCTGCGTCCATGGAAGAAGCTTATGAAGACGGCGGAAGCCTTTCTTCCCGAGGGCTGCACAGACGACGTGCTTCTGCCACCGGACATCTCGCCTCCAAGAGTGGACTCCCAGCGCTTTCGAAAGATACTCGGCGCGTCTGCGGAGCTTCCACTCGAAACGATTGAGCTCTCCCGTGCAGCAGCGCGTTTCTCCCTTGTGGCTGAACGGCTCGACGCCAGGTTTCATCTGCTTGTCAGGTCGGAAAGGGCTGACACGGTTCTGCAGTGGTTCTGCTCGGACCCCTCGGAACTGACAAAGGAAGTGCACAGCCGATGCAGGTCTGTGACAGCTTTCAGCGCAACCTTGTCTCCGGCGGAACATTTTCGTCCCCTGCTGGGGTTTGCCGGCTCGGCTGGCTGGACCGAGACCGAATGGCCTTTCCCTCCGGAAAACCTGAAGGTGTGGATAGACTCCACGATCGATACACGCTGGAAGGCCCGTAAAGCCGCCACCGTACAGGTCGCCGGACGGGTGCGGAGCGCATGGAACAAAACACCCGGAACATGGCTGGCCTGGTTTCCTTCTTTCAACTGGATGGAGGAAGTGGCGGCTCTTCTCGGTGAGTGCGATCCCCTTGTTCAGCCCAGGGTGTCAACGCCTGATGAGAGAGAGGCATTTCTCAAGAGGGCGTGCTCGGGTGGGCAACTCATTCTTGCCGTTGCGGGCGGTGTGTTCTCGGAAGGGATTGACATGACCTTTCCCGATCTCAGGGGTGGCTTCGTGGCGGGACCTTCCCTGCCCTCGGTCAACACCAGGCAGGAGCTTCTGCGGGCAAGGCACGACCGGGTCTTCGGCGACGGTTTCCTTCACGCCTACGTTATTCCAGGGATGAACAGAGTGATCCAGGCGGCCGGCCGACTTGTCAGAAACCCTGTCCAGAGGGCCGACCTGATCCTTCTCGGGGGAAGGTTCGTACAGAGTCCCTACCTGGAACTGCTTCCGAAACACTGGCTTCCTGCGCGGGTCATCACCAGGTATGGCGTAAGAATAGAAAAAGGGGGAGGCAGAAGCCTCCCCCTGATGTATCGATGACCCGAGTTACTGGGTGACGGGCTGCTCGCCCTCGACGACCTCAGCACCCTCGACGACCTCTTCGACCGGGGTCTCTGTGGTGACGGTCTCTTCGGTGACGGTCTCGGTGGTGACGGTCTCTTCAGTGGTGGTCTCGGTGGTCACGACTTCCTCAACGACCTCGACGCTGTCTTCGGCCACAACGGCCTCGTCGGTCTCGGTGGCGGGCTCGTCGCAGCCAAGGCTTGCAAAGGCCATGAAAACGGCAAGAAGTGTGATTACAAGGTACTTCATTTCCTAAATCCTCCTGTAGCAATCGCTGCTAAAGAATTGTCTGAAGCTGAGATTTTCAGTTCAGATTTTTTCACCCCGAACCATGACCCTTTCAGGGCCTCATGGGAATGTAATATCAACAAAACTGCCGGGCTGTGTCAAGTGGCGGCAACTCGAGAGTAATTACCGAAATGCACCTTGGCGCACTGATATAAAACGCCGATACCCCGGGTCTTCACCAATTGCCTTCCGATGGCGTCCGCGGGAGCGCCCGACCCGGAGGCGAGGGCAACGCCAAGTTCAATTGACAGGCCATCGAGTGCCTTAAGATATGACCCACGGGCGATGATCGAGGCGGCTGCGACTACCGGGTCGTCCTCGGCGCGGCAACGAAGGGTGAGACTGAAGCCGCTGCCCGTGATCCAGGGAACAAGCCGCTCCTCGGGACAAAAACGGTCCACGACCACCTGCCTTGCGCCGGTCCTGCTCAGCAGATCGCTGATTACCTCTCCGTGGGCCATGGCCTGAATGTCAAGGCTGTTCATTCCCCTGCGCGAAAAATCTGCGAAGAGGCTGTTGTACTCCTGAGGGGGCACAACCCGGGATGACCAGAAGACCCCCTTCATCCCCACGACTACATTGAGCAGTTCGAGAACCCTCCGGTTCGAAAGGGTTTTGGAGTCAGCCACGCCCGCTGATGCCAGCGCTGCGGCTGCGGTGTCATCACACGCCACGCCGGCGGCTGCAAGCGGGCCGAACCAGTCCCCTTTGCCAGCCTCATCGGTACCAATGCGAAAACCGGTGATCACCTCGGGAGCAGGTTTACCTGTCAAGAAAACGGAAGCCTCGGAAAGGAGTTGCGAATCCCCTCCGGCGGGAACCTGGGAAAAGCCCTTTTTCTCTGACCAGTAGTAATTGATACGGCAGGCTCGCCCGTCCTTTTCCAACGAGGCCTGTATGCCGTTGACAAGCCTCTTCTCAGCCACGGTAACAATTCCCCTCCCGGCGAGGGCAATTGCTGCCAGGCGGGCACACTCGGACAGCCCCGAACAATGAGTGTCCGTCATTCCCATCCTATTCCTGCAGGAAAGGGTTCTCGACTTCCAAAACGGTGCCCGGGGTGTAGGAATCAAGCAGGCATGAGATCTCTCCGATGACCATTGACGCAGTCATGAGCACAGGCATATGCCTGCTGTCGTCTGTGACCCAGATGAATATCTCGCCCTCCTGCTTGAAAATGCCGTCACCCCGAAGCTCAGGTTTTAGAAGAAGACACTGGAAGGTTCCGGCAGGAGTTCTTATGCTGTTGCGTTCTAGCACGTTCACCCACAGCGGGTAGTTGTCGTTGTCAACATGGACATCCATGCTGAACCTGTCACCGAGTTCAAAGGAGAGCGTCCTGGCATAGTAGAAGGCCCCCAGTACATCCAGGGCGTGCGGCGGGATGGGGTCTTCCATTTTTTCAGGGTCTGTTTCGCCGGGGTATCTGGCAACACCCTCTTCCTGGTAGAAAAGCGTCTCCTCGGATCGGGAGTAGTTGCCCTCACGAAGGTCCTTGAAATACCGAAGAGTGTGGAGCTGCACAATGTCGAGGTGTGACCGGTTCACATCCCTCACCGCGAAAAAGCTGTCAAACACAGGATTGCTCCGGGCTTCTGCTGTGATACGGTACGCAAGCAACCCGTTCACGTCCTCGGGGCCGGTCACGGAAAGCGAGGCCGTGCCGGCCTTCATGATACCGTACTGAACGTTGAACACGAGCCTTTCACCAGGACCCCATGCATCATTCGGCACGTATCTCCGTGCGTATTCGCCCCACTCCCAGACTGTCGCCGCCTGCAGGCAGGAGAAGAGGACAACGGCGCAAAGGATGAACTTCATATATCCGCCTTTCGGATCGCGCTTCCGGGTGTGATACACCAGCGGGCAAGGGCTTGTTCCCATTTTTTCCCCACTGACTCCAGAGAAAACTCACGGCAAACATATTCCCTGGCTTTCGCACCAAGGTAACAACCGACTTCGGGGTTTTCCGCCAGGTGAAGCATCTGGGCCGCAAGCTGTCCGTGATTGCCCGGAGAGTGAAAAAGCCCTGTAACGCCGTCTCGGACAATGTCACAAAGACCGTTCGTTGCCGCGGCCAGGAGCGGCAGGCCTGAACTCATCATCTCAAGACCCGCTCGACTGACGACTTCGCTTCCAAGGCTTGTCACCACACCAATGGAGGCCCTTGCCAGAAGTGGCCTGACATCAGGTAGCCGGCCCGGGAAAGATATCCTGTCATTCACGCCAAGCGACTCCGCATATTCAACAAGCTCAGCGGAAGTCTGCTGGTCGTTCTCACCGGCGATCACCGCCCGCCAGTCCCGGGGCATCAATGTCATGGCCTTTATCAGAACCCTGTGCCCCTTCACCGGGCTGAGGCGCCCCAGTGATGCCACGACCTTCTCCCTTGGGAGAAGCGATGGAGAAAAACGACCAGTGTCTACGGGAAATGGGACAACATCCACGGCTCCAAGCCTTTCGCCCTGAAAGCCCCGGGCTGCCATGAAGGGGGATGGAAAAACAACAAGGGAGGTGCGCCTGTCGACAAGCCTCCACAGAAAACCCCGTGACGCCCTGCGCTGGTCGTTCCGAACCCTCACCAGGGGAACTCCGGGCAGAAGCACCGCTGCAGCTGCCTGCCCCTCGCCACGGTGAACGCAGATAGC
This sequence comes from candidate division Hyd24-12 bacterium UBA6080, assembly GCA_002436025.1. Classification (GTDB taxonomy): domain Bacteria; phylum Fermentibacterota; class Fermentibacteria; order Fermentibacterales; family JCC-6; genus UBA6080. The sequence continues at coordinate 268,639 of DIXM01000001.1, forward strand.
ATCGGGGCGGTATCGACGGGCAAGTGCCATGAAACTCCAGACGTTCCCCGGTATGACAGTTCCCACCCCGGAAGAGCGCGCCATGCCCGCCAGGGGACCTGTGGAGGGCACCTGAAGAAGCACATCGTGCCCGATTCGCGAAAGCGCCAGTGCCTGCATCACGGCACCCTGGGCAGCGGCATTCCACCAGCGGCAGTTGACAGTGATGATGACCCTCAAGGCTTGTCCTCCTTCAGAACCGTTTTATACTGCACCCTGCGGGGGATGAAAACACCGGGAGGGTGAATGAAGGTTTCCCGAAGGCTCAGATCGGTGCGCATGCCGCCAATACACCCAATGATGAACCGCATCAGGGAGATGCGTCTTGCGGGCGAGACCGTCTATTCTATGGCTCAGGCTGTTCCTTGGTACGGCCCTCCGGAAAAAGCCCTCTCGTCGTTATCAGATAAAATGCTCGATCCCTTTACCCACCTGTACAGCCCCGACCCCGGGCTGGCTTCTACCAGGCTTGCCCTCGCCCGAGACCTCCTTCAGCGGCGGGGCATCCCCATTGATCATGAAACCGAGCTGCATCTCACGTGCGGCGCCAGTCAGGCCTTCCTGGGGGCGCTTCTTTCCGTGGCCGACCAGGGGGACAGGGTAATTGTACTTGAGCCCTATTACTTCGATCACATTTTCGCACTTCAATTCTCGGGTATCACTCCCGACCTGATACCCATGCGGGAAAACGCGGGCTGGGAGTTTCCATGGGAGACCGTCAAAGCCCGCATCCCCGGCGCAAAGGCCGTGGTCCTTGTGAACCCCGGAAACCCCACCGGGGCTGTGCTCGCCCAGGAACAACTGAGGCAGCTGACTGAAGAAACCGCAAAAGAGGGCTGCGCTCTGATAGTGGACGAGACTTACGAGAGGTTCAACTTCACCGGAAGCCCCTGGCACCCATGGATGGACGGGAAGGCCGACCATGTGCTCACGCTGGGCAGTTTCTCCAAGAGCTTCGGTATACCGGGCTGGCGGCTGGGGTACCTTTTCGGTCCGGGCAATATTCTGGAAGAAGCCCTGAAGGTTCAGGACTCAGTGGTGATCTGCCCTCCAACGCCGGCCCAGATCATCCTGGAGGAGTGCCTGAATCTCACGGGATTCGTGGAGGAAAAGGCATTGAAAGTCAGGGAACGGATGAACCTTTGCCGGCAGGCTCTCGAGTCCGCAGAAGGGCTCCAGTGGCGGGAGGCCGGGGGTGGCTTCTTCACGCTGGCCGCGTGTCCGGGTATCGAAAGCTACAAGGCATCCGAGATCCTTCTCTCCAGATACCGCATAGGAACAATACCCGGCGGAGCCTTCGGCGACGCGGGTGAAAACCATGTCAGGATAAGCTTCGGATGCCTGCCTGACAACCTGCTTCACGAAGCCATGGATGCCCTGGCCTCGGTCAGGCTGTGACTGTTGACGGAATAAAACTGTAGAGAAGGAAAAACATGAAACAAATCATTTCTGTTCTCATCATTACAGCGTTCTTCTCGCCACTTGGCGCTTCGGCGGTTTCGGAATCCCTCGCAGGACAGGTTGCCCTGGAAAGGGTGGAGAGGGATGGTCACGGAAGCACCCACACCATTACCGGCATGACCGAACTCTACAGCCCGGGCCTCGATGTGACGGTGGCATTCGTCTTCGAGCTTCATCCCACGGGATTTGTGGTGACCGGTGCCAATACCGACCTGCCCCCGGTGGTATGCTACAGCTACGATAACGGGTGCCCGAATGACGAGCAGGGTGAAAACCCTCTGCTTGAAATGGTCCTCACGGACATGGAGATCAGGCTCGCCCATCTCGATCAGACTCCTGGTCAGATCATCCTGCTGAACAATGCCATGTGGGACGATTACTCGTCGGGGATGTTCGCCGTCCTTTCCCCCGCACTTCTTGAACAATGGCCTCCCGAAGGGTCCACCCCCACCGGGGGATGGCTCATGGAGAACTGGCACCAGAACGCACCCTATAACCAGTATTGCCCAATGGACCTTATTGCGGGCGCGAGGAGTGTTGCCGGCTGCCCCGCGGTTGCAATGGCGGCGATCGTGAACCTGCGCGAGGAAACCAACGGAACAAGGTTTTACGACACCGACGACTATTACCACAACTACCACGAATACTACTGGATCGATGACGACTTCGAAGCCCACGATTTTCCGTCCTGGCCTGTTCTCAACGGTTACATCGAGACCATCGAAAACCTGTACTCGACCCAGCAACCTCTCACCCAGCAGGACAAGGCGGCCCTTGTCTACGCCTCGGGCGCTGCCTGTCGGCAGGTCTACACCGCTTCAGTCTCCGGCACTTTTGGTGTGGATCAGGCCTACGACGCCTACATAAGGTTCGGATTTGAAGAGTGCGAACTTCTCGACGGCTCCTCGGACAGCCTTTATGAAAGGCTTTCCCAGAACATGATAGACTCGCTTCCCGCTCATCTGGCCATAGTGGACTCCGGCCCCACCTACGGTCACAATGTGGTGGTGGACGGTTACAACACGGACGATTTCTACCACATCAACTTCGGGTGGAACGGACCTTACAACGGATGGTACCAGTTCCCACTCACCGGAATGCCTTACGGCATGAACATCATCGAGGGGATAATCATCGACATAGGCGCCGATCCGCTGTCAACGGAAGGCGGCACCATCCCCGACGGCCTCCCGTCGGTCGCCCTTTCGACCTGTGCCAACCCGGCGGCAGGCCCTTTGTTCTTTGATCTGACCACGAGCAGTGAGCTCATTGTCACCGTCAGTGCATACAGCATTTCCGGCCGACTGCTCGGTACGATCGCAAGTGGAGGTTTCAGCGCTGGAACCCACAGACTCGCCTGGAACACTGACGGCGTGCCGACAGGGATGTGTTTCATCGTCGCCTCAGGTCCATGGGGAACCGAATCGATCAGGGTTACGGTCCTTCGCTGAGAAGCAGTGTGGAAGATCCGGGAAGGGCTGTTTCACCCAGGCGGATCGCCGGAACCGTGTACCACCTTCTGAAGAGCCACGTGTACTGGTACGTTTCCGGAACTCGCTTCGCGACTGAAAGGCTTTCCCGGAATCTTCCCTACACGGTTTTCTCCCACTCGAGCCCTCTTCTGCGAAACCTGCGCAACACCGACATGTGGATGCAGTACAATAAAATAACCAACCTCAGCATTGCGGTTGGAAGGCTTGACGGTCTGGTTGTTGGTCCCGGACGGGTGTTCTCTTTCTGGAGGCAGCTGGGAAAACCCGCAAAAGCGAAGGGCTACCTCCCGGGCATGGTCCTTTCCCGCGGTAAAGTCGTTCCGGGGATCGGCGGAGGGCTGTGTCAGCTGTCGAACCTTATCTACTGGATGACCCTACACACACCCCTTACGGTGTTGGAAAGATGGCGGCACGGGTACGATGTATTCCCGGATGCAGACAGGAAGCAGCCCTTCGGAAGTGGCGCCACATGCGCTTATCCGGCGATCGATCTTCAAATCGGGAATGATACCGAATCGACTTTTCAACTGCTGCTTGAGATCACTGAAACTCATCTTTCAGGGCGTTGGGTCTCGGGAACTGAACCGGAGCACAGGTACAGCATCGTTGAGCGCGACCACTGCTTCCGTCTGGAGTCGTGGGGTGGCTACACCCGCAACAACAGGCTTTTCAGACAGGTCTTTGATTCAGCAAGCGGAGAGTTGATCGGAGAGACACCGGTGACCGAGAACCGTGCGGTGATGATGTACAGCCCCCTGATCGAGGCCCCGGTCAAACCTGAACAGGTTCATTGACAGAGCACCCGGCAATGCGCAGTATTCCCGCCGTCCATCCATTCAGCCAAACGATCCCGGAGGATAAAGTGGAAAACATCATGGGAGTTCTGCCTTTCCTGATCATTATGGGTGTTTACTCGCTACTCTCCATCGTGTTTGCCTTTGTGAACCCGCCGTCTTTTCTGAACAGCATCTTCAAGGTCCCGGGAATCTTCGTCTTTCTGCCCGACAACCTTGTGATGCCCGTGGGGCGAATTTTCGTGGGGCTCGTCGGAATCGGGCTCATCGTGTTTCTTGTGATAAGGCTTTCGGGTATCCCGGGATAAAACTGCCCCGGTTCACTGCACCCGGCCGCTCCTGTGACCCTGGATCACAGGCAGCGCCTGAAGCAGTGTTCCGTTCAAGTGAAAGTGGCATACACCCCGTGCGCCCCCCCGCAGTGCTGCCTCGACCTGTGATGCCGCCTCCACGGAAGAGATCCCGAGTGACCCGATACCCGATCCAAGTCCGCAGATGGTGAAGAACCCTCTCGGCAGAAGGGAGATCTGCCCCGGCAGGGTTTCCTCTAGCTCGGGGGTTGTGCGGAAATAGTTCATCAGGTAGATCCTGTCGACAATGCCCGAACGGCTCCAATCCACCCAATCCTGTCCGCAGCCCAGCGCATCCCGGTAGTCCGGCAGAACGGCTGCGGAAACCTGAATCCCCCGTGTGCGAACAGTTTCCGATAGAACGGCCAACGCGTGTGTGATCCGCCCAACCCTCCAGACAGCGAAGCGATCACCCTGACAACCCGTCGGGGATACGTCCGAAGGCCACGTTCCGACCGCCAGCCCGGTCTGCTCCTGGAATCTTGCCCGACAGCCTTCACAGTAGCAGGTGTTGCCGTTCGGGAACCTTATGTAGTCGAATTGGACCCCGTCCAGATGGAAACGCTCCAGCATCTCCTCGACCAGAGCGGTCTCCAGATCCAGGTTTGCCGGATCGGTGGGGCATAGCCAGGGCAGTGTGTCCCCCTCCAGGCTCACTTGAAGCCTCCCCGCTCGCGCGAGGCTGTCGAGCAGTGAGCTGTCGGCATTTGTCGACTTCCAGAGGACAACCCACGCATGAACCTCGATGCCCCGCAGCCCGCATTCGGTCAGAACGCTCTCGACCCATTCGGGATCAGCGGCGAAATCCCCTGATTCCGGAACAATGCCGGAGAGGTACGCAGGCGTGATACCGTAAAGAAAGCACGGCAGGACATGGTCCACACCGGCATTTTGAAGCGCGGAAGCTGCTTCTTCCCAGTCTCCGGGGTACCCCTTGGCCACCCACACACCCTGTATTGGCTCACTGATGGCCAGGATCGCAAGGACCAGTTGGATCATGTAGTTCCATCCGAGCAGGTGTTCAGGCGCATGGACGGGCTTTCTCCGATCATCCCGGTCAGCCGGAGCCTGAGGGCCGACAATACCGATTCCCTCCCTGGATGATCAGCACTGGCGTCAACGGGCTTCAGGGTGGCCTCCCCCATCAGTTGAAGCAGCGCCGCTGCGCAGTGGTACCGGTAAAGGTAGTCCGAGTCACCAGCCAGGATCCTGAACAACGTCCATCCGGCTTCATCAATCGTGGACTTCGATGCTATAACGTACCAGATCACATAGTAGTTGCCGAACCTGCCTTCACTGACGTCCGCAAGGAGTTCAGCTGCTGTAATGCCCTGCATCCGTTTACGTTCGTCTTCAGCGGCTTCGTCCCACCTGTCCTGCCAGGTCTCCATTACATGACCCTCACGTACCCTGAGTGCTTGAATCCCGCAGGAATCTGCGGTACAAACTTTTGACTTCCTTGAAGAACCCGTTGAACCTTCCGTCGATGAAGTCGGGAAAGCTGTGATCCGGCCCGCAGAAGTCTCCGAACCGGTACCTGAGGCAGGTGTGAGCCCAGACCCCATGCCCCATGTAAACCTTGTCGGGCGCAGGTTTGAAGCTGGCAAGCACCAGTTTTCCATGATCAAGGTAGCCGGGGTCAAGGTTCACCGTTCTTCCCGACCCCCCCGACCTGGACTCCTCCACGCTGAAACAGAAGAGCTTCCATCGGGAAAGCTCCGAGGGGTCCCGAAGACCGGCAAAGCACAGCCAGGTCCTGTCGAGGCCGGTACCCATCTCCGGCTGGTAGTAGGTGCTCATGTCAAATGGAAAAGGCCTGCTCCGAAGGATGACCTCGCCAAAATACCCGCACAGCTCAGGCAGAACCCCGGCCAACGAATCCGGCGAACCGCAGATCACGCTCACGACCGGAAGAACCGGCAGAACCTTCTCAGGACCCGACACGGCCCCTTCTTTCCATCTGTAGACGGGAAAGCTCACTCCAAGCCTCGCCGGCAAGTTTTGCGCTCAAGCCGAAGGCTTCCGCCACCGATGCGCCGTAGTCGGAAGCAAGCTTTTTGTTTTCCCTCTCCTTCTCACAGGTAATCCGCAGGTTCCCGTTGTGGGCGCTCAGCCTCCGGTCAGGAAGGGAAAGGTTTATATGCAGGCTGTTCAGGCCGGGGGCGTTGAAAGAGTCCTTCCAGAACGTTATGAACTCACTCCGCTCCAGGGCTCGCGATTCGAGGTGATACCTCCACTGCGGTTTCTCACCGTTCTCTTCGCTGTGGAGGTCCCAGCCGTCACCCTTGGGAGTCCAGACGAGCCTTCTTCCAGGCAGGTCAAGAACCCCTCCGTCCCTGTTCAACCGCACCGGACAGGGCACCACGAATCCGGGGTCCATAAGGAACACTCCTTCCCCCCCCTCGACAAGCAGAGCGCAATGGATGTTCCTTCCGTGGCGCATGTGCCCGGTCAGGGGTCTCACGCTCCAACCGCATGTCGAAAGCACTGAGCCCAGTGCTTCCGTGAGGGAGTAACAGGTTCCGCCGGTGCCGTCGCGCGCGAAGCCTTCAAAGACTTCGCCGGGCATCCTGAGCCTCTCCACGCCCCTGACCTTCAGAAGGAACTTGGTCAGGTTCTCCCACGGGATCCGGCTGAACGCTTCGGAAACGCTATAAAGCCGTTCCACTCCCCCTTCGGGCACCAACCCGAATTGATCGAAGAAAATGTCGGTGGGTCGTTCCATGAACCAATCATACAAACGACTGAGGCCGTGTGGCCCGGCCGGCTTTCCCGGCCATTTCAATAAAACTGCGCAACTTCAATCTCCAAGCTGTTATCCATATTGCACTTGAAGCAACAAACTAATCTTTCTAAGTCCGTCCCCTATATTTCCGGCATGGAAAGCAGGTACAGAGACCTCAACGGATACCTTAGGGCGACGTTCGGGGAGAAGGTGTACAAGGTGGGGCTGGTGGGGGGGTTCACCTGCCCCAACAGGGACGGTGCACTGGGTACCGGAGGATGCAATTTCTGCAACCCCGAGAGTTCCAGACCCCTTAACCACATACCGGGCATGAGCATCACCAGCCAGCTCGAGGCGGGGATAGCCTACATGCGAAGGCGGCACAGAGCAGGCTCATTTCTGGCCTATTTCCAGGACTGCACCACCACCTACGGTCATCCCGAAACCCTCGAAGCCCTCTACCGTGAAGCCCTGGCATTCCCGGGCATCGTGGGGCTCTGCCTCTGCACCAGACCCGACAGCCTTCACCGCCCTGTACTGGAGCTTCTGGAAACGCTTTCGAAAACTCACTTCCTCTGGGTCGAGATTGGTGTGCAGAGCGGAAGCAACGAAACACTGAGCAGGATGAACAGGCGCCACACCGCGGCCACCGCACTGCACGCTTTCAGGGAGCTTCACCGCCGGGGCATCCGAACCGGCGCCCACATCATTCTGGGCTTTCCCGGAGAGACCCGGGATGAAGCCATGGGAACCGCTGAACTAGTGAACGAAACATGGACGATGGGGGTCAAGATACAGAACCTGCACGTCGTGCGGGGCACACCCCTCGAAAAAAGCTATCTGGCCGGAGAGTTCTCACCCCTGGCGATTGATGAGTACGCTGCCCTGGCCGTGGATTTTCTGGAGAGACTGAACCCTGAAACGGTTATACTCCGTCTCACCGGAGAAGCCCCGGCTCACCTGACCGTGGCGCCGGAGTGGAGTGTGAACAAGATGGCGGTTCTTGGCGCTGTAAGGGGTGAACTGGCCCGAAGGAATACCTTCCAGGGCCGGCTTTACAAGGGTTAAGGGTTAAGGATTGGGGGACACTTCCGTGAAACGCCTGGCTGCCCTGATAATTCCTCTTCTGACAATGGTTTCGGTCGTTTCTGGTTTCAACGGGTCTGTGGAGATGATCGGGGAGATCCGCGTTGTGAACCTGTGGGGAACCTGGGAGGAGATGGGGTACGCCCACGGACGCCTTCTTGGACCCGACATCAAGGAAGTCTTCGAGGGGTATTTCCTGGAGCTTGCGGGGGGGACTTCCAATGTTAACCTCCTTCGCGCGTATTTCCCGCAGTACTTCACCGTACCGGTGGAGTTCACAGTTTACGCCGAAGGCATTATAGCGGGCATGGCCGACACCGTATCCCTGTGGTCCGGAGTTTACGGGCGGAACATTGATGCTCTCGACCTTTACATCTCAAGTTCCGTCCCCGACCTTTCGGCGGTGGTCGACCTCCCCCACCTGTTCTGCTCGAGCGTGAGCGCCTGGGGCGACGCCACAGCGGGGGATCCAGTTCTCCAGGGCTCCCCGGCAACATCCCGCAACCTGGATTTCTTCGTTGACAGCCAGTCCGAGATACTCGATCAGAGCATACTGGTGGTGCACGATCCCGATGACGGCCAGGAATGGATCTCGGTGACCTTTCCCGGATTCATGGGCACTCTGTCCGGCATGAATGAAACAGGCATTACCGCCACTCTCAACATGGGCAACCATCAGGGTGTTTTCCAGACAACGACGCCCTTCGTCCCGATCTGCATGGCCCTTGCCCTGGGCCTTTCCAGACAGGATTTCGACGGCAGCGGCCAGTGCGACATACAGGACCTGACCTCCGCCGCAACGCTGTGGAACAGGGCCAACTCCTACGACATACACATCGTGTCACCGGAAGCCCTGGGAACCGGCGACGGTCCGGGAGTGGTGGCCGAAGTCAGCAACCAGAACGGGACCGCCCTGCGCCACAGTTCCGATGAACCAGCAATTGCCCCTGATCGGATGATCCTCACAAACCACCACCGGGTGCTCTATCCCCCGATCACCTGCTACCGTTACTCGTGGCTTCTGGACTCCCTGACGACAAGCCCTGACGTCACCCTTGACAGACTGTGGAACTTCATGGAAGCCGTCGGCTTCCCTCCGGCCCCCGGTTCAGGCGGCACCCTGCACACTATGATCCTGCAACCACAGCAGCGCAGGTTAGGGCTTGCGTTCGCCTCTCCGGGAACCGCGCCGTACCACAAGGAACCCCAATGGATCCAGTGGAGCGACCTCTACCCGAACCACGGGCAGCAGTCTGCTTCAGACGATCCGGAACACCCCGGTTTCACTGTGTATCCCAATCCGGCATCGACTTTTATCCATGTGACCCCAGGAACCGGACGGCAGACCCTGCCAGTGCTCTACGACATGGCGGGGCGTCGAACCGGCGTTCGGTTCACAGAAGAGAACGGAGTATTCAGCGCCGACGTTTCAGGGCTTGCGACGGGACTTTACTTGGTTGTTCCGGAACCGGGTCTGCCCGGACGCTCTTTTCTGGTCCTGAGATGACGACAGGCCTGCCAGGGGGTCAGTCAACCCTCTTGTAAAGGCTTCCCTTCGCCCCGCAGACAGGGCAGGTTTCCGGGGCTTCCTGGCCAGCGGTATGCCCGCACACGGGGCAGACGAAGTAAGGGTACTCGTCCTGATCGTGATCGTCCATCGTTTCAAGAAGACCCTTGTAAAGGTTGGCGTGGATCTTCTCCACGGCGTTGGCGAACTCGAAGGATCGCAGGGCCTGCTTGTCTCCCTCGGCCCGGGCAATGTCAATCATCTCAGGGTACATGTGCCTGAACTCGTGGGTTTCACCGGCGATTGCCTCTTCAAGGTTCTCCCGGGTTCCGTGAACTCCGCCCATGGCCCGAAGGTGGGCAAGGGCGTGAACGGTTTCGGCCTCGGCGGCCGCCCTGAACAGCCTTGCCACCTGCGGAAACCCTTCCTTGTCCGCCTTCTCGGCAAAGGCAAGGTATTTCCTGTTCGCCTGGGATTCCCCGGCAAAAGCTTCCAGCAGGCGATCCAACGTCTCGCTCATCGCGTCCTCCTGTGCTTGGCAGAGCAGAATGCGGAACACGTCCGCAGGGAACAGGGCAATTATGCACCATTCGGAGCTCCGGGGAACCCCCTGCTCTCCTAAGGAGGGGTTCCCGCCGGGTCGGGGTAGAACACCACGATCCACAACCGCCCTGTGTCACGGTCAAGTGAGCAGAGCCACGAGTTGGTTTCTCCACTCCCCTCAAGGCCCGCCAGTCTTGCGCCTTCGGGAATGGCTCGGTTCGGGGATCCAAGGGTTTCGATCCAGGGGACCACGACAACGGTGCTGTCCGTGAACCCGTTCTCGTTGATGAACCCATCGACACGGCCCATGGGTATCCTCAGGTGTGCAGCCGAAAAAACCTCGCCGTTGTCAAACACGTCAACATCAATGCAGCCCGGTGGGAAAACGAGACCAGTTGCGTGAGAAATGAACCCCAGCCCTGCCGTTCTCGTGATGTCCCTGCAAAGCAGCACGATGGCCACGAAAACCGCACCGGCGACAGCAAGGGTAAAAACCACCGTTCTTCTGTTCATCGGTCCCTCCCGGGGGTCTCGCCCGCCCTTGGAAGCTTTGCGGACGCATTCAGGGAAGATAGCACCCCCATCAAGGGTTCACCCCGAGACGGCGGAGAAGCGCGCAGAGAGCCATGTAGTGGCTTCCCTTCCAGTAAACGGCGCCGCAACCAGAACAACGCCTGAACTCGTTGTAGTACTTCCGGGTAAGAGGCTGGAGCAAGTGAGCGATGTCGTCCTTCGCCACGCACGAAAGAGGCCCTGAACAACCCGGGCAGCGGCTGAAGGGTTTTACGGAGTCGGCAAGGTTGTAACGGTCAAGCACCTGTCTAACCTGTTCCTCGGGCATTCTGCTCCGGATCAGGCAGCCGTGAACTACGCAGTTCCTCTTGAGCAGCATGCGGTCGCATGTCAGGAGGACCCTTGAGTCGGCTGAAGATATCTCAGCAAGAACCCTGTCATCCACATCGCCTGGGAACAGGGCATCAAACCCGAGCAGCCTCAGCAGCACGGCAAGTTTTCCCAGGTGCACGTCAAGAACGAATCGCTCCGTGTCAGTCATTACGGGTCTCAGCAGCAGCGGAGGTCCGGGCCTGAGACCAGTGAAGGCAGGAAACACGCTCACCCTGTCACCACAGGTCACGGAGGCATCGAACCCCACCGGCTCTCCGTTGCGAAGGAGAAGCGCGACCTCCGTATGGGGGATCCCGGCTGACTCCACGAGGTGTTTTACAGAGCTGCCGCCCGCCATGGGGAACCGGAACTCGCGAAGGCGCCATTCAACGGGAAGAAGATCGTTCAATTCGGCATACACGCGCATGAGGATGAACCCCGGTGAATCGGTACCCCCGGAATGGCATCCTGTCATGGGGCCAGTTCTTGGGACAGTCCCTCTGCCGTCTCGGTGGCTATCCGCCCGAATTCCCCTTCCATCCCTTCCCGCATGGCTTCCCAGAGACCCTTCCAATGCGCGGCGGTCTCGGGGATGACAACGCCCTGGGCGCTGGAATCACCCCTCTCCATCCATGCCGGTAATTCGGCGGTACCAGGCTGCAGGGTCTCTCCGTCAACATAGAAACCGTTCAAAGCCAGGTCGAAGAAACAGTACGCCCTGGAGCCAGGCTCACTTCTGAGAAGGAACCATGATACGTTCACGCCGATGTTGTCAGATTCCCCCATTGTGAGGACGGTTATTACAGGCGCAGCCCTGTCGATGTAACACTCCCTGAGGGAATCCAACCCGAGGGTGAAACTGCCGGTGCGCAGGTCTTCGATCTGATTTGAGAATGCAGGAGAAAAGGCCAGCTCAAGTGCTTCTTTGAACAGGTCTTCGAGGGTGTCAGATTCAATGAAGCCCTGAGCGGAAAAAGCGGCGTTCAGGGAGTCGATTTCGGCCCAGAGAAGGGAGTCCGGCACGAAAACACCGGGTCCGGATGCAATAGCTGTGAAAGTGCCCAACAAAAGGATAACCGACATGAATGCCCTCCCGTAACTAAAAAAGACGGCTGTCGTACGCCCAGTTGAGAAGAGCCTGCCGTTGTCTGGGCCGGCACAGGATGTCACCCTGGTCGCAGTGTTTCCTGATCTGTGCGATATGCCTCTTCATTGCTTTCCAGCGTTTGATCTGCCGCAGGTCGTCATCAGACCTTCTTCCCATGTAATACCTGCAGTACCATTGGAACCAGCCCCTGGGGTCGTCAGGATGGATCCAGCCTTTGTCCCTCCAGACGGAAAGCGGCTGTGAGGCGTTGACCCCGAAGCAGTTCATCGCCGGATCGTGCCGCCTGGCGCACAACCTCGCACCTTTGAACCATTCCGCGGGGAACTCGCTGCGGCAGTCCGTCATGTACCTGCCGCCGAACACACCGAGATGAAGCATCTCACCGGGGGTAAGCTCGGGTGCGAACCAGGGATGAAAGTTCTCCCCCGGGGGTTCGGTGCGGAAGTAAGTGTAGCCCCTCTGCATCAGATCGTTCACAACAACAGTTACCGCTTGCATACCGCTCCATTCAGGGGTCCGCTGTTCAGTCCGGTCAGGTTATTATACGGACAGTCACGAAGGGAGGGGGCACAAAATGCCGGAGATCAGGTGCGGTTCGCAGGAGAAGACAACCCTGGCAGGCAGAAAGTTCATCCTTCACCAGCGGAGTGACCTCAGGCCTGTTCTCGTGGAGTTGAAGGAAAGGATTCCGGAACAGCTTGTCACAGGACCGCCCGTTCTGATAATCCACTACATAAGCAGCGTGAAGGATGGCACTCTTGTCGAGCTGGGCTACCCGGTGAACAGCCCTTTCCAGGACGACGAGATTGAGACGCTCACGCTCCCGAAAACACGATTCATGTGCATCGATCACAGGGGATCCATGGCCGGGCTGGGCAAAGCCTACGGTGACCTCTTCGGCAACGCTGACAGCAAAGGCCTGGTCTCGGACGAGTTCGGTGTCGAGGTCCTTCATGACATCAGTGACACTGAGAGTTGTTCCATCGAGGCCCGCCTGGTGATCCACGACTGGAAAGGCCTCTTCCGGGAGAACACCGAACGGGTTCTCGGCGCTCCGGAAGCTGAAAGGGTCTTCGGAGACTGCGCGGAGATCACGGAGGAGACCGGGCTGGACACCCGGTTCGAACTGGTGAGATCCGCCATCGAGCGGCTTGACAGTTCAGCCGATGGCTTTCAGAGATACGACTGTGTTTCGGGCTGTGCACACGTCTTTCCACCCGGGCAGGTGGCAAAGCTCAGGGCGTGCTTCACGGGGGCAACTGAAGAAGGTCTCGGTTTCCTTGAAGCTGTCGACAGGGTCATCGAGTTCATGGATTCCGATCCAGGCTGGAGCGAGAAGGCGATCAGACAGGGTCACACGATCATTACGGCAAAGGGTCCCCGGGACAGGCAGGCTTTCGAAAAAGCGGAAACACCCGAAGCCAGGGCAGCTGCAGCATGCTTCTGCCCCATCATTCGAACCAAACTCGGGGACGGCATGCCCCCGACCTTCTGCTACTGCGGGGCGGGATGGTTCAGGCAGCAGTGGGAGGGCGCCACGGGGGTGCCTGTAAGGGTCGAGATACTCGGTTCCCTTCTCAGGGGCGACCCTGAATGCAGGTTCGCAGTTCATCTGCCGGAGCAACATTAACGCGCAAATGCGTTTTATGTTATTGTATCCTGTTGTCCCGGTCCGCGGCCATATCTCCGGGAATCAGAAAAAGAAAAGGGGTCATAATGAAAAGAAGTCTTCTTATCACCGCAGCCATGGCGACGATCCTCGCCATTGGCGGGTGCGGCAAGCCCTCAGTGGAACTCACCGCCCCCGACGAAGCTAACGCGGGGTCCGAGATCACCCTGAACTGGACCGGAACGGTCACCGAAGGCGACAAGATCGTTATGCGCGCCGTGGGTGAAACCGAAGGCACAGAGATCGAAGCCGCAGCCAATTCGGCCGTTCTGACGCTTCCCCTCGAAGACGGCGCCTACGAGATCGTCTACATGAACGCGGAAAACAGGGTCATCGCCACCAGGAACATCACGGTAACCCCCAACACCTACACCCTCGACTTCCCTGAAGAGGTAGTCGTCGGTCAGTGGTTCGACGTACAGTGGACCGGCCCCGACAACAGCACCGACTACATCACGATCGTTCCCGAAGGCGCCCCCGAAGGCGACTGGGAGAGCTACTCCTACACCTCGGGCAGCAGCCCCATAACCCTTCAGGCCCCCCTCGAGGCAGGTGTGTACGAGATCCGCTACTCCACCGAGCTCGCCTACCCCAACCCCACCCTGTTCTCCAGAACGATCACAGTCATCACCACGGATTACGCCGTCATGGCGCCCAAGGATGCCATGGCCGGAAGCAGCTTCGAAGTGCGCTGGGTCGGCCCCAATAACCCGGGCGACTACCTTACCATTGTTCCAGCGGGTACTCCCGAAGGCGAGTGGGCTGGCTACGCCTACACCTCAACCGGCAACCCCTGCATTCTCATCGCGCCCATTGAACCCGGCGACTACGAGATCCGCTACTCAACCGAACAGGTTTCCCCGAATCCCACTCTGGGATTCACGGTCATCACCGTCCTTCCTGTCGAAATCACTCTTTCCGCTCCTGAAACGGTTACCGCAGGGGAAGACTTCTTTGTTGAATGGACGGGGCCCGACGGCAATCTTGACTACATCACGATCGTTCCCGTCGGCTCACCCGAGGGCACTTACACGAGCTACTGCTACACCTCAACGGGCAGCCCTCTCTCCATCAGCGCCCCTGTGGAACCGGGAGACTACGAGATCTGGTACGCCTCCGACCGTGTTGAGGGAACCTTCGCCAGCATCCCCATCACTGTAGAGTAACTCCGCAGGATCATCATGTGAAAACCCCGGCGGGCAACCGCCGGGGTTTTCTTACAAACGTCACGCTCTGAGCGATACGCCGGGACTCTGGATTTGCCCGGCATTGCTTCCCCAGCCCCTAAACGCCCTGCCTGTACTCCCCGGGAAGGAAGCTGACGCCGGAAAGACGTTCCATCTCAAGGGCCATCTCCACCGAATTGTCGAGCATCTGTGCCGGAACCATCATTCCAAGTTTTTTGCCCCTGACCTTGAGGTAGAGGGGGCCTTTAAGCCCGGTCGTCTTCGCCTTGACAGCCGAAGCCGCTGCAAGGCCCACAAGCCCGCCCCCGAACTCGGCGCCGGACATACTGGAAAGGGTAATGGACTCGACATCCTCCCAGCGGGCGGCAATGGTGGTGAGATACCTGTAGGCAAAGCCCTCTTCTGTTATCCCCAGGCCAGCCTTTCGGGCCTGGATGATGATCCAGACCCCGAGCGGTATGGTGATGACGAGCAGGCAGCAAAGTACCCCCGCGAAAGTCTGCATTCCACGCCATCCGCCCTTCATGGGGTAGAACCTGCCGTTCTCCTCCGCTGCGGTCATAAGCATTTTCTTGTCGATCGGTTCGGGCATTGTTCCTCCATTCGTTGTTCGGTTCGGATCGAACTGCTGCAAAAACCATCGGAAGCATAATGCGAAAACCCGATCCAGCGAAGTGCTTCACTGACCGGGAAACTATCTTATGATGTCCAGCTTCAGGCCGAGGTAAAGAATGCCGTGAAGGGAAGATGACTCCCTGCCGCCGCTCAGGGAAAGGAGCCTGAGACCGACGCCAGCATAGGGCTCGATGTCCACCGGGCTGTCAGATCTGACGGGAATTCTCCACCCCATCTTCACGCCGGCTGTAACGGCCTCGGAAGCCTTCTCATCCATTCTCCACAGGATCCCGACCCCGGCGTACGCCCCAAGAAAAGGGCCCGACAGGGGGCGTCGCAACGACCTTCTGAGCTCTCCGCCCAACTCAAGCCCAAGGCCGGGTCCTCTGAGGTCTTCCGGGCTCCAGACGTAAACGAGTGACGGTCCGGCGTAGAGTATCCAGCTCTGAAGGGAATCCCCGCTGAACCCTCTCTCCACATGCACCGTTACTTCAACGGTCTGAAGCAGGCTGCCTCCGTCGTCGATGTAGTCGGGGTCAGGGGTGGGGTCCGCCAGGACGGCCCCCACCATGAAAAGTGCAGTGATCCACGACGCATGAACCCTGTCAGTCATCGAGTCTCACCTCTCGTCTTCAGTTACCGATCACCACAAGTCTTGTCACCGCGGTCAGCCCTCCACTTCGGGCAACGACCGGGTAGACACCTGCGGGAAGGCGGTTGCCGGAGGAGTCGGTGAGGCTGAACGGTATGTTCAGGCCGCCCGTGGGGGCGTTGCCGTGGAAGACGGTTCTGACCATTCGGCCGGATATGTCGTAAACCTCCACCGTGAGCATGCCCGACGCAGGCAGTGAGCACCTGAATGTCGTTGAGGTCACCGCTGGGTTGCACCCGGCGAACCCGATACCGAATGCCTCCGCGGGTTCTCCGGATTCGACCGAGTACGCCCCGATAGCCCATACCTCAACATCGTCGAGGTTCCATCCGCAGTATTCCCACTGGGGATCGGACGGACCCATGACCCACCTGATCCAGACCTGGGGCTGGCCGTCTGCGTACTGGGAGATGTCGTAGACCCTGAGGTTCCAGTCGAGGTCACTGGTTTCCACCGGACCGTTCTCCCAGACGGTGTGCCAGGTGGACTGGTCAGTGGAGACCTGCACCAGGGCGTTGTCGCCCGGGCCGCCCTGAACCCCGAGCCATCTTCTGAAGCGGAGCTGGGTTCCGGTAAGACCCGAGCAGTCGAGAGCGGCAGTGGTGAGGTTTTCCGCCTGCATCCCGGGTTCGTAGTCCCCCCACAGGTTGTAGCCGTAAACACTCGGGCCTGCATAACCGCCGGATGGATCGTGGTTGCCGTGGGCGCCGCCGAAGCCCTGGGGGATGCCCCAGTGCCAGTCGCCCTGGGCGGTCCAGCCGGGGTTGGAATCCATGTTCCAGCCGTAGACGACACCGGTCTCTCCAACGACCAGAACGACACGGGAGGTTGCTCCGCCGGTTCCACCGCTGGTATTCACAAACGATACGTCGGCCGTGTAGACTCCCTGCGAAAGAGCGAATGCTTCACTGGAAAGGGCCGCAGTGATCTGAATGTTCTGCCCCGGTGTGATGGTTCCGGAGAGAGGGCCGAGGAGCGTGAGCCATGAGGCGGATTCTGCGGTAACCTGGTACTGGGCTGACCCGTCACCCATGAACTCGAGAACCCAGACATTGCCTGACGGTGTGAAAGGCCCCCCCTCGACGCCCTGGAAAACCGCGTCGTCTCCCGGGGTCACCCTCAGGCCTGCGTTGAACCCGAGCATCTTCAGGCAGAAGTTGCCTGTTTCGGGGTATGGGTTGTCGGGACAACCGTAA
This sequence comes from candidate division Hyd24-12 bacterium UBA6080, assembly GCA_002436025.1. Classification (GTDB taxonomy): domain Bacteria; phylum Fermentibacterota; class Fermentibacteria; order Fermentibacterales; family JCC-6; genus UBA6080. The sequence continues at coordinate 285,949 of DIXM01000001.1, forward strand.
AAATCCTGCCAGGAGCCGTCGTAGTAGTAGCTCTCTCCCGCAGACGCTGCGGACTCCACGATGACCCTTGCGGATGAGCCAAGAAGCACTGGAACGTCGGCCGTCCTGTCGTACGGGAAACCGCCCGTGCTGAACTCCATCTCAAGGTACACGCTGTCGCCCTGGAGCACCTGGAAGGGCTGGTCGAGCTGTACCGTGTGGAAACCCCTGACCTGGCAGTATGCGTCCTGGCTGCTCAAAAGGTCCTGGAGCGTTCCACCGGAAAAGCTCCCGTAGAGTGAAGCGGCACACTCGACCGAGTCATCGGCGGTGAAGAATGAAACAGCGGTGATGTAATGGCTGCCGGTGGCCTCGAAGGCGTTCATCACCCTGGTTGCGCCTTCGAACGTGTCACGCCAGCCGTGATAGTCATGGAAGTAAAACTGCTCGTACTCCATGCGTTCGGCGTTGGTGAAGGAGACCGCGCCCATGAAGGGCTCGCGGCCGCACCACTTGTCCCAGTAGCTGATGTAGAAGAAGCCGTCGAAACCCCACCCATCTCCCCAGCTGTTCTTGCAGATCCAGGCGCCGGGCTCGGGTGCCTGTGTGATCATGTTGTCGTCCCAGCCGATGATCGCAACCGAATGGTTGGGAAGCTCGTCTTCGGAGGGTGGCTGGTAGTGGATGTAGTTCTGCATGTAGCTGGAACTTGCGTAGTAGCAGGTGGCGAGGGCGCCGTGCTGCATGATGGCCGACTTTATGCCGTTGAGCGATTCGACGTCGTCGCCGCCCACGTACCACTCCACGTCGGCGGGGTAGTAGTAGTGATAGTCCGGTGAATTGAGGCGCGGCGCCGTTCCAAAGGACTGCCCGTCGATGTCACGCACCGTACCGCTCCCCCTGGACAGGTACGCCGTGGTCACCAGGTAGTCTCCGCCCTCGTGCACCGAAAGGCCCCCGCTCCCTATCGGCGGGTCCATGTCGGCGTTGTTCCAGTTGTTGAAGCCGTTCCACCAGTCGAGGTGGTACTCGGCGAGGTTGGGCTCACCTGTCTCACCCTGGTTCTCCCACTCCCCCGTGAGAAGCATGTTGGATTCAATGGAGGCCATCGTGCCGTGCGTCCAGCATGTTCCCCCCTGCTGGCTCTTCACCGAGGTCACATAGCTCTGCCCGCCCACGTCCCGAAGGTCGAAGGTGGAAGGGTACTGAAGCTGCAGTAACGCGAGAAAAAATACCGCGACGAACATGGCTGCCTCCGTTTATGATGAACCGGGAAACCTTTCCCCAACAATACAGAAAACAATGGACCATGACCCCCCATGCCGGGGTGATCGGAATCTGCACTGAAATACATCACTGCAAATGATATACGCTGTGGAACAGGATGTTCCGGATCCAGACAGTGGCTACCCGGGCACCAGGAACGACTGCCGGTTCGAAACCGGTCAGGCGTGCCGGTTAAAACACACATGGCCAAGCTGAATTGATATGAGTCAAGATAGAAGTCAAACTTCTGAAATCATCACGTCGTCGTTCTTACCGGGCAAGCTTATGATGATCTTATGGCAATTCAAGCAGACATATACCTACTTCTTCATGTACTTGGGAAGGACAGAGAACAAACACCATATCCCGGAAAGAGCAATAATGACATAGATGATATTGGCAATGTCCGAGCTCAGTTTGAGCACACCACTGATGAGTTCGCGGTTCAGGACAACCAGAATACCCCAGTTGAGTGCTCCTATGATCACGAATATGAGGGCCATGATGTCGATTGACCTGGTTCTTGCGCTATTCATGATAATTCCTTTCTTTGGTTTTTCTCACACAATTATATAACCAAAATGTGTCTAAAGTCAATACATAATTATAAGAGTATTATACTAGTATATTCACACTTATTGAAATAACTCCAACACTCTCCTCGAGTGAGATCGAAACTAACTCGATTCCGCTGTCCGGGTTTCTCCCGCCACTTCACGCTGCCCGCAGGAAGCATCATTGTATGCATCACGGCGGATATCAATGATGGACTACTGAACAACTTGAGACACAGGAGGACCCTGATGCGTTTTACGATTCTCATTCTGGTCGTTGTGGTCTCTTCACTTATGGCTTCTTATACCGGCTTCCCGGAAGACCCACCGGGCGCTGATGTTATCGACAGAGCCTTCTTCAGGGGAGTTGTCGATGGAGAGGAATACGTCGTTTACCTGGTCATGTACGATAAGGACAACCGGGGTACTCTGGATGTGGTGAGCGGAACTCTCTCTTCAGGGAGTTATCTCTGGGAGACCGTGTTTTCATGGAAGCCTCTCGACATCCTTTCAGAGCCTGTCCGTTTCGATCCCCGAAGTGTGATCGACGTGCAGGTGTCCGGATCCTCATTGATCATCACATGGCTGGACAGACTCAGCTGTCAAGGGACATCCAGTTTCCCG
>DIXM01000004.1:0-12500 GCA_002436025.1 candidate division Hyd24-12 bacterium UBA6080
AACAATATCGGGTAGTCTCTGACAGGTGGTTGCGGGGGGAGGACTCCACAGCCTTGGTTTGAAGGAAGACGGCTCCATCGTGGCGTGGGGGCGGAACGACAAAGGCCAGTGCAATGTTCCGTCTCCCAACGAGGGTTTCGTAGCGGTTGCGGGGGGAGCACTTCACAGCCTTGGTTTGAAGGAAGACGGCTCCATCGTGGCGTGGGGGTGGAACTACCAAGGCCAGTGTAATGTTCCTTCCCCGAACAGTGGTTTCGTCGCGGTTGCAGGGGGATACGATCACAGCCTCGGGCTAAGGGAGATCAGCACCGGGGTTGAAGATGAAGGAATGACCGGGAGTTTCATCAGGATCCAATCTGTAGCTCCCAACCCATTCAGCACAATCACTACGGTGCTCTTTCAGTCTCCCGGTCTTTCCACCGTGACCCTTCAGGTCTACGACATCGCCGGTCGCCTGGTTAGAACCCAGCCTCTCGGCAACTCACCTGCGGGTCAGCACTCGATCACATGGGACGGCAGGGATGCATCAGGTGCAGAACTCGCATCCGGGGTCTATTTCATCAGGCTTGTTAGCGCCGAACTGCAGGCTTCAGGGAAGGTGCTGCTGGTCAGGTAGAAACCCGGCTCTATATGGCCGCGCAGTATCACCCGATGCTGCGCGGTTTCTTCACACAGCACATAGTACGACAGAAGAGGGTAGTTTCGGCTGGGGGAGTTCAGCGAGCGGGTTGATTGAACCGTGAGCCGAATGCATAGGGGCTGCCATACAAAGGCCTGCACTTGGATCGAGGTTTGTTGGAACAGCATCCATCGCCGATCAGATAAGACGTTGTGCTTTTATTGATGTGGAGGAATGTAAGTTGGCGAGGCGACTGGGTCTTAGTTGGAACTCTCTGCTGCAATGGTTGCAGGGAATCGCCTCCCTGTCGGTTCTTCTGGAGAGAACGCCTGTTAAGGCTTTTCAGCCAGCAAAAGCCAGAAAAGCCCGTAACACGGGGTAGTACATCCCGAATTGGTTTGGCACTCTAAAGAGCAGAGGCATTGAACAGAAGAAGCACCCAGAAGTGGAGTTAGGTAGCCACACCATCTCATGGAATAATCTTCCTTGACACACTTCGTGTACAACTGTATCTAAACCTTATTAATGATAATGTCTGTTGTTGATAAAGTATCTGAAGGGATAAGTCATGAAGGCATCGTGGTCGGTTTTGGTTCTTTTCGTGACCGTTTCGATAGGGTTCGCCAAGTTCAATCCGTCCCTGGCATCAGTTCTTACTCCCGATGGTGAGATTATGGAAGAGGTGTCGGGGAGTTTTGACACTTCAGGGTTTCGCATGACCTACGGGCCAGGAGGGGACCCGTTGTTCGTTCCCGATGAAGCCTTTTCCTGCGCATCCATTCAGCCTTTGGATGAACATGATGCGGAAGGTAACTGGATATCACTGGGAAGCGGCCTGAACGGTTCGGTGTCTGCCATCAATGTTAGCGCATCATATGCCTACTTCGGAGGTTTGTTCACCCAAGCCGGAGGTATTCCCGCCAATCACATCGCGAGGTGGGACGGCAGTTCCTGGTCGGTTCTGGGAAGCGGTGTGAACGGCACAGTCTATGCCATCGCTGTATCTGGCTCATCCGTCTATGTGGGCGGCCAGTTTCTCCAAGCCGGAGGTATTCCCGCCAACAGCATCGCCCGTTGGGACGGCAGTTCCTGGTCGGTTCTGGGAAGCGGTGTGAACGGCCCTGTTTATGCTATCGCGGTGAATGGCTCTGATGTCTATGTGGGTGGGGATTTTTCGCTGGCAGGAGGTAGTACCGCCAATAACATCGCCCGTTGGGACGGCAGTTCCTGGCATGCGTTGGGAAACGGTGTGAACAACGAAGTTTATGCCATCGCTGTATCTGGCTCATCCGTCTATGTGGGCGGCCAGTTTCTCCAAGCCGGAGGTATTCCCGCCAACTGCATCGCCCGCTGGGACGGCAGTTCCTGGTCGGCTCTGGGAAGCGGTGTGAACGGCATAGTCTATGCCATCGCGGCAAGCAGCTCGGATGTTTACGCGGGCGGCGATTTCACCCAGGTCGGGGGGATCTCCGCCAACAGCATCGCACGCTGGGACGGCAGTTCGTGGTACGCTCTTGGAAGTGGCCTCAACAACTTTGTCTCCAGGCTTGCAGTGAGCGGTTCAATTGTTTATGCGGGGGGGAATTTCACCCAGGCCGGGGGGAATCCCGCAAGCTACATTGCCTCTTTGGAAAATAGTTTTTGGTCGGCTCTTGGAAGCGGTGTGGACAACAAAGTCTATGGCCTCGCTGTAAGCGGCTCGAATGTATTCGTTGGCGGTCCCTTCATGCAGGCCGGAGGAATGCCTGCGAATAGAGCAGCATGCTGGGTAGCGGAGCAAACTGGAACCAAAACACCTGCATCCGATACGATTTCTGCCGCGACCCAGACACTCCATACCTCACCCAACCCCATGGTTATTGGTACTAACCTACTTTTTCAGAGCACAGGATCATCCCCGTTGACTCTTGAGATCTACGACATCATGGGACGCCTGGTTGTGACACAAGATATGGGAACCTTGCCGGAGGGCTCCCACACACACTACTGGGATGGCAGTGACGGAAGCGGTGCTGCCTTAGCATCGGGTGTGTACTTCGTGAGGCTCTCCAGCGAAGAGTTCCAAGCTTCTACAAGAGTTGTTCTTGTGAGATAGGAAGCCCTGCAAGTCGGTGAGGTGGGCAGCTTAAGCCCAACTGTTTCTAAGACCGTACATACAGTTTGGCGACCCCAACGGGGTTCGAACCCGTGTTACCGGCGTGAAAGGCCGGTGTCCTAACCACTGGACGATGGGGTCACCGAAAAACAGGCTCTACTATAGGCTTTGAGCCCGAAGGAAGTCAATGCTTGTTGCTGGTGAGCCGCCGGGGAGTCGAACCCCGGACCCTCTGATTAAAAGTCAGATGCTCTACCGTCTGAGCTAGCGGCTCACAGCAGGGGGTAACATGTGCCCCGGGGCATGGATTGTGCAATAGACCTCTTCGTCTCCACAGCGTATATTGGCCGCATGGCGGAGAACCAGGCCGGAACAGTCTGGCATCCCACCTTGCTTGACCAGGTGGATTCCACCCAGGACTGGGTGCGCCGAAACCTTTCCCAACTCCCTGACAGATCCGTTGTAACAGCCTGTTCTCAGACCGGCGGACGGGGCAGGCTGGGCCGCGGGTGGGTTTCCCCTCCCGGTGGGCTGTACAGCAGCATCCTTTTCAGGCCTGCACCGGTGCCCGAGTTTGGCCCGCGGGTGTCTCTGACCATTGCAGCTGCGCTGGTGCGGCGTCTTCAGTCCTCTGGTGTTCCTGCTCTTGTGAAGTGGCCGAACGATGTCATTGCGGGTTCCGGCAAGATAGCCGGAATCATCGCCGAGGCAGGGGGACATCCCGATCCCTGGCTGATCCTTGGGGTCGGGGTCAATCTTGCCGGTGCTCCCGTGGTACCCGGGCGCTCTTTCCTGCCGGCGGTGCACTGGGGAGCCTTTTCTTCTCCTCCCGAGCCCCAGGCTCTTCTTGATGATCTTCTTTCGGGGCTCTGTGATCTCTGGCCTTCGGTGGAGGCCGATCCGTTGCTTCTTGCTCACGGGGTGATTACAGGTTCACTCTGGATGAAAGACAGGATGGTGGGTATCCGTTCGGGACGGGAGAGTTTTTCAGGGGTCGTGAGAGGTATCGCCCATGACGGCGGGTTGATTCTTGAACTCAACACCGGGGAGAGGGTTTTCCACAGCGGAGAACTCTTTCCCGTATGAGAAAGGCAGCCATGGGACCCAGAAGCAAAAGCACCTTCGTTCTGGACACAAATGTGGTCCTGCACGACCACCAGTGCCTCGAGCATTTCCAGGAACACGACGTGGTGATACCCATCACGGTTCTCGAAGAGCTCGACCGCTTCAAGAAGGGCGGGGATTCGATGAACTATTCCGCCAGGGAGTTCATCAGGACCCTGGATGCACTGGCGGTCGACGGGCTTCCCCCCGAAGGGCTGGCTCTGGGGGAGAACAGGGGCAGGCTGTTCATTCATTCAAAGGCGCCGGACATGTCCATGATGGATGGGTTCTTCACGCACGACACACCTGATCACAGGATTCTTGCAGTGGCCGCCGAGTATGACAGGGCCCTTCCCGATTCCGACGTGGTTCTCATAAGCAAGGACATCAACCTTCGGATGAAGGCCATCGCCCTTGGGATCTCCGCCGAAGACTACGAGACCGACAAGGCGCCATGGCCCGATGAGCTTTACACGGGCACGGCCATTCTCGAAAACTCCTCACCCGAGCTTATCAGCCGGTTTTACGATCAGCCCTTTTCGGTTCCCGTTGAGGAGGTGCCCGGGCTGGTTGCTCCGATGCCCAACCAGTTCTACATCCTTAAGAACGGCAGTGTGAGCGCGCTTGCATACCTCGACAGCACAATGCAGTTCATGCAGAGGGTTCAGAAAAGGCGCGCCTACGGTATCGATCCCCGGAACGCGGGGCAGGCTTTCGCCATGCACGCCCTTCTCGACCCCGAGATCCCTCTGGTGACGCTTACCGGCAAGGCTGGAACTGGTAAAACCCTGCTTGCCCTGGCAGCCGCCCTTGAAACCCGGAAGCGTTACCGGCAGATCTACCTCGCGCGGCCGGTGGTGCCACTCAGCAACAGGGACATGGGTTTCCTTCCCGGAGACATCGCCTCGAAGCTCGACCCCTACATGCAGCCCCTTTGGGACAACCTGGGCGTCATCAAGGGAAGTTTCGCGGCGGACAGCATGGAGGCCGACCGCATCGACGACATGATAGAGAGCGACAGGCTCAGGATCACCCCTCTGGCCTACATCCGTGGAAGAAGCCTCAACCGTGCGTACTTCATCGTGGACGAAGCCCAGAACCTGACGCCGCACGAGGTGAAGACGATCATCACCCGTGCCGGCGAGGGGACAAAGTTCGTCTTCACGGGAGACATTCAGCAGATCGACACCCCGTACCTCGACAGCCGTTCGAACGGCCTTGCCTACCTCGTGGAGCGGATGAAGGGGGAGAAGCTGTACGCCCACGTCAACCTGGTGAAGGGGGAAAGAAGCGTTCTTGCCGAGCTCGCCAGCAACCTTCTCTAGAACGGGGTCGGCGGCCCCATGAACGCCATATGGGTTGCCCTGAACCATTTCGGGGTTGACTTGAGCAGGTTTGAGAAAACCGGGCTGTTTCTCTCGGCTTCCCAGAGGAACCTTTTCGCTTCCGTCCTCGGATCTGAGCCTTCACAGGTGAATGGGCTGTATAGCCTTATTGCGTCAGTTCCAGGGTCGTAGGTTCCCAGGCTCATGCCGAACTCCCCGTGCCTTTCGGTCAGCTCACTGTCCACGGGCAGGTTGAAGACCGAGGCGTTCATGAAGCTGATAGCCGCCCCGGCGGCCTCGATGAGCTCCAGTGTCATCTCCCTGTCCCGCGCTGTCTCGCCGGGCAGACCGAAGAGGAAGTAGGCGTAGTTCCTGATTCCCCGGGCTGAGGATTCCCTGAGGACCTTGAGGGCTGTTTCCGGGTCGATTCCCTTGCCGAACCTTTCAAGGATCCCGGGGCTTCCGCTCTCTATTCCCCACTGAAGCATTGAGCAGCCCGAGCGGGCAATTCTGTCGAGCAGGCCGGGTTTCAGAAACTCCCCGGTCGCCCTGGTGAACCCGAAGAAGCGGTGTCCCTTATCTTCAAGAAGGGCCAGGGTGCTTTCAAGCCGGGGCAAAGGGACCGTGGAGTCTATGAAGTGCACCATCACGTCAGATGGCGCCGTTTCCAGCAGTTTTCGTATCGTTCTTTCCGGAATCGCCTTGAGAGGCTTTTCCCGGTCCGGGCAGAACAGGCACTTGTTCCAGATACAGCCCGTGGTGAAAGCAACAGGCAGAACGTATGCCGGGGACAGGTAGTCCTTCTTCGAGAGCAGTTCGGGGAAAACGAGTTCATCCATCACCTGCCCGGCGTTCGGGGGGAGAAGCCCGCTGCCGTCATCCAGCGTCACTTCCGGTATGAATGTTTTCAGCAGGGACATGCCCGTGCCTGTTCGGGACAGGCTCTCGAAAAGCGAACCTCCGAACAGTGCCTTCCTGCCCCTGGTCCTGAGGAAACGGCCCAGTTCAACGGCTCCGGGAAGCTGGGACAGGTATGCCACCGAGACCAGAACTGTCGCATTTTCGCGTTCGTTCAGAACGGGCTCCAGAATCTCCCTGTAGAAGTCACCGAAGGGAGTATGCATTGACGGGTAGTCTCCCGGTCGGTGCAGCCCCCGCGGGGGTGAGCAGTCCATGGGGGTGAGGTGCCATCCCGGGTAACTCCCGGCATACCTCTTGAGGGCCGACATGATCACCCCGGAATGACTGGCGTGCTGGTGGGGCTCGTACAGGCTTCCGGGCGGGGAGGTCATGTATCTCAGCGCCGGAGTCGTGTTGATCGTGCTTTTCTCCAGGGCGAAGTGGAAGAACTCCAGGGAAAGGTCGAAGAATGGGGCTTCAATGCCACGGGCAGCCAGTGCCGCGGAGAGAAGGAACGCTCCCGATGGCGGTTCGGAGGGCTGATGAACCGGAGGGGAGAGGATAAGATATCTCAAGGCGAGAAGAGGTAGACCCTCAGGTCTCTTCCAAAACCGTGGTCCTCTTCGGGAGTGCGGCCTGAAGGAAGGGGCGGGGGACCCCACAGGTCTGCCACAAGCCAGAGCCTTTCGCCCCGGGCCAGGATGCTGTCCGCCACCATTGCCGGCTGCAGGGCGTTCCTGTCCATGTTCCACGGATCTTCATCCCCCCCCAGGGCTATACGATCAGGCCGGCCACCGCTAAGGTCCCATGCCACACCGCCGGACTGACCGCTGTGCACCATGACCCTGTCATCGGGTCTTCCGTGCTCCCGCACGAAAGCCGCTGCTCCCCTCCAGTCGCTTCTGTGCCAGGCGTTCGTGTCGAGGGAGTACCAGTGTGCCAGGAGGACGGTCAAAAGGATAAGGGCAATCACTGCCAGTGGCCTGAACCTTCTGAAAGCGGCCCCCATGCCAATGGTGAGGGGAATAACGGCAAGGTGGACCTGCCGATACCCCGGGGAGTCGACCATGAACATCGAAAAGGGCAGTATCCAGCTGACAAGGGCCCATATCCGCAAGCGTACGGAGGAGTTCTTCTCCAGTATCAGGGCGAAGAGCGATACCAGGGCCAACCCGAGCCCCGAGAACAGAGCTGCGGCGCTCCACGGGTCTTTCGAGCAGGTTGCGTAGAGATCCGGAACAAGGCCGTCCGCAGTGAGACCCGCAACTGCCGGGGGCGCGTTCATCGCGAGCCGGTACGGAGCCGTTGCCGGAGTCACACCCGCGGCCTCCAGGCGTGCGCTTCTCACTCTCATCTCCGGTGTGTGCTCGCGGACAAGCGGAGCCCATGCGATCAGAAGCAGCAGGAGTGCGATCCATTGCACGCGGTGCATCTGTCTGGTGAGCACCATGAGGAGTACCCCGGACACCAGGGTCAGAAAGAAACTGAACTGGGTGTAAAGGCCGGCAAGACCCGTGAGGAACCACACTGCAGGCAGCCAGCCCCTGCCTTTCCATTGCATTGCTGAGAATTGAAGGAACCAGAGACAAAGGGCGGAGGGCAGGCCGTACACCCAGGCCTCCTGACCCAAAGAAACCGAGTACGGTGAGACAACCCATGTCATGGCGGCGAGGAACGAGCTTTTTTTGTCTTTCAAGAACCGGAGGGAGAGCAGGAAAATCGGAACCACACCGGATGCCACTGCCAGAGCGTTGAAGAGCCTGACCCCGGCGGGGCTGTTTCCCGCTGCCGCTGCCGAAGCCCTCATCAGCAGGAACGCGCCCGGGGGGTGTGGGGTTGACCTGGATGACAAATCCAGAACATCGGAAACGGGCCTTTGCATGAGACCGGCGGCGTAAGCCTCGTCGACCCAGTAGCTCTTGCGGTTAAGAAGGAACAGGTGGGTGAACAGTGCCAGTACCGTCAGAAGTGCTGCTATTCTCAAGGTTTCTCTCTGCATGGCGCTGAAGATAAGGGGGGGTTCCCCCGGGGACAATCCCGGGTTATTCATTTGGCATGATGATCCTTCCTTTCCTTCTTCCTGCCCTGCCGCCGAACCCGGAAGTCCTGGAGTCAGCCGACCTTCTATACAACCAGGGTTCCGTGCAGGAGGCGCTCAGGGTTCTATCGGAACATGACTGGAACGGAAACCACAGGGCCGCCCTCCTGCTCGAGGCGTGTTCCGACACGACATGGCTGGTTCAGGGAAGCACCCCCTTTCCCGATGAGGGCACGATCGAGTTCACACTTCTTCTTCCCGGTCAGACGCCAGGGGAGAGAGTATGGCTTCTTCTGCCCTTTCCCGCCTCGACTGAATGGCAGGATGCTTCTGATGCGGCCTTTTCCGTTGAGGGTATGGATTCGGTGCTGATCCTTACCCCGGAGGAGAGCGGGGGGCGCACACAACAGCTTTTTGTTGAGGGCGTGATTGTTGACAGCCTGCGTGTGACATGGAGCGTAAAATACTGCCTGAAGCCTTTTGGACACGACCTTCTCGGACCCGGCCGTGACGGGGCGATGGTCCCCCCTCTGGAAGCCAACCACGAGAGCGCAGTTTACCTGAACTCATGCGGCTGGGTCTCCTGGACCGATGCCCTCTACGCCGAAACAAGGAGCGTGACAGTGGGTGTGCCGAACCCTCTCGACCTTCTGGACAAAGCTCTCGAGTATTCAAGCATGTTCTCGCAGGACGCCTGGCCAGTTCCCCTGCCCCGGACCCACTTCGAGAACCCGTCGCTCATGGCTCTGCGGGGACTTCGAAGGGGCTCGTTCAACGCCTCGTGTCTGCTTGCAGTGATGCTTCGCACAAGCGGCATCCCGGCCCGTGTCGTTCCGGGTTTTTTCCGGGATGGTCCGTTCTTTGTCTGCCTGGCGTACATACTGCCTTATGGTTGGGTCCCGGCAGACAGCCGGTCGGGAGTGGTCGGGGAGATGCCTTCGGGATTTATATCCACATCGTTCTGTATCACCGACCCCTCTTCCCGTGATTTCGAAACACTCGAGAACGGAATCGCCGGGGTCCTCCCAAGGGGAGAAGTCCTTCGGGGTGGCATCCGGGTCGCGATACCCGTGAAGGACCTGAGCCGGGGTTTCAGTTGGCGCGTTCTCTGATCTTCTCCGGGTTCAAACAGAAAGGCTCTTATCCATGATCAACTGGCCTGTCTGGGATACTGAGCTGCTGTACGCGGTCAATCAGGATCTTTCGCATCCAATGCTCACCAGGGCCATGCTGTTCATCACCGAGGCCGACAACTGGATACCCCTGATCCTCATCGGAGCGTTTCTCCTGCTGTTCGGCGGCTGCAACCTTCCGCGGTTCTCGGGAAGCAGTTTTCAGAGACGGAATCCCAGGGCGGTTCTTGTGGGGCTGCTGGTGTGCATCGCTGTTTCCGACCCTGCGGTTTACCAGCTCAAAAAGGATGTGGGGAGGATCAGACCATGCAGGGACGATGACGTGGCGGTTATGCTGGACTGCAGGCTCTACTCACCGGGCAGGCTGTCCTTCCCCTCGAGCCACGCTGCCAACTCTGCCTCGCTGGCGGTGTTCATCTCGTGCTGCTACCCCCCGCTGTCGGTTCCCGCTGCGGTGCTGGCCTTTCTTGTCGGGTTCAGCAGGGTGTACCTGGCCGTTCATTACCCCCTGGACGTTATCGCGGGCTGGCTCTTTGGATCGCTGGTGGGGCTTTGCGTCTTCCTGCTCTTCCGCCGTCCGCTTCAAAGCATTGGTCTGGTGGGGTTCGCAAACAGGTTCAGGTACAGACAGAAGGTTGTCGAGACGGCACCGTCATCTGAGTGGAGGTTGTGTTCGTGGACCAGCCATGACGGGCTGCCGGTAACCGGATGGCACCTTCCAGGAGGGCGGACCCTGTTCATATTCGTCCATGGGCTCGGGGGCAACTGCACATCCCGTGTTCCGCTGGCGGAGGAGCTTCACAGGCGTTACGGCTGGGCAGTCCTTCTTGTTCCCTTGAGGGGGGATTCGGGTCACCCGGTCTCCGTTACGTCCGGAGGGGTGCTTGAGCCCCATGACATCCTGGGTGCGCTGGCCTTCGCCGGAGAATTGGGTTACTCTGCCGGAAAGTGCATTCTGTACGGAGTTTCCATGGGCGGCAGTGCGGCCCTGAAGGCATGCGCCCTGGGGGGCGACATCGTACCGGGTCTTCTTGTCATCCACGGAGCATATGCACGCTTCTTCAGTTCAGCCCGCCACAGGCTCGGAGGGTTGCGTGCAGGCCTTCTGAGGCTTCTGATTCCCCGGACGGCATCGGCGGACCTGGGGCTTTTCGACGCCCGTCTCTACGCCGCCCTTTCTCCACCCCCTTTACGGGTCGTGTATATTTCCGGTGAAAGGGACGCAACATGTCCCCTTATACACGGAGAGGAGATCATGGCCCATTTCCCGGACCACAGCGTGATGATCCTAAAGGGCGAGACCCACCCGGGGTTCGGCAATGCATGCAGCCCGGAACTACTTGCGGCTTTCGAGGCTATTCGAGCTGCACATCTTGAAAACACGCCGGTTCAGGGGGACGGGATCCAGTTATGAGCATATACAAGCAGGCCAACGAGCTTTCACAGGCGCTATCCAGCCTTCTTCGCAGGCTTGAACAGTCCATGAACGAGGTGGATGGCGTGCCCGTGAACAACAAGGAAGAGTACGAGCACTTCCAGAGCCTCATCTGCACAGCCGTGTTTCTTCAGAAAGACCTCGACGATTTTCTGGAAAAGGCAATGGTTCTGGGAGACCAGGGCCGTGAAGGCCCGGTGGAGATAATGGACTTCACCGGCGAATGGGACCGGTTCGACTGACCGTTTCACTCCCTGAAACGCCGTCGCACATTCACAAGGACCATTACCGCAAAGCCCATTATCACTACTGTGAGGATCAGCCCTCCGCAAAGACCCATGGTTTTGTCCATCACTGCGGTCGGACCGCCGAACAAGGGTATTCGGATCCAGCCGAACCCCGTATCCCTCCATTCCACAACTGTCGTATCTGTCACCGAGTGAAATCGGCCGTTCTTTCTGTAGCCCCATCTGCTTTCAGGGAAGACCACGCGGTAACCCGTGGGAGTCTCTTCGATAACCCTTCTTCCCGGTGTCACGCTGATCGAAACCACCCCCGAGAGGAAAGTGCGGATGCTGTCCGGTGCCGGCTGATCGCTCAGACCGGTCTCAACCCAGTGATCGGCAACGGAAGCGGCAAGCTGCTCCAGAAACCCCTCGGGAGAAGAGGCATTCGGGGCGGCGCCGGCCATCACACAAAAAACAAGAAACAAACCTGACATTTCCCCCTCACCTTTCCCCCTGTTGGGAAACAATACAACACGCGAAACCACACCGCATCCGACTCACCCGCGCATCGATACTAAACCGTTGACGGACAGTGATCTGAACAAAGCTATTGACACCGCTGAAAACGCTGTGCATATACCCCCCCGCTTCAGAAAAATCTTGTCTTTCGAAGGGCATTGACAGTCCCCGAAAATGATGCAAGAATTGAGGCTCGCGTCGGAACGACGCATGTTGTTTGAAACGCCCTGTTCATGAAGGTCTGAGAGGCCTTGTCCGCCTGGTTCTGCCAGGGGGGTTGACGGCTCAGAAAGACTTCATTAGAATTCGGCTCGCGCCGGGAAGGCGCCTGATGATTGAAATCCTGGGGAAGACCAAAAGGCATTGAAACGCGAGAACCATGTCGGTTCCTCGATGTGCCCCCAAAGGGCACTGAGAGTGCTTTAGCACCGACGGTAACCTATAGCCGTCGGGGACCAGAATAAAACAATAGGAAAACAATCCGAATATATACGGAGAGTTTGATCCTGGCTCAGGACGAACGCTGGCGGCGTGGATAAGGCATGCAAGTCGAACGCGAACGGAGTGACTAATTCGTTAGAAGCTCCTAGTAGAGTGGCGAACGGGTGAGTAACGCGTGGATAACGTGCCTCTCAGTGGGGAATAACACAGGGAAACTTGTGCTAATACCGCATACGTCCTTCCGACCCAGTTGGAATGATGAAAGGTGGGGACCTTCGGGCCTGCCGCTGAGAGATCGGTCCGCGTCCCATTAGCTTGTTGGTGGGGTAATGGCCTACCAAGGCTCTGATGGGTAGCCGGCCTGAGAGGGTGTCCGGCCACACTGGGATTGAGATACGGCCCAGACTCCTTCGGGAGGCAGCAGTCGAGAATCTTCCACAATGGACGAAAGTCTGATGGAGCGACGCCGCGTGAGTGATGAAGGCCCTACGGGTTGTAAAACTCTGTCAGGAGAGAAGAATCACCGGGATATCAATACCATCCCGGTTTGACGTTATCTCCAGAGGAAGCTCCGGCTAACTCCGTGCCAGCAGCCGCGGTAATACGGGGGGAGCAAGCGTTGTCCGGAATTATTGGGCGTAAAGGGCGTGTAGGCGGCCTGGTC
>DIXM01000004.1:15000-154378 GCA_002436025.1 candidate division Hyd24-12 bacterium UBA6080
GGAGTGGTAGGAGAGCGTTCCATTCGCGTCGAAGGTGAACTGTAAGGTTTGCTGGAGCGTATGGAAGTGATCATCCCGGCATTAGTAGCGACAATGAGGGTGAGAAACCTTCACACCGAAAGTCTAAGGTTTCCTGGGCAAGGCTGATCCTCCCAGGGTTAGTCGGTTCCTAAGGCGAGGCCGAAAGGCGTAGTCGATGGAAAGCAGGTTAACATTCCTGCACCACCGGAGCAGCGTTTGAGCGATGGGGTGACGCAGAAGGTAAGGCCATCCGGGTGATGGAAGTCCCGGTTCAATCCTGTAGGGAGAGAGGATAGGAAAATCCGTTCTCTTAATCCTGAGGGGAGAGTACGAGGCTCTTTGAGCCATAAAGTGGTTGGGTCCATGCTGCCAAGAAAAACCTCTAAGCGAGTTGTTCAGGTGACCGTACCGCAAACCGACACAGGTAGACGAGGAGAGTATCCTAAGGTGTTCGAGATAACCGTGGATAAGGAACTAGGCAAAATCGTCCCGTAACTTCGGGAGAAGGGACGCCAGGTTTAGTGTAGGGGCTTGCCCCCGAAGCTGAGCTTGGCCGCAGAGAAACGGCTTGGGCGACTGTTTACTAAAAACACAGGTCTCTGCTAAGCCGCAAGGCGATGTATAGGGACTGACACCTGCCCGGTGCTGGAGCGTTAAGGGGAGGGGTTAGCAATAGCAATGTTGCGAAGCTCTGAACTGAAGCCCCAGTAAACGGCGGCCGTAACTATAACGGTCCTAAGGTAGCGAAATTCCTCGTCGGGTAAATTCCGACCCGCACGAATGGTGAAACGACTTAGGCACTGTCTCATCCACGGACTCGGCGAAGTTGCAGTAGCGGTGAAGATACCGTTTACCCGCGGAAGGACAGAAAGNNGAAAGACCCCGTGAACCTTTACTACAACTTGATATTGGGTTTCGTCATGTCATGTGTAGGATAGGCGGGAGACTATGAAGCCGGGACGCTAGTAACGGTGGAGTCAACCTTGAAATACCGCCCTTGATATGTTGGAATTCTAACGGAGATCCGTTATCCGGATCCCGGACAGTGTCTGGTGGGTAGTTTGACTGGGGTGGTCGCCTCCCAAAAAGTAACGGAGGCGCCCAATGGTTCCCTCAGCGCGGTCGGCAATCGCGCGGCGAGTGTAAAGGCACAAGGGAGCTTGACTGCGAGACAGACAAGTCGAGCAGGTACGAAAGTAGGGCTTAGTGATCCTGCGGTTCTGTGTGGAAAGGCCGTGGCTCATCGGATAAAAGGTACTCCGGGGATAACAGGCTTATCGCCACCGAGAGTTCGTATCGACGTGGCGGGTTGGCACCTCGATGTCGGCTCAGCGCATCCTGGGGCTGTATAAGGTCCCAAGGGTTGGGCTGTTCGCCCATTAAAGCGCTACGCGAGCTGGGTTTAGAACGTCGCGAGACAGTTCGGTCCCTATCCTCCGCGGGCGTAGGAAGCTTGAGAGGCTCTGTCTTTAGTACGAGAGGACCGAGATGGACTAACCTCTAGTGTACCAGTTGTCCCGCCAGGGGCATCGCTGGGTAGCTATGTTGGGAACAGGATAAGCGCTGAAAGCATCTAAGTGCGAAACCTGCCTCAAGATAAGGCTTCCCGATCGCAAGATCCTCAAGGCCACTTGGAGACTACAAGTTTGATAGGCTGCAGGTGTAAGCATGGTAACATGTTCAGCCGAGCAGTACTAATCGGCCGTGAGGCTTCATCATCTGATCACATGCGTTTGTGAGTGCGGGTCTATCCTAACACAGTTGTCAACTTAAGCGCGATTGCCGCGCCCCCGATTTGCCTGGCGGTCATAGCGGAGGGGCCACACCCGTTCCCATTCCGAACACGGAAGTTAAGACCTCCAGCGCCGATGGTACTAGTAGGGTAACCTTCTGGGAGAGCAGGACGCCGCCGGGCAATATCATTGAGAAGCCCCCTGGACCGAAAGTTCAGGGGGCTTTTTTTTGTCGTGACGATCTCATCGGTTGTACCTGTTTCCTCTTTGCGTTATTGTTCAGTCCATGATACAGCGCGTTTCTTTATCCGCGATGAAAGCTTACCTTTTTGACTCCCCCTTCGAGGGGAAAGGTATGACCAATGCATTCAACTGGTTTGGTGAACTGAAAGGGCTCACCGTGCTGGATACAGGTTGCGGTCATGGCGCCTTCTCGGTTTATGCCGTTTCCAGGGGCGCCGAAGCGGTTGGTCTGGACGTGCAGATGGCAAGGCTGAAGTTTGCGGCAGACCAGAGCGCAGGAATGGCGCTGCCTGTGTCGTTCGTGTGCGGCCGCTCCGAGGAGTTGCCCTTTCCGGATGGCTTTTTCGATCTCGTTCTGTCCCGCAGCACTCTTCAGTACACGGACATTCCCGGGGTCAACCGCGAGCTGCTTCGGGTTCTCAAACCGGGCGGGGCACTTGTCCTTGTTGAGAACATGGCGCACAACCCTTTCCTGCTTTTGTTCAGAGCTTTTCGCCGGTTAACGGGAAACAGGGTAAGGATAGGCACTTACGTGGGCAACAAAGCCGGAGCCATAAGGGGTTACGCCACTGTCACCCAGATGGGGGCGATGCTATGCGGGCTGCATGACGGCGGTTGCTGCTTCTGCCACCTGTTCAGGCCATTGAGCCTCGGTTTGTGCCAGCTCACTGGTCAGGCCCGCTGGGCGAGGTTTCTGGACCGGGGTGTGGAACGTCTGGACAGCGCCCTGCTGAGGTCGATTCCACCCCTGAGACGGCTTGCATGGGCAGGTTCGATCTGGGGAAGGAAGCCCGCCGACAAACCGGCGTAAGCGAACGGCGCGGGTCCGTTCTTCGTGAAACACCCTTCTATACGATGTGCCTCTGGCAGCCGGGGCAGAATGTCACTGTGCCGCCCATGTAGCTTTCCCGGCGAATTGTGTCGCCGCACCGCCTGCACTGTTTACCCACGGTGTTCCTGCTCATGCGTGTGGCGTAGCCCCCGGCATTCCCGAACAGGTCTTTCTCAGTGTCGCGGCCGCCGGATCCCGTCATTTCAGTCATGGTTTCGCGGATGGCAGTGAAAAGCCTGTCACGTTCATCAGGGGTGAGGGTTCCGGTCTTCCTTTTCGGATGGATCCCGGCATTCCACAGAATGTCCTGCAATACTCCGTTGCCAAGTCCCGGAATACGTTGTTCGGTTGCAAGGAGCGCTTTCACGCTGAGCTTCGAGGTTTCGGGTCCTGTTGAAATGTCCGAGAAGTACTGGGGACTGAACGCGTCCGAGAGCGGCGAGGGCTTCTCCTTCGCGACAGCATGGTAGGGATTTGCGAAAGTGCCGTTCCTGAAAGCCCAGAGGCCTCCGTACATCTGCACCGAGGCTGTCAGGATGCTTCCGTCATCGAATTCCAGAAGGAGCTGGTGCCTTTCGGGCACCTTTGCCTCCCTGGCGTGGTGTTTAAGGGAAACCCCGTCGCCGAACAGAAGGGTGACCCCGTCAGCTTCGACCTGTACCAGACCACCGTGACTGTCTGTCGAGGTCACAGTCCTTCCCTCCAGAAGAGCCGGGTAATCCTGCGGAGAGCCGTTGAACCAGGCAAACCTGTGGGGGGAAGAGCCCGCGATAACACTTTTCACCCGCCTGCCCATTAAGCGTTCCCGGATCTGGGATGCCAGCGTAACGGCCTCGGGAAGCTCGATCATTGATGCCACCTCCTGGTCTGAGTTACAGAAGAAGGTCGGTTGATCTTCAGAGACGGTCAACCTTCCTGAGCTTCGGGAAAAGACGGCTCCATGCAGCCACAACGAGAAGTGTTCCCACCCCTCCGCTGACCACGGAGAACACAGGACCAAAGGCGTGGGCCACTATCCCGGACTCGAACCCCCCGAGTTCGTTGGATGAGCCTATGAACACGGAGTTGACCGCCGAAACCCTTCCGCGCATCTCATCGGGAGTCCTGAGCTGGACAAGCGTCTGCCTTATGACCACGCTGACGTTGTCGAAAAATCCGGTCAGGAACAGCATGATCCATGAGAGCCAGAAGCTTCGGGAGAACCCGAAAACGACAGTGGCCAGCCCGAAGGCGGCAACACACATGAACAGGGTGCGTCCGGCCCGTCTCAATGGAGGCATGTGCGCCAGAATGAGGGCCATGAGGACCGAACCCACCGCAGGCGCCGCCCTGAGCCACCCCAGCACCTCTTCGGGGCTTGAACCAAGTGGAGGGTCGGCGATGATGTCACGGGCGAACACCGGAAGCAGGTAGACCGCCCCGCCAAGAAGGACGGCGAACAAGTCCAGCGAGATGGCCCCAAGAATGACCTGACGCTTCCAGACGAAGCGTATTCCCTCGGCGATCTGGCTCCAGACCCTTCCCCTGGGTATCCGGGCCGATTCGGGTATCTTCATTCCGGACAGGAGAACCATGAAGACGATGGTCGTGACCGCGCTGAAAATGTACGCCGCAGGAACGCTCCAGGTGATGATGATGCCCCCTGCAGCGGGGCCCAGCACTGCTGAAAGCTGAAAGGCCGTGGTACGCCACTTGACTGCGTTCTCGAACATCTCCTTGGGAACGATCACCGGAAGGATCGCTGACCACGCCGGGTTGGCGAGCCTGTGAAACGACGCGTCGAGGAACAGGAGCGCGAACATCCAACCGATCGAGCCACGGGTAATGCTGAAAACTGCGAGGGCAACCGATGTCAGGGTGGTGCCAAGCATGCCGACCATCATCACCCTGCGTCTGTCGTAGGCATCGGCAAGGTACCCCGCCGGAAGTGTGAAGAGAAGCATGGGGACTGCCAGGGTTAGCCCGATCAGCCCGAGGTACAGGGCCTGATCGGTTCGCTGGTACATCTCCCAGCCGATAGCAAGGCTTTGGGCCGAAGCCCCTATGTGCACCAGGGTGTTGCCCAGAAGAAGGCTTCTGAACGCGACCACCGAAAAGGCCCTGTAGGGAGAATCAGCCCCTTTCAGATCCATCTCCGCTCTCTCCCCAGGGCGCATCGCCGTTCGATGAGAACCGTTGCGCAGGCTGTTGGTATGATCGCCTTCAGTGTGTAATATAATCCTGCGGGATTACGGGTTTTGCACCAAAGGAAGGTCGGGATGAAGCGGGAAAATGATCGTCTGGTCAGCACTGATGACCTCAGGAAGCTTGATATGCTTCAGTGGGTGGATTTGGTTTCGGTTCAGGTCCTTCTGCAGAACTGCCCGGTGATGACCTTGCTTGCGGGAGATACCCTTCTTGAAGCTGGAACTGCCAACCGCACCATGTTCATGGTTTTCGAGGGAAGGTTCGGGGTTTACCTCGACTCGAACTGCCAGGAATGCATCGCCGAACTCTCATCGGGAGAAACCATCGGTGAGATGTCGGTCATCGACGACAGGCCAGCTTCGGCCACGGTGAAGGCTCTGGAGCCAGGCAGGGTCCTTGCTGTGGACGAAGACACGTTCTGGCTCCTGGTGGCGGCTTCGCACGCTTTCTCCGCCAACCTGCTCGTTCTGTTGTCCAGCCGCATGAGGGAGACAAACCGGACCATTTCCAAGAACATCAGGTTGAGGCAGAGGTTCGAACAGGAAGCAAAGGTGGACATCCTGACCGGCCTTCACAACAGAAGGTGGTTCGATGAGAGCCTTCCGCGGATGGTGGGGAGGCATATGAGAACAAATCAGCCCCTGTCACTCCTGATGATCGATGTGGACGAGTTCAAGAAGTACAATGACACGCATGGTCATCAGGCGGGTGACGCCGCACTCTCAAAAATCGGCGCCGTTCTGGGCTCAAGGATGCGCCCGACGGATCTAATGGCCAGGTATGGCGGCGAGGAGTTCGTTGTCATGCTTCCCCTGACCGATTCCGCAGGAGCTTTCCTGGCAGCGGAGAGGATCCGGAATACCGTTGCTGCTGAAACAGCCACACTGCCGCCCGAAGGTGAATGGCTTACGGTCTCGGTTGGGATAGCGCAGCTGACGGCAGGCGAAACCTCCGAGTCCTTCATTGCCAGGGCGGACGGAGCCCTTTATAAAGCCAAGGCAGCCGGCAGGAACAGGTCGGAGATGGGTTGAGCCCCCGCCTTTGTTGACGGGGGCCCGGGGAACGTCAGAAGACGCAGAGAGCGGTTGTGCCTTCCCAGGCGCTTCCGAGTGACTCGTATTCGCCGGTGATGGCATTGGTTTTCCAGAGAGAGCCCTGCCAGACGCAGTAAACATGGTTGCCCCATGCACCCAGTTCAGTGGCGCCTTCGTATCCGCCGCCGAGGCTCACGTAGTCTCCCGTACGGGGATCGACACTGTAGAGCACGTCGCCCTGGATCACGAACAGAGCGTCGGAGGTCCCAGCCATGGCGGTCGTGCCATCGTAGCTGGAAGGCAGCTCGGTGAAATCACCGGTCACGGGATCCGTGCGGTAGAGATAGCCGTTCTGAAGGACCATCAGCGCGCCGCGGGCCCAGGCCAGATGGGTCGTTCCCGCGTAATCGCCGGGAACGGTTTCCCAGTCGCCGGTTGCGGGGTCGATCCGGTAGATGAGATCGTTCTGGGCCGCGTACAGCCAGCCCTCGCCGCCCGTGAGTGCGACGGTGCCTGTCCAGAGGTCTGTGAGGGATGTCCAGGAGCCGCTTCTGTCAACCTCGTAAAGGCCATCCCCCTGAATGGCGTACATGCTGCCGGCGCAGAACGTGAGGAGCTCGGTGCCGGCCCACGTGTCGGACAGGGCCGTCCATGTGCCGGAGTTTGGGTCGGCCTGGTACAGAACATCGTCCTGAACGGCGTAGATGAACTCGGCCTGTGAGAACGGAACCTGCAGGATGAAAACGAGGGCCGCCACGGTTATCAGGCACGCATTCTTCACATTGTCTCCTCTCGGTTTGGGTTCGACCGGATTATAGCAGCACCGGAAGGTTTTTCAAGCGGTCCGCCGATGCTTTCCAGCCCGGCATTACGGTGTCCAGCAGATGTTTGAAACCGGCGCCGTGGTCGTGGTGAAGCGTGTGACAAAGCTCGTGCGCGACAACGTAGTCAATGCACGAAAGTGGTGCCTTCACCAGTTGGATGTTTAAGACTATGGAGTTTCCGCGGGAGCAGCTGCCCCACCTGCTTTTCATCCACCTGAACCGCACCTCGTGATCGGGCAGGAAAGGCAATCGGGGGCTCCATACGCCCAGCCTTTCACCGATGATTGTTTCCGCCTGCTTCCTGTACCATCGGCGAAGAGCTTTCTCGAGCGTCTTCGGGTTTTCAGGGGCCGGAGATGAGACCAGAAGCCGCCCGTCCGACAGGGTCACACCGGAACGGCCCTGCATCAGCGGGGCAATGGTGAAGGGGTCACCCAGAAAGAAATGTACCGCTCCGGGCATGTAGACCGCCGGGACCGGCGGTGCCGCGGCAAGCCTCGCCAGATGCCGCGCGATCCACCTGCTCTTCTCCAGAAGAACCTTCTCCACAAACCCATTTTCCGCCGAGAGGGGTGCAGTTACCCGAACCCTGCCGTCCGGGCGTATCCTTATCGTTATCCGCTTCCTGGGCTCGAAGACGACCTCGACCATGATCGCGCCGATCGGGGCCGGAAGAGCCAGTTCAATCGACCTCAGGGGGCTGTCCCGTTCATGGCGTCCACCGGGGAAAGGGCGGCTCGACACGTTGCTCCTCGATCAGTAGCCGAGTTCAATGTTCACAGGGTTGGGCACAGGCCTGCCTTCCGCCCCGGCCACTATGGCCCGGGCAATCTCCTCGGTTCGCTTCCGCTCGAGCTCCGGGACCCCGTAAGCACCGGCGAAATGAGGGCTCATCACAACATTGGGCAAATCGTGGAAAGGCAGGTTGGATGGCATGGTTTTCTCCGGGTCACCCGGGTACCTGTACCATACATCCAGGCCGGCTGCCCCTATTTCGCCCCTTGACAGCGCGTTGTAAAGGGGCTCTTCGGTTACGACTTCCGCCCGGCCCACATTCACCAGCACACTGCGGCGGTGCAGCAGGGAAAGCTGCTGGGTGCCCACCATGTCGCGGGTTTCTTCGGTGAGGGGGAGGCAGCATACCAGGAAATCGGTCGTCTTCAGAAGGTCATTCAGTGAATCGGGACTGTGGATCGCCGGGTCGGGGTCGGGGTTTCTCCTGACTCCGTGAACAACCGCCCCGAGAGCTTCGCAAGCCCTTCGCAAATGGGTTCCGATGCTTCCGCAGCCGAGAATGAGAACCCTTGACCCGCCAATAAGGATTGCACTGCCTGGGGAGTGCCTCGGGGACCAGTCCCCCCGTCGCAGGGCCGCGTCGGCAACGGGTATTCCCCGGGCGGCGGCAAGCATGAGGGCAAGTGCTGTTTCAGACGCAGCCCCGGCATTGTGATGAAGGTTGTGAACCTTGATGGACCGGAAAACACTCATGAGTTCCAGGGTTTCCCGGGGAACGCCTGCGAATGGGATCAGGAGGTAAGACGGAGTGCAGAAGCGCAGAAGATCGACAGTGGGCCTTCCGCAGACAACCATGTCCACCGGTGAAGGGAGCTGGGTTACATCGATGTCCGGCGGAAGAAGGGTCATCAGGTCGGAAAGCTGTTCGGCTTTCCAATCCCGGGGCATGTGCACTCGGAACATACCGTTATTCCCGTCAGATGCGGACCGCAACCTCGGAAGAGGCGGAGATCATCTTAGAATGATTGTTCCCGCTGAGACTCTTCTGTTTTCGAATTGGACACTGACAATGTAGAAACCGGAAGGGAGGGATTTCGACAGAGGCAGTTCAGCCTCACCAGTGCGGAAGTCTGTCATTCCACTGAAAACCACCCTTCCACTGACGTCGAACAATGATACCTCGAGGGGGCTGGTCGGGGGTTCTCCGGACAGGTGTATCCTCACTGAACTGAAACCGCATGGGTTCTGAACCGACATTTGACAACCGGTGTTGTTGTCAGGCAAATCCACGGGCAGGAAATCAATCTCAAGTGTATGAACACCGGCCGCATGCTGGCTGGAAACTGCAAACAGTCTGCCGTTTGAACGGAGTTCCCAGTCCATGGGGATTCCATCCAGGGTGACATTGTTAACCTGAATCGGAGGGTTGAGCCTTGCGCAGAAAGTCATTCCCTCCGGTATCGCAC
Organism: candidate division Hyd24-12 bacterium UBA6080; assembly: GCA_002436025.1. Classification (GTDB taxonomy): domain Bacteria; phylum Fermentibacterota; class Fermentibacteria; order Fermentibacterales; family JCC-6; genus UBA6080. Next base: position 24,076 of record DIXM01000004.1, read on the forward strand.
CGTCGAATTCCATGCTGAGTTGGGCTTCACTGCTCCTTATCCTTCTTACCGAAATGTTGTAGCAGGCTTCCAGGTAGTCTCCGTATTCGGAGGGGAAGAGCCATCCGAAATGATCGTAGTCCTGTTCCATGGAAGTCAGTATGCTGTCGATTCGGTTGTAGGCTTCAGGGTTCTGTCCCCCATTCAGCATTGAGATGGGGTGACAGCCCAGCAGGGCGAATTTACCGCGCTCAAGGACGTCGGAGAGGTACTCGCACGGATAATCAGCCTGAAAGTCCCCCCACCATACGGTGTTTGAACCCCATATCCTTCCCTGGGGATTCTGGTACATGGTGATCCATTGATTACGGAACTGGTTGCCGGCGAACCAGTCAGTCAGCCGCCAGCCATTGCAGTAGAATTCGAAACCATGATCGATGACTGCCCACAGACCGCTGAGTGAAGTCCGGTGACCGGGAAAGCGCACCACATTCACCGGATTTGTGTCCAACCCCATGTCGTCGATGTCGCTCATGCTCATTCTGAACCGTTCGCCGTGTTCCCATGGCTCGTAGGTGATGAACTCGTGAAACCCACCGTAAGAGGAGTCAGCGTTGGGGGTATGATGGTAGCCGTGGCTGCCCATCGTGATCCGGTCCGCCCATGGGTAGGCATCGTTCTGTATGTTCAGGAGCCATTGTAAGTACTCGTCCGTTGCCTCGGTGCTGATCCTCCATGTGCCGTGCCAGTGGGACCAGCTCGACTCCCAGCCGGGCTCGGCCCATACCGAATCCCGGTTCGGTGTGAGTATCGCATCAGGGAGGATCAGCCAGTCCATCTTCATTGTGGCGTGTTCTTCGAGAAGCTGTATCAGTTCCGCGCTGATGGGTTCAGATCCCTCCGAGGTTTCTGAGAATCCCCAGATGTAGCCCTGATCAGGATGAATGAACGGCAGTTCATCAAGCATCCAGGCTGAGGTCCTCTCAAACCCGTACGGGTGGTTGCTGATAAAAACCGGGGAGAAGAACTCGTCCATGCTTATCCTTACGAAGTACTCAACGGTTTCACCAGCGGGGATAAGCGAGTGCAGGTCGGGTCCCTGGCAGTTCTCTCTGGGGTTCTCGGTGTCGAAGAAAAGAAGCGCGATCCAGGGTTGGCCGTAGTCTTCGATCCAGATGTTGCCCTTGGATACATTGGGAAAGATGAAAAGCAAAGGAGTATCGTTGCCGCCCGTGAGACGCACCATCTGACTCCCGCTGAACCTCTGGAAGGATGTACTGGCATCAAGGGGGAACGATTCATCCAGGCCGGTTTGATTCTCGATCGTCATTGTGGTCCAGCCCTGTGTATTGAACCGCATCTCCAGCGGCTTCAGAAGCTCCACGTCCTGAAGGAACTGAAGTGTGCAGGTTATCTCAACCCCGCGCTCAACCAAAGTGTATTCGATTGTGACAGAGATCGGCAGATTTCCCTGAGGACCTGTCATTGATGATGTGGTGAACACAGCCGATGTGTCGGTACAAACGACCGAGCCACTGGCCGGTCCGTAGTCGTCGTATCTGACACAGGCGAACGGGTGCTCGGGAGTGGCTGCATACATACCCGAGAACTTGTCCTTCAAGGAGGTGATAGACCCGGCGTAACCCTGGGCAGCGTCATCGTTGATTACCAAATCGATCCACCGGTTGGATATGGTTTGAGATGAGAGCGAGGCTGTCAACAGTGTGATCAATGTTACTATAGCCAAGTTACTACCGTTTCATAATGCCATCTGCAACAATACATTTCGCCACAAAAAGATAGTAAAAACAATCATGTTGGACAAGATGTAGCAAGCAGGAAAACCATTCCTTGTTCTGTCACAGAGCTTTTCCCTGCAGGTGTGATGGGAATGGACCAACCCTGGTTGTTGCATCTTAACTTGCTTTGTTTCGGAACACCTGTGCTGCCTCTGTCCAGATGGCGCGATAAAAGCGGCTGACCAGTCAGATGCGGACCGTGACCTCGGACGCGAACTCCCTTGCCTCGTCTGCCATGTCTTCCAGCATCAGTGTGGGATATGGTCTGAGCTCGCTCATTGACCTCGACAGGGTCTTTCCGGGTCTGAACTGCTGGATCACGAACCTTTTCACGGGGCCCAGAACAGCCAGTATCTCCCTGATATCGTCGGGTGTAACGAGGTCGGGAACCATGGTGGTCCTGAACTCGTAGTCGCCGAAACCCTTCACGATCTCCACGCTTCTTGCCACATCGGCGAAGCACGCGCCTCCCCCGGTGGCGAGGGGATACTTGTCCGGGGATGTTTTGATGTCCATTGCGACATAATTCACGTTTGGAAGGGAATCGGTAAGCCGGTCGGGGAAGGTTCCGTTGGTGTCCAGTTTCACAAGAAGGCCGGTCTCCCTGCGGATCCTTCCCAGAAGATCAACCGTCCCCCCGTGGAAAAGGGGTTCGCCCCCCGTCACGGACACTGCGTCTATGAAGCCGCTGCGTTTTTGCAGGGATTGCACGACGTCTTCATCGCTTATTGAGAACTGGTGGTCGAGAAGGTCGGGCAGAACCAGTTCAGGGTTATGGCAGAAGGGGCAGGACAGGTTGCACCCCCCGGAGAAGATGACGGCGCTTATTCTTCCCGGATACTCGATAAGGCTTGTTCCGACAATGGAGCGGATCAATCCGTCTTGTCCTTTTCTTCCGGTTCGATGTCGATGTATTCCCTGAGGCTGAACTCTTCCTGCTTGCCGCGGTTCCAGTCCTGCACCGGTCTGTAGTAGCCCACGACGCGGGAATAGATCTCGGTCTTTACTGCCTTTACCTTCTCCATCACAACTCCACCTTGTCCATGTTGAGAAACAGGCTTCCCTGTTTCGCGGCCTGCATGTTATCGTCAATTGTTCTAAAACTTCCATCGGGGAGCGGTTCGGTGCAGTCCATCACCTCGCCGTAGATCTCAAGCTCTTCGTCGCTGTGGCGGTAAGGGCATATCCCGTGTTCGCCTGCAATGTACCCGTGTACAGGGCAGACGCTGAATGTGGGAGTGAAGCTGAAGTAGGGCAGGTGGAAACGGCTGACGATCCGTTTCGCAAGTGTCCGGACCATCCTCCAGTCCTTTATCGATTCACCCATGAAGATGTGCACCACGGTTCCCCCCGTGAACTTCGTCTGAAGCGGGTCCTGGTGTTCAAGAAGGCTGTAGACATCCATCGGGGTGTTCACCGGAAGATGAACCGAGTTGGTGTAGAAGGGGTTGGAGCAGCCCTGGGTAACGATGCCCGGGAACTGCTGAATGTCCTTGTTTGCCAGGCTGTAGCTTGCGCCTTCAGCCGGAGACGCTTCGAGGTTGTAGAAGTTGCCGGTCGTCTGCTGGAACTCTTCGAGTTTTACCCTCATGAAATCCAGCACCTGTATTGCCCAGTTCCTGGATTCCAGGGATGAAATGCCCGAACCCAGGAAGTTGAGGCACGCCTCGTTCATCCCGATGAGCCCTATTGTGCTGAAGTGGTTGGCCCAGTAGCTGCCGGAAGCCTCCCGGACCTCGGACAGGTAGTGCCTCGTGTATGGGTAGAGCCCCCGCTCGGTGAGTTCCTCGATGAACTTCCGTTTCAACTCCAGGGATTCACGGGCGGCTTCCATCACCGAAGCGAGTCGGCTCTCGAAGCGTTCCATGCTGCCCCTGGTCATGTAGGCAATTCGGGGGAGGTTGACAGTCACAACACCGATTGAGCCGGTGAGGGGATTGGCGCCGAAGAGTCCGCCACCACGCCTTCTGAGTTCCCTGTTGTCCAGACGGAGACGGCAGCACATGCTCCTGGCGTCTTCAGGGTTCATGTCCGAGTTCACGAAGTTGCTGAAGTAAGGGATGCCGTACTTCCCAGTCATTTCCCAGAGGGGCTGGAGCTCGTCGTCCTCCCAGTCGAAATCGCGTGTGAGGTTGTAGGTGGGTATCGGGAATGTGAAGATCCTTCCCCTGGCGTCGCCCTTCATCATGAGGTCGCAGAAGGCGCGGTTGAACAGGTTCATCTCCTCCTGGAACTCGCCGTATGTCTCGGGCATCTCCACTCCCCCCACGACAACCTTCATGTCGCGGTGGGTCACGGGAACCCTGAGGTCCATGGTGATGTTGGTGAAGGGGGTTTGAAAACCAACCCTCGTGGGGATGTTCACGTTGAACAGGAACTCCTGGATGCACTGCCTGACCATCTTGTAGTCAAGCCCGTCGTAACGGATGTAAGGTGCAAGAAGGGTGTCGAAGTTGCTGAAGGCCTGGGCGCCCGCAGCCTCCCCCTGGAGGGTGTAGAAAAAGTTCACGACCTGTCCAAGGGCGGTTCTGAGGTGGGCGGGCGGGGATGACTCGATCTTGCCCCTGGCGCCCCTGAAACCGTCCCTTAGAAGGGTCTGAAGGTCCCATCCCACGCAGTAGGGTCCAAGGATGCCGAGATCGTGGATGTGGACATCGCCGTTTTCCTGGTATTCACGGATTCTTGGAGTGTATATTTTTGACAACCAATACCTTGCGGTGATTGATGAGGAAAGGTAGAAGTTCAGCCCCTGAAGGCTGTAGTTCATGTTGCTGTTTTCGTTGACCCGCCAGTCCTGGCGGCCAAGGTAGTCGGCGATGAGATTGTCCACACCGCTGAAGATCGAGTTGACTTCCCGGGCTTCGTTGCGTTTTTCCCGGTAGAGGATGAACTGCTTGGCCGCAGCGGGGAGATTCCTGAGTATCAGGGTTTCCTCGATACAGTCCTGTATCTTCTCGACCGTCGGGATCGTTCCGCCCTTGAAGTAATTCATGTAGAGGGAGGTCTCGACCTGGTCTGCCATCTCCCTGGGTAAACCCGGGGTTTCCGAGGCTTCGAGGGCCTTTCTGATGGCCTGTTCTATCTTGACTTTACCGTATGCTTGTATCGAACCGTCGCGTTTTCTGACAAGCCAGTCCATCACCCCTCCCCCGAGCTTTTGCCTCCTCTGACAGAGGCGAAGATAACAGTATGACAACCCGGGTCAAGGGAAGAACCACAACAGGTTGTGTCGGAAACCCCTCATGATATCTATATATAGCGCTATCTTGTTTATCACCAAGGATATGCGATTTTCACCCACAGAAAAGGCGTTCCGGGGACGACCGGGCATCGCTCACCCGCTTTGCCTGTGCAAGGGAATACAATATGTTGTGGCTGGCGGTGGAGGCGCCCCTTGTATATGGATGGAAACTCCCAGGCAGTGGTGCGCGCCCTGGGCGCGGTGGTGTTGTGGTCAACCGCAGCATCCGCGTTCAGGCTCTCGCTTGATCACGGCACTCCCTGGCAGGTTCTTCTTGTGGCTTCCGCATCTTCCACCCTGGTCTTTCTCGTCGCGTTCCGCCACGGAGGCGGGGGCTTCACCCGAAGGGATCTCCGTGCCGCTTCCCTGCGGGGAGCGCTGAACCCATTTCTTTACTACCTTGTCCTTCTGTCGGCTTACGACGGGCTTCCGGCCCAGGTCGCCATGGTCGTCAACTACCTCTGGCCGCTCACGCTGACGCTTCTCGCGGTCCCCCTCCTTGGGCAGAGACTCACCGCGGGAGCAATGGGCGGGATCGCAGTCAGCTTTTCGGGAGTCGTGCTTATGGCCCTGCTTCGGGGTGGCACGTCAGGTGTCGTTCCACTCTTCCCACTGGTGCTGGCATTCGCAAGCACAGTGATCTGGTCGCTGTCCTGGATACTCAACACCAGGGCTGAAGGCTCGGTTGCGCGGAACCTCTTCCTGAACTTCTGTTTCGGAACGCTGTATCTCGTGATCTGGGGGTTTCTGACCGCCGAGGTTTTTCCAACGGGACGGGAAGTCATCGCGGGAGGGTGTTACATCGGCCTTTTTGAGATGGGGCTGGCATTTCTGCTGTGGAACACCGCGTTGAAGCGAAGCGACAGGGCATCACGGGTCAGCGGCCTTATCTACATCACGCCGTTTCTCAGCCTTGGTGTCATAGCCCTGATTGTGCGCGAGCCCATCGCTCCCGCCACGGTTCTGGGACTGGTTCTGGTGATCGCGGGCATAGTCATAGGAATCCGGCCGCGAAAGGTCACCGCCCGTCATTGATGTCTTCTTTTCCAGCGAGCGTCACTGTTTCCGTCTGATCTTGTCCCACGTATCCCTGAGCGAGATCGTCCTGTTGAAAATCATACGGTTCGGAGCCGAGTCGGCATCGACGCAGAAGTACCCCATCCGTTCGAACTGGAAGTTCTGTTCCGGCATGGCGGAGGACATATGGGACTCGACCCTGCAGTCCTCAAGGGTCACCAGTGAATCGGGGTTGAGGTGGTCGATCAGGTCTCCGTCCTCGCCCAGCGGGTTCTCACACTTGAACAGCCGGTCGTACAGTCTGGCCTCAGCGGGGATGCTGTGGTCGGCGCTCACCCAGTGAAGGGTGGCCTTGACCCGTCTGCCGTCAGGGCTGTTTCCACCGCGGGATTCGGGGTCGTAGGTGCACCTGACGGTTGTGACATCGCCGTCGGCGTTCTTTTCGACGCCCGTTGCCTTCACGAGGTATGCGTACCTGAGCCTCACTTCAGCGCCCGGCGAAAGCCTGAAGAATTTGGGCGGCGGGGTTTCCATGAAGTCCTCCCGCTCGATGAAAAGCTCCCGGCAGAACGGAATGCTCCTGGTACCCGCGGATTCGTCCTCGGGGTTGATCTGGTAGTCGAACATCTCCACCTGCCCGGTCGGATAGTTCTCAACCACAAGGCGGATCGGGTTCAGAACGGCCATTACCCTGGGCGCGCTGCTGTTTAGGGTCTCCCGCACCAGGTGTTCCAGCAGGGCGATATCCACCATGCTGTCACGCTTGGCGAGACCGATCCTGTCACAGAAGAGCCTCACGGCCTCGGGCGGGATACCCCTGCGGCGCATCCCTCTGAGAGTCGGCATTCTCGGGTCGTCCCATCCGCCCACCACCCCATTTTCGACGAGCCCCCTTAGAAATCGCTTGCTGAGGACGGTGAAGGTCATGTTGAGCCTGGCGAACTCGATCTGCTGGGGGTGGAAGACTCCAAGTTTTGAAAGGAACCAGTCGTAGAGTGGTCTGTGGTCTTCGAACTCCAGGCTGCAGAGGGAATGGGTGATGCCCTCGATGGAGTCCTCCAGGCAGTGGGCGTAGTCGTACATCGGGTAGATGCACCAGTCCGAGCCAGTTCTGTGGTGCGCCCTGTGAAGTATCCTGTAGATAGCCGGGTCACGCATGTTCATGTTCGGGCTTGCCATGTCTATCCTGGCGCGAAGTGTCCGGCTTCCCTCGGGGAAGTCTCCGTTGCGCATTCCCCTCAGAAGTTCGAGGTTCTCCCCGATGCTCCGATTCCTGAAGGGGCTTTCCCTTCCCGGCTCGGTGAGAGTGCCCCGGTATTCCTTGACCTGTTCCGGCGTCAGGTCGCATACGTAGGCGTCCCCCTGCCGAACGAGCCTTTCCGCATGGACGAACATCTGCTCGAAGTAGTCGCTGGCGTAAAGCTCATTGTCCCAGTTGAACCCCAGCCACTGAATGTCGGCCTTTATGGCATCCACGAACTCGGTTTCTTCCTTGACCGGGTTCGTGTCGTCAAACCTGAGGTTGACCTTGCCCTTGTACTCGTCGGCAATCCCGAAGTTGGTGCAGATGGCCTTCGCGTGGCCTATATGAAGGTATCCGTTGGGCTCCGGCGGAAAACGGGTGTAAACCCTGCCCTCATGCTTGCCCTCAGCTCTGTCCCTGTCGATCACCTCACGGATGAAATCCCTGCTTTTTTTCGGTTCAATGTCGTTCATCTCTGGTTCCTTTCAGCATGTTCCTTTTTTGTCAACCTGCTAACTGTCAGGACATTGTCGCATCAGGTCGAGGAACTGCCGCCATTTTTCCAGAAAGTACCCGGATGGTCCGGAGTCGAGGGTTCGAAGCTCCAGAGTTATCCCTTTCATGTTGATCCTAACATCTGTGAACAGCGTTGTGAGATGGTCAAGGAATTCGGGAAAACTCCTGTCCGTAAGCTCTCCATATGGCAAGCCAGTACCCAGGTCGAGGGCGCCCATCCCGAAATCGACCACCCTTCTCAGGAACTCCCGATGGTCAGTGGATGGGATCCTGTCGCCCCTGCACAGCAGACCGCACCTGGATGGGTCGGTGTTGTTCCAGATGTCCCGCCTCTGGGGGCCCATCGCGAATCCCGGGGACTGGGACAATTCGCAGACCGTTGCCCAGACCCTGGGGAGTTCCTCGAGGGAGAGCAGCGCCACATGGAAGTGGATGGCCGCCGTCCCCTTCATCATCTCGTGGCCCCTGGTTCCTGTCGTTTCCAGAAGTCTGTGAAGGTCGTGGTACCTTTGCTTGTCAAGAAGCATCGGTGCACTTCCCCGCCCCGGAATGTACCCTGTGGGTATGTAGATGAACCCCAGCCTGTTCCCGACTTCGCCGATCACGCTCTCCGCCCGGCGCAGAATGGATTGCACCGTGTCCTCATCGGTCGGGAGGACCGGGATGCTGCAGAACTCGATCTGCCCCCCGGGCTCAAAGGTGACGTAGTGGTCAGGTCCCCTGAACAGGCCCGGTTCCTCTTTGTAGTCCATCTCTTTCAGAATGCTCTGAACACTGGAGAGGTCTTCGGGGTGAAGCGGCCGTCCCGGCAGAAACTCATACTCGAACCCGAACTGCCGCAGCCTGGGCTTGCTCAGCCGTGAAGCCATAAGCTCTGCGAGCTGCTGTGCATAGCTAGCGTTTTTCAACACACTCCTTGTACCACAGGGTGAAGATCAAAGGGGCAAAAAAGCGGTCAGCTCCTGAAACCAGGGTCTCGGGTCCCACGCCCCGTCCTGTCACTGCTTTTGCAAGCTCCCTCACCATCTTACCGTCAAGTATACCCTGCCTGTCGACTTCCCCTCCCTCGGCAATGTCCCTGAGGGGATCGGGAAGGGTCGAAACACTCTCGAACCACTGGGCCATCGGCATGGTGAATGGTTTCTTGGGTCGCATGGCGATGCCGTCGGGAAGGATGCCCGACTCAGCGAAAGCCTTTCTGCATATGTACTTGTCCAGGGACTCGTAAGGCCTCAGTTTCAGTTCCACGGGAAGGGAAGCAGCGAATTCCGCAAGCCTGTAGTCAAGAAAGGGTGTTCTCGCTTCAAGACTGTGGCGCATGCTGAGCCTGTCCAGCCGGGCAATGACGTAGTCCGGCAGCCTGGTGCGGCACTCAAGCGCCTGCATTGCCTTTACGGGATGGATCTGCCTCAGGTCGGGCAGGTCTTCCAGCGGGAGAGTGACGCCCGGCCCGGTTTGAGTGCCGAGGAGCCGGTGAAGTTCCCCCGAGGAAAAAAGTGACTCTGAGGCGATATGCCTTCCCACCGGGTCCGCATCACCCGCCGTCAGCCTTCGTCCCAGTTCGGGGTACAGCTCCATAAGGCGTTTCCGTTCGGAACTTCCCGACGTTCGGTAGTTTAGGAAGGCGTCTTCCACGAGGAATTTCCTGTAGCCGGCGAAGATCTCGTCAGCCCCTTCCCCGGTCAGCACCACCTTCACATGCTCCGCTGCCAGTTCACAGACCTGGTCAGTGGGGAGCACCGCTCCCAGAGAAAGCGGCTCCCCGAGGGCTCTCACAATCTCCGGAAGGGAATTGAGGCTGTCCCTGGAGCACCTGCGCACGAAACGCCTGGTGTTCGCGAAAAGGTCGCCCGAGGATCTTATGAAATGATCAACCTGATGGGTTTCATCGTAAGCCTCCTCGGTGAACGCCACCGTGAACAGCTTGAGGTCGGGTTTGATCCCCGCGGTCAGCGAAGCAACGGCCGAAGAGTCGATGCCGCCCGAGATGAAGCTTCCCACCTCGACGTCAGAGCGGAGACGAATGCGAACCGAGTCACGAAAGAGCCTGAGGAACTCCTCTGCGGCTTCATCCGCATCACGGTAATGCTCGGTTCTCGTGAAGTCGTAGTTCCAGTAGCGGGTGATCCGGAAAGTCCCGTTTTCCAGGTCGAATTCGAGAAATGATCCCGGTGGCAGTCGAAGTATCCGGCGGTAGATCGTTCTCTCCCCCGGCAGGTACCGGTAAGTGAAGAAGACAGGGAGAAGTCCCGTATCGATCTCTCCCGTGACTCCGGGTGCCTGAAGGAGCGGGGGTATCTCACTGGAGAAGAAGAAGCCGTGAGGTGTGATGGTGTAATGCATTGGCTTTATGCCGAACCTGTCCCTGAAAAGAACGAGTTTTCGGCGGACGGGGTCGTGTATGACGCCGGCGTACATTCCGTTGAGGTGGGAGAGGAAATCGGTGCCGAGTTTTCTGTAAAGCTGAAGCGCAACCTCGATGTCGCCGGAGGTGGTGAAGTTCTGTCCCGGAAGCATCTGCCTGAGTTCCAAATAGTTGTAGACCTGCCCGTTGCAGGCGATGGTAACCCCGTCTTCGGGCGCGGTAATGGGCTGCATACCGGTGGTGAGATCGAGTATCGCCAGCCGGTCAAATCCGATCCCGACTCCGTCATGTACCAGTACGGCGCTTTCATCCGGACCCCGGTGCCGCTGAACTCCGTTCATGCTTGACAGCAGGGATTTCATGGTTTCCCGGGACATGTCTCTTGTTGCGATTCCGGTTACGCCGCACATAGTTTTCCCCTTTGAAACAAACCGAATCATACCGATTTTGTATGGCAGCCGTTCATTGGCGCTCCGCTTTGGCGGTCCGTGTGTTACATTTGCCGGAGTTGCCTGACTTCAATGGTCTTGCTCCCAGTGTGATGGTTTTGTTTGTAAAGATTTGGATGGCATGGATATAGACGAACAAACTAAGTTATCTAAGTCCGTCCCCGTTGTTGGGGCGGGGTTGGCGGGGTGTGAGGCGGCGTTCGCGCTGGCGGAGCGCGGGATCAGGGTGCGGCTGCTGGAGATGAGGCCGGTCGTGACAACACCGGCACACAAAACGGGACTGCCCGCGGAACTGGTGTGCTCCAATTCCCTGCGGTCCGGGAATCCCGAGAACGCACCCGGCCTTCTGAAGGAGGAGATGAGGCTCGCTGGTTCAAGGCTCATGAGGATAGCCGACTCGGTGAGCGTTCCCGCGGGTGACGCCCTGGCCGTTGACCGTACCCTGTTCAGCACGGAAGTGAAAAGGCAGCTCGAGTCACACCCCCTGATATCCATTGAACACCGTGAGGTCGTCACGATCCCCCCCGGTCCGTGCATCGCGGCCCCGGGGCCACTGGCGAGTCCGGCCTTCTCGGAAGCCCTCGGACTGCTCACCGGCGGAGAGCACCTTTACTTCTACGACGCCATCGCCCCCATTCTGGACGCAGCATCCATCGACATGGAAACGGTCTTTCCCCAGTCCCGGTACGACAAGGGTGAGGGCGCGGATTACCTGAACTGTCCCATGGACGAGGAGACCTACCGCAGTTTCGTAAGCGAGTTGCGGAGGGCTGAAAGGGTTCCTCCCCGCCCCTTCGAGAAGGAGCTGCACTTTCAGGGGTGCCAGCCCGTTGAGGCGATAGCCGACACCGGTGAAATGTCGCTGGCCCACGGCCCAATGAAGCCCGTGGGAATCGTCGACCCCCGTACCGGGTCCAGGCCTTTCGCTGTGGTTCAGCTCAGACGCGAGAATGCAGCTGGGACCGCCTGGAACATGGTGGGGTTTCAGACCAAGCTTACCCAGAATGAGCAGAAAAGGGTCTTCACGCTCATTCCCGGCCTTTCACGGGCCAGCTTCCTCAGGCTCGGAAGCGTCCACCGGAACACCTTCGTGAACGGCCCCGAGGTTCTGGACGGCTTCATGAGGCTGAAGGCCTGCCCGGACCTGATGCTTTCGGGGCAGGTAACCGGGGTCGAGGGGTACATCGAGTCGATGGCCACGGGGTTGATGGCGGGCATCTTCATGTCGGCACAGCTCTTCGGTATTGAACCGGTCCCGCCTCCGGAAGACACTGCCCTGGGAGCCCTTCTGCGCCATGTCACGGTTTCAGGGCAGGGACCATTTCAGCCCAGCAACATCCACTACGGGCTGTTCCCACAGGTCAGGTCCCGAGGAGGTCGGAGGGAGCGGAGGAAGATGCTGTCCGTGAGGGCTCTTGAGTCGCTCAGGAGCTGGCTGGCCGGTTCCGTCTGAAAATAAAGTAGAGGACAACGCATGCCAGAACCGCAGACGCAGCAACGAAGCCATCGTTGTGGGGTGCCCCGGCCCGCCCGGCGAGCACCTGAGCGGGGTAACCGTGGAAGAAGACAAGGGCGCTTGGGTCGGGCTCAGCCTTGAGGCGAAGGAAAGACCAGAGCCAGTAGAGCCCCAGAAGAACCACACCGCCTTTCGGCAGGGCCTTTTCCAGAAGGAGCGCCGAGGCTGCTGCAAGCACCGAAACAATTGGCAGGACCAGCCAGAACTGCCAGGGTACGATGCCCGAAGCCATCGCAACCAGGGCGCCGGGAACGATCCCGCAGCATGCCGGAGCCAGCACTTCCGCAGTGGAAAGCCTGTTCACGGCCCCGGGGTGCCGTTCGCAGAGCTGGATCAGTCCCCTTCTCTCCCCTGAGGCCTGCCAACCCAGAACGAGCGCCATGGGTATCCCCGAGGCAAGGAATGCTGAAAGCCAGGGGAGAAAACCCGAATCGGCTCCTGCCACTGCGGTACCCGCCAGGAAAAGCAGGTTCCAGAGGCCCGCCCGTTCAGTGCGGAACCGTCGCCACATAAGTCGGGCGACTGCAAGTGTTATCATGAACCTGCTTCGGCTTTTACCGGGCCGAAAAGGTCGGGCGCCGGAATGTCCCGTTCCGGCGTGAAGGTGGCAAGAAGGGCCGCCGGGGATGGGGGCGCCACGGACAGATGAGCGATCGAACGGGCATTGGCCCTGGCGGTGTTGGAGAGCTGGACCAGGGCGTACGCGGTGTCAGCGTGGTTGAACACGTAGTACCCGTCGCGGTGCGCAAGGTCCCTGATGCCGGGGATCTGTTCCATTATCTTCCTGGGCAGCACGGGATAGAACGCAACCCTGATCTCGGAGCCCCCCCTGACAGTTTCAAGGAGCTGTGAATGCCTGACGACCGCCCTTACCCCGGCGTCGTCACACAGGGCTATCATTTCAGTTCCGGAAGGGATCTCGCCGAGACGCGAGGCTACGAACAGTGCTCCCTTCCCGGTGCCGTGAGTCGCGAAGTCGGTCAATGGTTCGATCAGGCATTCGTGAACCGGGCATACCACAACAAGGAAGGAAGGCACAGAGGCCAGGGCCGCTCCCAGAAAAGCAAGGCGACGGTGCTCACCGGACAGCCTGGCCGTGGGCATGTCAGCGTGGCCTGCCAATCCAAGCCACGTGAGAAGTTCGGCCGTCCGTTCCCTGGCTTCGCCGCGTTTTGAACCTGAAGCTGATGCTGCGAGACTGATGATGCCGCCGGGAGTCATTTCGGGGGGAACACACGGGTCAGGGGGGATCAAGACGATCTTCGACCTGCCCTCACGGGAGGCGGTGGCCGTCATCAGCCCGCCGATGCGACCCACGAGGACCCGGCCCACCACGGGGGACCTCAGTCCGGCGGCGAACTCGCCTAGAGCCACCGCGGCTGATCCCGTCTCGCCCAGAACGGCCGCCATCGATCCGCCGAGGACCACGAAATCAAGCCCAGGCTGCCTGCCGGGCACCGATCCCACACCGAGCATCTCCAGAAGCGCTCTTGAACCCTCGGTGCCCCTGGGGGTCATTTCACCTTCCAGCTGCCAGGCTCGCGTCGGCAAGCTCGAGCGCGCGCACCACGCCCAGACCGCTTCTGCCCGATGTCTTGGGTGTGCCACCGGTCTCGATGCAGCGAAGGAACTCTTCCATCTCGACAGCAAGGGGCTCGAAACTGTCCAGCTTGGGACTGTGGATGTCGCCGGTGCGGTATGCCAGATGGTACTCACCGAAGGTTTCGGGTTCAATCACATCAACGCCCTTGTCGTAGATCTTTACCTTCTCGTACGGCTCTGTGTCGTCGTAGACCAGCATCTTCCTGCTGCCCACTATCACCGTTTTCCTGAGCTTGGAGGGCGCGAGCCATGAGACCTGCACGTTGGCAATGGCCCCGCAGGGGAACCTGAGGTTCACGAAGGCCACATCGGGAATACCCTCGATAACGTAACCGCTGCCGAACGCCTCCACGAAGCTGGGCTCGGCGTCGAGCCAGTGGAAGATCATCGAGAAGTCGTGGGGAGCCAGGTCCCATATCACCGAAACGTCCTTCTGGTGAAGGCCCAGGTTCACCCTGTTGCTGGTGATGAAACGGATGTCCCCCAGTTCACCACTGTCCACGATGCCCTTGATGGCGATAACCGGGGGCGAGTAGAGGAACGTGTGCCCCACCATGTTCACAAGGCCCATGGATTCGGCCTTTTCCGACATCTCCTCGGCCTTCCCGGCGGTGTCGGCGAAGGGCTTCTCCACGAACACATGCTTGCCCGCGGCCATGGCTTCCATGGCAAGCGGGTAATGCGAGGAAACATCTGTGGCTATGAGCACGGCGTCGACATCGCACGATGTCACCAGTTCACGGAAACTGAGGGTTCTCTCGCAGTTCGGAAACCTCTCCCCGATCCGGTTGAGCCGGCCTTCGTCGCGGTCGCAGATGACCACCCTTCCGGCCCTCCTGTTGGTGACCAGGTTTCGAAGCAAGTTGGGGCCCCAGTACCCAAGGCCCACCAGACCAACGTTGACCATGACAACCTCCGATGTTGTGAAACGAACCCCAAGCGTGATGAAAGCTACTAAAACACGGTGATTATGCAAGCTCTGCACTGCGTCACTACGGCACAGACCGAACGGCAAGGACAGCAGTAAGTTTGAATGCGAGTTATTTCTTTAAGTAAAATTACACTTTCTCTGGTCTTTGCGTTGCTTATGTATCAATGAAAAAGGAGGAGTCATGAACCAGGAAAGGTTTACCATAAAGACAAGGGAGGCAGTGAACAGCGCGGTCTCCCGGGCATCGTCGTCCGGCAACCCCGAAGTGTCGGCCCTTCATCTGCTGGCAGCCCTGATGGACGCCGGGGACGGCATCGTACCCGGGATACTGGGGCGGATGGAAGTCCCGGTCGAAGAAGTGCGACAAAGGGTTGAAGACGCGCTTGGCCGGCTTCCCAGGGCAATGGGAGGGGCGGCGCCCGTGGCTTCCCGTGGTTTTCACCGTGCCCTTCAGGAGGCCGAAAAGGCTGCTTCCAGAATGAAGGACGACTTCATTGCCAGTGAGCACATCCTTCTGGGAATACTGGCCTCGGAAGGCGGGGCCGCGACCATCCTCACCGGGGCCGGTATCACCGAGGCAGCTTTTCTCGAGGCGCTGAGGCATGTCAGGGGCTCATCCAGGGTCGCAAGCGAAAGCGCCGACGAGAGCTACGAAGCCCTGAACAAGTACTGCAGGGACCTCACGGCCCTTGCCAGGCAGGAAAAGCTCGACCCCGTCATAGGCCGTGACGACGAGATCAGAAGGACGATGCAGGTGCTCTGCCGCAGGCGCAAGAACAATCCCGTCCTCATTGGCGAACCCGGCGTGGGCAAGACGGCGATCGCCGAGGGGCTGGCCGGGCGCATCGCCAGGGGCGACGTTCCCGAAAACCTGAAGGACCGCAGGCTTCTGATGCTGGACCTGAGCTCCCTTGTGGCCGGCGCCAAGTTCAGGGGGGAGTTCGAGGAGCGCTTGAAGGCCGTTCTTCAGGAGATAGCAGCTTCGAACGGCGGCGTCATCCTGTTCATTGATGAGCTGCATACGCTGGTGGGCGCCGGGGCGGCCGAGGGTTCCATGGACGCGGCCAACATGCTCAAACCCGCCCTTGCCAGGGGCGAGCTTCACTGCATAGGCGCCACGACCCTCGATGAGTACAGGAAACACATCGAGAAGGACGCAGCCCTCGAGAGGAGGTTCCAGCCCATCCTCATCGAAGCCCCTTCCGTTGATGACACCATCAGCATACTCAGGGGCATCCGGGAGAAGTACGAGGTCCACCACGGCATAAGGATCCTCGACTCGGCCATAATCGCTGCGGCACGCCTCAGCGACAGGTACATCACAGACCGTTTCCTGCCGGACAAGGCCATCGATCTTGTGGACGAGGCCGCAAGCAGGATACGCATCGAGATAGACAGCATGCCCGCCGCCATAGACGAGATAAGGCGGCGCATGACCCAGCTCGAGATCGAGCGGGAGGGGCTGCGTCGCGAAGACGACAAATCGGCCAGGGAGAAGGCAAGGCTTGTTGACAGACAGCTTTCAGAGCTGAAGGAGGAACGCGGGGCCCTCGAGTCCCGCTGGATGACCGAGAAGGAACTCATTGAAAGGGTGAGGGAACTCAAGCGCAGTCAGGAGGAGCTCAGGGCGCGGGAGAAGAAGGCGGAAAGGGAGGGCGACCTTCACACTGTTGCCGAGATACGCTACGGGGCACTCAGGGAATGCGAGTCCTCACTGGTCCAGGCCCGCGAAAAGTTGCAGAAAGCCCAGGAAAAAGGTTCGATGCTCACCGAGGAAGTGACCCCCGAGCACATTGCGCAGGTTGTCTCGCGATGGACCGGCGTTCCTGTGTCCCGAATGCTTCAGGGCGAACGGGAGAGGCTCCTCACAATGGAGGAGAGCCTGGGGAAACGCGTCGTTGGCCAGAAACAGGCCGTCGAGTCGGTCAGTCAGGCCATAAGAAGGTCGAGGGCGGGCGTTCAGGACCCGAACCGCCCGCTGGGAAGCTTCATTTTCATGGGGCCCACCGGCGTTGGCAAGACCGAGCTCGCCAGGACCCTTGCAGACTTTCTGTTCGACAGCCCCGACGCAATGGTCCGGCTTGACATGAGCGAATTCATGGAGAAGCACTCGGTTTCAAGGCTTATCGGTGCGCCTCCGGGGTACGTGGGTTACGAAGAGGGGGGGCATCTCACCGAGGCCGTTCGCAGAAGACCCTATTCGGTGATCCTTTTTGACGAGATCGAAAAGGCGCACCCCGACGTCTTCAACATCTTCCTCCAGATACTCGACGACGGCCGGCTCACCGACGGTCAGGGGCGCACCGTTGATTTCCGCAACGCAGTGCTCATCATGACATCCAATCTGGGCAGTGACTGGATAGGTACGCTGGGCAGGGACCTCCCCCGCGAAGAGGTTCTGAGAAGGGCCATGGCGGAACTCGAGGACCATTTCCGGCCTGAGTTCATCAACAGGCTGGACGAGGTCATCGTGTTCAACAGCCTGACCAGGGAAGAGATACGCCGGATAGTCGAGATCCAGTTCCTTCATCTCAACCGGGTGCTCTCCTCACAGGACATCGAGCTCGTCCCCTCGAGTGAAGCGCTGGAACTGCTTGCGGAGATGGGCTGGGACCCCGCCTACGGCGCAAGACCCCTCAAGCGGGTGCTTCAGAGGGAAGTCCAGAACAGGATCGCCGAAGCGATCCTCAGGGGCGACATCTGCCCCGGGCAGCGGGTTGAACTGAAAGTTGCGGGATCAGCCCTTGAATTCGTTTCCAGCGGAACGTGCAGGGAAAGGGAATCCGAAGGGGAACCCTGAACCCGGTAAGGTGTTGAGTGGAATTGACGCAAACCGGTTTCCGGGGAAGCATGCCGTTCGGGAAGGAAGGCGGATCACGAAGGAAGTGCAGGAAGGTGCGTCGCTGTGCCCTTCGAGTACGGGATCGCTCCCGAGGAACACATTTGGTTTTCGACGGCATCATGGGGGAACGCCCAATCGGATCTCTTCCTGCACAACCGCACCCTTCAGGGAGACGACGGTTCCATCCGGCCTTCAGACAGACCGTTGACCTGACAGGCATTCATCCCGGAAGCAGTGTTGAAACCTCAACACTGTCGATGACCGCTGAGCGGAACCCCTTTCTCCCCCCCTCTCCCGCAGGGTGGTTGTGGAAGTTACTGAACCGGCGTTCGTTCCTGCCGGATGTACGGCCTCATTCATTTCCGGCGGGACATGCAGCGGGAACACCGGTGTCTTCAAGTCACTGACCGTGGCCGGGAAATGGCTTTCAGAACCGGGTCACATTGCGGAACTTTCCATACATCCGGCATATTACGCCACCGTACCGAAAGGGGATACCTTGAAAGTCGCGCTGGTCGTCCCTCCCTGGGGACCCGATGACATTAGAGCGAAGGACACCCGTGGGATCGCCGGCTGCTGGCCCACCCCGGGCATGCAGTACATTGCGGGCGAGCTTCGCCGGCGCGGCCATCAGGTCATCTATCTCGAGGGCTTTTTCCACACAAACGAAGAGATGCGCAAACGGGTCGCGGCCTTCGGAGCCCAGGCGCTGGGCGTTTACGTCATAAGCATTCTCTGGCACAAGGCCGAACCCTTCATCAAGGGAGCCCGAGCCGACAATCCCGGGCTCTTCACCTTCATAGGGGGGCACGGGGCCACGGCCATGCCCGAACACATGCTGTCGGTGTGCCCGGAACTCGACGCGGTGGTCGCCGGAGAAGGGGAACTGACAAGCGGCGAGATGATCGACACCGTTGACAGGGGCGGAAGCCTGTCAGGCGTCAGGGGGCTTTTCATCCGTGACGCTTCGGGGGCCGCAGTCTTCACAGGCGAGCGCCCTCTTGTTTCCGACCTTGACACACTTGCCGTTCCAGCCGTGGACCTTTGCGAGATGGAGCGGTACTTCCCCAGTTTCGAGCAGGTTTCAACGGTTCCGGTGATGCAGATCCTCGCCAGCAGGGGCTGCAACGGCACCTGTCTCTACTGCTACAAAATGTACGGCAAACACATACGTCTTCGAACCCCCGCCCTCGTGGTGGACGAGATAGAGCATTACATAAAGTACTACGGCGCCCGGGAGATCAAATTCTGGGACGAGCACTTCACCTACAGCCACAGGCATACCTACGAATTCTGCGACGAGATGATCAGACGGGGCGTGAACGTCCGCTGGTGGTGCTCATGCAGGGCTGACGCCGTAGACAAGAAGATACTCAGGGCCATGAAGGCCGCCGGCTGCTGGTGCATCAACTTCGGGGTCGAGAGCGGTGTTCAGAAGAACCTCGACACGCTGATGAAACATGAGACCCTCGAGCGCATCAAATTCGCCGTGAGGCTTGCCCACAGCGTGGGAATAAAGACCCATACGACATACATCTTCGGCATCCCCGGCGAGACCTTCGAAGATGGGATGGAGACCATCAGGTTCGCCAAAACCCTGGGGAGTTTCACCGTCGAGTTCTTTCCCATCACGCCGTTCCCCGGAACCCCGATGTTCAAGGGCATTCAGAAGGGGAAGTACGGCACCATGAGCGACAAGCTGAACGATCAGGGAATGCTTCTGGACAGGCCCTGTTTCGTCCCGTTCACCATGAACGGCGACCAGATCATGGAATTGCGCCGGCTGGCCTACATACGCTACTTTTTCAGGCCCTCGTTCCTTTATTACAGGCTTGTGAACATTACCAGCGCCTTCCAGCTCAGGGCGGTCTGGCACGGCGCGAAGAGCCTGCTCATGATGCTTGGGGAGCAACTCGGTCTGGCCCGCGGGAAAAGGAAGGTCAATCCCTGACCCTCACTGTTGTCATACCGGTACACAACAGCTCGGGGACCCTTGATCTTGTGATCCCATCGGTGCAGCGCGAAATCGGTCCCGAAGACAGGCTGCTGGCTGTCGACGACAGGTCGTCAGACGACTCCCTGAGCGTTCTTGAACGCCTGGGAGTGCCCACTGCGTACTCGACCGGGAAACCAGGCGCGGCTGGAACCAGGAACACCGGCGGCATGGCTGCTGCCACTGACTGGATCCTTTTCCTCGATTCCGACGCAGTGCCAGAGCCCGGCTGGAGGACCCGGCTGGGGGAGGAGATGAAGAAGGCCGACGCGGTTCAGGCCGTGTACGGTCCCGAAGCTCCGGGGAAGGGCGCCGCCACCTTCTACAAGAACTACTACTACCACCACACGTTCACAAGAAGGATCCGCGGACCCTACATCAAGGGCTGCGGCACTTTCTTCTTCGCCGTGCGGACCCGGGTGTTCAGGGAACTCGGCGGGTTCGACGAGAACATCGCCGGGGCAACGATTGAGGACGCGGACTTTTCGGAGAGGCTCTGGGCCCGTGGTGGGAAGATACTCATCGTTCCCGGTATCCGGGTCTATCACCTCAGGGATTACTCCATGGGCGAGTTCTTCAGGTACGAATGGAACATGATGCGGGCCAAGGCTCTTTACATTCTGCGCCGCAACCCGGAAAGGGGAGCCCCCTCGATAAGTGTAGCTGGGTTTTCCGAGATGTTCCCCGTTCTGGGCGGGGCAGTGTTCTCCTGGTTCGCTGTCGCCTCGGGAATCCTCTGGGCGGCAGGCGTGAACCACGCCGGGCTCTGGTTCTTTCCGGGTTTGGCTCTTGGCGTGGGCCTTCAGCTCCCCCTTTGTTTCCACATGATCAGGGAAGGCGGTCTCAGGGGTTTCCGGGCTTGTCTCCTTGTTATGCCCGACCTTCTTCTGATAGCGCCGGCATCGCTTTCTGCGGTGTTTTCCGCCATCAGGGGAAAAAGGTACTGACATGAAGCGGATTTCTTTGGCGGCAGGCCTGTTACTGCTTGGAGCCTTCGTGGTGTATGCTCATGGAGG
Organism: candidate division Hyd24-12 bacterium UBA6080; assembly: GCA_002436025.1. Lineage (GTDB taxonomy): Bacteria > Fermentibacterota > Fermentibacteria > Fermentibacterales > JCC-6 > UBA6080. Next base: position 44,585 of record DIXM01000004.1, read on the forward strand.
AGGGCGTTTTGCGGGCCCCGCTGACAAAGCCGTTCAGCTCGTCCTCCTGGTTCCGGCCGCATTCCTTTTTGCCCTCGCCTTCCGGGGCTGGGGTGCTCCATCCGGGTTTATCGGAAGAGCACTCACGCTTGGAGGGGAGGTCCGTTTCACGCTGCTTCTGCCTCTTGTTCTGGCCGGGATGACCGCCTGGATTGCATTTGGACCACTCGAGGGTATTCCCAAAGGCGGTGACGAGGCAGCCTATCTTGTCCAGAGCCGTATGTACGCCCGGGGTCTGGCGTGGGCCCCCGAACCCGTGGTATCCAGTCCCAGAGACCTCTTTCCCTTCAGACACTTCATCTTCGACCGTGGCCGATGGTTCGTGATGTACACCCCGATCCATGCCCTTCTCATGGCTCCCTTCACCCGGGCCGGGCTGAACGCACTCATGGGGCCGCTTCAGGGTGCCCTTTCCCTGGCCGGGGCCTACCTTCTCTTCCGAAGCCTCGCGGGGAGGGCGACGGCAAGGCTGGGCGTTCTGATAATGGCGATCTCTCCATTTTTCCTTTTCATGGCCTCGACCCACATGGCCCACAACTCCGAGCTGCTGTTCGTGACATGGGCGTTGTTTTTCCTGGTAAGGGCTTTCCAGACCGATACAAAGGCAAGATACGGGGTGGCCGGTTTCCTGCTGGGTCTGTCCCTTTGCGCCAAACCCTACACCCTTCTGCCCTGGGTGCTTTCCATAGGGCTTGTTCTCTTCGCAAGGCTGAGGGTCCGCGCTCTTAAGGCGTTGCTCTTCATTTCACTGGGCGCTTCAATTCCCGTGGCGTTCTTTCTCTGGTCAAACGCCCTTTACACTGGCGACCCCCTGTCACCGGCATACAACATGGCCCGCGGCGGCAGCCTTCTGGGGTTCGGACCCGACAAGGCATGGTTCCCCGAGTACGGCGATCACACCCACACACCGCTTCGGGGGCTTCTGAACATTGCGAAACAGGCGGGGGCGGGGAGCACCATCCTGCTGGGCTGGCCTTTCCTGTCCCTTGTCCCGCCCCTGCTCCTGCTTATGAACAGGGCCGAGAGCAAGAGGTGGAAGGCTCTCTTTCTGCCGATACTGGCTGTGGTCCCGTTCATGTTCATCCACTACACGGCCGCCATCGACTACGGTCCAAGACACTACTACACCACCCTCCCTGCCTTTGCGCTGCTTTGCGCCCTGGGCATGAGGGAGGCGGTTCGGCGATGGGGAAACACGGCCGTGCTCTTCATCGGCGCCCTTTTCATCCTGACCACTTTCATGGTGTACATACCGGACGGGATCGCCCTTCGGAGCGGGCCCTGGCAGACCATAGACGGAATTCCCTCGCGTCTGGCAGAGGAGGGTGCGACACCACCGGCGGTAGTGTTCATGGAGGCTGGCGAGCACGGTTACCCCAACATCATGAGCGGGCTTCTCGCGACCGACCCCTTCCTCGATGGCGACATCGTTTTCTGTGCCCACCAGACCCCCGGGGAGGACATGGCCGCCATGGAAGCGGTCTTTCCCGGCAGAAACCCGTACCTGTTCCACATGGAGGGCGACCGGGGTTTCATCGAACCATGGACCCCGGAAAGGGCTGCGGCCCTGACCCCCGAGCGGGAACTCCGGCCGCCCTGGGCGCCGTCGAACATCGATGATCAGGGAGCAACGCTTCGTCAGCCCGCATCTCTCAGCGCGCGGTGATGGCACACTGATGTTCACTGGTCGGGTATCAACAGTCAGCGGATCTGTTACAGCCGCAAGCCCTCTGGCCTGCCAGCTCCTTACTCCCTTTACCTTCCTTCCCTGACTGCTGCAACCAACTCACTGGTCGAAACTCCTGTTGTCAATCCGCAGACATCCAGGGGAGAAGCCTTTATCCTGACTTCAGAAAGGGGGAAGGTCTCTTCGTTCATGGCGCTGACGAAGCACCTGCACTTTAACCCCGACAGCAAGTACCGCCGATGCTCCGGCAAACCCGACCCGTTGCAGCCTCTCACGAAGCGACTCGCCCTGTGCGATGAGCTCCGGATGCCCTTCCGCCCTGGCAATGCAGCTCTGGATCGTTTTCTCGAGATAGGCAGCGTTCTCAGGGTTTTTTGGATCGGTCTCGATGTCGGTCTGAACGGTTGAGAGAACATCGGCCAGCCCGAGTTCAAGCGGGATGGCCTCGATCTCGCCCCGCGTCAGGGTTCTGTTGTGAATCACCCCTGTCAGCCTGTCCACATCGCCCCACCAGTGATGAAGCATGACATGGGTTTTCTGGGGTTCCGTCTGTGCGCCGTCACGGAACATCTCTCTCAGGATGAAGAGCCCTCCGGGCTTCAGGACCCTCATCATCTCCCGCAGGATCGTTCCGGCGTTACTGAAGTGGTGGATCGAGTTGGCGACGGCAACCGCGTCGAACGTCCCGTTCAGAAAGCAGAGCCTTTCCCCCGAGGCCCGGACCGGGAAGACGGGGTCTTCCCTGAAGGCGCCGGCCACGGCGCGCAGTGCGGTCGATGAGGTGTCTGCCGCGGTGACCGTTGTTCCCGGGGCAGCGTAATGGCGCAGAAAACCTATGAAGCTTCCGTTTCCCGTGGCCACGTCCAGTATGCGTCCCCCGAGCCTTCGCTCAAGGAACTCCCCGATCACTTCTTCGGTGCCTATTTCTTACCTCCCCGGTGTATTGCGCGACTTCCGGGCTTTTCGTAGTGTTTGCCGTCCCGTGTTTCCATAGACATGAGAAGAGCGAGAAAATGAATTTCACCTGCTTCATGCCCGCATACAATACGGGCAGATTCATTGAGGGTGTTATCAGGAACATCCCCGGCGAGGCCTGGGACTCCCTTGAAACCCTGCTGGTGGTGGATGACGGCTCCACAGACAACACCGCCGAGGTCGCCACCGGGCTCATTGCCCAGTTCCCCCGGATACAGGTCGTCCGGCACGACAGGAACCGGGGCTACGGCGCCGCCCAGAAGACGGCTTTCGACTGGGCCGTTGAGCGCAGGGCCAATGGGGTTGTCATGCTTCACTCGGACGGTCAGTACCCCCCCGACTTCCTTCTGAAGATGATCGCCCCGCTCAGGGATGGTGCGGACGTTGTGGGCGGAAGCCGGACAATGTACGGAGACATGAGGAAGGGCGGAATGAGCCAGGCCAGGTACTGGGGAACGGTGATACTCAACGGTCTTGAGAATTTCGTCTTCCGGGCAAGGCTGACGAGCTACCACAGCGGATACAAGGCGTACAGCATCAGGGCCCTCGAGCGCATCCCGTACCGCCGATACTCTGACACCTTCAACTTCGATTCGGAGATGCTCGTTGGCGCCATCAGGCAGAAACTCTCCGTCATCGAGGTTCCCATCCCCACCCTGCACGGCCAGGGCTACTCCAGCCTAAAACCCATACCGTACGGCCTCAGCGTCCTGCATACGATCTGGAAGTTCCTCGCGAAGAAAATATAGGGGACGGACTTAGATAACTTAGTTTGTTACCGGAAACTATTGATCTGCAATAAACTAGTGATTCAACCCTGCTCAGTACTTTTTGCCAAAAACGAACTCAAGTGTTCCCCTCGCCAATCCCAGTCCAAGAATCGTCATGTCCAGAACGCACATGAGTGCCAATCCCGGAATGACATGCGCAGGAAAGTGCCTCTTTGCTGCGAAGAAAAAGCCGGTGTGGCACAGCAGCGCGGGGACAAGCAGTCCGGGGAAAAGCAGCAGCCCGATCCGTCCGGTCACTGAAGCCGAAAGCAGAGCGAACCATGCAAGCATTGTCAGAATGATGGAGAGCACGACCCATCTGCTGTGATGGGTCCCGGTTTCATGAACGTTCATGTATCGGGCCAGCAGTCTCTGCTTTATCTGTCTCCATCCGGATTTCGCCTGCGCCATCGCCATTCTATGACGCCTGATGGCGAAGGTGGTGGCGGTATACCGGGCCAGGTGGGTAACCTGAAGCGAGGTATCAAGGTAGATAACGCCGCCCGAATCAGCCATTGTGTAACCGAACTCCTCGTCCTCTACAGTTGGTTCTGGAATGCACTCGTTGAACCCTCCCATCCCCAGGAACACCTGGAGCCTCACCGCAACGCACCAGGTGGCGAAAATCGCTGAATTGCCGCTTTCAAGCCTGCCCATGGAGTGATGGTAGTAGAAATTCTGATACTGAGTAACAAGACCTCTCCCCGGACAGTCCGGAGTGTAGATGGTCTGAACGGCGGATATTGAAGTATTATTAAAGTGAATAGCAACTAATTCCAGAAGATTATCTGGGATAAGCACGTCAGCATCAAGAAAAACAACAATATCACCTTTGGCTGCACTTGCTCCAAGGTTTCGTGCTGCTGCGGGTCCCACATTCTCAGCAAGACACAAGACCTTTGCCCCACCTGCCCTGGCCAGCACCACAGTGTTGTCGGAGGAAAAGTCATCCACCACAATTGTTTCCAGGGGGGGCGACGATTGTGCGCTAATTGCATCAAGGCATTGCGAGATAGTTCGGCCGGCATTCCATGCCGGGATGACCACCGAAATACTCAAGCTTCAAGTCCTTTTCCTGTCAGGGTTTCTTGAGGTCGGTATTATATTTCTTTCAGATGAAAAGGCCTGTGATTCATCGAACCTGTTGACGACCACCGTTGCTGATGAATCACGAGACATTTGCTTCAAGAGGCACTCGGTTCCATCTTTCCATATCCCGCCACCGGAGGTTGAATGATGCGAGATCTATGGCCCGAGGCCCTTCTCGCTGTTCTTTTTCTTGCGGGTGACCTGTTTTTCAGCGGGACCGCCGCAGCTGCAGCGGGAGCTTCGGCCGGTGTTATCGCATACATGGCATCTGTTATCGCAGGTCGGCGCAAACCCATTCTTCTTCTCGAGGGGCTCGTGCTTTCGTCTCTCACGCTCATCGCCGTTGTCACATCGTTTCCCGGTGGTGCCTTTGCCCTCTCCGAGATCGCACTGGGCCTGTTCCTTCTCGTCTCCGGGTTGAGGGGCAAACCGGCGCTGACAGCAATGGCCGGGTCGCTCGGCCGTGGGATGATCCCTGAAAGAGAGGGATCGATACTCTCGGCATTCGCCGGCGGGGCCTTTCTCTTTCATGGCGCTGTGTCGGCAGTGCTGGCCGTGCTCGGTCATGGGGCAACCCTGCTCAGCATTGCCATCATGCTTCCCGTGTTTTTGGCGACCGGTGCCCTTTCCGGACGCAGACTGAGGGAGATCAGGAAACAGCTGCTGCCGGTGCTCGAGGGGGATGACGACAGGATGTTTCTTTCCACCGGTGGAGTAAGGTTGGGAGAGGTGAGGTTGCATGGGGAGGGAACCGCTGCCGTCGTGGAAGTGGTCGACTTGGAACCGGGCAACCTGCCTCTTCTTGAGAAGGCTCTTGCCCGCCTTGGTCACCGCTCGGTTCTTGTCACGGTCTGGCCCCACGATACCCTGATGCTTTCAATGAACGGGTATGTTGCTGCAGGTCCGAACTGGCGAAAGATACTGCGCTGCTAGCGATCATCGCGTCACGACCCGGTCGAGCCGCCCCGATCCCCTGAAAACCGGATTGAGTTGACTTGCCTGCGGCGCTCTGTAATCTTATGAATTCTATATTCCATTGTGTTTTCTTTCAGCCGATTCCCACAGCAAGGGAGGTCCACGAAGTGACCATCTATCCGTGTCCCGAGATCAACTCGGACGAGTGCAAGGGTTGCGGTCTTTGCGTAGCAGCCTGTCCGAAGAAAGTGCTCGTGATCTCAGAAAAGCTCAACTCCAAGGGGTACCACTATTGCGCCTACGTCGGGGAAGGTTGCATAGGGTGCGGGAATTGTTTCTACAACTGTCCCGAGCCTGGTGCGGTGACCGTTTACCTCAAGGATTTCCAGCCCCGAAAGGAGGCGTAGCATGGCCAAAATGCTCATGAAGGGCAACCATGCGGCCGTTTACGGTGCTGTCATGGCCGGATGCACTGCGTACTACGGCTACCCGATCACACCCGCGAGCGAGATCGCCGAAGCAGCAGCCAGCATAATGCCCAAGCTTGACAGGACCTTTCTTCAGGCCGAGAGCGAGATAGCGGCGATCAACATGGTTTACGGCGCTGCGGGAAGCGGATGCAGGACCATGACCGCCAGTTCGGGACCCGGCATAAGCCTGAAAATGGAGGGTCTGTCCTACTGCGCAGGATCAGCGCTTCCGTGCGTGATAGTCGACATCATGCGGGGAGGTCCCGGACTTGGCAACATCGGTCCCGAGCAGAGCGACTACAACCAGGTGGTCAAGGGAGGCGGTCACGGCAACTTCCGCAACCTCGTGCTGGCCCCCAACTGCTGTCAGGAGATGTGCGACTTCACCAAGCTCGCCTTTGAGCTGGCGGACAAATACAGGAATCCGGTGTTCGTCCTCACGGACGGGGTCGTCGGCCAGATGATGGAGGCCGTTGAGATACCCGAACCCGTAAACTCCATACCCGACAGGTCTTCCTGGGCGGTTTACGGAACGCCCCTGCACAAGAACCTTATCAACTCCATCTACCTCGACCACGATGACCTTGAGGAGTGGAACAGGAAGCTACTGGCCAAGTATGAATCCGCAAAGGCTTCGGAAGTCCGGTTCGAGGAATACAGGATGGAAGACGCCAAGATAGCTGTGATAGGGTATGGATGCGTCAGCCGGGTGCTTCGGAACACGGTCGACGCAGCCCGGGAAAGGGGCATAAAGCTTGGTCTGTTCAGACCCATTACGCTCTTCCCGTTCCCGGAGAAGCAGATCGGAGCCCTTCCCACGCGCGGCGTGGAAAAAGTGCTTACCGTCGAGCTTTCCACCGGCCAGATGGTGGACGATGTGAATCTGGCCCTTCAGGGCACCTTAAAGAGTGACCTTTACTTCCGCCTTGGCGGCAATGTTCCTTCCGCTCTTGAGATCCTCGACAGGATTTCCGAGCTTTACGGGGTGTAGCCATGGAAAAGAAAACAGTACTCAGAAAACCCAAGGGGTTCCTCGACGTTTACAAACACAAACCCGGGGCAGAGAAGGACAGAACCCACTACTGCCCGGGTTGCGGCCATGGCATACTTCACAAGCTCATCGCCGAGGCCATGGAAGACCTTGAGATTATTGACAGCACAATACTCATCAGCCCCGTTGGCTGCAGCGTTTTCGCCTACTACTACTTCGACGGCGGCCACTTCCAGGTTGCCCACGGAAGGGCTCCAGCCGTGGCGACTGCCGTTAGCCGTGCAAACCCCGACAAGGTCGTCATCAGCTATCAGGGCGACGGCGATCTGGCGGCCATAGGCGCGAACAACATCCTCCAGGCGGCGAACCGCGGTGAGAACATCGCGGTGTTCTTCGTGAACAACGCCATCTACGGTATGACCGGTGGCCAAATGGCTCCAACGACCCTTGAGGGCCAGAAGACCACCACCACCCCCTACGGAAGAAACCTTCATACCGACGGCTACCCAATCCGGATGGCTGAGATAATCGCTCAGCTCGATGCGCCGGTTTTCGTTACCAGAGTGTCGCTTCATAATCCCGCCAACATCAGGAAAACACGAGCCGCCGTTCGCCAGGCGCTGCAGAATGCCAAAGAGCACAAGGGGTTCCAGTTCGTGGAGGTTCTTTCCACCTGCCCGAGCGGATGGAAACAGGATCCGGTGGATTCCATGAAGTGGGTTGAGGAGCACATGATCCCGGTTTTCCCGCTGGGCGTTCTGAGGGATAGCAGTGCCGAAGCAAGTGTGATAACCCGAGCCGAACCAATCGTCGATCCCGCCCGGGTGATCGAGAAACTCGGGCTTGCCAAGGGACCCTCCGTCACTTTCAGCAGGGGGGAGATCGCGCCCGAGTACTCGAAAATGTCGATAAGGGTCGCCGGCTTCGGGGGGCAGGGAATAATGTCGACGGGCCAGATACTGGCGCAGGTTGCCATGGAGTACGGATACAACGTCTCCTGGCTTCCAAGTTACGGGCCTGAGATGCGGGGCGGCACGGCAAACTGCTCTGTGAACATCCAGGATGAAACCATTGGCGGTGCCGAAGCCGTGAACCCGAACATGGTCATAGCCATGAACCGTCCCAGCATGGAAAAGTTCGAAAAAGCTCTCATACCGGGTGGTTCACTTGTCTACAACAGCACCCTGATAGAAGTGAAACCGGTGCGAAGCGATATCAGGATCTTTGCGGTGCCGGTCACCGGGCTGGCGGACGAGTTGGGCGACACCAGGGTCCAGAGCATGGTAAGTGTCGGCGCTTACGCTGCCGTTACGGGCATGTTCAAATCCGAGGACATCGTGGGGTTGCTTCCACAGGTGTTCAAGGGAAGAAAACAGGAGATCATCGACCTGAACGCCAGGGCTGTTCGAGCCGGATACGATTTTGTGAAGAACAGCTTCTGAGGAACTTTGCCAGTCCGGGAACCGTTGCGGTTCCCGGACTGGTCCCGGAAGCTTTTGTAACGATTCAAGCCGCATGCTGGTACCGTGCGGGAGTTGCCGTTTTCATAAAAAAGGGAGTCCGTGATGAGTAAGAAAATGTTTCCGCTTATGGTCGCAGTGCTTCCCTTTGCTGTGTTCGGCTACGGGTACCCCGCTTCGTTTGGTCTTGGAACCAGCCTCGCGGGGCTTGATGCCGTAACAGCATCCACGGGTGGCGTATCCTCGATCGATGTCGGGGGCTCTTCACTGATGCTGAACCCATCCGGACTTGGTCTTCTCAGGACTGCTCGGGTTCAGGCCGGAGTTGGTCCAGTGCTCAGCAAGGAGTCGGTGGAGACGCCTTACGGGATCTTCAACATCTCTTCAATCGCCCTGGGTTCAGTGGGCTTCACAGCGGCATTCCCATTGTCCGATGGCCTTGGAGCCGGCCTTGGTTTTGTCAGACGCTCGGATTTCACGTACACCGGCGAGTACTACGAAACTACAATTGAAGGCGCGGATACCGTAATCGTGTTTGAACAGCAGAACAACAGCGGCAGTGTCTGGGACGCATCGGCCGGTATCGGAACACGGCTTTTGAATGGCCTCTATGCCGGCGCAGCAGTCGGTTACCTTTTTGGAAGCGGAACGCTGGATTACTTCCATGACACTTCCATCGATACAGCCTATTCCATCGTTGAAACCTGGGATGAAAGCGCTCTGGCCTACAGGGCCGGACTTACAGCGGTCATCAAAAGGGCAAGGTTTGGTGCGGCGTATTCCAGCGGAATGGACAAGTACCCCTCAAGGGCTTCGTTCGGCGCGGTCCTTGGCGACATGTCCGCGTGGGAGCCCTCCATCGGGGTGGATGCCGAGATCCAGTTCCCCGGCGACTCGACCAGATTCTCCGCCAGGGTCTTCGGGGGAACCCTTCTCTCCGGGAACGAATTCTACGGAAGGGCCTCGGTTTTCCTGTTCACGTCCCAGGGATCGGATGTCAGGCAGGGAACCGGTCTCTCCTTAGGCGCAAGCCTGAAGGTTGCGGCCCGGCTCGACCTCGACGCCGCGTTTTCATGGACTTCTGAGAAGCGAACCGGTGATGCTTTCGGTGGATATGCCGAGCAGGCATCGGTAACCGACACCAATTCAGGCATAACCTTTGGAATGACCTGGAAGCCATAGGACGGAAAGAACATGAGACCCTTCTCCGCGATACTTGCAGTTATTGTCATTTCAGGAGTTGGTTTTGGTTTCGGATACAACGACTCATTCACGAACGGAACCCCAATTCCGGGCATTACGGCCCGAGTGGCCTCCATAGGCGGGTTGAAGGCGCTGCCCACCATGACCCCGGCCGGTCTCTTCATGAATCCAGCTGAGCTCGGTCTTCTTGATGGTTACACCCTGAGCCTCGACAGCGGCATGCTCAGATGGACCGAGACAGTGTTCGACATGCTGGGCGCAAACAGGGGCGGCCAGATCCTCGGTACCGCCACCGGAGCTCTTGCCGTCCGGACAGGGCCGGTCGTTCTGGGCGCCGGAGCTGCCAAAGTCGCAGATTTTGACTATTCGGGAACTCACAACACATTCAACCCCTATTCCGGGAATCTCGATTCCGTTGAAGTGGCATATGTTTCCGGAAGCCAGTGGGAGTACCTGGCAGGAGCTTCATGCAGGCTTTTCAGGGGGGTGTTCGGGGGATTTTCCGCTGGTGTGAGGACGATCGCCGCCGACTATGACTACTTCCTCAGCGACAAGACTTTCGGAGGGACCGACTCAACAGCCCTGTGGTCACTGTCGGGTAACGAATTCTGCTGGCACGCGGGGCTGGTGACCTCATCCGACCTGGCGTCCGCAGGGATCTCATACTCCTCAGGTTCCGAGTACTTCTACCCCTCCCTTGCCTTTGGCGGAAGCATTGTCTCCCCCCACATAAACAACACCCGGACCGGTTTTGAGGCGGAGATAGTCCGTCCCTTCTTCAGGAATGATTTCACGGGGAAGCTTTTCATTGAGTCACCCCTCACCGCCCAGTTTGATATCCGCACTGCGGTCACCTTTAACGAGAGTTACCAGTCCAGCAGAACCAGCCTTGGTTTCAGCCTGGGTGGCGGTTACAGGTTCGGTGAGAAGCTCGATGTGTCGGTCGGCTGCCTGCTCAGTTCAAGAAGCAGGAGCGGTGGCGCCTTTCCCGGTGAGGATGCTGACAAGATAGAGGACTCCACCATTTCCCTGGTGGCGGGGGCTGTATACGCGATCTGAAAAGAAGCAGCAGATAACACTCCACGAAAGGGCATCGGTACCTGGCCGGCCCGTTTTTGATGCCGGGAGCTGAATTGATGCAGAACGGAGCCAACGGGTGGGTCAGGATCGCCTGCAACAGGCTGACGGGCTCACTCAGCGTTTCAGGTGACTGCCTGGGAGTACTCGGCACATCACCTGAGACTCTCTCCCTCGCTGCTGACGCGAGACCATTTCTTCCTTCCGTAGTCAGGCGTGCCCTTGAGGACACGTCCGTTCCGTTCCGTGAGGACAGGCAGGCCGGGCTTATCGTAACCACCACAGAGAGTTTGTCTGAAGTGGTTGTTGTTGTGGCGATGATCAGGGAGGAGATCGATTCGGTCTACCCTGATCTTCCCGCCGGGGTGATCTCCATCGACCATGCAGGTTTGGTACGGCACTGCAACCGTGCAATGGTGGAGATGTTCGGTATCGATGCCCAGGGCTCAATAGGGTCAGAGGTATCCAGGGTCCTTCCACAGCCCGTGCTGTACAGCTGGGGCAGCGTGATAAAGTCTGTGATGATGGGCCATCAGGTAAAGGTGGAATTCCTGCCCGTGGCGGGCCGCAAGAATTCCGGGATGCTTGTCAGGGGCGGCGCCGGTATCGTCGGCCTTTTCCATGACATCACAGAAGCCCTTGAGACCGAGAAAAGGCTCAGGGCCGTTCAGAAGATGAACCAGGCCATTTTCAGCGCCAGTGAGGCCGGTATTCTGATGTTCGATGCCAAGGGAAGGATCCTTCTGGCGAACAGGGCAATGGCCAGGATCACCGGCATGAGCAACAGCCTTGTCGGAATGCATGTGATGGAAGTCTTTCCCGATGAGTGTCTCAAGTGGGTGGACAGATCTTCAAAGAAGCTTCTTGCCCGCCCCGGAAAAGGCGCCACAAGCGGTGACATGGAGTGGATGAACTCCTCCGGTGAGACACGTGTCGTCAGGCTCTCCCTGCAGTCCATTACTGATGATTCCGGCATAGTCACCCACGTGATGGGTTATGTGGATGACATAACCGATCAGGTTCAGGGCATGAAGAGGCTTGAAACCCTGGGTCGCAGCCTTGACTACATGGGAAGGCTCACCGCCCTTCTTCCGGGATCAGGCCGACAGGACTCCGGAAGCGCAGGGCTCATCCGGGAAATACTGGAAGCCGATGCCATTGCTGTCTACATCAACGATCCATTTTCGGGCCTGATACTTTCCGACGGCGATGGCGCCTGGCCGGACGGGCTCCCCCCGGGCGATTACGCTGAATTGAGGCTGTCACCGTTTGCCGGTTACGAGGAAGGGTTCCGGATGCTTACCGGTGAAAGGCTCGGTGTTCTGAAAGGGCTTTTTGCCAGGGGGCTCGTTTATACCCTTGGCGGGGCGGACAATCCCTTGGGTTACATCGTGGCCCTGTACAGCACGGATCAGACCGCCATGCACCGGGAGGCGTCCGTTGGCGAGCTTGCAGCAGCCCTTCTCACGTCGGGTCTTCTTCTGCACAGGGAGCACAGTGAAAGCGAAAAACTCGCCTACCTGCTCAGGGGAAGGGACCGTTTTCTTGAGGACCTCTTCCTCAAGCTTCCACTGCCCGCCTTCCTGTTCAGTGAATCCGGAGAAGTCCTTCTCTGGAATGACGACATGACGCTCATGGCGGGAGAGGACGCCATCTCCCAGACAGTTCAAAGGCAGCAACGCAGCCTTGAGCGAATGCTTGCCGGTGCGGGAAGCCTGTCGGATGTTCTGCGGCGCTTCTCCAGGGGGGAATCCATAATCCAGCACTCCTTCACTCCCGTGACCGGAGAGCCGAAGGAAGGGTACATCCTGCAGCTGCGAAAGGTCAGGTCCTTCGGAAGGGGAACCGATGAATCGTGCTTTCTCGCGGCGGTACTGCCCGAGGATGGTTCCCAGCCCGAGGCATGCGCCTCTTCAAGGCTTCTGGGAAGCCTCATCGATGTGTACGAGGGCAGTGAGCCCGAGAAGGTCATGCGCAGGGCAGCGCTGGGTGCCATGAAGCTTTCGGGAGCAGAGGCCGTCAGACTCACCGTGGACAGGGTGGGGCAGGTTCAGATCCCCCCGGACGACTGGAAGACAGACGCCGACTGGGAGTCCGAGGTGAAACTCGATGGCGACAGGCTTGCCTTTCAGTTCATTGGCGGCGGAAGAACTTCCCACATCGATGTGCTTGGAAAGTCGCTTCTCAGGATAATGGGCCGAATGAACTCCGTGCTTTCCCCCACGGCGCTGGAAAAGATCACCGGCGTCCCGGGTGGCCTTCTGATGGTTACCGACTCCCACGGGAAAGTCCTTTTTTCGAATTGGCCCAGGATCGTATTCGGAGACAGGAGCTTCGCCACCATCGAAGGTCTTCTGGGTGAAGCGCCTTCCTGGGATGTTCTCGCCTCGTTGCGCGCTGTCGGGAAATGCGTGTGGCAGCATTCCAGCGTGGGTCCCGTAAGGGGTATCGCCCTTTCCCGGGAGTCCTTCGCAAGGACGCTCTGGTACCCCGACAGCTGCCTTGAAAGCACAGAGACAGGTGAAGACGAAAGCCGGCTTTCGCTTGTCCTTGTGGAGTTCCTGCTCGCCTACGTACGCAGGGCCCGTTCTTCGATGGAAGCCATGAAGGAGATGCTGGAGGGCAGGGACGCTCTGGGCAACCTGTCCAACACGCTCATTCTCGACCACGGATCGGCTCATGACGTTCTCGAGGTCCTAAGGATAACGATAGGTGCAACCTCGGCAAAAGCGAGACCCATGACTGTTGAGGAGTGCCTTCATGTCGCTTCCGGTTTCCTGAGAAGCTCGGGGGTAAGGGTTCCCGACATGACCATCCCCGACGTGCTGCCCCATGTGGTTGTCGACCCTGAATGGACAGGAAGGGTCATGGCAAGACTGCTTTGTATGGCCGGTAACCGTGAAGGCTGCATCGCGCTCGGAACGGAGGAGCGGTGGGTGACCATTGAGCTTCCGGTCTTTCTGGAGTCGGAGGAGATTCCCGACCCCGATGAAACGGCCGCCTGTCTCATGGAAAGCTTTCTGGACCAGAGGGTCGAGGTCGGGATACTCGCCGCCCTTTTTGAGAGGCACGGCTGCAAACTGGATCGTCTTCCCTCCCGTGCCCTCCGACTGCGCTTTCCTGTCGTGGAGTAGCGCACCAGCTGTATATTAGCACCCCACTTGGTCGTGAATGGAGGAACCGATTGGACAGCTTTGACTTCAGGGATATGGAGAGAAGATGGTCCCCGTTCTGGGAACGGATGAACCTTTACGCGACGGGGCAGGACCCGGATAGTCCCAACTTCTACTGCCTCGACTACTTTCCCTATCCCTCCGGTGCCGGGCTGTCTGTCGGCCATTGCCGCAATTACATCCCAACCGATGTTATCTCCCGCAAGAAGCGCATGGCCGGGGTGAACGTGCTGCATCCCATGGGCTGGGACGCCTTCGGCCAACCCGCGGAGGAGTATGCGATCAAGACCGGCATACACCCCGCAGAGGTGACCAGGACAAACACCGATACCTATCGAAGGCAGATGAAGCTCTTCGAGGCGGGTTACGACTGGAGCCGGGAGATCGATTCAAGCAGCCCTGACTACTACCGCTGGACGCAGTTTTTCTTCCTGCTGCTCTTTGACAGGGGGCTGGCCTACCAGAGTGACGGGTTCCAGATGTACTGCCCCGCATGCAGGATAGTCCTGTCCAATGAAGAGGCTGCGGGCGGGGTATGCTGGCGATGCAGCGGAAGTGTAACAAGAAAAAGGCTTCCCCAATGGTACTTTAGGATTACCGACTATGCCCAGAGGCTTCTTGACGACCTTTCGGGGCTTGACTGGCCCGAAGGCATCAAGGCCATGCAGAGGAACTGGATCGGCAGGTCAGAAGGCGCCGAGGTTGTCTTTCCTGTTGCGCTTCCCGGGGGTGACACGCTTAACATGCCTGTCTACACCACCAGGATCGACACCATCTTCGGAGCCACCTTCTGTGTGATGGCGCCGGAACACCCGGACCTCCAGGCTGTAACCACACCGGAAAAACGGGCTGAAGTCTCGAGCTATCTTAAGCTGGTAGCAGCGAGGAGCGACACCGACCGTCAGGCAGACACCGGGCGCGACAAGACCGGCGTCTTCACGGGTTCACATGCACTGAATCCTTTCACCGGCGAGAAAATCCCCCTCTGGGTGGCAGATTACGTTCTCGGAGGCTACGGGACCGCTGCCATCATGGCCGTGCCCGGCCACGATCAGCGGGATCACGACTTCGCGAAGAGATTCAGCCTGCCCATACTCGAGGTGATCGCTCCCGAAGGAGTTCCACGGGGTGTGGATGAAGCGGCGACCGAGGCCGACGGGATACTGATCAACAGCGGCGCCTTCTCGGGTCTCTCCTCCGACAGCGCACGGCACGTGATGGCTGAGCACGCCAGGGAAAAGGGCTTTGGACACCCCGAGGTCCGCTTCAGGATCAGGGACTGGCTCGTGAGCCGTCAAAGGTACTGGGGGGCACCCATTCCCATCATCCACTGCGCGAAGTGCGGCCCCGTACCCGACCGGAACCTTCCCGTCCTGCTGCCCGATGTGGACGGATTCCAGCCCGACGAGTCGGGTCTGTCACCTCTGGCCAGGTCCACCGGGTGGATGAAGACCACTTGTCCGAAGTGCGGAGGGCCGGGAGAGCGGGAGACCAGCACAATGGCCGGCTTCGCCTGCTCAAGCTGGTACTTCCTTAGATTCGCCTCACCGGGGGAGAAGGACAGACCCTTCGACCCGGAAGAGGTGAAGAAGTGGCTTCCCGTTGACATGTACGTTGGGGGAGCCGAACACGCAGTAATGCATCTCATCTACGCCAGGTTCTTCACCAAGGTGATGTACGACGCGGGAATGGTGGACTTCACCGAGCCCTTCACCTGCCTCAAGAACCAGGGGATGCTGCTCAGCTACGATCACCAGAAGATGTCCAAGAGCAAGGGCAACGTGGTTACACCTGACGAAGTCGTTGAGAAGTACGGCGCTGATGCCCTCAGGCTGTACATTCTCTTCATGGGCCCATTTGAGGCCGAGCTGGAATGGAGCGAGGAGGGGATTTCGGGGACATACAGGTTCGTGAAGAGGATATGGAAGCTCTTTCAGCACCCCCTTGAACCTGCTGAACCCAACCCGGCCCTTCAGAAGGAGATCAGGTACAACCTTGCGAAGACCGTTCGCAAGGTCACGGAAGACATTGACTCGTTCCAGTTCAATACCGCAGTGGCGGCCCTGATGGAGTTCATCAACTTCATGGCTTCACATCGGGAGAGTGCCGGTTCGGCGGCCGCGGAGTGGGACGCCGCCCGGAAGGACGTGCTGGTGCTTCTGGCCCCCATGGCACCCTTCATTGCCGAGGAGCTGTGGCACAGGCTGGGGTATCCCGGCGAGACCATACACAGGGCGCAGTGGCCCGTTCTCAAAGAAGACGACCTGACGCAGGATACTGTTGAGATAGCCATCCAGGTCATGGGAAAGCTGCGGGGCAGGATGACCGTACCCAGTGGAGCGGATAACGGAACGATCGAGGCGCTTGCCCTGTCGAACCCCAGGATAGCGGAGATCCTGGCAGGCGCTAAGCCCAGACGGGTGATCGTTGTACCCGGGAGCCTGGTGAACATCATTCCATAGGCATCCCTTGAAAAACCCCTCTCCCGTGCCGTACTTACAAGGGAGAGGGGGTTTTCATGCTGGCTCTTGCCAGAACTGTCGGGCTTGTGGGCATCGAGGCCTTCCCCGTCGACGTCGAAGTCGACATGAGCAGGGGCCTGCCCAGCTTTTCCATGGTGGGCCTGCCCGACAATTCCGTCCGGGAAAGCCGTGAGAGGGTGCAGGCCGCGATAGCCAACTCCGGGTTTTCTCTTCCACCAAAAAAACTGACCGTCAATCTGGCTCCCGCGGGGAGGAAGAAAGAAGGCCCCTCCTTCGATCTGCCCATCGCGGTCGGCCTCCTGGCAGCCGGGGGTTTCGTCAGTGCAGCCAGGGTGGAACGCTTCGCATATGCGGGCGAACTCGCGCTCGACGGCAGGGTAAGACCCGTCCGGGGCATGCTGCCCATGGCATCGGGGATCACCACCGGGCTCGAAGGCCTCTTCGTTCCGGCCGAAAACGCCTCCGAAGCAGCCATCTCCTCACCAGCAAGGGTGATCCCGGTCCGGTCCCTTCAGGACGTGGCAAACTGGCTCCAGGGCGCCGAGGGCCTCTTTCCCGAACTCCCAGCCCCCGAACTGACCGAGCCTCCCGTTTACAGGGTCGACTTCGCCGAGGTCCACGGTCAGCTTCAGGCCCGAAGGGCACTCGAGATAGCAGCCGCAGGCGGCCACAACCTGCTCATGATCGGCCCGCCGGGCGCCGGGAAGACCATGCTCGCCCAAAGGCTCCCCACCATCCTTCCCCCGCTCACCAAGACCGAAGCCATCGAGACCACGATGATCCACAGCGTAGCGGGCCTTCTTCCCGAGGGGGTGGCACTTGTACGGGAAAGGCCGTTCCGCTCCCCCCACCACACCGTGTCCACCCCGGGCCTCATAGGGGGAGGCTCAAACCCCAGGCCCGGCGAGGTCAGCCTGGCCCACAACGGGGTCCTCTTCCTCGACGAACTGCCCGAGTTCAACCGAAGCGCCCTCGAAGCCATGCGCCAGCCCATGGAATCATGCCGGGTAACGGTATCGCGGGCAGTCACCTCCACCGACTTCCCGGCAAGGTTCATGCTTCTGGCCGCCATGAACCCCTGCCCCTGCGGCTATCTCACCCACCCCTCCCGGGCGTGCAACTGCAGCTCATCGCAGGTTCAGCGCTACCTCGCAAAAATATCAGGCCCCCTGCTCGACCGCATCGACATTCACCTCGAGGTATCGCCCCTCGAGAGCAAACACCTCGGCCCCGAAACCGAGCCCGGAGAACCCTCGCTTCCAATGAGGGAGCGGGTAGCAACGGCAAGGGCGATTCAGGGCGAAAGGTATGCGGGGATGAACGATGTTTTCTGCAATGCCGGCATGCCCCCGTCACTGTTGCGGAAACACTGCTCCATCGATCCTGCGGGCAGAAAACTTCTCGACACCGCCGCATCACGCTTCGGTTTCTCCGCCAGGGCCTATTGCAGGGCGCTCAGGGTGTCACGAACCATCGCCGACCTCGAAGGCGAAGACCGCATCAACGCAACCCACGTCGCCGAGGCCGTGCAGTTCAGAGCACTCGAGAAGGATTACTGGGTGTAGGGAAAGGGGCGCCCGGGTGGGCGCCCCCTGTAGAGCCTTACTGAGACTACCTGATCACCATTAAGCCAGTGGTGGCGGTGAAGTCACCGGCAACGACCCTGACCCTGTAGGCGCCGTTGGGAACCGGCGACCCTGAAGGTCCCACAAGATCCCAGGTGAGGGTGTGGGCGCCTGCGGGAAGCTCGCCCTGGTTGACGGTTGTTACCAGGCGTCCGCTGATGTCGTAGACCTGCATGCTCACAACGGAAGCACCGGCAAGGTCGACGGGGATCGAAACGAATGATGCAGCGGGGCTGGGATAAGGCATGCCCACGCTGTTCTCGAACCCGGAGATGCCTTCGGCCGAGTGCTCGATCTCGGTTCCCGAAACCGTTGCTGTTCCGAGATAGGTCAGGTGGTTCTGCTTCCAGGCCGTGACGTACATCGTTCCAGTGGAACCCGGAGTTGGCGTGAATGTTGCCTGTCCCGACGAGTTGGTCGTGGCAACGAGGAAGACGTCGGCGGTCTCGAAGCTGGTGCCCTTGTAGAGGGTAACCCTTGCGCCGTTTACCGGAGAGCCGCCCGCTGTAACGGTAACGGTGAAGCTGCCGCCAGTGAAGGTGGAGGGGTGGGAGCCGCTTAGCTGTGAGGGGGATGCCGACCACAGCGGAAGTTCGGGGCAGCCGAAAAGGTTGTACTCCATAATGCACCAGTGACGGTAAGCACTGGATGGGGGGCAAATGCTGTAACGACCCATGAAGTGCATGCCGCCGAGGGTGTTCTGGCCGCTTATGAAGTGGCTGTAGTAGATCTTCTGGCAGAGCACTTCGCTGTCGCCGTTCCCGGGGCTGCTGGGGTTGCCCCAGCCATACCTGGCGCATGCGCCTCCGAAACCGCCGCCGTTGACGTTGGAGGTCCAGGCGTCAAGCATGCACTCGACTCCGTCGAGGTGGCCGATAAGGCAGCTTATGCTGTTCCAGATCGCGGGGAGGCCACCCGAAGATATGTTGGTAAGGGCCAGAATGTTGCCGTTGGTGAAGCTGCCGCCGGGAACGCCGAAGGACTGCTCGCTCCCGTGAGCAGCCACATAGACGTGGTGGGGTCCCGCGTTGAACATGGCGTTGGTGGCGGCCCAGTTGTTGGTGCCGGCGGATTCGTAGCGCTTGTCCTGGCTCCAGCTTCCCGGGATGTAGGCTGAGATGATCTCCGCCCCGGCGCTTCCGTAGCAGCCGGGCCAGAGCATGGAAGTGCTGTAGCCGATTCGCATCTCGCGCACGGCGGTGGTGGGCTCGTCGGAAAGCGAGACCTGCTCGTATGCCAGAACCTTGTTCACGAAGGTGTTGGCCTCGGCGGCAGTGTTCACGCTGGCCCTGCCCGTGAAGATGGCGGGGGTGTAGCTCATCTGGTCAATGTTGTACTCGCCCCAAACATTGTTGTTGTTGGAATCCCAGCGGTCGGCGGCCGGCGCTGTGTCGTTCAGATCGGACCAGTAGTAATCAACGGGAGGATACTCGTTGTAACCGCCGGCGCTGATCTTTACATCGCGTCCCGCCACCTTGTCGTCGTCGCCGAAGATGAGGGCGTACTCCACGCCGTTGTCACGGGCTTCGTGCAGGAACATCCTGATCTCCTGCTGAAGGTCGTCACCCGTGTACTGGGCCTGTATTTCTGTGGTGGTTATCACGGTGGCGGGGATGCCCTTGCGGGTCTTCCAGTTTGCAAGGGTGTTGGCCTGGGTGACGTAGTCGGGGTGGGTGATTATCACGTACTCGCCGAAGGTGAGGTCACGGCTCTCCACGATGGTCGCGCCGCTTGAGTTGACGCCCTCGGGGTTCACCACGGCGTTCCGCACGACCTCGGAGGTCCGGGCCTCGCTCTGGGCGCTTCGGACCTGAACCGTCCTCATGGAAGGATCGGCCACGTACTCGACGTTGAGGTTGACGCTTTCGAGTACTTCGATGGTGCCGTCGGCAGGGTTCCAGCGGACGGGGTATACTGACACCCGGGCGACCGGGAAGCCCAGAAGGACGCTCGAGCTCTCAAACTTTACGATGGCGTCGGGGAAAGTACCGGTGGAGTTGTAAATGCCGGGGTCGGGACGGGGCATGGGGATTGTGGCGCCTCCCATGAGGCTCAGGGGGAACTGTTCGGTGGCCGGGAGGATGTTGAACCTGCCCCTCAGAGGTGCATAGATGGCTTCGATGACCGTGACGGAAACCGCCCGGCTCTCAGCGGGAAGCGCAACCAGAGCTGGCAGAACCGGAAGGGCCGGGGCACCGATCATGGAGAGGGGGTAGGTGGAGGGGGAAGTGACCGTGGTGTATCCCGCGAAATCGGTCATGACAACCGAAGAACCATCGAATGGTACGGTTACCGTGAGTTCCCCGGCGAATGCCGTTGCCGAGGCGAGAATGATGAGTAAAACAATCTTCATAGCCATGGAGGCCTCCGTTTCCGGTCAGGGTTCTTGAAACAACGTTTTCTTATAACTCTACCATTACTGAAACGCAATGGTTCCCATGTTGTTTACCGCAGCAAGGGAGTTTCCCTGAGGAGCTCGACCGCGGCGTTCCTGACCGAAACCGAGTCCCATGAGGTCAATGGGGCTGACCAGGCAAGGGTCTGACCCCGGGTGAAGAGGTTTAGTGAAGAGTCTCCCGCGGCTACGAACCAGGAATATCCGAGGAAGTCTTCCGCCATGGCTGCCTGCTCGGCAATGGGAATGGCCCCGAGGTTTACGGGGTCGCCGCCGAATGTGAAGCCGTCGTCCTCGAGGGGGAGCAGGAGCTTCTGGAAATACTGGGAGAGGGTCCAGCCGTTTTCACCGGGAAAAACGGAAACACCGATGACCGCAGCAGACTCCTGCGGTCCGGTTTGAATTTGCGCCCAGTCTATCCCGGTGCTGTCAACTGTTGATGAAGCCTCGGGCTCAACCGTCCGGGTTTCTCCCGAATCCCTCACAACATCCCAGATCAAGATACCCGCCACCAGTGCAGCGGCTCCCAGTGCAAGCCAGCCTTCGATGCTCGCGTTTTCGGAGTCCGAGGATGATCCGCCGCCGGACCCGGCGGGGAAGGCGCCTGCGGTGGTGGACACCAGGAACACCACCGCAGGAATAAGCACGCCGTGCTTCATTGGTCGTCTGACTTGTATTCGGCCTGGATCCGATCCTGCACCTCTCTCGGGACAGGGTCATAGTGGCTGAAATCCTGTGTGAAGCTGCCCCTCGCCTGAGTGAGGGAACGGAGTGAGCTCGTGTACTGGTAAAGCTCGGCTTCGGGGACCAGGGCCTTGATGATCTGGAATGCGCCCTGTCCCTCCATGCCCTGGATCTTGCCGCGCCGGGAGTTGAGATCACCCATCACGTCGCCCATGAATGCATCGGGTACCGTGACCTCGAGGGCCATGATGGGTTCAAGAAGGGTGGGCCCCGCCTGCATCATGACCTCCTGGAAACACTTGCTCGAAGCGAGCTTGAACGCCATGTCCGACGAATCAACGGAGTGCGAGCTTCCGTCGAAGACCACGGCCTTGATATCGACCACGCGGCTGCCGGAGACCGGGCCCTTGTGAAGTGTTTCGAGCACGCCCTTTTCCACCGCGGGTATGAACTTGGTGGGTACTGTTCCGCCGACAACTTCGCTGGTGAACTGGAAACCGGTTCCCCTGGGAAGAGGGTCGAGCCTGAGGAAGACATGGCCGTACTGACCCCTGCCGCCGGACTGCTTCTTGTGCTTGTAGCTGCCCTGTGCACTTCTGGAGATGGTTTCGTGGTAGGCGATCCGGGGCTTGAAGATCTCGGCATCGACACCGGTGAGGTCTTTCAGGCGGTTGAGCATGGTGTTTAGATGAAGCTCGCCCATGCCGCTGACCGTGGTCTGGTTGATGTCAGGCTCCATGCGGGAGATGAAGGTCAGGTCCATACTGGCGAGCTTGTTGAGCCCCACGCCCATCTTGTCTTCCTCGCCGCGCTTCTTGGGGGCGATGGCAGCCCTGTAGACGGGATTGGGGAAGACAATGGGGGCCAGTGTGATCCCCGCGGCCTTATCCGCCAGGGTGTCGTTGGTGGAGGTGCTCTTGAGTTTCGCGACGGCGATTATGTCGCCCGAGACCATGGAGGAAGCGTCCACCCTGTTGGGGCCGTGCATGTGGTAGTAGTTGCCAAGCCTTTCCCCCGTGTTCCTCTCCATGTTGTGTATTTCCTTCGAACCCTCGAGGGTGCCGCTGACCACCCTGATGTAGACCATTTCGCCGACATGCTTGTCCAGCTTGGTGCTGAAAGCCCTGGCGACGAAGGGTCCCCTGGGGTTTGCCGGCAGTATGTCGCCATTTGGAAGTCTGGCTCCCCGGAATTCAAGGGCCGACGGAATGCACTGAAGAATTCCGTCGAGCAGGGCTTCCTGGCCTGCGGCCGGGTTCGCGACGCCCGCGAACAGAGGAAAAAGCCCCCTGTTCCCCACTGCCCCGCGAATGCCCCGGGCCAGCTCTTCAGGTGTGAGGGTGTCGTTGGCGAAGTACTGCTCCATGAGTTCTTCATCGGCCTCGGCTGCCTGTTCGGTCAACTCGGCCATGTACTCCTCGATCTTGTCGGCGGATGCGGCAGGAAGAGGGATCTCCCGTCCTGTGAGGTCGTAGGCCTTGCCGGTGAGAAGGTGCACGAGTCCCTTGCAGCCGTCGCCTTCCATGATGGGAAAAACAAATGGGATGACTGCCTTGGACAGCATTTCCCGGGCCTGGAGCAAGGCCCGGTCGAAGTCGGCGTTGTCGCGGTCGACACGGTTCACGAACAGCATGCAGGGAGTGTTCATGTCCTCCGCGTACTTCCAGGTCTTGTATGATCCGACCTCGACTGCGTCGGTGCAGTCCAGTACGAGAAGGGCACCGTCTGACGCGCTTATGGCAGCAATGGTGTCGCCGTGGAAGTCGGACAGTCCCGGCGTGTCTATGAGGTTGATCCTTGTGTCGTTCCATTCGCAGATGCCCACGGTGGAAGTGAGGCTGTGCTTTTTTTCGCGGCTTTCAGTCGTGTAGTCGAAGAGGCTTGTGCCCTCGTCTACGATGCCCTGTCTTTCCGCTCCTCCCGAGCGAAAGACCAGCGAGTCGCAAAGACTTGTCTTGCCAACTGATCCGTGGCCGCAGATGGCGATCGTGCGAAGTTTGTCGGTGGTGTAGGTTTTCATTGGGCACTCCTGATTTTTAGCTTGGATATCTATAAGTAAATTATTATTACCGCTTTCGTAACGGGAACACAATATTACCGCTTCACCCGGAGGGCTGTCAACGCCATTCCGATCCATCGGCACGGGCAACTTCGGAGAGAGTGATGAGCGGACTTCTAGAGACCCTTCCACTGGCCGGCGCTGTTGCGGCGGGAGCCTACGTGCTGCTCCGCGCCTACCGGGAGCTCTTCGGCGGAACCAGCCGAAAGGACGCCTACAGGCGTATGAACCAGGAGTACGAGAAGAAGCGGATCACAGGCAGGAACACACCGAAATGTCCCCTTTGCGGCGGCTTCACTGAAAAGGTTCCATACAGGTTCGTAAGTGTCTGGCGATGCATACGCTACCCCGAGTGCCGCGGTTTCGTCAGGGCGAAGCGGGGCAAACCCCGTTTCAGGTAGGCACCCGGCCTGCTGCAGCGGCTGCGGACCTCAGTTTGAACGAAAACAAGTACGGAAACTGAATTGAAAAGGAAATCGGAGCAACTCAAGTGAAACAGGACGGCAGAATTTCCTCCCATCCCATTCTGCCCTCTCCGGGAGGGAAGTGGGTTCGATTCTACTTCAACGACACCGAGTACCCTGGTATTGAGGGGGAGATGGTGTCGTCGTCGGTGTTCGCCACAGGTCAGAGGGTTTTCGGCCATCATCCCAAGGATGGCTCGCCGCAGGGGATGTTCTGCGCCAACGGTCAGTGTTCCCAGTGTACACTTGTTATTGACGGTGTCGCGAGAAAGAGCTGCATAACTCCCCTGAGGGAAGGGATGCGGGTTTGCACCCTTGAAGGGCTTCCCGAACTTGGCACGGCGTCCCGTGAATTCTTCAAACCTCCTGTTTCCATCGAAACCGATGTTCTTGTGATAGGCGCCGGTCCCGCCGGTATGGCTGCGGCTGATGAGATTGGCAGGGCCGGTCTTGGTGTTTTGCTTGTTGATGACAAGGACAGGCCCGGAGGCAAGCTCGTTCTGCAGACACACAAGTTCTTCGGTTCGGTCTCGGACTGCCACGCCGGCACCAGGGGCGTGAGGATAGCCGAAATGCTTGCCGGGAGCCTGGCCGCACACCCCACCGTGGACTTGTGGCTTTCCTCCACGGTTCTCGCGGTGTTCAGCGACGGGGTGGTGGGCATCCAGAGGCCGGACGGATACGCAATGGTAAGACCCCGGCGGCTGCTGGTGACCGCCGGTGCACGGGAGAAATCACTTCCATTCCCCGGGTGTACGCTTCCGGGGGTCTACGGAGCAGGTGCGTTCCAGACCCTCGTGAATCGTGACCTGATAAGATGCAGCTCCCGGATTTTCGTACTGGGTGGCGGGAACGTGGGGCTCATTGGTGCCTACCACGCCCTGCAGGCCGGGATGACGGTCGTGGGGATCGCCGAGGGAGCCGCCCGCTGCGGCGGTTACAAGGTTCACGCCGACAAGATCAGAAGGATGGGAGTGCCCATATACACCCGTCACTCCGTGATCTCCGCACATGGCGGCGAGAAGCTTGAAGCGGTTACCCTCTGCGCGGTTGACCCGGCGTTCCGCAGCATTCCGGGCACGGAGAGGAGCTTCGCGGTTGACACGCTTCTGGTGGCGGTGGGGCTCAACCCGGTGAACGAGTTCCACACCCGGGCCGTCGAGTTCGGAATGGATTCCAGGCTGGCCGGAGACGCCGAAGAGATAGCCGAGGCCAGCGCGGCAATGTTCAGCGGAAGGATCAGGGGCAGGGAGATAGCCTGCGAGCTTGCCCCCGCAACTTCGGCATGTCCCGTGGACTGGTCCGGGAAGGCCGAGATCCTTAAGAGCCCCGGGGGCAGTGTTCTGCCCTATTCTCCCCCCGACCTTCGGAGCGGTGTGTTCCCCGTGCTTCACTGCACACAGGAGATACCGTGCAATCCATGCATGACATCGTGTCCGAAAGACCTCATAGGCACCTCCGGCCACCCAATCCTCGGAGTTCCCGAATACTCGGAGGGGTGCATAGGGTGCCGGAAGTGCGTTGCGGTCTGTCCCGGCCTGGCGGTTACCCTTGTTGACTACCGGCGTGACCCTTTGAATCCAACCGTGACCGTTCCGTGGGAGTTCTCCGACGACCTTCTGAAAACCGGTGAGAGCGTGGAAGTCACCGATTGGGAGGGAGAAGTGCTGGGCAGGGGAAAGGTGCTGGGAGTCAAACCCGCGCCGGGTTACCCGGGGACCAGGCTGCTCGACCTCCTCATCGATTCCCTTATAGCCAACCGGGTTGCGGGGGTGAGGGTTCAGGCGGCTTCGGTCACCCTTCCACTCGAGAAGCCCCTCGAGACACTTCTTTCCGATGATGCAGTGGTATGCCGATGCGAGAGGGTTACCGCCGGTGAGATCCGGAAGCTTCTCCGGAACGGCGTGCGTGACATGAACCATTTGAAAGCCATGACAAGGGCAGGTTTCGGGGCCTGCGGGGGCAAGACCTGCAGAACCCTCATCGAATCGGTGATACGATCCGAAGGGATCCCGCAGGACGAGGTCACGGGTTTCACCGAGAGGCCGCTTTTCACCGAGGTGGAACTGGGCTTTTTCGCCGGCCAGGGGGAGGATGCTTGAGATGAATGCCGATGTGATCGTTATCGGGGCTGGAAGCGTGGGCACTCCCCTGGCGATGTACCTTTCCGAAGCCGGTTTTCGAACCCTTGTCATCGATGCCGGGGCGTCGGCAGGACAGGGCAACAACAAGTGCGCCATCGGGGGTATCCGGGCCACCCATGGCGATCCGGCGAAAGTTGCCCTTTGTCTTGACTCGCTTGCCGTGTTCCGCACTTGGCAGGAAGAACACGGAGAGTCAATAGGCTGGCATCAGGGCGGCTACTCCTTCGTGGCCTACACCCCTGAGATCGCAGGCTCGCTTCGGGGAATGATCCCCTCCCAGAGGCAGGCCGGTCTCGACATTGACTGGCACGATCCCGCCTTCATCCGTGAACTCATCCCCGGGATCAACCCCGAAGGGCTTCTGGGTGGGACCTTCTCCCCCAAAGACGGCAGCGCAAGCCCCATGAAGAGCTGCTACGCCTTCCATGCCAGGGCTGCGGGTATGGGCGCCCGATTCCTGTTCAGGGAGAACGTGGTCGGAATTGATAACAGGGCAGGGGTTTACACGGTCAGAACGAACCGGGGTTCTTACCAGTCCCGGGTAATGGTGAACTGCGCCGGTTCCAGTGCCCGGGAGATAGGGCTCATGGTCGGCATCGACCTTCCCGTGGTGCCGGACAGCCACGAAGCAGGCATAACCGAGCCCGTCAGAAGGTTCTTCCACCCGATGGTGGTGGACCTGAGGCGTGCGCCGGGTTCTTCCAACTATTACTTCTACCAGTACGATTCAGGCCAGGTTGTCTTCTGCGTATCGCCCGACCCCCTCATCACGGGCACCGATCACCGGGAAACCTCGGCCTTCCTGCCCCAGGTTGCCGCAAGGATGGTCGATCTGTGGCCCAGTCTGGCGAATCTTAAGGTCCGCCGGACATGGCGCGGGTGCTACCCCCAGACGCCTGACGGGTCTCCGATCCTGGGTCAGGTGGGCCCCGAGGGAAGCTATGCGGCTGTGGGGATGTGCGGACAGGGCTTCATGCTGGGACCGGGGGCGGGTTCAGCCCTTGCCCGGCTGATAACGGGAAGGCCCACAGCAACAGACCTGATGGTGATGGGCTCGATGAGGGCCGACAGGGAGTTCGGAAGCACCGAGGCGCTGAAATAGCTCAGAGGGAGATCAGAACACCTGCCACGAGGGCCATGGCTATTCCCGCGTAGTTCAGCGCCGAAAGCCTCTCCTTCAGGAACAGGACCCCGAAGGCAACCGCGAATATCGGGTACAGTGCGCTGATGGCCGTTGTGGTGCTTACGGGACCCTCCGAGAGGGCCTTCTGAAAGAACACCACCGCAAGGCCGCCCAGAATGCCCGCGACCACGGCAATTGCCACACCCGATGCGTCCATCCCCCTGAGGCTCTTTCCCAGGCTCGTGAATATCACCACTGTGGTGGTTACCGACGCTATCGTGTAAACCATTACCGAGGGCCAGTGACCTATGCGCTGGGCCGAAAGCTTGATGAGGATCGCCCAGACCCCCCACAGGCTTGTGGCGATGAGGCTGTAGAGTATGTGTTTCTGCAATGGTCACCTCCCGGGCCCACGAACATCGCTTCAAAGCGCCTGTCGCGCAAGGACAGGGAGTGGGCATTTCGGAACACCGGCTTTCTGCCGGGGATAATGCAGGGTATAATCATTGCTTCGCAACAGTTCACGAAACTCTTCCAGGAGGCTTAACCAGTGAAGATGAAGAACCTGTTTATGCTCGTTGTCGTTGCCCTTGCACAGGGGCTCTACGCCGAGATGTCGGTCTGCGGCACCGAAGAACTCATGCCAATCGGTTTCACCGAATCGGAACTGGCGAAGCTGCCCATGCGTGGGGGGAGGTTCGAGCCCACTGATCCACCTCCCGCCGGCGTGCGGAACCCCGGCGAGTTCGAAGCGGCGACAGGAATAATGGTAAGATGGCAGTTGGGGGTTCCATACAGCTTTCTCACCGATGTGTCCAACAACTCATACCTCTGGGTCATCGTCTCAAGCGCCCAGCAGGCCACGGCGTACAACTCCCTCCAGAGCGCCGGTGTCAACATGGACAACACGGGTTTCATCATCGCACCAACCAATTCCGTCTGGGTCAGGGATTACGGCCCCTGGTTCATCACTTTGCCGGACGGCACGCAGGGCATCTTCAACTACGAGTACAACCGCCCGGACCGCCCGCAGGACAATCTGATCCCCATCGCCATCGGCGCGGCCTGGGGAATTCCGGTCTACTCTTCCTCCATTATTCACACCGGCGGCAACTACATGTCCAGTGGCCTTGGTGAATCCATGTCAACCAACCTCGTCTACGCTGAGAACGACGAGCCCGACAGCTGGGTTGACCTTCAGATGCACGATTACCTGGGCATCACCTCCTACAGCACCTTTCCAGACCCCCAGCAGAGCTACATCGACCATATCGACTGCTGGTCCAAGATACTCTCGCCGGACCGGCTGATGGTCCTTCAGGTGCCGCCCTCCAATCCCGACTACGCCGCCCTCGAAGCCGTTGCCAGCCTCATGGCCACCATGGACTGCCCATACGGGTACCCCTGGGATGTTTCCAGGGTCTATTCCGGCGGAACCGAGGGTTACGTCAATGGTCTGCTCCACAACGACACCTACTACATGCCGATCTGGAACACCGGGAACGACGCCCCGGCGGTGGCGGCCTTTCAACAGGCCCTGCCAGGCTACACGGTTAAAACAGTCTACTATTCAGGCTTTTCCAACACAGACGCCCTGCACTGCCGCACCCGGAACGTGATGGACCGTTACACGCTCTGGGTGAACCACACTCCCGTGAATCAACAGCAGGGAACGGGAGCGGTGACCATCGAGGCCTTCATCAGACCCCACCCCGACAACACGCTTACCAGCCACAACCTCAACTACCGCACGGGCGGCTCGGGAAGCTTTACCACCGTGGCCATGACCTCCATGGGCGGCAATGTCTACTCGGCCCAGATCCCCGGTTTTGGTTCGGGAACAGATGTGGAGTACTACATCACCGCGTCAGACAACTCCGGCCGGACCGCCCAGCATCCCCTCTTTGCCCCCGGGACGTGGTTCAACACCTATACCACGGGGGGAACCGGCATTGATGACCTGGAGAGTCCCGTCCTTGGTGTTTCCATGCTGTCCCCGAACCCCTTCACTACCGCCATGGTCTTTTCGACGGACGGCAGGGCTGCCGGCATGATGGTGTTCGACGCTGCGGGAAGGCTCGTCCACCGAACTTCCACATCTGGAGAGGCCCTTCTCCAGTGGGTCCCCGCTTCAGGCATCCCAAGCGGTGTGTATTTCGCGGTTCTGGAACTGCAGGGCAACACATTTACCCGTGCACTCGTTTACCTCGAGGGAAGGTAGGGGATGAAAAGGGCTCTAACAGCGCTTCTTCTTGCGGCAGCGTTCGCCTGCGCAGCCACGGTCACACTGGTGAACGGAACGCGGGGCTGGGTTCTCAACGGTGTTTTCGTGAGGTCAGCCGATTCCGGGTCGGATTGGGGCGAGGACCGTCTGGGGGATGAAGGCTTCATTGGCATCGGGGCCGGCTGGACCCTTGAAGTTGACCCCGGCGTTTACGACATAAGGGTCGAGGATACCGACGGCGACGGCTACATCCGCCTTTCGGTCCCAGTGGAAACTGCCTTTCGCTGGAAAGTGACCCTCGAGGATATGAACGACCCGCTTTCGACAGTAAACCCCGTCTACACCTGGGGTGGTTGACAATAACAAAAAACCTTCAGTTGAAGGCTATACGTTGACCATCCTGTACTCCCTGCTGCCCAGCCCTATGCGTTCCCCGCGCTCAAGGGCTTTCGTGCCGTCGGTCTGGGGCCTGTGAGCCCTGAACTTGTCGGTGCCCGCGGGGCATGTGACGGGTGAACCCGGGATCGTATCGGCAGCGGTCACCATGTCCAGAGATGCCTGGTCGAGGGCCACAGGGTCCTTTGACGCGAGAACGCCGATGTCGGCCACCATCGGGTTTCCGCCGTTTCTCATGCAGTCGCAGTCCGGCGTTACGTTCAGAAGGAAATTGACGTAGTACTTCACCTTCACGGCAATGGTAACCGCCAGGGCGTATTCGGTGAGCCTTCGTGTGAACTCGCCCGATTCCTGATTCCAGTCCACCCCTATGGCGCCCACCGGGCACCGCTGAAGGCATTCGCCGCAGCCGGTACACCGCGAAGCGTTCAACACCGCAAGCCCCTCCTGCATCGAGAGGGCGCCGGACCCGCAGGACTCGATGCATGTGCCGCACCCTGAGCAGAACTTTGATTTCACCCTGGGTTTTACCGACGAGTGCTGGAAGAGCTTGCCTCCCCTGGACGCGAAACCCATGCCCAGGTTTTTCAAGGCCCCCCCGAAACCGGCCAGCAGATGTCCCTTGAAGTGGCTGAGAACCACAGCCGCATCGGTTTCAGAGAGTATGGCCGCAAGCCTTGCAGTTCGCGTTTCGCACCAGCTCGGAAGGTCGACCTTGATCTCGCTGGTTCCCCTCAGGCCGTCCGCCACTATGAAGGGTGGAAGCCCCGGCATGGAGAACCCGTGCTGATGGGCCAGAACGTGGTAATCGGGCGCTGACATCCTTCTTCCGCCGTAGAGCACGGTCGTGTCGGTCAAAAATGCGCGTCCCGCCGGGAGATCAAAGGCGTCGACGACCTGTTTTACGATTCGGGCCGGGATGAAGGTGGTGTTTCCATCCTCTCCAGGGTGGATCTTTATCGCGGCAAGGCTTGTGCCTTTTTCCGGGATCACAGCTCCTGCGGGTTTAACAAGCCTTCTGAAGCCCTCGGGGTTCATGTCTCGCTCGGGGAGAAAGTACACATCGGTCATGGTCACCGCCTTTCGGGAATGGGAATATAACCTTTGCCGGGCTTTGCTTGCGGGTTTTTTCCTTTCAAAGTATTCTTCGGCCATGAGCAGTCTTGTCTGGGTTGAACTGGAAGCCGGCGCCCCCGATAACAACCTTCGGGAGATACGCCGAAGCCACGGTTTCAGTGGGATTCACTGTGCGGTGCTGAAGAGCAACGCTTACGGTCACGGCATCAGGGAGATGAGAACCCTGGTGGACGAGGCCCACTGGCTTGCGGTCAACTCCCTCGACGAGGGGCTTGAGCTGAGGGGGCTGGGGGAAACCCGGCCGGTCCTGCTCCTGGGCCATGTTGATCTGGCAAGGCTATCCGAAGCACGCGAGGCCGATCTCAGGCTGATCGTCTACAACAGTGAAACCCTGGCGGCCGTTGCCTCACTTCCCCCGTCCGCAGGACAGTTTCGTGTGCACCTTCATCTGGAAACCGGCACCTGGCGCCAGGGAGTGCTGCCTGAAGACGCATGCGGTTTTGCCGGGCGGATCATGAACATGCCCGGTGTATTCCTCGAGGGCATTAGCACCCACTTCGCGAACATCGAGGACACACTTGAGCACAACTACGCCAGAATGCAGCTCGACACCTTTGAAAAGGTATGCCGTGACCTGTCAGAGGCGGGCATCGATCCCCCCGTGCGTCACACGGCATGCACCGCGGCCGCCATTCTCTTCCGCAACACCCATTTCAGCATGCTCAGGACGGGCATCGGCGTTTACGGCCTGTGGCCCTCAAGGGAGACAAGGCTGTCCGCTGAAACCGCGGGCCTTCCCATCCCGGCTCTGAGACCAGTGATGACCTGGAAGACCAGGGTCGTTCAGGTGAAGAACGTTCCAAGAGGTTGCTACATAGGCTACGGATGCACTTACCGCACCACAAGGCCCACCGTCATGGCTGTTCTGCCCGTGGGGTACGCCGACGGGTACAGACGCGCCGCTGGCAATGTGGGGTGGGTGCTTCTGAAGGGTATGCGTGCTCCCGTGATGGGAAGGGTCTGCATGAACCTCATCATGGTTGACGTGACGGACATCCCGGACGTGCGTCTCGAGGAAGAGGTCACCCTTCTCGGGTCCTCCGGCGACGAGAGCATATCCGCGGAACTCATGGGTTCATGGTGCGGAACGATAAACTACGAGATCGTCACAGGGGTGTCGCCTCTTCTGCCCCGCAGGATAGTTTTGGGGGAGCGGTGAACTTCAGGGTCGTTGGCTGCGAAGGCTCAAGGCTCGAGGAGAGCAGGCTCGTGACAATGCTTCTCGGGCACCGGGTAATGCTGGATGCGGGCAGCGCATGCAGCGTGCCTCCCCGGATACAGGACGGTCTCGAAATGGTCCTCCTGACGCATGCGCACCTCGATCATCTTCTGGAACTGGGTTTTCTTCTGGACAACGTCATCGGTTTCAGAAAGCGCCCCCTCACCGTCATGGGAAGCTCCGCATGCATATCCATAATCAGGGAGCACTACATGAACGACCGCCTCTGGCCGGATTTCAGTCGTATAACCTCCGGGGGCGTTCCCGTTCTTGAGTATCGTGAAATGCCTGATCTCTCCTGGTTCGAGCTTCCGGGGGGGATCATGGCCATGTCGGTTCCCGTGAACCATCCCGCAGGGGCCCGGGGTTTC
Organism: candidate division Hyd24-12 bacterium UBA6080; assembly: GCA_002436025.1. Classification (GTDB taxonomy): domain Bacteria; phylum Fermentibacterota; class Fermentibacteria; order Fermentibacterales; family JCC-6; genus UBA6080. Next base: position 76,758 of record DIXM01000004.1, read on the forward strand.
ATTTTCCGTGCGGGCAGCTCGGCAATGGTCTACAGCGGCGACACCGGACCCACCGAAGAGCTGTGGCGAAGGGCCCGGGAGATCCCCGGGCTTGCAATGGCCTGGGTGGAATGCTCCTTTCCGGACAGGCTCCGTGACCTGGCAATAGCCAGTGACCACCTCTGCCCCAGCCTCGCCCGTGACCAGATGACCCTGCTGGGCCGACCCGAGGTCCCCCGTTACGCCTTTCACCTGAAAAAGCGGCTTCGGGAAGAGACCCTGTCCGAACTGGGAACCGATTTCCTTGTGCCGGAAAACGGAGACAGTTTCCTTCTGGGCGGCCCGTGAACTTCGGTGCCCTTTCGGGCAGGCGCGTCTGCCTGCTCTCCCATTGCGCCGCTGTGGGGGCAGACCTTCACACAACGGCCAGGGCTTTGCACCGTGAGGGGCTGTTGCACTCCGTTCTCGGCCCTCAGCACGGTTACTGGGCCGAAACCCAGGACAACATGGTCGAGTGGGAGGGGTTTCCGCACCCGGGACTCGGGGTTCCACTGCACAGCCTTTACGGCGGCACAAGGGTTCCCACCGATGCCATGCTTGAGGGTTCTGACGCCCTGCTTGCGGACATCATCGACGTGGGGAGCCGCTACTACACCTACATCTACTCCATGGCGCTCACCATGCGAAAATGTTCGGAAAAGGGCATTCCCTTCTTTGTCGTGAACAGACGCAATCCATTGGGGCATACCTTTGTGGAGGGGCCCATCCTCGACCCGGCCTTTAAAAGCTTTGTGGGAATGTACCCCATTCCCGTAAGGCACGGGCTGTCGGTGGGGGAACTGGCCCGATTGTTCGCTGAACTTGACGGACTGCCCGAACCGGGGATCATTGAGCCCGACGAAAGCCCCTGGGTCATGCCCAGCCCCAACATGCCCACACACGACACCGCTCTTGTCTACCCGGGCATGTGTCTGCTCGAAGCTACCAATCTGTCCGAGGGTAGGGGCACGACCAGACCCTTCGAGATCTTCGGAGCCCCTTGGCTTGACCCTTGGCGTCTCTCGGAGGCGCTTGAGGGAACCCCCTTCCTGATGGGTGCCAGGCTTCGCCCTCTCTACTTCATACCCACGTTCCAGAAGCATGCAGGTCTGAAGTGCGGGGGCGCCCAGCTCCATGTCACCGATCCCGATGCGTTCAGACCCTTTCTCGCCGGCCTCGGGATCCTCGAGTATTGTTTCAGGTCGGGAGAGACCCGGTGGAACCCCCCTCCCTACGAGTACGAATACCTGAAGATGCCCATCGACATCCTCGCGGGCTCTTCCTCTGTGCGCGAAGCCGTGGACCGGCACGACACCGGGGCGCTGCGGGAGTTGTCCGTCACCCCGCTTTCCCGTTACCGCACTGTCATCTCCGGGGTGGTCAAAGACCCCTTCAGGTTCATGAACTGAGCCTTCGGCTGGGCCGTTCCTTATATTCCCCCCTCACAACCTGCCTGAACGGAAAAACCTGTGCGCATAGCAGTGATAAGCGACATACACGGCAACCTTCCCGCGCTGGAAGCTGCGTGGCGGTCAGTGGCAACTTTCTCCCCCGACATGACGGTCTGCCTGGGTGACCTGGTCCAGTTCGGACCCTCGCCGGACCAGGTGGTATCGTTCATAAGAACCCACGGGATCGAGACTGTCCAGGGCAATTGCGACAGGGCCGCGGGCCGTGGACGGACCGACAGCGGTGACGAGTTCGAGAACCCGCACTGGCGGAAGCTCGCCTCGGAAACCCTTCGCTGGACCATTGAGAATCTCTCCCCCGAGTCGGGTGCGTTCCTCAGGGGTCTTCCCGACGGCAAACGCTTCCTTCTCGACAGACAGAGCGCCCTGTTCGTTCACGGGCTTCCCGGAAGGCTGAACGAGGGCCTTCCCGCGGAAACCGCCCACGAGGTCCACGACATGGTGCTCAGCCGGAACGACTGCAGGATACTGGTGTGCGGCCACACCCACGAGCCCATGGTGGTGAAAAGGCCCGGCGGGATCATCGTGAACCCAGGCGGCGTAGGGGTAGGCACAAGGCCCGGCGGCGGCACGCTGGCTGTGATCGACATCGGGGAGGGGATCGAACCGGTCGTCGAGATAGTGGGTTTCGACTACGACGTCAGAGCGCTTGAACTTGATTTCATGGATGCGGGCATTCCCGAAACTTTTTTTCACTGCGCCAGGCTCGGGAGGGATCCCAGGGGGACGTGGCACACCGAAGACCCCCGTCTGAGGCAGGAGTGGGCGAGTATCGTCCGGCTTTGATGCCTTTTGCTGGCGAGTTCTCTCCCTGTTCCGGGAATCCTTGAAGTGACCTCAGTTCTTCCGGTATGACGCACCCGCTCCCGTTCCGGTATTGCACTATCTCCTGCATTGCCTCCATGCGGGGCATGGAGAAAACCATGTGGTTCGACGTTATCCATGCATATGAATGGATACAGCCGGTGAAAGCCAGGAAATAAACTGCAAAGGTCGCAGTGCCCGAGCGCCGGAGTAGAAGAAGGTTTCTAAAGGCGAGCACCGAGGGCGGTATCGCTGCTGCGGCAACCAGATTCCAGTCGAAGTATGGTCCGAGCCCGAGGCGCCATCCGTAGGCCATTGCCAGAAATCCCAGCGAAGCTGCCCCCAGGAATCGATTGAAACCGTCGTTTTTAAGGTTCCCCGTGAAAATGAGGACAAGCGGTACCCACCAGAAGGGGAACAGCAGGAACAGAACGCCGGTGACAGCGTTGTAGTAGGTAAGTGATGGCCTTGCAAGCATGTCGATAGTTGTCCGGTCAACTCCCGAGCCCAGTAGATGGCTGTTCTGAAGGTCCCGCAGATTAAGCCCGTTGTCAGCCGCGATGATGAAGACAAAGAGCAGGGCGGTGATCATTGCGACAATGGACAGGACAGCATCTCTCCGGGCTTTCATCCTCCACGCCCTGATCCACAACAGAAGGTGCGCCGGCATCAGGCAAAGGGCCATCAGGTGCATGGACACGGCCAGCGCCAGCAAAAGGCCTGGCGTGACGATGCTGAGCCGGTCCTCAAGGTATTCCCGTGAAGCCCAGATGTATGCCATGCAAAGGGCCATCACCCCGGCGTAGTTCTCCACATCCCCGAAAAAGGCCTGCATGAATCCCCCGGAAACCATCAGAAGCACGAAAAAGGGCCACTGCCTGCCCATTTCACGACATGCGAAAAGGACTGTCACGAGCACGAAGACGAACCCCATGCCCGACGAGTAAACCGAGTAGACATCGAAGGGGTTGAAACGAACAGGGTCGCCGAACGCCAGCCATATCGACCGGATGACAGAGCATGAAAGCATTTCGTCCAGAGTCGCCCTGAATTCGCCGCAGAGAAGGTTGAAGGTGTGCACAAGCCCGTCATCATTCACGAAACCGTTGGAAAGCAGCAGGAAGATCACAAGAGCGGGGAATGCCACGCCGATGGAGTACAACACTGCCCGCTTCCAGGGGACGGGATCGTTGCCGGGCAGCTGACGGCCCGACTTCCTCAGGAGGAGCAACAAACCGGCAAAGACGGTCAGGATGCCCAGCAAAGTCTCCGGGGCCATGTGCCTCAACTGATTGAAGCCGTAGCGCGGTGACTCGGAGATGTATGCGGAGTAAAAGTAGAATAGAAGCTGCATAGCCGTCAGGGCAATGATCGGGATGGCGGGGTCCTTCTGTTTCATTGTGCGAAGATAAGCACCCGGCTCTTTTTTCAGCAACACCCGCACGAAGCCCATTTGTTTCTGCCTTATCGCTTTCCTCAGCCTCCCGAAGCTTGACGCGAAGCAGAACGAAAGATATGTATGAAAACCGGAAGGATACATTTATTTATTGACCTTTGGAGGCAGGTGTATGAAACTCTATACAACTCTGCTGTTACTTCTTCTCTTTCGTCAGGGTGGTGCATCCAACGCCACGCCGGTGTGGGACTGGAGCCATCCACGCCCAACAGGGGTTAACGTTGAGGGCATTCATTTCGTGACCGATGATATCGGGTGGTTCGTGTCCGGCTGCTCGAATGATCCGACCATGCCATTCGGTGAGATTTATCGAACCGACGATGGCGGTGCGACCTGGACACGGCAATACACCGGTAACAAACCACTTTCCGATGTTTTCTTCGTGGATGTAACGAACGGGTGGGCATGCGGATCCACCGGCACGATCCTCCACACCTCGAACGGAGGCCAGACCTGGTCCCCCCAGTCCGCGTCAACCAGCCAGAGTTTCACTGCCGTGCAGTTCACCGACGCTTCATACGGAACAGTTGTGGGGAACTCGGGAACTGTCTTCAGGACCAACAACGGGGGAAGTACCTGGTATCCACAGTCAAGCGGTGTGAGCGCTACGCTTACAGGAGTCGCCTTCCTTGACCCGTCGGTCGGATGGGTTTCAGGACCCAGCCAGGCAGTGCTTTACACCGAATCTGCGGGCGCTTTCTGGGAAAACGTCCCTGTACCGGGTTCTTCATACACATCACGGGGTATCTGGTTCGAGAACGACCAGACCGGATGGGTCGTTTTCGGGGGCAGCAGTGGCGCCACTCAGATCCACGCCACATCGAACGGTGGTTCCACCTGGTTGCTTCAGTATCCCGGTAACCGCCGTGCCAACGACATCGAGTTTTACGGGTCCGCTTTCGGTATCGCTCCATGCGAAGGCCTCCCGGGAGACAATGGCGCCCTTGTGACTGTTGACGGCGGACAGAACTGGGTCTTCGAGGAGACACCTTCGGTCGTTTCGGAGTCAACGGCCATAACCCTGAACAGCGTGTCCATTCCCAGCCTGGCAAGGGCATTCGCAGCTGGATTCCACGGCTTCCTGTTCAAGCGTGACAACCCCGGGGGATGGTCCCAGACATCCTCTAACCTCTCCGGGAAAAATGTTACAGGATTGAGCAGCATTGGTGATTCCCATGTGTGGGCGTGCACGGACGGAGGCGAGATACTCCATTCCGCCAGTGGCGGCTGGGACTGGTCCATCCAGGACACGCCCGGGACCGTCAGCCAGCTCTTCGGTATCGACTTTGTCGACCCACTCGTGGGGTTCGCCTGTGGAACCGACACATCCGGCAAGGGCATCGTCCTGAAAACCTTGGACGGCGGCTCTACCTGGAACGTGGTGACCCCCGCCGGCATGGCTGTTGCGGCCATGCGCTCCGTTGACTTCCACAATGCATTGAACGGGGTGGTGGTGGGCAATCAGGGAACCGTCTACTGCACCCACGACGGGGGGATTTCCTGGGTGAGCCCCTCCGGGACCGGAACCTCCAACCTGAACAGGGTTACCTTCGCAGGTCCGGACAATGGCTGGGCGGTGGGGGCCGGGGGCACCGTGGTGAGGTTCGATTTCCCCAGCGACTCCTGGTCCGTTCAGTACAGCAACACCAGCATGGATCTCCGGGGCGTGTTCGCCTTGAATGCAAACGCGGGCTGGGCCGTAGGCATGAGCGGACATGTGATACGCACCTATAACGGCGGAAACAACTGGTACCGGATAGCCCAGACCGGGATCAATCTGCAGGATGTCTGGTTCGCCGATGTAAACAACGGTTACGTCTCAAAGGTTTCCGGAGGTTTTCTGAAAACAGTCAACGGCGGAAGCAGTTTCTTCTCTCTCGGAGATCCCCGGGCGCAGGTCGTGCGAATGCTGTCCTTCCAGAACATCGACTTCGGATGGGGTGGGGGCGAGTACGGACGGGTTCTCGCGTTCCGCGATCCACTCACCGGGACAGCCGGCCCCGATCTAGCCCCTGTTCCTTCCGATGCTGGTCTCAGGGTCAGTCCAAACCCTGTAACGGGTGCTTCCAACATTGCCTTCACCCTTTCTTCACCATGTTCCGTCAGACTTTCGCTCTATGATGTCGCTGGAAGGCTCGTGGAAGTCCTTGTTGACCGGGAGCTTCCTTCCGGTGAGAACAGTGCGGTCGTGGACGCAACCGGTCTTCCGCCTGGTGTATACCTTCTCAGGCTCGAGACCGGCAACACAGTAAGGACAGGGCGCTGCCTGGTCGTTCCTTAGGTGTGACCCAGCACACGCCACCTGACCCTGGAACGGCACCGCCAGGGCTGTTTGAGTCCTTCGTTCTGGTCCTGTTATGTCTTGGTGTACTTGGCATTTCCCTGCCCCTGCTTCCGGAAAGCATGGATTCCAACCTCTTCAAATTGCTCGTACTTGTGATGGTCGCCGGTCTGCTGTTCACAATCACTTTTGCCCGAATGGCGTGGCCGGGGCTCACCGTTCCCCGGGGGCTGACCGGGGTTCTGGCGGCATCGCTTTCAGCGGCGGTTTACACCGCTGCCAGGGTCATGTCAAACCCGTTCACCGGTATGAGCCTGAGCAGACTGTTCATTGTCCTTTCATGTACTGCCGTTTTCCTCGCCATCACAGTCCTTGACGGAAAGCGAAGCGGGGGCAGGGTTTTGTTGGTGATCGTCTGTGCCGGTGCACCTGCGCTTCTCGTCTCTGCTCTTATGGGTACGGGCGTGTCCGTCGGCTTGGGTCTTCCCGTCACCGGGTTCATCAGAAACCCCGGTACGCTGGGCAACGCCAATCTTCTCGGCAGCTATTCCGCCGCCCTTCTTCTGCCCGGAATGCTTCTTGTCAGCAGGAGTTCGGTTCTGCGGACGGGGAAGACAGCCGGCCTGATCCTTTTCAGCGCATTGTGCTGCATTCCCCTTGTCCAGAGCGGCACGAGGGCCAGCCCTCTGGCCCTGGGAGCAACCCTTGCATTTTTCGCTGCTTTCGCTTCCATGGTACTCAAGCGCTCCCCGGAAGCTTTTCCCGACGGCAGACGGACGTTCTCATCAGTTCTGACAGCAACCCTGCTTGTTCTGTGCGTAAGCCTTCTCGTCGATGGACGGTGGCGAAGCCTGTCCCTGTCCGGGGGGACTGCCGGTGTCAGGCTGGTGATATGGCGGGGGGCGTTTGACATGTTCCTTGCCCGGCCCTTCACAGGCTGGGGCGAGGGAACGTTCCAGGCCATCTTTCCTCTGTTCAGATCCGCAGACTACGCGCTCAGGGGAGTAACATCGAATACGATCCACGCCCACGGCGAGATCATTGAGCTTGCTGCCGAATCGGGCTTTGCGGGGCTTTCTGTGTGGGGCGCCCTTTTCATTCTCTGGTGCAGAAAGGTTCTGTCCCGGTGGCGCAGGTGGACCGTGATCGACCTTGCAGCACTGTCAGGAGTGGTCTTCCTCCTTCTGGAAAGCTTTGTCTCTGTCTCACTCAGATGGAGTTCAAGCACGTTCCTTCTCGCAGTGTTTGCGGCAGTTCCGCTCGGGGGTCCGGAGGAGCAGAGGGTCAGGATGCCCCGAGTTCTCTCGGTTGTCCCTTTGATCGGAGCCGTGTTTCTTCTTGCGTTCGGGGTTCCCACGGTCATGAAAATGATCAGATCCTCCCGGCATCTTTACTCGGCTGTAAACAGTTGCCTTGAAATGGTTCAACCAACTCTCAACGATCCTGCCCTGCACCCGGTTCAGGCAGGGGATTCAGCACTTGCCCTTTGCGCACGGGCTGAGAATGAATGCAGACTCTCACTGTCGTTGTGTCCGTGGGATTACGGGAGCTGGTTCACACTGGGAAATGCAGGTCTGACAAGCGCCTCGATACGGGCCCTTGAATACCCAGGGGCATCCCTGGCGGCGGCGGCCGGCGTTGCCGCAGACCTTCCCGGAGCACTTTCCGATGTACGGCGTGCCCTTGATTCATACGACTCCCTTGCGGTAAGGGCAGCGGACTTCTCCGACCTCCGTCTGAATCGCTTTCACGCCCTGCTGAAGGTCGGTGATTTCGATGAAGCACTGTCGGAGCTTGTGATCCTCCACTCGGGCAGGACCCAATACCGTGATTACTGCGAGTCGGTCGCCCGATCGATCTCTCCCTTCACCACAGGGTGTGGTTACGATTCCTTCAACTCAAGTGTCCTTCTTGCGAGGTTCAGCGGGGAAAACGACCCAGACGGTCGAAGGACACCGGCAATCGCTTCAGGCCTGCTTGTCATGCTGGCGATGAACGCGTACGAATCCAGGGCGTCCTCGGATTCACTTGCCCTTATCCTTGCGGGGGCAATGGATACTCTTCCTCCAGCCCTTGGGGAGCTTTTCCTGCCCGGCATTCAGAGTGAGATCAGACTGGCCGGAGAGGGTGAAGCTCTTCTCGCCCGGATTGGATCAGGGCCTGATGATCTGTTGTACGGCATCAGCCTGGATGCAGTGAGGAACTCAGGAGCCTTTGCCCCCTGCCATCGTTACGCTCTCTGTTGCCTTTCGTCCACCCCCGGCGACCCGTATCTTCAGGATGTGATGGCTTCACTCAACCGGATCCTTGTTGGGTTTGCACCGCACAGGGTTCTTGCGTGGCCAGGGGGGGGAGATCATTTCATTCTGGGCGTAAGGATGGGGCTTGAGGCATGTCCGGTGAACATGGAGCTGCTGGAGCAGCTCTTCGATGACGCATGGCTCATGGACTGCTTTCTCTCCTCGTCCCTGAGCTATGCCCGGGGGTCTTATGTCACTGGTTCCCAGCCTGCTCTGGTGGACAGCACCTTCCAGTTCTGGGTGAAGCTTGGAGGTCCCTCCGCATCACTTGCTTCAGGGCTTCGTACCGGCCTGCCGCTAGTGCCCGGGGGCATCATGAACGAGATGCTCCGGGCCGTCGAGTCGGCAGCGGGCAGTCATCCCGACTCCACTGAACTCAGGCTGTTTCTTCTGAGACAGAGGTTCAGGATTGGTTCGATGGATTTCGGGAGTCGTACGATCCCTTCAGGCAGGGAAGGTCTTAGCGGGTTCGACAGTGTGATGGTGGGACTCGCTGACACACTGGTTTCCACGATTGGTCCCGAGGCAGCCCTGGCAAGGTGCTCCGGGCTTCTTTCCCGTGAAACGCTTTTCCTTGAAGGCATTACGGGAGATCCCGGCGTTTCGGCCAATGCCGCTGCGTACAGGTCATCACTCTGCGCGATTCTGGAGGAGGCTGTGACGAATGGTGATTGACCCCCTGCGCTTCAGAAGTTCGTGCAGCGAAGTGGAGACCATCTGCACCACACCTCCCGGCTGCCACTGCGGCTGCGGGGTGTGCCTGAGCGTTTCCGGCGGCAGGGTCACGGGCGTCAGGGGAAACCCTGCCAATCCCTACAACCGTGGTTACATGTGCCGCAGGGGACTTGCTGTCACAGGCACCCTCGAAAACCCCGACCGTGTGCTTCACCCCATGGTCCGCACCAGGGCGGGGGTGTGGCGAAAAGCCTCCTGGAAGGAGGCACTCGATCGTGCCGCGGATTCCTTCCTTGACGCCCGTGACAGATTCGGTCCCCGTTCTGTTCTCTTCATGAAGGGAACCGGCCGGGACATAGGCCCCTGGCTGTCCCGTCTCGCCCATGGTTTCGGGACACCCGAGTACTATGCGCTGGGACCGGGTTCGGGCTCGGCCTGCCTGATGCCGCGAATGAGTGTATGCGCCTCCCTTTTCGGGGGCTGGTTCACCGCTGACTGCTCACAGTACTTCGCGGACAGATATGACAACCCATCCTGGAAACTTCCCCAGTGCATCCTCGTCTGGGGCTCCAACCCCATTGTCTCCAACCCCGACGGCTTTCTCGGGAAGTGGATCATGGACTGCATCAGGATGGGATCGAAACTTGTCGTGGTCGACCCAAGGAACACATGGCTCGCCGGGCGGGCCGATGTTCACCTTCGGCTCAGGCCAGGTACCGACGGCGCTCTCGCAATGACTTTTCTCAACAGGATGCAGGCCACCGGGAACTGGGACCACGAGTTTGTTCGCAAATGGGTCAGCGGTTTGGATGAGGTCTTTCTGGCCTCTTCATCCTGGAGCCCCGAAGCCGCTTCCCGTGAGTGCGGAGTTCCTTCCGAAACCATTATCCGGGGGGCCGACCTCTGGTTGAATGCTTCGCCGGGCTCTCTTCAATGGGGTGTTTCGGTTGACATGAGCGCTTCGGCACTGGGTACGGCCCACGCCCTGACCTCCCTTGTCGCCCTGTCGGGAAACCTGGATGTACCCGGAGGGTGCGTGGTGGTTTCCGACCCTTTCGGAATTCCCAGAAGGGGGGGTCTGGAGCCTCCCCCCGGAAAGACCGGCGCCTCGCTTTACCCCATGACCACAATGGGTTACCCCTACGCAAGTTCCGATGTGCTTCTCGACGAGATGGAGGCAGGCAGGCGTGTCGAGTGCGCCTGGGTGCAGGGTTCCGGGACCGTTGTCAACGGTTTTGCAGCGCCCAGCCGGGCTGCGCGTCTCCTGTCCGGTATCGGCGAGGTTGTGGTTTGCGACCTTTTCATGACGACAACCGCCGAGCAGTTCGGAACGGTTTTCCTCCCTGTGGCCTGCTACCCTGAACGCAACGGCATTCGCAACTGGTGGTACCAGCTTGCTGCCGTGAACAAGGCCGTTGAACCGTTGGGCGAAGCCCGCAGCGACATGGAGATAGTCCTGGATTTTGGGCGAAGGGTTGCACCCGCTCATTTCCCCTGGACTGACGTCGAGGGCTGGTTCGATAATGTGCTGGAGCCGTCGGGGATGACATGGAAAGAGCTGTCGGACAGGGGATGGGTCATGCCCGGAACCGAATACAGAAAACACGAGAAGGGGCTGCTACGGCCCGATGGTTTGACGGGTTTTCCCACTCCAACGGGCAAAGTTGAACTGCAGCCGGAAATCATGGGGCTGGCGGGAATTCTTCCGGCCCCGTGGTACGTGCCTCCGCCAGCGCAGGACGAAGCCCATCCCTTTATGCTCACAACTGGCGCCAGAACACCTTTCTTCTTCCATTCAGAGCACAGGAACGTGAAGTGTCTGCTGGAGAAGAACCCTCTGCCACTCGTGGAGATAAACCCTTCCGATGCTGCATCCCTGGGCATTGGCGAAGGGGAATGGGTTACCCTGTCGTCACCCTGGGGAAGCTGCGGAAGGGTGGTTCGCATCACCGAAACCGTACCGCCGGGCACATTGATGGCACAGCACGGATGGTGGCCGCCCGGGCTTCCTGAGGAGACGGGGCGACTGCTCAACATCAACAACCTGCTGTCCGAGGGAATGCAGGGCAGGGGCGGGCTGGGTTATCCCTTCAGGTGCATTCCCTGCGGCATCTCGCCCGGCCCGGCACTGCTTCCCGTGAAAGAACCACAGGAAGGGAGCAATTGCGATTGAGCTTGACAGAGGATTGCTTCACCGGCTTTTTGGAGTCCGTACCGCAAAGGCTCGGATTTCGTACAGCGGGGTTGGGTGAAGTCCCACTGGAAGAAGCCCTGGGAATGATCGCAGAAGCCGGGTACACCATGGTCGAGTTCTGCATGGAGCATCGTGATTCATCGTCCTATGGCGGGAGCCTCTCAGGTCTTGGCTTGTCATCGGTGAGCTATCACGGGAAGAAAGACACTCCGGATGTACGTGAAAGAATGATCCATTCGGCTGTCGGGAAGGCGTGTGAACTCGGAGCCGGGGTTTTGGTACTCGGCTCACCCTTGAGTGCTCTCTGCAGCCGTGAGTCTTTCTTCGAGGAGTGCTCCAGGGTGATGAAAATGCTTCCATCAGGCATGAGACCCGCCTGGGAGCCCGAGCCGGGAACCGTTTTGAAGGATCTTGCCGTGTTCGGGGAGCTGGCGGATCACCTGGGTTCGGAAGCCGGGCTAAACCTCGATTTCGGCCACGCCTTTCTTGACGGATCGAGCCCTTCCGGGGCGGTGCAGGCATACGGCGACAGGATCCTGCACACGCACATCGAAGACATTGCCTGCGGGGTCCATCGGCACCTCCTGCCCGGCCACGGTGAGTTTCCATGGAAGGCCATGTTAAAGGCGCTTGCCGGGATACGTTATTCCGGGCCGCTTGTTGTTGACCTGTTCGAGCTTCCGGTCGCACCCCTGACATATGTTAAGGCTTCCTACAGTGGAGTCCTTCGAGAACTGGGGGTTACATGAAGGCAACGGGATATTCCATCGGGGTCGGTCTCACCTCCGCATGTCCTTTCTCATGCGATCACTGTTATTCGGGGGCGGGACGCAATCCTGTTGATCTCGACCCCTCCAGGTTGTTCCGCTTCATGGACAGCTTTCAGGTTTCGGCGATCAACCTCGGAACCGGTGAATCGTGCATGCACCCCCAGTTCCTGCCCGTTGTGAACGAAATCCTTGATCGCGGGGTCCCGTTGGCGCTGACAACGGCGGGTCCCAGCCTTTCGGCGCTGCCGGACAGCACGCTGGTCAGATTGCATGATGTGGACCTTTCACTCGATTACCCGGTTGCTGCACTGCATGACGCGGTGAGGGCACCGGGGGCTTTCGACATGGTTCTCGGGGGAGTCCGTCGCTGCAGGGAGCTTGGGGTAACGGTTTCGCTGGCCATGTGCCTCATGAAGAGCAATGCGGAACACATGGAGGGCATGTGCCGGCTTGCCCGCGAGCTTGGCGTATCCCTTCGTGTAAACGTTTACAAGCCCGTATTCAGTGATGATCCGAAACCTTCCTTCGGCGTGTTCTGGAACGCTATCTCAGACTTTTTCAGGGAGACCGCAGCGGTTTCCTGCTCCGAACCGGTAGTGAACGCCGCACTGGCATATCACGGTAACCCATGCTCATCCGCGGGATCACCCTGCGGGATCCACGGTTTTCGGATCTCCCCGGCAGGAGAGGTCCTGCCGTGCGTCTACTGGGGACCAACGGGGATAAGCATGGAGAGGATCATCGCCGAACCGGAGCTTCTGGAAGTGTGCGGTGCGACGTGTCACGGCGCAGCGCTGCCCGCAGAGTGTGAGGACTGTCCCTGGAGAAGCGTCTGTGTGGGAGGGTGCGCCGGACGACGTTACTACACAGGGCTTTCGGGTCCGGACGAGTACTGCTTTCACCTGAGGGGTGTTCGCCCGCCCGAACTGAAACCTGCTTCCGGATCCTCTGAAGGCTACATCCACGCCGGGTATCTGTGCACAATGATCGGCCGACCAGTTGGAAGCTAACGGTTTTCTGCATCACTTCGTTTCCCCGGGGGGGATTGGCGCAGTTTTCAACTCACTCACGCTTGAGATCACAACAAATCTCCACAGCCCCTCACCCTTCGATCCTGAAACCATTCTGGAAAGCTGCAGGAGCTTCTGCTCATCCCCTTCCGTCACCATGGCGACCTTTTTCGTAACCGGCGACTGTCCCCGGAAGTGCGGTTACTGCTTTGTGCCCGGCACGCTGGGAACCTTGACCACCGCCGAGGTCGATCACGGGCTGGAAATGCTTTCCGACCTTGCACCGGGAAAAGCGGACATACTCATCTACGGCGGTGAGCCGCTTCTCAAGCCTGAGATCGTGTTGCGGATAATCCGGGGATCAGGGGATGACCGGAATCTTTGCCTTGCCACGGGCGGATGGGGTGTCTCCCGGGAGGTGGCAGGTGCCCTGGCGGAACGCAACGGTTTCGTGATAGTCAGTATCGACGGCGCAAAGGGCGTTCACAACGAACTGCGGCCTCTTTCGGGAGGTGATTCGTTCCAGTCCGCCGTCAGGACGTTCCACGCCTTCCGTGATGCCGGTTGCCGCGTGGGGATTAGTCTGACGGTCACAAGGGGGAACGCCGGCAGGGTGCGGGAGGATTTCGGTTACCTTATGGAGACCCTCAAACCTGATGACATGGGTATAAATGCATGGATGCATCCGAGGCCGGGTCTCAGTTCCAATCCGTTCGAAGCCCGCTGGGAGGATGTTTTCGATGCAGTGACGGGTTGTCTCTCCGATGCCCTTTCCGCCGGGATGTACGTTGAGCAGCTCTTCCGGCGACTGAGACCTCTCGTCACCCGCGCTCCAAGGCTCAGAGACTGCCCTTCCAGGGGGGGCAGGCTTGTTTTCGTTCCCGGGGGCGGAGTCAGCCCGTGTGACTGCATGGCGGCAGCGGGAGTGAATACGGTCCTCGACCGGCAAGGGATCCAGAAGCTGCTTTCCGACTTTTCAACGCTCGTTCCCGTTTTCAGGGAAGGGTGCCTTTCCTGCCCCTGCGTTGCCCTTTGCGGCGGCGGGTGTCTTTACGACGCGCTTGCGTGTACCGGGTGCCTTACCGGTGTCAGGGAGGAGCGTTGCAGTTACGAGAGGGCGCTGCTGAAGTGGATGGTGGGCACCATTTTGGATAATCAGCTCCTGGACAGGAAACCGGGGGTCCTTTCCATCGGAGAGATGACCGCCTTTCTCCCGGATGGGATCCTCGAAAAGGCCCGGATGCCACAACCCGAGGCCATGCTTGGGGGGGAGATGACATGCCTGCAACGGGCTGGGTCAAACTGAGGGAAAACTGCTTTGTGAACCCCTTCTCCATTGAGTTCTTCTATGGCGGGACTCCCCCGTCGGACGGACCGGTCTCGCCGCCACCCGAGCCGCCGCTTCGGCTAAGGGCCGTACAGGCGGTAGTTACGGGGAGGTGCAACCTCATGTGCACCTATTGCAGTGCCCGGATCGCGGGGGGGTTCAAGGGCGACATGGACTCAGCCACACTCGATGCGGTCCTCTCACATTCCCATCCGGAATCACTGCTTCTCGTGACGGGGGGTGAGCCGCTTCTTCACCCGGCGGCCGTGAGAACCCTTATCCGGGGCTGGAGCGGGCAGTCCGTTCTTTTCACCAACGGATCCCTTCTCGACCGGGGGACCGCTCAGTTCCTGAAGGAGTACGGTACTGCACTGGTCGTCTCCATGGACGGGTTCGAGAGTGAACACAACAGGTTCAGGGGCGATTCCTGGAAATCCGCCGCGGCAGCCCTCGATCTGGCCCGCGAAACGGGGCTGCCCGCCGGTATCTCACTGGTCACAGGACCCCATAACGCCCGGTCGCTTCCAGAAAGCCTTTACGGACTTCTGGAGAGATTTGCCCCCGCAAGTTTCGGGGTGAACATCCAGCACTACACCCCAGGTGCGTTCTCGCCCATCACCGCAGAAGAATACTCACGGATCATCCTCGGGGCGTACAGGTTCAGCCTTGAAACCGGGGTGTTCGTCGACCAGGTGGCCAGAAGGCTGCTGCCCATCGTGACAGGTCATTTCCGGCACAGGGACTGTGCCGCCCAGGGGGGAAAGATCGTTTTCCGTCCGGACGGCTCCGTCAGCAGTTGTGTTAACACAGCAGGGATCGAAGAGTGGGGAAACAGAAATCCGGTTAACAATCCTTTTTGTGTGGCCTGCCCTGCCCTTGGCGTCTGCGGCGGAGGGTGCACCTGGGACGGCATTCACCTGACCCCAACAGGCTGCGGCCCCGACCCCAGGAACTGCGTCTGGACTCTCGACCTTCTCAGGGCTGTTTCGAAAACGGTGGAGGAGAGGCTTCCCGATTCTGTCGTGCGACCATCCCGCGGTTTCCTCACATCCCTCTTCGAAAACCTCTGCAGAAGGGCAGGATCGCCCCTTGCGCAGTCGCTCGGGCATGGAGAGGAAGACCGATGAAAGGCTGGAACCGGGAAAAGGTGGCGGCGTACTCTGTGGGAAGGTTGCCTTCCCCGGCTGACGATTGTGTTGTTGATATTCTGCGGGGAAGGGAACACATCCTTGAAATGGGGTGCGGTCCGGCAGTGGTCTCAGGCAGGCTGTCCGCGTCGCAACTGGTGTGTACCGACATATCCGAGGCCTTTCTGCCTGTGGCAAGGGTTAACGCACCTGCGTCAACAGTTCTGTGCGCGGATCCCGTGACGCTCCCATTCAGGGACGGTGTGTTCGACACGGTTCTTGCCATGGCCGTCCTCCATCATCTGGAAAAGTCAAACCTTGATACCGCACTTCAGGAATCCTGTCGGGTGTTGAAACCCAGGGGCTGGTTCCTTCTCCTGGAGGACTGGTCTTTTACCGATCCCTCTCCAACAGAACTGGAAGCGAAGAAAGCGCGTTTTGAAAAGGGTCAGGACGAATTCCACCTGACGTGGGCCGAATGGGACTCAGCCTTGGGGAGCGCCGGGTTCGACCTGCTCAAACGGCAATGGCCCGAAAGGCTGTTTGGTGATCCCTCAGAAAAGAGAAGGGTGCGGATGATGGCTGCCCTTTATTCAAGGCGGCTTTGAAAACACTTCTCGTTCAGTCATGGCTGGGGAGGACCCAGCATCCGGTGGCGCCTCTGGGATTGCTTTCCGTGGCGTCGTCCATGCCGGGCAGTGTGGAGATAGTCGATCTTAACGTCAGCAATGATCCCCTCCGCATGCTCACAGAGAAGCTTGATTCCCTGAAGCCCGATGTGGTGGGAATCTCCCTTCGAAATGCCGACACCACGAACGCGTTCGATCCGTACAGCTATCTGCCCGCCTTTCTGAAACAGGTGAGTATCGTGGCCCAAAGGGCTCCCCGGGCGGAGATACTGGCCGGAGGGGCTGGCTACAGCCTGTTCCACCGGGAACTGGAGGCCGTGGCACGAGTGATAAGCGCCGGAACCGTTGGCCATTACGAAAACAGTATTGCAATGCCCTCCTGGGACCTGATCGACCTCGAGCCTTACCTCCCGTTCCAGAGAAACCTTTCCATTGGAGTGGAAGTCAGCAGGGGCTGTGATCTCAAGTGTTCATACTGCGTCTACCCGTCACTGTCCGGGGCGCATAAGCAGGACAAACCGCCTGAAGACGTCCGCACCGAAGTACTTATGCTGAGAGCCAGGGGAGTAAGGCACCTTTTCCTGTGCGCTCCCGTTCTGAACCACAGACCTGGAAGGGCAGAGGAAGTGGCGCTGGCAATGGCCGGGACAGGTATGACCTGGGAGGCCTACCACTCTCCGCTGGGTTTTTCCCAGACCTATGCAGACCTGGCCCGTGAATCGGGCTGTACCACCGTCAGTTTCAGCCCGGATGGCGGAAGCGACTCGGACATGTTGGCCCTCGGGAAGGATTTCACGACCCGGGATATGGAAACAGCTGTCGAAAATGCCGCTCGGGCTGGTCTGAAAGTGTGCATCGGGCTGTTTCCCTACCTGCCCTGGTCATCCCCGATGTCAATGATCCGGGCGTTCATCAAGGGAAGGAAGTGGGGGGCAATTGCCGGCACCGGTCTGGCCAGGCTGCGCTTCGGCGCTGTAAGAAGGCTTCCGGGAAGCTCGTTCGGGCCGGGCAGACCAGCGCTTCATGGAGCTGTTCCTTCGGGTGAGTTCGTTCTGCCCGGAAAGCCCTGGGTTGCACTTTTCAGGTTCTTCAGGGCGGCATTTGAAAAGCAGCTGGGTTGATGCCCATGTCGGATTCTTCCATTCTGGATACCAGAATCCCGGAAAACTCCGAGTCCCTTTGAAGGACATGTCTTATCCCCGCCTTTCCCGACCAGGCAAGCCGCAGGGTCGCGACGACGGTTCCGGTGGAGAGGACCGTGAGTTCCCCGGGTGGGCCGTACTTCGGAAGAAGATCCAGTGGAAAGGCGAACGGGGCGCAGGAACTGAAGAGGTGGCCGCCGCGAAGGGTGTAGAGGAAGTAGGGAAGCCTGGCCTCGACTATGGTTTCGAACCTTATTGTGTGAAAGGCGCTGCCACTGTCCCTGAAGGCTCCAGCCCACAGTTTTTTCCCGGATATGAACGTGAAAAAGTTCTCGACGGGCCTTTCCCTGCGAATGGAAAGCGGGGAAACGGGAAACTGCGTCTCCCAGTCAGGTGTTCCTTCGGGTATCCGAGTTTCCGTTACGTCCCTTTTTTCTTTTGTTCCCAACATGCGCCCCTCCCTTGATGGTGCCCATGATGGAGCTGTTCTGTTAAGGATGTGTTTCCCGTTTGTGAATTGACTTTCACGCAGGCGGTTCCTTATTGTCATTCCGAAGAGGACCTGCATGATGGCATCCGAACTGTTCACTCTTCAAGTATTGATTGGAAAATGACTTACTGCAACAAGCTCCAGTTTCTTAGTCCGTCCTCCATCGTTCTTGCGGCGGGGGGGGGGACGAGGATGGGGGGGACTGAGAAGGCGTGTTTGAAGGTGGGGGGGAGAAGCCTGCTGGAGAGGCATTTCGAGAACTTCGCCGTGCTTGGTGTCACCGCGGACAGGGTGTCGGTGGTCTACGGCACCGAGGGTGTGCGACGTGAGACAGAAAGGCTGGGTGGCAGACCTGTGAAGTCTTTATCGCCCGGCGCTCCGGGAACCCTTGGCTCGTTCACTTCGTGTTTTCCGTCCGGGGATTCACTTGTGGTCCATGGCGACCTTCTCTGGGAGCCTTCAATGGCATGCGCCGCGATGCAGTGCAGGGGTGACGCCGTGATACCGGTCGATCCGCGGTCCGCCGATCGCGAGGCCATGAAGGCCGAGGTTCGCGGGGGAATGCTTGTAAGGCTTTCCAAGGACCTCACGCCAACGGAAAGCTCGGGAGAATCCATGGGCATGTTCCTTTTCCGCAGGGATGTCCTGCCCGATCTCCTCGTCTGCAGTCAGAAGTCTGCGGCCGAGCTTGGCGATCGGGCCGCACTTGACGATGCCGTGACCCTTCTCGCTAGTGTTGGAGAGGTTGTCGTGGTTTTCGTTCCGGGATGCAGGTGGGACGAGGTTGACACACCGGACGATCTCACCAGGGCCTCAGGGATCTTCAATGGGTGAGATCAACGCGTGGGACCAGGTTTGGAAAGACTATCCCACAAGGGGTCCTCTGCATGGACTGGGCGAGTTCCTCTCCCAGTGGGCGGAACTCAAGCGGCTCGTCTTTACCGAGCTTTTCCGCGAGGTGCGGGTGACCCCTTACGGCACGGTTCTCGAGGCCGGATGCGGTACGGGAAGCGTCATGGGCCTTCTCGCTGAAAGGGGTTTTCGCGTGGTGGGCGTTGATCTTTCCCCTGCCGCGCTGGTGCACGCTGCGGCTCACTCCCGTGAGCTTGCGGTGGCAACCGTTACCGGTCTGCCCTTCGCCGACGGAACCTTCGACCTGGTGTACAGCACGGGAGTGTTCGACCTTCTCGACGATTCCGACGTGTCGGCCGCGGTTGGGGAAGCACTCCGGGTAACCACCCCCGGCGGGCGGATCGTTCTGATCACTGCGGCTCCCTGTTGGCTTCACCGCAGGGTCATGTGCTTCCTCGAAAGAAGGAACAGGTGGAGGTACGGGCCCAAAAGGGAGATCAAGTCGCTGTCCGGGATCGTGCTGGGCCATCGTCCCGATGCAGTGGTGAGGGAGAAGGGAAGAGGCTTCGCCCTTCAGCTCAGGTTCCTGGTCTACCTTGCGGAGCACCGGCCTATTCTTCGAAGGCTTGTTCACGGTTCTTTCATGTTTCTCTCAATGCTTCTGTGGCCGCTGAATGCCCTGCCGGGAATGGTGCTGGTCACAACCGTGCAGTTGCCGAAGGAGACCCCATGAAGTCCGTCCGGGAATTGAAGGGCATCTGCCAGCCTCCCGATCTGGACATGTGCCTCTACAGAAGGTTCGTGATCAGACCCGTGAGCATCCATCTCACAAGGTTGTTCATTGCGGCGGGGATCGGGGCCGACACGGTTTCGATCATCAAGGGGGTCATCGCCACGGCCGGGGCTGTGCTCTTCTGTCTGCGACCTCTGCCCGCTGCCCTGCTTCTTCAATTCTCATTCCTCCTCGATGCCTGCGACGGCGAAGTGGCGCGCTTTACGGGAAGCTGCTCACGGGCCGGGGGCGAGTACATCGACAAGCTTGGGGATGTGGGTTCGCGAAGCCTTTTCCATCTCTCCTGGGGGGTTGGCGCCTTCCTTGCCGGGGGAGGATGGCCAGCACTGGCGGCGGGAGCTGTGGTGGGATGTTTGTGGCTCACCGTGAGGTTCTGCTCTGTTGAAACCCTTCTGGAGAGCTTTGCCAACCATTCGGGCTCCGAGGGCTCAGCCGGGGAGAAGGCCGCGCTCGAGAAGCTCTTTGTCAGAAAACCCGGATCGGGAAGGATCGAACACTTCCTGTCGCTCTTCATTCACCCATGGGTGAACCTTGCCCTGCTGGCAGCCGTTGCCTCCCTCTTCACCCACCGCGGGGTATCTGGCCTCACAGCCGTTCTCTGGGCGTACACGGGGCTCTGGCTTGTCAACACTGTCCGCAAGGTCATCACGTGTGCCCGGGTGATGAGCTTTCGGCGCCCGGGCCAGTGAACGCGCCCCTGGTCTGGTTTGGGTCGGTACTGGCCGTTTTGAATTCAGGGGCTGACCGGGTTTTGCACCTGCCCGGAACACCTGTGGGCATCACGGATGTTGGGGGGGAGTACTGGGTGGTTTCATGCGTGGACCCGGCAGGGGTCTTCCTCCTGGACAGGATCGACTGGACCGTTTCGGCGTATCCCGGTGCTTTTCGTGAACCCCAGGGGACCGGGTTGCTCGAAGTCGAACCGCTGGTGTGCGACAGGGGGGCCGACCGCCTTCATGTCGGAATGCCCGGGGTTTCAAGCGAGGTTATGCTGCCTGGAGGTCCTTTTGCCGTGACGACGGCGGACTGGTACGGGAACGGGGAACTGATTGCGGTGGTTACACTGAGGGATTCTTGTCAGGTTGTCCTGGTGACGCTGGAGGGGATGGTGGTGGTGGCTGTGCTGCCGGGCGCCCGGGGGTTGGAGGCAGTCGATACCGACGGCGATGGCCACGATGAACTGCTTGTGGCGTGTTGCGGAACCGGGCTTCACCTGGTCGTTAACCGTGAAGACGGAGGTGAGCCGATCGTGAGGTGCATCGGAGTCCTGGGGGATGGGGTGAAGTCGGTGGCCTCCGTGGACATGGATGACGACGGCGACCCCGATGCTGTTGGAATTGCCTGTGCCGAGGGGGGCGTGTGCTGGTGGGAAAACCCCGGCCCGACCGGAGCGGATTGGTTCAGGCACGACCTTGATCCCGGGGTCACGGGCCCCAAATCCATCGCGGTATCCGGTGAAAGGATACTTGTGGCGGCGCTGTTCAGCCCTTCAATGCTCTACAGCCGTGGTGAGAGGCGTTTACTGCCCCGGGGTTGCACGGCGTGCGCCTTCGGGGCTGAAGGAGCATTCGTTCTGGGGCATCGCGCGGGTTTTATCATGGAGTTCACAGCAGAGCCTCTTCCCTGAGTTTCCGGCACCGCTGCGGGACTGACCGAGATGGTTTATTTTATAAACATTTGTATTGCATTGACTTAGCTCAACAAACTTAGTTATCTAAGTCCGTCCCCCATCCATTAACCCGCGTTCCCTGAGGCTGATCACGCCTGAGTCGGTCACTATGAAGTGGTCGAGTACGCGGAAGCCAAGTTCGTCACCGAGCTTTGTGAGCGCCCTGGTGAGGGAGAGGTCCTGCGGGCTCGCCTCGAGCCGTCCGCCGGGATGGTTGTGCACCAGTATGACTCCCGTGGCGTTGTGGGCGATGACCTTTTCCACGAGGTTCCGGGGGTGAACAGTGGCCCTGTCTACCGTTCCGAACTCGAGTTCGGCCTCGGACAGCAGCCGGTTGTCCTGGTCGAGGAGGAAGGCGCAGAACCTCTCCTTTCTCCGGGTTCCCAGGCGGGTCTTCAGGTAGTCCCTCACGACTTCGGGGCCCGTGATCTGCAGTCTGCCCCTTTCGGGGGTCAGGGCCAGGGAGTTCATTGAGTGAACAAGGGTTAAAAGAACTGCCGCCATGGGTCCCACGCCGTCAACCGTCTGAAGGTTGTCGGGAGACTGTCTGAGCGTGTTCTCGAGGGTTCCGAACTTCTCCAGAAGGGCTGAGGAGAGCTGCCTTGTGTCCCGCCGGGGCGAGGCGTAGGTGAGAAGCAGCTCGAGGGCCTCGCGCTCGGTGAAGCCCCTTATGCCAGCCCGCAGAAGCCTGTTTCTCAGCCTCTCCCTGTGGCCCTCCATTTTCAGCCCCCCATGTGGATGGTCTGGGTCGGGAAGGCGAACTCCATGCCTGCGGCGCTCACGGCGTGCATCACCGACAGGTTGATCTCTTCCCTTAAACGCAGCCATTCCACGAAGTCGGTGGTCTTCACGAAGAACTTCATCTCGATCTTCAGCGCATAGCTTTCGAACCCGGTGAAGAAGACCATTATCGATCCATCATCAACCATGGGGTTCCGGTGAAGCAGATCCCTGAGCCCTTCGAGGAGGGCTTCCATCATGGGGGGTGTGGGGCCGTACGTGACGCCAACCGTGATCTCAGTGCGGCGCATGGGTCTTTGTGACAGGTTGTCGATGGTGGAGTCCACCACCTCCTTGTTGGGAATGGAGACAAGTGTTTTGCCGAAGGTCCTAATCCTGGTTGACCTGAGGCCAATCTCTTCCACGATGCCTTCAGTGCCTCCGATCTGAACCAGGTCGCCCACCCTGAAGGGTTTGTCCATGAACAGGATGATCGAGCTGAAGAAACCGCTCAGGCTGTCCTGGGCTGCCAGGGCGACCGCAATGCCACCGATCCCGAGGCCGGCGATGATCCCGCTGAGAGGGTATCCAAGCATCTGAAGGAAGAAGCCGACTCCCATGACACCCACCAGGATCTTCGCCAGTTTCCTGAGAACCGGGACCATCTGGTTGTCCAGCCGTGACCCCGCGCCGGTGTCGGTCGAGCACTTCCGGGATGCCACTGAATCGATGAGTATCCAAACGGTCCAGATCGCGCCTGCCAGGACCAGGAACAAAAACAGCTTCAGCGCGGCCGCAGAGAGTCCCGGCGAGATACCAAGCAGCGTAAGCGATGCGTAAAGACCACCCCAGAAGACTATCATCCCCACTGGTCTTGCCGCGTTCCGCAGGAAGCATGCAGGAATGCCGGCGCCCTTCCCCGCACTTTTTCGCATGACAAAGCCCGCGAGCTTTCGGGCAAGGAGTGACAACACTGCCAGCAAAGCGAATGCGCCGATCTTGCCCAGGGGGATCCCGGCTGCCCCGTAACCGATGTACTCGTCAAGAAAGCCCAATGAGCGCCTCCCCGTGATGATGCCCAAAGCACGTATAACCGTGGGATTCAACATTACAGCAGTCCTGCGGGGTGTCAACCGTTGACGAAAGGGTATTCTCTGCCCATTATGGGCGTTCGGAAAGGGGAATCATGACGGACAAATCCCTGAAGACCTACAACTGGTTTCTGCAGGTGGCCCTTGCGCTTCTGATCTTTTTCGGTTGCCTCAGGCCCTACATCATCGAGGCATTCAGGATCCCCACCCCCAGCATGGAGCGCACGCTCCTTGTTGGCGATCACCTGCTGGTCCTCAAGGTGGCCAAGGGGCAGTACATCCCCTGGACCGACAGGGCAAGACCTCTCATTCACGGCTTCAGGGGGGGCGAGCACGGCCTTCTCATGCCCGGCACGGGCTCCCTAAGGCTCGGCGAGGTGATCGTGTTCAGGTACCCCGCGCAACCCGACACCGACTTCGTGAAGAGGGTGGTGGCCCTTTCCGGCGACACCGTGAAGGTCATGGGCGACACCCTGTTCGTGAACGGTTCACCTTCTCCCTGGCACGGCATGTTCCAGGACATGCTGAGCGCCAGCATCATCGACGATGACTGGCCGGCATGCCTTCCCATGCTGAGGGGCAGGGTTCCCGACCTCGCCTTCGATGTCATCGCGCGAACCGTTGTCCTCGACAACGAGGGCGACCCGGCATACATCGTACCCGAGGGCCACATCTTCATGATGGGCGACAATCGTGATCACTCCAGCGACAGCAGGATATGGGGCCCCCTCGACGAAAACCTCATCAAGGGAAAGGCTCTGGTGATTTACTGGTCCTGGCTTCCGGGAAGGGGTTTCCCCGACCTGTCCAGGGTGACCATGCTGGTGAGGTGAGGTTTCCATGATGCTTCTGCCCTATTCCGAGGTTCTTTTCGGGCGGATACCCGTCGAGTTCCTCAAGCTGAAAAAGGTTCTGGACAGCGCCATGGACAACCGTGATTACCGCCGGGACGGCTACTGGGAGGTCACATCCGACGACGAGGTCCTGGCAAGGCTCATCCTCAAGGGGGGGCGCCCCTACTACATCCACGGCAATCCCAGCCTCGACTCGGCTGCCTTCATCAACTGGATGGAGCTCGAGAACCGTGAGATCAGCCTCACCGTACGCTTTCTCGAGGAAGGATGCCTCCCTTCCCTGATGAAATACCTCAGGGACGACCCGGTCCTGACCGACCTCGAGAACTCCCAGGGCGAAGTCCTGCAGCTGCTGCACTCACTTCGAACGTCCGGCGAGAGCGGCCTTGTAAGCATGCGTTACCCGGAGGGCACTCTGCTCATTCCGGTCAGGGAGGGAAAAGTGTCGCGGGGGTGGGGCTCGGGCGCCACGTTCCCGGGCAGAAAACTCGTCGACTTCCTGAAGAGCGACGCCACGATCGAGGGTGTTGCCGAATTCAGGGAGGGCGATATCAGGGAGCTTTCTCCCCTCGGCATAGCCGAGGTTTCGGTCATCCTCGGGTCCGTGAACTCGTGGCTCGATTCACTGAGGCCGGTCTGGCCGCAGTGCGAAGGCGTCATTCCCGAGCTTCTGGCAAAGCTCAAGAAGCGCGATGAATGGATGAGCCCCCTCGATTACGAGAGCGGAGACAACCTTTTCCTGCGGGAACAGCTTTCGGATTCCAGCCTGTTCCCCGACGCCATGGCGATGTTCGTGAACAACCTGTGCAAGAAGCACCCGTCCCCGACCACCGCCATGAAACTCTTCACCAGCATCAACCGGGGCAGGGAAGCCGTACTGTCCTCGGTGGGCATGCTGGAAAAACTTGTCTGAAGCGGGGCTATTTGAGCCTGTCGAAATCCTCGCGGCTGCCTATCAGCCAGAGAAGGTCGCCCTCTTCGAGAACATCTTCAGGAAGCGGAACCCTGTAGTCGTACCCGTCCTTTATCTTCTTGCCGAAGAAGGCGATGTTGACCCCGAATATCCTTCTGATATCAAGGTCCTTGATGCGCTTGTTCAGCATGTCGCGGGCAGGTTCGGTGATCCTGAGCTCAATGCCCGACCTGAGGGGCACGTACTCCTTCACGCCGGTGTAGGTGATAGCCCTGGCCTTGTTTATACCCTGTTCGTGTTCGGGCCTGTAGACCTCGTCGGCGCCCACGGCGACAAGGATGCGTTGCTCCCTGTCTGAGCCCGCCCGGCTGATGACCCTGAGCCCCATGTCCTTCAGGATCCTTGTGACAAGGACGTTGGTTCCGAAGTCCTCGCCGATGGCCACCACGGCCAGGTCGACGGAAGCCAGCCCGTGACCCCTTAGAAGGCTTTCGTCGGCGCAGTCGAAACAGACCGCATTGTATACCTTGTTGCTTATCTCCTGGATCTTCTTCTCGCTTCTGTCGATGGCTATCACCTCGACGCCCTGCCGCTCAAGTTCCATGGCGAGGCTGCTGCCAAAGGACCCAAGTCCTATCACTGCGATTTTCGAGGGCTTTTCCATTCCTGTCCTGTCTACCCTATTGTGATCCTGGCTTCAGGATACAGATACTTCGAAGAGTCCACCCTGAAGGTTGCGGCCGCAAGCGTTGCCGGCACCGTACGCCCTATGAACATGGTAATGATAACGATCCACTTTCCCAAAGTGGTAAGCCCGGGCGTTACTCCTGTCGACAACCCGACTGTTCCAAAGGCGCTCATGGATTCAAAAACATACTCCATGGGTTCCCGGGAGCCCATGGCAGCCTTTTCGGAAAGAAGCAGGGCGAATGCCGACGCCGAGAACACGACGAATCCTATGGTAAAGATCGCTCCCGCCCTTCTCAGGTCGAAGTTCGGGATCCTTCTTTTCCAGATCTCAGGATTCAGTTTTCCCGTGATGAGCGACCGCGTGGAAAGCAGCATCAGCCCCAGGGCGGTGGTTTTCACCCCGCCGCCCGTACCACCCGGGGAAGCTCCAACGAACATCAGAAGGATGAAGAGCCAGCGGATCTGGGGCAGAAGGGAAGCCGTGGGCACAGTGTTGAAACCAGCGGTCCTCGGAGTAACCGCCTGAAGGAAGGAGTTCGCCAGCTTGTCTTCAAGGTTCATTCCCTTCAGTGTGTTGTTCCATTCCAGACCGAGGAAGGCCGTGAAAGCCAGCACTATGAGAATGAATGTCATCAGGCAGACGAAGCGGGACTGAAGGGGAAGGCGCATCCTGCGCCCCGTCCTGATGAACCCGACCCATCGCATGGTAATTGCCGTGAGCACCCCGAAACCAAGCCCTCCCAGCACTATGAGCGAACCGATGATAACGGATGTTGCGGGTGAGCCGCTGAACCCTTCGAGATTTGACGAGTTCAGGCTGAAACCGGCGTTGCAGAAGGCGCTCACGCTGTGGAAAACGGACTGCCAGACAAGCTCGCCCATGCTCCACTCGGGTCTCAGACCCCTCCATGTTGACATGAGCATCAGCGCCCCGACTATCTCGATCACCAGTGTCCACATGATGATGGAGACAATGATCTGTTTCAGGTCGCTGATGAAATCGCTGTCCATCAGGCGGCTCAGTGAGAAGGCGTCGCGCAGGCTGAGGTTCTTGCCCAGGGAAAGGGCGAAGAACGCGGCGAAGGTCATTATGCCCAGCCCGCCGGTCTGGATGAGCAGAAGTATGATGGACTGCCCGAACCCGGTGAAATCCTTCTCGGTGTCGATCACCGAAAGGCCCGTGACGCAGGTGGCGCTTGCGCTCGTGAAGAATGCGTCGGTGAATGTGATGGTGTACCCTTCGGGGGTGGCTTTGGGATGCATGAGGAGCAGGGCGCCCAGAAGGATGGTGATGAGGAAGCTTGCGGGAAGGACCAGGGCGGGGTTCAGCCTGCCGGCGAGCCTGATGATCATTCTCAGGATGACCCGCCCCGCCATCAGGAAGGCGTAAACGGAGGCCGTCACGCCGGGCTCGGGGATCCATCGGGCACCCCACCCCGCAAGTGCAGCGGCAAAATGCAGCAGGATGCCGGCAAGCAGCAGTGAGCCCATGACCCGGAACCAGGGGGTGCGCCTGTCGGGCACGAGCCCGTCCCTTTTCGCCACGAAGGGCGCAAGAAGGAACAGCACGCTCTCCAGAATGAAGAAAAGTGTTACGGGCTGCAACAGGCTGCTGCTGCTGATCTGGAAGTAGTGCCTCGCGGCGAACAAACCCATGACCAGCAGGCAGTTGGCGAATCCGTAGACCGTGCTGCCGAACCTTTTCAAGTATGCTTTCCCTTCCGCTGCGGATTGGAGCATATTTATCCATAACCGCCCAAAGGTCAAGCACCCTCCCTGGAAGGAGCCGCAATGCACCCGGCAAAATACGAGAAGTTCCTTGGTCTTCGCCCAGTCAACGTGCGGAACGCCTTGCCCGGAAGCCTTTGCGGTCTGGCTTCGGGAAGGGATATAGCCCTTGCGGCCTCGAGGGCCGACGCCATAGTAATGGCCTGCAACATACGCCATCACATGTGCATCCCGGGCATATTCAGGGCGGCAAGAAAAGCCGATTCAGTGGTGATGCTCGAACTTGCCAAGTCCGAAGCCACATACACCGGGGTCTCCTTCGAGAACCTTCCTGGAATCGCCGCCCATGTTTCCAGCCTCCTCGGTGACAGGATCGTATTCGGCCTTCACATGGATCACTTCGCGGTGAAGTCCACGTCGGAGAGGGATCATGCCATGAAGGCCATTCCAGCTGCCATCGGCCATGGATGGACCAGCGTCGCCATAGACGCAAGCCACAACCCGGACTGGGAGAACCTCTCCTACACACGCGACGTGGCCCTCAGCATCCCTCCCTACATAGGCCTCGAGGCGGAAGTGGGGGAGATACGCGGCGGGGACGTTCTGACTACCGTACAGGAAGCCGAGTACTTCGTGGGCGGTCTGAACAGCTGGGGGGTCTTTCCCGACTTCCTTGCCATAAGCAACGGTTCGAAGCACGGCACCTACGACAGCGCTTCGGGCGAATCCGAGGGCATAAACCTGGCGCGCACCGGCGAGATAGCCAGTGCCATCGAGCGGTACGGCTGCGTGATCGCCCAGCACGGGATCAGCGGAACTCCGCTTGACAAGGTTGGTCTCTTCACGAAGTACGGCATCCGCAAGGGTAATGTGGGAACGCTCTGGCAGAACGTTCTTTTCGGGCTGGACGTCGACCCGGAGAGCGGCAATGCGTACACCGAGAACGGCCGGTGGGTCAAGAGGCCCGATCGGGGCATCCCGATGGAACTCTGGAACGAGATGACCGCATACGCCGATTCCATCGGCATGGCCGGCAACTCGGGGGACTACAAGAAGCTGAACCTTCCTTTCCACCACAGGATCATGGCCGTGGACGGTGAGTACAGGACCAGGATAATAGATGACACCGAGCGCTGGGCCCTCAGGTTCTTCGATGCCTTCAACTCGGTCGGAACCGCGTCCAGACTGGTCGATGCAGTCGCGGACAGGGGTGACTGGAACAGCTCACCATCAAGGAAGATAATCGTGGAGAGGGGTGCCTACGGAGCCCATAACCCGCCCGACGCCGGGACGGTCGAAGCCGTGAAGGGTGATTTTTCTGACTGACATTTACCTTTCAGGTCCAAGGGTCCTCAACCCCGCCCGGGGAACCGACTCGGTCGCGGACATTCTCATCCGCGACGGAAAGGTGGTCTTCCCCGCAGCCGGCGATGTTCCGCAGGGTTGTGAGATGATGGACTGCATGGGTCTCTGGGCCATGCCGGGCCTGGTGGACATGCACGTGCACCTCAGGACGCCCGGTAACACAGGCGCGGAGACCCTCGAATCGGGGCTGCGGGCCGCACTTGCGGGGGGAGTAACCACAGTCGGGCTAATGCCCAATACCAACCCCCCCATTGACAACCCGGAGCTGGCGGGAAAATTGATGCGGACCGTCGAAAACCTGAAGCTGGCGGCTGCGGTCCCCGTTCCCTGCGTTACCGTCGGCGGTGCCGGCGGCCCCCTGACAGACCTCGAGGCTTTTGCATCCCTTGGATTGAAGGCCTTCTCCGATGACGGCCATCCCGTAATGCCCGACCGGTCATTCCGGGCTGCGTGCGAAAGGATCGCCGCGTTCGGTGGCGTCCTGGTCGAGCACCCCGAGAACACCGCCCTAGCAGCGGGCGGGGTTGTGAACCTCGGACCCGTTTCTGTGGCACTTGGCGTTCCCGGCCTCTCCGAAGAGTCCGAGTGGTCCGACGCGGCCAGGTGTGTGGCCCTTCTCGAAGGCACGGGCGCAAGGCTTCACCTCACCCATCTGTCCAGCCCCGAGTCCGTGAGGATCGCAAGTCAAGCCGCCGCGAAAGGTCTTTCAGTTACCTGTGACGTCACACCGCACCACCTGGCGCTTTCCCACGACATCCTTCAGGCCCTTGGAAGTGCTGCGAAGATGAATCCTCCGCTGCGTTCTGAAGAGAGCAGGCGGGAACTCGTTTCAATGTGCGCCCACGGCCTCGTGGGTGTGGTGGCAAGCGATCATGCCCCCCACACACGTGAATCGAAGGACATTCCCCTGCAGTCCGCCGCCTTCGGGGTCACCGGCCTCGAGACCCTTCTTCCGGTGACAATGGGCGTTCTGTCCGGTGAAGGGGGGATGTCGCCCCTGGCCGTTGTGGCAATGCTTTCCACAGCGCCAGCTTCGGTGCTTGGCATCGAGATCCCTGACCTTCGCAGTGAGACATGCGATTCGCTGGTCCTTTTCGACCCCGGGGAGGAGTGGGTCTTCCAGGGCGGGTACTCGCTTTCCAGGAATACGCCGTTCCTCGGCACGCGGCTCACGGGAAGGGTTGTCATGACCCTTTGCAGGGGGAGGGTCTTTCAATGAGAATGCTTCCGGGACTTGCGCTGCTTCTGGTCCTGTTACCGGGATGCGCATATTTCAACACTTTCTACAATGCCCGCAGGAAGTACGACGAAGCACTGGTCCTATACCGTGCCAATCCCGACAACCCGTCCTCCGCTGAAGAAGCCCTGCTCGAAGATGCCATCTACGGCGCCGGTAAGGTCCTTGCCAATTATCCCGAAAGCAGGTGGGTGGACGACGCCCAGCTGCTCCTGGGTGACGCATTCCTTCTCAAGGGGCAGCGCACCCTGACCGGCAGCGGCACTTCAAGCTTTCAGGACGCCATGATGGCTTACGGCGCCGTTCTTGTTATGAGCGGAGACCAGCGGGTACTGGACAGGGCAAGGCTGGGAATGGGCAGGGCTGCCATGTTGTTGGGGCGCTACAGCGACGCCGCTGCAGCCTTTCGCGAGGTCAGCGCGCAGGACCGGAGGCTTCACGCCCAGTCCAGGCTGCTTTTGTGTGATGCGCTTCTGCAGTCCGGGCTTGCGGATATGGCGCTGTCCGTGCTCGACACCCTTACCCCCCGTGGGGGCGACAGCCTCAGGGCCGAGTACTACATAACGCTGGGCAGGACCCTCATGGAGATGGGAATGCCTGACAGCGGCGCAGTGACCGCTCTCAGGGCGGTGGAGATAGAAACCCGTGGAACGGTTTACTACAGGGCCAACATGGTTTCCGCCGAAGCCTGGATCTCGGCGGGCCGGGCGGATATGGCTTCCTCTGTTCTTGACCGCCTTCTCGGGAGCTACCGCACCAACACGGAAATGGCAGCCATTTCCCTTCTCAAGGGCAAGGCGGATCATGCATCCGGAAACATCGGCGGCGCGCTTCAGGCCTACCTCGACGCCTCGGAGTACGATACGAGCCGCGAGTCCGGCGCCGAGGCCCTTTATCTCAGGGCGCTCCTTCTCGAGGATCAGGGCAGGACAGACGACGCCCTCGACGCGCTGACCTCTCTGGCTTCCCGTTCCGGCACGAACCTCTGGACCAGGGTCGCGGCGGACAGGCAAAGGGAGCTGTCCCTTCTAAGGCAGTACCAGGAAAAGCTTGCACTATCCGGCAATGAGGAAAGGCATCGATACCGGCTGCTCATGGCGGAGAAGAGCCTCGACCTCTACGGCAGAACACGGGAAACGGTGATGGAACTCAGGGATATCGCGGAAAACGCCGACCCTCTCAGAAGGGCCATGGCAATGAGCCTTCTGGCGGACATCGAGGGCACTCCTCCCGACTCCGCCGCCCAGCTCCGTCTCGCTGTGCTTTCCCTGGCCGACAGCTCTGATCTGGCGGGCAGGATCGAAGTGCTTCTCGGGCTCCCTCCCGGCCCCTCTGCGAACAGCAGGCCCGGGGCTGTGATCGAGAGGGCCTGGAGGGATATGGAGGCCGGAAGGTACAGTGCCGCGTGGGAATCGATCGACGCCCTTCTAAGCTCTCACTGGAGCTACGAAACCAGGGAGCAGGCTCTGTGGGCGGCTTACAGGGCCGCTGACGGCGCCGGCATGGAACACACGCTTGTCGAGTCCTACCTTCGGGAACTGCTGCGGGACTATCCCGACACCATGGAGGGCTCTCAGGCGGCGCTCAGGCTCAATGCGGGCCAGGATGAAGGCGGGGAGGAGGAGTAGGGCGTCCATGACTGCCCCACGTGATTTCAACGCCGTTGTGACCGGTGTGGAGATTATCTGCCCGGGAGTTCTCAGGATGGGATTGCATGCGCCCGGCTTCAGCGGAACGCCGGGGCAGTTCGTGGAGATGGAGCCCTCATGCGGCCCTTTTCCCATGACAAGAAGGCCTTTCACCATCAACAGGCTTCTCCCGGCCGGGCTTGAGGTGGTTTTCGAGGTCCTTGGCCGGGGAACCGGGCTTCTCGCAGGGCTGAAACCGGGTGACGAGGTTCGCACGCTGGGTCCACTGGGCAAGGGTTGGCGACTCACTTCCGGGAGATGGCTGCTCGTAGGCGGCGGGATGGGGGCGGCCGGTTTCCCTTTCCTCGCCGGTTCCCTTTTTGAGCCTCCCCTTGTTCTTCTGGGCGCCTCCACATCGAAGAGGCTTCTGCACACGGGGTGCGACCAGCTCACGATAACCGACGACGGCTCATCCGGGGTCAGGGGACGGGTGACCGAGCTTCTTGCGCGGACCGATCCCGGCCAATTCTCCACCATTGCCGTCTGCGGTCCCCTGCCAATGCTGAAAGCCGTTTGGGCTTCGGTTCCGGACCAGCACAGGCGCAAGGTCCAGGTCTCAACGGAGAGCAGGATGGGGTGCGGTTGGGGAGTATGCGAGGGCTGCTCCATACCGGTCCCCGGTGGTGGCTACAAGAAGTGCTGCACTGACGGCCCCGTTTTCACGGGTGAGGAACTTGACTGGGAAAGGTGGTCGGAATGACGGTTTTTCCGCCCTTGCTCTCAAGGCGCCTGTGGGGGAGGTCCTTCGACTCCCCGATCATCCTTGCGGGCGGAACGGCGGGGTTCGGCACCGAGCTCATCCTGACCGACGGAGGCTGCCTTGAAGGCGTTGCCGCCGTTGTGTCAAAATCCGTCACGTTAAACCCGCGGGCAGGAAACCCTCCACCCCGCATTCAGGAGACCGAATTCGGTCTGTTAAACTCCATCGGTCTTGCGAATCCGGGTGTTTACTCTGTTGTAAGCCATGTACTTGAGCAGTCAGTTAACATGTCGTGCCCCCTCATCGTGAACGTGGCGGGCGAGACTGAGGATGAGTTTGCCCGGGTGGTTCAGGTGCTGGAGGGATCACCGGTCCCCTGGGCTTACGAGGTCAACGTATCCTGCCCAAATGTGGCCAGCGGAGGGCTTCCCTTCGGATCAGACCCCCGGGCGGTCGAAAGGATATCCCGCACGGTGGCGGGCGTCACGGCAAGGCCCTTCTGCGTGAAACTGACACCAAACGCGGGAAGCCTTGTCGAAACCGCCGTTGCCGCCCAGGAGGGGGGGGCGTCAGGGGTCACTGTGTGTAACACCTTCCTGGGCATGAAGATGGACTGGAAAACGGGAACGACCCTGTTAAGGAAGAAGGTCGCGGGGTATTCTTCCCCAGCCCTGCTGCCCCTCGTGGTGGCCCGGGTGTGGCAGGTATCCCAGGCGGTTTCGGTGCCTGTACTTGCATCGGGCGGGGTCGCCCGGGGAGAGGACATACTTGAACTCCTGGCCGCAGGAGCGGAGATGGTCCAGGTTGGATCAAGGCTCATGCGGCGCCCCCATGCTCCGCGGGAACTGCTTCAGGAAGCCCGGGGACTCCTGGAATGAGGATGAGGCACGGGGCAGCGGTATGCACCGCGATCCTTCTCTTTACGGGCTGCATGCTGGTATCCAGCCCCGTCTACCGATACACCGGAACCTCCGCCCGGCAGGCCGTGACTTCCGGTCTTTCCCTGAGGGGCTACGCAAGCTGGTACGGCGATGCATTTCATGGCAGAAAGACCGCCAACGGAGAGCTCTTCGACATGAACGGGCTCACTTGCGCCCATCGTTCCCTGCCGTTCGGAACCATGCTCGTCGTGACAAACACCGCGAACAGCAGAACCGTAACGGTGAGGGTCAACGACAGGGGACCCTTTGTTTCCGGCCGCATAGTTGACCTTTCAAGGGGCGCCGCCTCCCGGCTCGACATGCTTGAAAGCGGAACCGTACTTGTGGATATGAAGGTGGTGGACCAATGAACGGAATTGCCCGTGTTTTCGTGGCCGTGACCAGTGACTGCGGCAACAGCGCCACGGAAATCATTTCTCCACTGAGAGGCCTTCCAGTGGGGATCAAGATAGGTCTGGAGCTCTTCACCAGGGAGGGACCCCCGATAGTTGCGAGGGTCAGGGACCTTGGCTTCCAGGTTTTCCTCGACCTGAAGTTCCACGACATTCCCCACACCGTTCAGGGCGCCGTTCGTTCCGCCTGCCTCCTGAAGCCGGACATACTGAACGTGCACGCGTCGGGTGGGATCGGGATGATGAGGGCCGCCTCCGAGGCCGTCTCGGCAGGCACGAAGCTCATAGCTGTAACCATCCTCACAAGTCTCGATTCCTCTGACCTGGCGCTTCTTGCGCCGGGACTCACCCCCCGTGACGCATCGGTACGGCTGGCAGTCGCTGCGCATTCCGCGGGACTTGGCGGCGTGGTCTGCTCACCACACGAGGTCGGACCGATAAGGGAGGCCACCGGACCTGCTTTCTTCATCATCACTCCGGGAGTGAGGCCGGCCGATTCCTCG
Organism: candidate division Hyd24-12 bacterium UBA6080; assembly: GCA_002436025.1. Classification (GTDB taxonomy): domain Bacteria; phylum Fermentibacterota; class Fermentibacteria; order Fermentibacterales; family JCC-6; genus UBA6080. Next base: position 110,586 of record DIXM01000004.1, read on the forward strand.
GCTGACGATCAGAAGAGGGTGATGACGCCCGGGGGGGCCATCACCGCAGGAGCAGACTCGCTGGTGGTGGGAAGACCCGTAACGGGCGCCCCGGATCCCCGCCGTGCGGCCCTCGAGATACTGCGGGAGGTCGAAGAGGCCCTGCAGGGCTGACCAATGAAACCCCCCGCGCTCCGCCTGCTCCGGACTCTGATCGTCACTGCGGCAGTGCTGGCAATGTTCATTGTGGTGTCATCGGTTCTCGTTCACAGCATCACGGTCCGCACACTCTCGAAGCTCGACGGAGACGTATCGGTGGCCCGGGTCATCGCCACGCCGGAGGCCATTCTGCTGACTGGTCTTTCCCTTCCTTCGCGGGGCGTGCGGGCCGATTCGGCGTGGGTCCTGCTGAGGGGGTTTCCCCTGGCACTCGAGGCCACCGATGTCGTGATGACCGGCGCAACGGTGCTTCCCGTCACCCGGCCAGTGGTTGAGCCCCCGCAGGACACTTCCGGACCGGTTGTTCCCCCGGTTTCCATTCTCAGGGGCACCCTGGTTACGGGAGAACAGGAAAGCGACCTCTTCGCCCGGTACGATTCAGGGTTGATAGTGTTCGACCTCAGGGGTTCCTGGGGCAGTGCCTGTGGTGAGAGAACCGGGACCGACAGCCTTTCCGTTGTTTTCCGGAACTGCACGGGGCTTCCGGGAATACCGGGGTTGCCCTCCGTGGTCGAGGGGAACACGTTCTGCGGAGTCGCCCGGGGACACCAGAACGGCAGGGATGCAAGTCTCAACGGAGCGGTCACCAGTTTCAACGGCCGACCCGTGCAGATATCCTTCCACATTGAAACGGTTCAGGGAAGACCATGGTTCGAGATCAGCACGGATCTCGGTCAGCTCGCGCCCCAGGTATCCGACTTCCTTTTCGGGATGACCGCTGGAGCAGTGTCGGGAGCTGAACCTGAGGGAACCCTCACAGTGGCCTCCTCAGGGGGCGACACGCTTTTGTTCTCTTACAACCTGTCGTTCGGGAATGTGCGCGTTTTCCATCCTTCCCTTGCCCGGGACACGGTTTTCATCTCCTGCTCCTCCACGGGCAGGGGATTCGTCCTTCCCCGTTCGGGGACGTTCGCGGTGGATTCGGGAGGGTTTCTTCTTGGAACCGCCGGTTGCGGCTACTCAATGCAGGGCGGGTGGGGTGAGAGAAGGTTCCTCCGCCTTGATGTCTACAACGACTCCCTGAGAGGCGATGCAATTGCCGCATCCATTCCCGGACCGATGCTGGGAAGGCTCAGGGGGCTAAGGCTTTCCGGCACCCTCGCCTTCCACATCGGTCTCTTCCTCGACTGGGACCGACCCGACAGCTCCGATGCCACGATCGATGTCGACGCATCCCGCCTGAGGGTTGATCACAGCCCCGTGAGCTTCGGGGGGATTGCCTCCTCTTCGGGGGAAACCGTTCTGATGAGGGACAGCTGGGGAAACTCACGGGTCGTCGGCCTTGATTCCATCTCCCGTCCGGGTTTTGTCCCGGTGCGAAGCTTTCCACCCTGGCTCGAACCCCTGATCTGCGCGGCGGAGGACGGGACTTTCCGCCATCACAGCGGTTTCAGCGAGTTCCACCTCAGAAACAGCATAAGGACAGACATGAGCGAGGGAAGGTTCGTCAGGGGAGGATCGACCCTCTCCATGCAGCTCGTGAAGAACCTTTTCCTGAGCCGTGAGAAGACCCTGGCCAGAAAGCTGCAGGAGGTTTTCCTGACATGGCGCATGGAGGCCTTCCTCAGCAAGGACAGGATCATTGAGCTTTACGTTAACGTGGTGGAGCTTGGGCCCGACGTGTTCGGTTTCGGCGAGGCGGCCGCGTACTATTTCGGAACCACCGTCGAGAGCCTTTCGGTGAGGGAAACAGCCTTCCTCGTCTCCCTCCTTCCCGGCCCCAGGCTTTATCACAGGTTCGCGGTTTCAGGCGTCGTGCCCGGCTACTGGAACGACTACCTCGACAGGCTTGTGAACGCCGCTGAAAGCCGCACCGGCCTTGACGGCCCATCGGCGCGTTCGGGGCTTGGTGAGGGCCTTGTATTCGACGGAACGGTTTCGGGGAGCTGACATGGGTTTCCCCGGGGCCTCTTCGCATTATGTTTTGTGTGCCAACCGTTCAGGAAGGGGGAGGGGGTTACATGACTGAAAGCGAAGCCTTTGAGCTCGAGCATCGGGGCGAAGTGCACAGGGCTCGGGATTTCGATGTTCTCCTGAAGTGGGCGGAAGACCTCAGAGTGGGCGTTTCCGACCGGTTCAGACCGGCGGGCTCTGAGGACTGGACGCCGGTGATGAACGATCCCAGGTTGAAAGCCCTTCTGTCACCCGAGAACCAGTGGCGGGTAAGGATGGCATCGGGCGAATTCACCGCGGGCAGTTTCGAGGCCGTCATCAGGTGGGCCCGGGAAGGCAGGCTTTCCACCGATGCTGTTGTGGAGGGCCCGAGGACCCCCCCGGGGGGTGTTCTCGCCTCTGCCCTTCCGGCTCTTTCCGGGCATCTCGTGGAAGCCGGGTCCGTCAACGAGAAGCTTCCCCGCCTTCGGATAGACGGAAGGGTCTATCCGGCTCCGGATGTCGAGACCATCAGCAGATGGATCAGCGAATCCAGGGTGCCCCTCGACGCACAGATATCCCTGGAGGACGGACCATGGGAACCGGTGGGAAGCTGCGGGCTTTTTGACCTCGAGAAGTGGCCGCAGGCAGCCCTCGGGGATTCGGACGAATCCCCCGAAACAGCTCCCGGGCCATCGTTTGTCCCTGAACCCGCAGCACTGAAGGCACTTTCCATTGATGATGATGCTCCGGCCGCGGTCATCTCCGACACGTTCCCGTCCGAACCGGAAACGCCGCCCGAAGGTGTGGAACATGAAGAAACCGATGACGGTGAGGAGTTCCCGCTTCCCGGTGAGGACATGCCAGAGCTGTTCCGAGTGTTCACGGCCTCCGGCACCGAGCATACGTTCGAGGACCCCGCCGAGATCATCGGTCTGCTTCGAAAACGCAGGATAATGGAGTATGACGAGGTCAGGCACTCATCCCTGCCCGACGGCTCAGCAAGCGTTGGCGCCCTTGCTGACCTTGTACGGAAAAGCAGGAAGGGAAAAGGGATAGGCTGGCGTATAACCGCTGTTCTGCTTCTTGCCGCAGCAGGTGTCTACCTGGCTGACACTTTTGGTCTGATCGAGGTTCCATGGCTTCCGTGACCGATCTGCTTGCACTGAAGCGCGACGGAGGTGAGCTTTCAGCCCGGGAGCTTTACGCCCTGGCATCAGGGATAGCCTCGGGCGAAGTCCCTCCCTACCAGGCCTCGGCCTTTTTAATGGCGGCATACATATGGGGGCTCTCCCCGGGTGAGACAACAGCGCTCACCATGGCGATCCGTGACAGCGGGCGCATAATGGACTGGAACCCCTCCCTCAGCCCTCTGGCGGACAAGCACAGCACGGGCGGGGTGGGTGACAAGATCTCCATCGTTCTGGCGCCACTTGCTGCATCCATGGGGATCAGGGTCCCCATGATAAGCGGAAGGAGCCTTGGGCACACCGGGGGAACCCTGGACAAACTGCAGAGCATCCCGGGCTTTCGCGTGGACCTCTCCATCGACCGGTTTCGAAAACAGGTGGAGGAGACGGGTGTATGCATGATCGGCCAGACCCCCGAACTGGCACCGGCAGACGGTGTCCTTTACGGTCTTCGTGACGCCACGGCAACAGTTACGTCAATTCCCCTGATCTGCGCGAGCATACTCGGGAAGAAACTGGCGGAAAACCCTGATCTCATTGTATTCGACGTAAAATGCGGCTCCGGTGCCTTCATGAAGACGCCCGAACAAGCCGGTGTCCTCGCCCGAATGCTCGTTGAAACGGCGGTTCTGGCCGGGAAGGGGGCGTCGGCCCTCGTCACTTCGATGAACCAGCCCACGGGTCTGTCGGTCGGAAACGCCCTGGAGGTCGCCGAGGCCATCGAAGTACTCGAAGGCCGCGGACCATGGGACACAAGAGAGCTGACGCTGACCCTCGCCGCTGAGATGGGGGAGTTGGGCGGGCTCTCAAGCCCGCGTGAAAAAGCCGTGGAAATGCTTGACAGCGGCTCCGCCCTGAGGGTGTTCCACAAAATGGTGGAAGCCCAGGGTGGCGACCTCGACCGGTTCAACACCATGGGTGATGCGCCCGTGAAGGTGGAAGTAAGGGCCTCACGGAGCGGTTTCTGGAAGGGGCCGGAGGCCCTTTCACTGGGTGAGGCGGTCAGGGCGCTGGGGGGCGGCAGGTACAGGGTGGACGATGTTGTGGACCCTCTGGTGGGCTGGCGGCAGGAAGTCCCGTGTGGAACCCCTGTCGAGGCCGGCTGTCTGCTGGGTGTTGTCCACGGGGCTCTGCACCGGTCGGCGGAGCACGCCGCAGAATCCATCGAGAACGCCTTTCAGTGGGACGCTCCGTCGGATCACCTGGTGCTTGAAAGGATTCCGGGATGAGATGGCTCGAGACCGACCAGTTGCCGGCCGTTCTGGCCCGTGACGGCATCATAACCCAGGCTTCGCTCGACAGGTACAACAGGCTTACGGCGGGAAGCTCGGAAGACCCCATGATCCTTCTCGTGAAGAGCGGGATAATCGGCGAGGAAACGCTTTACAGGTACGCCGCTGAACTGGTGGGCCTGCCCTACAAAGAGCTCGACCCCCTCGAGCTCGATTATGAGACGGTCACGAGCAGCCTTCCCGGCAAGTTCGCCCAGGCCCACAGGCTTGTGGCCTTCAGGAGGGATGGCAACATCCTCCATGTGGCGACCTGCAACGTTTCCGGTACCACGCTCGACCAGGACCTGAAGCTGATGCTGGGGCTCGACGTTCAGTTCCACGTGTCCCGTCCTGCTGAGATCGAGAGGGTGATAAGACAGTTCTACGGCCTTCACAGCAGCATAGTCGCCGCGGTCAAGCAGCTCAACGACGATGACGGCGTGGACCTGGGCAACCTGGAAAGGTTCGTGAACAGCGAGACCTCCCAGAGCATCGAGCCCACGGACAAGCCCGTGGTGAACGCCGTGAACCACCTTTTCCAGTACGCCTTCGAGGAGAGGGCCAGCGACATTCATCTCGAGCCGCATCGGGAGAACACCATCGTCAGGCTTCGAATAGACGGATTGCTCCATACCATCTACAGGATCCCCAAAAGGCTCCACCTGCCCATAAGCAGCAGGATCAAGATGATAGCCGGGCTTAACATAGCCGAGAAGAGGCGCCCGCAGGATGGCAGGATCCGCACTCACTTCGACGGAAAGCCGGTTGAGATACGGTGCTCCACGGTGCCGATGGCGTTCGGGGAGAAAACCGTCCTCAGGGTACTCGACCCTCAGATACTCATGCAGGACATGACCAACCTGGGCTTCGAGCAGGGCGATCTTGTGAAGTACCGGAAAATGCTTGGTGTTCCTAACGGGCTAATCCTTGTCACCGGACCGACCGGAAGCGGCAAGACCACGACTCTCTACTCATCCCTCACCGCCATAAGCAGGGAAACGGTGAACATCACGACCATCGAGGATCCCGTGGAGTTCGTCACGGACGAGTTCAACCAGATCTCGGTCCAGAGCGCCGTCGACCTCACGTTCACTTCCGCGCTCAGACACATTCTCAGACAGGACCCCGACATCATCATGGTGGGTGAGATAAGGGACGTTGAAACCGCCGTGAGCGCAATGCGAAGCGCCCTGACGGGGCATCTGGTCCTCAGCACCCTCCACACCAACGACACCGCCACCACCGCAGTAAGGCTGATGGACATGGGCGTCCAGCCCTACCTTCTCATGAGCACCCTTCAGGGGATCATCGCGCAAAGGCTTGTGAGGCTCATCTGCACCGAGTGCTCGGAAAGTTACACGCCTGAGGAATCAATCGCTGATTCGATAGAGATCCCCAGGGGCTCCGTCCTGAAAAGGGGGGTGGGCTGCCGGGCCTGCAGAAACACAGGGTACAAGGGGCGTACCGGCGTTTACGAGGTCATGGAGATCAACGAGGCCGTTCGTATCGCACTGGCGGAAAGAGCTCGTGTGGACGATATTCGAAGGCTTGCGGTCAGCCAGGGTATGAAGACTCTTCGGGACTCGGCCAGGCTCAAAGTGCTGGCGGGGATCACGACCCCGGAGGAGATGCTCAAGGTAACTCTTGGGGGGGAATGAAAAAGGCTTTCGTTCTTGGCATTCTTGCCGTACTGTCAGGGTGCGGAAGCGGCGGCCCGTCTGACGATACGGCGGTCGCCACGCCCGACACCCTTGTCAGGGTGATCCCGCGCACGCCCATCGAGACGGGTCTTCTCTTCAGCAACGCGCTGCTCATGAACGATCCGGAGTGTTACGTTTTCCTGGCACCGGTTTTCCGTGACTCGATCGAATCGCAGGGCCTTTCCCCGTGGGAGGTCTTTGGACGGTGGCGGGCCTTCGATCCCAACGGCAGGCTCACCGAAGTGGTGGAAACCCCCGACAGCATGCGGACGACAAGCTACTACTGCGCCATACCGAGGCTCGGAGAGCTTCCTCCGGTCGTCAGGTTCGATTTTGTCGTCGTTGACGGTGAGTGGCTCATCTCGGGGTTCGGTTACGGCCATTCTTCCGGTCTGGGCGACTCCCTCGCACTCGAGCAGCAGGTCCGTCTGATACTTTCCGACCCCGTCCTGCTCAGGGAGATCAGAATAGCCCGAATGCTTCTTGACGATGTCGACACCGACGCATCCAACAGCTGGTCATCCTGGCAGGCCGCCTCGGCCACGGGAGAGAGCTTTGCCGCCTACATCACCGGTTTGTCGCAGGATAGTTATAACGTGCTGGCGGAGAGTAATATAAGGCAATCGGGCAAGTTGCAGATCGTGCAGGACCGTGCCACCTTCCAGATCACCAACCCGCCCCTCGAACTGAGGGAACTGATCGCCGCGTGGCGCGAGCTTGCCTACCTTCGCAAGGCTGTTCTCAGGGCTCGACACGAGGCCATGCAGAACCTCAGACAGACCGGCGTATGGATGGAACCAGACCTTTCGCAGGAAACCGCCCGTATCCAATACCTGACGGGAGCCTTCATCCCCGTCAGCGACCTCGTGGAAGCTCGCGACACGCTCTCCCTGACCTATCCGGCCCTTCTCACGACCGGTTCCGGCGAACCCCTCGAAGCCATGACCATCGAGCTCGATCCCCACACTGTCGAGCAGAAGGTGGAGAACGACATCGGCGTTCCGGTATGGCGGGCCCTCGGGGTGGACATGAACGGCGACCCCGACCCCGAGAGGGTTGTCTACTGGGCGGGAGACCTGTTCCTCTTTCTGGGCACACCCACCGGATACCGGTTGGTGTTCAGGACCTACTCGGGTTACGAGAGCGATTTCCACGGGCAGTTCGGAACCGAAACGACTCCCTCCGGTCACAGCAGCGTGAACCTGATAGGAAACTCAAGGACCACCGAGTACAGGCTTTTCCTCGAGGGCGGTGTACCAAGGCTCACGGCAACGCCTCTGGGACAGGACGAGGAGAGAAGCATTGATTCCTACACCGATCAGGTGATTCCGGAGGACTGGTGAACAAGGTTTTATCCAGGATCCTTTTGTGGTCTTTCCTGACAGGTGTCGTCTTCTGTTCCTTCGGCGCCGGGTTTCTGTTCAGGGTCTGGCACGACAGCGCCAGGGCTTTCCGTGAATCCCACGGCAACCTTCTGGTGGCGTCGCTGAGGGGGCATGAACCCGCCAGCGCCACGCGCATTTACGATATGTACGGTGATCAATTGGCGGTGGCTTTCGTTGAGAACCGTTACCCGGTCACGCTTGACCAGGTCAGCCCCTGGGTTATCGAGGGCTTCATCGCCACCGAGGACAGGAACTTCTTCACCCACAAGGGGCTGGATGTCCGCGGCATCGTCCGGTCAGTCCTGCACAACATCAGGACCGGTTCCAGGCACGGCGGAAGCACCATAACGCAGCAGCTGGCCAGGGGTCTGTTCCTCGAGCCGGACCAGACCGTCCAGAGGAAGATACAGGAAGCCTTCATCGCCCTCGAGATCGAGAGGCAGTTCACCAAGCGGGACATACTCGAGATGTACCTGAACCAGATCTACTTCGGCGCCGGAGCCCACGGGATCGAGGCAGCTGCCAGAACCTACTTCGGGGGCATATCGGCTGCCGAGCTCACGCTCAACCAGTCCGCCCTCCTTGTGAGAATGGTCAAGAATCCCTCGGGTTTCAACCCATTGAACAACCCCGAAAGGGCTCTGGCCCAGCGTAACATCGCCCTGAGCATGATGACCGACCACGGGGTGATAAGCCCCGGGCAGCGTGACCTGGCCATTCAGGAACCCCTGGGCGTGGATGTTCATCGCTCCGAGCTCGAGCAGGACTGGAACTACTTCACCGAGTTCGTCAGGCAGTACCTTGTGGAAAGGTACGGATGGTCTGCGGTTTACGAACAGGGGCTCGTGGTTTACACAACCCTCGACCCCGACATGCAGGCCGCCGCCGAATGGGCGCTCGACAGCGTTCTGACACTGAAGGAACCGGTCTGGGACCCTGTGGCGCAGCAGTGGCTGCCCGACGGCCAGAGGCTCAGATACGAGAGCTCACGGCTTTACTGGCAGACCGTTCGCGACACTACCACAAGCGCTCCCGATTACATACAGGGTGCCCTGGTGGCCATCGACCCCCGCACGGGATACATTCGGGCCATGGTCGGGGGAAGGGACTTCCAGGACAGCGAGTTCAACAGGGCGGTCCAGACCAGCAGGCAGCCCGGAAGCTCCTTCAAGTCCTTCGTCTACGCCGAGGCCATCGAACAGGGCTGGTCCCCGGGCAACGTGGTCCTCGATCAGCCCGTGGTCATCGACCTCAGTCCGGGAGAATGGCGTCCCCGCAACTACGACATGCAGTTCCACGGAATGGTGACGCTCAGGGAAGCCTTCGCGAGGTCGTACAATGTGGCCGCGGTAAGGCTGGGCATGGCAGTGGGTATCGAGGCCGTGGCCGCCAGGGCCGCCTCGATGGGCATCTCATCCCGGCTTCCAATAGTGAATTCCCTTCCGCTTGGAAGCTGCATGATAAACCCGCTGGAGATGGCCAGAGCCTACATCCCGTTCGCCACGGGCGGCCTGGCAAGGAACACGACGGCCATCATCAGGGTCGAGGACCGTTACGGCAACCTTCTGGAGAGCAATGAGCAGCCCGACCCCGGCAGACGGGTGATGAGCCGGACCGGAGCCTATCTCATGAACAGCCTGCTTCAGTCTGTGTTCCGGTCCGGAACTGCATCCCCTGCACGATGGTACTGGGACGGCCCCTTCGCCGGCAGGGAAGCCGGGGGCAAGACCGGAACGACAAGCGACTATGCCGACGCATGGTTCGTGGGCCTCACCCCCGACCTTGTAACGGCGGTGTGGGTCGGGTACGACAACCACATCATCCGCATGCGCACCCGCAACGGCGCAGGGCAGGCGGGGGGCGCCATAGCGCTTCCCATCTGGAACGGGTTCATGCGGAGGGCTTTCGCCGATGCAGACCCGGCGGCCGCTCCCTCCTTCTCCGGTCCCGATCAGGGTGAGGTTGAGCAGGCCGTGGTTTGCGGTCTCAGTGGTCAGCTCGCCGTTGCGGGCTGCGGTGAGCACGCCCGGGAGGAGCTTTTCTGGGCGGGAACCGTGCCCACAGTCTTCTGCACGATCCACGGGGATCAATCCGGTTTCGGCCCTGATTCCACCATGGGCAATTTCAGCGATTTCGACCGGCGTCTCCGGGAAACACATTCCCCATGATGAAGCACCTCCCCATAATCCTTGCGGGAGCGGCCCTTCTTTTCTGCGTGTTCTTCGCCACCAGGCTTCTGAAGACTTCATTCTGGAAGAGAAGGCAGCTTCGAAAAGCTTCACTGATGGCGGCCCGGGGCAACATCACCGGCATGACAGGATACCTCAGGGCCAACATGGACAGGGGCAGGGTCTCGTGCCCGCTCACCAACGCGCTGGTGTACTTCTACATACGCTCGGGCGACCTTGACAGCGCCGAGCGGATTGTGACCGACGCCATCGGCAGGGGCGACAGCTCGGGCGGTGCGCTTGCCCAGCTCGCCTACATCGCCCAGGGCCGGAATGAATGGGAGAACGCCGAGAAGCTTTACAGAAAAGCCATGGAGGCCGAGCCATCGCTTGCCCCCACTCTGGGGATGAACATCGCGGGCTCCCTTATCCAGCGCAACTCAAGGCTCGATGAAGCCGAAGACCTTCTGAACAGGGCTCTCGAAGCCGAGAACGGGCCATCCAGGAGTTCGGTCCACCTGAACTTTGCGATGCTGGACTCGCTGCGCGGCAATCACTCCCAGTCCAAAGTACATGCGCTCACTGCGTACGAACTCATGCAGGACCTCGAGATCACCCGGCTCGGAAGGGCCCAGGCACTGGGGCTCGCGGCCGGGGCATCCAGAAGGATGAAGGACCCCGGCGAAGCGGCGAGGCTCTCTCAGAAGGCACTAAAGGTTCTTGGGGACCTTTCCGGCGCGGAGAGACTTCGCACCGAGCTTCAGGAATTGGCGGGCAGTTGAAGAAAGCTCTGTGGGCCGTCATTCTGGGTGTGGCGGTATATACGGTGCTGGTGCTCGGGTCCGATGTTTCCAGGGTGGGCAGAGCCATCTCCGCGATCCACCCGGCATGGATCCCTGTCTTTCTGGCGCTTCCCCTCTCCAATTACTTCTTCAGGTTCCTGAAGTGGCACTACTTCCTGCGCAGGGTGGGGGTTCTCATCCCCAGGGGCGAGAGTCTGGCCGTATTCGTCGCCGGATTTTCAATGACGGTATCGCCAGGCAAGTTCGGCGAGCTTGTTAAATGTGTGATCCTGAAGGAGAGAAGGGGAGTGCCCGTTTCGACAACCAGCCCCGTTGTTGTGGCGGAGCGGATCACGGACCTTCTCAGCATGGTGTGCCTGGCTGCGGCCGGGGCGGCCCTTTCGGGGGGAGGGGCCGTACTCCCCGCCATAGCTGCCGGGGTTGTCTTCGTATCCCTGGCAATGCTCTTTCTTCTCTGGTCCCCCGCATGGAGGCTTGCGGCACGTGCAGCATCCCGGCTTCCCGTGCTGAGAACCAGAACTGATTCCCTCGAAGCCTTCAGGCAGTCCGCCACAACCCTTCTGGACTTCCGGAGCATGCTGGTTTCGGTTCCACTGGGGATACTGGGGTGGGGTCTTGAAGCCCTGGTTCTCTGCGCCGTTGCAGCCTCAATGGGGGTTTCCCTTCCGGCCGGGGTGGCCCTTCTCAGCCACGCTGCCGGCACCATTGCCGGTGCCGTGAGCATGATCCCCGGGGGACTGGGTCTTACCGAACTGACAATAGACGGGATACTGGGCGGTTACATGTCCAACGCTCAGGCGGCGGTCACCACCCTGCTCATGCGCTTCTGTACGCTCTGGTTCGGGGTTTTGCTGGGACTTGCCGTGATAGCAGTGTTGGGAAGGGGCGGACAAAGGAAGAACCCCTGCATTCAGGCGGTTGATCCGCGGACTCCAAACGGGCGAAGCTAAAGGCCTTCTCCCACCCTGTCCGGGTCAAGGAATCGCTCGGAGCTGTTCTTGTTGATCACCATGATCCCGAAGGGTCCTGATCCGGAGATGCACTCGTTCTGGCCACCGGGACCAGGCCCGGCGCTGCAGTCCGGCCCTGTTCCGGGACCGCCGCCGCCCGCGCATTTGGCGTGCCAACCCAACCCACCCGCACTGGACAGCCCATGCAGCTCAGGTTTTGTGTACTTTTCCGGAAAGACACACATAGTTTTGCACCTTTCCCTTTCTCAGAACCATTCCCATTTAGATAAGCTAATGCCAGCCCGTCCTTTTGACAATGGCGCAGTGAACCCTTACGGCAACTCCCGGTATTTGTGAGGCCCAGCAGGACCTGCCACCCACTTCGCGATACCTCCGTCGTCTCAGGACACCAATAACTACTGGCAAGGTATCGAGTTGTTCCATGATCACCGGCTCGTCCCTTCCCGAACGGTCCCCCGCAGTGAAAAGAAGTACTTGCCGGCCCTTCTTCACGGTTCGGACAACCCTGTGAACGACCTGTTCCCTCGTTCCGTGACCAAGGACCACGACCTGACCGGGAAGCAGGCATGAAACCGGTCGTCTCTCCGCCCTGAGGATGTCGCCGGGTATCAGGGCCGGCCACATGGAAAGACCCCTTACGAAACCCCTCAGAAGTTCCGAAGCCATGTTCTTATCAGCCGGTCCGAGTCATTGGCCCCTCTTCTGAGAACCACGGCGGGACAGCTTTTAAAAAGGCCCCGGGCGAATGCTCTCGCGCCGGTCCTCACTTCCCGGGGAACCATGTCGAGAACCATGAGCGAACCCATCCTCTCAGCCCTGAAAAAGCCGTACTCCGGTGTGACATTGAGAAGAGCCGGTGAACCCTTCTCAAGAAGGACGATACCGGAGAGGGTCGCCGGCGGGATGTTGAAGTCTCCCGTCTTCATCCTGTGGGCACCGCAGGGGAGGGTCCTCACAACGCCATCGGTTCCCCGGGCCACAACCACGGTGTCATCCCCGATGAGGCGCCAGCCCAGTGTCGTCATGTGACAGGCAAGAGTGGTCTTCCCTCCGTCTGCGGGGGCCAGGAAAAGCACCGACATGTCATGAAGGGCAACGGCCGCTGCATGGAAAAGGGCGCCTTCGGGGCAGACCGCCATGAGCTGTGCCCGAAGCAGGGACCTGCGGTTATCCATGGGTCCTCGATGCCGGGAAAAGCCCCGCATTGTCGGCGAGTTCGCAGAACCTGTGGGGGGAGGCGAAGCTTCCCCCGATCGAATAGTTCTCCATAATGCACTTGCCCAGACATGACTTCCAGTGGACACACCTGGAACAGATGCCACGGTCGTCCTCACGCAGGCTCCTTCGAAGCTCGGATAGAAGGGGTGAGTTTTCCCAGATATCCTTCAGCCTTCTTTCAGGCCATGTTCCCATGGCAAGCTGCGGAAGGCTGTACGCTATTCCGCAGAAGGAGACGGTTCCGTCCGGAAGGATCCCCAGAAGGTTGAGAACGGAGCATCTGCCTTTGGACGCGAGCCTGTTCACGGGGATGAAGGCGTGGGGTGCGTCGGGTACGACGCAGGGTGAAAACTCGCTGGAGACCCATTTAAGGAACTCGATGGATTCCGCGATTTGATCAGCATCGGCGAAATGGGCAGCCGCGCCCCTGCCCACCGGCGTGATGAGGTTGATCTTCAGCGAAGACACACCGCTTCTGTCCAGGAAGGCCACCATGTCCGCCACGGCCTTCCTGTCCGGCCGGCTCACCGACATGATGACCTGGGGGTTGACGCCCGACTCGGAAACAAGACAGTTGATGAAACCCACGGTTTTCCGCCATGAGCCTTCCACACCCCGGAAGGCGTCGTGAACACTCGGATGGCTCGAATCGAGGCTGACCGACACCTGGTGCGGGGGAATCCGGGAAAGCAGGCGGTAAAGGTCGGGGTGTGTGACGGTTCCGTTGGTTTCGAAGGCAACTTCGGGGAAGACCTCGTGGGCTATCCCGTAGAGTTCGGGGAAGCGGGGATGAAGAAGCGGCTCCCCCCCCGTGAACTTCGCGAAGCGCGCACCCATCTCCGCCGCTTCCCTCATGACCGTCTCCCACGAGGACACATCCATGGAGGCCCCCGCGACGCCCTCGTTCACCCAGCAGTGGGCACAGTGAAGGTTGCACCCCGGATACGGGTTCAGGTAGACGTGGTGCAGTACAGGGACTTCAGGGCTTCCACAAGGTTCCGAAAGCACGAAAGCTCATCCCTTCCCGTTGGTTCGCCCCGCAGCAGGGGGTTGACCGGGCACCCGCCCGGGCATACGCCAATGTACTCACATGACCGGCAATAAGGGTTTTCCGTCCTGCCTGCAGACAGTATCGAGAGGAATTCCGCCGTCCTTTCCGACACCATGATCTCATTCAGGGTCTGGTCGGGCAGCCTGCCCAGGATGAAGCCGTCGAGGTAGTCGCAGGGAATGACACTTCCGTCAGCCGCCACGGCTATCTTTCCGGTGCATCCCCCGCAGCTGAAGGCCCTGCCGCCGGTTTGCCGTGCGCTTCCGTGAAGTGCGTCACGGGCCATTCGGGAGATGTCCGGAAGGGGACCGTACACCCGCGGGTCACCGAGTGCCAGCAGATCGAGCCCCGCTTTCACGAGGTTGGAAAGGTCACCGTGAAACCCCTCCGGAACAGCGCACTGCGCAGCCAGGACCGGGGTGAACTTTGCGGCGCCGACCCCCAGCCCGTTGAGCGCGAAGTCGGCAGTCTCGAGGACCCTGTCGTGGTTCAAGCGGGTGACGGTGCAGTTGATGATCACGGGAAGACCTGCCCCGACAGCCCGTCTAACACCCTCCACTGTCCTGTCGAACACGCCGGAACCCCTCAGGGCATCGTGGGTTCTGGCGTCGGGGCCGTCGAGCCCCGCCATGACCGATGTCAGCCGGGGACCGGCCCTTCGAAGCAGAGAAACGGTCGTGGAAGTCAGAAGGGTGGCATTGGTGTTCAGGGAGAACCGGAAAGGCCTTTCGAGGATCATACCCGCTATGTCCCCGAAATCCCGCCTTGCCAGGGGCTCTCCCCCCGAGACCACAAGCTCGAGGACCCTCGCGTCCAGAAGCCTGTCGAGGATCCTCCCCCATGTGGCGGGCGGAAGGTCTTCCCCTGTCGGCCTGACGCCGCAATGAGCGCACGTGAGGTTGCAGCGCCCGGTGATGAGAACGGTTGCACTTCGGGGAGCAAGGGTGACTTCCGTCACTCAAGCACCCCGTTTTGCCGCAGTTGGGCAAGAAAGTCGTCAAGGTCGCGCTCGACTTCGGGCTGGTCAGGGTAGCTCTGCCTGAGGCGGGCCAGGATGTCTTCCCTGGAAGCGTGCCCGTCAATCATGGAGCAGATCGCCACGGCGACTTCCTCCACGATCTGAAGGGCGCCGCTGTTGACATTGAAGAGAATGCCCCCTTCGGGCTCCCGTCGGAAAACAACACCAGTGGCGAATGAGAGCGTCATCTTTTCCTCCCGATGCTGAGGAACATTTGTGTTTTCCAAGCGTATTCGGTAATATACCCCCAACAGGGAGGGACGGAATGAGGATCTGCACAGTTCTTGCGCTTTTTGTTTCCTTTGTCGCTTTTGGATACGGGCTTTCCGAAGGCTCGTTCAACCTGCTGAACCCGCCCGCTTTCGGGGGGCAGGGTTTTCGTAACTTCCACAGTACTGCCAGCTTCAGCCTCGTTTCCGGCTCGGGGGGTTCCTGGGGGCAGGGCGCTTACGTGGGCAGCATGAACTTCTCGCTGCACCCCAAGGTTACCGCTCTGGTCGACCTTGGCTACGCCCGGACCTTTGATTTCTCCGGCGGTGACAATTTCGGCCACCTGCTGGGCGGGGTTCAGTTCCAGTGGAAACCCACTGACGGCAGCACATTCGTTCTCCAGTACCACGGCGCCATTCCCACGGGGCGTATCGAGGGGTTTTAGGCACGCTTCCACTGCTGCTGGCACTGGCGTTCAACACCCCCGCTGACTCGCTTTTTTCGAGGGGTGAGCTCCTGCGTGCCCTTCCCCTTTACGTATCCGAGTACAGCGAGAATTCGCCGGACTGGTGGGCCGCCTACAGGTCATGCTGGATCCTCAACCGGCTCGACCTTCCCGATTCCGCTTTGGTCTGGGGGTATCTGGCCCTTGACCTGCGCCCCGGCAGCTCTGCCGTTCTCGGGGAGTTGCTGAGGGCTCTTTCCGCCTCGCCGGACAGCGTTCTCAAGTACGGAGAACTCGTCTCGGGCGGGGGTGTGTGCAGGTTCAGGCTGGCCCAGGCCGAACGGCGCCTTGGGATCAACGGTGAGCACAACGCCTACCTCCAGTCAGCCCTTTCCGCAGAGAACGACTCGGTAAGGGCGGACGCTGCCTGCTGGCTGTCCATGCTGCACCCCGACCGTTCCCTTGATCTGATGGAACTGGCCGTTCTTTCCGCGCCGGGTGAGGAGTTCTACAGAAC
The DNA here is from genome assembly GCA_002436025.1 of candidate division Hyd24-12 bacterium UBA6080. GTDB lineage: Bacteria > Fermentibacterota > Fermentibacteria > Fermentibacterales > JCC-6 > UBA6080. The sequence goes on from DIXM01000004.1 coordinate 126,603, forward strand.
TGTGCTTGCCGGTTTGTATGCCGGGGAAGGCATGGCTGAAAAGGGCTTTAAAGTGCTGGCCCCGGTGGTGCCCGAGGGTTGCTACTACTGGCAGGCCGTTGCCCGTTGCCACGAAGCCGGGGGATCGGTCGAAGAGGCGGCACAAGCCTACAGAAGGGCATACCTTTCCCGGCAGAGCCCCGATTCAGCGGCTGATCTTGGCTGGTTTCTCTATCGGGCCGGACTGGACCTGGCAAGATCCGGGGACGTTCCGGGTGCAGCTTTGTACCTTCGGGAAGCGGCTGAGCTCTGGCACCCGGACTCTTCGTGGGCCGTTGCATCCGACTCTCTCCTTGACTGCGTGAACGAATTCCTGCTTCATGAAAGTGGTTGGGAGAGATTACATTGAAGAAACGCCACTTCACAAGCCTTCTGTGTTTGCTTATCTTCACTGCGGGATGTTCTGAAAGGGTGCGCGACGACCTCTGGAGCCATTGCGTGTTCAGCGCGGCCGGCGCCGGGGCATTGACCGCCTCTACGGGCGACTGCCTTGAGGGCGCTGCTGTTGCAGTTGGGATCGGTCTTGTGAAAGAGATTTACGATGCATTCCGAGGGTCGGGGTTCGGTATCGACGACCTCACGGCGGATGTTTCGGGCAGTATCTTCGGCGCGGTGGGCACCAGGATCGCCATGGAAGGATCATTTTGCTTGAGAAGGTAGTTAAGTTTTTATTCGGCGACAGGCAGGCCAAACTCATGAAAACCTTCGAAGAGCCTGTTCAAAGGCTGCTGTCTTTCGTCGAACAACAGGAAACGCTCAGCGACGACGAGCTTCGGGGCAAGACCATTGAGTTCCGCAGGCGTCTCGCCCGGGGTGAGAACCTCGATGACCTGATGTGCGAGGCTTTCGCCGTAGTTGTCCAGGCCTGCCGGAGGAACTGCGGCAGGAAGTGGATGGTCACCGACCACGAGACGGAATGGGGAATGGTCCCCTTCAGGGTCCAGTTGAAGGGGGCAATGGTCCTGCACAGCGGGATGATAGCCGAAATGGCCACGGGAGAGGGAAAGACCCTCGTTGCTGTGATGCCCATGTACCTCAACGCCCTCGAGCTCAACCCCGACTGGGTTGCACTTGCCGGGAGGGACTTCGGGGATGACCCCGACACCTGGACGTTCGAACCCATCGACGGCGTTCCAGTGGGCGACGGCGCCCACCTTGTAACTGTGAACGACTACCTGGCAAGGCGCGACGCGGAGTGGATGGGTCCCATTTACAGTTTTCTGGGGCTCACCGTCGGATGCATCCAGGGAGGGATGGATCCCGACCAGAGGCGCCAGCAGTACAACTGCGACATCACCTACGGCACCAACAACGAATTCGGTTTCGACTACCTGCGCGACAACATGGCGGTCCGTATCGAACACAGGGTCCAGCGGAACCACCACTTCGCCATCGTTGACGAGGTTGACAGCGTACTGGTAGACGAAGCCCGCACACCGCTGATCATCAGCGGCCCTGTTCCCAGGTCGCGGAACAGGTACAAGGAGTTCCGGGATCAGGTGGCAAGGCTGGTGAACCGCCAGACGGACATCGTGAATTCCGTGGTCTCCGATGCTGACGCCCTCTGGGAGGAGGGAAAGACCCACGAGGCCGCCATCGCATACCTGAAGGCCCGCAGGGGCGCCCCCAAGAACAGAAGGCTTTCGAAGACCCTCAGAGACCCCGATAAACTCAACGCCATCAAGCGGGTCGAGGGGGAGAGGCTCAGGGACAAGAACATCAGCGAGCTTGACGAGGGGCTCTGCTTCTCCATCGACGAGAGGGAGCGGTCGGTCGCCATGTCCGATCTGGGAAGAAAGATACTCAGCCCCGAAAACCCCGACTTCTTCCTTCTCCGTGATATCGGCGACCTCATAGCCGAGATCGAGGGGCTCGAGATCTCCGAGGAGGAGAAGTTCGAGCGCCGCAAGACCCTCTACGAAGACCACTCCCAGCGCGCCGAGGCCCTTCACAACATCGATCAGCTCCTGCGGGCATTCCAGCTCTATGAGAAGGATGTGGAGTACGTGGTTCAGGATGGCGCCGTCCTCATCGTCGACCAGTTCACGGGCCGTCTCATGCCGGGAAGAAGGTTCAGCGACGGCCTGCACGAGGCGCTGGAAGCCAAGGAGAAGGTCGAGATCAGGGCCGAAACCCAAACCCTGGCCACCATCACGATACAGAACTACTTCAGGATGTACGGAAAGCTGTCGGGAATGACCGGCACTGCTGAAACCGAGGCCGAGGAGTTCGAGAGCATCTACAAGCTCGAAGTGGCGGTGGTACCGACCAACGTTCCCGTGATCAGGGTCGACCACAACGACCGGGTCTACAGGACGAAACGGGAGAAGTACACCGCGATAGTGGATGAGATACAAAGGCTGCATTCACGGAATCAGCCCGTTCTGGTCGGAACCGTCTCGGTGGATGTTTCCGAGGTCCTGTCCAAACTATTGAAGGGCAGGAAGATCCCCCACAGTGTTCTGAACGCGAAGCATCATCAGGAGGAGGCTGACATAGTTTCCCGGGCGGGACAGCCCGGAGCGGTCACCATCGCCACCAACATGGCCGGCCGCGGCACCGACATCAAGCTGTCCCCTCACGTGAGGGAGGTGGATGACGGCGCAGGCGGCAAAGAGCCGGGCGGCCTTTTCGTCATAGCCTCGGAGAGGCACGAATCCCGCCGCATAGACAGACAGCTCCGCGGAAGGTGCGGCAGGCAGGGCGACCCGGGGGCCAGCCGTTTCTACATGTCACTGGAGGACGACCTGTTCAGGCTCTTCGCCAGCGAAAAGATGATCGACTTCCTGAAGAAGAATCAGGAGAAGGACGGCGAGCCCATTGAGCACCCCCTTCTGAACCATTCAATTCAGCAGGCCCAGAAACGGGTCGAGCAGTACAACTTCGGGATAAGGAAACACCTCCTCGAATACGACGACGTCACGAACCGTCAGAGAGAGGTGGTTTACGGCCTCCGGTTCCGCTCCCTGACCGGCGAAGGCCTTCGTGAGGAGATCCGCGACATGATCGCCTCGGTGGTGACGGGAGAGCTGGAAGCCTCGATACCGGGCGGTTCCGAACCCCACGAGTGGAACCTCGAAAGGGCGGCCCTGGCGCTTCGGGACCTGGCGGGCGCGGTGTTCAATTTTCAGGGGCTCGAGAAGAAACACAAGGACTCGGCGCAGCTTCGAAGCGCTTTGGCGGACATGATCCTTTCGTATTACGACGAGAAGGAGAAGAAACTCGGCGAGAAGCTCATCGTCGACCTTGAGAAGTGGGCCGTTCTCAGCTCGATCGACGGGCTCTGGCGCGAGCACCTCTACTCCCTCGACCATCTCAAGACGGGTATCGGCCTGCGCTCAATCGGCCAGCGCGACCCCCTTGTCGAGTTCAAGAAAGAGGCGTTCGACCTCTTCGAGGAGCTTCAGGAGAACATAGACAAGCAGTCGGTCCGAAAAGTACTCAGCCTGTGGCCTGCGGGAATGATGAAAAGGGCGGACCAGCCAGTCGGGCAGGCCGTAAGGCCGGGCCTGGCCGGGTTGTCGCCGGCCACCGCGCAGCCGCCGCAGGCTCCCGTCACTGTCAAGCGTGAAGACCCAAAGGTTGGAAGGAACGACGACTGCCCCTGCGGAAGCGGCAAGAAGTACAAGAAGTGTTGTGGAGCCCAAACATGAAGGGAGAAAAAGATGGCTGAGAACAGGGGGAAAGGTGAGCTCTGGGCCTTTGTGGCCCGAGCGCTTGCGGGCGGGATCGCCGCGCTTCTTCTGGCGCCTGCCAAGGGCGAGGATACCCGGAGGAAGATAGCATCAACGGCCACCGACATTTACGGCAAAGGCGGGCAGCTTTACCATCAGGGCGTGGATAAGGCCAGTGAGCTTTTCGAAGCAGGCAAGGGAAAAGCAGGCGAGATGAAGCACAGGGTCGAGAACGCGGTGGAATCGCTGAAGAAGTAATCCCCGGATCTTCGGAACCCCTGAAATGCCGGTGGTTATCGTGGGCGACGGCTCCGTTGGCAAAGGCCTGGCCGTCGCCCTGGCTCTTTCCGGACAAAGCGTTTTCCTGGCCGGCCCCGGGGGTACTCGACACAGATCGGTGACGCTTCGCACTGAAGGTTTTTTTCAGGGGCGGGTCACAGTAGAAACCGGCGTCATCACAGAAGCTCCCTCAGGGTCTGTGATGATCTGCGCACTTAAGGCCTACTCCATTGCCGGGGCATTGGCCGGAATGAGGGCCGCATCTCCCGGGTGCATCATCAGCGTGTCGAACGGTCTGGGGCTCTGGGAGTCATTGGAAGGACCCCAGCCTGAACCGGCGGTCCTGACGGCAGGTTTCCTGCCTTCCGGTACCATTGTCCGGACCTCGCCGGGAACGATCTACGTCGGGAACGACGGCGAGGCACTGCACCTTTTTCAGAATACGCCGATCCCGGCCGTTCCCGTCTCCGACATCACAACCGTCGTGAACGCCAAGTGGCTTGTCAACAGCATCATAAACCCGCTCGGTGCACTGACCGGCCTGCCCAACGACCGTCTTCTTCCCGCGGGGTTGCAGCCACTGGTCGACACTCTTTTCGACGAGCTCTCATTGCTTGTTCCGGTAGAGTCCCACGAGCAGGCCCGACAGATGCTCGACGGGCTTCTGGAGAGCTCCGGCAACCTCTGCAGCATGCTGCAGGACATTCGGGCGGGTAACCCCACCGAACTCAGGTGGCTCACGGGGCTGGCTCTGGAAAGGCTGCCCGGCGGGTGCCAGACAGCCCGGGTGCTCTGCGCGCTTGTGAAGGCTAAAGCCTTAGCATCCTTGCGCTCGCCGAACCCGCTCCGGTAACGGCGTTGACAATGTACACGCCGGCTGGAAGCCGAACCCCGAACTGAACGGTGCGTTCGGTGGTGGAACCGGACCACAATGCCCTGCCGTCGAGTGAGAACACGGTAAGCAGAGCCTCTCCCTGCCCGGGAGATACAGTTATCGAAACCGGGCCGCTGGATGGGTTGGGTTGAACAAAAAGCCCGACCGGACCCGGCGATGGGTCTTCTTCAACAATGCCCTCGCTGAACATGGAGTTGTCAAACCACAACTCCTCCTCGGTTTCGCCCATGTAGAAGAGAGCCTGTATTGAGCTGAGCCCTCCGTGGCGCACAACGGCCGGGTGGGCAGTGGACGCCTGGTGTTCGTTACGGGCTTCGAACACGATGCCCGCAGCCCCGGAGAGGTTTTGAGTGTTGCCCACGAGGACCTCCCCGGATGCGGAAAGCAGGGAAAAAACAGCCCGCGAGGATCCGGTATAGATGTCGGCGAAGGGGAAGGCACCCGGAGAGATGGCGATGGGAGCGCCCCAGGTTAAGCCCCCGTCTTCGGAGAGGGAGAGCACCACCATGTTCTCGTTGGTGTGCCAGACCACTCCCAGTGTCTCCGCTCCGCTGTTCTCCCAGACCGGTATGGGCGCCGCGCCCGAGTGCGCCGGACTCACGACGACGGGTGTTCCGATCCCTTCCTGGTCGCCGGTGGCGCACAGCACTGCCTGCTGGAAAACGTCGTACCATGCCACCGCCACCTTCGAGCCGGACCCGCCCGAGGCGGAAGCCCGAATGACGTTGGCTGCCAGAGGCTGGGCGGGTGACCAGTTCACCCCGTCGGTTCCGCTGCTTGTGAAAAGCCAGTTGCCCTCGGTTTCCATGAGGACATGGTAAACCCCTCCGCATCCCGGGTTCACCGTCGAGGAGCGGATCGCCCCCATCCCGGGGTACGAGTGGTCAACCGGGTTGTACGTGATGATACCGAGCGATTCGGTGTTGTATTTGTAGCAATAAACAGATGTTTCACCGTTGCTGAAGGCAAGTGTCACGAAGAGCAGCAGGCTCTCACCGTTGTCGCAGAAGACCAGGCGGGGAGTGCTTGCCACGTTGCCGTTCCCGGTGGTGATGAGTGCCTGGGCGGGCCAGGTCTGCCCGTTGTTGAAAGACTTGCGGATCACTATCCTGTCACCCGTGGGATCACCGGGGCGGTACTCGACGGCTGATGCGTACACCGAAAAGTCTTCGCCGTAAAGGCCGTCGTATATCTGATATCCGTCACCCGGAGAGACCAGCCCGCCGTCGAAGCTCCAGATCAGAATGTCGTTCCACCAGTCCGACCCGCAGAAAGATGCAGCGGCTGTCAGAAGCATCACAGCAGCAATTCTTTCCATGATACACTCTCCCGCGTTATTGGGAACAGCTCTCACTGATTCAAATATTTACGCGGAGAGGGGCAAAGGCAAGGGGAGCACGTTACTTACTCTTCCTCGAGCTCTCCCATGTACACGTCTTTTTCAAGGATCTGCCATGCCGGTTTTCCCGTGAGTTCGCCGAGGTCTTCGAGAACATCGTGCTGGGACTGGTCGAGGATAAGGGACTGGCGGAACATCTCGATGGCTTCCTCTTCCTGCCCCTGAACGATGTACAGCCTTCCCAGGGCATTGAGGGCCTGTGTGACCTCGGGGTCGAGCTCGACGGCCCGCTCGAGGAAATCGATGGCCTTCTCGAGCATCTCCTCCTCATCGTGCTCACGTCCCCACAGATCAGCTGGGGGGATGTTCTCGAGGATGGCGTGGCCCCAGGCGAGCCCCAGGCCGAGAAAGGCTTCGGCGTTCTCGGGGTCGATGGATAGAACCTCATCGTAGCAGGGCAGGGCCTCGGAGGGGTTGTTGTCCTCCATGTACATGGCGCCGAGGCTGATCCTGGCGTCGATGTCTTCCGGATCTGCGGCGACTGCCTTCTTTAGCTTGTCATAAAGGGCGCGGCGCTCTGTCATCCCTGTGAAACCTCCGGTTAACTGGCCTCTGAGTATCGGCGTCAATTATACATACCCCCGGTGTCCGTCAAGCCCCCCGGGAGAATCAATGAAGCTCACCGACGAAGTCCGCTGGCTGAAGGGGGTCGGGCCATCCAGGGCGGCCCTTCTGTCCAGGCTGGGCATTGGGCTTCTGGGGGAGCTTCTGCTCCACCTTCCCAGGGCATGGCTCGACAGAAGGTTCGTCGTGCCCATCTCCTCGGCTCGGATCGGTGAGTCATCGACGGTGGCGGGTGTCGTCCTCAGTGTTCACCGCAGGCGTTCGGGGCGGGGAAGGACGGTGCTGGAAGCGCTGGTTTCCGATGGAACTCCCCTGCGGCTGGTCTTCTTCAATGACAGGTACCCTGCCGCCCTTCTGCAGCAGGGGATGCAGGTCGTCGCCTCCGGCACGGTCGAGAACTGGAGGGGGATGGCGATGGTCCACCCGGACATTCTCCTCCCCGCTTCCGACCGGGAACCCGAGGCGCCGGGAATGCTTCCCCTTTACCCCCTCACAGCCGGGCTCACCCAGGGTGCCATTCGCAGGATCATCGGGCTGGCCCTCTCCGAACTGGAGCCTCCGCCGGCCATACTTCCGGCTGAGATCCTCTCCGGGGGCGGTTTCGCGGACAGGCTTGAGCTGCTGCGGGGAGCCCACCACCCGGTCGACCCCGATGAAGCCCGGCGGGCACGGGACCTCCTTGCCCTTGAAGAACTGCACCTCTACAGACGGGCGCTTGCCCTTGTCCGCCTCAGTGCCCGAAGCGAGCCGTCCGTCCCGCTGCTTGCAGAACCGCTCTCCTCTTCGGGGTTCGCGTCCCATCTGCCCTGGCCGCTCACCCCGGCGCAGGCGAGGGTGATCGATGAGATCCTTCACGATCTTTCGCTTCCCGTTCCGATGCGCAGACTTGTTCAGGGTGACGTGGGCTCGGGCAAGACGGTGGCTGCCGCCGCTGCGTGCGCAAGATGCGCCCTCTCCGGAATGACGGCAGTGGTCCTGGCCCCCACCGAGGTGCTTGCGGTTCAGCATTTCAAGAGCCTCAGGAACTTTCTCTCGGATTATGGGATCCCGGTCCGCCTTCTCACTGGCGGCACGGGAGCTTCCGCCCGCAGGGAGCTGTCCGGGGCAATGAGTGAGTCTCCCGCGTGCGTTCTGGTTGGCACTCACGCAGTTCTCGAGGACTGGGTTCCTCTTGAACGGCTTGCCCTGCTGGTTGTGGACGAACAGCACAAGTTCGGCGTGATGCAGCGTGAAAAACTGACCGCCGGAAGGGTTCCAAGACCACATGTATTGATCATGAGCGCCACTCCCATCCCAAGAACCCTGGCCATGACCATTTACGGCGACCTTGATCTTTCGGTCATCGATCAGATGCCGCCCGGCAGGGGGACCGTGGTGACCAGGGTGATCGGTGAGGCGGAGAAGAGGGAACTGGCCTCGTTCATCCTTGATCGACTGGCAGCGGGTGAAAGGGTTTTCATGGTCTACCCTTTGAAGGAGATGTCCGAGAACATACCCGCCCTCGATGCCGAGACCGCATTTGAGAGGGTTACGAACGGGCCGCTTGGCAGATGGGGTGCCGTACTGCTTCACGGTGGAATGCCGCCGGGTCGAAAGATCGAGGCCGTGACCGCCTTCGCCACCGGCAGGGCGCGCGTGCTCGTGAGCACTACGGTTATCGAGGTTGGCATTGATGTCCCGCAGGCAACCGTGATGGTGGTGTCCGGCGCAGGCAGGTTCGGTCTGAGTCAGCTTCACCAGCTCAGGGGAAGGGTCGGCAGGGGAGGCGCTGATTCCTGGTGCTTCCTTGTCCTCGAGGAGCATGACTCATCAGCTTCAAGGGCAAGGCTTCTTGCCCTGGCCGAGACCTCCGACGGCTTCAAGGTAGCGGGAAAGGACCTTGAACTGAGGGGCCCCGGACAGGTCCTGGGCACGAGGCAGCACGGGCTTCCCGAGTTCAGGGTTGCGGACCTTTCCAGGGATGTTGGGTTGATGGAGCGTTTAGAACATATTCCCGATTCGGGGGATACGGATATTGCCGATCTGATCCGGGAGGAGTCATGGCGTTTCGGGGGGCTTTCCTTTCCAGGCACATGAGGTCGTCCGGGTTCAGCGGGCGCAGCCCGGGGGGGTTGACATGGTTTTCTCCCGTGTTACCAATTAGGGTTTCAAGAAGGTTGATCGTTTACAGCGGCGCGGGGTGCCGCAATTCCTAATCGGGTTCACCCCTGTTCACGGGAGGGGACATGGTTTCACCAGGCATGAAGAAACGGGCTGAGCAGCTTGTGGCCAGGGCCGGTGAACTGGCAAGGGCGGGAAACCGGGACAAGGCTCTCCTTGCCCTGCAACGGGCTGCGGAACTTGATCCCGAGAACGAACAGATCCAGAAAAGCATCGCCGAGCTTGAGCGGGAACAGGCCGCCATGCGGAACTTCAGCAAAAGCAGGTCGGCCAGGGCCCACACCAACATCGGCCAGGCGACCCCGGCGGACTTCGTTTCGGAATGCATGAAACGATCCGACGACGCCCTGGCTGAAGGGGACGAGGTAAGGGCCCTCCAGGAACTCGAGCGGGCCAAGCGCCACGATCCCGAGAACATCGATGTTAACCGCAAGATCCAGATCCTTCGCAGGCAGATCAAGGTCAACGGCCTTTTCGACAAGGCTGTGGCCAGACTTGCCTCGGGCGAACCCGCTGAAGCGGTTGTCGCGGCCCGGCGCATATTCGAGATGTGGTCAATGGCCCCGTCCCTGCCCGAACTGGTATCAAGGATCGAAGCATGGACCCCTGCGGGAGCTGCGAAACCCGAAGCCGCGCCCGTCAGGAAGACAAGGCAGGCTCCATCCGCTGCCGCGGTTTCCCCCGAGACGGCCGCTGTGGCGTCCATAAGGGACAGGATCGCAAAGAGCGCCTACAAGGAAGCCTACCAGGAAGCCATTGAAGCCTCTTCCAGGTACCCCGGGAACACAACGATAAGGGATCTCATAACAGGTCTCGAGAAGTTGCTGGGCAAGACAGCGCCCGTTGTTTCCGAACCCGAAACGGTCGAGGCGCCCGTTCCCGCTGTGAAAAAAGCGAAAAGGGCTGTACCGGCCCCTGTACCTGTTGTTGAAACCCGAAGGGAAGAGCCCCGCGAACCCGAGGGCAAAAAGAAGTTCCCGATCTGGATAGTGGCCGTCGCGGTTCTCGCGGTCCTGGCCCTGGTGGTGTTCGTGATCAGGCCTTTCGGCCCCTCCAAACCCGTCGAACCCGAGGCTGTTCAGACCTACACAGTGTCCTTCACGGTCCCCGGCGTTGCCGAACCCCACGTGAGCCTTGACGGTGTCGAGATACACCCCGACCCCGAAACCGGCGTCTACTCGTTCACCGATACGCTCTCTACACCCCGGATGGTCGAGATCCGTGTTCTCGGATACGAGACGCTGTTCCAGACCTTCCAGCCCGAGCCGGGAAGCGTCAGCGAGATGGAGCTTGTACCGGACACTCTCGGTACCCATACGGTCACCGTGGCCTTCTCCCCCGTCATGCCCGCGGGTGAACCCGACCCCGAGCCGGGTCAGATCGCCTGGATGGTCGACGGCGCAGAGGTTTCGTCACCACTCGAGATCCCCACGGGTCTCCACGTGTTCCAGCCCGTGATGGAGGGCTTCAACTCGATCCCCGAATCTATCCTGGTCGACTTCAGCCCCGAGGTCCAGAACTTTTCCCTGGCGCTCCTGTCCAGGCAGGAATCCCAGATAGTCCTGACCCTGGCGGCCGACGTACCCGGAACTGCCAACTTCGACATCGACGGCGAAAGGGTTGGCAGTGGCGTGAGGAGGGTCAGTCAGGTCCTTCCCCTTGGCACCCACACGATCAGGGTCACCATGGAGAACCGCGAACCATGGGCGGAAACCGTCAACCTGACCGAGGCCGGCTACACCAGGACCGTCACCCCGGTTGAGATCATACTGACCGGAAGGCTCCTGATCGGACCCGAACCCTGGGCCAACGTGACCGTCAACGGAGAGTCCCGCGGCCAGACGCCCATGCCGCCCCTCGAGCTTCCCGAAGGAACCTACACGGTGAGGCTCACGAACCCCGAGTACGAAGACCAGGTCTCCACAGTGACAATTACAGCGGGAGAGGACACGAGCATCAGGTACACCGCCGATCCCGTCCAGGTAACACCGGACGAGGTCACATCACCGGGTGATGAACCGGTCATCCCTCCCTTCCCCATCTCCCAGACCGCGCCGGTCACTCCGAGCCTTGCCCAGCAAAGGGGCGATGTTCATGGCTTTGTGACCCTCGAGGTCAGGGTCGGGACGGACGGAAGGGTCAGGGACGTTTCGGTGATCAGTGACCAGGTCGGTCTCGGCTGCGGGCAGGCTGCCGTTGATGCGGTCAGGCAGTGGGTGTTCAACCCCGCCACCCAGGGTGGTTCCCCGGTGGAGGTGACCACCACCGTCCAGGTCCGCTTCGACGTGGAGTAGGCCATATGTACGGTTTCGGCAGGGGCGCCTGGACTCCCCTCGTGGATGTCTACGGGGGAGAACGGTACACGGTGGTGGTTGTGGAGATTCCCGGAATCGACCCGGGCGAGACGCACCTCGATGTAACGCCGGCCACCCTTACTCTCAGCGGTACCCGCAAAAGCCTGTCATACCCCGAACTGTCGCCGCTTGGCCTCGAGATCCAGTCCGGTCAGTTCGAGAGGGTCATTCACCTGCCTTCACGGGTGGACACCAGGAACGTTGAAGCGGTGCTCGAGAACGGGCTGCTCATAGTGACACTTCATCATGCGTTCCCTGCTCCGGTCTCTATCCCGGTCAGGGAATCCGGTAAGGAAGAATGAACAGGGACGGATCACTCATACTGCCGCTTCATGTGCTCCCCGAGGGGATCCTCATGCCAAGCACCACTCTCTCGCTCACAGTCACCGATCCCGACCAGATCCGGATGGTGGATTTCGCCGTGAGGGATGAGAAGATAGTGGGCGTTGTTGCCACCGACCCCGACACCGGCCAGGGGTTCAAGGTGGGAACCGCGGCCGGTATCATGAAGCTCTACAGGTTTCCGGGGGATGTTGTCAGGCTCAGCCTCAGGGGTCTTTACAGGTTCAGGATCATCGAGGCCGTTCATGGATGGCCGTTCGCCATGGCCAGGGTGGAGAAGCTGGAAACGGTCTTTCCCGATGACGGGGACGAGATCGAGGCATGGCGCAAGGCGGTCGAGCTTCAGCTCAGGCGGATCATGGAGCTGACCCCCGGGATTCCCGACGAACTCCAGATGGTTACCCTCCTCCGGGACCCCGAAAAGCTCGGTTTTGTTGCCGCCGGAGGGCTTGAAGCCCCGGTCCACGAGAAACAGAGGCTTCTGGAAGAGGACAGCATAGTCCAAAGGCTTCGGATCCTGCGCGACATGATGTCCCACGAGATCCAGATACTCAAACTCCGCGACATGATCCAATCCCAGGTCCGTTCAGAGATGGACAAGGACCAGCGCGAGTACTACCTGAAGGAACAGATGAAGGTCATCCAGAAGGAACTCGGTGACGAAAACGAGAACCCCGAGGCCCTTGAACTCCTCAAGCGTCTGGAAGAGACCGATCTGCCCGATTACGCAAGGGAGGCTGCGGAAGAGGAGATCCGCCGCTTGAACCGCATGCATCCCGGCGTCCCCGAGGCCTCGGTCACAAGGAACTATCTCGAGTGGGTCCTTCAGCTGCCGTGGAGCAATTTCACCAGGGACAGGCTTGACCTCGAACGGGCCGGCCGAATCCTCGACAGCGACCATTTCGACCTCAAGGACGTCAAAGAGAGGGTTCTCGAGTTTCTGGCCGTCCGCAAGCTCAACCCCTCGGGCAAGGCACCCATCATCTGCTTCGTGGGGCCTCCCGGTGTCGGCAAGACAAGCATGGGGAGAAGCATAGCCCGGGCCCTGGGCAGGAAGTTCTACCGCCTGAGCCTGGGCGGCATGCACGACGAGGCCGAGATAAGGGGTCACAGGCGGACCTATATCGGAGCCATGCCGGGCAGGATCATCCAGGGCGTGAGGGAGTGCGGAACCGCGAACCCCGTTTTCATGCTGGACGAGATAGACAAACTCGGCCGGGATTTCCGGGGCGATCCCACATCCGCCCTCCTTGAAGTGCTTGACCCCGAGCAGAACAACACGTTCCGCGACAACTACCTCAACATTCCGTTCGACCTTAGCAGGGTGAAGTTCATAACCACTGCGAACACGCTCGACACGATCCCCGAGCCCCTTCTCGACCGTATGGAGATAATCAGGATCCCCGGTTACACCGAAGACGACAAAATGCAGATCGCCAGGCGCTATCTCGTCAAAAGGCAGATCCGTGAAAGCGGTTTGTCCGGAAGGACGATCCGGTTCACTCCCGAGGGGATCAGGACCATCATCAAAAGGTATACCCGTGAAGCCGGGGTCAGGGAACTCGAACGCAACATCGGCGGTATCTGCCGCAAGAACGCAGTGCGGGTGGCCGGAGGCGACACCTCTCTGGTCGTGGTCACGCCGGACAGGATCCCCAGGTGGCTGGGACAGTGGAAGTTCCTGCACGAGCCCGCCCTTTCCAAACCCCAGGTCGGGGTGTGCACCGGTCTTGCCTGGACCCCTCACGGGGGCGAGATACTTTTCATCGAGACCCTTCTGGCAAAGGGCAGCGGGAAACTTGTCCTGACCGGCCAGCTCGGTGACATCATGAAGGAGTCCGCCCGGGCGGCCCTCAGCTGGATCAACGGAACCGGCCGCGCGCCCGGCCGGGACTTTTCCCAGACCGACGTGCATGTTCACGTTCCCGCAGGAGCCACCCCGAAGGACGGGCCTTCGGCCGGCGTGGCCATGGCCGCGTCCATGCTCAGCGCCTTCACCGCCGTTCCACTCCGATCCGACACTGCGGTCACAGGAGAGATAACGCTCAGGGGAAGGGTGCTTCCCGTGGGGGGCATCAAGGAGAAGGTTCTCGGCGCCCTGTCATCGGGCATCCGCCGGGTGGTGATCCCTGGTGAGAACGCCAGGGACCTGGCCGAGATCCCGGGGGAACAGCTGTCGCAGATGGAGATCTTAACAGTAGACACACTGGAGCAGGCCGTGGACATGCTCCTGTACCGGGAGGAATCCGATGTTTAACCGAGTGTTCATCGCCCTGCTTCTGGGAATGATCTGGACGGGCTGCAAAGCCCCCTCAGACAGGCTCCACGCCTCTGACGGGACCGTTGTCGTGGGCAAGCTGGAATCAATAGGCGCCGGGGTCGTGGAGATCGGCGGAGTTGCCGTTACAGTTCCGCAGAGCGAAGCCAGGGTCTGGGGCAGGAACGGGGCGTCCTATTACGGAGCAGTGACGCTCGACAACCGGACCCTTGTGGTTCGCACCACGGGTGGAACAGTCGAGCTGCCCATACGGACGGTTTCCGCCATCCTGTGGGGTGAAACTTCGGTTGAGTCACGGCTCTTCGACGTACCGGCCGAAGCCGGATGGATATGCACCCACATCGTGGTATCCCCCGGAGATTTCATGTCGGTCTCCGCAGGCGGGATGGTATCCACCGAAGCCGGCGGATCGTCACCCGACGGAACGGAGAGGTTTTCCACCTCCACGGCACTTGCTCCGCAGGCCGTGGGAGGGGCGCTCATAATGAAGGTCGGGGCCGATGGCGGGGTGATCCAGGTTGGCTCGGGATGGTCGGGCAATGCCCCCACGGGAGGCGAGGTCTACCTGGGAGTGAATACCCACCTGGCGGAAGGATCTTCCTCGTCGGGAAGGTACACCGCAGCCCTGACCATCGGTCAGTTGCCGGGCGCGGGCATGACCGCCGTCTTTCCGGCGGGGAAACCAAGGCTCTCCCTTTAGGGTGGGGTTCCCGCACCCGTGGGCGGTTGACGACGCCCCCGCTTCGGTTTAGAGTTTATGAAGTTATGATATTGGTGCCCGGACAGCTTCAAGTGAAGTGGGAGGTATGGCGATGAAAATAGCTGTTCTGCTTGCTATTACGGCGCTGACAGCATCTACTGCCGGAGAGTACGTGGTGGGTTTTGGTGACACCCTCTGGGAGCTTTCCCTGCACTTTTACGGCACTCCCCTCCGCTGGGAGGAGATCATGGCCGCCAACCCCCAGGTTTCCAGCCCCCAGGCACTCTCTCCCGGAATGGTGCTCACCATCCCCGGCGTGACCCGGACCAACGCCTCCTATTCCCCTGGAAACTACACGGTGAACGTACCGACATCAGCCATTGTCAACCGTTCAAGCGAGCCGATACTGAGCCGGCTTCAGAGGGAGGGGGCCGGCATGGTCTCCTTCGACGGGTTCACACCCCTTGGCAGGATTATTCAGGTCAACACCGAGGAAGAGGATGACTACAGATTCCCCATGGCCCTTCCGGGAGACATGCTTGAGATAGATTTCGGTTCCGACCGAGGCGTCGAAGCCGGCCAGGTCTTTCACATAATGCGTGAGGGCGAGACCGTTACCGATCCTTTCACAGGAGACAGGGGCCGGATCTACCGGGTCGCTGGTGTCTGCAGCGTGTTGGAGACCACTCCCGCCACTTCCGTGGTGAAACTGGAGCACGGGTACCTGGCCGTCCGTGAGGGCGACCTTGTAACCCCCTACAGGGCCGCAGGCGAGGTCTACATAAACAACGAGCCCGTGGTGGGCAACACCGCAGTATACGTCCTGGCGCTCAAAGACTCCGACAACCGCAACGCCTACGCTTTCGACGTGGTATACATCAATGCGGGAACCGAGGCCGGTTTCAGCCCCGGCGATGTCTTTTCCGCATACAGCTACGGCGAGCAGTACGAACTGATGAGCGGGACCGAGATCCTGACAGCCGACATTCCGATAGCGGACATCGTTATCCTCACGACGGAGAGGCGTTCCGCGGCGGCAATGGTCGTCAGCAACCGCTCAGCCCTGCTGGTTGCCCCGGGAGACCGACTTTACCTGGTCCGAAGCCAGACAGCCCCCACCAGATAACGGGAATGAACTGGAGCGTTGTCGCCAGGGGTAGATCCCCTTCCGGCGAGGCAGTGGTGCATCTCTGTTCCCGAACCGGCAGGCCCGCCTCGGAAGTTCGCACGGGTCTGCTTTCCCGGGGGGGCTTCATAATCAGTGAGGGGCTGGAACGGGACGGGGCGGACAGTCTGGCAGCATCACTCTCCTTTCACGGAATAACGCTGGAGGTGGTTCCATCCACCGGCAGCTCTGCCGCCTGTGGCTTCAGGGTTGTCCTCACCGGCTATGCGCCGGGAAGCCGCGGAAGGCTGAGGGCCGCTCTGATGCGGATGAGCGGAAGGAGCGACGAGGAGGTCATCGGTTTTCTCGCCCGGATACCCTTTGCGCTCCGAAGGGCCGCCAGCGCCGAAACGGCAGCCTCCGTGAGGCGGGTTATCGAGGCGGCGGGCGGGGTTGTGGAGATCAGACCCGAGGGAACCGAACCCCCCAAACCCTCTGCCGTTTCAGAAAAACCTCTGACGCAGGCTTTGGTGAGAAAGGCTTCCCCGGCACCCGCACACAAGGCGGCAGTATCCGACACCCCCCCGGAAGCCCTGGCCATGCCCGATCCTCCTTTTGTGAGCGTTCACGAGGACCGCAGCGTACTGGTCGAACCACACCGCTTCAACCCCGTACCCCCGGCCGTGGCGGGCATCGAACCCGGAAGGATCCCCCCGGTCGATGCTTCCGTCTTCCTGTCGCCTTACAAGGTTCTGTTCACGGGACCGGCAAGGCTTTCTCCGGTGCCGCCGGCAGGGTCGCGCCGGAGCATTGATGCGCAGCCCGCCGCTGATGTTCCGGCGGGCCACCCTGTCTTTCTGTGCCCGGTTCCGGAGGGTGACCGCACCAAAGCCATCCGGGTTCTTAAGAACAGCCTTGGTCTGAGTCTCGACGCGGCAAGGCGGGCGATAACCCGCGCCCCCTCCGTCATATCCCTTGAACCCGGCCGCGACGAAGCGTCTGAACGGGTTCGGGAGCTGTCCGGACACGGCCTTCCCGTAACGTTGATCAGGAACAGTGATAAGGAAGGCCCGGTGAGACACAGGGACCATGTCTGGTTCGGAAACTGGCTTCGAGGCCGCTGAGGAACAGGTCGACAGGTTCCTGCAGGTTATGGTTCTGGAAAGGGGCCTGTCCCCCAATACCGTTTCTGCTTACATGACCGATCTCCGGCAGGCTTTCGAAGAGATCCCCGGCATGCCCGGCCCTGACCCGGGTGACCTTTCGGAATGGGTCATGGGGCTCTCCATGAAGGGAATGACCCCTAGGACCGTCAGAAGGAAAGTGTCATCGCTGAAGGCATTTTTCAGGTTCATGACCGACGAGGAGGGGATGACCGGGGACCCATGCCGATACTTGCGCGGCCCCAGACTGAACGCAGACCTCCCGGACCATCTGGCGGTTTCCGAGGTCGAGTCCCTTCTCGAAGCGGTTCCGACAGCAACCCCCCTGGGCGTACGGAACAGGGCCCTTCTGGAACTGGCCTACGGCTCAGGGCTCAGGGAGAGCGAGCTTGTCACCCTGACGCTGGACCGCCTGAACCTGGAGGAAGGCTTTGTCCGCCCCGTTGGCAAGGGTTCCCGGGAAAGGCTGGTTCCAATGGGTGAGCCCTCGGTGGACTGGATGAGACGGTACGTCTTCGAGGCCAGACCTTCCCTTGCCGGAAGGGGCTCGGGCCGGATCGTCCTGCTCTCACGCACGGGGAGGCCCCTCTCACGCATGACCGTGTGGAGTGTGGTGAAAACCTCTGCCATGGCCGCGGGGCTTCTGAACAGGGTCCATCCCCACACGCTCAGGCACTCTTTCGCCACGCATCTCCTCGCGGGCGGAGCGGATCTGAGGGTGGTACAGGAACTGCTTGGCCACGCCGACATAAGGACCACTGAGATCTACACTTCGATTGACCGGACCCGGCTCTCCGCGGTGGTGGAGAAGTGCCATCCCAGGGGGCGCGGTTGAAAGCCTTTCCCCTTGAATCCGTGACCCTGTTCCAGAGTGCCGGGCTTCTCAGGCAGGCAGGGGAGTGGTGCGGGGAAAACGCCAGGGTTGAGATACCCCAGCTTCCCCGGCTTCTTCAGGTCGTGCAGGACATAAGCCGAACACCGGCTGGCAGCAGGGTGAGGGATACCTACCGCAGCATTCACCTCTGGGGCGATGACGAGCTGTCATCCCGCATGCTCCCCCCGGCGGGGGCGGCGGCCCTTTACAATGCGTGCCGCAGGGAGGCCGCCGCACTGCTTGAGCTGGGTTACCCCAGGAACACGGGTATCGACTTCATAACCGATCTGCCGACGCCCGGATGCAATCCGGTCAGGCCCGCAGCCCAGTCCAGGGCGGCCATGCACCACCTGGGCGGGGATATGGAGCTCTTCATGGAGATGGTGGCAAGACCTGTAAAAGGGCACCCGGCATTGAAGCTTGTTTTTTCGGTCTGGCCAAGGGAGGGAAGGATACCCGCTCCCTGGATGGGAGGGCAGGAACCCTTCTCTCTTCTTCTCGCCTCGACCGAGGGCGGGGTTCCAGCTGTCGTGAGCCTTTCGCCGCAGCTCCGGGGCTACTGCCTGCTCTGCTGCTACGACCTGGCGGGAAGGCTCGAGTCGGGGCTGGGTGTCCAGAGAAGTTACCGTTCCTTTGCCCTTTTCTCGTCGGGCCTCGGTGAGTGCGACACGTCTGTCGATGCACAGCAGCGAACTTGATCATATTAGCCCTTTGCGGGAGGTGTTCCATTGATGGCTCTACTGATCCTGTGCGCTCTTGGCGCCGTTCTTCCCAACGCCGGGGATGTGCCTGTCCTCGAGGCCGGTTCCACCGTGAACGTGACCCCCGTCGACGGTCAGGCGTGGTTTCGGATCCTCGAGAGGGACTACGCCGTTCTCGATCTGGAGGTTCTTCCGGGTTGCAGGCTCACAGCCTTCGACGATGCAGGAACTGTTCTTACGACTTCGCTTGACGGCAGGCTCGTTCTTTCCGCCTACTCCGGGTACTGGTTCTGGATCCTCGCCGAGTGCGAGGCACCGGTGCGGGCCTCGCTTGCAAGGCGCACTCCCCAGAGGATACGCCTGCCCCATGCGGGCCGGCTGGGTTCGGGGGTCATGGCCGACGTTTTCACGATCGTTCCCGAAACGAGCGGCCGTTACCAGTTAAGGCTTGCGGGAGGCAGCTCCGCAGACCTCGACATGGAGATCTACGGTCCCGGCAACCGCCTCTGGGCGGGAAGCTACAGCGATGACAGCAACGAGAAGGTGATGCTGGACATTCTCGCAGGCGAGCCCGTCACGGTTCTTGTGAGTCGCTACAACAAGGGCGGCAGCGGCGAGTTCACACTGGAGATGGAGCGGTTGGAAGCGTTCAGGGTACTCGACGGAACGGTGGCCATGCCCTCCCGTCCCGACCGGATCGAGAGGTTCATCGTTCCGGACAGGAGCGTTGCCTCACTTCTTCAGCTCACGTTCCAGGGTGACGACGATCTCGATCTTCTGGTCCGGGGCGCCGATCACGAGATACTCTGGTCTTCAACCACCTACTCGGGAAGCGAGATGGTTATGCTTCCCGCAAGCAGCGGTCCTCTTGTGGCGGAAGTCGTGAACTACCCGGGCACCGATGAGGAAAACCCCTGGTTCGTTCTTTCCCTGACCCCACCAGACACACTGGTAAGGGCACATTCCGGTTCGGTTCCCGTCGAATACGCAGGCGGGGTCGCTCCCCTTGTGGGTTTCTGCCCGGGTTCCGAGGGTTTCTATACGGTGTCCGCCCTCTTCGAGAAGACCCGCGACGGCGACATCAGGCTTTTCAGACGCCCCGGAGAGGCCTCGATCCTCATGGCCACACTCCGGGGGGACGAAGAGTTCATGGTCTGGATCGGCGCCCGTGACACTGTCTGGGTGTCGCCCGGTTTTGCCGGAGTTGACCGGGAAGGCGAATGCATCCTCGGATTCAACCGCGGCGGCGGAGCCCGCGTCAACGGGGAAGCCCGGGGAACGGTGAGCGAATCCGGCGGGTCGGTTCATTACTTCACGGCAAGGGGCGGGGAGGACAGCATCCTTCTCATAAAGCTTTCCGGAGAACCCAGTGACCTGGATCTGGACATGCTTGTGAGCGGGCCCGGTTTTGACCTGCAGGCAGAAGGCGCACAGAGCAATACGGATTCGGCCTCGGACGAGGCCGTGGCGGTAAGCTGTGAGAGCGGTGCGGACTACGGGATAACAGTCTACGCTTACGAAAGGCGCGCTCAGGGGTCGTTCGGGGTCACGGCCGCAAACATTCCGGTAAGAAGCCTGGCCGCCGGAAAACCCTCGGCCGAGACCTGGGCCGTGATCGTTGGCATCAGTGGCTACAGCGACCTTGTGGACATACTCTCAAGGTGCAGCATGGATGCCATGGACATGAGGGAGTTCCTGCTTGGTCAGGGCGTCACTCCCGACCACATGATGATCCTCGTTGATCAGAACGCCACGTTGGACGCATTCAACGGCGCACTTGACCAGGTCCTGCAAAGGGCGGGTCCCGAGGACAGGCAGGTCATATTCTTCAGCGGGCACGGCAACAGGAACGCTCCCGGTTCCGGAGGCCCGGAAGAACCCGACGCCATGAACGATGTGATATGCTTCCACGACGGCGACATGACCGACGATGATCTGGCGCGCCGGACAAGGGAGTTTCCGGGGCAGACACTGGTCTTCCTCGATGCCTGCCACAGCGGAGGTTTCGTGAACGACTTCCAGCCCGGCGACAACGCCCTTGTTGTAACCGCCGCCAGGGAGGACCTGAGCGTAAGCGAGAGGATACTGACCCCGATTCTCCTGCAGGGAAGCCGGGGCGAGGCTGACGCCAACGGTGACGGAGCGATAACCGCAGGTGAACTCGCGGGTTATGTGGACGAGGTCCTTCAAAGGGTGTGCCCCTTCTGCGACGCCATTCTCGATTCCGGTTCATCCAGGCTCTGCCCGGGATGCGGCGAGGTGCTGAAGGGCGAGAACCGTATTCCCAGACCCGAACAGGGCGTTTTCATGCCCGCATCAACTGTGGTCTGGAAGGTCAGCGACTGAAAGGCGGAGGGTTTTGACCGACACCGATCTGCATCCGCTTGAGCTGGCGCTTCTGCGCTGGCTCTCCGGGCGGGAGCAAAGCAGCGATACTGAAAGCATCCAGGGCACCGGGCTGGATGAGGGTTCATACCGGAGGGCGGCCCAGTGGCTTCTGGCCAGGGGGTTCGCCGGGGTCACTGCCTCGGTGACCACCACCAGGGTTGGACTGGGCTCGCAGGGGCTCGAGAACCAGGAGAAGGCTACGACACCCGAGCTTGCCCTCGCGAGGTTCGTCAGGGAGGGCGGAACCTCGCTGCATCTCGCCCAGCAGGACCAACTCTTCGGGAAAGGTCAGTGGGGAAGTGCCCTGGGCGCCCTGATGAAGGAGAGGGTCCTCGGCGGCAGCCCCGACTCATTGCAGCTGCTCATTCAGGACGGCGGCGTGTTCGGGAAGGTCTGGAACGAGACCTACGAACAGATCCGTCATGGGGAGTACCCCCTCATCGAAAGCCTTTCGCCGGATGTTGCGGCCATCGTGGTCGCACGCGCCCCCAAACGTGGCAAGACCGGCGCCGAGTTCATCATCGAGGAGCGCACCGAGAATACCCTGGTCATTACCGACGAGGGAAGAAAAGCCCTCTCCCTTGCCGGGGAACGGAAGACCATCGGAGCCCTCACGCGTGAGATACTGGCGTCCGACGAGTGGAGGAACGGCACGTTCAGGCGGTACCAGGTCGACATCCCCCCGGCGCGGATCCATGCGGGCAGGCTTCACCCCTATGGGTGCTTCCTTGACAGGGTCAGGGCAAAGTTCACCGCCATGGGGTTCGAGGAGATGACCGGCCCCCTTGCCGAAAGCGAGTTCTGGAACAACGACGCCCTGTTCATGCCGCAGTTCCATGCTGCCCGTGATATCCACGATGCGTACTACCTCGAGGAGGGGGCATCGGTGGAACCGCCTGAGCCCGGCGTGTTCGAAAGGGTGGCCCGTGTTCACAGGGACGGCGGCGACACGGGAGGCAGGGGCTGGGAGTACGATTTCAGCCCCGAGAAAACACTTTCCACGGTGCTCCGGTCACAGGGAACGGCACTATCGGCACGCACTCTCGCGGCGAATCCGAGCATTCCGGGCAAGTACTTCGGAATAGCCAAGTGTTTCAGGTACGACCAGGTCGACGCCACTCACCTGCCCGACTTCTATCAGGTAGAGGGCATCGTTCTGGGGAAGGACATAAACTTCAGACACCTGCTGGGGCTTCTGAAGCTCTTCGCCGAGGAGATCGCGGGGGCGGAGAGCTACCGCTACGTTCCGGCGTACTTCCCATTCACCGAGCCCTCGGTCGAACTTCACGTCAAGCACTCGGTTCTGGGGTGGTTCGAGATGGGCGGGGCCGGCCTGTTCCGCGAGGAGGTCACGACACCGCTCGGAATAGACGTACCGGTTATTGCCTGGGGTCTTGGGCTCGACAGGATGGCCCTTCTCGCAATGGGTCTTTCGGACATCCGCGACCTGGTGACTCCCGACCTGGCCAGATTGAGGGGAATGACGGTAAAACCCGACGGACTTCTGGGAAGGAAGGTGTGAGATGCCCAAGATAGAAGCAAGCCTTTCCGACCTTCTCAGACTGGCCCGCATCAAAGCCCCTGAAGGTCTCGCAGAACGGCTCGAACCGCTCAAGGCCGAGCTTGACGGCATCGACGGCGACACTGTGAAGATCGAACTGAACGATACGAACAGGCCCGATCTGTGGACGCTCGAGGGAGTTGCAAGGGGGCTTCGATGCTGGGAGCACGGCACCGGGATGAGCCTCGATAACATGCCCGAACCAACCCGGGAGATCGTGGTGCATCAGGGGCTTGAAGGAATTCGCCCCTTCATCGCCTCCTTTGTGAGCAGGGGTCCCGCCCTTGGCGAAAAGGGGCTTGCGGCCCTTGTGGGCTCTCAGGAGAAGCTCTGCGCCACCATGGGACGCGAGCGGCGCACCGCTGCTGTGGGTTTCTACAGGCTCAAAGGCATTGAGTTTCCCGTGCATTACAGGGCCGTTCCCCCCGGCACCGCCTTCCATGCTCTCGGAACCGACAGCGGGACGACACTGAACGAAGTTCTCGGGAACACCGAAGCCGGAATGAAGTACGCCGGGCTTCTCAAGGGGTTCAAAGCCTACCCGTTCCTCACCGACGACCGGGGAACCCCCCTGTCGTTCCCGCCCGTTCTGAACAGCGAGGGAACGGGAAGGGTGGTCCCGGAAGACGGCGACCTGTTCTGCGAGGTGACCGGAACCGACCTCCACACCGTCCAGCTCCTTGCAACCATACTGGCGTGCGACCTCGAGGACCGGGGCGCCACGATCGAACCCGTCCGGGTGGTCTACCCCGACGGAACTGCCGTCGTGACCCCAGTCATCTACACCGACACCCTCACGACAAGCCTCCGCAGCATCACCGAGATAACGGGGCTTTCCATACCCGGGACGGAACTGCCCGGACTTCTCGGGAAGATGGACTACCGCCGCGTCTTCGTGGACGGTGGGAACGTCACCGCGGTGATGCCCCCCTACAGAAGGGACGGCATACACCCCCGCGACCTGGTGGAGGACATTACCATTGCATACGGCCTGAACCGCATAGAACCGCTCCTCCCTGGCGACTACACGCTGGGAAGGGCCTCGGCCGACTCCATGCTGGCTTCATCGGTGAAGCTGCTTCTCGTGGGCGCCGGATGCGAGGAGATAATCAGGCCAGTGCTCACCAGCGCCCAGAAGATAACTGAACTGACGCTTACTCCCGAAAGGCCCGTGGCCATTACCAACCCCATGACAGCCGAGTATTCGGTCGTGGGCAACACGGTCCTTCCGTGTCTGCTCGAGGTGGAGTCGGTCAGCGGTCATGCAGCCTTTCCCCACAGGCTGTTCACGGTTGGCGAGGTGCTTGTCAGAACACCGGAAGGCTGCCTGAGCACCCGTTGGGACCTTGGCGCAGTAACGGCGGGGGCGGGAATGGACTTCGGCAGCGCCCACTCCCTTCTGGGCCTGCTTGCCCATGGCAGGGGCCTTGCACTGAAACTCGCGGCATGCGACGATTCAAGGTTCATCCCCGGCCGGTGCGCCAGGGTCTTCCTCGGCGGCATCGATTCGGGGGTCATCGGCGAGTTCCATCCGCAGGTACTGACCGCATGGGGAATACCCGTTCCAGCATCGGGTTTCGAGGTCAACCTCGAAGCCCTGAGGGGCTGAATTGCCCGAGCTTTTCGGTCTCGAGGCGCCGTTTCAACCGTCGGGTCATCAGCCCGCAGCCATCGCATCCCTCGTGGAAGGCCTCAGGAAGGACATGGAGTGGCAGACCCTGCTTGGGGTCACGGGCTCAGGCAAGACGTTCACCATGGCTGCCGTCATAAGCGAGCTTAAGCGTCCGACACTTGTCATAAGCCACAACAAGACCCTTGCGGCACAGCTCTACGGCGAGCTCAGGGGCTTCTTCCCCCACAGTGCGGTCGAATACTTCGTGAGCTATTACGATTACTACCAGCCCGAGGCTTACCTGCCCGCCAGCGACACCTACATCGAGAAGGATGCCGACCTCAACGAAGAGCTGGACAGGCTCAGGTTGAAGGCCACCGCCAGCCTGCTCAGCCGCAGGGACGTCATCGTCGTGTCTTCCGTGAGCTGCATCTACGGCCTCGGAAGCCCCGAGATGTTCATGGAAA
Source organism: candidate division Hyd24-12 bacterium UBA6080 (assembly GCA_002436025.1). Taxonomy (GTDB): domain Bacteria; phylum Fermentibacterota; class Fermentibacteria; order Fermentibacterales; family JCC-6; genus UBA6080. Next base: position 151,158 of record DIXM01000004.1, read on the forward strand.
AGGGCCTCAAGCTGGCCGTCGGCCACAGCCCCGGAAGGGACAGGGTCCTTGCCGACCTGGTCTCGATGCAGTACCGCCGGAACGACATCGCACTTGCACGGGGCTACTTCAGGGCCATGGGAGACACCGTCGACCTCGTGCCCTCCTACGCTGACCGCGGGCTCAGGATCGAGTTCTTCGGCGACCAGGTGGAATCCATCAGGGAGGTTGACCACCTCACCGGCCACGTCCTCGGTGAGATGCAGGAGACAACGGTCTTTCCCGCGAAGCACTTCGTGACGGGTGAACGGCAGCTCAACCTCGCCATGGGCAGGATAAGGGAGGAGCTTGAGGAAAGGCTCAGGGAGTTCAGCATCGAAGGCAAACTTCTCGAAGCGCAGCGACTGAAGTCCCGCACCGAGTACGACCTCGAGCTTCTTGGAGAAACTGGCTACTGCCCGGGAATAGAGAACTACAGCAGACACATCTCGGGCAGGGCCCCCGGCGAACCGCCCTCCTGCCTCATCGACTATTTCCCGAAGGACATGCTGCTGTTCATCGACGAGAGCCACCGCACCATTCCGCAGATCAGGGGCATGTACCTTGGCGACCGTTCAAGGAAGCAGACCCTTGTTGACCACGGCTTCAGGCTTCCGTCGGCGCTGGACAACCGGCCCCTCTTTCTCGACGAGTTCATCGGGACAACCGGCAACAAGGTCTGCATGTCCGCCACACCGGCTCCCTACGAGCTCGAGAAAAGCACGAACATCGCCGAGCAGATTGTGAGACCCACTGGACTCGTAGACCCCGAACTTGTCGTAAGCCCCGCGACTGGACAGATCGACCACCTGGTGGAGCGGATCAGAATCGTCATTGAACAGAAGGGCAGGGTCCTTGTAACCACGCTCACCAAGAAGACCGCCGAAGAGCTCGCTGCCTACCTCGACAAGCTCGGGGTGGCTGCCCGCTACGTGCACAGCGAGGTGGACGCCCTCGAGCGCGTGTCCATCCTCCGGGACCTCAGGCTGGCTGAGTTCGACGTCCTTGTGGGCGTCAACCTGCTCAGGGAAGGCCTTGACCTTCCCGAGGTCACGCTGGTGGCCGTGCTAGATGCGGACAAGGAAGGTTTCCTGAGAAGCCGCACAAGCCTCATTCAGACCTCTGGACGGGCTGCCCGGAACAACGCCGGCACGGTCATACTCTATGCCGACAGGATAACCGACTCGATGAGGGCAGCAATGGACGAGATGGACCGCAGGCGTACGATTCAGCTCGCGTACAACAGCGAGCACGGGATAACGCCGACCACCATCGAGAAGAGCCGGGAAGAGATATTGCGCACAACCGGCATTGCCGACATGATAAGGGGTGTGGAACCAGGGAAGTCAGAAGAACTAGAACCACATGACGAAGCACTAACTGCCTCCGAGCTGGAAGGGAGGATGATGGAAGCCGCAGCCGAGCTTCAATTTGAAAAGGCTGCTCTACTGCGGGACAGGCTCAGAAAAGTCCTTGCGAAAAGCGGGGGTTGACGCTATGCGGATGATTTGCAATCTTTCCCCCGCGACACTGAAAATCGGGTTCGTGCATCAACCAACAAAATAGGAAAGGAGAACCATGAAGCAGGCACTTGCGGTTCTCGCAATACTCACGATGGTGGCTTTTGCCGGACAGATCCGGGTAGACCTTCCCGGCGGATCCGGCGGCACCGACGATGAACTCACCTACTTCAACGGCACACCGCACTGGCTGACCTGGGGCGGCATGTACAGGGGCACCTGGTTCAACACCGAAGACTTCATGCCCGGCAGCACCAGCTTCAATCTCGAGCAGATGGAGTACTGGTTCTACGAGAGCACCAACACCGACCCCTGGGACACTGACGACTTCTACAGCGAGATCTGGAACGGCGACAACATGGGCCCCCTCGTGCTGCTTGCCCAGGCTGTAGTAACCGCTCCGCATTACGCCCCCTGCTACCACACCTTCGACCCCGACCTCGTGGTCGAGTCGAACTTCTGGGGCCTCATCAACTCCGAGATGAGCGCGGGCGGCTGGCCCAGCGTTCTCGGTGACTACGCAATGCCCGGTGACGCCGGCCACAGCTGGTTCAGCGATGACTTCATCGTCTGGGAACCCTGGGGCGAAATGGGCGAGTACTACCTCGTTGCCCACGGTACCTTCGCGCTCAACTCCACCACCTGGGGCGCCGTCAAGGCCCTGTTCTAAGAACAGCGACCCTTGTGCCTTCGGGGCCGACCTTCGGGTCGGCCCCTTTGCGTTGTGGGGACAAGGGGACACCTTGGTTCATCCCGACAGGAATGAACAAGGTGTCCCCCAAAAAACACCCTTGACACCTCATGACAGATATGCCAATTTACCTTTGTATCCCGAATGGAGGCATTGTATGAGGAAGCCATTTGCAGCGTTGTTCCTGTTTCTGCTGCCCCTTGTGGCGAGTGCGGGTCAGGTTCGGATAGTGTCGGACATTCCGGGAGCCGCAGGTGGTCCCACTGACACCGAGGTTCTTCAGTACGACGACGGCACCCCCCAATGGCTCACCTGGGGCGGCACGTACAGGGGAACCTGGTTCAACCCCGACGATTTTCTGCCCGACAACAACGGTTTCTCCCTCCAGATGATGGAGTGGTGGTTCTATCAAAGCTCCGGCACCGACCCATGGGACACCGACGAATTCTACGCCGAGATCTGGTCGGGCGACCAGAACGGGCCTCAAGTACTGCTCGACAGCCAGCTCATAACTGCTATCCACGGAATGCCGGTTTACACCTACTACGACCCACCTCTCGCGATAGAGGGGCAGTTCTGGGGCCTCGTCAATACCGGGCTGAGCGCAGGCGGCTGGCCCAGTGTTTTGGCGGACGGCACCCCCGGCGAGCACAGTTTCTACAGCGACGACTTCGTGGTATGGGAGTCGTGGGGTGACATGGGGGACTACTTCATAAGAGCACACGGTGCTTACACGATGTCCCTTGAGGAAACCACCTGGGGAGAGCTCAAGGCCCTGTTTTAGAGTTATGGGGACACCTTGGTTTTCTTCCGCCAGGAAGAAACCAGGTGTCCCCGGAACAGAGCAACAGGGGTGAAGTAATGAGAAGCTTCCTTGCACCACTCCTTCTTGCATCGCTTCCGCTCCTCGCGGGGAACATCGTGGTTGATCTTTCCGGCGGTTCCGGAGGCACCGACGAGGATCTCTCCTACTTCAACGGCACACCACATTG
>DIXM01000007.1:0-2677 GCA_002436025.1 candidate division Hyd24-12 bacterium UBA6080
GGCTTCGCTCGCCTTACTGAAGGTTAAAAAATGAACTTTCAAGATGCCGCAAGATAAGACTAGATAACAAGAAAGGCAGTTCGTCAAGAGGAAGGGGCAACCGTTTTACATTTGGTGCATAACGCGTTGCCCCTCATATCAGACAGTCCGTCAGGAAATCAGGATGTTGCTGTGAAAGTTCTCACGTGTCTTTCTCAGTACCTGTACGTCTCCGACTTGTACGGTCCGTCAACCGGTACGCCAATGTAGTCGGCCTGCTCGGGCGTAAGCCTGGACAGCCGTGCCCCGAGTTTCTGTAGGTGAAGCATGGCCACTTCCTCATCGAGCTTCTTCGGAAGAACGTAGACGCCCACACCCGGCTTCTCGCGGACCAGGGCGATCTGGGCCAGGCACTGATTGGTGAAGCTGCTGCTCATCACGAAACTGGGGTGCCCGGTGGCGCAGCCGAGGTTCACAAGCCTGCCCTCGGCAAGAAGGTAGATGCAGTGGCCGGTGGGGAATGTGAACCTGTGGACCTGGGGCTTTATCTCTTCCTTCCTCACAGCGGGAAAGGCCTCCAGCGCGTCGACCTGTATCTCGTTGTCGAAGTGGCCGATGTTGCACACAATCGCCTGGTCCTTCATGCGGCTCATGTGCGAGGCTGTTATGACGTCACGGTTGCCGGTGGCCGTCACGTAGATGTCGGCCTCGGGAAGGGCGAGTTCGACGGTTGTCACCTCGTAGCCCTCCATTGCCGCCTGAAGGGCGCAGATCGGGTCTATCTCGGTCACAAGGACCCTTGCCCCGAAGCCCCTCATGCTCTGGCAGCACCCCTTGCCCACATCACCGAAACCGCAGACGAGCACGGTTTTTCCGGCGACCATCACATCGGTGGCCCTCTTTATTCCGTCGGCCAGGGATTCACGGCAACCGTAAAGGTTGTCGAACTTGCTCTTTGTGACTGAGTCGTTGACGTTGTAGGCCGGGAACAGCAACTGCCCTTCTGAGAGCATCCTGTAAAGCCTGTGCACCCCTGTTGTGGTCTCCTCGCTCACACCGATCATGCCATGGGCCGTCCTGGTCCAGAACCCTGCGTCAGCGGGAAGGCCTTTGACAATGTTCTCCCGCATGCGGCGCAGATCTTCCGGGCCCTCACCGACCGCCGGCAGCACTCCGGTCTCCTTGAACTCCTTCTCGAGGGCGACGCCCGCGTGGATCATCAGGGTGGCGTCTCCGCCGTCGTCCACGATCAGTTGGGGACCCAGACCCCCCCCGAATGTCAGGGCCATCCTGGTGCACCACCAGTACTCTTCAAGGGTCTCGCCCTTCCAGGCGAAAACTGGCACCCCACCCGCGGCAATGGCCGCCGCCGCATGGTCCTGTGTGCTGAAGATGTTGCAGCTTGCCCACCTCACCTCTGCTCCCAGCTCCCGCAGGGTATCGATGAGAACAGCGGTCTGGACGGTCATGTGAAGCGACCCGGAAAGGCGCAGGCCGGAAAGCGGCTTCGCGGGGCCGTAGTTTCGCCTTATGGCCATCAGGCCCGGCATCTCGTGTTCGGCGATGGCTATCTCCCTCTGGCCGAACCCGGCCAGGGAAGGATCGGCCACACGGAAATCGTTTTCAGTGCGCATCAGGTTCTCCCTTCTCGAATGACAGGATCATCATGGAATGCTCTTCGAACACCTTGGTCCCTTTCCGGATCAGACCTGCATCACGGCACCAGACCAGGATCTCTTCGGGCGGGAAGCCGGGCCAGAGGTCACCGTGGCGCTGGCGAAAGGAATCGGAGGAGTGACCCGTGAACTCAACGAGAACAAGCCGGCCATTGCCCCGGATGACCCTTGAGGCTTCCAGCAGGGCTTCTCCGGGATTACCCGCATGATGCAGCATGAAGTGCATGATGGCCGCATCCACCGAGCCGTCGCCCAGGGGCAGGTGCTCGGCCTCCCCAAGTCTGAGATCGACCCGCGCCGCCAGCCCCTTTTCCCGGGCTGATCTGGCTGCGGCATCCAGCATTTCCGGCGAGTTGTCGACGCCCACAACTTTTCCTGACACACCGGTCAGGAAAGGTATCATGTGGCCCGCTCCGACACCGATCTCCAGAAGGGTGTCGGGGCTGCCCAGCATTTCCGCAAGGGCATCACGGTAGACATCGAGTGAAGGCAGGCTTTCCCGAACAAGGTTCCACTGTTCACCCAGGGCGCCGAAAAACTCCCTGGACCTGTTCTGCCTTTCGTGATAAAGCGCGGAGAGCCTTCTAAGGTCGGCCCCTGAACAGGAGAGCGCCTCCAGGTTCCCTGTAATCGTTTCTAAAAGCCCTGAAACAACTGGTTCGTCGGGATTGATACCGTAGAACGCCCATCCCCTCTCCCCGCGGCGGCGGACGATACCGGCATCGCTGAGCTGTTTCAGGTGATGGCTGGCATTGGACTGTGAAAGCCCGAGAACCGAGGCTATCTCCCCAACTGAAAGGGGACCACGCGAAAGGATCAGTGCGATCCTGAGCCGGTTTCGGTCGCCAAGTGCGTGAAAGATCCGTTCCATTCCATGAGCATATCAACATATACTCATATAGTCAAGGGCCAGACCTTTACCGGCCCATGACATGCGCCTGTCTATTAGCTACATTCCCATGTCGCATCACTTAAAAAGGGGGGTCGGTGTGACGGAACGCCCAGAGAAAAAGGCGTGGTAG
>DIXM01000007.1:2709-16863 GCA_002436025.1 candidate division Hyd24-12 bacterium UBA6080
TGGCCAAAGATCAGCAGTTTTCTCCGGCGCATGTGAAGGTCCCCGGAGAAAACCGCAAGGTTGCAGTCCTGACTTTCAGGGCAGCCGGTCTCGAAGGTCTTTTCAACGTGCTCGATCCGCCGGTGGTCCGGAGCTACCTCGATTCGCTTTTCTCAGAACTGCGCAGATCGGTGAACGATTGCGACGGAGAGCTGAAAGACTTCGACGACGCGAGGTTTGCCGCAGTCTTCGCCCCCGGACGGTACGGGACGCGCCACTGTCTGCAGTCCGTGGAGTGTTCGGTAAAACTCATGGACAAGTTCGGCAGCCTTACGCGGGCTCTCCGGGAGAAGGGCATCGACATCCATTGCAGCGCTGGGATAGCCTGGGGACCCGCCAACGAGGCCACCTTCTGTCTATCAGCGATGCTTGAAGAAGCCGCCGATGCCGACGGGATGCTTGTATCGCCGGAAGTCGCCGGAATGTCGGGAGACAAGTGGAACTGGGAACATTTCGAGTCCGGTATACCGGGGTTCAGGGCGATGCGGCCCTTATCCAGGAAGGACCCGGTCGGTTCTCCGGCTTTCACACCCGGCCATCCTCTATACGGAACCATGACTGCTTCATGGGAGCGTTTCCTGAAGGAGGGTGACGGGGCGTCCTGGGGCGTTGCCATCATGGGTGAGCCCGGGCTCGGGAAGAATGCTCTCGCCGAGGAGTATGCAACATACATCGCCCGGGGTTCGGAAAGGGTCGTTGTATGCAGCGGGTTCAACAGGGAGGGACAACCTCCCATGGGGATGTGGTTCGTCATCGGTGGCGAAAGGGCGAGGCCTGGCGGTGAGCATCTGCCGATCTGGCTCGCAGGCGCCCTCAGGGAGCTTGCCGGGATCAGCAGAAGGGCGATCGTTCTGGTTCGTGACGTTCACTGCGCCGACGAGTCTTCCCTGAAGGTCCTTTCGAGGCTGCTTGTGATGCCGCCGGACGGGATGTCGCTTTTCTTCATACTGGTGGGTGAACGTCTCCCCGAACAGATACCCGTGAACAGACTGAGCATCGTCAGGCCTTCCCCCATGAGCAGAACCGAGATAGTGTCCTTTGTCGATGACGCTCTGCAGGGACGCAAGCAGGCGGGTCTCGTCGACTCCCTCGCCTACTCCCTCCACAAAATGACCCTCGGGTACCCCATGTTCGTCCATCAGACCCTTCTCTACATGGTTTCCAGGGGCATTCTGGCCAAAGGGGAGGACGGGGTATGGAGGCTGCTGCGAAAACTGTCAGGCATTCCTCCCTCGGTTGAAGCTGTTCTTCACAGCAGGATGGCGGGGCTTCCCGGCGAAATGCGGGCGGGACTGCAGCTGGCCGGGCTTCTGGGGCGGAGCTTCAGGCGCGACCTCTTCCTGCACGTGCACGAATCCGTCTGGAATACCGACGGTGAACCTGTTCTGGAGGGGCTGACCGTTGCCGGATTCCTCACCGGGCACGGCCAGTACTGTCACTTTCTGGGCAGCCAGATGGCGGGCGCAGCCGAGAGTCTCCTGACATCGGAAAACGCCGCAAGGATACACCGGATCGCTGCGGATTTCCTTGCCGAAGGCCGGTCTCCGGGCCGGACCGAGCCCTGCTCACTGGAAACCGCCAATCACTTCGCCGGTGCCGGTCTTTACAACGACGCACTTCCCTGGGCTCTCGCGGCCCTGGAACAGATGGTTTCAGCCCTTGACTGCGAAAGCGGCCTGAATCTTCTGGATCGCATAAGGGATTGGCCCCTTGGTGCCTTCGACCCCGAAACGGCACGCAGGACCGTTCTGGCGGAATTCGCACTGAAAGCGCACAAGGGCTGTTACCAGGAGGCATTTGACCTCTTCGGCAGGGCTGTTTCCCTGGCGCGCCCTTCGGATGTTCCGGGGCTTTCGTTAACAAAGGCCAGGATACTTGCTGAAACGGGCGAGAACCTTCCGGCCGTCGCCCTTCTGGAGAAAACGCTGCAGGATTCTGAACCCGGTGGGGAAATCATGGCAATGATCCTCTCCAGGCTCAGCAAACTGTTCGCCCAGTTGGGAAACATGCAGAGGTCCAGGGAGTACCAGGACAAGGCGCTTGAACTCGTTGACCGGAACCCTCAACTCATGGAGTGCATTCTGGGCAACCTGGCGGTAACAAGGCTTCTGGCCGGAGATACTGTGAAGGCCGAGGAACTCTTCCGCAAGACCCTCGACACACAGCGTTTCAGCGGAAACCTGAAGCTCAGGGCTTCCCTTCTGGGAGCACTGTCCATCATCGCACTGCGAACGGGCCGGGAGGATGAGGGGATCGAGCTTTCGACAGCGGCAGCCGAGATCCAGCGCCGTATCGGAAACAGTCAGGGACTGTGCGAGATACTGGGAAACACCGGCAGTATGCTTGCCAGGTCGGGAAAGCTGGCGCCTGCCCTCGAAGCCCTGCACGAAGCCCTGGAGATCGCCAGGCACCTGGGAAGCACCGCGATGATCGCCATCTTCACCCACAGCATCGGTAACATCTTCACCATAATGGGGAGATATGACGAAGCCGAGGTGCATTTCGTCGAATCGCTTTCAACGGCTGAAACCACGGGCAACGCAAGGATGATGGCGTCGGCCCTGACCGGTCTCGGAACGATGAAAATCAAGGCCGGAGACATGGACGAAGCCGAGCGCTACTATTCCAGGGCCAACAGGATGTTCCACAGGGCGGGAAACATCATCGGGCAGGCCTGCACCCTTTCCGGGTCCGCCCAGGTCCATCTCATCAGGGGCGAACCGGACAGGGCACTGCCTCTGGTCCGTGAAGCCGGGGTCCTCGCCGTGGCGGGAGGCGATCAGCAGACTGCTGTCGACATAAGGTTCCTGCACGCCAGGATTCTTCTGGCCCTCGGCATTCAAGGCGAGGCACTCGAAGTCTACCATGATGCCTGCAAAGAGGTTGCCGAGCACGGCATAACCGTGGGCGGCAGGGAGTACAGGACGGCACTGGAAAAGGAGATGACCCGCCTGGGCATGGTGATTCAGATCGAGAACAGCGCCGACAGGTAGAACCGGGCGTCGCCCGGTCCCCGGTCAACGGGAAAACCGGCCCCGGCGTCGTACCTCAGCCTGCCCGACTCCCCCCTCAGGCCACCTCCGATGGAAACCGGCTTCGAAAGCCCATCGAGGGTCTTGATCAAACCGATGTCGGAATAGACGTACAGCCTTGTTGTGGTCTCACCAATGGACACTTCGGGGGAGGCAACACCCCACTCACCGGCCCTGAAAACGTTTTCGGGGTATCCTCTCAGGGTTCCGTAACCCCCAAGCCTCCACAGCCCTGACGACAGCCACTCACCCTGCAGGATGCCTCCCGCCCTGATGCCAAGACCGAAACCGAAGGAGCCCCTGAAGGCCGTGACCGACGCCGAGCCCTCGCCTGTAGCCATGAACCAGGTGGACAGTGAGTCTGAACCCGGGTCGGATGCCGTTCCGCCGGTTGTGGACAGGGTTCCGGCAAACCCTTTTCTTCCCTGCGGAACCCTTCTTGAAAAGTCCCAGGTCAGACCGACCTCTCCGTAATCGTAGCGCTGCCTCTCGCCCCCCGCGGGCCATCCCGACCAGGACCCGCCGCCACCCGAAACTTCAATCCCCCCCAGATCGTAGAAGAGAAGGGTTTCCCACCGGCGGTTCACGCTTCCGGAGTCGGGTATCTCCTGGCTGAGGAAGACGCTGAACCCCGCCGGTGTGCCAAACAGCCAGGGTTCCCTGTAGAGAAAGGATCCGTCGATCCCGAACCCCGTGGCCTGGGCCGACAGTTCCAACCTTCTTCCCCCCCCGAACAGGTTTGACAGGACGAGTTCGCCGCCTCCGAGAACGCCCGAGGCCTCACCGTACGACATGCCTCCCGAGAACCATCCGGGGCTGGCCTCTTCCACTGGCAGGTAGAGCACGATGTCACCCATGGGGCCGAGGTAGATCTCGGGAACGCCCACGCTTTCCAGAAACTCCAGCCGGTCCAGTTCGTCGAGCCACCGGGAAACGGCTTCGGGATCGTACTGGTCCCCTGGCTCCAGCGAAAGCCGCCGAAGAAGAAGCTCCGGCCTTGTGCGCATCCCTTCCGGAAAGCGGATCCCCTCAAGGGAAGCCCTTCTTCCGGGAACCAGGTTGACCATGAGGGTGTCGGGTGACGAAAAGTACATGCCGGCTGAGGCGAAGGGGTACCCCATGGAGAGGTACCATGCAAGTATGTCCTGGCTCAGCTCTGAAAGGGCGGTGTCTGTGACCTCCACTTCCGGAACCGGCGGGGGAAACGGGGGTGAACCCGAGAAACCGATCGCGGCCATTGCCTCAAGAACCAGCGAGAAAATGGCGTTCAGAACGACACCGTACCTTCCAGCCCCCCGGTGCGGGTCCACTCCCCGCCGGCCGGCCGCCGACCCCGGAAGAACAGAGAAAGCCTGATCCAGCGGCCCAGGTTCCTGCCGGCGTTGACGCTGCCGTCCAGCGTCACGCCCCGGTTGACACCGTCGAAAAACCATGAAGGAAGGTCTCCTTCACCGGGTATACGGGCCACGGAGTAGGTGGCGCTGGTGATCCAGCCCCCGGTGTTGACCGAGACGTGGGGCCGCACGCCGAAGGATGCCTCGGAGAGGAGGGTCGAACTCTCGCGTCTGCTGTCAACGGACAGCTCGACACCGGCGGTTATCCCCGGTGTCGGAAGGTACCGGGGGTCAGCGGAGACCAGCAGACCGGTGATGCTTCTCATTCCGTAAAGGTCGTCGTCCTTTCTGGAAACCCTGCCTGAGAGCTCAAGTTCAACGACCTGGTGGAGACGAAGCAGGGGCGTCAGACGGGCCGAGCGTTCGGTGCTCCTTCTCCGGCCCGAACCGCTGAGGGTTTCACGAAGATCCGATGCGGAGAGCCTTAACGTGAGCCTTCTGAGAACTCCCTCCTCCCAGGACAACCAGGGTGAGAGAGACACCGACCACTCCCCGGGGCTGTCGGAGTCGAGTGCTCCAGCAAGTGTGAACGTTTTCAGCCTGTCGAAAGGGTCGGATGCCTGAAGGATAAGGCTTCCGTCCAGCCCCACGCCCTCGGCCCGGAAGTACCCGGAGCTTTTCAAGCCGCATTCCAGGACCTTCTCCTCACCCTCTCCCGACTGAAAGGACCTGTCGTACTCACCTCCCGGGTCGGGGTAGTACTCCCCCGTTTCAGGGTCGTAGCTGTAATCTCCGTTACCCTCCCCGACCCATGTGTAAATGATCTCAACCGATCTGCCCAGGTAGCCTCCGGCGGAGTAGTCGGTGTGCGACCACCAGCCCGGCCCGTTCAGGGAGAGCCCCAGGGTGATCGCGTCCGCCCTGCTGAGGCCGCCCGCGGGAAACCAGCTCGTGGAGTGGTTGTAGGTGCCGTCCATGCTCCATGAAGCTCCCCGCCCGCCCCCGGAGACACCGGCCCTGGCGATCCTGTCCGGAAGGCCCGTTCCGCCCCGGCGGTCCAGAGTGCCTCCGGCGAAGACCCTGAAATCCCACGAACCCTGTTCAAGAAGGGTTCCAAACTCCCCGTCGTGCAACCATCCCGAGAGGCTGTCCATCCAGGACTCTCTGGTGGTGGACAGGGACGAGAACGGCGTGAAGGCCCCGGCCCTGTACGAGAGGTTCGAACCGGCGGAAATCCTGTTTCCGTCGAGCAGTTCGAGTGCACCTGCCCTTCTGCCCGCCTTGCCCGTAAGCTCAAGGGTGAAGCGCTCCCGGGGCAGAATGGCACCGGCCTGGACGATCTCCACCGAACCGCCATCGGACAGGAACCTTCTTCCCGCTGACAGGTTGGCCTTCTCCGAAGCGAGCCCGGCTTCGGTATAGGAGTCGTTCCCGGTGAAACCGGCCGGAAGGAGCCACCGGGACAGATCGTTGTCGGAATCGGATTCGTCCGGGAACGAGAATCCGTCGGAAACCATCCGTCCCCTGGCGAACAGACCGGGGCCGTCCGTCCAGGGTTCGAAGACCAGTTCGGTGGAGACGAAGGAGCCCGCCCTGGTCGTCCCCTCGGTGTTGAACAGGTTTCCCTCACGCTTCGAGACGTAACCGGACACCTCAGCCGAAAGCACGCCGTACACCCCGTGAAGAGCCACACCGCCCAGTTCCCGCATTGCCGGGATGTCGATGTACTTTCTGGGAAGGTGCGTGCCTTCGCCCTCGTCAACCCACCTGTAACCACCCGTTACAGAGTCGTACACATAGTCACCAGGCCCCTCGGGAGGCCTTTGGAACGTTACCGCCCACTCACCGCCCCCAGGCCCCAGGTAAACGTAGTGTCCCAGACTGTCAACGCTGTACGAACCCTCGCCTTCACCAAGATAGGCCGCACCGGAAAGCCAGGCTTCCGCCGGGTTTTCGCCGGCGTTCCTCAACACCTCCTCCGCCTCGGGGCTCATCACGAACCCGAGCGGGGAACCAGTGTCGTCCCCCTCACGGAAGAATCCGGATTCGATGGTGAAATCCCCGGAACCGGCGGTGACCGCACCGGTCATGACGCCCCTGCGGAACCCGTCACCTTCGCGGTAGCAGGTGGCCTCGACTCGCTGGTCCCTTCGAATAAGTCGGGCAGCGGTGAAGGTGAGCCTTCCGCCGGGATAATCCACGGTGTAATCCGCGGAGCTTCCCCTGCCCAGGAGAACGCCGTCGAGATGTATCCTCTCACTCCCTGGGGTTACGCCCGATGGAGCGAAGGCGTATGGTCCCTGAACACCCTCCTGGGTAAGGAACACCGTGTGGTAGCGCCTGGCTCCGGTGATGCCGTAGCCAATGCCTCCCGTCAGGGCTTCTGCGGGAGAGACCGTTCCGGCAAAGCCACTGAGGCTCCTCCTGTAGCGGAGGGGAGTCAGGCCGTCGCCCGTCCTCTCGCGTTCCATGTCACCCAGTTCGGTTGTCCATGAGCTTCCCTCGACAAAGAGGTTCACCCTGTCCAGCTCCGATACGGCCTCGGACGACGCGGCCCCAAGGGGGAGGCTCTCATCGGTTATCGCGCCCCGAACCGTGACCCCTGGAGCGAGTGTGCCGTCCAGCGAGAGCCTGGTGCCCTGCACGAGCCCTCCGTCAGACCCGAGCGAAACACCAAGCCTTTTCACTCCGCTGATGTAAAGGCCCTCGCCCGCCGGAGAAGCTGAGTGGGACGACCTTATGTCAAGGGGAAGACGGGCCAGGGGTTCGAGGCGGAGCTCGATCGAGTTGGGACGGCCGACGGTAAGAGTGTCGAAGAACAGCAGGACTGGAACCCCTGAAGCCGGACTGGGCGAAACCTGAAGACCGACAACGGCCCCCCTGGCTGAGTTGAAGGCCGGAAGGGTGTCACCGTCGACCACTGCGAAGGAACTCCCGGGAGAGACCCAGGTTGAATCCGGGATGGGGAAGAATCCTGTGCCGTCGCTCTGCAATGTAAGGGAAAGACCCGACAGCAACCCGAGGACGAGTATCGTCACTCCACCACCAGGGGGGGGTGACCGCCACCCCAGAGTACGATGATCCCCCCGCCGGGCTGGGCGGACACCCTGGTCTGAAGGACCGGATAAAAAAGCGTATCTCCCCCGGAGCCGTACAGCACTGAATCCCTGAGCAGAAGAAAACCGTCCCCATACGGACAGCCTTCGCCCGAGAGGCTCAGCGGAAGAGGTTCCTCGCCTTCCCGAATACGGAATACGCCGCCTCCCGACAGCATGCCCTCTCCCCGCTGAAAAAAGAGCCTCCCCGATGAGGGAGCATCCCGGGAGACAACAAGTCCGTCGGTGTTGAGGACCTCGCTCCGCTCGGTTTCGATGTACCACACCGACATGCCCGAGAGTACCAGGTCGCCCGGGGTCCCCGAAACCGCGGTCGTGGAGAGGGGCCGGATGAACCTGTCAAAGACGGTGATGGTTCCCGCTGCGTCGGATACCAGGCATCCTCCCGTTCCGTCGAGGCAGAGCCCGGCCGGGCGTTGCAGACCGTCAAGCGGGAATCGGGATGGCTCTCCTGCTGGGGGTACGATGCAAAGCTCGGGTCTTCCCTCGGTGAGAACCCAGACCGATCCGTCACGGGAAACCTCGAGATCGGCGTAGTTCCCGGCTGGGAACAGGTGCAGGAAGAGGAACGGGAGACTAGCGAACCACTGCGAAACGACCGGACTCCACATTTTCACCCCGAACCAGACGGTAGAAGTAGATCCCGGATGCCAGCTCTCCTGCGCCGGTGTAAACAAGCACCGTTTCACCTGACGCCTGGTAGCCGAAATCCCGGGTATCCACCACGGCGCCGGTCTGGTCGAAGACGGCCAGGCTGACCGGGGCTCCCTGGGACATGAACTGGAAGTAAAGGTCCCCAAGGCACGGGTTGGGGTATACGGCCAGCCCGCTCCCCACGCTTCCAGCCGAGGCGGTCACCGAAAGACCGGCAAAGGCGTTGTTTATGAGCAGGAGCGTTCCGGGTTCGTCGAGCGGGACCGCCACGTCACCGGTTCCACTCACATTCACGGGAGTGAGATCGGTTTCGGTGAGAAGGTAGGCCTCCATGTTGCCGATGCCCGAAGAGCCGATGCGGAGGCTTCCGGAGAGACCGTCCGCGATTTGGTAGTAAAGCCCCTGGTATGCACCGATATCGATCTCGGGCCCCTGCCAGGGTGTTTCATTGATGACGCCTGTCCAGTCGAGACCGGGACGGTTGCCGGGCAACACCGTGTCGATGGAGGCCATCGTGAAGCCCTCCCAGCCGTAGCCGCGGTCGGCTTCGTCGATGAAGCACGAGAGCATCCAGTCCCGCATGATGTTGTCAAACACTGGGGTCTGGCCGGTGGCCAGGGCGATTGACTCCTCGATGTTCAGCACCCCTCGGGCATCGGAACGGATAGAGTTCCAGATGAAGTCGCGGCCGCCGTAGTTCTCAACAAGGTACGAGAAGAAGAGAAAGCCTGCCCCGTAGCCCGCAACGTACCTGATGTCGTTGAAGTCGTAGCTTGTCCAGTTGATGGGTGTCACTCCGCCGGTCTCGAGGAATGTCTCGACCTGAAAGGCATTGTAACCGCACACGAATGGACCGGTCTGGGCCTGGTTCTCGAGAACCCAGAGCTCCTGTGAGCTGAAGGGCTTGATCCCCCAATGGATGAGGTGGACCAGCTCGTGGCTCGCAACGAATGAGGCGTCGGACACCCTGCCCGGGTTGCAGTCGACGTAAAGGAGTTCCACCTCGTTGGAATGGCCGCCGTAGTAGAGCCTGGCTTCGAACTCGGTGAACTGGTTGTAGGGGGAAAAGTAACCCGCGATGTACCCGGGGTTCGTCACGGGGTCCCAGCCGTCGGGGATGTCGAGAACAAGTATGTAGGCCCTGGGGTCGTCATCGAGCTCGTCGGGTATGGGGCCGAAATTGTACTCGAGGTTCGAGATGATCCCGGTCGAGCCTTCCAGGGCTGTGTAAAGGCTGTCAACGCCGCTCTGGTCGAAGTTTTTACTCTCCCACTGGGTGTCCTCAACGAAGATGTACGTTTCTTCCCCGACTGCCCGGCATGTGGCTGAGGTGAGATAGAAGGTCGTGTACTCGTCAACGAAGCTCTGGGCCCAGAAGTTCACCACATCTCCCACCTGGTGCCCTTCGGTAAGCAGGGCCAGACCTCCCGTTGGCGCGTACTGCGGATCGTGCTTCCGGGTTATCTCCATGACTCCGGGGTAGAAAAAAGTGCCGCTGACCGGCATGGGTCTGGAACCCAGCACAAGCAGAAGAGGCAGCAATGTCATCAGAACCTCGCCCCTATGGTGAACATCACGGATGAGTAGTCGGAGACCTCGGGGAATGAGATGTCGGTGTACACACCTGGCCGGGCCGGGTCAAGAAGGGCGGCGTCGATGGCGCTCACAACCCTGTTCACAACGGCGAACATCGCGATGTACGTGGTGCGGCGGTACCACTCGCGGCTCTCACGGAGGGCGTCGCGGTACGCCAGGCGTTCGGCTTCGCTGCTCCAGTTCCAGCCCGCTCCGTCGGGGACCGAGTACTGCTGGAAGTACTGCTGCTGAGCCACGGGGTCGTCCGGGTAATAGTATCTGGCGAGCTGTCTTATGTAGGTGTTGAAGTCGTCGCTGCTCATGTATCCGCCCACGTCGTCCTGAAGATCACGGCTGCTTCCCGACACGTCTATTCCGGCCTTGTTCAGGGCAAGCCCTCGGAAGTTGTCCTGTTCCCAGGTCGCCTCGATGTAGGAGAGCCCTGCACCCATCCAGGTGGCCGCTTCCACTCCCATGAACACAAGGCCCCTTGTCTTGTAACCCAGGTGGTTCTGCCCCCACCCCGGTAAAAGGAGTGAACGGGCCATGGCCGACCTGTCAGCGGAAGCCCCGGAAACAAGAAGAAGCAAAACTGCAAGACAGAGCAACCCGGTTCTCAAGGTGACCTCAATTCACCACGGCGGCATGGAAAACGGCTTCGGAGGTTCCGCCGTCCGTGACCACCTGAAGGCAGATGTAGTAAAGACCCGGTGAGAGCTGCGATGTCTCCCACTCAACTTCCCATGGAGAGCCGCCAGGGGCGTTGCCCTGGAAAAGGCCCACCAGCTCGCCTGCGACGTTGAAGATGCGTGCGGTGTAGGTGCAGTCCGACCCCGGCGTGAACCTTATGTAGCCCGTTCCATCCGTAACGGGGTTGGGCCACACGAAAAAACCATGGGATGCGAGAAGCTCGGGGGTCGTTCTTTCAGGAAGGTCTTCGGGCCACCAGCATCCTTCGCCCCCACGGTCAAGCCCCGTGTGCCACCCCTGCGGTGCCGAAGACACCGGCCAGGCCCCAATCCATCCGCCACCGGAGATGCCCATGAGCCTGTGCGTTCCGTCACCTGAGAATCTCCACAGCAACGGTCTTCCAACAGGGCCGTCACCGAGCGACCAGAGTGTTCCGGAGACCTCTTCTCCGGCGCCGTTCCAGAGGCCGGTCCTTCCGTCACGCATGGAGAAACCCGCAAAGCCGCTGCCCCCGATGCCACGATTGAAACGGTCGACCGCCTGCGAAAGGCTGTCTGTGAAGACGGTGACGGGCCAGTCCGCGGGAATGGTCCCGCTGGCTGTCACTGCATGGGCGCCGGTGGAGGTCTCTGTCACCAGCTCGATGTAACCGTTGCCGTCAAGATCGGCGGGAAACAACCCACCCAGTGCCTCGCCGCCCAAGGCGGCGGGGAAACCCGGCTCGAGGTCGCCGGCCGTATCGTAACAGAAGACGTAACCCCTGCAAGTCAGGGCGATCTCCTGCGTACCGTCACGGTCGAAGTCCGAAGAGACGGGGATTGAGATGTCTCCGCCGCCGGGGTGAACGCCGCTGAACAGGGGCCTTCCGATAAGGTCGAACGCGTAGAGGCTGCCGTCGGCAACCGTGACCGCGATGCCCGGTGAAGCCGGGTCGGGGATCACACAAACACCCCGCACCTGATAACTGAACCTTCTGGGCCATCCTTGAAGGGGAACGCCCGAGGGAGAGAGGACATGAACGCTGTCGGCCGCCACGATCACTGCCGCCTGGAGCCGGTCGGAAAAAAGGACCTGGACCGGTTCGGAGCCGACGCGGACCGGCCACCCCGGAGCCTCTTCGCCCCACTGCGGAGTAAGCATGTGGGCATATCCGTTGCGGTCGCCGGTGAACAGGTACTCGGTTTCGTCTATAAGGGCGGTAACGGGTGGCGTGGCGAGTATTGCTCCGAAACCGAAGAGTTGATCGCCTGAGGGTGAAAGGGCCTCGATCCTGCCGCTTCCCCTGAGCACTGCAATAACCTCGCCGTACCCCGGCGCGTTCCAGACACAGAGGCCTGAAGCCGGGTTCGACACCCTTCGGGGCCACCCTTCGATGTCCTGCCGGGTGACCGTGAATGCCATGCTGTTCCCGGAATTGGATGTGACGTCGACGGTCACACCGGTGCGACCTCCCCATGAGGCGGATGTTGAGGGGGTTGTTTCAGGGCCGAGGAGCCAGGCATAACCGTCGCGCATCCAGGGATCCCACCTGCTGCCCTCGCTGGTGTAGAAAAAATCGTAATAGATGGTGTTGAAATCGGGGATGCCGTCGGCCTCGACAAGGGAGACACCCTGATGATCGGGATCGACGTTTATGGTGTTGCCCGCCAGATGGCTGCCAAGCCTGGTCTCGTCGATGTGCCAGATCAGGATTCCCGATCCGGGAAGGCCGAAGTCGCGCTCGCTGGTCCCGCATTGGCCGTTGCCGTCAGGGTCACGCTGACGGTTCTCGATGAGAAGGTACTCGGAGTCCGACAGGGGCACCCGGTAGACGGTGTCACCCGGTGTAACGGTGAAAGAGCCGTCGTACACCTCGATCACTTCCGCCCAGCCCAGGTGTTCCCGGGTGAACGCGCCGGGTGCCGAGGGCCAGAAACCGTACATCAGCCACTGGCCGTACCCCATCAGATCCCAGCCACCGATTGCCACGCTTCCCGTAGAGGTATTGTAGAGGTCAGGGGCTCCGAGCCACCTGAGCAGCTTGGCGGCCATAACACCGAGAACACCGAGACCCAGTCCGTCCTGCGTCTGGTGTTCGGGAACGATCACACCCTCCCTGACAAGGACGCCGTCGTCGGTGGGGATGCCGCCGGCCATCCAGGGGTCCTCAAGGCCGATGTAGTACTGAAAACTGTCATAGTTCACATAGTAGGAGCTGATATCAAGAGAGCTGTTGCCCAGAACGTCGCCTTCGCGACCGGCTCCGGCATGAACCACCATCACCGCGTCGTACTGGGAGAAATCGACCTCGCTGTCAGCGGCCTGAACGGCGTGCACCAGAAGCCAGATGACCGCGCTGGGCCATCTGTCGTTGTCGCCGTACCACTCCATCTGGTGGGGCATGAGGTAACCGCCGCCGCCCGCAGCGGGATACACCGAAAAATCAAAGTTCTGCCTGCCGCGGCTCACATCGGTGAAGTAGGCATCCACCTGGCCGGCAACGTCGACGCTGTAGTCCCTGCCGTGCTCGGGCAGGAACTGCCCGTTGCCCGTGGTGGAATCGGTGTAGTCCTCGATGAACTCCACTCGAAGCATGCAAACCCGGGCTGTGGCAAGGCTTCCTGACAGCCCGGGAGCACGGGCAGACAGGGTAAGGGCCAGGCAAAGAAGCAAAAGAACAGCGAACCGCACCTGTCAGAACCCTACCGTGAGGGAGAACTTCTGGTTGTATTTTCCGCTGCCCTGAAGTTCCTCGACCACCGGGATGAATGCCATGTCGAACTGGAACCCCTCCCACTTGATGCCCGCGCCCCAGGTCAGCCCCTGCCGGGTGCTTGCGCCCTCGGTGTCGTGGGAATAGCCTGCCCTCAGGGCAAGCAGGTCGTAGTACCAGAGCTCGGCGCCCATACCGAAGGTGTTCTCGCCTATCTCTTCGCCGATCTCCTCGGTGACGTCCACCAGCAGCTTCGAGTACTCACCCGCGGCCAGAAGGCTGAAGAGATCGTTTTCGATGGGACGCACCGCCAGTCCCAGCCTGATCTCACGGGGCAGGGGATTGTTCTCGCTGTTGCCGCCGTAGCTCATGTTGGGGCCAAGGTTTGCGAGGCACGCACCAAGTGACACCTGGCCGATACCGAATTCCGGCACATGGTAGAGAACGCCGAAATCAGCGGCAAAACTGGAACCCTTGCCGTTGTCTTCGTAGTAGAGGTGGTCGTATATGAACTTCAGGCTCATTCCCACCCCGAGACCTTCGGCCACTTCGGTGCCGAAGCTGCCCGTCCCGCTTATGCCGTACGAGTAGAAGGTGCCAACGGGTTCAGTGTAGCCCTCGGGGATCTCCTGCTGCTCCCCCATGGACATGAAAGTGATGTTCCCGCCGATGCCGCCCCATCCCTCGAGATGCTGGGCGTACCCCAGGAACTCGAAGTAAAGGTCATCCGCGAGCTGTGGAAGCCACTTGGAGTGCTGAAGGGTCAGTTCGGACCGGTCAGGCGAGACAAAGGCCAGTCCGGCGGGGTTCCAGTAGCTTGCCGTGGCGTCGTCGCTTATGGCCGTGAAAACCTCGCCCATTCCGTTGGGTCTGGCCCCTGGAGTGATGTCCTTCCAGATCACCGCCGCCGTGGCTGCCCAACCGGTTCCGGCGAACACCGCCAATGTGGCGGCGAAAAGAAGCTTATGCATTTCGTCCTCCCGTTTCGATCAATTTGCCACGACCGCCATCACTCCCGTGAC
>DIXM01000016.1 GCA_002436025.1 candidate division Hyd24-12 bacterium UBA6080
GTGAGGCCACGTTCAACCCGGTCCTCTACAACTACCAGTCCTACGAGGGCGACCCGGCTGTTCTGGCCATAGTGGCCACCCGCGAGGGGACCAGCGCCGCGATCATAGACAACTCCAGCGATTACGCGCCCGAGGGGTCGTGGGGGTGGGGCCAGCAGCTCTTCTTCAACTCGGACGGCCAGCGGGCGAGCTTCACGGGCACCAGGCTCAGCGACTTCGTGGAGGACGGCGGCTCGGAAGACGGTCAGTCAGTTGCCGCTGCGGGCGAGGAGGGGCTGAACATGGTCCTTCTTATCCAGATACCCCTGCGCCAGAGGGAGAGAAGGAACACCGGCTTTGACGACGTGAGCTACGACATGTGCGTGCCCGCAATGGCCTGCGAGCAGGCCGAGAATGGTGTCGAGGCCGCTGTTGTGGGTCACGGTGAGCTCGAGGGTCCGTACCGCGAGATAGGCGGTTACAGGATGGTGCGTGACGACAGGTTCCCCATCCGTGTGACGGTTCAGTTCTACAAGGCCACCGACGACGGCGTGGCCACCCCTGACGACATCCGCCAGATAGCCGAGCAGATCACCAGGGTGTACGAGGACGCCAGCTACGTCGGCAGCCTGGTGGTACCGGAAGAGAAGATCGTGCGCCCCACCGGGTGGAACGATGAAGACGTTGAAGTGAGCCTCCGGAAAAGGATACCCTGGCTCTACTGGTAGCTTCCGGGTCCGGCAAGGTTTTCGAACGCCCCCGACATTGAGTATCATCCCGGATACTCAGCTTGACGGGGGCGTTCCTGCGATATGGCTTCATCAGGATCGGGATCGGGCGAAAACACAACCCTGGGCACCCCTTTTCAGGAGGGGAGAAGCGTCGCACGGGCTACGGGGGTCCTGGGAGGGCTCACGGTTGCCAGCAGGCTCCTTGGCCTCGCCCGCGACATGGCCCAGGCGGCTTTTCTCGGGACCGGGATGGCGGCCGACGCCTTCACTCTGGCATTCATCATCCCCAACATCCTGCGCCGGCTTTTTGGAGAGTCCACGGTATCAGCGGCATTCGTTCCATCCTATACCGAGACACTGGTGCGCGAAACCCCGCAAGACGCGCGCAGGCTTGCGCGGAGAACCCTGACCTTCACCTGGTCGGCCCTTCTTGTCATCGTAATGCTGGGAATGCTTCTTGCGCCGGTTCTTGTAAAGGTCTTCGCACCTGGGTTCTCGGGGATACCAGGCAAGGCTGAACTTGCCACGGGACTCCTTCGGCTGCTCTTCCCCTACATCCTCTTTGTTGGAACCGCTGCTGTGTGCATGGGGGTCCTGAACAGCCACAGGCATTTCGCCGCTCCGGCACTGGCTCCCTTATTCTTCAACATCGCGGCCCTGGCCGGGCTCTTCGTCCTGGCAAGGTACTGGCGTTCCGACGCTCCGGTGTGGGGGTTCTCAGCGGGCATCCTCGCGGGCGGTCTGCTTCAGCTCGTCGTTCAGCTTCCGTACATGAAGGCCAGGGGGGTTTCCCTGAGACCCGATTTCCACTTCAGGGACCCGAAGCTCGGGCGCGTCCTCAAACTGGCCTTTCCAGCCCTCATCGGCCTGCTGGCCGCCGAGGTCAACATAATGGTGGACCAGCTGCTGGCATCGCTTCTCGCACCCGGGAGCGTGGCCGCCCTGGCCTACGGCCAAAGGGTGACCCAGGTTCCCCAGGGCATTTTTGCCGTTGCCCTTGCCACGGCGCTACTTCCCACACTCAGCCGTCAGACCGCCCTGGGCCGTCTGGAGGATGCGGGCAAGACCCTCGGTTTTTCCACCCTGGCGCTTTTCGGGGTGATGATACCCGCCTCGCTCTTCATGGTCATCATGGCCGAGCCAATCGTGCTCACCGTCTTCGCCAGGGGTGCTTTCAGCCTCCGGTCAGTCGCAATGACCGCCGCATCGCTCAGATACTACTCAATGGGAATGGTGTTCTTCTCAGCGGTCAGGATAACAGCCCCCGTCTTCTATTCCCTCAAGGATACCAGGACGCCCGTAAAAGCCTCAGTTATCTGCATGGCCCTGAATGTTCTACTGAACGGCCTCTTCACGCTGTTCTTCATCCGGACGGGCTGGGCCGAACCCCTGGCGGGTCTTGCACTTGCCAGCAGCGCCGCTAGCCTTGTCAACTTCCTTCTTCTCAGGCGCTGGCTGAAGGGAAAGATAGGCCCCACGACCGTTCCCGCACGGGGATGGGTCGCCCTGGCAGCTTCGGGAACTGCTGCCGCGGCCCTGCTTGTGATCATGCGGGGTCCGGTTGACGGGATCTCCGCCATGGGCGCACTTCAGGGCGCGGTCGCGCTGCTTGCGGGAGGTACCCTGGTCTGCGCCGTCTCCATCGGCGTTTTCATCCTCTTCGGGGGCAGAGAGGTCAGGGCCACCCTTGCCAGGTTCACCCGCCGCACCCGGTGACAACCTTAAAACCCTGACCGGAGGCGCCCCTGCGCTTCCGGGAGTTTACAGGTTCCTGGGGGACGGGGGAAAGGTGCTCTACATAGGCAAGGCCCGGAACATCAGGGCGAGGCTTCAGGGGCATCTGGCGAACCCGGGGGACAGACGGCACCGGCTCATTCTGGAAAAAGCACGGACGATAGACTGGACCGTCACCGGCAGTGAACTCGACGCCCTGGTTCTCGAGGCCGACCTGATAAGGCTCCACAAACCCCCAATGAACGTTGATCTACGGGGAACAAGCTTTTTCCCGTGGCTCATGGTGACCACCGACGAGGAGTTCCCACGCATCGTCGTCACAAGAAACCCCGACAGAAGCAGGAACATTCCACGTTTCGGCCCCTACCCCGACGCCGCCAACATGCGGAGGCTTCTCTCCTTCCTGCTTGAGATGCACCCCCTTCGCCGCTGCTCGTCCAGACGGCTTCCGCCCAGGCGCAGACCGTGCCTGATGGGCCAGATGAACAGGTGCCCCGCACCGTGCACGGGGGCCGACCCCACGGCATATCACGAATCGGTGAGATCACTGCTTCGAATACTCGGCGGCCGCTGGGAGGAAGCCAGGGAATCCATCCGCGCCGGCATGAAAAAGGCCAGCGAAGAGCTTCGCTTCGAGGAAGCCGCCCGATACCGCGATCTGCTTCAGCGACTGGACTCATTCGGATGGCCGGCGCCCGAGTCCGCAGCGGACATGGTCTCCCGCGACGTCTTCGCTGTCCGCGACAACTGGGGGATCGTGGTTCAGGTCAGGGGAGGGCGTTTCATGGGAACCCTCAGGCTGCCCTTCGGATCATCCTGGAAGCTGGCCGAGGCAGGCGAGAGGCTCTCCCTGCTCATCCGCAGCTACTACTCCGAAACCGGCGACATCCCCAGAGAGATCATCTGCGCAACCACCCCGGACGACTCCGAGATCATGGGGAACTGGCTGAGGTCACGCAGGGAAGCTCCCGTGACGGTGAGGGTCTGCAAGGCCGGCGCCCTCAGGCAGCTCGTTGACACAGCCGAGCGCGACCTTTCGCACTTTCTGGCCCGGCTTGCCTGGAGACGGCCCGCGGGCGGGACCGAGAGGAGAAAGGCCGCACTCGAGGCCGTGGCCGACGTACTGGCGCTCAAGGCTCCACCGTCCTGGATGGTGTGCCTCGATGCCTCGACCCATCACGGTTCAAACGCAGTGGCCGCCCTTGTGAGTTTCAGGGACGGTCTGCCCGACCGAAGCGGCTACCGCAGGTTCTCCATGCCGGAAGAGCTTTGCAGGAACGATCCCGCCATGATCGGGAACGCCGTGAAAAGGTTCATCGCCCACCTCGAGGGGCCCGGACCCGACCTTCTTCTTGTCGACGGCGGCATCACCCAGCTCCGTGCAGCATGGGAAGCCGGCCGCGAAGGCCTGCCGGAAACCCGTTTCGCAGCTTTGGCCAAAAGGGACGAAGAGATCCTGACCGAGCCCGAGGAGAAGGTTATCCCGCTTCCGCAGGACTCTCCGCCAGTCCTTCTCCTTCGGGCCATCCGAGACGAGGCCCACAGATTCGTGATCCATTTTCACCGGACACGGAGCCTGAGGGAAACCACCCATTCCACGCTCGACGATATCCCCGGCATAGGCCCCTCCCTCAAGGCCCAGCTTCTGAAGGCTTTCGGCAGCGTGGAGAGGATGGCCGCGGCCGACGAGGCAGCCCTCTGCGCCGTCCCCGGGATAGGCCGTGAAAAGGCCGGCCGCATATTGAAAGCCCTCAGGGAAACGCCGTGCTGATCTTCGGTCTCATGGCGGCGTTCTCCATTCCCGACATCTCCGGTACAGGTATCTTCCTTTCCGATCTCGAACCAGGCATGCCCATGCCCGTTGTGATGTTCAGCGCCCCCTTCCGGTGGAGCCCTCCGGTATCCGACGGCCTTTACTTCCGGGCGGGCTTCGAGGCGGGAGGGCGTGAGAGTTTTCACTGCAGGGGCAACGGGGTTACAGCGGGACGCACCTTTTTCTCCGGGGGATGGTTCAGCCCCGGGGGTTGGGCTTTCGAAACGGAATCCGGTGACCTTTTCAGCTTCACCGCGTCCGGCGTGGATTACGCCTCCACCGACTTTGTCCTTCTGGAAGCAGCTGAGGGAAGGCTGGGTGTGGGTTTTCAAACCGACTCAGACGGCACGGCGCCCGTTGCCCTCTGGGAAACCCCCTCCGTGACAGGCGTCGCAGGCACCCGGGGGGCGGGAATGGGGTTCGCCATCAGGGTGACACCCTGGCTGATGCTGGGGCCGGCGGCCTCCGGCGAAGGCCCCTGGGTCAAATCATCACTCAGTCTTGGCAGCTTTGAGCTCCAATCCGGCCCTGGAACCGACAGGTCCGGGGATGTAAGGGGAATGGCCCGCGCATCCTTTCAGGCTTACAACTGCCTTCTGGCTGCTTTCCATAACGGCGACTCACTGGTCTTCGGGGGAACGGCAGTTCCCCTGGAGAACGTCTTCCTGAGCGCCACAGGCCCCGAACCGGCCTTCAGCGCCACGGTCGTGTTTGGAGGACTGACCCTTTCCGGCTCAACCCTCCGGGGTGAGGAGTGGAGCGCCGGAGCCGCTTTCAGTCTTCCCATGGGTACGCTGTCAGCCTGGGGACTTTGTGAGGACGAGTGGAAGGCGGGTATCGGCCTCGAACTCGGAAAGGGTGAGGACTCCCGGGACAAGTCTGGGCTTCCGCTGTTACGTTAGTATATTCGTGCGTTAACAACAGCGCCTGGCAGTGCCGGGGTGGTGGAACTGGCATACACAACGGACTTAAAATCCGTTGCCCCATGGGCATGAGGGTTCGACTCCCTTCCCCGGTACCAGGCATCCATTCAAGAAGGGGAAGAATGGCTCCGGTCAGACGCCTCTCGGACTACATGATCAACCTCATCGCCGCCGGCGAGGTCGTCGAAAGACCTGCATCGGTGGTCAAGGAGCTTCTCGAAAACTCCATCGACGCCGGGGCGGGGAACATCTCGATCGAGCTTCAGCGTGGCGGCCGGAAGAGCATCGTCATAAGGGACGACGGGGCGGGCATGAACAGGCATGATCTCCTCATGGCGGTCGAACGTCACGCCACGAGCAAGATCAGCCGACCTGAAGACCTCGACCGCATCGGAACTCTCGGTTTCCGGGGCGAGGCCCTTCCCAGCATCGCAGGGGTGAGCAGGATGACCATTCTCACCTCCGACGGTCACGAGGGCTGGAAACTCACCATGGCCGCGGGTGAGGTTAAAGACCTCGTTCCGGCTGCCCGAAGCCGGGGGACGACCATCACTGTCGAGGCCCTCTTCTACAACCAGCCGGCCCGCAGGAAGTTCCTCAGTTCGGAACCCACCGAGCTGGCCTGGGTCGAGAGGATGGTCACAGGCTGCGCCCTGGCCTGCATCGATACCGCTTTCACGCTCATTCATGAAGAAAAAACCCTGTTCAGCCTCCCCTGCGGGGAACCGCCGGAACAGAGGCTCAGAAGAAGGTTCTCACTGACTCCCGGTGATTCCTGCCTGACCAGCCGCGGTGAGAGCGGTCCCGTGGCTGCATCACTGACGGTTTTCCCCGGAAAGCTCTGGAACAGCCGCAGGAATCAGTACATCCTGGTGAACGGAAGGCTTGTTTCCTCGGCCGTGGTCTCGGGGATGCTGAACGATGCCCTCGAAGGTCCGGCGGGAAGCCCCCTCTTCCTCTGCACCCTGGAACTCCCGCACGATTCCGTTGATGTCAACGCGCACCCCACCAAAAAGGAAGTCCGTTTCCGGGACTCGGGAGCAGTCCGCGCCGCCATCCAGAAGTGCATGGAATCCATGCCCCGGGAGAGGGCCCGGGAGCTTGCCGCAGCGTACCCCGCCGTGGCCCACGCTTTCAGCCCCGGCGCCAGGGGCGTGCAGGCCGCCTTCGAGCTCTCGGCGCCCGTCCGCACATTCTCCTCCCTGCCGGCGTCCATGCCGACCGAGGAGTGGACCGACGCAGTGCCGATAATGCAGGTCAACAACTCCTACCTCGTCACTGCATCGGGAACGGGTCTTCTTGTCGTGGATCAGCACGCCGCCCATGAAAGGGTGCTTTTCGAGCAGCTCCTCGAATCGATGCAGGGAGCCGAGGCGGGGGGGAGACAGCAGCTGCTGCTGCCCGAAACCCTCGAGCTCGACACCGAGGGGCTGGCCCTTGCCGAGCTGTACGGTCCGCTCATAGTGCAGGCAGGCTTCGACATGAGGATATCGGGAAACACTCTCGAGATCCTTTCGGTCCCCGTGGGGGTGCATCGGGGTTCCGAAGCGGTTCGTGAGGTGCTTGCCTCCTTCGCCTCGGGCGCCGACGCAACACTCTCCCAGCAGGAGGTCATGGCCGCGGCAACTGCCTGCAAGGGTTCGGTGACCTTCGGACAGAGGCTTTCCCGCGATGAGATCAGGACGCTCTTCCACAGGCTCTTCGCCACTTCCGACCCCTTTCACTGTCCTCACGGGAGGCCCACTCTCGTGGAGATAACCTTCGACGAACTGGAGAAACGATTTGGCCGGTGACCGGATCCCCGTACTGGTGGGGTGCACCGCTTCCGGGAAAAGCGCTGCAGCGATGGCGTTCGCGCTTCGAAACGAAGGCGTCGAGATCGTGAACGGCGATTCCCGGCAGCTCTACAGGGGAATGGACATCGGAACCGCCAAACCGGGTACGGAAGACCGCGCACTGGTGCCCCATCACCTTCTTGACGTCGCCGATCCCGACACCCTCCTCTCCGCGGGCTGGTACGCCCGGCAGGCGCAGGGGACGATCGGGGAGATACTGGGAAGGGGGGGGCTGCCACTTATCGTGGGGGGGAGCGCCCTGTACCTGATGGCACTTGCCGGCATGACGGACCCTCTTCCTCCAAGGAATGACGACCTCAGAAGCGCACTCTCGGATCTTGAAAAAAGCTCACCGGGGGCTCTTTATCGAATCCTCAGTTCACTCGATCCAAAAACCGCTGTGGCACCCACCGACAAGGTTCGGCTGCTGCGTTCCCTCGAGATCTGCCTCGAAAGTGGTTCAAGGGCCACTGAACTCAGGCAGGGAGGCAATGTTTCAGGATCGTACATGTTCGTGATGCTGGAAGCCGATCCCGTTGCCCTTCGCACCCGGATCGATGAAAGGGTTGACCTGATGGTGAAGAAAGGTCTTCTTGCCGAAGTAGAGGGGCTTTCATCGGCCGGTTACGGCAGGGAGCCGGTACTGGGACACACCATTGGCTACAGTGAGATGCTCGACTTCCTTGACGGCCGCTGTTCGCTCGAAGAAGCCGTCTCCGCCATAAAGACGAATACCTGGCGGTACGCCAGGCGTCAACGGAACATGTTCAAAAGGCTGCCGGGACTTCTTCGGGCTGGATCGCCGGAAGCGGCGGCAGGTATCCTTGACGGGAGAGGGGCAAATGGACAGGGACAATGACAGGGCCATGGAGCACCTTCCACTCGAGGAGGTGAAGCTTTCGGACATTTCCGTTACACCCGCCCCGGCAACCTGGATGTTTTCACAGGCAGCCGACGGTCCCCAACCCCCGCCCGTACTTGTGGAGCAGGACTCGGGGCTCGTTCTCGTGGGCAACCACCGCACTTTCTGGCGTGCCGCTGCCATGAATCGCTCCACCATCCGTTGCCTGGTGGTGAGAAGCGCGGTTCAGGTGGGTCCGGCACACGAGTCCATAAGCAACGCTGCGGAAGAACCCCTTCTTTTCCAGGGACTCCTCAGGGCGGGGATCATCGAGAACCGAAGCCGGCTGGCTGACATGCTGGGCTTTTCCCGGGCAAGGGTGACCCAGGTCCTCAACCTTCTGAAGCTGCCCGAAGAACTCCGACAGGAAGTCCTGGCGGACGACTCCATAACCGAGTACCAGCTTCGCCCCCTGATAAGGCTGGAGGAGGCCGACCGTCAGATCGCCATGTTCCGTGAGCTCATGAGCAGAAAACTGACGGGGAGGCAGATGGCCCTCTTCGCGGAGACCTCAGGCGCACCCGAGGCCGTCAGGCCGACCGATGCCCCGGTCAAGGAGGCTGCCTCCACAAGGGAGGAACTCGAGGCCGTTTTCTCTGAACTCCCCCAGCCCCAGAAGAAGGAGGAGAAGGCACCGGTCAAGATACCGAAGGAGACAACCGCGCCCAGGTTCACGGCCGTAGACGACACGCCTGCGGGCAACGTCCTTCAGCTCCTCTTCAGCCTTGGAACCCTGAGGGAACCGGGATGGAAGGCAGCTGCAGCCGAAGCCGGCGCAGACCAGCTCGACATGAGGTTCCTCGAAGGGGTCTCACTTCTTCGCAGGGGGCTTTTCACGGCGGCAATGGACACTCTCAGCGAGGTCATACGCCGATCACCCGACTACAGCGCCGCATGGTTCTTCATGGGCAAGTGCGCCAACCTGACGGGGGCCCTCAACGACGCCGAGGACTACCTGCGGAACGCCGTGGAGCGGGATCCCAACCAGCCCGATTTCCACATGGAGCTGGCGGTCGTGCTTGAGAAGCAGAAACGCGACACCGAAGCACTCACACTGTTCCGCAAGGCGAACGCCCTTCGAAAGGCAATACGCAGGAATGAAAAACCTTAGCGCCCTGTCGCTTTTACTTCTGGTGTCCTGCGCCAGGGTGGTCTCACCTGCCGGAGGTCCCGAAGACCTCGAGCCACCGCTGTTCGTGGCAAGCCTGCCGCCTCCCGGGCTTTCGGCGATCCTTCCACAACGGATAGTCCTCGAGTGGAGCGAACGCATCGAACCCTTCAGCGCCGTTCCTCTCGTCTTCCCCGACACCCCGCACTCGGTGGTGTTCGGGGGAAGGACAATGGAAATCAGGTTTGAATCCCCGCCCCCTGGCGCCATGCTAACCCTTCTGCTTCCCGGAGGTCTCTCCGATACCAGGGGCAACGGCTCATCCGAACCCCTGAACCTGGTATGGACAACCGCCGATACGGCTTCAACCTCGAAACTGACGTTCCAGGCGTCACTGCAGGGGGGGGGTGAGGCTCCACCGGCGGCAGTTGTCAGGCTTCAGTCCCTTCCTGACACCACGGTCTTCACGCGAGGGGCTTTCCCCGATACACTGGGTTACGGCGAGATCCCGTGGCTCGCCCCGGGCGCTTACCGCATACTCGTGTTCGATGACCGGGACGGCAGCAGGAGCTGGGAAGACCAGACAGAACCGGGTGTGGCCACCGAATTCAGTCTGGAGCCCGGGGGCTCACTGCACCTCGACCTTGTCATGGCCGTCGTGGATACCGTTGGTCCCTCCATTTCCGACGCCAGTGCCCTCAATGCCTTTCAGATACTGCTGGAGTGGAACGAGGAGCTTTCGAGAACAGTTCCCACACCGGACTTTTTCCGGATCATGTCCGCCGGTGACCGGGAGATTGAGCTCCTGGGGGTTTCCCACATGCCGGGTCGAACAAGGGGAAGGCTTCTACTGCACACCGCCGGAGTGCCCGACACCCTCATCACGCTTTTTTCGTCGAACGTTTCGGACCTGATGGGGAACACTTCCCGTCCCGACAGCATTTCGTTCTGGGCGACCGACACCCTCCCTTCCGAGGAGTTCGCCGTGATCTCCGTCTACCCGGCGGACGGCCTTTTCGACGTCAACCCTGCGGGTCCCTTCTCTATAACCCTCAACGCATGGGTTCCGCTTGACAGCCTTGCTGCCCGCTATTCATTGACCAGGGTGTCGGACAGCACCAGGGTGGAGGGCACC
Source organism: candidate division Hyd24-12 bacterium UBA6080 (assembly GCA_002436025.1). Lineage (GTDB taxonomy): Bacteria > Fermentibacterota > Fermentibacteria > Fermentibacterales > JCC-6 > UBA6080. Next base: position 10,160 of record DIXM01000016.1, read on the forward strand.
TGGAGCCGACCCGACGCCGTATCCTTCATCTTCACCCCCGACCAGCACCTGAGCGGCCAGAGGCAGCACCGCATTCATCTTGACGCAGGCCTTGTGACCCTCTGGGGCGACTCTCTGCCCGCACAGTCCTGGGTCTTTTCCACTGCCTGGAGCACCCTGCCGGGTTCGGTGCAGGGCACCCTCTCGGGAACTGCCCGCGAAACCACGCTTGTTCTCACCCCGGCGGGAGGGGAGGGGCAGACCAGAACCGAGACCGTGACGCCGGGCGCGTTTACCCTCGATACCGTTCCAGGCGGCCGTTACACACTGGCTGCCTTCGTTGACGCAAACGGCAACGGCACATGGGATTCCGGTGAACCCTACGGCGCCTGGCCCGGTGTGCTCGAGGTCCTGCCGGGATTCCCGACTCTGGAGGTCGACATTGCGGTTCTACCCTGAAAAGAGTTTATTGCCCGGAGCATGCACGGGCTGCGGAACCTGCTCGCGGGTCTGTCCGTCCCGAGCCGTGGTCACAGGTCCCGACAAAAGGGTCACAGGCTTTCTGAAGACCTGTATCGGCTGCGGACATTGCGGAGCCTTTTGCCCGGTGAATGCCTTCGGCCTTGAAAACACGGTCCAGCCCGGAGCCTCTCCGGAAAAACTTATGGACCTCTTCCGGTCGAGAAGGAGCTGCAGGCTCTTCATGCCCGGGCCACTCACTGAAGGAAAGCTGAAGCAGCTGCTCGAACCCGTTGGTTTTGCGCCCACGGGAACGAACTCGCAGGGTGTTACGGTCGTTGCGGTTCAGGGCGTGGAGACCATACAGGACCTGGTGGTGAAGCCCGTAAGAAGGTTCCTGCGTCCGTTCGCCTGGCTTGCGAAGCGTTCAGCACTGCGCGATTACATCGGGGATTTCATGCGCGGAGACGACCCGATCACCCGCAGGGCCCCCTGCCTGCTTCTTTTCTTCGTTCCCAGGAAGAACGCAACGCCCCGTGAGGACGGGGTCATAGCGGCTGCCATGGTAAGCCTCAACGCCGAGGCCATGGGGCTGGGATGCCTCTGGAACGGAGTGGTGAAGGTCCTTTACCCGTTCCTCACGGGGCTCAGGAAGTTGAAACCGGGGGGAACGGCCCTTCAAGCCGTCCTGTGCGTGGGCGAAAGAACGCTTGCACCCCTCCGTGAGGTTCCCGAAAGAGACTTTGAAACCGTACTGACAAGTCACTGAGGCAGAAGGGGAGAACATGCTGGCCAGGTACATCGCGGTGGGCTGCTACACTGTTTTCATCATTGTGATAGGTCTTCTGGGGCACAGAAGGACAAAGAACTTCAACGACTACCTTCTCGGGGGAGGGAAGGTGGGCCCCTGGATGACCGCCTTCTCCTACGGAACGGCGTACTTCTCCGCCGTGCTCTTCATAGGGTTTGCGGGAAGCATCGGCTGGGGATTCGGGCTTTCGGGACTGTGGGTGGCCCTGGGCAACTCCATCATCGGCGTGCTGGGGGTGTGGCTGCTTCTTGGCAACCGCATCAAGCAGGCCGCCGTCAGGTACAACGTCTACACGATGCCCGGCTTCCTCGAGGCCAGGTTCGGCTCCCGCGCGATCAAGGTTTTCACCTCCATCGCCATATTCGTTTTCATGATCCCCTACACCGCCGCCGTTTTCATGGGTCTCAGCTACCTCTTCGAGGTCACGTTCTCCCTGCCCTACATCTGGGTGCTCCTTTTCATGGGGGTCTTCACGGGAGTGTACCTGGTCCTGGGGGGCTACAAGTCCATGTCCATGATCGACGTCTTCTTCGGAATGATCATGACGGTGGGCGTCATCGTCCTTCTCGTCTTTACGCTGAAAAGCGGGGGCGGACTCGGGAGCATCGTCGGGAACCTCCGGAACATCGACCCCAGGCTCGCCTCGCCGGTGGGACCTCCCGGGATAATTCCGCTTGTCTCGCTGGTTTTCCTGACAAGCATAGCCCCCTTCGCCATGCCGCAGCTCGTACAGAAGTTCTACGCGGTGAAGGACAAAAGGGCAGTGAAGCTAGGGATGACCGCATCCACGGTCTTTGCTCTCCTGGTCACCGGCACGGCCTATTTCGTGGGTTCCCTCACCAGGCTTTTCCTATCACCTGCGGCAAACCCCGCTGCCTTCACCGCCGCAGGGGCGCCCAACTTCGACGCACTCATGCCGGAAATGCTTTCAACGGTCGTTCCCCCGGCCCTTTCCGTTGTCATTCTCCTTCTCATCCTCTCCGCGTCCATGTCAACACTGGCAGCCCTGGTCCTCATCTCCAGCTCCACGCTCACCGTTGACTTCTACAGGGGCATGATCAAACCCGGCGCCAGCGACAGGACCCTCACGGGCCTGATGAGGATCGGAAGCTCGTTCTTCATCCTGCTCTCCATGCTCCTGGCACTCCTTCGGCCCGCGGTGATAGTCACCATACTGTCCATCTCCTGGGGGGCCATCGCATCGGTGTTCCTCGGACCCTTCATCTGGGGCATACTGGGTCAGCGCATCACCAGGATAGGCGCGCTCGCCTCATCCTTCCTGGGCCTGGCGACCTGCATGGCCCTCTTCGTGGTCCTCGGCCCCGGAAAAACCCCCATGGCCGGCTCGCTTGGCATGGTCGTGTCACTTCTTGTCCCGGTGCTTTTCCTGCCCTTCTCGAAGAGGAGGGCAGCATAGAACCCTGGACATCGCTGGAACGGCTCGGCAACCCCGAGAAGGCGCTGCTTTTCCAGCGCTTCTTCAGGACCGGGCCGGGACAGTACGGCGAGGGCGATGTCTTCAGGGGGATTACGGTTCCCGTACTGAGAAACCTTGCGAAGCGCCACAGGGAGCTGCCACAGGCAGAGGCGGAGCACCTTCTGGATTCACGGTTTCACGAGGACAGGCTTCTTGCCCTGTTCATCCTCATCGGCCATTTCAAACGCGGGGACGCACAGAAAAAGGCCGAAATCTTCAACCTTTACCTCGGCAGGACTGACCGCATCAACAACTGGGACCTGGTGGACGCATCAGCCGAGCACATACCCGGCGCCTTCCTCTCGGACAGGGACCGTGCACCCCTGTATTCCCTGTCGGTCTCCCAAAGCCTCTGGGAACGCAGGATCTCCGTCATCGCAACCTTCCATTTCATCAAAAGAAACGATTTCGCCGACACCCTCGCCATATCGGAAGGACTGCTTGCGGACAGCGAGGACCTGATCCACAAGGCCGTGGGCTGGATGCTCAGGGAGGTGGGGAAGAGGAACATGGAGGCGGAGGAGGCCTTTTTGAAAAAGCATTGTCGCACCATGCCCCGGACCATGTTGCGCTACGCCATCGAGAAGTTCCCGGAAGACCTGAGGCAGGGCTACATGAAGGGGGTGCTCCGGTAAGGCTTCATTCTCAAGGCAATGGCATTGAATGGAAGCGCAGACTTTTACTGATTGCGATAGAATTGTTTGGCACTCTTCCAGGTCAGAATGAGGTAACACTGGAATGAATATGAGATTCTCTCCAATCCTTTTTCTCCCGTGTTTGTTTTCTGTAGAATGTGTTGCGGCAGACTGGGAAGAAATCATCCCGACGATTGAGATGATGTATCCGATATGGCAAATCAATGGGCAGATCATCAATGAATCCGGCGGGTTTGAACTCATTCTGGCTGAGCCCGGCGTCACTTCACTGACGATTCCGGATGCTGAGACAGTTCTAAATGGCGCATCATGGACTTTGCTCGGCATGACGGCGAATGTGACTGGGAACGCGCAGGAGGAATACCTGCTTGGGACAAGTGTTGAGGGACCGACACATGGTCAGCTCTTTGTTTTTACTGGGCCTTCGCGGGAATCCACGTCGATAGCCTGTCATAAGATTGTCATGATGTATCTGGTGGATATGACAGGTGACGGCCTAGCCGAGATTGTTACCTATGAAGACCATCATTACGGCACGAGCACGACGCGTCGTGTGTTCAATATCTATCAGGTTCGCGCTCCATTGGTGATCGCTCGGATATTTGCTCATGATGTTGTGGATTTAACGTGCAGCGATGAATGTCGTTACTATACGGTTGACTATCTGAGTCTGCACGACGAGTCCACGATTATTGTCACCCAGGTTGCCCAACCAAACCAGCCTTTACGCTATGTTTGGGATGGTGAACAGTATGCGCAACAGACAACGCCTTGAGAGTTGGTGTCGCATGACGAGAATATTCTTGACAGAACTGGAGTGTCCATGGTGAAACACCGTACTTCCAGTCAGGCCGCGCGTAACGAGTGGTTTCCTCTCAACTGAAAGCCAGGATGTTATCGAGTTGATAAGAAGATTCGGCAGCCAAGTATTCCGACGGAGTCAGGACAGACATTGGATCTGAGACATAACCACATCATGAACCATGAGCCTTGGTAGTGAGCAGGGCACAAAGCAACAAGCGATGAATATGTCGATTGTTATGGCTTCATATGACATGTTACTACATAATGAAGGAAAATGAATGGACAGCAAAGCGTACACAGTCAGCAGCAATATTGGATACAATCAAGTTGATAAAGATGGTCTTGTTCGCAGTATATCTACAGTGCAATTGTTTGAAGAAGCAGCAATAGAGCATTGCTATGAAATCAATCGGAATGTATTTGATCTGCTGAAAGAAGGATATGGATGGGTGTTAAGAAGTGGATCAATTGGTTTCCAGTTCTACCCCTGTTATGGAGAGAAAGTCAAAACCACAACATGGATATCAAGATGGTCGCCCTTTCAGGGCGTTCGTGAGTTCCTGTTGACAAATGAGGAAGAGCAGATTTGTGCCAAGGCAACGAGTCTATGGGCATACATTGATATGGAAAAACGCCGTCCAAGCCTTATACCGGAAGTGTTTCGAAAGGAATGGTATTTCGATTCGAGAAGAGCGATGGATACGATATTCGTAAAGCATCCGATTGACATTCCCCCGAATTCCCTTCAGAAGTCATTTCACATCAGACGTCAGGATATTGATAGCAATAATCATGTTCATAATGGCAAGTATCTGGAATGGATAATGGAAATAGTACCAGAAAGGTTCTATACAGAGAAAAGGATAAAAACAATGGAGGGAGCTTTCCTTCAAGAAGCCGGCAAAACAGATCAAATCACGGTTGAAGTTGGCATCAAGAATGAGCATGAACTTGTTCATAATGTTATAAGAATACAGGATGGAGCAATACTGGCAACAGGCCGATCGGAATGGCTGTAGGACAATCCATCAAAGTTTCAGATAATAGTCAAAGGCTTGCCTCACGGCGAAGCTTTCGAGTAGGGGAGTTTCAACATTCGCTGCCTCATTCAATACCCAGATCGGCCTTTCTGGAGGCCAGAGTTTCGACTGCGAATGGAAGAATCTGCTCCGCGAGCTTGAACACCTCTGTTGATCCGACGTCTGGTTCTCCTTGCTGATTCGTACGAAACAAGGAAACAGAATTTCTGATGGCATTCTCGATCAGAAGAGGGTGTCTGCGTGAATCAAAGCCTCCCGGCTCCTTCTCATGAAGCTCTCTTCGCCATGTTTCGCTCTCCTCAAGCCGGTCGGTGTTCGGGATGTGGTCAAACAGATGGTAGAACAGCCAAACCTCGAAGCATGGGTTGCTGACAGCAGCATCCCAGGAAGCGCGTGAACTGCACACGCGTCGAATCTCTTCGATCTGGGGTCTTCGAGTATCCATTAGGTCGGGATCTCTGTCGAAAACTATCCAAACCTGATCAATGTCTTCCGTCTTCAACTCACAGGCTTTTTTCAGCAGCCCACGCGGGCTGTTGTCATCATCTTGTCGAATCTCAGGGATACGCAGGTCTATCCTGGAATCCATTTCCTGGAAGTATCGGAAGTATTGAGACTCCCTTTTCTTGCCCTCACAGACGATGAATATCTTTTTCGCATCCCTGGATGGCTGTCGACGCTCGTATCGCCTATCTGGAATCACCATTTGAGCGCCAGTTCAGATCCTGAAGGTTGCCAAGAAAAGGAATCGCACCATATCTTCCTTCCAGATAACCCTTTCTGATGTCGATCGTCTTGTGCTCCCTGTAGTCACTCAGGGAGTAGAGGTCTGTGCAACCGTTCCCGTCCTTCTCAGCGAACCATATCTCGTCCTGCCTGAAAATATCCTGATCGAGCAGTACCGACTCGTGTGTCGTGAAAATTAGCTGGCCTTGCGAAGTGTTATCATGTGAGTACTTTCTTATGAGTTCCTTGATAAGACTGGGATGAATGCTTCTTTCAATCTCGTCTATCACATACACTTCCCTGCGATTCATGATGTCATAGAACGCTGGGAGCAAGTGCAGCAGTTTCACAGTGCCATCGGATTCCTCTGTCAATTCGAATGGAACAAGGTTATCTGATTCTCCGGCTTTGTGATTGAATCTCAGTGTCTTCACCCAGAACTTGCCATCCTCGGCAACAAACAGCAGTTCCCGAGAGGTTCCAAGTTCATTCATCTGAATGACCTTGCCCGGAGAACTGGAAAGCTCGTTTTTCCACTTCTGCGCATTTGCCTTGCCCCCTGTGCTCTCCCCGAAAAAACTGTCCATCTCCACGCGATGTGGTTCCAGGCTTTCTATCCCAACATGGAAGGCGCGTATCATCTCCTTCAGAAAGACTCCAAGTGTCTCTTCCAAGACCATTCGCTGGGCAAGAGCACTTGGCCTTGAGTCGGGGGTCAGCACGACCAGATCGGTCCCGAACCAATCGTAGGCAGAGGATACATCACTGAGAAGCGGGTTTTTTCTTTCAGCGAGCAGCTTGAATACAAGCTGGTCAGGCTTGAGAAATTGCTTCAAAAGAACATCCTTCATCAAAGAGATCTCAGGCCTGGTTTCAAGTTCATCAGAAAACCTGATACTCGTGTTGTTTTCCTGGTCGGTTTTCCTTTCGTACACAAGTAACTCGCTATTCTTACTGGTTATGTACAACTCCTCAACAGAAATGATCCCACTATTCAACTTTACTGCATAAAGAAATTCCTGACCATCCTTCACAAACTCCACAGCGAGCAATTGTTCAGTCAAGCCATCGCTGCGCTCAAGTTTGAACTTGTTTGCGTGTGCGATGCTTCCAGAGACATTATCCACGATCATACGCTGCAGCAGGGCAAGGGCACTGATCAGGTTTGATTTGCCAGCAGCGTTTGCACCGTATACAGCGGACAGCTTCAAAGTCTTGAAACCACCGGTTTGTGGATAGGCATGGTGGGAGAGGCTTTTGGGCGAACCTGAAATCGTGTTGAACTCTGTTTGTTTGCCGAACGAGTACAAGTTGTCCAGAATCAGCCTGACAAGCATCTTCAGCTCCTTGGGTGAATTTTTCACCTGATGATAATACTTTCAGCGAGTTTTCGCAACTCCTTCTTGTGCGGGCGGAATGATACGAGAAGTTTTCACTCAGGCTTAGCTCATACCTTACCGAACTGGCTCCGTCACCTGAGTTTCACGAACACGGTGCTCAGTGTCCGCGACGGCGTGTTGAGGACCGCCACGTAAACCCCTGCGGGAATTTCATTTCCATCCAAGGCAAAAAGCAGGTATGCCGCTCCGCCAAAAACGGTGGTGCCGATGACCTGCCTTCCGGCGATGTCGTACACACGGAGTTCGCCGGAAAGACCCTGCCCGACCATCGCCGAAGGGGTTCCGATGCTTGGGTTTGGAAACACCCAGAATTCAGCCCGGGAAAGCGGCGCGGATGTCTCTTCACTGACACCCACGCCCTGAAGCACCGAGAAGTCTTCGGGTGAGACGTACTGGTGGGTGTACCCCCCGGCGGTGGCGGTGATCCTCATCCTGCAAGTGGTCGAGTTGACCTGTGGCACGATCCATTGAAACCGGCAGTTGTCGGGAATACCGGTGGCAACCGCAACCCACGGGCCGTCGGGGCCCGTGGCGGAGAAATGAATGTCTATCGAGGCCTGGCCGTAAGCCGGCGGAACAGCGGTGAGCCAGCGCACGAAGCGCGCCGAGCCGGCCATGAACGTCTTGCCCCCCGAGGGTGTTGCGAGCCTTGTGGAGAGCGCGGAGGGCTCCTGCCAGGGTGAATAGGCCCGGGCGATGTTGGTGTAGTTGTATGCGGTTCCCTCGGCGGCCTGGACCACTATGTCCTCGCGGCCGTCGTGGTCAAAATCCCCCGAAACCCGCATGGCCGAGTAGTGACCCGGAGTGGAGAACGTGAAAGTGGCGTCCGAAACCCAGTTGCCCTGACCGTTGCCCATGTAGGTCCGGCCAATGGTTCCGGCGTATGCCACCGCGTCGAGGTTGCCGTCGCCGTTCAGGTCACCGAACTGGACCATGGAGTAACTGACCCCTGAAGGGAGGCCGATGGACATGTCCACCCACTGCTGCATTCCGGTGTCGTACGAGTAGGCCCTCACGCCCGAGTCACTGCCCATGGAAACAAGAATGTCATCGGCACCGTCGTTATTGAAGTCGCCTGAATCGACGGCCACCAGGTAGTTCGGGGGGAACCCGCCCTGGTCGAGGGTGAAGCCGAACGCCCCGTCTCCGAAGAAGATGTAGGTTTCCTGGCGGGTGCAGATGAAGTCCATGTTGCCGTCGGCGTCGAAGTCGCCGGTTTCCAGGGTGTAGTTCGCGTTGGCCCCGGCCTGGACCCACTCCTGCGTCCAGGTGCCGTCGCCGTGGTTCCTGTAAACCCGCACACCGTTGCCCGAGCCGAAAGACTGTGAGACGATGTCCAGAAGCCCGTCGTTGTCGAAGTCGGCAAGGTCGGTCGCGAACATGCCGTAATCTTCGCCGTTCTCTCCCAGCCCGTCATCCCAGGGAACCCAACCGGTACCCGTACCGTTCCCCAGGGCGGCGCCGATGAGCCGGTCGCCGAAACCGCCGCTGCCGTAGTTGTGATGGATGCCCCATGCCACATCCATCGTTCCGTCGTTGTTCAGGTCTCCCAGCGCGCATCCGCCGTAACCGAAATTGCCCTCCTTGGCCACGGTCCAGTTGCCCAGACCGTCGCCGAACCAGACCATGATACCGAGTTGTCCGCCCCCGGGGTTCCCGTGATCGCTCATCGTGATGATGTCGAGATGGCCGTCTCCGTTCACATCCGAAAGCTCGTACTCGGTCCTTCCGTTCTCCCGGGCGGGCGTGTTGAGGCCGTTGGCTTTCAGGACAAGGGTAACCGTGTTGCTTTCCCGTACTGTTGCAGGTGTCAGCGCGAGGAGAAGTGGCAGCAGAAATGTGAACACTCCGTCACCTCCCGGCAAAGGATGAGGACACGATCAGCGGTTGTCCCGAAAGCACCTTAAGGCCGCCACTGGAGCGGGCTTCTGATATTGCTCCTGTCGGCTCCGGTAACCATCAGGTTCCTCCACTGGAGGAGCTGGGCCACCGAGTAGAGGCTCATGTCTATCCGCCCGATGGCAAAGAGCCCGAATTCGTTGCCGTAGACCCGGGAGAAGCTTGTCATCATGCCGTCCACGATGTAGGCCGTGGTGGCCGAAGGCCTGCCGTTCCAGGTCATCCGGGCCATCTCGGTCTGGACTTCGCCTGTCCTCGGGATGGAACCGCCCGGGTAGGCAAAGGCCCTGACTTCATCCGCACGCAACCCAAGAAGGGGTCTGAAGCGGTTCAGCGAACCGTTGACCTGAACCTTCCAGCCTTCTGGGGGCAGGCGGCGGAACGAGGTGTGGTTGAGGGAGTGGTTGCCCAGTTCATGGCCCATATCCATGAGGGAATGGAACTTCTCCATGGAGTCGCGGCCGAAGGGGACCTTGTCCCAGCTCACGAAGAAGGTCACGCCGCCCCCGAAGTCGGGATGCTCTTCCAGAAAGCCCTGCACGATGCCCAGGGCGCTCGAGGGGTCGGGCTGTTCCGTTCCGGGAAGGAAACGGTAGTTGTCCTCCCAGCCGTCGTCGAACGTTATCATCACGGGCCTTTTCCCCGCCGGGACGTGCATGAGCCTGTTCTCGATGTCGCGGGGGGTGATCAGGTAGAACCCGTTCTCGTAAAGGGCCTGGAGGTCGCTTGAGAGCCTGTAGGTCGAAACCCCGTACTGAACCGGTGGGTCGCTGACATGATGGTAGCAGAGCACGGGTATGCCGCTTGGAAAATCTTCGGGATCGGACTCGCGGTACTCAAGCGGCGGTGCGGTGAACAGACCCGCGGCCATCAGGAAGAACAGAAGGAATGCCGTCATAGGGAGGGTATCACCGTGAACCTGTCCAGTTCCACCCTGATCCCGGCGTCCGCGAATACCCCGGCTACGCCCATGGCAGGCATTCTGAGGCGAACCACCTGGATGAGCTGCCCGTTCACGAAGAAGTCGATGTAACTGCCGTGGACCTGGGCCGACAGCTCGACCGAAGGCATGGAGAAGGGGAGGAGCCTGCTGCGCTCGAAGCTGCCGAGCCCCATGACCGTGAACCACATGCCGTTGCGGCACTCCTGAACGGTGTACTGCCCCCGCGAGTTCACCCCGAGGAGGACGAAGTTCTGTTCGTCCGCGGCCCTGAGAACGAGCCCGACGACCGAGTGCATCGGCGCGTCCACCAGGTTGAACCTGGCCTCGATCATGCCGTCGCGGATAAGACCGGCGGTGCTCAGAAGAACAACGGGCTGGCTGCCGGGGCGGTTGTCGAGCTGGAGGGCCCCGCCGTACACCTCGAAGGGGATGGAGGGACCGAAGGGGCGGTCGAGGGAGGTCTCGAAAAGGCAGTTCACGAGCGTGTCGCCCGGGACGAGGGGAGTGGCAGGCATCTCTTCTGATGATGACTGACCGGTGGTGGGCGACGTTCCCGTTATGCCGCCCGCGAAAAAGCCGCTGGTCCTTGCCTGCCTGCCGCAGGATGAGACCATGGGGACAAGGATGAGCAGGGGCATCACGGCAGCCGGAACAAGGTATTTTTTCATGAGCGGTTTTCCATTAGGGTTGTGGTGAAGTGAAAGGGCGTGAATCCATGGGAAAAACTAAGATTGCCCTGCTGCTTTGTCCAGTGCTTTCCTGCGGGACTGGTTCGGGCAATGGCGCGGTCGATCTCCCCGCTTCGGTCCCGGTCGCCTTCATGGCGGACCAGGGCGTCACGGTAACCGCCACAGCCATCACGAGCCGCATGGAACCATTGTACTTCGCCGGAACCGGCCAGATGATCCTCGACTCGGTGACGACTGCAGCCACGGTGGAGCCGGGAGACACGATCGCAAGGCTCAGGGACCCGGTAAGTCAGTTCCTCGAGTCGAGGATAACCATGGAAGTCGCTCTCGAGGATGCCATTGGGAACACCGCAAGCGCCGACAGCCTCAGACGCATCCTCTCGTCAACGCCGTGGTTCAGGTATCTGATATCGGACCGGGAAGGCCCGGTGACCTTCCCGCACCCCGGCGCCCTTCTTAACCCGGGTGACACCGTTGCCATGATCAGTACTGCCCTTTCGGGCGATTCGCTCTGGGTGCTCCGGTCGCCACTCCCCCTTGCGTTCTGGCCTCCCGTCCCGGGCCTCGTCCTGACTCAAACATCCCCAGACACTGCTCTGGCAACTGGGAGCGCGCCTTCAAACAGCTTTGTCCTTCCGGGAACCTGGGAACTGCCGGCCACGGCCCTCAGGGAAGCCGGGCTTCGTATATTCGTGCTTACAGCCTCGGGAGACAGCCTTCCCGTGAGGATACTGGGCCAATCGCCGGCGGGAATGTTCGTGTACTGCGAGGAATCACTGGATTCGCTGCCCCTCATCCCATGGGCGGCCCGAAGGGAGTAGTTCGGAATGACACGGATAGGCTTCAGCTCGTCCTTCGATCATCCCCTGATCTCGCGGGACACCGTTGAGTGCTTCCACGAGTTCAGAAAGCAGGGGCGGCTCGGTTTCATGGAACTCCCACGCAACGACTCCCTTCTGAACGCCTCACTTGAAATGGCATCCAGGGCTGCTTCCATGGGGAACACCATGCTTGTCTGCGGGATTGGTGGTTCATCGCTCGGGCTCAGGGCCCTGCTTTCGGCTCTGGGCACCCCTTCGGGAAGGTCGGTCCGTGTCCTCGAATCACCAGACACAAGGCTTCTAAAGGGCGTTGTTGATACATGCGATCCCCGCGACACCACCCTTTCGGTCATCACGAAGAGCGGCGGCACCTCCGAAACCCTTTCCCTGTTCATGAAACTTCATCCCTGGATAGGAAGCGACTCAAGGGTCTTCGCGGTGACCGACCCCGAGCGGGGAGACCTCAGAAAGCTTGCGGCGGACCGGGGCTTTAACACGCTTCCGGTACCCCCCGCGGTTGGCGGACGCTATAGCGTTCTCAGCCCGGTCGGTCTGTTCCCTGCGGCCTTTGCCGGTATCGACGTGAAAGCCGTGCTTGGCGGAGCGGCGGGAGTTATGGACGACTTCCTCGAAAACGGTCCGGACAGTCTTGCGGGGAGGGTCACGGCGGCTTACCTCAACCACTTTCACACCCATCCCGTGCATGTTTTCATGCCCTACACCGATCTTCTCTACGACACGGCGCTCTGGTTCGCGCAGCTCTGGGCGGAGAGCCTGGGGAAAGCGCGCAACCTCGACGGAACCCCGACCTGCACCGGCCAGACCCCCCTTGCATGCCGGGGCCCCTCAGACCAGCACTCGCTGGTCCAGCTCTTCATGGAGGGTCCGATGGACAAGATGTTCACCATTGTCGGCGAGACTCCTCCGGAAAAGGGCAGGGTAGTGCCCGGACCTTACGCCGCGTACCCCTCAATGGCCTTCCTTGAAGGAAAAAGCCCCGACGAGCTGCGCAGCGCGGAGGAAGAGGCAACCGCATCGGCCCTTTCGGAAAGGGGGCTTCCCGTTTGCCGTCTTTCCATTCCGTCGGTTTCAGCGGAAGTGATGGGGGCGGTGTTCATGCTGTTCCAGATCGCCACGGTGCTCACGGGCCTGGCCCTCGATGTGGATCCCCTTGACCAGCCCGGGGTCGAGCGGGGCAAGATCCTCACCTTCAGGGCCATGGGAAGGGCGGGCTTCTGACTTTTTCGCTTCTGCTGTGCGTTATGTCCGTCACCGGCGGGCACTTTTCCAATGACTGGTACATGCTTCTCGAGGACCGCTGGGAGTGGAGCGCCACAGCTTCGTTCCTTGCCTCCGACGGCTTCGGCGGGGTTCTTTCAGACGGCATGCCCCTTGTTCCATTCGGTGCCCCTCCCGTGCCCCCCCTTACGGAAAGACGGTTCACAACAGTCGCCAACCCGGTTGAATCGGGGCTCTGGTCGGGCGGGGAGTGGTGCCTGGTCTCCGAATACCCTGAAATGCCCGACAGTCTTCTACAAAGCGGCATCTCCCTGCTTCAGAACACTGAGAAGCGCAGCAGGTATTCGGTGTACCTGAGGCGCAGGCTTCCCGGTGATGTCCTTGGCTCGCTTTCCGCCTACAGGGGCGATTCCTCGGAAGTTTCCATGGTCAGGCTTTCGCGGGGGTCCCTGGAAGCCCGCGGGGTCTCATGGAAGGAGGGCTATTCCATTGCAGCCGGAATCTCACCGGGACCGGCCCGCATCATGGGCGGCTTCTCCCGGCTGTTCCCGGGGGACAGAAGGCCCTCGATCCTTGGTGAGATAAGGGCATACCCGGGCAAGGTATTTCTGGGGGCGGGAGTGGGAACCGCATGGACCGACCCAGATGTACTGTGGCGTGGCGCACTGCTTGCGGGAGTGTTGCTTGATCAGGCTATAATATCTTTGCATGGCGACATAACCGATAGCTCAAGTGTTGCTTCCATGGGCATTTCCCTTCCCGGACTGGTGTCCGCAGGTGTCTCGGTTCCCGACTCGGGAGACGTTCGAGTTTTCATGACAGGTGGGGTGGGGGCCCTCGGTCTTTCGGGAAGGTTCAATGATGCGAACCGCGCCGCTGCGTCACTCGGTATTGAAAGCGGTGTTCTGCGGGGAATGGGGGCGGTGTGCTGGGATTTCGACAGCGACTCGCTCAGCCTTGCCGCCTGGGCGCTTCCCGGCGTGAACTGGTACAGGGCCAGGATCGAAGCGGGCGCCAGGGTTTCCGCCGGAATGGACGACGAAGGCTCGTGGGAGGGCGTATTCGACGGCCTTCTCGGCTTCACCCTGCGCACTTTTTCCTTCGCGCTGGCCATCGAGGACTTCACATCACCAGAGAGCCGCTCCTGGACCTTCGGCATCACCTGGAGCTTCAGCGACGACCCGCCCGATCACGGTGGGGAGGAGGGGGAGGAGGGGGAGAGATGACCGGTATTCCCATCGGCGTCCTGGCCAGCGGCAGGGGAAGCAATTTCGCTGCCCTTGTCAGGGGCGACACGTCGCCCGGGTTCGTTCGGGTGCTTCTTACAGACGATCCTGAAGCTCCGGCGCTTGCCCTTGCCCGAGACATGGGGGTGGAGGGGGAGTACATTTACCCCGGCCCCCGCAGGACGTGCTTCGATGTGGCGAGTGAGAAAGAATGGGCTCAATTCCTCCTTGAAAGGGGCGTTGAACTGGTGTGCCTGGCGGGCCTGATGCGGGTTCTGAAGGGCCCGCTTATCGATGCATTCCCGGGACGTATCCTGAACATCCACCCATCGCTCCTTCCCTCGTTCCCCGGCCTTGACGCCCAGGGGCAGGCCATCAGATACGGGGTGAAGGTCTCGGGCTGCACCGTTCACTATGTGGACAGAGGGGTGGACACCGGACCAATACTTCTGCAGACCCCCGTACGGGTCAAACCCACTGACGACCGCGAGGTTCTTTCCCGGCGTATCCTCGACGCCGAACACCTGCTTTACCCCAGAGCGGTGAAGCTGCACCTTCAAAGTGCGCTCTCCAAACGCCTGAACTGAATCAGAATCACCGGCGCCCCTTGAAGATTGGCGCAAATCCATAGATATTCCTGCTGTTCCATCAACAGGGAAAGGCGGTTCCGGTGGCATTCTCCGTGGCTGGGTTCATCTGGCTTCTACTGCTGGGCGTGCCCGACGACCCCATACCCGCTGAACCTGTCCTTTCGCTGATGGTGAACGAAACCCCCCTTGCCCCTCACATGACATCATTCATAGCCGAAGCCGGCTCATTGGTGCGGGTTTCGTGTTCAGATTCGCTGGTCTGGAGCATCTGCGACATGCAGGCCGCCGGACGCGAGTTCAGTTTCACCCTTCCCCGCAGCCATGGCATCTTCACGCTCACCGCCCGGAATGGCTCATCCATTCAGCAGTGGGCCGTGATAGTACCGGTGCAGGGCTGCAGGATGCGCACCGCGACCCTCAATTCCTACCCCATGGGTTTTTTCGGGGGAACCGAGTCGGTAACCCGTCGAAACATTCCGGACCGTTTCATCGAACTCAACGGAGAAACGATCGGAACAAGGCTCTCAACGCACTTCGCCATGAACGACTTCCTCTGCACCATCAGGGGTGACTGGCCCCAGTACATGGCCCTCGACCTCCAACTGGTTCAGAAGCTCGAAGCGCTTCTCGCCGAGGTCAAAAACCTTTACCCCGAAGCCAGGGAACTGCACATCATCAGCGGTTTTCGCACCCCCGCCTACAACGCCTCGATAGGCAACGAGACCGACAATTCCCTCCACCTTTACGGCAAGGCGGCCGATTTCTGGATCGAGGGCTGGCCCGCCAACAACCTCATGGACGATGTCGACCGCAACAAGAGGATAGATGTCTACGACGGCGAATACGTGATCGGGCTCATCAGGGCCCTCGAGGCCAGGGGGGATGTTGCCGCCGGCGGTGCTTCCGCCTACAGGTGGACCGAATCCCACGGGCCATACGTTCACGTCGACACCCGTGGCAGTGCAGCCCGATGGCAGACCAGGCGCAACCTGGTGACCGACCCCGTGATCTGATCCACCGGAAGGAACAGTTTTGAAATCCAACCAGTACCCTGCCGTTCTGTTTTCCTGTGTTGCCCTGTGCCTTGTCGTAAGCCTCTTCACCCTCGGCCGCTCAACGGAAAGGGTCCGCAGCTACTGCGCCCTCATCGAGGCCAGGCACAACAGGGATTCCCTGTCGCTGGACACCCTGAAGGCGGTGAACGCTTTCCTTGTCTCCGAGCTGGACTCACTCCAGACATTCAGACACCAGAACGACAGCCTCAGGGTGCGGCTTGCCGAGGCAACGCTCTCACAGACCTACCCGGGTTACTACCTGGTCATAGACGCCACACAGAACCGTTTTCACCTGCGCAGGGGCAACATGCTCGTCCGCTCGGGTTTCGTGGGCACCGGAAAGGGGTGGACCGAGAACGCGGCCGGGCACGCGTGGGATTTCAGCACACCCAGGGGTCTTCGCCATGTGCTCTACAAGACCCGCAACCCCTACTGGTACCGTCCGGACTGGTACTGGCAGGAGCAGAGCCTTCGCCCGCCCTCCCCGGGGCAGGAGGTCACCATACCCGATGGACTTAGCTGGGAGGAACAGGTCGACTACTTCAACGACTCCCTCACCTCATCGGAGCGGGTGTATGTCAGGGTGGTTCCCGGAGCTCTGGGGAGCTATGCCCTCGGCCTCGGAAGCGGGATACTCCTGCATTACGGCGTCGGGAGGGGCGGCAACGTGAGCCACGGCTGCATTCGCCTGGCATCTGACGACCTCGAGGCCATTTTCAGGACCCTCGAGATCGGCTCGCCGGTTCTCATATACTGACAACCTGCAAGATGGGAGAAGATTTGCTGTCAAGCATCCTGGGAACGCGCGGAAAAGCAGAGAGACACGCGGTGGCCCTCATAGTCCTGTGTGCCCTGGGCGCCCTTGTGTTGATCATGTTCATCCCCGGGATACGTCGAACGGACCCCACCGGCCCAACCCCGGATCATGCGGTGCTTCCGGCGCAGGAACCTCCGGCGGTCTCCAACGACCTGCCGGTGGTCTGGCCCCAGGCCGGCTTCAGCTCACTCGGAAACCCGGCGTGGGGCGAGGGGGTCAGGGCTCCCTTCGAACAGGTTTGGAAGCTGGAGACCGGGTACGAGTTCTTCTCGGCCCCGGTCATCCTCGACGGCACCCTCTACGTTGGATGCAACGATATGACATTCAGGGCCATAGACACGGAGAGCGGCAGGGTCCTCTGGAGCCACCCGGTTGTCTGCGGCCTCTCCGGTGGCGCCTCGGGCGACGAAACCCGGATCTGGTTCGGGGGACAGGACGGGATCGTCTACTGCCTTGACCGGGAAAGCGGCGGGACCCTCTGGTCCACCGGCCTGGGCTACCATGTGTTCAGCGACGCAGCGCTCTTCTGCGACACCATGATCCTTGCGGGGACCAGCATGGGTGGGGTTGCGGCGCTGCATGCGGGAACGGGAAGGCTCATCTGGGACCGCGAGCTCGACGGTCTGGTACTTGGCCCTGCCATCTGCGACACGGTTGCCGTCTTCGTAACGGAAAGCGGGGATGTCACCGCGTTCACCCCCTCGGGAACGGTTTTATGGAGCAGGAATTTCACCTCCCAGCCTTCGGCGCCCTCGATCTCGGGCTCGAAGGTCTTCATCGGTTTTTCAAGCGGCAAGATGCTGGCCTTCAGCCTGAGCGGGGGCGAGACACTCTGGGAAACACAGTTGCCCGGTGTTTCGGGAAGAACGGTCCTGTCACGGCCGGTTTCTGCGGGTTCCATGCTTCTGGCGGGCACATGCGACAGCAGGCTGGTCTGCCTCGACAGCGAAACCGGAGTCCTTATCTGGGAAACGGGGTTCGAGAACTGGATGCAGGTCCCCCCGGTGGCATGCGACACCCTCGTCTACGCTTCATGCGATGACAAGAGGCTTCATGTTCTCAGCCTGAACTCGGGAAGCCTTCTTGAGTCTATCGAACTCGGGGGGTACTCCGGAACCCAGCCCGTGGTCGCAGGGGGGGTCGTCTACCTGGGCACCGCCGGCGGCAGGTTCCTGGCCCTCAGGGGAACCACTCCCGGACAGGAGGGGCAGGACCAGTGAAATCAACCTGGATACCCAGCGGCTACATCCTTGTGGCGGGACCGGCAAACACCGGAAAATCCTCGCTTTTCAACGCCATTACCGGTTCCGGAAGCTCACCGGTGAACGAAAGGCCCCACACAACATGGTTTCCGATAACCGGCATCTACAGCACCAGGGGCTCCCAGGCCTGTTTCGTGGACACGCCCGCTCTCGAAGCCGATACTGAAGCCGATACCCGCTGGGCTTCCATCTGCGACGCGGTGATCCTGGTCCTCGACGCCAGGCGTTACACCAGGGATCTCGAGCTTCCCTTCGTCAAGGACTTCATGCTGACCGTAACCGGCAAACCCCTGCTTGTGGCCCTTGGCCACGGAGACCACCTGCCTGTGAACCTCAGGGCGGCGCTTGCCCTTCAGGCGAGCCTCGAGATCAACTGCGCGGGTGTTGTTACGGTATGCCCCCCCATGCGCGTGGGCGTACAGAAGCTGCGCTCCATGGCCATGGGCACGCTTCCCCTGCGGGAGAGGCTTTTTCCCGAGGGCATAACCACACTCAACTCCGGCAGGTTCCTTGCATCCGAGGCCATCAGGGCTGTGATCGGGACCGTGCTTGCGGCCGACATTTCCGAGACTACCGCGGTTCAGATCGAGGAGTACTCGGCGCGGAACCGCAAGCTTTACGTCAGGGTGAACCTTGTCGTGGCAAGGTCTTCCGACAAGGGAACCGTGATCGGCAGGAAGGGGCAGACCCTGACCCGAATCCAGCAGGAAACCGAGTCGGTTCTCACGGAGCTTACGGGGATGCCCGTCCAGAGCGAGGTATGGGTCAAGGTCAGGGAAGACTGGCCCGGTAATCGGGCCGACCTTCTCGAGTTCGGTTATGCGAACTGAAGCCGCAACTCCCGAGTCAACCGCCTGCAGGGTAACCCTGTCGGATTTCGAAGGCCCACTTGATCTTTTGCTTTTCCTCATCCGCAGGGACGAGCTCGACATAACGCTGATCCAGGTCTCCGAGGTTGCGGGGCAGTACCTTGCCTACATCAGGAGCGCCGTTGAGCTCGACATAGACATAGCAGGCGAATACCTCGTGATGGCAGCCACTCTTACCCGGTTGAAAAGCCGTTCCCTTCTGCCTTCACAGAGGAATCATGATCAGGATCAGTCCGATGACTCACTCGACCCCGGAAAGGTCCTTCTCAGACAGTTGACCCTTTACCGGGCCTTCCGCGAGGCCGCCGCCGAACTCCGTGACAGCGAGGAAACCTGGAGGGATGCCTTCCCCCCCCCGGGAGAGCGGGGCAGGTTTCAGGACGCACTCAGGGAGGCCGAGCGGGGAGGGGAGAGCGGGTCCATCCTCGAACTCCTCGAAGCACTTGAGTCCCTTGCCCGGCGGGACGAACCAGGCCTTCCGCATCTTGTCCAACGTCCCGTTCTGTCCATATCCGAGTGCATCGACAGGATCTCGCTTGCCCTTCCTGAAAGGGGCTCATCCGGATCCTTCGCCGGAATACTTGGTGAAACCCCGACCAGACAGCGTCTGGTCTCTTTTTTCGTTACCCTGCTTGAACTTGTGAGACGGGGATGGGTGGCTTCCAGGCAGGAGGGGCCCTTCGGCGGCATCACGCTGGAAAGAACCGGAAGATGGGCATGACACTTGACAGGCTCGCGCGGGAGGTCGAAGCCCTTCTCATGGCTTCAGACCGCCCCCTTTCCATTGAACGGCTCTGCGAACTGACGGGAGCAGGCCTTGAGGCAGTTGAGCAGGCCGTATCCCGCGTGGAGGACGCCCTCGTTTCCGGGGGTCATGCCATGGAGATCGCCTACCTGGCGGGCGGATACCGTCTTGTGACGGAGCCGGCGCTTGGAACGGTGGTTTCAAGGCTGTTCGAGGGACGCAGGCCCGGCAAACTCACCAGGGCCGCCCTCGAAACGCTGGCAGTGGTGGCCTACAGCCAGCCCTGCACCCGGGCCCACGTGGAGGCCGTCAGGGGCGTCAACTGCGACAGCGCCATGAAAACACTCCTCGAAAGGGATTTCCTGGCCATCTCCGGCCGGATGGAAACACCGGGCCGGCCCCTTCTTTACGGAACGACACATGCATTTCTCGAGTATTTCGGATTGGCCAGGCTGGAGCATCTTCCGAGGCTTGACGAGATTGGCAACCTTCTCGCCCTGGGAGCCGACGACCTGGAAAAGGCGGCACTCGACCTTTCAAAGGACGGCGAAGATGACCACTGAACACGGAGCGATGAGACTCAACAGGTTTCTGGCAAGATCGGGCCGCGGGGCACGCAGGTCCGTTGAGGAGAGCATCCGCGATGGCCTCGTGACCGTAAACGGCGTTGTGGCACGCAACCCGGCGATAAGGGTCGAGCCGTCTGACATCGTGAGGTGGGACGGTTCACGGGTTTCCATTCCGCCGGTGTTCGTCGCGGCCATGAACAAACCCGTCGGGGTCGAGACCACGATGAACATCGAAGAACCCAGGGGAGTGCACGCCCTTGCGGGGGGAATGCCGGCGGGAACGCTTCCCGTTGGCAGGCTTGATGTGAGAACCGGCGGGCTGCTCCTGTGGAGCAACGACGGCGACCTCACGTACCGCCTCACCCACCCCAAATGGAGGGTGGAGCGGGAGTACCTTCTTCTGATCCACGGCCCCTCCGATCCGAAGGCAATAGAAAGGCTCCGCAAGGGGTCCTTCATAGCACAGGGGCAGTTCTCAAAGCCGCTTTCGGTGACCAGGGCCGGCGCCGACTCCCGCCTGAAGCTGGTGCTGACAACGGGAAGGAACCGCGAGGTCCGCAGGCTTGCAACGATCTGCGGCATAAACCTCACCGGTCTGGAAAGGGTTCGGTACGGCACGATCCACCTGCGCGACATCCCCCGTGGCAAATGGCGCGTCCTCACCCAGGCGGAAATAGCGGAACTGCATGGCCTCGTGGGGCTCAACGCTTGACTTTCCCCCCCCGGAACGAGATATTTGCGCCACTTTGAACGAGGGGATGTGAAGTTGCCTGCATAGGGTCATCGCCATCGACGGGCCTGCCGCCAGCGGAAAAAGCACAACCGCCAGGCGCGTAGCCGATCTCCTCGGGTTTTCCTTTCTCAACACCGGGTCCATGTACAGGGCTTCCGCCCTTGCTGTCAAACGTGCCGGCCTCTCCCTTGAAAAGGGTGCCGAGGCCGCAGACCTGCTCACTTCACACACCTTCGGTTTCACGCCCGAAAACGGGATACTCCTCGACGGCACTGATGTCACCGACCTCATCAACACAGCGGAGATGGGGGAGGCCGCAAGCATCCTCTCCGCCCAGCGGGAGGTGCGGGTCTTCCTTGTAAAGCTTCAGCGCCTTTTCGCCCAGGGAAGGGACACCGTCGCGGAGGGCCGCGACATGGGGACCGTAGTTTTCCCCGACGCCTTCATGAAGGTCTACGTTGTGGCCGATGCCCCTGTCAGGGCCAGACGGCGGCTTCGTGACCTGGGCGGCGGCGACATGAGCGAGATGATAAGACAGGTCCTCAGGCGCGACCGCCGTGACCGCTTCAGGACGGACAGCCCCCTCAGGGTCGCTCCGGGCGCCTGCTGGCTCGACGGCACCCACATGTCGCTGGCGCAGCAGGTCGACGCTGTTGTCGCCGAGTACAGAAGGCTGGTGCCGGACCCGTGAGGACAAGGTTCATTCATGTTATCCACTGGTTCATACGACTGATCGCCAGACGTTTCTTCGGGCTCACGGAAACCGGCCGCGAGAACATTCCCCGTACCGGAGCGGTTATCCTCGCCGCAAACCACATTTCGGACTGGGATCCCCCCATACTTGGAATGGCCTCAAGCCGTGTTCCCCATTACATGGCCAAGTCCGAGCTGTTTCGGAAGCCCCTGGCCGCCTTCCTTCTTCGAAAGCTCGGAGCGTTCCCCGTGAACCGCACCGGTGTGGATACGACCGCGATAAGGATGTCCCTTTCCATACTCTCGCAGGGCGGTATCCTCGCGATGTTCCCCGAGGGAACACGGAACCGCAGGGGGCTTCTGGGGAAGGCGAAGCAGGGCATAGCACTGATAGCCAAACGCAGTGGCGCGCCCATAGTGCCCGCATACATCAGCGGGACAAAGCGCCCTTTTTGTGGTTTCAGGGTGGCCTTCGGGCCGCCGATCGCACCGGGCGAGATCGGCGCAGTGCACGCAAGCGGCGGATACAGCGCCCTGTCGGACCTTCTGATGGAAAGGATTGCCGACGCGGGAAAACGGGCCGGCACTTTCACAGGATACGATGAGTCGATATCGGATTTGGATGAGAATGCGGATGAAGAAAAAAACTGAGGAAGAGAAGGGAGAATTCATGGGTTCAAACGACGAGAAGGAGTTTATCGTTGGCCTCTCCGAAGAGGACATCGAGGCGATAGAGGGACAGGACTACACCAGGGAGGAACGCCGGGTACTCGAGACCCAGTACGACAACACACTGGGCCAGACCGTCCTTCGGGTGGGTACCATCGTCCCGGGCAAGATCATAGCCGCCAACGACAAGGAAGTTCTTGTCAACATCGGCTACAAGAGCGAGGGCGTCATCCCCCGCCAGGAGTTCCGCAGCGACGACGAGGTCTCCGAGGGCACCAAGGTCGACGTTTTCATCGAGAAACTCGAAGACGACGACGGCAGGGTTTCGGTGAGCAAGGAAAAGGCCCACTTCCACAGGGTCTGGAACGACATCAAGGCAGCCTACGACGAGAGTACCGTTCTCAAGGGCACTGTCATCAAGCGCATCAAGGGCGGTCTCACGGTACGCATCATGGGCGTTGATGCCTTCCTTCCCGGCTCACAGGTCGCCCTCAGGCAGGTTCCCAACCTCGAGAAGTTCTGCGGTGAGGAGCTCGACTTCAGGGTCATCAAGCTCAACAAGAGGCGCCGCAACATCGTGGTCAGCCGCCGGCAGGTTCTTGAAGAGGCCCGCAGCGAACTGAAGGAAACCCTCATCAAGGACCTCGACGAGGGTCAGGTACGCATCGGCATCGTGAAGAACATCACTGATTTCGGCGCGTTCGTGGACCTCGGCGGAATCGACGGCCTCCTTCACATCACCGACATGAGCTGGGGCAGGGTAAAGCATCCTTCCCAGATCGTCAGCATCGGCGACGAGATAGAGGTGAAGGTCCTCAAGTTCGACAAGGACAAGGAGAGGATCTCACTTGGAACCAAACAGCTCCAGCCCTTCCCCTGGGAGGGTGTGGCCGAACGCTACCCGAAGGACGCAGTGGTCAAGGGTGTCGTTGCAAGCATTACCGATTACGGAGCGTTCATCGAGCTGGAGCCCGGAGTGGAGGGCCTCATCCACATCAGCGAGATGTCCTGGACCAAGCATGTCAGGCATCCGTCCAAGCTCCTCAACGTTGGTGAGGACATCGAGGCACTCGTGCTCAGCGTCAACGAGGAAGAGCGCAAGATCTCCCTCGGCATCAAGCAGACCATGGACAACCCGTGGGAGAGCATCGAGGAGAGATACCCCATCGGTTCGCAGATCAGCGGCAGGGTGAGGAACCTCACCAGCTTCGGAGCCTTCGTCGAGATCGAGGACGGCATCGACGGCCTCGTGCACATCTCCGACATGAGCTGGACAAAGCGGATCACCCACCCCTCCGAGGTCCTCAACAAGGGTGACGAGCTCGATGTAGTCGTTCTCAGCATCGACAAGGAGAACCACCGTATAAGCCTGGGGCTCAAGCAGACCAGCGAGAACCCCTGGGACCGCATGAAAGAGCAGTTCCCCGAGGGCACCGAGGTCGAGGGCGAAGTCACCCAGATCCTTGACAGGGGCGTCGTGGTCAACCTCGACCAGGACATCGAGGGGTTCGTACCCCTCAGCCAGCTCGGATGGGATGAGCTTCAGAGCCCGGACAAGGTCATGCGCGCAGGCGACAGGATCCCCCTCAGGGTCATCGAGGTGGTTCCCAGCAGCCGCAGGATAGTCCTCAGCGTGACAAGCTACTTCAACGGGAGAAGCCAGGAAGAACTTCAGGCATTCAGGGCAGGGTTTGAGGGCCGTCCCCCGCTTGACCCCTCCGAGATCAAGCCCCTGAAGACTGTTGAAGAAACCTTCGGCGACCCCGAGCCGATCTCTGCGGAAGCGGAAGCAGCAGCGGCAGAAGAAGCCGGGGAGGAATAAGAGGTGGGCGCGGGGAACCAGGTGTTCCCCGCCCTTTCACCGGTGTTGCACCCGGGGGTGTTCGGATACACCCTCGGGTGTCGTCTTAACTCCTGTGAAACCGATGCCATGGTGTCATCGCTCGTAAAAGTTCTCGATGGCTCCGTGGCGGCTTCCTATCAAGACGCAGACATCATCGTCGTCAACACCTGCACGGTCACGGGACGGAGCGCCGCCCGGTGCCGCAAGGCCGTCAAGGGCTTCCGCCAGGGCAACCCGGGCGCTCTTCTCATCGTAACGGGTTGTGCCGCCCAGATCGATCCCGGTCAGTTCGAGGGCATCGACAACTGCCTTGTGACAGGCAACAGCGACAAGGACAACCTTTCCGGGCTTGTTATCGGCCTTCCGCCCGAAAAAAGGCCGGAACGGGTCATCTTCCCGTGTGAAACCTCCCGGGGGAGAAGGACCAGGGCGTTCCTGAAGGTGCAGGACGGCTGCGACAACGGGTGCACTTACTGCATTGTCCCACTGGCGAGGGGCGCATCCCGCAGCCAGCCCCGGGAGGTCGTCATCCAGCAGGCACGGGAACTCGGCGCCTCGGGCGCAAAGGAGATATGCCTGGTGGGTGTGGACCTTGCGGACTACGGCAGAGACCTCTACGGAAGGAACGGCTGCGGCCTTTCCGACCTGGTGCGCGACCTGCTCGGTATCGGGGGCTTCAGGGTCAGGCTGAGTTCACTCGAACCCATGTTCCTCACCACCCGGACACTCGAGGAACTTGCCCTTCCCGGCGTGTGCCGCCACTTTCACATCCCTTTCCAGAGCGGCTCTTCCCGCATCCTTTCCAGAATGGGCCGGAACTACACGCGGGCACGGGAGGATGAGCTTCTGGAAAGCATCCACAGCCTCTTTCCCGGCGCCTGCGTCGGTGCCGACATCATTGCGGGCTTCCCGGGCGAGACGGGGGAGGACCACGCCCTCAACATCTCACTGGCACAAAGCGGTTTGCTCGCCTATCTTCACGTGTTTCCCTTCTCTCCGCGGCCGGGAACGCCCGCAGCAACAATGGAGGGCGTCCCTCCCGGAATTGCGGCTGTCAGGGCAGGGGAACTGAGGGAGCTATCCGGGCAGCTCAGAAGGGGTTTTCGTGAATCGATGAGGGGGATCGGGGGTCTCATACTGGTCGAGGGCAGAAGGCACGGGAACAGCCGCGTGGGGCTCACCGACAACTACATACCCGTGGCCGCCCCGCAGGGCTCGCACGAAGGTGAGCTTCTCGCGGTAACACTGGACGACTCCAACATCCTCTGGAGGCTTTGAAGATGCTTGTTGGACTGACCGGTAACAGCGGCTCTGGAGCAAGCACAGTTGCGGGGTTCTGGCGCGCAGCGGGCGCCAGGGTATGCAGCCTCGACAACGCCGGGCACCGTCTCCTGGAAAAAACCCGCACAAAAACGGCCCTGGGCATCGACCCGAACCTGACGGGTGAGGCCGCCCGGGCGCTCCTGAGGGAAAAGGCTTTCACCGATCCGGCTCTCCTTGCACGCATAAACAAAACGATGCACCCCGTAATGACGCGCTGGGCATGGTATTGTGCGTCCAGGCTCCGCAGTGCGCCCGGCATTACGGTCCTTGAGGGGGCTTTGATATTCGAGATGGGAATGGCCGGTGCGTTCGATGCGACGGTCGCCGTGGTGGACACCCCCGAAAGAGCCTTTTTGCGTATATTTCACCGTGACGGCGTGACGGAGGCCGCAATGCGGGGCCGGTGGAATAATCAACTGACACCCGCGGAGAAGAAAAAAAGGGCGGACTTCGTCATTCATAACCTGGGAAGTATCGAAGACCTTAAAGAAATTGCTCTTTCTGTATATATAAAACTCAATAAAATGGAGGCCCACCGTGGCGAACAGAACACGCAAGCGTCTGTCCAAGACCGAACTGAAGAAGGATCCGGTATACGATAACCTCGAAAACGCGCTGATTTTCGTAAAGGCACGTTACAAGGAGCTTCTCGGCGGTCTTCTCGTTGTCATACTGGCATTCATCGCCATAAACGCCATCACCAACTCCTCGAAAAGGTCCGAGCAGAACGCAATGGCGGGCTTCATCACCGCCTCGGGTCTCTACGACCAGGCCCTTCAGTACGCTGCGGGGGGAGACCTGCAATCAACGGTTCAGGCGCTCGACGCCTGCAACGCCATAGCTACCGAGACCTGGAACCAGCACCCTCAGCGGAGCTGGGGCCGCAGGTGCGCCGTGATGTCCGCCAAGGTCATGATCATGCAGGGCCAGAACGATCCCGCCATAACGCTTCTCGGTGAGCTTTTGGCCACAAGGCCTGCCCGTGACGTCGAGATCGCCGCACTGATCCACATGGCAACAGCCCTTGAAAACCGTGGCAGCCCTCAGGACCTCGAGAACGCTGAAGAATCTTACAACCGCCTGCTTGAGCTCACCGAGGGCAACGAGGACTTCATGCTTGTCACCGCCGAGACCATGAAGGGTCTTTCACGTGTCGCATGGGCACAGGGGGACACCCAGGGCGCTTCGGAATGGCTTGCTGCTTCTCTTGAGCTTAACCCCGACACGACAGAGTTCGTGGGGTATCAGTTGGCTCGGTTGAATCAGTAGAACTGATTCAGCCACAGTTGCGCTTTTAGCGGGCTCGGCTTAATCAATAAAGCCTAGCCTGTTGCCCGGGTATTGATTCAGCCCACGGTTGCGCAATCTGCCGGGACGGATGAGTTAATCGGAGCAGCCGCCGCAACGGTGAGCTGTCAGCGGGAAGAGCTGCAGGCAACAGCTGCTTTCTGACTTCTCAAGGCATTGAACAGAAGACCCTGCTTCTGCAGATGGCAGCGGAAGAATTGTTCACCAGATTGACATGGAGTGACAAGCGTACGATATTCCGTACGGAGGATGGAGGTGCGGAATGACAAACGTAACTGTTACAGATGCAAGAAGAAACTTGTACAAGCTGCTGGATGAGGTTGCTCAGTCTCATGAACCTGTGCAGATCGCAGGCAAGCGAAACTCGGCGGTTCTTGTCGGTGATGAGGACTGGAGGGCGATTCAGGAGACGCTCTACCTGACCAGCATACCTGGCATGCGGGAGTCGATACAGGAAGGCATGGCCACCCCGGTTGCTGAGTGTGATGAGGACCCTGACTGGTGACATGGCTGATCGTCTTCACCAGGCAAGCGCAAAGAGACGCTAAGAAACTGGCTGACTCAGGTCTGAGAGAGAAAACGAAGACCCTGCTACAGCTGCTTTCAGAAGACCCCTTCCGGACACCACCACCGTATGAGAAGCTTGTTGGCGATCTGGCTGGTGCATGTTCACGGAGAATCAATTTTCAGCACAGACTTGTCTACCAGGTTCTGCAGGAGCAGAGAACGGTCAAGGTTTTACGTATGTGGACTCATTACGAATGACGGTGAACAACCAGATCAAGCACAACTGTCTTCAGACTATTGAAGCTCAGGTTTTCGCAGTCAGCTGATTTGGGGCGTTTTTAAGCGAGGAATGAAGTGCAGAACAAAATCGAAATCCGAGAAGCAACACAGGCTGATTTGCCGGACATAGTTGAACTCTGGAAAAGCATAATGGATTTCCATCGCAACCTTGATTCATTCTTCTCCAGATCTCAAGATGGTCACCGTAATTATCTTGATTGGGTCATAAAGGAGATGGAGTCTGACAATTCCGAGCTCTTCATAGCTGAATCAAAGGGGAAGCTACTGGGATACATTAAGATACAGACATCCGATTATCCTCCTGTATTTGAAAAGAAAAAGTACGGCATGATTTCAGATGCTATTGTGAATGAAAAGTATCGAAGAAAGGGGATTGGAGAAGCGTTGTTCCATCGGGCAATGGGTTGGTTCAAGGAAAAGGAGATTGAAAGAGTCGAGCTAAGGGTAGCAAATGTTAATCCTGTTGCCCGGGGGTTCTGGAAGAAAATGGGCTTTCGCCCATACATGACAACGATGTTCAAAGAGGAATAGAGCTTCAACCACAGCATGAACCAGACGCCTGCTGGGGTATGAGGTAAGGTAGACGGCGCTGTTTACGCTGACTGTTACCCAAATGATGATGGGAAGCACGAGAGACTGGTTGAAAGCCTGGAATGGTTCAATGTCCGATAATAGATATTATGTAAAGTTGCTATTCTTTCCGGTTTCCCGGGCCAGTTCACCAACGAGCTGAACAGCCCTCTCCCTCAGGGCCAGGAAAGCCTCGCTTCCCGGTTCCCTCCCGGATATTGCCTGCTCCAGATCCTTCCAGAGCCGTTGAATGCTTCGTGACAGCAACGTGTCGATCTCTTTGTTGTCCAGCCAGTCCGCCAGCTCCTCACAGCCCAGGTATTTCCTGCCGCCGGTCAGCAGCCTTGAAAGTTCCCCCTCGAAACGGTTCAGCAGTTCTTCCGGGTTCCCGGCGGAAGCGACCGAATCGTTCCCGTGCTTCCTGCGCCCGCTGTGCAGGATGAGCACTGTACTTATCACCACAAGGATTCCCAGCGACAGGATCACCCATGTGGTTGCCGGCAGGCCGTTCGAGCTCCTGTCGGGTATCTCTATCTCGCGGTCCGGCCTGGGAAGGGTCCTTATGTCAATGCTGCACGGCTCCATTACCGAAGTCCCGTAACAGGCGTGCTTCCTGTCCAGCCACAGCAGCGTGTCGGGGCCGAAGACCACCGTGCCCGTGTCGGAAGGTTCCACGATGAAATCCCACCACACACCTTCGTCGTCGCTTCCGTGGGCACTCTCGAGGACCGTTGCAGCGCCCTGTACCGTAAAAGAAGGATAGTCAGCACAATACGGTGCTCCTGGGCCTGTTACCCTCAGCCTGACCGACCGTTCCCCGGCCTGCCCGATGGCAAAACCAAGCCTCTCGACCGCCACCTGAACGCTGTCCAGCAGAATGCCGTCCCACTTCTCGGGCACGGGTTCGGGAAAAGGAAAAACGTCGACAGTAAGCGAGTCACTCACCAGGTAATCCTTGGGCGCCGAGTAAAGCAGGCTGTTCTCGTAAGTTATCTGGGCACTTACTGTTGGAATGTCGAGGACTCCGGCGCACGCAGGCACGAACGCCGCCGTGAAGAACCTGGCCCTGTTCACCCCCGATATCCGGGAGTGCTGCCACTCTATCGAAGGGAGCTCCTCGGTGACGGTTATGACGCCCCTCTCGGCGCCGCTCCAGGCATAGGATATGTCCCCTACATTGTAAGATGAATAGATATAATAATCTATTGTTACTGGAATGCCGGGATAAACCCTTCCACGTGTATCGTTCCGTATCTCGGGGGTTATCCATGAATGCCCCCGGGATGAGCGATCGGGCTGTGAAGAGCCCGATGAGCCCCCGCCCCCAACGACGAAAACGTTCCGCCTGGGCACAGTGAAGCGTCCCGCCCCCTGCGTGTCTATCTCTATTGGACCAAGTGTCCATTCTCCTGGCGATACGGCGACGAACATCAGCTCAAGCGTGAACTGGTTCTGGCGGGTCGTCCCGGTCGGTGTGTTCACTGTGGCCATCGAACCCGAGGTGGCTGAAGCCACGAACTGAAGCCCCGGGCCTGTGACGGGAGCCCCTGATGAAATGCCGTTGCAGGAAGAGGAAACGCACCTCACGGTGAGGCTGAAGGTCTCACCGAGGCGCACGCTGTCCGGGCACTCAACGTTGAAGGGCGACGTTCCGGCCAGGACCGCAAGAAAGAGCGCGAAGCCTACCAAGTCGGGGTCCCCGGAACACCCACCCCGGAAGCGTCCTTGTCGCCCCTGGGTTCGGCTTCCTCCACCATGTCGAGGATCCTCTGGGCCTCGTCCTGCGTCATCTCTCCATCAGCAGGCGGCGGAGGCTGATGGGTGTCTTCGCTGTTGTCGTCACCACCCTGATCCTCTTCGTTCTCGTTTTCGTTCTCGTTCTCGCTCTCGTCTTCGTTCTCCCCCTGTTGATCTTCCTGCTCTTCGTCGTCCTGGCTTTCTTCCTGATCTTCGTTCTCGCTCTCGCTCTCGTCCTCGCTCTCATCATCGTTCTGCTGAGACTGATCGGGCGGGGGTTCGCGGCTGTCGAGCCACCTGAGGGCGACCTCGTAGTTGTGCCGCATGAGTGAGTCGGCAGTTGCCGAGGCAACGCGGGGCAGAAGTGTGTTCAACTGCCTTTCCACACCGGCGTAGTCCTCCCCGGCCATTGCCTTTCCCAGTGCTGCGGAAACACCGGCGTTGAAGAGTGAGTCCCCCCCGAGGCCATCCCATTCCGAAAGCCCGGTCATGATGGTGTCGGCCCTGCCCCAGAGGCCCATCTCACCGGATAACGCAGCCAGATTGTAAAGGGCCCTGGGTTCGTGGGGCATCCGCTCGGCTATCTCTGCGAACAGTGATGTGGCGGCCTCTCGTTCACCCGATGACCAGAGCTCGAGGGCTTCGGTGTAGAGCCCCAGAAGGGGCCGCTCTCCCGTTGACTGCAGCAGCGGGAGCAGAAGGAAGAGTATCACAGCCCCCTCCTCTCCAGTAAAAGGGCCAGCGAGAAGAGAAGCAGTGCGGCACCAAGGAAGAGCTGGTAGCGCCTTCCAGGGCCGATGTTGGCGGACTGGAGCCTTGCGTCGCGCGAACTCATCTCAAGAAGCTGCTGGACCGGCTCAGACAGGTCCCCCGCTTCGGAGATGCGGGTGTAGAACCCCCCCGTTCCATCGGCCAGGCGTATCAGTGGCTCCTCCTCGAGCACCGTTCTCACTGTGTCGCCCTCGAAAACGATGACCCCTCCCCTGCCGTCGGGAACCGGTGCGGGCGTGTCGCCCCCGACACCCACGGTTACAAGGGCCATTCCGCGGTTCACAGCGGTTTCGATGGAGAGTTCGGTGCTGAGGTCGTGAAACCCGCCGTCGCTGAAGATGATGCCGACCCGGGATTCGAGGTCTTCGCCCGGAAGGGCGTCGGCCATTACCGAGACCAGGTTGCCCATCGATGTCCCGGAGGGCAGGAAGACGGGGTCTTCGCTGCTCATGGGGATGCGGCTGTACAGGAACTCGGCGTCGAGCGTTATGGGGACCGCCAGCCTGGATTGCCCGCTGAACAGGACAAGGCTGAAGCGGGTGTCGGGCAGCGCGCCGACAAGCCTTCTTATCTCGGAGGCGGCCCTTCCAAGCCTGGTTGGAGCCTCGTCGTCACAGGCCATCGACCTGCTTACGTCAAGGGCGATGGCCACGTTCCTGCCCCCCGCGGGCAGAAAGGCTTCGTCCCTTCCCCAGGTGGGCCCCGCAAGGGCGAAAACTGCAAGGAGTATCCCGACGGTCCAGATCCACCGGGAGAGAAGGCGGCGGGGTGGCGGTTCGATGCCAACCCGTTCCCACAGCACTGGACGGACGAACCTTCTGAGCCTCTCGTCCTCGTCGGCGAGCCAGACCGTCCGCAGCCAGTGCCATACCGGGGCGATGACCAGCATCAGAAGCAGAAAAGGCCTTTCGAAGGTCATTCTCCCCCCCCTATGGTTTTCAGCACGCGCCATTTAAGGAACATGCCGAAGAGGAGAAGGATCAACCCGGCCCAGAACCAGCCAAGATACCTGTCGATGTAAATGAAGAGCCCTTCAGGCGGGAGTGTTGAGGCTTCGAGGGAGTCTATCGAGTCGTAAACGTCCGAGAGGTCGGTGGACGAGTAGGCGTCGAAGAGCCTTCCGTTGTTGATGGTCGCTATGCTGGCAAGGGTTTCCCGGTCGACCCCGTAGGCGTCCTGCTCGGTGCCTATGGCAACGGTGTACACCGCGATGCTGTCACCGTGCAGGGTGTGAACGGCGTTCGCCACCGTGATGGGGTCGACCCTGCCGGCCGTTTCCATCCCGTCGCTGAGAAGGACTATGACCCTTCGCGATGTTGCCGACCCTCCCAGCCCCCTGGCAGCCGCGGCGAGCCCCGCCCCTATGGCGGTCCCGTCCTGCAGATGCCCTATGGCCGCCCTTTCCACGAACCTGCACAGCGTCTCGTGGTCGAATGTGGGCGGACAGATGACAAGCGGTTCGGCTGCGTAAAGGGTGAGCCCGATCCTGTCGTTCGGCCTTCCCGCTATGAACTCGAGCGCAGCCGCCTTGGCCGCCGCCAGCCTGTTGGGTCTGAAGTCTTCAGCCAGCATGCTGGTGGAGACATCAAGGGTTATCACGATGTCCAGCCCCTCGGTGGCGTCAGGCAGCCTCTCGTAACCGTACTGGGGCCTGGCCAGGGCGATGAACAGGCAGAGAATTCCGCACCAGATAACCACCGAAGCTATCCCTGTCGACGCGCCGGGTGTGTTCATACCGGTGAAGGGACCCGTGAAGACGACACCCTTCTCCTTCCTGACCCTGGTCAGGGCGTGAATGACAAGAAGAAGGGGAAAGCCCAGAAGGGCCGGCCAGAAGTGGAAACCTGTCATGGCTCCCTCCGGGTGAGTTCCGCAAGGATCTCGATGAAGCCCCTGCTCTTCTCCCTGCTGCTTCCCCTGTTGGCGTAGATCTGAAGCACTATCTCCCGCATGAGAGGTCTGGCCCTTTCGAGGAACCTGCCTGCACCCTTCTCGCGAGCGAGCTGCCTATCCATCTGGTACAGGGTGAGGGCCGGGTTACCGAGCCCGAACCTCCCCGCAACGATTGATCTGAAGATGCTCTCCATCTGTGCGTAAAGGGCTTTCCAGTCGCCGTGTACGAACGCGTCACCCTCGAGAAGCGACATGACCCTTCTGTCCATGGGCGTGTCTTCGTATCCGGAGGGTTCAATGGGTACAGCCCCCCTCCTCCGCTTCCGGACCAGGAACCATGCGGCCGCTCCCGCACAGAGAAGGAATCCTCCGATGACGGGGAGCCACGGGAAAGCCGGAGGTCTCCCCCATGAGAGCCAGAAGGCCCGCAACCGAAGGTAGTCCAGCGGGAAACCCGGGGGGATGCTCATTACTGCCGGAGCGGGCGCGAACGCCGGCGCGGGGATGGAGTCGGGTATCAGTGCGGTCACGAGAAGAACGGGTCCTGAAAGGAACAGTGTGTCGCCGTCATGAAAAGCAGGCAGGTCCGGCAGGGTGAGAGTGTCGAGTCGAAGGGGAACGATGCTGACGTTTCCTCTGTCCGTCGCCAGGACCGAGAAGGACTCTCCCGGCGGCAGCTCCCCGGCCTCGTAACCGGGAGGAAGGCCGTAGTCTACAGTAACTGGAAGCCCCAGTGGCACTTCTATCACCGTAAGAAGCACCGCCCGCAGAAGGATGGGAACCATCAGTGCCTTCTCCTTCTTTTCCGTACGGAGAAGAACCTTCTGAGGGGAAGGACCAGGTCATCTGCGGTTGAGATGCTCACAAGGTCGAGCCTGGCAGTTCGACAGAGGGTTTCGCGCGCGGCCGAACGGGCCTGGACCGCCCTGTTGAACTCGTCCTGCCAGCGCCGCGAGCCGGTGTCGGCAACCCTCTCCGTGCCGGTCTCGGGATCGCGGAAGCGTATCCTGCCGACCGGCGGGACCCTCGTCTCACGGGGGTCGAAAACGTGTATGCCCACAAGGTCGTGCCTCTCCGAGAAGGACCTGAGAAGTTTCCGTGAGTCCTCATCGTAGCGGAAATCACTTATCAGGAAGACGAGCGCCCTCCTCTTCAAAACCCTGCCCAGGAATGTCAGGGCGCTGTTAACATCAGCCTTTTCCCTGTGATCGGAGGCTTCGAGCACCGTCTTTATGATGCCCAGGGCGTGGGAGCGACCCTTGTCCGGCGGGATGTAGTCGTGAACTTTGTTGCTGAACGAGAGCAACCCAACCCTGTCATTGCTTCTCACGGCGGAAAGGGCCAGCACCGCCGCCGTTTCGGCCACGCGGTCCGCCTTGGTGAGGCTCACCGAACCGAAGTTGAGGCTTCCCGACACATCAACGAGAAGAACGACGAGCAGCTCCCTCTCCTCGGCCAGCACACGGACGTGGGGGTGGCTGCTCCTGGCGGTGACGTTCCAGTCAATAAGCCTGGGGTCGTCACCTTCAGAATAGCGCCGGAATTCACAGAACTCCATGCCCTGCCCCCGGAAGATCGAGCGGTAATCACCACCGATGAGCTGTTCCACCAGCTTTCGGGTGTGTATCTCGATTCGCCGGACCCGGCGGAAAAGGCTGTGGGTTGCTTCCATCTTATCTTGTGCCCACGGGCACCTTGTCCAGAATGGTCCTGATGATCTGCTCCACCCCCACCTGCTCGGCCTCGGCTTCGAACGAGCGGATGATCCGGTGGCGCAGCACCGCCGGGGCAACCTCCTTGATGAGGTCGGGCGTGACGAACGCCTGCCCCCCAAGCACGGCAAGGGCACGGGCGCCGGCGATGAGGGCCAGGCTGCCCCTGGGGCTGGCGCCGACGGTGATGAGCGTTTCGAGGTCCTTCAGTTTTGCCTGTTTGGGGTTGCGGGTGGAATCAACGAGCCTCACTGCGTAATCCAGGGCCTCGGGCTCAACTATGATGCTTTTCACGGTGTTCTGGATCTCAATGACATCCTCAGGTGTCAGAACGGGTTCAGCCGGAGGCACCCCGAACCCCCCCATCCTCTGGAGGATAAGCTTCTCCTCTTCGATGGTGGGGTAGTCGACACGCAGTTTCATGAGGAACCGGTCAACCTGTGCTTCGGGCAGAGGGTAGGTTCCCTCCTGCTCGATGGGGTTCTGCGTGGCCATCACGAAGAAGGGCCTGGGCAGCGGATGGGTCGTTCCGCCGAAAGTCACCTGGCGCTCCTGCATGGCCTCGAGAAGGGCGCTCTGAACCTTGGCGGGTGCCCTGTTGATCTCGTCGGCCAGGATGAGCTGGGCGAAGATGGGGCCCTTCCTTTCCACAAAACCGCCCGTGTTCTGCTGATAGATCAGGGTGCCGGTGATGTCAGCCGGCATCAGGTCGGGTGTGAACTGGATCCTTTGAAAGGTTCCGCTTATGCAGCGGGAGAGGGTGAAGGCAGCAAGCGTCTTCGCAAGCCCCGGAACACCCTCGATCAGCACGTGGCCGTCGCAGAGGAGCGCGGTGAGCAACCCTGTTCGAAGCTCCTCCTGCCCCACTATCACCCGGGAGAACTCTTCGGTAACCCTGCCGAGCCTCTCCCCCGCAGCGGCGACCATGCTTTCGATTTCAGCGATGGATCTACTGGACATTGCAGCCCCCTCCGGCTTCACGGATGACATTTCTCACATACCGCTCATACTCCGCGAGCTGTTCACCGGTTTCAGCCTCGAACCTCATCACGAGCACGGGTTGTGTGTTCGAAGCCCTGACCAGTCCCCAGCCCGAGGGGAAGTTTATCCTTATGCCGTCGATGGTGGAATAGTCGGCGCCCCTGGCCTCGAGTATCCGGCAGGCCTCCGAAACTATCGCGAACTTCAAGCTGTCCGGGCAGTCCTCGCGGATCTCGGGAGTGGTGAAAGTTTCGGGAAGGTGCGCCGTAAGGGAAGACACTGGGCCGGGTGCCCGGCATGCCG
Source organism: candidate division Hyd24-12 bacterium UBA6080 (assembly GCA_002436025.1). Lineage (GTDB taxonomy): Bacteria > Fermentibacterota > Fermentibacteria > Fermentibacterales > JCC-6 > UBA6080. The sequence goes on from DIXM01000016.1 coordinate 45,579, forward strand.
TCTCAATGAACCTGAGGGCGGCGTAGAGGGCGTCGTCATACCCGAAATATCTGTCCCGGAAGAAGATGTGCCCGCTCATCTCACCCGCGAGAAGGGCGTTCCTCTCAGCCATGGCATCCTTGATGATGCTGTGGCCGGTGGGGACCATGAGGGGTATGCCCCCAAGTCTCTCCACCTCTTTGAAGAAGGTCCCGGATGCCTTGACCTCGCTAATGACAAGGGCGCCGGGGTTGTCCGCGAGCACGCCCGCAGCAAGCACGCACAGTATCCTGTCGCCGAATATGACACTGGCGTTCTCGTCCACTATGCCCAGCCTGTCGGCGTCGCCGTCGAAGGCTATCCCAAGGTCGGCCTTCTCGCGAAGCACCGTTTCACGCAGTGCAGCAAGGTTTTCCATCACTGTGGGGTCGGGGTGATGGTTGGGGAAGCTGCCGTCAGGCTCGCAGAAAAGGGGAACCACCCTGTGACCAAGCTCCCCCAGTATTGTCAGGGCGGTGTCACCTCCGGTTCCGTTCCCTGCATCAACCACGATCTTCAGTGACCTTCCGTGCGCGAACTCGGCCCTGAGCCTGTCAAGGTACTTTTCCCGCACGGAGACGGCCCTGACGTCAAGAACCCCCGGAGTGAAAGTGCATTTCATCATGCGGCTGCCAAGGGCCGCGAGCTCGTCGCCCCACACACCATGCAGCCCCTTCATTATCTTGAAGCCGTTGTACTCTGGGGGATTGTGGCTGCCGGTGATCATCACCGTGACCGCCGGGGCAAGCTCGTACGCCGCGAAGTATGTCATTGGTGTGGTCTGGACGCCGAGGTCAAGGACCCGGCTGCCCGCGGCACACGCTCCCAGTGCCAGATCGAGGAAAAGGGCTTCGCCGGAGGGTCTGCAGTCGCGGCCCACGGCCACGACACCGCCTTCGGCCAGTTCACCGAGTACGAAACCAAGGTTTCTCACCGTGTCCGGTGTGAGATCCTCCCTCACAAGACCGCGAATGTCGTACTTCCGCACTATCTCAGGGTTCAAAGCTCTCCGCCTTCCGCCAGGGGAAGGCTCATGGAGAGCACCCCCCTCTCATGGTCTTCATTCAGCCAGCCTCCGAGCGACGTCACGATGAGCCTGGCCATCCCGGTTCCGAGGATGGATTCCTTCACACCGGGGTTCAGGTTGTCGTAGGAGATGGTAAGGCACGCGGCCTTGTCCTCTGCGGTCAGGGTAACGGAGATCACCGAGCCCGGGGAGACCCGTCTCAGCGCCTCTCTAAGAAGGTTGTCCAGGGCTTCGGTGAGGCGGGCCACAGAACCCCTTACGCGAATGCCGGGGTCGAGGCTCACCGCCAGGGAAACGCTGCTCCATCCGGTGTCGTCCATGACTTTCTGGACCGAGTCGATGGCCACCGTGTCCAGCTCCACCACGGGCAGCTCACCGAGTACAGGGTCTTCGTCGCCCCGGATGGCCATCTCCTCGAACATGCCCAGAATGCTTGTTATGGAGGAGATCTCGCCGGAAAGGTCCGAGAGGCTCGTCCTGATCTCTTCCGGAAGGTCGGCCCCCTGTGCCCTGAGCTTGTCGGCGGCCTCGGAGGCAGTCTGGAGTGGAAGGGACAGCGCTTCACCCACACGGCTTAGAAGCCGGGTCTTGAGAAGTTCGAGTGATGCGAGCTCCCGCGCAAGATCTTCGTTTCGCGCGTGAAGCCTTGCTATGGTTTTCCGGGCACTGTCTTCCCGCCTGTGAAGTGAACCCAGTGCGAAGAGCACAAGGGCCAGGATCAGGGCGGCGATTGTGGTGGGTATTCCGTTCATGGGCGCCGGTCCATCCTTGTCATGGCTGGATTGGGCTCATCACTCCAGTGAGAGCGCCCTGGAAAGCACCGGATCGAGGGCTGCGGCCGCTTCCAGCTCTGCGGCAGCGTGGCTGTCACGGCCGGTGAAGGAGTAAACCTTTGCAAGGTTCACATGAAACCCCACCATGGACCGGGTATCGCTCCCCGCCAGCGCCATTCCCTTGCGGAAGTGGTCTTCAGCCTCGTCGTAGCGCTGCATGCTGAAGGCGCACCTTCCCAGCATCTCCCGGGCGCGAAGCCTGAAGCCCGGGTTGGTGAGAACCTTCTCGAACTCGGATACCGACTCGCGGAAGAGCCCCATCTCCATGTAGGCTATTCCAAGGTCGAAATGGGTCTTGTAGTCTTCGGCGGGGATGTACGCGTTCACCCCCTCCTTGAACTCCCTGATCATTCCGGCCAGGAACCCCTTGGAAGAATCTGTCTTGACCCGCTCGATGTCGTCGAGGATCTCGGCCATGTCGGCGAGGTTCCGGTGGTCTTTGTAGTCGGGGCAGATGCCGGTCATGAGGTTTCTGGCGTCGGTGTAGGCCGGATCGACCTCGAGGGCAGTCTGGAGGGCTGCCATTGCCTCGTAGTTGCTGCCGTTGAGCAGATACGCCACTGCAAGCCTGTAGAACGCCCTGGCCTGACCGCTGCTGCCAATGGTGTGCCTTATGCGGATCAGCTCCTTGGCTGCCGACAGTGACTCGGGGCAGATGTCAAGCACGCCCTCGAGAAGCTCGAACACCATGTAGTCGCGGTCTTCGTTGCGATAAATGTCGGCCGCCTGAAGGTATGCGCTCACCGCGCCGTAGAAGTCGCCCACATCGAGGAGGAGGTTGGCCATTTCAACATGACCCAGGGCATCGGCGGGGTTCTTGGCAAGGTTGGCCCTTATGTCGGCTACCTGCCTGGAAAGGGCTTCACGGACCTGCCGCACCGACACCAGCCCCATTGCAACAAGAACATCTCCCAGCCTGGCCTCACGCATCTCTGCGTTCTGCTTTTCGAGTGCCCTCAGAACGTCTCCCGCCTTCAGAAGACCGCTGGCAACGAAATACTCGCCAATGCGCCTGGGGCCTTCAGTGAGAATCCTTTCAAAGGGTGTCTCCCTGTCCTGGTCGGGGTTGACCCCGATGATCTCGTCAACGACCCTGCGCTCCTGCTCAACCTGCTCGTTGGTGCCGAAGTCCGCCTCGCTGAAATCAAGCGACTCGAGAAGGCTCTCCTCGGATTCCGGTTCAGGTACAGGTTCAGGTACAGGTTCGGGTTCTGGTGCAGGTTCAGGTTCAGGTTCAGGTGCAGGGATGGGCTCGGGTATTGCTTCGGGTCTTGCTCTGGTTTCGGGCACGGGTTCGGGCGTGGGTTCAGGTTTGGGTGCCGGCCTTGCCTTCCTCTGGACGGGTGCAGTTGTTTTGGAGGGCGCCTTTTCGGCCCTGGAGGCCGCGGCTGATTCCAGGCTGTTCCTGATCTGGTTCTTCCTGAGAGTGGTCAGCATCGCGTGCATCTTATCGTGCTGTGGAATGTCCCGCTCGAGGGCAAGCCCCACTGCGTAGTCAAGGAAGGCCTCGTTCTTCTGCTTGTACGCTGTTTTGGCAAGAAGGAGCACCCATTTGTCCTCTTCGGGGTCGAGGGTGGTCAAAGCCCTCAGAACCTCCCCTACGGTGTCTTCGGTCTTGCCGCCTTCGATGGAGAGAAACTTGATGAACTCTTTCCGGGCCTGGTCGGCCTTGTCCTGCGTCTGGTAGCACTTGCCCATGAGGTAGTGCGCCTGGGCTATCTCTTCAGACGCCCGAAGTATCTTCCGGCACACGGAGAGGGACACCATGTGCAGCCCCTCCCTGTAGTAAAGCTCGGCGCTCGTTAAAAAGTGTGACAGGGCTTCGGATTCCGAATGGGTCTTCAGAAGGATGTCCCCCACCTTGTTGTGAACGCTTGCATCGGTGGGGTCCGATTCAAGGATGAGGGTGAAAGCCCTCAGGGCGCTGTCGAGCTTGCCCTTCTGAACAAGATCATGAGCCTTTTTCTTCAGTACTTCCACAGTCTCGTTCACGAGAAACTCTCCCCGGTATTGTGAACCGCCAAGCCGCAGTTTACGGTGCCGATGTCCGGCACTGCCATATGGTAGGGAATGCGCCTGTAGTCGTCAAGATTCCACACGATGAAGTCCGAGTCATGGCCCGGAACGAGCGAGCCCTTCCTGTCCGGCAACCCCAAGGCAGCCGCGCCGTTGGCCGTTGCGGCCACAAGAGCCTCCTCAACGGTGAATCCGCAGGCACAGACGGCAAGGCTCAGCATGAAGGGCATTGACTCACAGTAGCAACTCCCCGGATTGAAATCCGATGCCAGGGCAACCGCCGCGCCGGCATCAAGAAGCTTCCTTCCCGGCGGGAAGGGTTTGTTCAAAAAGAGGGCCGTTCCGGGAAGGAGCGTTGCCACCGTCCGGGATGACGCGAGCCTTCCGATGTTGAGGTCGGACACCGAAAGAAGGTGGTCCGCGCTCATGGCCCCCAGGTCGACGGCAATTGCAGCGCCGCCCGTGTCGTGGAACTCGTCGGCGTGTATCCTGACCCTGAAGCCCAGGGCTTTGGCCGCCTCGAGGTGCCTTCGGCTTTCCTCGGGCGTGAAAACCCCCTTCTCGCAGAAGATGTCAACAAAGTCGGCGAGGTCACCGGCGGCGACTGCAGGAAGCACTTCCGAACCAAGGAACTCGAGGTAGCTGCCGGGGTTCCCGGCAAACTCGAGTGGAATGGCATGCGCCCCCAGAAAGGTTCGAAGCACCGTCTGGGGAATCGTTTTCCGTACGCGTGAGAGTATCCGCAGGCAGCGCAGCTCGGTCTCGAGATCGAGGCCGTAACCGCTCTTGGCCTCCACCGTGGTGGTGCCCAGGGCGAGCATGCGACCAAGGGCTTCCCGAAGGTTCTTCTCTATGAGCGAATCGGAGGCTTCCCGAGTGGCGCGGACGCTGTTGAGTATGCCCCCGCCAGCAGCGGCTATCTGCTCGTAGTCGGCCCCCGCGGCACGCATGGCGAACTCGCCGTGGCGTGTCGCCCCGAAAAGCGGATGGGTGTGCGAGTCCACAAAACCCGGCGTCACGACCCTTCCACCGGCATCGTGGTATGGAAGGGCAAGAAAATGAGAAGGCAGCCCACTTTGAGGCCCGCTCCAGACGACTTTGCCGTCGGAACAAACCAGGGCCGCATTCTCAATAAGACCGATCTCTCCCGAGAGGGCGCCCCTTCTGGGACCCGATGGTCCCTTCATTGTAAGAAGCTGCCCTATTCCCCCGAGCAGGTAACCGGCACCAGGCTCCACTACGCCCGGATGTCTGGAACCACGGAAGCGACTCTTCTCGCCCCCATCATGTGGAACTTGACCCTGCCCTCGATCTTCGCGAAGAGGGTGTCGTCATGTCCCTTGCCAACATTCAAGCCGGGGTGGATGGTCGAACCCCTCTGGCGGATGATGATCGTTCCGGCGCTGACCAGGGCGCCGGCCGGAGCCTTGACCCCCAGCTTTCTTCCAGCGCTGTCACGACCGTTCCTGGAGCTCGAACTGCTTTTCTTGTGTGCCATGAGAGTTGCCTTTCAGCCTATTCCGTAACCACAAGCCTTGTGGATGCGGATTCCCCTCCGGAAGTGTACACCACTGTGTAGACTCCCGCAGGGACAGTTCCCGCCGCATTCCAGGCGTAAACGCCGGTTTGTGCGGACAGGGTCGCCTGGTGAACCATACGGCCCGTAATATCGTAAATTGCAAGCCTTCCCTCAAGCCCCTGACCGGAGAGGGCAATAATGCAGTTCCCGCGCACGGGGTTGGGGCTTGCGGAGAGAGCAAGGGACGATGAGATACCCGAGCTCCCATCCTCTATCCCGGTGGAGAACACGAAGTTGACCTCCACCATCTGAGCAGCGCCCACAACGACCCCGGTCTGGGTCTGGCTGCCTGCGCCGGCAACTGTTGCCGTGATGTTGTAGGTGCCTGCGACAAGGCTCTTGGAGTAACCGCCGTTTACCACGTCGCTTCTCGTGAACCGGAGCGGTGTTGAATCGGAACCGTCGGGCATGGAAATGTCGATCTGCGCGTCCAGCGGGTCCCCAATACCGTTGGTGACCGTTCCGTGAACGCCGTAGAGGCAGCTCACCGCCCACTGAAGGATGGGCATGTAGTTTGCGTTTGCCACGCCGGGCCAGTCCGCCGGCGCCTTGGCGTTGGAGACCTCGATGGTGTGGTCTACCGTACCGCACTCGCCGTAGCTCCAGTCGTTCACGTCGCCATTGGTGGGGTACCATGCCGCCCCGGGGATCCAGATGTCCCAGTTGTTGGGGCCGTAGTATGCCGTAATTGAGGGATGCCAGGCGTACGCCTGTGCCTGGGCCGTGACAACGGCCAGGTCCTGAATGGGCGCGCTCACGCTGTAGTTCCACACCGTATTCACGCACTGCGCGCCATCGTGCCCCGAGAACCCGCCGGCGAACACGTTCCGCAGGTTGGTGAGCGAGGGCCAGTCCGGCTGTGTGATGTTGCGGAGGGCCTGAGTCTCGGGTTCGCTGAAGGGCGATGACCCGCCGCCGCTCCACATGTAGCTGCAGTTCCTGTTGAGGTCTACGTCGTGTGCATTGTATCTGTCATTTGCAAAGTAACCGTCGGGGTTCATAACGGGAATGATCCATGTTTCGGCATTGTTCACAAGGTAGGTGCACATCTCGCTTGTGCCGTAGTTGTCTGTCAGAACGGTCAGGAAGTTCAGAACCGTCATCCCCGAACCCTTTTCGTCTCCGTGTATGTTGCCGCAGACCCGAACCCTGGGCTCGGCCTCGTTCTGAGTGACGTTCTGGGAAACCACCACAGCGTATATGGGTCTGCCCTGAACCGTGGTGCCGATGGTTTCCAGCCGGCATATGGAAGAGTGATCGGAAACTATCGTGGCAAGGTTGGTGTTGACATCGGTTATGGACGGGTATGGCACCAGGGGCGTTGGAACCTCAAGAACGACAGGGCTGTACCCAAGCCCCCGAAGCATCGTCATGCGGTCTTCGTTCACGTAGACCCTGGCCCTGTCCACGAACACCGCTTCGATGTCGAAGCCCTGGCTGGAGAGGTATGTAAGATCGGCAGTGGAGACTTCGGGAACCATCACCGAGAACCATCCGTCGGCCGACATGGCAAAAAGCGCTAGTAACAGAGCGGTCATAAAGGTCCATTCTTCACGGGGAAACTCCCCGGAATCGGGTTGAGGTAAGACAGTGCGACAATGCAAACATTTCCCGAAACCACATCCGGGTCAAGGTTGCAGCTTCATATACCCCATTGTAGAATAGCAGTTCCGGTCGGGGCGTGGCGCAGCCCGGTAGCGCACCTGCTTTGGGAGTAGGGGGTCGCTGGTTCAAATCCAGTCGCCCCGACCATTTAAACACTTCAGTGAACGTGCCACAGGAGCCTGTTCTCATTCTTTTCTTTCTGCTCGACCAACCGCTCAATTGACCATCCGTAGTGATATGAACATCATTGTGACATGAGATCATCTGTTGAAAAGATAGTACAGGATGCCCTGGCTCTTTCATCCCAGGCACGGGCATACATTGCTGAACAACTCATCGAGAGCCTTGATGCCTCTTCCGAAACCGAACTATCTGAGGCTTGGCGAACAGAGCTGCGCAGGCGGTGCCGCGAGATCGATGAGGGTGCAGTTGAACTACGGTACGCGAACGACGTTTTCGCCCGTGCGTTTTCCGCCTAAAGTGAAACCTGTTCCATTATGAAAAACATTCTCTCAATGCTGCTTGCGCTCGCCGCGACATCATTAGCGGCTGAACCCGTTCTCATAGCCACAGACCTCTCCAACTACTATCCGGGGTACGTGGTGCTTCCTGACGACACCGTGATCTACAGGGACGCCGACGGGCACCTGCATTCGATGAACCCGGCGGAACCGTCTTCCGACACCATTATCAAAACGGACTGGAACCCGGCCGACCACGGTTGGGAATACTGTGGACAGGAAGGCCTTCTACGCGCGAGCCCCGACGGTTCGATGCTTCTTTACACCATCAACCTAAGGGTGCCCGACTCCCTCCAGACCAGTGAGGACTACGTCCCCGGCCCTGCGGGTGTCTTCATCACACGACCCGACGGAAGCGGGACAAGGCTTGTCGCCCTCTCCATGGAGGTTGGAAGCGGCCCCGACTTCCAGTTCACCCGGAGCGGCGACAGGTTCTACGGCTCTCCCCTCCTCCAGTGCCCCGCCACACCACAGGGAATGCTCGACCACTGGCTGAGGGAAGAAGAGAAAACGGAGTTCCAGGGATACCTGGTGGACCCAACTGACGGAAGCCGCAGCGGAGGCTCTGCAGGCTTCCTCGGAGACGGCTTTACGGCCAACCCATGGTCCGATCTTGCCGCCTGCGGCAGCTGGCCACCCAATCTGATAGCGGACGCCTCAACCGGCGAGACTCTCCTTGAGCTTCCATATTCGGAAGACATGCCCTGGGGGATAATCGAACAGTGGGTACTCCCCAACGCCGGCCTTTCCCGCGACGGCAAGGGCCAGCTCATCCGCTGGGCCGACGGACGGACAGTCCACAACCCTGGAGCAGAGATCACAGCAGGCGGAAGGCTTGCCGACGGCAGGTACCTCTTGACAAGTGGTTACCGGGAACCCCTGCTGGTGGCATGGGTGGACTGGGAGACATTCGAAGTAACGGTGACTGACAGCTATCCCGGGATCGGCGCACTGATGGACCCCATGAACGAGGCGGTCGAGCTGCCCTCGGGAGGTGCGATCCTTTTCCGCTCAAGCGGGGGGCTTTACTTCGCTGAGCTGTAGGGCACGACGTGTCGGCAGCGCACTCAAAACCGGGTTGCCAACCGTGCTGAAGCCCCTCTATCTCGATGCTTCCGCAGCCCCCATGTGCATGTCGAACCAGCGCAGCTGCTCCCAGAGCACGTGCTCCACGCTCTCCCGGGCAGTGTAACCGTGGTCTTCGAAAGGGAGAAGCACCAGCCTGGCCGTACCCCCTGAACTGCGCACCGCCTCGTAGAAAACCTCGGACTGGCTTGTGAGGGTTCCGGGGTTGGAGTCATCCGAGCCGTGAATGATCAGGATGGGTTCATCGATCCGGTCTGCGAAGAAGAGGGGCGAGACGTTTATGTACACGTCCCTGGCCTCATAAAGCGACCGCCGCTCCGACTGGAAACCAAAGGGCTGGTTCGTTTTGTTATAGGAGCCGCTTCTTGCAATGCCTGCCCTGAAGAGGTCGGTGTGGGCCAGGAGGTTGGCAACCATGAGGGCACCGTGGCTGTGGCCTATCACACCTATCCTCTCCGGGTCGGCCACCCCCATCTCCACGGCCTTGGTCACCGCAGCCTCGGCGTCGGCCACCAGTTGCTCGGTGAAGGTGTCATAAGTGGTTTCCGGGTCGCCTATCATGGGCATCGCGGTCTGGTCCAGAACCGCGTAACCACGCAGGAGGAAGAAGAGGTGCGAGGAGCCGTATATGCGCATGAAACGCCGGTCGGAACCCCTGGTCTGACCGGCCGTGGCCGCATCGGAGTACTCTAGTGGATACGCGCTGACAACCGTTGGCAATGGTGTTCCCCCGGTATACCCCGGGGGCAGGTACAGGTTGAAACTCAGCGGGACCCCGTCGGCCCTCTCATAGTGGACGATGCGGCTCGTGATCTGCCGAAGCTGCGGCGAGGGGTCTTCAAAACGGGTTATGGGCACGCTGGTCAGGGCCCGGGTCGCTTCACCCTCCCCGGCTTCGATCATCCCGCCCAGTGTCGCCAGGTGGTAGTTGGGAACATCCGCAGGGGATTCGGAACGGAACACGAAGCGGTCATCGCTTCCGGCGAACGCCTCGAAGAACTCGTAACGATTAGGGGCGCAGCGGAAAAGACGCTGTGCTTCCCCGGTCTCAAGGTCTCGAAGGTCAAGGAACGGCCTGTCCCCATCCTCCGTTGAGCCAGTGCCGCTGAAATACACCCCGCTCCCCTTCTGGCGCATGACCCATTCGCCGTTGGGTAACTGGGTGAACACGGGATAGCCGGGGTTGCCATAGCTGTCCCCTGCGTCCAGGTCGTACCAGAGCCTGGATGTGCCCTCGTCCACATCAAGGAGCCAGACGTGGTACCACCGCCGCATCCTCTCGTACTGACCCAGCATCAGCGTACCACCGGTGCCCCATGCCACGTCCGAGACCCGGTGCCCGGCTCTGAACACCTCCGAGGGCTCACCGGTAAAGGGTTCCCGGAGAATCATGAGCCTGTCCCGGTGGGGAACCTCGGCCATGGGGTCGCCACCGTCGAGCGCTTCCAGCCAGTAAAGATCATGGGGTGCAGTGGCCCTCCAGAAGACCATGCGGGGACCGGTTCGCACGCCGTGCACGGGCACCGCATCAGCCAGGGGCAGCACGGCCACATCGGCCACCGGCTCGCCCGAGGCGTTCCAGATCTTGATATCAATCCCGAACCTCCAGCAGGCAACTTCGTGGGACCAGGGACCCACCAGCCGTTCCACCAGGATGTACTCTCCATCAGGCGAGAAATCCACTTTACAGTAGAGGCCGGCCTCCCCGATCACTGTCATACTGCCGTCCGCGGGGTCAACGATTACCGGCTCCGAAACGAAGTAATACTCGAACAGCTCGTCGTCGTAAGCGGTCTGAAGGAGGTCGCGCGCCTCATAGGTTGAGCGCGCGGAAGCGCCCTCCCCCTCCGAGACCTCGGGTCCTTCCGGAATGGCGGGGGGCCCGGGGACCGGCCCCCTCTCGGGAACCCGCAGGCATAAAAGACGTTCCTGGTCGGGCGTCCAGCTCACTGCGTCGGCGATTAGCGGGTTCAGCGCCAGGTTCTCCACCTCGTGAAGGGCTTCATCCACTCCCCCAATCCACAGACCGATGTGGTCCGACCCGGCCACGGTGAGGGCAAAACGCTTCCCGTCCGCTGTGAAATCAACCCCCTGAACCAGAAGGTCTGAAGGAAGCGCCAGAGGCACCACCCTCCCATCCGAAACCATGACAAGGCGCGGTGATAAAGCCCCGTAGCTTCCCTGAACGCTGTTCAGAACCGGATCGACCCTGATCCCGGCCAGCTTGTGCATGGGTGCAGCCAGAGACTCGAGAGGGGGATAAAGCACGGGGTCCGCGAGGAGCAGGTACTCACCGGTCGGCGAGGTCCACACCCAGGGCAGCTGCGGCGCGTGAAGCACCTCGAGTATGTCTTCAGGGGGAGCCTGCCAACCGGTTAAGGTTTCCCCGGGATCGGACGAGCAGGGTACTGCCAGGATCGCAGTCAACCCGACAAGCAACTTTAAGGAACTGGCTCTTCCTGACATTCCGCACCCTCCGCTGAGATAGACCGGGAACAGGGTCAAGACCCTCCATCGGCAACAGATTGCCCCGCGAAGAGGCTCAGCCCCTTCTTCGCATCCAGTTCACAAGGAACAGGGCGCTGATCACGGCAAGGCTCCCCGAAATGCTCGCATACGCGCCCCAGTGTTCCCTGCCCTTCGTGGCGACAACGTAGAACACCGCCAGGGCGGCGAAGAGCAGGGCACCCACCCACTCCCGCCGCCATGACACGACGAGTATCAGATAGATAAGGAACACCGGTGCAAGGTGGATCATGAGGCCGAGGAGCGTTTCCCCCACTCCCCTCCCCGACTCGAACACGTCGAGCGAGAAGAGGCTGAGGAACACTCCGAACAGGATGCACAGTATCCTCGGCGCCCAGTAGAGAAAGCCCTTCACAACGCCCTCCCTCACACAGGCGGCTTTTCTGCCGCCAGCAGGTCTGTGAGAAGGGCTTTTTCCTTCAGGCGGAGCAGCGTGATCTTGCCCTCCCCCTCAAGCATCTTCTGGGTCTCGAGTATCTCGAACATGGTCTCGGCCACCTGGGGGTCGGCGCTTATCTCTGCCATGGCCTTGCCCACGATGGCAGGGCGCACCGCAGCCGCCTTGCCGAACTCGACGGCAGCAAGGCGCTCAGCCGTGCTCCTGATGATGTTCACCTGGTTGGCGCCGTCCTGCTTTATCGCGGCCGTGACCTGGCGAAGCCTGTTGACCACCTTGCTCTCGATCTGGGCGATCATCTCAGGGTCACGGAAGTGAACCTTGCGGATGTAGATTGACCCGAGTTTGTAACCCCACTCGTTGGACTTGGGCGTCACCTCGTCACGAACGGTGCGGCTCATGGGGTGCCTGTCCACGAGCATCTTGGCCAGGGGCAGGTTGCTCAGGCAGCGCACCGTGGAGTTGCTGACGTTGGCCGCCAGGGAACCCCTGGGGTTCCTGTTCTTGAAAAGGTAGGCCACGGGGTCGCTCACGAACATCTCGAACCAGATGCCGATGCCCATGGGCGCGCCCTCTTCGGAGTTCACGGGCTGGCTCCTGAGGTACTGCTGATCAAGCCTCATGTCCGTCACGTGGCAGCGTCCCAGCCAGTTCACGAACAGGGCCCTCCACCCCAGCTTGGTCCACAGGCAGACAAGGCCCGGCTTGTCAATTATCCCTATCACATTCCCGAACAGGACGTACACGTGGCACCTGCGCTCGCGCACGATGGCGTATGCCCCTGACATCCGAACAATCCAAAGCAGTATGGGCACACCGACAAGAAAAACCAAAAAGGTTATCACTGAATTTATCATCGGGTTCACGGCTTCACCTCCGTGATCAGACGCTGGGCTTTTGACAGCAGCGCCAGGCGAACAGTGCGCACGTAGGCTTCCATGGCGCCCATCCCGTTCTGCTTCAGAAGGGAGAGCTGGGCCGCAAGGCGCCGCAGCGGCTCAACATCGGCCTCGGCCTTCAGCGTCTCGATCTCCACGGCCCTCTTCGACTCCACTATCCTCTGATCGGCAGCCGCCGTCGCAAGGCTTATGTCGGAGGAAACCTGGTTGTGCGCCGTGTTGATGGCGGCAAGGGCCGACTCGACCTCCGGCGGAGGATCGATCCCGGTTATCAGCGAAGCATCCAGAAGTATCCCGTACCTGGCCTGCGAACACCTGCACTCGGTGTCCATGTGTTCGTTCAGGTCACGCAGGTTCTTGCGCAGGTCGTTGATCGAGATACCCTCGACTGAAACCGTGTTGGTCCTGGCATCGTCCTCAGCCTTCCCGGGAGCCTCGAAGGTGGCTATCCTTTCTCTCAACACCGACACGAAATACCCCATCACATGAGCAATTGGCTTGGTCACACCGAAGATGTAGGCGTACAGGTTCTTCTCGGAGACCTGGAACCTGATCTGCCCCGTAAGGCCGGTGTTCAACTGGTCCTTTGTCACAGCTTCCAGCATCGTGCCGTTGTGGTTCGCGGTTGGCGACTCGGGGTCGAAGGCCATGTTCGCAGTCTCGGTTGCGACCGAGACCTTGTAGATCTTCTCCCATGGCCACTTGAAGTAGGGTCCGCCAGGCATGATAACGTGCACCTGCGGGAAGCAGTAGCGCTCCTTCTCCGTGTCGCGCAGCATGTCTGAGATCGGGTCTTCCAGTGTGGTGAGATTCCCCACCCTCCTGGCCTTACCGAAGACTGTCTTCACCGCACGTTGATGCGGCGCGACCGTATAGAAGCCGGTCAGGACCACCCGCACGATGAACCAGGCAAGGAACCCGGCCAATACTCCGCTTGGAATGTCCATTCCCCCTCCGTTCCTGAAGCGTTCAAGGACAATTAAAACGTACCCAACTGATAAGGGCAGCGGACAAAAAGGTCAACGGCAGATCATTGACCACGCAGCAGGAACAGCCTGGCCAGGTTTGGTCTCAAGCGCCGCAGGAACACCTTCAGTTTCCAGATGACCATGATCGTCATCTTCACACCACTTCTGCCATTCCGAACCACATGCTCCCTCCGGACAAGCCCTCGCATCCTTGTACGAACCCATGTCCAACGGCGTCAATGTGGTTGATCAGAGCCAGCCCGACACCCCTGACTGCATCGCTGAGTTCTTTCAGCCTGATTTTGCCCGGTCATTCATGCAGTACCACGACACGACCTTCAGCCTGGAATCCCACACCTGGGCGGGAGTCAAGGCTTCCTTCAACTGAGACAGCCCCGGAGCTGAACCTGTCGGGGGGTGACAATGCTGATACGATCGTCAGCCTGTATTGGTTTTCTGTTCGGCATGCTGGTTGTAAAGTACCTCACGCAGCTTTGCAGTGAGGTCCTTCAATGAAAAAGGCTTCTGGATGAATTGTTCACCTTCGCCCAGCACCCCGTGGTGTGCGAGGATGTCGGCTGTGTAGCCGGACATGTACAGACATTTCAGGCCTGGATCAATGGTTGTAAGATTCCTGGCCAGATCGTGGCCGTTTGTTTCAGGCATCACCAGGTCGGTCAGGAGCAGGTCGATCCGGCCAGCGTTTTCACCGGCCAGACTAATGGCTTCGCTCGAAGTTCTCGCCACCAGTACGGTGTAACCCTGACGTTCGAGCATGATGGTGATCATTTTCAGGATGGCCGGTTCGTCTTCCACAAGCAATATGGTCTTGTGACCATGCGACACCGTCTGGACAGGGATTTGTTTCGGCATTGGCACCGCTTCAGCAGAATGCCGCGGCAGGTAGATGCTGAAGGTCGTTCCTTGACCCTGCTCACTGTAAACGTTTATGAAGCCGTTGTTCTGTTTGACGATACCATACACGGTGGCAAGACCGAGGCCGGTTCCCTTACCCATCTCCTTGGTCGTGAAGAAAGGTTCAAAGATCAGCAGGAGTGTTTTGGAATCAATGCCGCAGCCGTCGTCGCTCACATTCAGCATCACATACTCGCCCGGGATGAAACTCGCCTGCTGGGCGCAGTATTCCTCGTCCAGGGTGATGTTGCGGGTCTCCACGCTGATCATGCCGTTGCCCGTGATGGCGTCCCGGGCGTTGACGCAGAGATTGGCCAGCAGCTGATCGATCTGTGTGGTGTCCATCTTGACCGACCAGAGACCAGGGTCGGGTTTCCAGGCCAGATTGATGTTCTCTCCAATGAGCCGTCGCAGCATGTTGAGCATGCCTTCCACAGTGTTGTTGAGATCAATCACCGTGGGGGTTATGGTCTGTTTGCGGGCAAATGCCAGGAGCTGGCGTGTGAGGTCGGCGGAGCGCTGCGCTGCGTTGCGAATCTCTTCGAGATCGGGACGAAGGGGATGGTCCGGTCCGATGCTGTCCAGGGAAAGCTCAACGTGGCCAAGGATTACACCAAGCATGTTGTTGAAGTCGTGGGCCACCCCGCCGGCCAGCCTTCCCACCGATTCGATCTTCTGAGCCTGTTGGAGCTGACCCTCAAGTTTGGCCTGTTCGGCCTCGGCCAGCTTTCGCCCGGTTATGTCGCTTAACACCACACGGCAGACGGGAGCGCCGTCTTCAGACTGAGCGGCAGTTACCGTCAGATGCGCCCAGAACGGTGTACCGTCGGGTTTGACAAGCCGCAGTTCAAATTCCTGCAGTTCGCCGGTATCAAAAAGTTTTCTGCGATGCAGGTAATAGATGTCCTGGTCGTCACTGAGGATGTAACGGGAAAACGACTGCTTTGAAAGCAGGCTGCGGGCACTGCCAAGCAAAGTGGCGGCGCTGAGGTTGGCCTCGATGATCAGTCCACTCTCGGACAGGGTGCAGTAGCCCACCGGGGCAAGGTTGTAGAGGTCGAAATAGCGCGCCCTCCCGGCCTCGATCTCCGTCTGGGCCGTTCGAAGCTCCTCGTTCTGCATCTCCAGTTCGATCTTGTACACCCGTAGTTCATGGAGTGTTTTCCTGATCTCCCCGGGCGAGAGGGTCGTGCTGTCTTTCGGCGACCGTGCGGTCGTTTCCCGGGCAAGGGCTTCAGCCTTTTTTCGCAGATCCGCAGGGTCTGTGGGGTGGTTCTCGTGGTTTTTCATGTGTTGTCTGCTTCGCCGGATGATGGCGAAGCGCCGTTTGCGCATGAATCCGTCAGCTCCCGGCCCTGTTGCCCGGTGACATCAAGTGATGCGCAGGTTATCCCGACTATGTCATTGCTGGAATCTCTAAGCGGTTCGATGGTCAAGTCATAGACAAAGCTCTTGCCTGCAGCAGTTATCCGGACGTTCTGCCGGACGCCTTCTCCGCTTGCCAGAACGTGTTTCTTGATGCTTGTCAGAACGGAGGCTTCATGTTCCGGAAAAAGGTCGGCGTCGGTCTTGCCGATGATCGGTTCCGATGAGAATCCAGTGGTTGTGGCTTGAATCCAGGTGTAGCGAAGGTCAAGGTCCTGATTGAAAACGGAGATGGAAGCAGCGTTGAGGGCGACCCGCAGCCGCTCTTCGTTCACCCGCAGCGCCTCGTGAAGCTTTCGCACCGTAGTGATGTCCACAAAGGTCAGCACCGCGCCCTCGATAACGTTATCAATTGTGCGGTAGGGCTGAATGCGCATGGTGTACCACCTGCCCTCGGTGGTCTGCACATCAGTCTCCCTGGGGACCAGGGTGTTGAGCACAGCCTGCGTGTCCTCCTTCAGGCTGTCGTAGCCGGGCAGGTTGGAGACGATGTGGGACACGGGCCTGCCGATGTCGCTCTGGATCAGGTTGATGATCTTGGTGGCTGCAGGAGTGAAGCGCAGGATGCGCAACCGGTGGTCCACGAAGACTGTTGCGATGCCGGTGCCGGCCAGAAGATTGCTCATGTCGTTGTTGGCGTGTGAGAGGTCGGCAACCTTGGTTTGCAGCTCGGTGTTGACCGTAGCCAGCTCTTCGTTGACCGATTGCAGCTCTTCCTTGGATGTCTCCAGCTCCTCGTTGGTGGATTGCAGTTCCTCGTTGACCGACTGCATCTCCTCGTTGGACGACTTGAGCTCTTCGTTGGAGGTCTCCAGCTCTTCTTTGGTGGTCTGAAGATACTCCTCCTTGGCCCGCAGCTCCTTCTTCAGCAACTTTATGCGGTCGTCGACTTCCTCGCCGACCGGCTCTTCCGACGAGGGCTTGCAGGCCTGCCCACAAGGTAATGAAGACAAGTCACCGTTCAATGGTTCTTTTGCCGGCTCCATGATGACAAGGTACAATGGCTGCTCGGGCGAAGCCGAAGGGGCAGCGTCCACCGGACGGACAATCAGATTGACGGTGGTGAAGTCGCCGTTGGTCTTCACCCGCACTCCCGGGAACAGCACGGTATCACTGGTTTGTACTGCTTTGTGCAGTGCCGTGGTCAGGTCGCGCCGCAAACCTTCCCGGGCCATTTTCAGGATATTGTTGTGTCCGCTCTCCCCGGGGGCGGGTTCAAGGTACATGCCGGTTCGGCCGTGGATGTAGAGAATATCCCCCCCGGCATTGACCAGCGCTCCTGCCTGGACGACCTGCTGCAGAAGGGCCTGTTCTGTGAGCTCGCGCAGTGGCTGTTTTCGTGGATGGACCGTCTTCTGGTCGGTGCGCAGATTCTGTGCAGCGGTTGCTGACATGGTTGGCAGGAACCGCCCCAGACTTGCTCGCTTGATGCCGACAAGGTCTTCCTTGCGCTGGTAGATTTTCTGTTTGCGGTCAAGCGCCGTAAAGAGATCGCCATGCTCGCCCAAGGTCTCGGATGTTCCGAGAAAGAGGAATCCGCGTGGGTTCAAAGCGTAGTGGAAAAGCGGGATGAGCTTTCTTTGCAGAGAGCCGCCCAGGTAGATCAGGAGGTTGCGGCAACTGATCAGGTCCAGCTTGGAAAAGGGCGGGTCCTTGATCACGCTCTGCTCCGAAAAAACCAGCATGTCTCGAATGCCTTTGTGGATGCGGTAGGCACTCTCGCCAGGATCGGCGGTAAAAAAACGCGCCAGCCGCTCCGGTGTGAGGTCGGTGGCGATGGAAGCCGGATAGATTCCGGCACGGGCCGCGGCAATGGCGTTGCTGTCGATGTCAGTGGCAAAGACCTGTACCCTGAAGCCCTGTTTCAATGCCTCCTGGCGCTCGGCCAGCAGAATGGCCAGGGAATAGGCCTCTTCGCCGGTGGAGCACCCCGGCACCCATATACGGATAACGGCATCAGCGCGCTTGCCGGCAAAGAGCTTTGGAATGATAAGCTCTTCCAGTATCTCGAAGGCTTCGGGGTCGCGGAAAAAGTTCGTCACACCGATCAGCATGTCGCGAAACAGAGCCTCCACTTCCTCGGGCCTCTGCTGGATGAATTTGACGTAGCCATCCAGTGTTTCGATCTGGTGCACGGACATGCGCCGTTCGACACGGCGTTGGCTGGTGCTGGGCTTGTACTGGGAAAAGTCGTGCCCGGTCTGGGCGCGCAGCAGGACAAATATCTTCTTGAGCGCGTTCTCGGTCTTTGGGGGGTGCTCGGCGTGAGTGGGCGGCTTGCCGAAGGCATGGGTAGTGTAGGCGATGAGCTGGGTCGGCATTTCGGCCGGCGGCAGTTCGTAGTCCACAAGCCCCGTGGCGATGGCGCTGCGCGGCATGCCGTCGTATTCGGTGGACTCGGGGTTTTGAGCCATCACCATGCCGCCCTCGCCTTTGATGGCCCGCACCCCCAGTGTGCCGTCGCTTCCGGTGCCCGAGAGCACCACGCCGATGGCCCGCTCGCGCTGATCCTGGGCCAGGGACCTGAAAAAGAAGTCGATGGGCAGTCGAAAGCCGCGCGGGGCCGAAGGTTCAAGCAGTTGCAGCGTACCGTTCAAAAAGGCCATGTCACGATTGGGAGGGATGATGTAGGCACAGTTTGGCACCACCACCATGCCGTCCTCGACCTCAAAGACCTGCATGCGGGTGTATCGCCGGATAAGGTCGGTGAGGAGGCTCTTGTGATCCGGGGCCAGGTGCTGCACCAGAACAAAGGCCATACCCGGGTCAGCATTTTCGGGCATGCCGGAGAAGAAGGCCTCAAAGGCCGCAAGCCCCCCGGCCGAAGCCCCGATACCCACGATCGGAAAGCTTCCGGTGGTACGCTCGGTCTTTGTTTGCGGGTCTGCAGCGTCGTCGAAGGCTTCCGGCGAAGATTTGTTGCCCTTTTCTTCCAGTTTTGGGCCGGCCGGCTTTGGAGGGTCCTTCTTCTTTGTCATGTCATTCTCTTCCAGAAAAAATGATTACTTGTTTATGGCTGATATGCATACCATGAATCTCTCCATGCCTGGCTGGTTTTCTGCTGTGAACGTCAAGTCCTGCGAAACCCGATAAAACCGGCTTTCGCAGGAACGTATTGTCAAACCGGTTGTCAGATGGTTATTGTCAAGGTCATAATATGTTTGGTGCACCCCTGTTTCGAATGCGTTAATCAGACTATCTGCAATTGAATATCCCATACAACACAACTATTCATTTTCATGACAATCATAACCAATACCGCGAAACATCACAACTCTCCTCTCTTTTCCCTTGGCTTCATACATTGCTGTATCGGCATTCTTAAAAAGGACGGCTGCCGTTTCTCCATCTGCCGGATGCATGGCAACACCGATACTGACTCCAACGGGAAGAACATTCCCATCATGCATGCAGGCCCCGGAAACCTCTTTGACGATCGACTCTGCAAGGCGGACCACGTCGGCTTCCTGTCTGACTTCCAGCAGCAGGCACACGAACTCGTCGCCCCCCCAGCGACTGACCGTGTCTTCTTCGCGAATGGCGGACTTCAGACGGTCTGCCACAGCAAGCAGCACCCTGTCTCCCACATCATGACCATGGGAATCGTTGATGTTCTTGAAATTGTCGATGTCCATGAACAGGACGGCAAGCTTCCAGCCGTGGCGTTTTGCCTGGATCAGCCCCTGATCGAGTCGCTCCTCAAACAACACACGGTTCGGCAGCCCCGTGAGGGCATCATGAAGAGCGGTTTCCCTTGATTCTTCTTCTTTTGCCCGGGATTCCAGTAAATCGTCGTGTGCCTCAGACAGATCATTCCTGGTATCTGCGAGCTCAGTC
The DNA here is from genome assembly GCA_002436025.1 of candidate division Hyd24-12 bacterium UBA6080. GTDB lineage: Bacteria > Fermentibacterota > Fermentibacteria > Fermentibacterales > JCC-6 > UBA6080. The sequence goes on from DIXM01000016.1 coordinate 65,231, forward strand.
TCGATCATTTTTCGCTCAGCCATTTCCTTGGCAAGTTCGGTGTTGACCTGATGCAGATCGTCCGCGGCTACCGCTACTTTCTGCTCTACCTCCTTGTTCTGGGCGATGGCCTCCCTGATCATCTGAACAGGGCTCTCGACTTCCTTTCCCTGCCTGAGGATCTCATTGATCGAAGTAAGATCATCTGCAGCCTGCTTGACATTGTCCTTGATTCTCTCGTTTCGGTTAATGACACGTTCAAGCGAAGCATTCTTTATGGGCACGGTTTTTTTCGGATCTTTTGGTTTCGATTCCATAATGCTCTCTCTCTTCACATTCAGTCGGTAACGCTTCGGTTCGGCTGTGGCGCGTCAGCGACGTCAAGTGGAACAGGTTCTTCTGTGCTGCACCGGAAACAAGTCTCCACTTGCGGGTGTTACAAACCGGCCCGTTCCAGCCAGTACAGCAGTAAAAAAATCAGTGTTACAGCGGGGATGACGATCATCCAGTGGTTGACTTTGAACAAGCGCGGGAAGGTCATGTCGCCAAAACTGCCTTTCATCAGAATGCCCCTGCTGAGACGCGGGTAGAGTGATGCAAAAAGGCCGGAACCGATCAGTATGCCCGCCAGTCCTCCGACCAGGGCGTCCAGCGAGCCGTTGCCGATGGCACCAGCAATGGTTCCGGGACAATAGCCCAGTAACGCAAAGCCTGCCCCGAAGATCAATCCGCCGATAATGTTCATGCCCGCAGATCCTGGTTTTGGATAAAGATCCACCCAACCCAAGCTCTTCATTGCATGAATACCGATCATTCCGACCAGAACGGCGGAGAGCATTATCTTGATGACAGTGAAATCGGTGAGCAGCAGTTGCCCGACGATCACGTCATACTTTGTCGCACCGCCTTTCTGAAGCAGAAAGCCGAACACGATACCGAATGCCAATCCCCGGAGCAGGGGCGATTTGTCTTTCCTTGCCCCGGATGGCTGCATCCGCTTATCCATGGATTTGCCTGTCTGCATGTTCACCCCCTTACTAACCGAACAGGGAGAAGACAGCATTCGCCGTCAGAATGCCGCCAATGAAAAAGCAAACTGCCGAGATCCAGCTTGAAACGGCAAGCTGGAGGGTACCGCTGATGCCATGCCCGCTGGTGCATCCGCCTGCCCATCGCGAGCCAAAACCGATGCAAACACCGCCAAACAGAGCTACGATGACGCGCAGCAGCGGGTTGCCGCCAAATTCGGCTGCCCAGAGCGAAGGAACCCACTGCCAGCTGAAATCACCGGACAACAACGCCGAGATCATTGAGCCGATGACGATGCCGAGCACCAGCATCCACTGCCAGTCAACAGCAAGCCCTATCTTCCTGTAGTAAGGCTTCAGTTCAACCTTTTTCCCCGAGAAAAGCCTTTCGATCATGCCACTGGTCTTGGCAAAGCTTGTTGAGCATGCGAGCGGTTTTCCGGAGATGAGGAAGCTGAAGCAGCTCAGGATGCCGATGCCTGTCCCGACTGCATAAGACGACCAGCGAACTTCTTTCAAGAATTCAATCAGATTGCCCTCCATTACCTACTCCTTATCACGCTGTTCTCTGCCTTCGCCATAGTTGGTGAAGAGCCTGGAGCCATGCGGATTGACACAAACCCGGCACTCCCGGATGTACCCGGCAGCGCTGTAACCGGACAATCCTCCGGCCACATTGTAGACATCGTTGAATCCATGTTGTTTGAGAATGCTTGCACCGAGCGTGGAACGGTTCCCCGAACTGCAGATGAGGACGGTTGTCTTGTCCTTGTTCAGCTCATGGTGCCGGGTGCGCAGGTCGGCCACCGGGATGTTGATGGCGCCCTCGATATGGGTGTCCGCATACTCAAGCGGTGCTCGAACGTCCAGCAGAACAAAACTTGTGGTGCCGGTGATCATATCGTGCAGTTCCCCTGCTGAGATCAGCCCGATATGACTGGTCTTGAATCCCGCAACGGCCCAGGCCACCATGCCGCCATCCAGACAACCCACGATCCTGTCCACACCAACCCGGCGTGCCCAGGTATTGGCTTCAGTAGCCTTGTTATAGTCATCTGCTATCAATAATATATCCTTATCCGGCGGCATAACCCAGCCGGTAAAAGTCGGGAAGTTGCCGCTTAAATCAAGATGCCAGACGTCGGGGATGTGCTGGCTGGCAAAGGCGTGGTAACCGCGGGCATCCAGCAGTACGGTGTTGGCAACTCTCATGCGTTCCTTGAACTGGGCCGGGGCAAACTCCTCCATAGTGGGGAGATCGGCAACAAGGGCAGGTCCATTGCGGTTGATGTCGCTGCAGCGGCTGAAATGATCCGGGGACGGGGGCATGTCCTGCGTGAGCGATTTGACAAACCTGGCTTTGTCCTTGATCTGAAGGGCAGGGTTGAAGTTGCGTTCATAGCCGATGGTGGTGCGCCATTTGCTTCCCACGGCTCGACCGCACAATGAACCCGCGCCGTGTGCCGGATAGACTTCGACATAATCCGCGAGCTTCAGCAGTTTGTAATGCAGGCTGTGGTAGAGTTTCAGCGCCAGTTCCTCCGCCATGTCCGGGAAAAGGTCCGGCCTTCCCACATCCCCCACAAAGAGCGTATCACCCGAAAAAAGGCCGATCGGGCTGTCTGACCGGGATTTGTCGATAACGACATAACTGAGATGTTCCGGGGTATGGCCAGGGGTCTCCAACACCTTTAGAAGCATATCCTCAATTTCTATGGAATCGCCCTCAGACAGAGCCACATGGTCGAAGGTGCACTCTGCCGATCTCGCGATGTAGATCTTTGCGCCGGTTTTTTTCGCCAGGTCCATGTGTCCCGAAATGAAATCGGCATGAAGGTGGGTTTCCAGGATGTGTGTGATCTCCACCCCCATCGCACGGGCTTCTCTGATGTAGACATCGACGTCCCGCTCTGGATCAATGACGGCGCAGGACTTCTTCCCCGCGAGAATGTATGAGCTATGGGCAATTTTGCCGACGAAGAAATGTTTTAGCAGCATGTTCTTTCCCCTCTGCTTTCCGGATTCACAGATAAAAAAAGTAGAACACGGGCACGACGACCGCAAGAAACAGCAGGGTCATTCCGCCGCCTGCCTTCAAGTAGTCTGCATTGCGATACCCACCGGAGGACATCAGGAACGCATTGACCTGGTGGGTGGGCAGAACAAAGGAATTTGCCGCACATACCGCCGCCATCAAAGCCAGGGGGCGGGGATCGAGCCCGCCGATCTGCGCCATGCTCACGACCAGCGGGGCCAGCACCACGATAGCACCCACATTGGACATGAACAGCGAAAACAGGGTGGACAAAATCGCAACGGTCAGAAGGATGAGCATCGGATGCCCGCCCTGAACCAGCGACATAACCTGTTCTGCCAGAAACGCGGCGGTTCCGGTCTTCTGCATTGCGACACCCAGCGGAATAAGCCCGGCAAGAAGGAAAACAACCTTCCATTCGATTGCCTGATAGGCTTCCTGGATCGTGAGTGCCCGGGTCAGAACCATGGCAATGGCACCCGTGAAAAATGCAAGCGAGATGGGAGCGCCGGTCATTGCCAGTCCAATGGCGCCAAGGAAACAGAGCGCAGCCCGCCAGGGTTTTGAGGGGTTTTGTTTCTTTTCGACCGTGAACGGCGTCGTCACCACAAAATCAGAGTTCGTTTTCAGATCGGCTATCTTCTCCCACAAACCGTACACTATCAGTGTGTCACCGGGAAGTATCTGACGGTCCGAAAAATCACCCCGTACCCCTTCTCCCCTGCTGAAGATCATCACCGGCTCAACGGCATACCGTCTGCGAAGAGAAAACTGGCGAATGGTCTGACCCATCATCTCCGAACGGGGCGGAATGATTACTTCTGCAAAACCCGCGTGCTCAGGATCGTTGAGAGTGGAAAACCTGTAAGCCCGGTCCTGATGTGTCAGGTTGTATGCGGAGGCGAACTTTCTCACGTTTTCTTCGCTGCCGAGAAGCGCCATCTCCTGCCCGGCCTCGAACTTCGTTTCCCGCCAGGGTGCATATTCCGCCTCCCTGCCATGCGAGACACCGAGGATGTTGAGATCATATTCTCCCCATACACCCGATTGTTCGGTCGTTTTGCCCGCCAATGCGCTGTCCGGGGGAATGGAATAGTGCCAGATCTGGTGCGGCAGATGCAGCGCTTCAATCAGCTTGTCCTGCTCTGAAACAGGTTTGCCCGAAGATCTTGACTCTGACTGAGGCAGAACGAATCTGCCGAACAGGAAAAAGAAGCCGATCCCGGAAAGAAGCAGCAGAATGCCCACCGGGGTCACGCTGAACAATCCATAAGGCATCAAGTCGGCGTTGCGAAGCATGTCATTGATCAGGATCAGCGGACCAGAGCCCACCATGCTCAATGTGCCGCCCAATATGGCCGCAAATCCTATCGGCATGATCAAAGCCGATGCCGGGATCTTTTCCCGGCGTGAGATGTTGAGAATGCCCGGTAAAAAAAGCACAGCCGCACCGATGTTCTGTATGAACCCCGAGAGCATCCCCACGGATAAGGACATGACTGCGATCAAGCTCGACTTTTTGGTTCCAACCTTTGCAAGGACTGCGCGTGAAAACCGATCCATGATGCCGGTTTTGGTGATGCCCCGTCCCAGGATCATGACGGCTATCATGGCGATCACAGCATTGCTCGAGAAACCGGAGAGCGTCTCCTGCGGCGTCAGCACACCGCTCCATCCCAACAAAAGCATGCAGACAAGAGCAACGACATCGATACGAACGACCTCGAAAACGAGCGCGATCACAGTGGCAGTGAGAATGACAAGAACAGTGAGTATGCCTGGATCCATGCTAAAAGCTCCTGTTACAGGAATGGTTGCATGCAGGCATTGGTGTGGGATTTCCTCTCCCGGAACGCAGCACCAACGATTCCCATCCCGATACCTCTTTCAATGGGTGTATGCGATGTTGGCTGGATCTGCCTGCACAACGCTCCGGTCAAGCGGCCGTGCAGCGCCGTCCGCTCAACCGGGCGTTGGGCAACAGCTAATCCTTGAACCTGGCCGCTGCGTCCTTGAAAGCTGACTTTATCGAATCCCATGCGGACTCCACGCCGTCTTTGATCGACTCCCATTTATCTTCACTTGCGTGTGCGATTTCAGCAAGTTTGGCCTTGCCCTCCTCCATCCTGCCTTCCAGTTTCTTGATATCCTTGTGAAGCTCCAGCTGTGCTTTGGCGCTGTTTCCTGAGGCCCTGGCCTTAAGCTTGTCTATGTCCGCTTTCCATTCGTCAAGCTGGGCCTGCTTCTTCTGCCGATACAGTTCCCTGTCGTTCATGTCAATTTCCTTTCTGGTTCTCTTTGTTGCCACGCTTCACCCGAAGCGTGCCGGTAACTCCCCTAACCCTCCCCACAGTCATTCGAAACGAGCTGGCAGTTTCCCGCCGTGTACATTTCACCCACCGAGAGTCTGATCCTGGGTTTTGAACCAGGTGAGTGCGTGATCAAAATGCCCTGGATCAAAATCCGGCCAGTATTCATCCCTGACATAAAAATCCGCATAAACCGATTGCACCGGGAGAAAACCGCTCAATCGGCGTGCGCCTCCCCAGCGTACGATCAAATCCAGACGTGAAGCTTCAGCAGACTTCAGGCTGCCGTTCTTGAGACCGGCCAGATCCCATTCCCAACCATAGTTGACGAGCAGGTTCACTTTCATCCCGGCACCCGCCCGGCGGCGATTTCCATCGGGAATGAAACCTGCATGACTTGGAATTTTATTGTTTGCCATAAATCTCACTCCACGCTCTCAAGTTCCAATATCGACCTTAAATTTCCGTTCCTATACCGCAACGAACGTACCCCGCAGTTCTGCGTGCAGCACGCGGTGCCTGGCCAGATATGCCCACAGCGCCTCAATGCTTCGCTGAGTGTGCTCCTGGCGTTTGCGACCGTACTTCTGTGCCACGCCCTGTTCCGTGACAAAGGCCGCGGGGTAACAGCGCCCGGGCTGAAGCGGCTCGTTGCCAACAAACACTTGCTGGACGCGCTGTCCGTGTGGATTTTCGATCTTGACAAAGGCATTGAGACCGAGGCAGCGTTTGACGTAACCACCCATCTGCTCGTACGGATCGCATGCAAACGTTCGCTCCAGATTCTCCTCCAGCATCGCGATCACTTCCTCACCCAAAAGCTCGACCGTTGAAACAGGCGGGTTCATCGGGATCATGTTGTAGAGGTCATTCATTGTGATCTCCCCGGGAATCACCGGTGCGCAGTAGCGCCATCCATTCGAGAATGCAAGTTGCGCGCCCGTGCTTTCCCGCAACGCCTTCAACAGGAAATTGTCCATCGTCGTTTCCAGCATGGTGCCCCGGTTGAGCGCCGTTGCCGTTTTACCCACAACTGTTGACAATTCCTCCTGATAAGGTGCGAGAGCCTGATGCACGAGGTCATCGACTTCGGGATCGGGTTCGATCCCGGCTTCCACCTCGATCAGCTGGTGCCGGTAGTCAACTACACGTCCTCCATCGATTTCCAGATCCAAACGGCCCAGGAAAGAGCCATGACAGCCCGACTGTATCACCAGTGTTTCCCCCTGAAGGACCGGTTTGTAAAGCCGGTTATGGGTGTGGCCGCTCAGGCAGACATCGACACCCTTCACCTCTGACATGAGCTTCATGTCCTGGGGAAAACCGAGGTGGGATATGAGGACGACCAGGTCCACATTTTCCTTGGTGCGCAGAACATCGATCATGGAAGGGAGTTCTTCCCTACCCAGGGTGAATTGAAGGCCTGTGCTGAAAAATGGCGGCATGGTCTTGTCTACGATATTGGAGGCGATTCCCACGAGACCGACCCGCAACCCGCCGATCTCCTTCACGCTGTATGCTGGAAAGAACAGCTCCCTGGTTGCCTTGTCGAAAACATTGATCGCCAGGATGGGATAGTTGAGTTCAACCGAGCGCTGCTTCAAGGCTTCCGGACCATAGGCAAACTCCCAGTGGGCCGTCATGGCATCGAGACCCAGTGAGTTCAGGATGGGGACCAGGGCCTCTCCCTGAGTCTTCTGTGCTGGATGTGTGCCCTGGAGGGTATCGCCGCAGTCGCAGAAGAGCGTGCGCCCCTGGTTCCCGGCGCGAATCTCCTTTACGATAGTGGCAATGCGGGCATACCCCCCCGCTGGACGATAGACTGCCTGACCACCCTGCCAGAACATCTCCTGGTGCAGGTCACAATAGGAATGGCTATCGTTCAGTTGCAGGACAGTCAGTGACTTTCTATCTGCCATTCCCTACTCTCCTTCTCGGCATAACCGAGCAAAGTGTACCATCATCGCCTGCTTGGCTTTCTTCGGCATCGCTGCTTCCGGCCTACCCGATTTGCGAAGTGACGAACTCCCAATTCACGAGGTTTTCAAGGAATGCATCGATGTAGTCGCCGCGCCTGTTCTGGTAATCGAGATAGTAGGCATGTTCCCAAACATCGATCGTCAACAGTGGCTTCTCGCCCCTGGCAATGGGGGTGTCGGCGTTGGATGTCTTCACAATGCCCAACGTGTCGGCTTTCAGAACGAGCCAGACCCACCCGCTGCCAAACTGGGCAAGTGCAGCCTGCTTGAACTGCTCAGCGAACTTCTCGTATCCTCCGAAGTTCGTGGCTATCTTCCCGGCTATGAGCCCGACGGGGGCTCCACCGCCACCAGGCAGCATCGATTGCCAGTAGAACGTGTGGTTCCACACTTGAGCCGCGTTGTTGAAGATCCCACTCCGTTCGGGATCGCCGGCAGTTTTCTTCACAATGCTCTCGAGGGTTTCTCCATTGAGATCGGTGCCTTCCAGAAGCTTGTTCAAATTCGTGACGTAGGCTTGATGGTGTTTCCCATGGTGGAACTCAAGCGTTCGAGCACTTATGTGCGGCTCGAGGTCCCTGTTGCCATACGGCATCTCGGGCAGTGTGACAGGCATTTCAGTTTCCCTTCAATGATATGGAAGCGGCTGATTCAGTAACTCTTCCTGCGATGATCACTGCAAACATCCCCGGCATGAAAGCTCAGGCAGGTGTAAGCGCAAGCCAGGATCAACACCAACCAGGTTCATTTTCATCATCGCATTACCTTCCCTGTCTGCCGACGACCGTTTTCAGCCCATACGGTCGAACGTCAGCCTTGAGGCGCATCTTCAAAACGGAACCCTAGATCGCCTCAGAGGCTTTGTCCGGCTTCTGGCATCCGCCTTTCTTTCCACCCTTCTTCTCACCTGCGGGCTTGTTCGCGCCTTTTCCTTTCCCGCCACCGTGGCCATCACGCGGTCCTTCGCCTTTCGGCCCTTTGCCATTCTTGTTCGGCATGTTTCTCACCTTCTCTCTCTGTTGTAAAGTAATCTCATCGTTGCCCTGTTAATTCTCTGCTGTCATTTGCACAAGCAGATTTTTCTATTTCAATGCCTTGAACATATTGTTCATTCATATTATTGTCAAGAGAGATAGTATGACAATGATAAATATGTATACATACTTCTATTGTTATTTTGCCATTGTTATGCATATGGTTATATGAAAGAGAACCTGCATTGTTGATTAAGTGCAGAGGCAAGCGTCAGCAGGTTTCAGTCGTTGGGAACGAAGAGCTTACCCTGATACGGTCTTCTGTGGGGCCACCCTCTTGAGAAGGCTTCGTTTCCGAGCAGGGGGCTCTGATTGATCCATCGGGACCTGAAAAGCAGCAGTTTGCTGCATCCATGAGGCAGATGCATTTGAACGAAACGTCCTCGATCGTACGATAGCCCCGCTATTCAACTGAAAGGCATCCACGCTTCGTTGACGTGGAACCGGCTTGGATGAAGTATGTGCGTCCTCCCCTGCGAGAAGACGCGAAACGACCAGTGTGGCCCGTGATTGGCTCTTTTCAGGGTGAAAACATCTCCTGCAGAACGGAGAGTATCCTCTGGAGTACCATCGGGGAGATCTTTTCGACATGCCGGACGAAGCGCTCACGATCTACAGTGCGGATCTGGTCAAGAACCACAAAACCCTGCTTTTCCTGAAATAGACAGGGAATGCGAAACGGGTACTGATTACCGCCCGTCGTCAGTGGTGCCACGATATGAGTCCTGAGATGGGTATTGAGTTCATCCGGCGATACGACCACGCATGGCCGCATCTTCCGTATCTCTTCGCCCACGGTGGGATCAAGATTGATCAGGAACACATCGCCACGATTGACCTCAGGGACTTTCACCATGTCCATTCAGCTTCGTCAAACTCCGTGGGACAATGCTCATGCAAGACCTTGTCTTCATTGTTCCGGTTCAATGCAATTGCTGCGTCGGCCCAGCCGGTCCGTGGTGTTCCTGCCCGGGAAATCACTATTGAGCCGTCGTGAATCTCCAGGTCGACTTCTTCTGAAAGACCGGCCTGGGCAATGAGCGGCTTTGGAAGCCTGATGCCTCTCGAATTCCCGATTTGTATCAACCGTGTCCTCATGTTTCCTCCAATTAAGTAATTACATTGTAGTAACCGGAGGGTGGGATGTCAAGACCATAAAGGGAGCATTACCACCTGACCTGCGCACTTGTCGCCGCTCAGCGATCTGCAGGCGGCTTGTTCGCCCCTTCATTCCGGCCCTTTCCCAAAATCGTAGTAGTAGTGATCGGCGGCCTCCTGATCGTGTCCCGAAAGAATTCGGGAGACAAGCCGGCGGTTGCGGAAGAGATACCAGTCTCCGAAAAGGTCGAACTTTCGGCACGATGTAACTATGCAGGCACGGTTGATGATCCCGTAGCGAAGCCCGCAACGCCGACCATACGCGCGCAGGCGGCGTGCGAAATCGACATCCTCTGCACTGACGAACCCTTCATCGAAACCGCCCAGGGCATCGAACGTCTCCCGGCGCATCCAGAACATGCCTGCCCAGCCGCGCTCAAGAAGCAGTCGCGGAGCGAAAGTCAAAGAGCTGAAAAAAATGCCCACTGACATCCTTTCGGGCATGATCCTGACCCCGCCGCCGACATACCTGCCGGTTGAGAGCCTTCGCGACACCTCGGACAGCATGTTGGCAGACATCCGGCTGTCAGCATCGATGGTGACTACCGTACCGGCCTGGCTGCAGAGGATCCCTGCGTTCCGAATTCTCGCCAGATTCCTGGCGGGTTCAGCAACAACACTGGCACCAAAGCCCTTGGCAATGGACTCCGTACGATCGGTACACCGGTTGAGTACGACGACGATCTCGACCGGGGCAGACAGATGATCTTCCGCCGTCCTTACCGACGAAAGACAACGGGGCAGGCAGACCTCCTCGTTGTGCGCCGGGATAACGACCGAGATCTCTGGCTTCATCTCATTCCCCATCCGCAGGAAGGAAGGCTCCACGCCGCCGTGCCGCACGCAGAAGCAGCACTGCCGCTGCGGCTATCGACACCAGGACCAACAGCGAGCTTTCCGGACCGAACACCCCGCCGGTCAGCCAATCAGGTCCGGCGTAACGGCTTTCGATCGGAGCTAGCGCTCGCCAGTCCTCAATGCCGGAAAGAGGCACGCCGCTTAAAAGGATGGTGAAGTTCCATGCCGCGTGATTGGCAGCCACCACCCACAGGTTGCGCGTCAGGATGAACAGCCCGGCCCAGAGCAGGCCAAGCAGGGTCACCGACACCAGCATGGCCATCACGTCGCCTGTGCTGCCGTGCCCGATATTGCCAAGATGCTGCAGCGAGAACACAACTGCCTGTACTGCCAGCGCCACCCCCGTTCCCCAGGCCCGCTCGAGCACCCGGAACAACAAACAGCGGTAGACCAGCTCTTCAAGAACAGCCGCTATGCCGAGCACACCCGCCACGCCCCAAAGCGCCGGCGAAAAACCACGGAACAGCACAAGTTCATAGGCACCGAGCAGAAACAACAAGGCGATCGGCACCCCCACCAGGACAACGCCAACTGCGCCACCGGACGCCAGACGAAGTGGTTGCAGTCGCAACTCGGTCGCTTCACGCTTTTCATGCCAGTGAACGTATCCCCAGTAGGCCGCCACGACCGCCAGCATGATGCCGGCGCGCCTGAATGTACTGAGCAATTCGGTCCCGGGGTGGAACACAGCGTCAACAAGTGGCAGCAGCCCCTGTCGAATGAGCACCACCGCACCAAGGATGGCCGCCGTACCGAGCAGCAGCGAGATCAGCGCCCGTCTGACGACGCGCAGTGGCTTCCGTCCGATGCTTCCGGGTGCCGGTGAAAGGCTGCCGCCTGGTTCGGTACTCTCAGGAGGCATTGCATCCCCGCTGGATAAGATGATCCGGAGTGTTGTGGCGGCCAATGGAAAGTGATCCCCAGCGCCCGCGTTCACCACTTGCCAGGTGCAGCCAACCGTTCATGACTCATGCTCGACATCGGTTGGCAGAACCACCCATGGGTGCTTCCGGTCCAGATAAACAGTGACTCGGGGAGCCGGAAAGGACGGGTCGGCAAAAGCACCCACTGGAATCCCGTAGAACCCTTCAAGCCCCTCCGCTTCGTAGTACACAGTGGCGCCGCAGTCAGGGCAGAAATGGAAGGTTATCGTTCCCCCGTCGTCCGGTATCCTCGTAAAGGCTTTGGATTCTCCACTTACAGAAACGTCTTCCCTGCGGAAACGTGCCTGCACGCCGAAAACGCTGCCCGTTCTAAGCTGGCAGGCAAGACAGTGGCATATTGATATCCTTGCCGGTTCACCGGTGACCCGGGCTGTAAGCCTGCCGCAACTGCAGGAGGCCACTCTCTCTGTCATGCTGTCTCCTTCAGGTTATACCCGGCAACCGCCATAACCAGCTCCTCCGCCTCTGCCCCGTTCATGGCAGACACATGGTTCAACCAGGGTTGCGGTCAGTGCTTCAGGTTTTCCCATTCCGCCCTCAGAATTCCCATGTCAACAAGATCGGCAAAGCTTCCGTTGATCCATCTGTATTGTCTCTGCCTGCCTTCTTCAACAAATCCGCAGGAGAGAAAGCATTTGATCGCCCTTTCATTCTTCGAGTTTGTCAGAAGAGCAATTCTGTGCGCACCCAGATACTGAAACGCGAAATCAACAACAAGCCTGGTGACTTCCGAGCCATAGCCCTGGCCCCAATTCTCAGGGTTGCCTATTGTCAGTCCGTATATGTAACAGCCGGGATAGCTGGTCAGATTCTTCAGTGAGCAATAGCCTATGTAGTTGCCCTCCAATTCGATTGCAAAAAAGTTCAGATTCTCATCCCTCTTCGTGCAAAGCTCGTACCAATCCTCGGTTGCTTCGATTGGGTTTACATGCGGAAGACCACCGCTTAATGTGGTCAACTCCATGTTCTGGAAGAACTCGTGCTGTATCGGAATGTCCTCCCGGGTCACCGGTCGAAGCAGTACTCTTTCACCCTTGATCATCGCGTTTCCCCCTGCTTGATGACACACAACGCCGCACCCCGGCAGGCCCCAGGATGATTTTCAGCATTCGTCCACGCGTGCAGCGCCTGAACAACATCCACACCATTCCCATCGGGGTCCTTGATGTTGAAAAACCGATAGCCCCAGGGCGTGTCCTTCGGAGGTTCCTTCACCCCGATACCCAGGGCTTGTATCCTCTTGTACTCGTAGTCCACATCAGGCACTTGGAACTCGAACCCCTGGCATGCGTTGAACTCCCGCGGGACGTATTCCCCGTCGTAGTTCACCACGAGAAGTACTGTCCCACCCCGGTTGTCGCCAAACCAAATCTCGATTCGATGAGGCCCGCCATGCGATTCATCGATGCTCGCGCCCAGAACGGTCCTGTAGAACTCCGCAAGCCTTTTCGGATCAGCCGAAACGATGTTCACGCATTTGAGTTGCATCGAGGTACCGCCAGATCCGGTCATGCTCAATCCCTTCCAGCCCAGCGCTGTGAGCTCTTACGCATTCGCATATTCAGGGAATCGGTAAACTCCCCGAAAACGGCGATCAGTGACCCTCTTCTCATCCCCGCTCCCCGTCAGGCTTTCCGAAGAGCTGAACATAGAAGTACTCGCCGCCATCAAGAGTTGAAAGCGGTACAAGCCCGAGAAACTTCTGAAGGTCTTCCGGGGATAAACGCCGTTCCATCGGGGGCCCGAAGGGTGTTGCCCGTTTCACCATCTCAAGGACGGCAAGTTTTCCCCCGGGAGCAAGAAGACGCCTGACCTCTTCCCTGAAGCCGGGGATCTGCCCGGGGTTGAAGCCGTGGACAACGTTCGACAGGTAGATCAGGTCAAAGGTTGAAGACGGCAGACCTGTGTTGACCGTTATGTCACCCACCAGCGCGGTGATGTTGGTTCCGGCGCTCTCAGCCTTCAGCGCGGCAATGCCTGCATCGTCACTGTCGAGGGCGTACACCCTGCCCCCGCTCCCCACCAGCCGGGAAAACTCCTTCGACATGTAGCCACCCCCGCAGCCGGCATCGAGAACGGTCTGCCCCGGTTGTATCCCCAGCACAGCAAGAACGGCTTTCTTGTCCAGAAAGCTCTCAGTTGTCTTCCCCCGGTGGCTGTGTTCAGGGGCAGCGTGCTTCTCGTAATGACCCATACCGCTGCAGTCCCTGTCGTCCTTCATGGTGTGCTCCAGGGCAGGCGGTTTCCGGGGCTCACCCCATCATCTCTGCGGCAGCAAGAAGCCCGGCCTTGATGATAAGTTCCTCGGGAACGGCCTCGTATGTATTCGACCCTACCTCGAGCGTCCTGCACTGGGAGTCGCCACAGGCGTCGCAGCACTGGCTCTGGCCGGTGCTGCCCCCCACCCAGTCCTCGAGGGACTTCCCGTTGATCCAGATCCGGTTGGACTGGAGGGGGTCGCCGGAAAAGGTTGCCTGGTCAAGTTCAGCTCTCTCAAGCGACACTTCGATGCCCAGGGGAGCAAGCACTCTTTCAAGCTTGCCGATCGCGTTCCCTGTGGCGTCCCCGGTGCAGGAGCAGCGTTCACAGGTTGCACCCTCGTCGTTCACAAGGCGCTGCCACTTCACGAACATCTTTTTCATCACATGCCCTTCATCCAGAAAAATGGAATTCATTCAATCCCTCACAAGAGCCATAGCGGCCCTGATGTCCTCCTCTATCATCCGGCGCTTGCTCTTCTCGATGAAGAAACTTGGCCCGGCCTGCAGATAGGATGGGAACACCCTGGCTCCTTTGTAGAAATACTTCTCCGCCCTTATCCTGTAGGTTGAACCGGCAGGAATGACCCTTTTGAGCCCCTGACGCACCGCGATGCAGTTCAGGGCCCTTTTCGCCACATCACCCATGGGAAGGTATGCCCTGATGGACGGAAAGAGTTCCAGCTCCCTCTCAAGCAACACGCTGCATTCCTTTACCGTGGAAGTGTTTATGGCGTATCCGGTCTTGCCGCACTTCACCGCGGTCGTCATGTAAACCCCAAGGCCAAGTATGTCGGAAGCCGATTCGACGCTTTCCCCGGCGTCACGGAAGGCCTGCAGCGTTGTCCGAAGGAAAAGGGGATCTCCCGGCGAATAGTAGTGATCTTCGGGATCTGCGGGAGCCGCCTCGGAGATCAGCACCACGTATACCCTCCCCGGGTCTACCTCCACTCCGGGAACCGCAAAACTCCCGTGCCGGACATCCGCGCAGGGCAACCCCGCGCACATAACCGAATTGGATGGTGTTACTCCCATGCTGCCTCCCTGACCGAGCGGGGAACTCATGTACGAATTGGAATATATCCTGGCTCTGTGATCCAGGGGAAAGCGGCCTCACTCCAACGGGGGAAGGTTCCCCGTCACATTGCCATGCTCATCGGTATTGAGAAGCCCCTTCGAGCAGTCCAGCAACACCAGTTCGTTGCCCCAGGGGTCGCGGACAACGCAACACCGGCCTATGCGGATGTCGAAGGGAGACACTTTCACGCTGCCCCCGGCCTCAACGATAGCCCGGGCCGCTTCATCGGCGTTTTGAACGAGCAGGTCTGTCTCGGGGCTTCCGCCGCGGGTGTGGATGACTATCTCGGTCCCGTCCACGGGCATTCTGAGTCCGGCGGAATCGCCGTCCCTCCATAGAAGTTCCAGCCCGAGCGCATCCCGGTAGAAGGCCAGGCCCGATTCAAGGTCTTCAACGGGAAACCTTACACAGTCCACCCGGCACAGAAGGGCAGGCCCAGGCTTGTCAGTATTCATTGCACAGGTAGTTTTGCCGGCTGGCAACGGGCAGTCCATCCCCCAAAACCTCGACATGACAGGGAAAGGCAACTGCATGGGCTTGCCCGGGCCACACATGAAGAGGCGGGAAAGGGTTACTCAACGGAGTCCCGGGCTTCCCGCCTTATAAATGAGGTGAACACGACAAGGGCAGCACCCTGGAACACAACTGAGAAGATCACCATGGGCACGGGACCGAACCGGTCGTAAAGAAGACCGATGATTGCGCTTCCGACGAACCAGCAGAAGCCGAACGCCGTGTTGAAGAGCCCGAAGGCCCTGGCCCTCTTCTCCTTGGGTACCCTGTCACCGATGGCCGCCTTCAGTATGGATTCCTGGGTGCCCACACTGATACCCCAGAGAGCCATGCCTCCGATGATCGCCCAGGATGGGCCGAGGAAGACCATCGGCGCAGTGAACAATTCGGCGATAAAGAGCCCCAGGAGCGCCCTCGCACCGTAACGGTCGTAGAGCTTCCCGAACACCAGGGCGGCGGCGGCATCAACGGCCATGGCCCCGGAGTAAAGCAGTGGAATGGCAGCCTCGGTAAACCTGCCGGTCTTCAGAAGGTGCAAACCGATCAGGGGGAAGTCGGTTATCCCCACAGCAAGCAGACCAGAAGCTGCCACGATCATCCAGAAGCCCCTGGAGTATCCCTTCATGCGAACTTCGGGAGTGGCCCGGTCAAGTTCAAAGAGCTGTGGGCGGGGAAAGAAGAACCGCGCTCCCACAGTAATGAAAACAGCAAGCCCGGCCGGTATGAACAGAAGCAGAAGCCCCCGGCGGTACTCGGCAAGAGCGGCCCCGTCGGGACCGGAGAAAAGCAGCAGGGAAAACAGAGCAGGCCCCAGGAAGGCCCCGATCTGATCCATTGCCTCGTGCAGCCCGAACCCGAAACCGCTCCCGGTCTGTTTTGACGCGAAGGAGATCACGGCATCGTGGGCCGGCTTCCGTATGGCCTTGCCGACCCTTTCCAGAAACAGGAAAACAAGCGCCAGCTTCCATCCACGCACGAAGGCCAGCATGGGCAGCGAGCAGAGCTGCACCACATAGCCTGTGATTATCAGAAGCCAGTACTTGCGGGTCTTGTCCGCCACAGTACCGGATACAAGGCGAAGGGCGTACCCTATGAACTCGCCGAACCCGGCGGAAAGGCCCAGGGCAAAGGCGCTGGTCCCAAGCAGTCTTATGTACTGCCCCACCACGCTCCGGCCGCCCTCGTAGTTCATGTCGGCAAAGAGACTTACCACACCCAGAAGAACAATGAAAGCCACCGCTTGAGAACGGCCCAGCTTCGCCTTCACCGCCGATACCCCCCGCAGAAAGAATTGAACGAACGACTTATTCTGCGCAAACCCCAACAGGGGTCAAGAGCACCCTTTCACCGAAGCTCCATGAACATTTCAACTTCCGCCGAACCGCGCGACAGAATCCTGGCATCAGCTGACGGATACTTCCAGGTGGATGTCCTCCGGCTCAAGCCGGAAAAGCTCGGCATCCAGTTCCTTAACCGGTCTGGCTCCCCGCTTGATGTAGAAATCCACCGTGTTCTTTGATTCCGTGGCGGAGATGTAGAGGCGGTCCGCCCCGATCCTCGACGCCGCACGAAGGCACATTCCCATAAGCTTTGAAGCGATCCCCTGCCCCCTGTGTTCCCGGCTCACGAAGAGAATATCCATCTTGCAGTACCGGTGCAGATTCCCCCGGAACCTGTTCTCGAGGGAAGCAACTCCTGCAAGTCGTCCGCCCGAGAATACGCCATAGACCCATCCGCCGTTGGCCAGAAGCCGCTTCTGACGGGGGATGATGGCCTCGAGCTCATCCGGTTTGAAGCCCTTCATGTCGTAGTTCACTGCCACTTCGAGAAGTGAGCCGTCCAGGAGCCGGTAGATCGAATCCACCTTTTCGCTCCGGTCAATCCCCCTGATCAGATCGATCTCGGACAAGGCAAGTTCACGGTATTCCATCAGCTCCACCCCTCAAAGAAAGAAAGCATCAGAGAATAAGGGCACAATCTGCTCCAGCACATCCTGAAAGGCAAGGGCAGAAAAGAAGGTATTCAGGCAAATCAGTATATGCACGCATCCAGTATGGACAGTACTTCGGAAAGCAGCTCTTCACCGGCATGTTCTATCAGCTTGGCGGAGCGGGAACGGTAGTCAACTGATTTGACCTGCTCAACCATGATAAAGCCCGTCAGCCCGCTGCCCTTAGGGATTGGCACATGGAAGGGAAAACCCCGCTCAGTGTTCGTAACCGGGCAAACGATGGCCAAACCAGTTCTTTGATTGAACAGCTCCCTGCTGACCACCAGTGCTGGGCGACGCCCCTTCTGCTCATGACCGGATTGCGGATCGAGTGTGATCGAGATGATGTCTCCCTGCCTTGGGACAAACCCATTCATTACCGGACCTCCCGGCCTGCCGGCTCACCCCAGTCGATTTCACCTGTCTGGTAATCCTCGGGAATCTCTGCGACAAGATGTTCAAGACTGTGCCTGCCGCGATTCTTCCTGGCAGGTGTGACAATGATGACACCATCCTTCACAAAGACATCCACCTCATCACCAACTTCAACCCGGGCTTCGGCAAGCAGATTCTTCGTGAGACGAAGCCCCTGGCTGTTCCCCCACTTCTGGACCCTGGCGATCATGAGTCACCTCCCATGTATATACGATGTATAGCCTCTTTGACCGAGAGGGTCAAGAACACTAAAGGCGTCCCAACCCGATCCTTTTGGGAAAACATCCGGATCCCCGCACAAAAATGGACTATTGATGAAAGGTACCGAGAAGCGCTGTCCTGCTGAAGGCCACCCCGGGGCATTCAAGGGAATAAAACCCCGCATCCAGCGCAAGCCCGATGCTTGAGGCAAAGGATGCCTTTGAAACATGGAAGGGTGGTTCAACAACAAGCAGCCTGCCACCCGGCCGCAGGAGAGACATCATCTCAGAGAAGAAAGCACCCTGATCCGGAAGCTCATGGAGCATGTAGAAGGCAAGGGCAAAATCAACTTTCTCAGACAGACCGATCCTGTCGGATGAGCACTTGTGCGTGATGATTCGCTTCTCAAGGCCTGTGCCTTCGACCTTGCTCCTGACGATCCGAAGCATCCCCTCCTGCAGGTCGCAGGCAAAAACCCTGCCGGACTCTCCCACCAGGCGCGCCATCTCGACCGAGAAGAAACCCGGCCCGCACCCCGCATCAAGAACCGTCAGACCTTCCCTGATGTATGGAAGAAGTATCCGGCGCGGGTTCTGCAGCCACCTGCGCAACCGGTTGTCCAGACCGCCGGCCCTTTCAACGGGGCACACACGGCTCATGATGCTCCATAACCGCAGAAAACGCACCCAGCACGATGAACGGACAGAACCCCATGGCACTGTGGGCATTCCCACCGCTCCCGCTCACGAAGGACAAAGGCATCGATCCCCTCATCCCGTATCAAGGCCAGGTTCTCAAGCATGCTCATGCCGTACCGGGTGCGATATCTTTTATCAAGGTCACGCAGACGGCGACAGGGGGAACCGCACGAACAGAACTCCCCCGCCATCTCCGTACAATTTCTGATAATGCAGGAAGCGCAGTACGCGGGTTTTGATGAAGAACTGCGGCAACCGGAACAGATCCTCTTCTCACGCAGAAAACCGCTGCACAGGGCGCAGTTCATCCCGCAGGGCGCAATCATCTCCGGGACTATGGCGTCAACACTGACCTTTTCCACAAGACCCTCCAGGAGCAATCATTTGAAGCCGTTTCAAGACCATTCGAACCACAAGGTCGGAAGGGATGGGTCTGGAATTCGGGAACTGCACCGATCCCCGCCCCCGCTTGTACCCCTCAAGCTCGGAAGCGAAGAACCCGATGACGGAAGGATGCGGATAGAACCCCACATGCCCCGCATACCCGGCAATCATTATCTGCTGGTCCCTCTTCCCGCCAGGCACCAGGGCAAAGGCCGGGATGCCGTAGTTGAAAAGCTCCGATGCATCGGGAGCAGCACGAAGGATGCACTCCCGCACCTCACGGAGGGCAGCTGCGGTATCAGGCGTCTGGGTAAGGAGGTAGTCGGCGAAAGAAGTGCGATCTTGCTTCCCCATCACCATTCCCTCCGAAAAAACTGGTGAGCTCCCAAGCCTGTTCGGGGATTCCTACTGAGCGTTGCCCGTTGAGCAGGCGTGTATGCCTCTCTTCGTGGCAGGTCAATCTCCAAACGAAACTCCCACCTCACGCAGCGGCTTGGTCAGCACTGTCACATCCGTCTCGACGGACCCCACTTGTTCGTTGAAACATTCCCCGGTCGGAGTGAATCCCATCCTGCGCCAGAATCCTATTGCCGTTGCGTTCACCCCAAGCACCCCCAAACGGATCAGCGAGCATTCCGCCCAGCCCGCGATCAAACGCTCGACCGCCATGTAACCGAGCCTTCCGAGACCACAGCCACGGTAGCCCGGAAGCAATACAAGATCTACGATCACGGCTGTATTGAGTTCAGGGAATCGCCTGAGCAGATCCGCGTAACCAATGGTGGCCCCCCCCGCATCAAGGGCCAGGAAGTACCTGTCTCCGGGAGCAAGGCCCTTCGGAGCAGAACTCATCTTTATCCGTGCGGCTCCTGGCGGCGGAGGGCTGCCGGTAACCAGCTCGCGATAGTCGGCGGCTCCCTCCAAAAGGCACTGCAGTTCCTCCTCACCGGCCGGTACGCACTGGATCAGCCGGGGAACCACTTCCATACCATCAGATGCGTTCATGGCCTCCGATTCAGACGGGCGACAGGAGCCTCAGGGAAATGCATCACCTGAAGCCAAAGGGGCAAGGGTTCGCAGGGTTAGAAGCCCGGATACAGTGAACCGGCGATCACAACCCGTCATCTTTGATCGGACCTTCCACCGTATCCAGTATGACCCCGTGGAACTCGGGCAGGAACCATTCCTCGAACAAACCAAGAGTCAGTTGACCAGGCCACAAGTCCTCATCGGCATACCACCCCTCCAGCTCGGATTCAAAGAAGAAAAGAAAGTTCTTCTTCAGCCACCTCCGGAGCTTCTCGGGGGTGTCAGCAGCGTCATCGGCGACAAGGTACACGGTTTTGTCTTCGTTCACGTCTTCCAGTGTCATCTTGGGCCCCTCTGGATCGTTCTCATTGATCCAGCGCAGGGCAGGTTCCCTGTATCGAAGGATGAGCGCGGTTCTGTTCAGCATTTTGATCTCCTGAATACTGAAAGGGTTCTCTCCCCACAATTTATGGTTATCGCCGCTTTCGCCTTGAATGACTCAATGTGCCAACAGAGGCATGTCCCATCTCAAGAAGCCATGCCTGAATCTAACGGTCACTCCTGTCTACATAGGGAGGCCAGCTCAAGGCGCGTCCGTTATTCGTGCGTTTCCACTATCCGGTCTGACAACAGCCAGTTCATCATTGGGCCAGCCAGTATCGAGGTCAATAACGCCATGACAACGATGGCCACAAAGATGCGGTCATCAATCACTCCGGTTGCCCGCCCCACGCCAGCCAGGATGATGCCCGTCGCCCCACGGGCATTCAGCCCGAAGGCAATGGCCCAGGCTTCACGATTAATGGGCATGCGGGCCATCCTGACACCCAACAGCACCCCGAATAGCTTGCTGACCAGAGCCACTGTCAAAAAAACAACAACCAGCTTCCAGTCGAAGTTCGTGATGAAGTTCGTAGTCATGCCCATCGAGATGAAGTAGATGGGTGCGAAGAAGCTCAGAGCAAAGCGCATGATCACGTCGTGCGCTTCCCTGTTCTCATCGCCCTGCCCGCTTAATGCCGCGCCGACCAGAAAAGCCCCCAGGAAGGCGTGAATACCAAGGCTTTCCGTAATACTGGCCGCTACCAGGATGACCACTGCGGTCACAGAGATGAAACCGCTCGGCCAGGTGATGTGCGCTTTGATCCAGCGCATGGCGGGTGGCCCCACCCAGCGGCCCACAACCAGAAGCAGAATGAACGCAAGCGCGACAAGAACGATGCTCATGGGCAGGCTGGTAGCGCTTACCGAGCCGGACGGGCTTATGTCGCTCAGGATGATGGCGAACAATGTCCAGTTGACCAGGTCATCCACGATGGTGGCCGTCATGCACATCGTTCCGATGCCACCGTTCAGCAAACCCAGATCAAACAGGATCCTGGCGAGCACCGGGTTGGCCGAATTCGCCAGGTTCATGCCCACGAACAGGGCGAACGCAAAGAGGTGGGACTGAACTGCATCGCCCCAGAAATCACCGGGCACCGCATAAACGAGGGCCACGCCCGCCGCAATTGGGACCAGTGTTCCGACCAGCCCGATCAGCGCCGCTTTCCGCCCCAGTTCCCTTAGGTCGGAAACATTTGTCTCCAGGCCTGCAACAAAAAGGAAGAACAACATGCCCAACTTGATGGAGGCATCACGCACCACAGCAACATTGGCCGAGGAATTGAACAACCACTCAAACACGCCGGGCGCCAGCAGACCAAAGACTGTTGGCCCCAGAATAATGCCGCCGATCATCTCGCCCAGCACAGAAGGCTGTTTGATCCGACGCATGAGTTGCCCGAATACAAGGGCAAAGCCCAGCATCACCGAAATCTGAAGCGCGAACTTGACAAACTCCAATGAAGTCATGGTTTTCCCCTGAAAGCCAGATTTCTACTGGCGGAGAAGTTGGTTGTCGCAAAGCAAGCGTAGCCTGCAATGGCTTCCCAGCGCCATTCTGCTTAATTTAACCCTTGCAAAGCCTGTTGTCAGCATGACAAGCCGACAGCAGTGAACTCAACGCTGAATCCATGTCGGTTTTCCAGCAGGCTTCATGTATGCCAACCCAGCGGTTACAGATGCGAAAGATCCACGGGTTTGAATGCGGTGAGGTGGTCCGGCTGAACGGCTCCCTCTTCTATTCAGCTCGCAGTGCGCTTTCCGTCAGATGTCAAGAGACACCCATCAAACTGGTCATTCCGTACTTTAACCCCTTACGGAACATCGTGCTTATCTGTGTCAATCAGATGAATGCCCTGCACATCAGCCGCTGCGCGAAGCGGAGAGGGCAAAACCTGTTGGTTGGCGGCGCAGGGAGTGTTCCTGTTGTTCAGTCCGCCAAGAGGATTTCCCGCAGTTTGCGTGCGAGGTCTTCACGCTTGAACGGCTTCAACAGGAACTGAACGCCCTCTTCCAGCACACCATGCTGGGCGATCACTTCGGCAGTGTAACCGGACATGAACAATATCCTGACGCCCGGTTTGATTGCGTTGATGCGTTTGGCCAATTGTCGACCATCCATCCCAGGCATGACTACGTCCGTCAGCATGACATGGATTTCACCCGGATGCCGTTCCGCAATTCTCAGGGCTTCCCCCGGGGTTTCAGCCGTCAGGACTTTGTAGCCAAGTGCTTCAAGGAAGGTGCGGCAAATCAGGCTCACCGCTTTCTCGTCCTCCACAAGCAGGACAGTCTCACCATGGCCTGTTGGCGCTTCCGCCATGGCGGCTGCCGGTGTTTCAAAAGCGTCTGACGCAGCCTGCGGCAGGAACGCTTTGATTGTGGTTCCCCTGCCCGGTTCGCTGGCGGCGTGGATGAAGCCGTTGTTCTGTTTGACGATGCCGTACACCGTGGCCAGCCCGAGGCCCGTGCCATCGCCGAGGCCCTTGGTGGTGAAAAAAGGCTCGAAGACCTGCCCCAGAGTCTCCTGGTCCATTCCACAGCCATCGTCGCTTACCGCCAAAAAGACATACATGCCGGGAATTGCTTCCGGGTGGCTGGCGCAGAACTCGGCGTCAACCAGGATGCTTCCGGTTTCCACGGTGACCTCTCCCACATCGGCGATGGCGTCCCGCGCGTTGACGCACAGATTGGCAAGTATCTGGTCAACCTGGGAGGGGTCGATCTTGACCGGAAGAAGCTCAGCGCCGGGACGCCATGTCAGTTTGATATCCTCGCCGATCAGCCGGTGCAGCAGTTTGAGCATACCCGTAACGGCGTCGGTGAGGTTCAGGGTCTTCGGCGCGATGGTCTGCTTCCGGGCGAATGCCAGGAGTTGGCGGGTGATCTCGGCCGACCGCTTGGCTGAGCTCGTGATCTCGTCAAGCAGTTCATGGATCGGATGTGTGGGCTCGATTCGATCCCGGCACAGTTCGACGTTGCCCATGATGATCATGATGAGGTTGTTGAAGTCGTGCGCCACGCCGCCCGCCAGACGGCCCACCGCTTCCATCTTCTGGGCCTGGCGAAGCTGGTCTTCAAGTCTTCGTTTGTCCTCCTCGGCCATCTCGCGCTCGGTGATGTCCTCGGAGATGCCCAGCAGATACTTCGCATTCCCGTCGGCCCCCTCGATGCAGACCTTCCTGGTATGCAGGAAACGCTCGCCCTTCTTCAGGGTTAGGATCGGTTCCCTTGGGGTGTCCAGCAGCATTCCGCTGGCAAGCACCTCCCTGTCCTGGGCCACTAAACGGGCGGCCTGCCCGGGAGGGAAGAGGTCCAGGGCGTTCTTGCCCAGCAGGTCCCTGCGGTGGTAGCCCATGAGATCCTCGCCGGCCTTGTTGAACATGATGAACCTCAAATCCTGCGGTTCTTTAAGGAAGACCGTGAGCGGAATGTTTTCGACGACCGACTCAAGGAGTTGTTTTGATTCGTGGAGCTCCACCTCAGCCCGTTTGCGTTCGCTCAATTCGGTTTGAACCTGTGCATAAAGCAGTGCATTCTGCCTGGCACTCGAGATGTGCAATGAAAGCGCTTCCAGCAGTTTCAACTGGTCTTCCGTAAAGGCATTCAGGCGGTAGCTCATAACCTGGATCACCCCGCTGACACGGTTGCCCGTCTTGAGTGGAACGATCAGCGCGGAGCGAATGATGTCTTCCTCTTCGTCTGGAAGTACGGTCTCGACTGTGTTGGTCTCGGCGTTGACATAGTAACTGGTGCTGGTCGATCTCAACAGCGCCTGAAAATCGGGAACCAACATGGGCTGGCCGCTGCGGATGACGATGCTCTGCGTGCCTTTGCCTTCCTCTTCCAGCGGGATTGGTGGGAAACCGCTGACATCCAGCCACTTGTTATCCATCCAGTAGGCGCAGCATGTGATGAGTTTTGTTTCAGGGTCAAAGTCTGAGATGGCAAAACCGTCGTTGGGCGCATTGGCAGCCATGAACTCGCACAGCACTTGATAGATCTCATCCTTGTCCAGCGTCTGATTCAATCGATGGCTCGCATCATGCAGAAGGCGCAGTTGCTCGCTTTGCCGGCGGTTTTTCTCTTCCGCCAGCTTGCGCGCAGTGATGTCTATTACAATGCCCGCAACAGTAAGGGGTTTGCCTTGCAAATCTCTTTTTTCAATGCTGCCAACATCATAGAACCATTCGTATCTGCCCTGTTTTGTTAATATTCTGTATTCAACTTCATACTTTCCGGCTGCTCCCGCCAAATGCGCCCTCATTGCATTCATTGCCTTGTCATGATCGTCTGGATGCACAAGCGCCATGAAATCTTCGTAATGATGGAAATCTTCTGGAGCATAACCGAGCATCTCTGCTTTTCGTTCATCGAAAACTACATGGCCTGCGCTTATGTCCATTTCCCACCAGGCCAAATTGGCGGTTTTCATGCTGAGCTTGAGCCGCGCAGCGTAACTCGAAACAGTTTCCTCCGCCTGCTTGTGCGCGGTGATGTCGATGCCGATGCCCACCAGGTAGGGATGGCCTTCTATCACCATTTGCCGGCCCGTCATCAGGAGCCACTGGAACTTGGGTCCGCCGCGGAGGAGGACCCGGCCTTCGACGGTATCATCCACACCGGTCTGCAACACTTTCTCGATCCGTGCTTGAACGAGCGCGCGGTCGTCCGGATGGATGGTGTCGATCGCAGGGAAGCCGGCGATCTGGTCGTCGGGCTTGCCTACGATTACGTCGCGCTGATAGGCGTTCCAACGCACGTAGTTGCCGGCTTCATCGAGCACGTAGAACGCGCCGGGGATGCTTTCGATGATGCTCTCGGCAAGCTGCTGCGAAGCGCGCAGGGCCTCCTCCGCCTGCTTCCGCGCGGTGATGTCGTACCCGCTGGAGCGTGTACCGAGTGGGTTGCCCTGCGCATCGTAAATCGGCTGCCAGGAAGCGCTGAGCCAGCGTTTGGTGCCGTTTTTGTGAAGGTAGCGGAACTCGAAATCGTCTTCCCGGCTGCCGCGGATGGCTTCCTGGAAGCGGCCAATGAACATGGCGCGGTCTTCATCTGCGATGAGGGTTGAAACAAAATCAGGCAGTGCCAGGATTTCCTGCGCCGAATATCCTGTAAAATGTTCCACCGCAGGATTGACCCAGATGTATTCTCCCTCTGGGCCAAACCACGATTCCCAGCTCACCGCGTAATTGGCAATGGCCTTGAATCTCTCTTCACTCTCGCGTAAAACCTCTTCCGCCCGCTTGCGGTCGGTGATGTCGCGAAAATTGATGACAATGGCTTGAATGCTGGGTTCGGCAATCAGATTGCTGAATGTACTTTCGATCCAGAGCCAGCGGCCGTCCCGATGCCGGAAGCGGTATTGGAGAGTCGTCACCAGGGAAGGATCCTGAATCACACCAATCATTACAGCCAGCACCCTGGGAAGATCATCCGGATGGGTCAGCACATTGGGGTCCAGCCGGCTTATCTCATCGGTATCATAGCCAAAGAGCTTGAATGTGCTGGGGCTGGCATACGTGAATTTCCCATCAAGACTCACGAATACGATGCCATCCGGGGCATTTTCGATCAAAGCGCCGGATCGTTTTTCTGCACGCCGTATGGCTTCTTCGGCTTGCACCCGCTCGGTGATGTCGCTGGCGATGCTCAACAGGGCCGGTTTTCCCTGCCATTCGACTGTTTTGACGAACACCTCGAGCTGGATAGGCATTCCGCTTTTATGAAGGTGGGTAACCGCGAAGGTTGCCTCACCCTTCTCCCTGATGAGTTGCATTCGCCCGGCAATCAAGTCTGCGCTTTCCGGAACATCCAGTTCATGAAGACGAAGGGCCATGAACTCGGAGGCTTCATAGCCGTGCATTTCGAAAGTCCTGCGATTTGCATAGAGGAACCTGCCATCAAAATCATGAACGGTGATGGAGGTTGGAGCTATGTCCAGCATCTCCACCATCGAACCAACGTGCTTCTCCACGTGCTTGCTCTCGGTGATGTCGCTGAGTACGATGCGGAAGGCCGGTGTGCCGTCCGGCCCTTCGGTGGCGGTTGCATCCAGCCTTACCCAGAAGACCTCGCCGTCGGGTTTCACCATGCGCAGCTCGCACATCCGTGGTACCCCGGCCTGCCCGGCACCGTCCGAAAGCGTTTCGGAGAGTCTCTTGCGGAGCAGGTAGTAAACATCCTGGTCATCCGTGAGAATGAACCGGGTCAACGGCTGACTGACCAGCGAATCGCGGTTCACCCCCAGCATTGTGGCCGCAGTGAGGTTGGCCTCAAGGATCAGCCCCTTCCCGCCAACGGTGACGTAACCCACCGGAGCCATGTCGTAGAGGTCGAAATAGCGCGCCATCCCCGCTTCTATCTCGTTCTGGGCCTTGCGCATCTCATCGTTCTGCATCTCAAGCTCGATCTGGTGCACCCGCAGTTCGTGAAGCAGTTGCGCCGTTTCCTCCACTCCGCCTTCACGATTTACTCCGACCCCAGACGTCGGCATCCCGCCAAGCCGTTCTTCGGCCAGGCGGCGCAGTTCGCCGGAATTGAGCGGTGTGTCGCGCTTCATTTGACTGCTCCCGACGAGGGCTTGCCTGGGGCAACAACCAGCTCGGTGGTGGTTATGGCGTTCATTCGTTCACCAGGGCGTTGGAGATGATCGAAACCTCCATGATCTCCGCCTTCCCAAGCTTCTGCAACCGGGCCAGGGCACTGGCCGAAACCCCGATGCCAACGATCGGGAAGCAGGAATCGGCCAACGGTAGTCAGCGGATTGGTCAGGAAGCATGCTTGAGGAACTGTCACCCCGGTGCGGGTCGGTCAGATTGGGAAGGGCTTTCTTCTTTGTCACACCGATCTCTCCATTGAAGAGCGGTTTTGCATTACCAGCATCATATGACTTTTGCTTACATGCGCAAGGTTTTTTTGCGCAACGCTCTGAATAATCGGAACGCCTGTGTGTTCTTGGTAAACAGGCCTGCGGGGATGGTCAGGAAGGCTCATGATCAACTCGGGCTTGTCAGGCAGTATCTCCGGATTCGCCGATTCCTGGCTTGGATGAAATCAATACTGCGTTGCATGTATGCAAGATAGGATTCCTTGCTTAAGGGAAAGGGTGAGGAATCAAAATCATCGAATGGCAGAAAGAACCTCACTGAAGCAAAGTCAGAATTGACAAGGTCTTGAAGCAGGAAGAATTCCACATAGCCGCGAAAGCTTCCAAACAACCCGAAGAAATCACAATATCGCTGCAGTGTTTCTTCCAGAGGGCTTCCCTCATTCTTGTAGTGCCGTCGGATACACTCCAGCGTCAAGTCAAAGCGATCCCGGATCTTCGAGTTGAGTCCCCGGGCGCAGTTGATCGTATGCTTTCCATTCACCTGGTTGCATGGAAAAACCAGCATCCCTCCCATCGTGTAGCCGAGATTCCTGAATGATTCAACCGCATCCGTCGGTACCTGATCAACAACTCGAAGAATAATCGGATCGCGGTAGCGAGCGAATGATGCGATGATCGAATCACTCGAAAGCCAGAACTCCCCCATCTCTGAACAATGATGCAGATACGCCCAGGGAGTAGTATCAACCAACTCAAACTTAACGCCATTGGGAAGGGGTTTGCTCCAAAGGATCTTGTGATAATGCCGGAGCGTTGGGCTGCCGGCGTCAGGATCCCTGCCTGGTGGCGTGTCTGATTGGAAATTGAATGTGGTGTCAATTCTCAGGATACGCTCTGAGCGGTCAAAGTGGGTTTTAGGTTGAAAGGAACTGAGGTTCTCCGGCAATGCTGTCAGAGACTACCCGATATTGTT
>DIXM01000018.1 GCA_002436025.1 candidate division Hyd24-12 bacterium UBA6080
GTCACGGGAGTGATGGCGGTCGTGGAGGACTGAGCCCTACCGGATGACCACCCCCCGGGCAGAGACGCTTCCGTGATCACTTTCCAGACGGGCCATGTATACACCTGCGGGTACACCCGAGTTGTTCCACGCAAATGTGTGCTCACCGGCCGGAAGGTCACCGGAATGAAGCGTTGTCACGGTTCGCCCCGCCATGTCGAAAATGGTGAGCGTTGCCGGCCCGCCGGCGTGTTTAACAAGCAGGGTGCCGCCTGACCATGCAAGTGTCTGGGCTGAAGGGGCGGGCTGGGGCGATGTTTCGATGCCCGTGTAGTCAACCGCCATGAAGACCTTCACAGTGTCGGCCGTTGCGGGGATGGGACCCACGAAGACACCGGTATCGTTGCCGTAGTAGTCCCGGCTGTCGGGGCTGGTCCAGTAACTGAAGATCTGGTCGACCGAAGTTCCCGAGGGCCATGGGTCGCCGGCGTCGCTTCCCTGATTGTGTTCAAGCTGATAAAGGCCGTCGGCCTGTTCGACTGCGACCCTGAAGTGGGGGTACCAGCCGCAGCCGGGCCACCACTGGTTGTCGTTGCTGCCCATGGTTTCGTCCACGTGCCATATCATCAAACCGTGGCCGGGCAGGGCCACGTCCCAGTTTATGGGGCGTCGGTTCTCGATGACGAAGAACCTGGGACCGCCCTGACCGCCGGTGTATAGCCTGTAGGCGGTGTTTGAGGTTTCGATGGCGGGGACCAGGTAAACGCCTGCCTCGGTTACGTTGATCAGCTCGGTGACCCCAAGCTGGTACCGGCACCACGGGGAAAACTCGGCGGGGCTCCAGCCGCCGCCGTTGTAAACCCCGAAGCTCATCATGCACCAGTCGCCCGTGCCGTTTGAGTCGTAACCGTAGTCGTAGAGGTCCGGAAGGCCAAGCACATGGCCGAACTCGTGGCAGAACACCGAGGCGGACTTGTCGCCGGGCGAATCGTTGTACTCGTTCTGTACGCTGAATGTGTTAACGCTCACTCCATCAAGGTCGAGGGGGGAGGGCAGGCTCCAGCAGTGCGGCCAGATGGTGGAGGGGGCGCCGGTGAACTGCCCGGCGTACATCAGATTGACCCCGTCCACGTAGCCGTCCTCGTCGTTGTCGTACTGGCTGAAGTCAACGATGTCGTCCACCAGAAGGCAGACATCCTCGACCAGTCCCTGGCTGTTCTGCGGGTACGAACCCCAGCCGTAGTTGTTGTTCACGTACCACGAGTAGTCTTCCGGCGCCCTCTGCCAGCCGGTGCTGCTTGGCCAGTCCACCGTGACTATGTCGATCTGCGCGAAGGAGACGTCGTAGTAGTAACGGTGAAGGCTGAAGGTGTCCCGGGCGAAACCCATGCTGTCGAAGTAAGCCGGGGGAGTCAGGGCGATGTTGTCATCGAAATCCACCAGGAGGATCAGCACCTTCATCGGGTCGCCCCGCAGGGCGTCGGCAATGGGTCTCCCGGGGGCCACGGTCGGGCTTGGGGCATCCACACCCCTTGCCCTGGCGTCGGCGTAGGACTCGAGCCATGTCAGCTGTTCAAGGGAAGGTCCATCGAAAAGGCCCGGTGGGGGAGGTACCGCCGCCGCGCAAAAAAACGTCACCACCGTAAGAAATGGAAACAGTTTCATGATAATCCCTTCGGGTTTATTCTGAGAGCAATATAGCATCGGCCCGGTGTATCCGTTCCACCGGTAACGCATATTACCCCATGGAGGTTTTAGAAATGATAGGGCGCAATCTCGGGGTGATATCGGACGCGATCGCCGGGGCGTGCCTCGACGTGGGCCGGTGTCCCGCCGAGGTGAGCATCATGGCGGTCACAAAGACACACACCGCTTCGGTCATCCGCGAGGCAGTGGCGGCCGGGATCAAAAAGATCGGCGAGAACAGGGTCACCGAGGGGGGCAGGAAGATCGGTGAACTTGGCCGGGATTTCGCCGAGTTCCATCTGATCGGACCGTTCCATGTCAGGGAGGCAAGGCAGGCAATGCGTGACTTCCACTCCATCGACGCCGTGGA
The DNA here is from genome assembly GCA_002436025.1 of candidate division Hyd24-12 bacterium UBA6080. GTDB lineage: Bacteria > Fermentibacterota > Fermentibacteria > Fermentibacterales > JCC-6 > UBA6080. The sequence goes on from DIXM01000018.1 coordinate 2,036, forward strand.
CAGGATGGAAGTGGCCCTCGAGCTTGCCCGCAGGAAAGCCCCGAACCCGCTTCTCATAGAGGTCAACACCTCCGGTGAGGAGGCCAAGAAGGGGTTTCCCCCCCAGGCGGGCCTGTTGACCGAAGCGGTCGGACGCATGATCGAAATGGGGCTTGATGTGGGCGGTCTGTTCACAGTGGGCCCTTTGACCAATGACGAGGCCGGCTCCAGAAGGGCTTTCGCCCTGCTCCGTGAGCTGAGGGACGAACTGAAGCGCTCCCTGGGGGTTCCCCTAGGAACGCTTTCCATGGGCATGAGTGACGATTACCTGCACGCAGTACGCGAGGGAGCCACCACTGTCAGGCTTGGCAGGGCTCTTCTCGGGGCGCGGCGGTGATTCCGGGCAACTGAAGGGAGACCGCTTTATGAAGATTTCTCCTCTGGACATCAGGCGACAGAGGTTCAAGAAAGCCCTCAGGGGATACGATTCCGCCGAGGTGGACGCCTTTCTCGAGATGCTGGCCGATGCCTGGGAGGAGACGGTCGAGACCCGTGAGGCATCATCCCGGGAACTCGAGCTTCTCAGGGCAAGGGCGAGCGATTTCGACAGGATGGAAGGGGCCGTGCGGGAAGTCCTCGTCACCCAGCAGAAAAGCGCCGCCACAGCCAGGGAGGACGCCAGACGGGAAGCGGAGCTTATCATCCGCGACGCCCAGGTCAAAAGCGATTCCATGATGAACCAGGCACACCGGCGCGTTCAGGTCCTCACCGAAACCATCCGCGAACTTCAGGACAGGCGCCTGGCCCTTCTGGCCAGAATGAAGGAATTCATGGAGAGCCAGAAAAGCATGATCCTTGTTGAGGAAAACCGGGTGAAGGCCGAACTGATCCCCGAGGACGACAGGCTTCCCGGTGAAAACCCTGACGACGGGCCCATTCTGGAGCTTTCCGATCTCTAATGTTTGGTTGAGCCATTTCTGGAACCACCGGCGTCCAGACGGCGTAGAGCAAGTACCTTTCCCAACGAGTACGGAAACGGTAGATTACATGCGCTCATGCTGCTATTTAAGTTGAAGCGCGGCTTTTTCGGACGGGAATGATCATGACTTTTTTACTGTTGCTTCTGACCTCATTTCCATCACTGCCGGCGGTAACTTCCGTGAAATCCGTTTCGGAAGGTCTTTACATCGAGTTTTCCTCACCTGACCGGGTTGTTTACGGTGATTTCACCTCCTACGAGCTGGACGGTTGTTCCGGGATGGACGACG
>DIXM01000002.1 GCA_002436025.1 candidate division Hyd24-12 bacterium UBA6080
AACAATATCGGGTAGTCTCTGACAAGGACACCACTGCTTAGTGAGCCCGTGCCATCGAAATCAGTTGGAGGTTCCGGTATTGTGGTATCCAGTTCGACTGCACCGGTGTTCCGGGCATCCCTCTGGAACTGGGGCCAGGGCAGATACGTGAACGCGGAATTGTCTGCCAACTGGTAGCAGTGGACAACGCTGTTGCCATCTTCTCCGAAGAGGATCTCAAGCTTTCCGTCCCCGTCGATGTCCCCCAGTGCCGGCTGACCCGAAAGCGGGTTGGATGAAACCGTGATGGGGAAACCTGCTGCCATGGATCCATCGTGATTGACCGCATAGAGCTTCCCGTCTCTTCCAGCCATTACCAGTTCGAGTTCGCCATCCAGATCGATGTCGCCGATGCTCACACCACCCCTGGTCCAAGTATCCAGGTCAACTGGGAAGCCACTAAGGCTGTTGCCGGTCAATCCATCCCAGCAGTAGAGCATCCCTCCGGTACTCGAGACGACAATGTCGAGAGTGCTGTTGCCATCAACATCGGCGATGGAGGCTCCTGCGTACGTTCCTCCTGAAATGGGAAGAGGAGAGTACTGAAGATTTCCGTTGGAACCATTCAGGACTTTGATGTAGTTACTGCTGTAAGAGGCGCCGACAATTATCTCGAGGGCATCGTCGCCATCGAGATTCGCAGCAGTAACAGCACCGAGAATGAAGTCTCCGCCAACACTGGTACTCCACTTAACGGAACCAGTAGAGGCGTTCAGGCAGTAGAGCGTACCGTAGGTATCAGTCGGATACTGCATGTAATCGGTTACTACAAGCAGTTCCAAGTCCCCGTCTGCATCGGCATCGCAAAGAGACGGGGTTGAGGATACTGATTCAAGTGAACCCCACTGCGTAAACCAGAGAGATGTTCCGTCGTTCTGCCTAACAGAAAGATTGACTGGGTTTGAGAAGGTCTGGAAGTTCTGGCGTCCCAAAGCGTATTCATTGTCCTGATCATCATTGAAGTCACCAGTCACAGGCGAAGACAGGGCGTGCCATCTGAACAGGTTGCTAAGCACACCGGACCAGGGGCTGATGGCTGTACCGCTGGCGGTTAATCCGTTACATCCATAAGGATGAACTGCCAGCACATTCGGCAGCGCCCCGCCAGAGAGATTGATGATAGCAGGAGACGCAAATACATCCGGGTTGCCGGAGCTCCAGCCACCAGAAACGGGCCAACCGGTCATGGAGGTGCCGTCATCATCAAGAACATGAATCCAGCCATCGGAGCACTGGACAACTACATCCAGGTCTCCGTCACCATCCATGTCTGCGAGCTTGGGTGAGCCAAGAACCGGGGCGTGGACAGATTCCGTCCAAAGCCAGTCTGCCCCGAAAGCAAGGCTGAGAACATGGTGAGTGTCAGGATTCCCACCAGGGCTGCCTTCACCCTCAGGGTCCATGAGAGTGTTGTCATCAAGATCGGAGGCACTGACGGAAAGAGTGAAGAAACCCCTTCCCCCATCTGTGGGCATGGTCACCGAACCAATCCAAGTGTCGTTGGCAACCACTGAACCGCTCCAGGTTCCAGAACCCAGGGAGTGGGGTCCAAGAGATGCGGAGAGAGAACTTGTGTCCATGGTTTCGGTGAACACCAGGATCACCTGAACCGGGGTTCCAGCCGCCACTGGTTGATCAACGGTTACATTCAGTTCCGCTGACGTCCCCGATGTCGAAGGCTCCCATACCGCATGGTAGTAAACCTGATCCGTAGCCAAATCGAGCATGGACACCTCGCGAAGGACGGGCTTTGAGTTGCACAGTAGTATTCCCTCCTCGGTGTACGAATCACTCTCCATGGAATTGTAGGCGTGCGAGATCACTGTAATGCTGTACTCACCATCCGGCGTTTCCTGCAGAATGGGATTGTTCGTCGTGGAACCGGCCAGCCCCTGAGAATTGATGTATCCGTCAGTCTGCCAGCAGTTTTCCTCGATGTTAGAGAGTCCTAGATTCGTCCAACTGCTTGCATCACCGCAGTTGGAGATGCAGTTTCTGACTCCGAACGGTTCGGGCGAAGGTCTGAACCACCTGAAGTAAAACAGCATGTAGGGTAGCATATGGTCTTCCGTGCCCAGATCTTCCATATCGAAGTTCACTAAGAATCTTCGAAACACTTCCTCTGGGCCGGATACAGTTTCTCGAGAAACAAACCACTCTATTCGTTCCGGTGTGATGGATGGCTGAGTTGATGGTTCTGTTTGCCCAGGCACAGTTCCCAGCCCCTCGAAGTAGTATTCAAACAGAATGTCTACAGGTCCTGAGACATCATCGTGAGGAACCAGTATGCTGCTGTATCCTCCTTGAAGGGCTGCCCACTCGGCAATAGTCTTTTGTTCGGTCAACTGGATCGCATATCTGTCCTCTCGCCAGTTCCAGTTGTACCCGGAGGCAAAGCTCAACTCGTCAAGGGGATTGAAGTCGCATCCATTCATGTGTTCGTAGAATTTATCCGCCCACATCAAATGAGTGTGGACGGTTTCAACATCGGGATGCATTGTGCTGATTTGATCGAGAACGGATACTGAGCTATGAAGTTGATGGATGATAAAGGTTAGGTGCTGATAGCACCAACCCTCTTCGGATTGCGGAGAACTGCCAATAGTATACCAGACTTCGTCGACGAAACGCCCATCTCTCATCTCGATCGGTGAATCTCCAGGAATATCGATGTAGTACCCGCTTTCGATTGCATATACGTTGCTATAACCAGGCTCAGACTCATCGAAGCGTACGATGTCTATTCCTGCATGAAAGTTAAGAACAGCCTCTTGATCGCAATAGGCGTTGTAGACCTCAAGCCAAGTCTTGTTGGGAGAGCCGTAGCTGTTCATGAGGGTTCTCGTCTGGGTCTGAGTGCCTCCTGGGCCGGTGGGCCATGGAAGTGAACCACCTGCAGACATTCCAGTCAATGCGATGAGAATGATCATGGCCGGTTTCATCTTCCCACCTCCTCGAAGCACTCCATATCAATAATGATAGCTTTGTTGCCGTACCCCGCGCTGGAAGTCATTCTTCCCTTGTATGTTGACGAAAGCCAGGCGAAACATCCATTCGGTGAGAGGTCACCTATGTTGAAACCTGGAACGAGAAGGCGGGAAATCCCATCCAGGATGACCCTGACGCCGTAGTGGCGCATGCTTACGATCTGCCTTGGATTATTGCTGATGGATACGCTGAGAGCGCCCTGTGGACCATTGGGTATCTCAAGCTCTCGGAACGGGTAGGTGCGCTCAACCGATCCGTCTGCTGTATTGAGTATCCGTGTATCCACCCCACCGGTCAGGGAAACCCGTTCAGAGTTCTGTGAAAAGCACGGTTGTTCAACAAGGAACAGAAACTTGTTCAAAACCCTGCCGGTGCTCACATCCAGCAACTGCCCTCCGCTGAAGTCATTACCGTTCATTCGAAGCACTATGGTCGCATTGTCAGGTGCTATTACTGGAGAAGAGAAGAACGGCGCATCGATCTCGAGACAAGATCGTTCCCGGGCGTTTCTGTCATACAGATAGAGTTTGTCCTGTCCTGTATAGTCAGATACCGAGAAAGCTGCAAGCTCGCCATCCTGGCTGACGCCGTAAGCAGATCCCCGACTGAGGAAGGGCCTTTCCACTGGTATCTCGATGAAGCTTCCATCCGGATAGAGGAAGCAGAAGTAAAACTCTGGCTGACTTGGGTCAAGCTGATTCCGCCACCCAGTCTGACACACTCCTATACGGCCGTTTCTGCTCAACCTTACCATGGAATCCGCAATCGCTATGGTTCCCACCTTCTCACCAAAAAGGTTCACAAGGTAACCAGATTCGCGATAGGTTCTGGGCATGCCTTCAGTCAACTCAGTTGGGGCGTCTCCCAGTGGGTTGACCATCATGATTTCGCGCCAGTAGTTCTCACCCGGGCGGATCCAGTCGCAGGGAATCTCTCTGGGTCTTCCATCCTCCCTGTAGAAGCGGTACAGGTTTTCCGCGATGAATCCCCTCATCCGGCAGTCCAGCCAGTAACGGTCCTCCTCGGGGATGGATTCGTCTTCCAGAATGGCTCTGAGAGGTTCGGGAGGATATCCGGCAGAAAGAAGCCCGATTAGTTCATCCGGGCTCTCAACGGACATGATAGTGTACTCCGAAATCTCTGCTTCTGTAGAGAAGGCATCGGTTGCCTCGTAGTCGTAAGCCAGTTGCTCGGCAAATGCGAGAACCGAAAAAGCACAAATAACGAAGATCGTTGTTTTCATGATTGTCCTTTCTTTGTTCATGTTGTTAGCATGATATCATTTCCTTGCCGGCTATGTAAACCCACTCATAGTTTCCCTTTCCATCGCTGATGCTGAGAACTGACTTAAGATCCGACGCTATTGGCAGCGTAGGATCATTATTATTGTATTGATAGCTGATAGGGGGGGGGGGCATGTCAATACCCATCGATAATGCCCATGGAATGGGAACAATTGCGATTCGGAGGGTATGTGAGAAGATAAAAAGAACTTCAAGGTTTATGTGATTTGGAGCTACCATGGACAGGCTTGACTTGCCCTTCAGCTACAGATAAACTACTGAATCTGTGACTCCATTCGCTTGGAATGCAAAGCAAGGAGAGGCTAATGAGTACTGTAACTCTTCTCACACTTTTGTCTGCAGGGTTTGCTGCCGCAACCGACCCAAACCCGGGCGGTATTGCCGGTGCAGAACCAATCTTCCCGGATTACGCGGGAAGTGATCTCATCTACGGCCTGCCCTTCGTGTATGAAGACCTTGAAGATGCCCCCATGTTCATGGCTCCATTCATGACCGCCGACGACTTCACTTGCACCAACAGCGGATACATCGATTTCATCGAGATATGGGCAATCTATGTTGCCGGCGGTGGAAACCCTTCCAACTACAACATCGAACTGCGAAACACAGGAGCTGCGGGACCGGGAAGCATTGTCAGCAGTCATGCATCCAATAGCGTAAACCATACCAACACAGGCTACACATACTTAGGCCATTCTTTGTGGTACACTGAGATAACTGTTAACAACGTCTTCTTCAACGGGGGAACAGGATACTGGCTCGCCATACAGACCACAGGCAACACAGGATGGCACGGCTGGCTCTGCACCACCCAGACCTGGGGCGACATGACCTACTTCAGCCAGAACAACGGGTCATCATGGGAAAGCAGCCAGAGCCATTACGGAACGGCCTACGGCCAGTTCATGGTTCTCAGCGGCAGCGTAGACCTCTCCCGCAATAGCTGGGGCGCCATCAAGACGTTGTTTTGATCAATTGGGAGCAGAGCTCTGATTCAACCCGGTTGCGAACCGCCTCCCCGCACTGCCTGAAGTCACGGTCAGCCGAATCAGATGCATTATGGAGTCGGGATCGTCCGTCGCGGAAAAGAAGAAGGGCGCAAGTTTATTATTCTTGCGCCCAACTAATTGTGTCTGGTAGCGGGGGCAGGATTCGAACCTGCGACCTTTGGGTTATGAGCCCAACGAGCTACCGAGCTGCTCCACCCCGCGACTGCCGGGCTATTATAGTCGTTTTTCCGGTTATGTCAATTCTAAAAGTGGTACTGAAGGGAAATCCGGTGGGCATCTCCGAGGTCGGCCGCGGGTTTCCAGGCGTAATCGGCGCCGAGTGAGCCCTTGGTGAAACCCATTCCGAAGGAGAGTGCATCGAGGACGGTGCCCCCGGCTTCGTCGGCGGTCTCGAGGGCGTTGAGGCTTGCGCCTGTTCTCAGTGCGAACATCTCCATCAGTGAATACTCGACCCCGAGGGCTGCGTTGAACTTGCCGCTCATGGGGGCGGTGGCGTCGGCCGCGATGAGAAGGTTGCCTTCCAGGAGGCTCTGGCTTATGCCAACGGCAAGCTCGGTGGGCATGGGGTCGTTCTCTTCGTAGAAAGCCTTGGTTTGAACGCCTGCGTTCCTGATGGCCGCGCCCGTCGTCATGCCTTCGGGGCCGGGAAGCCACATTGCGCCAAGGTCGAATGCCACGGCGTGGGCGTTGTAGGTGTCGATCTCGCTGTAGATGAGCCTTCCGGTGGCGCCGACGCGGAACCTTTCGGACAGGGGGCGCGACCAGGAGCCGGATACGGCCATGCTGTTGGTGCTGAACTCCTCGCCTGTGCCGGTGGGGTCTTCCATGGTGGTGCGGATGAATGTGCCGCCGTAGAAGTAGTTGATCGCAATACCGATGGCATCGTTTTCCCGGTGGGTTGTCCAGCCCAGGTAGCCGGCGTGCATGTCCATCATGTAGCTGGTGTATGTGGATGTGAGTGTTTTGCCCGTGGTCGTTGAGATGGCTGCGGGGTTGTAGTGAAGGGCCATCGGGTCGCCCGTGACGGCAGTGAAAGCCCCGCTCATGGCAACCGCCCTTGCCCCCGCGGGAATTCTGAGGAACGCGAAGCCCGAAGTCTGGGCTGCAGTGGCGGAGGAGGCCACAGCCAGCAGGATCGTCAAAGTGTAAATGCGCCTCATGGAATGCTCCCTGTGGATGTTGTTACGCCACCACTAAAATACCTTACATCTCGCCCGGGTCAACCGGCTTCACCACAGCGTACACGAACACGCTTTCAGCGGTTGCGCCGTGGGTCATGTCGGTTATGGAAAGCCTCATGTGGCTCACCATGCCTGCCGAGTCCGCCGGTAGGTGGATCATGGGCAGATCATCGGTCCCGCACATGTACAATATCTCATCACCGCTGAGCAGTTCCAGTTGCACCACGAGGGTCCTGGAGCCACCCAAGGCTCCGAAGATGCCTTCGCCCTCGGCCTGGAGAGTTACCGGAACGGTGGCCGTTCCGTTCAGGTCGAGGAACAGGCCGTGGTACTGGAACACCGTGTAACCCCTGTTGGCAAGCGATCCCAGCCATCTCACGGTCTCCCCGTTCAAAGACCATGTGGGGAACTGAAGCAGGAGCAAGGTGCAGAACAATGGTATCATGTCAGTCCTTCATGCCCGAGCCGGTGTAACTGGACACGAGCTGTTTCTGGAAAAGAAGGAAGATGATGAGAAGCGGCAGGGTGCAGAAGGTGCTTGCCGCCATCAGAAGCCTGTAGTTCCCCGACATCTCCTGGCTGAAGTAGGAGAGGCCCACCTGGATAACCCTGAGGTTCTCGGAATGGGTCATCACAAGTGGCCACATGAAGCTGTTCCATGAGCTGATGGTGTTGAAGAGAACCACAGTGGCCAGCACGGGTCTGGACAGGGGAAGGACCACCCGCCACAGGTACTGGAAGCGGCTGCAGCCGTCGAGGACGGCAGCGTCGTAGAGGGATCTTGGTATGGTCTTGAAGTGCTGCCTCAGGAGGAAGATGCTGAAGACGTTGGCGACCCATGGGATGATTAGTGCGCCGTAGGTGTCCACCATGCCGAACTTCGCCAGAAGGACGTATGAGGGGGCAAGGTAGACCGGTTGCGGGACCATCATGGTGCTGAGGAAGAGAGTGAACATCATGCCCTTGCCGGGGAACTCCATGGTGGCAAATGCGTATGCGGCAAGGGCGCTCGTGATGAGTACTCCGAGCACCGTGAGGCCCGTTACAGCGATGGTGTTTATGAAGAAGAGGCCGAAGGGCACCCTGTTCCAGGCTTCAGTGTAGTTTGCGAAACCGCCGTCCTCAAGCGAGGTGGAGACCATCCAGATGAACGGCGCCATCATGATCACCGCACCCAGTGCAAGAAGGACGTGCCTCAGCGCTCTCATGAGTAGTGCACCTTCCTCTCGCCGAATCTGCGCTGGAGCATGGTGAGGCCGAGCAGAAGAACGAACAGGAACACGCTTATGGCGCTGGCGTAGCCGATGTCGAACCTGTCGAACGCCTTCTGGTAGAGGTAGAAGACAAGGACGTTGGTCGTTCCAAGCGGGCCTCCGCCCGGAGGCGGCGTCATCACATAGACCAGCGCGAAGGTCTGGAAGGATGTGATGGTGCTCATTATGAGAACATAGAAAGTGGTCGGGGACAGAAGCGGCCATGTGATGTGCCTGAAACTGGCCCATCTGCCTGCGCCGTCGAGTTTTGCGGCTTCGTAGCAGTCTTTCGGGATGTTCTCGAGTCCCGCGAGGAAGAGAACGGTGTTGTAGCCTATGCTCTTCCAGACCCCCACGGTCATGATGGCCACCAGGGCCAGGCTCGGACCGGCCAGAAACCCCGTGGGCGTGATCCCCACCGGGGCCAGAAGAAGTTCGAAGATGCCCCTTGGTTCACGGAGCCATGCCAGGGGCTCACCGCCAAACATCGTGATGATCTGGTTCAGCGGCCCGGCTTCGGGGTGGAATACCCAGGTCCAGACAACTGCCACCGCAACGGTACTTGTGACCACTGGCAGGAAGTACAGGGTGCGGTAGAACGACCCTCCCCTGAGCCCGCCCCTCAAAAGAACGGCAAGCCCCAGGGGGATGATAATCCCGGCGGGGAGGACCCCAAGAACGTAGTGAACCGTGTTGCCAAGGCTGAGCCAGAACCGCGGGTCGGTGAACATGCGCCGGTAGTGGTCGGTGCCCACGAAACCATGGAAGCCGCCGATGTCGTAGTCGGCAAGCGACGCCAGGAACCCCGCGAGAATTGGGATCGTCCTGAAAAGAAGGATGATGACAAGGGCGGGAAGGACGTACAGGACTGGAGAAAGCCTTCTTCGAGCCTTCAAAACGCCTCCCTGGAATGGTTGACGGACAGACTTCTCCCGTCGGTGCGCAGGAAGATATTCCCGAGGATGTCGGTGCGCAACACCGAGGCTCCGGTCGAAGCCCAGTCCGCGACCACAGCGGGGTGGGGGTGTCCGAACGGGTTGTCCCGGCCAACGCAGAAGACCGCCATCATGGGGGCGATCCTTCTGGACCACGGGGGGAAGAGCGATGAGCGGCTGCCATGGTGGGGAACCTTGAGGACCGTGACAGGGAACGACTCAAGGGTCATCCTGCGAATGGTCTCCTCCTCGATGTCGCCGGTGATGAGCATGGTGAAATTCCCCGTCTTCACCAGGAAGACCGCAGAGGCCTCGTTCACCGAAAGGCTCCGTTCAAGGTGGACCACTTCTATCGAGACATCCTGCCCGAGGCTTATTGTGCGGCCCTCCTCGATCATCTCGTAGGCGCAGCCTTCCTGCAGGGCCGTTTCCAGAAGGTGCTCGTAGACCGGCGAGGGATGGTCGATCCCGGGGTCGAGTAGAATCCCTGCCTTGAATGTTGCAAGGACATCGGCCAGACCGCCGATATGGTCGGCGTGGGGGTGCGTGAACATCACCGCGTCGATGCTGTCCACTCCCGCCTCCCGCAGGCGCTGCACCACGGGAGCCCTGATGCCGGGATCACCGGGAGGGCCGCCGTCGATGAGAAGCCTCTGCCCCCGTGACTCGAGCAGGATGGCGTCGCCGTTGCCAACGTCCAGAAAGACCACCGTGAGAACCGTGTCCCCCGGCTCTCCCTGAACAAGCAGATGGTCGGTCCCCGTTTCGGTTGTCACTGGCGTTACCGTCACGAAGGAAGCCACGCTCTCGAGCGTTACCGGACCGATGCCCGGAACGTAGGCCAGCTCATCCACGCTGAGGAATGGTGAAACGGTTTCCCGGTAGTTGATTATGGCCGCAGCCCTGGAACTTCCCAGTCCAGGGATCGACGCGAGACGGGAGCTGTCAGCGCTGTTGAGGTCAGCCGGAGGGGGATCGAACAGCGAAGTAACAAGTAATAGAGCGTATAGCAGACCCACTGCCCTTGACACCTCCACGGCATTCAGTGAAGATACAATACTGCAGTTGAAAGGAGGTTTCCATGAGAAGCCTTTTTGTATCTCTGGCTGTGTGTTGCGCAGTTGTTTCCGCAGGTGATCTGCGCCTTGAGAACAGCCGTTACGAAACCGTTGCCTATATCCGCGAGGATGGCAGAATAGAGGACTCGTCGTTCCAGCTGCTCGGTTACATCAGAGTCGAGACCGAGGAGGAGGAACCAGGCCTCAGGATCGAAGCCGGCGATTTCAGTGTGCTCGGTTACATCCGTGAGAACGAGGTCCAGAGCCCGGATCTCCGCAAGCTGTTCGACATCACCGACGACGGCCGCATCCGCGACAGCCGCCTCCGCAACACCGGCTCCATCCGCGAGGACGGCACGGTCGAGGGAAGCGACTTCAGGGTTATCCTCTACACCGACGGCACCCATGATGACCTTCGCCTCCGGATCATGGCCTACCTGGTGTTCTTCAGCACTCTTCTGGAATAGCCTTCTCTGAAGCATTGACAGTCGGCCCTTTACGGGGCATATACTGAACAAATGTTTCATGGGGGTTTATCATGACCGATCTGACGATCCGGCAAAAGCAGTTCCTCGATTTCATTACCGGTTTCGTGGGCAGGGCGGGTTATCCGCCTTCGATCCGCGAGATGCAGCAGCACTTCCGCCTTAAGAGCACCAAGGGTGTGAAAGACCACGTGGACAGGCTCGTCGAAAAGGGTTACCTCCAACGCGAGAACGGGTCGGCCCGTGCGCTCCGCCTCATTTCCAGGGCCGGCGACGGCAGACGGGTGTCCGACTCACGGGCCCCCATCGTTGGCAGCGTGGCCGCCGGGCTTCCCATCCTGGCACAGGAGAACATACAGGGCAGTCTCCCCCTTCCCGACCGCTACGCGGGCCGCGAGGGCATGTTCTGGCTCCGTGTCCGGGGAGACAGCATGACCGGCGATGGCATCCTTCACGGCGACCTTGTCCTCGTTCTTCCACAGCCTTTCGTCGAGCAGAACCAGATCGCCGTTGTCATGGTTGACTGCGACGCAACGGTGAAACGCTTCCGTCGCGAAGGGAACGTCGTCAAACTCATCCCCGGCAACCCTGACTACCCCGTCATGGAGTACCGCGGCGAAGACGGCGAGGTCTCCGTAGTGGGCAGGGTGGTGGCGTTGTACCGGGAGTTCGAGGGTTCCTGAGCCCCGAAACCTTGAAAACCCTCTTCGCAACCGATTTCGACGGAACGCTTTTCCGGTCTGACCGCACCCTGTGCGGCGCCGACCTCGAAGCGCTCTCCCAGCTCAGGGCCAGGGGCGTCGTGACCGTTCTCGCCACGGGAAGAAGCCCCTTTTCGCTCCAGCGGGCCGTTGGTGGCGTACCCCTCCCCTTCGACTGGAGGATCCACTCGTCAGGGGCAGGCATGATCAGCGCCAATGGCGAGGTCGTGGTGAATCCGGGGCTCTCAAAAGCCGATGTCCTTGGCATCAGGATGTTCCTGGAGGACCGGAGTCTTGATTACTCCGTCCAGGGGCCCTTTCCCGAAAGCCACCTGCTGTATCACGGCAACATCAGCCCGCACCCCGATCACACGAGGCGCCGTGAGTTCTACCGGGGCCATGTCTGCCATGTCGATGAACTCGCCGGTCCTGCATCACAGTTCGTGGTCTACATCGAAGCCGGAAGGGCCGCCGATGCCGAAGCTGAGATACTTGAAGCTTTGGGTCCTGCTTTTCAGGTAATCAGGACCACATCCCCCCTTGACCACAGCACACTGTGGATCGAGATATTCCCCCGGGGCGTTCACAAGGGGGCGGCCATGCTGGCCCTGGCCGGGCGCCTCGGAATTCCCCGCAGCGGAACCGCCGCGCTGGGGAACGACTGGAACGACAAGCTCCTGCTCGAGTGCGCCGGCACGGCCTTTGTCGTAGATGACGCCCCCGAGGGGATCGCTCCCGGAGCGATCCGTGTTCCCGGATCTGATCATCAGGCCGTCAGGCACGCAGCAGTACTCTGGATGGAAATGACACGATGAGGATCTTTGCCATCAGCGACCTTCACCTGGGGCTTTCCATGAACAAGACCATGGACATGTTCGGCAGCGAGTGGGTGGACCATCCCGCCAAGATCAGGTCCGCCTGGGAGAGGCTCGTGACTTCGGAAGACATCGTTCTCGTTCCCGGAGACATCTCCTGGGGGATGAACCTGGAGCAATCCGAAGCCGACCTGGCCTTCCTGCAGAGGCTTCCCGGCTCCAAGTTCATCTGCAAGGGCAATCACGACTATTGGTGGCAGTCGCCCTCCAGGGTCCGCGGCATACTTGGGCAGGGCATCACTCCCCTTCAGAACACCGCTCTGGACATGGGCGGTTTCGTGCTTGCAACATCCCGGGGCTGGTCAACACCCCAGTGGGACGGCTACGTTCCTGAGACCGACGACAAAGTCTACAAGAGGGAACTTCAGCGCATGGATCTGGCGCTTTCAGCAGCGGCGTCATTTTCGGGGAAACCCGTCGTTTACATGATGCACTACCCGCCGGTCGTCGACGGCGGCCCCACCGCATTCGCCCTGAAGCTCGCGAGCGCGGGGGTCAGGGTCTGCGTTTACGGCCACCTGCACAGGGAAGGCAGGTGGAGTCCCACTGTGAACACGGTCGTGGGTGACACAATATTCCGGCTCGTGAGTTCGGACTACCTGGATTTCACACCGCTGGACATCACGGAAGAGGTGCTGGGTTGCTTCTGAGCGTTTCGGGTCTTACTCTCGAGTTCGGCGCCGATCTCATCTTCGAGGGTATCAATTTTACGGTCGACCGTGGCGACAGGGTTGCTCTGGTCGGCGTGAACGGCGCCGGAAAGACGTCATTGCTCCGGATCATGACCGGCGAGATCGAGCCGTCACGGGGAACCGTAACACGGGCCGGAGGCATTCGGGTCGGGTACCTTCCCCAACAGCTCGGTGAGTTCCCCGAGGGTCCCCTGCTCGACGCTGTGTGCGGTTGCGCCGGCGAGGCCGTGAACGCCCTTCAACGACAGAAGGAGATACTACACAACCTTTCCTCCTCCCACAGCGGTAACGACAGCCTGATGAACGAGCTTGCAAGGGTGCAGGACTGCATCGATTCCACAGGGGCGTACAACCTTCATACACGGGCCGAGGTCGTGCTGGCTGGTCTGGGGTTCACCAGGGAAGACCTTCAGAAGCCAATGAAGGAATTCAGCGGGGGCTGGAAAATGAGGGCCATGCTTGGGGCGCTGATACTCGAAGACCCCGACCTGCTGCTTCTAGACGAGCCCACGAACCATCTCGACCTCGACGCCAGGATCTGGCTCGAAGAGTTCCTCGGCCGGTTCAAGGGAGCGGTCTGGCTGATCTCGCACGACCCCGGCTTCCTCGACCGAACCGTTCGCGCAGTGTACGAGCTCGAGTTCGGCGCCCTGACGGTCTGGGGCGGCAACTGGAGCTTCTACGAGAAGCGGAAGCTCGAGGACATCCAGCATCGCGAGAACGAGGCAAAAAAGATAGCGGACCAGCGGGAACGCATGGAGCGCTTTGTAAAGAAGTTTCAGGCCACTGAGAGCAAGCGGTTCCAGGTGAGAAGCCGGATCAAGATGCTGGAGAAGCTCGAAACCATTGAGACCTACCGCAGTCCCGGCAGGATGCGCATAAGGCTTCCCGAAACCCCCCGCAGCGGTCACAAGGTCCTTTCACTCACGGGAATCACAAAGGTGTACGATCACACAATCTTCGAGGGGGTCGACCTCGAGATCGAAGCACGCCAGAGGATAGGAGTCGTGGGCAGGAACGGCGGAGGCAAGTCCACACTTTCCCGAATACTTGCCGGTGTCGAGGCCCCCAGCGAAGGCACCGTCAAAACCGGGGCGAACGTGCATGTGGGATACTACTCACAGGAGGTCGACCTTGCCCTCGACCCGTCCCGCACCGTTCTCCAGCAGCTTTCAGACGTGTCACCCGAGCGCAGTGAGAAGGAACTCCGGTCATTCCTCGGGGGTTTCCTTTTTACGGGCGACGACGTCGAAAAACCCACGGGGGTCCTCTCCGGGGGCGAGAAGAGCAGGGTGGCCCTGGCAAGGGTAATGCTGCTTCCCACGAACCTTCTCATCCTCGATGAACCCACGAACCACCTCGACATCTTCAGCAGAAAGGTCCTGGCGGAAGTGCTGGACGGTTACCAGGGCACCCTGATCCTCATCAGCCACGACGAGAACCTTCTGAGAACACTTGTCCAGCAGATACTGGTCGTGGAGGGGGGAAAGGTGAAACCCTTCACCGGCGGGTTCGACGACTTCGTGGAGAAACGGAGGAGCCGCGCCTCTGAAAGCCTTTCCACTGGCAAACCCAAAGCACCTGCGCAGTCCAGGGTGAGCGACCGTGACAGGAAGAGAAGGGAAGCCCAGGAGAGGAACAAGCTGTTCGAGAAGCGCAACAAGGTCGACCAGCGTGTGAAAAGGATCGAGAAGGCCATGATCCCCCTCGAGAAAAGGAAGACCGAGATAGAAGCCCTTCTTGCTTCCCCGGATATTGGGGGAGGGTCGGCCCGTATCGTCGAGCTTCAGAAGGAGCACGCCTTCATCACAAAAGAGATGCTGCATCTCGAAGAGCAGTGGCTCGAAGCAGTCGAGCGCGAGCCCTCTGTCTAAAGAAGCCCCAGAGCCTCCGCCATGCAGGTGGCAACGGTCCTGAAAGAAAGCGGAGCAACCGTCCGGCCCAGCCTCAGTGACGCCCGCAGGGCGCTGTTCGAAAGCAGCTCGGGCTCGGGCGCCGTGAAGGCGACCGGTCCGATGACTTCCCTGATGGCATCAAGGGCCTCTTCAGGGCTTTCCCACGGCGCGTTCTCGAAATAGAGCGTTATCCTTCCGTCCTCACCGGAAGCGCCGGTGATGCCCACACCGTTCCCGTACTCAACAAGAACCATCCTTGAGACAAGTCTTTCCAGGACCGCTGCGGTCTGTTCGGCATCTTCCCGGTTTTCGATTAGGCCTGGCATGTCCACCCTCATGGCGGTGGGCGGTGGATTCCAGGGGTACGGTGCAGAAATGCTTTCCGGAGCGGGGACGACCACGGTGCTGCGCAGGGGAGGGCCGGGAGACGGGATGAAAGTCCAAGGCGAGAACGACGCGCCGCCCGTGCCCCGAATCCATACGATGGACGCCTCCGAGGTCGGCGCCAGCGGTGCCGCGAGGCTGTCAGCCGAGGCAAGCAGGCCACCGAACCCGGAGGCCCAGATCGAATCGTAGGGATGGGGTTCGTACAGAAGATTGTCCAGCTCACCCGGTGAACCCTGGAAAGCGAAGGCGAGAAGACAGGGAACACCGCCCCAGTCGGAGGGGATGACCTCGAGGCCCGTTCCCCGCCAGCCGGCGCCCACGAACCGGGGATCATGGATGCCGGTGCTCATCAGAACATTGTTGGCCACGGGTGCCGAGACTATGACCGTGTCCGCCTCTCCCGAGAGGAGTGCGCTGAACCTGAGGGGCGGGAGGGTCCCGTCGGGCCGGAAAGGGTACGAAAGCACACAGGGTTGGGCGCTCTCGCGCCATGCAAGACCGAGAAGCCTGGCCCATCCCGAAGTGTCGGGCATCACAGCGCCCTGGACCAGAACTGCTGCTGCTGCGTTCAGGGTTCCGCCCGTTCCCGAAGGACCCATGAGGATGTAGCCGCTCCACCCGGAGAGCGTTACCTGGTAACCCGTGACATCCCTGGTCCACATCTCTTCCAGAAGCCTCTCGCCCAGCCCTTCCCATGGCCTCTGGGGGATGCCCGGAAGCATCACGACACACCCCTCCAGGGAAGCAGGGTCAGGGGGTCCGGCAAGTGCAAGCAGGCAGAAAAATGGGTTCAATTCTCGGTCCTCCCGGTTGTTGAACGATCAAGCCTTGACCCGAAGGCCGCGTTTAGAGATAATTCGCCCCTGATGCGGAGAGGTGGCCGAGCCGGTTGAAGGCGCACGCCTGCTAAGCGTGTGTGGGGTGTTGAATCCCACCGAGGGTTCGAATCCCTCCCTCTCCGCCATCCCACATTCACATTTCGGGGACACAATACTTGACTCCGGTTCAAATCCGTTCACTGACGGCGCAGCCTCTCGCAAACAGTGCGCCGCAACCTGCCGCGTGGTGAATCCCGCATCCGACACACGCAACACCCTGATCAGCCCGCCGACTCGGTGAGCCGTGAGATGAACATGTCCGGCTCGTCCGGAGTGACAACGAATGTCTTTCCGCCGGTCTTCACGACCACCCCGAACTTCCAGTCCGTGGCGTACACCGTAAAGGACCCGAGCCTTTTGCTTCTGAATGAGCCGTAGTACCCGAACAGCCCGCCGTTCCCCGCCACTTTCACGGCACCCTTCCCCGCCTCGGGGTCGCGGGTTACGGAAAGGTCCTGCCCGAGCTGTATCGATTTTGAGAAGAACGGTCGCTGGATCAACAGGGTTCCGTGCTCGATCGAATAGCCCCTCACAGAGAAGCCCCATGAGATGAGGAGCACCACTGGCAACAGGGCCATGACGTACGGGGGGAACTCTTTGAAGCTGAAAAAGAGAAAGACGAAAAAAACCGTCATCACGAAAACAAGAGCGGTCACTACACGGCAGGACGTGTCGCAAGGGGCTGTGGAGAATTCATCCACCCGGGGCTCCTCTCAGCCGAACGAATAGTGTTTGCGCACAGGGGAATGGATGTTCCAGGTGCAGCTCATGCCCTCGGGGAACACCACGAGGTCACCTTCCCCGAAGCTTGTATCCGAGCCGTCCGCCGTGGTGACCGTAACCCTGCCGGCAAGCAGGTAACAGGTCTCGCTCAGGTCGTATACCCAGGGGAAGGTCGAGACCTCCTTCTCCCAGACTGGCCACGAGCGAACCCCAAGAGCGTCCAGCTCCGCTTTCGAGGGTGTCTTCACACTGATCTTCATTCAGTCTCCTTCCATGAGCCGCACCTTCGGAATATCGGCCTCCGGAGCCCCGGCGAAAAGGCTATATTTCGCCCTCAGGGAAAGGCGGTTTTTTAATGGCGTTCAGAACAAGGCTCGCGCCCTCGCCCACCGGCGACCCCCACGTCGGAACGGCGTATCAGGCCCTTTTCGGAAAGCTCTGGGCCGTGAAGAACGGCGGAAGCTTCATCCTCCGCATAGAGGACACCGACCGTGAGCGCTCAAACCCAAGGCACGAGAAAGCGATAATCGACTGCCTGAAGTGGCTTGGCCTGACCTGGGACGAGGGGCCGGACATCGGCGGCCCGAAGGGGCCCTACAGGCAGAGCGAAAGGCTCCCGATCTACAGAAAGCATGTGGACATGCTTCTTTCCCAGGGCCACGCCTATTCCTGTTTCTGCACCCGGGAAAGGCTCGAGACCGCCCGGCAGGAGCAGCTCGCCAGGGGGGATTCCAACAGGGGCTACGACGGCCTCTGCCGTAACATCCCGCATGAAGAGGCGCAGATGAGGATTGCTGCCGGCGAGCCCCATGTTGTGCGGATGAAAACCCCCACAGAAGGCGAGTGCGTCTTCACCGACCTGCTCAGGGGAGAGATAAGGAAGGAGTGGTCGACTGTCGACGATCAGGTCATCCTGAAGAGCGACGGCTTTCCGACCTACCATCTCGCAGTTGTAGTGGATGACCACCTCATGGAGATAACACACATCATCAGGGGTGAGGAGTGGATCAACTCCGTTCCAAAGCACGTTCTGCTCTACGGGATGTTTGGCTGGACCCCTCCCGTGTTCTGCCACCTGCCCCTGCTTCGCAACCCCGACAAGAGCAAGCTCAGCAAAAGGAAGAACCCAACTTCCATCCAGTATTACCGCAGGGCCGGCTTTCTGCCCGAGGCCCTTCTGAACTACCTGGGGATGATGGGATGGAGCATGCCTGAAGGGGTGGAGAAGTTCACCTTCAACGAAATGGTGCCACACTTCGAACTCTCGGACATCCGCCTCGGCGGGCCGGTCTTCGACCTCGACAAGCTCCGCTGGCTGAACGCCAGGTACATCCGTGAGGACTACACGCCCGAGACCCTTCTGCCAGTCCTTTCCGAATGGGCGCTCAACCCGCCCTACATCGAGAGCGTCCTTCGGGTTGTGGGGGACAGGATGGAGACCCTGGGCGACTGGGCGCGGCTCTCAGCGATGTTCTTCAGCGACTCGACCGACCCCTCACCAGAAACCCTGGAAGCGAACGGACTGGATGCCGAAGGGGTCAAGGAGCTTTTTCAGGTTTCGCTCTGGTACCTCGAAGAAGGGGTTGAACAGTGGAACGAAGAGGGCATCCGTGCCGTTTTCGAAAAGCTCTCGCAGGAGTTCGGCATAAAGCCCAGGGACATGAACGCGCCCTTCTACGGAGCCCTGTGCGGGGCCAAGGTTGGCCCTCCCCTCTACGCGGGCATGGCGGTCCTGGGGCCCGACCTTTCCCGCAGAAGGATCCATTGCGCAATCGAAGCATTGGGAGGTATCTCGGGCAAGAGACAGAAGGCACTCGAGAAGAAGTACGGCCGGGGTTGACGGTTTCGGGTTCCGTGCGAATATTCCCGCTCCGCGCTCCCATCGTCTAGTGGTCTAGGACGCTGGCCTCTCACGCCGGAAACAGGGGTTCGAGCCCCCTTGGGAGCGCCAATCATTTCACTGCCTGTAAAGGCTCCAGCGCAGGGTCATCCCCGCGATGGCCACAACTGTCAGTATCACGAAAAGCGGCCATCCCACCCTTCTGTAATCACTGAAGCGATAGCCGCCGGCCCCCATCACAAGTGTGTTCACCGGGTGCCCCAGGGGGGTAAGGAACGCCATGGAAGAGCCCAGGGCAACCGCCATTCCCAGTGCGTGGGGGGGGGCTCCGGAACCTGCCGCCGCTGAGATGGCGATGGGCGCCATTATGGCCGCCACAGCAGCTCCGCTCACCGCCTGAGTGAGCGCGGCGGAAGCCAGGAACAGGGCGGTGACGATCACAACGGGGCTGAACTGGCCGAACACCGAGACAAAGACGGCTGAAGCCATTGCTGCGGCGCCGGATTTGGTAAGGGCCAGAGCCAGGGGCAGCATTCCGGCCACGAGGAAGATACCCCTCCAGTCGACGGCGCGGTAGGCCTGTTCCATTGTCACGGCTCTGGCAAGGAGCATGAGAACTGCACCGGTGAGAAGGAGCTGGGCCATGGGAACGGGGGTGAAGACCACCGCTGCCAGGGTTGCTGCGAGGATGAGCAGGGCGATCCTGCCAAGTTTTTTTACCGGCAGGGTGTCACGCTCCATTGAAAGAAGGATCAGGTCGGGATCGAGGTCGATGAGCTTCAGCCTGTCGCGGGGGCCCTGCAGCAGAAGGGCGTCTCCGAACGCCAGTTTCAGGTCACCGACGCCTTCCCTAACGGGGTTGCCCTGGCGCCAGACCGCGAGAACGGACATGCCGAACTTCTGTCTGAACATCACTTCCCTGACCGTGCGGCCCGTAAGGCTCGAACGGGGGGAGAGCATAGCCTCGGCGAACACCGTCGAGATGGTCTGGAGATCGTTCTCGCAGAGGGCGGGGCAGGGGAGGATCTCGAGATAGGGTTCCCTGTCCCTTCTTCTGAACTCGTCGGCATCACCCTCAAGGACCAGGATGTCGCCCGTTTCAAAAACGGTGTCGGGCTGGAGCATGTTCAGCCGCCCGTCCCCCTTCTCCACCGCTACAACGTTGAGGCCGTACGCCTCCCTGAAGGTGCTTCGGGCAAGGGTTTTGCCTATGAGATAGGATGACTCGGGTATACGGGCCCTGAAGAAGTAATCACCCATCCTGTAGATGTCCAGCAGGTCGGTCTCTCCCCGGACGGCCCTCATGACCTCGTCACGGTCATCGCCCGACGGGAGGCGGCGCCTTCCCCAGATGGTCATGTAGAGAATCCCCGCAACGAGCATGGGGAAGCCCACCGGAAGGAACTCGAGCAGGCCGAAACCCGGATGGCCACTATCTTCGAGAACACTGCTCACAACGATGTTCATGGTTGTGAGCAGTGTGGCCATGCCTCCCAGGATTGTGGCGAAGGCCAGGGGCATGAGGACCTTCGAGGGCGATATCCCGGCTTTCCTGGCGGCACCGCCCGCCGCGGGAAGGAGCACCGCTGCCGCGGCGATGTTGTTTAAAAAAAGTGAAAGCCCGGCGCCCGCAGCCATGACAAGCCCCACAAGCCTTCCCTCGCGGCGCCCGCCCCAGCGGAGGAGCAGCCTGGCCGCCTGGTCGGAGACCCCTGTGCGGGTAAGGCCCTCCGCAAGGATGAAGACCGAGATCAGCGTGATGACTGCCTGGCTGCTGAAACCCGAGAAGGATTCAGGCGCGGTGAGGACACCGATCCCCGCCAGCGCCGCCACTGTGGCCAGGGCCACCACATCCGGGCGCAGCCTCTCGGTAAGGAACAGTGTAACCGCTATGCCAAGGACCGCAAAGGTCCCTATCAGCTCGAAGTTCATGAAACGCCCCGAACTCCGGAGCCGGAAAAGGCCTCGGACATGACGGCCTCCATGATCATTTTTTCAACTTCGGAGAAGACGGGCTCAAGGCCTGTGAAACACCTGATGAGATTTGCCACGTGAAGCTCCCGCGCTTCGTTCTCGGGGATGTTCCCGCCCGTTGCGGCTTTGAGCAGGTCAGGGATCAGAGCGAGAGTGACCGTTGAAGTTATCATCTGGGCCAGGGAAAGGCGCAGATTTCCCTTTGCCGTTTCCACCTGTTCACCGAGTGTTTCCGCGGCCATATCCAGGAACGATGAAAACTCGCTTGAGAAGGCGGCCCTGGACTGATCCTTAACATCCGGGTCGAACAGTTGCGTGCGGACCATGCCCGGGTATCGGGATATCCCCTCCATGAGAAGGTGAAGAAGACAGTTAAGCCTGGCGGCCGGACCGAGCCCTTCCGTGGTCATCACCATGGCCCAGTCATCGACCGCGTGCCCCATCGACGCGTTCAGCACCGCTCTTACCAGGTTCTCCCTGGAACCGAAGTGGTAGTTCACGGCGGCTGTGTTCACGCCGGCGTCACTGGCGATCCGGCGCATGGTGATCGCCCTGATCCCCTCCTTCTCAACGATGGATATCGCTGCGATGAGGATGCGTTCCTTTGTTGTGTGATCGCTCAAGCTGCCTCCCGGCTATCCCTGTAGCGTACGAATTCCCGGCCCTGTCCGCAAGTCTCGAGGGGGGTTGCGCTCCTGCAGTTTCAAACATATGATTGAAACAGTTGTTTGACCAGTGACAGAAAGGAACCATCGATGAAAGTACTCACGATTGCGCTGTTTGCAGGAGTTGTGTTCGGAAACGAATCGAACGGCAGGGTTGCAGGCTCTGTTGTTTCTTCCGGAACCATGGAACCCGTTGTCGGAGCGTTTGTGATCCTCGACGGAACCGACCTCGGGGCGATAACCGATGCAGACGGCGTGTACTCCATACCGTCCGTGCCTGTTGGAAGCTACGGACTGAGGGTCTCGGCGGTGGGGCATCATCCCGGCATGAAGGCCGATGTCATTGTCAGGTCGGCGCGCCTCACCACCGTTGAAGTGGTCCTGGAAAGGGCTCCCGTTTTCGGCGGCACCATCACCGTCAGGCCCTCGTATTTCTCGGGTGAGGATGACCGCGCGGGAAGCTCACAGGACTTCTCGGGGGAAGAGGTGCGCCGGGCGCCGGGGTCCGCCGGTGATGTCGTGAGGATAATCGCAGGCCTTCCATCCGTGTCGAAGGTCGACAACCAGTACAACGGCCTTGCGGTCCGGGGGGGCAATCCTTTCGAAAACGCCATCTACATCGAGAACATGGAGATGGGGAACATCAACCACTTTCCCAGGCAGGGAACCTCCGGAGGAGGGCTTTCCATGGTGAACGTGGATGTGCTTTCCGATGTCCGCTTCTCCGCCGGTGGCTTCGGGACGCCCTTCGGCGACAGGCTGTCTTCGGTGATGGAGCTTGACCTCAGGTCGGGCAACCGGCAGGAGTTCGACGGTCAGCTGGATTTCGGGATGTCGGGCGCCGGGACGGTTCTTGAGGGCCCCCTTCCCGGAGGGAACGGTTCATGGCTTGTCACAGCGAGGCACTCATGGGTAAGCCTTATTGCGGATATAGCGGAGATTGATGCCGTGCCCGTCTACTCGGATTTCATGGCGAAGACCGAACTCGACCTCTCCCCGGAACACAGGCTGACATTCCTGGGGATGGGAGCCGTGGACTACGTCGACTACACCTGGGAGCAGGCATGGGAAGACGGCAACCCCAACTACGGCATAACAAGGGGTAACAACATCCTTTCCGGGGTGAACTGGCGGTGGCTCTGGGAGGGCGACGGTTTCAGCGAGACTTCCCTTTCGTTCTCCACCCAGAACTACGGTGGCGATTACAGCAAAACGTCGAACCGTGAGCTTGAAGCGGTTCAAGACTCCCGGGAGAGGGCGCTGCGACTGAGGAACACGAACACATGGCAGGTGTCCCCAGCGCTGGAAGTTGCCTTCGGAACGGACATGGCGTACCGTTTCGATGATTTCGACAACTTCTACGGGGCTGATACCACCTGGAGCGGAGAACCCCTCCCACCCCTTTCAGTTCAGAAAAGCGTCGAGTACGGAAGGGCAGGGGTTTTTGCCGAGGCATCACTGGCCTTCTCACCAGCGCTCACGACCACGGTCGGAGTTCGTGGTGATTACAGCGGCATGAGGGATGCGGTGAGTCTTTCTCCCCGGGGCTCCATCAGTTTGCTCGTGGGCGAGGGCAGCACCATAACGGCCTCGGCCGGCGTTTACCGTCAGGCTCTGCCGGACGAACTGATCGCCCGGGACGCTGCCTTCGAAGAACTCGACGAGCCGTCTGCGGTGCATGCCGTGCTTGGATGGCGGAAGCTTCTTGGTGAAGACACACGCCTTGTTCTGGAAGCGTACGCGAAAGAGTACCGGGACTTCCCCTACGATCCCGGACAGCCCGGGTTCTTCATTCTCGACGGGCTCGGAAGCGAGCAGGACCTTTACACCTTCAGCACACTTGAGTCGGGCGCCCGGGCGAGATCCAGGGGGGTGGAAGTCACCCTGCACAAGCGCTTGGCCATGGGCCTTTACGGGATCGTTTCAGGCTCCTGGTCATCCTCGTCCTACCGGAGCCCGGGAGAGCAGTGGAGGGACAGGATCTACGACAACAGGCTGATGGTTGGCATCGAGGGGGGTTACAAGTTCGACGAACGGTGGGAGGCCTCTCTCAGGTGGGACTACGCCGGAGGAAGACCCTGCACTCCCCTGGACCTCGAGGCGAGCGCTCAGTACAACCGGACCATTCTCGACGATACACGCATTAACGCAGAGCGCCTTCCAGCGTACCATGCCCTGAACGTCAGGGTGGACAGGCGCTTCAATTTCACGGGAACGGCCCTCGTGACCTACGCATCGGTATGGAACGTTTACAACCGCAGGAACATCGCCGCAGTCTACTGGAACAGCGTAACACGTGGAGAGGACAGAATCCTCCAGTGGGGGATCATGCCCGTGATCGGGCTTGAGTACGAGTTCTGACCCTGACTGTTACCAGGAAGAGCTCTTGATGCCCGCCCAGGTTGTTCCCTGAAGGGATAGGTAGTTCTCGGGAGTCCAGATCGTGGCATCATCGGGAGCGGTGACGGTCAGGTCATCTATGAATACCGTGTCACCGGGTTCCGAGTAGGTCCTGATCTCTACGACCAGTCCGGTGTGGCCGCCGGTAACGGTCCAGGTGTACTCGGCAAGGTCCCAGCCAGCACCCGCGCCGTAGCTGTCGTTGCCGCCAGCACTGCCGTTGTGTGCGAAGAGGTCATCAGGGTTGTCGTTCCAGTGGCCCCAGATCCTGCACGAGGGTGGTGTGGTTCCCGGAGTGATGTCGTAGCGCCAGAAGCTGGCCGTGACCTCGTCGCCATCGGAAAGCCCCACGATCCAGGCAACGTAGGCCTGGGGGGTACCGGTCGGGGAGTTGTCTTCAAGGCTCAGGGCCTGTGACCCTCCGTGAACCGGGTCGGAGACCAGGCTGACTATGATGGGGGGAGTGCCGGTTCCATAGAGACCGAGGACGGTTTCGGTTCCCTCCCAGTCACAGGTTGCCGTGGCAGCGTACGCTGCTGCGACCAGAATGAACAGAGTGCAAGGCAAAGGTCTCATTTTTCCCTCCGAGTGTGCGTTCCCTACCATGGAATTGCAATTATATAAACCTTCTGGTAATCCGTGGGATTCTCCCGCCAGAGCAGCATGCGGTCCCCACGGATCCTGAAACTGTGGTCGCCCGCCGGGAATCCAGGAAGGGCGACGTCGAAGATCCGTTCGCCTGAGCTGTTCCACACGTTGAAAAGAACCTCCCCGGTGTCTCCCCTGAGAACCCACAGGTTCCCTGAATCGTCAACGTACATGCCCTCGACGGGAAGCTTGAAAGGCCACGGTTCGCAGTTCACGTCGTACATGGGGTTGCCCCCCTCGGCAGCGGTGAGGTACGATGCCACGAAGGCCTTCTCGAGCTCTATCTCCTCGGGGGTCTTGGCGACCGGTTCGACTTCCATGCCTATCACCCTCGGGTCGCCGCCTTCGAAGGGAAAAGCCAGAATCCTGTATTCACCCTCGTGAAAGGGCGCAGCGTAAAGCGTTCCGCTTGCGGGGTCAACCGCCCATGAGCTGTAGAAGAAGCTGTGCAGGATGTAGTCGGCCATGCCGGCCGGGTCCAAAGGAATCCTGTCCGAGATGTACTTGAGGGAGGGCTCATGGCTCATGGGGAAGAACCCAAGATAGGTTTCCATGAATGTCTGGTCACCCTCGGTCTCAATGGAAGTTCTCTGGGCGATGTAAGCCGTGTCGCCCACCATTCGGGGATCGAAGGGGATGTTGTGGGTTGCCTCGAATACGATGCCCAGGTACTCGCCATCGGGGCTGAACCGCAGAAGACCGCCCTGGAACGGATCGATCACGCCAAGGTCGCCGTTCGACCAGAGCAGGAGGCCGTAGGGCTGGACTATCTCGCCCGGGCCGGTGCCCCTTCGGCCTATTGTCGCGGTGTGTTCTCCCATGTCCGTGAAGAGCCTGATGTTGCACGTGGCCCTGTCCAGCACGGCAAAACCACCGTCCGGCATGAACTCGATGCCCATGATCCCGCCGAAGATGTAGGCCGAATCACCCAGCTCCACTCCCACCGAGTCAAGGATGGACAGGTTGCAGAGCGGGATTTCTGTTTCCGCGGGCAACTGCTGCCGTCCGCAACCAAAGGCCAAAACGGCGAGCGACACGAGAATACGCACTGTCTTCATTTCTGCCCCCCATTCGTTGTGCCGGAACTGAATATAAGAAAAGCATCCGTCTCCTGACCCGAAGGCCTATATTCATACTTCTGACACGTTTTTGAACTCCCGGGTTACCGGGTCGGAAGGGGGGCTTCAAGATGAGACTGTTTTCAGCTGTTGTGCCTGTCGTTGTCGCAGTGCTCTGTGCCGGGAACCTCTCCGTTGAGCTCGAGGGTGGCCTCGTCTGGCAGTCAAGGAATGACTTCCGCATTCCCAACGACGACACCGAAGCCACAGAGATAGATCTCGTTGCGCTGGCCGGGTCAGGCCCCCTTGCTGCGGGACGGATGTACGTGAACTGGGATATGAACCCCAAACACAGGCTGCAGCTCACCCTCGCCCCTCTCGAGATAAGCGAGACGGTTGAACTTGAGGAAGCTGCCGTTTTTCAGGGTGTGACATTTCCGGCGGGAACCACCGACGCAGTCTTCCGCTTCAACTCGTGGCGGGTGGGCTACAGCTACCTGTTTCACGAGAGCGAGAGCTGGCAGTGGAGGGTGGGTTTCACCGCCAAGATCCGCGACGCCCTGATAAGCCTTTCGCAGGAAGACCTTCACGCTGAGAAGACCGATCTGGGCTTCGTGCCACTGCTCTACCTCAGGGGGGATTACACGTTCTGCCCGGGAACGAAGCTCTCCCTTGATTTCAACGGGTTGGCGGGCGGTCCTGGCCGGGCCTTCGACGTATCCCTGAAGCTATCCCGCGACCTGAGCGAACGGCTCAGCCTGAACGCCGGTTACAGGACCATTGAAGGCGGGGCCAATGTAGAAGCGGTTTACACCTTTGCGTGGCTGCACTACGCCGTGCTGGGAATGGAATACCGGTTCTAGTCTATTCGGGCGCGCCAACAGGAAAGATGTAGACCGGCGTCTGCCCCCTCAGTCCCAGAAGCTCTGTAAGGGCATCTTCATCGAAAGCGCCCACTGCGCATGTGGCCAGATTCAGGGCTGCGGCCATCAGATAAATGTTCTGGCCGGTGTGTCCCGCCTCCATGTCCACATATCTGACGCCTCTTTCCCCGTAGTGATCGGTCGTGCGCGGGTAGTCGGCAACGATTACTAGGATCGCGGAGGCGTTACCGATCCAGGACTGCCCGTGGCAGGCTTCGGCGATGCTCGATGCGTTCACCCCGGTCACTGAGAACGTGGTTGGAGAAAGAATGTGATCTACCGGGTCGTAACGGTACAGACCCGGTTCCGCTCCCGATACCCTGTCGATACAGCAAAGCACTTCCAGCGGATATGTGGCGCCCGCGGACGGTGCCGTGCGCCTGCCCCGGGTGCCTGTTTTTCCCTGGGCGGCCCAGAGGAGCCTTGAGAGTTGCTCAAGCGTCGTGCTGTCGGTGTCGGAAAAGCTCCTTACCGACCGTCGTTGGGCGAGTGCTGTGAAGAGGCTCATCCCGCCTTCGGTATCGGGGGAAGGCAGCACAATTCTCGAAGGAATGTGAAAAATGCCCGTCAGGGCAAGGATGAGCATCAGCATATCACACCCGGCCTTTCTTTTACCGCTTCTGATAATCGGGGGGAGGCCGTTCGTCAACGGTGCGACCTCGTGGAACCCGGGTTTTCTGTGCGGGTAAAACCTGCCGCACGGTCTTTATGACAGGAAAGGAGAAGAATTGGTTACGATGCTTGCATGCCTTCCCGCCTTGGTGATGCTTTTCCTGCCATCTCCCGGTCTTCAGGAAGCAGAGGTCACGGCGAACCCGGATACCGTGACAGTGGTCATCAGCGACCCGACAGCCATCAGCGATCACTTTGCGGACATCGCCGAAGCAGTGGGTCCCAGTGTTGTGACAATCAACTCCAGAACCACGGTTACAGCCACTGTTCCCGGCTTCGGAATGAACCCGTGGGGGTTTTACGGGTTCGGGCCGCCCCAGCAGAGGGAGTACACCCAGCGGGGTCTCGGAAGCGGCGTGATCGTGACCGACGACGGCTATATCGTAACAAACCATCATGTCGCGGGCGAGGTGGATGAGCTTGAGGTGGTTCTCTCCACGGGAGAGACGTACCCGGCGAAACTGATAGCCTCCGACAGCAGGACCGACCTTGCCGTAATCCGCGTTGAAGCAAGCGGTCTTCCCGTGATAACGATGGGACAGACCGGTACAGCGAGGGTGGGCGAGTGGGTCCTTGCAGTAGGTTCTCCCTTCGCCCTGAGCCAGACCGTCACCCAGGGCATCATCAGTTACCTGGGCAGGGAGGGCGTGGGGCTTGCCGACTACGAGTCCTACATCCAGACCGACGCCGCAATCAACCCTGGCAACAGCGGAGGCGCCCTTGTGAACATGAGGGGCGAGCTGATAGGGATCAACACCGCCATAGCGAGCCGTACCGGGGGGAACCAGGGAATCGGATTTGCCATCCCGGTCGAAATGGTTCGTGATGTCATGAACGACCTGATAAACTTCGGCGAGGTCAGACGGGGATGGCTGGGAGTGACACTTCAGGAGCTGTCAGACGAGTTGCGGCATCAGTTCGGCCTGGATGAGGATGTTGCAGGTGTTGTGGTGTCGGACGTTCTAACCGGGACGCCCGCTTCAGGCTCGGACATTCAGAGGGGTGACGTGATAACCGCCATGGACGGCGAGCCGGTCCACTCCGTTGCATCCCTTCGCAACCGGATCGCTGCCACGCCACCCGAAACCAGCACAGCCTTCACCCTTATCCGTGTAGGCAGGGAGCGCGTGGTCCGGGTAACACTGGGCTCCCAGCCCGGCGGCTCCATTGAGCCTTCTTCCGTGCGGTCCTTCTCTGAGGAGATGGGCTGGGAACTGCGCGAACTTGAATGGAACCGTGCCGAGCAACCGGGAGTACCATGATCAGAGATTGTTCTATTTGTCATCTGGTGCTTCCCTCTTTTCCCCCCCCCACCCCGGCGGGCGCTGGTTCCCCCCCCTTTCCAGCGCCCGCTTCTTCTTTGCTCTTCTTGGGGGACGGACTAAGTTAACTTAGTTTACTGCCGTAATTAGTTGTATGGCATGAATTTGCGTACTAATCACCATTCTCTCTTTCACCCATCTGGTGCTTTTAGCATTATTTTTGATTTTTCGTAATGTTACCTTCCTGAAGCCAGTCGCCAAAACGGGAGGTTGCCCATGCTCGATCTGCTGAAAAAGACTCTTTCCCAAGTGGAGGCCGATTACGCCGACATCCGCTATGAAAGAATGCGGACATCCAGCGCTGAGTTCATAAAGGATCAGCTGAAGGGTGTTGATTCGGTCTCTACGGATGGTTTTGTTGTGAGGGTTCACAAGGATCACGGGTTTGCGTCCGCCACCGTCACCAGGGAGCAGGATGTTCCGGAGGCGCTCAGGCTGGCTGCCGAGGGAGCGTCAGTCATGAGTCGCAGTGGGAAGAGAGTGGTCCTGGCTGACGTTCCGGCCACGATCGACCATGTCGAGCCTGTTCTGAACGGAGACCCCGCGGACATTCCGCTTCAGGACAAACTGGCATTGGCGGTGAAATACAGCCGCCTGATGCTTGGAATGCCCGAGATTGCGACCACCAACGTGAACTATTCCGAGGTTGACCGGGAGAAGTTCTTTGTCAGCACCCGGGGTTCAGCGGTTCGTGAGCGCATAGTTACAGTTGCTATTGGAGGCGAGGCAGTTGCCGAGAGGAAAGGTCTTCTTCAGAACATCAGGGTCGCTATTGGGGGCGCTGATGGTTTTCACAAACTCCTCAACAGGGACGACGAGTTCGTGAAGAGGGGTGAACTGGCGGCGGGGCTGCTCGATGCCGAACCTCTCAAGGCCGGGACCTATGATGTCGTTCTGAACCCGTCGATGACAGGTGTGTTCTCGCACGAAGCCTTCGGACATTTCAGCGAGGTCGACATCATCGAGGACAACACCTCGATGAGGGAGAAAATGGCCCTGGGAGCGTGCCTGGGAAGTGAGTCGGTGAATATCACCGCTGATTCCACCATGCCCGGGCAGGTCGGCTTCTACAGGTACGATGACGAAGGCGTTCCAGTGCGCAGGGTTCAGCTTATGAGCAGGGGAGTTCTCACCGGAAGACTTCACTCCCTGAGGACCGCAGGCGCCTTTGGTGAACCGGTCACAGGTCACGCTGTAGCCGAGGACTACAGGTACGAACCGATAGTCAGGATGGGAACAATCTTTTTCGAACCGGGAAAGCTGGGCTTCAAGGAACTCCTGGCGCAACTCGGAGACGGCCTTTACCTCTGCGACGCCAAGGGAGGCCAGACCGCCGGAGAGAACTTTACCTTCGGGGCTCAATACGGGTTCCTGGTCCGCAATGGCGAAACCGGACCCATGATCAGGGACATCAACATCATGGGCAACCTTTTCTCCACCTTGAAAAGCATTGAGGCCGCCGCGGACGATTTCCATCTCGGGGAAAGGGGCGGTTGCGGAAAAGGTCAGATCAATATTAAAAGCGGCCACGGTGGATCCTCCATTCTTGTTCGCGGCATGGTTGTAGGGGGTGTGTGATGGAAAAGCTTCTCGAACTGGCATTAAAGGCCGGCTGCAGCGCCGAGGTCTATCATCAGAGAACCCGCAGCGTGGAATTGTCGCGCAGGGAAGGCCATGTTGTGGACACAACGGCCACGATCCAGTCTGGCTGTGCCATCCGTCTCATTAAAAACGGCAGGATGGGCACCGCGTACACGAAGAACCTTCTGGACAGGTCTTCTCTGCTGGATCGCGCCATGCTCTCCCTCGAGCACGGCCCGGAGGTGGATTTTGAGTTCCCCCACACCACCATGAAGCCCGACATCGGCGGTTTCTCCGAAAAAGTGGATGGATCCGGTTTCCCTGAAGCCCTTTCGATCTGCGAGAAGATGGAGGAGATGGCGGGGTCACTTTCCCGGAGCTGCATGGACACCAGTGCCGGAAGCGCAGTGGAAACCATCAGGCTTATCAATACATCCGGCACCGATTTGCTTCACAGGAGCTCCGGCGTTTTCGGGAGCATCTCGGCAAGGTATCCAGGCACTGAAACCGGCCTTTATGCGGGATTCGCAGGCGTTTCGGACGCCCCGGTGGAAAGCGATGCGATAACGAACCTTTGCCGGCTCTACGAAGAGTCCCTTCCCGAGGTTGAGGCGGGTGACGGAAAAATGCAGGTCATGCTGCTTCCCGGAAGCCTTTACGGTGTGCTCTGGAGACTGACGGCGGCATCAAGCGCCAGGTCGTTCCATTCCGGGGCAACCCCTCTGAAGGGCAGGGAGGGTGAGAAGGTGTTTTCTGAGAAGCTCACCCTGGTTGCCGATCCCAGGCGGGATCCCGCTGTGGCGCGCCGGGCCTTCGATGACGAAGGGGTTTCAACGACTCGGGTGGCCCTTTTTGAGCAGGGCGTTTTCATGGGTCCGTTCTCAAACCTTTTCTATGCGGGCAAGATCGGGGTAAAGCCCACTGGAAGCGGTTTCCGTTCCGGCATGTGGGGAGGGGACCCCGTTGCCCTCGCCCCCGAACCGAGCTTCCGCAACGGAACTTTCATGACTGGTGACACCAGCTTCGAGGAGATGCTGTCGATGATGGACAGGGGCATACTGGCTTTCGGGCTCCTGGGCGCGCACTCGGGCAACATCATCAACGGAGACTTCTCAGTGGGGTTCAACCCGGGGATACTTGTCGAGAAAGGCAGGATCGTGGGCAGAGTGAAGGACGGCATGATGGCCGGCAATGTCTACGATGTGCTAAATCGGGTTCAGGCGGTTCAGGACAGGCCGTACAATCCCTTGTCCACGAGGCTTGATCCCGCGATCCTGCTGGAGAGCGTCAGCATCTCAGGAAAGTAAGATTGCGGCCCGGTGCGTCAATACGACGCGCCGGGCCGTTTTCATACTTGCAGTCAAGTGAACGCGGATGACATATATCATTGAACAGCATAAATATACACTTCTCTCTGCGTGTATTGGCAAGGGTTTTGCATTTGAATGAAGTGCGAAACAGCCCTGAAAAGGGATGAATGCAGAAAGGAGAAAGATCATGAGACTCATCAGGCAGAACCGCGAAACCGGACTCACCCCCTACGACATGGTGAGAAACATGAACCGCGTATTCGAAGGCCTCTGGCCCGAGATCGATGGAACTCAGGAATACCAGTGGGCACCCGCCGTTGACATCTGCGAAAAGGGTGATTCCATAACAATCAGAGCGGAGCTTCCGGGAATCCCGAAGGATGCCATCGAGATCGAGGTTGCCAACGGTGTTCTCACCATCCGCGGCGAGAAGAAGTTCGAGGAGGAGAAGTCCGGCGACACCTGGCACCGCAGGGAAATGCGCTACGGAACCTTCACCCGCAGCTTCAGCCTGCCGCCGGATGTGAAACACGACAAGGCCGAGGCGGACTTCGCTGACGGTGTACTCACCATCACGATTCCCAAGGAGGAGAAAGCCCTCCACAGGAAGATCACCATCAAGGGCTGAGGGAACATCTCCTGAGCTTCCCGAGGGGGCGTGGTCAAGGCCGCGCCCCCTTGCCGATGTTATACTTGCCCTTGCGTAACGGGGAGAAGAAATGGTTTTCAGGGAGCTTGCATCTGCGACCAGAACCGTCAGACGATTCAATGAATCGGCATCTGTCGCGCTGGAAGACCTTCTGGAGATAATCGGGACGGCATCCCTGGCTCCATGCGCATCGAATCTCCAGCGGTTACGGTATTCCATCATAACCGGAGAGCGCGAAAGGGATCAGGTTTTCCAGGGGCTTGGGTGGGCAGGATACCTTTCGGACTGGCAGGGCCCGGGAGAGGGTGAGCGTCCCCGGGCATACATCGTGATATCCTCCCCGGCAGGCGAAGACCGGTCGTTCACCGGGATCGACACGGGCATAGCGGCAGCCTACATAGTCCTTGCCGCACGAAACAAGGGTTTGGGGTGCTGCATCCTCCTCTCATTTTCACGCGAACGCGTGGCAGAGATAGCGTGCACTCCAGATTTGCGCCCCGAACTTGTAATTGCCATCGGCTATCCTGGAGAAGAAGTCATTCTTGACAATTATACGGGGTCTATCAAGTATTACCGCGACTCCGCGGGCAGGCACCATGTGCCGAAAATCCCCTTGGCGGAGCTCATAGTTAAGGAGACGTAGTGTTCAGTTCGGCCACTTTCAGCGAAAGACGGGCCAGGCTCGTCGAATCACTGCCTCATGAGTTCTGCGTCGTGGTGCCCGCCGCTTCATCCGTTCCCTCAAGCGCCGACGCGGTGCACGGTCTTGTCCCCTCAAGAAATCTCTATTACCTCACCGGAATTGTTCAGGAGGGAACCTGGCTTTTCATGTGGCGCCTCGCGGGAAGACCCGAGGTCAAGGAGTGCCTCTTCATCTCCCCATACGACGAAGAGTACGCGAAGTGGTACGGAACCGTTCTCACAAGAGAGCAGGCCACCGACATCAGCGGTATCTGCGAGATCCGTTTCTCGGGTGTACAGGAGAAGTTCCTCGAGAAACTCGTTTGCAAGGAGGGCCTCAGGAACTTCTACTTCGACTGGCACAGAACAGGCATGGGTGATTTTTCAGGCAGGGGCCTGTCCCTGGTGAGGAGATTCAGGGACGCATTTCCGGATGTAACGGTTCACAGCGCCGGGGAGAACATATTCCGCCTTCGAATGATCAAGGATGAAAAGGAACTCCAGTGTATCCGCGCAGCGACGGAACTCACGAGAAGGGGCTTCGAGCAGGCAGTGGCCAGACTGAAGCCGGGGATGCGCGAATATGAGTTCGAGGCTGAGCTTCTTTACAGGTGGGCTTTCGAAGGGGAAAAGACCCCTGCTTTCCCCGCCATTTGCGCAGGCGGTTCCCGGGCTACCTGCCTTCACTATGGTGAGAACCGGGCGGTTCTGTCTGACGGCGAGCTGCTCCTCATCGATCATGGAGCAATGAAGGACCTTTACTGCGCAGACATCACAAGAACGGTCCCCGTAAATGGAAAGTTCAGCCCCAGGCAGAGGGAACTCATGGACCTTGTTCTGGAAGTGCAGAACAAGGCGATCCAGCTCCTTCGACCCGGCATTCTCCACCGTCAGTGGGGGGAAGAGGTCAACACCTTCTACCGTGAGCTCATGATTTCAAGGGGCGTGATCAACCGCCCCGAAGACTTCGAGAAGTACTTCTACCATGGCATCGGGCATCACATTGGGCTGGACACCCACGACGAACAGGTACCTCAGCTTCCCATTTCCGCCGGTATGGTTTTCACAGTGGAACCCGGGTTCTACTCGGCAGAAGAAGGGATAGGCATTCGCATCGAGGATGACGTGCTGGTTGGGGAAACCGGCAATACAGTTCTCTCCGAAGGGTTTCCGAGAACTCCTGACGAGATCGAAGCCCTGATGCAGAAGTGACTGAATCCGCCCGTCTCGAGTACATGGAAGTCGCCCTGAAAGAAGCCCGCAGCGCATTCGATCGGGGCGAGGTTCCCGTTGGCGCCGTGCTGGTGACGTCAGACGGGACTGTGTTCAGCGATTCCAACAGAACCAGGGAGATGGGGAAACCCTGGGCCCATGCTGAACACCTTGTTATCGACCAGGCCTGCAACGCCATGGGTGACTGGAGGCTTTCAGGCGCGTCGCTTTTCACAACACTTGAACCCTGCGTCATGTGCGCGGGGCTTGTTTTGCTTACAAGGATTTCACTTGTGGTATACGGCGCCTGGGACAAGAGGTTCGGCGCTTTCGGTTCAGTGGCAGACCTTGAAGCGATGCCACACCTCAACCATTACCCCAGGGTTCTGGGGGGAGTGCTGGCGGATGAGTCATCAAGGCTTCTGAAAGAGTTCTTCAGGAACCACCGCTGACGGTGGAGAGGAGTTGACATGCTCGTGCTTGCTGCGGTTCTGTTCGCTCAGACGCTTCCCGGTCAACCATATGCGTCGTACTGGCACCCCGCTGACCTTCTCTCCTGGAGCCCATACTCTGATCCTGACGCACCTTACAACAGAAGCGCCATTCCTCTGGCGACAAGAAGCCTGGGAGACACCCAGTGCAACGCCCACGCGATCCCCGGTCAGGCGGGCATCACATCCATCAGCATAATGTACCCCTCCACAAGCTTCAATCCTTCCCAGGGCGGTCCCGGCATCGACACCTATGCGTTCGGATACTGGCAGTACATCCAGCAACTGACATTCTGGGGCGGAAGCGCCGGCGAAGGGCTGATCCTCGCCCCGAATCCCGGAGTCATCGATGCCGCCCACAGGAACGGAGTGCCGGTCTACGGAACGGTGTTCTTTCCTCCGACCCAGTACGGAGGTCAGATCCAGTGGGTGTGGGACTTCGTTGAGAAGGAAGGCGAGACCTTTCCTGTAGCCGACAAGCTCATCGAAGTGGCCGAGTACTACGGGTTCGACGGCTGGTTCATCAACCAGGAAACTGCGGGCGGGAACGCCCAGCTCGCGCAGGACATGAGGGACATGCTGCTCTACATCCAGCAGAACTCCGACATCAGGATACAGTGGTACGACGCGATGACGGAGACGGGCACCATCTCGTGGCAGAACGCTCTGAACGGCAGTAACGACTGGTTCTTCCAGTACGAGGGCCAGACCGTCAGCGACGAGATGTTCCTCAATTTCTGGTGGACCCAGACCGGGCTTCAGAACTCCGCTAACCACGCTGTTTCACTGGGGAGGAGTCCGTACGACCTGTACGCGGGAGTTGATGTCCAGGCCGGGGGCTACAACACCGCCGTGAATTGGGCATGGTTGTTCCCCGAGGGGGAAGACCATACGGTCAGCCTTGGGTTTTACTGCCCGAACTGGACCTACACCAACGCATCAGGCCACTCATCCTTCTACACCAGAGACAACCGGTTCTGGGTGGGAGCCAACAGAGACCCCGGCAACACCCAGACAACCCATCCCTGGAAAGGCATGGCGCACTACGTTCCCGAAATGACCCCCGTCACGGTGTTTCCGTTCGTAACCAACTTCAATACAGGGCAGGGGTACCGCACGGCCGTTGAGGGGAGTGTTCTGTCAGAGGATCCGTGGCACAACCGCAGCCAGATGGATGTGCTCCCCACCTGGAGGTACATGGCAAGAAGCAGCGGCACGGCCCTTTATCCCGAACTTGACTGGGAAGTCCCGTACTACGGCGGAAGCAGTCTGAAGGTCTCCGGTGAGTTGTCCCCGTCCAACACAACGATGCTGTACCTTTACAAGACCGATGCCCTGCTGCAGGGGGATGACAGTTTTGTCCTGGCATGGAACAGGGGGGCGGCAGGGTTGCCCTCGGGGATTGAAGTGGCGCTCTCCACGTCCTCTGATCCAATGTCTTTTTCGTACTTCGCAGTTCCCGACGGACCGGAACAGGGTTGGAACACATGGCAGCTTCCCCTTTCAGGGTTTTCCGGAGACACCCTGTCCGTGATCGCCCTTCGTTTTCAGAGCACGACGGTGATCGATGACTATCAGATCCGCATTGGAAGGCTCGGGATAATCAGGGGAGAGCAGAATGAACCTGCGGTGCCCGGTGGTCTCACAGTTGAGCAGTTCAATCAGATCGATGACAACAACGGCACGATCCGGCTGAGATGGAACCACAGCCCGGGCCCGATCTACAGCTACAACGTCTACAGGCTGAACCCCGACGAGAGCAGAACCTTCCTCTGGGCAACTCCGAACAACGCCTGCTTCGTCCCGGCGGTGACCAGACCCGAAGGTGAGGAAACAACGACGATCCTTTTGGAGGCGGTCAGCACCGAATTCGGGTTTTCACCAACCGCCGAGACTCAGATCACATGGACGACGACAGGCATGGAGAGCCAGGGAGTTCCCGGCGTACCATCCTTTCTGAGCGACCTTTCCAACCCTGTTTCGGGAGTGGTGAACGTCGGGTTCAGTGTTTCCGCCCCTGGTCCCGTCGACCTTGTCGTTTACGACCTGACGGGAAGGGTTG
Source organism: candidate division Hyd24-12 bacterium UBA6080 (assembly GCA_002436025.1). Classification (GTDB taxonomy): domain Bacteria; phylum Fermentibacterota; class Fermentibacteria; order Fermentibacterales; family JCC-6; genus UBA6080. The sequence goes on from DIXM01000002.1 coordinate 35,893, forward strand.
TGAGCGTTCTGCAACGCGGAAACACCTCAGCAGGATTTCACAGCGTATCGTGGGACACATCCGACCTGCCCGCCGGTGTATACTTTCAAACAATCTCCGCTCCGGGGGGCAGCGATCAGAGAAAGTGCACGGTTCTCCGTTGAAAGATCAGGCTTCGAGAGAGGGTTTCACTCCCCGGGTCTTCCATCGGACGAAATCCCCGATGATTTCCCTGTGATCGAAGGCCATGAGTTTGGGAAGGTCGTCGGGCATGAAGAAGACCGCGCTTGCAGCATCGTCGCCTCCCATAGGTGTACCGTCGGCTTTGCAGTGGTAGACGGCGCTTACGGTGTCGCCCCTGGGATCCCTCCATGGTCGGGAGTAGATGTGGAAAAGGGAAAGAACATCGACCTCAAGGCCGGTTTCCTCCAATGCCTCCCTGCACACGGCCTTAAAGAGGCTCTCCCCCGGGTCTACGAACCCTCCGGGAAGTGCCCAGCCAAGTGGCGGAAACCTTCTTTCCACAAGGACGATTGCTCCCGTCGGAGATTCGATTATGGCATCGACTGTTACTTCCGGCGTCTTCGGTCTCATGTGCTTCCCTCCCGGCACCTGAAATTGCATGATGGGTATATTCAGCAAACCGTATGAAAGGAGACATAATGAAAAACACGGCGATACTGTTATGCGTGACGGCCTTTTTTGTCGCCTGCGGTCAGCAGCCCGAACCGGTTGCCCAATCCGAAGCCGAAACAGAAACAGTGGAGGTCGGAACCGAGGCCGAAATCCAGGAAATCCAGTGGATCCATGACGATTTCGATGCTGCCGCTGCCCTTGCTGTAGGAGAGGGCAAACTGATCTTCATCGATTTCTATGCGGACTGGTGCCCGCCATGTCAGACACTTGCGGACGAGTACTTCCCAAGGCCTGACTACCAGCAGTTCCTCTCAGGCGTCGTAACTCTCAAGGTGAATGTTGACAATGAGCCTGACATGGCCCAGAGGTATTCGGTCAGCAGCATACCCACACTGGTTCTCACCGATGCCCAGGGAAACGAACTTGACCGCGTGGTGGGCATTACCGGGTCTCCCGAGGAGTTCCTGGTAGTGCTCGAAGGGCTGGGTGCGAACTAAGAAGTAAGCGGACGATAGAAGAAGAGCCAGCGTAACAGCTGGCTCTTCTTGTGTTTACGACAACAAACTAAGTTATCTAAGTCCGTCCCCTAAATGCTGAGGACGGTGAATTCGATGCGGCGGTTGCGGGCCTTGTTGGCGGCGGAGTCGTTGGCGACAACGGGGCGGTCCTCACCGTGGCCGATGCTGGTCATGCGGTTGCCGGCGATACCCTTGCTGACAAGGTACTGGTGCACGGACTGGGCCCTGCGCTCGCTGAGGCTCTGGTTCGAGGCAGTGCTGCCGTCGCTGTCGGTGTGGCCTGCGATCTGGATCCTGGCGGAGGGGTTGTCGCGGAGAAGTATCGCCACGCTGTCAAGAACGGGGTAGCTCTCGGGTTTGATGTTGGCGCTTCCCGAATCAAAGTAGATGTTGTCGAAGCTCATGACCTGCCCCTCCTGCAGGGCGTCCCTCATTGTGAAGTTGAGGGTCGTGGTGGCGTTGGGGGCAAGGGTGACGTTCTGGTTGTCGGTGAGATAACCGCTGGCCTGTGCCGTCACGGGCCATGTTCCGGCCTCGACACTGGCGGAATAGACACCAGCTGCGTTTGTCGTAACGGTGACGGGGTTGGTGCTGCCGATGGTAACAGAAGCTCCCGCAACAGCCCTGCCCTGGCCGTCGCGCACCGCACCGGACACCGCGCCCAGGTTGGGGGCAAGCCGGAAGTCGATGCTCTGGGTGGCGTTGCGTGACATGGAGAGCACAGTGGAAGAGTGACGGTAACCCGGAGCCACAACGGTTACGGGAAGCTCGCCAGCTGGTACGTGAACCACGAAGAAACCGGTCTGGGCATCGCTTGTTACGTTTGACACGGGGACGCCGGGGAAAGTTATCGTGGCGAAGATAGGGAGCCCGGAGAGAGAGTCGGTCACGGTGCCGTTCAGGGTTCCCAGCCTCGGACCTTCGTCGATGCCCTGCACAAGGTCGCCGGAGAATCCCATGTTGAGGCTGATCCCCCAGTCGTACGCGCCGGGGATGGGAAGAGGCGCCCTGGCGGCCCTGTCGGCCTCGGTGACCTCTGTGGTGCTGTCCTGGTAGAGTTCATGACCAAGGTCGTGGTAGAGGGGGTCGAAGTCGCCACCGATCATGTCGTAGGTGATGTCGAGGAACATGCCCGTCCTGGTCTTGAACCTGATGCCCGGAGAGAGGTAGGAGAGGGACTCGCCGGTGCGGTCCATGAAAGAGTAGCCCTTGTACTCGAAAAGTATGTCTGCCGACGGAGTTGGAACCTCAAGGCCGAAACCGTAGGAAAGGACGTTGTCCTTCACTGTGAGGTTCACTAAGGTTGAGTCTGAGAGATCCCAGCCGGTATCGGATTCTGAGGCCCTGAAGTCCCAGTAGTCGAACTGCTGGCTGTAGCTTGAGAAACCCATGTTCAGATGGGCGCGGATGGGCACCATGGGAACCCAGTACCCGAAATCACCGGAGGCGATGACATCGAATCCGAAAGCGTCGCCGTTGGAAGCGTAAGGGTAGCGGAGCTGGCTCATGGGTTGACCATTGAACCACCTGCCGTCCTGTTCGTCACGGCATTGCACGAAATTGCTGTCGGAGGGGGACATCTCGGCCCAGGCAGCGGCTCCCGCCCACAGCACGTCGGCCAGTTCACCGGGGAGGGGATTGTAGCCGCCCTTGATCATCGCTCCGTAGTCGCTGAGGGCGTTGAACTCTTCCCACTGGCCGGTGGAGCGCTCTTCGTACAGACCGCGCTGGTAGAGGTTGGAATAGTAGGTGAGCCTGAACCCCACGTCGATGTAGTCCCATGCGCCGTAGCCGATGGAGAAAAGACCCCTGAAAAGGTGTTCAGTGTCGGTGAGTTCGGGGAACAGGTAGTCCTGCCCCGTATTGTGGTTGCGGTACTGGAAGTTAAGGTACGTGTTTTCGGCGGTCCAGTAGCTTGTCATCAGGTTGAAGCATATCTGGTTGAAGCCCATGGGCATGGCACTGTTGACCCTGTTGAGGCCCCTGACCCCCCACGCGCCGGGTACCGCGATGGCAACCGCGGACACCATCAAAATCAATGCGAACAGAACCCTTTTCAAATCAGGTCTCCTTTCAGACCGGTACAAATATTATTTTTCAACCAAACATGCTTGGTTGGTGCAATGCAAGTCAATGAGGCAGGTTGACCCCATCTCGGGGGGTGTTTTATAGAAGGGGCTTGCGATGACCGATGAAAACCGCGTCCGTGTGAAGGTCACCGTTACGGGGATAGTGCAGGGCGTGGGCTTCAGATGGTGGACAAAGAGGCTTGCCGAGTCCCTGTGCGTCACCGGCAAAGTTTGGAACAATCCTGACGGTTCCGTGGGCATAGAGGTCCAGGGGCTGGAAACGTCGGTGAAGTCGTTCACCGATGCTCTCGCCGGGGGGCCGGCAGGGTCGCTGGTACTGGGTGTTTTGACCCGAGCCGTTCCCCTTGTTGACGACTCAGGTTCTTTTTCAGTCAGTTTCGTACGGGAGGAATCATGAGCAGTCGAGGAGTGCTTTTTCCCCTTGCCGTGAGTGTGTTTCTGGGAGTGTGCCATGGCTGGGACCCCCTTTACTACAACGGGCTGACCCGCGTCCTGCGGTCGACGGAATCCAGCGGAGACTTCGCCATTGGCTACTTCACCGCCGGCTCCTTCTGGGAGACCGACACACTTGGTTTCGACAGCCTGTACGAGCACAGGGAGGCCCAGAGCTTTCTGCAGGCAGCCTGGACAGGCAGGTACGGGCTTACCTCAAGCCACACGATCAGCCTGGTTATTCCCATGTACCTTCAGCTTTCGGGCTCGGAGGAAACCGGCCTTGGTATCACCGATCCCTGGATAAGCCTCGACGGCTGGATGAGCAGGTCGCCCCATTACCTTATCAGGGGCGCCTTCAGGCCTGCGTTCAAGGGCTACCTCGAGAGCTCTGATCCGCCAAGAAGCGACCCGCACATGGCGGCCGAGATCGCTGCCAGCTTCGAACTTCCCCTGGGCGGCCGCGACGGCTCCAGATTCGATCTGACAGGAGGCCTCAGGCACTACTTCACGGCATGGGACAGGATTCCGGGATCTCAGCGTGACAGCAGCGAAACATCCCCCGGTCTTGAGCTGAGGGGGTGCGGGTTCCTGGTGGCTCCCATCAACCCGGAGCTATCCGTGAGGATAGGCGGCGAGTTCGCCACCAGGGGCAAGACCAGCTACGAAACCCCCGGGGGTTCGGTCAGCGTCAGGGGCAGTAACCGCAGCTACTTCGACCTTCGGGGCGGGTTCATGCTTGACAACGCTGACCTCGACCTTACCGTGGATGTCTACATAAGGCTCGGCGGGGAGAACATTGACAAGGAGTGGGGTATCATCCTCAGCGGTATCGGTCTCGACCTGGGCGATGTCTTCAGCGTCGGCACCGGCGGCAGAAGCTCCGAAGGCGGGAGATCGAGGGAATGAGAAAGGTCATACCGCTCCTTCTTGTTCCGCTTCTTTTCCTTCTTGCCCTGGTCGCACGTTCCCAGAGTCCGGGCGTGGCTCAGGCCAACCGGGTCAACGAATACCTATGCGCTCTTTCAGAAGATGACGGGCCGGACTCCCTGGCATGGATCATGCTGACGGACAGTCTGGAACTCCTGGCGTCCCCCGGCTTCCTTTCCGGGCTCGAAGGCCTGTCGGCGCCCGACAGGGTTTTCATGGACGGGAGCGACAACCGTGGCATCCGCTGGACCGCCGTGGCGGGACAGACCGTCAGGGTGGTCTGGCTTGAAAAGTGCGGCTCTCAATACCGCGTCTCGGGTGACTCTTCCCTTGACGGCCTTTTCGGTGGGGCTGTCATTCTATGCAGGGAGACTGCGCTCTCCGGTTCACCGGTCTGTCCTGTTTCGGGCAGGGCTTACGAAGTCGCCGGGGGAGTCGTCATCTGCCCTTCAGGGCATCTGGGTGACGGTCTTTCCATGTCACCCGACGCATGCAGGCTTCGCCGTGAAGAGGTTGCCGGAGTCGTCAGGGCATTTCTGGCTCAGGGTTACCCATTGCCGCCCGACCTCGAGAGCATCTTCACCGGGTCGGGAGGCTCACTGGGGCAGCGGGGCGGCTGGAGGTGCCCCGACAACGGCTATTCCTACTACTTCCTCAGTGGCGACAGCGTGTTTTGCGGCCACCATGACGCCTCAACGCCGGTGAACCCGTGACGCCGGCCCAGCCCCCGCTGATCGATACTCCCGAGGGTCTCTCGGAGCTTGTGGAAAGGTGCCTCCTTGAGAAAGCCGTTGCCCTCGATACCGAGTTCCACGGTGAGAAGCGCTACTGGCCCGATCTTTACCTCGTCCAGATCTCGGGCGCGGGCATAAGCCCCGTGGCGGTCGACCCACTGGCCGTCCCCGATCTCTCAGCCCTGGGTCGGCTTCTCGAAAACCCCGGCGTGGTGAAGGTGATCCATTCCGCCAGGAACGACATAGGCGTACTTCTCCACCACATTCCGGGCGTTTCCATCAGGAACGTGTTCGACACCCAGATAGCTGCGGCGTTTCTGGGTTACGGTGAGCAGATGAGCCTTGCCAACCTCGTGAAGTCGGTCTGCAAGGCCAAACCACCCAAGCAGTATTCGATGAGCGACTGGTCAGCGAGACCCCTCTCACCCGATCAGGTGCTCTATGCCCTCGATGATGTAAGGTACCTTCCAGACATTTACGAAAAGCTGAGCACGCAGCTGGAGCGCAAGGGCAGGATGCAGTGGTTCCTCGACGAATCCGCAGGGCTGACCGATTCCGCAACCTACCTGACCTCACCGGAAGATCAGTTCAGACGAACCCGCTCCGCGGACAAGGTCAAGCCCCAGCATCACCACCTGCTCTGGATGCTCGTCATCTGGCGGGAGGAGCTGGCCCGTTCCCTGAACCGCCCCAGACAGTTCATCGCGCAGGATTCGCTGCTCTGCAGGATTGCCATCCTTGCCCCGTCCACCACTGAAGACCTCTCCCTTCTGCGGGGGCTTCCCGGCGGTTTTACGGAGAAGTACGGAACGGAGATCGTGAGGCTCACCACGGAGTGTTCCCTCGATCCTCCGACGAACACGCCTCACATAGACCCCCCCGATCAGGACTGGGGCCGCTCGGCCAGAAAGGACATTTTGCGGATCTTTTTGAAGAAGAAATCGGCCGAGTTGAAGATCTCTCCAACCGTGCTTCTGCCGAAAGACACGATGGAGCGCCTTCTCGATGACCCTCCGAAGTCAATCGAGGACCTTCAGGGAATGGCCGGCGTCCCGGGATGGCGGAAGGATGCCCTGGGGGAAGAGCTGGTTGACCTGTTCAACGGCCGGCTGGGGCTTGTTCTCAGCAAAAGCCGTGGCATCAAGATGGTGCGGATCCGGTGAGAACACCGGCCGAGACCGTTCGCCTCATGACGGAGCATCTGGGGGACATGGGCGTGCCGGCACCCCTTTCCGGCGGGGTAAGCCCGTTCAATGTTCTTGTTGGAACCGTTGTAAGCCTGAGAACCCGCGACGCGGTAACGCTGGAGGTCACGAAAAGGCTTTTGCAGAGGGCCCCCACACCCTGCGAGCTTGCCGGGGCGCCCCTTTGCGAACTCGAGGAGCTTCTCCGCCCCGCAGGCTTTTTCAGGGTCAAGGCCAGGCAGCTCAAGGAAACGGCCAGGCTGCTTTGTGAGCGCCATGGGGGGGTTGTTCCCCGAAACCGCGATGAGCTGACGGCCCTTCCTGGTGTGGGAGGGAAGACGGCCGCCTTCGTCATGGGCATGGCATTCGGGATCCCCGCAGTGTGCGTGGACGTTCACGTGCACAGGATCTCGAACAGGACAGGCCTTCTGGCCACCCGGACGCCGGAGCAGACCGAGGCCGGACTTATGAGGATTTTCCCCAGGGAGGAGTGGACGGGGCTGAACCACGTGTTCGTCTGCTTCGGTCAGCGCGTGTGCCTTCCCGTTAGACCCAGGTGTACAGCGTGCCCGTTGAAGGGGGAGTGCGAATGGAACCCATGAACGGAAGCAGTGCCATCGACATCACCAGACCCCTGTCCCGCGAAACCCCTCCTTGGCCAGGAGATGCGCCCTTCCGCAGGACCGAGGTTGCAAAGGGCGAATGGACCGTTTCCAGGCTCAGGATGAGCGCCCACTCGGGCACACACATGGACGCCCCCCTTCACAGGATACCGGGCGGTGTCCCGATAGACATGATACCACTCAGCAGAATGGTGCTTCCCGCCCTGGTCTGCGACTCGGTCCCTGAACACTGCAGGGGGGTTGCCGTGCTTCTCTCGCGCAGCATCACCGGGAGCGAGGCTTCAGCGCTTGTGGAAAAGGGTGCCGAACTGGTGGGTACTTCGGAGATGTCGATAGACCGGGGCGATTGCGACGACGCACACCTTGCGCTTCTTGGAGCGGGCATTCCAGTGGTCGAGAACCTTCTTCTCGAAGGCGTGGAGCATGGGCGTTACACCCTGGTGTGTCTTCCCCTGAGGATAGTCGGGGGCGACGGCTCTCCCGTGAGGGCGATCCTCTTCAGAAACTGATGCTGAGGTCCAGCCCGGAGCGGCCGGAAAACGGATCGTAGGGGTTGATCCGCAACTCGAGCCCAGTGTTACCAAATTCCATGGTGCCGTAGGCCGCGATATCCGACATCTTGTCCCGCACGGCTTCGAAGGACTGCGTGATGAAGTCGGGAAGGAAGCTTGTGACCGCGCTGCTGCTGCTCTCTGAACTGCGGAAGCCCGCGTCGAAAGAAAGCAGCAGCAGCGCGAGAAGCATCATCAGTTCAACTCCTCCAGAACGTATACGCGCGGCCAGTCCCCGGAGATCTGGTCTATCGCCGTGAAGCCCCACTGGTTCATCTGAACCGTGAGGTCGCGCTCTTCTTCGGTCACCTCAAGGGCGGCCGTGAAGAGGTATTCACCTGTCCGGGGGTCGTAGACCCTGAAAACCGGGTGGTTGTAGGTGCCAAGGCCAACCCAGAGGTTTCCATCAGGGGCGATTCCAAGCGAGGCGATGGCGTATCGGAACGGTTCGGGCTCGTAGGTCTCAACCATGAAATCGGGGGCGCCGCCCTGACGCATGCGGTCCCTCACGAACTGCCGTTCGGTGTCGATGTCCTCTTCGGTCTTCGGAACCCTCGTGAAGGGTTCGCCGATGGTGAACATTGGGGTGCCGTCGGGATTCCAGCCGTTCACTGAATACTCTTCGGTCGAGAACACCGAGGTGTAGACCAGGCCTTCGGGAGAGGCCGCGAATACCACCATGTTGCTCGTGATACCGGACATGTCCGAGGGGTCGAACGGGGCGAGTTCACGATGGTATGTGACGACTGGCTCGGGTGACGTGGTGTTCCAGAGGGCAACTGTGTACCCCATGAACATGCCGTCGTCGTTCTGCTCGAACTCGGGCTTCATGCCCACGAAAACAGTGTCTTCGAGAAACACGGTGATCACGGGAGGGCTGGGGAAGAAGCCGCTGAGGCTTCCGGTGTATTCCATTGATGGGCTGAAAAAGTCGAGTTCGCCGGCCATGGCGTCACACACGGCAAGCCCGCCCGAGGGTGTTACCGAAAGCCAGGATGGAAGCAGGAACTCACCGGGGCCGCTGCCCTGGCGCCCAATAGAAGTGATGAAATCTCCCTCCGGAGTGAAAACGGAGATCCTGTACTTCTGCATGTCCATGACCGCAAGCCGGTTTTCGGGCATCCAGGCTGCCACAGCCGGCATTCCAAGCACCAGATTGCTGTCGCCGAGTTCGATGCCTATCGAGTCGGAGATGGCAAGCCAGAGGTCGGCTTCGGGAATCGTCGAGCCGGTACCGGTTTCGGACTCGGTGGCCTGAACGGGCTGGTCGGCTGTTCCGCATGCCGCTGAGAGGAGCAGCGCAAGAAAAAGAGCATTCAGCAGTAAAAGTTTCATTACCATCCTTCTTCCTCTTATAGCGAGAAATAGAGCATATGTTCCAGGGGATGGGGGTTGCCGCTGAAACCAGCCATCTCCTCGCGTTTCACCTGGATGAGGCTGTCGATGAGATCGGGCTCGAAGACCCCGTTTTCCTCGAGGTAGGCCCTGTCATCCAAAAGCGCGTCGAGCGCCTGGCCAAGGTTCTCGGGAAGCCTTGCAAGGGCCGATGTGTCGTAGCCGGGGGCGAAAACGTTGTCGTCTATGGGGCCGAAACCCATCTCTTCGGGTTCCATGTGCTTTCTGATCCCGTCCAGCGCCGCCATGAGGATGGCCGAGGTGCAAAGGTACGGGTTTGACGTTCCATCGGGGACCCGGTATTCGAAGCGCATCTTCTGCGGGGTTCTGGCGTAAGCGGGAACCCTTATTGCGCTGCTTCGGTTCGGGCCGCTGAAGAACCTGAAGACAGGGGCCTCCTGTGCGGGAACAAGCCTGTGGTAGCTGTTCACGCTGGGGTTCGTGAACGCGCACAGTGACGGGGCGTGGTGAAGGATACCGGCGATGGCGTTCCGGGCCGTGTCACTAAGGCAGCAGTACCCGTCACGATCGAAGAAGGTCCGTTCCCCGTTCTTCTCGAAATAGATGTGGAAGTGCATGCCGCTTCCGGGCTGTGCGGGGAGCGGCTTGGCCATGAATGTCGACGCCATGTTGCCCCTCATGGCCACGTTGCGGACTATGTGCTTGGTGATCATGATGGTGTCCGCCGCGTTCACCAGGGGCATGAAGCGGGTCTCGATCTCGCACTGGCCGAACCTTCCCACCTCGTGGTGGTGGTACTTCACGGGTATTCCGGCAGCCGTCATGTGGGCCGCCATCTCAGCCCTCAGGTCATGCATGCTGTCAAGCGGGGGCATCATGTGGTAGGCGGAGTGGGTGCCGTGGACCAGCCCCATGTTCTGATGGTGTTCGGCGGAAGAGGGCATTTCGATATGCTCGAATGCGTATCCTGCGGTGCCGGGCCTGGACCAGAACGAAGCCTTGTCGAAGAGGTAGAATTCAAACTCGGGCGCCCAGAAGGTCTCGGTGGCCACACCTTCGAACTTGGCCAGCTCAGCGGCTTTTCTTGCCACACCCCGCGGGTCGCGGGAAAAAGGCCTGCCCGAATCGGGATGGATGATGTCGCCGATGAATGCCGCCGTGGGTTTTTTCATGAAGGGATCGAAGAAAATCCGTCTCGGATCGGGAACCAGGCAGAGGTCACCCGCTTCGGTTGAGGTCATGCCGTCGAGAGTTGAGCCGTCGAACCCGACGCCCCTTGTGAAAAGGTCGGTGTCACCCATCGCAACGGGCAGGGTGACATGCCTCCAGAAACCCAGAAGATCGCAGAAACGGATGTCTATCTCTTCGATGTTCCGTTCCACAAGCTTTTTTCTAACGGCCTCAACTGCGTTCTCGTTCACAGTTTCCTCCCGGCGCGGAGAACCGCGCGATCTCCCTCATCAGGGTTTGAAGTGCCTGTTCCGGTGCAACCTCTCCCGCAGCCTTTCCCCGCAACCAGAGAAGGATGCCCGTGGGGGTCCCAATAAGCGCAATATCCGCTTCCCGGGCTTCCCCGGGACCATTTACCTCACAACCCATCACCGCAACGGTGATGGGAGTCTCGCAGGTTCGAAGGGCCAGGCTCACCTCTTCCGCAAGGGCCGCCACATCGAGCCTTGCCCTGGCGCAGGTCGGGCAGCTCACAACCCTTGCCCGGCGGAGCAACCCCAGAGAAGATAATATCTCGAGGCCCAGGGGGGGTTCAACCAGCGGGGAGCCCGACGAGCTAACCCTGATGGTGTCGCCGACGCCCCGGGAGAGCAGCAGGGCCATTGCCACCGCGCTTCGGACGCCTGCGGTGGAAGGGGGGCCGGCCTCGGTGACGCCGAGATGCAGGGGGTGGTCGCAGAGTGATGCGGCCTTGAGGTTTGCCGACACGGTCAGCATGGGGTCGGACGCCTTTATGGAAACCACGATCCGGGTGAACCCCGTCTCCCCCAGGAGCCCGAGATGGCGCTCGGCAGCGGCCCAAAGGCCGTCGACCCCGGAGCCGTACTTTTCCCTCACATCGCCAGGGATGCTTCCCGAGTTCACCCCGACCCTTATGGGCACGTTGAGTTCCGCCGCCCTCTCGGCTATACGCCTCACATCCTTCCGGCGACGGATGTTGCCGGGGTTCAGCCTGAGCTTGTGTATGCCCGCGTCGAGGGAGAGCAGGGCAAGGTCCGCCTGGAAGTGGATGTCGGCCGCAAGAGGCACAGGTGTGTTCTCAATGATCTCGGGGAGCGCCCGGGCCGATTCCTCATCAGGGACGGAAACACGGACCAGGGCAGCCCCGGCGGTCGCCAGCTCACGGATCTGTGCGCGTGTTGCCGCCGCGTCTTTTGTGGGGGTGGTCGTCATGGATTGCACGGATACCGGGGCCCCTCCCCCGATAAGCAGTCCCCCCGCGCATACCTGCAGTCTGCTTGCCATGTCAGGGGCTGCGCCTTGCCGTTATCACCCTCGGTCTCCCAGCCAGGTCTTCTAAAACCTTCACATCACTCCAGTTCTCAAGCATGGCGCAAACGGCCGGGGACTGATCGAAGCCGATCTCGATCGCGAGCAGCCCTCCCCGAAGCAGCACGCTGCCCGCTTCATACACAAGTCTGCCCGTACAGTCGAGGCCTGAAGGCCCGCCGTCAAGGGCTGTGACAGGGTCGTACAGGACTTCGGGCATCAGACCCGGAATGTCGCCGGTTGGAATGTAGGGCAGGTTCGCGACCACCGCGTGAAAAACACGTTCGAGGCCCGCAGTGAGGTCTGTCTCGATTACGCTGAAGTTGCCCGCCCCGAGGAGCCTTGCGTTTTCCATCGCCAGTCCGGCCGCTTCGGGGCTGATATCGGTTCCGGTCACTGTGCTTCCCGCAATTGAGAGGGCAAGGGTGATCCCGATCACCCCGCTTCCTGTCCCCACATCCAGTATCCGGGGACTTTCTGGCAAACCGGCCGCAAGAACCGCATCAACAAGAGTTTCGGTTTCCGGTCGGGGCACCAGCGCCCTCTCGTCGCAGACGAACCTTCGTCCGTGAAACCATGCTTCGCCAAGTATGTGCTGAAGGGGTTCGCCCCGGGCCCTTCTTACGGCGGCCAGTCTGAGTCGGGCGGCAATTTCGGGTGACACGTCGGTTCTGTAGCCACGGTACATGGCTGCAATGTCCCCCCCGAAGAGAGAGGCCGCCAGGAGCCTGGCTTCCCGGTAAGGTTGTTCTGTGCCGGAGACTATTGCGGTGAGTTCCTTCACGAGCAGGTGAAGGTTCATTTCACGGAACGGTCCGAGAGCATTTTCTCCTGGTCGGCGGCGACCAGGGCGTCGATTAGACCGTCGAGGTCACCCTGGAGGATGCCATGAAGGTTGTGGAGGGTGAGGTGTATCCGGTGGTCAGTGACCCTGCCCTGAGGGAAGTTGTAGGTCCTGATCTTCGCGCTGCGGTCGCCCGAGCCGACCATGCTTTTCCGGGCTTCGGACCTTTTGGCCATCTCCTCTTCCTGCTTGACGGCAAGAAGCCTCGAACGCAGGACCTTCATTGCCTGGGCACGGTTCTTGTGCTGGCTCTTCTCGTCCTGGCAGCTGACGACCGTCCCGGTGGGTATGTGGGTGATGCGCACCGCGCTGTCGGTGGTGTTCACGCTCTGGCCTCCCGGCCCTGATGAACGGAAGACATCTATGCGAAGGTCTTCGGAGGAGATTTCGACCTCTATCTCCTCAGCTTCGGGTAGAACGGCCACTGTGCATGCCGAAGTGTGGATGCGGCCCGAACTCTCGGTTTCAGGCACCCTCTGAACGCGGTGGACCCCCGCCTCGTATTTCAGACGGCTGTACACGCAGTCTCCCGCAAGGCCGAACACGATCTCCCTGAAGCCGCCCTTCTCGCTCTCGCGGGCGCTTATGGGTTCGATCCGCCAACCCCTGGCCAGGGCGTATGAAGAGTACATTCCGTAGACGGAGCCCGCGAAAAGTGCGGCCTCTTCACCGCCGGTCCCGGCGCGGATCTCCATCACCACGTTCCGTGAATCGTTGGGGTCGGGGGGGATGAGAAGGACCCGCAGCCTGGTCTCGAGTTCCCTGAGCCGCTCCTCTATCTGGGGTATCTCTCCGCGGGCGAGCTCACGCAGCTCCTCGTCGTCACCCGTCACAGCCTCGTGCATCTCGTCCAGAAGGCTTCGGGAATCCGATATGGACAGAAGGGCGTCGAGTATTCTGGCGAGGGAGTTCCTCTCGGTGCTCAGCTCACGCAGAAGCCTTGGGTTACGCTGGGTGTCTGCGTCGCACAGAGTGTTGTCTATCTGTGATATCCGCTCGCGAATGCCCTCTATCCTTGTGGAACTCAGCACTCCGCCATCTCCACATCGGGGTTGCCAGCCTGGTCGTTACCAAGTGCCAGCCCGGCGGCGACCGCTGCCACCTCAAGCATGGACCTGTCCGCCCTGCGTGTCGTGAGTTTCTGAAGGAGCAGCCCGGGAGCGGAGAAGAACCTTGCCACAGCAGAGCTTTCAAGGTGGCGGTCCGCCGCTTTCAGTACCTCGTAGGAAAGCCCCATGACCAGCGGAACCAGGGGAAGGTGGTAGAGCACCCTCACCAGAGGTCCGGGGGAGACCTTGAGAAAAGCCACGACGAGGGAATCAACGATGGTGTAGAAAAGAATGGTTATGATCATGGCGTACAACAGGAAGCTTGTTCCACACCTTGGGTGCACGGGATTCCGGTCGTTGCCCGCTGCGGCCAGGTCGTTCTCGCCATCCTCCCATGCGTGGATGACCTGATGCTCGGCGCCATGGTACGCAAAAAGCCGCTTGACGTCTGGCATGAGTGAGATGCCCGCTATGTAGAGCACGAAAAAGATCATACGCAGAAGCCCCGCCGCGAGGTGAACAACGAACTGCCCAGCGGTGTCAGCCCCCGGGAAGACCCACTGGGACAGCCTGAGGGGAAGCCACGAGAAGAGGGCCACCGCGAATACGACAGCGACAAGTGTCGTAAGCCAGCCGCTTCCGCGTTTGCTCTTTTTACCCTCGGCGGCCTCGGCGGACCAGTTCAGCGCCGTGAATCCCAGGCGCATGGAATCGATGAGTGAAGCGGCGCCACGAAAGACGGGTTTTTTCCAGATGGCTGCGCTTGCAGAGAGAAGGGGTATGTTGAAACGCCTGGCAAGGATCCGGCCGTCAGGCATGCGGACCGCTGCGGCGGAACCCGCGGGGGAGCGCATGAAGACGCCCTCCACAAGAGCCTGACCGCCAAGTGAACTCGAAGCAGGCAAACCGTCCTCCCGTCCATGAGAACAAGCGGGGGGCGCGCACGCCCCCCGCCACAACTCTTCTCCGCCGGGCTAGTTTCCGCCGGTGTTTTCTTCCTTGTTCAGACCGTACTTGCGAAGGTACTTGTCCACGCGGCCCGCGGAGTCGATAAGCTTCTGCTTGCCCGTGTAGAAGGGATGGCAGGCCGAGCAGATGTCATACTTCACGTCACCCACCGTGGAGTGGGTGCTCACCGTGTTGCCGCATGCGCAGGAGAACACGGCGGGTTTGTACTTGGGATGAATGCCCTTTTTCACTTGAAATCCTCCATGGGAAAAACCGGACAAAATCTATTCCGATGTGACCAGGTTGTCAAGGAAGCGCTTGTTGGAATTGTGTTTGGAAAGCTGCTTTTTGAGTGTCTCCATGGCTTCCACCGGATTCATCTCGACAAGGATCTTGCGCATGACCCACACCCGGCTGAGTGTGTCTTCGGTGAAGAGAAGGTCTTCGCGCCGTGTGCCAGAACGGGTTATGTCTATGGCGGGGAATATCCTGCGGTCAGCCAGACGTCTGTCGAGGATTATCTCGCAGTTGCCGGTGCCTTTGAACTCCTCGAATATCACTTCGTCCATTCGGCTGCCTGTATCAACAAGTGCGGTGCCAACTATTGTGAGGCTGCCGCCCTCGACGATGTTCCGGGCAGCGCCGAAGAAGCGCTTGGGGCGCTGAAGGGCGTTGGAGTCGACTCCGCCGGAAAGGATCTTGCCCGAGTGGGGGACGACCTGGTTGTTGGCACGGGCGAGTCTGGTGATGCTGTCGAGAAGGATGACAACATCCCGGCCGCACTCCACCATGCGCTTCGCCTTCTCGAGGACCAGGTCGGCTATGTGAACATGCCTTTTTGGAGCCTCGTCGAAGGTTGAGCTTATGACTTCGGCCTTGACGTTGCGCTTCATGTCGGTGACTTCTTCGGGGCGCTCGTCGATTAGAAGGATGATGAGGTGGGATTCGGGGCTCGTTGCAGTGATGGCATTGGCAATATGCTGAAGCAGAATGGTCTTGCCGGCCCTGGGAGGAGAGACGATGAGAGCCCTCTGGCCTTTGCCTATCGGGGCGAGAAGGTCCATTATGCGTCCGCAGTACTCGTCGGGGGATGTTTCGAGGGAGAACTTCTCTTCCGGGTAGAAGGGGGTCAGATCGTCGAACTTCCTGCGGTTCCTGCTGGCTTCGGGGTTGAGCCCGTTGATGTTCTCGACCCTCACCAGTGCGAAGTACTTCTCGCCTTCGCGGGGTCTTCTGGCCTGCCCCGTTATGGTGTCGCCGGTGAGAAGCGAGAACTTCTTGATCTGGGAAGGCGAAACGTAGACGTCCTCAACGCCCGGGAGGTAGTTGCACTCGGGGGACCTGAGAAAACCGTATCCTTCGCCGAGGACCTCCAGAACACCTCTGGCATAATCAAAACCGTTCTTTTCCGCCGATGCCTCGAGAAGGCTCTGGATAAGCTCGCTCTTTCTTACTCCCGAGACCCTCTTTATGCCTATCTCTTTGGCGAGGGCCTGCAACTCTGCGATCGTCTTGCTTTCGAACTCACTTGAAGTGGGCCCCGTGAATGCGGGATGGGTGCCCCTGGAAGACGGTCTGGTCTGGGCTTCAGGCTCCCTGTAGTCCCGGGGTTCCCGGGGGGCTGCGGGATCCTTCCTTTTCTGCTGTCGGCTGTTTCTATACAATTGGTGTGAGATTCTACCGCGATGAAGGCGGAATACAGGTTAACCAACAAGAAGAAGGTTGAGGCTTGAGGCTGAGGCTGAAGGTGAATTGGGTTGTTCTGGAAATGGGCCTGCGCCAAACTGACATGGTAATCATCTCAGCTTGTGTCAACCGCGTCAACCCCCTCCACACCTTCCCGCTGTTTTCGTTACATTCGCCATCATGGAGACAGCCCTCAATGCAGTATCCCATCTGACCTTTGCCGCTCTGGCCGTGGGTTATCCGGGAACGGGCACCCTTCCCGGAACAGTGGCGGGCGCTGTGCTGCTTGCTGCAACGCTGCTTTTCGCTTGGCACCTCCATGTTCGCGACAGCACACCACGGCCGGGCGTGGTCTTGTGCGTCGTCGCCGCGGCCTCCCTTTCCGTAAGACTTCTCGGGGGCGCCTTCACCCCGGCCATTGCCGTCTATCCCCTTCTTTTCCTCTGGATGCGCATGCCCACCATCGAAGGACCCTTGTACCACGCGGGGATACTGGTTTCGGTTACCGAGCTTCTGGGGCATCTCTCGCCGGGATGGGGAACCCCCTTTTCCCTGCTCAACCTGCTTCCAGGAGCGCTTGCCGCTTTTACTGCGCCTTTTCTGAGCATGTTCGGGGCCGATCTTCTGCTCGAGCGCCATGCGCGTCCGGGTGTTCAGCGCCAGAACGCCCGAAAGGAATCCCAACCCGGGTCAGGGTCATTTCCCGAGGATGTTGCCAGGAGCATGCTTCCCATTCTCCACAGGGCAACCGGTGCCAACGGTGTTTTCCTGGTGGTACGGGACGGATCCGGTGCCCTCAGGCTCTCCGATTTCCTGGCTTCTTCCGGCTCGGTACCCGAGTCTTTCATACCGGCCCCGTCCGACCCGTTCATTTCCGCTGCCCTGAGGTCCCCGGGGCTCGTGACAATGGACTCCACCGTTGACCACAGGCTGCCCTGGTACATGGAAGACCCCGGCACCGCAAGCGTGGTGATGATACCGCTCGCCCGGAACGGTGTTGTCGGAGGGGTTTACGTCTGTGATTTTTTCAGCAGACCTGCTCCAGCCGAAGCCGGAGAGGTTCTGCTCGACGCCGCAGGAGTGCTTTCAGCGGCCTGGGGTGAGCATGTCGGCCCCGCCGGCGGAATGCTCACCGACATCTGCATGGAGCTCGGGACCGCGGGCGGACTCAAGGCGGCCGTTCATTCCATGGTGGTGAACCTTGCCAGGCATATTCATCTCGCCACGGTCACAGTTGCGGTACTCACCGAAGACTGCAGTGAGCTTCAGGTCTACGAAACCCTGGGCTCGATGAGTTCAGGCCGCAGGGGACGGCTTTTCCCCGCTGACAAGGGCGTGGCCGGCTGGGCAGTATCGAAGCGCCGTGTTGTCCATCGCAGGGCCGTGGGCAGGGGCGATTCCTCGATCAGACCCTTCATCCCCGATGACGACCCCCAGCAGCAGATCGGATCCTGCTGCGCAGTCCCCCTTTACTCGGAGAGGGCTGTCTTCGGTGTGCTGGTTGTGGAAAGTCCGGCAGAGAACGGGGTGACCCCAGAACATTCGAAGCAGATCGAGGCCGTCGGTGCCGTCTTTGGAGTATTTTCCGCCAGGATGGCCGCCCTTGAACGTGTCGAATCGCTTTCGGACCGGGACAGGCTCACAGGGCTGCCATGCTACTCGGCATTCCAGGAAGAGCTTCTGGGCCTTGTCGACGACGTCAGGAAGGGGCTCTCCGTGGCGGTGCTCGCCGTGGACATCTGCGGGTTCCGGGAATTGAACGGCGAGTACGGACCCAGAACCTGCGACACCCTTCTTGGGGAGGCCGCGAAGAGGATCGCGGACACCCTTGGCGGAGCGTACGGGATGACAAGGTTTTCACCGGGGAGATTTCTCGTCTCCATTCCCGGAGCCGACCGCGCCGCAGCGCAGGCCTATGCCGTGAGGATAATGGAAGCCTTCAGCGTTACCCCCTTTTCGGCGGGGGAGAGGGAGCTTGCAATGTCGGTCGCCGTTGGCGGAGCGGTTTCACGGGTTGACCGCATGATCCCAAGGCTGCCGGGTTTCGCGGAAGAAGCGCTGGGCGCCGTGCTCAACAAGGGAACCGGACCGGCAGTGCTTTCCGTCGACCAGTTCGGAAAGACACAGTGCTGACAGCCAGGCGTGTGTTCCTCGCGACCGTGGCACTTCTGATTGTCTGGCTGAGCCATCGGCAGTCCCTTGAACCCCCCTTCATGCTCTTTGAGCACCAGGACAAGGTTTTTCACTTCCTCGAGTTCGCCGGGCTGGGGTTCGCCCTGCACCTCAACCGGGACATCTGGAGGAGAAATCCCTTTTTGTGGTCGAGCATATCCGGGCTTTGCTGGGCGGCCCTGGATGAAGTGCATCAGCATTATGTTCCCGGAAGGTTTTGCGACATATTGGACTTTTCGGCCGATGCCGCAGGGCTGTTGACCTCTCTTGCCCTTTTTCGTTATCTATCCACTATTGGGAAGGTTCGACCCGACGCTGATCCGTCCGCAAAACGGAAAGAGGATAACCAAGCTTGACAGTTGATTCCATCCGCTTTAGGGTACAGTTCCCAAGAGAGTTTTCAGTGTTTCTTTGACCAAGGGGATGAATCCCTTCGGGGGTTCGAGGGGAAGTAAGTGCACACAATCAAACGCAACCGGAAGGAGGTATCGGGGATGGTCAGGACTCGCAGCATTTGCCTTGTGATCCTTGCCGTATCCCTGTTGCTCACCGCCTGCGGCCCGAGCCAGGAGCAGATCCGCGCCCGGGACAACGCCCGTTCAGCAGCACTTGCCGCTGAAGCCAGGGTCGTTAGCCTGCAGAACGAGTACGAGCAGCTGAACCAGCAGATTCCTCAACTTGAGCAGCAAATTCCGCAGCTCGAGCAGGAAAAGGCAGAACTCCAGGCCGAGTACCAAGGTCTCGGCGGGACTGGCCGCTAGGAAGGGATGAGAAATGCGTAATCTTTTCGTATTAGCTCTGATCCTCGTTGCGGCCGTGGGCTTTGCCCGCACCTGGTCCGCAGATGAACTCTCCGTTCTCACCCAGAACGAAGTCGAAGCCTGGGGCAACAAGAACATCGCCCAGCAGATCGCATACTGGGAGTGGCGCAAGGCCGAGGCCGACGCCCAGGTAGCCGAGTGGGAAGCCAGGGTCCTTCCGCTTCGCGCCCAGAGGGACCAGCTTCAGTCCGTTGTGAACCAGCTCAACCAGGACATTTCCTGGCTCCGCGGTGAGATCACCCGCCTTCGCGGCTCCGGTGTTACCCACCTCATCGTCGAGGGCGAAAGCCTTTGGCAGATCGCCAGCTACCACTACTACTTCAACAACGGCAGCGAGTGGCCCAAGATCTACGACCGCAACCGTGACACGATCAGCGACCCCAACCTGATCTATGCCGGCCGCACACTCATCGTTCCGGTGCCCTACGCCAGCAGCTACACCGTCATCGAGGGCGACTTCCTGGGCAAGATCTCCGGCTACGGGATTGTCTACGGCGACCGCGGCATGTGGCCCCAGCTTTACGAAGCCAACCGCGACAAGATCAGTGACCCCAACCTGATCTTCCCGGGCCAGGTTCTCACTATCCCCCGCGGCACAACCCGCGGTACGACCCGCTAACCAGCGATAGTGAACCGTGTTTCAGGCTCCCTGTCCCATTCGGACGGGGAGCCTGTTCAGTTGAAGAACCCATGAAGTCAGCGGCGGGAAGGCGCATCCCACTACCTCCCGAAGACGCCAGGCACATTCTTGGTCCCGGTGACGTTCACCTTCGGGAGATTTGCCGTGAACTGGGTGTCAGCGCCGTATACCGCGACTCCACTCTGCTTCTCAGCGGAAGCCCCAGAGCCCTCGACAGGGCTCAGGCTGCCGTCGAAAGGCTCATTACTGAGCTGAGGTCGTGCGGTTCCGTGAGTTCCGCCGCCGTGACCAAAGCGATGGAGTTTCCCGGGATGAAGGAATCGGGTGTCGTGCTGGATGTTCCAGGGAGGTCCGGCAGGATAGTTCCCCGCTCCCCGGGGCAGGAGCATTACCTGAGGGCCATGCTGAGCCACGAGCTGGTCTTCGGCATCGGTCCGGCCGGAACCGGGAAGACGTTCCTTGCTGTGGCCGCAGCGGTAAGTGCCCTGCGGGACGGCAGGGTGGAACGGATCATACTCACACGCCCCGCCGTCGAGGCGGGGGAAAACCTGGGCTTCCTTCCCGGCGACCTGCAGCAGAAGATAGACCCCTACCTCAGACCCATCTACGACTCCCTCGACGACACCCTTACTCCCGCCGGCACCGCGAGGAACATGGAGGCCGGCATTATCGAGGTGGCGCCCCTGGCGTACATGAGGGGACGCACGCTCAACAACTCTTTCGTTATTCTTGATGAAGCCCAGAACACCACGCTCACACAGCTCAAGATGTTCCTCACCAGAATGGGCTACGGCTCAAGGCTCGTGGTGACGGGCGATGTTACACAGATAGACCTCAAGCCATCATCCGCCTCGGGTCTCGTCCGGATTCAGAAGATTCTAAGGCAGATCCCCGGCGTGGCTTTCATCTATCTCGAGAAGGAAGACGTGGTAAGGCATCCGCTGGTTCAAAGGATAATCGAGGCCTTCGGGAGCTCGGAGGAAAATGACGGGTAACTGGGGCAGGCAGGGCATGACCGTGGTTGTGGCCGGAGGCTTCCTTGTGATCTGGTTCGCCCTTTTCGGCGGGAAGGCCGTGTTGTCCGACGTCAACCCTGTTCTCGGGCAACCGGTTCCCGAGGGGATAGTCACGCCGGTGGGGTTCGAGCTCGACTACAGCCGCGCAACGCTCGATTCACTGAGGACTCTCGCCCGCGACGCAGCGCCGGTTTTCGTGATCCAGGCCCCGGGGATCCGCCGCGCCTCCCTCGAGAACCTTCAGTACGCGATTGCTGTGTCCGGGGGCGATTCCATCTTCGGCGCGGGGATATCCCGGAACGACTACTACGGAAACGGCCTCATAGACGAGGTCCAGCTTCGAACCATCAGCACCGGCGACTCGGTCGTGCTGGTCCTCGACGATGAAAACCGGGTTCCCGGCACCTGGGAAAGCTTCACCGATGTCACCGAAGCCAGGGAGTTCCTGAGACGCGACCTTCTGGCCGTTTTTTCCGAAGCCGTCGCAGAGAGCATTTCGGTGCTCCTTCTGCCTGACCTGGTGCCTGCGGTCTCCTTCCGTGACAGCGCGATGACGGCTGCGGAAAAGCGGGTACCGGTGGTCGAGCACTATTTTACCCCCGGCGACACCCTCCTCTCCCCCGGCGACATACCCGATGACGAGTTCTTCCGGGTGTTCGACGCCATGAACAGTTCCCTTTCCTATCCCGGTCCCCTGCGCACCGGTGCAAGGTTCATCCCCGCGGCGCTCCTTGTGCTGCTGGCCGTGATGTACGGCGCCAGGGCCATGGGCAGGGTTCTCACCTCGCCCACCCGGGTGCTTCTGCTCGGAAGCATCTGGATGGCTTCTCTGGCGGCAACCGGTATACTGTGGCAGATGGCCGGTTCGGCCCGCCTTCAGGTGATATCCTTCAGCGTGTTCGGCGCGTGCATGACAGCCGTGTTCTTCGATTCATCGGGGGTTTATCACGCCTGGTTCCTTGCCATGGTATTCAGCGCTGTGACGGCGCTGGGAAGCGGAAGCCCCTTCACCGCCTTCCTGGTGTCTGCCGTTCCAGCTGCGTTCGCCTCGGGTGTTTTCAGGCAGCTCACCGAGCGTGACCTTTCCCTCTCCCTTCTTATCTCCGTGGCGGGCAGCCTGCTTGTCTACTGGGCGCTGCACACGGCGTGGATCGGTCCGGGTTACCCGTTCGACGCGCCTGTCATCGTCACCCTTTTCGTGGTTCCCTTCGGATCCCTGGCCATCGCCAGGATCCTTGTTCACCCCGTTGAGATGACCTTCAGGGTCACAACAAGGCTGACGCACGCCAGGCTTCTCAGCGACGGCCATCCGCTCAGGGTAAGGATGCGCGAGGAAGCAATGGGAACCTACACCCACTCCCTTCAGGTTGCCGAGCTCGCGGCCGCGGCCGCCACAAAGCTGGGCGCGAACCCCGAAGTCGCCAGGATGGGCGGCTTCTATCACGACATCGGAAAACTGAAGCAACCCGGGATGTTCATCGAGAACATGATGAATCAGTCATATTACAACCCGCACGACTACATGGACCCGCGGGAAAGCGCTGCCCTTGTCATCGACCACGTGCAGCAGGGGGTCAAGCTTGCCAGGAAGCACCATCTGCCGTCGGAGGTTATCGACATCATCCGTGAGCACCATGGCACCGGGCTTACCATGAGCTTTCTGGCCAAGGCCCGGAAAGAGGCGGCGCCGGACGAGGCCGTTGACGAGGACGACTTCCGGTATCCCGGGCCAAAACCGAGAAGCATCGAGGCCGCCCTGGTGATGACGGCCGACTCAGCCTCGAGCGCCGCAAGGATGCTGAAGAGCAAGAGCGAGATAGCGGAAACGGTGAAGCGTACGATAAAGGAGAAGGACGCCGAGGGTCAGTACGACCTGTGCGGCTTGACAAGGTCCATGCAGGAGGATGTCTGGCACGTGTTTCTGGACATTCTGCTCAGAGCGGACTATGAAAGGGTGAAAAACTACCCCCATGGAGTTTGACCGGCTTTCGTCCCTTATCATCGAAGTTGTTCTGGAGAAGCCCGATCCGGTTCTCCAGGGCCTGCATGCAAGGCTTGCCCCGATCATGGAGGGCGACGGCAGGATCGAAGTGGTGGTGTGCGATCCCGGCATGATGCGAATGCTCAACCGGCGGTTCAGAATGCTGGACAGGTCCACGGACGTTCTCACATTCGATCTGTCTGATCCCGACGGCCCCCCTGAAGGCACGATCTTCGTGGATGGAAGGATGGCACCACCCCTGTCCGAAGTCCTTGAGCGAATCATCCACGGTTGGCTTCATCTTCGTGGTTTCAGCCATCACACCCCCGAGAAGGCGGAACTCATGGAGAGACTGACCGCCGAGTTTCTGGCCGGGGTGTCGAAATGAGCCCCACTTTCGATCTCAGCTTTCAATTCAACCCTACTCCCGTTGCGTTCGTGGTCCTGCTGGCCGGTCTTCTTGTCACTGCGGCGGCGTCGTCCGCCAGGGCAGCCCTGCCGGGCCTGGTGGAGCAGGAGGGCCGTGATCCCGCCCAGAGGCGCCGTGAAGCCGGTTCAAGGCTTCGCATCCTCTGGCTTTCCCGGGTCGCGGGACATACCCTTGCGGGTTCGGGCTGTGCCCTGCTGGCAGTTTCTCCGGGCGGTGATTTCGCCCCCCTGAGCTGGTTCGTTCTCCTTACGGTCTCGATAGTTCTGTCCGAGGTCATTCCGGCCTGGCTGGCCCACCACAACCCTGACAGGGCGGCGCGTGTCCTGAGGCTGCCCATGCTGTTTCTGCGGGTGGTCTTTACCCTTCCAGCGGGGCTTTTTCTGGGCAGGAACCGTTACGAGGAAGCGGTGCCCGAAGAGTGGGCGTTTACGCCGCCCGACATCATGTGGCTTGAACAGAGACGCGAGAAGGGTGATGCCAGCGACCTCGAGAAGGAACAGGAGATGGTTGATTCGGTTCTCTCCTTCTCTGACAGGATCGTGCGCGAGGTTATGGTCCCCCGCATTGACATGGTATCACTGCCGCTGTCCGACGACCTCGCCGATGTGGTGGCAAAGGTCAGGAAGGCAGGCCACTCGCGCATTCCGGTCTACCGTGAGAAGATAGACGACATCGAAGGGGTGCTCTATACCAAAGACCTGCTGGATGTACTCGCGGGCGGCGGGAACGGTTTTCACATGAAGGAGCTCCTTCGGGAAGCCTATTTCGTTCCCGAGTATAAAAGCATTGATGATCTGTTCCGCGAGTTCCAGGCGCACCGCATCCACATGGCCATCGTGGTGGACGAGTACGGCGGCACGGCGGGGATAGTCACCATGGAGGACCTGGTGGAGGAGGTGTTCGGCGAGATCCGTGACGAGTACGACACCGAATCGCCCCTTTCCTTTTCCCTGGGCAGGGGGGCGTTCAGAGTGGACGGAAGGCTTCCAGTCGACGACCTGAACGACCTGCTGGACAGCTCCTTCGAGGAAGACGACGACTACGAGACCGTGGCCGGCCTTGTCTACCGAAGGCTCGGGCACATCCCCCGTCCCGGTGAGACGGTCACTGTGGAGGGGCATGTGTTCACTGTCGAAAAGGTCAGGGCCCAGCGGATTCTCCTTTTAAAGGTCGCTCCGTCGGAAAGGGCCGATTGAGGCTTACCACCCCGGCATTCGTGCTGAGAAGGGTACGCTGGAGCGAATCATCGCTTATACTTACCCTGTACTCCCTCGATCTGGGAAGGGCCAGCGGCATGGCCAGGGGTTGCCTTCGTCCGAAGGGCAGCTTCCTGGGAAAGGTTGAGCTCTTCAGCGAAGGGGAGTTCTGCCTCTCCCGCAGGGAGGGGCGTGAACTGGATACGGTCATCGAGGCATCCATACTGGCGCATCGTGAGGGCCTTCGTGAGGACCCCCGGGCTTTCGCGGCTGCTGCGGTGTTTTCCGAGTGGTTGTTGTCGGTGGTGAGTTACGGCAACGAGCCCTCCGAGCCGGTCTACCACTTGCTGGACAACGTGTTCAGTTTGCTGGAGGACGGGGCGGCACCAATGCCGGTTCTCTGCGGCGGTATCCAGAGGCTTCTGGCGCTCTCCGGCCACGGAATGCAGGTCGAGGCCTGTGCCCTGTGTGGGAAGCCCGACCCTTCCCCTCCCCGCTGGAACCCGTCCGCGGGAGGGGTTGTTTGTCCGGGGTGCGCGCCGGGAGGCGAACCGGTATCACCGGGGCTTCTGGGCTTTCTGGCGAAGTCCGCCGGAACGCCCCTTGAGAAAGTAGTGAAGGTCAGGTTGTGGCCGGGCGGGTACCGGCAGTGCCTTGACCTTCTCAGGGAATACACCGAAACCCACCTTGAGAAGAGGCTTCCCCTGAAGGCCCTTCGAATCATGGAGGACATGCTCGATGCAACCTGAAAGTGATAAAGAAAAAGGCATTGAAATCGAGTCGCAGGAAACCGGCCGCGACCTGATGCGTGATGTCATAAGCCTTTGCAAGAGGCTTGGTTTCGTTTACCAGTCCGGGGAGATTTACGGCGGTCTGCAGTCTGCGTGGGATTACGGCCCCCTTGGCGTCGAACTGAAGCGGAACATCACCGACCTGTGGTGGAACGAGATGGTGCGCACCCGGAACGACGTGGTTGGGGTGGATACCGCCATAATCACCCATCCGGGTGTCTGGGAGGCCTCGGGGCACCTCAAGAACTTTCATGATCCCCTGGTGGACTGCAGGAAGTGCAGGGGCCGGTTCAGGGCCGATCAGCTCCAGGGCGACACATGTCCCGAGTGCGGCGGCGAACTCACCGAACCAAGGGATTTCGGCCTGATGTTCAAGACCTTCATGGGTCCCGTCGAGGAAGACACCGCCGTGGCCTACCTGCGCCCCGAGACGTGCCAGTCCATCTTCACCCATTTCCAGAACATAGTCACATCGACCCGGATGGTGGTGCCGTTCGGCGTGGCCCAGACCGGAAAGGCCTTCCGCAACGAGATAACCGTGCGGAACTTCATCTTCCGCAGCCGCGAGTTTGAGCAGATGGAGATGGAGTTCTTCACAAGGCCTGAAGACGCCGAAAAATGGTACCGTTACTGGATTGACCGCAGACTGCGGTGGTACACCGAAGTGCTTGGCGTCAAGAGCGAAAACCTCAGGCTGCGGCCCCACGATCAGAGCGAACTGGCCCACTACGCCGCGGGCTGCACCGACATCGAGTACCGTTTCCCCTTCGCCGGGGGTGACGGCTTCGGTGAGCTCGAGGGAATAGCCAACCGCGCCGACTACGACCTCAACGCCCACATGACCGCGTCGGGAAAGGACCTTCGCTTCCACGACACCATATCGGGAGAAAAGTACATCCCCCATGTGGTGGAAACGTCGGGCGGTGTGGGAAGGACGTTTCTCGCGGTTCTCCTCGACGCGTACCGTACCGAGGAGGTCGAGGGCCGTGAGAGGGTGGTTCTCTCACTGGACAGAAAACTGGCTCCAGTGAAGGCAGCCGTCCTGCCCCTTTCAAAGAAGCTTTCCGAAGGGGCGGAAAACGTCCTGGAGGCCCTTCGGCCCCACTGGCCCGTTCTGTTCGATGTAACGGGCTCCATAGGCAAACGCTACAGGAGGAACGACGAGATAGGGACACCCTACTGCGTCACCTTTGATTTCGACAGTCTGGAAGATGGGAAGGTCACCGTGAGGGATCGCGATTCCCTCGGCCAGATCAGGGTTGACATCGCCAACATCGTGGAAGTCATTGCCCGGCTCATGAGAAGCGGCTGGGAGGAATAGGAGGCACCCCGGCATGTCCCTGCCGAAAAGGTACGATCCCCGGGAGGTCGAAGCCCGGCTTCAGAAAAGCTGGGCGGAAACCGGCATTTACAGGTACACCCCCGGCCAGGGCCGGCGTGTTTTCTCCATAGACACCCCGCCGCCAACGGTGAGCGGCATGATCCACATGGGCCATGTATTCAGCTACGTTCAGGCCGAGGTCGTGGCACGGTACCGCCGGATGCTGGGCGACCTTGTCTTCTACCCGTTCTGTTTCGATGACAACGGGCTTCCCAGCGAGAGGTTCACCGAGAAGGTGAAGGGGGTCAAGGCCACGGGCATGTCACGGGCCGACTTCGTGAAGCTCTGCCTCGAAGTGACCGCCGACGCCGAAGGGCAGTTTCGGGACCTGTGGACCAGGTTCGGCTTCAGTTGCGACTGGAGCCTTCTCTACACGACCATCGATCCCTGGGTGCAAAGGCTCAGCCAGCGTTCCTTCCTCGACCTGGTCCGGAAGGACAGGGTCTACCGGAAGGAATCCCCGACCCTCTGGTGCCCCGAGTGCGGAACTGCGGTTGCTCAGGCGGAGACTGAAGACAAAGACATCCCCGGTTTCTTCCACGACCTTCTCTTCCCCCTGGCTGACGGGTCGGGAAGCATTCCCATCGCCACCACCCGACCCGAGCTCCTGCCGGCCTGCGTTGCGGTCTTCGTGAACCCCGGCGACAAAATGTTCAGCCATCTTCTGGGCTGCAGGGTGAGCGTTCCGCTCTTCGACCGCCAGGTGACCGTTCTGTCCGACCCGGCCGTCAGCATGGAGAAGGGTTCGGGCGCTGTGATGTGCTGCACGTTCGGTGACACGACCGACATCCAGTGGTGGCAGGACTACGGCCTCGAACTCAGGATAATCCTGGACAAACGCGGCCACATGAATGAGAAGGCCGGGTTTCTCCAGGGCCTTTACTGGAAGAAGGCCAGACAGGTCATTGTCGAGAAGCTCGGAGAAGAGGGTTTCGCACAGGGCGGTAAAGACATTACCCACCCGGTGAATGTTCATGAGCGGTGCGGCACACCCCTCGAGTACCTCGTGAACCAGCAGTGGTTCATAAGGATACTTGACATAAAGGACGAGCTTCTGAAACGGGGCGGGGAAGTGGACTGGCACCCCTCCCACTTCCGGGTAAGGTACGACCACTGGGTCGAGAACCTGAAGTGGGACTGGTGCATTTCCAGGCAGCGGTACTTCGGGGTCCCCTTTCCGGTGTGGTTCTGCGCGGACTGCGGGCAGCCCGTTTTCGCCTCGCCGGGGCAGCTCCCCGTCGATCCCCTGACGGACTCTCCGGAAGAACCGTGCCCTGGGTGCGCGTGCACAAACTTCCTTCCCGAGACCGACGTCATGGACACATGGGCCACAAGCAGCCTCACCCCCCAGATCAACATCAAGTGGGGGGAGGACGATCAGCGTGAAATCACACTGCCAATGAGCCTCAGGCCCCAGGCGCACGACATCATAAGGACATGGGCGTTCTACACCATCGTGAAGGCCCACCTTCACAACGACTCCACCCCCTGGAACAAGGTGATGATCTCGGGCCACGCCCTGAACCCCAACCGCGAGAAGATGTCGAAGAGCAAGGGCAACGTGGCGGGCGACCCCCTGGCGGCACTCGAGGTCTACAGCGCCGACGAGCTCCGGTACTGGGCGTGCTCAAGCAGGCTTGGCACCGATGTGGTCTTCAGCCAGGACGTTCTGGGTGAGGGAAGACGCCTTGTAACGAAGCTCTGGAACGCCGCCCGCTTCGCTGCCGGGCATCTTGAAGGGTTCACTCCCGTGGAACCCCCCGATCTGCACCCCTTCGACAAATGGATACTGGCCAGGCTTTCCGTCTCCACTGCAAGGGCAACCGCCGGCATGGACCAGTTCGAGTACTCATCGTGCATCTCCGAGGCCGAGACCTTCTTCTGGAAAGCAATGTGCGACAACTATCTGGAGATAGTGAAGTCAAGGCTGTACGGTGAGGACCAGAAAGCGGCAAATGCTGCCCGGTATGCCCTTTACACGGCTCTCTATGGTGTTCTCAGGCTTTTCGCGCCGGTCATGGTTCACATAACCGACGAGCTTTACAGCCTTGTGTTCAAGCGGCATGAGAAGCATGCGAGCATACACACGGCTCCCTGGCCGGAAGCGGGAACGCCAGACCCTTCGGCGCTCAAGTACGGTGAGATGGCACTGCTCGTCATCGAGGAGGCCAGGCGCCACAAGAGCGAGAACAACCTCTCAATGGCCACCGAGCTTTCGGGAATGACCATCTGCGTTCCCGAAGCCGACCTTGCGGCCCTTAAGGAGTTCGAGGCCGACCTCATGGCGGTGACCAGGGCGCAGCGCATGGAGTGGGTCACCGGGGAGTTCTCGGCAGTGGTGGACTGAGAGCTGGCCCCTTCCTTCCAGGCGTTCTATATATAGGTTCGGCAGCGAATTCTGAGGGCAACCGACTGAAGGACGTGCCATGAACGGGGTGCTGAGGGCGGCGCTTGATGTCGGGAGAGCGTTGCTTCAAGGGGGCTCTCCCGAAGAACTTCTCTCGAAAACCTGTTCCATACTTGCATCAGACGGGGCGTTCCTCAAAACCTTCGCATTCTTGAACGGCGATAGCGGCCGTCCCGTTTTGTTCTTCTCATCCCCGCCCGAAAACGATATTCAGGAAAAGATGGCCGGGGGCAGTTTCCCCCCCTTCGTCCGAAAGACCCTTGAAGCTACCAAAACCGTCACCTCTCACGGCTGGACCGGCCACCGGCTCGATGACGGGGCATCGGTCACGGGCGGGTTGTTCGCAAGGTGCCCGGGGGATGACCCTGAAGAGAAGGGCATTCTCGAGCGCGTTGCCAAAGACCTCTCCCTGGCCCTCTCGAAAAGTCGGGAAGCAGGGGATCACCGGGATGTGGAAACGCTTCTCGCCGCCGTCTATCAGAACGCCCCCGTACTGATTCTGCTGGTGAACCGTGACAGAAGGATCCTGCAGATCAACGGCGCGGCATGCGATTTTACGGGGAAGCCCGCCTCGGAGATGACGGGGAACGCCTTCGGACAGGCCATGCGCTGTTTGAACTCCCTGGATGATCCGCTGGGCTGCGGGCACGGCCCGAGCTGCGCAGACTGCGCGGTCAGGGACGCCGTCCTCGACACTCTTGAAACAGGCCGCAGCCACTATCAGCTCGAAGCCGTGCTCCCCTTTGAAGTGGAGGGGGACCGCAAGCCGCTGACCCTCCTTGTCTCCACAACAAGGATTGGCCACATGGGCGAACCAGTGGTACTGGTTACCATACTCGACATAACCGAACGCAGGGCCGCCTCGGACGAACTCCGCGAAGCCCATTCCCGGCTTTCCACCATCATGGAGATAACGAACACCCGCATAGACATCATAGACGATCAGTTCAACCTGGTCTACGTCGACCCGGGGTGGAGAAAGGTCCACGGCGACCCCGAGGGGGTCAAGTGCTACGCCTACTTCATGGGCATTAACGCGCCCTGTGCCAACTGCGGCATCCCCAGGGCTCTCGAGACCGGTGAGACCCAGATCGCCGAACAGGTTCTCCTGTCCGAGGGCAACAGGGTGGTCGAGGTGCACACCATCCCCTTCCGGGATGCCCGCGGCAGGAGGCTTGTGGCCGAGTTCAACATCGATGTAACGAGCCGAAAGAGGGCGGAGGAGGAACTGCGGGCCAGCGAGAACTACCTGCGCAGCATTTTCAGGGCGGCGCCCATAGGGATCGGGATAGCCACGGACAGGGTGTTGAGGGAAGTGAACCCCACCATGTGCGCCATGACGGGATACTCCCGTGAAGAGCTTCTGGGGGAAAGTGCCAGGATGCTCTACCCCGACCAGGACGAGTACCTGTTCGTGGGAACCGACAAGTACAGGCAGATCGCCGAAAAAGGCACGGGCACGGTACAGACCCGCTTCCGGCGCAAGGACGGGCTGGTGATAGACGTTCTTCTCAGCTCAACCCCCATTGACCCTTCCGACCTGTCCATGGGTGTCACCTTCACCGCTCTCGATGTGACGGGAACTAGGCTCGCCGCCCAGAGCCTTCTGGAGAAGGACGAGTACCACAATGCGGTGTTCCACTCCATAAACGACGGTGTTTTTGTCGATGACGCCGAGACCATGGAGATACTTGACGTGAACGACACCGTGTGCCGCATGTACGGCTACACACGCGAGGAAGTGATACGCAGGCGCATCGCCGGAATGAGCGTGGACGAGCCCCCCTTCGACCAGGCAAGCGCCATTGAACACCTCTGGAAATCAAGGACCGAGGGGCCCCAGGTGTTCGAATGGAAAGCCCGGCACAAATCCGGAAAAAGCTTCTGGGTCGAGGTCAACGCCACCTACGCCGAGATCGTCGGCAAGCCCCGGTTCATCGTCACTGTCCGCGACATCTCCGACAGGAAGGCCGCCGAGGCGGAGAGACTGAAGCTCGAAAGGCAGATAAGCCAGACCCAGAAGCTCGAGAGCCTTGGCGTTCTCGCAGGGGGGATCGCCCACGACTTCAACAACATCCTCATGATAATCCTGGGCAACGCCCAACTCGCCGCGGCTTCCATTCCCCCGGGCTCACCGGCGGGCGAGAGCATTCAGCACATCGAGCTGGCAGCCCACAGGGCATCGGAACTGTGCCGCCAGATGCTTGCATACTCGGGAAGGGCGACCTTCTCAAAGGAGAGGGTGAACCTGCCGGAGCTGGTGAGGGAGCTTGCCCACCTTCTCGGAACGACGGTATCGAAGAAGGCCGACCTGCGTCTGGACCTTTCGGAAGGAGTCCCTGCCGTTCTTGGTGACCCTGCCCAGCTGCGGCAGGTCGTGATGAACCTCATCATAAACTCGTCCGAAGCCCTGCTTGGCAACTCCGGGGTGATAAGGGTGAAGGTAGGCCGCGAAAAACTCTCTGCGGAAGGGCTTTCGGGCTACAGCTTCAGTGCCAGACCAAATCCGGGGGACTACGTGATGCTTGAGGTAGCCGACAACGGCTGCGGAATGGACGAGGAGGCAAAGGCACGGGTGTTCGAGCCCTTCTTCACCACCAAGTTCACGGGCCGGGGCCTTGGTCTCGTTGCGGTTCTCGGGATTATCCGGGGTCACGGCGCGGGCATACTGCTGGAGAGCGCGCCTGGTGAGGGAACCGTTGTGAAGGTTTTGTTTCCCCCTTTGTGCGGGGTTCCGGAAGCTCCGATGAAGGAAACCGACGCGCCCCCTTCCGGCTCATGGAACGGCCAAGGTTCTCTGCTGCTTGTCGATGACGAGGAGGAACTGAGGGTCCTGGGCGTGAGGATGCTATCGAGGCTGGGTTTTAATGTCGTTACCGCTTCGGACGGCCGGGAAGCCGTGGAGAGCTACAGGCAGAAAAAGGGCGGCTTCCGGGGGGTCATCCTTGACCTCACCATGCCCAGGATGGACGGGCTCGAGGCCTGGACCGAGCTGAACCGCATCGATCCCGGCGCGAAGGTGATTCTCATGAGCGGCTTCAGCAGCGAGGATGTGGTGGCCAGGTTCGAGGGGAAGGGAATAGCGGGCTTCCTTCAGAAACCGTTCACCTTCGAAGATCTTAAAAAGCTGATGTCCGAAGTGTTCCCCTAGAGCAGCTGTAAAGCGTGAACAGCCCCAGGATGAGGGTTGCTGCGCCAACGATAAGCGTGAAGCCCCTGAGCTTCATGTGTTTCACCGCAATGGCGCTCAGTGGGACGCTGCATACTGCGCCCAGCGTAAGGGCCGGGGCAGCCCCCCAGTCGATCTCCACCCCGGTCACAAGGTAAGCCAGAACGGCGACCAGGCATGTGAAGCTCTCCGCCATGCTCGTAATGGCCACGGCGCTTTTCGTGGCAACACCGCTGAGGATCTGGCCGCTGGTGACCAGGGGGCCGTAGCCGCCCCCGGAAAGGCCCTTGTTGAAAGCCGCCACCACACCGAGGCCGGTTATGCGTTTCCAGCTGAACCGGGGGATGCTGCCGCGCCTGGCGAGGATCAGGACGCCCATGGCAGTCACTATAAGCCCGATGAAGAGCTTTAGATGGAACGCCGGGATGGAGACGGCAAGAAAGGCAGCCCCGACGGCACCCACAATGCTCGAGACCCCGAGGACCCAGGCGATACGGGCATCGGGCGACCTTGGGATGTACCCCAGCGCGCCCATCTTCTTCACGATCCGGTGTTCCGGCGTGTTCCTGAAGTCGAAGAAGGCGTTTCCCGCCCTGTGGTGCATGAATGCCGCCATCGCCCCGGTGACGAGCTCGGAAAGGAGGACCGCCGGCACGATCTGCACGGGGCTGAACCCCATCAGAAGCAGAACGGGGGTGAGGGTGGTTCCGTACCCCATTCCCAGCGTGCTGTCAATGAATTCGCACACGAAGGCCAGCAGGAAGACCGGAACGGCCTGCGGGAAGTTCACGCCCCCAGGTTTCTTTCCAGAACCCTTCTCAGAAGGGCAGCCAGGTCAGGGTCGGCCGAGGGATCAAGCGTGATGTTGAGCGTGAGCGTTATGGTCTTTCCCGCTCCCGGGAATGGTGTGTCGTCGAAGGGTTCGGGGGGAGGGTTCAGAACGGGGGCCGGGCCGGGAAGTATGGCCAGGTCAGAGAGGATCTGCAGCGTGAGCACCATGTAGGCAGTCTCGGTGTCGCTGGCGCCCGTTTCCGCCTTGAAGTACGCCATGACTGCCTTGCCGTTAAGACGGTATGAATCGTCGTTCAGACCGGTTCGAAGGGCTTCGGCGTACCTTTCCGCCACAGTTTTGCCAAGTATGGACAGCTTCGACTCTTCGTCGGGCGCAGAGAAGTACTTCCTCCAGACCTCGGTGGGCTGAAACGAGCTGTCCATGAACCCGAGGTAGTGAAGGAGCTCAAGGAGCCTGACGTCGGACTGCCTTCGAAAACCTATGCCAGCCATGAAATTGGCATCGACTTTCCCGGGAACGGTGGTCTGGGCGATGGCCTTGAAAAAAGGCGCGATACTGGCCGGTTCCCTGATCGCGGGTATGACGATCATCTGCACCCCTTTTCCATGGATACACCGAGTTGCATTATCATAGCATATTGCTGGTTGCGGACAACCGGGGAGGGATGATGAAGCTGCTGCTCTGTGCTCTTTTTGTAGCGTCTGTGGCATGGTCAACGGAATCCGCTTCCTTTCGGTATCTCGGGGCCTCCAGGGGCCGAACCCATGCGGCCTGGATGTCATCCGGGGTTCAAGCCGAAAGCGGTTACCCATGGGCCATGGTCGAGCTGTTCACGACCTCCCCTTACAGGGTCCTTGAAAGGCACACCGTTCTGATCACCGATGCCTCCGGTCACGAGGAAACCACTGCAGACAGCGCTCTGGCGCTGGCCGCGGGAAGTCTGGAGCGGTTCGGCATTTTCAGCCAGTACGGCGGACAGGTCCTTCTTGACCACAAGATAACCGATGCCGGTGTTTCCCCCGACACCGTGGTGTTCTGTCTGGAGCCCCACTACACCTGGTACCCTGCGGTCACGTTCACCATGATCCTTGAACAGGTGCCGTCAGGCACCGGCGAACGCACATCGGACTGGCTGCCCGAACCAGTTCTTCCCAGGCTCATCATGACCGACGGCCGCTCACGGGCGCTTGTCTACCGCGAGACCGAAGCCCCTGAAGAGTACAGTCAGTCATTCGCATACAGGATATCCAAGGTTATCCGTCTCAACGGAAGCATACTCATTGTCGTTCTCAACGTGATGGAACCCGGTTCCGACGGCCCCTACCTCCGCTACCGGGTCCTTGCAGTCGACTTTCCCATAGCATGGAGGAACTGATGCATAAACCACTGCCCGTTGTTCTGATGTGTCTGTTGTCCGTGGTGCTCATTTTTGCGGCATGCGGCGATGACGAAACCAATCCGGCGGGAACCGGAACCCCTCCCACGGCTTCAACCCTTTCCACAACGGTTGCGGGAAACACGGTCACGCTCAACTGGAGCCCCTGCCCCAATTCGGATTTCGCCGATTACACGGTCTTCCGGTCTGCAACGGCGGGCATCGCCCAGAACCCGTCCGCGGCCACCATCGTTGCTGTCATCAGCCAGTCCGGAACCGTCACCGTAAGTGATCAGGGTCTTCCATGGAACTCGGACTGGTATTACGCCGTCAGGACCACCGACACAGAATCCCTGACCGCATGGAGCAACGAGGCTCCCGCGTCGATCGCTGATTCCAGCGGTGGCGGGGGCGGAGGGGAACTTTCGTGCTACCAGGTTCAGGGTCAGTCCGATGCCTCTCCGTACGAGGGTCAGGAAGTGCGGGTCACGGGCGTTGTCACATCCGGCGGCGATGAGCTTTACGGCGGCTATGCGGTGCTTTCCGATGTGGACGGCGGCCCCTGGAGCGGCCTCGTTCTCTTCGGCGACCAGGCTGCAACCCTCGCCCGCGGCGACAGCATCAGTGTAAGCGGTGAGGTCAGCGAGTACTACGGGCTCACCGAGCTTTCATACCTCGAAGACATCACGGTTCACAAGACCGGGCTCACCCTTCCCACGCCGGAAAACCTCACCACCGACCTGGTGAACGATGAGCAGTGGGAGGGCGTTGTCGTTTCGGTCTCCGATGCTGTGGTGGAGGAGGCGACCCAGTACAGCTACCGGATCAACGACGGCAGCGGCGCCTGCTACCTTGGCAACCGTGGCGACTACACCGAGCCTTCAGTGGGCGACACCCTTTCCGTCACGGGTCCCCTCTTCTACGAGTACGACCAGTGGCGAATCCAGCCCCGCGACAATCAGGACGTTTCCTCGAGCGGTGGCGGCGGTGGCGGCGACGTCCTTTCCTGCTACCAGGTCCAGGGCCAGTCCGAAAGCTCGCCCTACGTGGGGCAGACAGTGAGCGTTGCAGGCATAGTCACGGTCGGTGGCAACGAGTACTACGCCTCGGGCAGCGCCCAGTACGCCGTGATACAGGATGCTGACGGCGCAGAGTGGAGCGGCCTTGTGATTTACGGCTACGATGGCGTACTCGATGGCCTGTCCCGGGGGGACAGCGTGGTGATAACCGGCACCGTTGCCGAGTTCAACGGCCTCACCGAGATCGTTTACCCTTCGGTGGATTTCGATGAGCCCGGGCACTCCGTTCCGGAACCCCAGGCCATATCGACCGGCTCCCTCTCGCAGGAGAAGTGGGAAGGCGTCCTGGCCGTGATATCGGACCTTGCTGTGGTGAACCCCGACCTGGGTTACGGTGAGTTCAGCGTGACCGACGGGTCCGGTTCATGTGTGATCGATGACATGGGTATCTACGGGTTCGCGGTAACACAGGGGCAGACCTTCGAGTCCATGATGGGGGTGGTCTGGTACTCCTACAGCAGCTTCAAGCTTGAACCCAGGAACCTCGAGGACATAACCGAGTAGGGAAGAAACCGGGGGAAGGTGGCATCATGAGAAGACTTGCGGCAGCTCTGGCTCTGGCCCTGCTCATTGGTTCCTGCCAGCAGGGGAACCCCACCGAACCCCCGGTTCCTCCCGGGCCATCAGCCCTGAGCGGAAGGATCACGGGCGGCAACACCGCCGAACTCAACTGGACCCAGTGCCCCGACACCAATTTCCTCAGGTACAGGCTTTACAGGTCGCATTCATCCGGGATTCAGCAGAACCCCGATCAGGCGACCATCCTGCTCTCAACGGAAGACATCACGAAAAGGAGTTTCTCGGACGCGGGGCTTTCAGCGGGGGACTGGTACTACGCAGTCCAGACCGAGAACGACGACAACCTCACGAGCTGGAGCAACGAGGTCCATCTGCAGGTTATGGCCAGGTCAGACCGACACTAGCCACTCCGCCTCCCGGGCCAGGCCTTCCTCCAGGGTGAATTCAGGGCGCCAGCCCAGGATCCGCCCGGCCCTTTCGGTGTCGGCCCAGGTGTCGGGCACGTCCCCGGGTGGCACGGGAAGCCTGTTCACCGATATGCGGGTCTTCAGGATGCCTTCCAGTATCTCGATCACCCGGTTCACCGAAACCCTGATCCCGCCCCCAAGGTTCATCACGAGCCCGCCCGGTGACCGGCAGGCCAGAACAAGGGCGCGGGTCACGTCGTCGACATAGGTGTAGTCGCGGGTCTGGTCGCCGTTTCCGTAGAGGGTTATGGGCGAGCCCGCCATGGCGCAGCGTACGAAGCGGCTGAAAGCCATGTCGGGGCGCTGCCCCGGGCCATAGACTGTAAAAAGGCGGAGGGCCGTCCAGACAAGGCCGTGGTTTGAGCCGTAAAGCCTTACAAGGTTCTCAGCGGCCAGTTTTGTCACCCCGTAGGGTGAGTGGGGGACGGGAACGGTCACATCCTCACGCATGGGCATCTCCGAAGGGATGCCGTAGACCGACGAGGAAGACGCGAACACGAAGTGCCCGACGGAACCCCTGTGAACCGCCCACTCCAGAAGGTTCTGGGTGGCCGTTATGTTGTCCCGCGTGTACTGCGAGAAATGACTCCCCCATGATTTGCGGACACCCGCCTGTGCGGCCAGGTGGTACACCACCACGTGTTCTTCAGGGGGCAGCATTCCTTCGATGAACCCGGTGCCCAGGGAGAGGTCTTCCGACGAGAAGGTGAACCCCGGGTGGTCGGAAAGGTTCCGCAGGTTCGCCCGCTTCAGGGCCACGTCGTAGTAATCCCGCAGGCAGTCGATACCCACGACCCTCTCACCCCGTGAGAGAAGCGCTGCGCAGAGCCTGCTTCCTATGAAGCCCGCCGCGCCGGTGACGATGTGCGTCATTCCCCGCTGTCCTCGGTTATGCACCATGAGGGCTGCCCGTTCTGCTGAAGCTGAAGCAGGTAGCGCATGCTGCCGATCTTCAGGGCCACAGGAAGGAACCCCGGGCCGAAGGGGGCCAGGCAGGTGAAGACCCTGGGGTCAGGCAGTTCGTCGACGAAGAGATCGATGTGGGGCGGGGGAACGGGGCATGTGGGGTACTCGGCCATGTGGCTGAGAAGCAGCTCGCGGAGGGCGTGCCAGTCCGGGCTTTCGTAGCTGAACCCCGCGGCCCTGTAATGTCCGCCGGCGCTGGAGAAAGCGTCCCTCATGCTCACCAGGAAACCGGCCATGTTCCAGTCCCCCACCGAGCGGGTGTCGCCCACCAGCATGCCGTCCTCGCGCCTGGTGACCACTATGGTTCCCCGGCGGTGGATCCTGCAGAGCCTGCTGGCCAGGGTGCCCCCCATACCCGGAGGGATGTCGTCCATGAAGACCATGATCATTCCGAAGGCATCGGCCTCGGGGTCTTTCAGGTTCATGGACCTGCCCACCAGTTCGCTGAGAAGCTGCCCCCTCTCTTCGCTGCTTTTTACCATCTGTTTCCAGAGAGCCTTGCACCAGCGGCGGTCGTAGCTGAACATGAAGTCAAGCATGTTCGAGATGCCTGAATTGTAGCCTTTTCCGATGGTGCTGGTTATGTGCGAGCGCACCATGGACCCTGTCCAGTTGCCCTCACGGCAGGGCCACTCCTCCATCAGAAGCTTCAGACCTTCCGTCAGATGGTCGGTGCGTATGAGCGAGAAGCAGTGAAGAAGGTAGCGGTTCCATTCGGACAGGGGAACCCGGTCGCTGATGGTTCCAAGGGCTGTGGCAGCCAGAAGCTGGGGGTCGTTCTCGTATCTGGGAAGTATGGAGGTGAGCGCTGCGTAGAGCACTGCGCACCCCGCAAGGTCTGCAGCGGGCGGGCCCGAGGGTTGGGGGTCGATTATTCCGTTGGCGTCCGGCAGCGGAGGGTTGAGCATGTGGTGGTCGGTAATGATGACGCTTGAACCGTTGCGTCTGGCCCAGGCAACGCCCTCGACGGCGCTGCACCCGTAATCCACCGTAAGGAGGAGGTCGCCCGGTTCAAGGACGCCCTGGAGCCTTCCGGGGCGGATCCCGTAGGTTTCGATCTCACGACGGGGGATGAGGGGCACCACGGTGTAGCCCTCGTTGCGAAGGATCTTCAGGCCAATGAAGAGCCCGGTGATCCCGTCCATGTCATCGTGCCCGTAAAGAACGATCTTGCCCCTGCGCTTCTTCAATGCCTTGAGTTCGTGGGAAAGGACATCAAGGTCGGGCAGAACCCGTTCCCAGCGGGGTTTGGACGGAAGCCACCTTTTTACGGGATCCGGCGCGTCCGGGAAACGGCTCTTTAAAACCTCGACTGCAAGGGGCGTAAGTTTCGTGCGTTTAATTACGCGCTCGAACTCTAGTGTGCCTGGTAGTGCCATGCCTCCCAATAAGCGGAAAACTAATTGAAGGTTAATAAATTATTCAACGCTATAGCATTACGCCGGGAAGCGTTTTTGTCAAGACAGTTTTTTATTCGAAAGTGGCCTCAGTTGATGGAGCGCTCCAGCTCTTCTATCCGGCGGCGGGCTTCCTCGCGTTCACGGCGGATGGCTTCGAGGGCCTCGTCGTTCTCGGTGAACCTGAGCCTTTCGTAGGGGTCGAGCTCGGTGCGGTTGAAGATGGGCCCGAAGGTTGCTTCAACACCGATGGCTATCTTGGGGGCCTGACCGGGGTCGGACGCGTCGCGTTCATCCTCGGAGCGGAAGTTCTGCTCGAGTTCGGCGAAGGCGAGCCTCACCGAAACATTGGGCGTGATGTCGTACTCGCCCCCGACGTTAAGATCGCGGCCGTCCCACTCCACGATGATCTCGGAACCACGTGAAGGGTGTACCATTATGCTTCCGAACAGGCCCGGTACGGGGTTGCTGAAGCCGTCGTCGGAACCTTCGCGCTGTGTGAAACGGCCAATGCCGTAGCCCAGGTTGGCGCATACCGGTATGCTGAGGTAGTAGCTGAAGTCTTTCGTTATCACTGCGTACGCGGAGAAGTTCTGGCTTTCGCCGTAGGCGTACAGGCTGTCCCCCTCGGAGAAGGCTTCGTAGTTCTCCTCGCCGATGATGTTCTCGCAACCAATGGCTATTCCCGGGACCTTTATGGTTTCGAGAAGGAGAAGGGCACGGGCGGTTCCGCTGATGCCCCCCTCGCTGATGAACGTTGCTCCGACCTGACCGCGGTTCAGAATGCCAACTTCAAGGTACGCTCCGTAGGCGAATTCGGTGGAGGAGGAACCCGACGAGTCCTCGATCGAGAAGGGGGCGAACGTGCCGGCAACTGCTATCTCGGTGTGCCTTAGAATGTGGGCGCTTGGCGCGTCGATGAGATTGAAGTGCGACCAGGGCACTCCGCCTGCAAAACAAGCACCGATGACAGCGAACAGGCACAATACAAAAACGTTTCTCACAGGAATACCTCCATACCCCCCCATTGCCGATGTCAGATAATCATACTCCGGGAGGCAAAGGTCAATCCTTCTTGAAAAATCGGTTTGGCGGGCCGTACTTACACGTATGGGGAAGTTGTTCGTAACCGTTGCCCTGTTCGCCGGGGCGTCCGCGCTTTACGGCGCCTTCGAACCCTGCGTCGAATCGCCCTGGCTTTCGGGGTTCGCCGCCGCCCTCTTCCCCAGGGCTGCTTCCGCTCTGGCCCTCAACCCCGCTGCTCCCGGAATGCTTGACCACTGGGGTTTTTCGGTCAGCGCGTCCCGCCCTTTCGGTCTCTCACAGCTCGGGCGTCTCGCCGTGGCGGGAAACACCGAAGTATCCGGCGCGGGGGTGGGTGCTCTTGCATCGGGAACGTCCTCTTCGGGCTATTCCGAGTTCACCCTTGCCGCCGCTGCGGCATTCAGGCCGTGCAGGGGGCTTGTTGCCGGGGTTTCCCTTTCAGCCCGCAGGCTTTTCATTACGGGCTTCGGGGCGGCTGGCGCGGTTGGGCTCGATGCCGCCGTTGTGGCCAGACCAGCCCAGGGGGTCTACCTTGGCGGCGGTTGCAGGGGGCTTTACTCGTCCGGTCTGGGGGGCACGAACGCCGTACCCCGAACGCTTTTCGCGTCGGCCGGCGTCGTTCCCCTTCAGGGGCTCAACATCGCCATCGCTGCAGCTTTCCACCAGTACACCGGTGCTGAGTACGGGGTGCATTCGTGCTTCTCGCCCCACCCCGGGCTGATGCTTGGCGTTGGCTGTCTGTCCGACCCGGCAAGGCTTTCCTTCTCTGTGGGCATCGACGTGGGGAAGGCCTCGGTCAGTTACGGTTACGGCACCCACCCCGACCTTGGGGGCAGCCATCTGGGGGAGGTTGCGTGGGGAAGCGCAGCGTTCTCCCCGGCTCCGCTCTCACAACCTGTGCCACCCGAAGCCCCGGTGGTCTTCCCCGTGAACGTGAACACCGCATCGATAAGGGAACTCGACGCCATCCCCGGCATAGGTCCGGCCAAGGCGTCGGCCATTCTCCAGTGGCTCTCCGAGCACGGTCCCGTCGAATCACTCGAAGAACTCCTGGCCGTTCCGGGCATAGGCCCCTCCACTCTCGAAACGCTTAACCGTTATCTTACCGCAGAATGAAAAGATCAACCTTTCTTGTCATCCTGCTGCCGATGATGCTTGCGGCCACCGACGCCCGCTTTCGACTTGAGCGGCGTTACCCCGATCCCCGCGGTATTCTGGAAAACTACTGGGCGGGCGACGCCTGGGCGTTCTTTCACCGCACTACTTTCGATGCGGGAAGGCTTTCGGGCGTGGTGCTTCTCGAGAAAGACACCGGCGAGAAGTGGGGCGACCTGACAGCGGGCGGCCTTCAATGGGTTCAGGGAACAACGCTGCAAAGCGTTTCCGCGGGTTTCCTCCGCCTCGGGATGGCCCTGGGGCTCACCGCGGGTTACGGCGGCATCGGCCAGGGGAGTGACCCTTTGTCCCTCGTGAAAGCTCCGGTGCACCGCAGCGTTCTCGAGCCCGCCACGAGCCCCGGCGACTGCGACGGCGCACCCCTCACCGGGGCGGCCGCGGTGTTCGAAACCCGGGGTCTCAGCTTCGCCCTGTTGCAGGCCGTTTCATCGGTCGACAGGTCCGTCACCGGGCTTCACAGGTCCCCGAGCGAGACCGAAGGCCGGGGCGTGCTGCGCGAAGTTTTCAGCTACGCAAGGGTTTCGGGTCCGGTTCTCGGTGTATCGGGCGCCTTTGTTCGAACTTCGGAAGACTCAGCCATCGTGACCGGCAGGGCGGGTTTCGACATACGGCTTCCGGGCGGCGACAGGGAGCTCACCGGCGAGGCCAGCATGGGCTTCAAGGACGGCACTTTCCCGATCGCCTTTCTTGTGGGAATGTACGGCGACGCAGGGGCTTTCAGGCATTCCCTCACGGCGGGGCGCTACCCCTCATCGTTCCCCTCGATCAGGTCGTCATCGCCATTCGGTGTCGACCATGACCTCGCCGGGGGCTACGGCGTCAGGTACCGGCCTGGCCGAAGGGTCACCGTCACCGCGGGGCTCGAAGTTCTCGACCGCGAGGGCGGTGTCACCACCGAAGCCGGTCTCCAGTTCGATGAAGCCCCGTTTACGGGAACAACCCTTACCCAGAAAGCCACTTACGCACGCACCGCGGGGGGCACCACGCTGAGGGGGCTTCTGGCCGCGGGCTGGAGCCCCTCCCGCACCACCACGCTCACTCTCAGGTTTCCAATGGCTTCCTTTCAGGATGGCGATTCAACCAGCGTCGGCGCGGGGGTCGAGTTCCGCCTCAAACACCAGTTCAGCCCGTGGCTCGAAGCCAGTTTCTCCGCCGCCGGGGCCGACACCGAAGGGTACCCTTCCAGGGTCTACATCTACAAACTTTCCTTCCCGGGCGAGTTCGGCTCCAGCGCCATGTACGGACGCTGCGCCGTGCTTCAGGCCTCGGTGTCAGTTGATCTGGGGGAGGGCTGGCGGGTCAGGGGCAGAATAAGCAGGTTTCACGGGTACGGCAGGGAGAACCTGGGCTCAGGGTACGAAGAAACCCAGGGTCCAGACCGAACCGAAGCGGGTCTTCAGCTGGACTGGAACCCCTGAACAGGAGGACCGATGCGACCATCGTGGGACCAGTATTTTCTCAAGCTGGCCATGCTGGCAAGCGAGCGCGCCACCTGCCCCCGAATGCACTGCGGCTGCGTTCTGGTGCGGGACAAACACGTTCTTGCCACTGGCTACAACGGCTCACTGCCCGGTCTGCCTCACTGCGATGAGGTGGGATGCATGGTCGTCGAGGGCCACTGCATCCGGACCAACCACGCCGAAATGAACGCGATCTGTCAGGCGGCCCGGAACGGTGTCTCCCTGAACGGCGCCACATCATACGTTACCAACATGCCATGCACGACATGCGCCAAGGCTCTTGTCGCCACCGGCATCCGCAGGGTGGTGGTCTTCAGTGACTACGTCTCCAGCCACGCCTCGCAGTTCCTGCACGAGGCCGACGTCAGGCTCGACCGGATAGAAATACCCGAAACCGTCATCAGGTACGATCTCGACAGCTACCCTTCCGCAAAAAGGTTCTGTGGCAAAACCGGGGAATGAGATGTGAGGAAAAGGCGGCGCTAGTCTATGAACGCCTTTATGAAGGCCCAGCTGTTCTGGGCGAAGGAATTCGAGTAGACGCTGTTCTGCTGGCCGGGGGTGCCGTAGTCTCCCTGTCCGAAAGTGTACACGCTTGCCCCCCAGGTCGAGGATAGACCCGACTCCCAGCCCGGGTTGATACGTTCACACGAAGCCCCGCTGCACACCGGCCACGTTCCGTCCCAGTCCACCTTGTCAGCGAAGTCGCGGTTGGGGGAGTAGATGGTGACCTCGCCGTACCGTGATAGCATGAACGAACTCCACACGGCGTTCGGGGAGTAACCGCCGTTCTCGCTGCCGAGGGAGCTTGCGCCGATAACGAAATAGGAAGACGGCGGCAGCATGTAGCTGCTGAAGTAGAAGACGTTGCCCTGGTGGTTCTCGAGTGACCAGCCCGCAAGGTTGACCCACTCGCTGCTCCTGTTGAAAATCTCGACGTACTGCCCCTTCAGTTCGGTTGAACTGGCAACGGGCAGGACCATGAACTCGTTTATAATGAGAGATGATGAACCGCTTGTGGTAATACCGTCAATGGGCGACGAGACCTGCGCCGTAACTGCCATTAAAAGGATGATACCTTGCACTTTGCACCTCCGTCACTTCACAGCATTTAGATACTGTCTGCGCATGCCTTGCGTCAAGCCCTTCCGGCATTCGAGATGCGTCGCCTCCACCGTGCCGCCGTTTTTGCGCACAGAGCGCCGGGTGCAAGCCTGAAACTCCAGTTCCCCCGGTCCGTTCCGGGTGTGTTCATACGGGCATCGCTTCCCAGCCCCAGAACATCCTGAACGGGAAAGACGCAAAGGTCAGCGGGCGAAGACAGGGCGATGTTCACAACCCGGTCAAGGTCGTACCCTGAGCCCTCAGACCTTGACCACCCCGCTGTGGTGTCGTTGTCGTGGGTTCCCGTGTAGAGAACGGTGTCGGGTGTTACGTCGGAGGGATCGAAGCATGGGTCCGAAAGAGCGAACTGAAGCACCAGCATCCCCGGGAAGCCAAGCTCCTCCCTGAGCTTTCGAACATCGGGGGTTATGATTCCCAGGTCTTCCGCCACTATGGGAAGCCTGACCCCGAGGTTCCCAGCCACACTGTCGAAGAACGCCTTTCCCGGGCCGGGCCTCCATGCGCCATCACGGGCCGTGGGCGCCCCTGCCGGAACCTCCCAGTAGTCACAGAAAGCCCTGAAGTGATCTATCCTCACTGTGTGGCACAGCTCAAGCGCCCTGCCCAGGCGGAGCGACCACCACCTGTAACCTTCTGCCCGGTGAGCCTCCCAGTCGTAAAGCGGGTTCCCCCAGAGCTGCCCGGTCGGAGAAAAGTAGTCGGGCGGAACACCAGCCACCGCGAGTGGGGTTCCCGACCCGTCCAGCCGGAAGAGCCCGGGATTCCACCACACATCGGCGCTGTCCAGGGCCGTGTAGATCGGGAGGTCGCCGAGAAGCCGCATGCCGTTCTTTTCACCGCGCTCACGGCAGCGGTTCCACTGGGTCTGGAAGAGGAACTGCTCCATCATGTGCGCCCCCTCACGGCCGGGGTCCTCCCCGTGCTCACTCCACGCAGTCCAGGGTGCCCCGCCGTTACGGCCCTTCAGGGCTGCGTACCTTGCCCACGGCTTCAGCCAGCCCGTGTTCTTCTCACAGAAATCATCGAAACCGGGCGGGTTCAAGGCCA
Source organism: candidate division Hyd24-12 bacterium UBA6080 (assembly GCA_002436025.1). Lineage (GTDB taxonomy): Bacteria > Fermentibacterota > Fermentibacteria > Fermentibacterales > JCC-6 > UBA6080. The sequence goes on from DIXM01000002.1 coordinate 80,404, forward strand.
GGGCCCGTGAGGCTGCCCGAAGGACAAGCCCGTGCCTTTCGGGAAGGAGCTTCTCCCAGACCACACGGGACCCTGATGGGTGCCGTGCGTCATCCGTTTCTTCCCGGGTCAGAAGCCCATCCTGGTGGAGTTCGCCGGGAGAGATGAGAAGGGGGTTGCACGCGAACGAGCAGAGGGGCTGGTAGGGGCTGTTACCGTAGCCAGTGGGGTAGAGCGGAAGTATCTGCCACCATGTGAACCCCGCCTCGGCGGCCCAGTCCTGGAATTCGGCACACTCGGCTCCCAGGGTGCCTATTCCCCACTCACCAGCGAGGCTGGTCGGGTGGAGAAGGATGCCCGCTTTCCGGGCGCACGCTGCGAGAGGTTCGTTCGACTTCAAGAAAACCAACCCCCTTGCGGTTCCCCAAGCATATCCCCTGGCAGCTGGCGCTACAAGGCCCGCTTGCACTTTCTGGTAAGTGGTGCAATATTGACTGCATGAAAAGAGTAATCACATTTTTCGTCCTTACCTTCACCATATTCGCCGGCTGCGCTACCCGCGATTCCTCCGATTTGCTTATCCTGCACGAAAGCACGGTTTCATTGGGTCGCTTAACCGAAGCCGCTTTGGTGGGTGCCGTTGCCATGGTGGACGACAACAGCGTTCAAAAGGCGTGCGAGGGCGACATCGAAGCCCTTGAGGGGATGCTGCTGGTCCAGTCCGACACCCATGGCCTTATCAAGGGTGACAGGGGTCTGCCCGGCGCAGTCGCCGAGGCCGGTCGCCTCACAGCCGACGCTTCCTCCTCGCTGGGTCGTTACACTGGTCTTCTGAGCATGCTCACCGGGCCGTCCGGGGCAACCGAAGCGATCTGGAACATCGCTTCGATACCCCTTTCCGGCCCGCTTGCGTCTGCCGCGGCCGTCCTTGTGGAGCAGGGCGTTCTTGAACGCGACACCGAACACCTGCGCCACGCCATGCTCGGTGCGGTCCCGGGGGTGGACAGCCTCTGTGCCACGGCGTCTTCAGCTCTTGGCGACATATCCCTGGCTGTCGGGGCGGCCTACCAGGACATGTCTGCAAGGCTCGTCCGCAGGATAGTCGCAACGGACAACCCCGAAGCCCAGGTTCGCGAACTCCTGGCGCTGAACTCCAGGACCACCGTCATCATCGGCGGGCTCGAAAAGGCCAGGGCAGCGTGGACTGCGCTGGCAGCGGCCCATTGCGAAACCGCAGCCGCATTGGGAAGCGGGGCGCTCTCGGTGAGCCTCATTGAGCTCGCGGAAAGGATGGGGGAGTTTGAACACGGATCTCATTGAAGCTCTCATGCGACTGATCGAGAAGCTCCGCGCAGCTGAAATGCGCCTTCTCGCTCAGGGGCTTCCGGAGTACGCCCGCGAGGTCAGGGTTAAAATGACGGCCCTTTCCCGCTTTCGGGACGCGCTCATTACCCGAAGGCTCAGACGCGACTCCGAGGCACTGACGGCCCTCATCAAAGACCTCGAGACCTGTTCGGCCGAACTCGCACTGTACCTGCAGGAAAAGGCCCAGGCCGACCGGGCCGTAAACGCCGTTCTCAGCATCGTCACGTCCGCCCTCTCCGTACTGGACACCCTGACCGACACGGTCTGATCCCCCAGCTTGCCCCCGACCCCTCTCCGGGGTAGGTTTCCCGAGCCGAAACCCAAGGAGGAGCATGGCGGAGCAGATCGTTGTTTTCGCGGTAATAGCTCTCTCCCTTTACTTCTTCGTTAAAAGCAGCATCCGGTACGACGTGACGGCCGTCATGGCCCTCATTGTCCTCGTGGCGGCGGGTGTGGTGGACCCCGATAAGGCTTTCTCGGGTTTCGGTCACCCGGCAGTCATTACGGTGGCCGCTGTCCTCATAATCAGCCGCGGTCTTCTTCATTCGGGCATCGTTGACTTTTTCGCAAGGAACCTCATGCGCCTTGGGAAGAGCCTGACCATCCAGATCCTTGTTCTGACCTGCCTTGTCACGCTGTTTTCGGGCTTCATGAACAACGTGGGCGCCCTGGCCCTTTTCCTGCCCGTGGCGCTCAGAATGGCCCGGCGAAGCAAACGAAGCCCCTCCCTGTACCTCATGCCCCTGGCATTCGGCTCGCTTCTGGGGGGCATGACCACGCTCATCGGCACCCCGCCAAACATCATCATCTCCCTTTACAGGGCGGAGGAGCTGGGGAAGCCCTTCCTCATGTTCGACTTTCTACCCGCGGGGCTCCCTGCCGCCCTGGCCGGGGTTCTTCTTATGGGGTTGTTCGGCTGGAGGCTTCTGCCCAGGCGTGCCACGGGACGGGACGAGAATGAGCTGTTCCGCATCGAGGAGTACATAAGCGAGCTGAAGGTTCTCCCGGGCTCACGGTTCATCGGAAGGACCCTTGGCGAACTCACCTCCCTGGGCAAATGGGACATACTGGTTCTGGCCATGGTGAGGGACGGCGCAAGGATTCCCGCGCCCAGGGCCCATGAGAGGGTGAACGAGAACGACATACTGGTTGTCGAGGCGGATCCTGAGCTTCTTGGGGATTTCGCCGAACACGGAAGACTGCAATTGGCGGGAAAGGGCGGAAACCGTTCGCTCGGTTCGGAAAGGCTCAGCCTTTACGAAGTAGTAGTGATGCCCGACTCGTACATCGCGGGCAGGACGGCAAGAAGCGTAGACATGAGGAACCGCTTCGGAGCAAACCTTCTCGGCGTTGCCCGTCAGGGAAAGAGGCTCACCCACAGGCTTGGCGACATCAGCTTCAGGGGGGGCGACATACTGCTTCTGCAGGCAGTGGCCCAGGGCATACAGGACACCTTCACCTCCCTTGGCTGCCTTCCCTTGGCCGGACGGAACCTCAGGGTCGGTGACAAGCCCCGGATACTCCCCGCGGTGGGCATTTTCGGAGCCGCAATACTGGTGACCGCCCTCGGTTGGCTTGCGGTGCAGATCGCTCTGGTCATTGCCGCGGTGGCCATGGTCCTTTTTCGTCTTGTGACCCTCAGGAAGCTCTATGAAAGCATAGAATGGCCTGTCATCGTTATGCTGGGCGCCCTGATACCCGTCGGCGAGGCTCTCGAGACAACCGGCGGCGCCGAGAGCATAGCGGGTCTGCTTCTGCTTCTGGCCGGGCACATACCCCCCGCCCTCACTCTGGTGGCGCTGATGGTGATTACCATCCTTCTCACCAACATCATCAACAACGCTGCCGCAGCAGTTCTCATGGCCCCGATAGCCATCGGGATCGCCCATGGGCTCAGCCTCTCCCCCGACCCTTTCCTGATGGCCGTGGCGATCAGCGCCTCGGCCGCTTTCATGACACCCATTGGCCATCAATCCAACACCTTGGTGATGGGTCCCGGCGGGTACCGTTTCGGAGATTACTGGAAGCCCGGCCTTCCGCTGACCATCGTTGTCCTGGCGGCATCCGTTCCCGCCGTTCTCAGGTTCTGGCCGTTCTGACGGGCTCTGTTCAGGTCTTTCGCAGGGCAAGCAGGGTGAAGTCGTCGAGGAAGTCATCGCTTCCCTGGAAAGCCGCAGCCTCGTGTTCTATCAGAGCAAGAAGCTCGTCGAGGGTCAGCCCTGGGTTCGCCGCAACCACCGAGCGAAGGCGCTCTTCCCCGAATTCTTCACCATCGGGGTTCATGGCCTCGGTCACCCCGTCGGTGTAAAGCAGCAGGGTGTCGCCGGGCGAGCATTTCACGGCACCGGTCGTGTAGTTCACTTCCGCCTGTATCCCCAGCAGCAGCCCGCCGTCGCAGAGTATCGAGGTCTCTCCCGATCTTCGGAAGAGCATGGGGGGGTTGTGGCCCGCGTTCACGAACGACAGCACCCCTTCGGAGGGTGACCAGCACGCCGCGAAAAGGGTGATGAACATGTCGTCGGGTGTGTTCTCGAACACCATCCTGTTGATCGTTCCCAGTGCCGCATCGAGGGAGAGGCCCGCCTGCAGGGCGGTTCGCATGGATGCCTGAAGGTTGGCCATTATGAGGGCCGGCCCCATGCCCTTGCCCGAAACATCCCCGACGGCCACAAGAAGCCTGTTGCCATGGATGATGAAGGCGTCGTAATAGTCGCCCGCCACGTCGAGGCATGGCTTGATACATGCTGCCAGTTCGCAGCCCGGCACCACGGGAAGGCTTACCGGAAGCAGCCTCTTCTGAACCGTGCGGGCAAGGTCCATCTGGCGCTCCAAAGAATCCTTCCGTACCCTCTCTTCAAGAAGCTCGAGGTTCTCGACCACCAGGCTCATCTGACCAGACAGGGCGGACAGGATCTCAAGTTCGCCCGAAGTGTATTCCTCCCCGCTCATCTTCGCACCCACCGCCACGAACCCCAGAAGCCCCTCGCCGGTACACAGTGGCATGAGAAGGGCTGCCGACCGGCTCTTGAACCACTCGACCTGTTCAGTCGTCAGATCGAACCTTCCGCTGGCCATGATCTCGTCCAGCGGCAACGGATGGCCTGTTCCCGTAAGGTCACGAAGAAGGTTGTCGGAGGCGCTGAAGGGGGCCGGCTCGCCGGAGAGAGCCTCAACGCAGTTCCCGCCGCGGAGAAGGACGGGAACGATGTCACGCGCGCCCAGCCCCTCCCCGAGCCTGAATCCCAGCTCGGTCCAGAAGACACCCGCGCCCGACCTGGCCATCCCGGAGGCCAGAAAATCCCGGAGAAGCACGCGAAGCTTCACCCTTTCAGGGAAGAACCGCTCCTCGAGGCGCATGCGGATAAGACGCTGTGTGGGGCCGAAGCCGAGGGCCAGCAGAAGCCCCAGAACGAGCGTGGGGGTTTGACTGGTCACGTTGATTCCCGAGAGCACCAGTTCGGCGAATGCCCACAACACTCCTATCAGGACCAGAAGCAAAAGGAAGTTCACGCCCAGGAAGCGGGTGCTGCGCCTTATGCGGGCCTCCAGTGCCATAAGTCTGTAACGGCGTATCGCATGAAGGAACGAAGCGGGGAGCAGTGCGAACAGGACGAAAAGAGCGTTCCCTATCATCAACCTTGTGGAGAAGGGCACCTGCTCAGCCCGGATGAAAAGCGTGAACAGCCAGGTCAGGGTGACCTGTCCCAGTAGCCCTGGAAGCGCGCCCATGAGAACGATACGCGCCTGCCGGCGCTCGACCGGGTCAGACAGCCGCCGGGATGAGCGGAAGAGAAGCGCCAGTGACAGCAGGCAGTACACGGTGATGAAAACAGAGCTTGCTATGCTGTCGCCGGCCTGTTCCAACCTTCTTGAGAGCTGAACGAAACCGATCACGGCGATGACGGCGGGTGGCACAAAAAGCAGGACACCGATGGTCTTCCTTCGGAATGATGTGATCTCCCTGGGGAAGACTACGGCAAGTTTGAGGAGGAAAGCGAGTGAGAACTGGGCAAAGCACCACAGGATGACCCTGAGAATGGGTGGCAGGGCGAACGAGGCGTACCCGTCGGCGATGGAGCCCCAGGCAACGGCCAGCGATGCTGTCATGGCCAGGCTGAACATCACAAGGGAGCGCACCGTGGAAGACGGCTTCCGCTTGAGAAGCCCGATGTACGCGATGGTGAAGTACCCCAGTGCGATCAGCACCCTCAGGGCGAAGCTGGCCTGGGTGAGCAGCCTGTATCCCGGGGGGGTGGAGCGGGTGACGATGGAGGTCGAGAGCACCTGCCCCCCGTGCCGGAATGTTATGGGGATCGTGTCTCCCGCGGCCCTCTGGGGGTTGAACACGGTGAAGTAATGCGAGAGCGTTGCAGGGACACCGTTAACGGTGAGAAGTGTGTCTAGTGGTGCTGGATATGGGGGGGCAGGGAAATCGAGCGTGTCAACCTCGGTGAAGATCGAGGGCATCTCGTCCCGGAGGTGCACGAGGCTCCACATGTCGCCCATGCGCGTGAAAGTGCGCAGTTTGGAGTACTCGTGCACAAGAACGAGGAGAACCGCCCCTGTCACCGCAACGGCGAAAAAGAGCACGACTTTCTGTTTCAGCATGGCAAAATCATAGCACGGATGAGTGTCGGGAAAAAGCACGGGTCAGTTCTGCGACTGCCGCCAGAGCTTGTATTTTTCAAGGTCCTTTCCCACCATTCTCATCGCCAGCATCACAACCATTCCGTCGTCAACGTAGCCAAGCCCGGGTATGAAGTCAGGAACGAGGTCAAAGGGGTTCAGTATGTACAGAAGGGTCGCTGCCGCAGCCGCGATGGTGTGCCACGGAACCCTTGTGTAACGCTTTGCCATGTGGTCGCGGATCATTTCGAAGAGAAGCTCGACATCCTTGAAGAACACCGCCAGATGCCTGCTGCCCAGAACCTTTTTCATGATGGGAACCTGATTGTCAAGCGCATTGGCCACATCTTCCTGCGTAACGTCGGCCGTTTCCGCATTCAGCACACGCTCTGCCCTCGCTGAAAGACCTGAATCCATGAAGTCACCTTCTCACATGCTGTTAAAACCACACATGCATATATGGGGCAGGACGGGTGAAGCGGGTAGTCCAGGGCATTTTTCAGGAAGGGTCCGGGTGCTCATATTCCAGTTCAACGGAAAGAACGGGGGATGAACATGAAAACTCTCTTTGCAGCGCTTTTGACCCTTGCGCTGCCGCTCCGGGCCGCATGGCCCTGTGCCGGCGGGAATGCCCTGCACAACGGGATGGGAGATGTCACCGGCCCTGACGAGCCCGAGGTTCTGTGGCAGGGCACTACCTTCAACACCCTTTTCGGCTGTCAGATCTACATCTGGAACGATTACCTGGCGACGATGCGCTTTCAGACCGTGAACGTTTCTCCAACTGTGGTGTACGATCTCGAAACGGGGCAGGAACTGTGGAACCTTGACCTCACCGGCCCAAACAGCCGCACGATGCCCATCGGTTTTCGTGACGGGGCCCTCTATATCGTCAACTACCAGGAGAACGGCGGCGGCGACACGGTTTACGCCTACGACCCCGCCACTGGCGTCATGCTCTGGAAAGCCGACGCGCTGGTTCGTTTCAGCATCGCACACATGGCTTCGTTCACAAGTGAGGGCGACCTCGTCCTTCCCTCCAACACTCATGTCCACAGGATCGACAGGGCATCGGGAGCCACTGTCTGGTCAACACCCCGGAACATCCCCAACACCGGCGCCGAGTATCTCTGCGTGACCGAAGACAGGGTCTACGGCTTCGAGGGCTTCTTGAACACCGACAAGAAACTTGTTGCCTACGACCTTGCCACAGGGCAGAAGCTTTACGAAACCGCTGCACTTTCCGGTCACGGCGACCAGGAGGTTCCCCTGATGGCGGACGGTCAGGGCAGGGTTTTCGTGATAAGGGACGGTACCGGGGAGGTGAGGGCCTACGAAGATACCGGCTCGGGGTTCACGCTGATCTGGACTGCGGCCACCGCAACGGCTGCCGACGGCGTCGGTTCCACCGCGAACTTCGGAGCCGGACCTGACGGGACGCTCTATTTCGTGGGAGCCTCGGGCAGCACACTTGTTCGCCTCGACCCCAACACGGGGGCCGTCCTCAATGAGTCCCCCGTGCTTGCTGAGAATATGGACCCCCGGATAACGGTTGCAGTGGACGGCACCCTCTTCGTGACCGACGGCATAGCAGCGGGAGGAAGGCTCCATGCCCTCTCACCAGACCTCGATGTGCTGTGGCAGGAGTCGTTCCCCTTCAACTACTATTCGGGTCCGGCGCTGGGTTACCCCGGATACCTTGCCATGACAGGCAACGGCACCAACCTTGTGGTGTACAAAGCCCAGGGCGCGGGAACCGGCCCCGGCTCTCCTTCAGGGAACCTTGCGGTTTTCCCGAACCCCGTGTCGACGGTCGTTCATGTTCAGGGAACGGTTGAGGGAACGAACCTTCGGGTGCTGGACACGGCGGGAAGGACCGTTCTCACTGCGACCGGTTCGCATGAGCTCACGCTCGATGTCAGCGGCCTGCCTGCGGGGGTTTACACCGTTCTTGCCGAGCACGCCGGAGAGATCGAGTCCCGAAGGGTCGTGGTGGTTCGGTAGGGGTCACTCAAAGCTTCGATAGTATCGTGCCAACCCACTTCCGGGCGCTTTCCAACTGGGGCTCGGTGTCGTTGGTCCTGGGTTCCTGAAGGTCGATCTCACCCAGGAAGACACCTCCCGGGACAGCCTCACGCATCTTTCGAAAGACCTTCCCCGGGCCTCCGCCATGGCAGCAGAAAAGCGCAACCGGTTTTCCCGAGAAGCTGTACCGGGAGAGAAAAGTACTGAGGGGCGGCGCGATCGACCATGCCCATACCGGTGTTCCTAAAAAGAACATGTCGTACTGCGAGGGATCGATGGCAAGCGGTTTCAGTGCGGGCTTCTCGCGCATGAGAACCGACTTTCCGCCCCACAGGTACCGGGTGAAGCCCCTGGCGGAAAGCTCCTTCTCCGGCACGAGTTCGAGTATGTCCGCCCCCGCCGCCCGCGCGATGGTGTTCGCCACCAGGCGGGTGTTGCCCTCAAGCGAGTAGAACACAACAAGCTTCCTCATTCCCGCGCCTCCAGTTCGAAACCGCACTCCGAAAGGGCCTTCAGAAGCTCGCGCGGGTCGCCTCCCCATAGCCCGAGCTTTCGGGAGATATGTTCGGTCCAGCCGTAGTCGTCGTAGGTGAAGGTCTCCTCCCTCCCCTCGGGAAGGGGGATCATGTAGTTGGCCCTTCGGTAGTACTCCTGCTCGAGGTAACCCTGGTCCATCTCCCGCATGGCCTCTTCAACCGTATCGTCCGGAAGTTCAGGGTACGTGTCTTCGAAGAGATGGAAGGAGAGCGGGTAGCGGGGGCGTACCGGCGGGTCTTCGCCGGGGTACCCCATGACAAGCATGACCAGGGGGAAGACACCTTTCGGCAGACCGTACTGTTCGCGTATCTTGCCTGCCATGAAGGGGGCTGCCCCTATGAAGCAGCTTCCGAGCCCAAGGCTCTCCCCGGCGGTAACCATGTTCTGGGCCATGTAGGCAGCGTCCTGCATGCCGAAGAGAATTGTGTAAAGGTCAGACGCGGCCCTCTGCCAGCCGCGGCGTGCCATGACCTTCTCCATCCGGTGCGAATCCACGCAGATGGTGAAACACAGCGGGGCCTTGAAGGGGTTCTTCCCGCTGTTGCGGGAGAGCAGAACGCTTCCGAGCTGCATGGCGAAAGGCGCCTGCTGCCCTGCCCTGACAACGGTGGCCACCACTTCGTCAGGCGGCGCGTCCGGCTTGTATTTACGGATCGACCTTCTGTTCATGAGCGAATCAATGACGGTGTTTTGGATCATCCTCTTTCCCTCCGGTTCCGTTGTGGAGACAATACGTACAGGGTCGTCCCCGTCAATTCCCGGGGGGGCTGTTTTCTCAAGATGATGTGTTTATTGTTGAACGCGCATTCCGGAGGAGGGGAAACTTCCGCGGTGTGAGGACAGCCTGTATTGACAGAAAACGGCTTTCTGCTGAATTCGCTGCGGTTTCAGGTGTGGACCATGCCCGACGAACACACCTATGGGCTCGTAAACGAAGCCCACGCGGGTTTTCTGAAAACAACGCCCGAAAAGCTCTCCAAGCAAAAACTTCATGAAATCCTTCCAAAAGACACCGCCGATGCCCTGACCCGCGTCGCCGTAAGGGCCTTCCGCACCGGAACCGTCAGCGAGACCGAAGAAATGGTGTACGACGGGGAAGGCAGCAGACGCCTGCTGTCCGTAAGGGTGGCGCCCGAACTTGACCCGGACGGCAGGGTTCTCCGCGTCATCTGCTCGGCTTTTGACATAACCGATGTCAGGAAGGCCGAGTCGGCGCTCAGGGAGAGCCGTGAGCGGTTCGACCAGATGGCCCGGCAGAGCCGCACCGTGGTCTGGGAGGTCGATCCCGACGGCGTCTTCACCTTCGTTAGCCCCGTGGTAAGGGATGTTCTGGGTTACAGGGTCGATGAGCTCGTGGGCAAACTGCACTTCTACGACCTGCACCCCGAAAGGGGCAGGGAGGCGTTCCGAAAAAGTGCGATGGAGGTCTTCAGCCGAAGGGAGATGTTCCTGGGCAGGGTCAACATTGTTCTCACAAGGGACAGCCGCCCGCTGGTCATGTCCACCAACGGTGTGCCCCTTCTGAACGCGGACGGGTCGCTCCGGGGCTACAGGGGAAGCGATACCGACATCACAAGGCATCATACCGCCGAGAAGGCCCTCAGGGAGAACGAAGCCCTTTACCGGGCCACCATCGACACGCTTGACTGCAGCCTTCACATCATCGACAGCGAGTTTCGGATAGTGATGATGAACCGGACCTTCAGGGAGTGGTGCGAGAAGATCGGCATAAATACTGAAGCCGTTGGCTTGAACCTGAGCGAGCAGTTCCCCTTTCTGGACAACGCCGTGATTGGCGAGTACACCAGGGTGATGGAGTCGGGTGAGCCCCTGGTGACCCGGGAGGATACCGAGCTGAACGGGACCGTCTACTCCACCGAGACCCGGAAGACCCCCATCAGGTTCGGCGACGGCAACCCCGGTGTGCTTACAACCATCACCGATCTGTCTCAGTTGAAGAGGGCCGAGCTGGCGCACGAAACGATCCGGGGCCGCTACGAACAGCTCGTTGAGTTGATCACCGACATCATCTGGAGCTACGAGACCGATTCCCGTGGCAGGTTCCGCTCGGGGACGATATCCCCGGCGGCCGACAGACTTCTCGGACTCCCCCCGGGAACGATCAACCACAGCTTTGAAAGTTTCTTCTCCCATGTTCATCCCAAAGACCTGCCGGCGCTTCTCAGCACGCTCAGGACCGGCATTCAGACCCGCAGGGAGAGCGGCATCCAGGACTACCGGGTGATCCGGGCCGACGGCGAGACTCTCTGGTTCCGCTCCCACGCCTCCACCCATGCGCTGCCCGACGGAGGCATAGCAGTTTACGGGATCACGACCGACATTTCGGAGCAGAGGAACGCCGAGCGGGTCCTCATGGACAGTGAGGAGAAACACAGGCTTCTCTTCGTGCACGCCATAAGCGCGATCCTGATGTACGATCAGGTCTGCGACGGGTCGGGCCGTCCCCGGGACTACACGATAATCGACGCCAACCCCGCGTTTGAAAGCACAACCGGTATGAAGACCGTGGACGTCCTGGGCCGCCGCATAACCGAGGTGTTCCCCGGAATCGAGAATTCGCAGTTCTTCACCATCTTCGGCAAGATGGCGCGCACAGGCATCCCCGTGAGCTTCAGGCACTTCATGGAATCTCTGGGAAAGCACCTGCTGATAAACGCTTACTCCCTTGGCAACGGCCGTCTTGCATCCGTTTTCACAGATGTCACCGACGAAACCCGCGCTCAGGAAGTCATCCGTGCCGGTGAAGCCAGGTACCAGGAGGTGGTCTCATCGATCTCCGACATCATCTGGAGCTACGAGGTCGACGGAAACGGGCAGATCATCGAAAGCTACATGTCCCCGGCCGCCGGAAGGATACTTGGGCTCGAGCACGACATAAGCTTCCAGGAGTACTTCTCCCATATCCATCCCGAAGACCGCCAGAGGGTGGTCGAGCATTTCGAAAGGGGGATTGCGACCTGCGAGCAGAACGCGGAGACCGAATTCAGGGTCTGTCCCGTTAACGGGGGGACGGCCTGGATGAGGGTGAGGGGGTCGGCAAACCCTCATCCCGGCGGGCACATCGTGGCCTCCGGCACCGGAATTGAGATAACGAAGGAAAAACATGCTGGACAGGCCCTGCTTGAGCGCGAGGAGATGTACCGTGCCCTTGTCGAGGGGCTTCCCGATTACGTTGTAAGGTACGATTCGCAGGGGCGGCACCTGTTCGTCTCACGGAATGTCTGCGAGCTGATGGGGATGGACCAGTCTGAGATGCTGGGAAGGACACATCGCGAGATGGGTCTCTCCGAGGAAACGTGCCGGTTCTGGGAGCAGAGCATCCAGAGCGTTTTCGGGGGGCAGCAGACCATCGAGATGGAGCGCAGCTTCACCGAGGGCGGCAAACTAGTGATTCACAACATCCGTTTCGTTCCGGAGAGGAGCGAGGATGGAACCGTGAAGTCGGTCCTGACGATAGGCCGCGACGTGACAAGGAGGGTTCGAGACGTCGAAGTCCGTGAAAAGCTTCAGACAAGCCTCAACCAGGCCAGGAAGATGGAATCCATCGGAAGGCTTGCGGGTGGCGTGGCCCACGACTTCAACAACATGCTCGGGGTCATACTCGGTTACACCTCCACCGCACTCGACCAGCTTCCCCCGGGCCACTCGCTGCGGTTCCAGCTCGAAGAGATACGCAAGGCCGGCGAGCGTTCGGCCGAACTCACCAGGCACCTCCTTGCGTTCGCCAGGCAGCAGGAGATCCAGCCCGGTGTGGTCGACCTCAACAGGTCAATGGAGTCGCTCTCAAACATGCTCCGGCGACTGATCGGCGCCTCCATCGAGCTGGTCTGTCTTCCGGGCAAAGACCTCTGGCACGTGATGGTGGACCCCGCACAGATCGACCAGATCCTCGTGAACCTATGCCTGAACGCACGTGACGCGATCGGAGGCAAGGGCACCGTCACCATTGAAACACGGAACATCGTGGCTGACGAGTCGTACTCGGCATGGCATCCGGGGTTCCCTCCCGGCGACTTCGTGAGGTTCTCTGTGAGCGACGACGGCTGCGGCATGGACAGGGACACTATCGACAAGCTCTTTGAACCCTTCTTCACCACCAAGGAAGCCGGAAGCGGCACCGGCCTGGGGCTTGCCACGGGCTACGGGATAGTCAGGCAGAACAACGGCTTCATCAACGTCTACAGCGAACCCGGTCAGGGCACCACCTTCAAGGTCTACCTTCCCAGGTACACGGGCGAGGAAGAACCCGGGCAGGAGAGGGTGGAGCAGCCCGTGAGGGGCGGCACCGAAACCATCCTCATCACCGAGGACGAACCCTCGATACTCCAGCTCACAACAGTCATGCTCGAATCCATGGGCTACTCGGTGGTGGCTGCGGACACACCCGGACAGGCCCTTGCCCTTGCCGACTCCACGAAAAAGCACGTCGACCTCCTGATAACCGACATCGTGATGCCCGGCATGAACGGCAGGGAGCTTGCAGCAGCGATAACGGGCAAATCCCCTAAAACCCGGGTCCTCTACATCTCCGGGTACACGGCCGACATCCTGGCCCGAAGGGAAAACGCCGAACCAGCACGCGGGTTCCTCCGGAAACCCTTCTCCCGGTTCGACCTGGCAGAAGCGGTAAGGTCAGTGCTCGACCGCTGAAACATTGTCCCGGCACACAGCCCCAAGCATGTTACGGGAAACAATCGGAGAGCGTACCCATGACCATAATCCCCGACCCGGTAACACGTGCTGCCTGCCACTGGCTTCTGACCGGAGCCGAACCCGGCGGATACGAAGGCCCCGACCCCGCGCCCAGCCACGACCTCACAAGCCTTCTCTCAAAAGAAAGGGGTGACCGGGACACAAGGCTCGCCGCGTCGGCAGGATGGTTCCACCTCGAACAGACGCTCAAGCCGGTCCTGAATAACCTTGAGCATCAAGTTTGGGCCATCAAGGGCTTCGACCTGGCAAGAAGCATCTACCCCTTCCCCGGGGGCAGGCCCATGAGCGACGTCGACCTCCTGGTGAAGCCCGAACACCAGAGAAGCGTCGCCGGAACCTTTAAAAAAATGGGATGGCAGATACTGGATTCCGGCGACGGCATCATGTCGTCGGGAATAGTCTCGGAAACCAAGGCCATGAAAAACGGTGTCATGGCCGAACTCCACACACACATCTTCTACTTCCCGGCAACCTTCCCGGGCAGGCTCCCCCGGGACCTTACGCAAAACGGCAGACCCCTCGAACCCAACCTCCTGGGCCTTGCCTGGCACAACGCCCTTCTTATCGTCATCCTGCACATGATCACAAACGCCGTCATAAGGCCTGTCTGGTGGGCCGATGTCTGCCTGCTCGCAAAGAAGATTGAAGAGCAGGGAACATGGAAGGAGTTCACGCGGAACGCTCTCCATACAAGACTTTCAAACCCGATGAAAGAGATACTGACAACCGCGGCAGCACTCGGCGCCCCGGTCCCGAAGAGAGTGACAGACCTGCTCAGCGAAAGGAACGACCAGGCCGAAGCCCTTCTCACAGCCATCAAGGCACGCCGTGGCCTCCCCACCCTGCTTAACCTCAAGCATCTCACGGGCTGGAAGAGGGTCTCATGGTTCCAGGCCATGCTCTGGCTTGCCCTGACAAGGCAAAGTCCGTTGAGGGGGGTCCGAAAGGGGTGAGGGGAAGCCCCTACAGGTGGCTTACGTCACCCATTCTCACCACGAGGTCGTAGGGTTTCCTTACTGAAAGAAGACGGCGTTCACGGCACCACTTGCCTATCGTTCTGCCGCCTGAGACAAGCCGGACTACGGTGGGGGCATCGGTGGCCAGTGCAACCACTTCGATGCGGGGCCTCCAGAAGAGCCTCACAACACCCGATCTTCGAAGGCAGGAGTACGCCCGGCGCGCAAGCTTCCGGGGGAATCCCTCCCGTGCCACCAGCCCCGCCCTGAACAAACCGGCGGTGCCACCAGCCACGGGTGTCTTTCCCCTGCAACAGCGCTCGAACGAAGTTACGCGTCCCAGCACCCTGCTGAAAGGCACCCTGTCGATCATCTCCGGCGGGTTGTCATCGCCCCTGGCCAGAATGAATCCGTCGCAGACATCTCTCACCCTGTGAACAACATCCTCACACCCGGGCTGTTCCGAACGAAACACCACAACATCACCGCGACGGAGCTTCGAAGTCGCAACTTCCTCGAAGTAGAGGCAGTCGCCGGGAGCAAAGGCCGTTCCCATGCTTCTGCCCCGGTAGAATCTGAAGGAGGATGGTTTCAGGGGTTCAGACATTTCAGGATCGCTTCCCTGTCGACGTGGTCCCTGGGAAACTTCATGAGGTACACCGGTGCGGACATCGAAAGATCACGGTACAGGTCGAAAAGCATTGTCTGATACACTTTGGGAAGCATGAACCTTGCCGCCTTGTGCTCATCCCAGAGAAAGGAGAACAGCTCCCTGGGTCCCAGTTTCTGAAGCGAGAACCGGTCTGACTTCTCAAGCAGGAAAAAAGCGCCGGGAGCTGCGTTGCCTGTATTGGGCTCGAATGTTGTCCAGGGTGTTCCGTACGCAAGCCAGCTTCCATCGGGCTGCTTTCTGAAAAGGACCTGGTCATCCGAAAGAACCCTGCCGCCACTGCAGAGACATGCAGCGGTGGTCTTGCCCCCGTCATCCATGGCCAGGAACACGGCAGCCCTGCCTTCAAAGATGACGCATGAGCTGTGTACAAGAAGGGCATCGAAATCGTGCAGAAACACCGAGAAAACGGTGGGATCAACCCTTGCGTTCTTCAGCGAAACTGCATTGCCGGGAGTGTGGAATGAATCGATCCGGTGGCTGCGATAGTCTTTTACCACCACAGAATCCCCTCTGATCTCAAGGGTCACCATGGAGGAGTGATCGGCGCAATCCGCAAGGGTCTGCAGAAGGGGGGGAGACGCATGCAGGGCGCAATCCTTTGCAGGGTCATGCGAACTGGAACTGGTTCCCGGAAAGAGGGGCAGCAGGTCCTTGAGGCAGAGTTGAGGCTCGCGGCCCGCTTCAGTTCCTTCGGCCAATGTGTAGTGAACCCGGACATCACTGGCTGGTGAACCGGATAGAAAAGCCCGGAACCTTTTCAGGCCCAGGCAGTTCATCTCTGTGTTGGACAGGATCGAAAAACGAACGCCGCCAATGCTGAACCGGTGATCCTGCGTCCCTGAAATGCTCAACCTACATGCATGGAGCCATATGTGCAGACATTAGCCACATTCGACCCAGCCTTGCACCCGCCTATGTCAGGGGTATAACCTGTTGGTTGGCAAGCCATGGAGGTCTGGTATGGATTTACGCCATCCGCGCAGGTGTAAGTTGTCGGTATGCTTCCTGAGGCGCAGATCCCGAGAAACTCGGTACCCACCACACCAAGACCCGAAAGATTCATTGCCTGTGGTTTTACGTAGGGTTTTCTATCGCTCATACTGCCTCCCGTTATTCCGTGAATATAGCGATTCGTGACCGGGGGAAAAGCCCGAGGGTTTCCGCCTCCCTGCAGAAGCTGTAGGGGGCGTTCAACTTTCCTCCCGTGTTATAGTTTGAAGCAACACAGGTGCCCTTGCAGAAGCACTTGTGGATGCATCTTGAACAGATCCCCTCGAGTTGATCGGGTATCAGATCTCTCAGTTCAAGCAGTTTAGGTGAGTTCTTCCAGATGTCTTCCAGAGAGTTTGTCCGTACATTGCCGTACAGAAGGTCATCCACGGAAGTGCCGATGCCGCAGAGCGCAAGATCTCCGTTGGCCAGCAGACCGATGATGTTGTGAATGTTGCAGCGTCCGGGTGAGCTTCTGAGGAACCGTGCAGGTTTCTGGAAAGCGAAGGGGATGTCCGGCAGGACCGGAATGCCGGCAACCGGAACGATCTCGTCTTCGATCATCCGGTTCAGCTCGATGATCTCCGCTACAGAAAGGGCAAGCTCGCTGAATTCCTTTCCCCTCCCGGCGGGCTGAACATGGTTGAACTTCACGGAACCGCAACCCAGTTCCTTCGCCAATTCAACGACACCCCGTATCTGCGCTGCGTTGTTCCTGTGGAGGGTGCAGATCAACTGGGGTCTGATTCCCGCTGCAACAAGGTATTTTATGCCCTGAACAGCCCTTGCGAAAGAGCCCTCCACTCTTCTCAGGCCGTCATGGGTTCCGGCGTCTGACCCGTCAACACTTACCGAAACGAATGTGGGCTTCGGGGTGGATGCAAGAAGAAGGGCAATTTCGCTTGTAACAAGGGTGCCATTGGTTTCGACAACTATTCCCAGGCCTTCGGAGGAGATGAACTCAACAATGTCCCTGAAAGCCGGGTTGATAAGGGGCTCTCCACCTGTAAGTTTCACTGAACGAAGTCCCAGCGGCTTTCCCTGTTCCACCGCCGTTTTAACAAGCGCTGAACTGAGGTGAAGGCTGCTGGTCGTGGCGTGTTCCTGGAACTCGGGGTTGATCCAGCAGTGTGAGCAGTTCAGATTGCATGCTCCCGATGCGTACATGTAAATGGTATCAAGGACCGGTACTTCTGGATTGTTCGCTGTCATTCGGTTTTCCCTGTGTGTTTCACGATCCGTTAAGAGATTCTATCCCGTTGGCTTTCAAAAAGCTTCTGAAGCAGCCGTTGACTCCCGGGGCAAGTATGGTTTTCCGCATCTGCTGGGTTACGCCCGGACAGCCGCCGTTACAGAAGTCGGTCCACGCGCAGCCCGAGCATTCCGCAATATCCCTGAGCAATATCCCATACCTGTCCCTTACGTTCCTTATCGCGGTGCTGTTCTTCCACAGATCAAGAAGGTCATCGGTGAGTATGTTGCCCATGACAAGGTCATGCAGCATCGAGCAGGGAACGATTGAGCCGTCATGCAGTATGCCCAGCCTGTTGAACACTCCCCCGCAGGAAGATAGACAGCCCATCCTCCAGCGATTGGTGAGCCGGCCTGACTGCCTGGCACTCTCCATCTCCCTGTACATTCTCATCCTTGCGAGAGGCCCGGCCTGCGCGGTGATCCTTCCCGGGTACTGTTTCTGCAGATTCTCCAGCCTGATGCCGGCGTTAAGGATGTCGATGTGATCAAGGGCCATCTCGTCACGGCATGTACAGCCGGCACCGATGGGGGAAGCCTCGTTGTTCGTCATGGACGGAAGCCCCAGGTCACAAAGCAGAAACGATGCCAGCGCTTCGAGGTCGGCGATATTGTGTCTGCTTATCGTTGCCCTTACCGTAACCGGAAGTCGGTTTTCCAGAAGCAGCCTCAAGCCGCTCACCGCTCTTTCGAAGCTATCGGGTCTGCTCCTGTTGTGCACTTCGGCACATGAACCGTCGATGGAAACCTGGATGCTGTCAAGACGGAGCAGTCTTTTTCCCCTCCGGAACGCGCTGATCGTGTCGGCGGTGACAAGTGTGCCGTTGGTGAGAATGGAGTAGCGCATCCGGTTGTCAACGATCTCGTCAACAAGCTCGAAAATGTCCGGCCGTGTGAAGGGTTCACCCCCTGTGAGAGTAACCCGCATGACCCTGGCTTCCCCGATCTTTCTTATGCACTTCTTCCAGTCTTCGGTGGAAAGGTCGGTCAGGGAAGCCATCGGATCGGCATAGAAGCAGTATCTGCAGGAGAGGTTGCAGCTCCCGGTTATCGAGATGTCTACGGATTCGGGTGCATTTTCAAGTTTTGGAGCCGTGAGGTCACTTTGAGGCAATGAAACCGCCCTTTGTCATTGCGGAAACAAACTGCTCAACATCCTCGGACAGATTCTCGGGAATGCTTTCGTAGGCTTCACCAAAGCTCATGAGGATCTCGGTCATAGTGACAGCCTTCTCGCAAAGATCCCAGATGAACCTTCCAGTGTCGTTCACTACAAGAACCTCTCCTGTGTCGGGATTAAAAAGAAGGCATCCGCTTTCATCCTCATCCCTGAGGGCAATATCGGGGTTTCTCAAGTAGGCTTCTTTCCCGCTCATCTTCAATCCCCTTACTGCTGTCTACAGTAATATTTGTAAAGTAAAACGAGTAATAATTGAAAACCTCACCGAACAATACTGCCAATGCCGGATTACGCAAGCCAGGTTATTCTCAGTAGAAGGGCAGAAGAGTGATCAGTCGGCGGAGACTGCGCTCCCCGGGTAATGCAGCATAAGCGGTTCCCAGTCTATCTCGATGTTCATCCGGCTCGAAGGGTTTACCCGTACCGGGAACTCCATGCCTTTCCGAACAAAAGGCAGAATGCTCTCGGGAACAAGGGCGAGATGACTTTGGACTTCAAAGGTGTCGTCGGGGAGGATGACCTTCACAGCCAATACAAGGCAGGTGTTCCTTCTCTTCAGGTACCTTATCCCCGTTTTCCCGACCAGCCCCGCTTCCAGAACGATCCCCCTGGCGGGGATTCCCTTTTTCAGAAGGTTCTCACGGGCATCGGTTCCGTTGAAAATGCGGGGCCAGATCAAAAAGGGAGTCACTCCTATGTACCACACTGTAGTCACGATGAAGAGTGCAATTGTCAGGTCATGCTGCCTGTCTGCATCTACGAACCCGCTGAGCCGGCCTGTCGCTCCCAGGTAGACCCATGCTAAAAGTGGCATCGCGCTGAAGAACGAAATGAGGATGGCAAGCGCAAGTTTTTTGGGCTGTATGGGACCCATGCATCCCCCCTTGCCGGGTCAGTCCGGTTGTTCGACGAACACCGATAGGAAGTACCGGTTCCCCGAAGCCTCGATCAGCACGCCCGAGAAAAGACCTTTCAGCACCGAGCCGTCCCTGGTCTTCAGTGACATTTCGATGTCCCTCGCGAAGCCCTCGGATGTAACGGCCTGCTCAAGCCTCTCCGCGCTTTCCGGGTCCTGTGTCAGCCCCGTGTCAGCCACCTTGTGACCTATCAGTTCCTTCGAGCTGTAACCCGTAAGCTTCACGAAGGCCTCGTTCACCTCAACGAAAGTGCGCTCGGGGAACCTTGTCACCGCCAGGGGCAGGGGTATCATCCTGAAGAACCTGTCGAACTTCTGAAGGGCTTCGCTCTCCCTCGACATGTCTTTGCTCATGGCGTAGATGCAGTCAGAGCCGTTCCACTTCCCGAACCACACCGAGGTCTCCACCGGGATGAGCACTCCGCTTTTCGTGATGAGGGGCAGTGTGCACTGCGTTCTCTCGCCGGCGAGTATGGACTGGAAAGTGGCTCTTACCTCATCCTGGATGGGGAAGGGGTGAAGGTCGGTAACCCGCAGATGTTTGACCTCACCGTTGCTGTAACCGAGCCTTGCGGCCATCGAGGGGCTTGCGCAGAGTATCCTGCCCTCGAGGTCCGATATCGTCAGCATGTTGTCCACGGTGTTGAAAAGGGTTCTGTAGTTGTGTTCGCTCTCCGCCAGGAGGGTCTCGGATTCCCTTCTCTCGAAGGCTGACGACATGATGTCGGCAGCCATCCTGATCAGGGTGATGGTGTGCAGTGTCCATGAATGGAAGGAGTTCAGGGTTTCAAGGCCAAGATAGCCCATGGTGTTCTCCCTGATGCGGATGGGTACCACCAGGAACGACTTGACTGAACGGGCTTCCAGCACAGCCCGTTCCGACTCTGCTTCGGGGGGCAGTTCCGACAGGTTGGCCACTGCGATTGGCTCGTCGGCCTTCAGCCGTTCCAGCCACCACTTCATGGCTCCGGAGGTGGGGATTGCCTGCTGAATGTCCTTGAGGGGGCTCACACCCGGGGCGCACCACTCATGGGTATTGCTCCATGTTGTGCGGGAGCGGTCGTCGAAGAGGAACACGTAGCACCTGTCCACCGATTCGAACTCTCCAAACCCGGTGAGGGAGAGGTTGATTGCGTCATCCACCTTCTCGGGGGGCGTGTTCATCAAGGTGCCCGATACCGACAGTATCAACTCGAGCAGCCTTGTGTGGTATTCACTGTTCTCCTGGTCTTCGCGCCGTGCCGTAATGTCGGTGTGGATCCCGAACATGAGAACCTCGCCGTCCTCATGTCTGCCGGCTTTCACCCGCCCGCAGTCGTGAACCCATATCCAGCGGCCGTCCCTATGCCGCATCCGGTACTCGCACAGGTACCTGGACGTGTCATCGGCGAAATGGGCCTTGATGGCGGCAAGAACCGTATCCAGGTCTTCGGGGTGCACCATCGAGCACCACTTCTCACGCGAGAAGGGGTGGAGTTCGGGGGCTGTGCAGCCCAGGGTGTCGTACCAGTGATCGTTGCAGATCATCTCTCCCGTGGTCACGTCCCACTGCCATGTGCCAGAACGGGTGGCTTCAATGACGCAGTCGAGGCGCCACTTCTCATGGATCAAACTCTCCTCGGCTGCCTTCAGTTCGGTCACATCCCGGCCCACCGACTGGTACTCCCGAACAATCCCGTTGCTGTCGAAAAGTGCCCTGTGCGTCCACGAGAGCCACCGGCTATCTCCCGGGGGGAGTTTCGCGCTGCTTTCGGTTGAAGCCGAAGGTTTTTCCGGGGCAAGTGACACAAGGGTTTCGTCCAGAGCCTTTGCGTCAGTTGAAGCCAGGTACTGGTGGAACCTTGGGTGCCCGGAATCTCCGAAGAACTCACGGAAGGCTTCGTTGGTGTAGGTCAGGGTTCCGTCGGGGAGGAACCTGCAGATCAATTCGGACTGGTTCGCAAGTATGTCGGTTATCTGCCCTTCCCTCTCCCTCAGCTCTTCCTCAGACTGTTTTTGCGCTGTGATGTCGGTGCTCGTTCCGTAAGCAACGACATGCCCGTTTGGCTGCAGGTGCGCCGAGCCCCGGGAGCGAAGCCACAAGACCTTCCGGTCGGCCCTCACGACCCTGAATTCGATCTCCACGTTCTTCGCCACGTCCTGAAGGGATTTCTGAAAGGCTTCTTCGACCCGCAGGAAATCATCAGGGTGTACATGGGAGAAGTACACCTCGAAATCATTGTTGATGGAACCCTCGGGAAGCCCCAGAAGCCGGTCGGCCACCGTCGACATGAAGCTCTCCACGAAGTGGCCGTGTGAGTCGACCTCGTATCGCCACACGATGTCCGAGATCATGTTGATGACCTGCCTGTGCCGGGCTTCACCTGCCCTCAGGGCATCAAGGGCGGTCCTTGCCACGGTTATGTCCTCACCCACGCACACGATGAGTTCAAGGTTGTCCAGGCTGTCAAACCTTGGGGTCTTGCTTATCGAGAGAAGGCGCTTCATTCCCCCGGCGCCAGTCACCCACTCCTCGAAACGCACGGGAGCACGACTCTCGATGGCCTCGAGGTTCGATTTTACACAGGCGGAGGCCACAACCGGGGGGAACAGTTCGGAAAGCTTCCGGAACTCCATGTCCTCTTTTTTCTGCCGAAGAAATCGGCATGGTGGTGATTGACCATTCCATATGTCTCGGCATCGGTGCAGAACCAGACATGCACCGGCAGGTCATCCATGGCGAGCTGAAAGATCGAAAGCAGTTTATCCGTACTGCAAGCGTGATTCACTGGCCTCTCCTTCGCCTGAAAAGCCTACTCTATGACCAGAACGCCCTGACGGCAACGTGGTGTAACCGGAAGCAACTTTTACGGGGCGGTTGAGTAGATGCTTGTAGTACAGGGCGACGGATGGAGAGAGCAGATTGGAGACGCCGTTGTGAGAAACCCCTTCAACCTTGACTATCAGACCGACGAAGACCTTGAGGCTTCAAGGCGAACACTGCTCTTAAGGCTTCTCATCGGCGTCGGTGTCCTGGCCCTTGCAGTGAACGGAGTCACCGCTCTAAGCAGAGGCAGCAGGATACTTGCCCTCGTCGATCTGGCCATGATACCCGTGTTCCTCTTCTTCCTTGCGCTCAGCTTCAAGCGCAGGCATCTGGATACATGCAGCTTTTTCGGCAGCACAACCCTGGGGATCCTAACCCTGTTTCTGGCCTACTTCGGCGGAACGGAGAGGAGCGCGGTGGTATGGACCCTCACCTTCCCCATCATCGCGCTCAACCTTCTGGGGCCGCGAAGGGGAACAGTGTTCTCAGCCCTTCATCTCATAATCCTCCTGAGCCTCTTCACCTTCGGGAAAGCTATAGACATGCCGGTCAGCTACAGCTTCTTCTGGAGTTCACGGATCCTGTTCGCCTACTCAACGGTGTTCCTCATCACACTGATCGCTGAGAAGCTCAGGGGGACCATTCAGAAAAAGCTCCTGAAAACACAGGAGCAACTGGAAGAGACACTGAAGGAGAAGGAAAAGCTCATTTCAGAGCTTACCGAAACCCTGAACGAAGTGAAAACGCTGAGGGGCATCATCCCCATCTGTGCCCACTGCAAGAAAATAAGAAGCGACAAGGGTTACTGGGAACAGGTTGAGAAGTACGTGCAGGACCGTTCAGAAGCCCAGTTCAGTCATGCCCTGTGTCCGGATTGCGCGAAGGACCTTTACCCGGATCAGTTATCGCAAGCATGATCGCACCCAGGGTGCCAAGCCCTGCAAGATAAGTGAATAGGGATGGGTCCTTCCCCGTGCCCAGAGGCACCCGGGGTATGAACGCCACCGCATAAGCGCACAGAGTTGAAACACCAAGAAAAAGCAGAACACGACGGTGTGAACCCTTTCGCACAGCCAGCGCGGCAAGCAAAGAACACACCAGCATGAGAACACCCAGGGATCCCGCAACCAGAACCAGAGAGAAGTCATCCCCCGGATAAGCCGCGCTGTAACGGAAGAACTCGGTCAGATCAACGAAGGAAGCGATGAACCCGACCACCACGGAGAACCACAGGTAGAGCATCAGGGCATGCACAGCAAACCCGAGCAGGATAGAATCCCCGATGTCATAGAGAAGCTGTTTCATGCCCGAAAAATAGGAAGAGAAGGGGGGGCGCACCAGCGCCCCTCGAGCACCCTTCAGAAAATGCTGCCATCCCATGACCGGACAGGCGGAACAAGATCACGGGTGAGGAAACCTCAAGCCCCGAGATTTCTATGAATTGTCATGGGACTATGACATACAGAACTACACCCGGTGTTACATGCGAATGCAAGATTTCCAGCTCACCGGTAACTGAAGACCGGGAGCCGCACCTTCTCTGGTACATGGACAAATTGCATTTCAGATTTGCAATTTGTCCATAAAGCATATATCTTCTGCCGGGAGGAAAAACATGATCAGGCGGCATCAGACGGAAAGACTGCTCTATCTGGCACAAAGGTTTCCTGTGATATCGGTTACCGGCCCAAGGCAATCCGGTAAAACCACCATGGTGAGGAATGCTTTTCCCGGGAAGGCATATGTCTCGCTTGAAGACCCGGATGCGAGGTCATTCGCCATGGATGATCCCAGGGGGTTTCTGAATACTTACCCGGAAGCAGTCATTGACGAAGCCCAGCATGTTCCGCAGCTGTTCTCATACATACAGTCAGCCGTTGACAGCAGCAGAATTCCAGGCAGATACATTCTCACAGGATCACAGAATTTCCTTCTTCTGGAGGGTATTTCCCAGTCCCTTGCGGGGCGAACAGCAGTTTTGAAACTTCTGCCTTTCTCATTTGATGAACTCCGTACAACCCACTACGCTGAAAGTTATGAATCTTTTCTCTACAGGGGATTCTATCCCGTGATTCACAGTGAGGAGCTTTCACCGGAGGATTTCTTTCCGAGTTATGTAAACACATACATTGAGAGAGATGTCCGCTCAATAAGCAACATCGGTGATCTGAGCCGGTTTCAGCTGTTTGTCAGACTCTGTGCCGGCAGGGTGGGCAATCTGGTGAACTTCTCCGCATTGGCAAATGACTGCGGAATATCCCATACCACCGCATCCAAATGGCTCTCCATCCTGGAGGCCAGTTACATCGTTTTTCTTCTGAAACCTTACCACGGCAACTTCAACAAGCGTCTGGTGAGGACCCCCAAGCTTTTCTTCTACGACACAGGTCTTGCCGCGTATCTGCTGGGGATTCAGTCCGAAAAGCAGATAGAAACACACTTTGCCAGAGGAGGTCTTTTTGAAAGCATGGTGGTTTCCGAATTCATGAAACATGCATACAACCTGGGTAAGGAACCGGGATGCTTCTTCTGGAGAGACAAAGTGGGGAACGAAGTGGATCTTCTTCTTGAAAGAGAATCGGGGCTTGTACCGATTGAGATCAAATCAGGCCGCACCCCGAACCGCGATTTCTTCCGCGGAATTGATTACTGGCGAAAAGTATCAGGAACAGAGGGGAAAGGATACATCATATATGGCGGCGATAACACACAGAAGAGAACCGCCGGCAGCCTCATGTCCTGGCGGCACATCACGGATATCTGACCCGGCACAGCCTGTCTGACACTCCTTGCTTCAGAAATTCCCTTCCTGGGAACGTGGGACCAGTAAAACACGAGCGGGCTTATCCGCCGGTACTTCCCAAAAGCAGGAGTTTCAGGAATCTCAACAAGAAGGAGGTGCAGTCAACTACAGGTTGCACTTGTAACTTGAAACCGCATGTGCAAATGTCAAGTTGAACTTGAGATTTGCACGTAATTACAGTTCAGGCAACTCAGTAAGACTGAGACTTGGTTCTTCATGGTTTTGCATCCCAAAGGTCTTGAATCCTGAGGAACAGCTTTGCGGCCGAGAAAGCATTATCCTGGGGAACGGCAACCGGGCGGACCATGCCCAGTGACACAAGGGGGCTCATGCTTATGCTCCGGAAAGGCCCGGGAGCATCGGTATGAGTATGGCCACCAAAGCGGTTCTGTTGATGAATGCCCTGTTCAATCGGAAGAGCGGCAAAAACCCCCGCCCACAGCACTCTATGGACGCCGAACCGTGGTCTGGCTGAACCATTGCGGCTTGACGATGAACGACTCAAGTGTTAAGGTATCTCACACATGAAGCAGACATCATCAAGTCAGGGCGGTAACATGGACATGCGAACATTTTTGGCAAAACACCCCGTTTTCACGCGGGACGAATTGGAGGATTCGCTGCAGGCGGACCACTCCGGGAACAGCAATACCGCCAATTCGCGGCTGGCCCACCATGTTCGTGCCGGCCACGTGATCCAGATCCAGCGGGGTCTCTACGCCAGCGTGCCCACAGGAACCGATCCGGCTTCGTTAGTACCCGACCCCTGGCTGGTTGCCTCCAGGCTGGCAAAGGAAGCTGCCATCGCTTATCACTCTTCTTTCCAGTTTCACGGACGCGCATACACAGTGTCAAGCGAATATGTCTTCGTCAGCAATCAGACCATGCGGCCCATGGAGTTCCGAGGCTGCCGCTTCCGTCGCGTTTCTCCCCCGAAGGCCCTTCTCAGGGATGGAAAGGAGCTGTTCGGGATCGAGACAGTCGACCGCCTCGGGCACGACATTCATGTCGCCTCTCTGGAACGGTCGCTGGTGGACATCCTCGACCGGCCAGACCTCGGGGGTGGCTGGGAAGAGATCTGGCGTTCCGCCGAGTCGGTGGAGTACTACGACATCCAGCAGGTCGTCGAATATGCGCTGCTCCTGCGGAATGCCACTACCGCCGCGAAAGTGGGCTTCTTCCTCGAACAGCATCAGGTGGAGCTCATGGTGGAAGACAGGCTGCTAGACAGACTGAGAGAAGCCCAGCCGCGTCAGCCCCACTACATGGATCAGGGGAGTTCTGGACAGCTGGTGACGAACTGGAACCTGATTGTCCCCGAACAGGTTCTGACACGTGCTTGGGAGGTTGAGATATAAGACTCTCACGCGAACGTCTGATGGCCGGATCCGAGGCGACCGGGTTCCGGCCGGAGGTGCTGGAGAAGGTCATCCACCTGCTCAATCTCCTGGCTGTGTTCAAGCGGCATCCGGCGCTTGGTTCCCGTCTCGCGCTGAAAGGCGGCACCGCACTCAACCTGTTCTACTTCGACCTGCCGCGTCTGTCTGTCGATATCGACCTGAACTACATTGGTGCGGCTGGCAGGGAGGAGATGCTCTCCGACCGGGAGAAGGTCGAGTTTGCCGTGCAGGCTGTTTGCCAGCGTGAGGATCTGTCCGTGAAACGAGTCCCGAGTGACCACGCGGGTGGCAAATGGCGCTTGCGTTACGGCAGCGCCCTTGGCGGCGGAGGAAACCTGGAAGTTGATCTGAATTTCATGTTTCGCGTCCAACTATGGCCCGTTAAATCGATGAACTCGGTGGATGTGGGCACATACTCCGCCAGCGGAATACCCGTCATGGATGTGCACGAACTGGCGGCTGGAAAGCTGGCGGCGCTGTTTGCCCGCCAGGCCAGCCGGGACCTGTTCGATGCACACCGGCTGTTAACCGCCGCGGACTTCGCTCCCGATCGATTGCGGCTTGCCTTCATCCTCTACGGAGCCATGAATCGCCGCGACTGGCGTACCATCACGCTGGACGACATAGGGTGCAATCCTCGCGAGTTGGAGAACCGACTTCTGCCGGTGTTGAGCAACACGGTCCGTGAATCGCTTCACCCTGCTTGGGCGGAACAGATGGTCGAGATCTGCCGCGAGCGCCTCTCCGGTCTGGTTCAGTTCAACCCGGGCGAAACCGAGTTCCTGAATCGCTTGCTGGACCATGGCGAGATCGTCCCCAGCCTGCTGACCGAAGATGCGGGTTTGGCCTCCCGCATCCAGGAACACCCGCTTCTGCTATGGAAGGCTCTGAATGTGCAGCGTCGGCGTAGTTAACGGTTGCCATGGCCGTCTGCGCCAGACCGGTCAATAGAAGCTCATCGCCTGCCGCGAACGGAAGCGGCGAAGAGGTTGAGCTTGTCTGCGGGATAGAGGAGATGGCCGAGGGAAAACTCACCGTCCGCCACAGCCGCACCGACAGCCCCTTCTACCAGCTCAGGGAATTCTAGGAGGGGCTGGGAGTAGCGAGATACACGAAGCTCTGCACCTTTCCCGAGGGCAGCTTCGAGATGGATTACCTGCTCTACCGGGGCAAGTACCGGGGGCCCGCAATCACCGGCGGACTGAACCCCGGGCACAAAAAAGAGCATGGGGGGGCGCGCCGGCGCCCCCCGAAAGCACTCAGGAAAACGCGGCCATATCCATCAGCCCGTGCCCCGAAAGGCAGAACAGGATGACCGAGGGGGTGCCGGCATCCTTGGCCCGCAGGGCAGACTCGATGACATAACTCACGGCGTGGGCCGACTCGGGTGCGGGCAGTATCCCTTCGCACCGTAGGAACAGCTTTGCGGCGGAGAACACCGAGTCCTGGGGAACGGCAACAGCCCGGACCATCCCCAGTGACACAAGGTGGCTCACAAGGGGACTCATTCCGTGATACCGAAGCCCTCCCGCGTGAATGGGCGGCGGCACGAAATCACACCCCAGCGTGTACATCATGTACCTGGGCGTAAGGCCTGAAGAGTCGCCGTAGTCGTAACGGAGTTCGCCTTTGGTGAGTGTGGGGCACGAGGATGGTTCCACCGCAACGTAGGAGACACCTGCCCCGGAAGCAACGAACGGGAAGGCAATCCCCGCAAAGTTCGATCCTCCTCCCACACACGCAACCACCTCGTCGGGGAAATCCCCCATCTCTTTCATCTGAAGAAGGGCTTCCTGTCCGATCACCGACTGGTGAAGGCAGACCGAATCAAGAACCGACCCCAGACTGTAGCAGCACGAAGGATCACCGAGGACCTGCTCAACAGCTTCACTGATTGCTATCCCAAGGCTTCCCGGGTGCGAAGCATCCTTCTCCAGAAAACTCTGCCCAGCCGATGTCAGTGAGCTTGGGCTTGCATGCACCGAAGCCCCGTGCATCTCCATGAAGACCCGTCGAAGGGGCTTCTGCAGATAGCTCGCGCGGACCATGAAGACTTCCAGGGAGGAGCCGAACTGAAGGCATGCCTGGGACAGGGCGCTTCCCCATTGCCCGGCCCCCGTCTCGGTGCAGATGCGGGTTATCCCCGCCTCCCGCGCAAGAAAAGCCTGCGCAAGGGCAGTATTGCTCTTGTGGCTCCCTGCCGGCCCCGCCCCTTCGTACTTGTAGTAGATCCGGGCCGGAGTATCCAGCTCCCTCTCCAGGCCAACGGCGCGAACGAGCGGGGTCGGCCTGAACAGAGAGTATGCGGTTCTCACCTCGGAGGGTATTTCCACAAGACGCTCAAGTGTCGTCTCGTGCCCGATCATCCCCCGGGGAAAAAGACACTCCATGCATGAAGGTGAGGCAACCTCCCCGGAGGGCAGCAAAGGAGGGGGTGGCAGGTAAGGAAGCGAGGGTTTCACATTCAGGTAAGAGGAAGGAAGATATGAAGAATCCCGCGAAGCAAAGCGTTTCATGGCATGATCCAATCCTTTTGGAGTTACGATTCACTGATACTGGTGCTGTTGAGAAAAGGATTGGTTATGGACGGCGCTGGGCCGCCCACCAGAGCCAGGTATGCCTGATGGACGCTGCGGAGCAGAAGAAGAAAGGGCCAGTGATCATGGGCGGGAAAATACCAGCCACTTACCGGGAGTCAAGGCAAAGCATGACATAGTACCTGACACCCTTTTTGAAAAAGAAGTTCAGGGTTATTATCCGTGCAGGAAAGAACAGGAAACCGGGAGGACGATCGTTTGAAAATTCTCGGCCAGAAGCTCAGTGATGGTTCAGTTCAGGTGTTTGAAGCACCGGACCCGATCATTACCGATGGATTTGTGAGAGTCGTAACCCTCTATTCAGCAATCAGCGCAGGTACTGAGGGTGGAAAAGTGATAACCGGGAAAATGTCGTTACTCGGGAAAGCAAGGTCCAAGCCTGCGCAAGTGATGCAGGTTGTGGGCATGGCCAAATCCCTGGGTTTGAAGGCAACCTATCTGAAAGTTAAAAGCAAACTCGAGGGAGCCCAGCCCCTGGGCTACAGCCTGTGCGGCAGGGTTACTGAAATCTCAGGAGATGTGGATCATGTTAAGGTGGGTGACCTGGTCGCATGCGCCGGTGGTGGTTACGCCAACCATGCGGATGAGGTTG
This sequence comes from candidate division Hyd24-12 bacterium UBA6080, assembly GCA_002436025.1. GTDB lineage: Bacteria > Fermentibacterota > Fermentibacteria > Fermentibacterales > JCC-6 > UBA6080. The sequence continues at coordinate 109,834 of DIXM01000002.1, forward strand.
TAGTCCCTAAAAACCTTGTGGTGAAAGTACCTGAAGGAGTTGATCCCAGATCCGCAGCCTATACAACAATCGCAGCCATCTCACTGCAGGGAGTTAGGCTTGCCGAACCAACCCTGGGTGAATCCGCGGTTGTTATAGGGCTTGGAATAGTCGGCCAGTTGGCGGCACAGATACTGAAGGCGAACGGATGCAGGGTGTTCGGAACAGATCTTGATGAAGCACAGGTGGGTCTGGCGCTCGCGACAGGAGCAATTGATGCCGGGGGAATCACGGGGAAGGACAGTGTTGAAGCCCTGGTCAGTGACTTCACAAGGGGCAGAGGCGCTGACATGGTTCTTATCTGTGCCGGAACCTCAAGCAACGAGCCAGTTGAGTTCGCAGCCGAAGTCAGCAGGAAAAAGGGCAGGATCATATCGGTGGGCGCCGTGGGCATGGATCTTCCCAGGGATATCTATTTTAAGAAAGAACTCTCCTTTGCCGTATCCTGCTCCTATGGCCCGGGCAGGTATGATCCACACTACGAGGAAGCCGGCATCGACTACCCGTACCCTTATGTAAGATGGACCGAAGGCCGCAACATGGAGGCAATTCTCGATGGAATGGCCGCAGGAACCATAGACCCCCAAAAAGCAACAACACATGTTTTCCCGATGGAAAAGGCTCCCGAAGCGTATGAGATCATCTCAGGGAAGACCGAGCCCTTCTGCGGAATGCTCATTGAGTACCCCGAGAAGCGAAGGGATGAAGTAAGGTCTGTTCCCCTTTCCCGCTCCACCACGCCTGTGAACAAAGACAGGATTGGCATCGGTATGGTAGGCCCGGGCTCTTTTGCCCAGACCTTTCTCCTGCCCCCACTGAAGGGCGACAAACGGACCTGTTTTTCTTCTGTCTGCACACGAAGCGGTCTGACAGCCTCAGATACCGGTGAGAGACTGGGTTTCCGCAGAGCCGTCGCGAGCATCGAGGACCTTCTGAATGACGAGCAAACCCACGCCGTTGTTGTCGCTACACGGCATAACACCCACGCCGACTCGGTCCTCAAGTGCCTAAGGGCGAAGAAGCCTGTGTTTGTTGAAAAGCCGCTGTGTCTTACTGTTGAAGAACTGAGGGAGATCAGGAAGCTGCAACTGGAGTCAAACACACTCATTCAGGTCGGCTTCAACAGAAGGTTCTCAAAGGCCGCAGTTGCAGCCAGGAAATTCATTGGAGAGAACCATCCACCCCTGACAATGATGTACAGGATCAGCGCGGGTCACATACCAAGAGATCACTGGACACAGACCGAAGAGGGGGGCGGCAGGATAATCGGTGAAGCTTGCCACTTCATCGACCTGCTTCAGTACTTCTGCGGTGCCAACCCGGTCAGTGTGTTTGCCCAGAGCATCGATACGGCCGATGAATCCCTGGTCCCCCAGGACAACACGGTGATCTCAATCAGGTTCGAAGACGGCTCCGCTGGCTCCATCGGCTACTTTGCAGAAGGCGGCAAGTCCATGCCCAAGGAGCGTTGTGAGATACTCGGTGGCGGCAGAAGTGCAGTGATAGACAACTTCAACCGGGTTCATCTTTTCGGCAAGACGAAGAAAGGGACAAGGAAATTCTCGGGCAAGGGGCACAGTGAGGAAATGGTCCAGTTCGTTACCGCGCTCAAGACAGGCATACCCGCTATCTCAATTGCCTCTCAGATAGCCACAACCCTAGCGAGTTTCGCTGTTCTTGAAAGCTTGAAGACCGGCAAGGCAGTAGCGATCAATCCCGAAGACTTCTAGAATGCAGAACTGCGACTTCAGGCGCATAGCAAATGAAGTTCTTCACTGGGCAGTTCTGCGGGGCTTCAAGGGCACTGATCCGTATGACGGGTTGAACAGCCGTCTGCTTGCCCCTTTACTGAAGAACTCCCGATTCCTGAGGCTTGCCACCATTCAGACCGTGAAAAGGTCTCCCATCAACCTGCGACCCCTTCTCGGGGTTCCCGAAGGATATAACCCCAAAGGGCTGGCGCTTTTTCTTTCGGGTTTGGGGCTTACGAAGGAAGAAGACAAGACAGGTAATGCAAACCTGATCACCTGGCTGGAACAGATGATCTTAAGCCTTGCATCCAGACCAGACGGATCTCCGGTGTTCAGTGAAGACCGCAGAATAAGAATGGACATCACTTCAGCCGAAGCAGAACAGGCAGGAGTTCTCGCATGGGGCTACAACTTCCCATGGCAGAGCAGGGCCTTTCTGCAACCGGCCTGGTATCCGACTGTGGTATGCTCGAGCTTTGTTCTTGATGCGCTGAGGGATTCGCAGAGCGTTTTCTATCCCATTGTGGCGAGGAAGCTGGCTCAGTTCACAATCGATTCCCTTAACGTCCACAAAGATGAGAGTGGCATATGCTTCAGTTACTCCCCCCGGGACAACACCCGGGTCTACAACGCTTCGCTCTTCGCGGCAAAAATACTTGTTCAAGCTGCACAGTTCGAGGAAGAACCAAGGAAAGCACGATTAAGAAAACTTGCCCGGGAAGCCTGCAGTTATGTTGCAGCGAAGCAGAGAGCAAATGGCAGTTGGGTTTACGGCGAGGCAGACCACTGGCAGTGGGTGGACAACCTTCACACAGGCTTTGTTCTGGAAACCATGCAGTTCATTACTGAAGCCCTTGAAACTGACGAATTCAAAGAATCACTCCTTAAGGGATTGGGTTACTACAGGAGCAGCCTCTTTACCGAAAACGGGGATGCGAAGTATTTCGAAAACAGCCTTTACCCGCTTGATCCCCATGGCTATGCTCAGGGTGCGATAACGATGAAGAAGCTGAACGAGCCGGATTTTGCGGAAAGAATTCTATCAAGGGCCGTAGAGCAGCTCTGGGATGAGAGTAAGAAAGGCTTCTTCAGAAAGCTCAGCAAGCATTCCAGAGAGGGGCTGATTCACCTCAGATGGAATCAGGGCTGGATGTACAAGGCGCTGAAGGAACGCCAAAGACAAGGCAACGATGAAGATCTGGTTTGATGCCGACAATGCTCCCCATGTTCTTGTTATGAAGCCTCTTGCGGAAGAGCTTACCAAACAGGGCCATGAAGTCAGGTTCACGGCAAGAGACAGGGCGAACACATGTGAGCTGCTCGATCTCTATGGATTTGACTATGTGAAAGTAGGCGGCCCCTACGGCAAGTCAACCTTCAGCAAAGCAACCGGAACCATCAAGAGAGCACTTCAACTCAGGAAAGCCATGAAAAACTGGAAAGCCGATGTCTCATTCGGCCACGGTTCAAGGTCTCTCCCCATTGCTTCAAGAATGCTCGGGATTCCGTCAATAACGATGTACGACTACGAATGGGTCAACCCAACCATCTTCAACAGGTTCTGCACAAAGATCCTGCTTCCGGAAGCGATTACGATTGAAAGATGCATTGAGGCGGGAATTGATGTGAACAAAGTTGTTTTTTTTCCGGGATACAAGGAAAACCTCTACCTCAGCGGGATTGAACCCGATCCCGCAATTGCTGAAGAACTGGGTCTGAAGCCTGACAAAACAAAGGTTCTCCTTCGACCGCCCGCCACCACCGCCCATTACCATAACCCAGAGTCGGAAGGTATTCTGAAAGCGCTGCTTGATAAGCTCTTGATCGATCCGAACGTGCAGATCGTCTGGATTCCCAGAACGGACGATCAGATGGAGCTTGTTAAAGGTGAACACAGGGCTCAGGTGATTGTACCCGCCAAGGTCTACCCGGGTCCTCAGTTGATCCTGGCAATGGATATGGTGATCGGTGGCGGAGGGACCATGACCAGAGAGGCTGCAATTCTGGGGGTGCCCTCGGTTTCCTTTTTCAGGGGAAGAGGTGGGTCAGTCGACGCAAGGCTGGAGACTGAGCATCTGCTGACTTCTTTGGCCTGCTCCCGGGATGTCGAGGCACTTGTGTTTCAAACCAGGGTACCGATGAAAAGGAAAGACGACAGCAGTAGAATTCATGACTTAATATTGACAACGATTACTCGCAGATAGACTCATTCTTCCCTGTCAGCTTGGAAACACAGAAGCGGAACTTGCCTGCTGTTGTGCGTGGAATCGCATCAACTTTGATCAATTTCAGTCCGACAGGCTTGGGAATCAATGCGCGCAGACCCGAGACCAGTTTTTCGCCGTCCGCATTTGTGTAACCGACCGCCGGAACTATTCGAATCTCAATCTGATCCAAGGAATTCTGGAACAACTGCGATTCAAGGATGTTTCCAACTTCCTTAAAGGGAAAAGTAAGATTTGAAGCCGACAGCAGAGAGCCGTCAGGCATAAGCAAAAGGTCTTCCCGCTTTGTGTCGATTCTAGCAATCCGCCTGGAGTGCCGTCCACAGGAGCACTTTCCCGGGAGGAATCTTGTCATGTCGCCAGTTCTGTACCTTAGCAGCGGAAACCCGAGGTTACTCAGGGATGTCCCTACAAGCTCTCCGTATTCACCGTCGGGAACGGGTTTTCCATCGGGGTCAACTATCTCAAGAATGCAGTTCTCCCAGTTTTCGTGAAGACCGTTTCTGCACTCGAACTCCGATGCAGAAGCGACTCTTTCAGTTAGACCGTAGTAGTCATAGATGCCGCAGCAAAAAACACTTGTGATAAGCTCCCTCTGGAAGTCATGCAGCGGCTCTGCGCCGTAGTAAATGCTCTTCATGCGATGGCTCAATCCTGCAATTCTGAAACTGTGAGCCAGCGAGTAAAGAACAGATGGATATCCCTCAAGTGATGTAATATTGAAATGACTCAGAGCTTCAAGATAGGCCGGTGCATTTTCAGGGGTCATGTGGTATGTCGAGAAGTAAACCTGTTTTGCCAGCCTGTTCACCCTCCAGAATGGTGGCTTTTTGGAATCCAGAGGCACTACCTGGTGGCCACCCAACATACCCCGCCACGATTCACCCAACGCAAGCCCTGTTACTGCCCTCTGTCTCCATATGAGTGCACGCTCCATATCGATGCAGTCGGCAGTCCAATAAGCCTGCAGCGGAGTTCCGGTGGTTCCGCTCGTTCCGTGGCGGATCAGTCGTTTGTTGTATTGTTTGTTCAGGAACGCTTTCGGGTTATCCCGAACGCACTCCCTTCCAAGCACCTGCATTCCAGCCAGAGTGCCGAACGGATCCTCCAACATCGACTGCCTGTCTGGAAGTATGTCCTTGTAGAAATCGGTGTTTTTTGCGGCAAGGAGAATCTCTGTCAGGCTGTTTCTCCTGTAAGCCTCGAGCTCCTCAGGTTCAAACCACTGCGTTTTCATGAGTTGGTTGACCTTGTTCCGGAAGGCACCGCTGATTTCATGCAGCCACCTGATTGAACCAAATGCCGTGACAGAAAGATTCTGCATGCCGACAGGCAGCGCTCGATAAATCTGATAGGAATTCCCTTGTGAGAGGCTCATTTCCATGTCACCTGAGCGTTCACTCTGTCTTCCAGGATGAGGTACTCTATTCTACTGCAACATTGTCCGATGACGGTTGTAGATCGGGCCATATTGGCGGTCATAACTGTCTTGAACCTCTTATGGGGTTTTTCCAATGTACGGTGTCGAAGAAAAGCTGATTTCTCGAAACATCGTGATTCATCCGAATTTCCTTTGCTTGGCGCATAAAATATAGTAGCAGTGTTGTTCTGCGGATAGCTTTCCATTCATGGTCCAGAAAGGGGAAACTCATTGATCGATGCAGGGATGACTGCGGTGGTCAGAACTCCCGAGGCTGTCTATCCTTCGCTTTCCCCATTCGATCCTGAGACTGCTCCTCCCGAGTACCAATGGGACAGGACAGGCTGCGAACGAAACTCTGTGTATGCAGCGGTTAGAGAAGCATTAGCCTTGCTTGAACTTGACAAGGCAAGGTTTGGAACCAGTTCCTGGAATCCACTTGGTGGGTTGATCTATCCAGGTAACGTGGTTTTGATCAAACCAAATCTTGTATGTGAAAACCGTGAGAACAAGCCGGATCAGTGGGAACAGATCATCACTTCTGCTGCTGTAATAAGGGCAGTAATTGATTACGTATTGATTGCACTGTCCGGTTCAGGAAGAGTAGTGATCGCTGATTCTCCTCAGACCGACTCTGACTTCGAGTTGACTGTTGAAAGAAGCAGTTTGCGGTCGATGGTGGAAGAGCTTAGAGCCAGGGCATCCCTGCCGATTGAGCTCCTTGATCTCAGGAAAGAACGCTGGATTGTGCGCGATGGGGTTTGCACCGGGAGCGTTCCTCTTCCCGGTGATCCTCTCGGAGCAAGGTTGATTGATCTGGGAGAAAGAAGCCATTTCACAGGCAGTTTGGGCGGTGCTCCCTTCTACGGAGCCAACTACGATTCGGATGAGACGAACAGAAATCACCGTGATGGGCACAACATCTATGAGATTTGCGGTACTGCGCTGGCGGCTGATGTCATCATCAATATTCCGAAGTTGAAAACCCATAAGAAGTGCGGCATGACAGGCTGCCTCAAGGGAATGGTTGGGCTCACGGGCAACAAGAACCTGTTGCCCCATTACAGGTTTGGCCCACCTTCGAAGGGTGGGGACCAGTTTCCTGATGGCAGGCGGAACGGCTTTCTTGAGAACGTGTTAGTCGGTGGGGCAAAGAAGCTACTGATGAGGGGGGGAAAACGGACAACCTTGCTCGTTGGTGCAATGAAACCCTTGGGCTACAGGTTGTTTGGAACAACAGGGCAGGTCATCAGAAGCGGGAACTGGTCGGGCAACGACACCATCTGGAGAACAGTGCTTGATCTTGCAGCCATTATGTACCATTGCGACTCTTCAGGTGTCATGCATCCCGAACCTGTGCGAAGGTTTTTCAACCTTGTAGACGGTATTGTGGGTGGGGAGGGGAATGGTCCCCTCGATGCAGAACCCGTTCACTCGCGCATTCTTGTTGCTGGAGCCTCGCCCCTGCTTGTTGATGCTGTCTCAGCGGCAGTTGCCGGAATCAATCCCCACTGCCTTCCGATTGTTGAGAATGGTTTTGCGAGTCCCTTCAATCTGTCTCCATGTAATCCTGAGGAGATAACTGTCGCATATCATCCCGAAGAGACCCCACACCAGGGACTTGGTGAAGTGCCCCCCCTGGTCAGTCTGAAACCCCACTTTGCCTGGAACAAGACCCAATGATTAGACGAAAAGCCCAGGAACCAGTTCTGATCGTGATAGATGACATGAACGCGGGGGGGACGGAGCGCCAGGTTGTCGAACTTTTAAAGGCTTACAGGGCTGAAGGGCAAAGACCGCTTGTACTTGCAGTGCTGAAGGACCGTGGCCAGAGACTGGCTGAAGCAATGTCATTTGCCAGCGCTGCTCGTGTTTTCAGCTACCGCAAGAGTCCAGCTGACTTCCTGTTGCCTTTCAGGCTTCTTGGCTTCATGAAGGAACACCGGGTGGGGATTGTATGCTGTTTCGGCCTTCTATCGGGTTTCTTCGGTCTTGTTGCAGGCAGACTGGCCGGGCTTCCAGTAGTGAATGCCTCGATCAGAAGCGCACCTCACTCTCTCTCACGAAAAGACAGGATTAGCCGGATCCTCATGATGCTGGCCGATTTTCGAATCGCAAACTCGCATGCGGGATTAAAGGCGTTTCGAATGGAGAAAGTCCGTGGCTGCACCGTCATTCACAATGGAATCGATACAGAACGCTTCAGCTATTCCAAGGCTGAAGGGATTTCATACTCATGCTGCATGGTCGCCAACTTCACGAAGAACAAGGATCATGGATCCGCTGTAAAGGCATTCGCATTGATCAGAAAACGGTTACCTGAAAACCGCTTCGCATTTGTCGGCCGGGATGCTGGAACCCTTGAACCAACTGAAGCAATGGCAGAAAGTCTTGGTCTGTGTGGCGTGATCGATTACTTCACCGATTGTTCAGACCCGGCTGGCATTATAGCCGGAAGCAGCGTCGGGCTGCTGCTTAGTCCTGATGGGGAAGGGACATCCAATTCAATCCTTGAGTACATGGCTATGGGGCTTCCTGTTGTTGCCACCGATTGCGACGGCAACCGCGAAACAATCATTGACGGAGCTACGGGGTTTCTGGTTCACAATGAGCCTGAAGGCATCGCTGAAAGGCTTCTCTTCCTCCTGGAAGATCCATCCAGGGCCCGCATGATCGGTGAAGCCGGGCGGGTAAGAGCAAGCGACGTTTTTGCGATGGATGTAATGACAAGGGCTTACGAGGCTGTGTTTGCGGAGACTCATGGCTTTCCGGGAAGCAGGAGGAGTTACCGGGCAGGATTCTTTGCGCCATGACCCCAAAGGCATCTGTTCTTTTCATCACTCCTCTGACTCCACCGTTGGGCGGAGTTGCGATGCAGACCGAGCGATTCCTCGCAGCTGATGAGATAACCAGGCGATTCACGGTTTCCGTGCTTCGTTCCAACCCACGGAGAGAACAGGAGAACCCTGGAGCAAACAAGACTGTCTCTCCCGGGATTGTTTTCTGGACAGCCGGATTCCTGTTGAGAGCCTTTGCCGTTGGTTTGAAAACCCCCCCCGAAGTGATCTATGTCGCCACATGCAACGATCTCAGTTTTTTCAGGAACATGGCCGCCGCCCTACTTGCCGCCCTGCCCCGCAGGGGCTCAATTGTGCTTCATTTCCACGCATGGCGTGGCGGGATCTGTGTTTCAGATGCTTCAGGACCTTCCTGCGGCAAGCTTTTCCGTTCTCTGGCTTCATGGCTTCTAAGAAGGGCATGGGGAGTCATCCATCTCACCAAGGCGATTGATGACAGTTTCAGAAGCGTTGGTCTGCGTGGTGCTGACTGGATTGTCCCCAATTGTGTTGAGATCGGTCCAAAGCCCGATCTCTCTGCTAAAGAACCCTGCTCAATTCTGTTCATTGGCCGCCTGACCATGGAGAAGGGCTTCTTTGACCTTCTTGATGCTCTTGAATCGCAACGGCTGGACAGATTTGACTGGAGGCTTCATGTACTTGGCGGTTATCCTTCCCCAATGGTGCCTTCAGAGCTTGAGATAAAGCTTGCAAATCACAGGCAAAGTGAACGTATAAAAAGATATGGGGCGGTGGCTGGGGAAACCAAGGCGACCCTTCTCAGGAAGTGCTCCGTATTCGTTCTTCCCTCTTATGGAGAGGTGTTCCCGGTTGCCATAATTGAAGCAATGGCCGCCGGACAAGCAGTCATTGCCACCCCGGTTGGTGAAACCTGTGAAGTACCCGCTCCCGATGGATGGATATCGGTAAAACCAGGTGATACTGCTGGGTTGACCGATGCTATCGAGCAAATTCTGGCCGACTCGCACCTGCGGATGGAAATGGGCAGGAAAAACAGGTTGAAAGCAGAGGAAGAATACGATATCGGAATGCATGCGAGGCGGATTGCCGGGATTTTTTCGAGAGCCACAGAAAAGCGAGTTGAAGGCATCCAGTCTGCTCAATCAACCGAATGAGCAGATCACTGTCGTTGAAACTTGTTTTCGGTCCGGAAAAGGTTCGCAGCAGTTGTGCGCAGGCGGCTCATAAAGAGAAACGGCATCTGTGCTCTTTTTTTGCCAGAAGCCGCTGAACAGGCAATCAGCACTGCTGAGGAAAAGCAACCATTGAAAATGGCTTTCAGAAACAGTGAGAGGGTTTTCTTCCAGTTACCATGCATTGTACAGTAAAGTCCTGCATAGGCAATGATGTGGCTGTATCTGGAGTGATTCCATTTCCGGAGGGCTGTCATGTAATCGTTTTCATTGGTGAGTCGTGCGCAGAGCCTGGCCGTTGGCAGAAGGTCTTTCATCCGGGCTCCGCTACAAATCCTGTCATCACCTTCTGTGTGGTAGATCCGTAATCCGGTGTGAATGTAGTACCGTAAACACGATTTGCTTATTCTGAACCACAGGACTGCCTCACCTCCCCTTGCTTCCTCATCCAGTCTGAGATCGCCAAGAAGTGATGTTCTTGTGATTCCCCAGTGTTCTCCTGAGAGTTTGCGCAAGAAGGTTTTCAGATCTACATACTGGTCTCGATCAAGGCCGGTACCGCTGAAGTTCCCGCTTACAGAGTCAATGCAGTTACATGTTACCGCTGATATGTCTTTATCAACTCGTTCGGGAACCGAAAGCAATACCTCAAGAGCGTTTGGGAGTGCTTCGTCGTCACTGCCAAGAAATGTGAACCAATCCCCGCGCATTTCATTCATGCCTGTGTTCAGGGCTGCAGTGACGCCCCTGTTTCGATCATGCCTGAACAGACGAATTCTGCTGTCGGGATAGTTCCCTATCACTTCCAGGGTCGAGTCCGTGGAGCCGTCATCAACGACAACCGCCTCCCAATCCTCGAAGGTTTGTCGCTGCAGACTTGTCAGCGCTCTCCCCAGAAGGTGAGCTCTGTTGTAAGTTGGTATCACAATGCTGACCCTTGGCATTACAGCTCCCGGTGAGGGTTGCGGGATTGGCTCAAAACACCCATGGAGTTCACCCGATGCAATCGATCATTTCGAGGATTCTCCGTGACTCTGTCACGGCATTGAAGCTTTCAAGAGCCAGTTTTCTTCCCGCCACGCCAACAGCTTTTGATGCCTCCTGATCTGCGAGCACCGTGGTAAGCTTGTCGGCGAGTGAGCTGACTGAACCGGGTTCCACCAGGAACGCATGCATCCCATCCTGAATGTAGAGTGGTATGTCTCCAACAGATGAGACAACGACTGGAATTCCTGTCATCAGGTATTCAGCAAGCTTAGTCGGGAAACCCGCAAGTGAAAAGAGCCCTGAACGCCTTGGCAGAACAAGGACATCGGCATTGGCCAATACACCAGGTATCCCGGTCCGTGGAACCGAGCCGGCAAAGTCGATTGCAACGTTTGGGGGAACACGCCCCCCCAGTTCCTTCAGATGCTTCGTCCTGTCAGTGGAAGATGACCCGCCGACGATCATCAGGCGGCATGAGAATCCGGAACGGCCAACGGCAGCTACTGCATCGATAAGATCCTCAACTTCACCAACATGCTCGAGATTTCCCAGATAAAGAATCAATGGCTCCGAGGCCATCCTGTGATTGCTGGAGGACTCTGTCCGTTTAGTCATTTCATCGCCGGGGAACACGAAAATGGGCACGCGGAGTATCGGCCTGCCCTTGCGCAGGCAGGCGCGGAAGTGTGTCTGCAGAAAGGTGGAGATCACTATCAGACCGTCAAGCATTGGGCATAGAACTTTTCTGAGAACAATCTCATGCACTCTGCAAAGAATGGTCTGCTTTTTGGTGATGTACGGAAACTCAGTGTACTCGGCCACGAGCGATACATGTAGAAATAGTGACAACAACTTAAACAGCAATAATATGAATAAGTTATGAGGCGAGTAATAGTAGATGCAGCCAAGTTGCTTCCTGTTTCTGTAGATATGAGTCAATGCTCTCAGTACTCCGGCCAACTCTGATATCCTTCTTCTCAGAAAGGAGCTGTTTCTGACAGGATCTCCACAGGTATACCAGAAGGGAATACCCATCCACTGACCATGCGAATCGCGATTCATCGCAGTTTGAAAAGAGGACTCTGTTGAACGCATGCAAAGAATGTGAACGGAGACGTTGTTGTTTCTGAACCCTCGTGCCAGGGCTGATACCCTGACAGTGGCCCCGAATCCGTTCGGGAAACCGAAGTTTCTTCCTATGATAACTATGAGACGCCTGTCACCAGAGATGGATTTTTTCACCGGGGTGCCACCTTTGTTATCCATCGGGCGAGGCAGTAGATCTTCCAGATCTGTGCTTCCAACCCCTTTTGCGACCTGACGGAGGCGTCCAGCAGTCGCCTGCATCCACCAGCATTGAAGAAGCCCGTTGCAGCTGCGTCCTCGAAGGTTTCAGACAGAAGACCGTTCAAACCCTCTGTCAGCCACTGCTTCATGGGTATGGCAAACCCCTGTTTAGGGTGTTCAAGTACTCTTGAAGGAAGAAGATTCTTGACTACCTCCTTAAGGATCAGTTTCGTTTTAGACCCTTTTCTAAGAAAAGAATACGGAAGGTCCGCAACAAAACTCCCGAGTACATGATCAAGGAAAGGCATCCTGGTTTCAAGCGAAACGGCCATACTGCATCGATCAGCCTTCACGAGAAGGTCGTCGGGAAGGTAGGTTGCCTGGTCAATGAGATGGCTGGACTGCGGGGAAACGGCAACATACCTTGACTTCCAGGTTTCGCTTTTCTGAATCGCTTTCAGGCGGTCATGGAATTCAGATGAAAGACAGCCTGCAAGAAGGCCCCTTATCGGCGTGGATACGAGGGAAAGGTGGCGTTGTCTGGCTGGACTGCCGAGTCGTCGAATGAATCCTGCGCCCAACGATCCTTCCGGAATGACAAGTGAACCAAGTGATCCGACCGATGCCCGGAGCAACTTGGGAATCCGGTCGATACGCTTCCAGTAATCCATGCTTCTATACCATCCGTAGCCTGCAAAAACCTCGTCTCCGCCTTCACCGGAAAGCGCCACTGTCACCTCCTGGCGGGCAAGACGACAGAGCTCAAGGGTTGGTATGCTTGAACTGTCGGCAAAAGGCTCGTCAAAGAGATCAACAGCCGTCTCGGCAACCTTCAGACAGTCGCTTATGGAAAGACGCTTTTCTATGTGCCTTGTACCGAATGTGGATGAAACGAGCCTGGCATATTCAAGTTCATCGAATGGCGCAGAGTCGAAACCGATTGAGAGTGTCGTGAGGTTGGAAAACCCCAACTCCGCAAGCAGTGCCACAATGACCGAGGAATCGATACCACCGCTTAAGAACACTCCCACAGGTACATCACTTCTCATGTGTACCTTCAGACTGTCCCGGAGGTGGATTTCCAGAACCTCCGCAGCCTCTTCAAAACTGCGAATCTGTTGTATCCCACTATGAACGGGTGTTTGGAACCCACCACTGAATTGAAGAACAGGTCTTCCAGATTCAGTGCCCCAGACTTCATAAGTGCCAGGCTGCATCTTGCGTATGCAGGAGTAGGCGGACAATCCTGAAGGGATGTAGCCAAGGTTGAGATAAGCGTCGAGTGCTTCGTAATCAAGCTCATCAGAATGCCAGGAAAGAGTCCTGAGTGCCCGTATCTCGGACGCAAATGCGAGTTTGCCTGCTGCTTCGGATACAAACAGAGGCTTCATTCCGAATCTGTCGCGGGCCAGGACCATTCTGTTATCCAGAGTATCAATAATGGCGATTGCGAACATTCCTCTAAGGTGTTCGAAACAGGCTTCACCATGTTCTTCGTAGAGATGTGCAACAACCTCGGTATCGGATTGAGTGTGAAACTGATGGCCTTTTGTTTCCAGAGATGCTTTTAATTCAAGATAGTTGTATATTTCACCATTTAATATGACCCATATTCGCCCATTTTCATTAGATATAGGCTGATCACCAGTTTCAAGGTCGATAATCTTCAGCCTTCGCATCGCCATCCCGATACCCTGGCGAAAAAAATAGCCGCTTGAATCGGGTCCGCGATGAACGAGAGTGCAGATCATCTGCGAAAGGGTCTCCCGCAGTGTATTCTCAGAGAGGGATTTATCGATCAGACCGGCGATTCCGCACATTGGTATTCTTTCATTTCATTGCCTGCATTACGACCCGCCTTGTCCCGGACAAACAACAGTTTTGAATAGCCAAAGCTTTTCAAATTCACTCCTGAACACTGTCAACCTTGCTGTCAGACGTCAAATCCTTCTGAAAGGCATTCGCGGCCCCGTTTTTTTGAATTTGGCCAATCAGATATCGACTGACAGGGATCATGGAGTTCGACAGCAAACTTCTATCCTTTCATTTCCACGAACGGCAAACACGTTGCCAGGGATGAAATGCGGCCAATCGAGGTTTTCGGGGATCGCATAATCCAGCTCATATCCTTTAAGATACAGATCGTTGAGAAGCTCGACATCGGCAGAGCCTGAGTCGTTGGCGGCCACCTTCTGAACACGGTTGATGGAGACTCCCACAAGAGTGGCATCAACGGGACTCATTCCGTGGTTGAACAGCCTGCGTCTGATCGCCACGAAGCACATGAAGCCTTCAAGGCTGTTCGGATTGGCGTACAGAACATGCTTTGCAGTCCTGAGAAAGGCTGACCGGGCGTAGACTGTCCCATCCACGGCAAAAGGGTAAACCCAGTGATGCTTCAATCTGCTGTCGTAGTAGTCCCAATGCAGTATGCCAGATGACTCAATAAGTTCAGGCGGAGCATCCCTGAGATTGGCGCCGACATACAGCCTGTAGGATGATTCGAAAGGACGTGCTGAAATCGATTCAAGAACACTTGAAGGTATAATGGTGTGCCTGTAGAAAGCGCTGTCGTCAGTCATGAACATTACATGGCTTGCGTTTGAACTCTCAATCCGGTGTTCAAGAAGAGCCTTGAAGTCATCCCTGCCTTTTCGGAGAAAAGGGTATTTAGCGTACCAGAAGGCATTGCGGCCATGGAACAGATGAGGGAGAACATCACTGAAGAATCCTTTTCCTCTTTCTCGTTCAAAAAAAGTCACGCCTTGCTCTTCAGTCCACTTCTGCCTCAGTCTGGAGTAGCTTTCCGCATGATGTCCGGTTGTGTGAAAGATGACATTGATGCTATGCCTGCCACATTCAAGCGAAAAGTGCTTTTTAACGCTTTGCAGCATTGCATCAAGCTGCATTGCCCGATTAAATGAAAAAACGACGATCAGGAGGTCGTGCCTATCACTCACTATTGCTCCTTATTGCCAGAAAAAAATCCCTCGTTAATTGCATGGCGATCCAAAGGAGTTTCCCCGGCGCACATTACCGATAACATAGGCCAGAGTGTCGGTAACAGCAGCAACCCCTGTCTCATTCCAGTGTGAATCATTATGGAAATCAAAATGAATGCCGCTTGCTGACTCTCGTTCTGCGGTGGACAGGGCTGGTCCAAGGTCCACAAAAACTAATCCCTGCCTTCCTTCGGAAACCTGCAGCAAGGCAGAGGCTGCCGGAGTGAGGCCGGGTTCACCAGAAGTACTGGTCCCCCCACCGTTAAGGGGTATTGCAGCAAGTATGAAATAGTCATCTGGTGCGTTCTTCAGCATTTCATCAAGAAGAAATTCAGCAACGCTCAGTGAAAGACTATCTACATGAGACTCGGGATTCTCTTCATTAACGGGGTTCGAACCGATCCCCCCCTGCACGATTCCTCCAAACCCTGCGTTCAACCATAGATACCTTGCAACAGCGGAAAACCTCATAACCAGTTGGCCGTACGGATACTGAACTGAATAGTGGTCGGGTAGCCTCATTGAAACACTGCTCTCCTCAACTTCCGCTCCGAAGTAATAGCTGTATCCATCCAGACACTGGGATACATCGGTTCCCTCCAGAAGGATAACGTAAACATCGGGGTTCCACCGCTCCTCAATGTATCCGGTAAGCGCGCAGTATTGCGCGAGTTGAGCCCCGGAGTGCCCGAAGCTGTACACATCTGCATTAGATAGCTTTGTTGACAGTCCAGCATCCAACCTGTCCTCGGCGTCAACTTGAAACCCTTCAACAAAGGAATCTCCAATGATGGCCACCCGCAATCTTTCTAAATCAGTTCTGGGCTCATAGTCATAAACGCTCAACCATCCAGAACTGTTGATTCTCCATCTTCCACCAGGATGACAATAGCGGCCGTATGTGTAAAGCCCTGTTCGGGAAGAGCTTGTATCGAATGCGAAGATCAGTTCATCCTCCAACTGAATACTGCGCGGTCTTTCACAGGCATTAAGAACAAACCGAAAAAAGACTTCAAGGATCAACACAGTGACAATGCCAAAGGTGATCAAACCTTTAAGAAAGTTCTTCATGCGGTTGAGATCATGTTGGAGTCATTTCAAGTGGAGTTTCCAAGGTGCTGCGGTTTGATGCGGGGCGAACTTCCTTCAATCAATCCTGCTGTTTGCCGAACCGGCTCATACCGAGACAGAAGAGCAGTCGCGAACGCTGTTCCCAGTATCAAGCTCAGGGGTGTCGAGGCGGAATCCGAATGCCCGTATCCATTTGAAAAGTGGGTAAGAAGCACGACCAGACTCCAGACAAGGCTGTGGACGGCAATCTTGCGCCTGGTTTTCCAGCACAGCACTATTGCCTCTATTCCGTACACTGCAAGCAGCGCGAACGGCAGAAACAAAATCATCCCACCGTCAAGAAGCATCGATGCAAAATAGTTATGAAGCCTCTGGGCCTGGCTGGGAACACCAGGAACGCCGTCTGTATTGTATGAGAACACAGTTCCCACAAACGGGGAGCGAACAAAAACCACCGAAGCATCCTGCCACCAACTCAATCGTTCCTGAGCGGTTTTTTCGCGGAATGAAAAGCCCCGCAACACATCGGCGGGGCCTCGGTAGTTGTAAGGGTTTGTTTCCTGGAAGGTAGGTGAGATCCTGCTCCAGAATGGACCAACAACAAGAAGCGACACAAGAACAAATGTGACTGCGCTCCGCATTGATGCTTTTCGTGGGCTGCCGAAAAGAATGATTCCCACACATAGAACAAGGATCATCGATGCTCCCCGCAATGCTCCGTAAATAGGAAGCAAAGCAGTGGCGCCCATAATTATAGACATCCAGATTGCTTTTCGGAACTTCGGCCGTTCAGAAAGGAGCTGGTACTGGAGTCCTGAGACGACAATTATGCACAGGGCTGCCAGGTAAGCGTTGTGGAAGTAACTTGGCGATAGTTGCCCCACACTTAAATTCATGAACAGATAGCCCAAAACAAAAACCAAAGCAAAGCGAAAAAGACTTTTCTCAAGCCATGCTCCAAGACCTGAAGCAACCATGGCAACAGCTATGATCATGAGAATTGGAACTTTGAGATACGGCCAGACCTGCAGCCAGACATCCAGGATGGGGGGCAGGGAAGACACCGGCGGGCGCATGGAGATAGCAGCTGCGTAAAAAAGGCAGATGACCATCTGAAGAAGACAGACCTTCACAAATTTAACCGCTTTTTGATTAATGCCTTTGGTCGATGCAACGCGCATTGATGGGAAGAATAGAAAAACAAGCAGTATGCTTGAAGGGTGAAAACTGACTAAAGAATGCCAATTACCAAATAGTAAGTCAGCTAATATAGTTATACATACTGTTACAATACCAATTTTTAGTGTCAGACGTATTGCTTGTGATGATTTCACGCGACTAGCATCCTTGAATAGACCACTTCAGTTTACGAGCACTGATGGACGGCAACCAGCTTCCCTTTAAGGCACTCTCATAGATACCGCCGAGGAGCTCCGGAAGTGGCGGATTAGCCAGGGCTGCCACAGTTGTCACTGCGTTTCTGCTGAGAGTTTCCTGTAATGACCTGTCATGTATAAGCTTGATGATCAGTCCCGCCAGTTCAAGGTCATTGCCGGGATCGAAAAGAAGGGTATTGTTCTCTGCTCGAGCATACGACTTTATTCCGCCAACGGATGTAGTTATACATGGACATCCAAGTCGCATGGCTTCAAGGAGAGCATGACACTCATTCTCAATGAACGAGGAAACAACAAGCATATCAACACTCAGGATAGCATCGTCGATTGATTCAGCAGACATGCTGCCCGGTAGAGTGAGAGAGAGCCTTCCTTGGCTTACGGAAAGCCTTTTAGTCAGTATTTTTCGCATTGAAGACGAAACGGCGCCGACTATCTGCAATTCAACCGGTTTCTCGAGATGATTGCTTGCTTTAACAGCGGCGGTAACGAGGGTATCAAGCCCCTTGTAGGGTTCGCCAGCAGAAACGCAAAGGATCTTGTGGGATAAGCTTTCATCGCGGGCTTTCCACAGCCTTTGAGACGTGGTTTGCCTAAGATGGATTCCTTGCCTGTAGTACGCGGCTTCTGGTTTTAATGCACGGATCATGGCTTCGTCAAAAGGTGTTTTTCCCAGGAAAGCATCACAGCATTGAATCACAGTTCTCTCAAGCTGCGCATCCTGCCTGCTGTAGTATTCTCCCCAGGGAATACCGTACCCTCTGGCGACTGTCATCAACCCATGTGGAGTGAAGGAACCACTGAAACGCTCACTCCATTTCAATGAGCCGAAGTATCTTTGTGAAATTGCGTTTTTTAGCCCCTGCAGGGAAAGAGCTACCGGGCTTCCTGTTAAAGAGCCGACAAGCCCCAAACCTGTTTCCGACCCATGAACATGCATGAGGTCATAAGGCTCCTGCTTAACGATATTCATGAGGGACTTCACAATACAGGAGAGGTCCCACCGCCTTCTGAGATAAAACGGGATAAGCTTGTTAACCATGCCACGGGTGTGGCTGTCGGGGACGGATCGGAATAGAACATTTGCGACTCTCAGCTCCTCGAAACCATCACCGCCAAAACAATAGACATGAAAATCGTACGGCATGTCGGATATTGACCCTATGTATGCCTCGATCCATCCAGCTTTCTTTTGTGATGGACGACCGTAACTGGAAGAGACCATCGATGGAACATGAGGTATCAGCCAGCATATTTTTTTCATCAGGCTCCCGCCCGTTCATCAGGCATTTACGGCTGCCGTTACCAACTGTACGAAGCGCTGCTGAAAGATTTCCAGATTCAGCTCATCCTGCCGTAACCTGCGCAATTGGCTACGGTAGCAAACATCTCTTTCTTTGTTGAAAACTTCATCAAGGGTTCGCTTCAGTTCTTCTGATTGAAGGCTGGTGCAAACTGGGCCGATTGTATACTTTTCAAGAATTCTCAGCACACTGGAGTTCGATGGTCCATGGAACAGAACAGGAACTCCGGCTGCTGCATATACTCCAAGCTTGTTCGGAAAGCTGTACTTCACCGAGTTTTTGAATCTTTCATCGAACGGGTATGGAAGGTACAGAAGATCGCAGCCTGCAAGAACATTCACCTGGGTCTGCATGTCAACATAACCAAGGAAGGATATCCTCACTGGCCCCGTAACCCTGGGAAGGTTCAGATAACTCCCCATGACAACGATCTCCACCGGCCTGTCCTGAACTTTCCAATCAGTACTGCCAATGGTCTCCAGCAGAACTGACCAGTTTTCCCTGGTGTACATTCCTCCAGAAAATCCGATTCTGAAAACTCCGTCATCGGCTCTAAATGGAACAGGCTGGAGGTTGATTGACGGGGAGTGAATTCCGACTTCGGAAGGCTTGGAATACTCCTTTGAGTAGAGCTTCTGCATGGCCTGCGACGGGTAGAGGATGGCCTTTGAGCTGCGCAGGGCACCTTCAAAAGATTTCATCAGCGCATGGGCTGAAAGTGGGGGAAGGTTCCATAGACTGCAGAGATAGGCTGGAGGATCCCATACGATGGACATCGTAGGAACACCAGCTCTCCGGCAGGCTTCACCGGCTTCTGTTATCACCCAGTTGTCAAACAGGATGAGTACCACCAGATCCGGTCTCCATTCCAAGATCGCACGCTGCAAACGCGCCAGAGAAGACCTGCGGCTCAGTCTGGCGGTGGCCATTCCGGCAAGATCGCTCACCCCGCCTGATGCTCTCGATAATCTGCTGCCAATCTGTGGAAAGCTGTCCTTGAACACTGTTCCAGTGAAAGACTCACCCGGCAGGGAAGGTGTCGAGCTGAAAAAAGCAACGGAATCCGGATCAGTCTCGGAAAGAAGATCCCTGAGGTAGATGCTGCCCACGCCGAAACTGCCCGGAAGCACATTGGACACAAAGAGAAGGCGTGGCGTGGAGCTTTGTGAATTGCCGGCAGCCAAGCTCAGAAGAACCTCCTTGTAATGAAATGCAGAGCGCTGTTTGCTTTCCTTCGAAAACTGCCTGCTGCCCTTGCTACATCCTTCATGCGCCAGACACCGAGAGATTTGTTCTGAAAGACCCCATCGGCTTCAGTACATCCCTCTCGAATCAGAAGTATTGGTTTCGGGAGACAGAAGGGCAACGCCTGCAGATCAAGAGCCCTCCAATCGCCTGTTTCGATGTCACGATTGTGCGAAAACCCGGGGAAGGTAGTGGTGAGAAGGTAGTTGGACCCCGAGCTAGCCAGATTGGCAAGCGTCATGAACACATCTTTGAAGGAGAAGTGTACCAGGCAGTCTCTGCAGATGATCGCATCAGCCCGCGGAATCGTGTCACAGATTACATTGAGCTTGCGGAAAGAAACTCCTGGGCGTTCAAACACGGAGTTCGCACTGATCAGTTCATCCACGATGTCCGCACCTGTGTATTTAAAAGATGACAGATCCACGTGCCTCATCCAATTGAAGTCCCCGCAGGGAGCGTCAAGCAGTTCTCTAACGCCAAGTTTCCGCAGGACCCCTGGAAGAGCTTCAATGAGGAGGTTGGTCTGGTCAAGTGTTGAGCCAACGCCGGATACTGACTCATTGCTGCCCCAAGTGTTTTCATTGAAGATACGCCTGAATGTTGATTCAGTGTTGTTCACTCGGGGATTGCTCATATCAGACATTTGCTTCGGCATAGGGCCATTTTCCAGAATCTTTCATCAGGCTTTCATAGCCTGATACAGCTTTTAGCTTGATCGAATGCCTATCGAGTTTTTTTGAAGTGATTGCCCAGTTAGCAGATGCGGCATTGTTAACCAGTGTATCATCAGCGAGCGCGATGCGCAATGATTCGGCAACAATACATGGATCCTCTGGAGGTACGAGAAAGCCGCCAATGCCATTAACAATCCATTCGCAGGCACAAGAAGTAAATGACTGAATTGGAAAAGCCCCGCATGCAATAGCCTCAAGGAATGAAGTACTTACCCCATCTGAAATGCTGAGGCCAATGTAGATCCGGCTTTCGGAGAAGAGTTTCAGGAGATCGGAATGACTCACTTTCGGAAGGATTTCAATATCGATTCCCGTATCGAGTCGAAGTAGCTCCGCCTCTATTTCTGTCTCGATCCTCGATGAATAGACATAGACTTTATAGCCCGAAAGATCCTTTGCACACAGACGAAGCGCGTTCAGGGCTACGAGCGCCCTTCCTGCCCAGCCCTGGTATCCTTTGATGAGAATTGTTTTTCTGTCGGATGTTTTTATTCTTTTGCGTAAAGATTCGACAATATCGATATCGAACCCCCCACAATTGGGAACAACTGGTGCAGCTCTCCCAATGAAACCATTCTCAACAGCGAGATTGAGATCTCTTTCACATTCGCAGAAGTACAGGGCACAGGATGCGAGAACCTTCCGTATACGTTCAGTGTGAGAAGAAAGCCTGCTAAAAAGATAAATATCACTTCCCCAGTTTGACACAGCCAGCAGAGGTCGATTGATTTTTAGGAGCTCCAGCGCATCGAGCGCAAGGTAAGCACTGCTTTGAATGCCCAGGCAGTGGACAATATCTGGTTTCAGTTTTCGTATCAGACGCGCCAATCTGCGGGGTCCAGAGAAACTCGGGATTCGCAAAGCCACTAACCGTGCAAGAAGACCAGGAAGCCCTGGACCCAGGCATATCCCCTTTAGTCTGACAGCCTTGGGTAAGGCGGTTTTTCTGCAGGGACATAACGCATTGTGGAGCCTTAGTTCTGGCATATCAATATTGGGAATGCCCATATCCGAACTGGGAAAGAGATGTATATCCCATCCCAGTCCTGAGAAGAGCCCTATCCAGCGGGCGGCATGAATGCTCTCAGGTTGAGCCACGAATAGAACCTTCAATAGCCCTCCAATTTTGACAAGGCAATTCTGATATCAATTACTATCTTTTGAAGCACTTCGGCCCGCAGCATTATAACAGCCCCATGTTTTTTAAGACAGGACGGAAAGCACCACTGGTTTTGGAAGTTGCCATTGGGCAAAGCATTCCGACCAGAGATTCAGCTAAGAGTCACAGTGGTAACTTGCTTTGATCCCCAAGCCCTATGGCTTTTAAAAACATCGCACGAGCAAGCTCTGGTGCGAAGTCTCTCCGTCCGCAGCACATCGCCTTCTTGACGAGTTGGCTTTGCTCACCGGTATTCTGACCGGCTTTCGATATCGTCTCAGCAAGCTGATCAGAGTTCAGAGTGTCTGCAAGGTATGAACAACTTTGACGTCTGACATAGTCGGCAACGAAACAATCAGCCGGCGAATGTACAATCATGGGCCTTCCTGATACGAGGTACTCCGAAAACTTAGCCGGAAGTGCTGTGCGAACGACTCCCTGAACTCCCTTGGAGAAACCCAAAGGCAGGTACAGGAGCGTGGCACTTCGGACAGCATCCATCAGACCATTTGTATCGGAATGTGCCGAAAGGATTGCCCTGCCGACAGAGAGCCCCATGCTTTTCAGATCACCAGCACTTTGAGAAGTAGACAGTACAAGACGCCAGTTCTCGCCAAGTGAATCCAAAGCACGAACAAGACAAACAAAAGCATCCCGGTTGACATGGTAAATGGAACCAGCGAAAAAGATAGATCTTGGCTTCTGTTCAGGGATCGAGCCTGTCTTGAACGAGTTAACCCACTCAACAGAGTATGGGTTCGGTACGACTTGCGTAGTGCATTGAAATCTTTTGGTGTATGAGATCCTCATGAATTCATTTGTGACGATGTTGCATGAAGCTGATGTGAGAAGCTTCTTCTCGGCAATACGAGCTGCAGACCGAAATCTGGTAAGCGCCCACTGCTCCCTGTAGTCGTCGAACAGGTAATTTGTCAATCCGACACTGCATCGTCGGGCAGCCAGTGCAGCTGCAGGCATATTGAAGGGATCTCCTGAGCATGCAACAAGCATGTCTGAACAGGTGTTACGCAATATTGCACAAAGGTGATGAGCCCTGGCCAGAACTCTGAAAGCGAATTCAAGCGAAGGGGAAAGACGTTTCAGAACTCGTTCGTCCGGCAGCAAAAAGTGCTTATCTGCAATCGAGGGTGGAGCTTGAGATGCGCTGAAGTTACCTACAACTTTTATTGTGCGCTGATCAATTCCATCCAGCAACCTGCCAAGTACAATTGCCTGTCCGGATGGCATACCCGGAAAGACATTGGTAAGCAGTAATGCATTCATTCTTGGAAGGCCGTCATAAGGATGGACTGCAGTAACAGGGCTTGAAACGCACGCTGACTGCCCTTGTGCAGCTCACCGTTGTGTAGAAACGCAGTGGGGAAAAAACATTCGCAAGATAATAATCCCTGAGAAGTATCAAACACCGTGAGAAACCCATATTGAGTCTTCCGACCATGTGTGAAATGAACCGTTGACCAAGCGCGTTCATGGAGAGGCACGCAGGTTGCATTCCAGAAAGTTGGAGTGGGGTGTCAGGATAGTGGTTTCCAGATTCCGAACTGATGAAAGATCTCTCCATGCCGTGCAAGCTACCGTTGAGTAATACGGAGAATTCTGCAAAATCTCCTGACAACGCCACGGCCAACCCGGAGCAGTTGGGCATTAAAATGAGAGGGGGCTTTCGCAGTATTATGGGAAAGGACTTTATCAGGGAGGGGTGGGATGTCTTTTATTGCCCAGAATGCACCAGTGGGAAGGGGCTGTCCATCCTTTCCAGTTTCGGGTGGGTGAAAGTCCCGGCAAACAAGCACTTCCCATCCTTCAAAATCGTTGGGGGTCCAACCGCTTCTATGCACCTGCCAGATCCCCCCATTCATTCCCCATTTGTCTGTTACGCCGTCATCAGGGAGTTCCTGCTCGTAGTATCCGAGAGGTGTGAACAGGACAACCTGAACCGAAGATACACGGCATGCCTCTGCCAGGAACTCACTGCCCTCATTTCGGTCCAGATGCTCTATGAAGTCAAGAGCGAAAACGGTTTCCACGGATGCATCGGGCAGCATTTTCATTATCTGTCTCCAGGAACAGTTCAGTACTGTCCTGCCACGATCTGGTGGAGACTTCTCAAGCAGTTTCACAAGATAGGGAAGATGAGGATCAACGCAGAGATGCACTCTGGGAGCGAAAATGTCCTGAGGACGGATTCCACAGCCTATGTCGAGAACCAGGCTTGTGTGCCTGACTCGCCTTTCAACCTCCTTGCGCAGTTCATCCTCATTGGCGAACTCAGCAGGAAAAGCACTTGTTTCAGTCATTCAACCCTTTTCCATTCTCAGCTGATCCTGGTTGTCGCAGCCTCGTGGTAACTCAGTGGATTTCCATTGAAGGGAAGGTCTGATTACGCCGGACCAGCCTCCGTAATAATCACCTCGTGCAGCCCCATAGTCCTGTAGCCTGAAAGAAAGTGCTGAGTCAACCCTGGAGATGACCTGGTAGTGATTTCTCCAGATATACAGTGAAACTACATAGCCACCTTCGTTCAGCAACCCTCCGGGCAATGTGGTTGATGTTCTTATCCTCAGCCCATCCGAAGAGGTGTGCAGGAGTTGTTCAGGTATGTGATCGAGCGAGCTGAGAACAAGTGTACCGTCCTGTGAGTAGAGAAGGATTGTGAGACCGGCTCTTGAACCAGGTCTTCGTATGAAGAGATCGAATTGAAGGTTTACATCCTCTTCCATGTTAATTTCCTCTGACAATGAAGAGCCTGCGCCCGAAACCGAGGCTGAGATCAGAGACAGGGTGTCATCTCCCGGTTGATTGTTTTCCTCCCAGGAAGAGTGCCTTCGGGTCGAGTTCGAATCGGTCAGGTACGAGGAAATCACTTCAACTGACGACGAATCCATGACCAGCGTTCCTGAATCGAGTAGAACACACCTTGAACAGAAACTGCGAATCGCAGGCATGTTGTGACTCACGAACAGAACTGTTCTTCCCCCCTTGGCGGCGTCCCCCATCTTGTTAAGGCACTTCTTTTGAAACTGCGCGTCTCCGACAGCCAGAACCTCATCTACAACAAGTATTTCAGGTTCGAGGTGCGCCGCGACAGCAAAAGCCAACCGCACGTACATTCCGCTTGAATACCGCTTCACCGGCGTGTCAAGGAACTTCTCCATCTCCGCAAAAGCAACGATATCGTCGAACTTTCTCCGTATCTCGCCCCTTGTCATTCCCAGAATTGCGCCATTGAGATAGATGTTCTCACGCCCTGTCAGCTCAGGATGAAACCCCGTTCCAACCTCGAGAAGGCTTGCAATGCGACCGCGACAGGTGATCCTTCCCTCAGTCGGGGGGGTGATCTGCGACAGGATTTTCAGCAGTGTGCTTTTTCCGGCACCGTTACGACCGATGATGCCAATGGCATCTCCCTGGTTGACGCTGAAACTCACATCTCTGAGCGCCCAGAAATCGTCCTGTGAGTGCCGCACTTTCTCTTTTTTTCTGATAACGTTCCAGAAGTGTGCTGTTTTCCTGGCGACGCTGTCGCGAAGTGAAAGATAGGGTTCCCGGAGCGCTCCGATACGGTATTTCTTCCCGATGCCGTCAATCTCGATCATTGGTCTGCTCATTACGCTATGTCCGCAAAATAGCGCTCTGTTGAACGGAAAACGTGCAAGCCGATTGCGAGATAGACCATGCTCATGAGGAAAGAAATGCCCATTACATTCCAGTCGAAACTTGTACGACCGAGAAGCCCCGCGCGAGCGTTCGATACAACTCCGGAAACAGGGTTAAGCCATGTCATTGCCACTTTGGCCCAGGGATGGTTATCAAGCAGCGAAACCGGATAGATAACCGGAGTTACGAACATGAGGCTGCTGATGAAGAAAGGAAGCGCATAGCGAACATCACGGTATTTAACATTCATCGCTGACAGGAAAAGACCTATTCCCATTGCGCACATGATGCATGTAAGTACCAGCACCGGAAAGGTCAGTACTCCAATCCATCCTGGACCAAAACCATACCAGATCATCATTCCGACAAGAATAAGCATGGCAATGATGAAATCAACGAGCCCGGTAGTGGCTGCGGTTGCGGGAAGGATCAAACGCGGAAAGTAGATCTTCTGAACAAGGCTTGCATTGGAGACCATTGATTGACTTGCGTTCGTGAGCGTTCCAGAAAAATACAACCAGAAGAGCTGCCCGGTATAAAGAAAGATGGGATACGGAGTGCCGTCACCGCTCTGGATACCAGCCATTCGATTGAACACGAAAGTGAATATGACCATAGTTATCACGGGCTGAAGAAGAGCCCACAGTACCCCAAGAGCAGTTTGCTTGTAACGAACAGATATATCACGCCAAGCAAGAACAAGAAACAAATCACGATAACGCCAGAGTTCAGGCCAGTTTATCGGTGCGAACTTTCCTGGCGGTGCAATTGTGAATTCGTTCTTCAATTTACATCCTCAATATTGCACTCAACATGCTCAACGTAGTCCTTGACGGTTGTTGGCATCGGCTTCAGTTGTTGCATTGAAGCCTCAGTGGAAACCCGCTGCAATTATAATCCCGGCAATGTTTTACAGTCAGAGTATGCCTCGCTGCACAGCCGTATGCAGTTTGCCCGGAAATTATACGCCTTGTGCGATGTACCTGCAATCTTGATTGTCGGGGATGCTTGAGAAAGGAACGCCGGCTGTCAGTCCTGTTTTTGTAACCTCTAAAAGGACGAAAAGATGAAGCCGTTCTTTCTTCTTCAGTAAATGCCGCTTTGCCTTGCGCCTTATATCACTGCATACTTGGTATTGTTGAAAAGTTGGGGGCTTTGTCCGGCAATTGCTCGGAATCGAACCTCCATTGTAAAAATCTGTGATTGTCTGAAACATGTCATCATTATACATGATAAATTAAGGAGACACGATGTTATCAGTGAAGGGAAAGCGGATTCTTATCACCGGGGGCACCGGGTCCCTTGGCAAGGTCCTGACCAAACGGATTCTATCCGGTGAAGCAGGCACTCCGGCAAAAGTCATCATTCTGTCCCGTGACGAAGCAAAGCAGCATTTCATGCGTATTGAGTACGAAAACTCCGTTGCCGCAACTGACGAGATCATATACAACAACTTCAAGCGATTGCTTGAGTTCAGAATTGGGGATGTGCGCGACTTTCATTCGGTAGCATCTGCAGTGAAGGAAGCTGACATTGTTTTCAGTGCTGCCGCCCTTAAGCAGGTTCCAACCTGTGAGTATTTTCCTTTTGAGGCTGTTCGTACGAACATTGCCGGCCCTGAGAACATCGTTCGTGCTATTCAGGAGCATGGCCTTGCTGTTGAGACCGTTGTTGGCATTTCAACCGACAAGGCATGCAAGCCGGTGAATGTCATGGGAATGACCAAGGCCATACAGGAGAGGGTTTACATCCAGGGCAACATGCGCTGTCCCAAGACCAGATTCGTCTGCGTGCGGTACGGTAATGTTCTTGCTTCGCGCGGATCGGTCATACCACTGTTTCACAAGCAGATTGCGAGCGGTGGGCCGGTTACCGTAACCACTTCGGATATGACGCGCTTCCTGCTAAGCCTCAACCAGGCTGTGGATGTGATTTTTGCGGCACTGAAGGGGGCAAACCCCGGTGAAACTTACATTCCCAGAGTGCCTTCGGCTCGAATGACCGATCTTGCGAAAGCTCTGATCGGGGACAGGGATACTGAGATCAAGGTAACTGGCATAAGGCCCGGTGAGAAGATACATGAGATTCTCATTTCGGAAGAGGAGTCATTCCTAACTGAAGACCGAGGGAACTACTACGCTATTCTTCCCATTCTTCCCGAGGTCTGCGGTGACAGAAAGGCCAAGAGGGCTTTGCAGTCCGAGTACAGTTCAAAAGACTCGCTGATGACGCTGCAGGAACTCAGGGTCCTTCTTGAAGGCTATGGTCTTCTGGTTGAGCAGCAGAGCGGGAAAGATGAAGGAGAGCTTCTCCGATGAGGGTCGTCACAGTTCTTGGGACCCGTCCCGAGATCATACGGCTTTGTACCGTTATCGAGAAACTTGATCGCAGTACGGAGCACACTCTTGTTCATACCGGGCAGAACTTCGACAACCAACTCAGTGATGTTTTCTTCTCCGAGCTTGGAGTAAGAAAACCAGATGTCTACCTTGGAGTTGACACCTCCTCGTTCGGTGTTCAGATCGGGCAGATCATAAGCGGTTGCGAAAAGGTCTTTCTTGAGAAGAAACCTGATGCCGTACTTATCCTGGGCGATACCAACAGTGGTCTTTCCGCCTTTGTGGCGAAGAGGATGGGAATTCCTGTCTACCACATGGAAGCGGGCAACAGGTGCTACGACGACAGGGTTCCTGAAGAGGTCAACCGAAGGGTGATTGATCACTCGAGTTCCGTACTCATGCCGTATACCCACAGGAGCAAGGATAATCTAGTGGCAGAAGGTATCGCATCCCGACGTATCTATGTCACGGGCAATCCCATCTTCGAAGTCCTGAACCTGTTTGCGAAGCAGGTGGCCGACGCCGGAGCGATGGAGAACTACGGTGTTCGGAAAGGCGAGTACTTCCTGGCAACTCTTCACAGGGCTGAGAATGTGGATATCCCTGAGAGGCTGGCCGGTTTTGCCCGTGCCTTGGAAATGGTTCGGGATGAATTCGCTCTGCCAGTGATCGTCAGCACTCATCCGAGAACCAGGGGCAAGCTGCAGTCATTCGGGTTGAGTGGTACCATGGGCGAAGTGAAGTACATGGAACCAATGGGTTTCTTTGACTTTGTCCAGCTTGAGAAGAATGCCAAGTGTGTCTTGTCCGACAGCGGAACCGTGCAGGAAGAGTGTTGCATTTTCGGTGTACCCACGGTTACACTGCGTGATGTCACTGAGCGACCTGAGACCATTGAGTGTGGAAGCAATGTTCTTGCGGGGGGCGACGCTGATAGAATACTTGCCCTGACCGAACTGGTTACGGGTTCCCTGCCTAAATGGCAGCCACCCGCTGAATACCTGGTACCCGATGTTTCCTCAACCGTGTTGAAGATAGTAACGGGGTATCTCCATGTTTAACAGAGTGCTTGTTTTTGGTGGCGACGGAATGCTCGGGCACAAGGTGTTCCAGGTCTTCAACGAAAACCATGAGACCCATGCAACGTTCCTCACCCATGAGCACTACGCTTCGGCCTTTCCAACGTACAGGGAAGTCCCATCTTCAAGGATTCATCTTGGGATCGATGCGCTGAATTCCGAGGTCATTGAGAGGCTGCTAAACATTGTGAGACCTGATGTTGTTGTGAACTGCATCGGGCTTATCAAACAACTCAAGGAAGCTTCCGACTTTGTGCTTGCAATTCGGATGAACTCTCTGCTTCCACACAACCTCGCGCGGATTTGCACATCCATTGGGGCAAGGCTTGTGCACGTGAGTACGGACTGTGTGTTTTCTGGGAACAAGGGCATGTACACGGAAGAAGACCCTTCCGATGTGATGGACCTGTACGGGAAATCCAAGGCGCTGGGAGAAGTCGACTATTCCCCTCACCTGACGGTTCGCACATCCATTATCGGCAGGGAGTGGGTAAGGTCAACAGCCCTGCTTGAATGGTTCCTGTCACAGCAGGGCAAGACTGTGCGTGGCTACAAGAACGCTGTTTATTCGGGTTTCACCACCGAGTCCATAGCCAGGCTGATTAGAAGAACAGTCACTGAGAGGCCAGATCTAGCCGGCCTTTGGCATGTATCTAGCGATCCGGTTACCAAGGTTGAACTGCTCACCAGGATCAGGAATGCATGGGGATTGAACATTGAAATCGTGCCCTTTGATGACGTTCCCTGCGACAGAAGCCTTGATTCGACAAGGTTCTTCAAGGAGACTGGGTTTGAGAGACCATCCTGGGAGTCGATGATCCAAAGGCTTGTTAAAGATGATACCCCTTACCCGGAATGGCGCGCACGCAATCAGAAGGTTTTTGGAGCCTGATTCTTCATGAAGGGGCAGAGATGAAAGCACTTGTTACAGGCGGAGCAGGATTCATAGGGTCGAACATCTCGATGAAACTTCTTGAGATGGGTTTCGAGGTGACGATCCTTGATGACCTGAGCAGTGGATATCTGTCGAACGTTCCGGAAAGGGCTCAGTTCATTGAGGGTTCAACTGTTGACGGAGAAACGGTTAACGAAGCCGCTTCAGGCGTTGATTACATTTTTCACCTGGCAGCGAGTGTGGGCAATAAAAGATCCATTGATGACCCGATCTATGATGCAACGATAAATGTTCTTGGAACGCTGAACGTACTCGAGGCAGCAAGGAAAACTGGCGTGAAGAAACTTGTGTACAGCTCCTCAGCTGGGATTTTTGGTGAGCTGAAAACACTTCCCATCAAAGAGGATCACCCTCAGGAACCGGATTCCCCTTACGGGGTCAGCAAGCTGGCAGCCGAGAAGAACTGCCTGGTCTACATGAAGCTTTATGGGGTTCCCTGCGTGTGTCTAAGGTATTTTAATGTTTACGGCGTTCATCAGAGATTCGATGCTTACGGGAATGTGATCCCGATCTTTGCTGACAGAATTCTTCGTGGCATTCCCATGACCATCTTTGGAGACGGTGAGCAGACCAGGGACTTTGTCAACGTTGCCGATGTGGCACAGGCAAACATCAGATCCGCCCTCTCCCCGGCTACGGGAGTCTTCAATATCGGGAGCGGAACGAGAATTACGATCAATTCGTTGGCCGGATTGATGGAGAAGGTCTCCGGGAGATCTGTAGGAGTTGTGTACGGCCCTGAGCGGCCAGGAGATGTAAGGGACAGTCTTGCCGATGCTGGAGAAGCGATAAAGGGCTTTGCTTATGACCCGTTGAGCGATATCGAAATCGGTCTGCGTGAATACATGAATTGGATCAAGAGTGATCAAATTACCTGTAGAAGACTCGAGAGCGATATCTGAGATGATTCTTTTTTTTAGATTTACGGTTCCATGAGCGCATTTTTACTAATAAATACTGGTATCGGTTACATTGGGTGGTTAATATCATGCATCTATAATCTGTGTATAATAACATAGAATAACATGCGCATGAACAAGCTATACAAAACAATAAATGGCATATTGAAAAAGGCAAAGGGACTTCTTATTAGA
Source organism: candidate division Hyd24-12 bacterium UBA6080 (assembly GCA_002436025.1). GTDB lineage: Bacteria > Fermentibacterota > Fermentibacteria > Fermentibacterales > JCC-6 > UBA6080. Next base: position 140,594 of record DIXM01000002.1, read on the forward strand.
ATTGCCAGCCCATTATTCATTCCGATTATTAAGCATATAGCGAATTCTGGAGACGGGACAGACAAGTGCCTTAAGCATGGATATCTGCCGGTCGCTGTTCACTACTATCAACCAATACCAGATATTTCTGAGCTCGAAAAGCGTAAGGTTTGGGATAAAGTTGGCAGTATGAGGGGCATCAGATTCGAGCCTCTTAAGTACGTCGAGTTTCTTAATCAGCTTTCACAAAAGTATGCTGCTGAGTGTGACTGGCCAAATGAGCGATCATCCGATCCCAGTCAGTTCTATTTGAATAATGGGTCTTTTAGCTATGGTTGTGCTGCGCCATTGCACTGCATTATCAGAAAAAACAAGCCGAAGAAAATAATCGAGATAGGATCAGGCAATTCTTCCAAGATTATTGCAGAAGCTCTCAGGCTCAATCTTCTGGAGAATTTCGAGACCGACTACACCATTATTGACCCTTACTCAGTGCTTGATGTTTTGCACTTTCCGCAGCACACAACAATTACGAAGGAGCCTGTAGAACTTGTAAGTATTGATGTATTTGAGTCTCTTGAAGAAGACGATATATTATTTATTGATTCGAGTCATACATGTAAAATTGGTAGTGATGTGAATTACGAGATTCTTGAAATACTGCCTCGGTTGAAAAAGGGAGTGTTTGTGCACTTCCATGATATTCCTCTTCCCTACGAGTATCCTAAAATCTATGCAACAAATCCCAAGTTTCGCGTGTTTTGGACAGAATCGTATTTGCTGCAAGCATTTATGACCTGCAATAGTGACTTTGATATCGTTCTTCCTATGGCATACTTACAGAAACGCTGCCTTGATGTCTTGAAGCAGGCCTTCCCCTGCAGCCAGAAGGCTGAGTTCGGATGGGAAAGTGGGAGTTTTTGGATAGTGCGAGTGGCAACAACTAAATGAAGGAAAATTCAGGGAGAGACGGTGCTCCTTAACTCCGTTCAATTTGCCGCATTTCTTCCAGTGGTGTTCATCCTCTACTGGTCCCTGCAGAGGGCAGGGCGGCAGGCTCAGAACTTCTTTCTGCTCGCCGCGAGCTATGTGTTTTATGTGTTCTGGGACTGGCGTTTTGCTGCGCTGCTTGTTGTAAGTACCCTGGTGGACTTTCTTGTGGGAAGGCAGCTTGGTGTTGAACGTGTTGAGTCGAGAAGAAAGCTGCTGCTTTGGATCAGTCTTTCTGTAAACCTGCTTCTGCTGGGGTTTTTCAAGTACTTCAATTTCTTCGTGGAGTCATTCGTCGGGTTGATCGGCCTGTTCGGGCTTCATGCAAGTGCCCGTACGCTCGGTATCATCATGCCGGTGGGGATAAGCTTCTACACCTTCAAGAAGCTTTCGTATTCGATCGATGCTTACAAGAGGTACATCGAACCAACTTCGGATGCTGTTGCATTCTTCTCGTTCGTGGCGTTCTTCCCCCAGATACTCGCGGGGCCGATTGACCGGGGAAGCACGCTTCTTCCACAGTTCCTTCAGAAGAGGGAGTTTTCCGATGCTCTGGCAAGAGACGGTCTGAGGCAGATCCTTACGGGATTTCTGAAGAAGATGGTTCTGGCCGACAATCTGCTGCCCCTGGTGAACGAGCTGTTCTCGAATCACGCTTCGTACGACGGTCTGAGCCTTGTCATCGGTGTGTTCTTCGCAGCGATGCAGTTGTACTGCGATTTCTCGGGCTATTCGGATATCGCCATCGGGGTCGGCAAGCTGCTTGGGTTCAAACTGATGACCAACTTCGCCTTCCCCTTCTTTTCCCGTGACATCGCCGAGTTCTGGAGAAGGTGGCACATATCCCTGTCGTCCTGGCTTCGAGACTACCTTTACGTTCCCCTGTGCGGTACCCGTCCTTCCCGTCGAAGAAGGGCGTTCCTGATCGTGCTGACCTTCACTCTCTGCGGGCTCTGGCATGAGGCGGCATGGACGTATGTCTTCTGGGGCTTCCTGCACGGGTTGTACTTCCTTCCCATGACGCTGAAGAAGAAGCACCCACGGTTCATCGGTGTTGCGGGGAAGGAGAGGTTCTTCCCTTCCTTCAGGGAAGTGCGAGCCATGGCTTATACTTTCTTCATAACATCTGTGGCGTGGGTTTTCTTCATGGCCGAGTCGTTCAGCCAGGCTTTCGGGCTACTGGGCAGGGCAGTCAGCAGGCCCTTCGCCGGGCTGGGGTATTCCTCTTACGTTCCCCTTCTTCTGGGGTGTTTCCTGCTGCTTTGCCTTGAATGGATACAGAGGCGCAGGGAGTTCTTCCTGCAGATCGCCGACCTGCCCGTTGTGCTGCGCTGGACAATCTACAACGTTGCTATCCTTGTGATACTCGTGTTTGGAGCTTTCGGAAGCAACGAGTTTATCTACACTCAGTTCTGATAAGAGCTGTTCCTGATGCGGTAGTTGACGGCTTCCTTTTCTTCCTTGAGTGCCTCCCTCCACTCACCAAACCCTCCTCCCCGAAGCTGTGTACCCTGCAATCCTGAAGAAGAGCCAGATCCAGAGGGCGGATACTGTTAATCCTGCTGCGATGAAGAGTGGCCAGTTGTTCGGTTCAATGGCGGCCTTGGTCATCCAGAAGGAGGGGAGGGGGGAGAAGAGGTACTGGGAGGTTCCGCTGAGGAAGAAGGGGGCCTGAATGCCCATGAGGGAAAGGCCTCCGAGTTTCATGAGGGCGAGGCCCTCGACTTTGTTGTTTGCTACTGCAACTACACCAATGCAGACAGCGACTGAAGCCGCCGAGGCGAGAAAAGCTATCGGGATTGCTCTTGTCATGCTGAGGTCGGATGATCTGAACAGTGTGAACATCGCTGCCGAGAGAACCACCGAGATCATTGCCGGTTGAAGAATCCTTCCTGTGAGGTAGCCTTTTATGCCCGGGGGGGATACCGCGAAGTAGAGGCTTACACGCTCATCCCGCTCCTCGAGCATTATCATGGATGCCGCCATGTTGAGAAGGTAGGGGATCAGAAGTAGAAGCATCAGGTCGAGCATTGTTCTGAACTGCGGGACCAATGCCGTGTGATCCAGTGTTTGGGCAAGCCAGCTGTCGAGGGCGGGGATCCCGTATCTGAATACGACCCCGATAAGTATGGGGGCCGGGATGAGCATGGCCAGAAGGGCGTCTCTTTTTATCAGTGTCAGACCGGCTTTTGCCACCTGGTGTGTTTTCACAGCTGCATGCCTCCAAGGTCCCTTACCATCCCTTTGACTTTTCCTGCTGCAAGAGGCAGCAGGATGGCGGTCCATGCGGCTACGGTTATCAGGTGTTTTGCGCTTGGGGTTTCGGTTGCTCCGGTGCCCTCTCGCAATACCTGCAGCAGGGCGGTGCCGGGGTGGAGCTGCCAGATCGCCAGGCCCGGAAGATGCCAGAGGTTCATGTGATGCCCCAGGGCAATGAAGGGCGGGATCCAGAGTATCAGGCTTATGGGTGCGATGACCATGAAAAACCTGTTGAGGCTGCGCACCCGGACTGCGGCTGCCAGCCCCGCTGTGGAGAAGAGCACCGAGCCAGTGAAGAGCCCGGCCGCGAGGATTGCAGGGGAGATTGTGTCTGGAACCGCTGTGATTGCTATCGCAAGGCCCGCCAGAGTGGATATGACAGCAAGTGAGAGAACCTTGGCCCAGAGATACTCACTTGTTGTGAAGGGGGAGACGAAGAGGAAATCAAGGGTGCGCTCGCTTTTTTCAAAAAGGACGATGCCCCCCATGAAGAACATGCCCAGGGCGGCGGGGTCGCTGAATACTATCACTGCGGCTGCCACTGTTCGCCAGTTCTGGGGCACGGCAAGGAGTATGCCGGCGTAGACAACCGAGATTACCAGGTAAAGCAGGTAGAACCCGTAGCGGTACTGGAACTTGATGTCGTTGGACATTGCCGCGATGAAACGCCTTGTGTTCATCGCAGTGCCCTTCCGGTCACCTCAACGAACACATCCTCGAGCGTGGGTTCCCTGGAGTGGATCCTGGTCAGCCCGTTGTCTTCAATGGCTCTTCTGAGGGTGGTGTCTTCCGAGAGTTGAGTCATCGGGGTGGTGTTCTGCTGTTCCTTTTCTCCCTGCCGGTAGGTGTAGGTGACGGTGGAGGGGGTTTTGCCCCTTGTGAGGTTGTCCGGGGTGTCCAGTGCCTGGATCGTACCGTCAACGATGAAGGCCACCCTGTCGCAGAGTTCACCGGCGTCGTGCATGTTGTGGGTTGTAAGGATGATTGTTGTTCCCTTTTCCCTTTGTTGCTGGATGATGCCCTTCATCTGCCTTGCAGTGGAGGGGTCAAGCCCCGATGTGGGCTCGTCGAGGAAGAGCATGCCCGGGCGGTGCATGAGTGCCCTTACGAAGTTGAGGCGGGTTTTCATGCCCTTGGAGAACTCGGACACCCTGCGGCTGCCGTCCCGCTGGAGCCCCACCATTTCCAGAAGTGTCTCTCCGGGGATGAGGTCTTTGCCGTGGAGGGAGCCGAAGAAGGCAAGGTTCTCCATGGCGGTGAACTTGCCGTAGAGCCCGGGGAACTCGAAAACCACACCTATGCCTCTGTAGAAGTCGGCGGTGCGGTGCCTGACCTCGCAGCCGTTGACCCGCACCGCTCCGCGGTAGCCCGTGAGGACCCCGGTGAGGATCTTCTGGAGGGTGCTCTTGCCGGCGCCGGAGGGGCCAAGGAAGCCGAATATCTCGCCCCTTTTCACCTGAAAGCCCATGTGTTCGATGAGGGGATCTTTCTTTGAGTATGAGAAGAAAAGGTCTTCTATGGTTATTGTGCCCTTGTCAGTCTCCACTGTCTTCCTCCTCCACTCCCGCAAGCACCAGGCCGCGGATAAGAAGCTGCATGGCGTCGTCGAAGTGTTCCTCCCCCACAGCCTCTCGGTGCATCATGGTCATGGCCAAAGCCCGAAGTGCAGTTGTCAGGATTGGGGCATTTGCCTGTTGTTCCCTTACACGCAGGGCCTTGAGCAGTGCACGGGTTGTTTCATCATCGAGCGTGTGGTGCGAGGAAACTTGTTCTTGCGGCAGCCCCCGCAGCAGAAGGGCCATCTCTTCCGGGCGCATCAGTGTTGTAAGGAATGAATTTTTGACCTGGCTGAAAAGGTACCAGATCGCTTCGGTGAGTCCGTCCCTTCCCCTGAGTTCCCTCTCCTGCACTTTGTTGAAGAGGCCCTGAAAAAGCCTTTTCTGGTACTCTTCAAGGGTGTGGAAGAAGAGGGCTTCCTTGGAGGGGTGGAACCTGTAGAAAGACCCCTTCGAGATGCCTGCCCTTCGGGCAAGTTCGTCTACAGTGGTTTTCTTCACACCGTACCTGGCAAGGCAGCTCTCAGCCGCCCTGAGAAGCGCTTCACTTATCTCCCTGGTTTCAGCTTCGGTAAACGCCCGTGGCATGGTGACTCCTTTTGTATGACCGAATATGCAGAACTGGTCATAGCGTATGCAAGTGTTGTCTTCCCCTTCCCAAATGGAATTGCTTGGCTGTCGACTTCTTCTGGAAGGATATTGGGATGAAGGAGAGCATCTGCTCCCCGGACATGAAGCTAGCCTGTGGCTCTTCAGAGCTAATCCGGCAGTTCTGCAATCAGCAGATCCTGCACTGTCTTTGCGGCCAGTAACGGGTTGTATTCGCTGTCCGCCGGGATCAACAGCCGAATGTCTTCGAGAAAGGAGGGATGCGTCAGTTTTGCCGACAGGTTGGCCTCGAACTGAGCGCGGGAGATGGAAAGCCCTGAGTGTTTCTTGTACTGAAGAAAGCACTCCACGACGCGCTGTGGTTCCAACCCGGCGGTCTGAAGCCCCAGCCAGAGATCAAAGAGATCCCGGCCTTTCCTGCGTTGATAGAGCGCACGGAGCTTGGTGCCCAAAAGCTCTTCAAGATGATAAGTTGTTACATCAGCAGTTCCGGTGAACCACGGGTTTACAACGGCGAAAGGGATTGCTCGTAGACCATATACCGCAAAGTGTTCTCTGGTATTGATCTCTATCTTCAGCCGTCTGGTGGAGACAGGAGAGAAGGAAGTGTCAAAGCTGTAATGGATAGTGAAGCGTTCCCTGGTCCCTTTCTACGCGGGTTTTCCAAGCCACGGATCCAGGTTTTTACGGATGGCATTGATCGATTCACCAATTGGCCCTGGCTCTTTCTGAACAAGATCAATGTCTTCCGAGTAACGATTCGCTTCTCTGAAGTACAGTTTATGAAGTGCAGTACCACCACGGAAAGCAGTCTGCTCAGCCACTATCCTGTTACTGAAAATTTCAACGAGTACCCGGGAGATGACAAGATCCTGTTCCACCTGCTCGTTGGAAGGCCACGGGGCGATTGTCCGCCATGCCGTGATGTTTGCCCGCGGGATCATGTTTCCAGCTCCAGGTCGACATTGGGAAGAATGTGCCACCGTCCGTCGACATCAACTTCGGCTAATTCTTCGGGAACCAGGGGAATTGCTCTGGGATGCCGGTTGGACAGCCACAGATGCAAAGGTGAAGCCAGGTCTGCATAACCAACCTGATCAAGAAGGTACCCAAGGCGTTGAACATCAGTGGTGTTAACAATGGGCGCCAAAGCGACCAGCGCTCTTTTTTCCATTCTGTCTGCCAGTTCAGAAAGTACGGTGGCAACATTTCCCAGGTTTCCAGCAGCGGCCGGATAACGCACCAGATCGAATGCGGTGGTCTCCGGGGTGGCGACCCGCAAGGTTCCTGTCTCTGTCTGCTTGGGAACCACAGGAAAGTGCTCGATGGATCTGTTCATGTAGAACCGAAGTGCAACCCTGCCTGCACGCATCTCCCTGATCGGCTTGCGGGTAATCACCTGAAAAACCATTGGTTGCTGGTGAGTCGCTCCGTGAACGGCTGCAGCACTGAGCAATCCGACGTAGTAGGGCTGTTCGAGAAAACGCATCAGGTCATCGATGAACCAGTTTGCCGGTGGCGATCCAACAGACCTGTACTCCGGAGGGACTATGACGTAAAACCCGCGGTGGGGAGAAACGATAAGTTTTTGCTGCTTCAACCGCCGAAGTGCGTTCTGCACTCCCAAAAAAGAACGGCCAGTATCAGACTCCACCTGGGAGCGGGTAAATGAGTAGCGTCCCGTGGACTGGAGGTGATAAACCCACTGAGCCATTGCCATCGGTTGTTCCATAGTGACTGCTCCTCCGTGATTCATGCATTCCACTTGCATATACTAGCACATTGTGATGGCATACGCAAGTGACACGCATTGTCGCCGCAATCATTACGGGAACGGTTGAGCGACGCCAAAGCACTCCCGGCAAGGTCATTGATGATGCCATGGGGGCTTTCTCCGGTGTGATGGGGGAATGGCTGCGGCTTCTGGGGTGAGTTTCCTCGATGATCGGCTGAAGGACATCTATACTGAGGTGCTTGTCCGGCGGAAAACCACTCTGGGGTTGTGACAGGGAACACATCTGATGCCGACCCCCTCTTCCTGGCTGCTTTGTCTTGAATGGATACAGAGGCGCAGGGAGTTCTTACCAGAGATCGCCGACCTGCTCGTTTTTGCTACCGGGCCAGGAAGAAGTAGAGAGAGTTAACCGTTGTGCCCTCTGCAGGTGTGACTTTTCCATTCACGGAGATCAGGGATTCGGGTCTCCTGCGGCCGGTCCGGGCAACAGCTATTGTGGCTTTTTCAAAACGCACGCCGTCACTGCGGCCGCTTGAGCAGTTCACTTTCGTGGGTGATATGAACCCATCGGGAAGTGATTTGTTCCCTGCAAGCATCTGTTCTCTGAATTTCTGTCTGTCTTCCCCGGTTGCAGCTTTGGAGCCCGTGCGAAGCTCTCCGCAGAAACAGCTCTGGCCGTCAACTCGAACATCCAGATCGAATGTAAGACCGAATGCGTGCTCCACTCCAACCCAGGCGATGTCGTATTTGAGCCACAGCCTGTAGTTGCCTCCGTCAGCCGGAGCTGCCTGCAGGGAGAACTCTTCTGCGGGTTTGGCTTCTGTTCCTGCAACCTGACCCTTGGGTTTCACCATCAGATAGATTACGAACGCAATGAAGAAAACACCGGCAATGATGGCCATGGTGATTATCCCGGAACCCATTTCATACCTCCGGACGCATATTGCCAGCAGCAGTTTTCAGGCCTTTTGCTCGTTCCCATTATAAAACAACAGCGGATGAAGGGCAGGCGCCGGGCATCTTTGGGGACCTGCTTGCCCGGCGGAAAACCACCCCGGGTTGTGACCGTTCGCTGCTGCCTCGCTTAGATTGCTACAAGACAATGATATTGGTTCGCTTTTCCTGTTAGAGTCAATGCATTGACCTTAACTTCATGCAGTTCGCCGGGTTTGGCGGGTATCCCCGGGGGCTTCCCGAGGCAATACTGGCTAACCCCTCTTTCTTTGTATGGGAGACATCATCGAAAAGGTTCGCCTTCGTGACCGCCATGCTTCCATGGCATATGCGATGTGCAGGAGCTGTCTGGATGCGGTGCGCGCTGCGCTCTTGAACCAGTCCAGATAATCGGGCAGGTATTCGGAGTGAAAGTGGGGCAGGTTGAGAAGGTCGAAGGGTTTTCCATGTTCTGTCCCCGGGCGATCGACCGTATCTGTCACAAATACAACCATCTTTGTTACAAAGTTTGTAACGTTGCATAGGGTAGTGCGGGTCTTGCAGGGATACCCGTTCTTTGTTCGGTGTGTCAAGTAGTTGTATGGAATGATCTTACCAGTTGTCTTCACCTTGGCTTTCACTTCGGCGAGATCAACCCGGAATTGCCGTTGACGGATTCTCATACTCATCCTTGCGTGATACTTCCACAGAATGGAAGTTTCTTGCACAGTTTGCGGTTGCTCGCAAATGTTTGCATAATACTTCCATGAAGAGGGAGGCTTGATGGAAAAGCTGTCGGAGCTGCTTTTGAAACTGGGTTTCGCTGGCAGGGTCGTATCCAAAGCCGTGATCTCCAGTCTTCTTGAGGGCGGTGATGCAAGAAGATGGGGCCTTGTGAACAGAGCTTTGAAAAAGGGCGAGTTGATAAGGCTGAAGAGGGGTCTTTATGCACTCGATCCCGGGATCGGCGGTGTATCTCCCGGGCCCTTCGTGATTGCCAACAGGATCGTTCCGGAGAGCTATGTATCCATGGAATCTGCCCTGGGATACCACGGCTGGCTTCAGGAGGAGCCGGCAGCAGTTTACAGCGCAATTCCCCGGGGCAGGGCAAACAGCTGCGCCAACGCCTTCGGGAGGTTTGTCTATCGCAGGGTACCGATCACCGGTAGGAGCTTCCTGCTGGGAGTGGAAAGACAGTCTTCGGGCGGTTCGGCGTATCTGATCGCCGGCTTGGAAAGGGCGCTTGTTGACACTCTTTCAGCAAGAGACCTTGAGTGGGAGGGAATCAACGCCCTTGAGGCAGAACTGCGTATCGATCCGGGTCTTCTTGGGAATCTGGATCTGAATCTTTTAAGGGAACTGTCCGCAGGGTGCCGATCCCGGACACTGAGGAAGTATCTCGGTTCACTGCGGTTCGCTTTGGGAGGTGAAGCGTGATCCACCCCATGATCATGGACAGACTGGAGAAGGACGCCGGTCACTCCTTTGAAGAGAGAAGGAAGCTCTTCAGGGAGATAGTTCAGGAGGTGGCGATCTATTCACTCTCTGCGGCAGGCTTCTTTGAGAAGGCTGTTTTTCACGGTGGAACCGAACTGCGCATCGTTCACTCCCTGCCCCGTTTTTCGGAAGACCTTGATTTCCTGTTGAGGCGACCTGATCCGGGCTTTTCCTGGAAGGAGTACCGGGAAAGGCTGCTGGATACATTCCATCGTTTCGGTCTGAATCCCGCGATCAGGGAAAGACCTTCCGGCAAAGGCGCCATCAAAGCGATAATGCTTGTTGACACCACCCGAATCGGGGTTTCTCCTTCTGGAACGGAAGGGTACACCCGGATACGCCTTGAGATAGACACTGACCCGCCACCGGGGACAGGTGTTTCAAGTGCTTTTCTGGATTTTCCCATTCCCCATGAGGTTGTCGTGTCCGACCTCTCCTCGTCATTTGCGCTCAAGTGCCACGCGCTGCTCTGCCGCTCCTGGATGAAAGGGAGGGACTGGTTCGATCTTTTGTGGTTCCTTGCCCGGGGTGTCCGGCCCGGAATGATTCTGCTTGCCAGTTCACTCGATCAGACCGGGCCGTGGGCGGGCAAGGGGTTGAAAACCAGTGAAAGCTGGCTTTTGGAAGCGCTGGCCCAGAGGGTGCATGAAATGGACCTGGAGAGGGTAAAGGGTGACATTCTGCCCTTCGTAAGCGGGGAAGAAAGGTCATCGGTTGAGTCATGGAGCAGGGAAATGTTCCTTCACTATATCCGCAGGGCCTTCGCTTCCCGATGATAGAGAGTGCCGGGACAGCAGTGGCATGCGATGATCGAAGCCCCCTCCCTTTTCCCCACGGTTCCTGTATCTTTCTTTTACTCAGTCGTTGGGAGGGGTGTGGGTAGAGTCTTCCTGACCTCCGTTGTTCTTGTTTGCTGCTCCTTTTTGTTCGCCTCCCCGGTGGTTCTCTCCGGGTGCGAGGTTGATTACCCCCCATTCTGCTTTGCTGATGATTCCGGCTCTGCCGCGGGGTTTTCCGTTGAGCTTCTGCGTGCCGCGCTGGGGGCTATGGGGCGTGATGTGTCCTTCGGGGTGGGACCCTGGGCGTCGGTGAAGGGATGGCTCGAGGAGGGGCTGGTCGAATGCCTTCCCCTGGTGGGAAGGACGCCCGAGCGCGAGGCCCTGTTCGATTTCACGTTCCCTTACATGTCACTGCACGGGGCGGTGGTTGTGAGGTCGGACTGCGATTCGATCCGTTCCGTCGAAGACCTTTCCGGTCTCGTCGTGGGAGTGATGGAGGGCGACAACGCCGAGGAGTTCCTTCTTCGCGGGGATTATGGGGTAACGCTTGTTTCCACCGCTTCTTTCGCGGAAGCGCTTTCAATGCTGTCCAATGGATCGGTTGACGCGGTGGTGGCCCAGAGGCTTGTGGCCATTCGCCTTGTTTCGGAGATGGGGCTTGTTGATCTGCGGGTGTTGGACTGGCCCATTCAGGGCTTCAGGCAGGATTGGTGTTTCGCTGTGAGGGAGGGGAACGACTCGCTTCTCGCAGTTCTGAACGAGGGCCTCTCCATCGTTATGGTTGACGGAACCTACTCGCACCTGCATTCCAAATGGTTCGCTTCCATGGAAATGCCGCCCAGGGTCCTTGTTATGGCAGGGGACAGGAACTTCCCGCCTTACGAGTTCCTCGACTCGCTGGGCAACCCCGCTGGTTTGAACGTTGACCTTATGAGGGCCGTGGCGGCCGAGGTCGGGCTGGACATCGAGATCCGGCTGGGCGACTGGTCGTCGGTGCGTGCCGGTCTTCTGGATGGTTCGGTTGACGGGCTAACCGGGATGTTCTATTCACCCGGGCGCGATCTTGATTTCGGGTTCACCCAGCCCCACACGGTCGTTCACTATGTGGCCGTGGTGAGGTCCGGGGATGCCCCGGCTTCCCTTGCCGAACTTTCCGGCCTGACGGTTGTGGTTCAGCGCGGCGACATCATGCACGACTACCTGCTGGACAACGGTTTTGATTCCCTTGGGCTCGTGTCGTCACAGGAGGAAGCCCTTCTTTGTGTTATATCGGGCGAGTACGACTGCGCGGTGGTCTCACGGGTGGGAGCTTTGTGGTTCATGGAACGGGAGGGGTGGGAGATTGTCCTTGGCAGGACTCCTTTGTTGTCACCCGGCTACTGCTTCGCCGTTGGCTCCGAGAACAGGGCCCTGCTGTCCCAGTTGAGCGAGGGGCTTAGTGTGGTTCACGAGACGGGGGCGTACCACCGGATCTTCGAGAAATGGATGGGCGGCTATGGTGAGACGCCTCCGGTTTCATTCCTGGAGATAGTGCGGCGCTCGCTTGTTGTTCTTGTCCCCCTGGCTTTTGTTCTGATCTGGGTGGGCCTGTGGCTCAGGCTGATGCGGCGCCAGGTCCGTCTTCGTACCACCGAGCTTCGCCGCAGCGAGTCCCTTCTCAATACAACCCAGCAGATAACCCGGATCGGGGGATGGGAGTACGATGTTGCCGGCGGCAGGATGTTCTGGACGCGTGAAGCCTATGCCATCCATGACATGACACCCCCCGAAGACCCTTCGACCGTTGATGAGCACATATCGGCCAGCGTGCAGTGCTATCCGCACCCCGATCGTGAGAGGGTTTACTCTGCTTTCAATGCCTGCATGAAGACCGGAGAACCCTACGAGATGGAATGCCGTTTCACTTCGATGGCCGGACGGGAAATGTGGGTGCGCACAGCCGGCCGGGCGGTGCTTGTGGATGACGTTGTGGTAAGTGTTGCGGGGTACATACAGGACATAACCGCTGAGAGGGAGGCAGGGGAACAGCTCCGCTACAAGGATTCCCTGCTTCGGGAGATGGGCAGCATAGCCCTAGTGGGGGGATGGGAGTTCGACCCCCGCACTGGCAGTGGAAGCTGGACGGATGAGGTGGCTTCCATCCACGGCTTGCCGCCAGGTGCAGGAGCCACCATGGAACTCGGGCTGAGTTTTTACACCGGCGAGTCGCGCCGGCGCATCCTTCGAGCCATCCGGGAAGCGACTGAATCGGGAACACCCTACGATCTGGAGCTTGAGCTCGTGACCCGGTCCGGAGAGAAGAAGTGGGTGCGCACGATCGGTCGTCCCGAGATTGTCGACGGGAAGGTTGAAAAGGTCCGGGGTTCATTCCAGGACATCACGTCGATGAAGGCCTCGGAAGCCCGCATAGCTCACCTGAACCTGGTGCTCCGGGCCATACGCGACGTGAACCAGCTCATCGTTCGCGAGACGGACCCCCAGGTTCTTATTGAAAAGGCCGCTGAGATCCTCGTGGACCATAGAAGCTACAGGTCTGCCCTGCTGGTCCGGGTGGACAGCTCCGGGCGCCCGATCTCCTGGACGGGGGAAGGGCTGGCGAAAGGCGTGGATGCGCTCGAAGCCTTGCTTGATTCCGGTCTCATTCCCGACTGCTTTTCACTGGTTCGTCAGGGTGAACAATGTTCGGTGGTGAACAGGAAGCTCACCTGCTCATCCTGTCCGCTTGGAAAAGCTTGTGAATCGGTGATTTCCCTCTGCGCGCCCCTTGACCACAAGAATGTACGGTACGGGTACCTGGCCGTGGCCATGCAGGATGACACCAGGGTGGACGAGGAGGAGATGGCCCTCCTCGCTGAGATGGCAGGTGACCTTGCGTACGCCCTGGCCGGTCTGCGGGAAAGCGAGGCCCTTGTTCAGGCCGAAGCCGACCGTGAGGAGATGCAGCGGCAGCTCCTTCAGAGCCAGAAGATGGAGGCAATAGGGCAGCTTGCCGGAGGGGTCGCCCATGACTTCAACAACATGCTGCAGGTTATCATGGGTCACGCCCAGATGCTTTCCGAACTCTGTGACCATGCCGATGCCGAGGCCGTACAGGGGATCACCGAGATACTGCGCGGAGCGAAACGTGCCTCTGAACTCACGCGGCAGCTCCTTCTCTTCAGCCGCAGGCAGGTTATGACCCTTAAGACCCTTAACTACAACGAGATAGTGGAGAACGTGCTCAAGATGATACGCCGTCTCATCGGCGAGCACATCAGACTTGAATGGCTTCCCGGTTCGTCCGTGGGGTCCGTGCAGGCCGATGCCGGGATGATGGAACAGGTGCTGATGAACCTGTGCGTGAACGCCCGTGATGCCATGCCCACCGGCGGGGTGCTGACCATCGAGACGGCGAATGTGGTCATCGACTCGGACTACTGCAGGACCCACTCATGGGCAAGGCCCGGCCGGTTCGTGCTGCTGTCGGTGACCGACACCGGGGTGGGAATGGACCGCGAAACCCTCGACCGCGTGTTCGAGCCGTTCTACACCACGAAGGAGGAGGGGAAGGGAACCGGCATCGGCCTCGCCACCGTTTACGGCATCGTGAAGCAGCACGACGGGATGATCGGCGCCTACAGCGAGCCCGGCAAAGGGTCGCTCTTCAAGGTGTACCTTCCCATGACCGAACAGAAAGCCGTCAAGGTCGGGGTTCACCTCGAGGGGGCCGCCGTCGGTGGAACCGAAACCGTGCTTCTTGCCGAAGATGACGAACTGGTGCGCGAACTTGCCCGCAAGATGCTGGAGAGGGCCGGGTACACCGTTCTCGTGGCGGTTGACGGTGAGGATGCCATTGAGGTGTTCCGCGCAGCCCCCCGGGTGGACCTGCTTCTTCTCGACGTCATCATGCCCAGGCTTGGGGGGCACGATGCGCTCGACCGCATCCGCGCCATCAGGCCCGACGTGCCCGCGCTGTTCTCAAGCGGTTACAGCGAGAACGCCATACACACCAACTTCGTTCTGCACGAGGGGCTTGCCCTTGTTCAGAAACCCTACTCATCGGTTGAACTGCTGAGGGCGGTTCGCAAGGCGCTGGACCAGCCCGGGATCAGATGATCGCTTCGGCCGTCAGAACCGGGATTTCCTTACCGTGCCATCGGGGAACACCCGGTACTCGTTTATCACCCCTGCTGCATTGCCTGTGTAAACCGTGTAGTTGCAAAGCAATCCCGAATCGTTCCACTCCACAAAGACCTGCATGCGCAAACTTCCGCCTCTCAGCCCTCCGGTGTCCACCTCGTCCTCGCCCGAAGGCACGGTGAAGGTGTAGCCTGGTTCGGCAGGGTAGTCGTAACGCCAGTCCTCGGCATTGTCCATCATGTTCGTCACCCGTTCGAAGTCGTCACCAAGGACTGCCAGGACGTCTTCGGTGTTCATTCCCAACTCGAGGTTGTTGATTACATGGCTAAGGGTAACTTCCCCGGCCGGGCCGGTACCTTGGGCGGCAACCGACACGGCTGTGGCAAGAGCCGTGATGACAAGTTTTTTCATGAAGCCTCCGTTTCAACTTGACCGATGATACATCCGGGCTGTTTTACGGTAAAGCTGGTACCCATGCCTGCAGATTTGAGCCGGGAGCATTCGAGAAACGCATCACACGGCAATTGGAGATGTTGAACACCTTCGCTCGAGCTTTCAAGGAGCCGGTGCTCATGGATCACCGGGGAAGCGGTGTTCACGGGATGCCCTGCGAACGCAGCCGTTACGGCCTTCCTGGGCCGCGCCAGACGATTGGTGAGCCTGGTCTTCTCGCTTAGTTGCCGAAAGACGTGGGCTCGGGGCCTTCAGGTGGTTTGGGGTTCCTGCCGTCCCTGCCCGTGAGACCGGGCTGCCCAGGGTCAGGTCTGCGGGGACTGTTGCCCGAGTCGGCGTGGGGAAGGTACCTGAGTGAGTAAGCACTGCCGGGCTCCCACGCCTGGGCGAGCTGATGCGTGACCCTGTTGGGTATAGCGGGTCTTGTCTGCTCCTGAAGGGCGATGTTCCTGCCGGTCTGGTCGGGTAGCACGGTTTCTGGTTGAAGTGTGAAGACAGGGGCCTGAGGTATCTGGAGGGGTTGCTCGTAATGAGGGGCAACAGTGGTCTGCCTGGCGTCCTGCACAACGGCCGGAGTCTGGTCCGGCAGATCCTTGGCCTCGAAAGCCCTTGAAACGGCAGGCGGTCCGGAATGGGTCATCAGCACGGGGACGCGCTTTCCTGGCATGGGAATTACAACGGCCATTGTTATCACAAGGCCCGTCGTGACACCCCCGATGAGGGAGAAGAGCTTAGAGGTCAACCCCCGTCTGCGTATCCTGATCATTTCCGATTTGCCTTTCCCTGACTTCCCCGGCGATGAAGAGGGCGATAAGCGCTCCGAGGATCAATCCGATGATTGTATGCTTCCAGTTGATTTTATTCATCGGTTCCTCCGGGCGCGCAACAATAGTTATGTTTCATGAAAAGTCAAGTACCATTCTTTCGCTGTTCAGCCCCAGCTTCATGCGGGGCTTGTTTTTGCACGGAATGCACGTGATTGTATACCGGGAGTTGTGGAAATGTTTCCGGAAAGGAGAGAAGATGGTGCTGACAATTCTGCTGCTGATGCTTGCAGGCTACGGCCCCTTCGAAAGCCTTGGACCCGAGGGGGGGGAGATCCAGGCGATAAACCAGTCGCCGCTTGATGCAGACGTCCTTTACGGGATGAGCGGTTACAACCCTACGGTGGTCGTCCGGTCGCAGGATCGAGGGCTTTCCTGGGAGGCCCTTTCAACGTTCACCGGCTCCACAGCGTACGACATGGTCGTAACCTCCACCGGCAACCTGGTCGCGGTTGGAAGCAGCCGTGTCTGGCGCTCCACCGACGGGGGACTTACCTGGTCATCGGCTTCCTTCTCAAACACCGTGTTCTGGCTTGCCGAGGCGCACCCGTCGAATGGTTCAACGGTTTTCGCCACGGGCTACAAGTATGACGGAAGCTTCTGGCGGATGACCTTCTTCAAGAGCACCGACAATGGGGCGACCTGGACCAGCACCTATATCGGCGAGGCAGGGCTTCATTCCTACGGTAGAAGCATTGCCGTCGCCCCCTCGAACCCCGACCTGATACTTGTGGGGGGTTACAAATCCTCGGGCAGCACCGTGGCACAGCTTTTCAGGTCAACTGACGGCGGTGTCACGTTCACCGACTTCACGCCTTCGGGGGCATCAACGGACTACTACTTCGAGGGGCTGGCATTTCACCCCACCAACCCCGACATCATTCTGGCCGGAGCCTATCTGGCGCTGCACCGCAGCACCAACGGCGGCTCAACCTGGACCCGTATCACCCAGTACTACAACTACTCGCTCGGGTTCAGCGCGGTCGACAACAACCTCGCACTGGGCGCGGGATTGAGCTCCACGTACCGCACCGTCAACGCGGGGGCTTCCTGGACCACCCACAACAGCGGCCTCTCCGGCACCAACTGCAAGTGGATCATCCCCGACCGCGAGAACGCATCGCTTGCCTACACCGGAACCACCGCAGGCTTCTTCCGAAGCACCACCGGCGGCACTTCCTGGACTGCCAGCAACTCTGGCCTGGTTATCGGGAACGTGGTTTCCATGGCCCAGTCCAACGGGTACGTATGGGTCAACATGGCCAGCCAGGGGCTCTTCAAGATGCAGGACAGCCCTTCGGGCACCTGGCAATTCGTCAGCCGACCCTCCACCTGCGGTGATTTCGTGCGCCTCGCCACCAACGGCTCCAATGTGATACTGGGCCTCGAAGGGAGTGGTTGAGGCGGCGTCGAGCTCTACAAGAGCACAGACGGAGGTTCCGTCTGGTCGACAAGCGACAATTACTACGGCAGTGGTTACGACCTCGTCTTCGGCGGCGGCAGCACCTACTGGTACACCGGCTACAAGTACACGGCTCCCAATTACATTCTTTCGATCTCGAAGACCGAGAACAACGGCACGAGCTGGACGCGCCACACCCTCTCCTCGGGCACCGATTACAGATATGTCAGGGCGATAGGGGTTGACCCTTCGGACACCGACAGGGTCTTCGCTCTCGCTTACGAAAGCAGCGTCTGGAAGGTCTACTTCACCGAGGATGGCGGTGCCTCCTGGCAAAGCGTCGCGGCTACGGGATGGTCGGGTTCGCCCTACCAGCTTCTCGTGAACCCCACTGACGGCTCCCGTCTCGCCGCCGCATCATCCTCGGGTCTCTACACCTCCGTGAACGGCGGCGCAACCTGGACCAGGGTCACAACCGCCTTCAGCTCTTCCGTGGCTGCGGTTCCCTCAAGCGACGGATTGAGCGTCATCGTCGGCACTTCGTCACAGGGCATCTGGAAGTGGGAGAACTGGTCCGGCACGCCGGTTCAGGTCTGCTCAACCCCTGCTGCCATAACAACGCTGTACGATTCTGCAAACTTCTACCTTTACGCCGGCACTCCGGCAAGTTCCGTCTGGAGAAGCTATTACGGCACCGGCACCGAGGGCTCCTCCTCGGGGGCGCTGCCGGGATTTTCCCTCTCGGTTCACCCGAACCCGGTTTCGGGCGGCATGGTCTCGGTCAGCTTCGACCTTCCGTCGTCGGGCACCGCGGGGATATCGGTGTTCGACATCACGGGAAGGCAGGTTCTGTCGGTTCCCTCTGCCGACTTTGGTGAGGGGACGCATACGATGTCCCTCTCCACGTTGAGCCTCACCCCGGGTGTCTACTTCGCCCGTCTCTCACACCAGGGCGCTTCGGCAACCGCCAGAATGGTCGTTACAAGGTAGTTTACCTCCGCGGGCCGGGTTTTTCCCGGCCCGCACGTCCCTCCGCAGATTGCTTTTCAACCCCTTCTTTGGTACTTTCCGGGCTGATACTCGTTCATGAAACCATCGGACCGGAAAGGGTAACTTGTGAGACACGCCCCTGAACTGATCATCAGGTCGATCTCCCGGGGCGAATTCGCCGGCAGCTTTCCCGGCGCGGCGGTAACTGCCGACATCCGCGGGTTCACCAGCAGGTTCCAGGGGATGGCCGGGATGGGCGTCGAAGGTGCCGAACAGATCTCCCGGGACGTCAGCGAAACCCTTTCGGGAGTTGTCGAGATATGCTCGATCCACGGCGGTTTTCCCGTTTCTTTCGCCGGTGACGCCGTTACGGTGGTGTTTCCCGACGGCCTTGAGACCGCTGGCAGTGCATGCGGGATGCTTCACGCCAGACCTTCCGGCGCATCCCTGCCCCTGAAGACAACAGTGGGCAGCGGCCAGGTCGTCTGGGATGCCATCCCCCGCGATTCCTGGACGTTCTTCAGCTTTCAGGGCTCGGCCCTGAGCCTTGCAGCAGACGATGATGTGACCTGCCCAGTGGCCGGCGGATCAGTTCCGGCGCCGGTTTCACGCGGGCCTGTTTTTGTTGCCGGTTTCCTGCCCCCCGACCTTTTCCCTGAAGGGGTCGTCAACCAGTTCAGGCAGGTCACCAGCATTTTCCTCTCCATAGAGAACAGGGCGGGGTGTCACTGCCCCAGGGAGTTCCAGACAAAGGTGCTGGAACTGGCCGGCGAGATGGGGGGCTTCGTCTCGGGTCTTCACGCGGGGGGAGCCGGACAGCGGCTGCTCGTGGTGTTCGGCGCGCCGGTTACGCGCGAGGACGATCCCTACAGGGCCGACAGCTTTCTGCGAGGCGTATTCTCATCAGCATCGGGAAGGGTTCGCGCCGGTGCCGCGACGGGCCTGGTGTTCAGCGGGGCTATCCGCACACCGATGCTCGAGTCCTACACGGTTCTGGGCCCCTCGGTGAACCTCGCGGCAAGGCTTCACGATGCCGCTGTGTGGAACAGCGTTTACGGAGACCCCGTTTTCAACCAGGCATCCCGGCTCGGGATGAGAAGTGAGCTTTGTCTTTCCTTGAAGGGTTTTTCAGGCGTGGTGAACGCGCTGGTTCTCTCGCCCTGGAAACAGAGGAGGGAGACACGGGGTTCGACCCCTCCGCTTATCGAACGCGAGGACGTTCTTGAACTCGTGGAAAGGGAGATTTCCCTCTCAGGTTCATCGGTCCTTCTGCAGGGTGACACGGGCATGGGAAAAACCCGGCTTCTGGAGGAACTCGAACGCAGGCGTGGAGACACCCTGTTCATGAACCTCCGTTGCCGTTCGCTGCCAGCTTCGGGGTCGGACATCTTCGGTTCGTGGTTCGGCGAGTGGCTTGGCGGAAGGGACCGGCAGGAAGGGCTGCCGGCGTTCAAGGAGAAACTCTACGGGTTCATCGGCCGCCTCGAGGACCTTGGTGACCCCGCCGCCCTGCATGCCGCCGACGAGCTTCTTCGCGCCGAATCATTCCTGGCGGCGCTGGTGGGGCTGGGATGGGAGAGATCGCTTTACCTGGGGCTCGATCCCCAGGGCAGGTTTACCAACACCGTCGCGGCTCTCGCGGCGTTCATCCGGGGAAGTTCCCTTCTGGGTCCGATGGTGTTGGCTGTGGATGACCTTCAGTGGATCTCGCCTGACTCCCTGGGGCTTCTTTCAGCTGTTCTGGGAGAGCTTGGGGAGCACCGGCCGCCGCTGCTCCTTCTTTCCAGGCCCGACAGTGGAGACACCGTCTCAACACTTGGCATCGCGCCCCGGACCGTCGAGCTCAGTCCGCTCTCGCGGGATGGCAGCAGGGCTTTCCTGCAGTGGAGCCTGGGTCGGGCCCCCTCGGACGACCTGCTGGAGTGGTTCAACAGACGCACCGAGGGCATCCCCTTCTTCATGGAGCACTATGCGGGCATGCTGGAATCAGCCGATTCACCGCCCTGCGACGACAGCTTCCCCGGAAGCCTTCACGCCCTCCTGGTGGCCCGCCTGGACAGACTCGGAGCAGAGCTTCGCAGGGCGGTGCTCTGCGCCAGCGTTCTTGGAAGGGAGTTCGACCGGGAGGTCCTCGACATTCTCTGCAACGGAGGCCTTACCGGTGAGCTCGTTGAGAGGGGTGTGAGGGAAAGGGTCTGGCGGGTCGAGCAGGACGGGAGCTGCAGCTTCGTCCACATCCTTCTCCGGGAAGCCGCCTACAGGCTTCAGCTTCAGGGAGAGCGGCTTCCGCTTCATGAGAAGGCAGCCGAGGGCATGGCAGGGCTGTGGGGTGAGAAACCTGAAAGAGCTGCGATCATAGCCCACCACATGGAGATGGCCGGAAGGGGGGGCGACGCCGCTGACTGGTACATGAGGGCCGGGGAGTATTCCCTTTCGAGAAGGATGACCACTTCGTGCCAGTTCCAGCTCGAAAAGGTCCTTGAGTTTTCCGAGAACCCCGCTCAGCGGATGACCGCCCACCGGCTGTTTTTTAACCTGATCATATCGTCGGGGGATATCGGGCGGGCCCACGAAGCCATCGAGCGAGCCGCGCTCGACATCGGTGACGACCCTTCGATGCATGCCGTGATAAAGCTGATGCGGGCGAACCTGGCTGTGAACGCGGGCCGTCCCGGTGACGCCATGGAGCATCTTCGCGAGCTGGAACACATGAACCCTTCCCTTCGGCCTGAAGTGATGCATCTGCGTGGACGGGTCACAGTGCTCGAGGGCAGGAACGACCTGGCACTCGAGCTTCTTCTTGATGTCTACCGTGAGTTCCGCTCGGGCACCCCCGAAGAGAGGCTCCTGGCTTACAAAGCCCTGGGCAACGCCTGCGGCTGCATGCTCAGGCTTCGGGAAAAGCTTGAGCAAGCTGAGGAAAGCCTGAAGATGGTTCGTGACTACGCCAGGGAAGCGGGCAATCTGCTGATGGAGACACTCAGCGTGGGCAACCTCGCGCTGGTTTACAAGTACCTTCCAAACAGGATGATGGACGCCATGCGGACGACAAGGGAGCACATGGAGCTTGCCCGGCGTACTGGGAGCAGGCTTGTGGAGCTTCAGGCCACCGGCAACCTCGGCTCGCTCATGGAGAAGCTGGACCCATCGCCCGAGGCGTTCCGGCTGCTTGAGAGATCGGTTGAGCTGGCAAGACGGTACGGAGGCGGGGAATCGCTATCGATCGCCCTTGCCAACCTTGCCAGCGCCTGCGCAAGGGTGGGGCGGCGAGAAGATGCATGCCGGTTGTTTTCCGAGGCCCTGGATGTGTGCCGTGATCACGGCCTGGGGCTGCACAGGGTTGACTACGCACTGGAGATGAGCAACGTGCTGGTTGACATGGGCAGGGCGGAGGAAGCCGAGGTTTTGATCAACCAGGTGCGGGAGTGGGGGTTCCCGGAAGACTACATAAGTTACTATTCGTGTTCGTTTGGAAAGCTCCTTGTGGCCCAGGGAAGGAACGGGGAGGCCGAGAAGGTACTGAGGGAAGCCCTTTCCGGACCATGTGACGGGTTGGAGAGGTTTGACCTCCTCAGGCAGCTCTTCCTCGCAACGGGAGACCGCGAAGTACTAACAAGATGCCTCAGTGAGGGCGACCTGCTTCAGAAGGAGCATCCGCACTGGGATACGGAAGCCAAGCTGGTCGAACTTAGAAAAGCGACGGGTCTGTCCGAGCCTTCCCCCGGGGGGTGAGTTGCGCCCGGCCATTGCGTACCCCTCTTTGAAAAGGTTAGTTTAGCTCTGCGGGATTTTTCTCTCGCGGTTTTTGTCCCGTTCGGAAGGGATCTTCAATGGGCGTGTATCTTGTCACCGGCGGCGCCGGGTTCATCGGGTGCAACATAGTCAGAGAGCTTCTGGCCCGGGGCGGGGTGGTTCGTGTACTCGACAACTTCTCGACCGGGCACCGCAGGAACCTCGAGGATGTGGCTTCGGACGTTGAGATCCTCGAGGGCGACATCCGCAGCTTCCACATTGTCCAGCAGGCCATGAAGGGCGTGGAGGTTGTTTTCCACGAAGGCGCTCTGCCCTCGGTTCCCAGGTCGATCGCCGACCCCATAACATCCAACGAGGTGAACGTGGGTGGCACCCTTAACGTCCTTCACGCGGCTGTCGACGCCGGAGTTCGAAGGGTTGTGTTCGCGTCTTCATCGTCCATCTACGGGAACGCTCCCTGCGAGGTCAAGGACGAAACCCTCTCACCCATGCCCCTCTCACCATACGCGGTGAGCAAGCTGGCTGGCGAGGCCTACTTCCAGGTCTTCCACAGGATCTACGGCCTCGAAACTGTCGCCCTGCGGTATTTCAACGTGTTCGGCCCCCATCAGGACCCTGACAGCCCCTACTCCGCAGTCATCCCCCTCTTCATCAGGTCATTCCGTGAGGGGCGCGCGCCCTCCATAAACGGCTCGGGCCAGCAGAGCCGTGACTTCACCTATGTTGCAAACGTGGTCCACGGCAACCTGCTGGCCGCCGATGCCCCCGATGCTCCGGGCCGGGTGATCAACGTGGCGTGCAACGGTTCGGTGACCGTGAACCACCTGGCCACTGAAATAGCGCGTCTTGTCGGCCGCCCCGACATCACCCCGGTTCACCGCGAATCCCGCCCTGGCGACGTGATGCACTCCTGCGCTTCCATCGCCCTCGCCGAGCGCCTCCTCGGCTACACCCCCGTCGTCCCCTTCGCCGACGGCCTCGCTCGCACCGTTGCATGGTTTGGGGACGGACTTAGATAACTTAGTTTATTGATGTAGAGTATTGGTGTGCAATTACATACTATTCGGTTACCCCTTTTCCAGACTTGACCTGCTCCCTTTTGTACGATCATTGTTCAATCGGTTTTGTAATTCATTACAGGTCATTAAATTGAGCTGACACAGCACCCGGTTGCGGCCCTATGCTCATCTTCGAGGGTTGTCACTTTCCAGAAATGTATATTTCCGCAATCGGCCCGGTTTGGTTTTTCCACAGTTTTTGAGGAGAGGGCAAAATGAAGGCAGTAAACAGAGGATCGTTTCCCATCCTCATAGTCAGTGGCGAGATCGGATCACACACCCTCGAGGGCAGAAGGGTGCGGGCAATCACGGAGAAACTGGAGAACTCAGGTTTCACCGTTCTGAAGGCCGAAAACTGTACCGATGGCCTCAGTGATTTCCACACCCATCCCAACCTCGGATGCGCCGTTGTTGACTGGAACACCGAGAATGACATGCCCCAGGATTTCCTGCGGGGGATAAGGCGCTTCAGCGACGTTCTGCCCGTGCTGCTCATGACCGACCGGTTCAGCGTGGAGAAGTTGCCGATCGGAATCCTCAGGGAGATCGACGGGTACATCTGGCTTGCCGAAGACACGCCCGACTTCATCGCCGGCAGGATCGAGAAGGCCGCCCTTTCCTACATCGAGGGGATACTCCCGGTGTTCTTCAGGGAGCTGGTGAAGTACGCCGAAGAGTACCGCTACTCATGGCACACCCCGGGGCACATGGGTGGTGTCGCATTCATGAAGACACCCGCCGGCAAAGTGTGCTTTGATTTCTTCGGCGAGAACATGTTCAGGGCCGACCTTTCGGTCTCGGTTCCCGAGCTTGGTTCTCTTCCCGACCACCAGGGTCCGATCGGAGCTGCGGAGAGGCATGCCGCAAGGGTGTTCAACGCTTCGCAGACGTTCTTCGTAACCAACGGATCAAGTGCGGCGAACCTCATGGTCTGGAGCTCGATGGTCACCACGGGCGACGTGGTGGTGGTCGACAGGAATTGCCACAAAAGCATCAACCACGCCATCATACTCGCAGACGCGATTCCGATCTACTTCAAACCCACAAGGAACCCGTACGGAACCATCGGTCCAATAGCCTTGAAGGAGTTCGACGCGCAGGCCATAAGGGCCAAGATCGAGAATTGTCCCCTCATCATCGACAAGAACTCGAGGGTTCGCCTGGCCACCATCACCAACAGCACCTATGATGGCTTGTGCTACAACACTCTGCGGATTACTGAAGCGCTTTCCGAAACGGTCGACGGCATTCATTTCGACGAGGCGTGGTTCGCGTACGCCCACTTCCATCCGCTTTACCGGGGCCATTACGCCATGACCCCAAGACCGGATAATGACGAGGCAAGGATGCCTGTCTTCGCCACGCAGTCCACCCATAAGACACTCGCAGCCATGTCCCAGGCATCAATGGTGCATTACCGCGACGGAGCTGACCGCAGGATCGATCCTGATGTGTTCAACGAGGCGTACCTTATGCACAGCTCTACCTCGCCCCAGTACGGCATGATCGCCACCCTAGATGTCTCAACGCAGATGATGGAAGGCAAGGCCGGCGTTCGTATGATGCAGGAAGCCCTCCGCGAACCCGTTGTGTTCAGAAAGACAATGGCCTCGATCAACAGCGAGATAATGCATTCGGAGTCTGACCCGTCCCGGAAGTGGTGGTTCACCGCGTGGCAGCCCGACAACCTTCTTGACGTGGAGGACAAGCAGCTTCTGGCAGAGCAGGAGTGGTGGACCCTTAAGGCATCTGATTCCTGGCACATGTTCAACGGCATGGATGACGGCGGGATCATGCTGGACCCGTTCAAGGTGACACTTGCCACACCCGGTATCAATCGAGAGGGCAACCTTGATGAGTGGGGCATTCCTGCTGCCATCGTTACCAAGTGGCTTCGCTCCAGGGGCATCATGGTCGAGAAGACGGGCCATTACTCGTGGCTGCTCCTGTTCAGCATAGGCATCACGAAAGGCAAGTCCGGAACCCTTCTGGCGGAGCTGTTCCGTTTCAAGGAGCTTTATGACGAGGATGTCGAGCTCGAGGAGATACTGCCTGAACTTGTGAAGACCCATCCCGACGAGTACGGCGAAATGACGATCCAGCAACTCTGCATGAGGATGCACACCTTCCTGAGGGAATACCGTCTTGTGGACGGGATGCTCTCATGCTTCCGAACCCTGCCCCGACAGGTCATGACGCCCGGCCAGGCGTACCGCGAGATGGTCAGGGGCGAGGTGGAGAGGGTCAGCATCAGGTCACTGGAGGGGAGGGTGGTTGCCGTGCAGGTCGTTCCCTATCCGCCCGGCATTCCCATCATCATGCCCGGCGAGATGATCACCGAGGAAACCCGGCACATCATCGACTACCTGGGTGCGGTCGAGGAACTTGAAGCCATGTTTCCCGGCTTCGAGGGCGAGATCCACGGAGTGCACAAGGTCCGCGACGACGAGGCGATCAACCGGTTCCAGATATACTGCCTGAAGTAGAGGTTTTCTCCTCAGGGGTCCATCGCGACTGATCCCGGAAGTCCGCGGGATCGCAGCCGGTGATGCTCTCCGATTGATGGCATTCAAACAGAGCGTTTTATAACCGAGGCTTCGATCCCCTGGGCTTGCTCATCAAACATGAATGATCGAATTCGGCGTTCCCTGTAACGCGCTCTCCCGAATCATCAGTATTGACGTTATCATGGTTGACGATAAATTAACCCAATGGCGAGGATAGCACGCGTTGTACTGGCGGACATTCCGCATCATGTCACGCAACGTGGCAACAGGCGGCAGAAAGTATTCTTCAACGAACCGGACTACTCCACCTATCTTTCCATTCTTTTGGAGTTTACAAGCCTGCGTGGTGTTGATGTCTGGGCATACTGCCTCATGCCCAACCATGTTCACATCGTCGCAGTCCCGAGGAATCCCGGAAACCTGACGAGGGCTTTTGGCGAGGTGCATCGCAGGTACACCTGGTTGATCAACAGAAGGGAGTGCTGGACAGGGCACCTTTGGCAGGGCAGGTATGCTTCCTTTCCCATGGATGATGCGCATCTTCTTCTGGCTGCACGATACATCGAGCAGAATCCCGTCAGGGCAGGGCTTTGCGCCCTGCCTGAGCAGTGGCGCTGGAGCAGCGCCCGGCACCATCTTGGCCTTGAAGCCGATCCTGTGATCTCACAGAGCGATCTTCTGCATACCTTTGCTGATGACTGGCGAGGGTTTCTGGCTTTTTCTGCGAATCCGGAGGAGATGGTGCTGCTTCGCAGGCATGAGGGAAGTGGACGCCCTCTTGGCGACAGCGCATTCCTCAAACTGTGCGAGTCGGTTTCGGGTCTGGATCTCTCTCCCCGAAGGCGGGGACCCCACCCTTAAAACAGTCATTTCTTTCTTTGGATCTGGTTGTTTCGACAGGCTTCAATTTTCGTAAACAAAGACTTTAACTTTGTTTCAATCTCAGCCCTTCCGTCGCAAGATAATTTAGTATGGTGTCCCCCAATTGGTCGAGGTGGTAGGGTTTGGCGATGACGCCGACGAAGCCGAAACGTTCGTGGTTGGCCATGATGGGGTTGTTGGAGTAGCCGCTGGACACGAAAGCCTTCACTTCGGGGTACCTGCTTTTCAGTGTTTTAAGGGTTTCCTCACCTCCCACGCCCCCCGGGACAGTGAGGTCGAGTATCAGAAGGTCGTAGGGTTCACCGGCTTCATGGGCTTCTTCATACATCCTAATCACCGTTTCCCCGGAATCGGCCAGCCCCGCGGAATGACCCAGTGCCTCAAGCATTTCGCCAAGGGTCTCGAGAACCATGGGTTCGTCATCCAGTACGAGGATCTTGAGATTGGCCCTTGAAACCCTGTAGACTTCACTCTGCGCGGGGACATCCCCGGCGGAGGGCAGATAGCCGTAGAAGGCAGCGCCTCCCCCGGGAGGAGGCTCGAACCTCAGGAAGCCCCGGTGGCGCCTCAGAACACTGTAAGCGGTGGGCAGCCCCAGCCCCGTGGACTTGTCACGGGTGGTGAAGTAGGGGTCGAAGATGCGCGAGCTTATGTCGCGGGGGATGCCGGAACCGTGGTCTCTGATGCAGAACCTGATGTAGTCGCCCGAATCGAGAGGAAGGCTCTCCCCATCGACCGGACCGTCCTTGCTCCTGGAGTCACTGATCCTGACATTTGCCGCGGAGACCGTGATGGTCCCGCCCCCGGGCATTGCCTGCACCGCGTTAAGCACGATGTTGCGTATGGCCTGGGCGAGCTGGCCCCGGTCGCAGTGAACCATGTGAAGTTCGGGGGGAAACTCGAATACGCATCGGATTGTGGTGCCGGAGAGAGTGAGCACAACCTCTTCCTCAAGCAGCTCACGGAAATCTGTGATGCTCTTTATCGGAGCGCCCCCGGTACTGAAGGTGAGCAGTCTGTGCGTGAGGGCCCTGGCCTTCTGCCCCGCTTCCTGCAGCCTTTGCAGGGTGTTCCCCGGATCCTGGCCCTGTTCTATCTTGCGTGCGGCGAGGGAAGCGGCGCCGAGGATCACCGTGAGCAGGTTGTTGAAGTCGTGGGCGATACCGCCGGCGAGCTGTCCCACCGATTCCAGCCTGACCGCCTTCAGAAGCTCCTCCTGCATCAGTCTGCTGTCGGTGACGTCGTTGAGAACACCAAGCAGACCCACCACCTGCCCCTCGGCGTTTTTAACCGGTGTTTTGACGGCTTCGAAAATGCGGTGCCGACCCGCCGATTCCATCCCGAATTCGTGGCGGAACTGCTTCCCGTCCGTGAGGACCCAACGGTCAACCCTGCCATTGGAAAGCGCGGTGTCTTCCGGAAGGACGTTCCTTTCCTTGAAGCCGATTATCCTGTCTCGGGTTTTCCCGGCGATCTTCTCGTAGGCCTCGTTAACGAGGATGATGCGCCCCTGGATGTCCTTCATGTAGATGGCCGACGGAATTGTGTCCACCAGGGTTCCCAGCATCTCCTCGGAGCGCCAGAGCGTCTGTTCCACGGTCTTGAGAAGACGTCTCTCAAGGCTGTTGAGAAAGCTCTCAGCGACCATGGCGACAAGGCCGCCCTGCCGCATGAGAAGCGAGCAAACACGACCGGCCTCCTGAGGCGTGAGAATGCCCTGGGACGGCAGGTCGAGTGAGGCAACCGCCTCGGCTACCCTGTTTTGGGCCGCCTCTATTCCGGAGCTTTCAGCAAGCGCCAGCTCGATCTCCCGCACCGGAACCATGAAAGGTGTATCGAACGGGCTGGACAGCCTGCCTTCGGTGTCCATGATCAGCTCTCCGGAATCAGTGCCACGACAGTGGTGGTATTGTGGAAGCCACTGTAGCTTCCCGGCGGCATCCGTATCTCTCCGTACGTCTCCCAGCCCAGAACAGGTTTGCCGGGAAGGATCTTCCTGTAAGAGTCGATGGCCATGGTAAAACTGTCTTCCAGAAGCGCCAGCCGTATCCCGCACTCAAACACGAGCATGCCCGCGAAGTCCGTCTGACCTGAGCTTTCGGCATCGGTGAAAGCAGCCCGGGCTGCGAGCATTGAGGCTTCGATCTGGGCGTCGGTATTGCTTCCGTCCATAATGCGGAAGACCGAGCCCTCGGGGATAGAACAGGCAAACACCAGGGAGCCGTCCGGATTGACGGACATGGGGAAACGGATCTTGTACTCATCGCCGTCTGTGCAGAGTCCCAGCTCGAAGTTACCCAGTACGAGTTTGGCCTGGTCTTCGGGACTGTTCACGCGGTACCTTGATTTCAGGTGTTCCATGGCGTAGCCTGTCTCACGCGACCACACCTCCCATGTCGGCCTTCCGTCGACCTCGTACACCCTGTTGCCCTTTGCGAGTGTCACTGTGTGTGGCTTGCTGAGTGGGGTATGGCCGTGCTTCACCCCGCTGTGAAAAGGTCTTTCCGATGTGATGAAGCAGACGGCCGCCGCGTCGGAGGAATCCTGCAGACCATGGAAGACCCTGGTTTCGCGGAAGTTGAGGTCATCTCCGGCAAAGCCCCCGATAAGTGTCACCGGGTACCCCGAATACCTCTCGAAGAGCCGGGAGGCGGAAAGCGTAAGCTCCTCTCCCGCGCCCGACAGACCGTCCGCGAAGAGAACGGCAGTGAGATGCCTTCCGGGTTCAACAGTGGGAATGCCCAGTGCAAGTTTTCTGATCACATCTTCGGGATCGGACCGTACTCCCTGGGCTATTGCGGTGGTAAACCCCATGGAGTCGGACGAAAGCAGGCCGATCGCCACACCCCCATTCCCGACACGGTTTTCCGTGAAGTGACCCGCTGTGGAACAGCCGATCAGGGGGATGGCCCCGACTCCGGCCCTGACAGTTTCCAGAACCTTCCTGTAGTCGCAGTTTGATGAGGAGTGAACCAGCACGAGTCCCGGGGCAGAGCCGCCAAGCTTGCCCATGGCTTCTCCCAGGGCATTTTCACTGGCGGCTACGGAGTCGCCCGCGCTTGCCAGTCCGGTGACGAATTTTGCAGCCATTTACTGCCAGCCCCCTCCCGCTGAAACGTAACCAAGAAGCCGTAAGTTGCCAAGTGTGAGAAGCTGATGGCCTGAGCAGCCGCTTTTCAAGGTGACGGGGAGTGACCGGTGGCCTACATGCCTCCCGTTCCATCGGAATCAGGTGCCTGTTCGACCCTCGGGACCGATTCGCCCGCGGCCTCGGGGCCTTCGCCCCTGCATGCGGTGCCAAGGACCAGAAGCGCCAGAGTGAAAGCAAAGAGCCTTTTCATCGAATCCCCTCCACTTTCAACAGGACCGTCCGGTCGTCGCCGTGGTTGATCACCCTGCATTCCTCCCCTGCAGCGAGCACCACCGAATCTCCGGGAAGGATGATCTCGAGCCCGCCGTCGGGAGAGGCGACGCCTGCGATGCCCTCCAGGAGAACCAGCAGTGCTCCCGCTGCAGAGCCGAAACGGGCCGTTCTGCCCCCGGGGGAGATGAAGACCTTCTTGGCGCTGAATTTTCCGCAGCCCGACGCCTGATCGGCTATGAGCGCCTCGCTGACTCCCGATGCCCCATCCTCCATGACCCTTGCGGGTCTGATGCCCGGTCTGCGTAAAACCTTCATGTCTACCTTCCCGGTCCGAACGAGTAATCGCTTCCCATCGAAACTGTCCAGCGTATTGAGCCGTCATCGGGAAGCCCCACGGAAAGTTTTGCCGATCCTCCCGGCACGTTCATCTGAAGATACGCCCCCACACCGTAGTGCAGGTCGCCGTCACGGGGGTCACGGATCGATTCGTAATCCCACGTCGCGGCTGAGGTAAGGCCCGCGTTGACCGGACCCAACAGTTTGTGCTGCAGAAAGACGCTCGCAGCTGTTCTCTGTCTCGTTGGGAGGGTGTTCCACCTGTAGCCCGGAATTGAGCATTCGGATGTGTTGCGGGAGTCCTGCCAGGAGTAGTTGCGGCCAGTGAGGATCTGCCCCCATGTGCTCATGCCGGAGATGAACCCGTAACCCATGTCTGCCATCCCCTCGAAGCTCCAGGTGAAGAGGTTGTGCCTGTGGCTGGGCTGTGGAGAGACCGAGAAGCCAAGGGACAGTGAAGTGCCGGGCGCCATTGCCGATGGATTCTCCCTTGTGTCCGCAGTGGCCCTTACGAAAACAGCTGGAAAACCCTCGCGGGAAAAGCCGCTGTAACGCCGGCCGAACCAGCCGACACCCGTTTCGGTCAACCCGAACCAGGAAACTGTGCGGCCCGATGAAAGGGAAAGGTGGTGGTCGGCCCAGATCCGTTCGGGAGACGTTCCGTCCCGGCACGGCTCCTCGGCCATGATCTGGTGCATGCTGCCCTCGAGGCGAAGATAGCTCTGCCCGGCTCGGGTGTTCAGTGATCCCTCGAGGAAAGCGTACCTGTCGCCCCCCCCGGCACTGACGATCCCTGTCATGGCGCGGTTGAAGGTGTTGCGGTGGTCGATCGTTATCCGTCCGTCGAGGCCGTAGTCGCTGTGGTACGTGAGGCCTATGCCCAGGGATGCGGGGTTCTTCTCCTTGAGAATGAAGGCGATGTCCACGTTGTCGGCAGTATCACCCGGGTACAACCTGAACCTGAGGGTTTCGAAGAGATTTGAGGCGTACAGCTCTTCGGAGGCGTCCCGGACGGTTCCAGGAAGAATGGAATCGCCCCTCTCGAGAAGGAGCCAGGCGTTCACCGCGCGAAAGGAGACCCTGCTGTTCCCGGTAATCAGAAGGTTTCTCAGCCTGTAAACCGGAGCAGTGAAGGGCTCACGTGGAGGCGCGCCCCGGGGGATGTCGGGGTTCTGCGCAAGCCAGTCGATGGTCTGGGTGTATCCCCACTGTACAAGGCTGTCGATGGAGTCGAAACTCCACAGTTTCGTGTCACCCAGGTCGGGGCGGAAGTACCATTCGGGCTCGATCATGTGCTG
Source organism: candidate division Hyd24-12 bacterium UBA6080 (assembly GCA_002436025.1). Taxonomy (GTDB): domain Bacteria; phylum Fermentibacterota; class Fermentibacteria; order Fermentibacterales; family JCC-6; genus UBA6080. The sequence goes on from DIXM01000002.1 coordinate 171,917, forward strand.
GTCGTTCACCCGTTTTGACATTGCGTCGTAGACGTAGCTGCCCATGTCGAGCAGTGACGGTTCATCGGGGAAGGAATCGGGGTATGTGTAACCCACATCGACGGCGAGCGCCGGAAGGTCCGGCCAGGCCTTGGCCGCGGCGTCGACGGGAAGATTGTCGAAAACACCGCCGTCCACCAGCAGCATTTCCCCATCCCTTACCGCGGGGAAGGCAGCTGGTATTGCCATGCTGGCAAGAAGAGCCCTGGAAAGGTCACCCGAACGGAACATGACCCGTCTGCAGGTGGGGATGTCGACCGCCACCACCCTGAGCGGGATCGGAAGCGAATCGAAGGAGGAACCGCGCTGCACCTGCAGGGGTCCCGTCAGCGAGGAGAGAAGCAGACCCGCACGCATGTTGGAGACTGCGCTGGACGGTATGAGCGGCATGAGCCCCCTGAGATTCAGGGTGATGAGGTCCTGCCTGCCTCTTATCCTGTCCGGGAGCAGTGCCATTCGGGCATCGGGGGTGGAACTGAAGAGGTGGTCCCAGTCGACGCTTCGTGCGATGCTGTCCAACTGTGAAGCGTTGTAACCGCAGGCATAAAGCCCGGAGAGCAGGGCGCCCATGCTTGTGCCCGCAAGCGCCCTGATCGGAACGCCCTCTTCTTCCAGCGCAATTAGCACACCGATGTGTGCGAGCCCACGGGCGCCTCCCCCGGAGAGAACGAGGGCTACTCCTTCCTGCGAATGCAGCATTCCCGGAACGGTGAGGAGCAGAAGAACAATCAGCAGGGCTTTCATGAAACTCCTTTACCCGGCTTGGAACTTTCCCTATTATAGAAATCTACAGACCTTGAGGGATTGCTTTGTCCAACACCGCATTTTACGCGGTTCTTTCAAGAAAAAGGAGATGAGTTGAAACTTCTTGCTGTTATCGTTCTTGCAGCGGCGGCCGGTTTTGCCGGGGTCACCGTCACTGAAAGTTCAGCGGAAGGCATGAGCATTGTGCTCACAGCCGGTGTTCCGCAGTTCGGAACCATGTTCATGCGCGGCGTTCAGTACGCCACAGTTACAGTGGCCGATGCCGTGAACCTCTCCGAAGCCGGTTTCCCCAGACTCCCGGTCTACCGAACCTGGATCGAGATCCCCATCGGCGCCACCGTTGATGTCAGCGTCACCGAACACAGGGTCGAAACCTTCGACGGTTCGGGACTTCCCGTGGAACCCGCGGTCATCAGCGCCGAGAAGAGCCGCCCCCGTGACAGCTTCACCGTGGTGCACGACCCTTCGGTGTACTCACTGGGCACCCTCTACCCCGCCGAATGGGTCAGGGTTATCTACGCCGGTGAGATGCGCGGTCGAAACCTTGCCCTGATCGAGGTCACTCCCGTTCGGTGGGACCCCTCCGGCGGCTTCACCTTCCTTGCTGCGGCCGACATCCGGCTCGACTTCACGGGCGGAGACATCGGCAGAAGCTACGACAGAGCCCGCCGCATGGCCTGCAACGAGTTCGACACCCTTCTCGCAAGCTTCACCGCCAACTACGGCATTTTCGAGGGCGATCTCGACACTCCCCCTGCGCCCTACCTCATCATAGGTCATTCCGACTTCGTGACCACCGGCATGGACGCCTTCGTGGCCCACAAGGAAGCGCTCGGTTTCGATGTGACAATGGTCGACCTCTCCGTGACGGGCTCCACCGCCACCCAGATCCAGACCTACATCCACAACGCCATCGAAACCTGGACGAACCCCCCGGTCTACGTTCTTCTCGTGGGCGACATCGAGTACGTTCCAGGCATGCCCGCCACTGCAACCGGCGGAAGCACCGATCTTTACTACGTCGCCCTCAATGACGGCGGCTACATCCCTGACGCGTTCATAGGCCGCTTCAGTGTTCAGAACACCGGGCAGGCCGTTCTCATGGCCCAGAGGGTCATCGACTACGAATCCAACACCGGTGTGCTCAGCTGGGTCCAGAAGCTTCTCTGGATAGCCTCCAGCGACAACTACAACATCTCCGAGGGCACCCACAACTTCTGCGTCGACACCTACGCCACGCCACGCGGTTACATGAGCACAAAGGTCTACCCCCACTCCGGCGGCACTGCGGCACAGGCTGTCACGGCAATCAACGCCGGCCTTTCCATGATCACCTTCAGTGGTCATGGCAGCAGCACGAGTTGGGCCGACATGAGCTTCGGCTCATCCGACTTCAACCAGTTGACCAACGACGGCATGTTCCCCGGTGTTCTTTCACATGCATGCAACACAGGGCAGTACAACGTCGGCACCTGCTGGGCCGAAACCTGGACCCGTACGCCGGGCAGGGGCGGTCTCTACTTCTGGGGCAGTTGGCCCAGCACATACTGGAATGAGGATGACATTCAGGAGAGGGGCGAGTACGACTTCTTCCTGGGCGATGACGTGCACTGGCCCATGGGCTACATGAACGGCGGCCTTCTCGCCGTCTTCACCTACTACTCAGGCGGCGGCAGTTCCAAGTACTACTACGAGGGGTACCACCTCTTCGGCGACCCCAGCGTGATTACCAAGACATGGCCCATGACCGGCATCGAAACCCAGACCGAGGGCGTGTCACTGGCTCCCATCACGGTGTCCGTCTCCAACCCCGTTTCGGGAACGGTTCCCGTGCACATGTCCGGGCTGGGCGGTCCAGCATCGCTTTCCGTCTACGATATTGCGGGTCGTCTTGTGGCCAGACCCTTCCAGGGCAACCTGAACGGCCAGGCAACGATCACCTGGGACAACCAGGAGCTTGGTACCGGCGTGTACTTCCTCAGGCTGACCCAGGGCGACCAGATGGCTACTGCCAAGGTTACGCTGGTCCGCTAGGGTTTCTCCGTCCCTGTTTCACCGGGGCGCTTCGGCGCCCCGGTTCCTTATATCCGGCGGCTTTTCAGCAGTTTCGTTCAGGGTTATTGATAGAACGTTTGCAGGTGAGCTTTTTTGACACTGTTTTTCAGGGACTGCATCAAGAAAAGGGGGGAACCATGAAAAGGGCTTCACTGCTGTTTTTGCTTGTGGCACTTCTGGTTTCGGGGTGTTTTCTCGAGGGGGGGCTCGGCCACGGGAAAACGGCCGAGGTCGAGGTCACGGCTGCCGAGCCCGGGCTTGAAGAAGTCATTGCCGACGCGGAGGCGGTGTTTCTTACAGCGGGGGTTCCTGTCGAGGATGACTTCCCGTGCGTTTTACTCAAACTCAAATCAGGCGGGATCACTGTTGTTGAAGCCACCGCTTCGGGCAGGTTCGACCCCGTAATGGCAGTGGTTGACAAGGAAGGCGCCGTTCTGGCGGTGAACGACGACTGGGACGGCACGGTCGACAGCAGGATAGTTCTGGGAGAGGTGCCCCCCGGCGCCAGGATCCTGGTGTGGGGCCTTAACGGCGACCGCGGCAGTGCGACTGTGGCCGTCAGTGCAGGAACGGCAAAGGACCTCGAGGACTGGACCATCGGCGCGACCCTTGCCACTGGCTATATGGAGTCGGTTCTTCTTGAAGACAAGGGCAATGACTGTATGGAAGAGCTGATCGAGGACCTGGACAATTCGGAGATCTACGTCTCTGACTGGGAGAGCGCCATTCTCGTGCCGTTTTCAGTGACCACCGAGGGCTACCATGCCATCACCCTGGATTCCGAAGAGTTCGATCCCTACATGGTGGTGGTCTCCATCGACCGTGGCAGGGCGGATTACCTGGCCATGAATGATGACGGCGGAACTGACTGGAACTCGCGGTTGATTCTTGACCTCGAACCCGGATCGTACGGCGTTGTGGTGAACTCATACTCCGGCAGTGACGACAGTCCCTTCAGCATATCCGTGTCGCCCGTGGAGTTGGGTGACGGCGAGATATCATGGGTCGAGGTTCCCGCTTCGGGTGAGGGTTTCATCTCGGGCGAAGAAATGGCAATGGTTTTCTGGCCCGGCATAAACGATGAGTGGCACTGCTCGGGCATCGTGGCTTCCACGCCTGTCTCGGCTTTCGGGTTCGTTGTGGAAGAGTCGGGGCTTTACGAACTCTCCGCAGTATCGGACATCGACTGCACCCTTACCCTGCTTGGCTACGAAAGCCCCGAAGACGCTCTCTGCATTGACTACAACGATGACTACGACGGCTGGAACCCCTCCATCATCCAGAACCTCGAACCGGGAACCTACCTTGCCCTCGTGGCTCCCTACGACGATGCCTCTCAGGCGGCCGTGACCTTCCTTGTGGAGTCGGTCGAAGAGAACCTGCCCGACCCCGTGCCTCTGGTCCCTGGAGCATCACATGAGATCACCCTCTCCCCAGGGTCTCCAATCGGGCTTTTTACGCTGAACATGGTGGGGGGATACAACTACTCGCTCTCCGCGGAGAGCGAGGACCTCGACGCCATGATCACCGTGACGTTCACGGACGGCTCACAGCTCGTGGACGATGACGGGGGCGAGGGATTCAATTCATATATCGAATTCGTGCCCACGGCCGGGCAACTGGGTGAGGCCATTCTCAGGGTCGAAACCTACGCCGGAAGCCCTGACGGCAGCATCACCGTGTCATTCCAGCGGCTGGAAAGGCTTGGCGAGGAACAGTCCTTTTCCCTTTACGACTGATCTGTCCGTCCTCCTCCCCGGGTCTCCGGGGGGGAGGGCTCCCTTGTTGTCACACACGTCCGGTTCTGCAGGAGAACGAGCCTGCACGCAGCCGGTTTTGCCGTAACCTTTTCCAGCGTTTCCGCATACGTGTTCAGTTTTACCCTGTATTCGTCCATCAGCGTTCCGATCGTCCCGGGGCTGTCCGTCTTGAAGTCTATGACTTCGAGGTGGGTGCCCATGTCCAGAAGAAGGTCGACGTACTGGATCCTGCCGTGTGAGAGCAGTGGGTATTCCCTGCCCACAATGCTGGCGTTCGATAACCTGAAGGGAAGTGGAGTCCGGAAGAAGGCCAGTGCAAGCCCTGCCGCCGTGTCGGGGAACTCCATGCCCCGTCTGAGCCGGGGCAGGTTCTGTTCCAGCCAGTTTTCCGGGCAGTTCAGGTCGATCTTCTCGAGAAGCCCGTGCACCTCCGTTCCCAGTCGCATGGCCTTTGCTCCCTGTTCCGGCTCGGGAAACTGCCGATTCGGAACAACGGAGGAGGGCACGGGGCGGAACGCACTGGGGCCCTGACCGCCGTGAAGGGAACCAAGGTCGAGGGGAGACGGTGTTTCTTCGGTGAAGAAGCTTTCCGCACCCTGCAGCGCCTCGCGAAGGACCAGTGCATGCCCCGACAGCTTTTCGTCGGCATCGGAAAAGATCACGAGTCTTTCTCGGGGACGCGTCACTGCCACGTAAAGAAGCCTTCTGAACTCTGCGTTCGAGCGGGCTTTCTCGCGGGCGGAGAGCCTTGCGAAGTGAGGGCTCTTACCCTCACCGAGCCCCACTGCCGCTTCGGAAGCCCTGGGGTCGGTGAGCAGGGGGGTTCTCTGAGCGTTGCCGCCCCGTCCGGGATTGAGAAGGATCACGTTGTTCCATGTGAGTCCCTTCGCCCTGTGAATGGTGCTGAGGGTTACGGACTCGCCGCTTTCAGGGGATGCCGACGGCTCTTCGGATGAGAGGCTCGACGTTCCGCCGAGAATGTCGAGGAGTTGTTCCATGCCCTCGCATTCCCGGGCTCTCTCAAGAATGCTTCTGAGGTTCGACAGCCTCCTGTTCACCTCGAAACCGCTCTCCCTTACCACTTCAGTTATGCAGGTGGTGCGGAAAACTGTCTCGATGAACAGCCCTGGCGAAAGGTTCGATGCCGCTTTGCGAAGCCCGCGCAGGACGCCCTCGGCCTCCTGGACCTCCCGGGTGGGCCTGCCAATGAGCGCAAGGCTGACGTTGATGTCATCCAGGCCGAAGTAGAGGGAACGAAGGGTGTGCACCCATGCCCGCGTGTCGCCGGGGTCGGTCACCGCTCGAATGAGCATGGCGGTGTCGCTGACTTCCGGTCTTTCCTTGAAATCCCTTCCCGCCTCGACCGTGTATGGGATGTTCCTGCTGTCGAGAGCCTCGACCAGCTCTTCCAGACGGGTGGTTGCCCTGAAGAGAACGGCCCATTCGCCGTAATTTTCACCGCTGAGCATGTTGGCGACGGCCTCGGCCTGAACCCTGCCCTTGTACTCTGCGGACGGGCCTTCGTCGGGGGGCGCGGGAAGTCTTACCACATGGGGTTTCGGACCGTCCTTCGCGCCGGGTGCGGGGAGAAGCGGAGCGTACTCGGGAAGGAACGGCTTCTCCTCGTCTGGAACCACTGCGAACAGAGCGTTTCCGAAGGCGTTCACGAAGTCGATCACGGCCCGGCAGGATCTGAAACTGGTGGAGATGGTTTCCCTGAGGGCGCCTTCCCTGTGTACGAAATCCACGGTTTCCCTGTAAGTCTCGATATCGGCGCTTCTCCAGCCGTAGATGGACTGTTTGGGGTCGCCCACGATGGTCATGCGCCCATTCAGGCCGCATGTGGAAAGAAAACCCAGGAACAGGCCGGCCTGAAGCAGGCTGGTGTCCTGGAATTCATCGATGAGGATGTGCCTGAATCGAAGGGAGAGGGCTTCCCTCAGCTCGGGGCTTCGATTGACGGCGGCATGGGCCAGGTGCAGCAGGTCGTCGTAGGAAAGCCGCGTCTTGTCACTGTCCCAGCGTCTGCGCGCATTCAGCGCACAGGGGATGACAATCTTCTCAAGCGCCGGTACGAGCCCCGCGTAGACCTCGATGCCCCTCAGGCGGTCGAGGTGTGAATTGAGTGTTTTGACCTCGGCCTTGACCTCATCCAGCGTTTCTTTGCCCCCCCAGGCCTGAGCCTTCCCGACGTTGCATTTGATCGCCCCAATGCTCCTGAACTCCCCGCCACTTGCGAGCGGTTCAAGGACCGAAGCCATCTGCCCGTGAAGCAGGTCGGAGGGATCAGAGCATTTCGCGGCGAGTCCGGTCAACCGGGACAATGCCTCCCGTCTGCCGTCCGTCAGCGCCATCGAATGATCTCCGAAAACCCCGATGTCACTGATCCAGCGAAGGGGTTCGAGCTTGGACGCCAGTTCCCGCAGGGCTTCCGAGCCGGGGCTGACGAGTGCGGGCATGCATTCTGCGGCATAGTCGGGCTTCAGGCAGGACAGGCTCGAATCCCACAGCATCCTCTGTTCCCTGCCGGTGAAGTGGCTGGCTTCGACTGCGAAATCGGGGCTGGAGTCGGTCAGATGGGGGTACTCCTTCAAAACCCTGGACGCGAAGCCGTGGATGGTCGTTATCCATGCCGCTCCCATCCCCCCGCCCTGTCCGTGCAGGGCCGCCCTTATCCTCACCCTGAGCTCGGCGGCCGCGGCCTCGGTGAAAGTGACAACCGCAAGGTTGGCAAGCGGAATGCCGTCACGAAGGACCAGGTTGGCCACACGTTCGGTGAGAAGGGTGGTCTTGCCGGTACCCGCGCTTGCCTCGACAACTACGCTGCGGGCGGTTTCCGCCGTTATCCTGTCCCGCGAAGGCTTGTCAGGAGGATCCAGCACCTGTCACCTTCCCTTCAAGGCGCGTTCTGGGGCTCAATCTGCAGAGTTGGCCGCAACCGCAGTGGCCGCAGACGCTCTCATCGCCCCGGGGCGGGAACCATCCCCTCGAAATTCCGTCGTGTATCTCGCGGACCCTTGCCTCGACCGCCGGCATGGCCTTTTCGATCTCGCTGCCCGAAATCCCGTTCATGACCGGCGCTCCGGTTTTCTGAACATGAAGGTAGCCCATCATCACAGGCTTTTGCGGGGACAGGGCGTAATAGACCGGAAGCTGGAACAGCCCAGGCTTCTCCAGTGGTTTTCGGGTCTTTTCAGGCGATCCCGTCTTGAGATCGAGGGCGACGAGACCTGCCGGCGAGTTCATAAGCAGGTCCAGCCTGCCCGCAGCGGAGAGGCCGGCGATGGTCCCGCTAACGGTTTTCTCGCTGGCAATGGGGCTCAACCCCTCGCGTTCGAAGAAGGCCATGGCCCTGTGAACGCAGTCAAGGAGTGTCACGGGATAGTTTGTGGCGAACGCTGCCGAACCAAGCACCGCCTTCAGATCATGGCCTTCAAGCGAGCGCCTCACAGCGGCTTCGGGATCATGGCCCGACAGGGCGAGCTCCACAGCCCTGTGAAAGAATGATCCATGGGTTTTGCCGTCGGGAAATGAGACTACTGGAGCCTCGGCCGGCTCCGGAAGCCGCCAGAGCCTTTCCACCATGTACCTGAAGGGACAGGCTGCGTAGGCCTCGAGCATTGTTGCGGATATGCATTCGGGGACGGGGAAGATACCGGGTCCCAGAATTCCGTCGTGGGGGCCGAAGACCCCACGGCTGAGCCTTTCCCTCTCCGCGGCCAGGGCCTGGTCGAGGAACGGAGCTTCCGAAGGGGGGCAGAGAAGGGTCGGCGCCGAGTCCGATACCGTGAGAGAGTTGGCTCCGGGAGCCTCCAGCAGCCTTGCGACGAGTGGTGAGTGCCGCTGGCTCCTGCCCTCGGAGTCAATTGTGCGGACCACCAGTACAAGGCGCTCGTTCGCAGCTTCGAACACCTGCCTTAAAACGAAGGCCTCCTCCTGTTCCCTTGTTTCCCCCGAACTCATGCCCAGGGCATTGCGGAGAATCATGGGAAACCTGGGGTCCTCGGTGGTTCTGGAGGGAAGAACAGCCTCCTCGAGACCGGTCAGCACGATCCCGTCAAAGAGAGTTCCCCTGATCTGCTCGGGAGAAAGGACCTGGACCCCTGTGCGGCACTTTGGGAAGACCTGCACGGAAGTGCCTTCGAGCTGGGCCTTCAGCATGACCCTGAAGCCCGCGAGAGTCACTTTTTCGTGAAAGCTCCACGAAAGCCTGTTGAAGACCAGTTCGTGGAACAACCCGGGCAGCGGGATGCCCTCAGGGTTCTCGACAAGCTTTTCGAGAGCGTCGAGGAATACAGAGGAAGGTCCGGCTTCGGGCAGGCCGGTGTGAAAGGCGACCAGTTTTTCAGCGAAGGGCATGTCAAGTTTTGCCAGCGCTTCGATGCCGAACCTGGCGCCCGTTGCCGAAACCTGCTCAGCGTAGCGGGAAGGGCTCTCCCCGAAGACAACTCCCGAAGCCAGTATCCTTTGAATCTCAAGATTGTGCCAGTTCCATACGGGAAGTTCGCACACGCCCGTGAGAAAACGGCCGAAGGGTGTCGCGCAAAGGGGCATGGAAACCCCCGGGTTCGTCGGGATACCCGCCAGGTTCAGGGCAAGTGCCGCGCTCTCCCTGTCCTGGCTTCGTGCGGCAACCGCCACGCCAAACCCCGGCCGGACCTCCTGAAGGGTTCTGACCGCCTGCACAAGAGCCTTGTCAAAGCCAAGACCGCTTCCGCATCGGATGGTTCCCACCCCCGGCGGCGGCGAGATGACTTTGTCCGTCAGGAGGCTTTCTCCAAGCAGGGCGATCGGCGAAAGCGGGAGTTCGGCGTCCACCCGGTGGCGCCTGCCGGTGTAGAGTGTTCCCAGGAATTCACCTGTCCTGGCGTACACACCCCTCCAGGGGGAAGACGGATGGATCGGGCTGAACCAGATGACTGGCGTGCCGGAGAAGAGAGCCCTGACGAACCTTCTCTGGGCCGGATTCAGATCGTAGAAGCCGTACATGAAAACGCCCGCGAAAGCCGGCGCCGGTGTTTCCCTCATGAGTGTGTCCACTCTTCCGGGATACGCTTTGGAAAGTGCTTCCTCAAATGTCTGAAGGGACTTGAGAGCATCTCGCGCAGTTGGACCGGGGTCTTCCGGGAGGGATTGCAGCACAAGCCCGAACTCCTCGGAGCCGATGCCCTGTTCAAGCATGCCTGAAAGAAAACCTGTTCCTGAAAGGGCCTTTTCCGGTGACCCGAAGGCGGAAAGCCCGCATCCCGTCAGGTCGGCGGGGGATACCGGAAGGGGTGGCGGAAGGGACGAGAGTTTTTCAGCAAGCCTGGGGATGCCGGGCAGGAACTGAACGCCTGCCAGATCCCCGGTGCCTGCGGCTTCAAGAACCCCCAGAAGGCGTTCGAGCAGCGGGTATCCCGCTGTGACCACTGCGAGGGGCCTTGCGTCCCATGCAGCCAGGCTTTCCAGAAAAGCCTTTTCAAGGGAGCGCCAGTGCCCCTCGTAAAGGGCCTGGGAACGCATCTCAGCAGGTTTCCTGGCTGCCGATCAGGGCTGCGAGCTTCGCGGAGTGTTTGGGGATGGCAAATGTCTGGGGGCCTACGATAACCTTGAGCCCCGAGAGGGGGATCCTCTCGAACTTGCTTCCCCGAGGCCGGTCTCCGTAGATGCTTCTCTGGATCAGTTTCTCCCTGCCCGCGAGAATTATGGGTGTGATCTGCGCCTCGAGGGCCGCCCTGATTATCGCCAGTGAACCGACCTTGTTCACAAGGAACTCTTCGGTGACCGCATCGGCCCCCATCACAGGCACGGCGCCCCTGGCAAGTGCCGAGGGGAAGTCATCGTCTTCTATAAGCTCGACCCTGAAGCCGTTCTGGGTCAGGGTGTCGGCGGCGCTTCTGCCCTCCTCGCCCGGGCGGGCAACCGTCTGATAGATCATATCGAGCCGGTTCTTGCGATGCTCGAGCGCCTTGAGCACCGAGCCGCTTCTGCTGTGGCACAGAATGATGTTGCCGGTGTCTTCCAGCTGCTTGTAGAGCTGGATGCCCGCCTCAATTCCCTGCTGCCTTATCTCCCTTTGAAGATCGCCCGCGGTGTCCCTCCATCTGAAAGTAGGTTCCTGCGAGAGACGCCGGGAGACGTAGCACAAAGGAACCATGTCGCCCGCAGACCTCATGAGGGCTTCCGGAAGGTCAGGGTCTTTCAGATTACCCAGGATTATGTGATTGAGTATCTTCATGTATGTTTCCGAAGCACCCGAAGTGGTGTTCGAAACGATGCCTTCGAAGAGTTCGTCCATTGCAGCTCCATCCGTATTGGTAGGTCATGCGTAATCAAAGACCGGGCGGCTGTCAACTCCTTGCGCTGAAGAACCGTTTGCGCCAGGAGACTGACCCCGATGTCACAACGAAGCTCAGACAAAGGGAAGTGAAGATACTGCTTGAACTTGGGCAGATGCCCCAGGCCATCTCGGCGGCCAGTGCGCTTCCCCCGGATGGAACGGGGCTTTCCATACTTGCCGACGTTCTCTGTCGCGGAAGCAGGTGGAAAGAGGCAGAATCCGCCTTTGAAGGCGCCCGTCGCGCCAGAATGGATGAGGGATCGGGAGCACGTGCCCTGGCTCTTGCCCGCGGCCCCCTGTTCCTTCTGGCCGAGGCCAGGAAGGATTGGGCGAGGTGCGCGGAACTTGCCGACATTCCGGTCCTGGCCGCGAGGGTCTCAAGGCTTTCCGGCGGTGAAGCCGGGAACGGAGGGCCGGCCGGGGAGGCTGGTTTCCCCTGGGATACGCTGGCCATTCTGGAGGCGTGCCACGGCGGAGCCGATCCCTCAGGGCTTCCGCTTGCAGCGCAGGAATGGGGCAGGGGAGAGAGGGAGTGGAAGTGGAGGGTGGTTTTTGAGGGCGCGACCCTCACCTCCGACGCAGGTCTGCCACTTGGCCCCTGGAGACGGCTCTTCAGGTCCATTGACGGTGTTGTCCTCGACCCCCGCTGGCCGACGGAACGAAAAGCCCTGAAGACGATTCTGGGCGCCGGTGGCAGAACGTAGTATTTTACTGCGGGTCTATTCTCTGGGAGGTCTTTGTTGAAAAAGGCTCTGATCACCGGAATCACAGGGCAGGACGGCTCCTATCTCACCGAGTTCCTTCTTGGGAGGGGGTACACCGTTCACGGGGTTGTCAGACGTTCCAGCAGTTTCAACCGGGGGCGCATCGACGCACTGACCACCGACTCTTCAATTTACGGCAGCACCCTTTTCCTGCATTACGGCGACATGTCGGACTCCAGCGCGCTGAACCGCATCCTCGAGAAGGTCGAGCCGGATGAGATATACAACCTGGCTGCCCAGAGCCATGTGGGGATCTCGTTCCAAATGCCTGAATACACGACCGACGTGAACGCGATAGGGGTTGCCAGGCTTCTCGATGCCCTGAGGGAAACGGGTCTTGCGGGGAAGTGCAGGTTTTATCAGGCCGGGACCAGCGAGATGTTCGGTTCGAGCCCTCCCCCGCAGAGCGAGACCACGCCCTTTCACCCCCGCAGCCCTTACGCCGCCGCAAAGCTCTGTGCCCACTGGATGGTCGTGAACTACAGGGAAGCCTACGATATTCACGCCTCGAACGGGATCCTTTTCAACCACGAGTCCCCGCGGAGGGGTGAGAACTTCGTAACCCGCAAGATCACGATGGGAGCCGCCTCGATCAAACTCGGGCTGGCCGGCTCCCTGGTTCTCGGCAACCTTGACTCGGCCCGTGACTGGGGCCACGCCCGGGACTACGTAAAGGCCATGCACGCAATGCTTGAGCAGCCCGAACCCGGCGATTACGTCGTGGCAACGGGAGAGATGCATACGGTCAGGGAGTTTCTTGACGAGGTCTTCCGTTACCTTGACCTCGACTGGCACCAGTTCGTGAAGACCGACGAACGATATCTGAGACCCACCGAAGTAGAAGCCCTGCAGGGCGACGCCTCGAAAGCCAGAACTGTTCTGGGCTGGCGCCCCGAAACGTGTTTCAAGGGGCTTGTACGCGAAATGGTTGATTCTGATCTGGCACTGCTTTCCAACACCAAGCGGAGGATTTGAAAATGTCGATGATCAGGCCGTTCCGGGGCTTGAGACCCCGGAAGGAGTTCGCTCACAGGATCGCATCCCTTCCCTACGATGTCCTTGATTCCGATGAAGCCCGTGACATCGTGAAGGACAACCCGCTGAGCTTTTTAAGGGTCGTCAAGCCGGAAGTCGACCTTGACCCTGGCGTAGGCCTTTACAGTGAAGAGGTTTACCGCCAGGGAGCCGTCAACCTCAGGAGGCTTGTGGAAGAGGGGCTCATGGTGCAGGACACGCAGCCCATGCTCTACTTTTACAGGCAGATCATGGGCGATCACGCCCAGGTGGGGCTTGTGGCCTGCGTTTCCGCTGAAGAGTACGACAATGACGTGATACGGAAGCACGAGCACACGCGCAAGGCGAAGGAAGAGGACCGTATCCGCCACATAATGTCCCACAACGCCCAGGCGGGGCCTGTTTTCCTCACGTACCGCGATATACCGGGAGTGGACGTCATCGAGAAGAAGAACACCGCCGGCACGCCTGAATACGATTTCACCGCGTCGGACGGTATAAGGCACACGCTCTGGCTTGTTGCATCGCCGGCCGACATCATCGCGCTCGAGGGCCTTTTCAGAACAGGGGTTCCGAACCTCTACGTGGCCGACGGCCATCACCGGAGCGCTTCGGCGGCCATCGTGGCCAAGCGGCGCCGGGAAGCAAACCCGAACCATACCGGGCTCGAGGAGTACAACTTCATCCTTGCCGTCATCTTCCCCAAGAGCCAGCTCAGGATCCTTCCCTACAACAGGGCCGTCCGGGACCTTTATGGCATGACCCCCGAGCAGTTCCTCGAGAAGGTCTCGCAGTCCTTCACCGTCACCCGCTCGGGCAAGGCCAGCCCCCTTGTTCCCAGAGAGTTCTCGATGTACATGAAGGGGCAGTGGTTCACGCTTGTTGCCCTTCCGGGTGCGACGCCCGAGACCGATCCCGTCGAGGGGCTGGATGTGAGCATCCTTCAGAACAACCTGCTGTCGCCGATTCTCGGCATCGAAGACCCCAGAACGTCCGACAGGATCGATTTCATCGGCGGGATAAGGGGCACCGGCGAGCTGGTGCGTCTTGTCGATTCGGGCAAGTTCTCCGTTGCGTTCAGCATGTACCCCACCACGCTCGACCAGCTTCTCTCGGTGGCCGACACCGGCAGGGTAATGCCCCCGAAGTCGACCTGGTTCGAGCCAAAGCTGCGCAGCGGCCTCGTGGTGCACAGCCTCTGATGAAAAAGATGCTTGTCCTGGTGGTTGCGGTCCTTTGCGGGTGCGGCCAGGATCCAGCCGCCCAGGTGGTCAAGGCGTTCGTGCGGAACCTCGAGGAGGGAGCATCCTCCGAAGCATGGGATCTGCTCAACCCCGACACCAGGGCAGTCTACGATTCGACGGTAGTCGTGTTGCACAGGTTCGGGTACGAAGAGTCCAGCGGAGCTCTCGATTCCCTCGCAGGGACAGTCACCCCGGAAGAGTTTGCCGAGATGGACGGCCGTGACCTTTTCATAAGAATGACTGCTGAAAACCCCGAAGTCGGGAACCTGTCGGGAACAATCCGGTCAGTTCGGCATGTTTCCGAGTCCCGGCGCATTGTGGTGCTATCCACAGCTTCGGGGCTTCAGGAGGTTGGTGTGGAACTTATCGGGGAAAGGTGGCTGGTGGATCTGACCACCCTCACCCCCCCGGCAGAGCCCGAAAGGTAGGTTGCCATGAGAACGGTTACAAGGGGATTGATCGTTTTCTCCATCATTGCCTGCGGCCTGGGTGTTGTCTTTCTTCTTATGGGGATGGGTATCAACCTCGGCCGGTGGTGGCCCGTGATCTTCGCCGCTTCGGGAATTGCCGCCATCGCGGCGAACCCCGGAAAAGTCGAGAGTGCTGTGCTGGGCCTTCTTCTCCTGGGCTGGAGCGCCCTGGCCATCCTCGCACTTCACCACGGCGACCTCGAGTTCGTGAAGAACGGATGGCTTTTCTTCTTCGGGTCCTCGATCATCTGGATGCCCGTTGCCTTTATACTGGGAAGGTTGATAGGAAGGTAGCTTTTTGAGCTTTTTCAAAACTCACAGGCGTGACCTGCCCGCCAGTGATTACTCCCGGGAGAAAACCCGGAGTGCCCTGCTTTTTGCTCTTGCAGTGGCTGTCTTCGCCGTTCTGGCGGGCTTCATGTTCCGTGTGCAGCCGGAATCGGATCAGGTGCTTCGCCACAACCTGGCCCCCGATTTCCCTCAGGGTTACACCTGGGTCAACTCACCGGGCCATATCAGCCTGTTCCAGGAGCTCAAGGGTCATGTTGTTGTTGTCCTTTTCAACAGCCTGAGCGTACTGGCCGACCTTCGGGACGTGAACCGCATGGAGGAGATAGCTTTACAGTTCAACGATTCGCCTGTGGCGTGCGTGATCGTGGCCTCAGGAATGGGTTCAACGCAGGAGGCGGAGCAGTGGCCGCTCCGGTGCCCGATAATCCTCGATCCCGACAGCAATGTCACAAGGCTCTTTGGAGTCAGCGCCCTCCCCGCAGTGCTCATCATTGACTCCAACGGGGTCGTAGCCGCGCGCTACTATGAGTCGTGGGAACAGATCCCCCTCGAAGGCCTGATTCGCGACCTCCTGACCCAGGCGTACGCAACCCGCACAATTGCTCCAGAGAGATACACTCCCTGAGTTTTTTTTACGAACCATGAAGGACAGCACGCGATGATAGAGCCCCACGGCGGAAAGCTTATTGAACGTTCGATCTCCCCCGAAGCCATACCGGAAGGTCTTCCGGTTCTGAACCTCGACTCCCGGGAGGCAAGCGATCTGGAGATGATCGGTTGCGGAGCCCTGAGCCCCCTTTCAGGGTTCATGAACTCGGATGACTACACCAGTGTCCTTGAACGGATGCGGCTTTCGGACGGCAGGGTGTTCAGCCTTCCGGTGACCCTTTCCCATAAGCCCGGTGATCCCGTTCCCGTTTCGGGCGATACCGCGGTTTTGCAGCACGAGGGCAGCGTCAGGGGGTTGATCACCGTAACTGATGTGTTCAGGCGGGACCTGCTTCATGAAGCAGAGACCACCCTCCTCACCACCGATCCCGCCCATCCAGGCGTGGAGTATCTGGGCGGGCTTACCGAAACATGCATAGGCGGGGAGGTCAGGGCGGTTGACTGCCGGGATTCGCAGCCTTTCCGCGAGTTCAGGCTGACCCCTTCAGAAACCCGTGAGCTGTTCAGAAGCAATGGGTGGAACAGCGTTGTCGCCTTCCAGACCCGCAACCCCATCCACAGGGCCCACGAGTACATACAGAAGTGCGCAATGGAGATCGTTGACGGCCTTCTGGTCCATCCTCTCGTCGGGGACACCAAGGAGGGCGACATATCAGCTGAAGTCCGCATGCGCTGTTACACCGAGCTTCTCTCTGGATACTTCCCCCCTGACCGCACGGCCCTTTCTGTGTTTCCCGCAGCAATGCGGTATGCGGGCCCCCGGGAGGCCATTTTTCACGCGATCGCCAGGAAGAACTACGGCTGCACCCATTTCATAGTGGGACGGGATCATGCCGGGGTCGGGAACTATTACGGAACCTACGACGCCCAGAAGATATTCGACAGCTTCGACCCGAACGAGATCGGCATCGTGCCCCTGCGGTTCGAGCACTCTTATTTCTGCAGGACATGCGGCAGTATGGCAACCTCCCGCACCTGCCCCCACACCTCTGAACACCACGTGTTCCTGTCCGGCACCAGGGTCCGCGCCATGCTCGCCGCCGGCGAGCTCCCCCCCGTGGAGTTCACCCGCCCCGAAGTCGCCCGGATCTTGATGGGGGGACGGACTTAGATAACTTAGTTTGTTGCAGTAACCGCAATCCTGGCAGCACTATACGAAACAAGGCAGCGCACCTTTCTCAAGTAGTTGGTACGCTGCCTTTTACTGCAACAAACTAAGTTATCTAAGTCCGTCCCCCAGATAGAGGTAGCCGCCGCCGGTGAAGAGAGGATGGTTGGCGAGGCTTGCCAGGCCGGAAAGTGTTGAGAGGGAGGGGATGCCGGTTTCGAAGGAGCCGAGGGTGGAGGGCTCGGGGAAGACCACGACCTTGGGGAAGCCCCCGGAAATGCCGGCCAGCCCTGCGGCATGAAGGACTGCATCGGCAACCCCGCCGTTGTAGTCAACAAGTCCCAGATCGAGGGCGTCCGAACCGGACCAGACCCTTCCCTGACCGATGGAGTCCACCTGGTCGAATGTCATGTTCCTGCCCTCGGCCACTGTGTTTACGAACAGCTCGTAACCGCCCCTCATGGCCTCGAATTCCCTCTGCCATTCCTCTTCGGTAAACCGCTCGAAGGGGTTGCCCGGGCTTCCCGCGGGGTCCACCGAGACAGTTTCAACGTTTATCCCTATTCTTTCCAGAAGGTCGCCAAAAACGAACTTGCCTGTGATGATGCCGATCGAGCCCGTTATGGTGAGCTTGTCGGCGAAAATGGCATCGGCGCCGCAAGCCATGTAGTAGCCGCCGCTGGCCGCGACCGAACCCATGCTGACAACGACCGGCATCTCCTCGCGGATACGCTGGACAGCCCTGTACATGTCTTCGCTGGCCATGGCGTCACCACCGCCGGAGTCGATCCGAAGCACTATTGCCTTTACACCTGAAGCCGATGCCGCGCTTTCGAGAAGGTCGGTAATGGTCTCGCTTCCCATATTGGCGCCCATTATGGAACCGCCGCTCTCCCCGTTGATGATGTTGCCCGTGGCCACAACGATCGCCACCCTGGGGTCGGGAAGCCATTCGGTCTCCGTTGGGAGTTCGGCTTCGTAGTCTGCGGGCGACATTACCGAAACGGCCCTGCCCTCCTGCTCCTCAACGAAGCCGTGGAACTGGTCGGGGTGAAGGAGCGTGTCGACGAGGCTTATCTGTCTGGCCCTGGCACCCCAGTAGGGGGAGTTTTCGAAGAGAGCCCGCGCCTGTGCCGGCTCGTAGCCCCTGCCGTCGGCCAGCCCGCGGACGATCTCCTCCCTGGCACTGAGAAGAAGGGCCTGTGTGGCCTCCCTTTGCGCGTCGGTCATGTCGGTGCGTGTCAGCATGTCGCTGGCGCTCTTGAAATCACCGATGTGCATAAGGTCGGGGAAGATGCCGAGCCTGTCCAGAAAACCCCTGATGAATGGTGTGTAGGAAGTGAAACCGTTGATGCTGATCTGTCCGGCGGGGTGCATGCAGATCTTCTGCGCCACCGAGGCACTGTAGAAAGATGCTGTATTTCCGTACTCCATGAAGGCGTAGACCGGTTTTCCCGCCCCGCGGAAGAGCACCATTGTCTCCCTGAGTTCCTCGGTCTGGGCGGCGTTGAGGGAGAAGTCTGAATAATCAACGAGCAGGCCCGGTACATCGGGGTCCTGCGCAGCCCTTCGAAGCAGCACCATCTGTTCGGAAAAGGAAGGGGTCCTGGATCCCAGGAACCTTCTTGAAGGCTCTTCGGAAGAGTTGTCTGCACAATACTCGAGGAACCTGCCCGAAGTGTTCAGGATGCTTGGGGCGTTGTCGCTTCGAATAATGACTGAGCCCGTGCCCCCGAGGTAGGTGCCGTCTTCGATCACCACTGCGCTGCGGGCGCCTGCCCTCTGGAAGTCAACCTGGAGGCCGGCTGTAACCATGTCTTCCGAGAAGGCACCCCTGAAGGTGAAACCAGGAACCGGAACGGCCTCGAGACCGGCCTGCCAGTTGCCGTCGTCGAGGCTCCAGTCGCTCCATGCCCAGTCCGCCGTCACCGTGAAGATGTTGCCGACAGGGCGCATGGCGAGCCCCGCCGACATGTGCTGGTCGTAATCACGGACCTGGCTGCGCCAGGAAAGACCCATCCCCACCCGGTTGGATGGTCTGATGCAGGCGCCGGCGGTGAAAAAAGTCGCCCCGTCGAGGGGATGGTCCTTAACTGTGGGATCGAACCATGAGAAGCCCGTCCCGAGCGTGAAGATGTCGTTGACCCTGAATCCTGCTCCCGTGTCGAAACGTCTGAGGCTCACCCTGTCTTCCCACCATCCGGCGATTCCCCCCTGAACGCCCTGCATGCTTACGCCGTCGAACCCTTCCCATGTGGAGTCGGTGAATGACCATGTCACCGCGATGTCCTTATACTTCAGCCACGGAAAGCCCGCAGGGTTCGTGTAGAGGGCGCCGGATGCCTCGGGGTAAGCGCTGAAACGGAAAGGCACCGGATTGCCGGGAAGGGGATCGAGGGGCAGGGCCAGTGCCGGCAGTGAACAAAGCAGAATGGACAGACAGAGCCTTTTCATTATGTCTCCCTATAGGTTAGAACGGATGCTGGATCCCGGCGCCCACCATCAGCCCCTCATCACCCCACGCGCCGTCGATGTTCAGCATCAGATTGTCGTGGGTAAGAAGCCTCAGCCCCACACCCGAATCGAAGTGATACCTCTTCATGCAAAGCCCCGAGAATGATTCCGCGACCTGGCCGGCATCGGCGAAAACCGCCAGACCTGCCTGCCAGGGACTGTCGAATAGCGGCACATCGAAGCTGATGAGCATTTTTCTGGCCTCTGCAGAGCCGAGAAGCCAGACCGGGCCGGTGAATCGGAAGTCACTGTAACCCCGGAAGCCCTGGGCTTCGCCGATGCATGGAGCGTACGGCGCGGGAGTGCGGTCAGCGCCGTAATGGCGGGAGGCCTTGAGAGAAGCGCCCACCTCGATCCCTCCCGGTGCGGGAAGCCAGCCGGACAACCTTCCGGTAATGCTGCCGTACGTTACGTCCCCGGTCTGGAAGGCTCCCGTGAGACCTGCCGAGTAGCGGGGCCCGCCCGGCAGCCCGCGGTTCAGGGTCACTCCCACGTCTGGGCCGAGGGTCCAGGTTGAACCGAACTCGGTGGAAGGGGTTCTGTCCCAGAGCATGCTCTCCTGGCGTCGGTACACCGATGAATGCCTTACGGAAACACCTGCGTGAAGAAGAAGCCCACGGCCAACAGCCCTTCCGAAAAGGATGGTGAGGCTCTGCTTCTCGTAGTCCATCTCCGCCGTGGTGTCGGGGTGGGTATTGTTTCCCCAGCCGAACCAGTCCCTCTCCATGAGTCTTCTGTACTCAAGGGAGCACTGTCTGCTTCCCGTGGGCAGCGCCCTGACCCCGTCCGCCCTCACCGAAACCATTCCGGTGGTCCCGTACAGCATGCCGAGTGTGTAGATGCCGGTCTGAACGCTGTCAGGGGTCAGGATGGGTTCTGCCGCGGTTCCTCCGATGATGAAACCCGTGGAGGAACTGTAGCCCAGGATCGGGAATAAGGAGAAGGCCCGAACCTGTGCATTGGCCATAAGCAATGGTAACAGGAGGGCAAGGGGTGTTCTCAACATTTTCCTCTTCGCGTCCGTGGGGTTATATTGGTCAAAACAATCATCGAAAGGCGGGCTCGTGGGCAGAACCCTGATAATCGTACCCACCTACAATGAAGTCAGGAATATAGCTGAACTCCTGCCGGTGCTGCTCGATCTTCCCCTTGCCCCCGATGTGCTTGTCGTAGACGACTCGAGCCCCGACGGAACCGGCGCTGTGGTTCAGGGCTTCGCGGACACCGGAAGGGTGCACCTTCTTTCCCGGCCCGTGAAGAGCGGCCTGGGTCAGGCCTACGTCGCGGGTTTCCGATGGGCTCTCTCTAATGGCGGCTACGACCCTGTGGTTCAGATGGACGCTGACTTCTCCCACGATCCCCAGAGAGTTCCGCTTCTTGTGAAAGCCCTGGACGAGTTCGATCTCGCCATCGGGTCGCGGTACTCGAACGGCGTGAACGTTGTGAACTGGCCATTGTCCAGACTTCTTCTTTCGTACAGCGCCAACATGTACACCAAGATAGTAACGGGTCTTCCAGTGAAGGACGCTACCGGAGGCTTCAAGGCCTTCCGCAGAAGCGCCCTGGCACTTCTTGACCTGAACGGGATCAAGTCCGACGGCTACTCGTTCCAGATCGAAGTGACATACAAACTCCACAAAAAAGGGTGCAGGGTTACCGAGGTCCCCATTGTGTTCGTAGACCGGCATTCGGGCTCGAGCAAAATGTCAAAGTCAATTGTCTGGGAAGCAGTCTGGATGGTGTGGCACCTGCGGTTTCCCTGGCTGTTCCGAAAGGTCCTGCGATGATTCCAATTCTCTGTCTGCTTATGACCCTCACTCCCCAGTGGGATCTTGCAACATCAACCACGTTCGTCCGCTCCGTGTGTTCCGACGGCCAGGGCGGTATCTGGTGCGCCACGACCGGGGGTGTGCTCAGGTATCGCGCGGGGGATGGTGTGATGGAAACCCTGAGTTACCCGGACCAGTTGCCCCACCCGCGAACCCGGGCCGTCATGCAGGATTCCAGGGGTGACCTCTGGATCGCCACCGAACGGGGTCTTGTTTTCATGCACGAAGGCCAGTCCACGGTGTTCACCCCCTTCGAGGGCATACCCGGGAGCGGAGATATCTTCTCAGTTATCGAGGCGGCCGGGTATATCTGGGTTGGCAGCGACGGAGGGCTTGCCCGGGGAGACTCCCAGGGGTTCATTCCCATCGAGGAGGGGACTGTTTTTAACGCCGACCGCGTCTACGGAATGGCGGTTCGCTCCGATTCGATATGGATGGTCACGGAACGGGGAGTGTTTTCCCTCGATACAGGGATGTCACCATTCGACCCCGACGCATGGAAGAGCTGGGAAGTCACCGAAAGTCTGACTCTAAAGGGAATCGAGACAACCTCTCCCGGCATCTGCGCCTACGGTGCAGCCGGCGTCGTTCTTCTGGCGCCGGGTTCCGAAGACTTCAGGCTGATACTCGACTACGTTGCGGCACCTGACACCGTGGTCACCGGCGTGGCGGAACTGGACGGGCGTATCGTCGCCAGCAGGAACGGCGCGGTTCTGCAGTATTCGGAAGGCAGATGGGAGGTTCTTACCCCCTCCATCCCCAGCCACATCACACCTAGCTTTCTTCGCAGTGTTGATGGCAGGCTCTGGATGGGTTACGGAGTTTTCGATCCACAGATGGAGGTGGCGGGCAGGGGTATCCTGTACCGTCAGGACGATGGCTGGGTGAGCGACGTCCTTCCCGGAATGCCCTGTTCCAGCGTTTATCAGATCGCCAGGGACTCGGCGGGCAGGATCTATTCGGGAACCTATATCAGGGGCGCCCAGGTGTACTTTCCGGATCAGGGCTGGGGGGTTTTCACATCCGAGAGCTGCGGGTTTCCCAACAATCAGCAGATCTTCGCCGCCACCGACTGGGCCGGCCCCGGGGTTTGGGCAGCCAGCTACCACTACGGTCTCTCCTGGATACTGGACAACGGAACCGTTGACTCCTCGGACGACCTGGTGCTTACCTTCGTAAAGGATTCGCTGATGCTGCCCGTTCCCCCTGGCACCATAACAGTGCCTTCGGATATGGTGAACAACCAGGTCAACATGCTTGCCCGGCAGGGAGAAGGTGTCTGGGCTGCCCACGACTTGCATTTCACGTCCCCCCCCGATGATCCCAGCGGCATAACCGGATTCCGGGGGGACCCCGAGGGCGAGATGATCTGGGCTGTCAGAACACCTTCTGAAGGGCTTGCGGTGAAGAACGTCAGGGGAGTGTTCCCCCAGGGCGCAGACAGCCTCTGGATAACGTTCACCGAGGGGCAGGGCTGCCAGCTTCTTGTGCACTCGGGCGACCCGGTCGACCCGTCCCGGGATACCTGGTATCCTGGTCCCAATCAAGCCTACACGACCACCAGCGGCCTTCCCTCCAGCGAGGTTTACTGCGTGCTGGCGGTTCCCGGCAGGGGAGTTTATGCAGGCACATCCTCGGGCCTTGCCAGGTACGCTTCAGGCGGTTTCGTTTCAGTGGCCGGGGTTGATGGCCCTGTAAAGGCACTTGCGGCCGACGGTGCCGGAAGAATATGGTGCATCGGCACTTCAGGCGTGAGCTGCATCGACGGCAGTCAAGTCTACTGGTACGATGCCGGCAACTCCAGCTACATTCCCTACTCACGCCCCGGACAGGAGTTCGCCGTCTCCGTTCCAGCGACCGGCGAGATCATGTTCTCGTCGGAGATCGGCATCTGGACGATCTCAAGCACGGGTGGAAGTGGAGAGGCATCGGGTCCGGTTTTCTATCCGCAGCCCTACCTTCCGGCAGAGGGTGAACTGCGGCTCACCGGAACTGCCGATCAGCTTCCGGTCAGGGTCGAATTCTATTCGGTCGACGGAGCGTTCCTCGACGCCATCGAGGCGGAAACACCCTCAGAGTGGAGCTGGAACGGCGAGTTCCAGAGCGCCAGGGCCGCTTCGGGTGTTTACATGGTTCTGGTTTCGTACGGGGATTCGGTCGTTCCGACCAGAATTGCCGTGGTTCGCTGATGCTTCGGATAAGGATCGCCTCACCGGAGGACAGGCAGAGCTGGACCGATTTCGTGCTGAGGTCCAACAACGGCACGGTCTTTCACCTTCCGGCCTTTCTTGACTACCACCCCGAGGGGCGTTTCATGAACGAGCACCTTGTGGCGGAGGACGAAGACGGCAGGATGGTGGCCGTGATTCCCGGAGCCCTTTCGGACCGCGACGGCGTAACCTGGTTCCGAAGCTACCCCGGGGCATCTTACGGAGGCCCGGTTCTCGAGGATGACGCTTCACTTTCCCTTGTGGAAAACCTCGTGGATGCCCTGTTCGATCATTGCCGCACCAGGGGGTACGGCATGTTGGAGATGACCATCCCCCCGTCGGTGTACTTCCGCAGACCGCACAACTACATCGATTTCGTTCTGGGAAACCATGGTTTCACCTGCTCGAAGCGCGAGCTAACGGCAGTGATCGACCTCAGAAGGCTTGGTGAAGAGATCGACCTGGCCTTCAGGGAGTCCGCCCGTCGCGGGGTCAGGAAAGCTTTGAGATCGGGTCTCAAGGTCTTTGAGGACGGGGATTATTCCCGGTTCTACCCAGTGCTTGCGGACAACCTCAAAGACCGTCACGGGGTCAAACCCACGCACACGCTCGAGGAGCTTCAGAGGCTCGAGAAGCTTCTGGGACCCGAGAAGATCAGGCAGTTCACAACGGTGGACGAGAGCGGAGAGGTCCTGGCGGGCATGATCATGTTCCATGCCAACCCGAGGGTTACCCTGGCCTTCTACATCAGCCACAATGAGAAACACCAGTCCCGAAGACCCGTGAACCTTGTCTACAGGGAAGTTATCGAGTGGGCACGTCGGATGGGCTACGGCTATCTTGACCTTGGCACCTTCACCCTGAACGGGGAAGTGAACCATGGTCTTTGCAGGTTCAAGGAGAGCTTCACCGCCCGGGGGCTGTTCAGGAACACCTTTGTCGGTAAGGTCTGACCGGCGCCCGATCGGTACCGGCGCCCTGGGGCCGGCGCTCGTCTGGGCAGGGCTTCTGGCGCTCGTGTTCGGTGGAAGGCTTTTCACAACTGACGTTGCGGCACAGTACCAGGTGGCCGAATCAATGCTCGGAGCCAGACCCCTTTTTACAGCCGACCACGGATGGAGCGTCCGTGGTCTCCGGTCTGAATCGTACGTTCCCCATGGTATAGGTTATTCGCTCGTGCTGCTTCCCGCCGCCGGCACGGGGCTTCTTCTGGGAGAGCCTGCGGGCAAGGTGGCCGGCGCTGCCATCGGGGCGATGGCCAGCATGGCGCTTCTTTTTTCACTGGACGCACTGGGCAGGGGCTTTTTTGGAAGGATCGACCGTCGGCGCCTTGTTCCCGTGATGCTGGGCTTCATGGGACTGGTCTACGGGCGGATGCCCTACGATGTCACCGCCGCGACGGCTCTTGCCATGTGGGGTGCCGTATTCATGCACCGGCGGAATTTTGTAGCGGCTGGAGCGCTTCTGGGTGCGGCCATCCTCGTCAGGCTTGATTCTGTTCTCCTATTGCCCGTTTACTGGATGGGCATCGGTGAAAGGCGCGGCTACCTCGCCTTTCTAGGTGCAATGATACCCTTTGCGCTTCTTGTGATGGCGTACAACCTGTACCGGTTCGGAGGCGTTCTCGATGACGGCCACGGTCAGGACCCGGCCATGGCGATGAACCCCGGTTCCATTGGTATCGTGGGCCTTCTTTTCAGCCCCGGAAAGGGGCTTTTGTGGTACGCGCCCATGTGGGTCGTCGCCGCAGTGTCATGCAGGGACCCACGTCTGTGGCTTCCATTCGCCCTCTCCCTTCTGCTGCACGGTTTCCTGTACGACTGGACCGGCGGGACCGGCTGGGGCCCCAGGTTTCTCTTTCAGGCCCTGCCGCTCCTGTTCCTGCCCCTTCTCGTACCCGGCGCCGGCGGAAGGGCATTCCCGGTCCTTGCCGGTCTCGCCCTTGCGGTCTCACTTCTGGCTGGCTTTACCGACACCAACGCGCTCGAGCGTGACCTCGGCCCCGACCATTTCCACACCGCGGGCAGGCAGTCAGTGATCTGGTCGCTCTCCCGCTCACCCCTTATGAACACAGTCACCACTCCGGCGTTCTCCGGACCCGACATACTCGGATACAGGGCCGCGGGCGCTGCGGGGGCTGCCTTACAGACGGCCCTTGGGCTGGGGCTTGTCACGGCCGGCCTTCTTGTGACGAAAAGGCGGCCTGCGTGAGGATACTCCACCTTTCTCCCCAGAACTACACAGGGGTTCTGACCCTGTTCGTCAGGGGACACAGACGCCTCGGGCACGACAGCAACCTTGTGACCTTCTACAGGGCCAGGAACCTCTACAACGAGGACATCTGCCTGAACCTCCCCTTCGTGGGGCACATGGAATGGCTGTGGGCACTGAAGCGGCTTGTGAGAGTCGGGAGCATGCGGGTTCCGTTCACCGGCACCACCGAGAGGATATTCTGGACACCCTCACGAACCGAGCGCGTTCTGATGGCCTTCCGCGACCTGGTCTGGACGCCTGTCATTGCGCGGGCCAGACGGAAGTACGGCCTCGACGACTTCGACATCTACCATCTCGAGGGCGGCATGAGCTTCTTCCGTGACGGAAGGGACGTGAAAAGGCTGAAGGCCAGTGGGAAAAGGATAGTCAGCAACTATCACGGCCTCGATCTGAGGATGCGGGGAGCCATCAAACCGGTCTGGGATGCCACCGACCTTCACACCACATGCGAGTTCGATCTGTTCCGCAGGTTCTCCGAGATCGAGTACCTTTTCCTTCCCTTCGACCCCGACCAGGTGCCCTCGGCACTGCCCGAAACCGACAGGATAAGGATATGCCACGCCCCCCGGATCAGGTCGGTGAAGGGAACCGAACAGATCATAAGAGCCGTGGAGAAGCTGTCTTCCAAACATCCCGTTGAGCTGGTGCTCATCGAGAACATGTCCCACGCCGCCGCGATGGCGCTGAAGGCCGGTTGTCAGATCTCCATTGACCAGGTCGCCGACGGCGACATGGGGTACGGGGTCAACTCTCTGGAAAGCCTTTCGATGGGAATCTGCACCGTTACCAACCTGTCGGGGGCGTACGAGGAGTTCATTCCCGACCACCCCTTTTTCACCGTCACGCCGGGCAACCTTGAGAGCCGGCTGAAAGAGCTTCTGGAGGACAGGGAACTGCGTCTGCGTCACGCCGTGGCCGGTCCGCCCTGGATCCGGAAGCGGCATCACTGGAAAACCGTGGCCGAACACCTTCACACCAGGTATCGGGAACTGGGGTGGACCGTTGAGGGCTGATGCGATGCACAGGGAACTGGGGCGGGAGACCGTGCTCTACGCCATGGCAATGGTTGTGAGCGGGATGGTCCAGCTCGCCTTCCTTCCCTTCATAAGCCGCTGGCTGACAGCGCCCCAGGTCGGTGAACTCGGGGTGCTTTCCACTGTCAGCGAGATTGTGGCAGCCGTTGCCATACTGGGACTGCCCACCGCAGTGCTACGGGCATGGCACGAGAGCGCCGCCAGGAGAAGCATCCTCGTGCTGGCTTCGATCCTGCCGCTTGTCCCCCTGGCTGTCTGCTCCATTCTGACGGTCATTGCCGCTCCCGGGCTTCTCACGACGCTTCGTCTGACCAGCCCGGGGCTCCTGTTCCACGCGCTTGCGCTGGGGGGAAGCGTCGCGCTGTTCCAGGCGGCCTCGGCTACTGCCCGGGCCAGGGGCATGGCACTTTTCTTCTTCATGCTTCAGTTCTGCCGGGGTCTGGCAAGTCTTGGGCTTCTTCTTCTGTTCATGTCAGGGTTCAGGGGCATGTCCCCCCTGGCTGCCTTCATCGGAGCGAGATGGGTGCCCACCCTTGCTGCTTTTGGCGTGGTTGTGCTTGTCATGTACAAACGCACAGCCGATTCGGCCGCGGTCCGCGACCCCGGCCTTTCCCGAAGGCTTCTGGCCTTCGGGGTTCCCCTGATCCCGGCGGGGCTTGCAATGATAGTGTTGTCGGGGGCGGACATCGTGATGCTGAGAACCATCAGCCCCGACCTTGCCCAGAGCGGTTACTACGAATGGGCGTCCAGGGCCGCCCTGATACTTTCTCCGATAACGATGGGTTTTGGCATGGCCTGGCAGCGCCACATCTTCAGGAAGAAGAGGGAGGGCGGCTCACTGAACGAGATGGGGAGAACCGCCCTGACCTTCATGACCTGCGTGGTCTGGGCATCGATGGTGCTCGCCGTCGCTTCCCGTGAGGTGACGCTCGTTTTCGGTGGTGAGAGCTGGCTTCCCGCTGCTGCAGTGCTTCCGTGGATTGCAGCTTCCGGAGCCCTTTACGCCCTTTTCACGGTCAGCCAGACCGGGCCGCTTCTCACGGGGCAGACCAGGTTCATCGGTGGGATGACTTTTTTCGGGGCCGTGCTGAACATTGGCTTCAACCTCAGGCTGATACCGGTGGCCGGGGCGGTGGGGGCGGCCTTCGCCACCATGGCGGCCAATATGTTCATGGGCATGAGCCTGTTCTGGCTCGGCAGAAAGGTGTTTCCCGTGAGTTTTGGGGCGGTTCTGCCCCTGATGGCGCTTCCGGTGGCGGCGGGTATCGCTTCCGGTCTCGCGCCGGGGATCCGCTCCATCATCGTTCTGATCGTCACGGCAGTGACCGTACTGGTGCTCATGGGACTGAAGGCAGCCGGGGGTGGTGATGACAAACCCTGAGATCTCGGTGCAGGTCCCTGTGAGAAATGGCGGCGCAATGTTCAGGACGACCCTGAAGTGTCTTGCGGCGCAGGACACCCGCGGGTTTCCATGGGAACTCGTGGTGGCCGACGACGGAAGCGCTGTTCGTGTGGAGCGGGAGTTCGCATCGGAATTGGCTGCATTTCCCGGGAACGCAGGGGTTCGGGTTGTAAGGCTCGAGGGCCCCGGGAACAGACCGCTTGCCAGGAACGAGGCACTGAAAGCGGGAACCGCGCCCGTCGCCCTGCTGATGGATGCCGACCTCCAGTTCGGCCCCGACCTTCTTTTTAAGCACATGATGACCCGCAGGGCCATGCGGGCAAGCTTCCTCATGGGTTCAAGGATCAACGCGCACTCTCCAGATGCCACGCCGTGGCAGAAGTGGTTCGACTCCCGTGCCATGGGGAACAGCCCCCCGGGGGTTTTTCCTTGGAAGTACTTCATCACGGGGAACCTCAGCGTGGACAGCGGAATGCTCCTGGGCGCAGGCGGCTTCGACCCGGCCATCGACCGGTACGGCGGCGAGGACGTTGAGGCGGGTCTCAGGCTCTGGAAGGCTGGCGCCGTCTTTCACTGGACCCCTGACATAAGTGTTCTCCACATGGATCACGTGACACCCCGAAGGCACTCCGAGAAGATGGTCGAGTACGGCGCCACGGGATTGAAGTACACGCTTGCGAAGCACCCGGAAGCAGCAGGGCTTCTGGGAAGCCGCTGGATCGAGCCCCTGTTCCGGCCTCCCCTGACCCCCGGCGTGCTTCTGATGAGGCTTTCCTGTACGCTCGCCCTCCGTCCTGGTGTTTACAGGGCGGTTCTTTCCTTCATGGAAAAACGGGGTACCCCACGGTCCGGTTTTACCTACCTTTCCGTCGCGGCATGTCTTATGGGGCTTTCGGGAAGGGACTTCAGAACATGATCTGCCATTCCGCCATGACCGCTTTCCCGCACCGGTGCCGGGTCGCGCCCCTCTCCGATCTTACCACATGGAGGATAGGCGGCCCCTGTGCGATCCTCACCCCCCTCAACAGGGATGAGCTGAGGGGGATGATGAGGTGGGTGGCGGACACCGGAACTCCGTGGTCCATGATCGGACGGGGCTCGAACCTTCTCGCCCCCTCAAACGGCTGGGACGGCGTTGTGATAAACCTTCAGGGTGAGTTCAGGGCCTTCGGGGTCCGCGGGGAAACCGTAACCGCAGGGGGAGGCGTACCTCTTCCCGCCCTCGCGGGCGCCGCGTGCTCCATGGGGCTTGCCGGAATGGTTTTCGCGGTGGGGATCCCCGGTACTGTCGGAGGCGCTGTCTTCATGAACGCGGGTGCGTACGGAGCCTCCATGATGGATATCGTGAGGGGTGTTCAGGTGATCTACCCCGGGGGTGAAACGCGGCATCTTTCAAGCGGGGAGTGCGGGTTCAACTACAGGACAAGCTCTTTCCAGACAAGACCCGGGGCGGTGTGCAGCGTGATCCTGGAGCTTGCACCCGGCGACCGGGGGGAGCTCAGGGAAAGGGCCAGGGAAACCCTCGGGAAAAGAAGGGCAAGTTTTCCCATCAAGGTTCCCAACGCCGGAAGTGTCTTCAGAAGACCAAAGGACGGGCCGCCTCCGGGGATGCTGCTGGAAGAGTGCGGCATGAAGGGTTTTGCGGTCGGGGGAGCCAGGTTTTCACCGGTGCACGCCAATTTCATCGAGAATACCGGCAACGCGTGTTCCGAAGATATATTGACCCTGGTTCGAACCGCGAAAAGAAGGGTCCTGGAACGGACCGGCATCCTTCTTCATGAAGAGATACGAGTCCTCGGAGGGGAGACATGAGGGAAACCCCGTGCGGAATCACCATTCCCGACGGCCCGGTTCTGCTGACCGGTGCAGCGGGGTTCGTTGGTGCACACCTCATGCAGGGTCTGGGGCTGGGGGAGGGCGATGCCGCTGCCGATGTCACTGACGCCTTTTCCGTTCCCCCGGGCGTTACAAGGGTCGCATGGCGGCTTCCCGAACCCGCTCCCGAGAGCCTCGGCGGGTTTCGAAGCGTCGTTCACCTGGCAGCCCTGTCTTCCGTTGAGGGTTCACACCGGAACCTTCGGAATGTCTACGGTGTCAACCTTATGGGCGTCATAGAACTGCTGTGTTTCGTGCAGTCCCGGTGCCCTGGCGCCCGGGTACTGCTTGTGAGCTCCTCGGAGGTTTACATGCCATCGGAGCTTCCCCTCGGGGAGGACTCCCCCCTTCAGTTCCGAAGCCCCTACGCTGCCAGCAAGGCTGCAGCGGAGCAGGCAGCGGCGCATTTCCGCAGGGAAGAGGGGATTGATGTCGTCACGGCACGGTCTTTTCCCCATTACGGTCCGGGTCAGGCCGGCAATTTTGCGCTTCCCTCGTTCTGCCGCAGGATCATCGAGGCCCGGAGGGAAGGCTTAACGACGCTCAGAGCGGGAAACCTCTTTCCTGTGCGTGACTATCTTCATGTGAAGGATGTGGTGAGGGCTTACGCCGTTCTCCTTTCCCTGGGCGACCCCGGTGGAGTTTACAATGTCTGCAGCGGAACGGGGGTTTCGATGGGGGAGATGCTTGAACTCCTTCTGAAGGTGTCCGGAGCAACTCTTTCCGTTCGCACCGACCCCGCACTCGCCAGGGAGGGTGATCATTTCAGGCAGGTGGGCAATCCCGCCAGGCTTCGGGCGCTTGGGGGGTTCGCTCCATCCGTAGGACACGGGGAAGGTCTCGCCGAGCTCTATTCCTGGTGGAACCGGAGGATCCCATGAACTTTGTTCCCTTGATTCTGACGCTCTCCATAGAGCTGACGCAGTGGACCCATCACCCGCATTTCGGCGCGGTCAACCACATGATCACCGACGGGGAAAGTGTGATCGCCGCGACTGCGGGGGGGATCCTGTTCTGTACCGCCTCCGCCGGAGGCCTTTCGTTCGACTCCACATGGACCTACCAGAACCACCTGATCTGGGACAGGGTTTCAAGCCTCCACCGCGATGAAGAAGGCAGCCTGTGGGTGACCTACCTCGGGGCCGGAATTGAAGTATTCCACCCGGACGGGTCAGTCACATCGTACGGCCAGCTCGAGGGTCTTCCCCTAAACCTCATGATCAACCAGGTCCACCCGGACACTGTCCTGTACGCAGCGACAACCCAGGGGTTGTCAGTAAACAACGGCGGTTACTTCATCACGTACAACGAGAGCAGTACGGGCGGCGGGCTTCCGAGCTCCGTTGTGAACTGCGTGGCCCCCTCCGACTCCGGGCTGCTGGTGGGCACCTACTCCGGGCTCGCACTGCTCCTTCCGGGCCAACCGCCCTCTGATGCCTCATCATGGCGGGAGGTGCCGCTTCTCTCGGGCAGCACCGTTAACGGCATCACCTGGCGCAACGACACGTTGTGGGTTATCGCCAGCGACAGGGTGTACCTTTGCCCTCCGGGCGGTCAATGGGCGCTCCAGTCATCTTTTCCGGGAACACGGGCGACATCGGTCCTGAACAGTTCCTCCGGTATCATCGTCGGGGGGCAGGATGCGGTCTATACCTTGGCCGAAGGCTCCTGGACTGAAGTTGAGGGCGAGTTCATGGGCGGTCTGGTCACTGCTCTCGGCGAGGTGAACGGTGGCGGGATAGTGGCCGGCATGATGAACTCCATCTCCGAGGAGAGGCTTGAGGGGCCCGGTCTGGCCCTTATCTCAGGCGGAACCGTCACCAGGCACGTTCCTCCGGGCTGCATCTCCAACGATATCGAATCCATTGGCGTCAACTCCACCGGGATTTCCTGGGTCGGCGCTCACCGCTCCGGTGTGGGATACTACAACGGTTCGCAGTGGCGAGCTGTTTCCGGCGCAATGCCAAGCAACAATCAGATCTTCGCCGTTGGTGTCCGTGAAAACACCGTTTTTGCCGCTGCGTGGCATTTCGGGGTAACATGGCTCGACTGGGACGGCCAGTCCGTGCAGGGCGGCATCACTTTCACGACCGAGGACGGCCTGCCGAACGATCAGATCAACGCCGTGTCGGTGTGGGATGACGGAACCGCGTGGTTCGCCCACGAGCCCTTCTGGCAGGCCTCAGGCGAGCCTTCCGGAGTCAGCAGGTTGAGCTGGCAGCCCGGTGTTCCCGAAACCGCAGTGTTCAGTGTGATCTCAAGCGCGGGAAGCCTTCTGGGCAAGGAAGTGAAGGACGTAGCCGCGATTTCGGCCACAAGCGCATGGGCGGCGACAACCGACGGACTTGCGCTGGTTTCGGCAGACACCGGAGTGGAAAGGGTATACTCGACAGCCGAAGGGCTTCCCTCCAACAATGTGTTGAGCGTGGCCGTGACCAGGAACGGCGATGTCTACGCCGGAACCGCTACTGGTCTGGCACGGGTGCGTGACGGTGTAGTTTGGGTGGTGAACGGAGTGACGGGTTCAGTGGGCAGCCTTTGCCCCGACCACAGGGGCGGCGTATGGGCGGCGGTTCCCGGAGCCCTTTACAGGATCGGCTCGGAGGACGAACTGCTTGCCTTCACGACCTACAACACCCCTCTTCCCGAGATGGACATCAGAGACATCGCCTGCGACTGGGAGTCGGGTCGATTGTGGCTTGCCACGTCCCACGGGGTATGGGCAGCTGATATCGGACAGGGTCTTGGCGGTGATCCCACATCAGCCGTGCTCTATCCGAACCCTTTCCGTCCCGGGGCCGGGGAGGTGCTGGGTATCGCCGGCGTGCCCGACGAACCCATGGAGTGCAGCATTTTTGATCTCTCGGGGGGGCTTTTGTACCGGTGCGAAACGACTGGCAGGAACGACTTCGCCTGGGACGGTTCCTCCTCTGACGGGTCTCCGGTGCCGTCGGGCGTTTATATTCTCATCCTTGAAGGACAGGGTGTGTCCGGGCTTCTGAAGTTTACCTTGGTCCGGTGATTTGGGGGGGAGCATGAAGGGCGTTGTACTGGCGGGGGGGCTTGGATCGCGGTTGCGTCCGCTTACAAGCATTACGAACAAACATCTTCTTCCTGTCTATGACAGACCGATGATCTACCATCCACTGGGCACCCTCGCGGGGGCAGGTGTGCAGGATGTGATAGTCGTTACCGGCGGCAACAGTGCCGGTGATTTCATGAGGCTTCTGGGCGACGGCAGAAGCTTCGGCTTTCGCTGCCTGAACTACGCCTTCCAGGAGAGGGAGGGCGGGATCGCCGAGGCGATAGGTCTCTCCAGGGCATTCGTGGGGGACGAGAAGTTCGTGGTCATCCTTGGCGACAACATCCTCGAAAACCCCATCACGCAGTATGTCGAGGCCTTCTCCCGCCAGGACGGGGGTGCCCGGGTCCTGCTGAAGAGGGTCAGGAATCCCAGGGACTACGGTGTCGCACAGGTGGAGAACGGGAAAGTGGTCTCCATAGTTGAGAAGCCGGCGGTCCCCGTGAGCGATTTCGCCGTGATAGGGGTTTACATGTACGACGCCCGTGCCTTCGAGCTCATCGAAACCCTCAAGCCTTCCGGAAGGGGCGAACTCGAAGTCACTGATCTGAACAACGCCTACATCCGGATGGGTCAGCTGGAAGCGGACGAGATAACGGGCTGGTGGAGCGACTGCGGCGCCAGCATCGACAACCTGCTGGAAGCCAATGTGAGGGTTTCGGAGATATTGGGAAAGGATAGGCCATGAAGGTTCTTGTCACGGGTGGAGCCGGCTTCATCGGGTGTAACTTCACCAGGCTCCTTGTCAGGACAAGACCCTCCTGGAAGGTGGTGGTGCTGGACAAGCTCACCTACGCCGGTCGAACCGAGAACCTCGATGATGTGGCGGGAAGCCCCGCGTTTCAGTTCTTGAGGGGTGATATCTGCGATCCCGCAGCAGTGGCTGCGGCCATGAAGGGGTGTGACGCGGTCGTGAATTTTGCGGCCGAAACCCATGTGGACAGATCGATTGAAGAGGCTTCCTCGTTCGTGCGCACCGATATCGAGGGGGTGAGGGTACTTCTCGAGGAGTTCCGGAAAGAGCACCGGGCGCTTTTTCTTCAGGTTTCCACCGACGAGGTTTACGGCAGCGTCGAGACGGGGTATTCCCTCGAGACCGACCAGCTCTGCCCGAGAAGCCCCTACTCCGCCTCAAAGGCAGGGGGCGAGCTGCTTGCCATGAGCTACCACCACACTTACGGCACGCCCGTTGTGGTGACCCGGGCCTCGAACAACTACGGCCCGTTCCAGTACCCCGAAAAGCTTGTTCCCCTTTTCATCACCAATGCGCTTGACGGTCTGCAGTTGCCTCTTTATGGTGACGGGCTGAACAGACGGGACTGGCTTTACGTCGAAGACCACTGTCGTGCCCTTCTGATGGTTCTAGAAAAGTGTCCCTCCGGGGCGGTTTACAATGTCGGCGGGGGATTCGAGAAGTCCAACATGGAGGTTACCCAGGCCGTGCTCGAAGCGGTGGGCGCCGGTCCCGATCTCATCAGGTACATAGAGGACAGACCCGGCCACGATCGCCGTTACGCGCTGGACATTGGCCGGATCCTCAAGGAGACCGGCTGGTTCCCGCTTGTGGGTTTCGAGGAGGGCATCAGAGCAACGGCGGAATGGTACCGCACCAACCGCAAATGGTGGGAAACCATAAAGTCCGGCGAATTCGGGGAGTACTACAGACGCATGTACCAGGACAGACTGGGCCAATCCAGGGGGGCGGTTCCGGAATGAGGATCCTTGTCACGGGAGGGGCCGGCTTCATCGGAAGCCATCTCTGCGAGAGGCTTCTGGAAATTGGTCACAAGGTGGTGGCCCTCGACAACCTGATAACGGGCAGCACCGACAACATCGCCCACCTTTCCGGAAGGGGCGACTTCAGTTTCATCAGGCACGACGTCACTGAATACATCTACCTGCAGGGCCCTGTCGACTTCATCTTTCACCTCGCCTCTCCGGCCAGCCCGGTTGACTACCTGGCATATCCCATTCAGACCCTGAAAGTCGGCGCCCTGGGAACCCACAAGGCCCTTGGGCTGGCCCGGGAGAAGGGGGCGGGCATCCTTCTGGCATCCACCAGCGAGGTTTACGGCGACCCCCTTGTCCACCCGCAGCCCGAGTCCTACTGGGGAAACGTGAACCCTGTCGGCCCCAGGGGAGTGTACGACGAGGCGAAACGGTTCGCCGAGGCCCTGGTGTTCGCCTACCACAGAACCCACGGCGTCGACACCCGTGTTGCCAGGATATTCAATACCTACGGCCCCAGGATGAGGGCGGAAGACGGCCGGGTGGTGCCGGCCTTCATATGCCAGGCACTCGACGGCAGGGATCTCACCGTTTTCGGCGACGGCACCCAGACCAGGAGCTTCTGCTTCGTGTCGGACACGGTGAACGGCCTGATAAGGCTCATGGAAAGCGGGTTCCACGAACCCGTGAACATCGGTAATCCCCACGAGATGACAATTGTCTCGTTCGCCAGACTGATCCAGAAGGCTGTGGGAAAGGGCGGGGGCATAAGGTTCGATCCTCTGCCCCTCGACGACCCCAAGATCCGCAGACCCGACATCTCAAGGGCCCGGGAGGTTCTGGGATGGGAACCTGTGGTGAGCCTCGAGGAGGGGTTGATCCCAACCATCGAGCATTTCAGAACGGCAGTGCGTAAATGATCCTCTTCCCTGCGCTTCCGCTCATCCTCACCCTCCAGCTGCCCGCTATGACAAGCCCCTTGGAAACATCAACACCTTCTGTCGGTTACTCCGAAACACTTTCGAGGGATGCGTACATCCTGGGGCCGGGAGACGTGCTCACGGTGGTCGTGGAAGGTGGATGCAACGATGTGATGCTGCTTTCGGGACTTCTTCCCACTGCGGTCTGCTCCGTGTCGGGCGACGGGCTGCTCCAGGTGTCGGGAGTGGGCCAGATATCGGTTGACGGCATGTCCATGCAGGAAGCCCAGCAGCAGCTTCAGGCCCTGGTACGCAGGTACTACCCTGGATTGAACATCGGGCTTTCCCTGTCGGAACCCAGGATGCTGAACGTCTGGGTCTCCGGCATGGTTGACAAACCCGGCGGGTATTCACTTCTGGCTATCCAGAGGGTGTCGGACCTTGTCCTTGTCGCAGGCGGAGTGACTCCCTACGGTTCCAGGGTGGGGGTCATGAACCATCCCGATGGCAGCTCACAGGGTGTAGACCTTTCTTTTGGACCCGACGGTCAGCCAGTCTGCGATCCATACCTCGTGAACGGCGCCTCGGTAGTGATACCCCTCGTTGACACACCGGTTTTCCTTGCCCGCCCCGGGGAGGTGCTGCTGTCGACTGACGGCACCGTTCTGCCAAATGCCAGGCATCAGGTCGAGGCGTGGGACTCGGTCGCGGGAGAGACAGTGGTTGAGTTCCTGGGGAGGACGGGAGGTCCCGAAGGCCGCATTGACATGGCGCGAAGCGTTCTGGTCTCAGGAGGACAGGAATACCCGATCTGGAGCAGTTCACAGGGCATCATTCAAGCCCCCGTGCTTCCCGGCGACACTCTCAGGATGGCCATTCTCGGCAATCAGGTTTTCGTCGCCGGAGCTGTGAACGATCCGGGAGCGGTTCTCTACCAGAGCGGAATGACGGTTCGGGACTGCATCGACATGGCCGGAGGCGCCGTTGTCACCAGCAGGATAGGCAGTACCGTGCTGTCCCGAATGGGGGAGGAGCATGCCAGGGGATCGGAAGCACTTTCGCTGGAGGCAAGACCCGGAGACGTCATCGAAGTTCCCCACAGCTTTGAATCCCGTTACCAGACAACCATCGTGATCCTTGCGAGTCTTGTCACAATGACCGCGACGATCATCAACCTTACGAGGGACTGATGCAGGACAAAAACGGGGAGTTCAGATTCACTGACACCTTCACCGCAGGGGTGATACGCGCTATAGCATTGAACATCAGGAAGATAATCACGGTTTGCATCGTCGCCGCCCTGGCGACATCGGCATACACCCTTCTGGTAAAGAAGCAGTGGGCTTCCTGGGCTCTTCTGATGGTTCCGGGCGAGCAGACCTCAAGCTTCGGGCTCGGGAGCCTTATGGGGATGGACCTCAGCGGCTTCGGAGGCGGTATGCTCGAGGACCTGCTGCCGACCCAGGGTGGTGGAACCGACATCACGATAGTCCAGCAGGTTCTTTTGTCCCGGCCTGTTCTCGAGCAGATCATTCTCAAGTACGACCTGATCTCCAGGCTCAACACCTCCAATATGGAGAGGACCGTCGAGAAGTTCACAAAACGGGTGGCCGTCACCCTCACCCCAGAAAACCTGCTCCTTGTCTCGGTTAAGGCGGAAAGCCGCACCGAATCCGCAGCCATGGTGCAGGACCTCATCGATCTCTCGAACAGGCAGCTCTCCCTGATGGTCACCAGCAGGGCGAGGCGGGCCAGGATTGAGACAGAACGGTCGCTTTCCGTGGCGCATGATTCCCTGACGGCCGCCAACGCAAGGCTCGAGGCCTTCCGTTCCGAGACCGGCTTCCTGGTGCCCGAACAGGGCAGCGTGATGGTTGCCGTACTGTCGGAAATGCAGCGCGAGCTCATTCTTGCCGGTTCGGAGCTATCTTCGATATCCTCAGGTGTATCCGCCCGCTCTTCCTCGTGGGCAAGGGCTTCTGCCAGGTACGAATACCTGCTCGAAGCGGTAAGCGGTCAGATCACGGGAGAGGGCACGGGACTCATGGCCTTCCCCCCCCTCGACAGCCTGCCCTCAATGATGAGAAGCTATGAAGAGCTTTACCTCGAGGTGGAAACCAGAAGAATGGTGTACCTGCTCCTCCGTCAGGAACTCGAGAACCTCAGGATCGAGGAGGCCCGGGAAAGTCCGACCATCGAGGTGCTTATCCCGCCAACTCCGGCCCACGAGCGGGTCTTCCCGAGGAGGACCACGAAGGTCCTCATGATCACCGCGCTGGCCTTCTTGATCTCGGTGGGATGGATAATCACCCTTGAGTGGTTCCGGTCGGTCATGAGGGGTGGCAGCGGTACCTTCTGGAGGGAGACATGGCAAACCCTGGTCAGCCGGCTTCGCACAAGAGCCCCACGGAAGACCTGACGGGCGTTACCAGCCCTGAAGGCCCGGTGGCCGTCGTCGAAGACGAGGAAGACATCGCCGGGCTGGTTGGAATTCATCTTGAGAAGGCTGGCTTCAGAACCATTCTGTTCCATGATGGCGCCGGGTTTCTGGCCTGGCTTGGAGATCATGTACCCGCCCTCGTTATCCTTGACATCATGTTGCCCGACATTCAGGGAACCGATCTCTGCAGGACCATCCGCAGCTCTGAAAGGTTGAGCGCAGTTCCCGTGATAATGCTCACCGCCCTCGGCCATGAAACCGAGAAGGTCCTGGGCCTTGAACTCGGTGCGGACGACTACATGGTCAAACCCTTCTCACCAAGGGAACTCGTGGCCAGGGTAAGGGCGGTTCTTCGGCGTTCGAGAGTGAAAACGGATACCCCCAGGGAGATCAGGTGGGGGCCCATTGTCCTCAGACCCGCTTCGTTCGAGGCTCTGCTGGGCGGCAGCCCGATGCTCCTCACACCCACCGAGTTCAGGATCCTTCTGGCCCTGCTGGAGGGAAACGGGAGGGTCCTCTCCCGGGCAAGCCTGCTCGACCTTCTGTGGGACGGCGAGAAGTTCGTTTTTGAAAGAACCATCGATGTTCATATCGCCCACATCAGGGAGAAGCTCGGTGAAGCGGGAAGCCTGCTTCTCAGTGTCAGGGGAATCGGCTACAGGATGGTAAATTGAGAGGTCTGCCATCGGTCTTCGTCAGGATATTCCGGGGCTATCTGGTTGTGGTTTTCGCCATGGCGCTGCTTCTGTCACTTGTTATCCTGGGTGAGTTCAACACCTCGGCCCGGCGAACCTCCCTCAGTGATCTCACAAGGGTGGGGAGGGCTCTCGAGCCTTCGGTCGCTCCGCTTGTTGCTGATTCGGTGTTCTCAAGGCTCAGAAGCCATGTGAGAAGCGCCGGCACAGCCATGGGTGCCAGGATACTGGTGGTGAACAGAAGCGGTGGCGTGCTGGCGGACAGCGACCCCTCCATTCCCGTACCGGAAAACGTAAGGACAAGACCCGACGTAATTGCAGCATTCAACGGAATCGAGGGAACCTTCGAGAATCAGGGAGGACCCGGTGACCCCTACACACTCAACGCATCCGTCCCCATTTTTTTCGTTGACAGCGTGATAGCAGTGATGAGGGTAAGCCTTGAGACCGACCGCTGGCACGGCGCCATGGACAACCTCGCCCGAAAGATACTGATCGTCATCCTTGTTCTTCTGATGCTCGCCCTGGCGGCGGGATGGTTCATCGCAAGGGGTATCGCGAGTCCGCTCAGGGAACTTGCGGAACTCACCGAACGTGTCAAGGAAGGGGACCTGGGCGCCCGCGCGTCGCCTGGCACCACCCGGGAGCACATGCAGCTTGCGCTTGTGCTCAACGAAACCCTCTCCCGCACCCGGCAGCTCGTGGAGGACCTGAGGGCAAGCGACCGCAGGAACCTGGCCGTGCTCCGCTCAATCGTGGAGGGGCTTGCCGTGACCGATGGAAGGGGCGGGATTGTACTGACGAACGACTCTTTTTCGGGGTTGTTCCACACCCAGCCTGACGGCAGGGGGATACCCCCGGCGGTGACCGATGTTATCTGCTCGAAGAGGGAGAAGGGAAGGCTTGAGACAGCGGGGAGGGTCATCGCGTTTGAATCGGCTTCCATCGAGGGGGCTTCGGGCCGGGTCTTCTCTTTCCGTGACATCACCGGCGAGGAACGGATGGAGAACATCAAACGCGAGTTCACGATCAATGTGGCGCACGAGCTCCGCACTCCTCTCACGGCCATCAAAGGCTACACCGAAACCCTTCTGGAAAGCCCGTCCGACGATGCCGTCCCCCTTCTCAGGGTGATCGCCCGGAACGCCGACAGGATGATCAGTCTGGTCCGGGACATACAGACGCTTTCCGAACTTGAGGATTCTGCGGCCTCCGAACCGCCCACAAGGGTTCTGGTCAGGGAAACCCTTGAAACCGTGCTTCCACTTTTCAGACCGGCCGCCGAGGGCAAGGGGCTCGAACTTGAAGTCTGCCTGGATGACCAGGAACTTGCCGTTTCGGTTGACAGGTACCGCCTCGAACAGGTCCTCGTGAACCTGCTCGAGAACGCCGTCAGGTACACCGACTCGGGACGCATCCAGGTCAGGGCCGAAAGGTACGCAAACCTCGTGGCGATAGCCGTTTCCGACACCGGTCCGGGCATTGCCCCCGAGCACCTTCCCAGGCTGTTCGAACGTTTCTACGTGGTGGACCGTTCCCGCTCCCGAAGGGTTGGGGGCACGGGGCTCGGGCTTGCCATAGTGAAGCATATCGTGGAGGGGATGGGGGGCTCCGTCCGGGTGGACAGCACACCGGGCGCGGGAACCATTTTCACTGTCATGGTCCCCGTTGCTCCGTGACTCTTCAAGGGGGCTTCGTCTCCCCTGACCGGCCGTCTTAACAATTCCTCAACAATCGCTGAATGCCCCGTTAACATCCGGGTCGGATTGTTGCGCCAAGGCACGGCAGGTGCCAAACAGAACAACCGAAAGGGGTATAAGAATGAAGTCATTTCTCATCGCGGCTCTGGTGCTGCTCATGGCCGCAACCTCCTTCGCTTCGGGCGAGTTCAGCACAGGCGGCGCCGAGTTGCTGAAGTTCAAGGGAACGGGTTACTTCAGGTGGGACTTCTACGGTCAGGAAGAAGTGAATCCCGAGAACAACATGTCCTCGTTCTTCACGATCGACTGGCTTCCCAAACTGAACGACTTCGTTGACGGCAAGATCAACCTGGAACTCTCCAGCAACAATGGCAACATCAAGCTCGCGGACATGTTCCTCAACCTCAACTTCACCGAGAACCTTTCCCTCATGGGCGGGCAGTTCAAGGTTCCCTTCGGCTACGCAAACACCCGTTCCAGCAGCAGCATGTACTTCGCGGACAGGGCCTACATCTCGAGCGTCGGCGACTACAAGAACTACGCGGCACGTGACAACGGCATCTGCCTCGTGGCCTCCTTCGAGCCCGTCACCGTCGACCTGGCGCTTTTCAACGGCACCGGCGGCAACACGGTCTCCGACAACGACGAGAACAACCAGTTCGCAGCCAGGGCCAGCGTCGAGGCGGCTGAGTGGATCACCTTCGGCGGTGCCTACACAACCATCGGCCAGCCCGAGATCGAGGACACCACCGGCACCACCGAGAGCTGGAGCAGCAGCGGTATCGACGTGTTCGCAGTGGTGAACTACCCCATGGGTGAGACCGCGAAGCTCTTCTTCGAGGGCGAGTACGCCATGCTGGGCCGCACAGGCGCTGAAGAAGCGGGCATGGAGATGACCGACGGTTCGTGCATGAGCATGGCCGCGGCCGCCGAGTTCGCCGTTGGCGAAGGCTTCGTCAGAGCCGTTCGTCCCGCCGTCAGGTACGACATGGTGAACCCCTCCACGACCCTTGCCGAGGGTGCCGAAGAACCCAAGAACAACGTGAACGTTATCGACTTCTGTGTGGCCCTGGACCTTACCAGCAGCAAGAACACCCTTATGCTCGGTGCCCGCAACTACGGCTTCGAGAACGAGGATCTAGACGGCTACACCAACATGTACCTCAACTGGCGGATGAACTTCTGATCCGCTCAGCGGAAAGAATGGAAAGAAACTGAAATGAAAACGGCAGCAGCAATACTCTCGACACTTCTTCTGGCTCTTGCGGCGGCCTGCGGCGAACAGCCCGAACCGGCAGCAGAAGAAGCCGGCGCCGACTCCACCGTTGCTCTCAGCGGCGAGATCAGCGTTGTGGGCTCCACAACTGTTCAGCCTCTGGCCGAGGTTCTTGGAGAGGCTTTCGAAGCCCTCAACCCTGATCTCACCATCATCGTAAGCGGCGGCGGCAGCAGCGTTGGCGTGAAGAGCGCGGGCGACGGCAGTGCCCAGATCGGCATGGCCTCGAGGCACATCAAATCCTCCGAGTACGATGAGTTCCCCGGCATCGTGGTCCACACCATCGCCAACGACGGCATAGCGATCGTCGTCGAGCCCGGTGTTACCGTTGACGTCCTGACCATGGACCAGTGTCGCGACATCTTCTCCGGCGCTGTGACGAACTGGAACCAGGTTGGCGGACCGGACATGCCCATCATCGTGGTTTCCAGGGAAGAGGGCTCCGGGACCCGTGGAGCCTTCGAGGAACTGGTTCTCGGCGAGGAAGCCCTCATGGCCGAGAGCGCCATACTCCAGCCTTCCAACGGCGCCGTCAGGACCACCTGCAGCACCACTCCCGGAGCTGTGGCCTACCTTTCCTTCGGATACCTCGATCCTTCGGTGAAGACCATCGCCATCGACGGAGCCGATCCCACGCCTGAAAACGTGGCCAACGGCAGCTACCCGGTATCCAGGCCCCTTAACATGATCACCAGCGGTGAGCCCCAGGGCGCCGTTGCCGCATGGCTTTCCTTCATCACGAGTGAAGATGGCCAGGCCATCGTGGTGGCCGAAGGCTACCTTCCCATCAACTGAGATAGAACAGGGGATCCAAGTGCCTCACGGAAGGTCGACGGTGAAAAACAGGGTTGAGAACACCATGAAGACAGTTCTCATGATCTCGGCCCTCTCATCCGTGGCGATCGTGTTCCTCATCGGGTTCTTCACCCTGAAGGAATCGATCCCGGCCTTTCGCGGTATTGGTCCTTTGAACATGCTTACCGAGAAGGTCTGGCGCCCCGGGCAGGATTCCTACGGCATCCTTGCGATGATCGCCGGTTCGGGCCTGGTGACCCTCGGTTCAGTTCTGATAGGCGTACCCCTGGCGCTGGGGTGCGCCGTCTTCCTGGCTGAAGTGGCTCCGAAGTGGATGGCAGAGATAGTCAGGCCTTCGGTGGAGCTTCTGGCCGGGATACCGTCGGTCGTGTACGGCCTTTTCGGCATGGTCGTGCTCGTACCGCTTGTAAGAGGGATCGAGGTGCCCGGAAACACCGGGTTCGGCCTGCTCTCCGCGTCAGTTGTCCTTGCCGTGATGATCCTTCCCACAATAGCGAGCGTCGCGGAAAGCGCTCTCAGAAGCGTTCCCAGAAGCTACTACAACGGGTCG
Organism: candidate division Hyd24-12 bacterium UBA6080; assembly: GCA_002436025.1. GTDB lineage: Bacteria > Fermentibacterota > Fermentibacteria > Fermentibacterales > JCC-6 > UBA6080. The sequence continues at coordinate 214,763 of DIXM01000002.1, forward strand.
CTCGCGCTTGGCGCGACCCGCTGGGAAACCATCTGGCGGGTCAACATCCCGGCGGCCCGCTCGGGAATACTCAGCGCAGTTGTGCTGGGGCTTGGCAGGGCACTCGGGGAAACCATAGCGATGATCATGGTGATAGGGAACTCGGTCATCATGCCCAAGGCCCTCACCGGCAACCCCCTGTCGATTTTCCTCAGCAGGGCCAGAACCCTTACCGGCAACATCGCCGTGGAGATCTCCTACGCCACCGGAGTGCATGAGAGCGCCCTCTTCGCAACAGGCGTCGTCCTCTTCCTGCTGATAATGATCGTGAACACCAGTGCCAGGGGACTTCTGAAGGCAAGCATTGAAGGCGGGAGACGCAAATGAGGAAACTTGTTCAGAACGCCGCCTTCACGGTCTTCTGGATGGCCGGGCTCGGGGCGGTGCTGATAATGCTTTCCGTGGTGGGATACGTGGTTTTCAAGGGATTCGCGGACATCACCCCCGAGTTCTTCACCACCTCACCGAGGGGCGGCCTCTCGGGCGAGGGGGGCATTCAGTCCACCATCATCACCACGGTCTATCTGGTCGTGCTCACTCTTCTGGTGGCAACCCCTCTTGGGGTCGGAGCCGGCATCTACCTTGTGGAGTACGCAGACCAGGCCAGATCAGGGTTCATGAAGCGGATCACCTCCGCTGCGCGCTTCGGTGTGGAAACCCTTGCCGGAGTGCCATCGATAATCTTCGGCCTTTTCGGCTACGCGCTGTTCGTCACGGCGCTGAAACTCGGTTTCAGCCTCGCGTCCGCGGCCCTGGCCGGTTCGTGCCTCATCATCCCCGTTATCATCAGGACCACCGAGGAAGCCCTCAAGGCGGTTCCCGATTCCTACCGCGAAGGATCCCTTGCCCTGGGAGCCTCCCGCTGGGAAACCATCTGGAAGGTGATCCTGCCATCCGCGTTTCCCGGGATAACCACGGGGATCGTCCTGGGGGCAGGCAGGATCGTGAGCGAGACCGCCATCTTCTTCGTAACCCTGGGCGGAAGCTACCGGACTCCGACCTCCCTTCTGGCCAGCGGCCGTTCCATGGCGCTTCACGTCTACTACCTGGCCATGGAGACAAGGGCTTTCGACAAGGCAATGGCCACGGCGGCAGTGCTGGTGGTCCTTGTGATACTGATGAACCTTTCCATCAACATGATTTCCCGGCGCATAACCCGGGATACGAGGTAGCCCATGGAACAGGTCAGACTGACGACCCGTGACTACTCACTCTTCTACGGCGAATTCAGGGCGTTGAACAGGATAAGCCTCTCGATCCCTGCCAACAGGATCACGGCGTTCATCGGCCCCTCGGGTTGCGGCAAGAGCACCCTTCTCCGGAGTTTCAACAGGATGAACGAGCTGATACCCGGTGTGCGCACCGAGGGAACGGTTCTCCTGGATGAGGGCGACATCTTCAGGGAGGATGTTGTGAACCTCAGGAAAAGGGTCGGCATGGTGTTCCAGCGGCCCAACCCATTCCCGAAGACAATTTATGACAATGTGACGTACGGTCCCAGAGTGCACGGCATGAAGAACCGCTCGAAGCTTGCTGCGATCGCCGAAGAAAGCCTGACCAGGGCAGCCCTGTGGGACGAGGTCAAGGATCAGCTCCACAAGTCCGCCATGGCCCTGTCGGGAGGGCAGCAGCAGAGGCTCTGCATCGCCAGGGCAATCGCGGTCTCCCCCGAGGTTATCCTGATGGACGAGCCCGCATCGGCTCTGGACCCCGTAGCAACGATCAAGATCGAAGAGCTGATGAACTCGCTGAAGGAAAAGTACACAATAGTGATCGTGACCCACAACATGCAGCAGGCGGCCCGGGTGTCGGATTTCACGGCCTTCCTTCTCACCGATGAGAACAGGGCCGGGAACATGGTGGAATTCGGCCCCACCAACAGGATCTTCACTTCCCCCTCGGACCGGAGAACTGAAGACTACATCACCGGCCGGTTCGGATAGAAGGAGGTGCCGTAATGGGCAGGGAACAATACCAGCTTGAGCTTCAGGAACTGAAGAACCAGATGACGTCCGTGGTGGAGCTGGTGAAGAGGAACATCAGGGATTCCATAAAGTTCCTTGAAAGCCGGGACATGAAGGGCGCCGGGCTTGTGATCGAATCCGACGAGCAGGTGAATCACAAGTGCTGGGACATTGAGGAGCACTGCATCAGGCTCATAGCTACGCAGCAGCCGGTGGCCGGTGACCTGCGGTTCGTCTTCAGCGTCCTTCATATCACGAACGAGGTGGAGCGGATCGGCGACTACGCAAAGGGAATCGCCAGGATCAGCAGAAAAATAGGCGCCGAACCGCTGATCAAACCGCTGATAGACATACCGAGAATGGGTGACATCGCCGTCGGGATGCTGGAGGATGCGCTGAGGGCGTTCAATGAAGGAGACGACAAGGCAGCCCGTGAGATCCCCACCAGGGACATACAGATCGACATCCTGTACAGGCAGGTGCACCGTGAACTGCTGACATTCGTCATGGAACGCCCCACGAACATGGAGCAGTGCATGCTTCTGGACTGGGTCGCCCACAACCTCGAGCGGGTGGGCGACAGGGTCATAAACATATGTGAGAGAGTGATCTTTACCGTTACCGGAGAAGTGGTTGACTTCAACTGAGTTTTCATCCTCACGCCGCCCTGAAGGCGCCGGGGGCCTTCGAGGAAAAATCCCGGAACTCCTCCTGTCTGCCGGCCTGCGCCTCACCCCACGCGGGCCGGCTCCCGGAAACCAAACGCGAAAGGAACGATCATGAAAAAAGCATTCGTAAGCCTTCTTGTCCTTGCCGCCCTCTCCCTGGCCACCGAGGTCACAATCGCTGGATCAACGACCGTTCAGCCCCTCGCCGAAACACTGGGCGAAGCATTTGAGGCATCTCATTCCGGCGTTACCATCACCGTCTCCGGCGGCGGCAGCAGCGTTGGTGTGAAGAGCGCAGCCGAGGGAACCGTGAACATCGGGATGGCCTCCAGGGAGATCAAGGCCTCCGAGATCGCCGAGTACCCCACCATGGTGGTTCACACCATTGCCCGTGACGGCATCGCCATCGTGGCGCACCCGGAATGCACCGTAACCGGTCTCAGCATGGATCAGGTCAGGGGCATCTTCGACGGCTCCATCAGCAACTGGTCGCAGGTCGGCGGCGCCTCCATGCCCATCACGGTCGTTGCCAGGGAAGAGGGTTCGGGAACGAGGGCCGCGTTTGAGGAGATCGTCATGGGCGAAGCCCTCATCACCGACATGGCCATCCTTCAGCCTTCCAACGGTGCGGTCAGGACCACCATCAACACCACCCCGGGAACCGTTGGTTTCCTCGGCTTCGGCTACATCGATTCCAGCATCAAGGCTTTTGCCGTAGGCGGCTCAACTCCCACAGCCACCCACGTGAACGATGGAAGCTACCCTGTCGTGAGGCCCCTCAACCTGGTTACCATGGGTCAGCCCTCAGGCGCGGTTGCGCAGTTCATTGACTTCGTTCTCAGCGCTGAAGGTCAGGCTATCGTGGCCGAGGACTACATCCCGGTCAGGTAGCGGCCCCGCAGATGGAGTTGCTTACGGGACCGGCGTGAAAGCGCCGGTCCCGCTTGTTTCACCCGGAACCGTCTTCCTGCGGGATTGACACCCTGTCACCAGCGAAGTAGACAAGACAGTGTCACGTAACGAAGGGGGGTTGATCATGGGCGGGTTTCAAGGCAAGGTATGCATGTTCCTGTTGCCGGTTCTTCTTTCGACTCAGGTGATTGCCTTTTACAACGGAGAAGTGGTGGCATGGGGCAGGAACAACTGGACCCAGTGCAACGTGCCCGCACCGAACGGCAACTTCGTCGAAGTTTCAGCGGGCGAGGCCCACAGTCTTGGACTCAGGGCGGACGGCTCCATCGTGGCATGGGGAAGGAACGACTTTGGCCAGTGCAACGTACCCGCACCAAACACGGGATTTGTGGCAGTGGCGGCCGGGATGTACCACAGCATCGGTCTCAGACAGAACGGTGTTGTCGTTGCCTGGGGCGACAACAGCTACGGTCAGTGCAATGTGCCTTATCCCAACAACGGGTATACGGCAGTTGCTGCGGGCTGGAGTTTCACCCTTGGGCTCAGGAGCGACGGCTCCATTGCCGGCTGGGGAGAGAACTGGTACGGTCAGTACACGGTTCCCGCACCCAATCAGGGCTTTGTATCGGTGACAGCCGGGTACGACCACGGCGCCGGGCTCAAGGCAGACGGAACGATCGTTGCCTGGGGCAGGAACGACTCCGGCCAGTGCAACATCGTCGCACCCAACCAGGGTTACATCGCGGTCGAAGCCGGTGCAGACCATACTCTTGGGCTCCGCGACGACGGTTCGGTCGCGGCCTGGGGCAGGAACGACTGCGGCCAGTGCACCGTGCCCGTTCCCAACGTGGACTTCGTTGATATCGCCGGAGGGAGCTGGCACAGCCTGGGGCTGAAGTCGTACGGTGCGATCGTGGCCTGGGGCAACAACAGTTACGGGCAGCGCAACGTTCCATCACCCAACCAGGGCTTCGTTGATCTTGCAGGGGGAGAGTACCACAGCCTCGGTGTGAGGGAATTCACAGCAGTGGAGAGTGAGACCTTTACGGGGGTCAGCAGCACCGGCCTGACAATAATCGGGATATCTCCGAGCCCGGTCCGTTCATCGGCAACCGTTGCTTACACGTCTCCCGGCACTTCCTCTCTCACCCTCAAGGTTTTCGACATCACCGGCCGTCTTGTCGATACCGAAGAACTGGGAGAATCCCCGGAGGGTGAACACCTCATCGTCTGGGACGGCAGGGCATCCGGCGGTTCCGACCTCGCTTCCGGGGTCTACGTTCTCAGCATCAGTGGACGGGATCAGCAGGCTTCCGCCAGGATGGTGCTGCTTCGGTAGTTCGGAACCCGGATCGCGCTGTATGGAAGGCGCTGACGAGTGATGTTGTACGAAAACCTTCGTGATAGGTTCATCCGGGCGGAGTACCGGCTTTACATCGTCGGGGGCTCCGTCAGGGACCGGCTTCTTGGGATCCCCCCACGCGGCGACATCGACCTCTCGACCGATGCCCTTCCAGAACAGGTCCGCTCACTGCTCGAGGAAGCAGGGTTCGGTGTTCTGGACATGGGCATCGAATTCGGGACCCTCACCGCCCGGGACCCCGGAACCGGCGAGATGTGCGAGATAACTACTCTTCGAACGGGCGAGAGGTATTTCCCCGGTTCCCGGCACCCCAAAGTGACATTCGGTAACGATCTCACCGATGACCTTTCACGCAGGGATTTCACCGTGAACGCCATGGCCCTCGATGAGCAGGACGCTCTCATAGATCCGCTGGGGGGGGAAAGGGATCTGGGACTGATGCTTCTCCGGACCCCGGGAGACCCCGGCGTATCATTCAGGGAGGACCCGCTCCGCATCCTCAGGGCGTTCCGGTTCATGGCCACGCTGGGTTTTTCACTCGAGGATGCCACCGCCGACGCTCTTCGCAGTCATGCTTCCGAACTGCGTCACGTGGCGGCGGAGAGGAAACTGAAGGAGATGAACCTTCTTCTCCAGGCTCCCGGTGCCAACCTGCCCGGCACTCTCGACGCGATGCTGGAGACCGGCGTTCTTCTTCAACTGCTGCCTGAGCTTTCCGGTCTGGCTGCCCTGAGGGGCGTACCCCAGGGACGGCACCACAACCGGGATGCATGGGAACACACACTGCTGGTCGTGAGCAACACGCCGCCCGACCCCGTCCTTCGCTGGGCCGCCCTTTTTCACGATTCAGGGAAGGCCGCAGCAGCAACACTTGGAACGGACGGCCAACCCCATTTCCACGGCCATGAACGGGCGGGTTCCGAGCTGGCCGCTTTGGCGGCCGAGTCCATGCGTTTCTCCAGGGTGTGGCGCAGGGCAGTCGAGTTCCTTGTACTGAACCACATGAGGCCGGTGCTTTACACAGGCGACTGGAGCGACGGCGCCGTTCTAAAGCTTGCTGCTTCAGCGGGTGACAACCTTGAGAAGCTTCTTGCACTTGCTGAGGCGGATGTCCGGTCGAAGACCCCGGAGACAGTAAGCGAAGGGCTGGGAAGGTTGAACGAACTGAGGGAGCGGCTCAAAAACGCTCCGGTCGAGAAAGGACTTCTTGCAAAGGGTACGGGCAGGGTTTTGCAGGAGGCTCTGGGACTTTCCGGAAAGCGCCTTTCGGAGGCTGTTGGTAAACTGGAGGAGGCCGTTCTGTCAGGGGAGCTTGGCTCCCAGCCCGACCCTGAACTGTGCGTCAGGTTTCTTTCGTCCTCATTCGGGGGAACAGGAAGACAAGGGCCATGATGCCCCATGAGAGAAGTATGCGCCCCAGCGAGATCATGGGAGTCCAGGCCCCCAGCGTTGCCACAAGGGCAGTGTCTTCCACTATGGCGTGGCACAGGCTCATGAAGCAAACCGCTGCCGTGACCTGCCGGCGGGGTATGTCGCCCCTGGAAGCGGCGTTTATCACCAGCCCACCGCCGTAGGAGATCCCCAGTACAAGCCCCACTACGGTGATGGTGGTTGCCTCGGGGCCAATGCCGACAAGCTTGAACGCCGGTCCGAGAAGCCTTTGAAGAAAACGGGTGAAACCCAGTTTCTCAAGCACGGCAAGGGCCAGAAGGACCACGAATATCACAAGCAGGATGGTTCCCATGGTCTTTGCCAACCCCAGCAGCCAGTCGGTGAACCCGCCCGAACTGGGAACGCCCCGCCACAGGATGACCGGTCTTCCCGAAAAGGCTTCAACGAACCCCGTGACTTTCAGCAGGATTCCCGCAAGCATGGCAGCGCCCACCCTGAGGGGTATCACGAGCAGCGGGCTCACTCCCGAGCGGGCGGCAACGGTGACTTCAACGGGCATTGAGTGCGCAAGTAGAAGCATCATGCCAAGGGATGTGACCTGACCCACGGTGAGGTCGAGATTCCCGGCCATTCCCGCCAGAAGGGCGAGACCGCCGTACATGTTGGTCAGCATGCCCGTGATCCAGACGATGCCGGTCTCTCCAGGAAGACCGGCGGCGCGCATGACGGGCGCCATCAGCCCGCCCAGGGGCTCGAGAATGCCGAGAAGGGAGACGAGCCTCACAAGGAGCAAAGCGGGGACCATGACGCGGAAAAGCACCCACCCGGTTGCAAGGGTGTTCTTCGCCGTGCCTGAAAGGAATCTCAGCGCTTTTTTCACGGGCGAGATATAATGCGGGTCTATGAAAACGGCACTATCCGGCAGGGTTTTCGTGGATGTTCAGGCCTCGGGGGTCCCCGGCAACGGGGTGCTTCTGGAGGTTGCCTGGGCCGCTGGAGAGGGGCGTGTTCACTGTTTCACGGTTAGACCCCCCGCAGGGGCCTCTGTTCCGGCCATTGTCCGCACCCTGACCGGCATCACGCCCGACGAATCCTCACGTGGCATCCCCCTTGCCGAAGCGGCCCACCTGCTCAGGGCAGCGCTTGCATCGGGCATTCTCGTTGCCCACCACGCGCAGTACGAACTGAAGTGGCTCGGGTGGCTTACGGGAATGCCGCTCACGGATTTCGTGTGCACCAGGGAACTGGCCCGGGGGAAGCTTCCGGGACTTCGGGCATTCGGGCTCAGGGCCGTGGCCGGCTATCTGGGTTGGCCGCTCCCGGAACTCAGACGCGCCAGGGAGCACGTGGAAGCGACCAGGTTCGTGTGGCTTAACATGCCAATGGCCCCGGAACCTGCCGGCAGCAGGGTCAAGAGGGAGGAGAGGCTGTCCGCGCCCGATGCACCGGGTGTTTACGAGATGCTTGATTCCAGTGGTGCCGTTCTTTACGTGGGAAAATCCCGAAGCATCCGGAAAAGGCTCGCTTCATGGTTCACCGGAAGGCACGGAGGCGGCGCGGGAGAGCTTTCGGCCCGCGCTCACAGTGTGCGCTGGACCGTCTGCTCATGCGCCTTCACGGCGTCCATGCTGGAAGCCAGGCGGATACTTGAGCTTGACCCCCCATGCAACAGGGCGGGAAGGCCTTCCAGACGACGGTGCTGCTATCTCGGGGCGGACTGGCGTCTATATGGTGACCCGCCGGAAAGCGGCGCCTTCAGGGGGCCTTTCCCTTCCGAAGCTTCTTTGAAGGGGCTTCTCCTGGCCCACGGACTTCAGGGGGGCGAAGATGCCGGCGAACTCACAGCTCTCCTGCCCGCCCTCAGGGAACTGTGCCCTGACGGAAACCTCTTCCGTCTTGGTCTTGTGTGCTTCCGCCGTGAAGAGCCTGAAGAGCCGACAGATATGGACAGGCTGCTTGGCGGCGTGGCTTACGGGGCTTTGCTGGCGAGAAGGGGTGCCCTGCTGAGGTTTCTTCGGGGCTGCACCGTTCACTGGTCGGGCGGGGATATGCCCGAGCCCCTGGCATGGCCCGACCCCGAAGGGGAACTGAAACTACTCGGGGCATTCCTTGCCGGGCTGAGGGAATTGGATGCCGATGGCTTGTCACCACGGATCGAAGTCCCGGGGAAACAGAACCTCTCAACCGACCAAATCCATGAGCTTCTTAGGGTTGTGTGATCCCGCCCGAACCACTGTGTGGAAAACACTGTTGAAACATGGTGGACCCATGGTGAAATGCCGTCTGAATGGGAATTCATGGGGCTGCAACGGTTGTGGATAACTCGGTAAGTTCAACACTTTTTTGCAAATTGGGCGTTTCCGAAGACCTGCCCGAGAAGGGCTGCCAATTCAACCTGATCGGGTGCCCTTTCCGGACTTCCGGACCCCGGGGGAAGTGAAACCCGGATCTCCGCCGGAACCTCCTGAGGGTTCGCTGAAAGGGAATCAACACAAGCCATTGCCACGTCGGTCCGGTTCAGCTCCATGCTGATCAGGGCAGCTGCGGCAAGGGTTTCGGGAAGGAACCTTCCTTCTGCCGCTCTGAGTGCCGTGCCCACTGCACTGAGGGCGAGTTCCGGTTTGCCTGCCAGATGGGCGCAGAGGGCGAGCGTTGAGTGGTGCTTTTCGGGGGATGGCGGTTTGTCCTCGGTGAAAGCATCCCTCTCTGCGTTTTCCACGGTCTCGAGTGCCTTCGGCGCCATTCCCGCAGCAGCCATGACCAGGGCCTTGCGACAGAGGGCGTCGTGCCATGCGCGGGTAGCTCCGATCAACCCGGCAAGGGCCATGCTGTCAGTGAAGTAGCCCAGAGCATCATCAAGATGCCCCCGCTCCGCCTTCAGGTTGCCCAGGCTGTAAAGCGTCCTGGAAGCCCCGGGTCTGTCCCCGATCTCCCTCTGGATGGAGAGCGCCTTGAGCCAGTGGTCGAGAGCCGTGTCCCCTGCGGGGTCTTCATCCAGTGTCGCAAGAGCGGCGTGCAGGAAAGCGATCCCCTTTCTGTCTCCCAGCTCCTCCCTTATGGCCAGAGCTTCGCCAAGCAGCTCCATTCCGCTGTTCCTGTCCAGCAGCCTTCCGAGGTTGACAAGAATGGATGCCAACCTGAACCTGTCACCGGTCGTACGGGCAAGACAAAGGGCTCGCCTCAGGCACTCTACTGCCTTCTCCCTGTTCCCCAGCGAGTCGTGCACATTTCCCAGATTGCAGAGAATACTGCTCTGAACCCAGGGGTCACTGATCACATCCTTGTGTGACAGGGCCTTTTCGATCAACCCGGCGGCGCCGGAGTGGTCGCCCCTGTTGTATCTGACTATTCCCAGGATGTTCAGGCTTCTTGCCGCGTCCATGCTGGAGCCCACTGATACGGCTATTCCGAGGGCGTTCTCAGCAAGCTTCGAGGCCACATCCAGATCGCCGGTCATGGCATTGAAGACCGCCGCGGAGGTCATCACGGCCGCCAGGGACTTTCGGGACCCCGGAGGTGCTTCGGGAGAATCGAAACCCCTGCCGACAAGGGTCGCCAGAACCTCCTCGAACAGGGCCTTGCCCTCCCTCAGACGGCTCCTGGTCTGGAAGAAGATGGACAGGGCATCGGAGCAGCTTTCCACCAGACTTCCCGAACCCGTCGCCGCAGCTTTCAGGAAACCCTCGCGGATGTTCTCGATATCGTTCTGAATCGCTTCGAGGGCGTTCTGCTGACCTCCCGACTTCAGTAGCGGCAGCAGTTCGGCGCAGAGCGAGGCATAACAGTCCCGATGGTTACGAACGAGCCCTTCTGCACCATCGGGATGCGCTTCGATATGCTCACGGGCGAACCCCCTGATGATCCCGTGAAGGGCAAAACGATCCGTACCCGAGCGACGGAGCAGTGATTTGTCGTGAAGGGCCGCCAGGTCCCTGAGACTTCCGCCGGTGACCCTGCTGAAAGCCTCTGCGGTGAAATCGCCATGGAAGACCGAGGCCCCGGCAAGCGCCTTCCTGTCACTGTCGTTCAGGAGTTTCCAGGAGTAGTCGAAGGCCTGTCCCAGGGTTCTCTGCCTGGAAGGTACCAGTGGGTCACCGCTTTCAAGAAGGCCAAGGTCCCTTTTCAACTCTGAAAGCACGACTGAAGGGGGAACCAGCCTCACCCATGATGCCGCGAGTTCAATGCCCAGGGGTGAGCCCTCGAGCAGTGTGCAGAGCGCCTCGACACTTCGGCGCTGCCCGTCATCGGGAGTGAAGCCCGGCGCAGTCCTTTCCGCGACCTGCATGAACAGCGTGCAGCCGTCCGAGTCCTCAAAGCTCCGGCATTCCTCTCCGGGCAGTGAGAGGCCCGTCACCTCGTACAGCCACTCTTCCCGAAGGCCCGTCCGGTGACGGGAAGTGGCAAGAATGCTGGCTTCCCCCGTTCCGGAGAGAATGGATGAGACGATCGGGCCGCAATCGGGCAGATGCTCAATGTTGTCAAGGATGAGAAGGCATTTCATGCCCCTCATCCGGGCGAGGAGCTGCTGCATCTCCCCGGACGGGCCGGCAAGTGTGATCCCCATCCTTCGGCAGATCTCGGCGGTTACAGCGCCCTGATCCCTGACCTGTTCAAGGGGGATGAAGAACACCCCGTCGGTGAAGACCGGGACCAGATCGGCCGCCGCCTGCAACGCAAGCCTTGTCTTGCCTGCGCCTCCCGGGGCAAGAAGGGTGAGCAGTCGGCATGAATCCCTGGTAAGGATCGTCTTCACCTTGTTCAGGTCGTCGTCCCTTCCCACGAAAGGGGTGTTCTGGAGAGGCAGGCTTCCCGGTGAGAGCGAAATGGTACGCAGGGGTTTGTGATCGGAATCAGGGGAACCGCTCCAGGCGAGGGTGTAGAGGCGAAGGGGTTCCAGAAGGTCGGAAAGCATGTGGAGACCGTGGTTCAGAATGTCGGTTCCGGGTGGCACCGTCTCGCTCTTGAGGGCTTCTTCGGTGAAGACGATCTGGCCTCCGGACCCGACCGCCATAACACGCGCCGCCCTGTTCACCGAGGTTCCGAAGAAGTCGCCCCCGCGTTCGGTGACGGGTCCTGAATGGACCCCGATCCTTATCGACAGGCCATCCACCCTGTCCCAGTCTTCCCGGGACAGTGCGCGCTGGATCTCACAGGAGCACTGAAGCGAGCCTCCGTTATGAAAAATGGCCAGGAAGCCGTCTCCCGTGGTTTTGACCACGGAGCCGCCGAAGGATGCAATGCAGTTCCCGACTATCTCGTCATGGGTTTGCAGGCAGAGGGGCATGAAGTCGGGGTGGGTCTGCCACTTCAGTGTTGAGTTTTCCATGTCGGTGAAAAGGAACGCCGGCATCAGGCCTCCGCCAGGATGACAAGCTCGCCGGCGCCCACCGGCTCACCGTTGTAGCCGCCATAGACCTCCCTCACCCTGAAACCGGACAGGGCGAGAAGGTGCTCGGCCTCGAAGCGGTAGGTCCAGCGCATCGTGAAGGGCTGCACGAACCTTTCCCGGTGGCCGTCGGGTTGGAGGATCAGGTAGATCATCTCGCAGTGGCAGACCTGCGCCGTCCTGTCGATACCGGGCGTGCGGTACCTGACGGTCAGTTCGCTGCCATCGGGAAGCACGATCGGGGGTTCATCCCCGAACTCGTTCACCCTGCCCCTGTCAGTCAGGATGTCGAGGTCGGGGTCGAAGATGTCAAGCACGAAAGTGCCCCCCGGGGCAAGATGGCTCCTGACCCGCCCGAGGCACGCCAACTGCTGTTCAGGGGTCGTCAGGTGCTGGAACGGCCTGAAAGGGGTGACTATGAGGTCGAACCTGCCGTCGATGGAGAAACTGGTCATGTCGGCCTGAACAAGCCTTGCCCGCTCCCGGATCGAACATGGAAGGGCGGAAACCTTCCGCCGTGCGACCTCCAGCATGTCAGGGCAAAGGTCGAGCCCTGTGACGGCTGCTCCGGCTTCCAGCATTGGAACCGTCACCCGTCCGGTGCCGCACCCCAGCTCGAGAACTGGCCCCCTGGAAGAGGCAGCCATTCCGGCGTAAAACCGTATGTCGTCCCTTCCGCCGATGGATTCCACCTGAGCATCGTAGTACCCGGCAAATCCCATGTAGTAATCAGCCATCTCTTGCAGCCCTTCGGCTAATGAATATACTTGTGTCCGGTATCAATACGGAAGGAAGGTCGTCATGTACAGGTTTCCGGAAGGCGTGTTTTCCGATGTGCGCCTGGAGGAGAGCGTCACCACGGTGATCGCCTTCGTCATGGGCAGGCTGGAACAAAGAAGGGAAAGAACGGAACGCACCGCGTTCATAAGGGTGTTCGACGGCATCCGATGGTACTTCTCTTCGCTCACCGATCCACGGCAGTCGACGGTTCAGGAGAAACTGGACGATCTTGCTGCAATGGCAAGTGCCGGGCGTATTGAGGGACACCCCGTTCTCGACCGCCTGTCGCGTCACCGGGGCGAAAGGATCTCGGGCCGCCCGGAAGGAACCGTCGAGTCGAAGACCGCGGTTCTCGAGTCGTACTTCGGCGAGCTGAAGGCCTTCCCGCAGATCGCGTCATGGCAGGGTTTCATCGGGGACGGGTACTCCCGCAAGAGGATCATATCGAGCCTGGGCGCCGACATCTCGTTCGACCGGTTCAACTGCGGGATAGGGATAGGCTTTTCAATGGCCGAAGGCGAATCACGCGCGTCCGAGCAGTTCATGAAGACCGGCCTGGTCCCTGGAGACCTCGAGGGACGTCAGGAAGACTTTCGGGCACGCCTTCAGAAGACACTTCACTACCTTGGCAACGCTGTCGATGCCGTGGCGGGTGAGCACACCGTCGTCCTCTCCCCCCTTGCTGCAGGGGTCTTCGCCCATGAGAGCTTCGGTCACAAGAGCGAGGCGGACTTCATGACCGGTGACGAGACCATGCTTCGGGAGTGGCCCCTGGGCGCCAGGGTGGGCCCAGATATCCTCTCCATCTGGGACGACGGAACGGTGCCCGGCACGGGCTACACCCCCTTCGACGACGAGGGAACCCCTGGCGGAAGGACTTTTCTTGTGAAGAACGGCGTGCTCTCCGGCAGGCTCCACAGCGCCATCACGGCGGCGGAGCTCCGGGAGGAGCCCACGGGGAACGCCCGTGCCGTCAGCTTCAACTTCGAGCCAATTCCCAGGATGACTACGACCTGCATCGAGCCTGGCGACATTTCGAAGAAGGACCTCTTCGCGGGGATAGAGGACGGGATATTCGTCGAGACCGTAAAGCACGGTTCAGGGATGTCCACCTTCACCATCGCCCCCAACCTTGCTTATCGGATCCGCGGGGGCGAGATCAGCGAACCCCTGAAGGTTTCGGTGATAACCGGGAACGTGATGGAAACACTGGGTGAGATCGACGGCCTCTCCCGGGAGTGGGAGGTGCTGGGCTTCGTGGGGGGCGGTTGCGGCAAGATGGAGCAGTATCCGCTGCCGGTTGGTTTTGGCGGACCTTTCGTAAGGGTACGCAGGATGCAGGTGAATTAGGAAATGAAACCAAAGCAGTGCGGGGCGGAGGAATGAACATGGTGGAACACGTAGGCACCGAGAGCATGGATGACTCCACCGCCGGCATCACAGCGGGCAGAGTGGATTCCGTCAGGAACCGGAACATACTGAAGACAGGCCTCAGGCTCTACGACGGCGAAACGGTTGGTGTTGCGGGCTGTCTTGGCGAGCCCGACATTTCCGACCTCAGGAAAAGGGCCAAGGAGGTTCTGGGGAGCGTTCCCTTCCCATGGGCGCCCAATCGCGATCTGGTACGCCACAGGGAGGTGCCGGGCGGTGGGAATGGAAGCGTCCTGCCCGAGGCCGAGGCGATCGTGTCGGCCCTGTCCGGTGAGTTTCCAGACATCCTCGTTTCCGGGAAACTGACGTTCGGCAGGTATCGCCATTCCCTTTCCGGAGATGGTCTCGATCTCAGCTTCCTCCACCGCGGATACAACCTGTCACTCACCTTCAAAAGAAGGGACAGCAGTGCCATCATAGACGGATTCGTCGGAAGCGGAGGCACGAACTGGGATCGCGCGCAGGTTCTCAAGGAGATCCGCCGTGAGTTCCGGGCATTCCTGCACCCCGTTGCGCCACCGGCATCCGGGGTCCACAACGTGGTCTTCACCGAAACCGGAACGGCCCTCTCCCAGACCATCGGTGACCTCAACGGTCTCAGGTACGCCACGGGCTCTTCGCTTCTTTCGGACAAGCGCGATCAGAAGGTCTTCTCGAGTGCCCTGACCCTCCTCCAGTACGCCGACGAGATGGAGGGAACCCCCTTCTTCGACGCCGAGGGCACGATAACCCCGGCAGAAGGGGTGCCTCTTGTGAGGGACGGCGTCTTCATCCAGCCATTCACCGACATCAGGACGGCCAATACGTACGGTCTTCCCCTGACCGGGGCTGCATCTGCTCAGTACGACGGCGTTCCGTCACTGGGCTTTCCCGAGATCAGGGTGAAACCCTCGGATCGCACCCTTTCGAAGCTTCTCGATGGCAAGCCGGCGATCTGTGTCAGTGTCACAACTGGCGGGGATTTCACACCAACGGGCGGTTTCGGGGCGCCTGTCCAGCTCGCATACCTCCTGGACGCTTCCGGCAACCCCGTGGGCAGGCTTCCCGAGTGCTCCATTTCCTCAACCGTGTGGAAAATGCTGGGGGATGACTTCGTGGGGGTTTCTTCCGACCCATACTACCCCTCGTCGGATCAGAAAGCCATGGTGATGCGGATGGCGGTGGAGTTTTAGGCGGGTCTACGGCTGAACGGGGGGCCTGATCCCCGAGAGGATCGAACTCCATTCCACAGCGGTCCACAGGCCGTCCTGGTTCTTTTCCACGGTGATCGGCCTTGGGCTGTCAGCGCCCGAGCACTCAACGAAGAGCTTCACCCTTCCCTGGGCGGGGTCTCCGCTGTGCGGGTTGGTGGTGAACCGTATGACAAGGGGGGGCTGCTGTGGAAGGTAACGGTTTTCAGGGCTTGTTCCCAGGATGTAGCTGTTGGGAAGGTACTCCTTCCCTTCGAGCCTCTCCTCGACGAACCTGAGCCGTGATGCGGGAAGGGAGGGGTCTGCGGCGGCGATGCACTTCCTGCCCATCTCCCTGTCCATCGCCATCAGGGCAAGGCCGATAATGACTGCGGCCGCGGCGCCTTCGGGGCTTTCCCCAAGGGTCTTGAGCTTTTCGGTGAACTGGCTGACATCCGTTGGAACGTCGTGAAGTACAACATCGGGCATTTCCTGAGTCTTCCTTTCCTGTGGTCAGCCCCGGAAGCCGTCGAGAAAGCCCGCGAGGTGCTTCATGGTGACGGCTCCGCTCAGCTGTTCTGAGATCTTCATCTGATCCCGGGGGGCCCGGAGGATCCCCTTCCGCCAGTGGTCGTGAACATCCTCGAGGGTCGAGGCCAGGGCCATGGGATCGGGCTGGCAGATGTAGGCGCCGCCCAGCGACCTGAGCGTCTGGCTCATGTCGCCCTCGGGGGCGGCAGCGATGATCGGTCTGCCCGTTCTGAGGCAGTCTGCGACCACCGCCGGGCACTCCCTGTGGCTGTTGGTGCCCGGGGGGAGCGACAGAAGCAGGACATGGCACGAGGCCATGAACCCGGGCATGCGCCTCCAGGGGAGTATCCCGTTGAAAACCACATTATTGTGTGTCCGGGAAGTCCCGGGCATCATGCCTGCATGTTCGACCTGAAGGGCAGTGTCGGGGTTTCTTCGAAGGAACTCGCCGACGCCTGAGAGGACCATGTCCGGTGTGTGGGTTCCACGGAAGCCGTCCACCCATCCCACCCTGAATGTGCCGCCCTTTTCGATCGGGGGAGCCGGGGATGTCCTGTCGGGGTCGAAGGAGTTGTGAGCCACATGGACAGGCGGGCAGAGCCCGGGATACCTCTCCATGAACCAGCCCGCCGCGCCATCGCTTCCCGTAACCAGTGCCGAGGCCGACTTTACCGTGCGTCTCTCCAGAAAGCCGTGGAGAAGCCTTTGCAAACCGCTTGTCCAGGCAGTTGCGTAATCAGCGAGCCATAGCCCCGCGAAGAACGGGATCATTGGAAGGCCGGTCTTCATTGATAGCTCGACGGAAACCTGACCGAGCGAGTGGGAGGGCATCAGGGGCATGACAAGGGCCGGGTGCTCCCGCTGTATTATCTCGAGGCCTTTGCTGACCATCGCTTTACGGCTTCGGGAGAGAGCGTCGGGCGCATCGAGCAAGTCATGAAGCACAGCGGGAAGGGTGGCTCCGCCCTGGCTTTCAGGTCCGTGATAAACCTTCAGGTTGGCAGGCAATTCCCCTGCAATGGTTTCATCGGATTGGACAGGGCCGGCGGGGGGCACGGCCATCACCACCGGCTCCCACCCGGAGGCCGGAAGGAACCTGCACGCTGCGAGAAGTGCGGGAGTTCCCGCGTTGACCGCCGGAGGTAAACCAGATGTCAGAAGAAGAAGCCTTTTCAACGTGGTTTTCCTGTCCTGTACCGGTGAACCGGAACAAGTATATAGGCAACGGGATGATGACGCAAACGGATCCCCGCAGTTCAGTAAATGACTTACACCGGCGCAGCGGCTATAATCCGGCCATGTTCCACGCACCCCGGGGGTCGGTTCATGCGGGTATCCTTTGTCATGCTGGGTCTGAGAGACCATCGCACCGGCGGCTACGATTTCAATATGAGGGTTGCGGCCGCCCTCGAGTCCCGGGGGCACACCGTTGACCGGGTCCATCACGAAACGATTGCGCCCCGTGCAAGGGGCAGAAGGCTTGCCGGTTCGTGGGAGGTCCTGCGAAGGGTTGCAGCTTTCAGGCCGGATGTGCTCGTTGTCGGCAGAAGCTATACCTTCATGGTCCCGCTCAGGATCCTGCTGGTGTTCTGGCGGCTTCCCGTGCTCTACCTTGTTCACCATCTGGAGTGGATGGACAGCCCCCGAAAACCCTCACGATCCCGTCTTGCTCTCGTCAGGTGGCTGGTGGGCAGGGGTGACATGATCTGGTGCAACAGCCGTGCAACGCTGTCGGGGCTTTCCGGCATGGGTCTTTCCCCGGAGAGGCTAAGGGTAATCCCCCCGGGCTTCTCCCGCTTCGAGGTGAAAAGGTCCGGTGAGAGTTGCCGCGCACAACCGCTTCTTCTGTGTGTGGGCGCCCTCACGGCCAGGAAGGGACAGGAGACCATCCTGAAGGCCTGCTCAATGCTTGAGGGGCGGGACTTTCGCCTGGTTCTCGCGGGATCCGCTGTGGAAGAGCCCGGATACGCCAGAAGGGTGGCTGACGCTGCCGAGTCGCCCTCCCTGTCCGGAAAGGTTTCGATCAAGGGGCACCTGAACAAGGAAGAGGTCTACAGTCTCATGGGGAAGGCCGATGTCCTTCTGCACGCCGCCCCCTGGGAAGCCTACGGCATTGCCCTGGCCGAGGCCATGTGGGCAGGGCTTCCTGTGGTAGCCTCCCGGGGAGGGGCAGTGCCAGAGCTGGTCACGCCTGGGGTGCAGGGTTTTCTCTACGATCCCTCAGACGCCCGTGCGCTTTCGGAGAAGATCATCCTGCTTCTTGACAACGGGGAACTGAGAAGAAGAATGGGGGCTGCCGCCCGCTCCAGGGCGGAGGAGCTTTACACTTGGGAAAGAACATGCGAGGAGTTTGTCAGCCTTGTTGAAGAAACTGCTTGTGGCCAAGTTCGGCGGGACCTGCCTTGCGGACCGGGAGTCGCAACGGCGGACCGCTGAGCTCTGCGGAACGCTCCGTTCCCAGTGCGAAAACCTTGTTGTTGTCGTGTCCGCAATGGGGCGCAGCGGCGACCCCTACGCAACCGATACCCTTCTCGGGCTGCTTTCGGACGGAGCCTCCCCGGCCGAGCGGGACAGGCTGATGGCGTGCGGAGAGATCATAAGCGCACTTGTCACGGCATCCCTCCTCAGGGGTAATGGAATCGAAGCCGAAGCCCTTACCGGGTGGGAGGCGGGGATCACGACCGACGACAGTTCCGGCGACGCAATGGTGCTCAGCGTGGATACCACCGGGATGAACAGGGTTCTCGCCGGGGGTGCGGTGGCCGTTGTGGCCGGGTTCCAGGGCTTTTCCCCCGAAGGTTGCGTGACAACGCTTGGCAGGGGAGGCAGCGATACTACAGCCGTGGTCCTTGCCGCCGCGCTCAAAGCTGACGAAGTGGTTTTTTTCAAAACAGTTGAATCCGTGTTCACCGCCGACCCTGAAAAGGTGCCTGAAGCAAGGAAGCTCGACCGGATCTGCGCCGAAGACCTCAGACAAATGGCCTGGCAGGGCGCGAAGATCGTTAATCCAAGGGCTGCCGAAGCATCCATTGCCTCAGGCATTCCCATCAGGGTCAGGTCTTTCGCAACCGGAGATGTGGTCACCACTGTCGAGCCGGTACCTTCGGTCTGCGAGAACTACATCGTCGGCGTGGCATCCGGTCCCCCGGTGGCAAGAATGACAGTCTCCGGAGGTGCCGGGCCCTGCCACGTCTTCCATTCCAGGGTTTTCGGGCTTGTGGCAGGCGCCGGGGTATCCATGGACATGTTCAGCGTTTTCGGTGACACGGCAGTGTTCACGGTTCCCCTCGACGAGCGGGACCGGGTCGCCTGCATTCTGGAGGGCGAAGGGCTGCGCTGCCTTTCTCTGGCGCCATGCGCAAAGGTTTCCATCGTGGGCGCTGGCATGCACGGGCTGAGGGGTGTCATGGCAAGGTTCAGCGCCGCCCTCAGTGAAGCCGGAGTGGAAATGCTGCAGACCGTTGACTCCCATGCCACGATCAGTGCACTTGTGGCCATGGGTGAGCGGGACACGGCCCTCAGGGCCCTGCACAGGGAGTTCGTGGAGAAATGAGCCTTCTCGAGAGCGTGGCGCTTGCGGCCATTCAGGGTCTCACCGAGTTCCTTCCCGTCTCCAGTTCGGGGCACCTTGCCCTGGCTTCCGAGTTCATGAACATTCCGGCGGGAAGCATGGCCTTCGAGGTCGTTCTCCATCTCGGTACACTGGTGGCGGTTCTTCTCATTTATGGAAGAGACCTTTCATCAATTGCCGTGGGTGTCGTTCGCGGCCGAAGGGAGGGCATGCTTACAGCGCTTTCGCTTCTCCTGGCTTCAGTTCCCGCCGGCATCGTGGGGGTCTTCCTCTCGGACAGGATCGAGGCCGTTTTCGGCATGCCCCTTGTGGTGAGCCTCCTCATGCTCCTGACCGGAACAGTGCTTTTCCTGACAAGGTTCTCGCCCCCGGGCAGGGGCGAACCCGGCATACGCAGGGGCGTTTTCATTGGTTTTTTTCAGGCGCTGGCAGTCCTGCCCGGAGTCTCAAGGTCCGGGCTAACCATTTCGGCGGGTCTTTTCAGGGGGGTGGACAGGGCTGAGGCGGCAAGGTTCTCGTTTCTCCTCTCCGTTCCGGCCATCCTTGGCGCCGCGGTCCTGGAACTGCCGAAGGCGGAATGGAATACCCCGGTTGGTGTTCTCGTGGCGGGTTTCGCCGTATCGGCACTGGTCGGGTACGGCGCTCTGAAGCTGCTGCTGCGTTTCGTTGGAGCGGGGGCGCTTCACAGGTTCTGCTGGTATTGCTGGGCCGTCGGAGGCTTTGGTACGGTCTGGTTTATCTTGAACAGGGGGGCGTAGGAGTTGCTGTTCCTGATGGCCCTGCTTTGCGCGTTCTGGCCCGAGGGATGGTACGACAGCTACCGTGTTGCCGATCAGGAGGCCGCGCTGTTGAGTGTCGCTTCCCTTCCCGACACGGTGTCGGGCCGGGAACAGGCCCTTGTCCTGTCCATGCATTTCACCGGTGAGCCTGGTGTACTCGAGATGATCATGGAGTGCATCAGTACCGATTCCACAGATTTCCGTGGATGGACGGCGTTGGGAGCCATCCTCACCGAGACCGATCCCGACCGGGCCGATGCAGCCTTTCAGAGGGCGTCTTCTCTGGTTCCCGGCGATGACCCCGTTCTACTGGAATCAATGGCTTACCTGCACCTCACATCCTCGGATCCGGAAGAGGCCTTCAGGCTTGCCTCAATGGCCCTCTTCGCGGATCCCGGCTTTATCCCCGCGAACCTCACCGCAGCCTGGGCGCTCGAGGACATGGGTCGGCACGAAGACGCCATATCAACGCTTGACGCTGGGTTGGCGCTTAATCCCACGGGCTTTTCGCTCATGGAGGAGAAGGCAACGGTCTTCGACACAATGGGAATGTCCGATTCCGCCATAGCGGTTCTCGAAAGGGTCCTCGAGGCCGAGCCCTCAAGGGTCAGCGCCCGAAGGCTTCTTGGAAGCGTGCACGAGGGGCAGGGCCGGCTGGGGCATGCCGTAAAGGCATTCCGGGCACTTCTTGCCTCTTCACCGGATGACCACTGGACCTGGGGGCAACTCGCCCTTCTCATGGAAAGGCTGGGAAGACTGCCCGAGGCCAGGGAGTATTATCAAAACGGGGTCGATGCCAACCCCTCATACGCCTGGGCATACCACAGGCTTGCATCCCTGTCCGAAGACCCCGTTGAAGGGATCGGTTACCTCGAGAGCGCGGTGGCGGCAGACAGCACCTACGGCGCCGCCTGGACCGATCTGGGGCTGGCCTACGAAGACTCCGGGGAACTCAGTGAAGCCGCCCGGGCTTTCAGGAAAAGCCTCGAACTCAGCCCGTCGAGCTGGACATGGGGTGAGCTCGGCTGGTCGCTTGAGTCCCTCGGGCTGTTCGCCGAGGCCGCCGAAGCCTATGAAAGCGGCGTCGCGCTTGACAGCACCTATTCATACGGCTGGCAGCGGCGGGGCTCTCTCTTCAGGGAGAACGGCGAGGATGCCGCCGCGATGGCGTGGTTCACCGAAGCCCTCACCTATCTCGGCGACGAACCCTGGATACTGGGAGAGATGGGGAACATGAGCCTTGAAGAGGGAAACCTCCCGGCAGCCCTTGAATTCTTCGGCAGGGCTGTCTCCGCCGAGCCGGAGTACGGTTACGGGCTGCTGAACCTGGCCCGTCTCCACAGGCTTTCGGGAGACTTCGAGAGTTCCCTTGAGAACATCGACAGGTACCTTGATTCACCGGCCTCCGAAGCCGAGGTGGGGCTTGTGGAAAAGATGTTCATCCTCGAGGACTCCGGGTCGCCGGTTCTGGCTGATTCCGTCGAGCTTATCCTGCCCGGGGGCTGGTCCTATACCCGCTATGGGTGGAACGCGATGGGGATGGGATACGACGATGACGCGCTCAGGGCTGCGAACAGAGCAATTGCGTACGGAATCGAGAGCCCGTGGGACTGGATCGATCTCGGCGGTCTTTTCGAGGGGCTCGAGAAGCGAACTGAAGCCCGGACATGCTACCTTAACGCTTCGGAACTGGCCGGAGAGGACATCGAGATTCATCGCGAAATAGCGGGCTACCTGTACAGAAGCGAAGACTACGCAGGTGCCGGGGACAGGCTTGACCTGGCCCTCGATTTTGACTCAACGTCGTCGGTGCTTGCGGAACTGGGTGAAGCAAGGCTTTTCGAGGGCCGAACGGGAGAGGCGGAAGAAGCCCTGCTGGCTGCTCTTTCTCTCGATCCGTCGTCTGTGTTCGCCATATGCTACCTCGGCCTTATCGAAGAGCGCCGGGGCAATCCCGAAGAGGCCGCCCAGAGATACCTCGATGCCCTCAGGATCGTTCCGGGCTACTCCTACGCCGAGGCGCGCATTCTCTACATAACCGGCGGCGATTACGACAGGACGTGGAACAGCGAGCACTACAACCCGTTGAGCTGGAACCTCTGGACCGACCTCTCCTTCTCCAGCGGCAACCAGGAGGAATCGTCCGTGAGCGGAGGCGCCTCCATCGGCCTGAACTACGTGCGCGGAAGCAGCGTGAGATTGAGCGGAAGCATGCGCCTCGAGGAAAGAAGCGGGAAGCGGGAACGGGAATCGGCCTATGCTTCGCTTACCCACGAGCATTTCTTCAACGAACGGATCTACGCCGGCCTCAGCAGCAGCTGGGACAGGCAACCCCTGACGGTCAGACCCTGGCAGGTCAGCTCATACATTGCCGCCGGATGGAAGAGCTGGCCGGCGGAATGGGTATGGCTGGCACCCGAGATAGGTGTCGGCCTGGTGAACACCCGCTGGTCCGTGGGTGAGCACAGGACCGACAGGGTCACTTCTTTTGCGTCATTCGGGGCATGGATGCGCCGCCCCCTGCACTGGCTTCCCAACCTCTGGCTGGGGGGGAGCGTGTATGTGCCCCCTGGCGATGCCCGTCACACAGTATCATACGCCAACAGCGAACTCGACTTCGACCTCCCCGGCCCCCTTTCCCTGGTGCTGGGCCTCAACCTCGACTACACCCGCACGCCGGCGGTCGAAACGTGGAAGAAGAGCGATCTTGATTACTACCTCAGGCTAAGGGTGGGCAATTGAACGTAGGCAGTCTGCGCCGTTTCTCCATGATCATCTTTCCTGTTCTCACCGGTGTTTTCGGTGCGCTCGGTTACTTTTTCGACTCCATTGTCTGGTTCGACTGGGTTTTCAAAGTCGCCCTTTCCGGAACTGTTGGCATATGGACCAATCACTTCGCCATTCGAATGCTCTTCAAGCCCCATCACAGGACGGTGTTCGGCCGGCAGGGGCTCATTCCCGCAAAAAGGGCCGAACTGGCCTCCGCCATCGGCACAGCGGTCGCGCAGCGGCTTCTCGACACCGATTCGGTGCTTGCCTACATGGAGGAGCACGGGCTGCCCGAGAAGGCCGCAAGGTTCGTTGTCGACGGCATACAGGGACTTGCTGCCAGACAGGACGTGAGAACTGCCACGGCGGATTACCTTCAGGGGGTTCTCGAGAGGATGGTGGAACAGCACTCGGGCGCCGTTGTGCTGAGGGTTCAGGAGTACATTTCCGGGTTCATTGCCGAAAGAACCGCTCCCGGGAAAGTTTTGTCGGCGGTCAGGGCCGCCCTTGGAAGGGAACTCGACAACCCCGGCACCAGGGAGTCTGTTGCCAGAACGCTGATAACCGTTGCCGACAGGAATGACACCCGTATCGCCGCATTCGTGAATGACGCTCTCGATGATTACATCGGTTCAAAAAAGCTTCCGGGGAGGTTGCTGCTCGGTTTTGGAAAAAAGGTTCTCAGGGTGAACGAGGAGATGATAAGACGGGAGATAAGGAAAAAGGTCGCTTCACCAGGCTTCTTCGACTCCCTTCTCTCTTTCCTTGACGAAAGCTCTCCCGAGATCGAGGCCTGGATCGATTCTCCCGGCATGAGGGACTGGTTTTCACGGAGACTTTCGGAGTACCGTCAAAAGGCCGCGGACTGGGTGAGGAACGAGGGGATGGAGCTTGCCGTTCACAAAGCGCGGGCGTTTCTCGCCTCCGATGCCCTCTGGAACTGGGTCATGGCTCAGATCGACGCCCAGGTCCTGCACCTGGCGTCAATGGCCCGGGAAAGGATAAACTCACCGGGTTTCCGGAGTACCGCAGCCAGGTTTGCTCGAAAAGCCGCTTCCGGGATCGATGTTCAGGGCATAGTTCAGGGCAAGATCGACAAGCTTGACCTGGAGGAGCTTGAGAACCTTGTTCTCGACGTCTCGGGGGAGAACCTTGCTGCGATAGAGCTGTTCGGCGCCGTTCTGGGCGCACTCGCGGGTGTCGTCCTCATCGATGTCCGGTTCCTGCCGCTTTTGCCCGTACTGGTCTTCATCTTCCTTTTCGTGGAGAGAGTTCTGACGCGCCTGTCCCGGAAAAGCACTGAAGGCTCTCAGGAGCTGCCCACCGCCGTCCCTTAGCTCGGGCTCAGTGTATCCTCTGGGCGGAAAAAGGCGAACTCCTTCTCCCATTCCCAGTGTTTTTCCGGGTGTGTGTCGTTTCGTTGTCCATGAGAGGATTTGCGGATCCACCGCTTTAAAGGGGCTGGTGAGAATGGAGGGCTGGAACCTCAGTCACACTTTCCCCTGCGTCTGAAAGGAAGCCCGGCGATCCGAAGGGCCAGCGCAATCCTTCCCCGGTGTGTGAAGAGAACCGAGGCAAGGTGCGCGCACGACCAGCCACACTGGCAACCCGCAGTCGCGGCGCTTCCGGAGAGGATCCGGGGCAGGTTGTAACCCTCCTTCCTCAGATCGCCCAAGGGGTTGGCCATCATGGTCTCGCAGCGGTATACAAGGCCCGTTTCTCCGATCACGGCGATCTTCGAGCCGCCCGGGCAAGTGAATCGGCGGCCGCTTCCGCTCAGTACGTCCAGTATGCCTTGTCTTGCCAGTGACTGAACCTCCCTGAAGACAAGGGCCCTGAACCCAACCCTGCCACGGTCCCGCAGCGAGTCTGCAAGGGCGGCTGCTTCCCGGAAGTCTTCGATCGGGTCCCCCCTGACCGACTCATCCATTGGTTCACCGTGAACCGGCACTATCGAATGGTCATCCACCGTCATGTTCCGTTCCACGAAGTCCATGAGGTCCCTTATCTGGTGCCGGTTGAAGGAGTTGAGCACCGAGCATACCTTCAGCCTGAGTCTCGGCTGTTCCCGCTGAAGATCGTGCAGTTTCGCGTAGGTTTCAAGAACTTTCACGAAGTTGCCGGGAACACCCCGGATGGTGTCGTGTGTGGAGCCGATGCCATCAATGGAAAGCTCAACCTGAAGGATGGTTGCCGGACAGGCCTCCAGTATCTGCAGTGTTCTGTCCCTTATCTGGGATGGACGCAGGCAGTTCGTGGGTATGTTTATCATCATCGTTCCGGCCCGCGAGCTGAATGCCCCGCATATCCCGGCAATGTCATCCCTCAGGAACGGTTCTCCCCCGGACAGGGAGAGAAAGACGCTTTTTCGGCACGATTCGGCTATCCTCACGATCTCTTCCAGGGTGAGTTCCTGGTCTGTCCGTTTCGAGTTCAGGTTCTTCCAGTTGAAGCAGGTGAGACACCGGGAGTCACACCTGGAAGTGACGAAGAAGATGAGGTATGGAGGCGTTCGGGAGAACAGGCTGCGCAGGGCCATGGAGGCGAAACCGAAGGGCCGCCGTCTCATCGGAACGCACCGTACCTTTCGGTGCGGTGAGCCAGGGTTTTGCGGTGCCTGCCCCGCGTGAAGATGGTGTGCATAAGGCCAAGCGTGAACCCGGTGGCAATGAAAACGTGATGGATGGGGTGGCAGACGGGAAGCAGTGCGGCCGCGGCGTCCCTGGGTATTCGCAGGAAGGTGTCAAGGAGAAGCACGAAACAGTAGAGCAGCAGCACGGCGTACAACAGGCGGGGTACAGCAAGGAGTGCGGGCACGAGAGCGAGACCCAGAAGCATGGCCAGCACCCCGGGGATCCGAAGGAATATCTCGGGGAAGAGCACCGTGTTCATGCCGGTCGCGTAACGGGCCAGGAACTGGTGGGGCAGAAAACCGTGAAAGAAACCCCGGCGCCTGTGCCTGACCGTGAAGGCTTTCCGGAAAACGGGACGGTAGCCCAGCCGCAGGGCGATGTAGAAGAACTCCGTATCGTCCACGCGCCAGTCGGCCAACTCGTTGAAGCCGCCTGCCCGCTCCCATACTTCCCGTTTCACGAGGCAGTTGCAAAGATAGATCGAACTGAACCCGGGCGAGGACCCGTCACTGGAGCCGTACAACATGCTTCCCTCGCCAAGGGAGGAGGTGGTGACCAGGTCGGAGAGCCTTTCGTCGAGGCTTTTTCCCATGGGAACCGTGGGGCCTGTGACTATGGGGTCTGCTCCCCCGATGGCCTGTTCCAGGGCGGCAAACCAGGGATCAGTCGGCAGGGTATCATCATCAAGGAAGACTATCCATTCAGCCGTGGTGGCTTTCACCCCGAGGTTGCGCCTGACCGAGGCGTGCCTCTCACTTGTCTCGATGCAACGCGCCGTCGGCGGAAGACCAGGTATGGCGCTCTCCGCGACCATGACAACGTCAATGTCTATCCGCGTCAACCGCTGATCGAGTGATGCCGCAAGCATTCGGGCGTCGTCGGGACGGGTCACCGGAACCACGAACGCGACCTTCATCGGATGATCGTGAGCCTGCAGCTTCCCTCCAATCCGCCGGTAACCACGGCATGGTAAACCCCGGATGGCAGACCGTGGCAGAACAGTGAGTGGTTTCCCGGAGCGAGGGGACCCGAGTGCAGGGTGGATACCCTCCTTCCCGAGAGGTCGTGCAGGGTTATGATGCAGGATGCAGTTGAGCTGGTGCTGACGATTATCTCCGGCGTCGAGGCGGGACCTGTTGCCATGATCCCGAAGCCGGGGTCAGGTCCGTGTACACCTGCGGGATCGTACCCGAGCACGTAAAGCTTGTTCGCGGTTGCGCACGGGACCGCCATGAAGGCCCCGTCCGGCGAGAAACACGGCCTTCGGGGAGAGGCGCCCACCAGTATCTGACCTGCGTACTGGAAGTCAGCCGAGTCAATGACATTGATCTTGTTTCCGGTGGCAGAAACGGCGAAAAGGTAGGGAAGATCAGGGGTGGAAGCCAACCAGCCCGGTGCCGCTCCCGGGAGTTCCAGGCTCCCCGTGACCAGCAGGGTACTTTCATCCATCCTGAGGATCATTTCCCAACCGGGGTTGGAGAAGTAGATAGAGCCTTCGGCCTGCAGACAGTCAAAACTGTCCATCCCCGACACGAACCTCTGAACCGGACCCTGGGGCAGGGAAAGCGCTGTCTCGTTCGGGCTCTGGTTGTCGGCGATGTAAAGGGTCTGGCCATCGGGGGAAAGGTGGCATCCGCCGGGCTGGTTTCCGACCCAGACCGAACCGATCCCCTCCATGGCCGCAGTGTCTATGATGGTAGCAAAACCACCGCTGTGGGAGAGATAAGCGAACGCGCCATCGGGGGAGAGGGCGAACTCGACCGGATCCGGATCGATAGGCTCCTCTCCAAGAAGGGTCATGGTCTGCCCGTCTACAAAAAGAAGCCTGCCCAGCTCTCCGTCCGCAACCAGAACGGTGTTGTCAGGCGTGCAGGTGACGCATTCGGGCGTTCCGCCGAGGGAGAGCACGCCGCTTACTGACCAGGTCTGGGTGCTGATCTTTGTAAGCAGCCCGTATCCGACCGCCACGAAGACGTACTCGCCGTCAGTGGAGAAGCAGGCGTCGTTGGGGCTCTGTCCGGTGGACACGGTGGCTATCAAGGTGTCGGGCCACTGGGCCTGAAGCCAGGCCACGGCCAGCAGAAGAAGTACGACGGTTTTTTTCATCATCGCCTCAAAAGCTCGGTCACCGGGGTGCCGAGTATTCGTCTGAAGAAGAACCACGCCCAGCCGGTTGACACAAGCAGCACGGTTCCCAGCCCCACTGTCAGGTGAAGAACGGGAAAAACAGCCAGGGACGGCACCACCATGTGCAGCACGGGAAGCAGCGTAAGAAGCCCGTAACTCACCAGAGCTGCCAGACCGCAGCCGAGAAGCCCTCCCAGGACCGTTGTGACGGCGGACATGAGGAAGATCTGGAAAGCGAAGACCTGGGCCAGCCGTTCACTGGTGGTTCCCAGGGCGACCAGCACGCCAAGTGCGTACGAGCGGTTCTTGAGGTCTGCAACAAGCGTGTGGACCGCGCTTGCCAGTGCTGCCCCGAGTATGGCGACCGCCAGGGCGCCCAGGGCGGCGGTGACTATCCCCACGAGTATCTCGGCCTTCTGGGCGATCCCACGGTGGGTCTCGGCACTGAGCCCCAGGGATTCGGCCCTGCGGACGATCTCGGGAACCTCCTCGGCGGACGTGGCGGTAACCATCAGGGCGCTGTAGCTGTGTGGCCTGTCCGGGAGGTACATCAGGTTCACTTCCTCGACGAAACCTATGGGAACCGCCAGGGCGAACAGGGCCATGTTCCTGCTGGTGCCCACGATCTGGGCGTTGATCGTTACCGGTGGTGCCTGCAGGCTTGTAAGCGAACTTGCGCCCAGGGTGATCTGGCACTCGAGACCAACCACACCCTGCTGCGTGAGCCCCATCAGACCGTTGGGATCAGCGAATCCGGCGTTGTACAGGAGAAGCAGGTTTTCAGAGAGGATAATGGGAAGCCGGGTGCGGGAGCTGTCCGCCAGGGTGTAGTCCCATCCGAACCTCTCCACCAGGCTGTCGGGGACGAAAGCTTCGGTCACGCCCTCCATGGTGATGTCCGTGTAGTAGTTCCTTCCGCCCAGCAGTCCACGGAGATAGGCGGGGACACGGGCGTAGACCTGTCTGTCGATCCGGGCCACCTGGGGCATTTTTTCGAGTGAGTCCAGAATGGCGTCGGTAATCTCCACCCCGCCCCGTTCGGTTTGGAAGGAACCCGCCGATATGACCTGGGGCGTGACCCTGACCTGCTCTTCCGGGAGGTCGCTTGAAAGGAAGCGGTCGAGAATGCGACCGACGCCCAGCCCAATGGAAATGAAGAACACCAGAAGAAGGGCCGCAACGAGAAGCATGGCCTGGCTGAAAAGGTAATCCCTCCAGTGGCCCTTGTTCCAAAGGTGCATGGCCCTACGCATGGATGCCCTCATCGTGCAGCACCCCCTCTCTCAGGTCAAGGACCTGATCGGCCCTTTCCAGAACGCTTCTTGTGTGAACCACAGCAACAAGGGCGAACCCCTTCTCCTTCCGCATGGCGTCGAGAAGATCGAACAGGATGTCTTCGCTTGCCTCGTCGAGGCTTGCTGTGGGCTCGTCCGCCAGAAGTACCTGTGGCTTGCCCGCCAGGGCTCTGGCCGCTGCCACTCTCTGTCTCTCCCCGCGGGAGAGGAAGCGGCTTGGAGTTGCGTCAATGCGCACGCCGAGCCGGTTCAGCAGTTCGGTTGCCTCACGTTCAACCGGCTCCATGTCCCGTCCGGAGAAAACGGCCGGAAGAAGAACGTTTTCCAGTGCTGTCAGGTTGGGAAGAAGGTGGAAATCCTGAAAGATGAACCCCAGCTTCTCACGTCGCAGACCGGCAAGTGCCTCCCCCTCAAGGGTCGCAGTATCGGTTCCGGAGATGCTCAGACTTCCCTGGAAATCGCGGTCGAGGGTGCCCAGTATGCCCAGGAGCGTGCTTTTTCCCGAACCGCTTCTCCCGGTGATCGCCACGAACTCGCCCTCACCCACGCTTATGGAAAGCCCGCAGAGCACCGGCATTTCGCCGAACGACCTGCGAATTCCCGTGGCCTTTATCACGGCGCTCAAAGCAGGCTCCCGGCCAGGCCCGAAAGAAGCACGAAGGCGCTGTCGGGCGTTATGGCCGTGTCGGTCAGGGTGAGTTCCATCGAGGTCATGGCGCCGTCCTCACGCGCAAGCCTGGCCTCGAGCGAGATCGGACCTGAGGATGGCCAGGATACCGAGAGGGTGAGCGCGGAAGGTCGAACGACCCGGGCGACAGCCGTATAGTCGTCCCACCATGGGACATACCTCTCAACAGGAAGGAGCGAAACGAACGTGAACAGGTTGCCCGGAAGCATGAGCGTGGCGTGGTGGGACGCGGGAAGTGCCTGCAGCAGGGCTTCGTCTGCCGCCAGGGATCCCATTTCATCCATCCGGAGCCATGCGTCCATCGTCACATTGGCCGCAGGACCCATATAAATCGCCGTCCAGCCACTCCTTTCGGAAACCGACGCCCTGACGAGGCCGCTGTCGTCCGAAAGGTCTGTTCTTTCGTCACTCTCGGCCCCGGTGAGGTCGAGCATGCCGGAAACCATCAAGGCGGCATTCTGGCGGGATATCCCGCGGGAGAGGAAGAGGAACTGGGGCGAGATCGAGGTTATGTCCACCCCCATCAGTGTCACGCCGACGGGACCCATTGTGAGAAGGGACTCGGCGATGACAAGGTTTTTGTCCAGTGACATTATCTCGTTCAGAAGAAGAGGAGACATCCCCTTTTCCAGATGCACGTGGAAAAGGCATGTGCCGGGAACCATGGCCAGCTCGTTCCTCACTCCGCCGCCGCACCCTGCGGCCAGAACCGCAAGCAAGGCAAGAGTTAAAAACAGCGGCGCAAAGAGAAGCATTCTATTGCGGATCGTTGACATTTTACCTCCAAAGCGTATCTTCACCACCCGGTAGAGTATGTTGGAAGAGACGCTTCGTCAACTTGCAGCCTGAACACCGGGCAAAGCTTGACGGATTGTGTTTTTCTGTTGTATGTTCGTGTCCCTGTGCTGGCGTAGCTCAATTGGCAGAGCAGCTGATTTGTAATCAGCAGGTTGCGGGTTCAATTCCCATCGCCAGCTCCAGGCTGAAACACGCTTTGAATGGCGTTTTTCATAGACGGTGGCGAGGTTCCCGAGCGGTCAAAGGGGGCAGACTGTAAATCTGTTGGCGAATGCCTACGGTGGTTCAAATCCACCCCTCGCCACCACTGTTTTTTGTTTTTCTGAGCGGGAGTAGCTCAGTTGGCAGAGCATCAGCCTTCCAAGCTGAGGGTCGCGGGTTCAAATCCCGTCTCCCGCTCCAGTAAGTTTTTCGCAAGGTCGAATGGCCCACGTAGCTCAGTTGGTAGAGCGCGTCCTTGGTAAGGACGAGGTCAGCAGTTCAATCCTGCTCGTGGGCTCCAGACCGTGAGTTGATGCAAAGGGCGGACCATCCGGGTCAACCGGGAAACCCACTGATGAGAGGGAGCCAGACACATGGCCAAGGAGAAGTTTGAGAGGACCAAGCCCCACGTGAACGTGGGAACCATTGGTCACATTGATCACGGCAAGACCACCCTCACTGCTGCCATCACCAAGTGCCTTGCCACCCAGAACAAGAACACCAGGTTCGTCACCTTCGACCAGATCGACAACGCACCTGAAGAGAAGGCCCGCGGCATAACCATCGCCACCTCCCATCAGGAATACGAGACCAACAGCAGGCACTACGCGCATGTGGACTGCCCCGGTCACGCGGACTACATCAAGAACATGATCACCGGCGCGGCCCAGATGGACGGCGCCATCCTTGTCATCGGCGCCAACGACGGCGTGATGGCCCAGACCCGTGAGCACGTCCTCCTGGCCCGCCAGGTGAACGTTCCCAAGATGGTGGTCTTCCTGAACAAGTGCGACATGGTCGATGACGAGGAACTCATCGACCTCGTTGAGATGGAAGTTCAGGAACTGATGGCCAAGTACAACTTCGAAGAGGACAGCCCCATTGTCAGGGGAAGCGCCCTCAAGGCACTCAACTCCTCGGGTCTGCCCACCGATCCCGACTCCCAGTGCATTTACAACCTCATGAACGCGGTGGACTCCTGGATCCCCACTCCGGTGAGGGATACCGAGAAGGCCTTCCTCATGCCGGTGGAAGACGTGTTCTCAATTCCCGGCCGCGGCACCGTGGGCACGGGTCGTATTGAAAGGGGCGCCGTCCACACCAACGACAAGGTGGAGATCGTGGGCATGCGTGAGACCCGCAACTCCGTCTGTACCGGTGTGGAAATGTTCCGCAAGCTTCTCGACGAAGGCCAGGCCGGTGACAACGTGGGTCTTCTCCTTCGCGGCATCGCCAAGGATGACCTTGAGCGCGGCATGGTCATCTGCAAGCCGGGAAGCATCACACCCCACACCCGCTTCGACGCCGAGGTGCTGGTTCTCAGCGCCAAGGACGGCGGACGGCACAAGCCCTTCAAGAACGGTTACAGGCCCCAGTTCTACTTCCGCACCACCGACGTTACTGGTGCGATCGAACTTCCCGAAGGCGTTGAAATGGTCATGCCCGGCGACAACACCAACATGACGGTGGAGCTCATCACGAACATCGCCATGGAAGAGGGCCTTCGGTTCGCCATCCGCGAAGGTGGCCGCACCGTCGGCGCCGGAGTGGTCACAAAGATACTGAAGTAGGTAAAAGTGCGAGTCATAATCAACCTGGCCTGTTCTGAGTGCAAGCGTCGCAACTACAGCACGACAAAGAACAAGCGAACTCATCCGGACAGGATAGAGCTGAACAAGTATTGCCGGTTCTGCCAGAAGCATACCAAGCACAGGGAAGGCAAATAGAACCGGAAGAGGATTGAAGGGAACGCAGGGCAGTAGCACAATTGGCAGTGCACCGGACTCCAAATCCGGGGGTTGAGGGTTCAAGTCCTTCCTGCCCTGCCAGATTCCCTTACGGAACTAAAACGGGACGGAGAATGGAAAGATGGCGGCAAAAGCGGCCGGTGGCGGAAAACTTGGCTTCCTGTCCAGATGGGCTGGGCTGGCTGTCGAGTTCCTGGGCGAAGTCAAGGCGGAACTGACAAAGGTCGCCTGGCCCACCAAGGATGAAACGATAGCCTCCACCTGGGTCATCCTGGCGGCGGTTGCCGTGGTATCGGTCTGGATATTCCTGACCGACACCATATCCTCTCAGACGTTGTCCTTCCTCATCAGGTCGTTCAACTGATGGTCGCCGTTTCACAGGCGGCTCCGGAAGGAACCGTTGCCTTGGATAGTGAGAATCCCGCTCTCAGGTGGTACGTGGTGCACTCCTACTCCGGCTACGAACTAAGGGTCAGGAAATTTCTTGAGGGTCCCCTCGCAAGGAAGTTTCCCGGACGGGTCGGGAAGGTCGTCATCCCCACCGAGGAGATAACGAACCGGCGGAACGGGAAGGACATCACCAGAGAGAAGAAGCTGTACCCCGGTTATGTTTTCGTTCAGCTCGAGCTCGATGACGAGATGATCCTTGACGTAAGGGGCATGGTCAACGTCAGCGGTTTCCCCCCCATGAACAAGGGCAGGCCCACTCCCCTTTCCGACGCGGACATGAAGAGGATACTGGGTCAGTCCGACGGCAGCACCGAAGAGAAGAAGGTCGTCAGGATCTCCTTCAAGGTCGGCCAGACCGTAAGGGTAGTTGAAGGCCCCTTCAGAAACTTCACCGGGGTCGTGGAATCGCTGAATCCTGAGAGGGGAAAAGTCAGGGTCATCTTCACCATCTTCGGCCGCAAGGCCCCGGTTGAGATTGACCATTCCCAGGTGAGACTGGTCTAGGCAAACCCGCCCGGACCTTTACATAGGGGTCGAACTACCCCGCAATCGATCCGTGACCGTTCCATCAAGGGGAGGAACGTAACGGATGAAAGGAGTTCCCATGGCCAAGAAGATCTTGGGCATGGTAAAGCTTCAGCTCTCTGCAGGACAGGCTACTCCCGCCCCCCCGGTGGGACCCGCCCTGGGCCAGTACGGAATCAATCTGGCCGGATTCTGCAAAGAGTTCAATGCCCGTACCCAGGGGCAGGAAGGCCTGATCATCCCTGCGGTGGTCACGGTCTACAAGGACAGAAGCTTTACCTTTGAGCTCAAGTCGCCTCCCGCGGCGATCCTTCTTAAAAGGGCCGCCGGCCTGGCGAAGGGGTCGCCGGAATCCAACCGCAACAAGGTTGGGACCGTCACCACCGCCCAGTGCCGCGAGATCGCCCGCACCAAAATGAAGGACCTCAACGCGGCATCCGAAGACGCCGCGGTCGAGATGATCCGCGGTACGGCCCGCAGCATGGGCCTGGAGGTGGTGGATGGCTAATGTCAGCAGAAGGTTCGCCAAGGCCCGGGAGACGGTCGATCGCGAGAGGATCTACTCCCTCGACGAGACGATCGCCCTGGTGAAGGGCGCCGCCACAGCAAAGTTCGACGAGACCGTTGAAGTTGCGGTGAACCTGGGCGTGAATCCGAAGCATTCGGATCAGGTCGTCCGTGGAACCTGCATTCTTCCCTTCGGCACCGGAAGAACGGTCCGTGTACTGGTATTCGCCAGGGGCGAGAAGGCCGAAGAGGCCCGGGAAGCCGGCGCGGACAGCATAGGCGATGAGGAAACCGTAGAGAAGATCAAGGGCGGCTGGATGGATTTCGATGTGGTCATCGCCACGCCCGACATGATGAAGGTCCTGGGCGCGGTGGCCAGAATCCTCGGTCCCCGGGGTCTCATGCCCAACCCGAAAACCGGCACCGTGACAATGGATGTGTCACAGGCGGTCAGGGAGGCGAAAGCCGGCAAGATCAACTTCAGGGTTGACAAGACCGGTGTGCTTCATGTTCCTGTGGGCAAGGCCAGCTTCGATGAGCCGGCCCTCAGGGAGAACATTGTGGCCTTCATGGAGAAGGTGATGCAACTCAAACCCGCCACCGCCAAGGGCAAGTACATCATCAGCATGTCGGTCTCATCCACCATGGGTCCCGGAGTTCGGGTTGATACCGCCGATCTCCGGCTGGTTCTCAAGTGAGGAGGGTGGAATGAGCATCACAAGACAGCGCAAGGAGACAACGGTCGCGTCCCTCACTGAGGAACTGGGGTCCAACGGGGCATTTGTTCTCGCGGATTTCACCGGGATAACCGTTGCCGACATGACCGAGTTGAGAAAGATCATGCGTGAGCGCGGGGTCAGCTTCACGGTAGTGAAGAACACCCTGCTCGACATCGTGCTGAAGGGCGTTGAACTCACAGGCGAAGAGGACGTCTTCCAGTACCTTCAGGGCCCCACAGCTCTGGCATCAAGCCGTGATGAAGTGCTTCCGGCAAAGGTTCTCAAGGAGTTTGCCGCCACCCATGAGGGTCGGCCCGTCATAAAGGGCGGCTTCGTGGCCGGGAGGAGTTACAACGCGGTGCAGGTGGCGAGTCTGGCGGACATGCCAAGCCGGGATGAGCTTCTGGCCAGGGTCATGGGTTCCGCCACGGCCCCCATCCGGGGTTTTGTCACCGTCACCGGCGGTATTGTGAGAAAGCTTCTTTACGCGCTCAACGCCGTGAAGGAAAGCAAAGAGAACTGAGTCGATACCATTAACGCGACCCAAGGGTCCGATTGCCTAAAACGGAGGAAGAACCATGAGTGACGACAAGAAGGCCGCCATCATCGAGGCCATTTCCAATATGACCGTTCTTGAGCTCGCCGAGCTTGTCAAGGAGATGGAAGCCAAGTTCGGAGTGTCGGCCGCAGCCCCCGCAGTTGCAGTTGCCGCTGCCGGACCCGCCGCTGCCGTGGAAGTGGAAGAGCAAACCGAGTTCGACGTGATCCTCGAGAGCTTCGGCTCGAAGAAGATCGCTGTCATCAAGGTGGTCAGGGAACTCACGAACCTGGGTCTGAAGGAAGCCAAGGACCTCGTGGACGGAGCCCCCTCCAAGCTCAAGGAAGCCGCGGAGAAGGCCGAAGCCGAAGAGATGAAGAAGCAGCTTGAGGAAGCCGGCGCAACTGTCATACTCAAGTAGCAGGTGTATTCTGGTCTTTGCGGAAGGGACGGGATCAAATCCCGTCCCTTCCATCCCCGTTTCCGGGCGTTTCGTGTTTCCTTTCAGTTGTGAGGAGCGGCAGTGAATAAGGATAGACCTGTCAGGAACTATTCGCGGGTTACCCCTGCCCTTGAAGTACCCGACCTGCTGAAGGTACAGCGGGATTCCTTCGAGAATTTTCTACAGGCTGATGTACCTTCGGATGAAAGACTTCCACAAGGTTTACACAAGATATTTCTCGACACATTTCCGATTGAGAGCGCAAGCAAGGAGTTTTCCCTTGAGTATGTGAGCTTCGAGGTTTCCCCTCCGAAGCACACCGTGAAGGAAGCCCTGGAACGGGGCGTCACCTACTGCGCCAACCTCAACGCCGTGATGCGCCTGGTCACCCGTGACCCCGAGTCGAAAAGCTTCAAGATGGGTGTTGATCAGAAGGTCTTCCTGGGCAGTCTGCCCATAATGACCGACAGTGGCTCCTTCATTATCAACGGCGCCGAAAGGGTCATCGTAAGTCAGCTTCACAGGAGCCCCGGTGTATTCTTCGAAGAGAAGGTCCAGCAGAGGAACCGCAGGGTTCACAGCGCCAGGGTCATTCCCCACCGGGGCTCGTGGCTCGAGATAAACCTCGATCCCAACGATCAGATTTTCGCCATCATAGACAGGCGCAACAAACGGATACCTGTCACCATGCTTCTCCGGGCACTGGGTCTCTCCACTGACACACAGATTCTCGCCGCATTCTATCCCGTGGTGGAGAAAGACCTTGAAGCCATGCTCAAACGTCAGTCCAGAAGCAGCGACTTCATTCACAGAACCTTCGCCGAGGACATTGCCGATCCGGCGACCGGTGAAGTGCTGGTTCGCTGTGACGAACCTGTGGAAACCGTTGAGAAGCTTGAGAACCTCGTATCCAGGGGCATAACCAAAGCCCGTTTTCTCGAGTCCCGCTCGGAGAGGGACAATTTCGACGGAATCCGCAAGACCCTGGCCAAAGAGGAGTCGAGTCTCGGCGCCGGTGTCGACAAGAACGAGGATTCCGCAACGATGTGGATATACGAAGCACTTCGCGGCACAGAAGCCCCCTCCCTCGATCACGCGAGAAGCTACCTCAGAAGCATGTTCTTCGACAGCAAGCGCTACAGCCTGAGCGAGGTCGGGCGTTACAAGCTGAACGAGAGGTTGAACATCAACACCTCCATGGACCGTCTCACCCTTGTGGTGGAGGACCTGGTGGCGATCGTGGACAACCTCATAATGCTTCGTGAGGGCACCAACACCGCTGACGACATCGACCACCTGGGCAACCGCAGGGTCAAGACCGTGGGCGAGCTGCTCAGTCAGGAATTCAGCAAGGGTCTCAGCCGCATGGCCCGGACCATCCGTGACAAGATGGGCCACCAGGACAAGGACAAGCTCCGCCCGCAGGACCTTGTGAACTCCAGAACCCTCTCCAGCGTCATCAACACGTTCTTCGGCTCGAGCCAGCTCTCGCAGTTCATGGAGCAGACCAATCCTCTTGCGGAACTCACCCATAAGAGGCGCACAAGCGCTCTGGGCGAGGGCGGTCTTACCCGCGAGAGGGCAGGCTTCGACGTTAGAGACGTGCATCACACCCATTACGGCAGGGTTTGCCCCGTGGAAACCCCTGAAGGCCCGAACATCGGCCTCATAACAACCCTTTCAGTGTACGCCTCGATCAACCGTTTCGGCTTCCTCGAAACACCCTACCGGCGTGTCATCAAGGGAAAGATCACCGACGAGGTGGTGTACCTTTCCGCAGACCGGGAAGACCGCACCACGATCGCCGAGGCAGACTCCCCTGTCGATGCCAAAGGTTACCTGACAGGTCCCCTTGTGAGGGCCAGAAAGGCCGGAAACTTTCCCATGGTGCGTCCTGACGACATCGAATACATCGATGTCAGCCCGATGCAGCTCGTGGGTCTTTCCGCCGCCCTCATCCCCTTCCTCGAGCATGACGACGCCAACAGGGCACTGATGGGCTCCAACATGCAGAGGCAGGCGGTTCCTCTTCTCTACACCCAGCCCCCGGTCGTGGGGACCGGCATGGAAGCAGTGGCCGCCCGCGACAGCGGTGCGCTGGTCACTGCCCGCAGGGGTGGCATGGTGGTCGAGGTCGACTCACGCAAGATCGTGGTCAGGGCCGACGGCGACGAGTACGATTTTGACAGGGATGACGTCTACGACCTTAAGAAGTTCCAGAGAAGCAACCAGGACACCTGCATCAACCAGAAACCAATGGTCAGCCCTGGCCAGAGGGTCGAGGAGGGTGCCATCCTTGCGGACGGCATGGCCACCAGCGACGGCAGGCTTGCACTGGGAGTGAACGCCCTGGTCGCCTTCACACCGTGGAACGGCTACAACTACGAAGACGCTGTCGTGATGAGCGAGCGTCTGGTGAAGAACGACCTTTTCACAAGTGTTCACATCGAGGAGTACGAGGTCAACTTCCGCGAGACCAAACTCGGTCCCGAGGAACTTCTTCGCGACATCCCCAACGTGGGCGAGGACCGCAAGCGTAACCTCGACGAAAACGGAATTATCCGGGTCGGCGCAAGGGTTAGGTCGGATGACATCCTTGTCGGCAAGGTGAGCCCCAAGGGCGAGCAGGACCTTTCCCCGGCGGAAAGGCTCATCCGGGCCATTTTCGGCCAGAAGGCCGGCGATGTGAAGGACACTTCCCTCAGGGCTCCCAACGGCATGGACGGCATCGTGGTGGACGTGAAGGTCTACTCCCGCCGTGACGACACGGAGAGGGGCCGCAGGGTTCTCGAGGAACGCATCGACGCCCTCAGGGAACAGAAGCTGAACAGGGAACAGCGGCTCTGCAAAGAGCGGGATGACATGCTTTGCGAAGTTCTCACAGGCCAGAAGGCCGTCAACCTCATCGACTCCGTGACCGGCGAGCAGTACGTGCCCTCGGGCCGCAAGCTCACCACTGCGTCACTTCGCAAGGTGAACTTCACCGACATCGACTACGGCCGGCAGCTCTGCGAAGACCTCAAGGCCGATGACAGGGCCAGGAGGATCCTTCGAAGCACAAGCAGGGAACTCGACAAGATACAGCAGGAGTTCCTTCAGGCCGAGAACAGGATCAGCGTCGGAGACGAGCTCAAACCCGGCGTTATCAAGCTTGTCAAGGTCTACGTGGCCAAGAGGCGCAAGCTCAGGGTCGGCGACAAGGTCGCGGGCCGACACGGCAACAAGGGCATCGTGAGCATCATAGTCCCCGAGGAGGACATGCCCTACCTGCCGGACGGCACACCCGTAGACATCTGTCTCAACCCGCTGGGCGTTCCCTCCCGAATGAACGTGGGCCAGATCATGGAAACCAATCTCGGCTGGGCCGCCAAGACGCTGGGCTTCGATGTGGTGACACCGGTCTTCGACTCGGCGCACAACAGCGTGATAGAGGAAACCCTGGAAGAGGCCGGCCTGCCCCGCGACGGCAAGACGGTCCTCTACGACGGCCGCACCGGCGAACCCATGAACGAGAGTGTTACCGTTGGTCTCATGTACGTTATGAAACTCGCCCATCAGGTGGAAGACAAGATCCATGCCCGGTCCACAGGTCCGTACGCCATGGTCACCCAGCAGCCACTGGGCGGCAAGGCGCAGAACGGCGGCCAGAGGCTGGGTGAGATGGAGGTCTGGGCGCTCGAAGCGTACGGGGCGGCCCACTGCCTGCAGGAGATGCTCACTATCAAGTCGGATGACGTCGAGGGCAGGAACAGGGCCTACAGCAGCATCGTACAGGGAAAGGCCATTCCCCCCTCCAGCACACCCGAGGCCTTCAGCGTTCTTCTGAACGAGATGAGAAGCCTGGCCCTGGATGTGGAACTGGTTACCGAGGAGGAGAACTAGAATGCACAGCAATCCCTCTCCAAGAGATGTGAATGCTTTCCCCACCGATTTCAGGGGGATCCGCATAAGCCTCGCCTCTCCGGACACCATAAGGAACTGGTCCCACGGCGAGGTCACCAAGGCTGAAACGATAAACTACAGAAGCTACAAGCCCGAACCTGACGGCCTCTTCTGCGAGCGCATATTCGGGCCTGAAAAGGACTGGGAGTGCGCCTGCGGAAGGTACAAGAGGATCCGCTACCGAGGCGTGAAGTGTGACCGGTGCGGGGTGGAAGTGACCATGTCCAAGGTGCGGCGCAGCCGCATGGGACACATTGATCTCGCAGTTCCCGTGTGCCACATATGGTACTACAAGAACCGCCAGATCTCAAAGCTCCTGGACATAACCAACATCGATCTCGAAAGGGTTCTCTACTACGAATCATACATCGTTGTGGCCAGCGATCATCCCCAGCTCCGGCCCGGCACCGTCCTCGGTGACGAGGAGTACTACGCCGCAAAGGAAACCTACGGGAAAGACACCTTCAAGGTGGGCATGGGCGCCGAAGCGATCGCGAACCTTCTGGCCGGGCTCGATCTCGAGGAGCTGGCCGCCATGCTCCGCACCTCCATCGCCAACGAAACGACCCTTTCCAGGCGTCAGAAGAACGTGAAGAGGCTGAAGGAAGTGGTGGCTTTCACGAACTCCCGGGCCGAGAACCGCCCGGAGTGGATGATCCTTCGAATACTTCCCGTGCTGCCTCCGGGTCTTCGGCCCCTGGTTCCCCTCGACGGTGGCCGCTTCGCCAGCAGTGACCTCAACGACCTCTACCGCAGGGTCATCAACAGGAACAACCGCCTGAAGAGGCTTCTTGACCTCCAGGCGCCCGACGTGATCCTTCGCAACGAAAAGCGGATGCTTCAGGAAGCGGTTGACGCGGTGCTTGACAACTCCAGCCGCCGCAAACCAGTGAAGGGCGCGGGCATGCGCCCGCTCCGAAGCCTCTCCGACCTTCTGAAGGGGAAGCGGGGAAGGTTCCGCCAGAACCTTCTGGGCAAAAGGGTGGACTACTCAGGCCGAAGCGTCATCGTGGTCGGCCCCGAACTCAAGCTTCATCAGTGCGGTCTTCCGAAAACCATGGCCCTCGAGCTTTTCAAGCCCTTCGTGGTTGCCAGGTGGGAGAAGAAGTACGGTTGCGGCGTGAAGATGGCCCAGAAGAAGGTCGAAGAACGCCCGGAAGAAGTCTGGGCCATACTCGAAAAGGTTATCAGGAACCACCCGGTTCTCATCAACAGAGCTCCCACTCTGCACAGGCTGGGAATCCAGGCCTTTGAACCCGTGCTGGTCGAGGGCCTTGCCATCAGGCTTCATCCGCTCTCCTGCGCCGCCTTTAACGCCGACTTCGACGGTGACCAGATGGCGGTTCACGTTCCCCTTTCCGCCGAGGCCCAGGTCGAGGCCAGAATGCTCATGCTGGGAAGCAGGAACATTCTCAAACCCGCCAGCGGCGAACCGGTGGTCACGCCCAGCCATGACATGGTCATCGGAGTGTACTACCTGACCAAACCCATGGTCGCCGCCAAGGGCGAAGGGATGGTCTTCTCGGGCAGGGAAGAGGTCATCGGCGCTCTGGATGCCGGCAAGGTTGACTATCACGCCAAGATAAAGATCAGGGGCGTGAACAGGATCGGCGAAACCGGCAACGACGGCGAGATGAGAAAACCCACGTACTGGAAGGACTACACGACCCCCGGTCAGGTGGTTTTCAACGGGATAGTTCCCGAAGGCATGGGTTACATAATGGCCAACGGCCAGATCCCGCACGAAAAGGTTTTCGGCAAGAAGGGCCTTTCCTCGATGGTCTCCAGGTGCCACCACAACGAAGGCGCCGTGGCCTGCGCCGTATTCCTCGACAACCTGAAGAGCCTCGGCTTCCACTACAGCACCATCAGCGGGCTTACCGTGGGCATGCGTGACATGATCATCCCCGACATGAAGACCGAGATCGTCAGCGAGGGCAGGAGGCTCGTGGCCGAGGTCGAGGAGAGAGCCGGGAAGGGCGAACTAACCGAGGCCGAACG
Organism: candidate division Hyd24-12 bacterium UBA6080; assembly: GCA_002436025.1. Classification (GTDB taxonomy): domain Bacteria; phylum Fermentibacterota; class Fermentibacteria; order Fermentibacterales; family JCC-6; genus UBA6080. The sequence goes on from DIXM01000002.1 coordinate 256,131, forward strand.
GTACAACAGGATCATCGACATATGGAGCAAGGCCACCGAAGACGTGAAGAAATCCATGATGGATGTCCTCGAGAGGGACAAACACGGTTTCAACCCCATCTTCATGATGGCCCACTCCGGTGCCAGGGGAAGCGTTGACCAGGTCAGACAGCTCGCAGGCATGAGAGGTCTCATGTCGAAGCCCAAGAAGAAGCTCTCCGGCGAGCTGGGGGAAACCATCGAAACCCCCATTTTAAGCTCACTGAAGGAAGGCCTCTCGGTCATCGAGTACTCCATCAGTACCCACGGGTCCCGCAAGGGTCTCGCCGACACAGCACTCAAGACCGCCGATGCGGGTTACCTCACCAGGCGTCTTGTGGATGTCTGCCAGGACGTTGTGATCACCATCGAGGACTGCGGCACGATAAGGGGCAGGAACATCAGCGCCCTGAAAGAGGGCGAGGAGATACTTGAACCCCTCCGCGACAGGATCGTGGGCAGGGTTACCGCCGAGGACGTCTTCGATCCCATCGGTGACGAGATCATCCTCGAGGCGGGACGCGAAGTTACGGCCGAGCACGCGCTCAGGATCGAGGAAAAGGGCATCGAGACCGTCAGGATCCGAAGCGTTCTCACCTGCGAGGCTGAACACGGCCTTTGCGCCAGGTGCTACGGATGGGACCTCAGCCGAAACCGCATGGTGACAAGGGGAGAAGCGGTGGGAGTCATCGCTGCCCAGTCCATCGGAGAACCCGGCACCCAGCTCACCCTGCGCACGTTCCACACCGGTGGTGTTGCCGGCCGTGAGGCCAAGGAGACTGAAGTCAGGGCAAGGCGCGCCGGAAAGGTCAGTTTCCGCAACATCCATATCGTTGAGGGCTCGGACGAATCCGGCAAGGTCAACCGCATAGCCACCAGGAACGGTCAGATCGTTATTCTCGACGAAAGCGGCGATGCGGTGTCAACCTACGACATCGTGCCCGGCTCACTGCTCAATGTGACAGAAGACCAGCAGGTGGAGCGGGACGATCTGATCTGCAAGAGCGATCCGTTCATCATCCCCATCGTGAGTGAACACAACGGGTCGGTCCACTACGTCGACATCGAGGAAGAGATCACCCTCAGGGAGGAGATCGACAGCGAGCAGCGCAGACAGATGGTGATCGTGGAGGACCGCAGCCGTACTCTTCACCCTCACCTCTTCATCCTTCCGGAGCACATCGTTGTGCTAAGCGGAAGACCCCAGCGGAGGGACCGGGAACTCCGCACCATGCACGACCTCCTGAAAGAGGCTGATTCCTCCACGGGCCGGATCGTTTTCACCTACCGCGACCTCGGCTCGGTCAGGAACACCTCCCTCCTTGAGGACTTCGTAGCTTCCAGGGACGAGAAGATCCCGCATGTAGGCGTTGACTGCAGAAGGGTTCACACCGGCAGTTACGCCGCCTTCGTTGATGCCATCAACCTCATTGAGCCCCTGGGCAAGAAGAGCGGTGGCGAACTCTGGAAAAACCTCAGGACCGCCATGGACAACCTTGCAGAGGCCTCATCCAGGAACAATGAAGAGATGGAGACCCATTTCATCAGCGCCCTCCTCGAGTTCAGCAAAAAGGTTCCCATGGTGCTCTCCGTCGCCGACCTCAACAGGGGCCACACGGGCACCCGGAAACTGGTGTCGATGCTCTGCGAGTCGATCGATCAGGGCAGGATACTCTTCATCGCCAGTTTCTCCCGCAGGGGTCTTCGAAGCCACACCGTGGCCCGGGGCCGGCAGCGTACTCAGGACCAGGACCCGGTTGAAGAGTTCATCAAGGACAACGTCCTCGGCGTCTACCCCATCCCCAGCGGGGCTCACCTGCGCGTGGAGGACGGCGCCCTGATCAAGATGGGCGTTCACCTGGCCAGGATAGAGAGAAGGCTCGGTCAGCAGAGGGACATCACCGGCGGCCTTCCCCGGGTGGAGGAACTCGTGGAAGCGAGATGCCCTCTGGATGCAGCGGCGATCGCGGAGATAAGCGGTATGATCGGTCTCAGTTCGATCAAGGCCGCCATGCGCACCGTGACGATCCGGGGCGACCAGGGTCAGGAATCCTCCCTCAAGATCCAGGCTTCGAAGCACATCAGGGTGCGCGAGGCGGATCATGTCGAGGCAGGCGACAAACTCACCGAGGGCCCGCTCGATCCCCACGACATCCTGAGGGTGAGGGGAACCGAGGCGGTGGAGGATTACCTCCTCAACGAGATTCAGGAAGTCTACAGGCTTCAGGGAGTGAAGATCAACGACAAGCATGTGGGCATCGTCGTGCGCCAGATGCTTTCGAAGGCCAAGATCGAGGACCCGGGCGACACCAGGTTCCTCGAAGGCTCCCAGGTGGACAGACTCGATCTCAACCGTCACAACATGGAAGTGATGAGGCAGGGCAAGAGGCCTGCCACGAGTGACGTTCTGCTGCTGGGCATCACCAAGGCATCCCTCGCAACCGACAGTTTCCTTTCGGCGGCATCATTCCAGGAGACGAACACAGTCCTCGCTGATGCAGCCGTTCAGGCCAAGGTCGATCCTCTGCTGGGTCTGAAGGAAAACGTCATTGTCGGTCACCTCATTCCAGCGGGAACCGGTTTGCCTCTGTACAGGAACGTGAGGCTTTTCCTGCCCGACGGCGGCGCACTGCCGGAGCCGGTCAGGCTTGAGCCTGAAGAAGATACGCTTGACAATTTCCATTTCGATGCGTAAACTTGCTGTTCCGCCAATGAAGGAACAGACGCTGTAAGGTTCTGAAAGGAGAGAATTTGCCCACGATCAACCAACTGGTGCGGTCAGGGAGAAGCAAGCAGAAGGCCAACACAAAGGCTCCCGCGCTTACCTCCTGCCCTCAGAAAAAGGGCATCTGCACCCGTGTGTATACATCAACGCCCAAAAAGCCCAACTCCGCCCTCAGAAAAGTGGCCAGGGTCAGGCTTCGCAACGGTTATGAAGTAACAGCCTACATTCCCGGCGAGGGGCACAACCTCAACGAGCACTCCGTGGTTCTCGTCCGCGGGGGCAGGGTCAAGGACCTTCCCGGCGTGCGCTATCACATCATCCGCGGTGTTGAAGACGCCAGCGGCGTGAGCGGTCGCAAGCAGAGCAGGTCCAAGTACGGGACGAAGAAGGAAGCGTAGGCGTCATGAGAAGAAACAGACCGAAAAGGCGTGAGATACTTCCTGACAGGAAGTACGGAAACCTGGTGATCGCCAAGTTCATAAACAACATCATGCACCAGGGCAAACGCTCAGTTGCCGAGGGCGTGGTATACGACGCTTTCGACATGATATCCGAAAAAACTGGTCAGGACCCCGTGGCCGTCTTCAACAAGGCCATGAACAACGTCCGCCCCACCCTCAAGGTGAAATCCAGGAGGGTTGGCGGTTCAACCTACCAGGTGCCCGTCGAGGTCAAGCAGAGCGAGCGCGACGCCCTGGCAATGCGCTGGATAATCAGCTACTCCAGGGGCCGCAAGGGGCGCAGCATGGCCCAAAGACTGGCCCAGGAGTTCATCGAGGCCTCCCAGGGCGAGGGCAACAGCGTCAAGAAGCGGGAAGACACCCACAAGATGGCCGAAGCCAACAAGGCTTTCGCCCACTACCGCTGGTAATAATTGGGGGACACAATACTTGATTATCCGAAACGATGCGGGTCAAACTGGATAAGTAAGTTTTGTGTCCCCCAAAATCCAAAAACCAAAATCATTCCTCGAACACTCCATCGACGAACTGCCCGTGATTCCTCCAGCAGTTCGCGTTCCATCCCCGAAGGCTGAACGTGTCCCTCTCTCTGCCCATGATACGGTATCTGTACTCGATGCCGGTCCTGGGGCAGACCAGACCTGCATGAACGTATCCTGAGATTGTGTTCAGCTTCTTCCAGCCGTTCCCCGGGGGATACTGATTGTGCTCTGCAAGGTAGAGTTGAAGCGCGCCCGCTATGGTTCTCAGATTCGACCTGCAGGAAGCAAGCTTTGCGCTTTCCGAAACGTCCCTGAATTTGGGAATGGCGATGGCGGACAGTATTCCCAGTATCACCACCACTATCATGAGTTCGATGAGTGTGAAGCCCTTGTTGGAATCCTTCACAGCTCACCTGCCTTGAAGGCTTCGATCTCCATGTCGGAAGTGTAATAGAGTCCGCCCGGGGTTCGAAGCGACCATTCATCGTCGTACTCCAGTTCGAACACGAAACCCGACGGAAGGTCAAGATCGGGTGCCAGGGGCATGGTATCGGTCAATGCCCGCCAATCCTGAACCCTCATGAAAACCGCAGCGACAGAATCCCTTTCCGCCTGCTCCAAAGGGGGCGGGGAGCCTACAAAACCGCTGCCTTCAGGCTGATACAGCAGGACAACGATGATCAGAAGCGCACCCGCCGCGCCAAAGACCAGAATGCCGGAGCCTTTCTTCCGCTTTTCCTTCGGCGGGGCCTTCTCCTCGTAGACGATGTCCATGTCCAGCTCAAGGGGTTTCTGAGTGTTCGTCATGCCGGTCTCCTCCAGTAAGAGATTCACTCATCCCAATCCCTGATTATCAAAAGAACTCCCACGGTTGCAAAGGGGTGGGTAACTGGGGGACACAATACTAAATTATCCGATGGGAAAAATCTGAATCTTCAGGGTAGTTCAATGCAAACCTGCGGTTTTTACAGGTTTGTGTCCCCCCATTCCCTTGGAGGCCTTTTGAGACACTTCACATTGGCCCTCATCCTTCTTACGAAATGGTCAGCTTATGGAGCAGATTCCGCATTATTCCGTTTCATCGGCTTTTCCACCGATGGAGTTTTTTCGCCTGGGAGCAGTACGGCGTACAGGACGGCAGCGGTTTTCCGTGGAGCACGGTGACCATCCAGTCGACTGCTGACGGATCAGTCATCCATGAGTTCAGCGTCGTCCTGGAAGACGGGTTCAAGGGAGAAGGCGACCCCGGGGGGGAGAGTATGCGGCTGGCACACGAGGCTCTCCTCTGCCTGTCCGGCGGAAGCTGGGACAGGGGTTCGCTGCTCGTTCACCATCCCCCCACAGACATGACGTTCGGGGGAAGCCAGGTGACCTTCTGCACGACTTACTACTCCCCCTCATACTACATCGGTGACTACACACTCGACCTTGTTACCGTGGAGATTCCCGGGACTGAGATGGAGGAGTACTGGGGGTTCCCACCGCTTTCGTTGTCCGTGGTGTTTTCCGATAACATCACAGGTCTCACCCGAACGGTGATGGATACATCCGACAGGACCGGCAACCTCCAATGGGTGTTCGGTTACGGCATACAGGACGTCTGGTGCATTGGGGACTCGGTCTTTGCTGCTGCCATCCAGTGCGTATCCATAGGTTTCGAAGGACCTGACCTGCGGTACCTGATGACGGGCTGGACGATTTGACCGGTCACATCGTGAGGAGGAACGATGTCTTCTGAGAAAGCCTTCACCTGCAGCCAGTGCGGGGCCCCCGAACTGGAACGGTCGGGGGAGGGAAAGCTGCGATGCCCATATTGCGGCAGCCTCTACAGCTTTTCAGTGCGGGGTCCGACCGTTGTGATCCGAAAGGGAGCAAACGTCATCATTGGCAAAAAAGCAAAAGTTACGATAAGAGGCGGGGTGGAGATCCACGAAGGCGCCCGGGTCAAGATTGACGGAGAGGTGACACTTCTGGAAAGGGCGCCCGAAGAGGCCATCAGCGCCGCCAGACTGAGGCTGCGAGCAACGGGCAAAGACGAAACTTAAGATATCTAAACTGAAGGTTCATTTTTCTTTAAAAAATGAGGCCTTCGGTGCAAGATAATTTAGTATGGTGTCCCCCAATTTATTCCTTGATCGGCTTCAGGGTGAAACCAATGATGGCAGCCACGAAGCACAGGGCCGCGGCGGTATAGTAGGCTGCGGTGTAGCCGCCGGTAGAGTCGAGTATCCTTCCCGCCATCATGGGGCCGATCTGCCCGCCCACACCCCACGCTGTGAAAAGAACTCCGTAGTTCAACCCCATGTTTTTCGTGCCGTAGAAATCACCGACCGCGGAGGGGTAGACGGAAAGCATGGCGCCGTAGGCGAAGGTGACGACCATCGCGCCGAAAAGGATGGATGCGAAGCTCCCGAAGCTTGCGAAGAAAAGAAGGACAGTACCCTGGGCGAGGTAGAGGATCATCATGGTCTTCGCCCGTCCCAGTTTGTCCGAGATGGTTCCCGCAATGGGCCGGCCAAGGGCGTTGCTTATTGCCATGAAGGCCACCAGCAGAAAGCCGAAGTTCCGGCCGGTCTGCACGCTGGCGATCGTTGAAAGGTGGCCGATGATCATCAGACCGGCCAGCGCCCCCGCGACGAACATCACCCAGAGCTGGTAGAACTGCCGTGTGCGTATCATCTGTTTCCAGTCGTAGTCACGTACCGAGACCCTGGCCTGCCGTCCGGCAGCCTGCACCTGCTTTTCGGGGTTCTTTAGGGTCTGGGCGAGTCCCACCACCACCAGGAAGAAGCCCGCTCCGAGAATCCGGAAGGAGTTGAAGATCGTGTAGTTCTGTATCAGGTAGTTGGTGAGGGGCGCGATGTAGATGGTTGCCGCGCCGAACCCTCCCACCACCATGCCCGAGATCAGCCCCTTGCGCTCAGGTGGGAACCACTTTATGGCGACGGGGGTCGTGGCCGAGTAACCAAGACCGATTCCCGACCCCGCCATGATACCGAAGCACAGCACAAGCCCCGGAACGGTCTGGAAGAAACTGGCCAGAACCATGCCTCCCCCCACCAGTATCCCGGCCAGCGTCACTACGACCCTGGGGCCGTACTTGTCCTGAAGACGGCCACCGAAGATCATCATGACGGCGAACATTGCCACAGCCATCGTGTAGGGCAGCGAAGCCTGGGTGCTGCTCCATCCAAGCGATTCCCGCAGGTTGGCGGCGAAGATGCTCCAGGCGTAGAGAACTCCGAAGGAAAGGTTGATGCCCATTCCGGCCAGGACGATGGTCCATGCCCTTTTGTTCCTGTTCATATGCGGAAGCCCCCCTGTTGAATTTAGCCCGGATTATAGCTGGATTGGCTGTTCTTAACAAAACCCGGCTATCAGTGCTTTCCCGCCCGAATGCCTGAAGCTGCCGCCACTGCGGAAGAGAATGCCCACTGGATGTTGTAACCGCCGGTATCGCCGTCCACATCGAGGACTTCCCCCGCGAAGAAAAGACCCGGGGTGATCCTGGATTCCATGCTCTTCCGGTTGACCTCGTCCCGGGTCACGCCTCCCGCTGTTGCCATTGCGACATTGAAGCCGCCCTTTTTCGCAACCTTGACGGGAAATGCCGTTACCAGACCGAGTATCTTCATTCGATCGGTCCTTCCGATCTCTCCTCCCTTGCGGGACGGAACGATACCCGCCTTTTCGAGAACGGTGTCCGCGAGCCGTTCGGGAATGCCAAGGCCTTTCACGATGGTTCTGACCGCCTTCTTTCCCCCGGCCTGAAGGGCGGCGATAAGGCTGATTTCGACTTCTCCCGCAGGTTTGTCCGTAAGCGCCACCGAAAGCCTGTCACCATCCCTGATGTGCCTGCTGAGGTCCAGTATTCCGGGTCCCGAAAGCCCAGCTCCGGTGAAGAGAACGTCGCCCCTGGCTGAAATCGTCCTCCCGTCGGCCTTATGAAGGGAGATCGCCGGGTTTTTGACTGATATGCCGGCAAGCCCTGCGGGAAAAGGTTCCTCCGCCGTTATGTGTGTGAGGGAGGGGGTGATGTCGGTTACGGTATGGCCCAGCGAAACCGCCAGATCGAACCCGTCACCTGCTGAGCCGGTGTCGGGGTAGGAGCACCCGCCCGTGGCTATGACCAGGTAATCGGATGAGAACACCGCTGCACCAGTGGTGACGGTGAAACCGCCCTCCTCCCTTGAAACCGCTTCGACCTGTGAGTCGAACACCATCCTTACGCCCTTCCCGGCACACCGCCCAAGAAGAAGCGCGAGGATGTCGGATGCCCTCATTCCCGCAGGGAACAGCTTGCCGTCCTCCCGGGCGAAGGTCTTTACGCCGCCGTTCTCGAGAAAGGCGCACAGGTCTTTGTTGGTGAAGGCCAGAAGGGCTGGTTTGACGAAATTGGCTGCTCCACCGTAGTGCCCGGTGAATTCACTGATCGGACCGGTCCGGCTGAAATTGCACTGCCCCGACCCCGAAAGCAGCAGCTTTCTGCCGGGACTTCCGTTCTTCTCAAGCAGGAGCACATCATCCCTGTTCGTGCATGCGTTCAGGGCACAGAACAGTCCTGCGGGACCTGCCCCGATGACAATGGTCTTGTATCTGGAGAGCATGAGCGGCCTACAGCCTCCATACCTCCTCGCCGGTCTGGACCAGGCCCATCCCGTTTTCCTCCAGGGCTGAGCGCATCCATTCCAGTGACTTGTCGAAGTTATCAAGCAGGACGGTGCTTCCGTTATCGGAGCTGACCTGCAGCAACCTGCTGTTCCGGGCGTAGGTTCCCCTGGAAACGGTTACTGTGCCGAAGGGAAGGCTGACAGGTTTTCCCCTTATCAGAAGCTTTAGAAGGATACCCAACTGGGTGTAGAGCAGCGCCATCTTTCCCAGGTCGTGAAAGACGAACCTTCTGTTGGTCAGAACGCAACGGCAGTCAACCGGGAACTTTATCTTCCCGCCCTGCAGCGTGTAACGGCGTCTGTCGGCGAAAACCTGCTCATCGGGGTCGGGCGTGAACTTCGGCATGAAACTCCTTTTTTCTCAGAACATCCTTCTGATGGTAAAGCCCAGGGCGAGGTCGTTCGTGGCCGCCCCGTTCAACTGCCCCCGCGGGCCGATGCCGGTACTGTTCCCAAGGATGACGACGAACTGGTGACCCCATGTGGTGCGCCTGACCCCGAAGCAGAACGAGTCTTCGGGAAGGATCGATTGATCTTCGTCATCCCGGTCGATGACCGGGAAGTATTCTCCGATAAGGGCCGTATTCTCCCCAAGACCAAGGGAAAGACCGAACCCGGGGCCGTGCCTTTCGGTCCTGCCGTCATAGGCATAGTTCACCGTGGGGATGATCCGCCCGTTCGCGAAGGGGGCCGAGAACGCGCCAAGCAGCGTCAGCCCGCCCTCACGGTCCTGGTTGGCCGCAGGTTTCACCGAGGAATACCCCATGGAAAAGGCAGCCTCGAAGCTGTCGACAAAGGTGCTCCAGTACCCGCCCAGCGTGTATTCCTTCCCGGAGCGCACGTGCCCGGCCCTGATCTCGAGACCGTTCACCGGGAACCATCCCAGTTCTGCACCCACGTTGGCACCGATGTCCATTCCGAAGAATGTCTCGATCGGTTCGTCCTTAAGTGCTGCCCCGTAGAACCTGTGGTTCAGCCTGAGTTCCAGGCTTCCCTCACCGGTTGCCGGCGCGGGGGTCTCGATGTTGAGCATCCCAGGGCCGTAGGCGGCCAAAGGACAGGCGATCGCCAGAAGCATCGCGGCAACTCTCATGAGAACCTCCTAAAGGAGTTCGAGTGAAACTGCACGAACGAACTGGTGCGCGCTTGTGAAATCATCTCCCCCACTTGGACCGTAAGCCAGCAGGATCGCATAGGTTTCCCCCTGGGTGAGAACGGCATCGTACAGGTCGCCGGAAGACATGGGGATGGAGAAGTCGATCTCGGTCTTGTTTCCGGTCTCGCCCGCCTCTATGAGCGTGACGTTGCTGTTGCCTCCCAATACAATGTCGGCCTCGTGGGTCGTGACGCCCGTACCGAAATCGTCACGTATGAACCCCGTTCCGTCTTCGACGTATCCGATGATGAAATTCGCATCCTTCATCATCACGGAGGGGTCGAAACCAACCGCAACCCAGCCCGTCGTTGGCGCGGAGAGTTTCACGTGAAGGGTCGCCCCGTCGTTCTCCACCCGCCACTGAAACACGACATCGTCAGTGGTGTAGTCGTTCCATCCCTCGGTCCCGGAAGGGCCCGTGGTGTCGCCGCAGCTTCCCATAAGAAGCAGGGCTGTAATGACAAAAGCTTTTTTCATTCCGCCTCCGCCCTTTTCCATCGTTTTCCTTACTTGACAGTTGTATTATTATACTTGCTGGTGAAAAAGAAAGGAAGGCTGACAATGGGTAAGCTGTTGATCATCATGGCCGTCCTCACAGGCACCACATTCGCATGGCAGGAGATCGAGGTTTCGGGATTCCTCCTCAGATGGGAAACCCGGGCGGGAGACAACCTTGCTGTGGAGCTCACCGGTCCCACGACGGGCTGGGTTGCGGTGGGTTTCGACCCCTCCGTGATGATGCTGGACGCCAACATCATCATCGGCTACGTTTCGGGCGGCAACACCTTCATCAGGGACGACTTTGGATGGCAGACCACATCCCACAGGGCCGACACCCTCCTGGGGGGAACCGAAGACTTTATCATCGACGGCGGCTCCGAGTCCGGGGGGGAAACCCAGATCAGGTTCACCATCCCGCTTGACTCCGGTGACCAGTACGACAAGCCCCTTGTTCCCGGCAGCTCCTACCCGATAATACTTGCCAGGGGACCCAACGGCGCAGACGACTTCTCGACCCAGCACCAGTTCATAACCACTGCCACCATCGACATCCTTGCCTTCTCCCTCCAGGGGTCCACCTGGGGTAGGGCGAAGATGGGTCTTGACTGAGAGCACGACCGACACTCTTCGGATACTCGCCTTTGCGGGCAGCACCAGAGAGGGATCTTTCAATCGCGCACTGATGGAACAGGCTGCCGGGTTCGCACGCGAGGCCGGCGCTGCTGTCACCCTGGTCGATCTCGACGACTTCCCCATGCCGATAGTGAACCAGGACCTTGAAACCGCGCACGGCATCCCTGCGACCGCCCTGGCCTTCAAACGGCTTCTTTCAGAGAACGACGGCTTTCTCATCGCGTCGCCTGAATACAACGGCTTCGTTACACCGCTGCTCAAGAACTGCCTGGATTGGGCTTCCCGTTCGGAAACGCCCGACGAGAAGCCCCTCTCGGCGTTCAGGGGGAAGACGGCGGCCATCCTGTCGGCATCACCCGGAGGCCTTGGGGGGCTCCGCAGCCTGTCCGTCCTCAGAACGCTTCTGACGAACCTCGGTGTGATCGTGCTTCCGGGGCAGCATGCGGTCTCCGGGGCGGACGGGGCGTTCGATGATGAAGGAAAACTGAAGGATTCCGGGAACGTCGCATCGGTGAAAAGGGTCGTCCGGGAACTTGTCAGGGTCACTTCCGCTCTGAGAGCAACGGTCCACTGATGCTGCTTCAGGCGCTTCCGCCGGCGCTCCCGCCCGGGAGTTCAGAATCATCCGACGCACTCCAGGCCATCGCCCTGCGAGCCGTGCTCCGATCCCCGGAGTGGGGGCAGGTCAAAGAGTACTGGAACCTTCTGAACCGCGTAACAGGGAAAGGTGGCCAGTTCCAGCCCGCCGGTGACCTGGACATGGCAAAGGCCGACAGCATCATAGCCGATGTTCGCAGGTGCATGGCCGGGCTCAACCCCGACGGCGGTACGGGGGGCATGTGGAGCGCCCTTGAGATGACGGGTCTTCTCGTTGAGACCCGGGCACTGAGGCTCAGCCGCATCAACCCCGCTTTCATGACAAGGATGATGCCCTCATGGTCGACCACCTTCGGTGAAGACCTGCTCTACAGCTTCGACTCAAGGCTCAGGGAGCTCGAGAGGCTCAGGAGCGGGGGTGAACTCACCGAAGAGGTCTTCCTGTCTGCGTCGGATACGCTTGGCAGACAGTTCGAAACGTGGGCGCTTCTGCAGTTGGCCGATGACCGGTACGGCTTCGGGCCCCCCGGTATTCAGGAAAGGCTTCTGGAGGTCGAACTCCTCTACGAAACCGTTGCGGAGGAATTCGGCGAGGAGAGGGTTCTGGCCTTCAGGGAGATGCGCCCATACCTCGAGCCCCTTCTCGAAAGTCTTCTTGAGGAGTTTTACTGAACGTCTTCTGGTTCGCGTTCGAGGTCACTCCCGTCTGCAACCTTTCCTGCGGCTACTGTTACAACTTCTGGCGCGACCCCGGGCAGCAGGTTCCACGGGAGCTTGAGATTACAGAGATCCGGGGGATTCTGCACAGCCTTCGGACCGATGCCCCGGGATCAGGCGTGACCCTTACGGGAGGCGAACCCCTGCTCAGACCCGATCTTCCCGGGATCGCAGCTGCAGCAGCGGAACAGGGCTTCACAGTGGCCGTCGCCACCAACGGGACACTTCTGACATCATCCATTGCCCGCGAACTGCGGGATTCGGGAGTAAGGCACTTCGACATCGGCATCGAAACCAGAGTCGCGGACGTTTCAGAAGGGATAGCAGGTGCCTGTGCGACCGGGGCCAGCGTCACCCTTTCACTTTGCCTCACCTCGAAAAACTCCGGTTCGGCACCGGAAGTGGTGAGGTTTGCGGCGGCTCTGGGGGCCGATGCCGTGTGTCTGAACAGGTTCGTTCCAACGGGCAGGCCGACCGATGCCGACCACCTGCCCTCGTCAACCGGGATCATTGATGCCCTGCGGGATGCCGGAAGGGTGGGCGCGGAGCTCTCCCTGCCTGTCTACGCGGGCATCCCGCTGGAGCCCTGTGTGTTCCCCAATGTCAATGAATTTGGTATAATCAACACCGCATGTCACTGTGGAGAGGGAAAGTGGGCCATAGGGCCCGATGGCTGGCTGAGAACCTGTGAGCAGAGCCCTGTTCTTCTCGGAAGCCTGCTTACAGAAAGGTTTTCTGCACTGAGGGAGTTGACCGTCGTGAAAGGGTTCCGTGAAGCCACACCTTTCCGTAAATGCCATGGTTGTGCCGATCTTCCACGTTGCGGCGGAGGGTGCAGGTTTCTTGACGGATCGGAGTGCAGTTGAACTACTTCGCGTACGGATCGAACATGTCCCTGGCAAGGCTGTCCGCCAGGATCCCGTCGGTGCGGCGAACCTGTGTGGGCTCTCTCGCCGGTTATAAACTGGTGTTTCACAAGGCCGGTGAAAGCGACGGCTCGGCCAAATGCGACGCATTCTTCACGGGCGACCCGTCCCACGAGCTCCTGGGCGTGGTGTACCGGATCGATCCCGACGAGAAACACAGGCTGGACATCATCGAAGGCGTCGGTTACGGCTACGAGAACCGTTGCGTCAAGATCAGGCTCGGGGACGGCAGCGTCGTTTCGGCCTGGGTTTACTGCGCCACCGTCATCAATCCTTCGCTGCTGCCTTTCGACTGGTACAGGGAGCATGTGGTGAGGGGAGCCCTTGAAAACGGTCTTCCCGACCATTACGTCTCCCGCATAAGGGCCGTCGAGGCAAAGAGCGACCCCGACCGTGAACGGGCCTCACGCGAGCTTTCCATCTACGCCTGAACTTGACAAACCGGCATCCTGTCGTAAGAATGCCTGCCTGTAACCCCCACAGCCAGGAGACAGGTTCCGCCCATGAGCAGCCCCAGTGCACTTCGCAACATAGGCATCTTCGCCCACATCGATGCGGGCAAGACCACGGTCACGGAGAGGATACTTTTCTACACCGGCCGCACTCATCGAATGGGAGACGTTGACCACGGCACCACGGTGATGGACTGGATGCCGCAGGAGCGCGAAAGGGGCATAACCATCGTTTCCGCAGCCACCACGTGCACCTGGAAGAACACCACCATAAACATCATAGACACACCCGGTCACGTTGACTTCACGGCCGAGGTCGAGCGTTCCCTCAGGGTCCTCGACGGCGGAGTGGCTGTATTCTGTGCGGTGGGAGGCGTCGAACCCCAGACCGAAACTGTCTGGCGCCAGGCTCTGAAGTACGGGGTCCCGACCATTGCTTTCGTGAACAAGATGGACCGCCAGGGAGCAGATTTCCCCAGGGTGCTCCAGATGATGCGGGACATCCTTGGGGCTGTGCCCCTGCCCGTTTTCCTTCCCATCGGAAGCGGACAGGCCTTCAGGGGCATCGTGGATGTGATACGCAGCCGTGCGCTCTTCTTCGATCCAGAATCACTTGGCGAGACCATACGTGAAGAGCCGATACCCGAAGAGATGGCCGATTCCGCGGCCCGGGCCCTCGAGGCCGTTCAGGAGGCCGTGGCTGACCTTTGCGAAGATGCCATGGAACGTTACTGCACGGGGAATCTCGATCCGTCCCTCATCATCCCGCTCATCAGGAGGGGAACGCTTGAGAAACGGTTCGTTCCGGTCCTCTGCGGCGCCGCCCTCAGGAACGTGGGCGTTCAGCGTCTTCTCGACGCCATAGTCGACTGGCTTCCCGCCCCTGAAGAGCTTCCTCCCGTCACAGGCATCAAGTCCGACGGCACCGAAGCGGAAAGGTCCAGAGGCACTGATTCGCCCTTCACCGCCCTGGTGTTCAAGATACAGACCGACTCCCATCTGGGCAGGCTCGCCTACATGAGGGTGTATTCGGGAAGCGCGAAGGATGGCCAGGCCGTTCTGAACAACCGTACGGGCCGGAAGGAGAGGATGATGCGCCTGGTCCGCATGCATGCGGACAAGCGTGACCACCTCGACTTCGTACAGGCCGGAGACATAGCGGCGGCTGGAATGAAGGACGCTGCAACGGGCGACACCCTGACGGCGCCCGAACACCCGATTACCCTTGAATCCATCGATTTCGCCGAACCGGTCATGCAGATGGCCATCGAGCCCGCGGGCGCCCGTGATGACAAGGCTCTGGAGGACGCCCTTCAGGAGATGACCAGTGAGGACCCCAGCCTGAGGGTGGGAGTAGACCGCGATACCGGCCAGAACATCATCATGGGCATGGGAGAGCTGCATCTGGAGATCGTGGTGGACAGACTAAAGCGGGAGAAGAATCTTCAGGTTCACACCGGGAACCCCCAGGTATCCTACCGCGAGGGCGTTCTGCGCCCGGGCAGGGGCGAGGGCAGCTTCGAGAGGCTCATCGCGGGCCGTGGCAATTTCGGCCATGCCGTGGTGCAGGTCGAACCCACTGGGGGGGGGATCGAGATAGCAAGCACTGTTTCAGGGCTTCCCTTTTCCTTCACCGAGGCCGCCAAAAGCGGGATCAGGGGCAGTGTGGGCGCCGGAGCACTTGCGGGTTTTCCAGTGGATGGCATTCGTATAACGCTGATCCAGGCAAGGCTTCACGAGACCGATTCGACGGAACTTGGCTATGCCTCGGCCGCTGCAGCCGCCTTCCGGGAAGCACTGAAGGATGGCTCACCGGTGATCCGCGAGCCCATAATGATGCTGGATGTGATATCCCCGGTAGACTACCTCGGCGAAGTCCTGGGCGACATCAGCTCCCGCCGTGGACAGGTCGAGGCCATCCACCAGCGCGGGGAAGCGCGCAACATCCACGCCAGGGTTCCCCTGGCCGAGCTGTTCGGGTATTCCAGCAACATAAGGAGCCTCACCCAGGGCCGCGCAGGGTTCTCCATGCAGTTTTTGAACTACGAGAACACCCCGCCCAACGTTCAACGCGACCTTCTTCAGAAAATGGGCATCATCACCTGAACCGCAGCCTGAAAAGCTCAGGCGGTCGCCGTTCCCGGGATGCTTCCGGGAAGGCAAGTGCAATGCCTTTTTAAGCAGGAAACCACCCCGGGGCTGCATTCCGTGATATGGACCCCCGACGCTTCCGTGCCTTCGGGGTGCTATCTGATAGGACTTGAGTCAGCCGGTGGAACGGTCACAAGACGATGCGTGTTTATGAGATAGTGTTATCCGGCTGGCTTGGGAACCACAGAAGTGTCGCACCAAAACCGGCGAATCTGTAGCATCTGTCACCGAAGTTGATGCTCACAGCACTGGTTTCTGTCCTGATGCTCCTTGACAATTGAATCCCGCCGTATGTAAATTGACATGGCAGGTTTATTCTCTCAGAGCATTACCCTGTAGGGAGTCTTGTCATGTCGTATCTTCCTCCCAGATTTGGTGTATTCACTCTTAGCGTTCTAATCCTGCTCACTCAGTCCCTCATCGCAGCGGAACCCGGGGAGAACACAATTCCCATCATAGGCATGCGGGCTTCCAACAACGCAGACTTTTCAGGGATAGGCATTCGTCTTCTCTGCGAGCTGTCTTGGAAGTGTTTCGACGGAGTGGAGGTGGAGGGACTTGTGGTGGATGGTTCCGCGGGAAACCCGGATTGGCAAGACAATCGTGATTTCATAGAACTCTGCGGTGATGCGGGCATGCTTCTGGTCCTTGCTCCCTGGGAGATAAGCCAGTTCCATAACTTCTGGAACGTAAACACCGCGTACTGGTTCCGCTGGGAGGACTATTCACTCAATTCCGGGAAGTGTTTCGGGCAGCTTTCCGAAACCCTTGGAGCACCGATTGACTCCATGACGGCTGCGCAGATGGCAGATACCACTGAAATCAGATCAGTTGCATACGCGAACAACCAATTGGCAATCACCTTGAACCCTGCGACTTATCCCGCCCTTTGGTTCTACAACGTATATGACGAGGCGCCTGCGCGTCAGCGTGCCAGAATGATAGAAGGTTCCACGACATGGGACGATTGGATCCCCAACCTCTACACCCAGGACACACTGAGCAATGGTGAACCAACCCTGACGGAGATAGAACCCGCGGGCATCTACTCCTGGCAGAAGTGGTTTGCGGAAAACCACGTGACAACTCCCATCCCCCTTACCATCAACTTCTCCCTGCTGCATACCATTCAAGCCAATGAGTACACCGGGATAACCTGGGATCTCAACTACGGCACCATGCACCAGCAGGCCAATTCTGTCAGAGCGTTGTGCGAAGCCCTGTACCAGGGGCCTCCCGGGACGGGAACGCCCGTTGACCCGGTGAGCAACTCCCCTGAGTTCATCTGTTTCGACTACTACCCGTTTCGGTATGTTCACATTGATTCCCTGGGAGCAACCCTCTGCGACGACGACTGGCTCTTCCTTGTTGACCATTGCGAACAGGGGATGGACTCGACGGTGTTCGCGGCAAGGGAGAGCGATGTCCCGGTGTTCTTCTACCCTCAGGCCTTCGGGGTCTCCGGAGGTCCGCTGCTGCGTGATTCCGCAGGAGATCTTGAGTACCTTTCCTACACGTACCGCACTCCTGCTCCTCAGGAGTTCCGCATGCTCTGCAATCTGGCCCTGCTGCACCAGGCAAAGGGGCTTTTTCCCTACTCCCTGGCCGGCTACATCTCTGACCCCAATGCCCCTGAAGATCAGAACAACTTTATATGCAACTCGCTTCTCGACCTTCACGGCATACCGTTCGATGCTCCGTACGAAGACTGGGTGTACACCGGAAGGTGGCCGGATACTGGTGACTGGGAAGGCGGGTACGAGTACGCCGACCCCGGGGAACTTCCCCCCTTCAGCGCGGGCTTCGACCCTCTCTACGAGGTGTCGGCAGCACCGGTTCCAGTGCAGGATGACCCGAAGAACACCGAGAGGTTTCTGACATGGCTCTTCGAGCCCTACTCGAGGCTTTACGACAGCGTTCAGGTTCCCCTGGCCGAGGCTGCAGTGATTGCACCCGAGATGTCGGATCTCTGGTGGTGGGAGGGTTCGTGGGACGCTGCAAGTATCTCTGTGGACGACCCTGAGATCTACGACCACTACGTTCCACCTGTGATAAAGGTGTTCCAGGGGCCGGACAGCAGCCACGTGTATCTTTACTACGTGAACCGCTACCTGAGGAACGAAGAGACGGATTACACCGTCAGGCTCACTGTCTCTCAGAGCCCCGGGTACGTATCCTTAACTGTACTTGACCACAGCAGGCGCTTTTTGATACCGGCTCCTTCAGGGGGCGGGGGCAACGATGTTTACGTCGCCTTCGACGACACGCTGGAAGCGGGTGAGGGCAGGCTCGTTGAGTTCGTGGACACAAATGCTCTTCCCGCGGACATCAGGGTGACGTCACCCGACGTTTATGTGTACAGGCAGGGCGCCGTGAACAGAAGCGACCGGTTGTGCTGCACCGCCGGTGAAACCATCACCTTCGGAGCCGTGTACTACAACATGGGGACTGCGGCAACCGGAGATATCAGCGTGGTCTTCGAAAAGGTTGGTACACCGTACATACTGGGCACCGACACGATACGTTTCGGGGGGCTTTCAGGGTACTACAACCCCGACAGCGCCTCCGCGAGCATTCAGTGGGAGACCGATGTGAACGACATTGGTGTTCACAGGATCGGGATAAGCGCGGGAGCCGTTTCCGGCGAGAACACATCCGACAACAGTGTTACGGTCACGGTTCTTGTTGAGCCTTTGGACTACGCCACCGAAGTTCCGGGGAACGCGTGGGACATGACCGAGGCTGTGAGCAATCCGCCGGACTGGTTCACCAATGACATTGTCTCGATTGCGGCCGGCTGGATTGATTCATGCTGGACCGATTCCGTCAGCGGAATGTTCGAGGGCGCAATTGAGTCCCGCACTTACGGTGCCTGGACAGGGTTCAAGGGGGATATCAGCCTTAACACCGGCGGTGGATCAATCAACGCAGACCGGTACACATTGCTGAGCCTTGCCGGTGTCTCCCTGAACCCCAATGTATCTACAACGGAGTATGGCTGCGGCATGTTCCTGTTATGGAAGGATTCAACGGAGACCGAGCGTCAGTTGGAGCTTCACGGGAGCAACGGCTTTGATCGGTGGCTTGGGAACGGCAGGGAGATGTGGCGCGAGTTCGGACCTCTTGACCTCTCCGATGTTCCTTGGTGGGGCGGCGAGATAAGCGATCTGAGGATAAGGTTCCAGATGGATCCGCCCGGAAGTCTCCCGGGTAGCTCCCTTGGCATCAGGATCGGCTGGGTCAGGCTGGAAGAAGGTGCTTTGTGAAAGCTCTGATTCTGCTGCCCGTTGTCTTGACAACCTCTTTGGCGGGCTTAAGCGGGCAGGACGACTGGTCCGACGGGCCTGGAGTTCCCGGGCCGGTGAACTTCTTCTTTCAATCCTTCGACAGCCACCAGAACATGGGATACGAGGACACGCCGGGGGAGTTGTTCCTTCATCTTCGGGGCGAGAAGCATCAGGTCACGAACTACCTTGAGTACTCGGTTCCCGGGATGGTGGCAGACATGAACGGCGACGGTCACCTTGACGTGGTGTGCGGGTCCAACGGATACAGCAAGAGGAAGGTTTACTGGTTCGAGAACGACGGTTCAGGGGGTGGCTGGGAGCGCCACGATGTGAGTGGAACTGGCGAAGTGACCTATCCATGGTCCGTTTGCGCCGCGGATGTCGACGGAGATGGCGATATGGACGTTATCTGCGGGGATAACGACAACAAGATTTTGCTCTGGATCAACACTGACGGATCGGGGCTGACCTGGGAAACCATCATTCTTGTTGACAACCTTTTCTATAGCCCAACGTTTGTCACGAATTCCGACATTGATGGCGACAGTTATCCTGATGTTGTTACACTAACAGGTGGTGGTTCCAACGAGTTGATCCTATGGTTTGAAAACCCCATACCCGATCGGCCCACAATCGATGGATGGACACAACATCTGGTAGGACCGAAAGCAAACTGCAATCAGGTCTTTCCAGCCGACATCAACGGCGATGGTCGGATGGACGTGGTCAGCGCTGCTGGAAGTTCCAACAAGCAGGTGTCGTGGTGGGAGAACGAGAACGGTACGGGCGACAACTGGACTGAGCGCACCATTGTCAACAACATCAATCACGCAAAGACTGTCCATGCTTCAGACATGGACGGTGACGGCGACATGGATGTGATTGCTGCAGGGTCTTATGACTTGTACTGGTTTGAGAACGACGACGGACTGGGAACTTCTTGGACAGAGCATCAACTTCCTGATCCTTTTGTTCTGTGCAAGGCCGCTGCAGGAGTTGACATTTTTGGAAACGGCAGTCCAGTGATTCTCTCTGCTCATGGTTCCAGTGGCACGCCTATTCGCTTCGTCCTCTGGGAGCGGATGGACGAGGGGGGTCTGACCTGGAGAAGGCACATACTGGAGAAGAGTTACCTGTACCATGGTCTCTCCGTTGGGGATATCGATGGGGACGGTACACTTGATGTGGTTGCCTTCGAGGATGGCAGCCGGGTTTTCTGGTTCAGCAAGTTTGGCTACCCATCCGAAGGAACACTCACCTCATCCATTCTGGACGTGAACAACTATCCCCACTGGGATGAGATACAGTGGCAGGACAGCGTTCCTGCGGGTTCTTCCGTACGGTTTCGTGTGCGTAGTTCCAACGATCCCGGGGACATGGGTGAGTGGTCTGGCTACATTGAGGAGTCCGGGAGCCTTGAGGGCTTTGCGGACAGCACCCACCGTTATTTCCAGTACCGTGTTCACATGGAGCCATCGGGCCATCTGGTGACACCCACGCTCTATCAGGTGCTGATCTACTGGCAGTGGCTTGGGGTGGAGGGGGCTGAAGAAGAAACATGCCTTCACCCGGTGACCCCCAACCCATGTACAGGCCCTGTGGAGATACGGTTCAGTCTTGCGGAGCCGGGTCCCATTGCGCTTCAGGTGTTCGACCTGTACGGCCGTTTGGTCGCCTTGCCGGTGGACGGCGAGGTGTCGGGCGGTGAACACTCGGTCCAGCTTGCTTCCCTGCATCCGGGAGCCTACTTCGTCAGGATGACCACGGGAGAAGAAGTGCTGCGGGAGCGCTTTGTTCTGGTGGGTGATCAGTAAACACGTTGCAGGAGAGACCGTTTCCCGTCAGTTGCACAGGCCCCTCACGATAACAGCTCGTACCGTTTCCAGAAGCAGTTTCGAGCCCAAAGACAGAAGCCCGTCGGGGAACTCGTAATCGGGGTGGTGGAGAGAAGGGGTTTCCTCACCGGCCCCAAGGCCGAGAAGGACCCCCGGGATGGCGCCTGTGAAGTGGCCGAAGTCCTCCGACCATGGGAAGGGCTCTTCCCTGAAGGAGACGTTCATGCCAAGCCCCCTGGCTGTCTCTGCGACCAGGTCAACCAGACTGCTGTCGTTCTGCACGGGTGGGAACTCTTCGCTTCCTTCCACCGAAACCCCCAGCCCGTAAGCCCCCGCGATCCCCTCGGCGAGCCAGGTGCACTCTCTGAACAGGTCTTCGAGAACCCCCTTTTCTGCGGCCCTGAGGGTTGCCATTAAAACCGCCTCGCCCGGGGAAGTCCCGAACGTTTCAGCACCCAGCGCCGCATGGACGACAGTGACCATCGCAGGTTGATAAAGACCGGTCCGGTTCTGTGGAACGGCGTTAAGGGCCTGGATAAGCTGGGCGACCGCCATTGCAGGGCTTCTGCCCTTGTGGGGTTCCCCCGCGTGGGAACGTTCACCGGTGATATTGACGGTTATCCCCACTGATGCGGAGGCGAAGACACCATGCCTGAGGATGACCTCGCCCGACTTGAACCCGGGAAGGTTGTGAAGCGCCACTGCGAAGTCGGGCATTACGGACTTGAAACCTTCGTCCTTCAGTGCCGCGGAGGCTCCTGCGCCGGTCTCTTCCGCGGGCTGGAAAAGCAGGAGGACCGAGCCCCTTTCAAGCGGGGCTTCCGAAAGTTCTGCCGCCACGCCGGCAAGCATCGCCATATGACCATCGTGCCCGCACCCGTGATACGCTCCGGAACCATCCGGCATGGGAAGGCCGTCGAGCTCGCACCTAACCATTACCCGGGGTCCGGGAAGAGCCCCCTTGAATAGAGCGGCCACGCCGTGCCCGGCGATCCCCCTCAGAAGCCTGGTTGGGCATGTGGCGGCAAGAAAGTCTGCCACGATCACTGCCGTTGCGGCCTCCCTGCCGGAAACCTCGGCCCTTGCGTGAAGGGCCCTTCGGAGATCGAGCGGGTTCAGACCTTCCCCTTTCCAACGAGTTTGGCGAAGTGTTCGAAGGAGCGGTCCCACGTTTTCTCTTCTTCTTTTGGGAAAAAGCAGCCCGGAATCTCCCTGTTCTTCAGGTGGCTTGCCACACATTCGCAGCAAACACCCTTTCGGGAGCACGGTTCGTAGCTGCAGTTGCACCGCTTGAGATTTTCAGGCTTTCTGCACTCCATGATTCACTCCTTCCGTCCGGTTTGCATAAGGGCCGGGCGCCCCCGGTGTCAATGCCCCACGGCTTGACAGACCGGGTTTTCTGTGGTAGGCTTGCACTTCCCCGAAAGGCCAGGGGTGGTTGCGGTTCCTTTGGAATTCAACCATATTTGGCGCCCCGGAGGCTCCGATGAGCCAATGGGTGAAAATGAAATTGGCAGCGCGGGATTCTCCCGAATGGGTGTATTGCGCGTTTATTTCTGGTTTGTAAAGAACCGAGGAGATGGGTTGAACGAAATACGGCTCAGAATCAGGCTTCGGGCCTATGACCACCGGCTTCTGGACAAGTCAGCCGCTTCCATCGTGCGCGGCGTGCTGAATACCGGAGCCAAGGTTGCGGGTCCGATCCCACTGCCCACGAGGCGCACGATGTTGACGGTTCTCCGAAGCCCCCATGTTGACAAGAAATCACGGGAGCAGTTCGAGTTGAGGGTTCACTCCAGGCTCATTGAGATTCGCGATCCCAACGAGCAGACCACCGAAGCCCTGCGTCAGCTCGATGTTCCCGCCGGTGTGGATGTTGAGATAAAGTAACCTGCATTCCTCCTGACTGATCCGGCGGGGCCGGATTAAGAGGAAATGTCGCACTGCGGAGCCTGGGCGGATGCTCCGGCGGGCGACGGAAGAAAGAACAGAAACGCTCGTCCCCCCGCCAATAAGGGGACTTCAGCGACGGGAAGTGGTATATGAGCGGATTGATGGCTCGTAAACTGGGCATGACCCGTGTCTTCAATGAAGACGGAAGGGTCATCCCGGTCACCGTACTCGAGGCGGCGCCCAACCATGTGGTTCAGGTGAAAACCATCGAGCATGACGGCTATGCCGCTGTGCAGGTGGGCTTCGTTCCACAGAAGGAAAGCCGTCTCAACAAGCCCCGGAAGGGGCATCTGGCGAAGGCGGGGGTTCCCCCCGTGTCCAGGCTTGCGGAAGTTGGGAAGCCCGGGGGCGATGTAAAACCGGGTGACACCATCACCGTGAGCATCTTCAGCCCCGGCGAGAAGGTCGACGTAACAGGCCTGTGCAAGGGCAAGGGTTTCCAGGGTGTCGTGAAAAGGCACGGTTTCAGCGGTGGTGATGAGACCCACGGCTGCAAGTCCCACCGTGTTCCCGGCTCGATCGGTCAGAACGCAACCCCCGGTCGCGTCTGGAAGAACAAGAAGATGCCCGGCCAGACCGGCAACACCAGGGTGACGGTCAAGAACCTTGAGATCGTGGAAGTAGACGGAGAGAAGAACCTCGTCGTGCTCAAGGGCGCTGTTCCCGGTTCAAGGAACGGTTACCTTCTCATTCGGAAGCACCGCAAGAGCGGAGGTAACAACTGATGGCACTCGCAAGGGTATACACGATGAGCGGCGAAGAGGTCGACACCGTTCAGCTCCCGGATGAGGTTTTCTCCACCGGGGTTTCCACCCATGTTCTGTGGGAGGTCGTAAGGGTCGAGCAGACCAACCGCCGCAGGGGTACCGCCAGCACCAAGACCCGCGCCTTCGTAGTCGGCAGCGGAAAGAAACCCTGGCGTCAGAAGCATACCGGCCATGCCCGAAGCGGCTCCAAGAAGTCGCCGATCTGGCGTGGGGGCGGCGTTGCTTTCGGCCCCCATCCCCGTCCGTGGAGCATCAAGCTCAACCGCAAGATACGCCGCAAGGCCTTTGCGGGGATACTCAGCGAAAGACTGGACGAGGGGAACCTTCGCCTCATCCGTGATTTCTTCCTCGAGGGCAAGACCCGGCAGGTCGCGGGAATGCTTGCCGGGAACGGTTGCTCGGGCAGGAAGACCCTCATTCTCACCCTCGAGGGAGACGAACTTGCCACCAGGGCGTCCCGCAACATCCCCGGTGTGTTCTCAGCCAGTGCCCGAAGCGTTCCGGTGACCACTCTGGTTAACGCCGAAGTGGTCCTGATGGACGAACGGGCCATTGATGAGCTGAAAGCGAGGCTTTTGTAATGGATGCCCGACAGATAATCATCGAGCCCATTGTAACCGAGAAATCCACCGTGGCACGGGAGAGCCTCAACGCCTACTCCTTCAAGGTGAAGCCCTCCGCCACCAAGCACCAGATCGCCAAGGCGATCGAGGAGATATTCAGTGTGACGGTCCTTGCAGTCCATACCATCAGGATGGATGGCAAACTGAAGCGCATGGGCCGCTTCGCGGGTCGCCGCTCATCCTGGAAAAAAGCCATTGTCACCCTGAAAAAGGGCGACACTGTCGACTTCTTTGAGGGGGTGTAACCATGGGTATGAAGCGTTGGAAGCCCACCACCCCTGGTACCAGGTTCAAGGTATCGCCCGACTTCTCCGAGATAACCAGAACCGGGGGCGAAAAGTCCCTTCTTGTGATCCTGCCAAGCAAGGCCGGCCGGAACAACAAGGGGCGCGTTACCGCCAGGCACAGGGGTGGCGGTCACAAACGCATGTACAGGATCGTAGACTTCCGCAGGAACAAGCCGGGCATTCCGGGCAGGGTCGATTCAATCGAATACGATCCGAACCGCAGCGCCAGGATCGCCCTCGTGATCTACTGCGACGGCGAGAAGCGGTACATCATTGCCCCCGAGGGTCTCGAAGTCGGTCAGACCGTTCTCAGCGGCTCCGAGGCGCCTCCCGAGATCGGCAACCATCTTCCCCTGAACAGGGTTCCTCTGGGCACAATGGTTCACAATGTCGAGATGAAGCCCGGCAAGGGCGGACAGATCGCCCGAAGCGCGGGCGCTTCGGTTCAGCTCATGGCGCGCGAGGGCGGATACGCAACTCTGCGCATGCCCTCCCGCGAGATGAGAAGGGTGCCCGCTGAGTGCATGGCCACCATCGGCCAGGTCGGAAACTCCGAGCACAATCTGGTTGTTCCCGGCAAGGCCGGAGCCAGCCGCTGGGTAGGCAGAAGACCCTACGTCAGGGGTGTTGCCATGAACCCGGTTGACCATCCCATGGGTGGTGGCGAAGGCAAGACAAGCGGTGGCCGTCATCCGTGCTCACCGTGGGGACAGCTCGCCAAGGGCCTTCGAACCCGGAAACCCAAGAAGGATTCGAACAAACTCATCTTAAGGCGCAGACCCACCGGAAAGAGGAGGAAGTAGCGATGGCGCGTTCCCTGAAAAAAGGCCCGTTCATCGATGCCGGGCTTCTCCGGAAGGTGGAGCTCATGGGCCAGACCGGCGAAAGCAAGGTAATAAAGACCTGGGCCAGACGGTCCACGATCCCGCCGGACTTCGTAGGCCAGACATTTGCGGTACACAACGGCCGCAAGTTCGTACCGGTTTTCGTTGTGGAAAACATGGTGGGGCACAAGCTCGGCGAGTTCGCCCCCACCCGGACCTTCCGCGGTCACCGCGAGAAGAAGAAGTAGGGGTGGGAAAATGGAAGCCGTAGCAAAGGCCAGATTTGTCAGGGTTCCCCCCCGGAAGGCCAGGCAGGTCGCCGACCTCATCCGGGGCAAATCCGTTGGCCAGGCGCTGTCCATACTCATGACAGTGCCCAAGGTTGCCTCGAAGATCATCGCCAAGACACTCGATTCCGCTGTGGCGAACGCCGTCTTTCTCTCCGACGGCGCCAAGCTCGAGGCTGAGAAAATGAAGGTCTCCCTTATCACCGTGGACGAGGGCCCCATGGTTGCCCGCTGGCGTCCCAGGGCCAGGGGCAGGGCCACACGCATTGTTCACCGGACCAGTCACATCACCGTCAGGGTCAGCCAGGGTGAAGCTGCCGGACCGGAGAAGAGGTAAACATGGGACAGAAGACAAATCCTATCGGCCTCAGGCTGGGGATCACCAGAAGCTGGGACTCGGTCTGGTTCGCCAAGGGCAGGAATTTCGCGAAGCTGGTTGAAGAGGACGCAAGGATCAGAAAGTACATCCTTCTGAACCCTCTCCTCGACAAGGCCCAGATAAGCAAGGTCCAGATACTCAGGAAGCCCCAGGAAGTGCATATCGCCATCAGCACGGCAAGACCCGGCATGGTCATCGGCACGAGGGGCAAGACCATCGACAAGCTCACCAGCGAACTCACCGCCCTCACCGACAAGACCGTGAAGGTCAAGGTTGACCAGATCGACAATCCGGAAGTGAGCGCAGTCCTGGTCGCCGAGAACGTCGCCAGGCAACTGGAGAACAGGGTTTCGGTCAGAAGGGCCATAAAGAGAACAATATCCGACACGATAAGGGCCGGTGCTCTGGGAATCAAGGTTTCCTGTTCCGGCAGGCTGGGCGGAGCGGAGATGTCCAGGATCAACACGTACCATGAGGGCCGGGTTCCCCTGCACACCCTCAGGGCGGACATCGACTTCGCCAGGGCCGTCTCCCGTACCACATACGGCGTGATCGGCGTTAAGGTCTGGATCTATGTGGGCGATGTTCACGAAGCCCCCGTGGCCGGATCCTGAGAGAGTGGTGATGCAGCATGTTGATGCCGAAAAGAACTAAGTACCGGAAACAGCACCGGGGAAGAATGCGGGGAATGGCCAAGGGCGGCGCCGAGGTTTCCTTCGGTGAATTCGGCCTTCAGGCCCTGGCCCCGGGTTGGATCACGAGCGCCCAGATCGAGGCAGCCCGAATCGCCATGACCAGACACATCAAGAGGGGCGGAAAGGTTTGGATCAGGGTCTTCCCTGACAAACCCATCACTGCCACCCCTCTGGAAACAAGGATGGGCAAGGGCAAGGGGCCGGTTGAGGGCTGGGTTGCCGTAATAAGACCCGGCCGGGTGATGTTTGAAATCGAGGGAGTGGCACCGGAAACCGCCAGGGAGGCCATGCGCCTCGCCGGGCACAAGCTGCCGGTGGCAACCCGTTTCGTGATCAGGGATAAGGAGGCTCACCAGTGAAACCTCATGAATTCCGGGCCATGAGCAGGGATGAGCTTGAGGAACAGGTGAGAGAGCTCCAGAGGGAGATTTTCAACCTCAGGTTCCGCAAGGCGGCCCAGCAGCTCGACAACCCGGTGAAGGTTCGCATGGTCCGGAAAGATCTGGCCCGGGCCTTGTCCATTCTTCATGAGATAGACATGGGCATTGAAACCAAAGCCGGGGAAGGGAACTGACCATGGCCGAAACAAGAGTAGGAAACAGAAGAGTGCTTCGTGGAACCGTGGTTTCGAGCGCCATGGACAAGACCGCAGTGGTGGAAGTCACCTCGGTCAAGGCTCACCCGGCCTACAAGAAGCGCGTTCGAAGCAGCAGCAGGTATTACGCCCACGACGAGAACAACCAGTGCGCCGTGGGGGATGTGGTTACCATCGCGGAAACCCGCCCCCTCTCCAGACTCAAGAGATGGCGCCTGATTGAGATCGTCGAGAAGGCCAAGTAGGGAGGCCGGATATGATTCAGGTGTTATCAAGGCTCAAGGTAGCCGACAACTCCGGCGCCCGGGAGGTCATGTGCATCAAGGTACTGGGTGGTACCGGGCGTCGGTACGCCTACATCGGTGACCTCATCGTGGTCACCGTGAAAGAGTCGTCCCCCGGTGGGACGGTGAAGAAGAGCGATGTCAGAAGGGCGGTTGTGGTCCGCACCCGCAAGGAACTCAACCGTGCCGACGGCTCAAGTGTAAGGTTCGACGACAACGCCGCAGTGATCCTTGACGACGCCGGTCAGCCCGTGGCCACAAGGATCTTCGGTCCGGTGGGTCGTGAGCTTCGTCAGCGTTTCATGAAGATCGTCTCGCTGGCGCCGGAGGTGATTTAGGATGCATGTGCGCAAGGGCGACAAGGTTCTTGTCATCACCGGAAACGACAAGGGCAAGAGCGGCAAGGTGCTGAAGGTCTTCCGGGACAGGAACAAGGCAGTTGTGGAAGGCGTCAGGATCATCAAGCGCCACACCCGTCCGTCCCAGAAGAACCAGCAGGGTGGAATTGTGGAGAAGGAAGCCCCCATCGATGCTTCGAATCTTCAGGTGATCTGCCCTGACTGCGGCAAGGCTTCGGGCATGAGCCGTGTCAGGGATGAAGACGGCAATCTCTCTCGCAAGTGCAAGGCTTGCGGCGAGATCATCACTGCGGGATAGGAGACTGAATGAGCGAGAACACCATGCCCAGGCTCAAGCAGATCTACCGGCAGGAGGTCCGCGGCAAGATGCTTGAGAAATTCAACTACACCAACGCCATGCAGACCCCGGGTCTGACCAAGATCGTGGTCAACATGGGGCTTGGCAAAGAAGCGATGGACAACGCCAACAACGTTACCAGCGCCCAATCCCAGATGGAGGCCATAACCGGCCAGAAGAGCGTTGTGGCGAAGGCCAAGAAATCCGTCGCGGCTTTCAGACTTCGCGAAGGAATGCCCATCGGGGTGTTCACCACCCTCAGGGGTGACAGGATGTGGGAGTATCTTGACCGGCTCATCAATTTCGCACTGCCCCAGGTGCGCGATTTCCGCGGACTGCCTTCAAAGGGGTTCGACGGAAGGGGCAACTACAATTTCGGAGTCGAGGAACAGGCGATCTTCCCCGAAATCGACGTGGACAAGATTGACAAGTTCAGGGGGATGAACATCACCATCGTCACCACAGCCAGGAACGATGAAGAAGGCCTCGAGCTTCTCAGCCTCCTGGGAATGCCATTCCGTCGCAGTGGCAGAAGGGGGGCGTAGAATGGCGAAGAAGAGCCTGATCGCCAAACAGAAAAGACCCGCCAAGTTCCAGGTCAGGAACTACAACAGGTGCACTCTCTGCGGAAGGCCGAGGGGCTTTCTGCGAATGTTCGGAATATGTCGGATCTGCTTCAGGGATATGGCCAACAGGGGTCTTATTCCTGGTATCCGCAAGGCTAGCTGGTAGGAAGGGGTAAAACATGTCAATGACCGACCCGATAGCCGACATGCTGACCCGGATCAGGAACGCTTCCTCGGCGGGCCACAAGATGGTTGATATTCCTGCGTCGAAATTGAAGGCCAGCATCGCCAGGGTCCTCTACAACCATGGCTTCATTCTCGGCTTCCGCAGAATCGAAGACGGGAAACAGGGGGTGCTCAGGGTTTACCTGGCATACAGGAACGGAACACCCCTGATCGTGGGAATAAAAAGAATCTCCAAGCCCGGGTGCAGAGTGTACGCCGGTGTTGATACCCTTCCCAGAGTCATGGGAGGCAGAGGGCTGGCAGTACTCACCACGCCCAGGGGGATCATCACCGATTTCGAGGCCAGGAAACACAACGTGGGCGGCGAAGTGCTGCTCCACGTCTGGTAAGCGGGGGTAGGGAATGTCAAGAATCGGAAAGCTTCCCATCCCCCTCCAAGGCGCAAAGGTGACCCTCTCCGGTAATACCGTGACAGCGGTCGGCGCCCGGGGGGAGGACACTTTCGTCCTCCCGGATGGGATAACAATTGAGGTCACCGGCGAGATGGTGAACGTCAATCGCCGGGATGACAGCCCGGATCAGCGCCGGCTTCACGGCGTGACCCGCGCCCAGCTCAACAACCGAATCCTCGGTGTGACGCGGGGTCACACACTTGAACTGGTTGTTCAGGGCAAGGGTTACCAGGCTGAGCTCGTGGGAAAAGCGATTGAAATGCAGATCGGTTTTTCCCACAAAGTCGTGGTTTCCATTCCCGAAGGGCTGAAGGTCGAACTCAAGCTGGGCCAGAACACGTTCAGCCTGGTCATTGCCGGGAACGACAAGCAGCTCGTGGGGAACTTCGCTTCAACACTCTACAAGATCAGGCCGGTTGAACCCTACAACCTCATCGGGTTCCGGTACAGCGACCAGCAGATAAAGCGCAAGGCCGCCAAGTCTGCAACAAGTTAGAAGAACGGAGGCAATCATGTCCAAACCTGACAGAATTCAGCGCCTCCTTCGCCGGCACAGGAGCATCAGGAAGAAGATCTCAGGAACAGCGGAGCGACCCAGGCTTTTCGTCCGGCGGACCAACCGGCACATGCTTGCGAGTCTCATCGATGACCAGGCTGGCAGGACGCTGCTCTCCCTCACCACCGACTCCAGGGAGATCGGGGAAGCAGCAACCGGGAGCAAAAGCGACAGGGCTGCGTTCCTCGGAGCAAAACTGGCTGAAAAGGCCAGGGCGATAGGCGTTGAAAAAGTAGTATTTGACCGGGGCGGTCATCCCTTCCACGGTAGGGTGAAGGCTCTGGCTGAAAAAGCCCGCGAAGGCGGACTGGTTTTCTAGGGGGCTCTCAATGGCTGAAGAAAAACAGGGCGGAAGGTCTTCCCGGGGCACAGGAGCTGCCGGTGGCGGCCCGGGCGCCAGAGGTAACAGGACTCCCAAGGATCGCAAGGAAGCCAAGGGCAGACAGCGCAAGCCCGAAGTGGTCGAGGACGACGGCCTGGTGGACAGGCTGATAGCGGTCAACCGCTGCGCCAAGGTCACCAAGGGCGGCAGAACCTTCGGCTTCAACGCCATCGTTGCCGTGGGAGACCAGAACGGCAAGGTCGGCGTCGGTCTCGGAAAGGCTACCGAGCTTCCCGAATCAATCAGGAAGGCTACCGAAGCCGCCAAGAAGAGCATGATCGAGATTCCAATGATGGACAACCGCACGCTGCCCCACGTCATCGTGGGCAGGTACGGAGCGGGGCAGGTTCTGCTTCGTCCCGCCAGCCCCGGAACGGGTGTCATCGCCGGAAGCGCCGTGCGCGCCATAATGGAGTGCGCCGGTGTCAAAGACGTTCTCACCAAGGCTCAGGGCACAAGCAACCCGCACAATGTGGTCAAGGCCACCATGAGCGGGCTGACCGATCTCATCACGATCACCAGGGTGAGTGCCATCCGGTCCAAGATCGTCGCCGGAAGGACGGAGAACAATGGCTGAGGCAAAACTCAGGATCACCAAGGTGAAGAGCTGCATCGGAAGGCAGGAAGTGCAGAAGCGCACACTTGCCGCCCTCGGGCTCAGAAAGATCAACCAGGTGGTTGAACAGCCGGATAACCCGCAGACCAGGGGCATGGTTTTCAGGGTTCGCCATCTTGTTAAAGTGGAAGAGGTGAAGGCATGAGAAGGCTGCAACACCTCCGTCCCGCCGATGGCGCCACCAAGGACCGCCTTCGAAGGGGATGCGGCCGGGGAACCGGCAACGGCGGAACTGCCGGCAAGGGCCACAAGGGCCAGAAGGCAAGGGGGAAGATCCACCCCTGGTTCGAGGGCGGACAGCTCCCCATCCACCGCAGGATGACACACAAGGGGTTCAGCAATTTCAGGTTCGCCATCGACTACCAGGTCGTGAACGTCGGGATGCTGAACAGATTCGAGAACTCAACGGTGATCACCCCGGACATTCTCAAGTGCGCGGGCCTCATCTCTTCCCGGAACAAGCCGGTGAAGATCCTCGGCGACGGCGCGCTTGAGAAGGAACTCACGGTCTGCGCCCACGCGTTCACCCAGAGCGCTCTCGAGACCATCAAGTCCGCCGGGGGGACCGCAGAGGTGATCGGCTGATGCGCGGTTTCGAAAGCATCATGAAGATACAGGAGCTGAGGAAGAAGATCATATACACCTTCCTGCTCCTGGCGGTTTACCGCATCGGCGGGCACATCCCTGTTCCCGGTATCGATGGTTCCGCCCTTCAGGAGGCCTTTAACTCCGCCGGCGGCATGATGGGCATGTATGACCTGTTCGTGGGCGGCGCCCTCAGCAGGGCAAGCATTTTCGCGCTGGGGATCATGCCCTACATCTCTGCCTCGATCATCATCCAGCTCCTCACTTCCGTGGTGCCCTACTTCGAGAAACTGAAGAAGGAGGGCGAAGCCGGCAGACAGAAGATGACCGAGATCACCCGTTACGGCACGGTGCTTCTTGGGTTGATCCAGGGCCTGGGCATCTCCCAGTTCATCGTGGGCATGAATCAGCAGGTTCCCGGGGTAGTACCCAATCCCGGTCTGGGTTTCACCCTGCAGACGGTCCTCACCCTGATCACCGGCACCATATTCGTGATGTGGCTGGGCGAGCGCATCAGTGAGCGGGGCGTGGGCAACGGCATAAGCCTCATCATCTTCGCCGGCATCGTCGGGGATATCCCCCAGGCTGTGATATCGCTCTACAGAGATGTCTTCGTGCTTCAGCAGACCAACTTCATGAGCATGATATTCCTTTTGGTGTTCATGTTCGCCACTGTGGCTTTCGTTGTCCTGATGACCGAAGCCCAGCGCAAGATTCCCGTCACCTACGCCAAGCAGGTGAGGGGAAGGAAGGTCTACGGCGGCCAGAGCACGTTCATTCCCATCCGCCTCAACACCGCTGGGGTGATCCCCGTGATCTTCGCCCAGTCCTTCATGATGTTCCCGTCCTCCATAGCGATGTTCTTCCCCAACTCCGGAATAGATGACTGGGTGAACAGCTGGCTCTCCCCGGGGGGCGCCATCTACAACATCGTCTATGCCGTGCTCATCATCGTGTTCGCCTACGTGTACACCGCCATAACCTTCAACCCCCAGGACCTCTCCGACAACATGAAGAAGTACGGCGGTTTCATTCCGGGCAGAAAACCGGGCAAGTCCACGGCGAAGTACATCGAGCGGGTCCTTGTCAGAGTTACGCTTCCGGGAGCCATCTTCCTGGCCCTGATCGCTGTGCTTCCCATGATCCTCATCAGGCAGATGGGCGTGAACTTCATGTTCGGCGGCACCAGTCTCCTGATCGTGGTCGGGGTGGCCCTCGAAACCCTCAGACAGATCGAGACCCACCTTCTCATGAGGCATTACGATGGCTTCCTCAGCAAGGGAAGGATTCGCGGCCGCCGATGATCGTAACCTTCTTCGGTTCACCCGGCTCCGGAAAGGGCACCCAGGCTGAACTCGCCTCAAGGGCCCTGGGACTCACCCATGTGTCCACGGGCAACCTTTTCCGCAGGGAGATCGAGCGGAACAGCGCCCTTGGCTGCAAGATCCGGGATGTTCTCGAAGCGGGAAAACTGGTGGCCGACGAGATAGTGAACGAGCTTGTTTTTCAACTGCTCCATGAGCTTCCAGGGGTACTCCTCGACGGGTACCCCCGGAACGTTTTCCAGGCCGGCAGTCTCGACGGCTTCCTGCTTCAGGGCAGCCGGAAGCTTGATCTGGCTGTCTTTCTGGATATCCCCGAGACCGAGGCGGTATGCAGGCTCTCCGGCAGGCGTCAATGCACTTCCTGCGGCGTCCAGGCCGCTTCCTCAGACGAGTCCTGCAACTCCTGCGGAGCAGCGCTGATACGCCGCACCGACGACGACCCCGGCGTGATACACCGGCGTTTCGAGGAGTATCGCCTTAAGACAAGCCCACTCGAGGCGTTCTACGCCGGAAGGCTTGTCAGGGTGGACGGAGTCGGAACCGTTGCGCAGGTCCATTCCCGGGTCCTGAAGGCGATGGAACCATGGCTGTGATCACCTCCAAAAACGAAATTGCCGCCATGCGCGAAGCCTGCAGGATTGTGAGGAAGGTTCTCACCGAGACCGGTTCTTTCATCGAGCCGGGCGTTACCACGGCCGCCATTGACGCCCTCGGCAGAAGGATCATCGAAGCGGAGGGTGCCGTTCCCTCCTTTCTGGGCTACAACGGCTATCCTGCAGGGGTCTGTGTATCCGTGAACAACGAGGTGGTCCACGGCATTCCATCCACAGACCGAACCATCAAGGAAGGCGATCTGGTAAGCGTTGATGTGGGAGCTTTCAAAGGGGGCTTTCACGGCGACGCTGCCGAGACCTTTCCGGTGGGCAGGGTGATCCCCCTTGCCTCGAAGCTGCTTGAGGTAACCCTCAGGGCAAGGGACCTTGGCATAGCCGCCGCAGTCAGCGGGGGCCATGTGGGTGATATCGGAGCCGCGGTTCAACAGGAAGTTGAGAAGAACGGCTTCAGCGTTGTCAGGCAGCTCGTGGGTCACGGCATCGGCAGACGGCTTCACGAGAAGCCACAGGTGCCCAACTATGGGTCGATTGGAAGGGGAATGCGGCTGTCCGACGGACTGCTGCTGGCCATTGAACCCATGGTGAACTCCGGAGACGCGTTCGTGAAAACACTTTCCGACGGTTGGACCGTCATCACGGCGGACGGGTCGCTTTCCGCCCACGCGGAGCATACGGTGATGGTTCGTGGGCGTGAACCGGAAATATTGACGGCGTAGACATTTATGCGAATAATTGGGGTTCTCATAGTACCGGAAGGGAGTGAAGGCACTTGGCGAAAGAACAGGGCGTAGTGGTTGACGGGACCGTTCTCGAGACACTTCCCAACAACATGTGTCGCGTTCAGCTGGACAAGCCCGAGGGTCATGTGGTCCTTTGCCATGTTTCCGGCAAGATGAGAATGCATTACATAAGAATACTGGTGGGCGACAGGGTCACGGTCGAGATCTCCCCCTACGATCTCACCCGGGGCAGGATCACCTACAGGTACAAGTGAGGTTGAAAAATGAAGGTACGCAGTTCAGTGAAGAAAATCTGCGAATACTGCCGAATTGTTCGCCGCAACGGGAAGGTGCATGTCATCTGCCCCCGGAATCCGCGACACAAACAACGGCAGGGATAGCCGCATAAAACGGCGACGGAGGTGTAAGATTGGCGAGAATCGCAGGAGTTGACCTGCCCAGGAACAAGCATGTGCTCTACGCTCTTCCGTACATCCACGGCATTGGGCTCACTAGTTCCAGGTTCATTCTGGACAAGGTCGGGATTCCCATGGACAGGAACACCGATGCCCTTTCAGAAAGCGATGTTGCTGCTCTTCGTAAAGTCATCGAAGAGGAGTTCAAGGTAGAGGGCGCCCTCAGGGCCGAGGTCAGCATGAACCGTAAAAGGTTGATGGATATCGGCTGCTACAGGGGGCTCAGACATCGCAGGGGTCTTCCAGTCCGGGGACAGAGAACCCACACCAATGCCCGCACCCGCAAGGGTCCCAAGCAGGGCCACACCAGGAAGCGGTAGGGAGGTAGACCTTGCCCAAAGCTAAGGGAAAGCGAATAGTCAAGAAAATCACCAGGGTTTCGGATATTAATGGTGTTGCGCACATTAAATCCTCGTTCAACAACACCCTGGTTTCCATTTCCGACCGGCAGGGAAATGTCATCACATGGGCCAGCGGTGGAACCACCGGGGTCAAGGGAACAAGAAAGAGCACGGCCTACGCCGCGAGCCAGGCAGCCGTTCAGGCTGCCGAGAGAGCCATAGAGGCGGGCCTGAAGAAGGTCGAGATATGGGTGATGGGTCCCGGATCAGGAAGGGAAGCCGCGGTCAGGGCCCTTCAGTCGACTGATCTTGAAGTGGTGGCCATCAAAGACATCACCCGGCTGCCTCACAACGGCTGCAGACCTACAAAGAGACGCAGGGGCAAGTCGTAGGAGGGATTCTCAAGCCTTCAGGGGGAGATGAATGGAATTCATGAAGCTTTACCTGCCGGACCGTATTCAGTGGGAACAGGAAACACTCACGGAAACCACTGGCAGGCTTGTGATAACGCCTCTGGAAAGAGGTTTCGGCCGCACCCTTGGCAACGCGATGAGAAGGGTCATGCTCTCCTCGCTTGCGGGTGCTGCTCCCGTGTCTGTGACCATCAAAGGCGCCAGCCATGAGTTCAGCGCCCTTCCGGGTGTAAGGCAGGACGCATCTGACATCGTTCTGAACGTCAAGTCCCTGAGCATCCGCCACGACGGCGAAGAGCCGTGCACTCTCACGCTCAAGGCCGACAAGCCGGGTGTGTACACAGCGGCCTCCCTTGCGGGTGATCCCCTTCTCAGGGTGACCAATCCCGATCAGGAGATCGCTGAGATCACCGGCAAAGGCGTGCTGGACCTCACCATCCTGGTGGAAAAGGGCAAGGGCTTCGTCACGGTGGACGAGTGGTTCAATACCGGCAGGGGCCAGGAAATCGGCACCATGCTCGTTGACTCGTGGTTCTGCCCCGTGAAGACGGTCAATTACACCGTCGAAAGCGCCCGTGTCGGCGACAGAACAGACTACGACTGCCTCTACATCGACATAACCACCGACGGAAGCCTTACGCCCCAGGAAGCCGTGGAGAAAACCTGCGCCATCCTTGTTCAGCACTTCAAAATGGTAATGGAGGGCACCGGGCCCGAAACATCCGAGGAAACAGGCGTTGAAAAGGCCGCTCCTGCTAAGAAGACCGAGAGCAAGCCAAAAAGCAGCAACTGGGACTCGGTTCCCATCGACGATGAAGACTTCCAGATGGACAGGAAGTATGTGAATATACTGAAGTCCGCTGGGATTGAGACCGTCGGCGGACTCGCCGCCATGACAGCCGACCAGTTGAAGGCATTCAACGGCGTGGGCGACAAAACCCTTCAGGTCATAAACGAGAAGCTTTCTCTGAAGGGCCTGAAGCTGAGAACGGAATAGGAAACCCATGCGTCACAGAAAAACGACACCCAAGCTTGGCCGCACCAGGGAAGCCCGGGTACGAATGCTCAGGAACCTGGTCACCTCGCTTATCATTGAGGAAAGGGTGACTACAAGCCTGGCAAGGGCAAAGGTCGCCCGGAGCCTCGCGGAACGGATCATCACCAAGGGCAGGACCGACACCGTGCACTCCCGCAGGCAGGTCGCGGGTATGGTTTACGGCAGCGATGCCGTGAAAAAGGTCTTCAACGAACTCGGTCCCAGGTTCACGACCCGTCCCGGTGGCTACACCAGGATACTTCGACTCGGCCCACGGGCGGGAGACGCCGCCGAAGCAGTGATACTGGAATTGGTGGACGCTCCCGCAGTGGAAAAGAAGTGAGAAGGATAGCCGTTCTTTCCTCGGGCGGCGACGCCCCGGGAATGAACGCCGGAATAAGGGCCACGGTCAGGGCTTCCCTGAGCCGTGGCCTTTCCGCGTACGGCGTTTACCGGGGTTACGAAGGCCTCATAGACGACAATATGCGCCTTCTGGAATCGCGTGATGTTTCCAACATCCTTCAGCACGGCGGAACGATCCTTCATTCCGCGAGAAGCGATCGCTTCATGACGCCCGAAGGCCGGGCGGCGGCGGCAGCGAACCTCGCGAAGCGCGGGATCGACGGTCTTGTTGTCCTGGGCGGCGACGGCAGCTTCAGGGGAGCCCACGATCTCAGCGTGGAACACGGTGTAAACGTGGTCGGGGTGCCGGCCACGATAGACAACGACATCTGGGGGTCGGATTTCACAATAGGCTACGACACGGCGGTCAACACCGCACTTTCGGCGCTTGACAAGGTTCGCGACACCGCTGCGGCCCACGACAGGCTTTTCATAGTTGAGGTCATGGGCAGGCATGCGGGCTTCATAGCACTTGAGGTTGCCATCGGCGGCGGCGCCGAAGCCGTGT
Organism: candidate division Hyd24-12 bacterium UBA6080; assembly: GCA_002436025.1. Lineage (GTDB taxonomy): Bacteria > Fermentibacterota > Fermentibacteria > Fermentibacterales > JCC-6 > UBA6080. The sequence goes on from DIXM01000002.1 coordinate 293,309, forward strand.
TCATCCCCGAAACGCCCAGCGACATCCCCGGGATCTGCGACAAGGTCAGGGAAAGGGTTGCCCTTGGCCGGACCTCCAACATCCTCGTTGTCGCCGAGGGCGACGAGGAGGGGAACGCCTACGCAATTGCGAAGAAGATCGAGGACCTGTCCGGTCTGAAAAGCCGGGTAACGGTCCTGGGCCATGTTCAAAGGGGGGGGAGCCCCACCACCAGCGACAGGGTCCTTGCAACCAAGCTGGGATGGGCGGCCGTTGATGCCCTTCTGGAAGGCAATGCGCCCTGCATGGTGGGTGTGGAGAACGGAAACATCTCGCACCACTATCTTCCCGATACCTGGCAGAACAAAAAACAGCTCGACACTCTCCTGCTTCAGATCATCCAGGACATTTAGCCTTGCTCGGGGTGCTCTGCTACCTGAAGCGCGACGGCCATACCCTCATGATACACCGCAACCGGAAACCCGGCGACGTTCACGGTGGGAAATGGAACACGCTTGGCGGCAAGATGGAGCCCGGCGAAACCCCCGAAGAGTGCGCCGCAAGGGAAGTCAGGGAGGAAAGCGGCCTCGTGGTACAGAACCCCAGGCTGCGGGGGGTCATAACCTTCCCCGAGTTCGCGGACGAGCAGGACTGGTTCGTCTTTGTCTTCACCTGCACCGAATTCACCGGAGAACTTTTGAAAGAGTGCCCCGAAGGCACGATCCACTGGGTGAACGACGAAGACCTGTCCTCCCTGTCACTCTGGGAGGGCGACCATATCTTCATGAAGTGGCTGGACTCAGAGAAGTTCTGGAGCGCCAGGTTCGCTTACGGACCGGAGGGGCTCAGGAACCACTCGGTGGTCTTTCACGGGTAAGACCCGTAGAACCGTCCCAAAGAAGGAAACTACATTTTATCCTTGCCTCCACCTATGAACCGATAGATCACGGCCCCCAGCATTGCCCCGACTAACGGCGCAACCCAGAAGAGCCAGAGCTGTTCGACCGCCCATCCTCCGACGAACAGGGCAACTCCTGTGCTGCGGGCGGGGTTCACTGAGGTGTTCGTGACCGGAATGCTTATCAGATGGATCAGGGTGAGGCAAAGACCTATGGCGATTGGCGCAAGTCCTTTGGGCGCCCTGTTGTCGGTGGCCCCGAGTATCACGACAAGGAACATCATTGTCATGACCACTTCAGTCACAAGCGCCGCAAGAAGGGTGTACCCTCCCGGTGAGTGGGCGCCGTAACCGTTCGAGGCGAACCCGGCGGAAACGTCGAAACCCGCCTTTCCGCTCGCGATGAGGAAGAGCACGCCGCCAGCGGCTATGCCGCCCAGCACCTGGAAAAGGATGTAGGGGAACAGGTCTTTTGCCTTGAAGCGTCCGCCTGCCCATAGACCAAGCGACACCGCAGGGTTGAGATGGCACCCGGAGATGTGACCTATTGCGAATGCCATGGTCAGAACGGTGAGGCCGAACGCAAGCGACACGCCAAGCAGACCAATCCCAAGGCCGGGAAACGCGGCCGCCAGAACGGCACTGCCGCAACCGCCAAGAACAAGCCAGAAGGTTCCGAAGAACTCAGCGACATACTTTCTCATGGCTCCCCCTTTCATTCATGATCGTGACAAAGAATCCGATTCATGTTGATAACAGCATGGCAGGGCTCCGTACACGCAACTAGACCATGAGGGCGGACGGAACAAGTTTTCCTCAGAGCATCTTCTGCATCCATACCGTGTCGAATTCGCGCCCCATCTTCATTCCCACGTTCCTGAAACGGCCGCACTCAACGAACCCGTTCTTCAGGTGAAAGTTCACGCTTCCGGGGTTCAGTGAAGAGATGCTGGCAAGGATCGTGATGATACCCCTTTCAGCTGCTCCGCGTTCGAGATGTGCCAGAAGCAGTTTTCCCAGCCCCTTCCCCGTGTGGTCAGGGTGGATGAAATAAGCCGCCTCGGCGGTTCGGGTGAATGCGGGCATCGGGTTGTGCGCCCGCAGCATTGCGAATCCCACGACGCTGCCCTGTCGATCCCTCACGGCTGCGGTGGGGTAGCCCTTCGACATCTGAAGCAGCATGTCGAATGCCTGGTCGGGCAGCCTGGTCTCGGGGTAGGCTGCGAACGAGTTCTCGATGTAGTGGTTGAAAATCTCCATGACCGCTATGCGGTCTTCAGGTTTCAGCGGTCCGATGGAATACTCCATGATTACTGCTTCCTTTCTACAATCCCCGAATGAGCGTTTCGAGCGCCAGTGCTATCTCAATAACCTTCGCGCAGTCAACTATTCCCGGATTGTCCTTATCAGTGTGCGTAACGTCCTGTGTGTCCATGTTCGTTATCAGCCACATTGAAGAGACCGCCAGCGCCGGGCACCCCATCTGAACGAAAATGCTGTGGTCGCCCTGTGGCCACTGTGGACCCTCCCCGATGCCGGGAAAGAGCTCAAGTACATGGCTCGCCAGATCCATGACAGGCTTTGGCAGACCGAAGAAGGAAAAGGAGCTCAATCCATCCCGGTAGCCTGCGCCGTCTATGTTGATGTTGAGAAGCATGTCTCCGAACCTGTCCCGGTTCATCCCAATGTACTGCATCTGACCGGGAACGGCGTAATAGTCTTCGCCGTTCAGGGCGACCAGTTCGATCAGCCTTTCTCCATGATAGTCCGCAAGCAGTTCCGACAGAAGAAGCAGAACCGCCACGCCAGTGGCATTGTCAATGGCGCCTGGCGTCCCTTTTTTCGCGTCTATGTGGGCTGTTACAACGACCCTTTTCCCCCGGGAGGCGCCTCTGGAGGCAATGACATTGAAAGCCTTTTCAGGTATTCGGACCGCCCGGGATTCGAGCCTGGCCATCCCACCGGTCTGGGGCAGCAGCCGTGCGCCTTCCTCCTCTGTCATGTACACCGACGGGATGTCGAAATCACCGTCCTCTATGAGCGGAAATGGGTAAACCCCGCCCGCAAGCGATGAGTTTCTGCCCGTGGCGCAAACGATTGCGGCGGGTTGCTTTTCTTCGAGGGTGTCTATCAAGGCCCTGTGGTGGTCTGGATTGTAGAAGACGAAGTTTTTGGGCATGATCTGCTCACGCGCCAGCCCGCCGTAGAGGAGCAGCACCTTTCCGAGTGCCTCGGATGCCCTCAGTTCCTCCAGGGAAGAAGTGCAAACCAGGGGCGCTTCGACAGAACAACCAAGGCTGTATGGGCTGGCATTCACGGTAAACGCTTCGCCGGCCACCGAAAGCGTGCTCTTTCCCACGCTCCAACCCATCACATCCATTTCGTGTGATTCCGTCAGCCAGCCGAACCGCCGGGTTTCGTCCTCGAAGAATGATGTGGCCATCCTGTTGCCCGGGCTTCCCACGCAACGCTCCGGAATAGCCCTGCACAGCTGCTCAAGTATGCGTGAGCACCTTTTCTCACCGTGTTCCATGCCGACCTCCGTGGCTTTCCTTCAGTCCGGCTGATTATCGTCCTCGAACTCGGGGTAGTGTAACTTTCGGCAATCCGGACAGATGCCATGGCTGAACTCGGCCTGGGAGTGGGTTTGAATGTAGCTTTCGATCTGATTCCAATAGCCCATGTCATCACGCACCTTCTTGCAGACTGAACAGATCGGCATCAGTCCACTGAGGATCTTTACGGTCTGAAGGGCTTTCTCACGCTCTGAAACGAGCCGTTCGCGCTCCTCCTCGATCCTCTTGCGCTCGGAAATATCATTCACGCTGGACAGAACGCACATTTCGCCGTTCACCCTCATGATCTCAGCCGAGAAAAGGCCCGTAAAAGTCTCGCCGGACTTCTTCGTGAAGATGTACTCCATGCCGGATACGCTTTGGTTTCCCGCAAGCTGCTTCACTACCATTTCCCTGTCCTTCGGCTCGGCCCAGAGGGTCAGTTCAACGGTCGTCCTTCCAATGACTTCGTCCGGGCTGAAACCCGTGATCCTTTCGAAGCCCCGGTTGACCTCAAAGATGGCACCGTCAGTCATGCGGCTGAGAATAATTGCGTAAGGAGAGGAGTGGAATGCCGCCGAGAACCTGGCCTCCTGCATCCCGATCGTGCTTATCAGCCTGCGGTTGACCATCAGACCCATGGAATAGGTGAGCAGCACGAAGAGAAGTTGAAGAACCATGTGAAACGCTGCTTCCGCGTTGCCAGAGTTCAGGTAGTTGCCGGCCTGAAGTGGATTTGTCGCCAGCCATACGGCTCGGATGGCAAAGACCAGCGTGTAAAGGAAAAACGCCAGCCCCACCCATGAAGTGAAGTGGCGCATCGCAGCGTTTGCCGGGCGAAGCATCAGGAGCGCGCACTGAAAACAGATCACGAGAAGCGCGACCGTCAAGTTGAGGGAGCGAAGCGTGAGGTCGGGCGAGACCATTGAGAAGTAGGCGTGAACAACTATGGCAAGCCCGAGATAAACCAGGTTGCCCGTCCGGGGGATCCTCTGTCCGACAAACCGGGAAAGACCCTCCAGCCCCAGGAACGAGCCGCTGATAATAAGTATGTTGGCGAACAGTACCGATGCCCAGTCGGGAATCGAGCCCCGAAGAAGGATCAGAAAAAGCCCCGTGGTCTGCAGCAGGAAGTCCAGCGCCCAGAGGGACAGCCCGTCGAACTGCTTACGGTTCTGACGCCATAGTGCTGCCATCACCATTGCACAGATGGTGTTGACCAGTACTCCGCCGATTACGACCGTCTGCAGGTCAAGTGAGTGCATCGCGTCCGTTTCTGCCGGGAGATCAGTTCAGTGTAAAAAGCGTAAGGAATATGCATGAGCACGAATGGACAATGACGGCATCAGTTCATAACCCTTTCCGAGCAACGATCCGCAGGATACTGCATCAGCACTGTCTTGTCCTACCGGGTCCAGGGTCCCGACAGGGAAAGCCCCTCCCTGTTCACGGATACATAGATGATCTCTGATACCAGCTCGCTTTCCTCGCTGTAGAAGGTCCTGTCGAAACGGAAATGCACGGTGTAGCCCCCCATCTCCTCGTAACCCTGTTCGTGGGTCGTCCGCATGGAGGAGAGAGGAAAACCGCTGAGTGCGGAAAGCTCGTCTGCGCTCAGGACGTGTGTTTTTCCAAAGGCGTTGATGGTGAAAGAGCTCCACACTCCTGATCCCACTGTGGCGCTGATGGAGATGTCCCCAGCCTCGGGAGTCCCCGCGACCTGAACTGAAGCCGAGGTCCAGTCGAGGAATTCCTCCTCGGAGGCGAAAGTCACGCCCACCAGAAGCAACAGTGTCACAGCAAGCCTTTTCATGTTACCCTTTCCGGATTGGTCGGCAAGGACATCCCTGCGGACAGATCTTCGGTTGCAGTTATCGTTCCCCCCGCAAGCTCGACACCCAGAACTGTTTTGAACGCAGTTGGTTCCTGATACCCCATGTGGACATAGCGGCCAGGTATGAGGTCTTTCGCAAGCGTGAGCCTTCCCGTGAAGGGCACGCTTATGGCAAGCCCCGGGTAGGTTGCCCTGAACTCCTCCATGGTGGGTTCGACCCCCCCTATGGGCAGGTACCGTCCGTTCCTTTCCCTGAGCGTGAGCTGCCGGAGCAGAAGCTCCTGATTCGTAAGCTCATAGGTGCAGTAGTATCCGCGGTAGCAGCCCGTGTGCATCATTTCGGGTTCCATGCCGAACTGCCCGGGAGTTGCCAGCTCTCCGGGAGTCATGCCTATCAGGGAATACTCTTCATTCCGGTATAGAAAGGTGTCGGATATCTGGGCAGTCAAACTGACTCCATTCCGGCCTCTCTCAGCAGGTCGTCCGACTCCTGTTTCGAAAGCCTCATCAGGTATTCGTCATCCTCACTGCCGTTAACGAGGAAGACGTAGTCGGTCCGGTAGAGGAAGAAAGCACCGCATTCCGGACACTGCTTAAGGATACGTTTCCTGCTGCTGCAGGGTTCATAGTCGAACACATCGGTCAACCTTGAAAAAGCCGCAGGAAGGTATGTGTTGTTATCTGAACCGAACTTCTGTTCAGCATGCTCCCTGTCGGAAAGCCCTGAGCATGTCTCGCAGCTGTTTGCCACTTTAATCCCCAGCTTCTTCCGGCTTGCAGAAAACCCGGACGGGTTTCATGTTCCTCTCCAGGTCAACGATGCCACGGTGGAATATGGTTACTATTGTGGCAGCGATGGAAGTATGAGTTAGATTGTTGTGGTACAACGATTTGTCGCAGCAAACTAATCTATCTAAGTCCGTCCCCTAAGGAGGGTGATATGGGAATGATGAAGGAGTTCAGGGCGTTCGCGATGCGGGGGAACGTGATGGACATGGCGGTGGGCATCATCATCGGCGCGGCGTTCGGGAAGATAATCGCGTCGCTGGTGGCCGACGTGATAATGCCTCCGATAGGGCTGCTGGTCGGAGGGGTGAACTTCACCGATCTTTCGGTAGTCCTCAGGGAGGCGGTGGGCGAGACCGCCGCGGTGACCCTGAACTACGGTGTTTTCATCCAGACGCTTCTCGACTTCGTGATCGTGGCATTCGCCATCTTCCTGATGATCAGGGGGATGAACACTCTGTCCAGGAAGAGGGCCCAGGCGCCCGCTGCCCCCCCCGCGCCTTCTGCGGAAGAGGTTCTTCTGGGGGAGATCAGGGACCTTCTGAAGCAGAAGTAGGGGCTGTCCCCTTTCAGCCCGGAAGGTCTTGGGCTATCTTTCTGGCATGAGTGCCATCGTCCTTCTTCTGTCTGTCGCGGCGTCCATTGCCGTAAGGGTGGGATATGAAGAGAACCCGCCCATGGCCTTCACCAACCCTTCCGGTGAACCGGACGGTTTTTACGTCGAGCTGGTGAACCACATCGCGCAGTCCGAGGACTGGAAGCTTCAGTTCGTGCCGGGGGAGTGGTCCGAGCTGCTTGAGTGGCTTGAAAGCGGCGAGATCGACCTTCTGCTATCAATTGCCATGACGCCGGCCCGGAGGGAGCTCTTTCTCTTCACCGAGAACAGCGCTTATTCCGGGTGGTCCACGGTGGCGGTCAAGCGTTCGGGAAGGTTCGGCTCGATGGCCGAGCTCGAAGGCGCGACCATTGCGATGATCCACGACGACATCCACTCCATGACGTTCCTGGAACTCGTGGATAGGCTTGGCGTTGCAGTGACGCCGCTCTGGGTCTCCAATTTTCACGGGGCGATGCAGGCCGTGGCCGACGGCATGGCAGACGGCGCAGCGGTCCCGTGGCACGCCGTGGCTTTCTTCGGGCCGGATATGGGCCTTGAGGGGTCTCCTGTGGTGTGGAACCCCGTTCAGACAAGTATAGCGGGCAACCTTATGACGGCGGCGCCGCTCATCGCCGCGATAGACGGTCATCTTACGGCATTGAAGGCCGATGACGAATCCATCTATTATGCCCTCAGGAGCAAGTGGGTCTTCCCCGATACCGATTCCCATCACCGTTTGCTGCTTGTCATACTGGGTGTGCTGGCCCTGTCGGGCGTTGTCATCATTTTCGTAAGCAATTTGAGGTTGAGCCGGGAGGTCAGGAAGAAAAATCGCGCCCTCAGGGTTAATTCCACGCTTGCCACCGTAGCCGGTGCCGTAAACGAGGCGGATTCACTCGACGAACTGTGCAGCAGACTCGTGGGCGCCCTGGCCGACGTGATGGAAACCTCGAACCTGTTCGTCGCTGTGTATGTCCCGGAAAGGGACGTGTTCCGCATCCCGAAAATTCTTGACAGGTTCGACGACTACACCGAGATCGACAACCCCGGGTCACTGACCCACAACGTGTTCCGCTCCAACGCTGCCGTGAGGTGGAACCGGGAAGAGATAAGCGCCTACTACCGCCGGACCGGCGGCGTACAGGTGGGAACGCCTGCCGAGCAGTGGCTGGGTGTCCCCCTCAGGGCAGGGAAGGAACCGGTGGGCGTCGTGGCCGTTCAGAGCTACGAGAGGGCGGACCAGTTCACTCAGGCTGATCAGGAACTTCTGGAGAGCGTGGGCGCACAGCTTGGCAACGCAATACTCCGCATGAGGGCCATCGAGGAACTCACCGCCTCCAGGGGGCGGCTCTCAAGGTTGATGGCTGCGGACCCTTCAGCTATCCTGCTTCTCGACGAAAAGGGTGTCGTGCAGGACTGCAACCCACAGGCACGGGATATCCTGGGCTGCGGCTGCAACGAGCTCATGGGCCTTGACTTCTACGGTTTTCTGAGTCAGGGCGCCGAACGGATGCGGTGTTTCCTTGACCCGGACTCTCCGGACGAGGACTTCCGGTTCGCCGGGCAGGTGTCAAAGCCTGATGGGACGGGCTTCCCTTTCGAGGCCAGGGGTTCCGTTTTCGAGGAATCAGGCAGAAGGCTCTACTTCGTTGGTATTCAGGACGCCACCCGAAAGCTCGCCCTCGAGGCCGAAGCCGCCCGGAACGAGAGGCTGGAGTCGGTCGGTGTTCTGGCAGGTGGCATCGCCCACGACTTCAACAACATCCTGACCGGTGTGCTTGCAAACCTCAGCCTTCTGAAAAGGGAGAAACCCGGATCGAAGAGGTTCAGGACCTTCGCGGAGGACGCCGAGAAAGCCGCCCTCAGCGCCAGGCACCTGACCAACCAGCTCCTCACGTTCGCCCAGGGGGGCGCTCCGGTCAAAAGGGCGGTTCATACGGCCGAACTGCTTGAACAGGCCACGAGGTTCCTTCTTCGGGGGTCGGGAGTGTCCTTCTCCATCGAGTCGGACAGCGACCTCTGGAATCTCGAGGCCGACCCAGGTCAGTTCTCGCAGGTGGTGAGCAACCTTGTTTTGAACGCGAAGCAGGCGATGAACGATGCCGGAAGCCTCAGTGTTTTCGCAAGGAATGCAACGCTGAAGGCCACTGACGAGGAGGGGTTGCCTTCGGGAAGGTACGTGAGGATCCTCTTTCACGATTCCGGCCCCGGGATTCCAAGAAAGATAGCTGACAAGGTCTTCGACCCCTACTTCACCACCCGGGAAAAGGGGCATGGGCTTGGTCTCACGACCAGCCACTCCATAGTCGTCAGACACGGGGGGCGCATCCGGATACTGCCGTCCGCCAAAGGGGCGCTCTTCGAAGTGCTGATGCCCGCCGCCCTTGCAGGCACTCTGTTGCCCGCACGCATTGCCGGGATCCCGGCAGAACACACAGAAAAGATACTTGTCCTCGACGACGAGGAGATAGTGCGTACCGCCGCGAGCAACCTGCTCGGCGCCCTGGGATGCACGGTTGACGAGGCCTCTGACGGCGCCACCGCCATCGCAATGTACCAGAGCGCCCTTGATGACGGCCGCAGGTACGATGCCGTTATCATGGACCTCACGATTCCCGGAGGGATTGGCGGTGAGCAGGCCGTTCGCGAGGTGCTGGCCATAGATCCCGACGCCAGGGTGATAGTCTCAAGCGGTTACGCCGGCAACAGCATAATGGCCAACTACCGCGACTTCGGGTTCAGTGGCGTTCTGAGCAAGCCCTATACCCTTTCAGAGCTCTCCGATGTGATCCGAAGGGTCGTCGATGACTAACCGCTTTCGTGGCGCCCTGCATAAGTTCGTGTCGTTCAGTCAGAAAACCTTGAAATGGAACATGATGCCCACTTTCTGTGTATATTGCAGGTGGAATACAGGGAGGTCTTCATGACTAAAACTCAGGTTCGCTCAAACAGTGCTCCCGCCCCCGTGGGTCCCTACAGCCAGGCCATTCTCACGGAAGGGTTCGTTTTCGCAAGCGGTCAGCTCGGCATCAACCCAGCTACGGGTGCCATGCCCCCGACGGTGGAGGAGCAGGCCGAACAGGCCCTGAACAATCTCAGGGCCGTTCTCGAAGCGGGCGGGTCAGCGCTTGACCGGGTCGTCAAAACCACCGTCCTGCTTGCCGACATGAAGGACTTTGCAAAGGTCAACGGCATATATGCCCGCTATTTCACCGAGCCCTTCCCCGCAAGGGCGGCCTACCAGGTCGCCGGGCTTCCCCTTGGGGGGCTCGTGGAGATAGAGGCAGTGGCCCTTTCCGGAAGGGACTGACATGCTGGGTCTGGTCTGGTCCACGGTTACCGCATCCGACGGTTTCACCAAGTTCATCCTGCTTCTGATACTCGTGTTGTCGCTGGGCGCTTGGTCGGTGGCCATATCCAAGCTCAGGGAGCTTTCCCGGATAAGCGGGGCTTCGCGAATGTTCATGGAAGCCCTCCGGACTACCGGCCGCCCCCCGGGTGGTGATTTTTTGAAGAACAGTTCCGAGATGGGGCCCCTGGCCAGGATGTACGCCGAAGCCGGCAGGTATCTTCGCCGCAGAAGCGACCTCGGCCTGACAGGCCCCCTGACGGCCGAGGAAGTCGCGATCCTTCACGGGGCGCTCGAGAGGGAAGCCAGTGAAGACCTGGCCCAGCGCAGCAGGAACATCGGCTTTCTTGCCACTGTCACCAGCATCAGCCCCCTTCTCGGGCTTCTTGGAACCGTTTGGGGCGTGCTGGCCAGTTTCATAGGGATGCGGGAGATGGGCTCGGCCGACATAAGCGCGGTGGGCTCAGGCATCGCCGCAGCCCTGACCACTACAGTGGCAGGGCTTCTCGCCGCCATTCCCGCCAACGTCTTCCACAACTACTCCGTCGGGAAGGTTGACGACCTTGCTGGAGAGATAGACCGCTTCCTTTCAGAGCTTGTTGACGTGTGCAGAAGGGGCAGCATAACATGATCCGCCCCAGATACCGGCAGCTCTCGACCATCAACGTAACGAACCTCGTTGACGTCACTTTCGTCCTGCTGGTGATCTTCATGCTGAGCGCCCCTGTGATCCATCGCAGCGCGGATGTCAGGCCCCCTTCCACCGATCAGGGGCGCATCCTGAACCGGCTTGACCCCGGAACATCCCTTCTGGTCGAGATCGATGCCCTTGGTAACATCACCGTGGCCGGCGAGCCCGTGGCTCCGGCGGACCTCTCCGGGCTCGCTGCGGCTGCCCTTGAGGGTGGACGCACCGAAGCCTTTGTGAGGGCCGACGGTGAAGCCCGCTACACAGTTCTTGCCCTGGCGCTCACCGAGCTGCGCAGGGGTGGCTATGCAAACGTGGGTCTTGTACAGGAGTCCATGAGTGAACAGCCCTGATGCTTTCCGCAGACCCTCCAGCAGCCCGCCGGTCGTCGACCGGTCGGCCATGGTCATGTCCTTCGGGGTGCACGCGGGGATACTCGTCCTGATCATCCTGACCGGGCTGATAATGAACTCCGGCCCAGCGCCCGTCATCATGGGTGGTGGCTCCATGGTTTCGGTCGAGATGGTGGTGCTCGATCCGGAATCGAACCCCGGAAATCCGCAGACCCTTCCGGCCGAGGTCGAGACAGCCCAGATCGAGGAATCGGTACCGATACCCGAACTGATCCAGGAGATGATGGAGGCCACCGAGGTCGAACCTGTTGAGATCGAGCCTGTTGAAACCCAGCCCGTCGAAGTGCAACCCGCTGAAACTCAGCCCGCTGAAGTCCAACCCGCCGAGGTGCAGCCCGTACAGACTCAGCCCGCTGAAGTTCAGCCCTCTGGCCAGTTCGTCACCATAGGTTCCTCGGGAGAGGCGGGAGCGGGAGCGCCCGGACCCGCAAGCTACGAGGGAAGGGTGTTCGCCGCCATCAGAAGGAATTTCGTAACATCCACCGATCCCCCAAACACGTACCGGATCCATTTCACCGTAAACCTTGACGGTACATACAGGTACGATGTCGTCAGACAGAGCGGCAACGCTGCCTTCGACAGGGCTGTCGAGCACGCCCTCGAAACGGCCAACATACCTCCGGTGCCTCCGGGTCGAACAAATCCGGTCAGATTGAGTATAGAGTTTCTGGGTCCCGAGTAGTTCAGGGGCGTGAGGGGAGAAACCTTTGAAATTGCTTGTCCTTATCCTTGCGATACCGGTCTGCCTTCAGGCCGCCGAATTCCTTCCCATGACACCAATAGGCGCCCAGTGCCTTCCAGTGAGCGTTCGTGTGGAGGGGTTGGGCGAGGGAGCGGTAACCGTCCGCGATCAGCTTGTGTTCGACATCGACTTTTCGGGCCTTCTCATAACCGTCCCCGAGAACGAGGCTTTCGTGAAGCTTTCAGCCAGGGTCTCGGGTAGCGACGGGAACTGGAATATCTCCGCCAGGGCCGAAGCCGAGGGGGAAGGGGTGCTCGTGAAGGAGTACCAGGGTTCCTCGCTTCACGACATGGTGCACAGCCTTTCGGATGACCTGGTGTTCGCCCTCACGGGTGAACAGGGGATCGCCTCCACAAGAATCGCCTACATAGTCCGGGGGGGCGAGGAGTGGAGGCTTGTCGTTAAAACCCTCGATCCCAGGCCATCAGCCACCATCATGCGGGACGCGCAGGTTCTGACCACCCCCGCGTGGAGCCCACTGGGCGATCGCATCGCCTTCACTTCCTACAGGGCCGGAACGGGCGACATCTACACCTATTCGTTCGCTTCGGGCTCGGCATCACGGATCATTTCGGGCGGGGTGAACACCGCTCCCGCCTGGAGCCCGAACGGAAGCCAGCTCGCATTCACCCGTTCCGAGAACGGAAGCTCCGACCTTTGGCTGTACAGCGTTTCGGGCGGCAGCTCCACCCCCCTCACGGCCAGAAGCAGCATCGAGACATCGGCCAGCTTCTCCCCCAACGGGCTTCAGTTGATCTTCACCAGCGACCGGGTGGGCTATCCCCAGCTCTACTGGATGAGCGCCTCGGGCGGGAGCGCGGAGAGGGCGGGATTTTCCCACGGTTACTGCGACAGCCCTGCGTGGTCGCCCCGGGGCGACAAGATAGCCTACTGCGCAAGGGCCGGAAGCGGGTTTCACATCTTCGTGATGAACTCGGACGGAACCGAGATAAGGCAGGTGACCACCCGGGGAACCCTCAACGAAGACCCCGTATGGTCGCCCACCGGGCGCCACCTTGCCTTTTCCAGCGACATGGATGGCATGAGGAACATATACATGATGGAGTTGAACAGTTTGAAGGTTCACAGGCTCTCCACCGGCGGAGAGAGTTACTGCCCGGCGTGGTCGCCGGTGCGTTAGGGAAGGATGGAAGAGATGAAGAAGCTTGCGTTGACGATGGGGTTGATCTCACTTCTTGTCGCCTTTGCCGGCTGCGGCCGCACGACCGTTATCGAGGACGACGTGGTCGAAAGCGACACCCTTGTCACCGGGGTGTGGGAGGAAGACCCCATGATCGCGCTGAACGCCGCGCTGGCCAGGCATCAGGAAGCACTTCGCGACGTTTTCTTCGAGTACGACTCCAATGAACTGAGCAGTGCAGCGCTTGAGGCACTGATGTTCGACGCCGGATACATGATGAGCAACTCGGGTTTCAAGGTGCTTCTTGAAGGCCACTGCGACGAGCGCGGCACCGTTGACTACAACCTTGCCCTGGGTGAGAGGCGCGCCCAGTCCGTCTACCAGTACCTGGTGAACTACGGCATCCCGGCTTCCAGGCTCACGACGGTCAGCTATGGCAAGGAAAGGCCCTTCGCCAGTGGTTCCACCGAGTACGCCTTCTCCCAGAACCGCAGGGTTCACCTGCGGGTGATGCCGGAGTAGTCCAGATGAAACGGGGGGCCCTTTACACGGTCTTTCTCTTGCCGCTTTTTTGCGGGTGCTGGCTCTCCACATGGTCCAAGGCGCCGGGCAGGGTCGAGAAACTCGAGGTATCCCAGGAGGAGATGAGGGTCGATGTCGATTCCATCGCTGCCGGGGTCGAGAGAAACCAGCATCTGCTCCGGGGGATCCAGGCTCAGGCCGGAATGCGCGACTCTGGAGCAGCCCAGCAACTGTCCGAGATGGTGAGCCAGCTCGAGGCGGCTCTTGCCAGGTTCACCCAGGCCCGGGTGGGACAGGACGAAGAGGCCGGGGCTGCCGAGCCCATTTACGAAGACGCCTTCAGGCAGTATCAGCAGGGCGATTACACAAGGGCTGCCCAGGGCTTCAGGCAGGTGTTCTCCGAATACCCCAGAAGCGTACTGGCGGACGACGCGCTATACTTCGCCGCCCTCTGCAACCAGGCACTCGGAGAGCCCCACCGGGCCATCGAGGAGCTGGTGGCCGTCTATTTCATGTACCCGTCGGGGGACAGGACCGCATCGGCCCTGGCCAGGGCGGCGGCCATCTACGCACTGCACACCGCCGAAACCGAGAGGGACAGGCTTGAAGCGATCATTCTCCAGGAATACCCCCAGAGTGACGAGGCCAGACTGATCCGTCAGCGCACCGGAAGGTAGCGGCGATCTTACAAATCCGGCATATTTGCCGGTCAGAGCATGTGCTGCCCGGGGTCCCCTCCCGGGCAGCAGTAGTCATTGAACGCAACACCCAAGAGTGGAAATCAAATGTCTTACAATGTCACAACGGATGAATCCGGCAGAAAAACCGTCAGTTTTCACATGGATGCCGAGGGAGTGGACAGGCTCTTTCGGGAAGTCAGGCGTGAGATACAGAAGGACATCGTCGTTCCCGGGTTCAGGAAGGGCAAGATACCTTCGTCCATCCTGAAGCAGAAGTTCGGAAACCTGATACTCTCCGAGGTTGCTGAGAAAGCCCACCGTGAGATGTCCGACGTTCTTTTCGAGGAGAACGACTGGATCCTCTCCGACGCCGAACCCGAGTTCAAGCCGGTCCTGCCTGCTGAGGGCCGCGACTACGACTACGAGGTCACCTACACTCTCTTCGAGACGCCGGCTCCCACCGGGATCAGGGGCATTTCCATTGCCGTTCCCGGCTTTGACGAGGACAAGGCCCTCGAGGAAGCCCTTTCAGAGATCCGCAACCGGTTCGTCTCATTTGAGCATGTGGAACGGGCAGCGGAGGAAGGAGACCTCGTTGTTGTCGAGTACCCTTCGCGCGAGGCGGGGGAACCCCGGCGCGCGGCGGTTGTCATAGGCAGGGAGAACATGGGGCCGGGTTTCGACGAGCTCCTTCCCGGCCTTTCCACGGGAGCCAGGTTCTCGGCCCGAATGGATTTCCCGGGGCTCGAAGAGGAGCCCCCGGCCACTGAATTTGCCGTCGTGGAGGTGAGGGAACCCAAAACCCCCGAGCTTGACGACGATTTCGCGAAAACCGCCGGCGGGTTCGAAAGCATGGAACAGCTCAGGCAGAAACTGCGCGAGAATATCAGCGAGAAGCATAAGGCCGAGCGCCGGTCGTTCGTTGAGTCCGTGGCACTGGACAGCCTGCTTTCATCCAACGTGTTCGATCCGCCCGCGTTCATGGTTGACAACCTTGCCCGTGACTACGCAAAACGTCTCGAAGACGGCGAATCGACCCCGGAAACCGAGAAGACGATCAGGGAGCTGGCCGAACGCAAGGTCCGGGAATTCCTGATACTCCGGCAGATAGCCATAGTCGAAGGCATACCGTTGTCACAGGAAGAGATACAGAAAGAGGCCGCGGGTGGCTCTGCCTCTTCGGCGCTCGACCGGCTTCGCAACGAGAGGGCTTTGGAACTCGTGATCTCGAGCGCAGTTGAAACCGTTGCGGAACCTCAGGCAGAACATCCGGATAATCATGATGAGCCCGGGGCTTCATGGAAGTGGGTCGCGGTTACCGAAATGCCCGGCAAGGAGAAGGAGAAGGAGGGTCAGTGATGTCTTCCGTGATTCCCTTCGTCGTTGAGAGGGATGGGAACTATGAGCGCTCGTACGACATCTATTCAAGGCTGCTTAAAGACCGCATAGTTTTCATCGGTGATGTCATTTCTCCGCAGACGGCGGGTCTTGTCGTCGCTCAGCTCCTTTTCCTTGAGGGCCAGGATCCCAAGAAAGACATCAACATGTACATTCACAGCCCGGGAGGCTCGGTCTCCGCGGGACTCGCGATCTTCGACACCATGAGGTTCATAAGGCCCGACATCGCCACGTTCTGCATGGGAAGCGCCGCAAGCATGGCTTCAGTGCTTCTGGCCGCGGGCGCGAAGGGCAAGAGGAACATCCTGCCCCACGCCAGGGTGATGATCCATCAACCCAGCGGCGGCGTGAGGGGGCAGGCCAGCGACATCGAGATCGAAGCCCGTGAGATCCTGAAGATACGGGAGGAGATGAACATCATCCTGGCGGAATGCACCGGACAACCCATAGGGAAGATAGCGCAGGACACCGACAGGAACTTCTGGATGAACGCCGCCGAGTCGGTCGGGTACGGCATCGTTGACAACATTCTTGACAAGAGGGTGTAACAATGCCGAAGGAGAACCGCTGTTCCTTCTGCAACAGGGCGTCGGGTGAGGTCAACCAGCTCATCCAGGGGCCGGGGGTCTTCATCTGTGACGACTGCGTAAGGTATTGCAGCGAGATAATCGTTGAAACACCGGGAAAGCCCGAGGAGAAGTCCGTCCCCGGCCTTTTTCGCAAGGGACTTCCGTCACCCCGTGAGATAAAGGAACAGCTCGACCAGTACGTGGTGGGGCAGGACAAGGCAAAAAAAGTCCTGTCGGTTGCCGTTTACAACCACTACAAGAAGCTTCTGGCAAAGCATCAGGGCTCAAGCGAGGTGGAACTCGAGAAGAGCAACATCCTGCTCCTGGGCCCCACAGGAGTCGGCAAGACCCTTCTCGCCCGAACCCTCGCGCGGATACTCGAGGTCCCGTTCGCCATCGCCGATGCCACGACCCTCACCGAGGCCGGCTACGTGGGCGAGGACGTGGAGAACATCCTGCTCAGGCTGCTTCAGGTCACCGACATGAACGTGGAAGAGGCCCAGCACGGTATCATCTACATCGATGAGCTGGACAAGATATCCCGCAAGTCCGAAAACCCCTCCATCACACGCGACGTGTCCGGTGAGGGTGTTCAGCAGGCCCTTTTGAAGATCGTTGAGGGGACGGTTGCGGGTGTCCCCCCCCAGGGCGGCAGGAAGCACCCCTACCAGGAGAACATCTACATCGACACCTCCGGGATACTCTTCATCTGCGGAGGGGCTTTCCACGGGCTGGACAAGATCATCGAATCACGCATCAGCCACGGAGCAATGGGCTTCGGAGCCGACATCAAGGCTGACCGCCAGGAGTCGTGTTCCCTCGAGATCGTGGAAGCCCACGACCTGGTCCGCTTCGGCATCATTCCCGAACTGGTCGGCAGGCTTCCCGTCGTGGTGACGCTTGAGGATCTTGACGAGGAAGCCCTTGTGAAGGTCCTGACCGAGCCGAAGAACGCCCTCATGAAGCAGTACTCGTACCTTTTCAGCCTCGAGGGCATCGAACTCGAGATCACCCCCGACGCCATGAAAGCCATCGCTTTTGAGGCCAGGAAGGCAAAAAGCGGTGCCAGGGGGCTTCGATCGATCCTCGAAAGGGTCCTTCTTGAACCAATGTACTCGATCCCCGACGCCAGGGAGAAGTCGGGAACCCTGGTCGTGGACGAGGCTTGCGTCAAGGGCTTGAAGAAACCAAGAATAATGACCCGAAGGGGACGGAAAGCGGTCTGAATTGCCGGGACTTGCACTCAGCTTTCTCCGGAGCTGCCCTGGAGGTGTGGGCCTTCCGGACGACGGCAGACCCGAAGTGGCCTTCACGGGCCGCTCCAACGTCGGGAAGTCGTCGCTCATAAACTGTCTGGCGGGGGGCGTCGCGGTGGCACGCACCAGCTCGTCCCCGGGGTGCACACGGTTCATCAACATTTACGAAAGCAATTTCGGCTACTACGTCGCCGACCTTCCCGGTTACGGCTACGCCAGGGCACCCGGAGCCGAAAGGTCCCGATGGCTTTCCTGGATGGAGGACTACCTCGGAAAAAGGCGTCCCTTGAGGGGCTCGGTCCTTCTTGTGGACTCAAGGCATCCGGAGATGGAAAGCGATGTTCGGATGGCCGGGTTCCTTAGGGGTTGCGGCAAACCCTACATTGTCGCGCTGACCAAGAGCGACAAGCTGGGGGCATCAAAACTCGTGGAGGCCAGGAAAAAAGCCGAGGAGCTTGGCCCCGTGATCCCCGTTTCATCGGTTCGCGGTTCGGGGATCAAAGAGCTGCTTCGCTGGCTCGTGCAGGTAACGGTGGATTAGGGGGAGAAATGCCTGTAACGATCATTGTGGGACTTCAGTGGGGAGACGAGGGCAAGGGCAAGATGGTTGATCACCTGGCCCTCGACGCCTCGGCGGTGGCCAGGTTTTCCGGGGGGGCCAACGCGGGGCATACGGTCGAGACCCCCATGGGAAGGTTCGCGCTGCATTTGCTGCCTTCGGGGGTTCTAAGGCAGGGAGTCGCCGGGATGATCGGGTCCGGTTGCGTTGTTGATCCCCTTGCCCTTCTCCGGGAGATCACCGATCTGGAGATGTCGGGCATCACGGTTGCGGACAGGCTTCTTGTGAGTGGAAAGGTGCATCTTGTACATCCCGCGGCCCGGGTGTCCGAGACCTTCTCCGAAACCGGCGTTGACCGCAGGATAGGTACCACCGGTCGGGGGATCGGACCCACATACGTTGAGAAGTTCCGCCGCAGGGGCATCAGGCTGGAAGACATCTCGCTGCCCGCTTCGTTCTCCGCCAGGTGCCGCGAGAAGGCGGATCAGTGCGCGCAGGAGTACGGACTCGACAACTCGGCACGCGAAGCCCTCCTGAAGGACACCGAAGCATTCATCGAAGCGTCGCTTTCCATGGCGCGGTACGTTGGGGATGTTTCGTACACCATATCGCGGATACTCGAGGAGAACGGCACAGTGATAGCCGAAGGGGCCCAGGGCACGCTGCTCGACCCCGATCACGGAACTTACCCCTACGTCACATGCGGCCAGTGCGTAAGTGGAGCCGCCTGCACCAGCCTCGGGTTCGGCCCGAACCGGGTCGGAGAGGTCGTGGGGATCCTTAAAGCCTACTCCACGCGTGTCGGGGAAGGCCCCTTTCCCACTGAACAGGCCAACGAAACGGGCGAGAGGATACGGAAGGCCGGGAACGAGTACGGCACGACCACCGGTCGCCCCAGGAGGTGCGGCTGGGCCGACGGCGTTCTGGCCCGGTACGCGACCCGTTTGAACGGTTGCGACTGGATAACCATGACCCTCCTCGACGTTCTGTCGGGCTTTGAAGAGCTTAAGGTCTGCACCAGGTACGAACTCGACCCCGAGCAGGACCTGGCCCTTTTCGAGACCGGGGTCAGGCTCGGTGCCCACATTCCCGTCTACGACACCCTGCCGGGCTGGAAGGAGGACATCCGCGGCGAGACCCGCTGGGATGCCCTTCCCGAAAACGCCAAACGATACGTGGAAACCCTGGAAAGGCTTGCCGGAGCGCCCATCAGAGCCATTTCGACCGGACCCGACCGTGACCACCTGATCCGGCGGGACACCTGAGGGTGAACCGTTCCCAGTGGCCCGGGCTGCTCTTCGACACCCACTGTCATCTTCATTTCGACGATTTTCGCCGTGACCTTGGAACGGTTGTCGACAGGGCGTTCGATGCGGGTGTCCGCGGGATCCTTGTCCCCTCGGTGGACCTTGAGTCAAGCGTCCGGTCAAGTTCCATAGCACACGACTTCGGTCTTTGGTCAGCCGCGGGTTTTCACCCGAACCATCTCGAGGGAGCATCCGAAGGGGCCTTCAAAAAGGTGACCGGGCTCTCCCTGCTTCCGCAGGCGGCCGCCGTTGGTGAGACGGGACTCGATTTTTACAGGGACAGGTTTCCCCGTGATGTTCAGACCCAGTGGTTCCAGAAACACATCGATCTTTCCAAAAACCTCGCACTTCCGCTTGTTGTCCACTCAAGGGGAGCGGAAGGGGCGGTTCTGGACATTCTGCCTGCGGACCCGGGTTTCCCCGTCATCCTTCACAGCTGGTGCGGTTCGGCCGAGGTTACTTCAAGGGCCGTGAAAAGGGGCTTTTATTTCGGTGTAACGGGAGCGGTGACTTACCGGAAAAGCGGGATGGCCGTGAACCTCGGGCTCATACCAAGGGAGATGGTCCTCGCCGAGACCGACGCTCCCTTCCTTCCACCCGTGCCCCATCGGGGCGGCAGGAACGAGCCCGCCCTCACCACTCTTACAGCTGCACGGATCGCCCGGGAGTGGAACCTCTCCCTGAGCGAGGCCCTCGAAATCCTGTGGGACAATTCGCTTCGCGCATTCCGCCTTGCTGCCGGAAGCCGGAGGACCCATCTTGTGTACCCCATGGGCGGGAAGCTCTACGTGAACATCACGGGAATGTGCAATGCGTCGTGCGGGTTCTGCATAAGGAACCGTCAGGACGGCCTTGGGGGTTACAGCCTGAGGCATCGGAGCGAGCCTTCAAGGGAGGCGGTGCTCTGCGCCCTGTCTGTCACCGACCCTTCGGGTTACGATGAGGTTGTTTTCTGCGGATACGGCGAACCAACCATGAGGCCCGACCTTCTGTGCGAAGCGGCGGAATGTGTACGGTCCGCCGGGGGGAAAACCCGCCTGAACACAAATGGGCTCTGCCCTGGTCACATGACCCTTTCGGAAACCGAAGCCATGCTGGGCCGCTTTGACAGGGTCAGCATAAGCCTGAACGCCTCTGGCGCAGCCGAGTACTCGCGGATATGCCCCGGCGCCTCCCCCTGCGGATGGGAGAACGTGATGGGGTTCATCAGACTGGTGAAAAGGCTCGCGATACCCGCCGTTCTTACCGCCGTTGAGGGTTCCGGGGCGGACATACCCAAAGTAAGGGCACTGGCGGAGAGGCTGGAACTGCCCATCATTATCAGGGAGGCGCAGTGAACACCGCTGCCACACGCGATGCCCTGAACGCGCTTGGCATCGTCCCCGACAAGGGGCTGGGGCAGAATTTTCTGGTAAACCCACTGCTGGCTCAGCGGATAGCCGCATCACTGGGTGTTCCCGACGGGCCGGTCCTTGAGATAGGCCCGGGTCTTGGAGCCCTTACCGAAGCCCTCATGGCAAGGGGCCTTTCAGTGACCGCGCTGGAGATATCACAGGCCATGAGCCTGAGGCTCAGGGAACTCATGCCCGGGCTCAGCGTGGTTCAGCTCGACTTTTTGAAGGCGGTCCCTGAGGAGTTGCCGGGCCATCCCTTTGCCGCCGTCGCCTCAAACCTCCCCTACAGCATATCCACACCGGCGGTGATAAGGCTTTGCGAGCCCGGTTTCCAGTCCGTTTCCCGTGCGGTACTGATGCTTCAGAGGGAGGTCGCGGTGAGGCTCGAGTGCACGACAGGGGGCAGGGAGTACGGACGGCTCGCCCTGGCGGTCTGGCCCCACTACAGCGTGTCGATACTGTTCGAGGCCGGCCCCTGGGAGTTCTTTCCCCGTCCCGAGGTGGAATCCACGGTGGTTCTTCTGGAGCGAAAAACCTGCCCTCCCCTCCCGCCAGGGCTTTACCCGAGGTTCGTTGAGATCGTGAAGGCCGCCTTTTCATCCCGGAGGAAGAAGATCGTGAACAATCTGACGAGGGTCTATGGAAAGGACAGGGCGTTGGCTATACTTGGCAGCGTCGGGGTCAGCCCCGACCTTCGGGCGGAAAGGGTGCCACCCGAGAGCTTCGCCGCAATGGCCGAGGAGGTGGGTCCGTGAAAAGAAGCCTTCCCGTCATACTGCTTTTCGCAGGTTTTCTTGCGGCATGGGACGCCAACTACAACCTTGGCCTGGAACAGGGAAGACTTGAGACGATCCTTTCCAACTCCCTCACCTTTTCCCAGGAGCTGTCACGCCACCTTAGCCTCAACGGGGCCACCTCGTTCCAGGGGCTTCGCAACTGGGGTCAGGGAAGGTTTTCTGATTCGCGAAGCGGCAGGGGCTGGCTGAGCTGGAGACCCAGGGGCGGAATGGAGCTCTCCACATCCATCACCAGGTCGATCGTTATTGACAAAACACATGGTGTGGCCCTTCGTGACGAGGTTGGGGACAATGCCATCGGGGCCCTCAGGTATGCCCCTTCGGACTGGCTTGCACTGACCATGCAGTCCGGCCTTCACACGGAAGACAAGTGGAACGTGACCCACGACACGCTCTCAACCAATGACGGAACCCTCTACGACATGAGCGCCACGGTAAACCGCAGATTGTTCCGTGTTGTCAGTACCAACCTGAGCGTGACCGAATCCAGAGCCTTCGGCAACGTGTCCGATACCGGGCGCGACAACATCTCCGCCAGGGTGGGCTACAACTTCCCCGATTCGTGGAACGGCGGGAGCTTCAACGCCGAGATAGGCGCCAACAGGAATTTCCTGAAGCACTATGAGGAAGACTACAGGAAAAAAGGCGACGAATGGAACCATTCCGAAAGTCTTGTCCTGCCTGAGCTTATCCCGGGCATCTTCATGGAGATGAGCGCAAACTGGAACTACGACACCACACTGTACACAGGGCTTGACCCCGACTCCACGCAGGACGGAGACCCCAGGGACGTGCTGAGCAACGGAAGGCGGATCGGCTGCACGATGGTGTGGGAGATGATGGATGACCTCGACCTCGACATCAGCGTTTCGCGTGCCCTTGAGGACGAGGATAAAAAGCGCCAGATCACCGGCGTACCGAACCTTTTTGATGTCACCCAGAACACCGATGACCGTCTTCTCTCCTTCAGGCTCGTGTACACGCCCGGCTCGAGCAATGTCACTTTCCACAGGGTCGTGAACCTCTTCAGGAAGGATACCGAAGGCGTCTGGGAAGACAGTTTCGGAAATACCTACCAGGATGACACCGACAGCGACGAGCTCCGTGAGCTTCTGGGCATCACCGCCAGGATTCCCGTTAACGACTGGTTCACATTGAAGGGGGAGATGCAGGGCCAGCGTCGTGAGACCATCTTCCTCATGTCCGCGATGTCCGGCCAGAGCAGCCGCAGTTCAACATACAGCATTCGCCCCGGATACGAGTGCAACGTGGGAAGCGGCTGGAGGGTCGACCATGCCGTGAAGCTCAGCGCGGACTACACGACATACTTCTTCCCCGATTACGCCAGCGGGGGCAACCGTTTCGGCCGCAGGCTCGATTCGTTCTTCACCTTCGACAGGGTGAGCAGTGACAGCACTGTTCTCGGTGTAAGACACACCTTTACATTCAAGGATCTGGGACTCTACGAGAACAGGCTTTTCTCCCGGACCAACGAATCCGTGAACTCTCGGCTCACACTCAATCTGGGGTTCCACGTGTCGGCAAACGTGGGGATAACCCCCAGCTACGGCTGGGAATACGTGTGGAGCAACCGCCTCGACCAGAGCATAAGCACCGACGAGCACATCCATCACGTGGGTATAAGAAGCGTGATAACGATCCTCGGGGGGGTGCTGTCCACAAACATCACCCGGACGTTCCGAATGTCCGGTGATCCGAGCTACTGGCATGCAAGCATGAACTTCAACTACCTGCTATAGGGGGCATGAGATGAAAACCATTCCTCTGCTTGGCCTTGTGATGCTTGTGTCCTGCAGCGTCTTCGAGCCAAGGGATCCGGAAGACCCCGATCCCGACCCGCCCGTGGTGTGGCAGACCCCCACTCAACCCTCGATAGTCATCATCAACCTTCAGAACTCTCTCAGCGGTCTCTCGGTGGGATACTACACCTCATGCTTTCACGATGACTTCCTGTTCACCGCCGACCCGCTGGATGTTTCGGACCCTGCTTTCCAGAGCCTTGATTTTTCGGACTGGACGAAAGATGTCGAGACCCAGACCGTATCCTCCATCATCTACCAGGCCCAGGCGTCGGGTGCCCCGTCGGACAGCCTTTCTCTGGCATACTTCACAACCGATACCGAGCACCCGGACCCGTCCGTCCCCTACGACAGCGTGACCATCTACCGCAATTACTACATCGTGGCTGCGGGAACCCTGGGCAGCGGCTGGGAACGGGCCGCCATGGGAAGCGCGTGGATAACCCTGGTCGCCGACGAGTTCGGACTGTGGAGCATCAGGGACTGGGACGACATCAGGGTGCCTTACTACACCGGCGATCACTATACCTGGGGCGTCGCAAAGGCCCTTTACCGAAGGTGATAACCACCGACTCGGTGCTTCTGGCCCACGAGGCAGCATCGGCGTGCAGGGGAGGCCTCGCCTTCGATCTCGGAACGGGCGCGGGCGAGGTTCCAAGGCTCGTATCGGAACTGAACGGATCAATGGTCTGGATCGGGCTCGACACCTGTCCGGACTCCCTTCGACTTTCGCGCGATGCCGTTCTGCCTGTGCTGGCAGGGGTCGGGCAGGTGCCTGCACTTTTTCCGGGGAGGATAGCGGACCTTGTTACGGCGAATCCACCCTACCTGGTAAGCGGGTCCGGAAGGCCCTGCCCCGACCCATTGAGAGAGGGCGCAAGGCGGGGCGGCCCTCTTCTGCTCTACATGTTCGTCTTTGCCGCCGCTCACCTTCTGAAACCCGGCGGGGTGTTCCTGCTTACGTTCCGCTGGGGCGCCGCGCGCGATGTTGAGACCGCTGTCAGGGCCTCGGGCATCAGATTGAGCCGTATCGTGCGCCACGGGAGGACCGGCCTTCTGACCGGGTTGGGAAGGCCGGCATGAACCCGCCCTGCTACGATCTTCACACCCACGTCGTTCCAGGTGTTGATGACGGGCCTGTCACGCCCGGGGAAGCGCTCAGGATCATTGAAAAAATGCGGAATGCCATGCCGAAAGGCTCGGTTGTTGCCGCCACTTCGCACTTCTCGACGAACATGGCCTATCTTGCAGCCATGTCCCGGGCCGACAGATCGTGTCGGTTCGCCGAAAAGGCTTCGGACGAATCACTTTGCGTCATTCCTGCGGGCGAGCTCCTTCTTGGGATCAGGAAATCCGGCGTGCACGAGCTGATCTCGTACCCCGGAACCCACACGGTCCTTGTGGAGTTCACCCATGGGCTTTTCTGGTTCAGCGTTCTTCGCCGTATCGTCAGGCTCCTCAAATGCGGCTACAGACCACTTCTGGCTCACGCCGAGCGCTACAAGTGGGCTACCGCGAACAGGCTCAGGCTTCTGGCGGGGATGGGCGCGGGTGTGAGCATGAGCATGCGTTCACTTGCGATCCCCAGATACGTTGAAAACGCGGAGTGGATAATCAGCTCCGGCATGTGCCACATGGTTACAAGCGATTGTCACAACATTCGCGACATGGTTCTCGGAGACTACGCCCGCGAAACCGTTGAAAGGCTTTGCCCCGGTGGCTGGAGGACGCTGGCTGAAGAGAACCCCCGGATACTTCTCGAGGACGGTCAGCTTCCGCCTCTGGGAGGGGCGGGACGTGGCTGAGATACTGGTGACGGGAGGCAACGGTCTGTTGGGAACTGCGCTTCTGGAAAGGCTGGGCTGCAGGGCCATCGGCATGGACCTGCCCGGGGTGGACATAACGGACAGGGCATCGGTGACCGGGGCTGTGATGGTCACAAAACCGTCCCTGATAATCAACTGCGCTGCCCTGACCGACGTGGACTCGTGCCAGACCAACCCGGACCGCGCTTTCCGTGTTCACCGGGACGGCGTCAGAAACCTGGCGGAAACCGGGGCACGGCTTGTGACAATCTCCACGGATCACGTCTTCACGAATGGCGGGGCCCCACTCACCGAGGGCACACCGACCCTTCCGGCGAACATTTACGGCGAGAGCAAACTGTCGGGGGAGATCGAAGCACTGGCGACCGGTCGCAGTGCCGTTATCAGGACGTCCTGGCTTTTCGGCAAAGGGAAGGGGCTGTTGCCCTGGCTTCGAAACGGTCTTCTGCGCGGGGGAGAATTGAAGGTCGTGAGGGACCAGACCGCTTGTGTGGCCTTTGTCCCGCACCTGGTGGAAGTGATCCTTGAAATCGTGGAATCCGGCAGCACGGGTGTTTTTCATTGCGTGAACCCGGGTCCCGTGACCCCTCTCGATCTTGCGTTCACCCTGAGGGATAGACTGGGCTGTGGAACCGTCAGGGCAGTCTGCTGGAAAGACCTGGATGTTCCGGCCCCGCGGCCCTTCTATTCGGCTCTGGGAACAAACGGACCCTTCCAGCTTCCGCCACTTGATGAGGCGTTCGAGGAATGGATGGAAAGCCTATGAAGAAGTATCTCGAAGCAGCGGCGCACAATCTTGACGGGTTCGACATCGAAACCCTTGAGGGCATCCGTCTGTGCATCCTGGAAGCAATGGCCTCGGGTGGCAAGGTGCTTGTCTGCGGCAACGGAGGCAGTGCGGCGGACGCATCCCATCTGGCGGGAGAACTGGTGGGAAGGTTCCGCATCGAGCGAAGGGCGCTTCCGGTCGTCGCCCTGACCGTTGACCCCGCTGTGGTTACCGCGGTGGCCAACGACTACGGCTACGAGCGCGTATTCGCACGGCAGGTCGAGGCCCTGGGATGCCGTGGGGATGTTCTTCTGGCCATCACCACCAGCGGAGGCTCACCAAATGTGACGAACGCCGCAAAGACGGCCGCCTCGCTCGGGATGAAGGTCGTGGCCTTCACCGCGGCTGGCAGGGAGGCTTCCTGGGCCCACATTCACTGGCGCGCCCCCTCATCTGTCACAAGCCACGCCCAGGAAGCCATGCTGGTGGCATTCCATGCGCTGTGCCTGGGTCTGGAGGAATCCATTGCCAAAGCGTGAGACCCTCCTTAAAACACTGATCGGGGTTGTCATCGCGGCCGCAACCCTCTGGCTGACGTTCAGGAATACTGACTGGTCCGAGCTCCAGGCAGTTGTTTCATCTTCATCAATGCTCCCGATGCTTCTTGTGCTTCCCCTGCTGGCCGCAAGCTACACCTTCAGGATCCTCAGGTGGCGCGTGCTCCTTTCCCATCTCGAAGTCGTTCCATACAGGGTCCTGACCCCTCCCGTCCTTGTGGCCTTCATGCTGAACAGTGTCTTCCCGGGCAGGATAGGTGAGGTTGCGAGGGCAATGCTTCTTGCCAGAAAGACCAGGGTCCCATTTTCCTCCGGTTTCGCCACTGTCGTTGTGGCAAGGCTCTTCGACGGCCTTTCACTTACTTTTCTGGCGCTGCTTGTCATGGCTTCCATGTGGCGCGACCTGACAGGCACCATACGTTCAGGCCTGATGCTGGCCGGCGCAGGATACATTGTCGTGCTGCTTGCACTCGCGGCGTTGCGCAAGTGGCATGAGAAGGCAGCCGAGATACTTGTGAGCCCCCTTCGCCTGCTGGGGCTGAGGGGTCCCGCCGTGAAGCTCGAGGGGATGCTTCTGAGCTTCGCAGCCGGCCTGGATGTGCTGAAAAGCCCGCGTGACATCCTGAAGGCCACGGCTTTTTCCGCCGGTGTGTGGGGTTGCCTCACGGCCTCGGTGATCCCCGTTTTCTGGAGCCTCGGCATCAGTTATCAGTGGTACACGGCTCCACTGGTCCTCGTTCTCTCAGGCCTTGGAATGCTCATTCCCACACCCGCCGGCACCGGCACCATCCATTACCTTCTCGGGGTGGTTTTCCCTGTCATCACCGGCGTGCCCGAATCCTCCGCCAAAGCCATGGCCATCCTCTTCCACGCCTCCCAGTTCCTCCCCATCATCGTCGCCGGCCTTATCGCCCAGGGGGACGGACTAAGAAAGATTAGTTTATCACCGTAACATCATGCGGAAGTTATAATTACAAACAGCATAGACCGATCAGGGGAACCATGCTTGACCGTTATTCTATATTACCTTTGCGGTGAATACCTGAAAGCCGCAGGAGCGGAGCGGAATAAATGCCTAACTACGATTACCTGTGTGAGAAGTGTGACTACCGTTACGAGAAGTTCCAGCAGATGAGCGATACGCCCGACAGCGTCTGCCCCCAGTGCGGCGGACCCGTGCGAAGGCTGATCGGCACAGGCGCAGGGCTGATGTTCAAGGGTAGTGGCTTCTACGAGACCGACTACAAGAGGAAGTCATCGGGTTGCCCGATCGACTCAGGCAAGTCTTCGGGGTGCTGCGAAGGCTGCCACAAAAAAGACGACTGACCGATCCGAGAAATTTAACTTTGCAGCTTCAGGACCGTGAAAAAAGGGGGAGCGGATGAACCGCCCCCCCGGGAACCGGACTTGCCGGTTCTACATCATGTCGAAGCCTTCTGCGATGACCCAGCGGCCGTCTTCCTTGACCAGTTTGACCTCTTCGGTTTCGCCGTCGACGGTGACCTCGACAAAGGCCTCTTCGCCTTCGATCCTCTCGGCACCGAAGGTTACTTCCATCT
Organism: candidate division Hyd24-12 bacterium UBA6080; assembly: GCA_002436025.1. Lineage (GTDB taxonomy): Bacteria > Fermentibacterota > Fermentibacteria > Fermentibacterales > JCC-6 > UBA6080. The sequence continues at coordinate 321,305 of DIXM01000002.1, forward strand.
CAGCGAACTCGGCGCCGAACATCTCGGACTGGAAGAGAAGGGTAACGAAACCTGCGGCATCGAGGTTGCTGATCTCTTCAGCGGTGACGGTAATGCCGATGAAAGCCATCATCTCGGCGGACTCTTCAGGGTTGGCCTTCATTTCCTCGACGGAGGTGTTGAGCTCGGCGACCTGCTCGGCGGACATGCACTCGATGAGGGCTTTGCCGTCGCCGGTCTTGAGGGCATTGAAAGCCTTCTCGACTGTGGCCTTGGGACCGGGGGCAGCTCCGCAACCCGCTATCATGGCCACGATGGCCGTGATGATCAGTAGCTTCTTCATCGTTTCTCTCCTGTTCATTTTTGGGGACATTAAAGCGCGAAGCGCAAACCTTCGCCGGTGATCTTCCATTGATCCTCTTCAAGAACCATTTCAACAGTGCCCGATGTGGTGTCGTCAAGGAAAACCACGGTGGCGTTCACCGTGGCCCTGGAGCCGGCAACGGACACTTCGCCGACCTCCAGGGATGCATCCTCCATCATACCCTTAAAAAGAGGCGATTCTATCATCCTTTGGAGCAGGGTTTCAATCGTGATCGTACTGACTTCTTCCGGCGTCAGGGTCATTCCGTAAGCGGCCAGCGCTGCTGATGAGCTGTCCGGGTTGTGCTTCAGTTCTGCCAGGCTCATCCCTGCCTCGAGTGAATCCAGCGCGTCCTGGGAAAGGTATTCGACTGCCTGGCTGCCTTTTCCGGTCTTAACCGCGTCAAAGAAAGATACCAGGGAGGAAGCCGGGTCACCCGTACCCGAGCACCCCGCGAGCAATAGCAAGACAGCAGTGAACGCCGTTTTCAGAGAATCCCCCCCCAATGGCCAGGCGGCATCAACTCCATCGGATAAGAGTTTGGATTATACGAGGAGGAACCAGCAGTGAAAAGGGCAGCACACTTCTTGTTCCCGAACCGTCCGTACTGCATCTTACCACGAACCCAACCGGGAGGAAGCTTCACTGAAAACCCGAATCATGATAACGGGGTTCTTCGGCCTGCTCTGCTGCTGCGGCACCCATGATCCATCGACGACCGGCCGGGTCGATGTCGTTTTCTGGCACGCCATGGGCGGACCGCTGGGCGACGTTCTCGAAGACTCTCTCATCGCTGATTTCAACAGCACGCATCCTGACATAAGGGTCGTTCCGGTCAACATGGGCAACTACAGGGCCCTCAGCCAGAAGATCATGGCTTCGGTGATGGCGGGTTCCCCCCCTGCGATGGCCCAGGCCTACGAGACCTGGACATCACAACTGGTCAGGGGGGGAGTGGTGGTTCCCCTGGATTCCCTCATGCAGGCTGATCCGCTGTATTCGGGCGATGATTGGGACGGTTTTTTCAGGGTATTCAGGGAGAACAACACCTACAATGGTCGTATCTACAGCTTTCCCTTCAACAAGAGCGTGCCCCTGATCTACTACAATGTCGACCTTTACGATCAGCTCGGGCTGGTGCCGGCCGAGACCTGGGCCGAACAGCGCCTGCTTCTTAAAGCTCTCTGTCTTGATGTCAACGGGGACGGAGACCTTCTTGACGAAGGCGACAGGTGGGGGACTGCCTTTGGTCCAAGCGTATGGACTTTCGAGTGCCTCCTTGCCCAGGCAGGCGGATCCCTTCTCGATGATGAGGAAACAAGGGCCGCCTTCAACGGACCCGCTGGAATTGAAGCACTTGGTTTTCTGACCGATCTGCTTTACGTGGACAGAACGGCCTACCTCTCTTCGGGGTATGACCACCAGAGGGATTTCCTTGACGGCGGGCTCGGTCAGGTCCAGGGATCAGTTACAAGCCTTGCATTCATGGAGCAGGAGATGGAGCGCCGAAGGGAGAGCGGGCTCCCCTCATTCACCATAGGTGTCGCAGCGCTGCCTGGACACAGGGAGCGCAGGGTCTACATTTCGGGAACCAATGTGGTCCTCTTTAGAAACCAGGACCCCCGGGTCGTTGATGCCGGGTGGGAATTCATTCGTTGGTTCACGTCTCCTGAACAGCAGGCCAGGTGGTCTGCTGGCAGCGGGTACCTTCCAGCCAGGCGGGCCAGTCTCGATGACCCCCTGATGGTTCGAAAGTTTTCTGCGTATCCGGGTCTGCTTTCGGTGGTGCAGCAGGTGGAAACCGCTCTCCATGAACCCCAGGCCATGGCGTGGTACGATGGTCGCGAATTTCTTTCAGAGGCACTGGAAATAGTACTTTATGGCAGGATGTCGGCGGAGGAGGCTCTGAACAGGGCCGCAGCCCTGGCAGACGCCGAAATCCGGCTGGAAGCCGAAAGGTGAGGGGGAGATTTACCGCATGAAAAGATTCCTTGTGCCGGCGCTGCTCGCATGCAGGTTGTGGGCTCAGGTCCTGACAGTTGCCGAGGCGAGGGTGGATGCGGACGGGGATGGGGTACCCGATCTTCTCGGGCAGACCGTTACGATCCAGGCTGTCGCAACTTGCGAAGGCACGCTATTTTCCATCACCGGCCTCAGCTTCTACGTTCAGGATGCAACCGCCGGGATCAACGTTTATGCGTACAGCTCAGCGTCCCCCGGGGAGGTGAGCGCCGGTGACGAGTACCTGATCACAGGCGAGATCAAGTTCTACAACGGACTCACGGAGATCTCACCGGCGGACCCCTCCGACTTTCAGTTCGTGGGCAGTCCCGGCGTGCCCTCACCCCTCTACCTCGCAAGGCACAGAAGCGTCAACGAAAGCAACGAGGGGATGCTTCTGGTGATAGGGAGCGTTACCGAAGGCCACTGGATAACCGTCGTTGATACGCCCTCGTCCTCCGGTGGCGGATGGAACTTCAACGCATGGAACGGCAACTCGCTCATCGCGGTCAGGGTGAATGAAACCACAGCCATTGATGTTTCTGGCATAGGACCGGGCACGAGGCTGGTCCTGACCGGGATAGGTGGACAGTACTCGTCCGATCCTCCCTACAGCTCCGGTTACCAGATGCTTCCCAGGTATCAGGAGGACCTTGAGGTTTACGATCCGTCCATTCCTCCCATCTTCCACCTCGAAGTTCAGGGGAACCCGTTCGCTCCCTCACTGGGCGAGGTGATGACGGTAACATTCGGGGGGCCTGCCGGCAGCCTGCTGGATCTGACGGTGTTCGACAGAATCGGCAGGGCTGTTGCCCATCTGGCCGAGAACATGCCCGCGGGAGACCGGTTCGTCTGGGACGGCACTGGTGACATGAACGAATCACTGCCTATGGGGCAGTACATCCTGCTCCTCGAGGGAACCACCCAGGCCGGGGAAAGGCTTACCACGACTGAAACCGTGGTCGTAGCCTCCCCGCTCCGGTGAGGGGAAGCACATGAGAGCACTTGTTCTTTCAGCTGTCCTGGCGTTCTTCCTGGTACACAGCGCCTCTGCGGCTTTTGAAGAGATGGAACTCGGGACCGAATGCCGCGCGATGGGGGGGACCGGTGTGGTGACTCCGGGAATCGCCGGCATGATGTGGAACCCGGCCTCGATTTCCTTCGAGACCAGCGCCTCAGCCGCAGCAGCGGGCAGAATGCCTTACGGCATGGCCGATTTCGTAACTGCAGGAGCGGACATTGCCCTGCCGCTCTCCCACGGATGGGTCGTGGGCGGAGGGGCGAGATTGTTCGGGGGCGATCTCTACTCCGAACAGATGGTGCATGTCACCGCGTCACGTCTTCTCACCGACGACTTTTCAGTGGGCATCCAGCCGCTTTTCTGCAGGGCGTCCATCTCTGATGGCGTGAGCAGCTACGGTAGTTCCTGGACCGCCGACATGACCGTCGGGCTCCAGGCACGGGTCTTCGACAGGTGGAGCGTGGGAGCAGCCCTCAGGAACCCCTTTGAAGCCAGGATCGGGGAGAGCGGCGAGCACCTTGTGAGCAGGATGGACATCGGTGTAAGGTACGAACCCTTGCCTGGAATGGCATCAGCCTTCGCGGTATCCCGGGACTTCCATGGCACTGTGGTCAGGGTCGGTCAGGCACTCCCACTTGGTCCGCTCACCCTTTTCGCAGGTGTCAGAAGCGGGCCCGCCGTGGTTACGGGCGGGTTCAGCGCAGATGTTTCGGGGATCCTTTTCTCGTACGCCGTTGAGACCCATCCTCAGCTGAATGCCACGCATCAGGCGGGGGTTGGGTATGCTTTCTAACCTTTTTCTGCTCCTTTCGGTTGTTCTGGCCCGGGGGATGCCGGGACCCGACCTCAACTCCGCCTCGCTTCCTGAGCTTCTGGCCCTTGAGGGGCTCACCGCCGGGCAGGCCAGGACGCTCCACACCTATATCAACGAGACGGGCGGACTCGAGAACATTTACGAAGTCCTGCTTCTGCCGGGTTTTGAAGCGGTGACCCTGGACTGGCTCATTCGAAACACCGTGGTCCTTCCCCCCGCATCGAGACGGATCAGCCCCATGGTCATGGACATGATGGAAAGGCTTTCGCAGGAGGACGGTCCCGGAGCCTCCGAAGTCGAGTACTGGGAGGACCTCCTGGTCAGACCAATGCCCCTGTCCGGGGCAACTCACTGGGACCTCCGCGGGCTTGACGGTGTCACCCTGATGGATGCCGCAGCGGTGGACGCAAGGATACGGTCATCGGGCGTGCCGGGGAATGTCAGGTCTCTCCGGGACACGGACAATCTGACTTTTTTCGCCTGGCGGAACATGAGGGACTTCGTGGGGACTGACTCGTCCGGGTTTCAGGGCTTCGGAGGGAACTACCGGTTCATCTTCGACGGGGGATCGGGACGGGACGGAACGGAAGACAACCTTGAGGGGATGATCGCAGAAATCGAGTCAGCCATCGCCGACGTGAATGACGGTTCACGGGACTACTCAGGCAGCCCCGTGGACAGCGCGGCGCTGGTCTCTCAGCTCCTTCTGGGAAGGGAAACACTGCTCGAGGCCAGGGACAGGCCCGGTTTCAGCCACAAACTCCGTTTTCTGACCGGAGAGAGCTTCCAGGCCGGGATCAGGTTTTCGAGGGATCACTCCTCCACTCAGGTCGGGGGTCCCCTGTTTCCGATATTTGACGGCCTCGAGACTGACGGCGAATTCCAGACCGCGAAGGTTTTCGCTGAGATAAGACCCGGCGGCCCGTTTCGCAGGGTCATTCTGGGCAACTACCGTCTGAGCCTGGGCCAGGGCCTTCTGATGGATAACACCGATGAACTGAGGTACAGGAACACCCAGCGGACGTGGGGTCTTATGCCCGACCTCACCACTACCCGGCAGCACGCACTCACAGGTGGCGCCGCCGAGGTCAGAGCGGGTGGCGCCATTCTCTACGGCTTCGGATCCTGGAACAGCAGGGACGCTGTGATGAACCCTGATGGAACACCGAATGTCCTCATGCAGAGCCGCTTCAGGACCGACGCTACTTCGGGCAAGGTTGATGAGGCGGTTCTGGGCGGCTACGGTTTCTACGATCTGGGAGAGGTCCTTCCCGTGGGAACAGGGTTGGGTGTGGGGCTCATGAGGGTTGCCTACGGTGACTCGCTTGCGCCGACACCCGAAACCCTGGACATCCCGGGTGACAGCTATCAGTGGGATTGTCCGGAGTACGGTCAAATGCCGTCCGGCGACGCCATGAGCTTCGCCGGCTTCTACGGACAGACCGTGCTTGAGCGGTTCAGCCTTCAGGGCGAGCTGGCGCTGCAGGACAACGGGTCTTCCGCGGGGCTGGCCAGGGCGGACTGGCGGAATGACTGGCACTATCTCACCTGCATCTACCGCCGCTACGAACCCGGGTACACAAACCCCTACAACCGTGGTTTCACCGAGCAGCTGAGGTTTGACGACACCGTCTTCGAAAACCCCTACAGGTTCAACGACCCGCTTTACAGCCAGCTGACAGACCTTCCGGTACCCAAGCCCGAAGAGGGAATCTACCTTGAGACCCGGTATCAGATCAGCAGCAGGATAACGTTCACCAAGGTGTACATCGACCTTTGGAGAACACTGCCGCATGATCTTGAGAACCTGAGGTTCCAGGGGGAGGTTGAGTACAGACCGGTGTGGCCCGTGCGGTTCAGGCTGAAGTACAAGTTCCAGGACAAATACAAACCCAGAACAGCCGTCTCAACCAATTCACGAACCACCGAGTACACGTTCAGAACATTCATCCTTCCCACTGGTGGCGACTACGTGAGCGTATCCCTCCGATACGGCCAGGTCGAGCTTACGCCGAACCCCATGTACGGTGATGATGCCCTGATGGACGGGGGCTTCCTGAGCCTTCAGTGGGAGCACGACTTCAACGAGGACCTGTCTCTTCTCGGGGGTGCGACCCTGTGGACCACCAGCGGCATGAGCCAGTGGGAGTTCGAGGACACGGGGATCGACTTCCTCGACGGCAGGGGAACCAAATTCTATCTCACTTTTAAAAATGTGCTGTCCGATGCCCTTCAACTGAGGATGCGCTTTCTCAGGAAGGAAACATCTTTTCCCCACAACGGTTTCTACCGCCCGGACCCCGACGACTCCTTCCATTACGGAGGGGACACCGAAGAGGTTCCCGGCGATTTCGTGGACCGGCTGGTGGAATACGGCTTGCGTTTCCAGCTTGATTATCGCTGGTAGGCGGGAGATTATATGATCGCGCTTCTTGCGCTTCTCTGCGGGCTTCCTGAGGTCTTGTGGCTGGGGGGATGGAATCCGGCGGGTTCCGCGGCAATCTCCGGCATGGGCGGCGGTCCGTTCATGGACAGGTCGGCGTTGGGCGCCCTTGAGAACCCCGCCTATGCTGCGGTCTCCGGGAAGAGGGCTGACCTCTCGGGTGCAGTCCTCTACACCCGTGAGTCAAGGACCCGAATGGTCTACGACTCCTTCGGGAGCGTGGTGGGAGAGTCGGAACATGCCTTCAACCAGGGCACGGGTATCACCCCCGGCGGTGCCGCCGGAGTGTACGGAGGGGGGAACTGGGGTGTGGCAGCCGGTGTCAGGGCTATTGGAAGCTTTGTCTACAACTATTCGCGGATAGAACGTGATGAGGCGTACGTGCAGACCTCGGAAGAAACCCTGGAGAGCAGCGGGGTGCTCTGGGAGCTTGGCGGATCAGCGGGTTACAGCCCGATCCCGGGTTGGTGCGTTGGTGCCGGAGCCGGCTTTGTAACGGGCAGCAGAACTGCGGACTGGTCGGTGGTATACTCCGATCCGTCCGTGCCCGACGAATCCTGGGAAGAGGTGGATGATGTCACCGGTGCCGTGATCAGAGCTTCCGGCATCGGCATCATGGGAAGGCTGAGGCTTGCCGCAGGCGTTTCCATGCCAGTGGAGTGGTCAATTGAAGGCGGTGACGGAACCGTATCGAGCATCGGGGATGCATTGGAGGTCACCTGTGGTCTGGGTTACCTTCCGGGCAACAGGCTTCGAAGCAGTTTCAGCACCGAGGCGAACTGGAGGGACGAGGGAGAGCCGGGGTTGAGGAACACATGGGGTATCCGCGGTGGAGTGGAGAGCCACCTTCCCGGCGGACCCATCGCCAGGTTCGGGTTCGACTACAGGACTTCCCCCGTTCACAGAGCCCTGGATACTGTGAGTTTCACCACCGGGGTAGGGTTCAGCGTTGACGGCTGGCGTCTGGACGCCGGTCTTCGGCTGACCCCCTCACGGTGGCGGCAGTCGCAGGTGCCGGATCTCCCCGGGTTCTCCCAGGGTGACAGCCTTTCAGTGGAATCCCTTTCCTCCACCATCGTTCTCGGGATATCGAGAGACTTCGGGGAGGTTTCCCTGTGGCGATGATTCGGGCCATTCTCCCGGTCCTGCTGCTGGCTGCCCTGTCCCGGAGCGGTACCGTCTACCTCAACATATTACATACCAATGATATGCATGGCGGGATAGTGGAAAGGGACGCCACGTTCCTGAACCCCGATTTTCCCCCGGGCGTGGGCGGGGGGGCATGGATCGCATCATTCGTCAGTGAAGCCCGCAGACAGTGCGAAGATGCCGGGGAGTTCGTTGTTCTTGTGGACGCCGGTGACATATGGCAGGGAACACCGGTGGGAGGATTCGACTCGGGGGCATCCGTCGTTTCATGGATGAACGCCGTTGGCTACGATATGATGACCCTGGGAAACCACGACTTCGACAGGGGGGCCGAAACTGCCCTCAGGAATGCTGCCCTGGCTGATTTCCCCGTGATATGCGCCAACTTCGTGACATCGGAGGGAGCTGTTCCAGATGAGATCACACCCTACGTGATCAGGGATTTCGGTGGAGTACAGACAGCCTTTATCGGCCTGACCACACCGGACACGCGCACACTGGTGGACGAGACGGGTCTCGAGGGGTACGCCTTCATCAACGAAGTCCTCTCCCTGGAAAGGTATATCGACGAAGCAAGGGATGCCGGAGCCGAAACAATCATCCTCGTGTCGCACCTTGGCCAGCCTCCCGATCCCGGGGTTTATCTGGAGCGCGTGTTTGCCTCATGGGACAGGGGTGAGGAGTACACCAAGAGCTTCGCTCTCAACAACGCTGAACTCACGTGCCTTGTACCCGGGATCGGCGCGGTGATAAGCGGTCACATCCATATGGGCCTGTCCGAACCCTGGGTGAATCCGCTGACCCACTCCATCGTTGTCCAGGGATACGGCAACGGAACGGGCATAGGTTGGCTCAGGTTGTCGCTGGACACCGAAACGGGGACGATCACCGGGTTCGACTGCCCGATGGGTGAGGAGTATGCAAGCCTTCTGCACGAGCAGTTCTGGCCCGACTCTAACGTCGCCGCCCTTGTGGAGTCATTCAGGCAGGTGGCCGAAGCGGGTATGGACGAGGTGGTGGGGCAGGCGCTGACAGAGATCCCCAGGGGAGCCTCCGAGCACCCGCTGGGCAGACTGGTGGCCGACGCCATGAGATGGAGGACCGGTGCCGACGTTGCCCTGATGAACCGCGGAGGGATAAGGGCTTCGATCCCCCGGGGTCCCGTGTCAGCACGAACAGTGTACACCGCCCTTCCATTCGAGGAGGATATCCTCGCCTTCAGGGTCACTGGATCGGAGCTTCTCGAGATACTTGAGACCGGCATGCAGGGGCGCCGAAGGGACATGCAGATCTCGGGTTTCACCTGCGTGAGGGACCAGTCCCTTCCTGACGGAAGCAAGATCCTCGAGCCCATGGTGAACGGTGTACCTCTCGACCCCGGCGTTTTGTACACGTTCGTGACCACCGGATACCTGGCCTACGGCAGCGTGGGGTTCGGGATCCTCACAGGGTTTGAGCCCTGGCACACCGGGTACAATCTCATGGAAACCGTTCTTGAGTATGTTAAAGAATTCTCGCCCATCGAGCCTGATTACCGGGACAGGGTCAACTGGGTTCAATAGGAAGGGCTGTTTTTGATCAGAACAGCGGTTTTGGGCGCTGGCCTTGCGGGTCTGAGCGCGGCGGACGCCCTTGCGGCAAGGGGATTGCCCGTTACAGTTCTGGAGAAGGATCGCCATTCGGGGGGGCTCTCGTCAACATTCTCAAGGGGAGCCTTCTCTTTTGACTTCGGACCGCACAGGTTCCACACGATGAACACGCAACTGCTGGGTTTCGTGAGGGACCTGCTTGGTGACGATCTGCTTACCCTCGAAAGGCGCAGCAGGATCCGTCTGCTCGACCGATACTTCGATTACCCCCTTGCCCTGGGGAACGTTCTTTCATCGATGCCCCCGTTGAGCGGACTTGCCATGATGTCGGGCTTCGCAGCGGAGAAGGTTCGAAGCCTTCTGAAACCAAGAGAGCAGGCGAGCTTCGAGGGATGGGTGCTGAGCCGCTTCGGCAGGCCACTTTACGACATGTACTTCTCGCCTTACAACAGGAAGCTCTGGGGGCTGGAGCCCGCTGAACTCAGCGCTGACTGGGCAAGCCAGAGGATCACGGTTCCAAGCCTTTCGGGCCTGGTCAGGGAGACCCTTTTCCCCTCGGGAAAGGTGAGAAGCCTGGCCGGGGAGTTTCACTACCCACGGGGGGGTATCGGCAGGATCGCAGGTGCCCTCGAGGAAAGAACAAGGGCCTCGGGTGGACGGATCCTCTTCGGCGCCGCCCCCGAAAGCATCAGCAGGGCCGGGGGTCAGTGGGAGATAGCCGCACATGGAGAGCACATCCTGGTTGACCGGCTGATAAACACTATCCCGCTGGGCGAGTTCGCCGCTCTTCTCGGTCCCCTCCTTCCGGACAGGGTTCATGCCGCTGCCGGGAAGCTTTCCTTCAGGTCCCTCGTGTTCCTCACCGTTCTTCTGAACGGGGAAACCGAAGCCAAGGATCACTGGATCTACACATCAGAGGACAGATACATGTTCAACAGGCTGTCGCTCACCCGCAGTTTCGATCCTGCGATGCCATCCCAGGCGGTGTTCGAATTCAGTTGCGACAAGGGTGACAGGGTCTGGAATGCAGGCAGGGGAGAACTCCTGAAGAACGCCATGGACGGGGCGCAGCACCTCGGCCTCTTTTCCCCGGACATGGTGCTGGACAGCGTCGCGGTGCGGCAGGAACATGCCTACCCTGTCTACCGGCTTGGTTACAGGCATGAAGCGGGGACCGTACTTGACGGCATCAAGTCCCTTGGCGGGATAGTCAGTTGCGGCAGGCAGGGGCTTTTCAGGTACAACAACATGGACCATTCCATCGAGATGGGGCAGTGCGCCGCCCTCGAAGTGCTGGACGAGGGCAGCGTCGAAGAGCGCTTTCACTGGGGAGAGGGCACCTGGGCGGATGGATAGGCTTCGCCGCTTTGCCTCAGCAGCCCTTGCCATCCTGTCTTTGACGTACGTTCTGGGAGCACTCTTCGATCCCCCCTTCTTAGCGCCCCTGATGAAGGTTTCGTGCCATCGGCTGCCCCACCGCAGTTTTCACTTTCCATGGGGCATGGGAGGACAGTGCGCCCGCTGCACGGGTTTCTGGCTCGCCGCTTTCATCTCGTCCGGCCTCCTCTTCGTCAGGCGTATCCCCGGAACGGTCCGGACCGGTCTTCTCCTTCTGGCGCCAATGCTTGTGGACGGTACGATGCAGTTCTTCGGCCTTCACGAGAGCACAAATCCGGTTCGCCTGTTGACCGGGGCAGCTGCGGGACTGGGACTGGTTGTCCTTCTGGGCAGGGCGGTCGACGGCTGACCGGTCTCAACCCCTTTGGCGGCTTGACAAAAGCGCCCACAAGAAAGAGATTTGTTCAACCGGGCCGAACGGCCGGTTTTCTAAAATCCCCGGGAGAGGCCGAGCCTTCGGCTCGCTGTTGCTCTTCCGCAAGAACACTCACCGCTTGCGGAAAGGACACCATGAACAGAAAACGAACACTGATCCTCGGCGCTGCCGGGAGGGACTTCCACAACTTCAACACCCTTTTTCGGAACGACGAGACCCACGAGGTGGTGGCGTTCACTGCCACGCAGATCCCCGACATCGACGGCAGGAAGTATCCCGCCGAACTCGCCGGCGATCTTTACCCGAAGGGTATTTCCATCCTCGACGAAGCCGAACTCGAGAACATCATCCGCACCCAGGCGATACAGCTTTGCGTCCTCTCCTACAGCGACCTCAGTGACAGCACCGTGATGGCTCTGGTCAGCAGGGTCAATGCAGCGGGGGCCGACTTCACAATGATCGGCGCCGAAAGAACGATGGTAAAGAGCACCAAGCCGGTGATTGCCGTGTGCGCCGTCAGGACGGGCTGCGGCAAGAGCCAGACGACCCGCAGGGTCATCGAGGTGCTTCAGGCAGCCGGCAAAAGGGTCGTCGCAATAAGGCACCCGATGCCGTACGGTGACCTGGTGAAGCAGCGGGTCCAGCGCTTTCAGACCATCGAAGACCTCAAGATGCACAAGTGCACCATCGAGGAGATGGAAGAGTACGAACCCCACATCCACCGCGGCACGATCGTATACGCAGGTGTCGATTATGAGGCGATCCTTCGCGAGGCGGAGAAGGAAGCCGATGTCATTCTCTGGGATGGCGGCAACAACGACACATCCTTCTACAAGCCCGACCTCACCATCACAGTGGTTGATCCACACCGTCCGGGTCACGAGATCAGCTACTACCCCGGCCAGACCAATCTCAGGCTCGCCGACGTCGTGGTAATCAACAAGATCGACAGCGCCTACCCCGAAGACGTTGACGAGGTGAGAACGAACGTGCGCCGCGTGAACCCCTCCGCACGGATCATCGAGGCCGCGAGCCCAGTGAGCGTCGACAAACCCGATCTCATCACAGGCCTCAGGGTTCTCGTGGTGGAGGACGGCCCCACCCTCACCCACGGTGAGATGGAGTTTGGCGCGGGTTACGTCGCAGCCGAGAAGTACGGCGCCAGCGAGATGGTGAACCCCATCCCCTTCGCGGTGGGCTCGATCCGCAGCACCTTCGACAAGTACTACCCCGGCGAGGAAGAAGCGTCCGTCCTGCCTGCGATGGGATACGGCGACGCCCAGATGCGGGATCTGGAGAAAACCATCAACAGCACTGATTGTGATTCGGTAGTCATCGCCACGCCCATCGACCTGGGCAGGGTTATCAGGATCAGCAAACCTTCAGTCAGGGTGGGGTATGACCTTCAGGAAATCGGGCTGCCGAACATCCCCATGGTTCTCAAGCCCTTTACAGAGTAAAAAGCGCAGTCGCGAAGGCAAATAACGATGAGGCAGGGTTCGCCCTGCCTCAACCTGCATGAACCGGAGGTGCGGACCCATGTCCGACAAGCCCGAAGCCGGGCGGAACGCCAAACAGGAGAAGGCTCAGTTCCCTGAACCTGAAACCACTTCGGTACACATCTTCCCCGAGTGGTGCAAGGGCTGCGGCATCTGTGTGGCCTTCTGCCCGAAACAGGTTCTTGAGATGGGCAAGGATCAGAAGGCCCATGTGGCACATCCCGAAAAGTGCATCAGGTGCTACCTGTGCGCAAGAAGATGCCCCGATTTTGCCGTTTCAGTCTACGGACACACCCGTAAGGCCGAGGAAAAACGCAACGAGGGAACGGACGGTGAGAAATGAGCGGTGTTCCCTGGGGCGAAACCCGTCTTGTACAGGGCAACGAAGCCGTTGCACTCGGCGCCCTTGCCGCGGGCATAGACTTCTTCGCCGGATACCCCATTACGCCCTCCACCGAGGTTGCGGAGATCCTAGCCCGTGAGATGCCCCTTACCGGCGGCAAATGGATCCAGATGGAGGACGAGATTGCGAGCGTGAGCGCAATCATCGGTGCAAGCCTCGCGGGTGCAAGGGTCCTGACGGCCACCAGCGGCCCCGGATTCAGCCTGATGCAGGAGGGGCTTGGTTACGCCTGCATGACCGAGGTCCCCATCGTTATCGTCAATGTCATGAGGGCGGGACCTTCTACCGGTCTTCCCACCCAGGTGAGCCAGGGAGATGTGATGCAGGCCCGCTGGGGAACCCATGGCGACCATCCGGTGATAGCTCTGGCTCCGTGCTCAGTTGAGGAGTGTTTCAACCTCTCGATCAGGGCGTTCAATCTGGCGGAGAGCTTCAGGACACCAGTGATCCTTCTTCCCGACGAGATCATCGGACACATGAGGGAGAGGTTCACATTCCCGAAGCAGGATGAGCTTCAGGTCCTTCCCCTATCCGAACCCAACGTGCCCGTCGAGTGGTACGAGCACTACCACCAGACCGCTTCCGGCGTCAGCCCCATGGCCCGTTTCGGGAGGGGTTACCGTTTCCACGTCACAGGGCTCACCCACGATGTCCACGGGTTCCCCACCCGGCGCATCGATGAGGTCGTACCCAAGATGAACCGTCTGAAACAGAAGATCACCAGAAGGCTCGATGATCTGGAGCAGAACGAGATCCACGGTGTGGACGAAAGCAGCGTCGTTGTGTTCGCATACGGCTCGGTTTTCCGCAGCGCCATGGCTGCCCGCGATATCCTTGCGAAAAAGAAGAAGAAGATAGGGGTTTTCCGACCCGTCACGATATGGCCCTTCCCGGACAGGACCGTGAAGGAGAAGCTGGACAACAAGGATGTCATAGTGGTATGCGAGTTGAACCAGGGACAGCTCATCCACGAGGTGGAAAGGCTTACCTCAGACAGCGTAAGAGTTGTACCCATGCAGCGTTACGACGGGTACGGCATCACCCCCGAGCAGATCGTCTCGAAGGTCATGGAGGTGTCGTGATGGCGGCGCATCTTCCCTACGAGTACATATACCTCAGGTACAAGAAGAAGTTTCCCCATGTCTGGTGCCCCGGCTGCGGTATCGGGATAGTAATGGGCTCGATCATCAGGGCCGTTGATACCATGAACTGGGACATGAACGACATACTCCTGGTGTCGGGAATTGGCTGCACAAGCAGAATGCCGGTATACCTCGATTTCAACACCCTTCACACAACCCACGGAAGGGCGCTCGCGTTCGGAACCGGTGCGAAGCTTGCCAACCCCGCCCTGAAGGTCATCGCGGTGATGGGCGATGGCGATGCCCTTGCCATAGGCGGCAACCACCTGATCCACTCCGCCAGGCGCAACATCGAGATAACGACCATCATAGTCAACAACAACAACTACGGAATGACCGGCGGGCAGTTCTCACCCACCACCCCTCCCGGGACATTCACCGCCACCACTCCCTACGGTATGATGGAACCAGGCTTTGACATATGCTCCCTTGCCCAGGGGGCGGGGGCCGTTTATGTGGCCAGGGGTACTGTCTACCATGTCATGGAACTCGACAAGCTGATCGCCGGTGCCCTCGAGAAACCGGGTTTCAGCGTGGTGGAAGTGCTTGCACCGTGCCCGACCAACTTCGGCAGGGCCAACCGCCTCGGAGACGCCGTGAAGATGATGGAGAGTCTCCGCGATGGCACCATCACCCAGGTACAGGCGGAGAAGCTCCCCCCCGAGGAAAGGGTGGGCAAGACGGTGAGAGGGGTTTTCCTCGATCGCGAGGATAGTGAAGGGTACACCGCCCGTTACGCGCGGCTCTGCGAACAGGCCGCAGGGGGGGTGAGCGGCAAATGAAGTACACCGAGACAAGGCTCTCCGGGTCCGGTGGTCAGGGGCTCGGTCTCGCGGGAAGGATACTCTCGCAGGCCGCCATCCTCGAGGGAATGTTCGTCTGCCAGACCCAGAGCTACGGCCCCGAGGCCAGGGGTGGTGCGAGCCGAACCGATGTTATCATCTCCGTGAAGGAGATCCTTTACCCCGAGTGCCGCGAGCTTGATGTCCTTCTCGCCATGAACCAGGCCAGCACCGACAAGTTCGCATGCAACGTGAAGTCCGGCGGAATGATCATCGTGGATTCCACCTTCGTCGATCAGCTTCCCGAGGGGAGGGTCTACGAGTTCCCCTTCACTTCCAGGTGCATCGAGCTCACCGGGAAGGCCATCGCGGCCAACCTCATGGCCCTGGGAATGCTGGCCGGCCTCACCCGGTATTTCGCCCTGGAAATCTGGACAAGCGCCATCAAGTGCACTGTTCCGCCCCGCTTCATCGACCTGAACCTCCAGACCTTCGAGTTCGGCCACAAGGTCGGGAGAGAGGTGCTTCACATGGAGGAAGGAAGAATTCCTATGGCCTGGGA
Organism: candidate division Hyd24-12 bacterium UBA6080; assembly: GCA_002436025.1. GTDB lineage: Bacteria > Fermentibacterota > Fermentibacteria > Fermentibacterales > JCC-6 > UBA6080. The sequence continues at coordinate 336,827 of DIXM01000002.1, forward strand.
CAGGAAAATGCCAGTTCCTAAAGCCATCCGGGATAAGTTCACCAGATAGGCTGGCAGGAAGGACATCGGGGAAGTAATTTGCTTTTTGGGAGAGCATGTTGTATAATCGATTTGCGCAGTTGCGTTTTACAGCAGCGCTTCTTTAAGAAGGAGGGGTGTATGAGATCAAAAGTTATCCTGTGTGCAGTTCTGCTCCTGGTTGTTTCCGGGACGGCAACAGCACTTCCATCCTACTGGGGTCTTCGCGGCCTTAACAGAGTGGTTGACGCACAGCCCATCGGCATCAACCAGTTCGCAATGGGAATCTTCCTGCACAACGGCATTTCCCACGATGAAAGGCTTGCTGTGTTCGCGGACACGTCCTTCATTGTGGAGGACATGGAGCAGGACGTCACCGGCTACTTCACCATGGCCTACGGCATCAACGAAATGATCGAGATCGCCGCCCGCGTAGGTTATGTCTACAACGGCCTTCAGCGCGACCTCGACAACGGGATCCGTGCCGCCCACACCGGTGAATGGGAAGAGGACGACGGCGTAACCAACGTGGTCGCAAGCCTCAAGGCCGGGTTCAACCCCACCGCCGACGGCCAGTTCTGGCTTGGCGCCATGCCGCTTATCGGTTTCAAGGTCTACAGCGGCGGCGACAGCCCCTACGTTCAGAACTACGATGGTTACGACGGCATCTGGATCCTTGACGAGCCCATGTTCAGGATGCGCCGCCCCATGATCCCGGAAGCCGAGATGTACTATGGGGTTAATGCCCTGATGAGCTACAACTCCGATTTCGGGTTTGGTGTGCATGGCAACGTCGGCTACCACATCTACAGCCAGAAGTTCGAATACACTGACCGCCGCTTCGACAGCGAAGGTGTAGTTATCGACACCCAGGAAGTCAACATTGAAGTCAAGGACAATGTCCTCGTGCTGGGCATGGGCCTCGAGTTCAAAACAAGGTTCGTAACACCCTTCGCCGAGGCCGAATGGCGCATGTTCCTCGACCGCGACGAAGAGGATGGCAACGGCGAGCGCTACGACGACCTCGGCGTAGCCACGGGCGGTTTCCGCTTCACAAGCAACTTCGGCATGGCCCTCGACATCGTGGGCACCATGAGCATCAAGAACTTCGACCCTGAATGGTCCGACCTTGGCCACGACATGTACCAGGCCGGCGAAAATCCCACCGAGGAAGAACGCGCCGCCAGGTCTCCTTTCCCCATGGGCTACCCGGCCGACTACGGCTTCGGCGTGAACCTCATGTTCTCTTCCGACCTTCTTGAAAGCCCCACCAAGGGAACCCTCAGCGGTATCGTAACCGACGCCGCAACAGGTGACCTGCTTGCCGCCGAGGTCAGCTTCCCCGCCACCACCATAATGCCCATTTCCACTACCCAGGGTTTCTACACGGTCAAGCTTCTTGCCGGTTCAGTGCCGGTGCAGGTCACCGCTGACGGCTATGTCACAATGAACGAAACCGTTGTGATCGTTGCCGGAGAAAGCATCACCCGCGACTTCGCGATGCAGCCGGTTCCCGGCAACGGGATGCTCACCGGTACCGTCACCAATGGCGAAACCCAGGAGATCCTTCGCGCCAGCATCAGTGTCCCCGACCTTCCCGCGGGATACAACGGCAACACGATGTGCGATGCAAACGGCGTTTACAGCGTCGAGCTTCCCGAAGGCACCTGGACTCTCAAGTCCGAGGCCCCGGGCTTCGTCACCGTTACCCGCCGCGTGACCGTCGTTGCAGACCAGACCGTCATCCAGGACATCCAGATGCGCCCCGAGCTCGTCGAGGGCCAGGTTATCGTCTTCAACAACATCTACTTCGACTACGACAGCGCCAACATCAAGCCCGAGAGCTTCTCCATCCTCGACAACGCCGCCCAGACCCTTCTCGCCAATGAGGGCGTCAGGGTTCGCATCGTCGGCCACACCGACAGCGACGGCAGCAACAGCTACAACCAGGGCCTCAGCGAGCGCAGGGCTCAGTCCGTGTTCAACTACCTTGTAAGCAAGGGTGTCCCCGCTGCTCGCCTCAGCAGTCTGGGTGCAGGCGAGGAAAGACCCGCCGTTCCCAACACCAGCCCCGCCAACAAGGCACAGAACCGCCGCATCGAGTTCGAGATCCTCGGACGCTAAACGGCCGGTGTATCACAGGGGGCGGGCTTCGGCCCGCCCCCTCTCCTTATCCCAGGTCCAGTATCTCCTGGCACCACAGCCGTTCCATTCGGATCTCGCTGAAGAAGAGCTGCTCCCTGAAGTCTGAGAATGTTTCGGAAAGGGCTGAAAGCTCGGGAAAGCCTTCGAAGAGAAGCCCGATGCCGTGCTCGAGAAGGTCGAAGGGGATCTGGTCGGATCTGTTCCACGGAACCACGACAAGTGCTTCCTGCGAACAGGCTGAAAGCCAGCCCGGGTCGGCATCGAAAGCAGCTATGACAGCGGTTCTGAGCCTGCCCTGACGACCGAGCACCGAGGCTGTCCTGTCAACGTAGTCCAAAGGGCGGGTTACTGCTGAGACAAGGGCCGGAAGGTCGACGGGGAAAGCCCCGGAAGCCTCAATCACAACGTCCAGGACACAGTACGGATCGGTCCTGAACCTCCTTTCAACTGCGGAGATGATACTTTTCCGGCGTTCCCAGAGCCTGTCACCCCTTACCCTCAGTACTGAATGGCGTCCCGAGAAAACCGGTTCAGAGGGGCTGTCGAGCATCACCGTGTAAGGCCAGTCGCGGCAGAGAACGGGCCTGGGTTCCATGTCCAGATCGAAGCCGAGAACGGAGCCCAGTTCGTCCCGGGCGCACACCAGATGGTCGAGGGACAGCCCCGGAAGGCCGGTCACCCAGTACGGTGGACGGTCCATGAAGCAGAGGCCGATGCCCTGGGCCATCTCCCGCAGCAGCGTGCCCGGGAGGACCGAAAGGTAGAAGGCCTGGACGCTCTCCCCCAGTCCAAGGCTGACGAGGCGTTCACCGGCTTTCAGTATCCGGTCGGGCGCATCACCGGGAAGCCCGAAGATGAGGTCAACGATCGGTTCGACACCTGCGTTTTTAAGCTCGACCGCGCCCCTGAGGGTTCTCTCCGGATCGTCGTGGCGTCCCATTGCCTCAAGCACACGGCGGTTCATCGTCTGGAGACCCACCTCGACCGAATGGAAGCCTGCTTTGGCCAGTGCTGACGGGTTGAGGTTCCCAAAGCCCGCCCTGACCTCGGCGAAGCACGAAAGCCCCATTCCATGCATTCCCCCCAGCAGTGCGTCGAGGTCGCTTCTTCCGTTGAATGTGGGGTCGAGGAAGACGAACTCGGACCGTCCCGCCATGCGGTGCCTCTCGAGATTGCTCAGGACCGTTGCCGCAGGGGAAATGCGCGGTTCGGGGCATATGCGCCGGTAAGCGCAGTAGGCACACAGATGCGGGCATCCCCGCACCGATTCGATGTGGGCGGGGAGGTCACCGGAGCCTTCGAGGTGCCCGGTAAAGTATGGATCGGGCCAGTGGTCCGGCAGAAACGTGCACTTTCCCGTTGAAATGAACCCGGAAAGTTCCCCGGCCATCTTCAGCAGAAGCGACGGGTTTCCCAGGTTTTCAGCGAAGCTTTCACCCTCCCCCTCCACGAGCAGGTGGAAAGCGCCGGATTCCCTCAGCCAATGGTTGTCCTGCGTGACTTCAGGGCCCCCGGCCACAACAACGGTTTCGGGAAGGGAATTCCTGATCATTTTCGCGAGCCAGACGCTTCTTTCCGCGTTCCACATGTACAGTGTGAACCCCACGACCCGGGGTCTGTCCGCCAGGACCATGGACAGTATCTCCGAATCGGAGAAACGGTCGCAGATATCTCCCGGAACAACACTGTCAAGTGGAAGACCTGCCGCTGCAGCCAACCTTGCGGGAGCCAGAGGGATGTTTCCGGTTGGTTCAAAGCCGCAGCCCGGATGCAGCGGAAGCTGGAAAAGCATGATCTGCCCGTCAGACACCTGGAAAGCCCGACAGTGTTGAGAAAAGCAGCGCCAGGGTTGAAAGAGCAGTTAGAACGTGCGCCGCGGGATGATGAGATTTCCTGAAACGGAAGACGACCCAGGTGCCAAGAACGAGTACAACCGACGCAATCAGGTGAACCCTGAAGGAAGGGCTGCCGATCCCTCCCGCGAACATCGAGCCGACGGATATCAGGGCGAAAGGAATGCATGCCGTGCAGACCCTTCCAGCCCAGTAGTCGGAGAATGCCATGGGAGGATTGCTTTTGAACATGCTGCTGTCTTCCCTGAAAAGCGCCCTGGCGGCATAGGTGACCGAGAAGGCAAGCGCAGTGGCGCCGAGTGCCCTGAAAAAGACCGTTCCGAGCGAAAAGGCGGTGAACCAGTTGCTGCCGGGAAGACCGGAACCGGCTGGTGATTTGAGAAGGCTCAGAATGATGAAAATGGACTGAAAGACCTGCATCTCCCCCAGAACGGACCAGTAACGGAGAACCTGGCGTCCCAGCATTCTGAAAAGCTGCAGTGCCATGGCGGTCATGGCCATCTGCCCTGAAACGTTGGGGAGAAGTCGATGTGTGGTGGTGTCCAGCTGAACAAGCATCAGCACAAGACCCACCAGCTGGACCATCCTGAGGCGTTCCAGGACCCTGAGACCCCTGCTTTCAGCTTCGGAGCGTTCATCTGGCACCTGGAGGGCGTTGCGGATAACGCCCTTTCGTATCAGGGACTGGAAAAGAACCTCCTCCAGCGCAAGCAGTATGAGGACAAGGATCCCTGCGATCGTGTGCGGCATGAACACCCTCCGGCCTTTCAGCAATGCAAAAACATAACGAATCACGCGCCCCATGGGGAACAAAGCCTCTCTCGGGGGCTGGTGGGCGTTCGGGGACAAAAAACGTCATATAACACTGGCATTACCAGCCGGAATGGCCGGACATTGGAAGGAAACGAAAAAAGTGAAGATCGAAGTGAATGCCGGAGGGTACACGGTCGATTCCGGTGAACACCATGTACCCCTGAGACCCCTCAAGTGCCCGTGGTGCGGAACAACGGACTACGAGGTCAGAACCAACTGCAGGAATTGCGGAGGTCCCCTTCCCGAAAGGGAACCGGAAGAGACCGGCCGGACCCTTGAGATGCCCCTCAAGCCCCCTCCTCCCCCGAGGGAGATATCGAAGAACTATGTGAGGAAACTCATGATGCGGAGCGGCTGGGGCGTGGCGGCGGCGATCTTCGCTTTCATCGGGGGCATTTTCTTCTTTCTGGGTCTTTTACTGACGACCCTGGTGGTGACGGCTTTCGTTGGGATACCGTTCATCGGCATGGGGGCCATTTTCGGTGTGGCGGGCTTCATTGTTCTCAAAACGCAGTACGACAAGGCCAGAAAGACCGTGGAGGTCCTCAGACTGGGCCATGACACCGAAGGCCATGTGACGGAAGTCGAGCAGAACCTCATGGTCCGGATCAACGGCAGGAACCCCTTCACGATCAACTATGAGTATTCCGTAGAGGGACAGCGCTTTACGGGAAGCGTACAGACCCTGCAGAACCCCCTGCCGGTGTTCCGCAAGGGAGGCAGGGCATGGGTACTTTACTCGTCTGAATCTCCGAATACAAGCACTCTGTATCCTCACCCCTGATCAGTCCGTTCATGGCGCTTCTTTCGGTAAACGCTTCGCACTTGCCCCCGCAATCTAATTTGCTATTCTTCAAACTTTGCCGGTGTTGGTGAACAGAAACGAACCGAAGGGGGTTGCACGATGCAACTGCTTGCTAAGCTTGAGAATCTGCTTGAGAAACGCGGCGCTGCGGTCCGGGGGGATCTTTCCAGGGCTGCCATGATCGATGCGTCGGTGAAGAACCGTGATGCCATGGTCATGAAGTGCGGCGCCCTGGCCACATGGACCAGACCCGAATCTTCCGGAAGAAGCCCCAAGGACACTGTCATCGTGAAGCGGCCCGAGAGCAGCGATCTCGTGGACTGGACCAGCCCGAACAACCTTCCCCTCGAACCTGAGACCTTCGACATGGTCTGGGATGATGCGCTCGGCAATCTTGAGAAGGTTCCCGGCATCTTCATCACCGAAAGGGTTGTCGGCGCCGACTCCAGGTACGCCCTTCCGGTCAGGGTGATCACCGACACCGCCCTCACAGCCCTTTTTACCGACAACATGTTCAGACCGGTGCCGGCAGACATTCACAGGTCCGTTTTCCATTCCAGGCCCTACACCATTGTGGTTCTGCCCAGCCACAAACTCGACCAGGTCCGCTACGCCGGCAGGCTCAGGAACGACCCGGCACTGGGCGGAGCCTCCACAATGGTCGTCGCCATGGACATGGACAGGATGCTTGGCATCGTGTACGGCAGCGCGTACTGCGGAAGCGTCAAGAAGCTGGTCTTCACGGTGATGAACTACCTTCTTCCAGCCGAAGGCGTGCTTCCCCTTCATTGCAGCGCAAACGAGGGCCCGGACGGCAGCTGCGCCCTAATGCTGGGGCTGTCCGGAACGGGCAAGACAACACTCTCCGCAGATGCGTCCCGGGCTCTTCTCGGAGACGACGAACATGGCTGGAGCGACCACGGAACCGCCAATTTCGAGTACGGCTGCTATGCCAAGCTGGTTGACCTTTCCGCGGAGAAGGAGCCCGACATTTACAGGGCGTGTTTCCACGACGACAACTACCTTAATCACGGCGCCATCATCGAGAATGTCATGACCTACCCCGACGGGAGCTTCGACCTTTTTGACAAGAGGCTCACCGAGAACTCACGCGGCAGTTACCCCCTGAGCTTCCTGCCCAGCATCAAGGAGTCAAGCACCGGCGGCCATCCCGGAACCATCGTCTTCCTCACCGCCGACGCCAACGGTGTCATTCCCCCCATCTCCAAACTCACGATGAACCAGGCCATGTTCTGGTTCCTCATGGGCTACACGAGCAAGCTCGCGGGGACCGAAACCGGCATCGTCGAGCCCGTGAGCACGTTCAGCCGTTTCTTCGGCGGACCCTTCATGCCGCTGAAGCCAGGCGTTTACGCCGGCATGCTGGGCGAAAAACTCGAGAAGCACAAAACCGAAGCCTTCCTTCTGAACACGGGCTGGAGCGGCGGCCCCTTCGGCATCGGGAAGCGCATCAGCCTTCCCCTCACCAGGACCATGCTGAACGCGGCCTTGAACGGCGAACTCCACAACGTGCCTTGTGTTCCCGACCCCTATTTCAAGGTCCTTGTTCCCCAGACCTGCCCCGGTCTTCCCGATTGCGGGATGCTCAACCCGGGCAACACCTGGTCCGACCCCGAAGCCTACCACGAACGGGCATCGAAGCTGGCGGGTGAGTTCGCCGCGCATTTCCTCAAGGCTTACGGAACCAGCGACCTTGATGAAAGTATCATCAGGGAGTGCCCTGGCCTCAACTGACGGGACGGTTCGCATTTGCACGCACTGGCTCTGACCGCCCTGCTGGTGACCGGGGTTTTCAATTCGCTGGTACCCCACCCGGGAGACCAGGAGGGCAAGGCCGCCGTACCCACCTCCTACGGGTGCATCGTGGCGGGGAACACCCCGGCGGGCGGAAGCGGCGACACGCAGGTTCTCCTTGCGGGTTTCGACAATGCGGGCGAGCTGCTCTGGGTCGATTCACTGATAAGGGGAAGAAGCTGCAACCTGATCTCCATGACCGCCGTCGAGGGGGGAATGGTCATAACCGGTTCCATGACCGAAGAGGAAGTGGGTGTCATGGCAATGGCCCTGTTCGTGGACGAGAACGGACAGGTCCTGTGGGAGTACAGGAACAGGTTGAGCAATGAGCACTTCACTTCGGCGTGCCAGGGAGTCGACGGCACCATCCTCTGCGCGGGGGGCACGACCAACGAGGGCGCCGGGGGATTCGACGTGGTGATGGCCGCCATGGACCCCGACGGAACACTTTTATGGAGGAAGACGCTGGGAACGGCGGAAGAGGAGACCGCCCATCACGTGGCGCCCTGCGCGGACGGCGGTTACATAATCTCAGGGCTGGCCATGGGCTGGGGAGCGGGTCTGGGGGATTACTGGATAATCCGCACCGACTCCCAGGGTGACACTCTCTGGAGCACGACCTGCGGCGGTCCCCAGTTCGATTACCCCTGGAGGACGATCCAGCACGGCGATTGCTTCTACGTGACGGGTTCCACCCTCTCTTTCGGCATGGGCAGCTACGACTGGTGGGTGCTGAAACTCGACGACCAGGGCGCGATCATCTGGGATACCGTCTGGGGCAACAAGGGCACCGATACCAGCATGGCGCTCACCGTCAGCGAGGGCAGGGCGGTCGCAGCAGGTTACTCCGAACCGGAGACCGGCAACATCGTTCAGACCGTCGTTCTCTTCGGCGAGGAGGATGGAGAAGTCCTGGATGAGTGGGTCTACGACGCCGGCCTCGTGAGACAGATAACGGAGTTGCCCGGGGGCGGGTTCCTGCTCGGCGGCTCGGGCATTCTGATCGGGGAGGACGTCATGGCGAAGGAGATCGACGCACAGGGCAACTGCCCTCCGCTGGGAATAGGGGGAAGCGTGACCCCGAACGCTCCGGTACTCTCACCCAACCCCGCCTGTTCAATGGCCTTGTTCAGAACCTCCCCCGGCGCCACTGCTGTACAGGTGTTCGATCTGTCCGGCAGGCTGGTGTGGGAGGGCGCTCCTGCTGACGGTTCACTCCAGCTTGATGTGACGGGGTTCAGGACCGGTGTCTACCTGGTGTCCGACGGGGTGGCCCTGCCTTCAAGGCTTGTGGTCCTCAGATGAGACTTCTTCATGTTTTCTGCATATTGAAGACGGTCCTTGTTTCGAAGGAGGGATGAGACGATGAGATTCACAGCGGTATTGTTTCTGGCGGCTGCGGCGCTCTTTGCCGGCGGCCATGGGGACAGGGCTTCCCTCAGCTTTTCCGTGGGAGCCGGAGTGCTTACTCCCTGGCTCTTCAGCGAGGACACCCAGGCCGGAACGGGTTTCGGCGGGATGTTGGGCGTCGAAACACCCATGACCCAGGGCAACCAGTTCGCCCTCAAGGCGGGGTTCTTCACGGCCGGCACCGACAACGAGGCCTTCAGCTCCGTGGCTTTCGTTCCACTCACCCTGAGCTACCGTATGTACCCTTTCTACAGAAGATATGCCGGCCCCCGGGGCATCGAACCCCTCATCGGCATCCATGCCGGCGGGGTGCTTGCCTGGGACAGCGCCGAAGGTGACGGCGAAAGCACGACAACCGGAGGCGGGATAGTCGGCGCTGAACTGGGCGCCCGTATTCCGTTCGGCTGGACCAATTACTTCGAGCTTTCAGCCATTGCGGACTTCATGCCCCTCGGCGCATCCCTTGCCGGCGAGGAGAAGGAGTGCGGCGCGCTCAGGCTCATGGCTTCGGTGGTGTTCTGAACGAGTTGGTTTTGGGTGTCTTCCCCCCAGAAGCAATCTGCCCCCCTACTCAAGTTCTAAGTAGAACTGTGAGCTATATGCTGGGCGGGTGAGCTGATGTTGGATTCGCAGTGAGCCACAAGCAGACTGAAATCGGGAGTTTGAACTGGTTGTCTGGCTCACAGAAAAGAAGAGATAATGGTCGAGAAGCACACCGGGATGAATTTCCACGCACTTGTATCTGCCATCAGAGAGGCACATGAGCATCTTGCCGCCAGAGCAGGCAAAGCAATTAATGTCAGTTTAACATTGCGTAACTGGATTATTGGCTTTTACATTCGGGAATACGAACAGAATGGGATGGACAGGGCGGAATACGGTGGCAACCTTCTGGCTGATCTCGCTAATCGGCTTCATAGCGAAGGATTGAAACGAACCGCAGAGCGGGAGCTTCGCAGATACAGGCAATTCTATCTTTCATACCCGCAGATTCGGGAGACGGTGTCTACCGAATTCCTCGTCATGCCGCCCAATCAGATGTTTCAGCTTCCACTCGCAATTCGGGATTCAATGACTACCGAATCAGGGGGTGCAGACACCACAGCGAGCAGGAATAGAGAAGCCACCGGTTTTCGAATCCCACCGGAAGAATTGATAAGTCGTTTGTCATTCAGTCACTTTGTGGAGCTCATACAGATTGATGATGCAACAAAACGGCTCTTCTATGAAATCGAATGCGTTCAAGGAAATTGGTCAATACGGGAGCTTCAACGGCAGATTGGCAGTCTTTACTATGAGCGTTCAGGCCTGTCCAGGAACAAGGAGAAACTCAGGGAGCTCGTTCAATCATGTTCACAGCATACAGAATCCAAACTGGCAGTTCGAGATCCTTACGTCTTCGAGTTTTTGGGCATTGAATCAAAAGAGGTCATGAGTGAATCCGATCTTGAGCTTGCACTGCTGGACAAACTGCAAGATTTCCTGCTGGAACTTGGATATGGCTTTTGTTTCGAAGCAAGGCAGAAACGGATTCTTATAGGCAACACATATGGATTCGTCGATCTTGTATTCTACCACCGCATACTGAAGTGCCATGTATTGATTGATTTGAAAGTCGAGCAGTTCACCCACGAGAACATTGGCCAATTGAATACGTATGTCAGCTGGTACAGAAAGAACATGATGCTGGAGGGCGACAGTCAACCGATTGGTATTCTTCTGTGTGCACAAAAAGACAATAGCCTTGTAGAGTATGCCTTGGCCGGAATGGATAATAAATTGTTTGTTTCCAAGTATCAGCTTGAGCTGCCAAGCGTAGAAGACATGAAGCGATTTCTGGAACATAGCATTTGTAATTCTGATGTATAGATATAGTTAGACATATGTATCAGATATTAATAAATACATACAATAGTATGCTACTGCTGGAGAAGGATCGATATGAACGGTGAGGTCGATTCTGGTCTCTGATTACCTGAGCAGAATGAACCTTTCCCTCTCCGAACAGTCGGGACGCGAAAGAACCGCTGTATAGACGCCGGCAGGGCCGGTGAACCCGAAGATGCTGCCGCCTCCGGGAAGTGTTCCGGTGTGCATCCGTGAGACAAGCCTTCCCGAAAGGTCGTAGACATCGAGTGTCACCGATTCAGTTTCCGTAAGGCTCACCAGAAGCTCCGCCGAGTCCCGGCACGGGTTGTTCGCAACACTAAGAACCCGGGGACCCGGAATTGAAGCCGAAGTCTCATCAGCCACTCCTCCAAAAACAGGTATCTCAAGGGCGCTGAGGTAGTAACCGCCGTCGGTCCCTTTGAAGGCCCAGTAAACGTAAGACCCCGACATTGTCAGCCCCAGGGATTCCAAAACCGGCACGGGGCAGGGCTCCAGACCGTACTGTACGTATGTGCTGCCCGACCTCCAGAAAAAATGGAACTGGTGATCGTACCTTGTGGTGACGATAAGGGTGGGGAACTCATCGTAGTAAAGGGTGGCCACCTCGTGTGCCAGTATGCCGCCAATGACACCCGTCACCGCAGGCAGGGCCGTGGCGCTGCTTCCGGAACCATCGGTTTCCATGCCGTACAACTGCCATGGGGGCGCAGCCGAGGCCTGGAAAAGAATGTCTGACATGCCGCCACCGAACCAGGTATCGAAGTCCAGCGCGCTTCCGCCGGTCGGGTCGGGGTTTGGGAACGAACTCCATGAATCCGACCCGTCGGAATGAAGGATGAGCAGGGGTGCCTGACCGTTGTTTATGTAATACTCGTGGGTGTTCGAGGGGTCCCACGCAACCCCGAAACCCGTTGAAACCCCTTCGGGCAGGGGGATCCCGCCCTCGTAAGCGCACCCCCACGGGTCGGCCAGGAACAGCAAGCCGTCGGCATTGCTTCGCAGGACCAGTTGACCGGTATCCCAGTTGTAGCTGATGTCCTGTATTCCGGTGACGTAGGGCACCTCCCATGTTCCTGCCACACTGATCTCGATGTCCTGGTACTCCGCAACGGGGCATGCCGCCGGAAATCCTGAGAGAACGACGATGATGAGTGGTACCATACCCGCCTCCTCTGAGAGGGTTCAATTGCACGATTACCGATAACACGCCCCGCACGCCCGGTCAAGCGCCGTCAAGTTCATTGGGATAGCGGAATGCCGGTCAGCCTTTGGTCGTGGTGGAAAGGACCGACGCCCCGAGCTGGCCGCATGCACCCTGCACGTCAGAGCCCCGTGACTTTCTGAGCGTGACGGCCGGGCAGCGGGGGAAGAGGCGTGCCATGAAGGCGCTCACTGCGGGTTCGTCGGGCCTTTTCCAGGGGAGGCTGGCAACCCGGTTGTAGAGCAGCAGGTTTATCTTGCAGGGCAGCCCCTGGGCGAAGTCGGCCAGGGCGTCGGCTTCACGTTCCGAATCGTTGACCCCGGCGATCAGGCAGTATTCGAGGGTGACCCTTCTCCCGATGGCATCGGTCCAGGCCACAAGGCTCTGCCTGAGCTGGTGGAGGCTTGTGGCCGCCGCTGCGGGAACGAGCATCTCCCTGGTCTTCGCGACCGCGCTGTGCAGTGAGAGGGCCAGGCCGTACTGCCTGCCCAGTCTGGACAGTCTCTCGATCCCGTTGGGAAGCCCGATGGTGGAGATTGTGATCTTTCTCTGGCCTATGCAGATCCCTGAATCGTGGCTTATCACCAGAAGGGCGGGAAGCACCTGGTCGAGGTTGTCGAGCGGCTCGCCCATGCCCATGAGCACGACGTTCGATATCCTCTCCTGCGAGGCTTTCCTCAGTGCGTAGAGCTGGGCAGTTATCTCATGTGAGGTGAGGTTTCGCCTGAAGCCGACCTGCCCCGTCATGCAGAAGGCGCACTTCATCTTGCACCCGACCTGTGTGGAGAGGCATGCCGTAAGCCTTGGAGGGTCGGGGATGAGGACGGATTCGGCCACCAGACCGTCGGGGAGCCTAAGGAGGAACCGCTGTGTGCCGTCGTCGCCGTCGGCCCTTTCGATGGTCTCGAGGACGGTAAGGGCGGCGCACTCGGAAAGCCTTTCCCGAAGCGCTTTCGGGATGTCAGTCATGTCGTTTACCGACTCCGCGCCCCTGTGATGTATCCAGGAGAAGAGCTGTCTGGCCCTGAACGGCCTTTCAAGAAGTTCGCCGGCGACCCAGTCTTCCAGCTCTTCCCACGGCATGCCCGTGAGGTTCTGGACCGGGGTATATTTGGATTCATCAGTCCTGTTCATGGTCATGATGGAGGAAAGATAATGGCAAAGCGTATCGGCATCATAGGAGGAAGCGGCCTCTATTCCATTCCCGGCATCATGGTGAAGGGCGTGGAGATGGTGGAGACGCCCTTTGGAGAACCGTCCTCCCCGGTGGTACTGGGGGAGCTTCACGGGGTGGAGACAGCGTTCATGGCCAGACACGGCGAGGGCCACAGGTTCACCCCTTCCGAGGTTCCCTATGCTGCCAACATTTACGCGCTCAAGTCGCTGGGGGTCGAAACGCTTGTCAGTTTCAGCGCCGTGGGAAGCCTGAGGGAGGAGATAGCTCCCAGGCATTTCGTGGTGCCCGACCAGTTGTTCGACAGGACGCTCGGGTCCCGGAGGAACACCTTCTTCGGCCGGGGCGCCGTGGCCCACGCCTCATTCGGAGACCCGTTCTGCCCGGCACTGCGCGGTGTTCTCACCCGCGCCGCCCAGTCCGCAGGAGCCGTCGTCCACTCCGGCGGAACCCTTGTCGTGATGGAGGGCCCGGCCTTCAGCACCAGGGCGGAGAGCAATTTCTACAGGTCCATGGGCGCCTCCGTTATCGGCATGACTGCCCTGCCCGAGGCCAAGCTGGCACGGGAAGCCGGCATCTGCTACGCCACCATTGCCATGAGCACCGACTACGACTGCTGGCGCGAGGCCGGCGAGGACGTCACGGGTGCCATGGTGTTCCGCGTCATGCAGGACAACGCCGCCATGGCCCTTGACGTGCTCGGTAAAGCCCTTGCCCTTCTGGGAAGCCCCGGATCACTTCCCAAGTGCAGCTGCAGGGAGCCACTGGGCGTGGTCACAGGTCACGACAAACGCGACGGCGAACTGATGAACTCGCTGGAAGTGGTTCTGAGGCGCTGATGACCACGGTGGGGGAGATTGGGGAGAGGGGTCTTGTAAAGCTTCTCATCAGCGAGCTGGGGTTGGACCTGGCCGGTGATGACGGCGCGGTGCTTCCAGGCATCCCTTCCCCGGTGGTGACCGTCGACTCGTACTTCCAGGGCGTACACTTCCAGAAGTGGTGGTGCGCTCCGGAAATGCTTGGTCGAAGGCTTCTGGAGGCAACCCTTTCAGACCTGGCGGCCATGGGCGCGGAACCCCTCTGGTTTTTTGCCGCGGTCAGCCTTCCCCCCGATATGGAGGTGGACTGGTTGCTGGGTTTCTACAGGGGGCTTACGGGGCGGCCGGACTGCCGGCTGGCGGGGGGAGAGACCATCAGGGGCGACACCTTCGGCATCACGCTGACTGCCATCGGCTCTCTTGAAGGGGCTCCCCTTCTGCGCTCGGCTGCCGTTCCCGGTGATGACCTGTTCGTGACCGGCCCCCTCGGGCGAACCCTTTCCTCACCCCGGCTTCTCGAAGAGTCGAGGGAAAGGGCTCTGTCACCCCTTGAGGCGGAACAGGTCGGGCTCTTCCTCGAGCCCCGGGCCAGGTTCGACGCCTCCCGGATCATCCGGGCAGCGGGGTGCCGGTGCGCCATAGACATATCCGACGGGCTTGCGAGCGAGGCGGCGCACATCGCCTGCGAAAGCTCGGTGAGGGTCTGCATCTCGTCCGAAAGCGTACCCCTGGTGCCCTATGCCCTCGGGAGGCCCGAAGAGGCGTTTCGTGCCGGTGAGGATTACGAGCTTCTTTTCACCGCCCGGACGGGAAGCGTGTTCCCGGGGTTTTTTCGAGTCGGGTGGATAGAGGAGGGGGAAGGCGTACTCCTTGTTCACTCCGATGGCCGCACCGAGCCCCCCGGGGAAGGTTACGACCACTTCACCTGAAGGGGCTGCCCTGCTGAGGGATGAGCAGGAACCCCGGCATCGAGTAATCCAGCACAAGGGTGTAGCGGGACAGGATACCGCTTCCCAGGATGCCGTCGTAGCGGGACAGGGGCCCCGTGTCTTCGAAGACCGAAGATTCACCGCACGGGATGGTGGCGCCCGCAAGCGTAAGCGATTCCACCTCGAAAAGCCTCACTGTTCCACTGCCGCCCACTGCCTCGACACGGGATTCGCGGTACGGTCTGTCAGCCAGCGCACCGCCCCTGCTCTCCATGAAAGTGCGGGTAAGGTGGAGGGCTCCCCCGGCCCCGGTGTCCAGAAGCAGGGTTACGGGTATGCTGTCCTCGATCACGGCTTCGAACGAGATGAGGCTCATCGAGAGTTCTCCCTGAACCCTGAGAGCGCCCGGGGGAGGGGTGTATTCGCCGGGACGGTGCAGGGTGAGGGTACCGGCGGGGTAGTCTATCTCGGTTATGAACCTGCTGAGGAAATCGTACCCTAGTATCATGTCGATGCTTCTGCCCGTGGCGGGAAGGAATGCGTCGCGGATAGGGAGAACAGCGGGCATCTGACCCCGAAGGACCGCGCCCGCGACTTCGTAGCTGTCGACGGGGGCGAACGAGAACTCCTGTGAGCCTCCCAGCCCCTGGGCCCTGAAGGCTCCCTCGGAAAGCAGCCCCAGCTCCCGGGCGAAGGCGCTGTCGAGCAGGGTTGCTCCCGCGCCGCTGTCCAGCACGGCCAGGGCTTCCCGTCCGTTGACCCTGACGGAAAGGTAGATGTGCCCGCCGTGGAGCTGAAACGGCTCGGGTGTTCCGGAGACTGTGAGCTGCCAGTCCGGGATGCCGGGGATCAGCGAGAAAATGCTGTCGTGAAACAGGTGGGCCGTGTTGAATTCGGTCAGGATGTTCCTGCTGGTGCTCTCCATGCCCATCTCAGGCAGAACGTCCCTCGTGGAGAGGGCGATCGTCACCCCGTCGACGACTGTGAAGTCCTCGGGGTACTGAACCATCGTCATACCCATGGCTCTGGTGATGAGGGCTACTGGCAGTCCCGACTCGCGGGAGATGCAGTAGACGACCGGTGTCTCGAGGTCGAGCAGTACGAGGGACACCCTTTCTCCTGCGATCAGTGAGTCTCCGAGGTATTCGAGGTTCTCAACTCCCAGAAAAGCGTTGTTGAAAACCGTGGCCCGTGCGCTTTCCAGCTGCGAAAGACCTTCCTGACCCGCCGGGGCCAGGTTGCCGTTCCTGTCGAGGCTCCACACGCTGTCTCCGCGGAAAAGCATGTTCTGCTCCACCGGGCCCAGTGAGACCCTCACCCTTCCCATGAAGGGCTCCCTGACCCACCACGCCTCGCTCAGCCCCGAAAGCCCGGCCATGTTCAGGCTGTCTACGGTGTGCACGGACTGGATCCCCAAAAGGGTCTCCCGTCCGCCCAGGGCGTTCAAATATGACCCGACCGTGTCGTTGAGATCGGTGCCTTCCGGTCCGGAGCAGCACGTCAGGGTGAAAAGGGCGGAAAGCCCGGCCATTCTTAACAAGGCTGCCTCACCTTTCCGAAAAATACGCCCTCATGTTCATCTCCAGATTCGAGCTGATCCCGGAGTAAAGGGCGCTCAACTCACAGCCATCTGTGTAGTCGAGGTTCCACAGCGGTATCATGTCGGAGGGGCAGTGACCCACCGCCATCATCGAGTCGGTCCTCATGAGAAGGGGATCGATGGGGAGGCCGGGAACCAGCGAATCGAGGACGGTCCATGCGTGAAAGACCAGGCTGTCTCCCCGAAACATCACACCGCCGGCCACGTGGATCGGAACAATGCTTTCACGGGCCTGTTCGGCAAGTTCCCGTGACATTTCAAGACAGGGGCCCGGAGCGGCCCGGGTTCCCTCGACCCGGCGCGCGATTTCCATGAGGGCTTTCAGGGTATCGTCTCCAAGAACTGCGTGTATGGGCCTGAAGGTGTGGGGCTCCTGGTGAACCCCCAGCCTGATCGTTTTGAAAACCCTGGCGCCAGGGGCCAGCGAGTCCACCACGCACGTCAGCACCGGACCTCCCCCGGAGAAGTCGCTCTCGAGAACGCATATGGTCTGGTAGGGTTCGTGTGATGCGGGTCTTGGAACCATCAGCACCACGTTCCTGACCATTGTCGTGCCCCTGTTCCGAAGGCACGCCTCCAGCACCAGGGTGGTGTCAAGGGTGGACACCCCCCGCAGCCTGTCGCTGAGCCAGCCTGGGGTGGAGGGGCCGGTCTGGGCAACCGCCAGTGAATAAACCCTTGCCGCATCGGTGAACCTTCCCGCCAGCTCTAGCAACCTGGCAAACTCCACCACCTCCGCGCCGTCTGACCTTGCTCCCTGCTCGGCAAAGAGCAGTGCGCGAAGGGGTACCTCCCTTATTGTCAGAAGCGTTCTGGCGCTGTCGGAGGGGCAGTACGGAACCAGGAGGAGAACGGTGAGAAGTGCCGTCATTTCCGAAGGACCGCCACAGGGTCCATTGAGGCGGCCTTGCCCGCCGGCACCATGGCGGACAGGATGCTCATGGCCACCGCCGCCAGGGCCGCGATCAGGGTGCTCCGGGCCGAAACCCTCACAGGGAGATTGTCGTGGAATGAGTAGACGTCCGGAAGGCTGACAATCCCCGTGGACGAGAGGATGTGGCATCCCAGAAGACCCAGTGCGACGCCCAGCACGGCTCCGGTGATGCCCACGAAAACCCCTTCCCAGAGGAAAATCCTGGCCACAAGAGCGTCGCTTCCGCCCATTGCCCTCAGTACGGCAATGTCGCGCCTTCTCTCGACCACGCTTCTTGCAACTGTGCCCATGATGTTGAAGGTCGCCACCAGGGTTATCAGAAGCAGGGCGGCCATGGATCCCAGCCGCTCCAGTTTCATGCTGGCCGCGAGCGCCGGATTTCTCTGTTTCCAGGTCATGACCATGAGCGAATCGGGGAGGAACGCCTCGAGTGCCTGCCTTGCGGCCTCTTCATCGTACCCGTCGGACGGAGTGACCTGAATCCCGCTTAAACCTCCACCGGGCATGAACATGCGGGCCGCAACGGAGAGGGGGACCCACGCCAGGTTCCTGTCGTTGGCGGGCAGTCCCGTTTCAACGGCGCCCACGAAAACTGCACGGGCGCTGTTGGAGCGGCCCGAGAAAAGGCTTCTCGGCGGGAAGAAGACTATCGTGTCGCCCGAGCCGTGCATGAACTCCTCGGCGAGGTAAAGGCCCATGATCACCCCGGGGAGACCTCCCGTTTCTTCAAGGGTGCACGAACCCCACGCCATCAGCGAGTCTATCCCCGGGAACAGGGGTGCATCAGTGGGAACCCCCCGGACCATGCAGCCCGTTTCGAGGTTTCTCGCCGGAAGCCTTGCGATGGCTTCTCCCTGTATGTAAGGAACCGCGGAGGCGACTTCGGGTAGTTCAAGTATGCTCTCGATGAAGCGAGGGTCGTCGGGGACAACCCCGGCTCCCGAGGGAAGAACGGCAAGGGAGGCGTCAACGTTCACAACGCTCTCCGTGATGAAGTGCTCGAGACCGTCCAGAACGCCCATGACCACGACAAGGGCTGCGACGCCCATGGCGACACCGGCCACGCTGACCACGGTGCTGAACGCGACCCTTTTCCGGGACGGATGGCGCCTGAGACACCGCCAGGCGATTTGAAATGACACCGAATCGAAACCGGGCTTCAAGGCCAAACCGGAACCTCCACGGGCAAAGTGAACTGCTATTATATATGGATTGTCAGGGGGACTACGATTTAACCGGGAGGATTTCTGCATGACCGGTCTTCAGGTTTTTCTCGCGGTTCTTGCCGGAAGTTTCACCACTACGGTGGATACGGGAACCGCTACCCTGACGCCTCAGGGCCGGGCCTTTCGCCCTGAACTTCCCGGTATGCAATGCGTGCCCGCCACGGGTGGTGTTCTAAGACCAGCCCGGATTTTCTTCGTTCCCGTTCCGCCTGGCGTCCAGCCAGTGCTTGATTTCAGTGTCGATGCCGTGGCTCCAACCGGATGGGACGACATTCCCTGGGCTCTGGTTCCGTCCGTTGAAGGGTCGGGCATGGAGATGACCGAGGTCAACGGATCGACATCCTCAGTGCTTCCCAGCGACGCGGTCACGATGAGGGTCATTCCCCTCGCGGGTACCCGCGTGGCAATGGTCACCGTGGACCCATTCTGCTTCGGCGACCTTTCCAGGTACGCCTCAAGGGTCAGCCTCAGTGTCTCCTGGCCGGAAAGGGGCGGCGGCAGGCCTCTTGCGGGGAGCCTTCTCGAGGGCGTGGCACCCGAGGGATCGCTCTGGTGGCGGGACCGGCTGCGTTCCCCCGAAAGCCCTTTCTGGGGAAAACCATGGGCCCGGATAAAGGTCACCGAAACCGGCTTTCATGCCATCACAGGCCAGCAGCTTGAGGACGCGGGATGCCAGGTGGTCGGCATGCCCTCTGAATCGTTCTCCATGCTCACGGGCCCGGGGATTCCATTCGTTCTTGAAGACTACGCCGACGAACACCTTCCAACGCCGGTTGCGCTCTCGATCTCGGACGGCGACGACGGGATGTTCGACACTGCCGACACGCTCTTCTTCTACGGCTCAGCCCTTGTCAGAACCGTTGTCGAAGGCGACAGCCTCGGCCACACCTGGCACAGGTACGACGACGCCAATACGTACTGGCTCACATGGGGCGGCTCTCCCGGGGTCAGGATGGAAACCTTCGACGCCTCGCTTCAGGGGTATCCGCAATGGGGGCCCACCACTGCCCATCTTGTATGGCTTGAACAGGATTACACCTGGTACGTTGAAGAGGACAGGACGGGCTGGTGCTGGTCACCGATTCCCCAGAGCAGCCCCTCGTACATCTATTTCTCACCCCCCCCCGGCAGCTCCGGAAGGACCCTCAGGGTGAGCATCATGCACACCAGGAACACCGGAAGCGGATCGGACAGTCTGGTCCTGAACGGTGTGACAATTGTCGACAGCACATTCCTGAACAATCAGTTCATGAGGCTATGGGCCATTGACGACCCACCCCTCAACCAGGGCATGAATACTCTGAAGATCTGGTCATCCAACACAGAGGGGCCTTCGGCGTTCAACTACCTCGAGATCGAGCTGGAAACACTCCTGGCTCCCGACAGGCAGCTTTTCTTCCTTGACAGGGCTGCCGGGTCGTACACCTTCGAGGTCCCTGGTACAGAACCCGGGGCCAGGGCTTTCCTGACCGGCTCCCCCTTCAGTCCGGTCGAGCTTGTGAACTGGAGTATCTCGGACGGAGTCGCAGGGTTGTCTATAGACACGGAACCGTCAGGCTCGGCCTGGGTCGTAAACCCGGGCAGTTACCTGCAGCCCGCGTCGATCGAGTACGCCCAGCCCGGCCGTATTGTTGGCACCGGCCTCGAAGGGGATGTGATCGTTCTCTTCCCCGAAAGTCTCATGGAGTTCGCTTCGCCCATCGAAGCCGTGTATGCCGCAAGGGGGCTCACGATCCTTCCTGCGAGCTACAGCGAGGTTTACGACGAGTTCAACCAGGGCGTCGAATCACCGGGGGCGGTGCGCTCCTTTGTCAGACACGCGCTTGACCATTGGGCAAACCCTCCCCAGGCGCTTCTTCTCGTTGGCGACAGCAACCATGATCCGCTGGGACACACCACGGGCGAAAGACCCCTTTCCCCACTGTTCCGAACAATAGGCGCGAGCGACAACAAGTATGGAGCCGGCGACGGCGGTTTTGTGACAGTACACGAGGGGGCCATTGCTCCGGAGCTTCCGGTTTCCCGGCTTCCGGTCTCCTCCGGCGCCGAACTCCAGGAATACATCGACAGGCTGACCGTTTACGAGAGGGCCAGTGCCAACGGCGCCTGGGCCAACCGTGTGATAATGGCGGCAGACGACGAGTGGAACGGATTTTCCATTTCCGAGGCCATCCATACCCTTGCCACGGAGGGTTTTGTCAATTCCGTGATACCATTTTCGGTGGATGTTGAGAAGATGTATCTCATCGACTACCCCTGGCCGCAGGGAACCTCGCCTGACGGCGTTCACCCCGAAAAACCCCAGGCCAGGGCGGATTTTGTCAATGCCATCAACCAGGGCTGTTCCATGGTGGTCTTCTACGGCCATGGCTCCTACAATCAGATAGCACAGGAGAATTTGCTTTCATCACTCGATGTACCGGGGCTGGTGAACCTGCCAAGGCTTCCGGTGGTTTTCTTCGCAAGCTGCAATACCGGTCAGTTCGACATGCTGGGCGCCGAGTGCTTCAGTGAGACTCTGGTGAAGCACATTCAGGGTGGCGCGGTGGCGGCGATCGGATCATCCGACGCAAGTATCGGCCCCCAGAACACTGCTCTTCTAACGATCTTTCTGGAATCAGTCTACGGACCCCAGCGCATGAGTGTCTCGAAGGCAATGTGGATAGCCAAGATCGAAGCGCACAACTACAGGAACCACTATTACAACATCCTCGGAGACGGGGGCGTGGTGCCTCCCATGGGGGATGACAGCGGAACAGCCCTCGAGATCCCGGCGTCAGGTTTGCTCCGTGGCAGGCTCAATTCCGTGGAGATCGGGTTTCCCGCGCAGCGCACCTTCCAGGTCTCAGTGAGCGAGAGCGGGGACAGCGTTGTCTATGTGAGCCCCCTGTCGGGCGTTTCGATCCCGTGGATAAGGATGGGGGAAAACGCCTTCAGGGGGGTTTTCGAAACCGGCCCTGACGGCACGTTCAGCCTTCAGTTCTTCATGCCGGTTCAGGCGGACACGGGGTCTCTGGCCCGGGCTCACGCCCCCGGAACCAACGGGTCTCAGCAGCATGTGGCCTGGGATCAATGGTTCGCCGTGGCTGACTCGGGTGGCTATTCACCTGATTCCATAGGCCCCGGGATATCAATGCGGCACGTGACGGCCGGCCTTGCGAACCTGCTCGTTGCGGAACTCGAGGATGAGAGCGGCATAAGCATCTTCGGCTCGTCGGCGGGACGGGCCATACTTCTGTCCATTGACTCAGAGGGCCTGGATGTCAGTTCGTCCTTCCAGTACCTGCCCGGAAGCCATACCCGAGGCGTTCTGACCCATACGCTGCCAGAGCTTTCCCCGGGCGGGCACACACTTATCCTTGCGGCATGGGACGGGATGGGGAACGGTTCGCTCGACACACTTGAGATAACCATCACCGCCGACGGCGATCAACTCCTTGGCGGGGTGGCGGTGTTTCCGAACCCATGCGCGGGAGAGAGGGCCTTCATGTTCGAAACAACCGAACCCGGCCAGGTCGGCGTAACGGTTTACACCGTCACAGGCCGGCCCGTCTGGCATGGCATTGCTTCACATGCCGGCGGTACGGGCCAACTGGTATGGAACGGCCGTGACGCAGATGGCGATCTGCCGGCAGCAGGGGCTTACATCTACAGGGTCACGCTTGAGACCACCGACGGCAGACGGGCCTCAGACACGGGTCTGCTCGCCGTCTCCCCGGAGCGGTGATGAACGGGTACGAAGAGGCCAGGATCCTTCTTGACAGCTCCAAACGGACGCTGGTGTTCACCGGGGCCGGGATGTCCAGGGAAAGCGGAATGTCGACGTTTCGAGGCGCCGGAGGCCTCTGGAACGACTTCTCCGCCCAGGAGCTCTCATCGATCGATGGGTTGCGAACCAACCCCGCCATGGTCTGGGAGTGGTACGGCAAGCGTTTTGTTGCACGGAAAGGGGTCGTTCCCCATTCCGGATACAGTGCCCTTCTGCACCTTCAGAACCGAAAGGGCAGGCTGCCGGTTGTCACGCAGAACGTTGACGGGCTGCACCAGGCAGCCGGGCTTACCGAAGTCTACGAGCTTCACGGCTCCATGCGAACCGTTTCGTGCCTTGACGGTTGCGGCTTTTCAGCCAGTTTCAGCGATGACCACCTGAGCGTCCTTCCCCCGAAGTGTCCCGACTGCGGCGCGGTTCTGCGTCCTGATGTTGTGCTTTTCGGCGAACCACTTCCCGAAAGGGTCATAAGGGACGCCTTTCAACTCGCGGCGGACTGGGCCGACCTTCTTCTCGTGGTTGGCACCAGCATGCTGGTCTGGCCCGCCGCAGGCATCCCCTGGGAAGCCCTGCAGGCCGGGGTTGAGATCGTCGAGCTTAACCCCGAACCAACAAGTCTTTCCAAGGCTCCTGGCGTAATCTGGATCCCGGGACGGGCCGCCGAGATTCTTCCGGGTCTATTGGAGGAATGATGTTCACAGTGTTTTTTCTCATCCTTGTGGCAGGTTCATGGCATGGGGCCGAAGAGTTCGGAACACCGGTACCGGGACCCCTTGGTTCAGCCCGTATCGAGGATTGCGTGAACATCCTTGAGGACGGTGTTCCATCTGTGCCGGTGAGAACAGTCTTTATCCCCGTTCCACCCGGCTCTTCTCCCGAGCTTTCGGCTGTGGCAACCCGCATGGAAGCCCTTGATCGCGAACTTGTTGCTTCGGGCGATACCGCCTTTCCCCCCGCCATTCTCCGGGGAACGCTCCCCCTGGCCGGGGGCTTTTTCGCGGTGGTGGACGTCTTTCCCTACACCGGCGGGGACAGATACTCCAAAAGGGTCGAACTCGATCTTGTCTGGGACGATCCCCTTGGCGCTCCCTCCTCCCGGCCCGTGCCTGCGGGAAGCCTCGTATCGGGTGTTTCTCCCGAAAGCCCACGTTACTGGCCCCTGCCCCGGGGCAGGGCGGAAAGCCCGTTCCACGGAAGGCCGTGGGCCAGGATATCGGTGGAGGAAACCGGTCCGGTGGCCGTGAGCGGCGCCATGCTGGAAGCGGCGGGATGCGGCTCGGGTCATTCCGTTGAAAGCCTGGGCCTCTTCTCCGGCCCTGGAACGGCTTTCAACACCAACCCGGACGACGAACACATGCTTTCTGAAACAGCCGTTCTCATTGATGACAAGAACGGTAACGGCATCTTCGATCCTGAGGACAGGGTTCTTTTCTACGCATTCTCCCTGAACCGCTGGATCCCGCAGGACGGCGAATTCCAGCGCCTTGTGCACAGATACGCTTCCCACAGGGTCTACTGGCTCACATGGGGAGGCGCTCCGGGAGCCAGGATATCGGAGCGGGAAGCATCGCCCGCGGGCCCGCCCTGGGAAAACGGGAATCCCCACGCGCTGACCATCGAGGAGGACGTCCTGTGGCGCCCGGACCAGAGCGACGACACCGGGTGGGTCCAGGAGGAGTTCGAGGGCGGCGGTTCGGTGACCATCCCCTACTCCCTCCCAGGCCTCACTCAGGATCACGGAGCCCTATTCACGGTCCGCATGGCTCTTGATGAAACGACCGAATGCACAATGAACCTTTACGTGAACGGAGTTCTGAAGGGCTCGAGACAGGTCAACGGGGCCGGCCCTGCAACGGTGGTGTTCACCGACCTGTTCATTGCAGCGTCCGGAAGCGTCAGGCTGGACTTCGAGGTCGAGGAAGGGATCGTTCTGTTCGATGGGCTGGACATAAAGTACGACAGGGCTCCCCACGCCGACGGTGCTCCGGTGTTCTTTCAGGGCTTCAGCGGAAACACCCCCTTTTCGGTCACTTTTTACGGAGCAGAACAGGGGGTTCTCGCTTTCGACCTCACCGTGCCCGAAGCACCGGTGCTTCTCACGGGGGTGGAACCTGAGTCAGGTTTCCTCACCGTGGGAGTCGATGTATCCCTTGAAACGGTGGTCTGCGCAGCCAACCCCGACGCCTTCTCACCGCCCGACTCCATCGTCGCGGCCTCCCCGGGCAGGCTCGTGGGCACGGTGACTTCCGGAGACAAGCTCATAGTCGTTCCTGAGATCCTTCTGGAAGGCGCCTGGGCCGTTTCCGCCATTGAGGAGCAGCTGGGAAACCGCACCGTCGTGGCGACCACCAGGGAAGTGTACGACGAGTTCGGTCAGGGCGTTGCCGACCCGGGAGCCATCCGTTCGGCCGTGAGATGGGCCATGGACTCGTGGGATCTGGGCTGCCGGGAGCTGCTGCTGGTGGGCGACGGCCACTACGACTTCTTCAATCGCACCACCAGCCAGCCCGTGATGATCCCCCCCTGGATCCGCCTCAACGGAACGCAGGAACCGCCATGTGTGGATGACTGGTTCGCAATGGTTCACGAAAATGCGGTCTTTCCCGAGATCCCCGTCGCGCGGCTCCCCGTCGATTCGCCCCTCAAGCTGGAGACCATGGTGGAGAATGCGGTAACGCTTCAGTCCGGCGCCACTGCGGGAAGCTGGATGAACCGCTGCGTCCTTCTCGCCGATGACGAGTGGGGCAACGGAAACTCGGCCCGTGAAGCCTTCCATACCGAAGACTTCGAGAGTCTCGTGGCCACAACCCTTCCCCGCAGTCTCGGAAGGGTGAAGTTCTACCTTGTGAATTACCCTTGGCCCCAGGGCACATCACCCGACGGAGTCCATCCCGAGAAGCCCGAAGCCCGTGAGGACTTTGTGGAGTTGTGGAACCGGGGGATGGGCTGCCTCGTTTTCATGGGTCACGGCTCAGCGAACCAGATCACACACGAAAAGGTGTTCCGCCTGCAGGACGTGTCCGCCCTTCAGAACGACGGAAGGCTTCCCCTGGTAATCCTTTCGAGCTGCGATCTGTCAGCGTTCGACACTCCCGGTGTGGAATCGATCGGAGAGGCTCTGGTCTACTCCGCCGGGGGAGGAGCCCTTTCCACGGTGGCCGCGACCCGGAAGACATTCCCCGGGACCACGGCCAACTTCGGCTTCACCCGGGTGCTGCTCGACAGCCTTTACAACTCGGGCACCCCTTCCGGGATGGCGGTCTGGTACTCCAAGCTGGCCAATTCCGTAAGCTACAGCAACAACAGGTACTATGTCCTTTTCGGCATTCCCGGCCTTCAGGTCCCCAGACCCGAGGCACTTCCCCTCATTCAGGTCGAGCGTGACACTCTTTTCACGGGCGAGCTGAACACCGTCAGCGGAAACGCAGGCTTCCCTTCCGGCCTGGTCCTGCTTGAAGTCCGGGAGGCGGGGTTGCCCAGGGTTTACGACATGCTCGGCGGAGGTGAGATCCAGTACCTTCAGGATGGCGGCACCGCATGGAGGGGCGCGGCGACGCTCTCCGAAGGGGTCTTCTCAGCGGAATGCCGCATTCCGGCGCAGGCGAGGACCGGAACCACTGCCCGGGCGGAAGGGAACGCCCTTGCCCTGGCAGCAGTCAGGGCGGATGCGGTTGACCCGGCCGTCATGGTGACCGGTGAACCACCAACGGGGGACGATCAGGGCCCGGCCATAGAGATGTGGATCCAGGGTCACAGGGGCGTTGAAAACCCCGTCGTTACAGGCTCCGTGGTTTTTCAGGCCGACCTGGCGGATTCCAGCGGCATCTGTTTTCTCGGAGGAGAGGGAACCAGACTGAGGCTCTTCATCGACGGCTCCGAGAATGACATGGGCCCCTACTTCAGCTACCACACGGGCAGTACTACAAGGGGAAGGGTGTCGTTCGACCTTCCTCTGCTCGTGCAGGGGCAGCACCTTCTTATCCTGCAGGCCACCGACGGGGTGGGTAACCCTTCAAGCGACAGCCTTCTGGTCACCGTGGCCCAGCCCGGTGAGACAGTATTCGGCCAGGTCGCGGTATACCCCAACCCCGGAGCAGGCCACAGGTGCTTCAGCTTCGTTCTTTCCGGCGATGCGTGGGTGAGCGTTGGGATCTACACCGTGACAGGCCGCGAGATAGCACGGGTCGCTGGTCAGTGCAGCGCGGGGTACAACCAGCTCCTTTGGAACGGACTCGACAGCGACGGCGACCCTCCGGCAACCGGCGCCTACATCTTCCAACTGGGCGCCGACGCTTCCGCTGGCGGTGGGTTCATCCGAAGGGCCGTTCACAGTGGGGTTTTTGCAGTGGTGAATCTGGGGGACGCACCATGACCGATACCGAACCTTCAGGGAAGATATCCTGGCTGTGGAAGCAGGTCGAGGACGCCCGAGAGGCCAAAGACGCCGAGCGCGCGCATGAGGGCCTCAGCAGGCTGCTTGCTTCCCAGGAGATCCGGGGAACGCCCGATCAGGATCTGGCCCTCCTTTACCTTGCCCAGCTTGAAATGGAGGAGGGAAGGGTTTCGGATGTTGCCAGAAGGCTTCAGGGCTTTCAGTGGCACGGCATTCCCGGGCCTGCAGCCCTGCTTCTGGCCTCCGACATCTTCCTGAGGCTCGACTGGTACGAGAGGTCGCTCGAGTCCATGACCGGTTACCTCGAGCACTACCCGCAGGATACCGACGCGCTGCGAAAAAAGGGGCTCCTTCTTCTCATGCTCAACCGCGACACCGAAGCCGAGAGGATCCTCAACTCGGTGGCCCGGCGTGAGAAGTACCGGATCCCCTCGACCCTCTCCTACCTGGCAATGCTTGAAGCAAAGAGGGGGAATCTCGAGGAGAGCCTGCACCTGCTTCTGCAGGCCCGTGACCTTGCGCCGTTCGACGAGCGGATCGAGCACACCCTTTTGCGCATCGAAGCGCTCAGGGTGAGGTTTCGCAGGTCGGTGATCGAACACGACGACATCCCGCTGGAAAACGCGGTGTCGGGAATGGCCGCCGGAATGCTGGGGCTTCACGGGTACAGCAGGGAAAAAGCCCGCAGGGCCGCATACCTGTGGAACCACTTCTGCGCCCTGAAGAAACCGGTTGGAAGGAAACCTGGGATATGGGCGGCCGCCCTCGAGTACGCGGTCACCCGGAACGGCCCCCATTTCACGCAGGAGCAGCTGGCCGAGGAGTACGGCGTTTCTGCAACGCAGATGGGTGAGCACTACCGTCTGCTTGCTGCCACGGTCGACATCGACAGCCCCATCGATCCCCTCGACGAGGCCGCCAGGGAGGGTGAAAACCAGAGCCTCGAAACCCGAAGGGAAGAGATAGCCGATGTTCTCGCGGGGCTCTCGGGCAGGCTGGGAACGTTTTCCGAGCCGGGAGACGCAGTCGAGTGGGTTCTGAAACAGGTTCCCCCGCTTGACGAACCTCAGCGCCGTGAAGTGGAGGACTTTGTGGCCTACATCTGGCGAAAGCACAGGTGTACAGGAACTTAAGCCACACAGTCGTTGCACGGTCAGGTTTCATCCGCTATATTTTGGCCTCTCGGACCATTTCCCTTTTTTCAATCAACCCAGAGGATACGGCAACTGATGAACGAGAAATTCGTATACTATTTCGGAAAAACGCAGACCGATGGCGGAAGGGACATGAAATCCCTTCTGGGCGGCAAGGGCGCCAACCTGGCGGAGATGACGAGCATAGGGCTTCCCGTCCCGCCGGGCTTCACCATCTCCACCGAGGCGTGCGACCGCTTCAACGCTCTCGAAGGCCAGTGGCCCGAGGGTCTTCTCGAGCAGGTCAAAGCGAACATCGCCATGCTCGAGAGTGAACTCGGTCGTGGTTTCGGCGACCCCAGGAACCCTCTTCTCCTCTCCGTGCGGAGCGGGGCGGCGGTTTCCATGCCGGGTATGATGGACACCGTTCTCAACCTGGGGATAAACAGCGATACGCTCGGAGCGCTGGAAAGCATGAGCGGAAACCCTCGTTTCGCGTGGGACAGCTACCGGCGGTTCATGCAGATGTTCGGCGATGTGGTCATGGGGATCCCCCACCACGATTTCGAGCACGCGCTCGAGTCAGTCAAGGCGAAAAAGGGAACGAAGATCGACACCGAGCTCGACACCCCGGACCTGAAGAAAGTCGTCGAACTCTACCAGAACATATACATCGAGAGGATTGGCAAACCCTTCCCGTCCGACCCCTGGGAGCAGCTCCGCCACAGCATCAACGCCGTTTTCAGCAGCTGGAACAACTCCCGGGCCGTCCGATACCGTGAGCTGAACGAGATCCGCGGGCTTCGGGGAACAGCGGTGAACGTGCAGAGCATGGTTTTCGGCAACATGGGCGAGGAAAGCGGAACGGGAGTGTGCTTCACCCGCGATCCGTCCAACGGCGAGAATGTTTTCTACGGAGAATACCTGATGAACGCCCAGGGCGAGGACGTGGTGGCCGGGATCAGAACGCCCCGCCCCATAAGCGACCTTTCCCGGGACAATCCCCGGGCTTACAGCGAGTTGCTCGACATTCGCGGCAAGCTGGAGCGACACTACAAAGACATGCAGGATATCGAGTTCACAATTCAGAACGGCGAGCTCTTCATCCTGCAGACACGCAGCGGCAAGCGTACGGTGTTCGCAGCGCTTTCCATGGCGGTTGACATGGCCGCCGAAGGCCTCATCGACAAGAAAACAGCCCTTATGCGCGTCCCCGCCCAGAGCTTCAATCAGCTCTTCGCTCCGGTTCTGGACCAGGCAAGCAAAAGGGAGGCCCGGCTTCTCACAAAGGGGCTGAACGCGTCGCCGGGCGGCGCCTGCGGCAGGATGGTGTTCACCGCCCACGATGCCGAGGAGTGGGCGGAGAGGGGCGAGGCCGTTATCCTCTGCCGCCAGGAAACCAGCCCCGAGGACATAGGGGGAATGGCTGCGGCCCGCGGCATCCTCACCGCCCGCGGAGGGATGACCAGCCACGCGGCGGTTGTGGCCAGGGGAATGGGTGCCCCCTGCGTGGCGGGTGCTGGCGAACTTGTCATCGACAGCGCCGCCAAACGCATGACGCTGGGCGACCTGGCTTTCACCGAAGGCGACATGTTGGCCATCGACGGCTTCACGGGCGAGGTGTTCGCCGGATCCGTTGCGGTGAAACCATCCGAGATCGTTCAGGTCCTCAGGGGCGAGATGCCCGAGTCGAGCTCACCGCTCTTCGAGAAGTACAACCGGCTCGTGGGCTGGGCAGACGAGATCAGAACCCTCAAGGTGAGAACGAACGCCGACACCCCGAAAGACACGGAGATGGCGGTTCTGTTCGGAGCCGAAGGCGTGGGTCTTTGTCGCACCGAGCACATGTTCTTCGAGGGCGACCGCATCAGAAGCTTCAGAAAGCTCATCCTCGTCGCTGACAGGGTGAAGCGCCTCCGGGAGAGGATCCAGACCGGTACGGGTGACGTGGAAGAGTACCAGAAACAACTCGAGGAGCCTGAAAGAACCTACCTTCAGGCCCTCAATGAGCTGCACCCACTTCAAAAGCAGGATTTCGAGGGCATCTTCACCGCCCTGAACGGACGCCCCTGCAATATCAGGCTTCTCGACCCGCCGCTTCACGAGTTCCTCCCCCACGATCCGCAGGGCCAGGAAGAGATGGCCCTGGAGATGGGGGTTCCCCTTGAACGCATCACCGAAACGGTGAAGAGCCTTCACGAGTTCAACCCCATGATGGGGCACCGTGGATGCAGGCTGGGGATTACCTACCCCGAAGTGACCCGGATGCAGGTCAGGGCCATAATGGAGGCCGCGATAAGGATCACCGGATCGGGCATCAAGGTCCTCCCGGAGATAATGATCCCCCTCGTGGGCCACGTCGAGGAGCTCCGCATCATGAGGCGTCTGACGCAGGAAACCATAGACGCAGTCCTTTCCGAGAACTCGAAACCGGCTGACTACATCGCGTACCAGATCGGCACCATGATCGAGGTTCCCAGGGCGTGTGTGACGGCGGGCGAGATAGCCGGAGAGGCTGACTTCTTCAGTTTCGGCACCAATGACCTGACCCAGATGGGCTGCGGGTTCAGCCGTGACGATGCGGGCAAGTTCCTTGGGGATTATGTTCGCATGGGAATTTACGAGAAGGACCCTTTCCAGTCCATTGACGAGGACGGGATAGGAGCGCTTGTGGCCATTGCCGTCCAGAGTGGGCGAAAGATCAAGCCGGCTCTGAAGCTCGGAGTCTGCGGAGAGCACGGCGGTGACTCCACATCGATAAGGTTCTTCCACAGGGTTGGGTTGAACTATGTGTCCTGCTCCCCGTACCGGGTTCCGGTCGCGAGACTGGCCGCTGCCCAGGCGGTGATCGAGGCCAACAGATAGGAGGGAAACGCCCTGAACAGGCCTGAAGTGCTTCTGGCCATGGGCGGTTCCGCACTAAGGGAAACCACCGTGGAGGCCCTCCGCAAGGAGGGTCTCACGGTATTGACAGCCGACAACGGCATGAAGGCAGCGGGTCTTGCGTGCGAAAGCAGACCCGGCGTCGTTGTGGCTTCGGCGCTTCTGCCCTATCTGGACGGGATCCGCCTGTGCCGATTCCTGAAGTCCCATTCAGGAACGGTGGGAACACCTGTGGTGATATACATTCCCGACGGCAACCGGAACCTCAGGTTCAGGGCCGAACTGGCTGGCGCCGACGCGGTCCTGGCCTATTCACATCCGGCGGCAAGCCTTGCCAGAAAGTTATCCGCTCTTGTGGCCGGGAACACCGGGATCGCCTCCGCCACCCACCCCGACAGCGACCAGATCCTGCATTCCCTTTCCGAATCACTGCTGGAACAGCTTGAAAGGCTCGAAACCGTGGCGGGGCTCGCCGAAGGGTTGATAACCTCAGTAACGGTTCAGGAACTCTTCAGGCGGATCGCCGTCTCGGTGCTGGTGGGGCTGGGATTCGAAAGGGTCTGGGGGGGCAGCAGGCAGCCCGATGGGGCGCGCTTTGAAGTGCATGTAGCCATGGGCACCGGGATCTCCCGAAAGCCCATCGAGCTCCGTCAGCCCGATTCACCTGCGGCCATCGCCGTGAGGGACCGCCGGCAGGTGCGTTCATCATCTCTCGACGCTCCCCCCGGCATAATCGAATGGTCCGGAACCTTTGACTACCTCGATACTCCCATTGTCGCGGGGGGCGAAGTCCTCGGGCTGATCAGGACCGACAGGGGGGCAACGGGAAGGCCTTTTTCGCCATGGGCGGCTGAGGGGGTCAGGAAACTGGCCGACATGGCTGCGGGAAGTCTGCTTGGCATGATGGCCCAGGAGAAGGTTGCCAGGTGCCTGGACGAATCGGCCGAACTGCTGGATTCCCTCGAAAGCGCGGTGGTCTGCGTGGATTCCCAGGGGCTGATAACCGAGGCCAGGGGGAACACCGGGGTGCTTCTGGGACGTGAACCCCACCAGCTCGTGGGCGAACACTTCAAGTCAACAGTGATACTCAGGGGTGTCGACCAGGAGGACCTTTCAGCGTCCGCATTCGCCGGTAACTTCGAGAACGCTTCGGGGGTCATTGCCGACAACGCCAATGAAAGGGTCCTTGAGGTCAGGTATCTGCCGGGCAGGGGCAGGGGACGCAGCGTGGAGAGCGTGAAGATCATCTTCAGCGACATGACGCGCGAGTATCAGCTGGGCCTCGAGCTTCAGGACCGGACCCAGGAACTCGAGACCATCTCGGGCATTTCCAGGGAACTTCAGGCGGTATCCGACATCGACTCGGTCTGTTCCACCCTGTTGAAAACCCTTCAGAGGCTCTACCCCAGAGAGTGCCTGGCCATCCTTCTCGCGGGCAACCTCGATGAGGGGTCGGTTCCGGAAGTAATGGTGGTCAAGGCGGAGAGGGGCTACAGGGAAGAGTGGTCCCCCGTGGGCCAGGTCCTGAAGATGACGCCCGGCGGCAGGGGTGCCGTGCTCAGGGCGGTGTACTCCGCAAGACCCGTGAACATACGTGACACGGGCCAGACCATCGACTACGTGGCGAATCAGGAGGGCACTGCAAGCGAGCTTGTAGTTCCCATGATAAGCCAGGGCAGGATCGTGGGCGTCATAGACCTTCAGAGCCCGGTGGCGTACCGTTACGAATCCGATGACGTCAGAAGGATACAGAAGATAGCCGAACAGGCCGCAGGCGCTGTCGAAGGCGCCCTGATGCAGGACGAGCTTTTCGACATGGCCCGCCGGGACAGGCTCACCGGTCTGCACAATCTGAGGTACTTCGAGGAGAAGTACGCGGAGGAGTTCGACAGGGCAAGCCGCTACGGATACCCCTTTTCCCTTATCGTTCTGGACATCGACGATTTCAAGGTGTACAACGACACCTTCGGCCACCCCATGGGCAACCTTCTTCTGAAGAGGCTCACAGTTGCCGTGAGGAACGCCCTTCGTGAAGTTGACATCCCCGTCCGCTACGGCGGCGAAGAGTTCGTGTGCATCCTTCCCCTTACCGACATCAGGGTCGCCGAGGAGGTGGCCGAGCGGATCAGGCAAAGGGTGCTCGAAGCAAACTCCGACATTCCCCATGCGGAAACGCAACCCGGAGGCTGTGTCAGCGTGAGCCTGGGCGTGGCGAGTTTCCCGGTCGACAGCAGGGAACGTGACGAGCTGTTCGAAATGGCCGACCAGCGCATGTACAGCGCCAAGAGAGCAGGCAAGAACCGTGTCTGCGCCCGCTGAGGTCATGTTCCCTGACGTAGTGGTGAGAAGCGGCTTCCGGGGCTACGACCGGAAGACCATCATGGCTGTCCTGCAGGAGATGGTGGACTGCGCAGGCGGATGGCCCGACCGGGCGGTCCCCGGCGCGAAGGTACTTCTCAAGGTCAACATGCTCTCCGCGAAAAGCCCGGAAAGGGGAATAACCACCCATCCCGAGATCGCAGCGGCGGTGGGGCTGCTGCTGAAGGCCAGGGGTTGCGGGGTATTCGTTGGTGACAGCCCGGGCGGCGCGGTCAAGGGTGTGGAGAGGTACTGGAAGAACTGCGGGTATCTTGAGATGTCCCGGGAGACCGGCATCGGCCTTGTGAACTTCGAGAGCTCGGGGTCGAGACGGGTGGAAGTCAGGGGCAGGTCTTACAACGTTGCCGTTCCGATCCTCGAGGGTTTAGACGTCAGGATAAACCTGTGCAAGTTCAAGACCCACTCCTACACCCGGATCACCAATGCCCTGAAGAACAGCTTCGGCATCGTTCCAGGCCTTGGAAAGGCCATGCTTCACACCATGTCGCCCCGTCCGTGCGATCTGGCCGTCAACATAGTTGACCTGTACGAGGTGGCGGGGTTCGACCTGCACATCTCCGACGCCATAATCGCAATGGACGGCAGGGGACCCAGCACCGACGGAACTCCCAGGCAGGACGGGGTCCTTGCGCTGTCCCGCGACGGCGTCTGCCTGGATGCGGCCATGTGCGCCATGGCGGGTCTTCCCCCGCTCGAGCTGGACACGACCCGCGAAGCCAGGAAAAGGGGGCTCGGAAAGGCTCCGCAGGAGATCGTGACCGACGGCGTCCACCGGTTCGAGAACTTCAGAATTCCCGGGAGATCATGGATGAACAGCGTTCCGCCGTTCATGGGAACCGTTGCCAGGGCCCTGCTCAGGGTGGCGCCCCGATCCAACGAAAAGTGCACGGGTTGCGGTTTCT
The DNA here is from genome assembly GCA_002436025.1 of candidate division Hyd24-12 bacterium UBA6080. Lineage (GTDB taxonomy): Bacteria > Fermentibacterota > Fermentibacteria > Fermentibacterales > JCC-6 > UBA6080. Next base: position 370,917 of record DIXM01000002.1, read on the forward strand.
GCGCAAGGAGCTGCCCTGTCGACGCCATTGTGATAAAGAATAAGAGAGCGGTGATGAAAAGGGGCAAATGCATCATGTGCCTGTGCTGTCACGAGCTGTGCCCCGAGAATGCAGTGGAGATAAGGTCGTTCTTCTTGAGGAAAACGAAGCGATGAGCGGTCCGAAGATGAGTTTCAGCCACCGTTTACAGTACGCCGCCATCAGATGCGTGTCCGCCGTGGTGAACGCCGTTCCGCCTGGTGCGGCCCTTGCCATGGGAAGCCTTCTGGGGCGGGTCTGCTGGAGCATCCTCGGTGTTCGCAGGGATGTCTGCCGGGTGAACATCCGCCAGGCCTTCCCCGATCTGCCCTCACGGGAGGTCGACCGTATCGGACGCGACTCCTACCGGAACGCCGGAAGGTTCATGGTCGAGTTCGCAAGACAACCCGGGATGGGGCGCGCCTACGCCGGGAAGTACGTCACCGTGGAACCCACCCCGGCCCTTCGGGAGTTTCTCGAGACATCGACAGGTCTTCTGGCCATAAGCTTTCACTTCGGCAACTGGGAGTACGGCGGCATCATGACAGGCTTTCTGAAGCCGGGCACGGCCTTCCTTGTGGGCGAACAGAGGAACGAACTTGTGGACGGGCACATCAACAGGCTCAGGGGTTCGCACGGAAACGTGCTTCTCACACGCGACGCGGCCATGAGGGGAATAATCGGCATCGCAAAGAACGGTGGCGCGGCAAGCTGGCTCAGCGACCAGGACGCCGGGAAGAACGGCATCGTGGTACCCTTCTTCGGCTATCCGGCCTCGACGCCCCGGGGTGCCGCGGCGTTCAGCGTCAAACTGGGCATCCCCATTGCCTGCAGTTTCATGGTGAGGGTTCGCGGTCCCCATCAGAGATTCGTGCTCAGAGCGGTGCTTCACCCCCGGACCGACCTTCCGCGTGACGAGGCCGAAAAAGACATAACACTCAGGTACACGAAGGTCCTGGAAGAAGCCGTGCGGGAAAACCCCGATCATTACTGGTGGGCGCACCGCAGGTGGAAGACAACGGGGCTTTATAAAAGGGGGAGGAATGCCTGAGAGGGGTGTTCGGGTTTTCCATGACGACCAGCGGTGAGATGATAGTGGAGGTTGCTCATGAACTGTGTCCTTCTTCTCCTTGGTCTGGTTTCCGGCGGCATCTACGACCCCGGAGCGGGAGCGTTCATCGACGAGGCCGGTTTCTTCCACGATGCGTTCGCACTGGGGGATTCCTGCTACCGTGCATCCGACTACGAGGGCGCGGCCGGGTTCTACCTTGAAGGCCTGAGGGCGCAGCCCTGGGATGAAACCTACATCTACAACCTTTCATGCTGTTTCGGGCTCCTCGGGCGGGCGGACCTTGCCGCACTGTACCTCAGGCGCGCATGGAACGCCGGTTTCAGGAACATGCCCTTCATTCTCGGTGACACCGATTTCGACCGCGTGAGGACGACCGAACCGTTCAGTTCACTTGTTGACAGCCTTTCGGGAGTGGCAGCAACCGAAGCCGCCCTTCGCGGGGAGACTATTGTCTTTCGCACGACGGGTCCCTTCGAGTGCCGTGTGAATACGCCCGAAGGGTACGACGGCACCGAAACCCTTCCTCTCCTGCTCGGTCTGCACGGCGTCGGGGGCACACCGGAGGGATTCATGAGGCTCTGGAACGTCGCACGCGAGTTTCACTGCATCATGGCGGTACCACAGGCGCCATACCCCTTCGACACGGGTGAAGGAATGGGGTACAGCTGGTTCGAGGACGGGTTCCCGATGGTCAGCTCACGCGATTACGTCCTGGCGGTCCTCGATTCCCTGGAGGGAAGGTACAACATCGGGGAAGTGTACCTTTTCGGCTACTCGCAGGGGGCGGGAATGGCCCTCATGACCGGGCTTCATGCGCCGGAGCGGTTCAATGGGATAGCGCCCTTCAGCGGCTGGCTCCCCGAAGAGGTAACTGACCAGGAGATCCAGGCTGCCGCGGGTCTTCCGGTGCGCATCGTCCACGGTGAGCAGGACGGCGCCGTGACCTTCGACAACGCCATTCAGACCGTGTCGGTCCTTGCTGCTCACGGCTACGATGTCAGACTGCTTCCGTTCCAGGGTGAGCACCGCTTCGAGGCCGATCTGTTCCGGCAGATACTGGAGGAGTTCCTGGGGTCGGGCGAGTAGCCGTTCCTCCGTGCCTGCTCCTCAGTTCAGGATGTAGAGCCTCTGGAAGCCATCCGCGGGGTCGGCCTCCCACGCCAGGATGCCCCGCGGGGAGAGACTGAAAGTCCAGCTCCAGCCCTCTTGCGGGAACGCAACCTGTCGGACCTGATTCCCCGACGCGTCGAAGACGTCGAAGAAGGGCGTGTCGGAAGTGCCCCTCTGGACCCACAGATTGCCGTCTGGTCCCACACCCAGGGCCACCACCATGTCCCGGAAGGGCTCGGGCTCGAACTCGAAGGGCATGCCTCCCCCCATGTTCTGGATGAACTGGGTGACGTAGACCTTTTCTTCGGCGATCTCCTCGGGGGTCTTGGGTACCGGCTCAAGGTCGAGAGTGACGTTGAAGAACTCCTCGCCCGACGCGTTCCACCCGATGATCCCGTATTCCTCACCGCTCTTTTCCGAGAAATACACCGAGCCGGCGCCATCGCCCTCGAGACAGAAGGCGTCGAGCAGGTCGGTGATGAACATGGAGGGGTTTTCCATTAGGTCTCCTGGGGTCGCGGTAAGGGAATCCTCCCACAGGACGGTGTCGAACTCCTCTTCACCAACTGTGTAAATGACGATGCGGCGGTTCATCAGGATCACTTCGTCGACCATGTCCGCGTCGATCTTGTACGATGCGAAGGTGCTGTCGGAAAGGGGAACGGACTGCATCGGAGGGTTCTGGGTCCAGTGGCTTATCTCGCCTGTCAATCGCAGGCTGTCGTCGAACACCACGAAGCCCTGCTTCATCATCTCGAGCACCATGACATTTCCCCCGGGCATCTGGAAGAACTCCCAGGGCATGTTGAGCTCACCCGGGCCTCCGCCCCGTCTGGATACCTGGGCGAGATACCCGCCCTCGGAATCGAAGATCTTGATGCAGGCGGTTTGTCTGTCCAGCACCAGCATCCTGCCGTCCTCCATGATGAGGGCGTCCTGGATGAGGCCGAAGGTGCATGTGGAATCGCCAATTTCCTCGCCTATGGACATCACAACGGAAAGGGTGTCTACAGGCAGTACGGATTCACCCGCGGAAGGTGCCGGGGGGGTGCCGCATGCGAAGAGGGCGAGGAGAGCCGCTGAACAGAGCCTTTTCATGAAGATCCTTCCTGTTTGAAGTTCACGTGTCCCGAATGTGATGAACAATATAGCGAAGCGGACGGCCTTCCACCGAAAGGAGTGTTATAATCCCCCGGAAAGAGGTGGAGGGAGCGATGAAACAGGCGGTTCTGGGATGCGGAAGGTGGGGCGGCTTTCACCTTTGGTACAGTGCCGGGCTCGGGCACGCGATGTCGGGATGGGAACCCGCCGGAAGCGAACCCTTCCGCGAACTCGCCCGAACCCGACGGAACGCCTTCCTCACCATCCCTGAAAGCGTTTTTCTGACGTCATCCCTCACCGAAGCCCTTTCGGGAGCGGAACAGGTCGTTGTCTCCTGTCCCGCCCAGACCTTCCGAAGCCTGGCCCGGACACTGTCAGATCATGACCTTTCCGCCGCCGATCTGGTGCTGTGCATGAAGGGTCTCGAGTCAGGCACCGGCAGGAGGCTTTCCACGGTGGCGTTTGAGGAGGGGGTCAAACCCAGGTCCATCAGTGCGTGGGTGGGTCCCGGGCACCCGCAGGAGTTCGTGAAGGGCGTTCCGGGGTGCATGATCGTGGCGTCCGAGGACGAGGCCGCGGCGGTCAGGGTTTCCGAGAGCGCATCGTCCCATCTCATCAGGATTTACCACAGCCGTGACCTGACGGGCTGCGAAATAGGAGCCGCGGCGAAGAACGTGATCGGTATCGCGGCGGGAATGCTTGACGGCAAGGGCATGACAGGACTGAAGGGCGCCCTTATGGCCAGGGCCCCCCAGGAGGTGGCCCGTCTCGTGTCCGCTGCAGGGGGCGACTGGCGCAGCGTCTACGGGCTGAGCCATCTTGGTGATTACGAAGCCACCCTCTTCTCTCCGTGGAGCAGGAACAGGGCGTGGGGCGAGGCCTTCGCCAGGGGCGGCAGCGTGTCCGGCCTTGCCGAGGGGGTGCCCACCAGCGAAGCCCTTCTGAAGCTTGCCCGTGACCTTGAGGTGGAACTGCCCATAACCGGGATGGTGGCTGGCATGATCAGCGGCAGGATAAGCTTCGAGGAAGCCGTTGAAGCCCTGTTCGGAAGACCCAGGAAAGAGGAGTTCCCGGACATCCTTCGGTGATGCACCCGTGCCGCTTTGAAACGGTACGTTCCGAAAGTATCTTACACTCTATGGGAAAAACTGTCTGTCTGCTCTGCATGGCCTTGATCGTGGGCGTTTCGTACGGCGAGAGCAACTGTCGCTACTTCTGGGTTTCCCGGAATGCGCTGGTACACCCCGACTCCCTCGACAGGCTCCTGCAAAGGGCCGAGGCAGCGGGGGCCAACGGCCTTCTGGTACAGGTCGTGGGCAGGGGCGAGGCCTATTACCTCTCGGACATCCTTCCCAGTGCGTCCTATTCCGGTTACGACGACCCGCTGGCCTACCTCATTGCCCGGGCCAAACCCAGGGGGATGGAAGTGCACGCATGGATCAACGCCTTTCTGGTATGGTCCGCGCCTCACGAGCCCTCCGACTCAAATCACGTCTGGCACACCAACCCCGAGTGGTTCATGAGCCATGTCTCGGGAAGGTCGACCCGTGATTTCAGCGGAAGCGAAGCTGAAGCCGCCGGGATAGTCGGAGCAACACTTTCACCGGCGTTGCCCGATGTGAGGGCGTTCATCGCCTCCATCGCACTCGAGATAGCTTTGAAGTACCAGGTCGAGGGCATTCACCTCGATTACATACGTTACCCGAACAGGTCATTTGGCTACGAACCGGTTGCCGTGTCGATGTTCTTCAATGAAACCGGCGTCATGCCCGCCCAGTCTCCGGACCTGTGGGAGGCCTGGAAAGCCGAACAGGTCACCATGACGGTCGAAACCGTGAGGTTCCGCCTGAATTCCGCGGCACCCTCGACCCTGCTCTCCTGCGCGGTCATGGCCGACCCCGTCACAGCGTCGTCCGAGTTCGCAAGCCCCTGGCGGGACTGGCTTGAGCGGGGGCTGGTGGACTTCGTCTGCCCGATGGCCTACTCCACCGACAGCAACAGGGCCCTCGAGCTTTCAAGGTCCACAACGGCCGGGTATTCCTCCGATGTGGTCTACGGGATAGGGGTTTTCAACCAGAGCGTTCCCGGAGCGCTCACGGGTGCCTCCGAAGCCCTGGCCAGAGGTGCCGGGGGCGTTTGCGTGTACAGCCTGAACTCACTTCCACCAGGGGGGGAAGCCGTCCTGCGGGAGTTCTGGGGTGCCGGTTCACCTGAACACGAGTACGGACCGCACCTTTTTCACATGGTCGTGGCGCCTTGAACCTGGGCGTTCTTTCCTCAGGTTCAAACGGCAATGCGCTGGTCGTGGAACACGAAGGACAGTGCATCTTCTTCGACGCGGGCCTCAGCGGTTGCGAACACCTGAAGCGCATGCAGCAGGCCGGTTTCGGCGCTCCCTGCCCGCTGGGCCTTTTTGTGAGCCACGAACACGGCGACCACTCACGTGGGGCGGGAGTGCTTGCAAGGAAATGGAAAGTGCCTGTCTTTTCCACGAAGGGAACCTTTTTCGGCTCGGGATTCAACCGTCAGAATCTGCCTGCAGGTTCCGAGAGGTTTGAGAACGGTGACACGATCAACCTTGGCCCCTTCAGGGTCACGTCATTTCGGATATCCCACGACGCCATTGACCCCACAGGTTTCGTGGTGGAGGCCGGAGGTGCCCGCGTCGGGATCGCCACGGACATGGGAGAGGCCGGGCCGCTAGTGCTTTCCATGCTGTCCGGCTGCGACGGGTTGGTCCTCGAGTTCAACCACGACCTTGAAATGCTCTGGGATGGTCCGTATCCATGGCCCTTGAAACAACGGATATCGTCGGGTCTCGGCCACCTCAGCAACGATGACGCTGCGGCGCTGTTGGGAAGGATCGCGCACGGCGGCCTCAAGGTATGCGTTCTGGCTCATCTCAGCCAGGAGAACAATACTCCCGAGCTTGCGCTGGAAAGCGCCAGACGGGTAACAGGTGACAGGTTCGCGTTGGTCGCGGGCAGCAGGCATTACGCACTGCCCATGATACAGATAGTGCAGGAGGTGTTTCTTTGAAACTGGCAATCCTCGCCGCCGTGCTTCTGGCGCTGGCGGCTTCCGCTGGGACCGCTGACCTTTACGCCGAGGTCGGCACGGGGTTCGCCATGGGAGGCTGGGGCGAAAGCTTCGGTCCGGGTTTCAACCTGGGGCTGGGCGCAGACTGGAGGCTGACCTCCAGACTCAGGACAGGGGCAGGGGTCGATGTCTCCTCATTCTCCCACAGCCACAACGGCGACGCAACGCTTTTCATGCTGAGACCCTCCATCCGGACCGCATTCTATTTCAACCCCCGCAGCGCTTCGTTCAACCCGGGCATAGCGGCGGCGTTCGGGATGTGCAGAACAGCTCTGGAATCGGGCGGGGGGGGCGACACCCCCAGCTGGGACCCGTTCTGGAGGGCGGGGATAAGGTGGGACCTCAGCCTTGGCAGTCCCTGGCGTGCAAACCTCGGGCTCGACCTTGAAAGCGTGATGGCCTCCGAGAAAACCGGTGACACGTTCAGGCTTTCCGTGGCCGTTTCCAGGGAGGTGCAGCTGTGAGAAAGCTTGCCCTGACAACGAGTGCCCTTGCCGTGCTGCTCACCGGATGTGAGAGCAATCCCCTCTATTTCAGGCTCAGCGCCGACTACTACCCTGTTTCCATAACGGGCAGCGTATGGGAGTATTCGGTTGAAGGCGGCGGCACACGAATAGTATCGGTGGTCGACCAGGTCATAGTGGACCAGCGCCCCTGCTACAGGCTCCAGTCCGGCGCGGGATACGACTACTGGATAAACGAGAACGGCCGTCTGGAACACTACGAAGACCGCAGGGTCCTTTTCAACGGGTACGAAGTGCCGGTGTACCAGGCCTGGGTGACCTACCTCGAATGGCCTCTGGCTGACGGAATGACAAGACGGGATTCAGCGTCGGCCCAGGCCGTGAGCCAGGGTATCACCCTCAGCCACAGCTGGACACGCAACACCCAGGTGACAGGCCCCGAATCATCCCCGGACGGCACATGGGACAACTGCTACAGGGTCCATCAGGAAGAGACGGTCATCAACTGGGTGCAGACCGCCGGGTACGAGCCCGACACCATCATGTCCACCCGCGACATCTGGCTGGCACCGGATGTGGGAATGGTTGCCAAGGTGACGCCGGACAGCACACTCATCCTCACGGTTTACACACCGGGGCAGTAGTTTGAGCCAGGGAGGGGTCTTTTCGATCTTCTTCGGCCTGGTCTACTGCTACATAGCCCTGGCGCACAGGCACCGCGGCGTGGTTGTATGGCTCGGGGCAGCCCTGGCCGTTCTTGTGAGCACCAGGCTCGGGCACTCCGTAAACATCCCTGAACTCGTGGCGGGCATCAACTGGAACGTCCTGCTGATCTTCGGCGGCATTCTCTTCATAGCCGAAGTGATGATCGATGTGGGCATCCCCGCCAACCTGGCGGGGCGCATAATAAACGGAAGCAGGAACTACGGATGGGCTGCCGTGCTGATCTGTGCCCTGACCGGCTTGATCAGCATCTTCGTGGAGAATGTGGCCACGGTCATGATCGTGGCACCCATAGCGTTCGAGGTGTGCAGAAAGCACGGGGCCAACCCCGTTCCCCTTCTGGTGTGCATAGCGATATCCAGCAACCTTCAGGGGACCGCCACCCTCGTGGGCGACCCGCCAAGCATGATCCTCGCCGCCAGCGAGAACATGGGCTTCAACGACTTTTTCTTCATGCTTGGCAGACCGGGCATCTTTTTCGCTGTCCAGGCCGGGGCTTTGGCGTCCTTCGGCATCCTCTGGAAGCACCTGGGCAGGAACAGGGATGCGGTGCCCAGGGTCAGGGTGATTCCCGTGGTCAGCTGGATACCCGTCTACATCCTTGCGACTGTCATTGCCGGGCTTGCGGTCCTCAGCCTTTACGAAAGCGGGGTCGGGACCGCGGCGGGTCTTCTCTGCGCGGGAGGCGGAGCCCTGTCTGTGGCATGGTACGGCATCTACAGAAGGGGCAGGTCCACCCCCGGTGTGATGGAGAGAACACCCTGGAAGCTTTTGAAGGCGTTCGACCTCGACACCCTCTTCCTTCTCGGAGGCATCTTCTTCATGGTGGCGGCTCTGGACCAGTACGGGGTCATGGAGGCCACGGGAGCCTATCTGGCGGGCGTGGCTGGCGAAAGCCCCCTCACGGCATACCTTATGATCGTTGTGGGCAGCATGCTCATCAGCGCCTTTGTGGACAATGTTCCCTTCGTGACGGCCATGATCCCCGTCACCAGGGCCCTTGCCATGAACATGGCCGACTCGGGGGGCAGCCATCATTACCTGGTTTTCGGGCTTCTCATCGGGAGCTGCCTGGGCGGCAACATCTCTCCGGTGGGCGCCAGCGCCAACATCGTGGCCGTGTCACTTCTACGAAAACAGGGGCACCGGGTCTCATTCTGGGATTTCACGAAGATAGGCCTGCCCTTCACACTGGCGGCAACCGCCGCAGGAGCGCTTTTCATATGGCTGTTCTGGCACCCCTGAGCTTCACGTGGCCGGGCGAGACCCCGGTCTCCCGGGTCAGGCTGGTTTCCGCGCCGGAAGAGGTGGATTCCCGGGCGGCCCTTCTTGTCATCGATTCGCGGGTGGAGACCCTCTGGGGCGCCAGACTGCTGTTGAACACGCCCAGGGTTGTGATCCCGGGGGGCGAGGAGTGCAAGACCCCCCATAACCTCGAGAAGCTCTGGAAGGCCTTTTCCGAAGAGGGAATAAACAGGGAGAGCACGGTCTGCGTCGCGGGCGGTGGTTCGGTGTGCGACCTGGGCGCAATGGCCGCCTCCACCTGGATGAGGGGGGTCCGGCTTGAACTGGTTCCCACAACCCTTCTCTGCATGGTGGACGCGTGTCTGGGTGGAAAAACCGCTCTGAACACCCATGGCACAAAGAACCAGGTCGGCACGTTTCACCCGGCTGAAGACATAACGATTTGCAGCGCGTTTCTTTCAACCCTTCCCGAACGGGAGCTGCAGGCCGGCTTCTCCGAGGCCGTAAAAACAGCGGTGATAGGCGACCCCGGGATACTGGATTTCATAAGAAACCGCGATTTCGAGGGCGTTGTTTTCCGCTGCCTCTCCGTGAAGGGGGACATCGTTCTGAAGGACCCCCACGACAGGGGGATCCGAAGGCTGCTGAACCTCGGGCACACGCTCGGACACGCACTCGAGATGCTTCTACCCCTTTCCCACGGCGAAGCTGTTGCACTGGGCATGCCCGCGGCGGCCAGGATGGGCGGGGCGGAAGGGTTTGCCCGGGAGCTTGCCCATGTGCTGGCATCATTCGGCCTGCCCGTCTTGCTGCCCCGGCCGGTTTCCGCGGGAGAGGCCCTGTCCCTCATCCGCCGGGACAAGAAAACCGGATCAGCGGGAACAACATGGGTCGTGCCGCGGGGATGGGGTGACTGCGGCCTTGTGGCCATTCCCCCTGAACGCGAGGAAACACTCCTTGAAGGTGCCCTGCGGGTGATACGGCCGTGAAGGAAGCAAAAAAAGCCTCTTTCTGGGAGCACCTCGAAGAGCTGCGCAGGCGGATCTTCATCATGCTTGTCGTCCTTGTGCTCACCACGGTCGTTGCTTTCGCGTTCTCCGAACCCATCATGCGTCTGGCCACTTCCCCCGCGGGAGGAACCCTTCTTGCCCTGTCCCCCGCCGAGGCCGTTACCGCCAGCCTCAAGATGTCGCTTTTAGCGGGAGTCATCGCTTCGACCCCCGTGGTTTTCATCCAGATATGGGCTTTCATCGCTCCCGGGCTCTACAGGAACGAAAAAAGGGGCTTCCTGACCGTTGTGCTGTCGTGTCTGCTTCTTTTCGCGGCGGGTGCCGCATTCGGATGGTTCGTAATGCTCGAACCAACTCTGATGCTCTTCAGAAGCTTCGAAACCGGAGCGATACACGGAAGCTGGAGCATCAGCGGCTACACGAGCTTTCTTGGCACGTTCATCCTGCTCTTCGGCGTGGCCTTTCAACTTCCCCTCGCCATCATGATCCTCACCAGACTTGGGATCGTTTCGCCCAAGACCCTGGGAAAGTTCAGGAGGCACGCCATCGTGGCGATACTGATCATCGCCGCGATCCTCACGCCGCCCGACCCGGTCACCCAGATCATCCTTGCCGTTCCCCTTTACATTCTGTTTGAATTGAGCCTTCTGCTCGCCAGGCTTGTCGGCAGAAAAGCTGAAAAGACAAGGGACTGACATTGGTCCGTCCCGTTTTGAAAAAGCTCCCACCGGATGTATTTTAGTTTCCTATGAAAATGACCCCGCCCCCCTCTTCCTGCCGCGTGCCCGACCTTGACCGGTTGCGTCCGAAAGGCGTATCGGTGCAGATCATCATTCCGGTGTTCAACGAGGAGGGCATCCTTGAAAAGCAGTTGGCGCCGGTTCTCGATGCGCTGCCCTCAGGTTTTTCGGTGTTCGTCGTGGAGAACGGCTCGACCGACCGCACTGCGGCCATCCTCAGTGAGATGGAAGCCCGCCACGGCGCCCTCAGTCACGATTCCCTGCCCCACCCCAACTACGGACTGGCCATGAAACACGGTCTTACCGAAGCCACGGGTGATGTCATCATAATCGATGACCTGGATGTCCTCGACATGGATTTCTGGGGAAGGGGGCTTTCGATCCTGTCGGACGGCGGGGTTGACCTTGTCCAGGGCTCCAAGGTGCTTGCCGGGAAGGGCGATGCCCGTCCCCTGCTGCGAAGGGCCGCAACCCTGACGCTCACATTTTTGCTCAGGACGCTCCTGGGTTTCAGGGGAACCGACACGCACGGGCCCAAGGTGATGTTCCGCAGTGCTATGGCGCAGGTACTGCCCGAGTGTACCTTCGAGCTGGACCTGTTTCCAACGGAGCTTGTGATAAGGGCTCAGAGGATGGGCATCAGGATAAGGGAGATACCCATACACCTAAGGGAGATCAGGGCCACGCCGCTTCCACTTGCAAAGAGGGTTCCAAGGGCCGTCAGGGATATTCTGCGGCTGCGCCGGGAACTTGGCGGAAGGTTCCGCACCCCTCCCGGATAGCTTGACATGTAAACATAAGTTCACCATTCTTCCATCGGAAGGATGGTGGAAACCGTGCAGGAGCTTGGCGAACCCATAGAGATGATAGGCCATTTCGCCGGGGGCAGGGTGTCTCCCTGCCGGTTCCGCTGGAAGGGCCGGGTGTACCGGGTCGCAAGGGTCTCATCCACCTGGGAGAGCCGTCGCGGCGGCATAATGAACCACCATTTCGTGGTCCGCACCTCCGCCGGCGATGTCTACGAGATAAGTTTCAACACCCACACTCTGGGCTGGACCGTCGACTATGCCTACTCCCCCGGCGCCTGAGCGCCACATCCTTCACGTCGACATGGACGCCTACTTCGCGTCCATCGAGCTCATGGGCCGCGAGGAGCTTCAGGGCAAACCGGTCATAGTGGGGGGCGACCCCGGCTTCCGGTCCGTGGTCACATCATGCACCTACGAGGCCAGGGCCCTGGGGGTTCACGCGGGTATGCCCATGGCCAGGGCCCTTCGCCTTGCCCCCGGCGCAGTGGTGCTTCAGGGAAGCTTCGGGCGCTACCAGACCTACACCGAAAGGATACTCAGGGTCCTTCTGGGCTTCACGCCCTTCGTGCACGCCGCAAGCATCGACGAGGCCTTCATGGATGTCACCGGGCTTCCCGGCGGGATCGAGTGCAAGGGGTGGGAGGTTCAGAAGGCGGTTTACCGGGCCGTGGGGCTCTGGGCCAGCGTGGGGTGCGGCCCCAACAGGCTTCTGGCAAAGATGGCATCGAAAAGGGCCAAACCCAGGGGAGTTGCCCTTCTTGAACCTGACGACATGCCCCCCCTCTCCGTTTCCGCAATATGGGGCGTGGGTCCCGAGACTTCTGCCAGGCTCTGTGCCCTCGGTGTGGATAACATAGGCAAACTCCGGGGCCTCTCACGGGGTCAGCTCCGGGCGGTCCTGGGCGTTCACGGCGAAGAGCTTTACCTGAAGGCCAGGGGCCACGACGACAGGCCGGTGCTGCCCTTCGGGCACAGCGATCCCCCGAAATCCATCGGACACGAGCACACCTTCTCCCGGGATGTTCTTACCCCCGACGAGTACCTCCCCGCCCTTGCCCGGTTATGTCAGAAAACTGCCAGGCGCGCCCGCGATTCCGGTTTCCGGGGGCGAACGCTCACACTGAAGTACCGCCTGCGCAACCTCAAACGACTTTCGGTCAGAAGGCCAATGCCCTTCGCAAGCAACCAGGACCAGACATTTTTCCACATCGCGCGGGAAATGGCCCTTTCAGCGATTGATTCACCGATCCGCCTCATCGGGGTCTCCATATCCGACCTCGAACCTTCAGAACAGGCCCAGCTAACCTTCATTCCCGAGGGCACCGAAGCCCTGAACCTCGCCGCCGACCTGGTACGCAACCGTTACGGCGAAAGGGTGATCTCCAGCGCCAGGGCCCTATATTCTCCCATGTAGAAGGAGCGGCACGATGGATCTTTTCGAAGATGCAGACATCAGATGCAGTAATGTGAGGCTCGGGACCTCGGGCTTCTCATTCCCGGACTGGGCAGGGGTGTTCTACCCCGGGGGGCTCTCCCGCAAGGGCTGGCTTGCCTTCTACGCCACCAGGTTCAACGCGCTTGAGTTGAACGCCAGCTACTACCGGATACTGCCGCCGTCCGCAACGGCCGGGATGGCCGATTCGGTGCCTCCGGGCTTCGTTTTCTGCGTGAAGCTCAATTCCGCCATGACCCACGAAAGGAACGCCGGCGATGCCCAGTGGAAGGCGTTTGATGACATGCTTTCCCCCCTTCGGGCCGCGGGCTGCCTTGGCCCTGTCCTGGCGCAGTTTCCGTGGTCGCTTCCCCTTTCCGAACAGAGTTTTCAAACACTTTCCCAGATCAGGGGGAGGCTCGGCGACCTTCCGGCGGTGGCCGAATTCCGCCACGAACGCTGGTACTCCCCCGAGGCCCTTCAGCGTGTAGTAGAGACGGGTTTCTCGCCGGTGGCGGTCGACCTGCCGGACCTTCCCGGGCTTCCCGGCCCCGACCTTCCCGTGAAGGGCGGCATCGAATACGCCAGGCTTCACGGGCGGAACAGCGCGAAATGGTGGGAAGGCGGAGCTTTGCGGTACGATTATGCCTACACCCCCGCGGAACTTCTTGAATGGGGGAAGAGAATAAAGGCAATGGCAGGGGGCGGAAGGGGCGCTTATGTTTTCTTCAACAACTGCCATATGGGCCGCGCCGCCCTTGATGCCCGGACCATGGGAAGAATACTCGAGGAGCTGCAATGAAAAGGCTTTTAACGATATCGGCCGTACTGGCGGTTTTCGCCGGCTGCGGTACCACGTCTCCGTCCTTCGTCATTGATTTCCCGCTGAACTACCTCATGGATGTGGATGCGGGAGAGTCGGTTTCCCACTGCTGTTTTCTGGGGGGATCGGGAGACGCCCTGGCTGCTTCGGGTGAGGCTCTTTACTTCATCGACCGCGAGGCCGGGTATGTAAGGGCCCAGGTTGACCTCGGTGCGTCGATATCCCACGTCGCCTCCAGCCCCGACGGCGGTTACGGTCTGGCCCTTACGGGTTCGGTCCTGCGTATCGTAAGCAACGACACATACATACAAAAGACCCCGGTTGACCTGCCCGCCCATGGCGCCTTCATCCTTCCCAAACCCCAGTCCACACAGGTCGCCGTCCTCTGCTCGGACGGCACGGCGCTCAAGGTGAGCACCGCAACCTGGGAGATAACCGGCCAGGCCTCGACAGGTGTCCAAAACCCCACGGCCGCAGCCGTCAGCGCAGACGGCCGCTACATTTTCGCCGCCGACGGCCAGGGAAGGGTCTACAGGGTATCGCTGGTCGACCTTTCAGCCGAGATGAAGTTCCAGGCTCCGGGCACCGTGACCGACATCTGGCCCGGTCCCGGTCAGGAGCTTTTCATGACCGTCCAGGATGTGTCGCAGGTATGGGTGGTGGATGTCGACACCGGCCTTCATTCCGGCACTTTCGACATCCCCGGTCCGGCTGTCTCGGTGTGCGCCACGGGAGACGGGATGTACGTGTACGCAGCCGCCACAGGTTACGGTATCGTGGTCGTCAATACGCTTGAGAACATCATCGAAGCCCAGACCGGAGCCTACGGCGTTCCCGTTGACATGGCCGTGAACACGGCTTCCACCAGGGCGGTCATCGCGTGCCCCGCCACCGGAAAGCTCTTCATGCTTCAGCGGTAGTGCCCGAAATTGCTGTAGGCGTTCCAGAGCCAGTTCCCGAAGAAAAGGGCGGTTGCCCCCCCTATGGCCATGAACGGACCAAAGGGAATGGGTTTTGTTCTTCTTCCCCCCCGGAGAAGAACGGTCACTCCGTAAAGCGCTCCCGCCAGGAAGGACATGAACAGCCCGGCAACGGCTGAACCCGGGCCGAGAAAGGCGCCAAGGCAGGCCGCCAGCTTCACGTCGCCCCAGCCCAGACCGGACTGGAAATCCTCCTCCTCTTCCTCGAACCCCTCGGGGGCTTCAACCCTGACATTCCTGGACTTCAGGTATGCGACGGAGAATGCCCTGATGAGAAGGAAGAAGAGAAAAGCTCCAGCAGCCGCAAGAAGCGCCGGAACGAAACCCGGCGCTCCGGTGAGGAACGAAAGCCCCAGACCGGCAACGGTTCCGCCGATGGACACCGAATCGAGTATCAGGAAGTGCTCGAGGTCGGTCCTCAGAGCGAGGACCATCAGTGACAGGAAAAGGGCGTGGTGGAAGAAGAGGGGGGACATTCCCGTCCTCAATCCCGCCGCCAGGAAGAGAAGCCCCGTGGAAAGCTCGACGACAGGGTAGAGCACCGATATCGGAGCCCTGCACGACCGGCACCTGCCCCGAAGAATGATCCAGCCAAGCACCGGAACATTGTCGCGCGGGGAGATGGGGGTCCCGCAGGATGGGCACGCACTTCCGGGCCTTACGATGGACTTTCCCAGCGGGACCCTCCATGCCACTACGTTCAGAAAACTGCCCACGGCCAGGCCGAACAGGCCGGCGAACAGCAGGAAAACCGGTGTGAACGCATCAGTCAGCAATTTGTCTCCCGATGGAATGAGCGTATTTGACTTGCAAGGGCCGCATCGAACCGTATATAATCCCGACGTTCCTTGGCCGGAAGACCGGCACTCAACGCAAAGAAGGGGTTGTAAAGAATGAAGACACTCGTTGTCATTATGCTTTTCAGTGCGCTGGCCTTCGCCGCCGGCGAGTTCTCCACCGGGGGCGCCGAGCTCCTGAAGTTCAAGGGAACCGGCAGTTTCAGGTGGGATTTCTACGGAGCCGAAGGCATGGATCCCAGCAATAACATGAGCTCCTGCGCCATCATCGACTGGCTTCCCAAACTCAACGACTACGTCGACGGCCAGTTCAGCCTCGAGCTTTACAGCAACAGCGGCAACATCAAGCTCACCGACCTTTTCCTCAACCTTCACCTCACCGAGGACATCGCCCTTCGCGGCGGCCAGTTCAAGGTTCCCTTCGGTTACGCCTACACCCTCCCCAGCAGCACCATGCCCTTCGGCAGCAGGGCCGCGGTCACGGGCGAGGACGAGTTCAAGGTCTACGGCGGCCGTGATATCGGCGCCTGCCTCATGGCCGGCTTCGACATGATCAACATCGACCTTGCCTTCACCAACGGCACCGGCGACAACCAAATGGCCGACACCACCGTCAGCAACCAGTTCACCGCCAGGGTCGTGGCCGACCCCGCGGAATGGCTCATGATCGGCGCCTCCGTGGCAATGGTCGGTCAGCCCGAGATCGTTGAAGACTCCACCACGATCGACAGCTGGAGCAGCATGGGTCTCGATGCCTACGCGGTCGTTGACTACCCTGTTAACGAAACCGTCGACCTCCACTTCGCCGGCGAGTTCATGCAGCTCGGTTACGCCGGCCCCGAGATCGAGGGCGTCGACCAGATCGACGGCAGTGCAATGCTCTTCACGCTTGCCGCCAACTTCGAGACCGGCGCCGAGTTCGTGCAGGCCGTGCGCCCCGCCGTCCGCTACGAAACCTTCAGCCCCATGGCCTACACGGTTGGGGAAGAAGAAGAGGACGAAGACAACAAGACCGCCATCGACTTCTGCGTGAACCTCGACCTCTTCAGCGCCGCCAACACCCTTCAACTCGGCGCCCGCAACTACGGTTACGAGGACGAGGACACAGACGGCTACACCGACATCTATGCGAACTGGAGAATGAACTTCTAGTTAGACCCGATTCCATGGGGGGCGCCATTCGGCGCCCCCTTTCATTTTTTACGCAGCACGGGGTTTCGACGTAAGCTATCGGGCAAGAACGACTCTGAGCGGCGCCTGAAAAGGCTCATCAGGGAAGACGATGGTATACAGTCCGTTCGGCAGTGACTGCATGTTCAGCTGGAATTGCTCACTGCCCCGCAGGCAACCGCCTGTCACTGCTCTGCCGGATACGTCGAAAACCAGGAACCCTGCATCTTCCCCCGGCAGGTTTCGATAGATTGACAGTGAACCGGAACATGGATTGGGGTACACACTGACACTGCCGGAAGGACGCGCCGGATCCTCAATGCCGGTTGGACCCAACGGTTCGGCCAGGGTTGCAATAAGACCCACTGAGGCGCGAACCATGTCGGTACCATAAGGAAAACTGGGCATGTAGTTTTCTAAAATGTCACTGGCCTGGTGATAGTAGGGATTGTACCCGCCCCATATCTCTTCAGCGCTGCCCTCCGCAATCTCGGTTGCAGTGTAGCCGTACTGCCAGAACGATGCGTGGTCGCTGGGCGCTCCGGGATCATAGACAACCCGGGGGTGGATCGAAGGTGCATGCTCCTCAAACATCTGGCCCGCCAGTACGGCAAACGCCTGGGACTGGAGATTGTATGGAATGTAGACGGAATCCTCCGGGTTGGGCGCGTAAAGGATCATGTCGAGGTTCGCCGCGCCCAGGATATTGTCACCCTGCTGATATGCCTGAAGGACATAGTATTCGCTGCCGACCATCCAGGCTTCCTCGGCGGCGAAAAGAACGAATCTGACCGTGTTTCTGAACGAATAGGGCGCCATGATCCTGGCCGCCTCCAACACGGCGGCGCTGCCGCTTGCATTGTCATCGGCTCCCGGCGCCACTTCCGGGTTGCTCGAGTAGGAATCCAGGTGGCCACAGATGATGTAGATCTGATCGGGGTTCTCGACGCCAACTATCTCACCCACAACATTGCTCATCGAATCGCCGTTGTATTCGAAGGTCTGCAGTTCGCACTGAACACCGTAGGACTCCATCATTGTGTCTGCCCAATCGGCGCACGCATCGTACTGGGGGCTGGAGAGATACCTGGTTCCATAGCTCTGCATGTGCTCGACAAGCGCTGTAATGTTGTCCTGGCTTACGGCATCCACTATCTGCCCGACCAGAACGCTGTCAGCCCGGGACCTGTTCACGGTTTCCATACCGTTCCGTCTGTGGAGCGGCCGCAGGGGCCTGAGAAAGCCGATACCGGGGATCATGACCGGCCCCGGGGTCGGTTCCGGAAGACGGATGAGAGTGAATCTCTCGGTTACCAGCACCGGGTCGCCGGGGAGAAGGGGCATGTTTCCCTCGTACTGTGCGGTATAGAGAACCCGGAAACGGTCGAGATCAACGGGATGGGGCTCGATCAGAACGCAGTCGGCCCCATCCGGAGCAACATCCCCGGCAAGGGCCAGAAAGCAGTCGGTTTCCGCAAGAACCACTGTCATGCCGGTCATCCAGGGCATTGCTTCAACCGTTCGCAGGTCGCGATCAATGAATACAAGGCTCTCATATCCGGTAATCTGACACAAGATAGACAACATCATCAGTATGCCTGGCAATTTAACAGCCTCCTGTGAGTCAAGCGATTATGAGAATGAACCAAACCCTTCAGCCAATCTCTATCATGATGCGAAGTCAAAGGTTTCGGGAGTGCTGATGTTCTAAAAACCCGCTTCTATAGGAACAGGACCTTTATGCCCCCCCATGAGTTCCGTTCGAGCGCCACGATATCGCTGAGTATCATGAACAGCTCGTAGGGTGCGCCCCATGAGCTTTGGGAGGAGGTCCAGGTGGCTCCGTCGTCGGAGCTGAAGTAGCTCTGGTCGGCCCATTGCTGGCTGGCGCAGAGGCAGTAGGAGTTGTAGACGCCCACGGTTTGCAGGCAGACCCAGTACTTCGTGCCTTCATTCGCCGTGAAGGTGACCCCCGGGGATATCTCGGTGTACCAGAGGGAGTAACCCCATGAAAAAAGTCCCGTGTTGATGTGGGAGACCTGTGAAGTGGTGAAATCGGTGATTATGGACCCGGGGCCTCCGGCATCGGAACGCATCTGGATCCGCATGTTCGAGGGGATGCCCTGGCTGTAGATGGCCCATATCTCGTAGCAGTTGATGTTGCCCTGATCGGCTGGTGTGAAGTCTTCCGCCAGCATCCAGCCGTTGTTCCCTCCGAAACCCAGCCCCTGGGCGAGATTGACGTACTCGAAGGGCTGGGAACAGATCACATCGCAGTAATCCGGGGACAGAAGGCCCGACGCGAGAGCAAGAGCGAGAACTGTCATCGCTGCGCCGCCTTTCCCTTTCAGAAAAATCACCAACTTCAATATATACTTTCGCCAAGTCATGACAAGTGAAATATATAATGAAAAAATAAGATAAAAAACGATAAGGACATTTCAAGGTAATTGACATCCCCTTTCCCTGCC
This sequence comes from candidate division Hyd24-12 bacterium UBA6080, assembly GCA_002436025.1. Taxonomy (GTDB): domain Bacteria; phylum Fermentibacterota; class Fermentibacteria; order Fermentibacterales; family JCC-6; genus UBA6080. The sequence continues at coordinate 389,981 of DIXM01000002.1, forward strand.
CGCGCTTCCTGTTCATAATTCACCAAAGGATTTCATGGAAGAGCAGAAAGGGGATTTTCGTGCAGGAGGAAACCGTGAGGGAAGAACAGCAGGATTTGAACACCGACCAGACCGGGCCGGGCGAACAGGCACCCGCTGAACGGGAACGCAAGTCCGCCTTCCACGAGAAGGAGATAAGCTGCTCCAACTGCGGGGCGCCGCTTTCCTACCTTGAAGGGGAAGCTATCATCACCTGTTCCTACTGCGGAACGACGACCATGCTCGCAGGGCTGGACAACATCATCACGGTGGATTCCCACTATATGCTGACCCCCGAACTGAACTCGGGTGCAGCCGGCACAGCCCTCCGCAAGTGGATGCAGAAGGGTTTCCACAAGCCGAAGGACCTGCCCGCCGCAGCAAGCATCGGCGACACCAAACCCCTTGTGCTTCCCTACTGGATAGTCACCTCCAGGGCCACGACGAACTGGCATGGCCAGGATAAGAAGACCCGCACCACAGGCACCGGCGACAACAGGAAGACCGAGACCTACTGGGAGCCCGTCAGCGGCAGGTTCGATGAGGAATTCACATGGCCTGTGTACGCCAGGGAGAAAACCACCGAGTTCTGGGGGATAGACATGCTCGAACCCGGAAAGACCAGCATCCATCCGGACTGGGGCAGGTTCTTCCTGAAGCTGGGCGGAAGCGCCACCGCGCCAAACAGGAACCTTCTTGAGGGAACAGTGGGGTTCTCCATCGAGAAGATCCGTGACTCCGGAATGGAAAAGAACCTCGTGAACGGCCAGATCACCCAGGAAAGGGCCGAAGCCAACGCCAGGAGCCGTATCGTGAATCGCCACGCAAAACAGGCGGAAAGCAGGGCGACAACGATCACCGACTGCGATACTGCAGTCGAGGTGGAGAAGGTCGACCTCGTCTACCTTCCGCTCTGGCTCATGGAGTACAGCTACGGCGGAAAGCAGTTCAAAGCCCTGGTGAACGCCTCGGGGGGCGAGGTGATGGCGGCTGAGTACCCGGTGGGCAAGCTTGCCCGCATCGTGAATTTCGACATCCTCTTCCTCATCATCGCCGCGATATTCGCTTTCATGGCAAGCGGTGGCCAGACTCCATGGGCATGGGCCGCTGCGGCTGTGTTCGGTGGGTCGGCGGTACTCTACACGGTTCTTCGAACGATCAATCCGCTGAGGCTGTAGGAGGCTCGGTATGGGGTACGATGACAGGTTGAGCGCGTCCCTTGTGAACGCCATCGAGGACATGGCGTTCCTCAAGGATGAAAACCTGCGCTACCTGTTCGTCAACAACGCGAATGCGGCCTTTTTCGGCAGAGCGCCTGCGGATGTGGCGGGTTTGACCGATGCCGATCTCATGTCGCCGGAAAGTGCCAGGGCGTGCCGGGAAAGCGACCTTGCCGCACTTCGGTCGAACAGGCTGGTGATCCGCGAAGAGAAGGCGGGCAACCTGACCTTCGAGACCCGCAAGTTCCCCGTGCCACTTGGCGACGGAAGAACGGGAGTCGGGGGCTTCATCCGCGACACCACTGAAAAAAGCAGGCTCGAGGTCCAGCTTCTTCAGGCCCGCAAGATGGAGGCCGTTGGAAGGCTTGCGGGTGGTGTGGCCCACGACTTCAACAACCTTCTTTCCGTCGTGCTGGGTTACTGCGAGCTGCTCCTCGCCGAGGGCGGCCTGTCGGAAAGGGTCACAAGCGGTCTCGATGCCATACATGACGCGGGCTGCAAGGCACGGGACCTCACCCGGCAGCTTCTCGCCTTCAGCAGAAGGCAGGTCCTCGACATCAGGGTCATCGATCTTGGCAGGGTCCTGGCCGGTATGAACAACCTTCTCAAACACACACTGGGCGATGACATCGTGCTTGAGACCATTCCGCATCCCGGGCCGGTACTGATCAAAGCCGACAGCTCCCAGATCGAGCAGGTCCTTCTGAATCTGGCCATCAACTCCCGCGACGCCATGCCCGAGGGGGGGATACTCACAATCGAGAATGGCGTCTCACGAGTGGGATCATCGCCGGAACCCGACGACGGGGCCGGTGACTGCGCCTTTTTAAGGGTCAGTGACCAGGGAGTGGGAATGGATGCCGAAACACTCGGCAACATCTTCGAACCATTCTTCACCACCAAACCCCAGGAGAAGGGGACCGGGCTAGGGCTGTCCACCGTCTACGGAATAGTCAAACAGCACGGAGGAACCATAACCGCCGTGAGTCATCCCGGTCAGGGCACAACCTTCACCATCCATTTCCCCCTCTCATCTGAAGCCCTGCCCGAAGTTGCTGGAACCGAGCCCCCGGGGGAAACCGCTCCCGTACCGGCCACGATAATGGTGGTCGAGGACGAGCCCATAGTAAGAAGCCTTGCGGCATCCATCCTGGAAAGCAGCGGGTACAAGGTCCTCATCACCGAAAGCACCGAAGACGCCGTGAGAACAGCGAGGGTTTACGGGGAACCGATAGACCTTGTCCTCACGGACATGGTCATGCCCGGAATGAAGGGCCCCGAAGTTTACAGAGCCGTCCTCGGGACCCATCAGGAGACCAGGGTGCTCTACATGTCCGGTTATGCCAGCGGTGTCATTTCGAGCCACGGCTTCTCCCCCGACGCGGTGAACTTCATAAGAAAGCCGTTCTCCGTCACTGGTCTTCTGGATAAGGTGGCCGAGGTTCTGAAGGGCTGGTGACAGCCCCGGACAATCCCTGGAAACGTGATCGATCGTCCACAATTCATAAAGGAAAGGTGCCATGAGCAGATCATCCTACCCGGGCGGGCCTCTTCGGGACATACACAGATTCAACACCATTCCCGCCATGCTCGACGCTTCGGCAGAGAAGTGGGGGGAGGGGGTGTTCATGCGCGAGACCTCCCCGGACGGGAAAACCACAGAGGTTTCGTTCCGGCGCATCCGCGAGATGTCCGAGGCTTTCGCGCGGGGGCTCCTGGAACTGTGTGAGAAGCCAGTGGTTGCAGTGACGGGAAGGAACGGGATAAGCTGGGCCGTGACCTTCCTGGGGACCATGAAGGCGGGCGGCGTGATCGTTCCCATAGACAAAGAGCTTTCTCCGGCCGACATCAGCGCCATCATCCATTACTCGGGCGCGGGAGTCTTCGTTTTTGACGGAGTGTTCCAGGAGGCGGTCCAGGGGCTTGTCGGTACGGGCAAAGCACACTGCAGCAGCCATTATGTGATGAACTGCAGCGAGAAGCCCCTGTTCACGACCATCGAGCAGCTCATGAAAAAGGGTTCGGCCGCATCCCGGACCCTTCCCTCCGATACCGATTCCAGCGATGTCGCGGTCATCTCATACACATCAGGGACAATGGGCGCCGCCAAGGGAGTCGTGCTTTCCCACGGCAACATCCTGAGCGACATTCAGATGATGCTCTCGTCGGCCTACATCGAAAGCGACGAGGTTTTCCTGTCCGTCCTGCCGTTCCATCACATGTACGAGTGCGTCTGCGGTTTTCTCTGTCCGCTGCAGCACGGCTGCACCGTGGTTGTCTCCCGCGGGCTCAGGTACATACTGGAAGACATCTCCGAGAATGGCATTACGCTGATGCTCGGGGTTCCTCTTCTCTGGGAGGGGATGTACAGGAGGATAATCGGCCAGATCAAAAGCATGAAGGGCGGGTCCCTTAAGTTCGCCTTTGGAAAGGCTTTGTGCAACGCCGCTGAGTTCTTCGGGAACCATGGGATAAGGAAGAAGGTTTTTGCCCGCGTTCACGACCGCTTCGGAGGCAGGCTGCGCACGCTGGTATCGGGCGGCGCCGCGCTCGACGCCCAGGTCATGAGCGGGTTCGCCGAACTCGGGATCAGGATGCTCCAGGGTTACGGTCTCACAGAGTGTTCGCCCATCGTCGCCGTATGCCGGTACGATGTCCTCGAGCCGGGAACCGTGGGACCGCCCCTTCCTGATGTTGAGATAAGGATAGACGACCCCGACCCCGAGGGTGCCGGAGAGATCCTTGTCCGGGGTCCCAACGTTATGATCGGCTACCACAACGATCCCGAGGCGACCTCCCGGGTCCTCTCCCCCGACGGCTGGTTCAGGACGGGGGACTTCGGAGTCTTCCATAAGGGTGTCCTTCGAGTGACGGGAAGGAAGAAGAACGTCATCGTGGCAAAGAACGGGAAGAACGTTTACCCCGAGGAACTCGAGCACATTCTCAACCGCTGCGGTTACATCTCTGAAAGCCTTGTTTTCGGCAGGCAGTCCGAGACCAAGGGCGAAGAGATCTGGACGATAGTCTTCCCGGACTACGAACCTCTCATTAACCTTGCCGAAAGCCGGGGCGCGAAGCTGACAGAGGAATTCGGTCTGGGAGTGATCCGGGGCGAGATCACCAGGGTCAACTCCCAGAACCCGTCCTACAAAAGGATATCCCACTTCATCATCAGGGAGGGCGAGTTCCCGAAGACCACAACGAAGAAGATCAAGCGCCAGCAGGTGCTTCGGGAGGCCGGTCTCAGCACGGAGAGGGTATTCAAGGTGTCCGGAGGCGAGTAACCGCGCCGACCTTTAACATTCGGTTACAAAGCTGAAAGAACGCCGCAACAGAGCGCTCGCATGATCCCTCTGTCTCAAGAGGAAGGAAATGCGAGATGTTCTGCTGTAGTCTGTCGACGATTGCTCTCACGTTGAGCCATGTTGGTCCGGGAAGCACCGTTCAGGTGGAAGCCTCGGGGTTTTCCATCGACCGGGGCATTGCGGTCGTGGCGTTTTTCGACAAAGACTCATGGGAAACCCCCATTGATCTCTCAAAGGCTCGGCATGTGGTGACCAGCCCAATCATCAATTCCCGGGTGTTCACTGAGTTGCGCGGGGTCCCCCATGGAATGTTCGTCGTTCTGGTCTTTCACGACGCGGACGGCGATTGTCGGCTTGACTTCGGCGAGGAGACGGCCCTGTCGCACGGAACAGGTTGCCCGGTGGGTGTATTCCGGTTCGAAGCCCTGGCAGTGATGAACAAAACGGTTGTCACGTCGGTGGTGATGGCGGTCGAAGACGACCTGACGGGTCACTGTCTGCCCGAAAGTGAAGAACCCCGCCCCGCTGTTCCTCTGTATCACGGGGCGCAACCCGTGGGGATGGAGTCGTCGTGTTCCCGTTTCTAATAGCCATGGCTCTGAATGCCGAACCTGCGGAGCTCGACCTGAGGGGATTCACCGACTTGGCGATTGAGCATTCGCCCTTGATCCAGGAGATCACGGCTTCACGGATGCAGTCCGAGGCTTCCTTTGTCACGGCACGAGCGACGCTGCTTCCCAGATTGAGCCTGTCCGCATCCCGGGGACACACCTGGGCCGATTTTGAAACCGATTCGTATACGGCTGGGTTTTCCCTGTCCCAGGAGATCCCGATCTCTGAGGGCGGAGCGTCGCTTCTGTCCACCAGGGCGGCTTCACTTGGCATGGTTCAGACAGGGTTCAGCAACGATGCGGCCCTTCTTTCCCTGAAACGATCAGTAGCCACGGCGTTCTATGGGGCCGTGGAAGCCCTTATGCAGGTATCCGTGGCCCAGGCCGCGCTTGAACGCAGCTCGACGATACTACGGAGGGTGGAGGTCCTTTATGAAACCGGTTCAGCCACAGCTGTGGACCTTTCCGGCGCACGGGTTGAGGAAACCGCCAACCGGCTTGCCCTTCTGCAGCAGGATCAAAGATACGCGGCGGCGATGGAAACCCTGATAACGATCTGCGGGATTCAGGATGGCTCCGGCCTTGCAGTGGACACTTCCCTGATCCTCATTCCCCTCACCGGTCCGGAGATACTGGCTCTGAGCGACCTCGCCGGGACAAATCCCTCACTTTCTGCAGACCGGGTCGGGTTACAGAGAGCCGAACTGGATGCCCGTGCGGCCACCGTTTCATGGTTACCCAGTTTTTTCCTGAGTGGCTCGGTGGGCTTCAGTGGCGATGAACTCGATTTCGGAGAACTTGGTGATAAGGCAACGTGGGGTGTCAGTTTGAGCATGAACTGGCCGATCTTCGACGGCTTTCAAAGGCGCGGCCGCACAACCGCGGCCCGCGCAACGGTCCTGCAGGCGGAAGCCGACCTTGCAGCGGCTGAACTTGAGAGCGCTTCGTCGGCAAGGGTGGCTATGGATGCGTTACTGACGTCCGTGGAAGGGTTGACCCTTGCGGAACTGCGCCTCGAGTACGCCCGGCAGAAAGCCGATCTCTGTGAAATGAAGTACGGGATGGGTTCGCTTGATCTTGAGGAGCTGCAGGAGGCACAGGCTGATCTGTCAGAAGCGGAGGCCGCACGGATCTCCGCGTTAACAGAATGTCTCAGGGCCGAAGTGGAGTACCTTGTTCTAAACGGCATGAGTCCGAGAGTGGGGAACTGAAATGAAAAAAAGAAAGCGGCTGCTTCTTCTCCTCCTGATACCCGTCGCCGCTGTTGGAGCGGGTTTTATCGGGAAACCCGCAGCCCAGGGCTCCGGGGCGCAGATAACCGTTGCCCGTCTGGGAAGTCTTGAGGAAAGGGCCGACGGGTCCGGAACGCTGGAAGGGGTCGGAAGGGTCGAGGTGAGCGCCGTAAGGGCAGGGATGATCGAAACGGTGGAAGTCAGCGAAGGTGACACAGTGGTAACGGGTCAGCTCCTACTGACACTGGATCAGGGCGATGCCTCCGCAGGACTGGAGGAGGCGGGAGCCCAGGTGCGGATAGCATCCATAGCGCTGGATCAGGCGGTGAGGGAGCAGGTAAGGGTCCGGGCGCTTTTTGATGCCGGACTCTCCAGTGACGAGGAGGCCGCCCTGGCCGATGAGAGCGTGATGAGCAGCCGGGCGGAACTGGCCAGGGCGGGGGCATCCCGGTCCCAGGCGCTTGACGCATTGGAGAACACATCGTGCAATGCCCCCATGGACGGCATCGTGACGGAGCTGAACGTGGAAGCCGGGGAAATGGCGGTTGTGGGCACCATGAACAACGCCGGAACAGTGCTTCTGACCATTGAGGACATGTCGGGGTTTCTGGTTCGTGTCACGATGGTGGAGAGCGAGGTCGTAAACGTGCAGGAGGGAATGGTTGCCGAAGCCACACTGGACGCACTGCCCGACATGGTGTTCGCCGGGGTTGTGGATAGGGTCGGCCTCTCCTCGACTGACGATGGAGACGGCTCATCCGCGGCCGAGTACGAAGTCCTTGTGAGGCTTGCGGAAACCGACCCCAGAATGCGTTCCGGCATGTCTGCATCGGTCGAGATAGTGACTGCCAGGAAAGAATCATGCGTCATCGTGCCGATCCAGTGCATTGTCCGCAGGCCTGCCGGCGATTCGGGATCTGTTTCATCGGTTCTTGTTGTGGAAAAAGAAGCTGTGCGCGTCGTTCCTGTGGAAACCGGTGTGAACAGCGTCATGGAGATCGAAGTTCTGGGCATCTCCGCAGGCGACAGTATTGTCAGCGGTCCCACTGAGCTTCTGAGAACGCTCCAGAACGGAGATCCTCTGGGTGCGTCGGGAGGTGGACAAGATGCTTCCACAGGAAACCCCGGGTTCCCGCCCGTTGGTCGTTGACGCCGAGAACCTCGGAAAATCGTACAGGATGGGAGAGGTGCCGGTGAACGCCCTGGCGGGCGTGAACCTGAAGCTTTTCCAGGGGGAGTTCGCAACGGTTATGGGTGCATCGGGTTCCGGAAAAAGCACCCTTCTGAGCATCGTCGGGTGTCTCGACCGTCCCGATTCCGGAAGCTACCTGCTGATGGGCAAACGTGTTGACGGAATGGATGACAGAGACCTTGCACGAGTGAGGAACAGGAACATCGGATTCATTTTCCAGACATTCAACCTGCTGCCCAGGGCGACCTCGCTGCAGAACGTCGAGCTTCCTCTGATGTACGGTGGCGTTCCCGGAAAAGAGAGGCGCCAGAGGGCGCTTGCCATCCTGGACAGGGTGGGCCTTGCCTCCAGGGCTCACCACAGACCCAGCCAGCTCTCCGGTGGGGAAAGACAGCGCGTGGCCATAGCAAGGGCTCTGGTCACAGATCCTTCACTGCTTCTGGCGGATGAGCCTACCGGGAACCTGGACAGCGTCACCGGACGCTCCATAATGGACCTGATACGGCAGGTGCACAACGAGGGCAACACGATACTTCTCGTGACCCATGATCCCCTGGTCGCGGCGATGGGTTCCAGGATGATCCGCCTTGGTGACGGCCGGGTACTGGAGGACACCGGATCATGAGACAGGGTGAGATCGTCTCCGCAGCTCTGGGCTCGCTTCGGTCCAACCCTGTGAGAAGCCTGCTGACAGCCTTCGGGGTAACGGTTGGCGTGATGGCGGTGGTGGTTCTCGTGGGTGTTGTAGCGGGCATCGGGGGGTTCGTGCAGCAGCAGTTCGAAAGCATGCTGAGCGCTACGGCCTTCAGCATTTCAAGGCACAACCCGGGTTTCCATGACGTGGAATCGATGACAAGGTCCCGTTCCTGGCCCTCGCTCACATACTCCGAGGCAGAAGCGCTTTTCGAGTACATGACAACCGCCAGGGCCGTCTCGTGGAGCGCGAACGCCAGTGGAACTGTCATCCGTCACGGGTTGAGCGCCGGGGGAGTTCAAATACAGGGTCTGTCCCCTTCATCCGAAGAGGTGTCAGGATCCGAAATTACCGCTGGAAGGTTCTTCAACTGGGCCGAAGACGAAGCCTGTTCAAGGGTGTGCATCCTCGGTTCAGGGGTTGCCGAGGCACTTCTGCTTACCCGTGACTCACTCGGCACATCGGTACTCATAGAGGGGCACCGGTTCACCGTTATCGGTTTGAACAAGGCCGCGGGAAGTGTTATGGGAAGAAGCCTGGATGACAACGTATCCGTTCCCTTCAGCACCTTCCGGAACCTGTTCTCCAGGCCGGACACGGATGTGAGGATCACTGTCCTGCCAGCCGAAGGCGTGGGCATGGAGACATGCCGGGAGGAGGCAGTTCAGCTTCTGCGAAGGCTTCGGGGGCTCACCTCGGAAGAGGATGACAATTTCTACATCGTCACCCAGGAAAGCGCTCTCAGTTCGATCAACGAGCTGTTGTCGGGTGTGGCTGCGGTGACCATAGGCATAGCCGCCATCTCCCTTCTCGTGGGTGGAATCGGGATCATGAACATTACGCTGGTGAGCGTCTCGGAGAGGACCACGGAGATAGGGACTCGCAGGGCGCTCGGTGCCACCCGGGGCAACGTAGTGGTTCAGTTCCTTGCCGAGGCCGTCATGGTTTCCACCATCGGGGGGCTAATCGGTCTTCTGCTCGGGATTCTTGCTGTTTTAGGGGTGAGCCGGCTGACACCTCTGCCCGCGGCCGTCAGTGGGTGGTCTGTGGTGGCGGCACTTGGGTTTTCGGGAATCGTCGGGCTTCTGTTCGGCGTTTTCCCGGCATGGAAGGCGTCACGGCTTGTTCCCATGGAGGCTCTGAGACATGAGTAACCAATTATTGTTCATGTATTTTCCCACCGCACTCGGTGCCCTCGGGGCGAACCGGATGCGAAGTTTTCTCACGATGCTGGGCGTCGCCGTGGGAATAGCGGCAATGACCGGCGTAACCAGCCTTCTTCAGGGATTTCAAGGCCAGGTCAACGATTCGTTCGAAAGCATGGGCACATCGACGGTCTACATCCAGCGCTCCTCAGGTCCTTCAATGGGTGGCGGTCCCGGGAGGATGCTGGAAGGAAGACCTGAACTCGAGGTTTCGTACTCCGACGCCCTTTTACAGGTCGATGGTGTCGTTGCGGTGGTTCCGGTTGCCCGGACATACGCCACAGTGAAGACGACGGACGGTGTCGAGATGAGCGTCCAGCTCACGGGGACCTCCCATGCGTGGCTGGATGCGGGGCGCCGGTCCGTGCATGCCGGAAGGTTCCTGACCGAGTTCGAGGTCACTGCGGGGCAGGATGTCTGTGTGATCGGCGCAGTGGTATCCCAGCGGCTGTTTGGCAATGAGGCTGCGTCGGGAAAGAGGATCGAGGTGCAGGGCGTGGGCCTTACGGTTGTGGGAACCCTGTCCGGCGAGGGGCAGATCATGGGCGAGGCCCGGGACAATGTGGTGATCGTTCCGTACACGGTGTTTCAGCGATGGGAAGAGCTGGGAAGCAGCCTGGAACTCATGGTGGAGATCGAAGACCCGGCAATGGTGGACAGCATGGTCCCCGTGGTGGAGAGCGTGGTCCGCTGGCTGAGGGGGCTTGGTGTGGACGACGACAACAATTTCGACATCATGACCTCAAGCCAGCTTCAGGAAGGTTTCTCATCGGTTTCGAAGTGGCTTTTCATAGGACTTCTGGGGCTCTCAGGGCTGTCACTCCTAATCGGGTCCGTGGGCATAGCCAACATCATGCTGGTGAGCGTTGCCCAGAGAACCCGCGAGATCGGTCTGCGCATGGCGCTCGGGGCGGGGAAGCACCAGATCATGTACCAGTTCATCACCGAATCCGCTGTTCTGTCAATGGTGGGAGGGCTCGCCGGCATCGCTTCTGGAGTCGTCCTGGCGGGGCTCATATCCGCCGCGACCGGAGTACCGGCAGGCCTGGAGCCCTGGGCTTTCGCGGTGGCCTTCACGGTCAGCATGATTGTGGGTGTCGCGGCGGGGGTGTTCCCAGCCGCCAGGGCAGCCTCCATGGAACCGGTCAAAGCCCTGTCCCGGTAAACGCAGGTCAAAATGGTCTTTCTCCGCCGCCGGCCCCGCCCGGCCCTCCAGGCCCGCCCGGTCCTCCAGGTCTTTCCATCCCCCCCGGGCTGCCGAAGTTCCCTGGCATCGCTTTGGAAAGGACAAGCTCGACAACGGTCTCGTCCCTCCGGTGAAGGAAGGAGATTCGCTGGAATTCAGTCGCATCGTCTTCACTGCTGAAGCCTGCGGGTGGGAAGGCCGGCTCAGGGTGCGAATAGCAGAACGGCTCCGAAGCTCCCGAAGAGGGATCGACAGATGGAGCACCGTTTCCATCAGTGTCCTGGAATGCCAGCAGCGCGAAGGTGCCGTGGGGAACTCCGAGGAACGGGATTGTGACGATGCTGTCCCCGCTGGCTCCCGAACCTCCAGCGAAGATCAGGTCGGGAGACGGGGGGACTCCCGCCTGTTCCTGAAAGAGAAAGACAATGAGCCGTCCCTGTTGAGGATCGATGCCTTGCACAATGACCCTTACGATACCTGTCTCAGCTTCGGTTCCCGAAGCAAGGAGCGCAATGATGACTGCCATGGTACCCATAAAAACTCCCTTCAAGTTTCAGGTATCCTTGAGGGGGTTCGTTCATCCCGTGTGAACGGGGCGTAACGGAATGTAAAGCGCCGAACTGGACTGACGGCCCGCCACAGGGTATTCTTTGCGGGCAGTACACCCAAACCAACCGGAAAACATGGAAAAACGTCTTTTGCTGAACTGGCTGCCGTTTCGGAACGCCGCCTCGGGCGCTGCCGTTCGCGCAGTGCAACTGCACAGCAGGCTTTCCGACGATTTCAGCGTGGTCGCGGCGGTAACCGGGGATTTTCCCGCTTCAGCATCGCCGGGAGTGTGTAAAAGGGTTGTTGCCGGGACGCGCGGCGTCGCACTCAGGGCGTCCGAGGGCTCCCGCCGTTTCTGGGAAGGGATCGGCGGGTTCGATGTCTGGATCACGGACAGCCTTCCGGTGCCCAGGTTCGGCGCAGATATAAAAACAGTGATAACTGTCCATGATCTGAGACATCTGGCGGACAGGAGATACCTCAGCCTTCAGAGGTACATGCTGCAAAGGCTCGGGATGGGTGCCGGTCTCAGACGGGCCGATGCCGTGGTGACAGTGTCTCAGTGGAGCGCCGGGATCCTGTCGGAAAGGTACGGGGTTCCCGCGGCGAAGCTGCATGTGATCCCCAACGCGGCGGGTCCGCTGCCCGGCGGTGGCTCACCCGATCCGGCTTACGGTCGGTACATGCTGAGCGTTGGCCATCTGGAACCCAGGAAGGATCAGGCAACCCTTATCAGGGCGTTCGCGGTCCTGTTCCGGGAATGGGAAGGCAACCTTGTCATCGCGGGCAGGGGGAATACCCGGACCAGCCTCGAAGCTCTGGTTAATGAGCTGGGCATTGAGGGAAGGGTCTTTTTCACCGGTGAGGTCATGGACGACACGCTTGCCGCCTTGTACCGGGGCTGTGCCTGCCTCGTGTGCCCCTCGGTTTACGAAGGTTTCGGCATGACTGTGCTCGAGGGGCTTTCAGCTGGTGTTCCCGTGGTTGCTTCCGACATTCCCCCCCACAGGGAGGTTGCGGAAGGCGCGGTGGCGTATTTCCGCCCCGGAGATCCCGGTGATCTTGCCCGTGCGCTTCGCGGCGTCCTTAACGATACAGCGGGCTTTTCTGCGGAAACCGGATACCGCAGGGCAGCCTGTTTCAACTGGGACCGCTCCGCACAGATGCTGGCCGGGGTTTACCGAAGCCTGTAACGAGGGGAGCGAACAATGACAGGAAGACCTCGCAGGGCGATCATCAGGCCGTGGAACATGCTGCTTTTGGTGGGCATGTTCATCGTGGCCGTTCTGGCAGGCTGGATAAGCGACAGGATCCCCGCGTTGCCGCCTGAAACGGTGTCGTACCTTGTGCTGCTGGCGGGAACCGTAACCCTTGCCATTTTCGTGAACGAGTTACTTGTCTACCTCAGCATGAGGAGGTGGCCTGAAGCCGAAGGCGTGGTGATCCGCTCCGAGACTGTCAGGATGGACGATGGTGAGAGCATCATGTACAGGCCTCTTGTTCAGTGTTCATACCAGGTTGACGGAACCGGGCACACCACTGAAGCCCTCCATCCGGGCAGTGAAAACATTTCCTCATCGTTCGAATCGCACTGGAGGAATGTTATGGACCGTTATCCCGTAGGCGCTGAAGTCACGGTCACCTACAACCCGCAGGACCACTCCGAAGCCTATCTTAGGAAAACCAATGCCGTTAAGGCCGCCGCGGCGCTCTTCATCACCCTGGCGCTCCTTGCCCTTTTTCTGCTTGCCCCCTGATCAGCGTACCAGTACGAGCCTCGTGTTCAAACGGTTCGCACCGTTTCCAGACAGGCTGAGGATGTATACCCCCGAGGGGAGCATGACACCCTGATCGCTGAGTCCGTTCCAGATCAGGGAGTGACTGCCGCGCTGAACATCGCCGAGTTCCATGGATCTCACGGACCTTCCCGCCGTGTCGAATATCTCGGCCTTTGCCCCGGACATGGCCGGGGACTGGAACGTGATGCTTACCGATGTAGAGAAAGGGTTGGGGGAAACCGAACACACTGCAGGTTCGGGAGAAAACCCCTCCTCCTCCCCCACGGAAGTCAGGTCCCACCTTGTCCCCGCGCTGAACTCACCGCCGGCATCTATTGCCGTGAACAGACTGTTGGGTGAGGGGACATCGCATTGTCCGTACCCGTTATGACCCCAGCAGACCACGGTTCCATCGGATTTGAGCCCCATGCTGTGGATCCCGCCTGCCGAGATCGCCACGAAGTCCTGGTTCGGGGCCGGAACCGTGCACTGGCCGTAAGAGTTTCCACCCCAGCACACCACGGTGCCGTCAGCCTTGAGCCCGATGCTGTGTATGGTTCCGCCTGCCACTGCTGTGAAATCTGCATTGGGCACAGGTACATTGCACTGGCCGTTATCGTTCCAGCCCCAGGTGGCTACGGAACTGTCCGATCTGATCGCCAGGCCGTGGCTGTAACCGGCCGCTATCGATGTGAAGCCTGCGTTGGGGGAAGGGGGGTTGCATTGACCATGGTTGTTGTAGCCCCAAAGGGCCACCGATCCGTTTTCCCTCAGGGCAACATTGAAGTGGAGTCCAGCGGAGATGGCCGTGAAGGGGCCGGTGTCAGGGACATCGGTCTGGCCGTATTCGTTGTATCCCCAGGCCGCGATCGTGCCGTTCTCCCTGAGAGCGATGCTGTGGGAACCTCCCGCAGAAACAGCGGAAAAATCCTGGTTTGGGGAGGGAATGATGCACTGGCCCCAGTAGTTCCATCCCCAAGCGGCTATGGTTCCGTCGCTTTTCAGCCCCAGACCGTGCTGCCCGCCGGCGGAGATCGACACGAAACCCAGGTTCGGGGAGGGCGGAGTACACTGGCCTGATTCGTTGTAGCCCCATGCCACGATCTCGCCGATCCCGTCGGCGTAGGCGGTGCCTGTGGAAAGCACAATGAATGCCGAAATGAGAACGATGCTCCCTGAAACCGGGATCCCAAACCTCATTGTAAAACCTCCGGCGTTTTGATGAACAAATCACGCAGTCTTTTGCATAAGCAGAGTATTGGCAGCACATCCTGGTTGTATCAACGAACACGATACGGATGCGACGATATGGAATCCCCCGGAGTGGGTCAATCTCCGGGGGATGGCACGGTATCAGGGAAACAACAGGGACGCGGGGGTCACTCCGCCCACAACGCCTTGATTGCCCCGAAGCTGTAAGGTGTAAGGGCGAGAGAACCGTCGAACATCAGTTCCGACATGTTCTGACTCAGGACACCTGTGGGAGCGTAGATGTCCGAATCGTTCTCCAGGGCCCTGTTGGCCCCGGTGTTCCATTTGTAGGTGAAAAACATGTTTGAGCCGCCCGACCAGATGAGTTCCACGATCAGATCGTCGGTTCCGTTGTACCAGAAAGGTGTGTCGAGACTGATGGTCATCCACTGGTCCGGCGCAGCGGACATGGTCTGAGTGGGGGTTTCATAAACAAGGGTTCTCGTACCCGGGAGGTAGTTGTCCTCGAAATTGTTCGAGAGCTGATCGGAAGACGCCAGCCCCATGTAAAGCTGGAAGTTGTTGTAGTACCCGGTCTCTGAACCTGACGACCCGCCCCTTTGCCAGCCTATCGATTCGATAGTCAATTCGCCTGCCATCTCGGAAGAAAGCGCCATCACCTGATAGCGCATCATGCTTCCTCAAGACGCGCAGAAGGGGTCCATGCTTGCTGTTTCAGGGGATCCGACCGTAACCGAAGCCCATCCCAGGCCTGCCCATAGCAGCAATGTTCCCGCAAGTTGTTTCATGGGAACCTCCTTTCCCCTAATACATACTCGTTTGATAGGGAATGTCCAGGGCAAATGGCATTTCATCCGGGGAGTTGTTAGTGTAACGATGGTGGAAGAAACGGGAGGGTAATCATGAAAAGTATCCTAACGGGAGTTGCGCTTATGGTCGTTTCCTCTCTTCATGCCTTCCAGGCCTATTCCTTTCCCGCTCCCGACGCAGGGAGAAGCATTCTTCCGTCTGCGGTATGCTTCCTCCTGGACGGGCAGGTCCACAGGCTCTCACGAAACGGCGAAACCCTGAACCGGGTGACTGAAGAGGCGTTTCCGGTCGAGTCCTTCGATGTCTCGCCTTCCACGGGCGACATCGTTTTCGTTGCCGGGAACTCGCTTCTGCTGCTGGAAGCGGACGGGGAACGAAGGGTGCTGGTCGAAGGTGAACCACTGCCGCCCGCGGGGAGCGGCGCCGCGCCCTTCAACGACACTTCGCGCATAAATGGCAGGATTGCTTCCCCCAGGTGGTCCCCCGACGGTTCCACCATTGCCTTCATCCACAACGGACTTTCTTCGGTCAACCCGGCGGATGGTGCCATAACAGTCCTGCACCCCAATGGCGACCCGCTCTCTTCGGGAGAGTGCCGTGTGATAAGCGGGGTCGACTCATGGTCACCTGACGGGGGGCTGATTCTCGTCACCTGCTACGATTACCCTATGGAGAGTGTATACAGTATCTCCACGGCACTCAAGGAAGTGGGCGGGAGCCTCACCGTTTTACGGGAGGGATTTGGGAACTCCGCCTGGAGCGCCGACGGGCAGTCGCTCTTCATCGGTTTTCCCACAGTTGGCGGACAGCCGTCGTTCTGTCGTCTCGACGCTCCTGAGTGGCGCTGCAACATGATTGGTGAGGAGGTGCCTGCGCGCTCCTACTTCTTCTACGGGTACCCCGGCGTTGCGCAGGACGGAAGCGTTTACGTCTTCATTGCGGGTGGGGCCGACCCGATGACCACCGACGGCGTTTACTCCCTTTACAGGGTCAATTCCCGTGGAGAAGGCGCTGTCATCCTCAGGCTGGACAGTTACACTCTCCGCGAGGCTCTCTGGGCGGGCAACGGTTCGGGCGTTCTTCTTGTCAAAGGCGATGGCGCGCTGGTTTGGGTTCCCGCGAACGAGGGTTCAGCAAGTCTTCTGCCCATAAACGGCGCCTCGGGCCTCAGATGGGATCCCCGTGGCAGGTAGCAGTGGCGGGTTTTACAGCTGATCGTACACTGGACAGCGCTGGTGCATTCTGTTGGAAATAATCCAATGAATACCACCCCGACGGCCTCTGCAGGCGTTGATCCCCTGACCGGGCTTTGGAACAGGTCACACCTCGAATTCCTCGAGACCTCGTTTGCCTCACGCGGCTCGTTCTGGTCCCTGATCATTCTGGATGTGGATCACTTCAAACTGATCAACGACATCTACGGCCATCTGTCAGGGGATGACGTACTGAGGCAGGTAGCCCGGACGGTACGGGTGAGTCTGAAGGCATCCGACATCCCCGTAAGGTTCGGGGGTGACGAATTCATCGTGGTGCTTCCAGACACTTCCGGCGAGGGGGCCATGAACCTGGCGGAACGCCTCATGAATGAAGTCGGGCGCCTCGGGAATCCTTCCGGGCTTCGGGTTAGCCTTTCCATGGGCGTCAGCCAGAGCCGTGATTCGGACGCCACGATAACCGACATGATCGAAAGGGCCGACAAGGCCCTCTACCAGGCCAAGGAGAAGGGACGGGGGCGCTTCTTCCTTTTCTCGGAGGGCCTGAAGCAGGACGGGCTTTCCGACATCAGTTTCTCCCATATGGTGGGAAGGCGCCCGGAGCTCTCCAAGCTCAGGCAGCTCCTCGACGAATCGATCGCCGATTCTGCGAGGCTTGCACTGGTGACAGGGGAGGCTGGAGTTGGTAAGAACAGGCTTCTCGACGAGCTTCTTCACTACTGCCGCTTCCTGAAGGTGACGGTGGTCCGCAGCATGGCTTCGGAGCATGTGCGCCATCAGCCCTATGACCTTGTTGTCCAGCCTTTGCAGCACGCGCTGGCTCAGCTTGACGAGGCCTCCCTTCAGCAGGTGCGCCGGGAGGTGGAGCCGGTTCATCCGGCTACACTCGAGCTCTTCCCCGGCATCGAAGCCGCAGTTATGGACGACACTCTCTACTTTCGAGACGAGAGGCTAAGGTTCAGGATCTTCCGGGACGTGGCGGCCCTGTATGCGGCGGTTTCCGCCATCAGCCCAATGGCCGTGATCATGGACAACATGCAGTGGGCATCGGAACCCGACCTCGAGATGCTTTCCTATGTGATAAGGAACACGGTGACCTCGCACATTTACATCGTCTGCCTTCTCCGCAGGAACGACGACGAGCCAGGGGTTTTCCAGAAACTGCTCTCCCTTCGCTCCTCGATACCCGTTCTTCACCTGGAACTCGGGCATCTGACGGCTCAGGAGTCACGCAACATGATCCTGTTCGCCCTGAAGGACCCCAACGTTCCCGATTCCCTTCAGGAGTTCCTCATCCGCCAGAGCGGCGGGAATCCGCTGTTCCTCAGGGAACTGATACTCTCCCTGGTCAGTTCCGGCACCATCATCACCTCCCCTTCAGGGGAGAAGGCGTACAACATGCCGGAGAAGATGGACATTCCCGACAGCATGGGGCAGATCATCTCTTCCAGGCTTGCGCAGGTCGATGAGAACACAAGAAGCGTTCTGCGCATTGCATCCCTGACCCCTGAGAACCTTACCCTGGGTCTTCTTGAGACCGTGGTGGGGGGTGACCCGACGGGGCTTGCGGAAAGGCTTGACACATGCGTGAAGCTGGGCCTTCTGACCGAAACCATGGAATCCGACGGCGAAGTGGGGTTCAGTTTCTCCCACGGTGCGGTACAGGAGTTCCTGGGCCGCGAGCTGTCCGAATCACTGAAGCAGACCTATCATCAGCGGATTGCCCAACACCTCGAAAGCCAGCTCCTTTCTGGGCGTGACGACCTTCTGAGCACGGTGGCGTACCACTTCACCCGAAGCCGCGATGCCGCAAAGGGTGCCGAATACTCCCTGAAGGCTGCTGAAAGGGCTTTCTCCATGGGCGCCAACCGACACGCCATTTCCTGGTACTTCGACTTCCTGGAAAGGGCGGGAAGGACGAACGCCGACAGAAGAACTCTGTTCCTTGCCAACCTGAACCTGGGCATGCTGTTCGTGATAACATCCGAAGCCGGGAAGGCCGACGCATATCTGAAAAAAGCCCTGGAGCTGGCTCAGGGAGCGGAAGAACTGGCAGCGGTCGAGTTCAGGCAGGGAAGAAGCTGCCATCAGAGAAGCAGGTTTCCCGAGGCGATGGGCCACTTCGTGAGAACAGTGGCACTCTGTGACGAGTGCACCAACCGTGACCCCCGGGTGACTGGAACATCAGTCGATGCCAGGCTCGCGATCTCCTTCATATGCAGGCTGCGCGGCGAGTACGACAGGGCCTTCCAATGGCTGGACGGTGCACATGACCTTCTGGTGGGACTTGGCCGGGATGTTCGGCAGGACCTTTGGGCCCTCTACTACATCCGCAGGGCCGATGTTCTTTCCGAGAGGGGGGAAGGTGAAGAGGCGCTCAGGCTTTACAACATTGCGCTCGACCTCTGTGCCGGCATCGGGGACCTTACGGGTGAATCCATGGTGCTCAACAACATGCACGGCAGTTACTCGGGAACCGGTGACTACGAAAGGGCCATGGACACCCTGGAAAGGGTGGTGGACCTGACCCGAAGGCTGGATGACCGGCTGGGGCTGGCCATCGCCTATTACAACATTGCCGAGCACCGTCTTGAACTCAACGGGCTTTCAATGGCAAGGGTCTACTACGGCAAGTACATGGAACTCAGCCGCGAGATCGGCAATGTGCTCGGCCTCGGTTTCGGGCACTTCGGGCTGGGTTTTCTGAACCAGCTCGAAGGCAACATCGCCGAAGCCGAGGCATGTTACCTCAGGGCACTCGATGTTTTTGAGAAACTCGAATGCGCCGAGCCCACGGGTGGTTGCAGGCTGCGGCTTGCCGCGATACTTGTTCAGTCGGGCCGGCTGGGGGAGGCATGGAAACAGCTCGAGAAGCTCTCCGGGTACCAGCACCCGCCCTCCACCGAGTCCGAGATACTCCTTGTCCAGGGCATGCTGATGATGAACGAACCCGGCGCCGGCCCCGCTGCGATGAAAGGCGCCGCAGGGTTCATCCGCGAATCGATCAGCGGCCTTGAGCATGGTCATTCCGCTCCCGAAGCAGCGCTGAGGTATACCACACTTGTCCGTGCGCTGACACTGGGCAAAGAGGCGGGGAAATCGAGGGATGCGTTGATCGAGGGAAGTGAAAGGATAGCCGGTGAACTCGGACAGGTCAGATCGGCCGCCGCCCGTAACAGCATCATGGGTCGTCCTGAGATAAAGGCATTCCTCGATCTGATGAAACGGGAGGGGCTTGATTTCCCGCCGCCCGGCCGGGAGTTCCCCCCGGACTGAGCGCAGATGCCCCAACCGGAAAACGGCAGCCCTCCGAAGAAGGCTGCCGTCATTGTTGATCCGGTCTACGCCCTGCCCGCGATGCGGGCGTTCAGCACCTCGAGCACCTCGGGAAGGTCCATGCCTATCTCCTTCATGTGCTCAGGCGTGGGGCAGCCGTCGGGCGTCCAGCCCCGCCGTTTGAAGACCGCGTCGATAAGTGAGTCGTACTGGCTCATCCGGTAATCGCGGGTGATCTTCACCTTCTCCGCAAGGCTCTTTCCAGCGGGATCGATGCCTATCTTCTCCTTCATCTGCCTGTCGTACCGTTCCTCGCGGGCCTGGTACTCGTCTTCGAAAACCGGCCCCATGGCCCTGTAGGCGGGATAGTCATCCTTCCTGTGGCCGTATCCCTGGCGGATATTGAACGAGCGCTGGTAGTTGTAGACACGCTCACTTTGTTTCACCAGGCCGTCCCAGGTCAGTGGTTCCCCGGTAATGGCGGTGTACAGTTTGAAGTAGTTCTCCACATGTTCTGGGACCTTGTTGGGTTCGGGGTGTTTGGAGTTGTCGGCCGGTTCCACGTCGTTCCAGGGAAGCTTGCAGAGCCCCTGCAGTCCGAACCAGGTTCTGAACATGGGGAAGTAGTGCAGCGCTTCGGCCTTCTTTTCGAAGGTGGGGATGTGATTGTTGACCATGTCCATGAAGATCAGCCAGGCTTCGTCGTGCTGCGGACCCTTGTTGGTGAGGTAGTAGCCGCCCTGCTGGGCCAGGGATTCCTTTGAGATGTACTCGGACTGCTCCAGTCCCTTGCCGTGAAGGGCTATGTCTTTCAGGAGCTGAGGGTCGGCGCCGTACTCCGAGGCGAAATAGCCGGCCAGGAACTTGACACCCTTCCCGGCCAGGACTCCGAATCGCTTGCCGTCCGCCATGTCGTGCAGGATCCGGGCGGCTTCCTTCCAGTTCCCCCATGCAAGATCGATGCCGTCGGTGCGCTCTGCGTTCAGGATACCAAGTTCCCAGCACTCCATGAGGAAGCCGGTCATGGTGCCGAAGCTGATGGTGTCTATTCCGTACGTGTCGCAGTAGAAGTTGAGTTCGACGATACCCAGCGGGTCGTACACGTAGAGGTTGCTGCCCACACCTGCCGCGGTTTCGTATTCGGGGCCGTCAACGCACACTTTTGAGCCTTTGTAAGGCCCTGTCTGGAGTTCGTAATGGTCGACCGCATGGGCGCATGCCATGGTGCAGCCGTACCAGCAGCCGTCAGGCAGGTTCTGGCTGAACAGCTTTTCCCACACCCAGCTGGCCAGCTCGTCACCCCTGGGGTCCTGGCCGTACTTGTGGTTCTTTGTAGGCAGGAGGTCATAGTTGTTCATGATCTCCATGAGGTGGGCCGTACCCTGCTTGCGCATCTTGCACTGGGCATCGTCGTTCACGATTATCTCGCGGTGCAGTTTCAATCCAATGCGCTGAACCTCGGCGGGGTCCACAGCGTTGTTCAGGTCGGGCTTCACACCTGAGAACCGGCACACAAGGGCACGGATCTTCTTGTCGCGGAGTACGGTGCCTATGCCTCCCCTGCCGGCCTGTTTGACCCTGATGCCCTGACGCCTCTTGTCGTAAAGGCTGAAGTTCAGGATGCCCATCGGAGAGTGGTCGGCTCCCCGGCCAGCGCTCACCACCGAGACCGACTGGAGGTCCTTCTCATCCCGGGCAAAGGCATGCGTGAGTTCCTCGGCCAGGAGATGGGTGTCCTGCTGAAGGTTGGCCGGAGCCTCGAAGAACTGCACGGTCCCCTTGTTGGAATCGATGAAGATTATGGTCTCGACGTCGGCCTTGCCCTGAAGCTCGAGGGCGTCCCATCCCCCGAACTTGAAGTAGGGGCCGAAGAATCCCCCCACGTTCGAGTCTATGGGAACCCCGGTCATGGGGGAGAGGCTCACCACAAGGCTCTTGCCCGATCCGGGGTAGTTCGTGTTCCCGCCGATGGGGCCCATCCCCATCACTATTTCGTTCTCGGGGTCGTTCCACTTCGTGGTTGGCTTTGTCGCGTCCCACAGGAGCTTCAGACCGAAGCCCTTGCCACCCGTGAACCGCTTTTTCATGTCTTCCGAAACCGGCTTCTCGGTGGCCTTCCGGGTGCCCACATCGAGGTGAAGGGTGCGCATGGCGTAACCGCGCTGAATGCTTCTGGGTTCAAAATCGTACTGTCCAAGAAGTTTGAAGTCGGCGGCCTTGAAGGCGCTCATGAGTGGACCTCCTTCTTTCTCGCTGCCTCGGCAATCTCAAAGGGAAGCCTGGAGGCCGGGCTTTCTTCCTTCTCGGCAACCTCGAGGGCGTCGGCGGGGCAGGTCTTCACGCAGGCGCCGCAGGCGATGCACTTGAAAGGCGCGGGGTCGCCCGGGAAGTAGCGCATGGCCCCGATGGGGCATACCGCAACGCACGCCAGGCATCCCACGCAAAGGCTCTTGTTTATCATCACGACGCCCTGGGCGTTCACGGTGATCGCCTGGGTGGGGCACTCGATGACACACTTGCGGCACTCCTGGTCGCACGCTACCAGGTGGAACTTCCCCAGCCCCATCTGGAAGAGCTGGATCCGGGATTTGGCCGGATCGTCCTCCTTGAAATACAGTCGGGAGCATGTGGCCTGACAGGTCAGGCATCCCACGCACTTCTCGTCGTTCAGCTTCAGGTACCTGATCACGGTTGTGAACCTCCTGTTCATATCGGATACGATTGGCGCAACACATTGCAGCCTGAGCATATGAGAACACTGCGCCCGGCAGCGGTCGGGGTGTTGCGAACCCTGATGTATGGCAAAACTATACGGGCGCGGAGGGGGTTCAGCAACCGGAGCCGGGAGTTGCGTTGAATCCGGGAGGACGCTATCGGGGCCATGTATATTTCCGGCACGGATCACTGGCAGCTCAATTCATCCCGGAGGTTCCCATGTCTCCTTTTTTCGCTGCAATAGCCCTTTTTATTCTGCCTTCCCCGCCTCTCGCTCCCCGCGCTCCGCACGACATCGATTCCCCCTTCGGAGTGAGGACGGACTTTTATTACTGGCTTCGGGACTCGGAAGACCCCCGTGTCATTGAGTACCTTGAAGCCGAGAACCTCTATGCTGAAGCATTTTTCACTGAGAACGGCGACATCAGGGAGACCCTGATCTCCGAAATGGCGGACAGGCTTCCCTCCGAGGATGCCTCGGTGCCCTGGGAACTCGACGGCTGGTGGTACGGCACCCGTTACGAGGCCGGGGCCGATTATCCCGTGTACTTCAGGTGCATGGGGGCGCCCGACGGCCCGGAGAGCATTCTCTTCGACATGAACGAGCTTGCCCGGGACAGAGAGTACTTCTCCATCGAAGGCCTCAGCGTGAGCCCCGACGGGTTCATCGTTTCGCTGTGCATCGACACTCTCGGCGACCACAGGGGAATGATCGTCTTCCTCGACACACGAACCGGCGCCTTCCTTCCCGACACGCTCGACAACACGAGCAGTGACATGGCCTGGGGGGCGGACAGCCGCACGTTCCTCTTCGGCACGCTTGACGAGACCAGGCGCACCGCAGGGTTCTCAAGGTATGCCCTGGGTTCAGGCGAATCGCCCCTTGAGGTGTTCTTCGAAGCCGACTCGACGTTCTGGCCCTGGATGTACGAGTCGCGAAGCAGGGAGTGGATAATCATTGGAACCGAAAGCACCGACACTTCGGAGTATTGCCTCATCGGAACGGATGATGCCGGGGCGGACCCCTCCCTGGTTTTCCCCAGGGAACAGGGCGTGCTCTACTCCCTCGAGTTTGCGGGGGATTCCCTTTACATCCTCACTAACCGTGATGCCCTCAACTTCAGGCTCCAAAGGACCCTGCCTCCGGGGTGCCCGGAGATCACCGAAGTCCTTCCCCACGATCCCGATGTCCTTCTGGAGGGGATGGTCGGGTTTCGGAACCGGCTTGTCGTTATGGACAGGTCGCTGGGGAGGCAGGGGCTTCGCATACTCGCCATTCCCGAAGGTGAATGGCTGCGGGTTGCGTTGCCGGATGAACCGGCTTCCGTCTATTCCTCGTCCAACCATGAATACGACTCGGACTCGTTCCGTTTCGAGTTCTCATCATTCGTCACACCCTGGTCAACCGTATCGTGCGACCTTTTCACGGGGGAGCTCACGTTCCTCAAGACCGATTCGGTGGCGGGGTACGATCCTTCCCTGTACGAGACCGAATTCCTCATGGCTCCCGCGCCCGACGGTGAGATGGTGCCCGTTTCCCTGGTCTACCGCCGCGACCTTTTCAGTGCCGGCGGGAATCCCCTGCTTCTCTACGGTTACGGAGCGTACGGGTACAGCAACGACCCCATGTTCAGTTCAAGCGCGCTCAGCCTTCTGGACAGGGGCTTCGTGTACGCCATTGCCCATGTCCGTGGAGGACAGGAACTGGGCCGCAGGTGGTACCTCGACGGCAGGCTTCTCTCCAAGAAGAACACTTTCACCGATTTCATTGTGTGCGCCGAGTACCTGGGTGAAACCGGCTGGTGCGATCCCGACAGGATGTTCGGCATGGGCGAGTCCGCAGGCGGGCTTCTCATCGGAGCGGTTGCGAACATGCGCCCCGACCTCTGGCGCGGGCTTGTGGCGGGAGTGCCCTTCGTTGACGTGGTTACGACGATGATGGACGAGTCGATCCCCCTCACCACCGGAGAGTACAGCGAATGGGGGAACCCGGCCGATCGGATCTTCTTTGACTACATGCTGTCCTACTCACCGTACGACAACGTGGCGCCGGTGGATTACCCGGCAATGCTGGTCAACGCGGGGCTCTACGACTCACAGGTCGGCTACTGGGAACCGGCAAAGTGGGTCGCCTCCATGCGCCATACCGGAACCGGCAGTGAACCCCTGCTGTTCATCACCAACATGGGCGCAGGCCACGGCGGTTCATCGGGAAGGTACTCGTGGCTCGAGGACATCGCGAACCAGTACGCTTTCCTGATTGAACTGGCCGGAACGGATCTCTGACAGGGGAATTGACCTCGTCAGCTTATCTGCCGTTTGACATGTCTATTCTTGAATAATGCGGCAGTAGGGCAACTATAAGCATCGAGTGGTTTGCATCTTCCCCGGCGTTTTTATTACCTTCCGGGAAATACTTGTTCCGCCCTGAAGGGAGGGGTCTTGAAGCTGACCGGATCCGCCGTTTCCCGCCCTGTGGCGGTGACCGTTCTTTCAATCGTGGCCGCGGTGCTCGGAGCCGTCGCCGTGATGCAAATGCCCGTCGACCTCCTCCCTTCCGTGGAGTATCCACGCCTCACGATCGAAACCACCTACCCTTCTTCAAGCCCCTTCGAGGTGGAAAGGCTCGTGACCGACCCCCTCGAAGACGCCCTGGCGGGCGTGAGGGGTCTTCGGTCCTACACATCCCGGTCTTACGGCGACATGAGCCGCATAACCCTCGAGTTCGACTGGGGAACCAACATGGACTACACCCGGCTCGAAGTTAGGGAGAAGCTGGACATAGCCAGCTGGTCGCTCCCCGACGAGACCGGGCGCCCGACCATGGTCGACTACGACCCGTCGTCACGGCCTTTCATGGAGATCCTTCTCACCATGGACGGCTCCTGGACCGACATAACCGACTTTGCCAGGCGCGTCGTAACGGCCCGGCTTGAACAGGCCGAAGGTGTGGCATCCGTCACCGTCGACGGCGGAGCCGATCCGGCGGTGTTCGTCAGGCTTCGTCCCGGCGCCATGGAAGAACTGGGTCTCGACCCTTCAGCGGTCAGCGCCGCACTGGCAGGGGCGAACGCAATAACGGCCGGCGGCGGTGAGGTCCTCGATGGCCAGAAAGAGTTCTTCCTCTCGCTGCAGGGCGAGTTCGAGACCCTTGAAGACGTGGAGAACACGGTCATTGGTTTCCTGGGCACATCGCCCCTCCTTCTGGGAGACGTGGCTCAGGTCTACCTCGACGAGAAGCCTCCCACGGAGTGGGCCAGCTTCAACGGAGAGCGTGCCATCATACTCAGGGTTCGGAAGATGTCCGAAGCCAATACCGTCGAGGTGGCGGCAAGTGTCGAGGGGCTCATCGCAGACCTCACCCTCTCGTATCCGGAACTCGGGCTCTCTGTGATACAGAACGATGCCGGCTTCATCCGCGAGTCCATCGGCGGAGTGGTCGAGGCCCTCATCCTCGGAAGTTTTCTCGCCTTCGCCATTCTGTTCTTCTTCCTGCGGGACTGGAAGAGCCCCCTTGTCCTGGGAATTTCCCTGCCCCTCAGCATAGCGATCTCGCTTTTCTTCCTTTACATGGCCGGCGTGACCGTGAACATCATGAGCCTGGGGGGGCTCGCCCTGGGTTCCGGCCTTCTTGTAGACAACGCGGTGGTCGTCCTCGAAGCCATTTACAGACGACGGGAGCAGGGTGAGGGCAGGGTCTCCTCGGCGATAACCGGAACCAGCGAAGTTGGACCCGCCATCGTTGCCAGCACGCTGACCACCGTCGTGGTATTCTTTCCGGTGGTGTACATGGAGGGCATAACGAGCCAGCTCTTCCGCGACCAGGCACTGGCGGTCGGTTCAGCCCTTCTCGCCAGCCTTCTGGTGGCGGTCACAGTGATCCCTGCCATGGCCGCCAAAATCGGAAAAGCGGGCCCTTCCAAAGACGTGACGGCTTCTTTAAAGGACCGTTACTGCCGGTTCCTGGAGAAAGCGCTTAAAAGACGCAGGACCCTGATGACGGTGACCATTGTCGGGACTGTCGCCGCTCTTCTCGGCGCGGCGCTTCTTCCGATGCAGCTTCTGCCCGAAGTTCCCGAGAACCAGCTCGAGCTTTCTTTCAGCGCCCAGGAGGGCACTTCGATGGACCGACTGGTTCAACTTTCCGAAGCAGCCACAGAGATTGCCACCCTCTCCGGGGCCGAGTGGACAAGCGGCCGCGTGGGTGTAAGGGCCGAGGAGGGGGTGGACGCACTGCTCACAGCGAGTTACCCGGGGTCAGATGCGGCGCTTGCGGCAGTGGCGCCCCTGCGGGATTCGTGGGGGGCGCTCTTCAGCTTTCCGCTTCAGGTCTCGGTAAGGGAGGGGCTTCTGGGGCAGATCCTCGGAGGCGGGAGCGGCTTCACGGTTTTTCTCGAGGGTGACAACCTCGACGCAACGCTGGCAGCTGCGACCGAGCTTGCTGGCGCCTCCCTGGGCAGTGTTCCCGGTGTTCTGGGTGCCGACGTTCAGTTCCTTCCCGGCAAACCCGAGATAGTCATGACTCCCGACCAGGAGTTGCTTACTCTCCTCGGGATCTCGATCGGAGAACTGGCTGACTTCGTCGAAAGCCTCTCCCGTGGTCTTACTGCAACCACCTTTTACCGCCAGGACGAGCGGGTGGACGTGGTGGTTCTGGCCGACAGGGGGGAGGGCATCCACCTCGACTCCCTCCTGGCAAGGGCCATGCCCACCGACGGCGGGCTGGTACAGATCGAAAGGCTTGTGACAGTGGCCGTGCGGGACACTCCGGGGTTCATCGAGCACTACCAGGGCAACCGGGCAGTGGCCGTCTCCATAGCCGGCGGAGGAGCCAACATGGCCGGCACGTCCGAGCGGGTCAGAAGCCTCTCCGATTCAATACTCGAGAGCTCTCCGGTAAGGCTTCGGATTGGTCCCGAGATCGAGGAGATGGACCGAACGGTATCAAGCCTCCTTCTTGCTGCGGTTCTGGCCGTTGCACTCGTCTATGTGCTTCTCGCGGTGCAGTTCGAGAATTTCCTTGAACCGTTCATCATAATGTTCACGGTTCCCCTGGGCGTCATCGGAGTGGTTCTGGGGCTTTTCGTAACGGGCCAGAGCTGGAACGCCATGTCGGGGATCGGGCTGGTCATCCTCTCGGGCATCGTGGTGAACGACGGGATACTGATAGTTGAGCGCATCAGCCAGCTCCGCAAGGAGGGGGCGTCAACCCACGATGCGATACTCGGGGCAGGCAGGGACAGGTTCAGGCCGGTCCTGATGACAACTGTTACCACGGTCCTCGGCCTTCTGCCCATGGCGCTCGGGCTGGGCTCCGGGGCGGCGCTCAGCAAGCCCCTGGCAGTCTCGGTCATTGGCGGGATAATGGTTGCCACTCTGCTGACCCTTCTCGTTATCCCCATTCTCTACAGCCTTCTCCGGGAAGGCCGTCGTTGATCGATCTCGTGCTCAGGCGTCCACGGGGCACCGCCCTGGTGTTCACGGCGCTCCTTGGCCTTGCCGTGGTGTCGTTCTTCCGAATACCCATCGAGGGCACGCCTGACACCACCCTTCCAAGCCTCACTGTCAGTACCACCTGGGCCGGGGCCGACCCCGAGGCGGTCTGTGAACAGGTCAGCAGACCCATTGAGGAGGCCGCCAGGCAATTGAGGGGGGTGGAGGAGGTCTCATCCACATCCGGGCTCAGCAACAGCACGGTCACGGTTTCCTTCTCCAAGGGCACCGACATGGATGTTGTCGCCATGGAACTCACGGAAAGGATCAGCATGATCCGCCGTGACCTTCCCTCGACAGTAAGACCAAGCCAGGTCACCCAGTCCGTGCCCCGCGAGATGGAGAGCGAAGGTTTCCTGGTGTACAGCCTCACGGGCGCCGAGCGCCCGGTCCTCAAGCAGATATCGGAAGACATAGTCGTACCGGCCCTTGAAAGGGTTGACGGCGTAAGCTCGGTGATAGTCGAGGGGCTGGGCTCCGAGGAGATACTGATAAACATAGACCTCGAGGCCCTCAGGGCTTACGACCTCACGCTCGCTCATGTGGCCTACGCCATCCGTGCCGGCGTGGTCGACAGGAACGTGGGCGTCGCAACCGACTCGTCCGGGATCGAGGCAGTGCTCAGGGTCAGCAGCGTACCAGGTATTCCGGGTGAGATCGAAGCGGTACCTCTCGCGTACAGAGGGGGGCGTTTCGTGACCGTTGGCGACATCTCCCACGGGATAGGTGTGAGTTACTCGGACCAGACCGGCGCCATCTTCCGGTACAACGGCCTTGACCAGGTCTCCCTTCAGGTCGACCGAAGCCCGGGAAGCAATGCCGTGGCCACTGCCCGAAGGGTGGCGGGAGCCGTCGAAAGGATAAAGCGAAGCCTGCCTCAGGGTGTGATGCTTGACCTGACCGAAGACGGAACCGAGGGGATAGTGAAAGACCTTAACTCACTTTCCTGGAGGGCCCTTTTGTCAATTGTGCTCATCACGCTTGTCCTTCTGGCCCTGAACCCCAGCCCAATGACCACACCGCTCGTTCTGAGCTCAATTGTCTTCAGCGCCGCGCTTGCGGTGACTGCCGTGTTCCTGGCGGGCTACACGATAAACGTCC
This sequence comes from candidate division Hyd24-12 bacterium UBA6080, assembly GCA_002436025.1. Lineage (GTDB taxonomy): Bacteria > Fermentibacterota > Fermentibacteria > Fermentibacterales > JCC-6 > UBA6080. The sequence continues at coordinate 418,792 of DIXM01000002.1, forward strand.
TCACGCTGAGCGCCCTTGCGATAGCTTTCGGTCTTCTTGTCGACGGCGCTGTGGTCGTACTTGAAGGCATTGCATATCGCAGAAGGCAGGGCATGCCACCCATGGAGGCAGCCGGGGTGGGCGCCCGGGAGGTTGCCGTCCCCATTCTGGGGGGTATCCTCACCACCCTGGTGGCCCTGGTTCCCCTCCTTGCCAGCGAGGGGGTGCTCAGGCTCTACTACAAGCCCTTCGCGTTCACTGTTGCTGCCACGCTCATGGCGTCTTTCGTGGTGTGCCTCACATTGGTGCCCTCCATTGCAGGTCATTGGGGGAAAAGCGACTGGTACAAGGAACGGCTCTGGGACAGGACCCTTGCCCGCTGGGTCTCGCTGCTTCACCACAGGCCCTGGATCGTACTTTCATCAACCATCCTCCTTGTGGCCGGCTCGGTCTATGTGCTTGTGGCCAGGGTCGAGCACGGCGAGACATGGAACTTCGGGGGATGGCAGAGGAACAGCATTTATGCAAACTTCAGGTTCCCGCCCGGCACGCCGCAGGAGATCGTGGACGGTGTCGCACGTCAGTTCGAGGTCATAATGGCCCGGCGCGATGGCGTTAAGGCATCCCGTACCTACGTCTGGGGAGAGTCCGCCTACATCTACAGCGAGTTCGACGATGAAGCCCTTGAAAGCGGGTTTGCCCTTCAGGTCGAGGCTGAGGCCATGGCATTCGCAACGACTCTGGGGGGGACCAGCTCGGTCTGGGTGGGCGGGATAAGTCCCGACGGTTACTGGAAGAACTCCACAAGCGCAGGCATGATGCAGACCATCGAACTAAGGGGGTTCGACTACCAGGGGTTGAAAAACGTGGCAGTCAACCTCGCAGCACTGCTCTCGTCCCACCCGCGGATAGAGGATGTGGACATCAATTTTTCCCGCCGTGACATGAACAGGGAGCAACTGGCGGTGGTTTTCGACAGGCAGGAGCTTGCCGACCTGGGCCTGAACCCGGTGCAGCTGCTTCAGGCCTTCTCGTACAACTTTGCCGGGGGATACGGCGGTCAGGTCAGGGTGGCCGATGCCTCCCTCGACCTTTCATTTCGGCTTGAGGGCAGGGAGAATCCTGAGCTTTCCGATGTACTGGACAGCGGAATACAGACTCGGGACGGAACCATCCGGCTTGGCGACGTGGTGACGATCGACACGCTTTCGGTACAGGGCTCGATAAACAGGGAGAACGGTGAGTACGTCAGAACCATCGCCTACTCGTTCATGGGTGCTGAACGCATGGCGGCGCGTTTCAGAAGCACTCTGCTTCAAAGCCTTTCACTCCCGTCGGGTTATCGGGTCTACGAAGAGACGAACTGGATTCCCGAGTGGCTGCGCAAGGAAGAGGGGGCGGACATGAACCTGCTTGTCGCCCTGGCGATCCTTGCTGTGTTCGCTGTGACGGCAATCGTTTTCGAGAGTTTTGCAGCACCCCTCTGGGTTCTGGCGGTGGTGCCAATGGCCCTGGTGGGTGTTGTGGCCGGCTTCTGGGCGTTCGGCAGGGTGTTCAGCCCCGAGGCCTACGTGGGAAGCGTTTTTCTGGTGGGGATCGCAGTGAACAACTCGATCCTTCTTGTGGACAGCTACGTGAAAAAGGAGAAGGAGGGCATTCCGGTCAGGACCGCCATCGACCTTGTGGTGCAGGAAAGGCTCAGGCCTGTTCTGCAGACCACCGCCACGACAGTTCTGGGGCTTCTGCCCCTGGTTCTCTGGCCTATTTCCGGTCAGGACCTCTGGGGCACCCTGTCGTTCACCGTGGTCTGCGGTATGGTCGTGAGCACACCCCTGGTGTTGGTGGCTCTGCCCGCCCTCATTCAAGTCACTTCCCGAAGGAGGAGGAATGAAAAGGTTTGACCGCCTTCCGGCGGTGACGGCACTTCTATGTGTTCTGGCCGCTTGTGGTTCCGAGGGGGACGAGGCCGAGGGTGAGGCACTCGAACCCTCCCCTCTTCCCGTGACGGCTTCGATTGCCCGGGTTGACACCCTTTACGAGGTGCTGAACGCCACCGGACGAGTGGAAAGCCGCCGTTCCCAGACCCTCACGGCGCAAATCCAGGGTCAGGTGATCCAGGCTCCCCTGTACGACGGTGCGCCATTCTCCTCAGGAGACGTGATCTTCAGGGTATCATCCGGCGAGTACTCAGCCAACCTTGCCGCCGCTTCCGGAGCCCACAGAAGCGCCCAGGTTCTCTACCAGTTCGAGTGCGACAACTACCAGGGCGAGCTGACCGAAGATGTCAGGCAGATGCTCCGGCAGACGACAGGGCTCGACCAGGCCCAGGCAACCCTTTCCCGGGCGGGAACCCAGTACTCGAACAGCGCGATCAGGGCTGGCTTCGACGGCGTGGTGGCTTCAGTGTCCGTACATGAGGGGATGACGGTTTACCCCGGAACTCTCCTTGGCGAACTTGTCGACCCTCAGTCCCTTCAGGTCCGTGTGGAAATGGACGAGCGGCAGCTTGCCCGTTGCGTACAGGGAAGCGCGGCCTTTGTGACGATACCCTCCCTTCGTGACACAACGCTGGCCGGCACGGTTTTTTCCGTGTCTCCCGTTGTCAATCCCTCCTACAGGGCGGGCACCGTCATGGTGGACCTTCCTTTTACGGATAATCTCAGGCCCGGTGCCACTGCCAGGGTCGAGATCGTTGTTTCCGAAAACCCGGGGGCACTTGTGATACCCGAAGAGGCGATCCTCATCAGGGACAACCGGACCATGGTCTTTCTGGTGGAGGACGGAAAAGCCAAGTGGATATATGTGACGGTGGGCGCCAGGGGCAGGGGAACAGTCTCCATCACCGAGGGCATCACCGAGGGTGATCAGGTGATCACAGGCGGTCACTATTCACTTGCCCACGATGCACCTGTGGCGGTGATGAACTGATAACCGTACTGTCCAGATCCGAGGGTGGTCTTCATTCAACGGGAGCTGTATTTTTCCGCAATGGAAGGTGATAAAGGAGTCTTTCGCAGGGAGGACTGGGAGTATCTCCTGGTTCAGATCGCGTCCGAGCAGGCCGGTGTGGATTTCTTCTCTTACAAGATGAATACTCTCCGCCGACGGTACATGCGCAGGATGGCGGCCCGAAACCTCACCTCCCTTTCGGAGTACGTGACCGTTCTCGAGAAGGACCCTGAAGAAGCCGCCGAGCTGGCATCGGACTTCCTGATTGGTGTCACGTCGTTCTTCCGTGATCCGGAAGCCTTCAAGGTCATTGAGAAGAAAGTGCTTCCCGGCCTGTTCACCAGGGCCGCCGGGGAACCGGTGCGGGTCTGGGTGGCGGGTTGTTCCAGGGGCTACGAGGTCTACTCCCTTGCCATGCTTCTTCAGGATTACTGCGGAACCATAGGCAAAGGTGATTTCATCGTTTTTGCAACCGACATCTCCCAGGAGTCGGTTCACACCGCATCAAAGGCCGTGTTTCGCCGCGAGACGGTAGAAGCCCTTCCGGAGAGGTTCCAGGGCATGGTTACCGAAACCTCATCGGGGTTCACGGTCATCCCCGAGATCAGGCGAAGGCTTGTCTTCAACAAACACGATCTTCTCGAGGACCCACCCTTCTCACGAACCGACCTCGTAAGCTGCAGGAACCTTGTTATGTACCTCAAGGAGGAGAGCCAGCGGAAGGTTATGGGGCGGTTGCTTTTCAGCCTGAAGCAGGACGGGATACTCTTCATGGGCAATGGGGAGAGCCCTTCGGGTTTCAACGGATGCCTCGAGGTTGTTGACGGAACCTGGCGCATATTCAGAAAGTGCGCTGAGCTGAACCGCCCCGTCGAGTTCTTTTTCAGCGATTCACCCAGACGCCACGGGCCGGCACAATCTACAGCTCAGAACGACACGTTCCGGGAAAATCCGGGTCGCGGGCTTTCGCGGGCCAGTTTCGACACCTGCCTGACGCAGACGTTCGTCCCCCCCTGCCTTTTCGTCGACGAATCGTTTCATCTGCTTCACCTGCACGGCGACCTGAACGAATTCCTCTCCATTCCTTCGGGGTTTCCAAATGTGGACCTTCTCACCATGCTCCCCCCCGAGTTTCGCGGAAGGGTGAGGGCAGGTGTGAGGGAGGTCCTGCGGGAAGGAACACCCATCGAGATAAAGAACCTTCCCTGGCGTGAGGGCGGGGTTAACATCGGCATAACCAGGGTGTCGCCCTCAGGCATGGGCGGAGTGTGTCTGGTCACATTCACCCCCGGGGTAAACCCTTTGCGAAAGATCGTTGACAATGCCGTTCTCTCATCCGACGCAAAGAGCAGGATCGAAGACCTCGAAAACCAGTTGGATTCCCTCGAACAGGAACTCAGGCTGGTCCGTGACGATCTTGCCAACCGCACGGGCGAGCTGCAGGCGGCCAACGAAGAGCTTCTCACGGGCGGCGAGGAGATAAGGAGCACCAACGAGGAGCTTCAGGCCATCAACGAAGAGCTGCTCTCAGCCAACGAAGAGCTGAAATCCCGGAACCAGCAGCTGTCCGAGCTTCACAGCGATATGGGCAATCTGCTGAGAAGCCTGGATGTTTCGGCCATTTTCCTCGGAACCGACCTCAGGATAAGGAAGTTCAACGAGGCGGCCCGGCTTTTCTTCCGCCTCGATGAGAAGGACAGCGGCAGGGTCATAACCGATATCGCCTCGAACCTCTCGGGAAGCTGCATAACCGACATCCTTGACAGGGTGGACAGGGTGATGACAAGGGGAGGCTCCGACCAGTGGGAACTCGACGCAGGTGATCTGGGCTGGTTCCTGGCCAAAGCAACTCCGCACAGGGATGAAAAGGGTGCGCTGACAGGCACCATCCTGAGTTTTGTCGACGTGACCGGGCTCAAGAAGGCCGAGAACATGCTGCGCGGGCTTGAACGAAGGCTTCGTCGAACCCACTCCATGGCTATGGTGGGCTGTTGGGATTTTGTTCCTGACAACGGGCTGATAATGCTGACCTCTGATACCAGGATGATCCTCGGGAGTGATGAAAACAGCGACAGCATTCCCTTCACAGAATTCTGCAGGCTTTTCCGTGACGAATCCGGCATCCACGATGCTTTCAACGAACTTGTCTATTCCAGGTCGAAAATGGACTTTTCCACCGTGACGGCCCTGGACGAAACCCGCCATGTCCGGCTTGTGGCCGAACTCGAGTACGATAACCGGGGCGAACCGGTCAGGATTTCCGGAGCTGTCCAGGACGTTACGGGCATCATGGAGGCCAGGCGCAGCATGGAAGATGCCCACGACTACCTGAAGCGTATTCAGAGCGCTGCGGCCCTTGGGGGCGTTCGCATGGAGTGGGACACCAGGACCGGTCAGTCAAGGGTTGACCTTTCCGCAGAGGCATGCGGGATCCTCGGGATAGAACAGAGGCCGGATCAAGGGGTGCACCTCAGAGAGATAGTCTCGCAGGAGGAATGGGAGAAGATACAGGGGGTTCTGCGGGAATCCGCGCAGGACGGCCGGACCGCAGAGGTCGATTTCTCCCTCTCAGCGGGCGACAGAACAAGAAAAAGGGTGTTCCGGCTCCGAGCCGCCAGTGAGAGTAAAAACGAAAGACTGATGCAGACCACCGGAGTGATAATGGATGTCACTGGTCTCAGGCTGATCGAACAGGAGCTTCATCATTCAGAAAAGCTAAGGTCGGTGGGGGAACTCGCAGGCGGGGTGGCCCATGACTTCAACAATCAGCTCATGGGAATCGTGGGATACGCCGAGGGGCTGCTGCATCGCATTGAGGATCCCGACCTTCAAAGGATGATCCACGGCATTCTCAAGGCTTCGGAAAGGTCAGCCGACCTCATAAAACAACTCCTGGCTTTCAGCCGGAAGGGCATGAGCGTTGTTTCCGTCGTTGACCTTCACAAGGTGGTGACCGATGTGCTGTCCATGGTTGAGCGGAGCATCGACCGCAGGGTCGAGATAAAGCACCTGTTGAACGCCGAGGTTACAACAGTATTCGGTGACGAGTCCCAGCTCAACAACGCACTTCTGAACCTGGTCCTGAACTCCCGCGATGCGATAACCTCAAAAGGTTTTATCTGTTTGGCCACCAGGAATCTTCCCGCATCCGGCGAATCCGGGCGCCCGGGTTACGTCGAGGTCGTAGTGGAGGACAACGGAAAGGGCATGGAACCAGGGGTTGTGGAGAGAGCCTTCGAACCTTTCTTCACCACCAAACCTGTCGGTCACGGAACGGGAATGGGCCTATCCGCCGTATATGGGACAGTAAATGCCCACAGAGGCCAGATAAACATACAATCCGAGCCAGGCAAGGGAACCAAAGTTACAATGGTTTTCCCTCTTTCCCATGCTGACTCCGCGGGTGTTGACGAGCACCCCACCGAGCCTGTTCCTGTGGGCGCCAGGGCCCGGATCCTCGTGGTCGATGACGAGGAGATGGTAAGGATCATACTCGCTGATCTCCTTGTCTCCGGCGGATACCATGTCCTTACCGCCGCCGACGGCGAGAACGCCCTGAGGGTTTTCCGGCGCGACCCCGAAGCAGTGGACCTGGTCCTGATGGACATGACCATGCCCAGGATGAACGGACTCGACTCTTTCCTTGAGATGAAGAAGCTGAAACCATCGGTCAGGGTGATGATACTGTCCGGGCACAGCGCCGAAGGAACCGCCCACGAGTTGCGCCGTCATGGGATTCGTGGGGTCCTCCAGAAACCCATCACATCAAGATCGCTTCTGGAAGCGGTGTCAGCCGCTCTTTCCTGACTGCCGGCCCCATGATCGCCCACAATTGAAACAGGGTTTTCCAGGCTCGTGTGTAACATATTCACGAGAGGCTCCGTCAGTATGTCAGGAAACCCTGAAAGGAGCAGTCATGGAAGGTGATGTGTTGTTGGTTCCCATACTCGGTATCGTATTCGGAGTGGGCGCCCCTATGCTTGCGGTGATCCTTGCCACCTACTACGCCCACAGGTCCAAGGTCGCCAAATACGAAACGGTGAAGAAAGCCCTGGAGGGAAACCTCACACCGGAGCAGGTCGACCAGCTCGTAAAATCCCTGGGAAGCACCCCCGCACCCGCACCGGTGAACCCCCGCAGGAAAAGCCTCACAAACGGTATCATCCTTCTCAGCATCTCCATTGCCATAGTTATCGGGTCGATGGTGATGGGCTACACCAAAGGGTTCATCCTCGGAGCCCTCGTGCTTGGTTTCCTTGGCATCGCTAACCTTCTCATAGCGTTCTTTGTCCAGAAGGATGACGGTGGAGACCCCCGGTGATCTCAGAGCATACCCTTGGTCTGGTGACAATGGCCCGGGACGGAAGTTCCCAGGCGTTCGAGGACCTGGTGAAGGAGTACTGCGGGCTGGTTCATTCGCTGGCGTTCCGAATGACCGGAGATGCGCACCTGGCGGAAGACATGAGCCAGGAGACGTTCACCAGGGTCTGGCAGAAGATACGCAGTCTTCGGGACCCCAAGGCTTTTCCCGGGTGGCTCGTAAGCATCACCCGGCGGATATGTCTGGACGAACTGGAAAAACGCAATCGCAGGATGGAGGCGGGTGGCGAAGAGCTGCTTCTCGAGAACGCCAATCCCACCATGCCTCCGGAATTCGACGGGAAGCGGCGCATACTGGAGAAAGCCATGGCGCTGCTTCCCATTAGGGACCGTCAGCTTCTCACCCTCTCCTACCATCGGGATCTTTCCTCCGACGAAGTGGGTATAATTCTGGGCATGTCACCCGGAACTGTCCGGGTTGGTCTTCACAGGGCCCGCGAGAGGCTTTGCGGTCTTCTGAAGGGAAAAGAAGATGAACTCCTTGCATAACGGAAACGGAAAGCTGGAAGACCTGATGGAATTCCTGCTGACCGAATCCGTCTCACCCCATGCGATTCCCGAGGGCACCGCAGAGTTGATCGCCCTGAAGGCCCAGATCCTCAGAAAGCCGTCCTTCCCCGTGTACCGGGTTGCCGTTGTTGTGGTCGCCGCTGCTTTTGCGGCCCTCTTCGCCGCATCCAATGTTGACAGACTTACATGGCTTCTGGACCTCGCATCCCTGAGACCGTTCGAAAGCCTCGTCAACTCATTGGCGTCCATCAGCATCGAGCGCGCCGCCGCTGCTCTCGCGGTGACCGGCGGCCTGGTTTACACGGTTTACACGATTGCTTTTCCAAGGGCCAGATAACTCTCCGGAGGTAGGTCAATGTTCAGGTGCTCTCTTGTTCTTGCCTCGGTCATTCTTTTGCTCGGATGCGGGAACGAACCGTCCGATCCGTCCGTCGCCGGGCAGCCCGAACCCGAGCATGTTGCCAGCCCAGGCGCGGAAAGTCTCATCCCAAGGGCAGTTCTCTTCGGCAACCCCGAGCGGGTCGGTCCCCAGCTCTCCCCCGACGGGCGAACCATAGCCTACATCGCTCCCGCAGACGCAGTTCTGAACCTCTGGCTCATGGATGTCACGGGAGGTTCCCCCAGGCAGCTCACGTTCGATGAAGACCGCGGCGTGATGGATTTTCAGTGGGCCGAGAACGGAAGGCACATCCTCTACATGCAGGACGAGGCCGGTGAAGAGAACACCCATGTTTACCGTATCACCGTCGAGACGGGAGAGGTTCTTGACCTGACCCCCTTTCCTGGTGTCAAGGCTTACGTGTCCGACTCGAACCCCAGGTTCCCCGACATGGTTCTCCTTGAGATGAACAAGGACAACAGGATGTTCTTCGACGTCTACAGGTGCGACCTGAACACCGGCGAGCTCGAGATGGCCATGGACAACCCCGGGACTACCCCCGAAGGTGAGATGGTCCTCGGGTATTCGGCCGACCGGAACCTCGACATCAGGCTTCAGTTGACGATCCATCCGGAGACCGGATTCATCTCAGTTCTTCACCGATGGGACAAGGATTCGGAGTGGGAGCTTCTCAAGTCGTTTTCCAGCGAAGACCAGTGGTTCCCTGAGAGGTTCACCGAGGACGGCGCCGGTCTCTTTGTCCGTTCAAATCTCGAAAGCGACAAGGCAGGTCTTTTCCTTTACGACATCGCTTCCGGCACTGAAACCCTCATTGTTTCCGACTCTTCATCGGATATCGGCGGGGTCAGCTTCGATCCGTTCACCGGTGAGCCCAGGCTTGCTGCCTTCTACTACCTGAGAAGAACGCTTCATGTGCTTGACCCCTCCATCGAACCGGACATCAGCTTCCTCTCCGAACTCCGTGACGGCGATTTCGCAACGGTATCCCGCGACAGCGCCGACTCGACCTGGATCGTTGCCTACAGCACCATTGACAATCCCGCGGTCTACTACGTCTACGACCGCAGGAACATTGAAGCGCGTGAGCTCTTCACCGCCATCCCTGCACTCGACAGCTACACGTTGCGGCCTATGGAGGGTATAGAGATAACCTCCCGCGACGGCCTCGTTCTTCCTTCGTACGCAACCACCCCCGATCCTGAACGTTTCGGCGCGGGTCCCTGGCCAACCATAATGATGGTCCACGGAGGGCCCTGGTACCGCGACTATTACGGTTTCGATCCCTTTTCACAGCTCTTTGCCGATCGTGGATTCGCTGTTCTGCAGGTCAATTTCCGGGGCAGCACCGGCTTTGGTAAAGCGTTCCTCAACGCCGCCAACAAGGAGTGGGGCGCCGCCATGCAGGACGACATCACCGACGGCGTTCACTGGGCCGTTGAACAGGGTATCGCCGACCCCGACCGGGTGGTCATCCTCGGTGGGTCGTACGGTGGCTATGCCGCCCTCGCAGGGGCTGTCTTCACACCGGACATCTATTGCGCCGTGGTGGACTTTTTCGGCCCCTCCAACCTTGTGACCTTCATCGAGACCATCCCGCCGTACTGGAAGCCCATGCTTGCCATGATGAACATCAGGGTGGGAGACATTGAAGACGAGACGGACAGGGCCATGCTGGAGGACCGCTCTCCGCTGAACCACGTTCAGAACATCACGATGCCCATCTTCATCGCCCAGGGGGCCAATGACCCGAGGGTCGTGCAGGCCGAGAGTGACCAGATGGTTATGGCTCTGCGCTCCATTGACACTCCCGTGGTCTACGTTCTCTACACCAACGAGGGTCATGGCTTTGTTCACGAAGAGAACAGGCTCGACTTCGCCGGTCGTGTCGAGGAGTTCCTCTACCTGTCAGTCCCCGGTCCAGGCATTGAGTGCGAGCTCTTCATCCCACCCGCCTCCGCCGCCGTGGAACTGCTATAGGGGACGGACTTAGATAACTTAGTTTGTTGAGCTAAGCCATTGTCATGCAATGAGATAAAGATATTTTCCTTTTTTCGGGCATGAAAGAAAGCAAACGCATGACAATCAATGCGTTAACTCAACAAACTAAGTTATCTAAGTCCGTCCCCTTCTTTAAAAAGTATACAGGGTGACGGTGGGGGATTGGACGGGTTCGACGGGGTAGGCGCTGAACGCCTGATCAGAGCAGAAAAAGCTGTAACTCAAGGGTTTTTGGGGGTTTTGCCCAATGTTGACCCTGCTGTTCTGGTTAAGGGTGGCAGCCCTTAAGGATGCAATGGAATTGGAGAAGTCAAAGAAAGACCTTCCGGGTCTCCAGGGTTTTGTATTTGTAAGTGAAGGGCTGTCGGCTGAGGAGTTGAGCGAGTTTTCCCCCGGAGCATCACTTGATGCCAGAAGCAACGATGCTGCTACCAACAACACAGTTAGTGAACGCATATTCCCACCACTTTCCGGGCCCCTCCACCCGTGTGCAGACTAACACCAAACCGAATTGATGTCAATGCCCCGAAAACAAACCGAAGAAGGTCCGAATTCTTGTGAGGATGTCAGCACCACCGGAGCGCTTCACGTCCTCCCGGCCTTCAATCGAGTCCTCGCTCTCCTTTGATGCCTTGTGAAGGTCGGAAAGCCTTGCCTCGAGAAGTTCGGAAAGTGGTTCGGCCAGGGCAGGGTTCATACGGAATACCCTCTCCATGCCCTTTTTCTTTACCACCACCACGATGGTTTCCTTGGTCGCGGTGACAGTTGCCGAACGAGGATCGCCCGTGAGAAGGCTCATCTCTCCGAAGCAACTGCCGACACCCAGTTCCGCGACCTTCATCGATCTGTGGCCTTCGCCTGCGGACACCGATACCTCCACGCAACCGCTCTGAATCAGGAACAGGCTGTCGCCGGTGTCGCCCTGTTTTACAAGCACCTCTCCGGTGGTGAACCGAAGGATGGAGCTGTCATCTGAAAGCTGCTCAAGCTCAGCGTCGGGCAGGGGTTTGAAGATGTCGGTCGCCCTGAGGTCTAAGAATACCTCATGCTGAAGGTTCTGTTTGAGTCTGGCCTGGCGGTCGGGCTCAACGGTATGAAGGAACACGTCCCTGATCGGGAATGGGATGTTCATTCCCGCCCTGTCGAGGCAGTACCATATCCGTGTTCTCACAGCGTCTTTGACTGAAGGCTTGGATGAGAAGTCGGTTATCCAGAAACGGACCTCGTAGTTTATGGAGCTGTCGCTGAAGCTGTCGAGCAACACCGAGGGAGCGGGCCTGACCGATACACCCCTGGTGTCCAACACTGCTTTCAGGAGTACGGCCTTCACCTGTTCGGGAGGGCTTGCGTAGGAGACACCCACGTTCACCCTTGCAAGGTTGAGTTTCGATGGCTTCATGTGGTTCTTGACCAGGGTTTTCGAAACCACCGAATTGGGGAAGAGAAGAAGGTCGTTGTTCCTGTCCCGCAAGGAGAGGCAGCGCCAGCTTGTCTCCACGACCTGACCCTCGGTGCCGTCAATGGTCACCCAGTCGTCTTTTTCGTACGGTCGCTCGAACTGCAGCGCAAGACCGCTGAACACGTTGCCCAGTATGTCCTGCAGGGAAAGACCGATGACCGCTGAAACCACGGTGGACGTAACAAGGAATGCGGTGAGCTTCACGTTGAAAAGCAGGTTGAGAAGGATAAGGGCCAACCCGGCCATGAGCAGGAATGCGACAACATCCACAACCAGCTTTGGTATGGGCATGGTCATTCGTTTGCGGTTCAGGTTTCCCAGGAACAGAAGGAACAGGAAGCGCATAACAGTGTAGAAGCCAAGAAGAATGGTGAGGGACAGGACTATCCTGGCAGTCATGGAACCGAAGTTGACCCCGAAGATTCGAAGCAGAAGGTAGGATATCCCGGAAGCACCGGTCAGGGCAAGCCAGAGGGAGATGCTCTGGTCGAGAGCCCTTCTTCGGGAGAACCAGAGCAGAAAACCCACACCGAGCCCAAGGCTGACCGCGCTTGCCAGATTGATCCAGAACGATGCATTCATGTACACCCTCCGGTAGCTGTTACCGGCCCATTATACTTCGGTTCATTACCTCCAGACACTGACAGCGAAGCACCGATCAGTCCCGGATCACCGTAAACCTTCCGCAGTTCGCTCCATCCGCTGTGACAAGCATGTATACACCTGACGGCAGGTTGCTGCAGTCGAACGACATGGTCTCTCCGGGGTCAAGCGTGACGTTCCGGGAGACAACGAGCCGTCCCGCAATATCGAACACGTTCACCCCTCCGCTGAAACCGCCGCCTCCAGCGGGCATGGCAAGCAACAGGGTTTCGTGAACGGGATTCACTGCGATTCCAGGCGGAGTCACTGATCCGTGGCTCTGCTCGATACCTGTCCACTCCGGAACCGTAGTGTAGATGTTCCAGCCCTCTCCGGGGTTGCCGGCCCAGAAGAGCCTTTCCCCGCCCGTCACGGGAAACCATGCAGGACCTTCGGGTGAGATGATCTCGATCGGGCTTCCGCCCGGAACAACGCAGCCCATGACAGCGGCGGACTCCCCGAAACCTTCCTGCCAGTAGACGGCGAACTGGTTTTCACCGGACGGGCCCGCGGATGGACGGAATGCCTGCCCCTGCGGGGAAGCGACCTCAAACTCGTCACTGGGCAGAAACCTGGCCCTTATGGACGAGCCCGAGGTGTCGTCCTGCCACACAAGAAGGATCTGTCCGTTGGAGGCGGAAAGGAATGGTGAGTGGCATACCGTTCCCGAAGACATCTCAAGAGGGGCGCTGAAAGCCCCGCCCGATGAGACGCTTGCCATGACCCTGCTTCCCGCCGGGCTCTGCTCGACCCAGGAAAGGTGCACCGAACCGCCATTTGAAGCAATGGTCGGGGGAGCGCAGAACGTTCCTGGAGAACTCACGGCCTGCGCGGGATGTGAGCCGTCGAGTGCGGTCACCATGACCTCGCCACCCGTGGCCTCCCAGTTCAGCCAGGCCAGCCACATCCTGTCGCCATCCCAGGCCAGTTGGGGAAACACCTGATACCCGTTTTGCGGCACCCTGACCATGACATTCTCAAATGCGTTGCCGTGGGCTGTCTTGATACGGTAGCTGTAGGTTTCGTACTCGAAATCGCTCCAGGCGAGCCAGGGAACGCCGTTGCCGTCGAAGCATGCCGAAACCCCGGCATCCCAGTATTCGTCGGAATCAACGTAGTAGACCTGGCTCCAGCTGTCTCCATCAATGAGCCTGGCCGCCACGTCAAGCCTGCCGTTCTCACCCGTGAGCCACGCTGCGACTGAAAGGCTGCCCTGTCCTCCCGCGGCTGTGGGATGGCAATCGGAATGTTCACTGTTCGAAACCCTGTCGTAACTCCTGTACCCCTGAGGGTCCGGCAGTCCGGCAAATGCCCCCGTCCCGCCCAGAGGCCGGAGAGTCGGGTCTCCGAGGAGTGCGTTGCCGTAGAACCACGCCTTCTCATAGCCGGAGAATCCGCTTTGGGCTTCATAGAGCCACCAGGCGCGGAATGCCTCGCCAAAGGTGTCACCATTGCCAAGAGGAGTGTAGAACTGCTCAAAGTCAAGCATGGAACCGGTTTTGGCGGCACCGCAAACAAGAAGCCCGTAAGAGGTTCCGAAAAGGTACCAGTTACCCAGGCACCCCGACTCCACCCATCTGGCGTTCGAGCAGCTGAACATCTGGTAGAAGGCCGTCTGAGGGTCGGCTGCGCTTATCTCAGGAGCCATTACCGAGCCACCGTGGCCGCCCGGTACAAGAAAGGTGTGGCCCCACGGTGAGCTGTGACTCATCAGGTGAACGAACTCGTAGCCCTCCCCGAGGCGGGTGAGGTAGTTGGGTGCGGTGGTCACCGCCGGAGAGTTTGACACGGTCACCCCCGAGGAACCGTAAATCGCCTCCAGGCCGCAGTCGGAATAGCCTGAACTCCAGTCATCGTCTACATAGGTGAGGGCACGGGAGTTCATGGGCATGGAGCCTGTTCTGTAAAGGTGGTTCTTGTCGAAGTACTGGGCAAGGACTGTGACCTCGGAGCCGTAGCTCATGGCCGAAGCGTCTATTCTTCCCAGCCATATCTCCGGAGCCACGGAACCGGTGTGGCCGTCGTAGAAACCGTCCGAATCAAGGTCCTGCCATGTTCCGGTGAGGTCCATGAGAAAGAGCTCGCAGGGAAACTCCTCGACCGCCCAGTAATCCTCCTCGTACCAGGCGCAGGGCAGAAAGCCCACCAGTATCGCACCGTCAAGCCCTGAAACGCCCTGAAAAAGGGCTTTCAGGTCTTCCGCGCTTCCCCCCTCCATCACCGTCATTTCCACGGTCCATCCGTCTGCGGCGATATCCGAAACGAACCTGGCGAGCTGGAATGAAAGGGGATCGGCAAGGTAGTCAGCCACCACGACAAGCACCTTGTCCCCCCTGCTGCCGGTGAGGGATGAGACCGTGCTGAAGCACGCAGGGTTGTCCTCGAGGGGCGACCGTGGAACTTCCGCCCTGGGGAAACCCCCATGACCAATGGGTACAATCTGAGACACCAGTAACAGAAGAAGACCGAACATTGCAGCTCCTTGAAAGGGGAAAACAACTGCATCATTATACAAAAGCCCGCCGGTACGGAAACCCGGCCCTTACACGCGGGAAAGTGGAATATTCGGGGACTTGTTCCGTATCAGCCTTATGACACCTAACGATGGGTAACAGATGAAAAAGGCAGCACTTCTTTTTGTATTCATGGCGGTCAGTCCGGTTCACGCAGCGGTGCCTGGTGTACCCTCGACGCCTTCCCGGTCGCAGCTTTTTCCCTGCGTCATGACAAGGTACTCAACACCCCTGAAACTTGGCTGGGTCCTCGGCCTGGTCCGCTACCACTACACGAACCATTACTGCCAGCACGGTCCGTTCGTTCAGCTTGAGCCCGGTTTCGGAGGGGGCAAGGTCAATCTTGGTTACCGTTACGGCATCACCGGCTTTCTGCCGATCTTCAATGCGGGTCTCTCCGCCTCGTTGCTTCAGACCTGGGGCAATCCCCTGGGAGATGTTGAACCCGGGCAGACCTATGCCGGTATCGAGCTCTCCACCGCCTTTAGCGTGCTGGGGCTGAATGCAGGGGTTTTCCGGCACGTGGGAGGGGAGGATGAGGAGCATGACTGGATCACTACGCTGGGTGTCGGGGCGGGATTCTGACTAACGGGACAGAGGTATGATCACTTCCTGCGGGCCGAACACGTAGGGTGCGACCTGGTACGGCGGGAAGATCACCCTGTGACCCCAGACCGCTCCTGTGGAGTCGGGAACGGGAAGCAGACACTGGTAGTTCTCTGCCGTGGGGGAAGCTCCTTCCTCGATCCAGAAGTCTTCACCAAGTTCCTGTCGAAGGTGCTTCCTTGCAGCGCAGGCGAACGAGGAGAACTCCTCCTCGCTTGAGAAAAAGCCAGGCGGAGTAATCAGTGAGCCGGTTTCTGTGTTGAAAACGAAAGCCCTTGTCCATGTGTTTCCGTGGGCGCCACCCGAATACTCCCAGATCCATGCCAGAGCGCAGATCAACCCACTGGGCGACGGCTCGTGCGTGAATGAGATCTCAAGGTTCCACGGCATGGGTTCGGGGTACTCCGATGTGAGGTCTGTGAAGTTCGTTCTGAAAGCCTCCGCCTGCATTTCAGCGTACTCACCCAGCAAACCGGCCAGCACCGGGTTGTCCAGCAGGGTTCCGGCGTAACTCACCGAGATGGTAAAGCCCGGGGTGTTCTCGGTCCACGTGCTGTCCGGGGAAAGAATTAGTAAAAGAACGAGCGGGATACTCATGTTTTGCACTCCTCCGGGTGTCGGATCGTTATCACGCGGTCAACCTCGTTCACGGTGGATTCCCGGTGGGCAATGATCAGGCATGTCCTGTCCCGGAGAAGGTCCATGACCGCTGCCTTGACCTGGGCTTCGCTCTCTTTGTCCAGAGCGCTTGTGGCTTCGTCCAGCAGAACTATCCGGGGGTTGCGCAGGAAAACCCTTGCAAGGGCGATACGCTGCCTTTGACCGCCCGAGAGAAGGCATCCCCTTTCCCCGGCCGGCGTGTCGTACCCCTTGGGAAGCTCGATGATGAAGTGGTGTGCATGGGCGGCAACGGCCGCGCGCTCAACATCTTCCCGGGAAGCACCGGGCCTCCCCATCGTTATGTTGTCGAGAATTGAAGAGTTGAAAAGGAAGGGCTCCTGAAGGACGACTCCGATGCATCCCCTGAGGGACTCGAGCGTGTACTCCCCAAGCGGCGCGCCGTCCAGCAGGATAACACCCCTGTCCGGATCGTGGAACCTGAGCATCAGAGAAACCAGTGTGGTCTTGCCCACGCCGCTCTCGCCCGATATGGCGACGGTCTCCCCTGGCTCAACCGAGAAATTCAGCCATGACAGTACGGGATTGCCCCCTGGGTAGGCGAAGCAGACGTCCCTGAACTCGATGTGTCCCCGTGGGTTTTCGAGAACCCTGGCATCGGGGCTGTCGGTCACGGCTTCGGGGGTGTCGAGGATTCCGAAGACCCTCTCCGCAGCGCCCACGGCATGCAGGACCTGTCCCGCCGCACCGGCGAAGGAGCCAACCGGCCCGAACAGCATTCCGAAGTAGCCCGTGAAAGCCATGAGAACGCCCAGCTGCATCCTTCCCCCGATGACCTCAAGTCCTCCCAGGTAAAGGAGAAAGATCATGCTGAACATGGCCACAAGGCTTCCCCCGTTGAAGATGAACCCCTTCAGTGTCAACCTCAGCTGGCTGGCGAGAAGTGACGTGAGTGACCCGCGGAATCCCTTCGACTGGGTGTTTTCGAGGTTGTAGGCCGCCGAAGTACGAAGCCCGGCTATCTGTTCCTGCAGCAGCGCGTTGAAGTCCGCCCTCCTTTCCTGGACCTCCTTGGACGCCCGCTTGATGATCCCCCCCGCAAGCGCCACCAGCACGGCGAACGCCGGAACCGAGGGCAGGGCGATGAGGGTCAGTCTGGCATTGATGCCCAGCATGACACCCAGGACCACCACGAACCTGACCGCCTCGGTCAGGAGGTTCACGAAGAGCGACGAGTAAAGCCCCTGCATTACAGGTACGTCGCTGGTGAACGACGACATGATGTCGCCGGTCTTGCTGCGGTCCGCAAAGGCTGCGGAAAGGAGCTGGATCTTCCTGTGAAGCGTTGAACGGAGGTCGTTTGCGGCCCTGTTGCTCATCCAGGTGAAGAGGTATGTGCCGGCCATTCCAGTGAATGTCTGCAGAAGCACTGCTCCGGTGAAAAAGAGGGTGATGGTACGCAGAAGGGGGATGTTGCCCTCGAGGAGCACCTTGTCTATGAGGATCCGGTTCACCCAGGGCTGGACCAGTCCGGCCCCGGCGGATACCACGGTGATAAGCAGCCCCAGCACCTGCCACCTTATGTAGGGTCGCAGGAATGAGAGGGTTCTGCCCAGTATGTGACGACTGGCAATGATCTCCCGAAAACCGTTCATGGCCCGATTATGTGAAGGCCGGGCTGATTCGCAACCTTGCCACACGTGAGAGAAATGGGGAGCCTGCCGTTGTGCTGGCATGAGCTGTTGCAGCCCTCGATATATTGTCCCAATGAAGGAAGGAGGGACGCTTTGGGTTGTTGTCTGCCGGTTTTCCTGGGCGGGATAGCCGGACTCATCGGTTTGCCGCTTCTTCTGCTTACATCAGCTGCAATTGTATGGAAACTCGCCCTTCCCGTTGCGGCGCTGCTGCTGATACTGCACCTTGTGAGAAAACAGGATTAGGGCAGGCGTTCAGTCCCATCGAGCAGCGTTGTCCGTATCAATGCACCGCCCCAAAGTCCTCTGCAGAAGCAGAATGAGGATAGGGAACTAAAACTCTCACAATTTGTCTGTCTGAAGCTTTGAAGACCGGACTGAAAAACATCAGCCGCGAGGACAACAAATCTGTCAGTGAGATCGTTCGGGAATCTCTGAGGCGCTACGTTGCCGTCAAGGGATTCCGGTCGGTACGGAAGAGAATACAGCCCTTTGCCGAAGCGCAGGGACTGTTGACGGAAGAGGACGTTTTCAGCGCTTTGTCATGAGAGCCATTCAGCGAACAAACTGGTTGTCAACTCTTGAAAGCGACAAAAACTGCATGTCTGGCTTCATCAAAGCCAATAGCATCACGACAGTAACTAAATGCGGGATGGTTGACCCGAGAGTGAGCTCTACGCGGCAACCGGCTTTCTTCTGAAGGCCTTTTTAAGAACCCGTATCCCGAAAACCCCGGCGATGACAAGCAGCAGCACGGCCATCACGGGCACCAGAACCGAAAGAACCGACATTACCACCGAGAACACGCTCTCCAGCGCGGAGAGGATCGGGTTGCCGGCCCCGCCCGTGGCGACGGTTGAGCCACCGTGCAGGATGTTGCTTGCGGCGCTGCCCGCCAGGGAGGCTCCTCCCCCGGCTATCACGGCAAGGGTCCATGTGAGGAACGGGTTGAGGTCGAGGATGACCGCGGCCGTGATCACGATTCCCGCCACCACAGTGAGCGGTATGCTGACCGCGTTGAGGGCGTTGTCGACAGCCGGTATCAGGTAAGCCAGAAGCTCGATCACTGTTGCGACCCCGAAGGCGATAAGGGCCGGAGTGCTCTGTATCCATGCGAAGGCGGGAGAGAGGTGGAGGAGGTCGAGCTGCCCGGTGATGCTCATAACAAGAAGGGGAACGAAGATCCTGAAGCCGCACGTGGCGCTGAGGCCGATGCCTATGAGAACACTTGCAAAGGTTTCCATTGTCTGCCTTTCAGCGGTCGAGCCAGATCGCTCCTGTCCGGATCCTGCCGTCGAACCATTGCATGTCCGCATCGTCAGGAACCCCGCCCTCGAATATGACAAGGTCGACACCCAATCGGGAAGCCAGCTCAGTTGCCTCTTCGGACGGCCATGAATTGAGGATTGCCGCTGTTTCAGCGTAACCCTCCGGGTAGCTTGTGCTGTAGCCGTTCACGCTGGGGGTGAAGTGCAGCGTTCCGCAGAAGAGGCGCATGGTCTCAGCCGCGGGAAGGTCGAGTTCCTCATTGGCGGGCAGGTAAAGAACCCTTTCGGGCTGCTGCCCGGCTATCCAGCAATGGTGTTCGGGAATGATCACTGGCATTGTCGATATGCCTGGATGTGCCGCTTCGGTCAGGGCGACAGCCATTCCCGCCAGTGCCCAGACAGGTTTTTTGCCCAGTTGACGGGCGGCAGGTATGAGAAGCGGGAGGAATACCAGGTAGGCGGCCCTTGCGGGAAGCCTCAGGGCAGCCCCGCCGGGGAGGAGCGCCATGAGCCTGAAAGGCCCGGGGCAAAGCTGCCTGCCCCAAGCCGTTATCGTGGGTCCAAGGCTGTACGCCATGAAGATGATCCCGATCGCCAGGATCGTTTTTGTGTTTCCTGTGTCTTTTTTGATGAGGGCCCATATGCTTCCGGCCAGCAGCGCGATACCCGGCCAGAGGGCGGCCTCGGGATGGGCGTGGGCGCTGCGGAGCCATCCGGTGATGTAACCCGTTTCCCAGGGGCTGAAAAAAGACGATGCGTCGGTGCTTGTGATCGTGTTGATGTGCCACTGGGCGGCGTTCTGCAGCTGGGGAAGCAGGAAGGGAAGCATCAGGGCATTGCCCAGGAAGACCGGGAGAAGAAGCACTGTGGCGTTCTTTCTGTTCCTCGTTGCGAGTGTCGAGAGAAGGATGATGAGAAGGGCGATGTCGAGGAAGTACCAGTGGTAAAGGCTTGCCAGTCCCTGAAGGGGGATGATGGCAACCAGTGGCCACCCCCTGCTTCTGCCCTCGGCCGTTCGCAGGGCGAACATGATGCCGGCTATTGCCAGCCCTGCGCTCTGAAGCTGAAGGTGCCACAGGTGGCCCTGGAAGTAGGGCATGGCAATGAAGGCGGTTCCGGCGAAGGCGGCCCCCCAGGCCGATGCTCCACGGTCTTTCACGAAGACGCCCGCGGCAAATCCGGTGAGCGAAAGACTCAGCCACATCAGCAGGTTGTGGATGCGAACGGGATTCCGGGTCGCAACCCTCAAGGGAAGTGAGGCCATCCACTGGGTCAGAAGAATGTCGCTGCGGCCGTCGCCGTCCGGGAAACCCGAGAACTGCGGTGCGGAGAGCGGGTTTTCGAGGTGTGTGATCGCGTGGTGGTTCCAGGCGATGAGCCAGGCGTTGAAGAGTGTGTCGCCATGGTCGTGGGGGTTTTGGGAATAAGGCAGCGGCCACAGGACCGCCGCCGAAACCCCAAGACACAGGAGCAGAAGGGGGAGGTTCCCCCTCATGTCAGTAGGCCCGGGCCAGTATCGCCCTGGTGGATGTTTTTCTGCCTGTCATGAAGCATTCACCCTCGCCACCGGGCTGTTCCAGGGGGATGCACCTGACGGTGGCGCTGGTTTCCTCCTGTATGCGGTTCTCGTCTTCCCGTGAACCGTCCCACCACACCCTGTAGAAGCCCGGTTTCTCGGGAATGAGCCTCTTGAACTCGTCGAATGTGTCAACATCGAAGGTGCGGCCCTCACGGAAGTCGGTAGCTTCCTTGAGCATCTGGTCGTGGATCCCGTTCAGCAGGGCGGGGATCTTCCCCGTCAGCTCAGCCAGGGGGAGGGTGAACTTCTCTTTTCTGTTCCGCTGCGCCAGTGTTGCATGACCGGCGTCGAGGTCGCGAGGGCCGATCTCGATCCGCAAGGGAACCCCCCTGACCTCCCAGTGGTTGAACTTGAAGCCGGGGCTCATGTTGTCGCGGCTGTCAACGCTGGCCCTGACTCCCATGGACAGAAGCTCTTTCGCCATGGCCTCGGAAGCCTCCATGACCTGGGACGCCCGGGGGTCCTGCATGCCTATGGGAATGATGACGACCTGGACGGGGGCGAGCCGGGGAGGAAGCCTGAGGCCGTTCGCGTCGCCGTGTGCCATTATCAAAGCGCCCACGAGGCGGGTGCTCACGCCCCAGCTGCTCTGGTGGACGAACTGCCTTTGATTGTCGCGGTCGAGGAAGGTCGTTTCGAACACCCGGGCGAAGTTGGTGCCCAGGTAGTGGCTTGTTCCCCCCTGAAGGGCCCAGCCGTTACCCATCATGGCCTCGATGGTGTAGGTGTCGACAGCACCCGCGAAGCGCTCCTTCTCGGTCTTCACGCCGGGGATAACGGGGACTGCCGCCATTTCCCGCATGAAATCGGAGTAGACCCCGAGCATGCGCATGGTCTCCTCCCGTGCCTCCTGCTCGGTGGCGTGGGCCGTGTGCCCCTCCTGCCACAGGAACTCGGTGGTTCTGAGAAATGCCCGGGGGCGCAGTTCCCACCTCACAACGTTGGCCCACTGGTTAAGCAGCATGGGCAGGTCGCGGTAGCTTCCGATCCACTTGCTGAACATGTGGTTGATGATGGTCTCGCTTGTCGGGCGGACGACCAGGGGCTCTTCGAGCTGCTTGCCTCCCGCATGGGTCACCACTGCGAGTTCAGGCGAAAAACCCTCCACATGCTGTGCTTCCTTCTGGATGAAGCTCTGGGGTATGAACAGCGGAAAATAGGCGTTGGTGTGGCCGGTCGCCTTGAATCTTCCGTCAAGGTCTCTCTGCATAAGCTCCCAGATGGCGTAGCCGTATGGACGGATGACCATGCAGCCCCGGACCGGGGCCGAGTCGGCCAGTTCCGCCTCGCGGATGACGTCCTGGTACCATCTGGCGAAGTCGGTCTCAGGGCTTGTGATGTTCTTTGCCATGGGTTTCCCTCGCACTGTTTCGGGGGGTTTGACCCCACCCTTGTTCGTGGGTAATATATGCGCATGGGGGCCATCGCCTGAGAGTGCGATTAGGTTACTGATGAAGGCATCGCCCCGTCGTGTCGCAAGCGCCCTAACGGGAAGCCTGACAGACCGGCCGGCCGTACAAGTCCTTTAACCCTGACACTCTGTATCATTCTTCAGTCTTTGGCCCCCTCCCGCTTTTATCGGAGGGGTGATGAACCGCAACGGAACAGACAGGTCCCCTTCGGACCGGCTTGACCTTTTCTGGCTGGTGATAACCGGCGCCTACGCGGCCCTTATGGGCGCAATTCCTTTCCTGCGCCTCGTTCCAAGGTTTCCCGTTCTGATTCCGATCTGGTTCGTGTTTGCCCTTCTTTACCGGTGGAGAAGGCTTCCGAGGTGGAGCCCCATGCTTCTGAGCTTCGCGTTCCTTGGGCTTTGCTACTGGGGCCTCCGGTTCGTGGTGTCCACCTGGACCGGTGCCTTCAACGGAATGAACGTGGCCGTCTTCGAGGAGCGGATCTTCGGCGTTCTTCCGCCGGTATGGCTTCAGCAGAAGCTTGGCTGCGCCGGGCAGACCCGCTGGTTCGACTACCTTTTCGCGGGGCTTCACGCTTCTTTTTTTCTGATCCCGGTCCTCACTCCCTTCCTTGCCTTCAGGAGGGGGGGGGACGTCGCCATGCGACGTGCCGTAACCGCCTTCGCGCTTCTCACGACCGTGGGGTACGCAACCTATGTCCTGTGGCCTCTCACCCCTCCTTGGATGCAGGCCATCGAGGGCGGAGTTCCCCACCTCGACCGCTGTATGTTCAGGGCACTCAACGACTTCATGCCAAGCTTCCTTGTTGGCAACTTCTCAATGAGCCCAAGGGCGGCCATGCCGTCCCTCCACGCCGCCGTTCCAATGCTGATGGCCCTTGTGCTCACCCGTGAGCTCGGTTTCAAACGCAGCTTCTGGACGTTTCTCATCCTTTTCGGGATCAGCTTCGAGATCCTGTACGGGGGCGAACACTACGCCACCGACGTGGCAGTGGGTTACATCTACGCCGTGGCGGCCTTTTTATTCGTGTACTTTCCCCGGAGGTTTCAAACCGGGGGCTAGCCTGTTATTATCCCGCAGGTTTTCCGGCGATGGGAGGATCGCATGTCCGGTATCACCGTCAGAAGCCTTGGGAGCATGAAATCCAGGGGCAGCAGGATCGTGGCTCTCACTGCGTACGATTACCACACCGCCCGGATCGAAGCCCTTTCCGGGGTTCATGTCATCCTTGTGGGCGACTCATACGAAATGGCCGTTCTTGGCGGCGAGACAACACTCGGGGCATCCCTCGAGGCCCTTCTCACTATAGCCGCCTCGGTGAAAAAGGGCGCCCCCGGGGTTCTCGTGGTTGGTGACATGCCCTTCGGGAGCTATCAGGAGTCCTGCGCCCAGGCCGTCCGCAACGCATCGCGGTTTCTTGCCGAAGCGGGTGTGGACGCAGTGAAACTGGAGGGGGGAAACCCCCGAATGGTTCGAAGGGTAAGGGCCATTGTGGATTCCGGCATTCCTGTCATGGGCCACGGGGGTATTCTGCCGCAGTCCGTGCGCCTCGACGGAGGCTACCGTGTGATCCGCCGGGAGAACCGTGACGAGCTGCTCCGTCAGTGCGACGCCCTGGTGGATGCCGGGGTATTCAGCCTGATCCTTGAAGGCGTTGCGGAAGAGCTGGCCCGGGAGGTCACCGAAAGGGTTCCCGTACCCGTGATCGGCATTGGCGCAGGCCGTTTCACCGACGGCCAGATCCTTGTGATAACCGACATACTGGGCCTCGACCCCTCGTTCAATCCCAGATTCCTGAAAAAATACGCTGATATGAACGATGTGATCCTGCAGGCGGTGCGGCAGTACTCCCGGGAAGTTGAGACAGGCGAGTTCCCCGGCCCCGGCCATGTTTTCAGGGAAGAGGGGGAACAGGCTTGAGAATACTGGTTGTCGGCAGCGGCGGCAGAGAGCACGCCCTCGCCTGGGCCCTTGACCGTGCCGGCGGGAACACGGTCCTTGTAAGCCCCGGCAACCCCGGGACGGCCGCATTTGCACGGAACGTGAGCACTCCCGCTGATCCCCTTCAGGTGGCGGTTGACTACGGTGTCGATCTTGTCGTGGTGGGTCCCGAGGCGCCCCTTGCCGCAGGCCTCGGTGACAGGCTGAGGGCTGCGGGGATCCCCTGCTTCGGTCCCGGGGCCGCGTGCGCCCGGCTGGAGAGCAGCAAGTGGTTCGCCAAGGAGGTCATGGTCGCCGCAGGGGTTCCGACGGCTTCGGGAGAGATCTTTGAGAAACCCGGGGATGCCCTTGCCTTCATGGGAGGGAAACCCCGTGTCTGGGTGATCAAGGCAGATGGTCTGGCGGCTGGCAAGGGTGTTGTCCTGCCCGATACGCTTCAGGAAGCCCGGGAAGCCCTCGACGGTTTGCTTTCGAACCCTCCCGGCAGGGTTGTCATTGAGGAAAGGCTTTCGGGCCCAGAGGTTAGCGTGATGGCAGTGTGCAGTGGAACCGGGGCTGTGATCCTCCCCCCCAGCCGTGATCACAAGCGCATGGGCGAGGGTGACACCGGCCCCAATACCGGCGGCATGGGAGCGGTCTGCCCTCCCTGCGGGCTGCCTGACGATTTTTCATCCATGATGGAGCGGACGGTCTTCAAACCGGTGCTTCGGGAACTTGAGGGCCGGGGACTTGACTACAGGGGAGTACTTTACGCCGGGATGATGCTCACCCCGGGGGGTCCAAGGGTGCTTGAGTTCAACGTGAGGTTCGGCGACCCCGAGACACAGGCTGTCCTTCCCCTGCTCGGTGGTGACCTGGCCGGGCTTTTCATGGCAGCCGCCCTGGGAAGGAAGCTTCCGGAGCCCCTGGTCCTGCCCGGCGCGTCAGCTGTCGTGGTCCTCGCCTCTGCGGGATATCCGGGTGATTACCGGAAAGGGGCCGTGATAAGCGGCCTTGGTGATGTGGGCGATGCGATGGTGTTCCATGCCGGAACGGCTCTTGCGGGGAGCGAGCTTGTTACTTCCGGGGGCAGGGTGCTCGGGGTGGCCGCATCGGGCGAAGACCTCGGGGAAGCCCTTGAAAAGGTGTACGGAGCGGTGGATTCGATCCATTTCAACGGAATGACCTACAGACATGACATAGGGAGGGCGCTATGAGTGACCAGGTGCTTGTCGGGATAGTGATGGGCAGCGAGAGCGACCGTGAGACGATGGAGAAAACCTGCGGTGTTCTTGACGAATACGGCATTCCATGGGAATTCTCCGTGATGAGCGCCCACAGAACACCCGAGAAGGTTGCCGAGTATGCAAGGACCGCCGCCGGGCGGGGACTTAAGATCATCATTGCTGCGGCCGGTCTTGCCGCCCACCTTGCAGGGGCCGTTGCGGCCAACACGAAGCTGCCCGTCATCGGGGTGCCCATTCAGGGCGGTCCTTTGAACGGATTCGACGCACTTCTGAGCACTGTGATGATGCCCAAGGGCGTACCGGTGGCCACGGTGGCCATAGGCTCCCACGGGGCGGCCAATGCCGGGCATCTTGCAGCGAGGATACTGGCCCTCTTCGACAAAGGTGTGGCTGAAAGGATGGGATGAGCATGTCCGCAAGAACGGTTGACATAGATATCGAAAAACCCGCGACCGAGGCCGTCGAGATGGCAGTTTCGGTACTTCTGGGCGGCGGTCTTGTGGTGTACCCCTCCGACACGGTCTACGGCCTTCTCTGTCCGGCGGCCATGCAGCACTCTGTGAGAAGGGTGGGAAGACTGAAGGGTTATGCCGAGGAGAAGCCCTTCATACTTCTGGTTCCCTCCATCGAGGCCGCATCGATCTTCTCGAAGCCCGTCCCGGGAGCCCTTGAAATGATGAAAGCCAGCTGGCCCGGTCCGGTCACACTTGTGCTTCCCGCCTCCGACAGGGCTCCCTCATGGGTATGCGCCGCAGACGGAACGGTTGCCCTCAGGGTGCCGTCAGACCCGTTCTCCGTCAGGGTGCTCGAGTCCATAATGCCTCTGGTGACAACAAGCGCCAACCTCAGGGGGGGGATCGAACCCCTCGGGCTTGACGAGGTGAGCCTCAAGATCGCTTCGGGAGTGGACCTGATGCTGGACGGTGGCAAGCTTGCGCGCCGCAAGGCCTCCACCATGATAAAGATCACCCCGGAAGGTCAGGAAGTGCTCAGACCCTAGCCCGTGAGGGCTATCCACATCACCCTGAGAAGGCTCTTCGGGTGAAGCAGGATGTTCGAGTATGCCTGGTTGGCCAGGGGACAGGCGCACTCTTTCCGCTTGATCGAGGCTCTGATATCAGCAGCTTTCCGTGATTTCCAGATGTCCAGAAAATCGGTGTCATCCGCCACGATACCCATCTGACCGCGGTATGCCAGGATGGCGCACGGCCATATCCCGCCGTCGGAATTCACGTGAAGGTTCATGAGAGCGGCGTAGCACGGGATGACCTGTTTGCCGGTCCGCAGGTACTCGGTGACTATGTCGTAGTAGACAAGCCTCAGGGCAGTGGTCACGCGCGAGAGCGGGCGCATGCCCTTCATGCGGCTTCTGACGGCCTTTTTGAACACTTCCATGATCTCGCCGTAGCTTTCGCTTTCCGGTGTGATGCCGCTGCCGATGTTGAAGAACTCCTCCCGCTCCTCGGCGACTTCGTTTATGTAGGTGTCCACCCCGAGGGTACCCGCGAAATCGATTATCTCAAGGAGGTTTTTGGCGTTGAATCGTGAGATCACGGTGCCCACCCCCACATGAAGGTTGCTGTTCGCGTTCCTGAGCGTCTTGAGCCTTTCAAGGGTGTCGATCAGTTTTTCGAAATTGCCGGGAACCCCCCGTATCTCGTCGTGTGCAGCGCCGATCCCGTCCATGCTGGGTTTGATGGTGAGCACCGTTCCAGGCGCTTCGGCCTCCATGATCGAAAGGATCCTTCCGGTCATTGCCTCGATCCGTTTTGGCGCCAGTGCGTTGGTGGGGATGTGTATGACAGCCGGACGCATGTATCTGCAAGCCAGGCCTATGATTTCCGGGAGGTCTTCCCTGAGGAACGGCTCGCCGCCGGACACGTTGAAGAAGTACGTCCAACCTATGGAACGGAACAGCGACTCGATCTGCGGCAGGGAAAGCTCCTCCCTGCAGTCCTGCTTCCAGATGAAGCATGTCCTGCACCTTGACTGGCAGTTCCTGGTGACGGAGAACGTGACGTTGATGGGTCTGGGAGGTGTTGCGAGACCGAGCCTTGCCAACCACGCCCTGCAGACGCTTACAACCAGATGGAACAGCTGGCCCGCATGGTTCACCTGGACCGGAAAATGCCTTGCGAGGGTCTGATAGACCAGGGCCGAAATGGCGAACAAGCCCTCGACCATCATCAGAAGCAGCCTCTGACCAAGGGCGATTGCGGTGGCGACCACCATCCCTCCGGGTACGAAGCTTGCCACCATCAGTGCCTGAAGAGATTCACGCACACCTATCCCGCCGGGGATGAAGACCATGAGCAGCGATGCAAGCCATGACGCTGGAGAGGCAATGATGCAGAGTATCAACAGGGAGTGCGCGGGGACCGATTGTGGAACCCCGAAACCCCTGAACCAGAAGTAGAGCCCGAGCCCTCTGAGCGACCAAGAGAGCATATGGCTTCCGATGAACTGCGCCTGGTGCCTGTGGCTGATGTGTGGAAGCTCGTCCACCGTGGTTCCCAGCCTGCGTGCGAGTTTTCTGGCAAAAAGCCTCTGGATCCCCGGGGCAAGGAGCATGAGAACACCCAGCGCCGCCGAGATCCAAAGGGCCACGGTCAGCCCTGCCGGCAGCGACGACGCGCTGATGAACGGCAATGCCAGCAGCGTCATGAGGCCAAGGGCAGCAAGGAGATAGATGTTTTCCAACACCATTGCGGTAGCCGCCTTGACCGAGCCGGTCCCGTTCCTGTTCAGGAAAGCTATCCTTCCCAGCACCATCCACAGCCGGCCCGGTATGTAGCTTCCCATCTGGGTCACGAACCAGTTCCTTCGAAGAGTGCCCCTGTCCACCCCCGGGGTTTTAAGCGCCCTGAGTATCCTTTGCCACGCCAGAGGGGCGAAGTAGTAGCCCAGGGCCAGGCACAGCGCCGAGAGGGCGATGTATGTCCAGTTCCGGCTCTCTCCCGCCTCGCGCCAGAAGGCCAGGAGCCTGGGTTTCCAGACCGGGAAAAGACTGAACCGGAAGTACAGGGCGGCCCCCAGAAGAAGCAGGGGTCCCAGCCAGGTTTCGATCCTTTTCAGAACCTGCCTCACCTGCGTTTCCGAAGCCTTTCGGAGAAAAACAGCACCGCCAGAGCGGCTGCGGTTGCCAGGATTGAGATCCGCATGCCAAGAACGACGTCGGAGCCGTCATAGTAAAAGCGCACGGTGCTGTCTCCCGGCGGGACGGTCACGGCCCTCATCCAGCCGTTCGCCACATTTACGTCAGTCGGAACTCCATTGACCTCGGCCCGCCACCGCGGGTACCAGGTGTCGGCCAGGACCACGACGGCGGTGGAGCGGGAAGACGTGCCCAGGATGATCTCTTGGGGGGTGTCAACGGTTATGCGCACGGTCCCCGAGCAGACCGTGGGTATGTCTCCGGTCGGCGCGTCGATTACTGAAAGGGCCTGCACGTCAGACCCCGCCGAAAGGGCCAGAAAGCCCTGCTCTCCTGTTCCGCTGGTCACCCTGGCGGGGATGAACGCCCGGGGCATTGGGGTCGGGGAAAGGGCAGGGTCGTCTTCGGAGAGGGCTGAGTGAACCTCGCTCCAGGAAAAGGCGCCCTCGGGGAGATTGAAGGCGGTGACGCCGAACTGGCGGATGACCCGGGGTGTGGCTCCCGACAGAAGTGTGACCATCCTGTCCACCACGGCGGGTTTGGCCGCATGGTACCCTGTCACCGAGCGGATGCCAAGGGGAACGAGTTCGTTGCCACCGGGGAAGACCCGACCCTCCCCCGCCATCTCCGCAAGTTCGGGGTCGGCCCGGAACATCCCCTCCAGAGTGGTCTGGTTAAGGTAGACCTGGAAGTTCCTGTTGAAGGGAACAAGCTCGAACGCCGTTACAAGAACAACACATACGGCAGCGTGCCATGCCTTGATGCGGAATTTCCGTGATGCGAAAAGGAGCAGCAGGAGCAGTGATGAGGAAAGAAGCGCCCTGAAAAGGTCGGCCCGGAGCATTGCGCCCCTGTGCCTTACCATGAACTCGTAGCCCGAGCCGCCCGGAACGCCCATCCTGGTCCACCATGGGGCCTGGAGCGCTGCGCTCAGCGAGCCGGCCAGAGGCAGCATGACAAGAAAGGTTGCGGCAACCGCCGCCAATGCGATAAGGGGTCTGCGGGACGTACCGCGCAGGAAGAGTGAGTCGAAGCCGGGTCCGGCGGCCAGGGCGACCGATGTGGCGGTGATGAAAGCCGCCATGTGCGGGGCGCGTATCTTCTGAAAAAGCGGGATGGCGCGGTACAGAAGGGAGAAGACCCCCGTGTAGCCCCCCCACGAAACCACGGTACCGAGAATGGCCAGGGTCAGCAGAGTGCCCTTTGTCCTCCTGTCCCGGCCCGCGATGAAGCCTGCCATGGCCATGATGAACACAAGGACCCCCGTGAACTCGCTGCTGAGCCTGAGGCCAAGCCTTCCGAAGTACACCGGTACCCCCGAAATGGCGCTGTCGGTAAAGCCGTGTCTGAGGCCGAAGGCCGAAGGAAGGAGCATGGTAAGGGTTTCTTCGGGGGGCATGGAGTAGCTGGCGGCGGTTGCCGGGTCGAGCCCCTCGCCCCTTGTGGAGTGAGCACTGAACAGGTAGCCCGGGTAGAGCTGAACCGCAGCGACCAGAACGCCGAGCACCATCATCGCCCCGAAACCGGTGATCTTCCACCACCACTCTCTGGGGTGTCCCAGTCGCCACAGGGTGAAGACCACCGCCATCCCTCCCGAATAGATCATCATCTGCGGGTGGCTCGACAGCCCCTGCATGCCTACTGCAAGGGCTCCAAGCCCTATCCACTTCACGCTGCGGGTTGATACGAACTTTGTAACGGCGTAGAGAAGCAGCGGGAGAAAGGCCCAGCAGATAACCTTGCTGCCGTGCCCGGCATAGAAAAGGGTGTTGGCCCAGGCGCCTAGGCAGTAGGCCACGGCCCCGGCAAACCTTCCTTCACGGGAAGTTCCCATGGCACCCAGAAGAAGCCATGCGAAAAAACCGGCGAGGACAAGATGAACCGGGAACAGGAACCTGACCGCGGCCTCGGGACCAAGAAGCAGAAGGGGAAGACCCCTGAGGGGATAGAACACCGGTGCGCTGAATGAGGCGTAGAAAGGGACACCGCAGAATACAAGCGGGTTCCAGAGAGGCAGTTCGCCCTGTCTGAGAGAGGCTTCGGTGAAGGCCAGGAACGGGTATCCCTGGTGAACCGTGTCGCTCAGTTCACCACCCGGAAGCCTTGTGGAAGAGAACACCGGCCAGTAGACCAGCACCGAAAGAAGAACAAGAAGACCCCACAGTTTCACCGCATCACCGGGTCTCTTCATCGAGGGCCTCCCTTTTCGCTTTTTTGAGGGTTCCCGCGGTGAAAACCGCAAGGGAAACTTCCCAGACCGTCATGATGATGCGTTGTCCGCCCGCTGCGGCCACACCCGGCGCCAGAAGGGCGACTGGAAGAGCGATCAGCGCTGCAGCAGCCTCCCTGACCCCAAGACCTCCGGGAACCAGAACGACAATATACCCGGCAAGCCATGAAAGCGGCGCGGCAGCCATGCATTCCAGAGGGCCCGCATCGAGCCCCATGCCCTGAAACCACATCCACATGGCGGTGCCCCGCACCACCCAGGTTCCGATGTAGAAAAGGGTCACCAACAGGGCATGTCCCAGAGGAACCGGTCTGAACGACACCTTCTTGATCTTGAAAACAAGTCTCTGCAGAGGGCTTAGAAACGGAAGAAGTGCGGCCGCCACGCCTGCTGCGGCAATAGCCCACCTTACCGTGGGGCTTTCGGCAATCCCCGGGTGGAAGACCCCAACGAAAAGGGCCATGAATCCCACCGCGGCGGTGCTGAAGAGAAGCTCGAGCACCAGGGTAGCCGCAGTTTTGGTCACGGAATACCCCCTGGCTTTCAGAAGCCCGATACGGCCGGCAAAGAGCCACACCTTTCCGGGTATGAACCGGCCGAGCTGGCTTCCGAACCAGACAGCGTAAAGCTCACGACGGGAGAGTGCTATGCCCCGCTCGCGGCATACCATCACCCAGCCCTCCGGAGAAACGAAAAGCCCGAGCAGCAGAAGGAGTGAAGACACGGTAAGAAGAAGGGGGTTCAGTTTCCAGGGGTATTCCCTCGCGCTTTCCAGCCATTGTCCGCCGGCCAGCCACAAGTGACGACCCACGATCAAAAGAAGAATTATGAAACCGAGCCGTATCCAGAAAACTGGTCTTTTCAAAGGAGTTTCTCCGCCCTGTACCAGGCGACGGCATCAGCTGCTGCCTCGTCGAAGGAGAAGCACGGGGTGAAGCCTGCGGTCGAGGCTTTCGCCAGGGATACGAAGCGGTCGGTCCCGAAGAGCCGGAGACGGCCCGGGGTGAGCGCTTTCGGACGCAGGGGTCCCAGAGCCAGCACCAGTCGAAGCAGAGGCGCGGGGGTGGAAACAACAACAACTCTTCTTCCCATGGCGGCCGCGGCCCTTCCTGCCACTTCCCCCATCGTGAGAACCTCGGGGCCGCCTATGTTGTAAACCCCTCCCGAGAGCCTCCCTCCCGGCAGCGCCGCCAGGACGCCCCTGCAGACGTCCCTGACATGGGTCGGTCTTGTGCGAGGTCCGTCCCTTCCCACGACCGGGAACCAGCCCCTGGCCACCTGGCGGAAAAGGGGAAGCTTGTGAGGGTCTGCCGGGCCAAAAACGAAGTCGGGGCGGAGTATTGTCAGTCCGCCCTGTGGCAGTCCCAGGGCGAGAAGCCTTTTTTCACCCTCGGATTTCGATCTTTCATAAATGCCATCGGGGGAGTGAGGGTCGTCCTCGGAACCTCCCGCCACCAGTCCGCAAACACCCGGGGTGCTGAGATGGATCAGCGGAACCCCCAGGATCATGCATTGCCTGCCCATCGATTCGGGGAGCACAGTGTTGGCTGCCTCGACCTCGTCATGTGAAGAAGAACCCGTTACGAGCCTTCCTGCAGCATTGACCACGGCCTCGGAGTCGCCGGGGATGCTCACTTGCCCGTCCGATCTTCCCGAGTGGGCTTTTACTGTGTGTCCGGCCCTCTCGAGGTGAACCTTCAGGGCGCCTCCGATGAAACCCCCCGCGCCAGTGAGGTAGACTCTCACTCAAGCCCCCGGACTAGCGTTTCGGCGTAGACCTTCCAGCTGAAGCGCTCTGC
Organism: candidate division Hyd24-12 bacterium UBA6080; assembly: GCA_002436025.1. GTDB lineage: Bacteria > Fermentibacterota > Fermentibacteria > Fermentibacterales > JCC-6 > UBA6080. Next base: position 451,152 of record DIXM01000002.1, read on the forward strand.
CCACGCCTCGACCCTGCTTGCCAGATCAGGGTCGTCGAGGAGGTGTGTGCACCTGGTGACGGCTTCGGCCAGGGCTTCCGGGTCCGGTTCGGCAACCTCCCCCGTCACTCCCGGAGACACCGTTTCCGCAAGGCTTCCAACATTTGTTACAACCATGGGTTTGCGAAAAGCAAGGGCAATCTGGGCAACACCGCTCTGGGTCGCGGTGCGGTAAGGCAGGACCACGATGTCAGCCGCCCTGAAGTGAAGCCCGACACCCCCGTCAGGGATGAAGGCGTTGAACCTCAGGAACCTTTCGCCGAGCGGCGCCGCCAGTTCCGAAAGGTCGCCCTCGGAGCCGTAATTCTCGCCTGCTGCAATGAGAATGTGGTTTTCGGGCAGAAGCTTCATGGCCTTGACCATCATGTCCAGCCCCTTGTAAGGCCTCACCAGGCCGAAGAAGAGCAGGACGGTCCGGTCTCCGGGAATACCCAGCCTGTTCCGGGCCTCCTCCCTTGACGGGGCTCCGGAAAGGTACTGGTCGTAGATGGGGTGGAAGAGCCTGACGACCCTTCCCCGGTATGCTGCAGCCCTCTCTCCGTCGGCTGCGCCGTGAACAACGATGCTGTCCATCCTGTTCAGGAAGTGCCTTCCAAGGGTTTCTGAGAAGGGGAACCCCTCGTGGGGGTGCAGGTTGTGGCACACGGCAGCCGCGGGAATACCCCCGGGAATGCAGGCCGAAAGGCACGGCGCGAAGAAGGGGTGCCACCACTGTACGACCACCGCGTCGCACCGGAGCGACGAGATAAGTCGTCTGGTGCCGGGCCATGAAAAGGGGCTGGTGGGACGCAGCAGCGGCATGTCGGCCCTGGGCGGGGCCTCCCCGGAGGGTTCGTACTGGCTTTTCCCAGGGAACAGGAAACCGGGGTAGAGCGACCGGAAGCCGACCCTCACAACCTGGTGTCCCGCAAGCTCAAGAGCGCCTGCAAGCCTGAAATTGAACTGCGATATCCCCCCCCGGAGGGGTGGAAAGGGACCCAGGAGGCAGATCTTCATTCAGTCGGTTCTCTCGACCGGGTTCGCGGGCCTGCTTCCGCTGAACCTCAGTATCATCTCGCCGAGAAGACCCATGGAAATGAACTGAAAGCCCGCCAGCATGAGGAATACCCCGAAGAGGAGAAGCGGGCGGCTTCCGATGGAATCGCCCATGAACCAGAGAATCGAGAGGTATGCGCTGATTGCGAAGCCCACAGCGGTCAGTACGGTTCCGATGCCCCCGAAGAAATGAAGTGGTCGGAATGAGTAACGGTTGAGGAACAGAACGGTCAGCAGGTCACTGAAGCCTCTGAAATACCTGGCCCAGCCGTACTTGCTTCGGCCGTACCTTCGGGGCCTGTGGTTCACGGGAACCTCACCCACGCTGAAACCGTTCATTGCGGCCAGAACCGGCGTGTAGCGGTGCATCTCGCCGTAGAGGTCAAGGCTTTGCGCCGCGTCGTGGCGGTAGACCTTGAGGCCGCAGTTGAAATCGTGAAGTCTGATGCCCGTGGATTTTCGGACAACCGAATTGAAAAGCCGTGAGGGAACGGTTTTGTCTGCCGGGTCGTGCCTGACTTTCTTCCAACCGCTTACGAGTTGCAGCCCGTTTTGCAGCGCGTGGCATATCATTCCGGGGATCTCGGAGGGGTCGTCCTGAAGGTCTGCGTCGAGTGTGGCTATCCAGTCGCCGCGCGCCTCGCGGATCCCGGCGGCAAGGGCTGCTGCTTTTCCCTGGTTGCGGCCGAACCGGAGGCCCGTGAGGGGGTGGAGTCGGGAGAGGTTCCCTATGACGCTCCAGGTCTGGTCGGTGCTGCCGTCGTCGACGATCACGGCATTCCAGACCGTTCCGGCAAGAGCCTTTGACGTTTCGTCGAGAAGCTCGGGGAGGCTGCCGGCCTCGTTGAATGCCGGGATCACAACCGTCAGTGTTATGTCAGCCATCGAAACGCTCAAGCGAGGGTATCCCTTCTTCAACTTTCAAGTATGTGAAGGAGCTTATCCAATCGCCAAGCGACACGAACACCCCTCCTGCCATGGGGCTGAACGAAGGAACATGGGTGTGGCCGGCAACCACGAGGTCACAGTTCGCAAGCTGCTTTCCAGCCCACTCCGAGAGATGCCGGGGGATCACCCTGACCTTTTTTCTAAGGTACTTCCTGCTGGTGTCGCTGAAAAGCATGGCGAACGCTGCGGCCGGTGTGGGGTGGAGCAGGGAATATGAAAATCTCGATAGCCCGGCCCTGAGGACCGGCTTGAACGCCCTGTAGCCCCAGTCACCGCGACCCAGGCCGTCTCCGTGAGCGAGAACGGCTGTCGTTCCTCCCAGGTCAACCCTGAGGGGGGTCTGCCGAAGGATGGTCATGCCGGTCTCCCCGGAAAAGTGCTTTCCCACCCACCAGTCGTGGTTGCCCGGTATGAAGTTCATGGTCCACCCCGCGTCGGACAGCGCTTTCAGGCGGCAGAGCACCCCACCGTATCCGGCGGGGATGACCGTGGAATACTCGAACCAGAAGTCGAACAGGTCGCCCAGTATCCACAGTGTCTTGGGCTCGGTTCCGGCGAGTTGATGCAGAAAACGGAAAAGGGTTTCCCTTCCGGGATGGGGTGTGCCCTCGGGAAATAGATGTGCGTCACTTATTATGAAATGCGTCACTGATCGTCCCTGATAACCCGCCGGGCGCAACCTGCCCCGTCCGCCCTGCGCTCCTCACCGCCCGGCAGTACGAGGACCGCCGCCGGCAGAATTACTGGATCGACGAATTCGAGCAGGCTCAGGTCACCAAGGTACGCCGTAAGGGGAAGCCCCAGATCGTTCAGAACTGACTGTGAGGCGTTCCTGGAGTCGGCGTCGAACTGGACCGGGGCCGGCAGTATGCCGCTTCCCGCCAGGGTGGCCAGGAAAACAAGGTCGGGATCACTCTGGTCGCAGTTCTCGAGGGGGATCCAGACGTAGAGGAGAACGCCGTCGAGCGAGTCGGTTGATACCGGGGTGAAGCCGCTTGTGTCCGGGCGGCTCAGGGTGCCGGGCAGCCGGACAACCTGGATCGTTTCTTCCCCGCCTGTGGATTCGGTGTCGGGACCGCCGCACCCGGAAAGGTAGCACGTGACAGCAGAAGCAAGGATCAGGAACAGCACTTTGAAGGCATTCACTCTGGAACCTCCGGAACAACCTTGAATGAAGCCCCGTTCGGGAGGGCTTCGTATCCCGTTACACGGGGATCCCGCGGGGGGTCAAGCCTTCTGGAACAGGAAACAATGACGTGAAGGGTATCCTCACCTGTGACGACAAGGCTCTCGGGTCCCAGAAAGTAGCTGCCCGGCCCCAGGACGACCGCCAGGGCCGCTGTCTCGTCAACCCTTGAGATGGTTGAAGCAGGAGCCGTGAACAGAAGCGGGACCGTGAGGCACAGAACCCAGCCCCCCAGCAGCACTGCCCTTCCCAAGCGCCCTCCCGTCGTGCGTTGAAATACACCGTAAGCCTTGAACCCGTGGAAACTATGAATCGGTGCCCGATTTCGCAAGAGCCGGCGACTTGATTCCCGGGTGTCTGATGAATAGCATTGACCAGTCCCGGGAGAGGAGAGCATGAGCAGACCGGATCTTTTCGACAGCCTTAAGCCGGGCCACGAGGCCGCCGCAGCCCCTATGCGGGATGAGGGGATTCCGTATCCCGAACCCGCCATGTCCCAGAACGCACTCAGGGTTCTCTCAAAACGCTACCTCAGACGCTCCGAGGACGGAAGGCTGCTTGAAACCCCGGGCGGCATGTTCAGAAGGGTGGCCGAAACCGTTGCTGCTGCGGAAGAGGTTTGGGGCGGTGATCCAGCGGAATGGACCGGGGTTTTCTACTCGATGATGACAAAGGGAGAGTTCCTCCCCAACACCCCCACGCTGATAAACGCGGGAGGGGGAATGGGCCAGCTTTCGGCATGTTTCGTCCTTCCGGTGGAAGACAGCATGGAGAGCATCTTCAACGCCGTGAAGAACACCGCCCTGATTCACAAGAGTGGTGGCGGTACAGGCTTCTCTTTCAGCAGGATAAGACCCGCCCAGGATCTGGTCAGGACAACCATGGGCGTCTCAAGCGGTCCCATTTCCTTCATGACTGTCTTTGACAGGGCAACCGATACCGTGAAACAGGGCGGCGTGAGGCGCGGAGCCAACATGGCCGTTCTGAGGGTCGACCATCCCGACATCATGGCCTTCATCAACTGCAAGCGCGACATGGCGAATCTGAACAACTTCAATCTGTCGGTGGCGCTCACCGATTCCTTTCTCGCCGCCCTGGAGGCCGGGGGCGACTATGGTCTTGTGAACCCCAGGACGCGTGAGGTGACGGGTGCGCTCTCCGCGTGCGAGGTGTTCGGTGCGATAGTTGACTCAGCATGGGCCAGTGGCGAGCCGGGGATCATCTTCATCGACCTGATGAACAGGGCCAACCCCACACCCCTGGTGGGCGAGATCGAGGCGACCAACCCCTGCGGCGAGCAACCCCTGCTTCCCTACGAGGCGTGCAACCTGGGGTCGGTGAACCTCAGTGTCATGGGGGTACCCGACAAGCGTTCGGTTGACTGGAACCGTCTCGAGAAGACCGTCCGCTGCGGCGTGAGGTTTCTCGACGATGTGATCCAGGTCAACAGGTATCCTCTTCCCGAGATCGCCTCCATGGTCGCCGGAAACAGGAAGATCGGACTTGGGGTCATGGGGTTTGCCGAAATGCTCTTCGTCTGCGGCATTCCGTACGACAGCGAGGAGGCCCTTGAACTCGCGGAACGGATAATGAGCTTCATCGCGGACAAGGCGCTGGGCGAGAGCGTGGAACTGGCAAAACGACGGGGCGCCTTCCCCAACTTCAAGGGAAGTGTTTACGACCGCAACGGCATGCCCCCCGTGAGGAACGCCACCGTAACGACCATCGCCCCCACCGGTTCGATAAGCATCATCGCGGGTTGCTCAAGCGGGATCGAGCCCGTGTTCGCCCTGGCCTTCACCCGGAAAAACCTTCTGGACGAGGGCATGGAGATGCGGGAGGTGGTCCCCTTTTTCGAGAAAGTGGCACGGGAAAGGGGTTTCGGAACCGACGAGTTTCTTTCCCTCCTGGCTTTGAAGGGGTCCCTCGCCGGCATGGAAGGGGTGCCCGAGGATGTGAGAAGGGTTTTCGTGACATCACACGACATAAGCCCGGAATGGCACGTCCGGATGCAGGCCGCCTTCCAGAAGTTCACGGACAATGCCGTAAGCAAGACGGTCAACCTTCCCCGAAGCGCGACCAGGGAGGATGTTGCCCGGGTGTTCCTTCTTGCGGGTGAACTTGGCTGCAAAGGCGTGACTGTCTATCGCGACGGCAGCCGGGACAGGCAGGTGCTCAACCTCGGGCGGAGCGAACCTGCCATCGAGGCATCGGCCTCCGCAGAACCCAGGAGCCGCCCCGAATTCGTCTCGGGGATCACTCGCAGGATGAAGACGGGATGCGGAGACCTGTTTGTAACCATCAACCGGGACGATAAGGGTCCGGTCGAGGTCTTCAGCCGGCTGGGGAAGGCGGGCGGGTGCGCTTCCAGTCAGGGGGAAGCCCTTTGCCGAATGATCAGCCTTGCCCTTTCGAACCATGTCCCACCCGAAGCGATCGTCAGGGAACTCAGGGGAATAAGCTGCAACAGGCCGGGCTGGCAGGGAGGCCGGCGGATCAACAGCTGCGCCGACGCGATAGCCCTGGCCCTGGAGACAGGCGAAGCACCGAAGGAAGAAGCGGGCCGTGAACCCGATGAACCACCGCCCGGACACACCGGGGCCTGCCCCAATTGCGGCGCGGGTCTCAAACACGAGTCAGGGTGTGTGTCGTGCTCTCTGGACTGTGGTTACACCGAGTGCGGTTAGGGCCGGTCAGTCTCCTGTCGCCGCTATCTCACCAAGCGCTCTGCCCAGGGCTTCGTGAACCTTCTCCATCAGGTCGGGGGAAAGCGTTATCCCCTTCTTGGTGGGCTTCCATTCGCCATCCTCGGCCATGTAGTAGGTTCTCACCTCGATGTACTGACGCCCCTTGAACTCGGTGGCGTTAACCCTTACCAGGTCCTCGCCCTTTTCTATGTCAGCGTAGTTCTTGTCCATGTCCCAGTTCCTGTCCTTCCGGTTTCGTGAGCCGGTACTCTTTGCTTTAGGCATCCGGCTCGTCAAGGGCTCCGTGGATTGGTAGAATTGTTCAGTCACCCATCGAGGAGGTTTTTCTGAACGGTCCGGAGTTTTCCATCATCCCACCCGAAGTGCTTCTTGACGGAGTGGACTGCAGCGTGACCATCATTGACCGCTCACGAAGGGTGAGGGTCATGAACATGCCGGCCCGGAAGCTCTCGGGAAGCCCCCTGCATGAATGCGAAGACGAAGCCTTCTGCTTCAGCAGGCTCTTCGGCCTCAACGAGCCCTGCCCGGGGTGTCCTGCCACCGAAGCGCTCGCAACGGGGCTTCCGGCCGGCGGAAATGTTGAAGTCGCGGACAGGTCCTTCGTTGTCAAGGCCATTCCCGACAACGTCGCCGGTCTTGTTGTGTGCTGCATCAGGGAGGTGACCGAGACCAGGGACCTCCTGACCAGGCTCGAGGCAAGCGAGAAACAGTATTCCCGGATCGTGAGCGGAATGCCGGTGGGCATCGTGATCGGCGAGATAATAACCGACAGCAGGGGCAGACCCCAGGACTACAGGATACTCGAGGTCAACCCCGCCTTCGAGGACCAGACGGGTGTGCCGGCGGACAAGGTCCTGAACAAAAGGATCACCAAGGTTTTCCCGAACATGAGGGAACACCTCGGGGTTGACCTCTTCGCAAACGTTGTTGTCACCGGCGAGCCGGTTGAATTGTGCGGTTTTTCAAAAATCATCCACAGGCACATTCACTTTTTTGTTTTCTGCGTTCAGCCCGGCCGGTTCGCCCTGATCATCACCGACCTGTCCGAAAGGAAGGCAGTCGAGGACAGGCTGATGCTGGTGGAGAGCGCGGTCGACGCCAGCACCGACGAGGTCTACTTCCTGAACGAGAACGGGTACTTCATCTACGGCAACACCGCGGTATCGGAAAAACTGGGTGTGAAGAGGCAGGACCTGAAGAGCGTTCACATATCCAGCTTCAACCCCTCGATCTCCCCCGAATGGTGGAGTGACTTCATCGCCCAGATCAGGAAGAGGGGGCACTTTCAGATTGAATCGGTACACCGGAGGGGCGATGGCACCCAGTACCCGGTCGAACTCAACAGCACACTTGTCAAGACCGAGCGCTGCGAGATCATCTGCACGATAGCCCGGGATACCACGGCCCAGACCACGGAACTCACGACTTTGAGCAAAAGCCGTGATCACATGGAATACGCCCTGGATGCAGCTGCACTGGGCTTCTGGGCTTTGTCGCCACTCTCCGGCAACTTCAGTTCCGACAGGAGGTGGGCAGCCCTAACGGGGCAGGGGAGCACTCCGCTCAGCGGTGCTGCTGAAGATCTGCTCTACCCGGCGATCCACATCGGTGACAGAAGGAGGCTTCGGCTCGAACTCTCTTCCAGCCCCCACGAGAACGGTGTTGTTGCGTGCAGGCTTTCGGGGGGAGAGGGCAGCCGCCGCATCAGGATAAGGTGGCACAGAAGCCGGGACAAGGCAGGTTTGAAGATAGTTGCGGTGATCGAGGACACGACGGCAGAGCGGTTGCTAGGTCTTGCCGCTCTCGGAAGCGATTCTCCCGGCATGGAAGCCCTGCTTAGTTATTCCGGCGAGTTGCTTGCAAGGCTCAGGAAAACCTCAGACGCAGCGGCTTCGGGCGACATCCAATCGGTCCGCAGGCTTCTGTCGGCCATAACCGACGACATGGAGGCCCTGACACCAACCCCGGTGGAGTTCGAGGACTCCGTTTACCTCGACACCTTTCTCAAGGAGCTTGCCCCAACCGTTCGTGACCTTCTGGGCAAGGGCGGCAGTTTTTCGCTGGACATGCCTCCCAGTGCTTCCGTTCACGTCGCTCCCGAACTTCTGGAGAGGTTATTCATGCGACTGGCGGGATTCGCGGGGTGCGAGTTTTCGGAAGGTGTTTCCATGCGGGTCTGGTCACTCTCAGGTTGCGGTGTGACAGGCGTCATGCGTGTCACCGTGGACTTCGAAGCTTCTGTCCCCGCGTCCGGGATCAATCCGGGCCACCCGGCCCTGATCGAGGCATACGCCGCAGTGAGAGCCATGAAGGGGACCGTTTCCGCGGATCGGACAGGCGAAGGCGTTTGTTTCACCGTGAACCTTCCCGGTTCAGCCATGGAGCCGTCGGGAAGGGTCGTAATAGCTTCGGACAACGACATCGAGGGGCGTACGGTCATTACCGTCCTGCGCCACATGAACCTGAGGTGCCAAGTCTTTCCCAGCGCCACCGAAGCGATCGATGCCCTGGAACCGGGCGACGCGTTTGTGGTTTCCGCGGGGTTGCCCGATTTTCCCGGTGAGTTGCCTGAGAGAACCCTTGTGCTGGGATCGGGTTACACGGGTCCGGCCGTCAATCTGCCCAAGCCATGGACCATCACGGCCCTGAGGGCAGCCATAAGACGGGCGATGCAGAGAGAGGCCGACCCGGGTCGCCTCCCGACCAGTCCGAAAGCGCCTACCGGTTCCGGTTCAGGGCGAACCCGTGGGGCAGGAGATCCCCCAGACGAAACGATTGCGGGGTTTCCGAGGCCCCGGCCACGATGACGGAAAGACCGGCGCCGCAGAACTCCCCCAGCACCTGCCTGCACGCTCCACATGGCATGGGAATCCCGTCGGGAGAGTAGACCAGTATCCTTCGAAAGTCCCTCGAGCCGGACGTGACCGCCGAAGCAAGGGCCACGCGCTCGGCACAGATGGACAGGCCCAGTGAGGCGTTCTCGATGTTAACGCCGTGGTGCAGTCTGCCGGAACAGTCCTCGAGCACCGCCGTAACCCTAAAACCGGAGTAGGGGCAGTGGCACAGGGGGACAAGAGCTTTCGCCCTGCAGATCAGATCGCCCGGATCATCCATTTTCTTCCTTCGTTGCGTCGGGAAAGCCGTTTCCCGGGAAGCGGGCCGGAAGGCCGAAGAATGCGGCCAGTGTACACGCGATGTCGGACAGGGTCTTCCTGATCCCCAGGTTCCGTCCCTTACACCCCGGGGAGAACGCCAGGAGGGGAACATACTCCCTGGAATGGTCGGTGCTTGGGGTGGTGGGGTCGTTGCCGTGGTCTGCGGTGACAAGCAGGAGGTCATTCTGGCGGAGGGATGCGAGGATCCGAGGGATGGCCGAGTCAACCTCCCCGAGGCCCTTGATGAACCCATCAGGGTCGTTCCTGTGGCCCCATTTAGTATCGAAATCCACCAGATTAGCGAAGATGAAACCGCCTGGAAAGCCCTCCATCTGTGAAAGCAGCACCCTGATGCCCTCGGTGTTCGACTCCACGTGCACCGTGTTGATGTTCCTGTGGGCGAAGAGGTCGTCGATCTTCCCTGCGCCGGTCACCGGGATGCCGGATTCCGCCAGGGAATCGAGAAGCGTGTGGCCGGCGGGGGAGAGTGAATAATCCTTCCGGAACGGAGTCCGCTCAAAGGCGCCGGGCGGTCCCGAAAATGGTCTTGCTATGACCCTGGAGACCCCCAGTGACGGACCCGTAAGGAGTTCCCTGGCAATCACGCAGCAGCGGTAGAGTTCGTCGAGTGAGACAGCATCCTGATGCGCCGCGATCTGGAAAACGCTGTCGGCTGATGTGTAGACGATCAGTTTTCCCGTTGCCAGGTGCTCCCCGCCGAGACGGGCTGTTATCTCGGTTCCGCTGGCTGCCTCGTTCCCCAGTACCCCCCTCCCGCAATGCTGGGAGAACCGCTCGAGCAGGTCAGTGGGAAAACCGTCGGGAAAGGTCGGGAAGGGGTGCTCAAGGATCAGCCCCATCATTTCCCAATGGCCTGTGGTGCTGTCCTTTCCCGGAGATGCGATCATGGATCTGCCCCATGACGCCAGGGGGGAAGGGACGGGAGGAACCCCGGGAATGTTGTGCAGATTGCCAAGCCCGAGTTTGCGCAGTTCGGGCAGGCTGATTCCCCCAGCGTGCCTGGCTGTGTTCCCCAGGGTGTCGCTGCCCGAGTCGCCGTAAAGGGCAGCGTCGGGAAGCGCTCCCGCGCCGACCCCGTCAAGAACAAGGAGTATCGCCCTGGCCGTCACAATCACCCCCTTTGCGGTAAGGGTTGAGAGCGTGTGTCAACATAAGACAAAAGCTGTGAGCGCGTGAGGTGAACCTGGTTCAGGGGGTTGCATTCCCATCCGGTTTCGATGTTATCTTTGTTCAGGTTTTTTATACGGACGGGATGAAATGAGTTCATGCATTTTCTGCGACATCCTGGATGGGCTCGAGGAAGCATCCTTCGTTCACCGCGATGAACTCGTGAGCGCCTTCATGGATACAAGGCCCATCAACACTGGTCATGTCCTGGTGGTTCCCAACCTTCACCACCCCTACCTTTGCGACCTGCCCCGCGAAGCCGGCGAACGCATGTTCACGGTGGCCCGGGCAGTGGCTTCCGGGCTGAGGCGGTCGGGTCTTGAATGCGAGGGGATAAACCTCTTTGTAGCCGACGGCGAAACCGCGATGCAGGAGGTCCTGCACTGCCACATCCATGTCATCCCCAGGTACTCGGGCGACGGCTTCCGGCTCCGGTTCGGCGCTCACTACCACTTTGTCCGCCCCGCCCGGTGGGAGCTGGACGCCGCGGCGGAAAGGGTGCGCTGCGCCCTCCCCGACCTGCCTTGGATCAGGTCGTCGGATCCTGCCCGATAAATCCGCCGCAGTAGAGAAAACCACCCCGCACGGCGTCGAAAACCGACCAGATCTTTCGGCCTTTCTGCAGTTTGCTCTTGTTCACCGACACGACGAACCTGTCATCCATGCACTGCATGGCCTCCACGTAGCACCGGTAAGATTCGCCGGGATAGGGGTGACGCGCGCCGTTGAGGGTCTCTATCCAGTTGGCCCTGCTGCTGAAGTCGGTTCCGAAGTAGATGTCGCGCCCTGCGTCAACCGCAGCCGTGTAACCGGCCGAGTGTTTTCTGATCCTCTTTTTGAAAACGGGGCGTCCGTTCTCCACTCGCCACAGGTCAAGGGCTTTCCGGGCGTCGCCTGTTGACACCAGCAGTTCATTCCCGCGTCTTACAATCGAGTGTATGTGCCTTACGTCGGACTGGCCATGGTAGTGGCGGGATTCGTGGCAGAAGCCGTCGCCCACAAGGAACACCCGTTTCTCCTCGAAGTACTCACCGATGACCGTGGCGCCTTCCAAAGGGCACACGCATGACCATCGGGTCCCCTGGAAGTCATCGGGCAGGGAATTGAACCGCTTTCCGAAGCGCCCGGAAAGGTCCTCCCTGCTGAATGTGCAGCCGAGGCACGGATCGACCTTTCGAAACACCTCCCCGATTAGGCACTCGGGGCACTCTGCGACCGGAGAGGGGTGCAGGACAAGCTCTGCGAGCGCGCTGCGTGCAATCTCAGGTATCCTTCCCTGGCGAAGGGAGAGCCATGCCGCGCGGAACAGGAGCGTTGGGTCCTTCGTTCTCCTGAAGCCGCTCATAAGGGAAGTTAGATCAGAACTCAACATCAACCTGTCTCTCCGGTCGAACACCGTGTTTCAATAACATCAGGTTCATTCACCGTAGTTAAATATATCCAAACAGGTATGTCGAGTGGTTCACGATCAAGTGCGGCGGCGCACTACTCAACGGTTGCGAAAAGGGTCTTCTCGTTGGTGTACTTCACGAAGCCCTGCGGGGCGCCCTTCACCCTGCGTACATACTTGACCAGGGTGCAGTCCACCGGGATAATGCCCTTCTGTCCCGAGTGACGCGCCGCGATGTCGGCCGCGAGCTGAAGCACTTTTTCGGGCGGGTTGCCCGGTCTGCCATCCCTTCGAAGTATGACATGGCTGCCCGAAGCGCCCCTGGCGTGCAGCCAGAAGTCGTCCCTTGAAGCTGTTCTGAACGTCAGCTCTTCATTCTCCCTGGCGTTCCGTCCCGCAATGCACCTCCAGCCCCCTTCGAGGACGAACTCCCTTGGCCTGCGGGCTTCGGTGGTTTTCCCGGGTTTGCCCAGCAACTCGGCGATCCGTTTTGGCGGCATCTCCGGGATCAGCGCGAGGGTTCCGTCCAACTCTGTCAGCCTGCCTTTGATCCGTTGAATCCGGCCTTCGAGCCTCTCCCTCTCAGTGTGGACACCGGCGGCCTTTCTGAAGAAGCGAGCCGCGTTCTCGGGCGGGTTAAGTGCTTTCTTGAGCGGGACCTCGATGGCGTTTCCGTGGTAATCCTCAAGGACGGCCCTTTCCATGCCCTTTGTCAGGTCGTTTTTATATGTGAGGACAAGGTTGCCCCACATTCGGAAAGTTTCGGGTCGTTCCAGGTTCTCAAGCGCCTGTTCCGATGCTGAGAGCTTTCTTGAGAGCTCCTTCCGCTCCCGGGTGAGCCTTGCCGTCAGTTCAGCCGTTCCGGGCGCTTTCGTGTCGACGGCCCTGGACGGCCCGGGCTGCTCACCTATCCAGTCCGGGACGCTTTCGCGCATCAGGTCTTCCGCAAGGGCATGCAACACACCCTTGATATCGTCGCCGGTGGCAAGGGCGCGGGCAAGGATCGCACGGGCGGTTGAGGGGCCGATACCCTCCAGAACCCTGCACAGGTCCATGGGTCCGGGACCTTGGGGCAGAACCGACTCGAACCACCGTTCCGGCGGAAGCCCGGAAGGCGGGGGAGGCGTGTAAAACACCCCGGGCGAAATGGTGCGGTACCTGTTCTGCTGCGATGATACCCGTCTGGCGCACGCGATTATCCTGTTGTCGGTTTTCCGGCAGAGGATGATGTTGGCATTTCTTCCGGTCATCTCGAAGTGGAGAGTGCACGGCCCGTGGTCGTACACAGTGTTGCGCTCAAACTCGAGGACCAGCACCCTGTCCATCCCGGACTGGGATGCACCGGTTACCGTGGCTCCCTTGAGATGGTGTTCCCATGACGGGTTCTTCGGAGCCACCTTTACCCGGTCTCCTGAGAAGGCCAGTCCGGGGGCTTCGGGACGGCTGTCGAGGGAGAGCATGAAGCGGCCGAAATCAAGGGAGAGGACCCGCTCGTGTTCCATGAACACCCCCCGGCATGTGAGCCCCGTGATCCGTGAACGGATCGCGGGCATCAATCCGCGCAGATGAATGCCTTCCACGGTCTGTTTCTTCCCTTCGGGTTGACGGTTCAGACAGCGAAAATAATAAGTAGCGTTCAAAGGCGCCCTTTCGTCTGGAGATGAACATGGAATCCATGACAGGTTTCGGCAGTGCTTCGCAGCGTCTGAAAGGCTTTCTGATAACGGCAACCGCCCGTTCGGTGAATCACCGGGGGCTCAGCATCCACCTCAGATTCCCCCGTGAGGCCGCCCCGCTTGAACAGGCCGCCCACGAGAAGGCAAGGGAGATCTTCCAGAGGGGAAGGATCGAACTGACGGTTTCCGTTGACACCGAAGACGGCTCGGGAACCGCTCCCGAGATCGACCTGGAGCGAGCCGGGGCCTATGTAAGGGCTGCTGCCGGCATTGAGGCTGCGTTTCAAACCGTATCAGGAGTGACCGCCTATGGTGTCCTCTCCCTGCCGGGTGTGCTCCGGATGCCCGACCCCGCCCGTTTCGGAGACTTTTCAGGTGTGCTGGCCGCAGTCATCGGCGATGCCCTTGCGGGCCTGAAAGAGTCAAGACTGAGGGAAGGGGAGGGGCTTGCTGTGGTTTTCAAAGAGTCTCTGGGCGCTCTCTTGGAACAGGTCGAACCCATTGCCAGAACCCACGGCGAAAGGGTCAGGACCGTTTTCGAGAAAAACAGGGGAAGGATCAGGGAACTCCTTGGCGAGGTGGACCTCGACGAAGCAAGGTTCGTTCAGGAAGTGGCGGTCATGGCTGACCGGCTGGACATCTCCGAGGAGTGCCAGAGGCTTCTGCACCATGTGCGTGAGGCTCTTGGCATACTCGGCGAGCCGGCCTGCGGGATGAAGCTGGGGTTCCTTGTACAGGAGATGCACAGGGAACTGAACACCATGGGCGCCAAGGTCAATGATCCCCAGGCCGTGTACGGGGTCATAGGGATGAAGGAGCTGGTCGGGGGCATGAAGGAGCAGGCCGCGAATGTCCAGTAGGGGACTTCTTGTAGTGATCGCCGGCCCGTCCGGCGCCGGGAAGACAACTCTCGCACGGCATCTCGTCGAGACATTTCCCGAGGCCGTTTTCTCGGTTTCCTGCACGACAAGGCCAGCGAGGGGCAGCGAACGGGATGGTGTTGATTACAGGTTCATCTCGAACGATGAGTTTTCCGGACTGGTAGCGTCCAACCATTTCCTCGAGTGGGCCGAGGTTCACGGCAACAGGTACGGAACTTCGGGCGAATGGGTCCGTAACACACTTGCAGCAGGAGGTTCGGTCGTTCTGGACATAGACGTGAAGGGCGCACTTCAGGTGAAGAGGGCAGTGCCCGCGGCCGTCCTTGTTTTCGTGCTGCCCCCCGACCCGGCGGAACTTGGACGCAGGCTTTCGGGAAGGGGTACCGACAGCAATGATACCGTTTCGAAAAGGCTGTCGGCGGCGGCAGGGGAGGTTGCCCTTCTGGGCGCTTTCGACTACTTCATGGCAAACGATTCCCTCGCATCCTCCAGTGTCGGTATCGAGTCGGTCTACCGCGCGGAGAGAATGCGTCTGGCATCACAGTCATGGCCATCCGAAGCCGTGTCCTACCACACCGGTGTTTTTTCGGGGCTGTCCGCCTGGAAGGGGAAAAGGGTCCTTGTCTGCTCCGGTCCCACACGCGAGGGGATGGACGACGTTCGGTTCATCTCCAACCGGTCAAGCGGGCTCATGGGTCTTTCCATGGTCAACGCCTTCCTTGACGCCGGCGCTCTCGTTACCATGATCAGCGGCCCCTGCCGTCACGACACCCCACCCGGCTCCGTTCCCCTCATCAGGGTGGAAACCGCTGCGGAGATGCTTGCCGCCCTGCGTGAAGCCGTAGCCGGGGCCGATTTTCTGGTGATGGCGGCCGCGGTGGGCGATTACCGGCCAAAGGTCGTCATGCCGGGCAAGCTTCGGCGGGGGGACGGTTTCCTGCTGGAACTCGAACCCACACCGGACCTTCTGGTATCACTCGACGCGCCTTGTCCGGTTCTGTCATTCTCTCTCGAGTACGGACCCGATTGCCGCGAAAGGGCATTGGAAAAGATGCTGAAAAAGGGTTCGTTCGCCGTTTTCGTGAACAGGGGGGACATCCCGGGGCAGGG
The DNA here is from genome assembly GCA_002436025.1 of candidate division Hyd24-12 bacterium UBA6080. Lineage (GTDB taxonomy): Bacteria > Fermentibacterota > Fermentibacteria > Fermentibacterales > JCC-6 > UBA6080. The sequence goes on from DIXM01000002.1 coordinate 466,468, forward strand.
CATGGAAAGCGAAACCAACCTCGGGGAGCTGATCTTCGCAGACGGTTCGTCGGCAGAAGTGCCCGGGGGCTCAAAAAGGTTCGTCGCACTGGCCATCGCTGGTCTTTTGGGGGAGAGGTTGTGAGGGATCCTCTCTGGAACGCGGTGAAAAGTTTCGGCATAACGGAAGTTGCCCTTCCCGCGCCCGTGTCCGGGACCGTCACCGAAGAGGGCGGGCCTGCAGTGTCAACGACCCCGCCAATGACCATGGAAGAGCTGTTGAGCGAAGTGGCCGGGTGCACCCGCTGCAGGCTGTCCCAGGGCAGGAACAAGCTTGTTTTCGGCGCAGGTAACCCCGATTCGGGGATCCTTCTCGTCGGTGAAGGCCCGGGGGCGACCGAAGACATGCAGGGGCTTCCCTTCGTGGGCCGGGCCGGTGAGCTTCTCGACCGTATCCTTGAGGCCATCGAGCTTGACAGACGGTCAGTCTACATCGCGAATGTCGTTAAATGCAGACCTCCGGGGAACCGTGTGCCCGCTCCTGACGAGGTCGATGCGTGTTTTCCCGTACTCCTGCGTCAGATCGAGATCATGAAGCCGGGAGTCATCGTGGCCCTTGGGGCCAGCGCGGCGCTTGCGCTTCTGGGAACGAAGAAGGGGATAGGCTCGCTGAGGGGGGAGATGTACGAGTTCCGGGGAACCCGGGTTATGGTCACCTACCACCCCGCCGCCCTTCTTCGTTCACCAGCCCTGAAAAGACCCGTTTGGGAGGATATGAAAAAGCTTTCCGCATTACTCAAGGAGAAAGGTCTGCCCAGAAATGCCCGTTGAAGCCGAAAACAGACTGCCGGGAAGCCCCGAGGCAGAGAGGGGCGTGCTGGGAGGAGTGCTTCTCGATCCCGACATCGCGGTGGAGGTGTTCGGCATTCTCGTGGAGGAAGACTTCCTCGACCCCAGGAACAGAAGGATCTTTTCCACGCTCAAAGCCCTTTTCGACCGCGGCGAACCCGTCGACCTGGTAACGACCGTCACCGAGTTCCAGAAGCGGGAAGGCTTTACCGACGCCGGTGGAGTTGACTACATCACCGACCTGACAAACGATGTGGCCTACATGGCCAATGTGACGGCCTACGCAGGCATTGTCAGGGAGAAGTCGCAGCTCAGGCAGCTCGTAAGGGCATCGAACGAAACCTTGCGCAGGGTGATGTCCGGCGACGGAAGCTCGACGGACCTCATCGACCAGGCCGAACAGAGGATCTTCAGCATCGCCGGCAACATGACCGAGCAGGATTTCCGCCGGGTCGGGGATGTGGCTCCCTCGGCCCTCGCGTCGCTTCGTCTGATGAGCGAAGCCCAGGGCGGGGTCACCGGGCTCTCCACGGGTATCGAACCGCTGGACAGGCTCACCACGGGCTTTCATCCCGGAGAGCTGATAATAATCGCCGCCAGGCCCGGCGTTGGCAAAACCAGTCTGGCCCTCAACATGGCGAAGCACATCGCGGGACAGGGGAAGGGGTGCGTCGCCTTCTTCAGCCTTGAAATGTCCGATGAGATGCTCGTTCGCAGGCTTTTATGCATGATGAGCGGGATCGGTACGCAACCCATCATCGAGGGCACCCTGCGTCCCGAGAACTGGCTGGAGCTGGAGGATACCGCCAGGCACCTGGCTGAACTGCCCATCGCCATCAACGAGAAGACGGAACTCACCTCCGCCGAGCTGCGTGCCAAGGTCAGAAGGCTTCACAGGAAGGACAAGGTCGCAGCCGTGTTCGTTGACTACCTCCAGCTGATGAAGGGGGCGGACGATGTCGAGAACCACCAGTTGAAGGTCGCCATGAACTCCGGAGCGCTGAAGGCCCTCGCCAAAGAGATACATGTCCCGGTCATCACCCTTTCCCAGTTCAGCAGGAACGCCGCCAAAAGGCCCGGACCCCCCCAGCTCAGCGACCTGCGCGACAGTGGCGCGATAGAGCAGGACGCCGATCTTGTGATGTTCCTGCACGATGAGAGGGCCGACACCGGCCAGACCGATTCCGACGGCAGCAGCGACAGGTACCGGAATGTGGATCTCCTTGTGGTGAAACAAAGGAACGGACCCAGGGGAAAGGTGAGGCTTGTGTTCACCACCGCCACCACGAGGTTCGACCCCGCCCACCAGGATGAGGGTTACTACTGATGCCAAAGGCCCGCTCGGTCTTCGTCTGTTCTGAGTGCGGCGGGGAAACCCACGGGTGGAGCGGCAAATGCCCCCATTGCCTGAGCTGGAACACCATGGTGGAGGAACATCGCGTTTCAGCCCTGTCATCGGTCGTCCTTCCCCCCGAGAATACCCGGCCCGTGAACCTTTGCGACGTGTCCACCGAGACCGGCGCCCGGCTTTCCACGGGTCTTCCCGAGTTCGACAGGGTTCTCGGTGGCGGTGCAAGCGTTGGAAGTGTCATCCTTCTCGGGGGCGAGCCGGGTATCGGGAAGAGCACCCTGATACTGCAGGCCGCCATGAATCTCGCCGCGGGGGGGATATCCGTCCTCTACGCTACAGGTGAGGAGTCGGCCTCCCAGATCGCCGGCAGGGCCGGACGCATCGGAACATCGCCTGCGGGACTCAAGGTTCTTGCGGCCACCAGGCTCGATACTGTCGCGGAGGTCCTGGATTCGGGAGACTTCAGGGTTCTGGTGGTGGATTCGGTTCAGACCCTCCACTCTCCCGACCTTTCGGCCGCGCCCGGCTCCGTGTCTCAGGTCAGGCACTGTGCGTCGGCACTGGTCAACCTTGCGAAGCCCCGGGAGATAACTGCTTTCGTTGTGGGGCACGTGACGAAGGACGGAAGCCTTGCTGGTCCCAAGGTTCTCGAACACCTTGTGGATACCGTGATCTACTTCGAAGGGGACGCGTCGCACCAGTACCGCCTCCTTCGCGCCGTGAAGAACCGCTTCGGAGGCACCAACGAGCTGGGGGTGTTCGAGATGGGCCCTGCGGGCCTTTCCGGGGTGGCAAACGCCTCAGGGCTGTTCCTGCGAAGGGAGACCGACTCGGTTCCGGGTTCGGTTCCCGCCGCAGTTCTGCAGGGATCCAGGCCGTTCCTGGTGGAGGTGCAGGCGCTCACCAGTCCGTCCAGGTACGGCTACCCGCAGCGGAAGGCTTCCGGTTTCGACGGGGCCAGGCTGGCCATGCTGCTGGCGGTGCTTGAGCGCAGGTGCGGGATAGACTTGGACAATCAGGATGTTTATGTGAATGTTGCCGGTGGTTTCACCATTGGTGACCCCGGGGCCGACCTCGCGGTCTGCCTCGCTGTGGCCTCGAGCCGTCTGGAGAAAACGGTGAAGAAGGGTACAGCGGTGTGCGGCGAAGTCGGGCTCGGAGGTGAGGTACGGCCTGTGGCCGGTTACGGCAGAAGGTATACCGAGGCGGTCAACCTTGGGTTTTCCACCCTTGCGGGTGCCAGGGAGGACACGGACGCCGAGAAGAACGGCGCTCCCGGATTCGTTGGACTGTCCGCCGCCATAAGTGACCTTCTGAACAAAAAGGGAGAAGAATGGCTCTGAGAAAGAACGGTTGGGAGAGCAGGCTGATGTTCGTGCTTGTTCTCGGGCTTGCGGGGACTCTCGCCACTGAAAGCCCTTTTGCGTCGTCGGAAAGCTTCTGGATGGGGTTTGCGGGGATCGCCATCGGCGTCGTTGCGCTGGTGCTTGAAAGACTTGTTACGGGGCTGCGCGCCGACGGGTTCGTCTACATAACCGCCGGCACGTTCCTCGGTCTGACCACAGGGCTGCTCCTGATGCTCGTGCTTCATGTGGGTGATATCAGGTTGAGGGCAGGCGCGGCCGACCTTCTGGTGCTGGTGCCCTTCGCGCTGGCGTACGTTTTCTCCCGGGCTGCCCTTACAAAGGGAAGAAAGCTCAACCTCCTCAAAGTCGAGGAAGAACGTGGAACCAGGCTGTTCATGCCAGTCCTGGTTGACCTTAACGCGATCATCGACGGAAGGGTTGCCGATCTCACTCTAGCTGGAATTCTTCCCGGTCCGTTCACCATCCCCGCCTCGGTCAGGTCGAGCCTCGAGTCCCTTCAGAGAAGCAAGAACACCGTTTCCAGGGGAAGGGCCCGAAGGGGCACCGAAACCCTTCAGCGTCTTGAAGAGGCCGTGGGCAAGACGGGCGGGCTCCTTGATTTTCACGATTTCGGTGACGGTGAGCGCGAAAAGCATCGAATGCTGGAGTGGCTCAGGCAGACCGGAGTCGCCCTTCTGAGTTCCGATGCCGCATTGCTCGACACGGCGGAACGCGAGAACATCCACGTCATAAGGCTTGAAGACGTGGGGGCCGCAGGCAGGGCCGTGGTCCTGCCCGGGGAAAAGCTCACCGTCCGGATACAGAAGAAGGGGCGCGGGGCAGGCCAGGGCGTGGGTTTCCTGTCGGACGGGACCATGGTGGTCGTCGATGAGGCAGCCAGCCTGATGGGCAGCGATGTAACGGTAACGGCCCATACGACCTTCCGGGCTTCGGGCGGGACGATGGTCTTCGCCTCCATGGAGAAGCAGGAAGAGGAAGCTCTTGAACCCGTCGAGGAGGATCAGGCCTGATCAGGGAATCATCCGGATGGGGTGCGGTGGTGACCGCTGCAGGCGCCGGCACGAGGTTCGGCGGCGGGGTGCCCAAGCAGTTCATCAGACTTGGCGGAAAACCCGTCCTGCAGTGGTCGGTTGACCTGCTTGCCGAGCTGATGCCCGTCGTTGTCTCTGTTCCACCCGACTTTCCCTGGCGTAACCACTGGACCCCTCCGCCGGGGGTCATGGTCGTACCCGGCGGTGCCCGCCGACAGGACTCGGTGCTTTTGGCGCTTGGCGCCCTTGATTCTCCAAGGTACGTCCTTGTCCACGACGGCGCCCGGCCCGGCCTGACCCGGGAGACCATCCTCAGGGTTATGGACGCTGTGGAGGAGCACGGAGCGGCGATTCCAGGCATACGGGTCCGTGACACCCTGAAACTCGTGGAGGACGGGATGGTCTCATCCACCGTGGAACGCGGCAGCATGTGGATGATCCAGACCCCCCAGGGGTTCGTGTACGACGACCTTTGCCGTGTTCTTGCCAGCGCCTCGGAAGTTACCGACGAAAGCTCCGCCATGGAACTCGCCGGCTTTGCCGTCGCCGTGGTGGGGGGGGACCCACGTAACCAGAAACTCACCGAACCATCTGATCTATCGTGTTTCGGCTTTCCTCCCAGGCTGTCTTTCGGCCAGGGGCTGGATTTCCACCCGTTCGGTGAAGACCGGCCCATGGTGGCTGCGGGATGCCGACTGGGCGAGACCGGCGGCCCGGTGGGGCACTCCGACGGAGACGCGGTTCTCCACGCAGCCTCCGATGCCGTTCTCGCCGCCGCCTCCCTTGGCGACATAGGAACCTTTTACCCGCCCTCCGACCCTGTCTGGAAAGACGCTGACAGCTCCATGATCCTTCGCGAATGCATGGAGCGGGCAAGAAAGGCCGGCTGGGAGCTTTCCCGGCTGGACCTGACACTGATCGGGGACAGGCCCAAAGTGGCCCCCAACAGGGAAATGATGATCAAGAGGCTTTCGGAGATACTCCACGCCCCAAGCGCAAGGATCTGGATAAAGGGCACCTCCACCAACACACTGGGTGATCTGGGCCAGGGTCGTGGTTTCGGCTGTCTGGCGCTGGCGGTCCTTGAATCATGACCGGAGAGGCCTGGCAGCAGTTCATCGACGGTCTTGACGCCTGGGCATCGGTCCCCGTCCTCACCCTGACGGCCTTCGTCGAAACGGTCTTTCCACCGTTTCCGGGAGATGTGATCTACATCTCCGCGGGTGGTTTGTTCTTTTCTACGGGTTTTCCCCCATGGGTTCTCTGGATACCCGGATTCGTGGGGTGCGCGCTGGCAACCCTTCTCCTGGAAGCCGCCGGGAGGGGCGCAGGCCCCAGATGGTTCGAGCGGCTTGTAATGAGCGGTTCGAAGGGTGAGAGGGGAATGCTCCGCGCCAGGTCTCTTCTGGCAAGGCACGGTGTATGGGCTCTCTTCCTGAGCAGGTTTATACCCGGTATCAGATCGCTTCTGGTGGTGGTGGCCGCATGGAGCGGGATGGGACGGACGGCAGTACTGGTCCCATCCCTTTTAAGCGCTGCCCTCTGGTACGCACTCCTTTCCTTCCTGGCGGTGATACTCGGGGCCAACATGGGCGCCGCCGCGGCGTTCATGGCGGACTACGGACGGCTCTGCCTGATCCTGCTGGGGGTTTTTGCAGTCGTTCTGGTCGTCCTTCGCCTGACAAGGGGAAGGGGGGGCAAATGAAGGTGCTTTTTGCCGCTTCCGAGGTTTACCCCCTTGCCAGCACAGGCGGGCTTGCCTCTGTGGTCAGCGAGCTTCCCGCCGCGCTCAACCGCGAAGGCACCGATGCCAGGGTCATGATCCCCTTTTACGGGGACATTCCGGGCGGAAGGGATGTCACCTGGCTTGGAGCCGGCAGGACGTTCCTTGGTGAGGATTTCGGAATAGCCGGGACCGAGCTGCCGAACGGTGTCATGGTATACCTGGTGGCCAGGGATGAGGAATTTTCAAGGAAGGGGTTCTACGGACCGACACCCGACTCGTCATGGCCGGACAATTTCAGAAGGTTCGCCTTTTTCTCCCGGGCGGTCGAGGCTTCATGCGCCGTAACCGGTTTTCATCCCGACGTTTTTCACTGCCATGACTGGCAGACCGGCCTTCTGCCGGTGTACCTGCGGGGGTCGGGCAGAGCTTCGGTTTTCACCATCCACAACATGGCCTTCCAGGGAAGGTTCGGACCCGAGAGCTGGGCTTCCGCGGGGCTGCCCGATTCACTGTTCCATCCCGGAGGGCTCGAGTTCTGGGGGGACTGGAACATGATGAAGGGCGCCATCGTTTTCGCGTCAGCCGTGACAACGGTCAGCCCTTCCTACTCCCGGGAGATAAGGACACCAAGGTTCGGCTTCGGGCTCGAGGCGGTCCTCGAGCGGGAGAAGGGGAAACTGACGGGCATCCTCAACGGCATTGATCCCGACTGCTGGAATCCGGGGAACGATCCCTCGCTGCCGGCGCACTTTGCCATCGGTAGAATGGCGGGCAAGAAGAAGTGCAGGACCTCGCTGATCAGGGAGACCGGACTTGGCCCGTCAGACGGTCCCCTGGTGGGAATGGTCAGCAGGCTCACACCCCAGAAGGGCGTCGACCTTCTTCTCGATTCGCTGCCCGGTCTGCTCGGCCGGGGCATGAGCCTTGTGGTTCTGGGAACAGGCGAGGCCCGATACGAGAGGGCCTTCAGGGCCGCAGCCGCAAGCCACCCGGGCTCAGTGGCGGTCAGGATCGACTACAGCGACAGTTTTGCCAGAAGGGTCTTTGCGGGTTCCGACCTTTTCCTGATGCCTTCCCAGTTCGAACCCTGCGGTCTTTCCCAGATGACAGCGATGAGGTATGGCTCGGTGCCACTGGTGAGGAAGACAGGGGGGCTTGGCGACACGGTGGACAGCTCCACCGGATTCCTCTTCGAAAGCCCGGGCGAGTTTCCCGAAGCCCTGGACGCTGTTACCGGCCTCTGGAACTCGGGCCCGGTTCCCTGGTCCGCCATGATGAAAAGATGCATGGAGGCCGATCACTCCTGGAAGAACAGGGTCCCTTCCTACCTCGATGTTTACACGCAGGCTTTGAAAAGAGCGTCCGAATGACCGGCAATGCCATGGCGCCGCTCCTTCAGCTCCACCGCCCTGCAGAAGCGCATCGAATGCTTGTCGAAAAAGGTTCCTGGAAGGTCATGGGCTTCAGCGCCATGTTCATCCTTCTGGGAGGCGCCGTGGCCACTGCCGGGTCTCTAACATCCCTTCCCGGGCTTCCCTTCTTCATCCTTTTCGAGAGGGTGTTCGTGGCGGCACTTGGGGGCGCCGCTGCCTGGGCTCTTGCACGGGCGATGGGCGAGAAGTATGCCGTTCTGCCAGGCATTCAGTCCGCGTTCATGTCAATGACCATATGGGTTCTCGGGTTCGCGGCACTGGTCTGGGTTTCCCGGATCGCAGGCATTCCGCCCGGGTTCAGCTGGAGCCCCGCCGAGTTTGCGTGGCGGCTGCCGGCAAACCCTGCGGGAATGTTCTTTTTCATAGTTCTTTTGAATCTTGACATTCCATCTGTTGTCACGGTTTTCATCTGGGGAAGAGGGTTGTCGGCGGTATGGGGCACCGACCCGTCACTTGGCATGAGGCTGGCGTGGGCGGTTTACCTTTTCGCCGTACTGCTGCAGGCGGTTCCGGTTCTTTTTAACCCGGGAGGCTCGGAGGTTCTCGGTCTATGATCACCACTCTTTTTCTGTCGCTTGTTCTTGCCGGAGGATCCCCTCTGGCGCTTGATCTTTCGGGTTGGGTGTCCCACGCTTTGCGGAACTCCCCGGCCGTTGCCGAGGCCGAGGCGTCACTCGAGGGTTCCAGGGCATCGGTGAAGTCTGCGGAATCGTTCATCTGGCCAACCCTGGCGTTCTCAGCCTCGTCCGGGTACGCTTGGGCTTCTACGCCGCCCGAAGGGCATGGTCACACCGGGTCCGAGAGCTGGTCCGCCAGCCTCGGGCTGTCACAGGAGCTTCTGGGTTCCGGTGGCCGAAACTGGCTTCTCCTTCGGGCCGAGCGCCGTGGTTTCGAGGCCGCGGAAGAGGACTACAGGGCCGCTGTACTGGAGATCGTGATGAGCGTGCTCGAATCGTACTACGCCGTTGTTGAGGCGGAAGGGCTTTGTGCGGCCGCCGAGCAGTCCCTGGAGAGAAGTGTCAGTCAGCTCGCGAGAGCCCGGACACTTTACGAGATCGGGGGCATGACAACCCTCGAACTCCTGCAGCTTCAGGTCCAGGAAAGCCGTGACAGGCTTTCCCTCACAAGGTCGACACAGAGCCTCAACACCTCCTACAACGCACTTTATCAGGCGGCCGGTGTTTCGATGTCATCCCGGGACATGACGGTGGATACCGCCGCGGTACTCACGCCGATCCCCCCTGATTTCCTCGACGACCTTCCGCAGGACCTCGATGAAAATCCATCCCTGAGGGCGGCAAGGCTCCGGTCCGAGCAGGCCTTCATCGCTTCCCGGGCTCAGGGGCGTCTGGCCTGGCCCAGCCTCAGTGCAAATGCGAACTGGGGCTTCAGCGACAATCATTTCGACGGGTTTGACCAGGTGCTCGAGAACGATACCTGGTCCGTCGGCATCCGGCTGAACTGGACCATTTTCGATGGATTCGCCAGGGAGGCCGCCGCCCGGGCCGCAAGGGCCGGCGCTCTGAGAAGCGAAGCATCACTGACATCGGTCGAGTCGGGACTTCAGAGCAGACTGCTGGCCGCGCGGGAAAACGTTGTCGTGGCCTATGAGGGCTTTGTTCTCAGTGAACTTGCGCTCAGGCAGGCGGAAGAGCAGTACAGGCTGTCGAAGCTCACGTACGAGATGGGCGGGCTCTCACTTCTTGATCTTCTGGATGCCCAGCAGACACTCACCGAAGCACAGGCCGCCCTTGTGAGTTCCAGGGTCAACGCCCTGGTCGAGGAGGCTGGTTTGCTGGTTCTCATGGGCAGAACGCCAAGACTGGGGGAGTAAGCGTTGCAGGGACTTTGGGCTTTTGCACTTCTAAGCGGGGTGGGCGTGCTGATGGCCCAGATAACCTGGAACAGAATGCTGCTTCTGATAGCCGGTGGCAGCGTGGATTCCACGGCGGTCGTCCTCAGCGCTTTCATGCTGGGTCTCGGTCTTGGTGGAAAGGTTTTCGGCGGATTTGCCCAGCGCTCATCAAGACCCCTCGGGATTCTGAAGCTTGCCGCAGTGGGAACGGCCTTGGCCTCACTGCTCCCCCTGCTTCTTGAACCGATAATGGAGAGCGTTTACCCACTGTTCTATTCGTCCGGACTTCAGTTTCCGGCCAGGTTCCTCACCGCCGTCCTGATGGTCTTTCCCGCCGCTTTCTGCGCGGGGGGGATTATTCCCACCGCTTCAAGGCTCGTGCAGGGCCCGCGGGGTCGGAGCGCGGCGTCGGGGCTTTACGGCCTCAACAGCCTGGGCTCGGCCATCGGCGGGTTTCTCGCGGGTTTCGTGCTTCTGGAGGCGGTTGGTACCGCGCCGACCCTTGTGACAGGTGCTGTGCTTCTTGTCGCAGGCCTGGCATTTGTAAAAGGAGGCAGGGTCGAGCCTGATCCCGTTGTCAAAGGTGTTCCCCCTGGCGCGTTTTACCTGGCCATATACGCCGTGGGAGGGTGTCTCGCCCTGGGCTACGAGACCGTGTGGAGCCGTCAGCTCACATTTGTTCTGGGAAACAGCACCTACGCCTTTTCCACAATGGGGATCATGGTGCTCCTGGGGATCGGTCTCGGTGGCTGGTTCGGAAGGAATCTCGCGCAAAGGGTTAGAAACCCCCTGGCGCTCTTCGGAACCGTGCATGTTCTGCTGGCCGTTTCCTCTGTCCTTCCGCTGTCAGCGCTTGGAAGTTTCGGAGCCGTGGCAGCTGTAACGGGCGGGGCAGGCTGGGCTGCAGGGACCGCCGGCGGATTTCTGGCGGCGTTCCTTTACATGCTGCCTTCGACCTTTCTCATGGGGGTGACTTTTCCGGTAATGCTCTCGGTATGTGCCAGGGAAAACCGCCTCGGGGAGGATGTGGGGAAACTAAGCCTCGCCAACTGTGCCGGAGCGGCACTTGGACCTCTTCTTGCCACCAGGTTCCTCTTCCTTCACTTCGGGGTCACGAACACTGCGATGCTCCTTGCCTTCGGCAGCGTTCTCACAGGCATGGCCTGCTTCGTCAGGGCTCGAAGGTTTTCCGGGCTTCCCGCCGGGTTCGCTGCTGCGGCCGCGGTCTACTTCCTCGTGCTGACATCCCGCCCCCCGGGCTCAGAACCCCCCAGGGGCATGGACCTTCTCTACTTCAGCGAAGACAGGACCGCCACAGTGGCGGTGTTCGGAAGGGAGTGGGACGGGTACCGCAGCCTGAGGATAAACGGCGTGGAAGAGGTTCCGATCGACCAGCCCTCCCTTGAAGCTTTCTACATGCTGGGCCATCTTCCCTGGGGGTACAACCCGGGTGCCCGGACAGCTCTTGCAGTTGCTCTCGGGGGGGGTATCACCTCCGGTGCGCTGCTCACCCATCCCATTCAGTCCCTGACCTGCGTTGAGATCTGTCCGGGGGTTGCCGAGGCTCTTCCGTTCTTCGCTCTCGAGAATCGAAGACCCGACCTTGACCCCCGCTTCACTCTCGTGGGTGACGACGGCAGGAACTACCTTCTGGGGATGCGGGACACATACGATCTCATAGTCTGCGACGCCACACATCCCGGTTCAAGCGAGAGCTGGCTTCTCTACACACGCGAGTTCTACTCTCTGGTTCTCAATGGGCTAGCAACCCGGGGGATCGCAGCACAGTGGGTCCCGCTTCATCAGCTGCCTCCCGGGGAGTTTCACAGGATACTCTCCACCTGGGCGCTGGTCTTTCCCTACTCGGCCGCCCATCTTGCCGGCGGACGCCATGTGATACTGATCGGGTCTCCCGACTCACTGGTTCTCTCGGTTGAGTCGATGTTCGCATCCGGCGAGGCCGCTGAGCAGTTGGGCTCAGTAGCCTTCAGCCCTCGTGAGCCCATGTACCTTCAGCCGATCCTTGACAGTGACGGCATGCGGGAAGCCCAGGCTGCCGGCCCCGCCCCCAATACCGATCACAGGGCTTATTGCCAGTTCATACGCAGAAAGGCTCCCGACGACCCCCAGGCCACGATAACACCCAATGTGGCGCTTCTGTTCTCTTTTTCGTCATTGTCCCCCGATCCGGTGCAGATGTCCCAGATGGTTTACTGGGGTGGTTCGATCCCTGATGCCTGCTCTCTGCTCGACGGAGTTTATGGCATGATGGCATCGCGTTGGAGATCGGTGGCCCTTACCTCAGCCGCGGAAGTGCTTTATGATGGTGGTTCACTGACAGAGGCGGCCCGGTTTGCCGGGCGTGCGGCAGCGGCCGATCCTCTCTGGCCCAGACCTGAACGGTTGATCGCATATATGGAAAGCGGATTACAGGAAACGGAGTGACGACAATGGGAAGACTGGCATTTCTCTTTCCCGGTCAGGCATCCCAACAGGTTGGGATGCAGAAACATCTCATGGATTTCCCCGAATCGAGGCAGTTCCTTGAGAAGACCTATACCCTCAGCGGTGTGCATGACCTTCTTCAGGTGATGAGCGACGGCCCAGGTGAAACGCTCACACGTACCGACTATGCCCAGCCAGCAATTACGATGGTGAGCATCGCGACCCTGAAGGTTCTCCAGGTCGCGGGCATCCGCCTCGAGGGTGCCGCCGGGCACAGTCTTGGTGAGTACTCGGCCCTTGTGGCCGCAGGGGTTCTTCTGCCTGAAACAGCGGTGAAGCTCACCAGGCTCAGGGGTGAACTAATGCAGCGATGTGCCGACATTCACCCCGGCGGGATGCTTGCGGTTCTGGGGCTTGATCTTGAAAGCGTCAGCAAGGCTGTTGAGCAGGCCTCCGAAATCGGTCCGGTGGGTGTTGCAAACATGAACTCGCCCGGTCAGGTCGTCATCTCCGGCGCCAGCGAGCCCCTTGAGAAGGCCGGGGAGATCTGCAGGGAGCTTGGGGCCAAGAGGGTTCTGCCCCTTCAGGTTTCGGGCGCGTGGCACAGCCCGCTCATGGAGGACGCCGCCCGTGACCTCAAGAAAGCCCTGAAAGAGGCCGCTTTCTACGATCCCGGGATTCCGGTCGTTGCCAATGTGACGGCTGGCTACATCACCAGCGGCGACAGGGCCCGCGAGCTCCTGTCCAGACAGGTGACCTCACCTGTGCTTTGGGCTGCATCCATGCAGCTGATGATTGAGAACGGTTTTGACACTTTTGTGGAGGTTGGACCCGGTACTGTTCTTCAGGGCCTGCTGGCAAAGACAAAGGACGTCCATGTATACGGCACGCACGATGCTCCCTCCCTCGCCCGCACCCTTGCCGAACTGAGGGGACGGACTAAGATAAATTAGTTTGTCAGCGTAACTTATTGGTACAAAGATTCTAACATGCAGCGCAGTATTAAGGTATTGCGCTGCATGTTTTTACGCTGACAAACTAATTAATCTTAGTCCGTCCCCTTCCCTAAAGCGCGGTCGTGGGCAGGGAAGGCGAGGGGGGGGATCTCGCCTGGGGCGAGCCATAGCACCTCGGAGGCGTCGTCGCCGGCCACTGGAGTTCCGTGGAGACCCGTGGCCCTGAAAACGTAGAGGGCGACTCCGCCGTAATCGGTCGAGTCCCTGTCGGCCCCAGCGAGTTCCATTTTGTCCGCAGTCAGGCCTGTTTCCTCGTGAAGCTCCCGTCTGGCACATTCTTCGGGTGTTTCGCAGAGGTCCATGAATCCCCCGGGGAGGCAGAGCTTACCCATGGCAGGAGGGAAAGCCCTTTTCACGAGGAGAACTTTGCCTGTCATGTCCCTGGCCAGCACCATCACTGCTGGAAGCGGGTTCCGGTAGTGAATCAGTCCGCAATCCCGGCATTCCATATGACCATGCACGCCCAGCAGGCTGCCGCCGCAGACCTGGCAGAATCTCGGGGCCGAGTAGAAGGCGGACTTGTCAGGGGTTTTTTGTCCCGGCCCCGTTCCGGGGAAGTGACCGATCAGGAAGCCTCCCTGCCTTCTGAAGCCGTCCCGGATCGCTCCCCTCAGATAGGTGAGAGCCTTTTGTACCGCGGAAGACGGATCGTGGCCTGAGGCTATTAGGGCGGCGCATGCCGATGCGAGTGTGCACCCCGTGCCGTGGACCTTCCCGGGAACGATCCTTCTGCCCGGGAAAACCGTGATACCCTGCCCTGTCACTAGAACGTCCGACGGCTCTCCCTCGAGGTGACCGCCCTTCACCAGAACAGCCCCCGCACCCAGTTCCAGCAGGGAGCGGCCGGCATGTTCCATTTCTTTGAGCGTTCTGACCGTTCTACCGGTCAAGGCTTCGGCTTCGTCCAAGTTTGGCGTCAACAGTGAGGCGTGAGGGACCAGGTGTTTCAGCAGGAGCTCTGAAAGACCTTTTCCCGAGAGGCTGTCGCCGCTTCCCGCCGCGAGAACAGGGTCGACCACCAGCGGGGAAGGAAACACCCTGCTCTTGTACACATCGGAAACCGCCTCGACGGCACCCGGGCTGCCGAGCATGCCGGTTTTCATGCCGTGAAGCGGTCCGTCATCACAGATCCTTTGCATCTGGTCCTCGATCTGTTCGGGGCTGACAGGGCTCCATGAGTACACCCGACCCGAATCCTGCACCGTGACAGCCGTCACCGCGCAGCAGCCGTGGGAACCCATGGCCGCCACCGCCTTCGCGTCCGCCAGAAGCCCTGCTCCTCCGCTTGGGTCAGTGCCCCCCACGAGAAGGAGAACCGGTCTTGTTCCCGCACTCGCCAAACGGTGCCGGGAGGTGTTAGTTTTAGGGTATGTACTCATGGTCATGGATCGCACCCGTTCTATGCTTGATTATGCTTGGCTCGGCTTCGGCCTCCACGGGACCGAGTATAGATTCGGTGTACTTTCTGGGCAATCCGCCTCTGGACGATGATGTGCTGCTTTCAGGTACCGGCCTTGAACCCGGCGCATCCGTCTATGGGCTCTCGAGGGTTCTCGTGGGGAACGGCGTTGCCTCCAACCTCAGAAGCCACGGCTATCTGGATGCCACGGTTGAGGTTCTGTGGCCCGCATGGGATTCCACGACATACACGGTCGGCATCGATGTAAGATCTGGCAGAAGGTCGCTGCTCGGGGATGTTGAGATATCCGGTGCCGAGATAATGGACAACGATGCCATCAGGGCTCTCCTGGAAATATCCCGGGGGGAGGCTCTATCTCCCGCAGACACCCTTGGCTTCAGGCGAGCCCTGAGGGCGGCCTACAACACAAGGGGCAGGATAAGGGCCGATATCAGTTTTGAACTGCGGGATTTCGATATCCCCGGACCCGATTCCGTTCCCGGAACCCGGACCCTGGTCTGCCGGATAGTCGAAGGACCACGCTTCGTACTTGGCGACGTGACCGTTTCGGGGCTCGAAAGCGTGCGGCAGGTTGTCGTTTCCCGTGAGATAAGCCTGCAGCCCGGAGATTCGCTGAACGCAGACGAGCTCAGGGAATCGCTGGGAAGGATCTACACCCTCCGGCTTTTCAACGATGTGCGTTACCGGTACTATCCGCGAGAGGACGAAGCAGTCATGGACATCGAGGTGGCAGTCCATGAAAGGCCCTACCACACGATCGACCTCGCCACCGGATACATTTCCCCGGCTTCGGTTTTCTGGGGCGGGTACTGGAAGCATCCCAACATCTGGGGAAACAATCAGAGGCTGACGGTTGGCTCCACCTGGACCCACTACTTCTCAAGCGGTCAGGAGGGCGATCTCGTGGAACCCTCCCTCTCCTACGAGGAGCCATGGTTCCTTTCCAGCAGGTGGACCGGAAAGCTCACTGCCGTGTACACCTATCTCCAGAGAAGCTTTCAGGAAGAGAGGAGCTACGGCGCCGGTCTCAGCTTTTCAAGGCTCCTTCTTCCGGACCTTCGCCTCAACTGCGGATACTCCATTGACAGAACGCGTTTCGAATCCACGTCGGGCGATACGGTTGTCATTCTGCCCTGGACAACCACGGGAAGCCTGAACGCATCCCTGGTCAACGATACGCGATCTCCCGTGCTCGACCCCGTAAGGGGACGGTGGCTGATGCTGGGCGGCAAGCTCTCGGGTGGCCTTCTTGGCGGCCTTGATTTCTACAGGCTGGAAACCGAGGCCCGGTACTTCTTTCCCGTGAACGATCACCTGGTCCTTGCGGCAAGGGTGGGCGCGGGGACGGTCCAGAGCTACAACGGCCTGGTCTCCATTCCCCCCACGGACAGGTTCTACCTCGGTGGCGCCGGGACGGTGAGGGGCTATTCCTACTACGACCTTGGTCCCCATGACTCCGAAGGAAATCCGCTTGGCGGCAACACAATGCTGCTGGGTAATTTCGAGGCGAGGTTCAGGGTGTGGAGATTCATCGGTGTCACGGCATTCCTGGATTCAGGCGGCATCTGGAACGACCTTGAAGAGGTTTCCCCCAACGACGCCGGTCTGGGAACAGGGCTCGGTATCAGGGTGAGCACCCCCTTCAGCCCCGTCAGGTTCGATTACGGTTTTGCGCCCACCTGGCGGGACGGATTCAAGAGAGGAAAATTCTACTTTGCCATCGGACAGACCTTCTAAGACAAAGAAGAGTCATTTCAAGGCTCGGGTCATCCTCCTGATCATCGTGCTGGGTGTCGTGATACCCTACATCCTGCTGCTGACGGGCGGACTTTCCCGGGTTGTCCGATCGCTTGTCAACACTTTCGCCAACGACGCAGAAACCTCTGTGGACGTTTACGGTTTCGCTTCGGGCATCCTTTTCGGGACCCGGGCCGACTCAGTTGTCGTAAGGAATACCGATGGGCTCACGGTTTTCATCAGTGACATCACCATAACGGGTAATATTGTGGGTTACCTTACCGGAACGGGCCTCGAAAACATTCATGCGGATTCTCTCGGGATCAGGGTGCCAGCTCCCACCGAGGACCCCCAAACCGGTGAACCAGTTCACGACATGAGCATGCTTTTCAGGAACATTCTCAAGGGGTTCGTAACTGAAGTGGACACACTGAGCATCTCACGTGGAATGATCGTAGACCATGAGGGAGTCGTGATCATCGATTCAATGAGCATCAGCGCAGGGGTTTTCCTTGGCGGTCCCGCAGGGCTTGAAGTGTTCACGGGCGGTGTTCACGTTCCCGATTTCGGGTACGTCTCGGGCTCAGGCACGCTCACGCTGACGGAGCAGGTGGCTTCGCTGAGTGATTTTTCCGCGGTCACCCCTACCGGTTCGGTCATCATCTCCGGAACGCTTCTCGCCGACAGTTCCCTGTCTCTTCACGGTGAGGGGACCTTCTCGACTTCCTTCATCCCTGAAGCTCCTGCGGCGCAGGGTTTGCTCACGATCGACGTCGGCGGGAACACAACGAATCCATCCGTCAATGTGGCCGTTGCCGACGGGAGGATCATCCTCGCCGGCAGGGAGGTTTCCTTTTCGTGCGATTCCATAACCGGGGACATGGAGGGGGTGGATATTGGTGAGGTCGGCTTCCATTCCCCCGGGATCAGCGGAGTCATCTCAGGCGCCATGGTCTTCCAGGGAAGAGCTTGGTCAGGGGGGTGCGATCTCGAGTTTTCCGGGATGGATCCCGCAGAGTGGGACTCATTGGCCCCATCCGGACTGCTTGCCGGAAGTCTTTCTGCCCGTGTGGAAGGGATCGGTGGAACCTTCTCCAGAGGCCATCTCGAGCTTGGACTGCAGGGAAGCAGCGTGGAGGGTTACTCGCTCGAACGGCTTGACCTGGTTGCCGATGCCGATCCATCGCGGATCGACGGAAGCGTTTCGGTGGATGTTCAGGGGACTTCGGTCAACTCGGACTGGGTTGTCAACCTTGGAGAGGGTTACCGGCCCGTTTCATGGAGCGCGGAAGCAACTGTGAATTCGCCTGATTCCAGGGGGTTGCTGCGTTACATCTATCCGGGGGGCGATATTTCCTCCCTGTCCGGTGTTTCCGCCCGGGTCTCGGCCCATGGCAATCAGGAGCGCTTCAGGGTTAGCTGCGATGCCAGGGCGGGGAACGTTCGGATCAACGAAGTCACGGCCTCGAACTTGTTCGTAGTGGGGGACGCCACGGTTGATCTTTCACCAGTGGATGGAGTGAGGGTTGGTTTCAACGGGTCCAGCGGGTTTGCAGGCCTCAGTTCGGGAAGTGCTCACCTGTCAGGGGTTCTGTTCGAAGGCGCACTGACCCTTGGCATTCCCCTGCATGGCGAGCCATCCGTGCAACTCCTCGGAACGGCACTCGTGGATTCCGCCGGTTCGTCGGGATTCCTCGCCCTGGGCTCGGTGCTCGATGCGGATGTCTCCTTTTCGAACGGCCTCCCCTCAGGGGCACTTCGCCTGAGGAGCGATACGATCGAAACTCCGAACGGAAACATCTCCCTGGGCATTCGTGCCGAATCGAGAAACGGGGTCGTTAGTATCGACTCGCTCGAGATACTCCATGAACAGGGCGCCCGTCTGATTGCCGTGCTGTCAGCTGACCTTTCGGGTGAATCGTTCAGCGTTGAACTGGATTCCCTCAGGATCACCATGAACAAACTGAGGCTTGTCAGGGCAGGAGGGGCAGAGCTGACAGTTTCCCCCGACGGTACGGTAGGCATGGATACGCTCTGGCTGGATCCCCCCTCGGGCTATATCAGCGGCAGCGGTTCTCTCGGCCCGGATGGCGGGATCGACGCTTCATTCAACGCCGTCTCGGTGGATATCGCATCCCTCGGGCTTGTACTGGGTCTTGACCTTCCCGTTTCAGGGGTGTTCAACTGCGGTATCGAGGCCAGGGGCCATCCCGGAGATCTCGAGGCATTCGTCCACGCCAGCGTGGATGACCCCACGTTCGGTTCCTGGACACAGGGCGACAGCATTACCGCCGACGCATCCATGTCCGGCGGAGACCTCGTGATTGACGGGGTCTGGATCTGGAGCGAAGGGGTGAGAAGCGGCGTCAGTCTGACAATGGACCATGTATGGAACGGCACCACCATCGATCTCTCGGTGGAGAGGCTCGTGAGCCTCGAAGCTGAACTCACGGGGATAGGCGACTGGCTTCTTTACATTCTTCCATTCCCCGTGATGACCAGCGGGGCCAGCATCAGCTCGAGGATCGAATACAGCAGGGACGAACCTTACCTTTCCGCCAACCTCGCCGGGCACTTCCAGAGGTTTTTCATTGCGGGTGCGCAACTGGAGTTCCCGATGTCGTCCATCTACATCTCCTACCCCGATGAAAGCAGCGATGACGATTACAATGCATCTTTCCGTATCACCAGCGGTCAGGGAAGGAACCCCGCCCTTACAGCTGAGTTGCGGGCCGAACTGCTCGAGAACATTCCTCTCAGGACAGGTGAAGTGCCGGTGGAACTCGCGGGGTACGATTTCAGGGCGGAGTTGAACGGCTGGGAGACGATCCTCAATGGCCTTGGCTGGGTCTCCCTCAGCGGCAACCTTTCGGCGACGTCTTCCGAACCGGGCCAGAGGCCGTTGCTCAGGGGAAAGATAAATCTGGATGAAGGCGTGATCGCCCTTCAAAGCCAGCAGGCTGCGTCGGACAAGGGCGGGGAGTCAGAACAACAGGAACTGCCCTTCGACCTCAACATTGCCGTTCAGGCCGAGCGTGGCCTCTGGCTGAGAAGCAGCTACATGAACATCGAACTCGCGGCGGACATAACTGTTCAAACGCAGGACCGCCGACCGGTGTTCAATGGCAACATCAGCGTTGTAAGGGGCACCGTCAGTGTTCTGAACAAGGATTTCCGCATCACCAGCGGTTCGGTCGAGATAATCCAGGGAAACCCTCCGGGATTCATGCTGAACATCCTTGCCGAGGCAAGGGTTCGAAGCTCGATGAGCCGTGAGGTCTACACCATTGAGGTGAACGTCACCGGCGACCCCGATAATCCCGAGATCGCCCTTTCGGGAAGCGGTGTATCGGGAGAGCTGACGAACGAGGACATCGTGACCCTGCTCACGCTGGGAGTGACCTACGGCGAAATGCAGCAGATGGATACGGGCGCGCTGGAAACCGAGCTGGAAAGTGTTACTCAGGGGATGCTGGGCAACATGATCGCGCGAAGCATCAGGGAAGGCATGGGTTTCGATGCCCTCTCCATAAGCCCCGACCTGCTCTCAGACTCAACGGGTCTCACCGTGGAAGTTGGGAAGTACGTTCTTCCAAACCTCTACGTCAGTTACATCGATGACGTGTTCAGCGCGAAACCCGGAACCATCAGCGCCCAGTACTACTTCAACCGGGACATCTACCTCGAGGGGAGCACGAAGACCACCCTCAACGGAAATCAGGAACCAACCATCGAACTTCACTACACGATAAGGTACTGACGGTATCAGATCCCGTAGACGAGTCTCAGCGAAGCCCTCGTGTCATTGGCTGTCGAGTCCTGCACATTGCCGGCGTTGCTTTTACTGCAGTACCCTGCGGACCCGTAAAGGGTGAATTCCCCTGAAAGCCTGTAACTGAGATTCAGCTCGATGTCCCTGGTGTACTCGATGATCCCCGAAGGCCAGGGTTCTCCCGCAACGACCGTATCACCGAAACCGTCGTAGACGGTGCCCACCCCATGACGGGAAAGGCTTCCGCGAAGTTCGGCGGTCATGGGCCAGAGACCAGCGTAACCCAGCGAAAGCGTTGCCCTGTCGGCATCGGGACCGATTTCACTCCCGATTATCCGGTCATTGTGGAGAAAAATGTTGCGGAGGTGTTTCTGGCTGTAGACGTATTTCGCAATGGCTGTGTACTCAGCTGCAAGCGCGAAACCGGTCGAGGGGCTTGCCCAGTCCAGTCCCACTGTGCCGCCCATCTTGTTGGGCCGGTTGTAAGTGGTCTGGTACTGGAAGTCATCGATGAGCCACTCCATGTATGCCGCCAGGTTCCGCACAGGTTTCCATGTGGCATCGAGGCCCATGAACAGGTTGTCGTCGTCCTGCTCGTTCCACTGGACCGCGTACCAGAAGAGGATCGGGTTGGTGTAGGCAAAATCAAAACTGTTGGTGGTGTAGAAAGCGCCTTCGTAAAGCCCCAGACGCAGATTGTCCGTTGGAAGTATGTCCAGCCTGTGGGCGCAGAACCAACTTCCCGAATCCGGCTCGATTGTTGATGTGAACCCCGAAAAAGCTACCCGGTCAGAGATGTTGAAGGATGCCCTGAGCTGGTCGAGCGGGGGTGAGTTGTCGCTGACCAGGAGCTGGGTGAACCTTCCGGGTCCCCACTCCTGGGCGAAGCGCCCCAACCTCACTGAAACCCTTGGTGAGCCGTAG
The DNA here is from genome assembly GCA_002436025.1 of candidate division Hyd24-12 bacterium UBA6080. Classification (GTDB taxonomy): domain Bacteria; phylum Fermentibacterota; class Fermentibacteria; order Fermentibacterales; family JCC-6; genus UBA6080. The sequence goes on from DIXM01000002.1 coordinate 487,373, forward strand.
TCGATGTATCCCCAGTCTGTGTACAGGTGCCTTCCGGGTTCCTGATTGGGGTGTATGTGATACTCGGAGAATCCCCCGGGCGGAAGGTCGTCACTGCCTGTCCAGAGTGAAGCCTGGTGATCGAATGTGAGGCCTTCGGCCAGGGCGCCTGCGACCCTGAACTTCACCCCGGCGGAGCTTTCAAAAGCATCGCTCAGATAACCGCCCTGCAACGCGGCCTCGATGCCCCAGAACACGCTTTCGCTGAAAAAGTTTCTGCGGGGTCTTTCCGAACGCCTTGAAAGGTCTTCCGACAGCCCCGTGAAAGCCCCTTCTGATGCAAAGCTCGTTGGACCCGGGAGAATGGCGCTGAAAAGAGTGTCTCCCGCTGCCTCCATGTGTCTCTGCCACAATCCGAAGGGTTCTTCGAGGGGGAGAGCTGCTGCGAAAAGAGTTGTTCCCAGAACAAGCGTCAGAGCGAGCATGTTTTTCAAACCGGGTTCCTTTCCAGAAGAAGCATTGTCTCCACATGATCGGTATGGGGAAACATGTCGACAGGAACAGCCTTTTTCAAATGGAAGCCCCGTTCAACAAGAACCGCTGCGTCCCGGGCAGCCGTGAACGGATTGCATGTGATGTAGATGACCCGGTGCGGGGCCACCTTGTTTACCATTTCCATTATCCCTGGTCCCGCCCCTGCCCGGGGAGGGTCGAGTACAACTGTGTCGAAGACTTTTCCTCTGGAAACGGCCCTGGCAAGGAAAGACTCGTCCCGTTCCCGGAAAGACCTGAAACCCGCCGCTCCGTTGATGCCCGCCGCTGTTTCGGCGGCTGCTGCTGCTGCGGGGCATGTCTCCACGCTTTCCACACGGGCTCCCCTGGCGGCCAGGGGAACTCCGAATGTTCCGACCCCTCCGTACAGATCAAGGATGGTTTCTCCCTCGGCCTGCTCCAGAACCTTATCCAGAAGGATCTCGGCAGCCCTCGTATTGACCTGGAAAAACCCACCAGGAGGGATGGGAAAGTTCCATTCCAGAAGTCGTTCAGTGAGTTGAGCCCCCCTGATGCCCATACTTCGTTCGTAGACCGTTCCCCAGCTCACCGGGAGCCCCCGGACCGATCCAGCGACTTCGACAAGGCTCTGTCCTGTCGATATTGAGCACCTGACGGAGAGTGTCTCGACCCCGGAGGGGATTCCCGTTTTCCAGATCTCCCTGAGAACTGCCCTGCCCGTTGAATTCAGCGCCGGGCAATCCTGTACCGGAACCGGGTCTCCCCGAAAGGCATGAAGGCAGGGCTTGCCCCCGGACACGCAGAAAGTAACCCTGTTCCGGAAACCATCGGCCAGGGGGGAGGGAACGACCTCCTCGAGAGTGAAGCCGCTGAATCCGTGGAATGCCTTTTCGATCCACTTCTTTTTCCAGAACAGCTGCGTCCGGTAGTCGAGATGCTGCAGGGAACACCCTCCGCATACCCCGTGAAGGGGGCAGAAAGGTTCAACCCGTTCCGGACATGGAGAAATGATCGTAACAAGCTCGGCATCGAGGTGTCTTTTGCCGGTGGCAGTCACACGGACCTTCACCGTTTCCCCCGGGAGGGCTCCCCTGACAAAAACCACTGGTCCTTCATCCTGAAGGGCAATTCCGCCAACACGGTTCCCAAGTGAGGAAACCTTCAGGGTAAGGCAGCCGTCTGTTTCAGTAGCCATCGGAGTTGAAAGACTCCCTGGTCAAGTGCCATTCGGTTCTCCATTGCTGGAATGAGCCGCGGGCTATCTGCTGTCGGATTTCCTCCATCAGACATGCGAAATAGTGAAGATTGTGAATGGTTGCCAGTATGGGCGCCAGCCATTCCTTTGCCCCGAACAGGTGCCTCAAGTATGCCCGGCTGTGATTAACGCACACGTAGCAGCTGCAGCCCGGTTGGACTGGTCCGAAATCGCTTCTGAACCTGGTGTTCCTGAGGTTGAGCCGTCCCCCGGGGACGAAGAAGCACGCCCCCCTGGCGTTACGTGTGGGAACCACGCAGTCGAACATGTCCACGCCCATTGCCGTGAAGTCAACAAGGTCTTCAGGTTTTCCCACTCCCATGAGGTATCGGGGCTTGTCAGAAGGCAGTACGTCAACGCATCCGTTCACGGCGAGCTCCATGCGTTCCCGGTCCTCGCCTACGGCCACGCCCCCGATGGCGTATCCGTCGAACCCCATATCCACCAGTTCGCGCGCGCACTCTTCCCTGAGGTCGGGGAAAGCGCCGCCCTGAACGATTCCGAACAGCGAACCGCGACCGCCTGTATGAAGCTTGATCGCCCGCTCGGCCCACCGAAGAGTAAGCCGCATGGAGTCTTCTGTCCGCTCCCTGCCGCTGGGCTGCTCGAGGCATTCGTCTAGCACCATCATGATGTCGCTGCCGAAAAGCACTTGAAGGTCAAGGACACCCTCGGGTGTCAGGATGTGGCTCGATCCGTCGATGTGGGACTGGAAACTGTAACCGGCCTCGGTGACCCTGCGGAGGGAAGAGAGACTGAAGAGCTGAAACCCGCCGGAATCGGTGAGGATGCACCGGTCCCAGTTCATGAACCTGTGAAGCCCTCCCGCTCGTTCGATGACGTCCCTTCCGGGTCTGAGATACAGATGGTATGTGTTGCAGAGGATCATTTCGTAGCCCATTTGTGTCAGGTCGCTGTTCCTGGTGGTCTTGACCGTTGCCTGGGTGCCGACGGGCATGAACGCAGGCGTCTCCACCCGTCCGTGGGGTAGTGCCAGAACACCTGCCCTGGCCCTTCCGTCCTGCGCCTTAAGGCTGAACAGGGCTCGGTTCCTGAGGTGAAGGAGTCTGTGATTCCATGGTGTCCGGGGGAGTTTCAGAGACCTCTTCCTCCGGATCAGCGTCGGACGGCTGCTGATCGGGAAGCGTTTGCTCAAACCCATCGGATCCGGCCTCGGGAAGTGAATCCGCCGGGGTGGCGGTTGAATCCGGTTGAGTCGACAAGACCCATGAGGAATCAGGGATCATGGGATCGGCGGGTGTTACCAGATCATCGAAACCAGCGCGGGTTGTATCGCCGAGGACAAGAAGGGCATGCTCGGGGTTGAGCCGTCTGATCTCGGATAACTGGGTTTCAAGGTCGGGGAGCATGTTGTTCCGGTGGTAAAGGCTGGCAAGGCGGACATGATACTCCAGTTCATCGGTGTGGAGCGCCGTGAGTTCAAGGTAAATGGTGAGGAGTTCCCGGTCGGACTCGCTCATCTCACCGTAAAGGCCCTGTTCCTCGGTCTGGCGGTTATCATCGTTGAGGGGATTGGCCAGAAGGAACATTCCGGTCGAAACTATGATCGCGCTGGTGGTATAGGCGGTGACCCACCTTTTCGCCACCTTTCGCCCCGCCATCACGATGGCCCTTGGACGGGGATCGAGTTGAAGGTCGAGCTCTCTGAAATCGGTTCGGGATGCGGCTTCGGGAAGGGACAATCCCCCCTTGAAACACTTTATGTACCCGACCATCCCGATCAGCAGAAGGGGAGGTGTGAGGCCGATCCTCAGAAGCTTCATGCCGTAGGTCTTCTCGCCGTGTATCGTTACCCCCAGTGCCGTGGCAGGGCTCTGGCGTGACGAGTTCTCAACGCCCGCGGTCAGACTGAGGGCGAAGGCGTAGAAGGCGGGAACTGCCCAGTACCACCTGGACCAGAGAAGCGCCAGAAGTGAAGCCCCAAGTATTGTCCAGGAAAGGACAAGCAGCGTTTCAAGACCCGCAAGGGCTATGACCCTTGTTGCTCTTGGCCTGTTTCTTCCGCTTTTTATTACTTCATCCTTTCAAATAACAATCATTGCGTCGCCGTAGCTGTAGAATCGGTACCCCCCGGCAACCGCCATGCGATACGCGTTCATCACGGGGTCGAGACCGGCAAAGGCGGCAACAAGTGCTATAAGCGAGCTTCCGGGCAGGTGGAAGTTCGTGATCAGCGCATCCAAATTCCTGAACCTGTAGGGTGGAAATATGAACAGAGATGTTTCACCGTACAGGGGACCCGCATCGGAAAGCTGAATGCTCTCCAGAACCCGTGCAGCAGTTGTACCCACTGCGACTATCCTTCCGCCTGCCCCACGGGTCTCTGCGAGGAGGGCAAGGGTCTCGGCTGGAACCTGGTACTCCTCGGGGTCGAGGTTGTTGTCGGAAAGATTTTCGTTTCTGAGGGGTTCAAAGGTTCCCGGGCCCACATTCAGCGTCAGGTGGCAATGATTGACGCCCGCCCCGGAGAGGGTGGAGAGCATGTCCAAAGTGAAATGCAGACCGGCTGTCGGTGCTGCCACCGCGCCTCCGTTCCGGGCGTAGACCGTCTGGTATCTCTCCGTGTCGGTACTGTCGGGTGGTCGCTTAATGTAGGGTGGAAGGGGTACGGTTCCAATCTCACTCTGCAGCTGGTGCACCCGGTCCGGAGGACCGAAACCGACAACAGCCCTCCCTCCACCCAGTCCTTCGAGCACAATGGCTGAAAAGCCACCCGCGAGATCAAGACCGACTCCGGGCCGGCAGTATTTGCCCGGTCTCAGAAGCACCTTCCATTCGGTGTTCGAAAGCTGCCTGAGAAGGAATATCTCGGCTTTGCCGCCGGTGTCGGTCCGGTGAGCTTTGAGCCTCGCGGGGAATACCCTTGTGTCGTTCAGAACGAGGCAGTCTCCCTGATGCAGAAGTGATGGCAGGTCAGGAAACAGGGCATCGGTGACCCCGCCGGTCATTCTGTTCAGCACCATAAGCCTTGAGGTTCCCCTCACAGGAGGCGGCTCCTGGGCTATGAGCTCTTCGGGGAGGTCGTATCGAAGGTGGTTTTTCGTAATCTCCAGTGGTCAGCCTCCCGTATCCGTGCCACGGATCATGATGTCCTGAACCTGAGTGTGAATCGGGTTCCCCTGTCCCGTGAGGAAAAGACGGCGATGGTCCCTCCCATTGCCTCTGTGAACCTTCTTGCAAGGGGGATGTCAAGCCCCGAAGCCTGGATGCTTTGTGCGGGTCCGGCTCCGGATCGACTTTTGAAAAGGGCCGGGAGCTCCGCCGTGGGAATCCCCCTTCCGCTGTTCTCCACCTGTATCGACCAGTATCCGCTTCCGACTGAAAGGGAAATACCCACCGAATCTCCCGGTCCGGAGTGCGCCGAGGCGATCCTTACAAGGCTGTTAAGCGCAATGAAAAGCCATGAAGGGTCGAAGCACGCGATGAAACGCTGTTCCGGTTCTTCGAGAGAAAGCAGTGCTGCTGAAAAGGCCGAAACCGAGCTCCACCTGGACACAAGGTCGAACGCTGTGTCGTACGGGTCGGCCCAGCGCATGTCGGGCTTTCCGCCGAAGGCCTCGGCCCTGAGCCAGCCCACAAGAACGGAAACGGTTGATGCGATCCTTCCCGATGCCTCCCTGATCGAATCCAGGAGTTTGCCCGCAGGGCCTTCTTCGGGACACAGGCCGGGAAGCTGACCGGAAGCGCTGAGCAGCGTCGCCGATGCCTCGGACAGTTCGTTTTCGATCTCCATCACAACGCTCTCCGGGAGGCTGTCTTCACCGGCCTCTGTTGCCGGGTCTCCAGCGTCCTGGAGAGCGGTGGCCTCAAGAGCGGAAATAATTCCCACCACGGTTTCCAGCAGGGCCATGGCTTCTCCCGAGAAACCCTCCTGGGACGACGTGGCGAGCAGTACCACCCCGGTGACGATATCACCACTTATGATGGGCGCCGCCATCTCGCTCCCCGAATCGGGGAATACCGATGACATTCTGACGTCACGGATCGGGTCGGCAAGAAATGCACTTTTGCCGTGAACACACACCCAGGCCATGATGCTGTCGGAACCCAGGGGTATGCCCGGAAGGCTTCCCTGAATGCCCATGGTGACGACCGGCAACAGAACAGTGCCATCCGAACTGGCTTCAGCTTTCACGGCCCTTTCAGCTCCGCAGATGGCCGCGAGTTCCCTGAGTGTTCTCTCAAAGCCCTCTCTTCCTGCCTTCGCGAACTCCATCACCCTGGATACCTGCTCGAGAACTGCGTGGGCGCGGGTTCGATCCCCCTGGGCAGGATGGAAGCAGGGGAGCAGTGAGACGATTCTTATGGCAAGCTCGGCGCAAGGGCGCAATTCGTTGCTCCTCAGCCCTCCCAGGGCGATGGCCCCGTTACCGTTCTCTCCGGGAACGGGAATGAGCAGTGTCCATTCGCCCCGGTTCTCGATCCATATCCTGTCGGAAAGATCCGACGGAATCGTCTCGAGAAGACCTGCTGCGTTTCCGTGAGTGACCGTTTTGCCGGGAAGCACGAGAACGATTGATTCAGAGCCGGTTCCGGCACTGAGTATCCGCAGAAGCAGTTCAGCGTCGGCATTCGGCTCCAGAAGGAGGGCGGCCTCGGATTCAGGGAATGGGCATTCAGTAACTGCGTCAAGCCTTCTTGAGAGGAACGCGACCGAGTCCCCCCCCTCCGAAAGGGGGAAGACGCTTATCTCGAGAAGCGGCACTTTGTCACGGGAGTCTGGCTTCAGTCCCAATTTGTACCGGCTGGGGGCGTAGTAGCCCCTGATCCTTTTGTCGTGATTGGCTTTCGCCTCTTCCCGGTATTCCTCCGAGACCCATTTCCAGAAGTATGTGCCCTGGATCTCAGCCTTGCCGTATATCTCGATCGCCATGCTTCTTGCAGCGCCGTTGAGTTTCTTGATGATCCCGGTTCTGTCAACCACCAGGGCGGGCGAAGGGTTCTCCTCTATGATCGTCTCCAGAAGCGAGTCCGACGTACCACCGGTGTTAACCAGGGCCAGTGATGGAATTGAAAGCTCACAGAAGACAAGGTTACCCGGAGCCGGAACCGCCTCGAGTGACATTATCCAGTTTTCCCTGTTTCCCTGGGCTGTGCTGCAGCACACAAGAAAGTCGTCAACCCTTCCGTCTTCGCGGCAGGTCTTCAAACCGGCCTGAATGGCCGGCCGTGAACCGGGCTCGAACACCGATTGAAGGATCTTCGAAGTGGCGCCCATCTCCAGTGAAGCCGGCAGGTAGTGGGCGAGGAGCCTTCCCGAGGAAGTGCACAGGATCGTATTGCGTCTTCCCCGGATGGTGGACAGGAGCGTAGAGGCCGAGGATTCATCGATCCTGTGACAGACAAGAAGCGATTCAGCAGCTCCCATTGACGCTTTTGTCACCTCGAGAAGATGACCGCCGATCGAACACGGCCACCGCCCCGGAGCAGTGTCGTGGAAAAGCACACAGAGTTCTTCGGGTTCTGTGCTGCAGCTTGCTGAAAGCTGCCGCCAGTCATCTGAAAAGGAAACCTGCCCACTCCCTTTGGAAATGACTGCCCATGCCGTAGATTCCGGACATGGCAGAGGAGTTGCAGAAAGCGGTGGTCCTTTCATATCTTAATCCAAACATGGTGCGGGAGTACACTGTCAAACAAGGGTAATTCTATTAGATTCGGGAGAGAAAATGGAAGGTTCATCTTTGAAGTATTCGGCACACTGTGTATTCGATCTCAAAGCATGTTCGAGAAGTGATGTCCTGGAAGAGCTTCTGGAGCTCATGCCCTTGAACGGCAACTCCCGGAAATTGATCCACGGGGCACTTGAGATGAGGGAGCAGGCCGGTCCCACTACCATTTCGCCCGGCATCTCGATCCCCCATTGCCGAAGCATTCTTGTTGACGATCTCACCGTGGTGGTGGGCCGAAGCACCGCAGGAGTGCCATGGCCCGAGGAACGGGTCAAGGTGATGATATTGTTCATCTCCCCCGTCAAACCAGACGGTCCACACGAACACCTTGCCTTCATCAGTCATGTTGCCTCACGAATCAAAAAATCCGCGGAAGCAGTTTTGAACGCTTCCAGCGCTGAATCACTTTTGGAGTTGCTTGGAATGGAACCCGTACTTGGAGGTGTTGATGAACCTTGATCTGGAAAGGCTTATCGGTCTTCACGATCTTGACGTGATGATAGCCGACCTCGATAGAAAGGACATTCTTGACAGGGAGAAGATGATGGGCCTCAGCCCTGAGAAGGCTCGTGAAGAACTTATCACCCTCAGGACCGAATATGTCAAGAACATCAACAAAAAATGGCTCGGATTGTACAACCAGCTCACGAAGCATTATGGAAACGCAGTTGTCCCGGCAGTTTCATGCAGGTGTACGGGCTGTCTGACCCGGCTTCCAACGGCAATGTGTTCCGACCCCGAGAGGAACGACAGGATCAACACATGCCCCACCTGCAGCAGAATAATGTACTGGGCGGAGTAACCCCCAGGGAGCCGAAATGAACCCGATCGACGCCGAAACAGCCCTTACCTTCGATGATGTCCTGCTTCTTCCCGGACCGTCATTCATACTGCCCTCTCAGACCAGCCTCAAAACGTATCTCTGTCGCGGAATAACACTGAACATCCCTGTACTCAGCGCCGCAATGGATACTGTCACCGAAAGCACGATGGCCATCTCCCTTGCCCAGTTCGGTGGCATGGGCGTGATACACAAGAATCTCTCCATCGAGGAACAGGCCACCAAGGTCCGGCAGGTCAAGCGCGCCGAAAGCGGCGTGATAGTCGATCCGATAACCCTCGACATAAGCGCCACCGTCGCAGATGCCTTCTCCCTGGCGGAGAGAACCGGTGTCTCGGGCTTTCCGATCGTATCCAAAGGCCGCCTCGCCGGGATGCTCACCCACCGGGACTACCAGTTCGAAGAGGATGGCTCCAAATCCGTCAGTGCACTCATGACGCCTCTCTCAAACCTCATCACCGCACCCGAGAAGACCGGTGTCGAAAACGCTCTGCTCCTCCTTCGGAAGCACAGGCTCGAAAAGCTTCCTCTTGTCGATGGCGAGGGCAGGGTAGTTGGTCTTATTACAGTTAAGGATATAATAAAAGCGCAGTGTCATCCCGACGCCAACAAGGATTCGAGGGGAAGCCTCAGGGTGGCTGCTGCTGTCAGTGTGGGAGACCCTGCCCTCGACAGGGCAGCTGCCCTTGTCGAGGCCGGAGTCGACTGCCTGTTCATCGACTCTGCCCACGGCCACAATTCGGGCGTTCTTGAAACAACCAGGCGCATCAGATCGGCCTATTCAGCCATTCCTATCTGTTCCGGCAATGTGGTTACCGCAGAAGGCACAATAGCCCTGTTGGATGCCGGCGCCGACATGGTCAAGGTCGGAGTCGGCCCCGGTTCAATATGCACGACCCGGATAGTGGCGGGGGTGGGGTGTCCCCAGATAACGGCTGTTCACCAGTGTTCGCAGGCGGCTATCGAAAGAAACGCCACGGTCATTGCCGACGGCGGCATCAAGTATTCGGGCGACATCGTCAAGGCGCTGGCCGCGGGAGCGTGCTCGGTCATGATCGGAAGCCTTTTCGCGGGAGTGGCTGAAAGCCCCGGCGAAGCCATTACCTACAAGGGCAGAAGGTTCAAGTCATATCGGGGTATGGGTTCTCTGGGAGCCATGAAGCTTGGAAGCGCGGATCGCTACTTCCAGAAGGAAGACAAGAAGCTCGTACCCGAGGGCATAGAGGGAATGGTCCCGTTCAAGGGGCCTCTCAGCGACTTTTTGCACCAGCTCATGGGCGGGCTTCGAGCTGGAATGGGCTACGTGGGAGCGGCCGAGGTTTCCGAGCTTCGAACAAAGGGAAAATTCGTGAGGATCACCAGCGCCGGACTCAAGGAAAGCCACGCCCATGATGTGATGATCACCAAGGAAGCGCCCAATTACACCCTTGAAAGCCATGCATTCTGAAACGCTCAGGGCTTGCGGCATTGTCGTCGAATCGGTTCTCTCCGAGGAGAAGGGGTACTTCCTTGCCAGGGCAAGACGGGGAGAGAAGCGGCTTGTAGTCGAGGTAACCTCCGCGGGCTCCGGCTTTGTTCATTCCTGGCCTTCATCGACACATCTTGTGCCGCCCATCGAGGCAAGGAACCTTCCAGGCGAGCTCAGGCTCCTTGTCTTCGATACCGGTAGTGCCCGCTTTCTCACTGAAGACATTCACGAAAGACCATTCAATCCCGGCGAAGCTTCCGAAGTTCTGGGAAAGACGGCGGAAGCCCTGGCCGGTCTTCAGGCATCCGGTGTGGTGGCCGGCTACGTGGGCCCCGAGAGCCTGTTGCGCGAATCATCGGGAAGGGTTGTGATGCTCGCTGGTCGCAGGGGGGTGCCGTCCGGTCCCTTCACTCCCCCTGAGACCATTGGCAGAAGGCCCTCCGACCCGAGAAGCGACGTGTTTTCACTTGGAACCCTGTATCTCAGGCTTCTGGCGGGAAGCGACGAACGCGACACCCTGGTGGAGGCCTGGAACAGGCTTGAACCTGCTGCCGTCAGACATCTCTCCTCGTTGCTTGAGCAGGATCCCCTGAACCGTCCTTCAGGGGTGATCCAGGCGGCTTCCAGACTGGCCTCGAGTTTTGGCTCACAGGCTACCTCTTTCGCCGGACCTGAAAAAGATCAGCCCGGTTTCCGAAGAGAGGTACCTTCGTCCTCCCCGCGCCCGAAAAGGAAAAGGACATTGTTTTCCGGGACCAGGCTCATGGTTGCGGGTCTTATCTTTGCGGCAGTTGTCGTGCTTTTGTTCGTGCAACCATGGAAGCGGCCGGAAGAGCCCGAAAACCGGGATTCGGAAACCCGCTTTCAAACAGTGCCGCAGGATCCGGCGCAGCAATCGCCGCCTGACACGGTTGCCGCAGCGGTCTCAGTGAACCAGCCATCACTTGAGGACTCCGCGGTTGTCTGGGTCAGTAACGGAACCGGCGTTGAAGGGCTCGAATCCTCTTTCAGGTCCGAGACCGCCGGTGCGTTCTCCTTCGTTTACCCCTCGAGGGGCGCCACCAGACGAAGAACGAGCCTTGTCCTCGTCAGGCGGGAAACCCCTGAAACACCTCTTTCCCGATCGGTTTTCTATCCCGCGGCCATGCAGTTCGCAGCGCAGGATTCATCGATGGGGGTGAAACCCACTGACATTACTATCCTGCTCGGAACCGACCTCTATCATCCGGGAATCAACCAGGCCCGCCTGAGCACACCAGCCGGCCCCGGCGACACCCTGTTCGTCGATATTGCCAACCACGGCATCCAGTACACTCTCGAGGGAATGGGAGCGGCATCCTGGATGGCCTCGAAGCTCAACGGGAAGGCAATCACAATTGACGGGGCCCAGTGGATCCTCAGCGTAAGCGACATCCGCGACGGTGATCTGTGGAACGATGAGATCGGAATACCCGCCGTTCTTGAAGGAACGATGTTCCTCTACAAGCCCAGTTCCACGATCGGTCCCGAGATCGAGGCAGCCCTCAGGGGTGTCTTCCAGGCTCTGCCCTCAGCCGTGCAAGCCCAGCCTCAAGCCGTTCCAGTGCCCGATATCCATGTTCTTCTGGGAGCCCCCTGAAGCCGGTTGACAATTCCGTATCTACATGTTATGCTTGCCGCTACCAAGTCAGAAGCTTTGGAGGCATCCGTTGCTTATGAATTTTGATCTGCATGACAAAGTGGTTCACCCGCTTCACGGAGCGGGAGTAGTTACCGAGATATGCCGGAAAGACATCTCCGGCGACATGGTTGACTGCATTGTTATCAGGCTGGTTGCCGGCAGGGCGGGCATACTTCTGCCGTTCGACAGTATTCAGGAGTCCGGGCTGAGAAGGGTCTGCTCCAACGAAGACATGGACGAAGCCCTTACCGTTCTTGGCAACACTGCGGAGGATCTTCCCCGCGACTGGCGCAGACGGATCGAGGTTCTCCGGGAGAGGGTCCACTCCGGCGACCCCAGCATGATCGCCACAGCAGTGCGCGATGTTCTTGCCCGCTCTTCCATAAGCAAGATGAACCCCTCCGAGAAAAGGGTGTTCACTGAAGCTATCGGTGTCCTTGCGGGTGAGCTGTCGCTTGTGAACAACATCGAATTCCAGGGCGCGAGAACCATGATCGAGAAAAGGGTCACGGGCGTCCGTAAAAAGAAGAAGCAGGCCTGATTCTTCTTGGCATCAATGGAAAGAACACCCGGCGATTCTTCAGAGAACGTTGTTCTTGTCACGGTGTGGATCGGCAGGGGCAGTCATGAAGGCCGTGACAACGAAATGGCGCAACTCGTCAGGACCGCTGGCGGAACGGTCGCCGACTTCATCCACCAGAACCTCGCCAAACCTGATGCAGGATCTTTCGTAGGCAGCGGGAAGGCTGCCGAGATTGCTGAAAGGGCCAAAGCGCAGGGCGTCTCCACGGTCGTGTTCGATCACAACCTGACTCCGGGTCAGGTTGCCAGGCTCGAACGAATCACCGAATGCAAGGTCGTTGACAGGACCGAGCTCATTCTGGCCATTTTCGCCCAGAACGCCAGAACGGTTCAATCCAGGCTTCAGATCGAGCTTGCTCAACTGAAATACACGCTCCCAAGGCTGTCCGGAATGTGGCACCACTTCTCAAGGCTCGGTGCAGGAATCGGAACGAGAGGCCCCGGCGAGACCCAGCTTGAAGTCGACCGCCGTCGGGCCAGAACCCGCATCGCAGTTCTCGAAGCCAGGCTTGCCGCCCTTGAAACAGGATCAAAGCTCAGAAGGGCAGCCAGATCAGGGATGTTCAAGGTGTCCCTTGTCGGTTACACCAATGCCGGAAAAAGCTCACTTCTCAACGCTCTGTGCAACTCATCCGCACTGGTCGAGGACAAGCTCTTCGCCACCCTCGACACAACATCAAGAAGGCTCGTTCTGCCCGGATCGGGTACCGTTCTTCTCTCCGATACGGTTGGCTTCATTGAAAGGCTGCCCGAAACTCTCGTGGCAAGTTTCAGAAGCACCCTCGACGCGGTTCGGGAAGCCGACCTTCTCCTTCTTGTGGCTGACGGCAACTGCCCCGACCGGGACGAAAAGCTGTCGATAGTAACAAAGACACTTGAAAGAATAGGCGCCGGGGATACTCCAAGGATCCTGGTCTGGAACAAGTCCGACCTCGGTGGTCTTCCCCCCTCCCGGGGCATCTCGGTATCTGCCCTTACCGGCGACGGTCTGAACGACCTTCTGGATGCGGTGACAATATTCTGGAAGAACACACTGGCCTGGTATACCGTCACCTTAGATATTCCGGACGGTGGCCTTGAAAACTGGATTCGGAGGAACTGCCTGGTGGAAAGCTCAGTCAGGACCGATTCAGGGGGGTCTGTTTTTCACTGCGCTCCTGTCCGGGGGGCGGGTGAACTTGCTGCCAGAGTCAAGGCAGCCTCTGGCAGGCTTCTTCTCATGGAAGCAGATTCATGAAGGACAGTACCCAGGTCACGGCCCTCGAGAAGAGTCTTTCCAGAAGGGTGGCCTCCCTGGCTGACCTTCACGCTCGGGGGATAGTTACAGGCGAACTACTCGGCAGGCAGATCCTCAAACTCCTCACATCATCCGAGGCCCGGGAGATGTATAAGTTGACAGTTGAGCCCGACTCCAGGGCACTTCGAATACTCTACCGTCTGATGAACCCCTCGGGTTGGCGCAAAAAATCGGGTCTCAGCCGCGAAGAGCGTTTCCAGGAGTTCACCCGTGACCTCGAAGGGGTCATGGGGTCAGCCAGAAGCCCCGAGGAGAAGCTGATGGACATGATGTCCCTGGCGTGCCTGCCTTTCTTCAAGGGCTTCATCACTTCAAGAAACGCCCCCGAGGACAGGGAAGTTAAACCAAACAGCCGCGTCAGCGTTCTGGACTGATCTTGTCGTCCCACCCCGGGAAGTCCAGAAGCAGGCTTCTTTCCCTGGCCGGATTCGTCTTCGTGGCCGTCTCCCTTTACTTCGTGGGTAACTCACTCTCAAAGGGCATTCGTGAAAGCGGCGGGCTGGAAAACCTGCTGGATTTCAACCCGACGATGCTCGCACTCTCCTTCCTGCTTCTGCAGCTGCATTTTCTGGCCTGCGGGCTTGCATGGAAGATGGTCGCGGGACATACAGGTGGAAGGCTTGGCCTCTGGAGGGCGTACGCCATTCATTTTCTCGCACAGGTGGGAAAATACGTTCCTGGAATGGTCTGGAGTGCCATCGGCAAATTCGCCCTTTCACGGGATTCAGGCATGACGGGGGTACAGACGGGACACGCCCTTGTTCTCGAAACGGTCTTCATCGTTTTCGGGTGTCTGTTCGTAGCCATGCCCCTGGTATCCGATGCAGCCCTGGCAGTGGGCCTCGGAAGCACGGAAGCGATCGTCCTTGCAGTCGCGATAGGCCTTTTTACACTCTCAGCGGTTCATCCTGCGGTTTTCGGTTTCCTTGTCCGGTTGGCCGGCCGGGTGACGGGGAAAAGGCTGGAAGCACAGCGGGTACCCTTTGTCGACATACTTAAGACCATACCTGTTTACGTTTCCATCTTTCTGTTCGTCGGGTTTGGGTTCTGGCTGCTTGCACTGGGCTTCGGGCTTGAGATACCCTTCTTTCCCGGGGTATTCCTGTACCCTACCGCATTCGGAGTCGGCTACCTGGTCGTTCTCGCACCGGGAGGGCTGGGAGTGAGGGAGCTGGTTCTGGTATGGCTGATCAGGATGGCGGCTCCCGGTTCGGAACCGGGGATAGCCGAACTTGTCGCCGTGGCCGCAAGGATCTGGATCACCCTGGGCGAGGGACTGGCATTCGTGATCTCACTGGCCATCTACGGGAAGGGCACTCGAAGCATGTTCCGGCTTCTCTCCCGGAAAGAGCCCGTCGCTACCTGATCCTTACATCCTCCGCGGTCACACACGGCAACAGGTCGGTTCCGGTCCTGTGTTGAACGCTTCCAACCTCACACACGTTCTTCAGGATCTCGTACGCGCTGCAGGAAATGAGGCAGTTCGCCAGTCTGCCGGTCACCTCGCCTCCGCTGATGGACCAGGCCGTGCCGCAGTCAAGGATCATTCCGCCTCCCGCGGCGTCGCTGCCCTCTGCGCTCAGGATTCCCGATACAAGAACACCGCTCCCGATCCTGCCGGCCATCTCCTCCAGCGAACCTCCATTGCCCGTGTCAACGGTGATGTTGGTGCAGACCGGCATGGGGTGTCCGCCAAGGTTCTTCCCCGCGTTGCCCGTTGATGGCAATCCCGCCTCAAAACCGCTCGCGAGGTCGAAGACGAAGCCCTTGAAAACTCCATTTCTGAACAGTGCCTTGTTTGACGTTGCCATCCCTTCAGAATCGAAGGGGGCCGAGCTGGCGCCGTTTTCGTGAAGCGGCATCTCCCGTATGGTGAGAAGAGGTGAAAGAACGCACTCCCCGGTCTTTCCCGCCAGCCACGACGCTCCGTCGAGAAGAACCCTGCCGCTCACACCGGTCCTTACGGCTTGAAGAAGCACACCCAGGGCCGGAGGCGCAAAGAGAACCAGCTTTCTTCCGACAACGGTTTCCGGCCGAGCCCCGGCGAAGGAGAGCGCCGGGAAAAGCCACTGAAGAGCCGTGGACGGGTCTGGAAGGCATGTGCACTCGAAGTGGGATGAACGCCTGTAGAGACCTTCTTCTGTGGCTGAACTCACTGTGGCGTCAACCCTTACGCGGTTTCTCAGGTATTCGCCGACGCAGCCCTGTGAGTTGATGATGCCGACCCCGTCCTTTCCCCAGGACACACGCGCGCTGAGAAGCGTGCCCGGGAAGGCGGCATCGGCGCAGGATGCCAGTTCGCCAACGAAACTGAGGACCTCGCCGGATTCCGGAAGTGTTCCCCTGTTCACGAAGTGGGCCGTTGAAGGTGAATCGGATGGGAGGTCCCACATGAAGTCGGGGCCGGTCCGTGCCGAGCTGATGGCGTTCTCGGCAATGATCGACGGGTGGCTTCCCCCCTCGGAGCCGGCGGTCCCGGCGCGGCCATTCCTTTGTATCCTGACGCTGTAGGAAGTGATGGTTCCAGAGCCAAAGACCGGAGAAGCACTTCCCGCAAGAAGGGTGTTCCTTCTGCGCACCAGCCAGTTCACCTCCGACTGTGAGGAAACCTGCCCAAGGGTTTCAAGGATTTTTCGTGCCCGTTCAATGGCCCGCATGGTCAGCCGATCCTTATCGCTGTTACAAGAATGTGAGGTCCGCCATAGCTTACGGGGATCGCGCTCTCGCCGGCCCGTCCGCATCCCCCCATGTTTCCGAAGAGCTGAATGTCACCGCCCACCCTGTCAATGGCCTTTAAAACATCGAAGACATTCCCGGTGATGACCACCGGTCCCATGGGTCTGTCGATCCTTCCACGGCGGACTGTCCATCCGCTCTCAGCGATGAGACTGAACCTCTCCATGTCAGTGGCTCCCCCCAGGCAGCCCTTCAGATACACTCCGTTTTCCATGGATGTCAGCAGGCTGTCACGGTCACCCTCACCGGGTTCGAGAAGCGTGCACCGCATCCTGGCCATGGGAGTGCTGCCGGTGCCCCAGGCTCTGGCGTTGCCTGCGGGGGGCACCCCGGTGTCGGAAGCCGTGGAGAGCGTGTGCAGCCTGCTTTTCACAACACCGCCCCTGACTAAACTTGTCCTGGTGCCCCGGGTTCCCTCGTCATCCCAACTGCAGCTTCCTGGCAGCGTGAAATGGGTCGGGTCATCAGTTATGCTGAGGCACTCCGAGCCAACACTCCTGCCGGGGCTGACAAGTGCAGCAAGGGCAGGGCACTGACCCAGGATATCCGATTCCGCCAGATGCCCGAAGGCCTCGTGAACGAGCATTCCCGTCAGTTCCGGCCCAAGGACCGCAGGCACATCCCCCGGGGTGGGGCCTGACGAGTTTGTTCGCATGGAGAGGTCTTCGGTCATTTCCCGGACCAGCTCCTCCCTGTGGCGAAGATTCTCAAGGCCGCCCCTGCGGGCTATGCTTCTGGATGCCGTCACATTGCCGGGCAGGGCAGTCTGCATTCGAAGGCCGCACAGTTCCTCGACCTCACGAACGCTGGTTCCTGCGGAGTTCACCACCACCCGGTCCCGAAGGACCTCGCTGTAGTCGACCCTCGCCGATGCCCCCGGGTTGGTCATGCCCAGGAGCTCGCAGTAGTGGCGGCAGAGGAAGGTCTTGTCCTTCAAGGGTGTACCGGTGAAAGGTTCAGTGCTTCCCGGTACGAAGCTGTTTCTTTCGGGTGAGCCCACAGTAAAGGAAACCGAACCCTTCCCTGCGGCCACTGCAGCGCCCGCGGCCCTGTCCACAAGGGCTTCGATGCAATTGAAGCCCGATGACCACGAATACCCCCATCGGCCCGAAACCAGTGCCCTTACGGTGCACCCCTCCCTGAGTACCGGGCCCACGCTGAACCCCCGTCTTCCGATCTGAGCCAGTTCAAGGGTCGAGATGCTTTCAAGCCGGACTTCCACAAAGTCAGCCTCGGAGGCCTGAACAGCCCGTTCCGCCCTGTCCCTGTTTTCCTGCAAAATGGCCTCCATGTGTTTACCGGGGAAGGTACAGCCCTTCCCGCGCCAGGCTGTCGATCATCAGGCGGACCGAGTCCGCGAGCATCCGGTCCGGGTTCAGGGAAAGGCAACGATTGGCGCAATCCACGGCCCTCATGTAATCTCCCTCCACAAGGTGTGTTCTTGCTGCGAGCCAGAGGGCAGGAGGATGGGATGACAGTGGTTCACGGGCAAGGACGGCTCTTGCGCCGACATTGTCCCCGCTGGCCGCAAGCAGACCGGCGAGGATCATGGCTGCTTCCAGCCTGTAAGGGCCGTCGTGCAGGTAAAGGGATTCGAGAACCTCCATCGTTCCTGCAGAATCCCCTTCTGCCATCCGCAGCCGGGCCAGCGCGAACGCCACATCGTCATCCTGCGGGTCGAGTTCAAGTGCGTGCCGGATCAGGACACCCGCCCGCTCGAGGCTGTCGGGTTCCTCAAGTAGCAGAAGCCCCAGTTCGAGGGGGCCCCTGTAATCATCGGGGCATTTTTCAATGAACAGCCTGTACCAGGAGGAAGCCAGATCAAGGCTTCCCTGAAGCGCTGAAACCCTTGCAAGACCAAGAACAGCGTAGTGTTCGTATGGGTTCAGGTCAAGAGAGCGGGAGAAGGCCTCCCGAGCCTGAGCAAGAAGCCCCTGACCCATAAGCGCATCACCCGTCTCCATGAAAAGGCGCGAGGACAGTCTTTCCGGTTCGGAAACCATCATCAGGAGAAGCGCGAGAATGTACGGCATGAAGTCCCTTCATGGTCCAAAGCTTGATTATCATAGCCCGGTAAACAATCGACGTCACCGTGTGAAAAACCTGAGGAGAACCAGGCAATGCAGAAAACTGACCTCGTTGTTGTGGGCGGAGGTCCGGCCGGGTATGTGCCCGCGATCAGGGCGGCCCAGTTGGGCAAAAGTGTTGTTGTTCTGGAAGGGGAAGAGCTGGGAGGCACCTGCCTCAACCAGGGATGCATTCCCACGAAAACCCTGGCCGCCACTGCCCACCTGCTCAGACGATCCCGGGAGTGTTCCAAACTCGGTCTCTCGGGCAGTCTGGAGATGAGCTGGGAAGCGGTGCTGAAAAGAAAGAACCTTGTTGTCACAAGGTTGAGAAAGGGCATAGAAGCCCACCTCGAGCACCTCGGAGTACAGGTGCTGAGGAACAGGGGAGTATTGACGGGACCGGGGGTCGTGGAAGCCGGAGGAAAACGGCATGAGGCAGACAATGTGCTGCTTTCCCCGGGATCGGTTCCTCTCGTCCCGGGCTTTCTTGATGTGCCAGGCGTGTTGACCAGCACTGATGTTCTCAACTGGCAAACCCTTCCCGTGTCTCTTGTGATCGTTGGAGGTGGAGTCATCGGCTGCGAGTTCGCTTCTATCCTTGCCGCCTTTGGTGTGAAGGTCACCATCGTCGAGATGCTGCCGAACATCCTTCCAGGGGTTGACCGGGATGTTTCCGCGGTTGTGGCCCGGTCACTTGCCAGGGCCGGCGTCAAGATTCTCACAGGCAGCGGATCACGGGGGGTGGAGCTGAACGGTTCGGATGCCACTGTGCATCTTGCCGATGGAACCTCGGTTACTGCGGAGAGGATCCTCGCCGCGATAGGAAGACGACCGCGCACGGCCGACATGGGGCTTCGCGAGACAGGTGTTGCACTCGATCCCAGAGGCTGCATCAGGGTTGATCAGCATTGTCTCACGAGCCTTCCAGGGGTCTATGCCGCAGGGGATGCGACAGGAATGTGGTGGCTGGCCCATGCTGGCAGCGCTCAGGGGCTGGCCGCAGTGCACCACGCCTTTGGGGCCCGGGAGAGGCCGGTCGACCCGGACTGCATGCCGGGCTGCATTTTCACCGACCCTGAAGTGGCAACGGTGGGTCCGGGCGAAGACCAGTGGCGTGAAAGGGGAGTCGCCGTGAGAACCGGCACTGCCCGCTATATCGCCAACGGAAAGGCTGTCGGCATGAACGAAACCGAGGGCTTCGTCAAGATCATTTCCCGGGAGGACGATGATACGGTCGTTGGTGTTCAGATAGTTGGGGCCGACGCCTCAAGCCTTGTTTCGGGAGCTGTGCTGGCGGTCAATGCCGGAGTGAAGGCCGGGGAGTGGTCCCGTTTTATCCACCCTCATCCAACCCTTTCCGAGCTCTTCATGGAGGGGGCGGAATCACTTGGGACAGGTGCTTTTCATGGATGAGGGACTCTCGGCCCTTAAAGAGCTTCTCAGTGTAGTAAGAACCCTCAGGGGGCCCGGAGGATGCAGTTGGGACAGGGAACAGACCCTTGAAAGCCTTCGACCGTACCTTCTGGAAGAGGCGCACGAAGTGGCGGAAGCCGCTGAGCGCAGTGACTGGAATGCCGTGTCCGATGAGCTCGGAGACCTTCTGCTTCACATTCTTATGTGGTCGGAGATAGGCAGCGAAAGGGGTCTTTTCAACCTCAGGGGTGTTTCAGACGGGGTCAGGGAGAAGCTTGTCAGAAGGCATCCGCATGTTTTTGGCGACAAGACCTCGCCCTCACCAGAAGAGGTTGAGAAACAGTGGGAAGCGATCAAGACCCGGGAGAAGTCAGTGACGAAACAGGGGTTCTTTTCCTCTCTGCCCGGGGGAATGCCTGCCCTGCAGACAGCATGGAGAATAACTCAGAGGGCTTCCGATGCGGGGCTGGAACCTTTGCCCGACCAATCCGGTATTGAAAGTGCTGTAAGCCGTTTCTTTGACGAACCGACCGAAGAGAACCTCGGATGCCTGCTCCTTCTTCTCTCTGGCTACGCCGGTTCTCTGGGTATAGAGCCGGAACTTTCACTGAAGCGGGCAAACAGTTTTTTTGCTTCGAGTCATGACGCTTGCGCCAAAGAAGGAGTTACCTGATATTCTCGTAAACCGTGGGCTCACATCCTGAAAGGAAAAGATGAAGTACCTGTTAATGATTCTTGTAGCGACTTTTGCCGTGGCTGGTTCCATCCAACCTGAGCTTTTATTGGATATGGCACAGGCAGCCCGGGGAGAGGTCATCCCAGTTGTTGTTCTTGTCCAGGGTGATCTGGATTACCAGTGGGTTCAGTCCGCAACCGCAGGCATGACCCGCGCCGAGAGGCAGCAGTTCGTGGTCGGAGCCCTGAAGGCCAACGCCCAGGTTTCTCAGCAGGCTGTCCTCGAGTCCATCGCAGGAGAGCAGGTGGAACAGCTCGTTCCTTTCTGGCTCGTGAACGGCTTCTACTGCCACACCACCCCTGAAGTCATCCGCAACCTCTCAACCCGCCAGGATGTTCGTTACATCGAACGGGGAAACGTTGGCGGAAGCCTTATCGAACCTGTTGGCCAGCGTGACCCCGAACCGGGTCAGAGGGCTGTTGCATGGGGCGTCACCAAGATCAACGCTCCCGCCGTCTGGGCTATGGGTTACGAAGGCGAAGGCGTCATCGTGGGCGTGATCGACACCGGCGTTTACTACACCCATTCCGACCTTGGGAACAACATGTGGCATGATACTCCCGCCGGGTACCATTACGGCTGGGATTTCTACGACAACGACAGCAATCCAATGGACACTTACGGACACGGCACTCACTGCGCCGGAACGGTTGCCGGCGACGGCACCGGCGGCACCGAGACTGGCGTTGCCCCATCCGCGACCATCATGGCCCTTCGAATCAACTACTACTACGGTGGTGAGGCCACCTGGGTACAGGCCATGGAGTTCGGCACCGAGCACGGCGCCGCTGTCCTTACAATGTCCCTCGGCTCCTACACCGGGGTCGCCTTCCTTCGCGAAGCTGAAGAAGCCCTTCTTCTCGCAGGTGTCGTGCACAGTGTGGCCGCAGGCAACAGTGGTCCCGGCGGCGGTACCATTCTTGGCAGCGGTGACTGCCCTCCCCCCTGGTTCCACCCCAACCAGACCTACCACGGCGGGCAGTCCGCAGTCGTAACAGTTGGAGCCACCGATTCCAACGACAACATCGCCAGCTTCTCCAGCCGCGGTCCCGTTACCTGGTGGGGAAGTGTCGCCCCCTGGAACGACTACAGTGATTCCCATCCCCTCATCGACCCCGATGTGAGCGGTCCGGGCGTGAATGTTCTCAGCACCATGATGGGCGGCGGATACACCACCATGGACGGAACGTCCATGGCTACCCCGCATGTGGCTGGCGTCATGGCCCTCATGCTCAGCGCCAATCCCAACCTCACAGTGGAGGAGATCGACCAGATCCTCGAAGAGACCTCCATTGACCTGGGAGCCGCAGGTAAAGACAACACCTTTGGTGCCGGCAGGATCAACGCTCTCGCCGCTGTCAACGCTGCCCTCGGGCTTGTTGGAACCTCTGAAGAGAACCACGCGGGAATGGAAGCCGGCGGGCTGGTTATCTCCCCTGTTTCTCCCAACCCCGTGATCAGCTCTGCGGCGTTCTCACTCTACGTCCCGTCCAACGGTGACGTGTCCATCAGTGTGTTCGATGTTGCTGGCAGAGCCGTGGCGCAGGTGCATTCCGGCCAGCTCTCCCCGGGCAGCCACAGCTACCTCTGGAGCCTTCCCGAGAACATCGGCAACGGCATTTACTTCGTCAGGGCGACTGCCCCCGGCGGCTCCGCGGTCAGCAGGATGACCGTAGTCCGCTGATGATTTGGGGGACGGACTTAGAAAGATTAGATTGCTGGCGTAATGCTATGCTGGGTAGTAAGATACATTTCAGAGGCTTTTTCCAATGCTGCAAAATGTATCTTGCTGATGGATCTCCAGTTACCCCAGCAATCTAATCTTTCTAAGTCCGTCCCCCTGAACCGGGATGGCGGCCTGATCCCTGAGGGGACGGGCCGCTTTTCCATGCAAGGCCTGGTAATCCTATCGAAAGGACTGGGAATGGTTGTTCTTGTTCTCCTTGCTTTGACGGCACAGGGCATGGGTGGCATTCATCCTGCCGTGGCGAGGGACATGTCTCTGGTACAACCGGGAGAACTGATACCCGTCGTGGTGCATATGGAGGGTTCCCTTGACCCGTACTGGGTCGAGGAAGTGGCCGCAGGGATGACCCGGGCGGAAAGGCAGCAGTTCGTTGTAGATGCCCTTCAATCGGCCGCGGCACTCTCACGGTCCGATGTCCTTACATTCCTTGAGCACCGCACGGTCAGACGGATCATACCGTTATGGCTGGTCAACGGGTTCTACTGCGAGACAGACCCGGAAACCATAAGGCTTCTCGCAGCAAGACCCGATGTTTTCTTCATCGACCATGGCGCCCCTGAAGCCGGTCTTGTGGAACCTGTGGAAAGACGTCGGGCAACCACGGATGAACTGGACAGGGGTGTGGCCTGGGGAGTTGACAAGATAAACGCTCCTGCCGTCTGGGCGCTGGGCTATGAAGGCCAGGGAGTGATAGTGGGTGTGATTGACACGGGAGTGGACTATACGCACTCCGATCTTGGCAGCAACATGTGGCACGATACTCCGGCTGGTTTCCACTACGGTTACAATTTCTACGGTTCCGGCGATCCCCTGAACCCAATGGATGATAACGGGCATGGGACCCATTGCGCAGGCACAGTGGCCGGTACGGGCGCAGCGGGGACCGAAACCGGTGTTGCGCCGTCAGCAACCATCATGGCACTTCGGATCTACTACTACACGGGAGGTTTTCCCACGTGGATCCAGGGCATGGAATTCGCGGCAGAGCATGGGGCTTCGGTTCTCTCCATGTCACTTGGAACGACCCCGGTGGGAAATGCAACTCTGAGGACAGCCGAAGAGAATGTGCTTCTGGCGGGAATCTACCACAGTGTAGCAGCCGCCAACAGCGGTCCCGGTTCCGGAACCATAAGGGCCAGTGGAGACTGCCCGCCTCCATGGTTTCACCCGGATCAGGCTTTCCAGGGAGGTCAGACAGCGGTTGTAACAGTGGGTGCAACCGATTCCAACGACGCCATCGCCAGTTTCTCCAGCCGAGGTCCGGTTACCTGGTGGTTAAGTGTCGCCCCCTGGAACGACTACGGCGATACGACTCCCCTTATCAAACCTGACATAAGCGGTCCGGGTGTTGATGTTCTCAGTGCTCAGCTCGGGGGAGGTTACACGACCATGAGCGGCACTTCAATGGCGACCCCTCACCTCGCTGGTGTGGCAGCCCTGCTTTTAAGCATCAACCCCGAACTTACCGTTGCTCAACTCGACTCCCTCATCGAGACCACATCGCTTGATCTCGGGGCCGCGGGTAAGGACAACACGTTCGGCGCCGGCAGGGTAGATGCTTACCAGGCAGCACTGGCCGCCCTTGAGATGGTTGGTACCGAAGGCGGGACGAGTACGGGCCTTCCGGATCCATCAGCCGCCCTGTCTGCTGTTCAACCCAATCCTGCTGTTAGCTCGGTGGCTTTTTCGCTCTACCTTCCCGCAAATGGTAATGTGTCCATCAGTGTGTTCGATGTTGCGGGCAGAGCCGTGGCGCAGGTGCATTCAGGCCAGCTTTCTGCGGGAAGCCACAGCTTCCTCTGGAGCCTTCCCGAGAACATCGGCAACGGCATTTACTTCGTCAGGGCGATTGCCCCCGGTGGCTCCGCGGTCAGCAGGATGACCGTTTTGAGATAGGGGACGGACTTAGAAAGATTAGATTGCTGGCGTAACCTTAACTCTATCAGTAAGATACATTCTGAGTTACGGAAGAGAGTAGTTCAGAATGTATCTTGCTATACAGCATTGCATTACGCCAGCAATCTAATCTTTCTAAGTCCGTCCCCTCAGCGGTCAACCGCCGGAGATGAGGTGGATGACATCCACCAGGGCGCCGTCGGGGATCACAGCAGTGTCGAAACTGTTTTTCGGGATGACCGTTCCGTTGACTCTCACAACAAGCATCCTGAAAGTGTACTTCTTTGCGGTGAGAACGTCCCGCACCGTCATTCCCTCATGCCACGGAAGCGAGTCTCCGTTTACGGTTAACATGCAGACCTCCCTTTCCCGAATATAGCCGCTGGAATAGATCGGCGGAGCCGGGTGTAAACCGTTCGTGGACAAACTCAAACGAAGGGAGAATTGAGATGACGGAGATACTTCTGGTACTTGCACTGACCGCTGCGACACCTGATTACTCACGGATGGGGGTGCTGGTGGACGGCGACATAGTAGCCGAGCTGCCACTTGAGAACACCTCGGCCGAGATCACGGTGGGAGGCATCTATCAGGTCGGCGTTGTGAGGCAGGTCTACGGCAACCCGTACGATGCGCCCATCGAGGCCGTCTACGTGTTCCCCCTGCCGGAGAACGGCGCCGTGTCACGGATGGACATGTACATAGGGGACAGGCATATAGAAGGTGACATCCACGAGCGCGGCCAGGCCCAGAGGATTTACGACGAAGCAATTCAGAGCGGACAGACCGCGGCCCTACTGGAACAGGAAAGACCGAACATCTTCACCCAGACCGTGGGCAACATCCTTCCCGGAGACAGCATAATCATCGAGATCGAGTACACCGCTCCCGTGAAGTACGAATCCGGTACATGGGAGCTTTCGTTCCCCATGGTCGTGGGTCCAAGGTTCATTCCCGAAGGTGTTCCGGACGCTTCCAGGATTGCGCCGCCCGTTGTTCCGGAAGGAACACGTGCCGGTTATGACATCGAACTTTCCGTTCTGCTCGACCCGGGCATGCCCGTGCGCTGGCTGGAGTCGGTCAACCATGAGATCGACGCAGTGAAGCAGGGTGAGTTGCCTCTGCTCAGCCTTGCTGCAGGTGAAACCATCCCCAACCGGGATTTCGTTCTCAGGTACAGGACGGCGACCGACGGAATCGGTTCAGGTTTCGTGGCCCACAACGGTGATCTCGGCGGTCACTTCATGCTTCTGCTTGAGCCTGACGCTTCGGTGGACGAAGAGATGATCGCACCCAAGGAGATGTTCTTTGTCATCGACTGCTCAGGTTCCATGAGCGGCCAACCCATGGAAGTGGCAAAAGAGACCGTCACCCGCTTCGTGGAGGGTATGAACCCGGGAGACTCGTTCCAGATCATGCGCTTCAGTGAAACCGCCAGCGCAATGAGCCGGCACCCTCTCTCCAACACTCCCGAGAACATCAGGACAGGTGTTTCGTACATCAATGCGCTAAGCGGCGAGGGCGGAACGATGATGATTGAGGGTGTACGGGCGGCGATCGGTTACCCGGAGGACCCCGAGCGGATCCGCTACATCATCTTTCTTACCGATGGCTACATTGGCAACGAATCTGAGATCCTCGGCGAGCTTCAGTCCACTGTCAGGGACAACACCAGGCTGTTCAGCATTGGCGTCGGCTCCAGCGTCAACAGGTACCTGATCGAAGGGCTGGCTCAGGAGGGGATGGGCAGCGCCACTTACGTTGGTTACAATGATGAACCTGAAGCTGCTGTTGCGGAGATCTACAGAAAGATCAACAACCCTTACCTCGTCGGTATCGAACTGGACTGGGGAAACCTTTCGGTGAGCGACGTGCAGTTCGGTGGAACCAGGGACCTTTTTGATGGTGAACCCCTGGTGATAACCGGCCGTTTCGAACGACCCGGCACCGGAACTGTCAGGGTGACGGGATCGCTTGGCGGACGCACCTGGACGAGGAACATCAGTGTCACCCTTCCCGGGAGCGGGGAGGGGAATGTCGCCGCTGACCGTCTGTGGGCATCCCGAAGGCTCGCCGGACTTCGCAGGGAGACCTACTCTCCCAGCCTCTCCCAGTCCGAGCGCGACGACATCACTGAAAGCATGATCGGGGTCAGCCTCGACTACAGGGTTCTTTGCGAGTACACGGCTTTCGTGGCCGTGGACTCCGAGAGAAGGGCAGGTTCCGCAGACCCGCTCAGGGTTGATGTTCCGGTCAACATGCCGGTTGGTGTGAGCTACCAGGGCGTGTTCGGGCAGCCGGCGCCTGTCTCGGCCAGTTATTCCATGAACGGCGCAGGCGGGGTCTCGAGGACATTGGCTTGTGGCGAAAGCCTCGAGGAGGAGTCTTACGACTCAAGCACCAGCGTGTACAGCGCCCCGGTTCCAGTAGTCAGCCTTGTTTCGGTGGGTGATGCTCTGGGTGCGAGACCCTCCGTTTTCCGAAGCGTGATGCTGGAACTTGTGGATGAGCTCCAGAGCATTCTGGGACAGCAGGACACCGGTGTTTCAGGATCCATTGTCATGGAACTCGAACTGAACTCCGACGGTCGTGTAATAGAAGTAACGGTTGTGGAAAATTCGACCGACAAAAGGAATCTGGAGTTGAAGGCAGTTCAGTGGCTTACCGGGAAGACGATTGCGGGAGCTGGTCCTGGAACAACAAGAGT
Source organism: candidate division Hyd24-12 bacterium UBA6080 (assembly GCA_002436025.1). Taxonomy (GTDB): domain Bacteria; phylum Fermentibacterota; class Fermentibacteria; order Fermentibacterales; family JCC-6; genus UBA6080. The sequence goes on from DIXM01000002.1 coordinate 513,962, forward strand.
GGAATTCCGGGTTCAGTAGGAGCAGCGCTGTAGTTTCGGGGGAAGGGGCGGCCCGCCGCCCCTTCCTCTGCATACCACCGGTGGGCAGCCGTGCTGCGGGAAGTTTTTTTCTTTTGCTGAGCGCGGTTGTATGTTTCCCGGCAAATGCCGGGCTTTGCGCCTTCCGGGCCTGAGCCGACCAGATCACGTAGAACAGGAGAGCTCACGATGAGGATGATTGCATTTCTGGCAACCGCCCTTGCGATAACAGCAACCGGGTGTTTCCGGTCTCAGAATGATGTGAACCAGTGGATCGTTGCCTCCCCGGACGATACGTTGACGGTGGCCGATGCTGCGGGTATCTGGGCTTCGCTGGGTGAGGAAGAAAGGGCGGTTTTCACTGAGACTGATGATCCTGCCGGTTCATTCGTCGATGCACTGTCGGGAAAGGCAGCCATTGAACAATTGGTTGAAGAATCAGGGCTGCTTGAGGACCCTGATCTCAACGCCACAGCGTCATGCTGGTTGCGGGTTGAGTCAGCAATGGCTGCCCGGCTCCTTGCCGTCGAGGAGGAAACCGCTTCAGTGACTGAAGGCGACATCCAATTCTGGCGGGAGAACCAGGGCGTCATTGTCTCGTTCTCATCGGATACACCGATTCCGGAAGGATCGTTCGCCATCGCCGAGCTGCCGGCGGAACTCGGAGCAACGCTGCGGCAGATCGCTCCGGGGGAAAGCGCATCTCTTGAGGGCTTCGGAGTGGTCACCCTCGATTCCCTGCTGCAGCTCCCCGGACAGACCGAAAGCCTGCCCGACAGTGTTGTAGCCAATACCATAGGCAAGGAAAGGGAGCGCTTCCTGTACCTGAGGGAGTATGCCCGCATCATTGATGGCGGGGAGACCGGTATCAGCCCCGGGTTCGCCAATCTCAGCGTGCTGCCGGAAGACTCGATCGTGGTTTATTCGCCTCTGGGTCAGTGGACTCGAAGCCAGATCGAGATCGAACTCGCCTTTGTCAACAGCAGATTTCCTCAGGTGGAAGCCAGTGCCCAATGGTCGGGCATGTTGCTGGAAAACCTGGTGATGCAGAGCCATTACAGGAACGTTCTGGTATCGGAACACCCGGAGGTCGCCGATTCACTTCGTGAAGCCTCGCTGGAATTCCTCAGAAGTCAGGCCGCCGAGATCCTCGTAAGGCAGTACCTCGACAGCGCAGTGACCGTGACAAGGGCCGACCTGGAAGAGGAGTACGCCATGCTGGCGGAACCTCCGATATCGGCCGAAATGAGGGTTTTTTATCTGGCGTCAGCCGGTATCGCGGAGTTGCCGGGCCTTCGTCGTGCGATGGCTGATAACAGCAGTCTCGACGGTTTTCCCGGAGTGACTGAACTTGCATCCCCCGGTGGTGATCCGCGAATCAGCCGGCCGCTCATGATCGCGGAGATTCCGGGTACAATGGCATCGGTGCTTTTTGGGATAACCGAGGCAGACACTCTCACCTGGTTCGGACCTTTTGAGATCAACCAGGGGTACTTCGCCGCCTTCCGGCTTCGGGAGGTGGTGCCGCCCCGCCCCGCCACCATCGAGGAGATGGAACCGCAACTCGTTGAGTCAGCCAGGCGCCGCCTCGAGGCCGGGGCAATGGATGCCTTCCTCGAAGAGATCCGTCAGGATTACCAGATCATTGTGAACGATGACGTTCTGGATAGGCTTTCCAACGACCCCGGGCAGTGGGGAGAGGGGGTCTGATGACGGGCTTGACATGGCGTATGAAGGCTGCTATTTACTCCACGTTCCTTTTCGTTTGACCCTAACCATAAGGAGAATCTCATGAGATTTGTTGCTATGCTCTCCCTTGTGCTTGCGGGATTTGCTTTCGCAGCCACTGATCTTGGTCATATCGACGCCGAGACCATCACCCCTGAAATCGCTGGCGACGATGTGATCTGCTCGCAGGTCTTCGTTTTCGCAAACCTCACCAATGGTGTTGGCTTCAGCTCGCCCAACAGCTGGATGATCGCCGATGACTTCACCTTCGCACAGGGTGGATACATCGACTTCGTGCAGATCTGGGCCATCTATGCCAGCGGCAACGCCACCGGCTTCAACATCCAGCTTCGTGCCGACGGCGGCGCAGGCCCGGGCAGCATCGTCAGCAGCCACACCTCCACCGCCTGCACCCACGCCAACACCGGTTACACCAGCTGGGGCTACCCTCTTTACTACACCGAGATCACCACTCCCCAGATCAGCTTCGTTGCCGGAACAAAGTACTGGTTCGCCATGCAGACCACCGGTGGCGCCGGCGCCCATTACTGGCTTTGCGCCAACCAGACCTGGGCTGACATGACCTACTTCAGCGCCAACAACGGCAGCACCTGGAGCAGCAGCCAGACCGAGTGGGGCGCGCCCTACGAGCAGTTCATGATCCTCAGTGGCTTCACTTCCCTTACCCGCGACAGCTGGGGCTCGATCAAGACCCTTTTCTAAACAACTTGCAAGGGTTCGATTCGGGGGAGGCTTAGGCCTCCCCCCTTTCGTTGTGTAAACGAAAAAAGGATGGACTCTCATGCTTGGCTGGCTTTGCCTGACCGGAACAATGGTTTCGGCTCCCGGCGTGGAGTACTGCATGGACTTTCTTCTGGAAAGGTCACCCCGGTCAGACCAGCGGGAGCCAGGGTACTCAATGCTTCTCGAGAACACCGAGCTTGCCCTGCTGACACGGGATTCCCTTCCCTGGGGCAACTGCATACCCGACAGCGTATTCCTGCGGTATGTGCTTCCCGCGCGTGTGAGTCAGGAACCGCTTGTCCGCTGGAGGCCGGTCTTCATCGAGCATGTTCTTCCGTTGGTCCGTGGTGTCACCGACATCGAGGAAGCTGTGCTGATCATCTCGGACTGGAGTGATTCGCTGACGGATTACCGCCCCACGCAGCTCAGGGATCAGTCACCCCTTGTCACATGGAGTTCAGGCATCGGCAGGTGCGAGGAGCTTACGGTTTTCTTCATGGATGCCCTGCGAAGCGTCGGGATCCCGTGCAGACAGGTTTACACGCCGTGGTGGCTCACCGTTGACGGCAACCATGCATGGCCCGAAGTATGGACGCCCGAGGGATGGAAGTGCCTGGAACTTGTCAGCACTGAAAGCAGGCTTCCGCAGGAGAACTGGTTCACTGAGAGGGCTGCGGCGTCTGCGCTGATACTCGCAATGGTATGCGATTCGGTGGAAGGGGCCGTCCGGTACAGCTCCGGTATGTCTTTCCTGCCCGTCACATCCTCCTACGCCTTGACGGGTCTTCTGGAAGTGGTTGACGACTCCGTCGAAGTCTCGGTGAACGTGTTCAACTATGGCGCTCCGAGGCGCATTCTCGCGATCTCCCCTCCCCTGAGGGAGATCGAGCTGGGTGCGGGGTCGTATCTTCTCACCTGGGGGTGGCCCGTACGCACCGCCATGGTTGAGGTATCACCGGGAGACACGACACGGTTCCTCCCCTTCGAATCAGGAAACTCCGGAGCCGAAGATGTCATGGGTATCGGGGTGGGTGAATGACAGTCATCCTGTGTGCACTTCTATTGTCGGGCACTCTGACTTCCGCTGAAAGGGACAGCCTGCTCGCCGACACCCCGGGCAACCAGGACATGTGGACTGAGGCCTTCGACAACCTGACCGGGGATGAGTTGTGGTGTGCAGAATACCTTTTCGGGAACATTCCCCGGCTGGACAGGCTTGAGATGATACCCGTTGCCCTGCATGACCATGTAAGGGGCGCCCTCGAGTCGCGGGATGCGTTTGAAGAGGAACTTTCCGACAGCCTCTTTCTTACCTGCGTTCTGGAGTACAGGGTCGACCAGGAACCGGTGAGTGCCTACCGTGCCGCGCTGCTTGAGTACTGGATTCCGGTTCTGCCCGGTCGGGTCCACGATCCCCACGAGACAGCCCGAATGATGATGAACGCGCTTGAAGGGGAGATCGAGATACGGGAACAGGGATACCTGGGAGGAGTTGAGCCGCCCCTGGTCGTCCTGGCAGCTGGAAGCGCAACACCAGTGGAGTGCACTGTTTTGCTGTGTGCCAGCCTGAGATCGATGGGTATTGCCGCAAGGCAGATCGTGGGCTGGTTCGGGGGAGAGGATGGTGGCACACGCAGGTGGGTCGAGGTTTACTCAGGTGAAGACGGGTGGAGACCGCTCAGCCTTCCGTGGGAACCTGTTCCGGACGATTTCGAAGGCCTTGCCCTTGCGGTTTGGGAAACCACGGGCGAATTCGTAACGGGAAGCCTTGTGGAAACGGGCAGGATGATCGTGATGCCCCCTGAAGTGCAGCCTTCAGGTGAATGGACCGGCACGGTCAGCGTTCGTGTGAAAGGCGGGTTCCTGCCGCTTGACTGGGCATGGTTTGACCCGGCTCAGCCCGACACGATCGAGCTTGGCGCGGGAGATTACCTTGTCTGCCTGAGCACCCGGACCCCGGAGGGGGACCTGCGCATCCTCGCCCGGGATGTCACCCTGGAACCGTGCGGTGAATACGTTGTTCAAGCGCTTCCCTGAGCCATTTCCGCATCAAGGCGTTCCTTTGCGTCGGGGCAGTTGTTCAGGATGAAACCGATCTTCTCGCAGGGGTAATCGGTACAGATGCCGCAGGAGCTTACGGCACGTTCAACTGCGCACCTGCGGATAGGGCAGCCCGAGCTGCACCACGCGAACTGAATGCCGGTGCTTCGGCAGCCCGTGCAGTTCACTTCAGCCGGGCTGATGCTGGCTTCGTAGGCCCTGGACCACTCGACTGCGGTTTTCTCACGCAATGGCTGGTCGTCGTCACGGTGTGCGATGTATGCAGGGCAGCCCAGGCAGTCAAGCCCGCAGAATGCAATTGTGTTCATCTCAACCTTTCCATTGGGGTAAACCCATGTATACATTTGCTGTGTTTTACCGTCAATATGCTTCGAAGCCCGTGGGACCGTCGAGCGCCAACGGGTTCCCGGATCGCCCGGACGTCTTGTATGTTCCCCCCATGATCCTGCTCCTTCTGTTGCTCCTCTTGACATCGAGTTCGGGCAGCGCTCAGCCCGAGCCTCCGTTCAGACTCGCTGCGGAATGGGAGCCTTCATACGGCACACTCATTCGCTGGCCACTCGGCATACCCTCGGAGCTCGTTGTTGAACTTGCAAGGGATGATTCACTCTACGTTCTGCTCGGGAACTGGGCGCAGCAGGCGGAAGCCCTGGATGCATTCGCGTCATGGGGCGTCGACACAGGTCATTGCCGGTTCATCGAAACTCCGACATACAGCCATTGGACGAGGGACTGGGGCCCCCATTGGGGCTTCGACGGCTCTGGTGAATGCGGCATCGTCGACCCGGTGTTTGACGGTTATCCGTGGGGACCGGGCGGACCTTATCGGGATTACTCAAGGAGCAGGGGATACGAAGAGGATGACATCGTGAACCAGGCATTGGCCCAGGAGCTTGAATGCCCGGTCTGGCAGTTTCCAGCACACCTTACGGGTGGCAACTTCATGGTTGATGGTCATGGAACGGGTTTCAGCGTTCTCTCCATGTTGACCGAGAACCTCTCCCTCTGGAGCCATGAGGAGTTCCTCGCCCTTTCTTCGAACTGGTTGGGACTCAACACATACAACATACTGGCCAATCCTGAGGATTACGGCCTTCAACACATTGACTGCGCAGCCAAACTCCTGGACGAGGAGACGATCCTGCTCAAGCAGGTGCCGGTCTGGCACCCCGACTACCCCAGGCTTGCTGCCATCAACGACAGGCTGACCACCGAGATGAGCTGCTTCGGACGTCCGTACAACGTGGTGAGGATCTACTGCGACTCATACACCGGAAACTCGCTTGCGGCCTATACGAACTCTTACATTCTAAATGAAAAGGTGTTCGTGCCCCTGTTCGGAATACCCGCCGACGAACCGGCGCTGCAGGTCTACCAGAACGCCATGCCCGGCTATGAGATCATCGGGGTTCACTTCGAAGACTGGTACTATTACGATGCCCTGCACTGTCGAGCCCGGGAGATGACCGACCGTGAAATGCTTCTCATCCAGCACCGTCCGCTCGATTCCATTGTGCCTTCCGCGCCGAGTTTTTCAGTTGAGTGCCTTGTCCACCCGTTCAGCGGGGCTTCCCTGATCCCCGCCGAAACGCTCCTGCGCTACAGGGTGGCAGGGATCGACCCGTGGACCACGGTGCCCCTTGTCCCTGTCGGAGGTGACTCGCTGGCAGGACAGATTCCCGATCAGCCCGTCGGAACGGTTGTTGAGTACTACCTCAGCGCATCGGATATGTCGAACAGGACCGAAACCCTCCCCCGGACAGCTCCAGAAGGATTCTACAGCTTCACCGTCGATCCGGGGCTTGGTCTTGCGGGTTCTCCCGCTCCGCAGGTTGCCGGCTTGTCTGCGACCCCGAATCCCTTCCAGACCGGTGTAACCCTGACATTCACACTGGCATCTCAAGGAACCGTTGTGCTTTCCGCCTACGACACTGCCGGAAGAACGGTTATGAGAACGGTCTTCCCCTTTATGTCAGGCGGCAGCCACAGTGTGTGCTGGGATGCGGGCGGTGTTGCTCCCGGGATGTATATGCTGAGTATCGGTTTTGGCGGGGAAACCCGGACACTGCGTGTCGTCCGTGTTCCCTGAGGCTACTTCTCCAGAACGAACCTGAAGTAGATCTTCTCGCCCCGACGAAGGGCACTGTTGTATGAGCGGGTTCCCTGAAGACCTGCGAATTCGTAGAAGAAACCCTTCAGAAGGCGGGGAACTTTCCTGTTTATCAGGTCACGCTTTCGGCCGTCGTCAGTTTGAAGGGCTTTGAGAACGTTCGCGCTTATGTCGGCTTCACTTTTTATGGAGAAACCGCTCTGGCTAATCTGGTGCCTGAGCGTGTCCAGCTGGTTTTCCGGGCAGTAGTCGGAGTAGAGGAAGTGCCCGCCCGGTCTGAGAACCCGGTGGACTTCCTTGAGAAAAACCGGGATGGAGCCGTAGCAGTGGGACGATTCAATGTTGACAACGGCGTCAAACGAGGAAGGCTGAAAAGGAAGGTTTTCGGCGTTGCCCTGCCGAAAGCCCAGACTGGGAACGCTGTAGTGGTTGTTGCAGAAATCGATGGCCTTCGGGGAAAAATCGAGCCCGGTCATGGACCCGGGTTCGAGGTATCTGGCTATGAACGATGCCCCGCCACCCCTGCCGCTTCCCACTTCGAGCACATCGCTGCCCCTGAGGTCAACGGCGCCCGCGACCTGATGGTAGAGCTGTATGCTGTACCTGTTCACCTCGTCGACCTCTTCGAGCCGCAAGGGCAAGTGACTTGAATCGAGAGATGCCCAGCCGTAGTTCATGAGGGTCATGTCGGCATCACGGTCGATACGGGACATCTGGTCGTACCAGCGCCTGATGACCGGTTCCCGTGCCATCATGAGCAGCCTGTACACTGCGCTGAAAACAGGTGTTGAGTATCGGCGTCGCCAGGAAACCCGTGGAGTGTCTAGGGTGGCATCAAAAGACATTTCGGTACACTTTCACGGGCTGCTCAGGCCGTTGCTTGGGGTCTGACAAGATCCATGCACCGGCATGAACCAGTTCTGTAACTGCATGTAATATGGGGGAAAACGCGCCCAGGTGTTACCCCGCCGTTTCCACTCTGTTCCTGCCCTTGTGTTTACCCTTGTACAGCGCGCTGTCCGCCACCCTCAGGGCTTCATCAATGGGAGTGCGGCCTCCCTCGCAGGCGCCGAAGGTCATGGTAAGATCGATCATGCAGTCCTTCCAGAGAAACGGTTTGCCGCAGATCAATTCCCTCAGCTTCTCGGCGACACTGGTGCAGCCCTCCGGGTTGGTGTCGGGGAGAAGGATCAGGAATTCCTCGCCCCCCCACCGGGAAGCAAGGTCCTGTTCACGCAGTGCTTTCCGGAGCCTCTTCGAAAGCTCCACCAGAATGGCGTCGCCGCACTCATGCCCGTATCTGTCGTTCCATGCCTTGAAGTTGTCGATGTCGCCAAGGATCAGACCGAATCCCCTGCCGTTCCTCGCCGATCTGGCCTGCTCACCGGTCAGGCGTTCAACCATTGCCCTGCGATTCGCAAGCCCTGTCAGTTCATCGGTTCTGGACAGCTCTTCGACCCTTTCGTACGCCTTTGCAAGTTCGGCGTTCTTGCCGCTGAGCTCCCTGTTGACCCTGGTTCTCAGACGAACACTGCGGTATACCGATGACAACGAGAGTCCGGCGAGCAGAAGCCCTGCCGCGGCTCCGAAGATCATTACACGTTGTACCGCCCTGTCCCGCCGGAGTCGCTCGATCTCCCTTTCCTTGGCTTCGGTTTCGTACCTGAGTCTGAGAACATCGATCTGCCTCACCCGCTTCTCCGCCATGACCTCCTCGTGGAGCCTTTTATGCCGGGCGATGGTCGTGAATGCCTCCTCATGCTCTCCAAGTGAGCTTAACAGCGCAGCCTTCTCCTGAAGGATGCACGAGTGCGCTCCGCGATCGTTCAGTTCCACGGCAAGGGTCTCCGCCCTCTGGGAGATGTCGAAAGCCTCCTGATGAAGCCCCTGAATCCTTCTGAGCTCGACCTGCTTCATCAGGCTTGTGAGAATGCCCCTCTTCCTTCCCATGCCGGTCGATGTCTCGAGGGACTGCTGAAAGAGCCTGTCAGCCTCTTTGAAGTCGTTTTGCAGAAGACAAACCGATCCGAGGCTGTTAAGGGCCAGCGAGCAAAGGTAGCCATCGTTCCTCTGCCTGGATTCTTCCAGGACCTGGTTGTACACCTCCCGGGCCTCGTCCAGCCTGCCCTTCTCCTGAAGGGCGTCCCCCATGTTGTGAAGAACGCCGGGTATGCCCTCGGAGAAACCCTCCCTCATGTAAATGCCATGGGCACGTCTGTAGTACTCCAGCGCTCCGTTACCGTCTCCGGAGGCTTTCAGCACATTTCCGATCGTTGCCTGAAGATGACCGGCCTGGAGCCTTGCCGAGGCCGCTCCCTCCTTTTCGGCGATCTGTTCGAAGACCCTCAGGGCACGCAGATAGTAGCGCAGGGAGTGATCCAGATTCGTTACGAAATAGTGGACATCTCCGAGACGCCGCAGGCAGCGGCCCTTCTGAAGGGCGTTTCCCTGGTTGCCGAACAGGTCGAACGCAATCGAGTAGTTCTCTATTGCGCTCCGGTAGTCGCCCGTGACGCGCCCGGCATCACCAAGCCCGAAATGGGCCGCAGCCTCCTGCTCTGTGTTCCCTGTCACCCGGGCGATCTCGAGGGCTTCGCGGGAGAGCCCGGCACCGTGGTCGGGGTTGCTTTCCGTAACCAGGGCCGCCAGCTCGTTCAGAATGCCGGCACGCTGGTTTTCATCGGCTTCCTGAAGCCGGGACTCGAGCTCTTCCACGCATGCCGGTCTACTAAGCAAAGCCGCCTCCCGTCCTTGCTCAGAGCGTAAGATCGACCGACTTGACCCATCTGTGGTATGTCGTGAAATCATCGGAACCTTCGGGTCCGTACCCAAGAAGGACTTTGTAGCTGCCTCCGGCTGCCAGTACCTTGTCGAAGCTGTCGCCGGAGTTCCGCGGGATGGTGAAAGTGATGCTGGTTACGCCGCCGGTTTCAGTTCCGGAGAGGCCGGTGAAGCTGCTCTCGCCGCCAAGGCTCGTGTCGGGCGCATGGGAGGTGTTGCCCGTACCGAAGTCGTCCCTGAGAAGGACTACTCCATCCTGGACATACCCGATGTAGATGTCCGCGTCCTTCATCACGCGGGAAGGTTCGAACCCCACCGATACCCATCCCGTGGTGGGTGCGCTGATGCTTATCTCCAGTGAATCGTCTTCGAGCCTGATGGTAAGGGAAACCCCGTCAGCAGTATAGACGACGGGGGAGTCGGGGGAGCTCGATGAGTCATTCCCGGCCTGGGCACCGCTTGTGCACGCCGGAACCAGAACGAGCGCCAGAGCGATCTGCAGACCTGCCAGTTGTTTCTTCATTAAGTCTCCCATCGTTTTCGTGTTGAACAGGGATAGATATAATGGGAATACTTTGCGGGAGATAACCAGGTTGAATGGGAAGGAGACAAAGTGAACAGACAGAAAGCCCTACGGACGCTGAACCCGGTCATGCTCGTCGTCCTGCTGTATCAGGGGGTGACGGGTGTTTTCAGATTCACTTTCTACGAGCACTTCAAGCTCATGCATCCTATCTTCGGCCTTGTTCTTCTTTTGCTGGGGGCGATGCATCTCGTCCTGAACTGGCCCTGGGTGAAATCGAACTACCTCTCCGGAAGAAGGAAGAACTCAAAGGCGGCTTAACCCCTGTTCCAGTTCCTGAACATCCGTTCAGTCATTTTTCAATCACTTCTTGACTTGAACCAAGGGGCACTGGCGGACCAGTGCGGTGTTACCCATAAATCCTGAATCGTAAATCCGCTGAAGGGGGTTTTGAATGAGCCGTCTTTATGCAGGGGGACTTGGAAGAAAGAGCGGGCAGGCACCCGGTACGCTTATCCACGTGGGGGAGAAGCACGCCTCAAAGGTTACCCTTGCCATAATGGACTACACTGCTTCGGACCTCAGGGAGCTGGAATCCCTGACGCTTGCTGAAGCCCTCACCTTCCAGGCATCGAAAGCTGTTACATGGCTCAATGTCACGGGTCTTTCCGACACTTCGACGGTTGGAACCCTTTGCAGCCACTTCGGAGTACACACACTGGCCCAGGAGGATGTCCTTCACACGGCACAGCGCCCCAAGGTTGACATCTACGATGATCATGTCTTCATGGTGGTCAAAATGATAAGGTATGATGAAAAAAGCCGCGAGCTCGACATCGAACAGGTCAGCCTTGTTCTCGGTGATGGCTTTGTCATCACATTTCAGGAGAAGGAAGGCGATGTTTTCGACCCGGTGCGGCAACGGATCCGATCCGGAAAGGGAGCTGTTCGAACCCAGGGTGCCGATTACCTGGCTTACGCGCTGATGGACGCCGTGGTGGACAATTACTTCCTTGCGCTGGAGGAGATGGGTGAGGACATCGAAGAGATCGAGGCTGCTGTTCTGGAGCACCCTGACAACGACGTAGTTTCGTCGATTCACCACCTGAAAAGGGAACTGATACTCCTGAGAAGGGCAGTCTGGCCTTTAAGGGAAGGGTTCGGAACACTGATGCGGGACGCCACAGCCCTGGTGAAGCCCGGCACAGTTCCTTTTCTGAAGGACCTTTACGATCACACCTTTCAGGTCATGGACACGGTCGAGACCTTCAGGGAACTTGTTTCGGGCCTGCTTGACGTTTACATCTCCACCGTCAGCAACAGGATGAACCAGGTAATGAAGGTCCTGACGATAATCTCCACCATTTTCATTCCGCTGACGTTCATTGCCGGCATTTACGGAATGAACTTCAGGCACATGCCAGAACTGGCGTTTCCCTGGGCTTACCCGGCGGTGCTCGCGCTCTGTCTTCTGATCGCCCTGGGAATGATCCTCGGTTTTCGAAGGAAGGGCTGGTTCTGACGATGCGTATGCTGCTTGGCTATAATTGACTTCTGCTAACAGTGGGGTGACATATGTGTTTGGCCAGTTTTCGCCCGGTGATTCAGTACGCCCTTGCAGTGGCAATTGCTTCAACTGCAGCTGCATTTGACCTTTCGGGTCAGGTTTTCGCCCGGTACGAGATACAGGGCGAACCGGCCTATGGTCCTGCAGGTGAGTTCCTCATCAAGCGGGCAAGCATTGCCGCCGGGTCGGAACTGGGGTCGAACCTTTCGGTCGAGCTGGAGCTCGAGACTCGTCCGGACGAGGTTTATCTGAAAGATTGTTTCGTTTCATGGTCACCACTCGACTACCTTGACCTTACATTGGGGCAGTTCAAGAAGCCATTCTGTCTGGCCACCGACAAGTCGAACTGGAATATGCTCTCCATTGAGCGTCCCCTGACTCACGACCTTGTGAGTGACCTCGGGTACTCCGGCAGGTCGCCCGGGTTCATGCTGGAGCTTTCGGTTCCCGTACCCCTTCGGCCAACTCTCATCGCAGGGGTTTTCAATGGTCCCGGGACCGAAAGCGAGAAGATGTACGCGGCATCCCTGACCGTGGAACCCCTGGCAGAGATCGTTCTCGGCGGTGCGGTCGCCGGTATGCGGCTCGGTGAGTACGACCCCGCGCAGCCTTCCGGGTACATCGTCTCCGATGGAATGACGGCGTTCTCCGGTTACATCGCAGCCAGCCGTCAGGTCACCTCTTCCACTGAGTTGAGGCTGGACGCCGAATTCGTCTCAGGCCGGAACTGGGCAGGGGCAGATGTTGTTTATGGAGAGGTTCCTCCCGGCTTTCGGTCCTATTGGGTGTCGGGCGCCTTCGCAAGGCGACTGAGGGATGTGCCCGGCTTGAGGTCGCTTGAAGCCGGCCTGTCCTGGTCGGTCGTTACACCCGAAACCGGTGTTTCCCTGAGCGAGCAGGTCCTCTCACCCATGGTCGGGCTTGGCATCACATCCAGCGCGCGGCTCAGGTTTTCCGTGGTCAGCACCAGCTTTTCCGGAGGGTCGCAGGACGGGTACACCGATTATCTGACCGAGCTCGCGGTGAGGTTCTGATGGAATCCCAGCTCAGGAAACTTCACTTCCACCGCTACGAGTTCAAGTACACGGTATCGGGCGAAGTGGCTGACACAGTGCTTTCGACCCTCGAGAACCGGATGGAACGGGATTCCCACTCGTCCTCCGAGGGGTCGTACTTTGTCAGAAGCCTATACTTCGATACAGCCTCATTCGCATATCACAAACAGAAGGAGGACGGCCTTCAGTCCAGGTACAAGTTCAGGGTCAGGTCCTACTCCCCGGACCCCATCGATCCCGTTTTCCTCGAACTGAAGGGCAAACAGGACTGCCTGGTCTACAAGCACAGACACATCATGCCTTTCAATGGCTTTCCCGAAGCAATGGCCGGAGGCATGGGAAAGCTCTGCTCATTCGTGATGGAAAGCCGGGGATGCAACGGGGTGGGGCGCCATTTCGTGGCGGACTGCTTCCGTAACCGGCTTTCGCCGAGCGTTGTGGTTGACTACAGCAGAACGGCCTTCGAGAACACGGCCAACCCTGACTTCCGTGCGACCATTGACAGGAACGTGATTGCATGGAAGGCGGGAAGGGACGGCGCCCCCATTGGGGCTCCCGAAGACCTGTCACCGGGTTTCGACGTACTCGAGATCAAGTTCAGGTACCATCTTCCGGGCTGGTTTCACAGGCTCACGCAAAGCCTCGAGCTGACCCGTGTTTCCTTTTCAAAGTTTTACAACGCCGGAGAACGGCTCTGGATGGCAAACACCAATTCCCAGTTGAACAGGATGGTGGAGAGGGGGCGCTCTTGGCCGCTCTGATCGCGTGGTTTTCGGAAACTGACATGGCAATGGGGTACAGCCTTCTCTACGTACTTGAGAACCTGTTCGCCGCCCTCCTGGCAGGGCTGTTCATCGGGTATGTCTATCGAAAGACGCACAGGGGGCTTTCGTACAGCCAGTCCCTGGTCATCACGCTTGTGCTCATGTGTCTCATCGTTTGTTCCGTGATGATGGTGATCGGCAGCAATCTGGCAAGGGCATTCGCGCTGGTCGGCGCCCTGACCATCGTCCGTTTCAGGACTGTAGTAAAGGACACCCGTGACACTGCCTTCATTTTCTTCGCCCTCACAGAGGGCATAGCCTGCGGAACCGCCAACATCAGGCTTGCCCTGCTTTCCACCCTTTTCATCAGCCTGGTCGCCTGGCTTCTGGCCCGCACCAACTACGGAAGCATGATGCAGAGCGAGTTCATCCTCAGGTTTCGTTACGACCGCGAGGGCGGGGGGGAAGAGCAGTACGTGGAGCTTATCAGGCGGTTCTCGAAGACCAGCACGCTTATACATGTGGAGCCGTCCGGAGAGGGGCGGTACCTTGTGCTTACCTACGACATCAGGCTTACCCCCGGCACGACACCAGCCGTGCTGGCAACCAGTCTGAACGCCCTTGTGGGAGTTGACAGTGTGAACATGGTGTCCTCCTGCAACGATGTTGAGTACTGAGAGTGACGAACACGGAATCGAGGGATGCAAAAGATGACCTTTCTTTTCATTCTTTCAGTGGTGCTGCCCGCGGAAGGCCTGTGGCACTACGATCTGGTCATCGAACCCCAATACCTCGAGGCCCTCTACAGCGATCCTGCAACTGAGACCCTCTACCCGGCCCATATCTCCTGCCCCGCCGGGGAGAGCGACTGCCTCGTGGGCTTCAGGGGAACAACCTCTCTGAACCTGCCCAAGAAATCCTGGAGGCTTGACCTGTTCGACCCCGGCCTGATCGGAAGGGGCAGGTTGAACCTCGACGCCCATTACAGGGACCTTACAATGATGCGCAATCACCTTGCGATGGAGCTGGTGACGCGGATGGGGTTCCCTGCTCCCCTGACCAGGCACGTCACCTTCTCCATTAACGGCGTGAACATGGGCGTGTACCTGGAAACAGAGCGGATTGACGATGATTTCATGCTGCGGAACAGCCTTCCCGACGGGTCGGTGTTCAAAGCGGTGGACGGGCAGGGCCGGTTCGCCCAGTTCCTTTCAGGCCACCCCCCGGGTGAAGGGTTCGAGTGGCCGACAGGTGACGCAGGGATGTTGCCGGAACTCACCGCGCTCATTGGGGATGTGTGCCTGGGGAGAGGGTATGAGAGCCGGTTCGACACAGACCAGTTCATTGCGAACATGGTTGTCAACCTGGCCGTCATGGAGACCGATGGCCCATGCAAAAACTACCACCTGGCGCTGGGCACCGACGGTATCTGGCGATACTTTCCCTGGGACCACGACTCAACGTTTGGAAACGACTGGGAGGGTACTTTTCACCCCGGATTGGTCTTTGTGCCTTACACGGATCAGATGCAGCTTCACTCACTCTTTCACCAGGTCATGAGGAACCCCGACCATCGCGAAACCTTCAGGCTCATGCTCGCGGAGGCTGCCGCGATAATGGATGGCGAACTTTCCGAAAGCCTTGATTCCGTGAGAAACGCCATCCGCTCCGACGTGTACCTCGACCCTTTAAGGCCCGGAACCCCGGGCGATTTCGAGGCGGCGTGCGACAGTCTGGCATGGTTCATCGAAGCACGGGCAGGTGTGACGTCAGGGTTCTACCAGCATCACAGCACACCGGACTCCCTTTCCATATCTGTCATTCCGTCGTGGGTGGCACCCGGAACCCAGCACATAACAGTGAACGGCTACTCTTCCGACTCGCTCGAATGGTGCAGCCTTGTCGCTGTCCCAGACGGCGGCCAGCCCTTCGAGCTGGAGATGTACGAGGTGCCCGCGTCGGCGGGAAGGGAGTGGACATACACACTGAGCGCAAGCGGGGGCTTCGAATCGAACCTCGGGTTTTATCTGAAGATCTCCCAGGCAACTGTTCCGCCAAGACGGCCACATGTCTACTTTCCTCCGTACGCAGTGTTCAACGGAACCAGCAACGGCGAAGCGTTTCCGTCCGCGGTACGAATCACTTCTGTTCCCGACCTTGCCGACCTCATGCCTGGAATGCAGATAAGGCTGGGTCCATCACTTTGGGCGCTTCCCCTGATCAACTCAGGCGGTTCCTCCATGGATGTTTCCCTGTGCCACGTTGTCGTGGGAGAGCCCGCGGGTCGTGTCTTCTTCCCGGAGAGCCTGCTTGTTGCACCGGGGGAGACCCTTTTCGTTACCAACAACCTTGAAGCCCTTTCAATGGAGCTTCCAGGCAGAAAGACCGTGGGCGACTGCAGGGCCCTTTCCGCGTCCGGATCGGTTCTGACCCTGTACGATCCGGGCTGGGTACCCTCCGCGTCCATCACCATTCCGATCGGCGAGAGGACACTGTCGCCCACGAGCGATATACCCATCATCACCGAGATCTGCTTTTCCCAGCCGCTTCTCCTTAACTCGGGGGACTGGATGGAGATTCACAATCCGGGAGCGGCCTGGCTCGACCTTTCCCATACCGGGATCTCCGACGCCAGCCCCGGTCACACGGTCTTTCCGGCGGATACTCAGATCCCTCCGTTCGGTTTTCTGGTTTTGGCGTCCGACGTGGACCTCTTCTTGGCCCAGTTTTCAGGCGTCGACTGCCAGATCATGGACATGGGGTTCAGCCTTTCGTCAGATGGCGAGGCCATAAGCTATGTGAGCCGTGCCGGTGTGACCACTGAGCTTGTAAGGTTCACACCTGAACCGCCCTGGCCCGAGGCTGATCAGGGCATTCTCGCCCTTATCAACCCGGGTTTTGACCAGTCCGATCCCCGATCATGGGAGGCCGCTTCGCAGCCCGGAAGCCCGGGAGCGGGTAATCCATCGTGGTATCAGAACGTCGCGGGTTTCGTGACCCTGGGTTCGATAAAGCCCAACCCCTTGCGGAGTGGCTCGTTGAGTTTTACCCTCTCGGGAGGTTCGGGCGAGGTCCAGATTATGGTCATGGACCTTTCGGGCCGTGTCGTTCAAAACGTCGGCGAGCTGAGTTCGGGACCATCCGTGCACACCATCGAACTCACGACGGGAATGCCCTCGGGGGTGTACTTCCTCGTGGCCCGTTCGGCGGGAAGGATAAGCACGGGAAGGTTTTTATGGCTGCCCTGATACTCGCTGTCTCCATGCTCTCCATGTGGCCCGATTCCCTGGTCAGGCTTTCCCTGCAGTTCGATCCCGGGGAGTGGGACTACGCCTGTGCCTACCCTGACTCGGAAATACAGGTGCAGGCCGTGCTTACGACGGGAGGCATCACGTACCCCTGTACCATGCAGATCAGGGGCCAGACCAGCAGCTACTATCCCAAGAAATCCGTCAAGGTCAGGCTCGCGCCCGGGTACCGTCTGCACGGGTTCGACGAGCTGAACCTGAACGCCCAATACATGGACAGGACCAGGATAAGGGAGAATCTGTGCTACCTGTTTCATGCCCAATGCGGGCAGATCGTGCCTTTTGCCGCCATGACCGAGGTCATCTACAACGGGGAGACGCAGGGACCTTACCTTTTCGTGGAGGATGTGGACGGCGACTTCGCTCTCCGGACATGGCTTCCTGACGACGCTGTTGTTTACAAATGCAGGGAGTACGGGGCATCCCTCAACTCCCCGGACAGGCTGCACCTCTACCTGAAGAAGACATTCGAGGACCTTCCCGACGACGATCTTGAATGGTTCGTAAGATGGCTTATGACCGCGCCCGACAGCGCGTTCACAACCGACATCTCCGCCCGGGTACACCTCGACGCACTGCTCTCCTGTGTCGCGGCAAACACCCTTCTTGCCCACGGAAGCACGTACTACCACAACTACCACATGGCTCTCGACGAGCCGGGCTCATTTGGCAGATGGCGGATGATCCCCTGGGACATGGACAAGACCTGGGGCAGCGACTACGGCCCCGATTGGCCGTACTACGCTGTCGCCAACCAGGTCTCTGAGCCAAATACGCTTCTCTGGCGCCTCTGGACGAGCCCCCAGACCAGGGAACTCCTTCTGGATAGGCTTGCACAACTCTCCCCGGATTTTGTGCAGTGGGCGGCAAGCGGCCCCGTGGATTCCCTGGCCGCACTGGTTCAGCCTCTGGTTCTGGTGGACCCGTACCGTGACTACACCATGGAGCAGTTCGGGGAAGCCGTGCAGTCCCTGAGAGACTGGCCCGCCCAGAGGGTTCAGCACATCTCCCCGATGATAAGCGACTGGCCGCTGCCTTTTCGGATCGACCCCACTTCCTTCGATTCCCAGGGGAACGTTCAGGCGAGATGGACAGACGCCGCCCGGGGCTCCCGTTACCAGGTGCGTCTTTCCACCGATTCCACCTTCCTCGATGAAACGGCGGTCTACTGGGAGACGATGACCGGTGACACATCGATCACAATCTCCGGTTTGTCCGGTGGATCACGTTCGGTTTCGTACCTTCAGGTCATGGCGATGAATCCGTTCAGAACGGAGAGCGCACTGAACAGGTCGGTCCGTCTGACTCCACGGCAGTCCGTTCCCAGATTCGGAAGCGTTGTTGTAAACGAGGTCTTTTACAGGAACGACGGCCTGGTCTCGCCCGGCGACTGGGTTGAACTGATGAATGCCGGAGAGGATTCCGTAGATCTGTCGGGCTGGGCGTTTCGGGACACGCAGGACAGGAATCTTCACGTGATGGGTGACATCCTGCTTGCGCCGGGTGAATTCCTTGTACTTCTGGCGGACCCCGGAGCCTTCTTCCTGACCTACCCCGAATGCCCGGTCGACCCCGACCCTTTCCAGTTCGGGCTGTCGTCGGATGGTGAGATACTGAGGCTGTACGACCCGCTTGGCGCACAGGTGGATTACGTGCCGTACCTTCCCGTTGCCCCATGGCCGGAGGAGCCGGCCAATGACGGTTGGAGCCTCTCCCTTCTCAGTCCCGAACGGGACAACTCCAAACCCGAATCCTGGTCAGCCACCCACAACGGCGGAACTCCGGGAATGACAAACAGCGGAGACCCGCCCTGGTCTCCCGGCTACAGCCTTGACCTGCAGCGCCTTTACCCGAACCCCACGGGCGGCTCCGTCACTGCCAGCGTTCTCGTCAGTCCGGGAGGCGCGTGCGTCTTCAGGGTGTTCGATCTTGCCGGGCGTGAAGTCCTGCCCCCGCTCTCAACGACCATGAACGCCGGTGTGCACAGCCTGACCCTTGATGTCGGGCCTCTGCCTTCGGGGCTTTATCTTCTTCAGGTTTCATATGCGGGCTTGCGAAGGTCGGTCAGGTTCACCAGACTGAACGGGGTGCAGTGATGAAAAGTCATCCCATCGCAGCTGTTCTCCTGATCGCTTCCTCAGCAACGGCCGTCAGGGTCTCGGTGGTCCCTGGAGATGCGTTCCAGGACAGCCTTCTGGCCCTTGGGGAAGGCGACACCCTGTTCTTCAACCCGGGAACCTACACGAGGGATGACGATCTCCCGCTGATCCATCTGCTGCCTGCGAACGACGGCGTTGTGATAACCTCGGATTCCCTGAACAGGGCCGTTCTTGACGGGGCGGGGCGTGACCGCCCTGTGGTGGTCGTCCAGGGACCCGTCGGGTCAGCGACCG
The DNA here is from genome assembly GCA_002436025.1 of candidate division Hyd24-12 bacterium UBA6080. Lineage (GTDB taxonomy): Bacteria > Fermentibacterota > Fermentibacteria > Fermentibacterales > JCC-6 > UBA6080. Next base: position 533,014 of record DIXM01000002.1, read on the forward strand.
TGCTTTCGAACCTGGTGCTTACAGGGGGCAGTGCCCTGTCCGAAACGTGGTTCGGAGGCGGAGGCCTGTGCATCACCAACGGTGAGTGCCTCGTGAGGAACTGCACTCTGAGCGGCAACACGGCACTCATGGGCGGTGGGGTTTTCTGCGAAGGGGGTTCGCCGGACCTGTCCGGCCTTCTGATAGAGAACAACACCGCGCTGGTCTCCGGAGGGGGGGCGTGCTTCTACGGAAGCGATGCCATGCTGAGCCACTCGGTGGTACGCCTTAACACAGCGGAAGACGACGGCGGAGGGGTGTACGCCTATCAGGGCGATACCTTCGCCCGCAACGTGCTTTTGACAGACAACCACACCGGCGATGACGGCGGGGCGTTCATGCAGCTTCGGGGACGGCTTCTCATGCAGTTCTGCACCCTTCATGACAACTTCAGCGGGGATGACGGCGGAGGCATTCTGGTGTCATCCTGCGACAGCCTTTCGATGGAATCCTGCATCGTGACACAGAATCAGGGCAAGGGCGGCGTCCAGCTCAAGAGGGGCGACGAGGCCGTTTTCATTAGCCATGGCTGCGCGTGGGACAACGAATACGGTAACTACGTGAACATGGAGGACCCGACTGGAACCCTTGGCAACATATCGGAAGACCCGCTCTACGCCGATCCACTTCTCAGGCTTTCCCAGACCGCTTCCGGGCAGCCCGTCCAGAGCCCCTGCACGGACGCAGGTCATGTTCCCGCCGATGGAAGCATTGTCCAGTGGTTTTCCACGCGAACCGACAGTATTCCGGACCAGGGAACGGCGGACATGGGTTTTCATTTCAACCCCCTTCCGTTCCTCTGGAACCCCGAGCCTCCTCCCCGGGCCTTCATGCTCAGTGTCTACCCGTGCCCTACCACCGGACCACTCACCATGACAGTCGGATCCCCGGAAACGGTGCTTGTCGAACTGTCGGTCTTCGACCTCGCCGGAAGGCTGGTGACCGAGCTGGGAGCACTTTCTGTGAGTGCCGGGGAGACGGAGTTTACGTGGAACGTGCCGCCCGGAACTCCTGCAGGAGTTCTCTTTGTTCGCTGCACCGGTCCTTGCGGGACGATCGCGGCGAGAACGGTGGTGCTTCGGTGACGGCTCTCACGGCGCTTACAGCGGGGCTCATTGTGGTATCACCGGGGCAGAGCATTCAGGATGCACTGGACATTTCGGCTGCGGGCGACACCGTACTTCTCATGCCCGGGGTTCACACCGGAACAGGGGAGCACCTTGTCTTCCTGAACGGTTCCCACAACGGAGTTACGCTTCTGGGCGATACCGGGAACCCCGGGTCGGTTGTTCTGGAAGGGGGTGGACTGTCCGGTTCGGTGATTCACATCGACGGCATCTCCACGGACACCCTTGACAGAAGCACGGTTCTTTCGGGGTTCACAGTTTCGGGTGGAAGTACTGAAGAACTCGGGGGAGGCCTGTTCAGCTATTACGCTTCCCCAACCATCATCGCTCTGAATTTCCACGAATGCCACTCCGGAAGCGGGGGCGGGGCGTATCTTTGGAGGGGCTCGCCCAGACTGGTCTCATGTGTTTTCGATTCCAACACCTGCAACACATCCGGCGCGGGCATATACGCCTATGCCGGCGAAGGTCTTGAACTGCTTTCCTGTGTTTTCGAGGACAACAGCTCCACAGACGATGGCGGAGGGGTCTACCTTTTTCACAGTTCACCCCTGGTGCGGAACTGCCTGTTCACAGGTAACTACGCCTGGGACAACGGGGCCGGGCTCTACCTGTACGCCTACTCCTCCCCCGACATTGGATGGTGCACCTTCGAGGGCAACTCCACAACCTATGAGGGAAGCGCGGTCTACTTCAGGGTGGGTTCCGAAGCGGTCATGCACGATTGCATCATAACGGGGAACATCACTCCGGCGCTCTGGATCGACGGCGGGGGTGATCCCCAGTTCAATCACAACTGCCTGTGGGGGAATCCCGACGGAGACTGGGGCAACCTGCCCGATCAGACCGGGTACGACGGGAACATCAGCCAGGATCCGATACTGGTGGATGGCCATCACCTCTCGCAGACAGCTTCCGGGCAGCCCCAGAACAGCCCGTGCGTAAATGCCGGCTCCGTAAACGCATCAGAACCGGGGCTTAACATTTACTGGACCAGAACGGATCAGTCCCCCGACACGGGCCAGTCCGACATGGGCTTCCACTACGGCCCCCAGCCCCAGTACACTGGCGTTGATCCGGGTTCGGTGACCCCGTCAGCCCTGCGGATTTATCCCCTCCCGGCAGTAAGCTCGGTGACGGTGGAACACCCCGGCGGTCCGGGAACCCTTTCCGTGTACGACCTGTCGGGAAGGCTTGTCACGGAAAGCCCTTCGGCAGAGGATGGGAACACCCGGCTTCGTCTGTCCGGCCTGCCGGGAGGGGTTTACATAGTGGTGTACCGGGGCGGGGCGGGTGCACTTTCACAGCGGATGGTCCTGCTGTGAGAGAAAGGAGCGCTTTGAGCAGGGACGAAGGGGTTTTCAGCGACAACCCGCCGGGACTCACTGACCGGCTGAAGGTTGCCCGGGTGGGTATAGCCGGTTGCGGGGGGATAGGCAGCAATGCAGCCATGCTTCTGGCAAGGGCCGGGGTCGGAACCCTGGTTATCGTGGACTTTGACAGGGTCGAGACCAGGAACCTCAACCGGCAGCACTACTTCACCGGGCACATCGGCATGCCCAAGGTTATGGCCCTGAAGAGCCAGATAGAGGGCATTCCGGCGGGAACTGCCGTTGAGGCGCTTGAAGTGAGGATTGACCGGGGGAACGCCGCAAGCCTTTTCGAAAGCTGCGATCTGCTTATCGAAGCCCTTGACCTTGACGAGTCGAAGGAGATGCTGCTGAACACCTGGCTCGAAGGTATGCCGGGCACCCCGGTCGTGGCCTGCAGCGGTCTGGCCGGAACCGGGGACTCGGGTTCGGTCAGAGTTGACCGCCGGGGCGGCGGACTCACCGTCGTGGGTGACGGGGAATCCGATCTGAAACTGGGCACCCTTTCCGCCAGGGTGAGCCTGGTGGCGTCAATGATGGCGCTTGAAGCCGTGAGGCTGCTTTCAAGGGATGCATCTGCCTGCGAGTCATGCCCCGTAAGATGCTCGAAGGAAGTTGAACTGATATGCAACGGCACCGAGATCCCCCTGTCCGGTTTCCCCGCCAGGGCCCTTTCGGGGACAGTCCGGGGGCTTCTCTCCACCTTCAGGGGCGTTGACCCCTCGGGCGGGATCACTCTGAAGATAGGGCCTCACTGAGCATATTGATCAATAGAGAATACATGCACGCAAGAGCAAACAAAACTTATCGGGCTAGCTTACTGCGCACTTTTAGTGCCAATTGCTCTGCAGTATACTTGTGCTGAAATGCACATTGTCGAGGGCTCAAAACAGGTGTATAGCTTCCACTTGCATAGTAGGTTGACGCGAAGCACCCACCTCGACAAAATGAACTTAGTCCACAATCCCCGTTTTTGCATTTGTCAGGTCTGTGAGTGTCAGCATAACGTATTTTCTTCAAAATCTCACTATTATTATATATTTCACGTATACTACTACTAAGAATGTCACCACACTCAAGTTCCTTTGTGTAAAGAACTCTACAGGGGTATACCTTTCCGTCAGGAGAAATTGCAATCTCACTACTACCAACACCACAGCCGCACTTTGGCGCTAAAGGAAACTTTTTCGATTTGATTAAGGCCTCATATCCGTATTTATTGATATGATAGTCCATGTTATTACTTACAAATTTAAGTAATTGTTCTGTACTGATAGAGAATTCAGGACAAAGGCTGTCGTACTCCTGCACCATCGGGTTAATGTCGGCTACATTATCATACGTATTATAAAAATAATCATACATTGTAGTTAAATAATCAATATTTATTCCAGTCATTACAGAATTAACCACACATTCTTTTTTTACCTTCTTTAAAAGAGATATAGCCGCAATTGCTGACTGATATGTTCCCTTTCCTCTTAGTCTATCAGCAATCGCTTGGATATGAGAATCAATACTGATACTAATACTATCGAAACAATCGGCAATTTGCTGTATATTATCATCACTAAACAAAATACCATTGGATATAATAGCAGTATTAATTCCATTGATTTTGCAATACTGCGCTATTTCAAAAAGTGTGCTTGACAATAAAGGCTCGCCGCCAGTAAATGTAATACTACTGCAATTTAATAATATCAATTGATCTACGACAGATTTCCATTGCAGAAACGAGAGTTCATGCCGCTGCGATAGTCTTGTAGATTTATTTAAACAATAGGAACAATCACAATTGCATCTATCGGTTATCATAATGCTTACTTTGTTAATACTCTCAGTTGGAACACCAATGTTGCAGCTGGAATTAGCTGTTTCAGTGCTAGACAAGAAATCGTCGGCAAGTGGAATATTACATTCACTAGTACTGTTCAAATGCAAAAGAATACCACATTTAATGGCATTATCAAATGTAGCATTAAGTTGACCCAAATCAGTAACATTATGCTCATTGCGAACAATGTTGACGAGTTCTTTGTAGCAGAATACAGTGCTGCATCGATTAATTAAATTGACGAAAGCATCTGTTGTTTTCATGAGACCATTAGTAGCAGAATTAAATAACAAAAAACTCCCATCCTCTAGGGGGAATTTTCTGTAATGGGATAATAGAAATAGTGATTGTTCCGAGAATGATTCCATATACTACTCTTTCAGTTCAGGGAAAATTATCTGGCGATACTGCCTAACAGAACTACGCCTTGTTATGACCTGCAATGGGCAACTGATCTGAACGATTGCATCCAAGCATTTATTGAGTAAAGAAAAGACCAGTTGCCCATCACAGGCTAGAAAAGAAGAGAACTAAAGAACTTGGAGCGCGCAGGCCACTTCTATACCGGAACAAGGTGAACAACGGTCAATTGCTGTTCCGAAGGGGCAATGTGGTACCTCATTGTCAGTTACAAACTCGATCATTGACTCAAACATGTTTACGCCAACCTTTCTGATAACTATGGATGCAACATGATAATACTATCGCTGAAGACGTAAAGCATGTCAAGTCGGGGATGAAAACGCAAGTTATGCATCACTCGTAGTACATCGTAAAACGAAGATATACAGCTAGATGGGATTATTGTTACTCTATGGATAAAACACAGTGTACTTGATAAGTTTCTGTAGTTCATATGTGGATAGCCATTTCAGTAAAGCCTACGTTCAGCTTTTTTTGCGGATCCACTCATCTTTCGCAGTTTCACATGAACAGCATTCCTTAGGTTCAATTGCGCTGTTATTCAGATGTGCTAATAACACTCTGTAAAAGATAAAACGACAAAAGACAATAGTAGTACACAACAGATCTACAATCGATAACCGTGGCAATCTGATAATTTCAGGCAGTGTGACCACAGCCCTCCCTTGGGCTATATTTTACCTTTGGGGAGTGTTTTCCTTAGTGCCGGAAGGGGAGAGCGATGGCGGGGGCAGCAAGGCATATCTTTATCACCGGGGGAGTCGTTTCGTCGCTGGGCAAGGGCATAACGGCTGCATCCATCGCCCTGCTGCTGAAGCAGCGGGGGTACGGCGTCTTCCTTCAGAAACTCGACCCGTACATCAACGTTGATCCCGGAACCATGTCGCCCTACCAGCACGGCGAGGTTTTCGTGACCGACGACGGCGCCGAGACCGATCTCGACCTGGGCCACTACGAGCGCTTCGCCGGCGTCACATGCACCAGGCAGAGCAACTTCACCACGGGGCGCATCTATTCCGCCGTGATAAGGCGCGAGCGCGAAGGCGGCTACCTGGGCGGCACGGTTCAGGTGGTTCCCCACATCACCGACGAGATAAAGAAGGCAATTCTCGACTGCCGGGAAACCGGTGCCGAAATCGTGATAACCGAGATCGGCGGAACTACAGGCGACATCGAATCCAGCCCATTCCTCGAGGCGCTCAGACAGCTCAGACATGAATTGGGAGCTGGCAACTCACTTTTCGTTCACCTCACGCTTGTCCCTTACCTCGCCGCCAGCGGTGAACTCAAGACCAAACCCGCCCAGCAGTCCTCGGGGGTCCTTCGAAGCATCGGCATCATTCCCGATGTTCTCATCTGCAGGACCGAGGTCGCAATGCGGGAAGAGCACTTCCAGAAACTCAGCCTTTTCTGCAATGTGGAACGCCGGGCGGTGATCGAGGAAACCGATGTGGCGAATTCCATTTATGAAGTTCCGGGAGAGCTTGCCAGACAGGGACTCGATACACTGATACTCGAGAAGGTGGGGCTGCCCGCAGGCCAGCTTGACATGGGGGCCTGGGAGAGGATGGTGGGTCGAGCCGTGAAGCCCGGGTCGGGGAAAGTGGAGATAGCCGTGGTCGGAAAGTACATGGCTCTCCGCGACGCCTACAAATCCATATTCGAAGCCCTGTCACACGGAGCCATTGCCCACGACGTAAAGCTCAGCCTGCGCTGCATCGAGAGTGAGGAGCTGGGACCCGACACGACAGCGGAGCTCCTCAGCGGTGTTCAGGGCATCCTTGTGCCGGGCGGGTTCGGCTACCGGGGCCTCGAGGGGAAGATAAGGGCTGTCAGGCACGCCCGTGAGAACGCCATACCGTTTCTGGGCATCTGTCTTGGCATGCAGTGCGCCGTTATCGAAACGGCCAGGCATCTTGCTGGTTTTCAGAGTGCCAACAGCTCCGAGTTCGATCCTGACACACCCGATCCGGTCATCAGCCTGATGGATCAACAGCGCAACGTGCTTGACAAGGGGGGTACAATGCGGCTCGGAGCGTACCCCTGCATTCTTCGAAAAGGCAGCGCCGCCGAAAGGGTCTACGGCGAGGACACCATTTCCGAGCGGCACCGCCACAGGTTCGAGTTCAACAACGTCTACCGCGAAGCCCTCACGAAGGCGGGGCTGGTCCTTTCCGGGCTCTCCCCTGACGGAAACCTCGTTGAGGTCGTGGAAAGATCCGACCACCCCTGGTTCATCGCGTGCCAGTACCACCCTGAGTTCAAATCCCGTCCCCTCGCCCCGCATCCCCTTTTCACAGGGCTTGTCGGAGCCGCCAGGGAGGTTTGCCGGTGAGCGGACCCCGTGAGTACTGCGGGTTGTGCGGTGTCACAGGCAGTTCCGTGACTCCGGCCGCCCTGGTTGCGGAGGGGCTCTTCGCCCAGCAGCACAGGGGGCAGGAAGCCGCCGGTGTTGCGGCCCTCGACCACGATGGCACGATCTCTCTCCACAAGCGGAGGGGGCTGGTCTCGGAAGCCATGGCCGATGCCCCGCAGAGCCTCTTCAGCGATTCGATAAAGGCCGCCGTGGGGCATGTGCGTTACGGCACGTTCGGTGGTGACGATGTGATAAACGCCCAGCCCATCCTGGTGAACATGGCTGGAATTCCCGTGGCCATAGCCCACAACGGCACCATAAGCAACGCCGGGAGCATAAGGCGGGAACTCCAGCGCAAGGGACACATTCTCCAGACCAACACCGACACGGAGATAGTACTTCACCTTATGAGCCGCGAGCTCGAGGACAACAACTACAACGTGAGGCGCTGTTTCGAGATAGCCCTGGCCAGGCTCGAGGGCGCCTTTTGTCTTCTTCTTCTTACGCCCGACGGAATGTACGCCGTGCGCGATCCTCTTGGTTTCAGGCCTCTCAGCCTTGGGAGGATCCCCGAGGGTGGATGGGTCGTCGCCAGCGAGTCGATAGCCTTTTCCATGACCGGTGCCGAGTATGTGAGGGAGATCGAAGCCGGGGAGATGCTCTTCTTCCCCAGGGATGGGGAACAGCCCGTCACATCATGGTTCGACGGCGAAACCGAGCTGTTTCAGGCCGGCGACAACAGGATGGCCCAGTGCATCTTTGAACACGTCTACTTTGCCAGGCCCGGCAGCCTGGTGTTCGGCGACAGTGTGCATCGGGTGAGGCTCAACATGGGACGGCAGCTGGCTCGTGAGCACCCCGTCGACTGCGATATGGTGATGCCCGTTCCTGACAGCGGCATGTTCGCCGCAATGGGCTACTCCCGCGAGATAGGCGTTTACATGGACATGGGGTTCACCAGAAACCACTACGTTGGCCGTACGTTCATAGATCCGGGTCAGGCTTCGCGGCCGGCGATGGTGATGCGGAAACTTCAACCGATCCCCGACGCGGTTCAGGGGAAAAGGCTTTGTGTGGTGGAGGACAGCATAGTCCGCGGCACAACCAGCAGAACCCGGATCAAGGCTCTGCGCGAAGCCGGGGCCAAAGAGGTTCACATGCGGGTGAGCTGCCCTCCCCACAGGCACGGTTGTTACTTCGGCATCGATTTCCCAAGGCAGGACAAGCTCATCGCCTACGGCAGGACTGTGTCCGAAGTGGCGGACATACTGGGTCTCGACAGCCTTGCCTACCTTTCTGTCGAGGGAATGCTTTCCTGCGTGAGCGCTCACAGTACAAGGGATTACTGCACGGCGTGCTTCACCGGTGACTACCCGGTCCTTCCCCCTTCCGAGGGCATTCCCGGAAAGGAAGACCGATGATCCCCGGCGGAGTGGCCATTCTTGACTTCGGCAGCCAGTATTCCCAGCTCATAGCAAGACGGGTGAGGGAGCTGGGAGTCTACTGCGAACTGCTTCCCGGCGATGCCGCCTGGAGCAGGGTGCTTCGCATGAAACCCGGTGCCCTGATCCTCTCGGGAAGCCCGTTCAGCGTCTACGCCCCGGGTTCCCCCCACCCCGCCCCCGAGGTTTTCGAAACCGAACTGCCCCTGCTCGGTGTCTGTTACGGCATGCAGCTCCTGGCCCATCACACCGGGGGCAGGGTGGAGGGCGGGCATGCCCGCGAATTCGGTCCCGCTGAGATAACGCCCGGGGATGGAAGCATCCTTCTCCGGGGGCTTGATCACGGGCTTACGGCATGGATGAGCCACGGCGACCGCGTCACGGGGCTTCCTCCGGGCTACACGGTTGCTGCCTCGACACAGTTGCTCCCCATTGCCGCAATGGAGAACCCCGGCGCGAAAAGGTACGGCGTTCAGTTCCACCCCGAAGTGAATCACACCGTTTTCGGTGTCCCGTTCCTCGAGAACTTTCTGTTCAACCTGGCCGGCCTTTCACCGAACTGGAACATGAAAGCCTATGCGGTGGAAGCAGCCGAAGCCGTCCGCAGGGAACTTGGTGAGGAAGGGCATGTGATACTGGGCCTTTCCGGTGGAGTAGACAGCTCGGTCGTGGGCGCCCTGCTGCACCGGGCCGTGCCCGGCAGGTTCACCCCCATTTTCGTGGACAACGGCCTTCTTCGGCAGGGCGAGAGGGAACAGGTCGAGGCCACCTTCCGCGACCACTTTCACATGCCCCTGGTGGTTATCGATGGCACCGAGGCCTTTCTTGGCCAGCTCGCCGGGGTTTCCGACCCCGAGAGCAAGCGCAAGACAATCGGCAGGGTTTTCATCGAGCTGTTTGAGAAGGCCGCGGCGGGTATTAATGGCGCCACCCACCTCGCACAGGGCACCCTTTACCCCGATGTGATCGAAAGCGTGAGCTTCAGGGGACCCTCGGCCACTATAAAGAGCCATCACAACGTTGGGGGGTTGCCCGAAAAGATGCACCTCAGGCTTCTGGAGCCCCTTCGTGAGCTTTTCAAGGACGAGGTGCGTGAACTTGGCAGGGAACTGGGGCTTCCGGACACCATGGTTGACCGTCATCCATTTCCCGGCCCCGGCCTCGCGGTAAGGATACTTGGGCCGGTGAACAGGGACGATCTTGACCTTCTGCGCAGGGTGGACGCCGTGTTCATCGAATACCTGCGGGAGAACGGGCTTTACGACCGCATCTGGCAGGCGTTCGCGGTGCTTCTTCCAATACGCACCGTGGGGGTCATGGGTGACGAGCGCACATACCACAGGGTCGCCGCCCTCAGGGCGGTCACCAGCACCGACGGCATGACCGCGGACTGGTACAGGATGGACCCCGATCACATGGCCAGGCTCTCCAGTGAGATAGTCAACAGGGTCCCCGGGGTAAGCCGGGTTGTTTACGACATCTCCTCCAAGCCACCGGCCACCATCGAGTGGGAATGACGGGAACCCTTGTCAACACAGGCGCCGTGATCCTTGGCGGCATGCTGGGAAGCCTTCTGGGCGCAAGGTTCCCCGCCGGCGTGCAGCGAATCGTGATGCAGATCATCGGCATCTTCACCCTGGCCATGGGGGTGAAGATGTTTCTGGAAGCAGGGAATGTACTTGTGGTTCTGGGTGCTCTCATCGCGGGAGGCATAACTGGCGAGCTGCTTGGGCTGGAGGCCCGTCTCGAATCACTGGGCGAAAGGCTCAAGAAGGGCTGCGACCGCGTTCCGTTCCTGTCCAGGGGTGATTTCACAAGGGGATTCGTAACGGCAGGGCTGGTTTTCTGCGTTGGCCCCATGACCGTTGTCGGCTCGATGCAGGACGGTCTCAGTGGTGACCCCTCGCTTCTCGTTGTAAAGAGCGTGCTGGATTTCTTTGCGGGCATGGCTTTCGCGGCGGGAATGGGGATGGGCGTCACCTTTGCCGCCGTGATAGTGCTTCTGGTGCAGGGGGGGCTCACCCTGGGGGCGGAGACCCTCGCGGGGGTGCTAAGCAACTCCATGATAGCGGACATGACGGCTACGGGGGGAGTGATACTTCTCGGTCTGGGCCTTCTGCTTCTCGACCTGGCAAAGGTCAGGGCAGCGAACATGCTTCCCGGTCTCCTGTTCGCCCCGGCCCTTTCGGCCCTTGCCGCCGCGCTCTGAAATCCGGATACTAACGTGTCTGACATCACGGAAGGGAAGTGTGTGAATGAAAACTCGCAGGTCCGTAATCTTTCTTTTCGCGGCGACGCTGTTCCTGGCATGCGGCGACGACCCCTTCAACCCGGGACAGAACGACGACTCCCTGTTCTATCCCCTTGCGGTGGGCAACACCTGGAGTTACGCCAGGTTCGGCACATACAACATCGATTCGCTTAGCTACACCATCGCTGGAACCTCCACAGTGAACATCACAGGCACCGCGGAGCACTCCGGTGGCTTCCAGGTCTTTGTTGAGGAAACCATGGTCAGTGACACCATCCAGGGCCTCATGATCGTGGAAACTGCTGACACCAGCTATGTAAGGGTAACCTCAGCGGGTTTTTTCGGATACCCGGGTCTTTCATCCACCGACTCCTGCTGGACCGTTCCCTTCCCTCTCATTGCCGGAATGGTCTGGGCGTTCCAGACCGAGCCCGCGGTGACGGGGGAGATCCTCAGCCTGACCGCCGACGTGTCGGTTCCCGCAGGCAACTTCTCTGACTGCATGGAGATGAGGACCACCTGGATCGAGGGCGGCAATGTTGTCAATACGGCCGATTTCGCCCCAGGCGTGGGCATGGTGAGGAATGTCTACTCACAGGGCGCCGGGCAGTACACGACTGAAGTCACATCAAGGCTCTCCTCCTGGGATTTGACCGAGTAGAGAGGTCGTCTCAAGGATGGTCCAGAGGGCAAAGAGGTTCCTTCCCGATCGCGATTACATAGGGATCATGCTGGGCGCCATTCTCTTCGGGATTGCCTATTCATGGTTTCTCATGCCGTTCCGGATCTCTCCGGGAGGGGTCGCGGGGCTCGCGCAGATCCTCTACCACTTCACGGGTGTGCAGGAGAGCGTATGGATGTTCGGCTTCAACATTCCCCTGTTCTTCCTGGGTTACTATATGGTGGGAAAGCAGTTCGGTGTTAGAAGCTTTGCGGGGATGATGATGTCGAACGGAGCCTGCTGGCTCTTTTCACCGGTCAGGCTGTCGTTCGTTCCCGGCTTTGATACCTTTGTTCACAACATCGCCCCGGCGGATGAACTGCCCAGGTTCGCGGTTCTCTTCACCGGCGGAAGCGAGATGGATGTCCTGCTGGCTTCCGTGGCCGGTTCTTCCCTCCTCGGAATAGCTCTGGGGCTGATCTTCCGCTTCCGCGGTTCCACCGGGGGGACCGACATCCCCGTGGCCATGCTCAAGAAGTATGCCGGAGTGACGATCTCCACGGGCTACTGGATGGTGGAGAGCGTGATAATCCTTCTGGCGGGCGTTGTCTTCGGCGACGCCAGGCTGGTGATCTGGGCATACCTCAACCTCTTTTTGACAACGAGGATGACCGATCTTGCCGCCGAGGGGATGCCCTTCGTGAAGGCTGTTTTCATAATCAGCGACAACTCCGAGGCCATCAGGGATGCCATCTATGAACACCTGGACCGGGGCGTAACCTTTCTGAAGGGGCAGGGCGGGTATGAAAGGCGCGACAGGGACGTGATCTATGTCTGCGTTCACCGAAGGCAGGTGATGGTCCTTCAGAAGCTGGTGAAGGATATCGATCCTGATGCCTTCATGGTGCTGCACGACGCCTACGATGTCATGGGTTACGGGTTCAGGAAGAGAACCCTCGACTACTCCGATGTTGATTGACACGCATTGCCACCTTCTTGACGAGCCGCTGAAAACCGACATCGAAGGTGTTCTCGAAAGGGCGGCGGACCGTACGGTCGAATGCCTGCTGGTTCCCACGGTCTGCCGTGCGGACTGGGAAGGGCTGAAAACCCTGGGAAACAGGAAGGGTATCCTCACGGCATTCGGTGTTCATCCGTGGAACGCTTCCGAGGGCGTTGACGATTCCCTTCTGGAGAAAGCTCTCTCAGGGGCTTCGGCAGTTGGAGAGATCGGTCTGGACTGGAAGGTCCCGATCCCTAGAACCGTTCAACTGGACTGCCTCGAAACCCAGCTCAGACTGGCCCGCAAGTTGCGCCTGCCGGTGCTGCTTCACTGCAGGGGCGCTTTTTGCGAGTTGCTTGAACTGCTTTCAAGCATTGCCCCCGTGGGGGGCATACTTCACGGCTACAGCCGAAGTCCCGGGCAGATGCGCCCATTTCTTGACCTGGGCTTCTGTATCGGTTTCGGAGGGGCCGTGACAAGAAGCGGAGCCCGTAACGCCCGGGCCAGCGCCGCTTCGGTCCCCGACGGCCGGTTCGTGCTCGAAACCGACTCCCCGTGGATAGGGGTCGAGGGCGGCCCCTCCGAGCCTTCTTCACTGCCCCTTGTGGCAAGTGCCATCGCAGCCGTGAGGGGAGCAACGCCTTCCCGCATTGCCCAGGACACTACGTCCACCGCCATGCGGGTTCTCGGGCGTGCGCAGTGAGCAGGCGTTTTGACAGGGTGCTGGACTTCTTCGGCGAAGCCGGATTCCAGAAGATAAGGCAGGCCAGGGTGCTTGTGGCAGGTCTTGGAGGTGTCGGCAGCCACTGCGCCTCGGCCCTTTGCAGGACCGGGATCGGCGAGGTGCTTCTGTGCGACTTCGACCCTGTTACCGAAACAGGCCTGAACCGGAGCGCCCTCTTCGGCCCTTCCGACGTTGGGCTGGGCAAGGCCGGGGCGGCGGCGGCGATACTTTCAGGAACATGCCCCGACACCCTTATCGATCACAGAAGCGTTTTCATCCACGAAGACACCCTGCCTGATCTTCTTCCGAAGGGGAGCGGTTTCTTCGTGGCGGACGCGATAGACAGCCTGAACCCCAAGACCGCGCTGATCTCATGGTGTCTTGCCGGGGGCATACCTGTGTTCAGCAGTATGGGCGCCTCGGGAAGAAGGGACCCTTCTCTGGTGAGGGTGGGAAACCTCTGGGAAACAAGGGGCTGTCCCCTGGCCAGGCAGCTTCGCCGCTACCTGCGCAAAAGGTCCGTCTACGGACCGGTGTTGTGCGTTTACTCGATCGAGATGCCCGTGAAGCCCATGCCCCCGGATGAAATTGACATCTCATGCAGCAGGGGCAGGGTCAGGAACAGGCTGCCCAGCCTGATGACCATGCCCGGTGTTTTTGGGTATGCCCTTGCCCAGATGGTTCTGGACGGGATAGTCGGGAATGGTGGCGGGAACGTGTGGGAATCGAACCCACCCAGGATGGTTTGAGCACCCGACGCCGGATTTGAAGTCCGGGAGGGACACCAGTCCCCTTCCGCTCCCGCGTGGGAGTAAACTTCGCATGCGGGCAGCGATTGTCAATACCATGTTTGCGTATTATCGTCCCTTTATTGAAAGCCTGAGCGGGGGGGAGTGCAGGATGGACATCTCGGCCCTGTGTTCGTCGCTGGCATCATCTGCCGATGCAAGGGAGAGGGGCGGTCTGTTCGCTGAGAAAGTCTCAGAGTACCAGTCTCCCCACGAGGTTTTTCAGTTTCTATCCGATTCCGCCCTTGAAGCTCCCGTCAGGGCCCTGGCGTTCTACACGTCGGTCAATTCACTCTCCTGGAGCCCCAACCTCAAGACCGTGTCCATGGCCCAGCTTCAGAACGGGCTGAGGTCAGAGCTTCCGAACCTCGTCAGGGCCTGGGGTCAGATCGAAGGGCTTTCTCCAGAGGGTCGAAGCAACTTCCTGGCGAAGGTTTCCCTGGTCCTCGAAACAGCCACGCTTGTATGGAACGACCTTCGTGAAGAGGGCCGAACCGACCGCCTCCCCTCCGGTGAAGCCATTCTTGAGCTCACGTTCGCTTCGGGCCCTCCGCAGGAACCCGAACTGGTCTTTGATGTTTCGGCCTGGCCCAGCGCTTCCCGCAAAAAGCTGGACGAGGTCCTCGAAGAACTGGACTTCGCCAGGCAGGGCAAGGAGAGCTGGCACTTCAACTTCGATCCCGACACCATGGAAAGGCTTCACTCCGGAGCCAACCTGAAGGCTTACGTGCGGGGTTCCGAGGTCGCCCACAGTCCCCTTGCGCTGGCCAGGCTGGCACAGGGCCTCGCTGTGAAACTGAGCCTGCTCCTCCGGACAGTGGGCATGTACCCCCCGGACCATCCCGCCATCGAGCCCGCCCTTACAGATTTTCTGGAGAGGCTGGAAGCCCAGAGGGGCAGCGAGGGGGGGCTTGTGGCCTTCACCCTTCTCGGTGGGAGGCTCATGGTGAACAACATCAAGATCAACAGAAAGGTGAAGGCCGTCGAGAACCTGCTCTCCCACTTCGAAGAGCGCAGGGTGAACAGCATTGCCTTCGATGTAGGCCTCACTCCCGTCGAGCTTTTCGACTTCATGGAGATACTGAACAGAAAGGCCGGCTACCTCAAGGAGAGGGGCGGCCTTGGTGAGATATGCCGTAAAAAGGGGTTCTCCGGGATAAGCGTTGACGAGTTCAGGTACGCCCTGGTCTCGCGTGACGGAGAGATGGTGGCCGAAACCGTCACCGGCCCCATCGACAGCGCCCTGGAGGACATCGTGTTTCGGGAACTCATCGACAGGCTCCAGAAGGGCGAGACGATCCGTGACATACCGGCGGAGCAGCTGGGTCAGGCGTTTCAGAAGATCCTCGACGAATCCGCCGGCGGCACAGGCAAGTACCGCTCGATGCTGGCCGATTTCGTGGCGTCCCTCGACCCGACGATACTCGAGGACGGCATACTCACCAGTCGGGAGATACAGCGTTCCATCGCGTGGAGCGCCCTTCGCAAGATAATCGACCGCTGCCTGGAAGACCTCGAGGCCCCCGGGGAGGAGAAGAGGCTCTCGGCCCTTGAGAAGCTGGCCGATCTGGTGGGAACCGGCGCGGAAAGAGGGAAGATCAACACCGTGCTGCAGGTATCCGAGACCGTTTCGGAGTGGATGCTGAGAACAACGTTTCCCGATGGTCTGTATATGTCGGCGGTCCTCCTTGGGTCC
Source organism: candidate division Hyd24-12 bacterium UBA6080 (assembly GCA_002436025.1). GTDB lineage: Bacteria > Fermentibacterota > Fermentibacteria > Fermentibacterales > JCC-6 > UBA6080. Next base: position 548,731 of record DIXM01000002.1, read on the forward strand.
ATCTGTGAGCGGCTCATGGCCATGAACCGGCTGACCTCGGCTGCGGGGGTCGTGGAGCACCTCAGGAAGCTCAGGACAATGGTTCCCGGCACTCCTGCCCTGGCCAGCGCCGTGCGCAGGGGTCTCGCCGAAGCCCATCGCAGGATGGACTCTCCAGACGCGGCCGAGATCCTCGCCGAATCGCTCATGGGTTCCGACACGATCCCCAGGAACGCCGCTGAACGCATAGTGGCCGAGTTCTCATTTCGGAACCTCGCGGGCAGGCTGATGGACACCTTTCTGGAAAGGCATCGTGAGCACAGGGCACGGGCCTATTCGGTACTGAAGCTCTACGGCATGGGGTTCAGAACCCAGATGCACGCCAGGGTCGAAGAGATACTTGCCGGCAGTGCCAACTTCAGGGACCAGGAGACAGGGCGGCTTCAGAACCCCGACTTTTACATGATTCGGAACATCGTGGGGCTTCTGGGCGACCTTGGCCACCGGGACAGCGGAGACCTTCTTGAAAGGCTGTGCGACGACCCCGACGACAGGGTGAGAAGGCTCTCCCTCAGCGCCCTGTTCAGAGTTGATCGGGAAAGGGCCGCCGCCGCCGCCCGGGAGATGATAGGCGACCCCTCCCGGGACGTGATAAAGGCTTCCCTCGAGGTGCTGGCGGGTGCGGAGGAGCCCGACCGAGACCTTATCCCCACGGCGCTCAGGCTCTGGCACACCCACGCCTCGGCCAGGCCGGTGATCATGAGCTTCTTCAGAAAAACGTCGGACGACGACAGGGTTCTCAGGCACATCCGTTCGGCGTTCAGCAACGCTTCAGGATACCCCTTCGACAACGCCGATCTTGCGGAGGAAGGGCTTGTGCTTCTGGTGCACCACGGGAGAACGGAAGACATTCAGGTCCTCAAGGACTATATCGGCAAGGTTTCCGGAGGGCTTCTGAAGAAGCAGAGCGTCTCGGACGAGTTCATAGAAGCCGTGAGATCTGCAAGCTCAGCCATAAAAGAGTACGGCAGACAGAGGCAGGAAGCCGCACGCTGAAGCTCGTCCGCTACTCCCACCATTTTACGAGACCCGGTTCGATGATCCTGCCGTATTCGGGATGTGAGGGCAGGACCCTTACCGTGAAGCCGAACCTGCCCGAATCCCTGCACGGGAGTTCCCCGACATAGATCGAGTGCCCGTCGCTGCCACCGGAAGGTGAAAGGCGCGTTGTGCTTCTCTCGGTTATGAAGCCGTCTCCGCCGGCATTTCCGTGCTGGATCTCGACGGCGAGGTCATCGGGGGAAAGACCGCCCGTGAAAACCGATACGGTCACCGGTATGCAGTCGCCCACGGTGAATGTGTCCGCCCCTGCATCGGCGGTGACATCGGTGATGACAATGTCCTTCCATACCGATCTGACCTGGTTCTTCCATGCCGCCAGGGCTCTGCATCCACGGAAGTCGTCAGCCGAGAGTGCCCTGGAGTGGGATAGCGCGGGCAGGTAGAACCCCTCGAGGTATTCCGTAAGCATCCTGTTCGTATTGAATCTGGCCAGGACGCCCTTCATCGTTTTCTTCATCATGGCGGTCCAGGACCTTGGGATGCTGTCTGTGCCGGTGTTGTAGAACGCTGGTATCACGCTGTTCTCGATCAGGTCGAAAAGGGTTTTGGCTTCCACCGCATCCTGCTGGGCGGGGTCGTCGTAGAGTTCGCCCATTCCGATTGACCAGCCCGCGTCCCTTCTGTAGCCCTCGTGCCACCAGCCGTCGGGGATGCTGCAGTGCAGAACGCCGTTCATGCACGCCTTCATGCCACTGGTCCCGCTGGCTTCCATGTTCATCCCGGGTGTGTTCAGCCAGACATCCACGCCCTGTACCATCGTTCTGGCCAGGTTCATGGAATAGTCGTCGAGGTAGACCATCCTGCCGTAGAACTCGCGCTTCATGCAGGTATGGAAGATCCTTCTGATAAGGTCCTTGCCTCCCTGGTCGTGGGGGTGGGCCTTCCCGCTGAAGATGATCTGGATCGGGCGTTCAGGGTCGGTGAGCAGCTTCAGAAGCCTTGGTTCATCCTGCAGCAGCAGCGCCGCCCGCTTGTAGGTGGCGAAGCGCCGGGCGAACCCGATCGTGAGGACCTCGGGGTTGAGAACGGGCTTTTCCGCGAAGGCGGGCAGAGTGAGTCCCATGTTTGCGAGCTGCCGGGTCCAGTGTTGCCGGGCATAGGCAACCATCCTCTCCCGAAGCCTTTCATGGGCTCGCCACAGCTCCGAGTCGGGGATCCTGTCGATGTGGCGCCAGAATTTTTCACCAAGCGGATTCCTTGCGTCGGTGTCTCCCACGTACCTGTCCAGGAGGCGCCGCATCTCCCCGCTGACCCACGAGTTCTCGTGAACCCCGTTGGTCACGTGACCTATGGGGATGTCCTCATGGGGCAGGTTGGGCCAGACACCCTTCCAGATGGTCCGGGAAACCTTTCCGTGAAGCTCGCTCACGCCGTTGGCCCCGTGTGAGAAGTTCAGCGCGAAAACGGTCATGGAGAAACTGGTGCCCTGCGGGTGCCGACCCAGCTCCAGGAAATCGGCGTCCTTTATTCCGATGCTGTTTATGTAAGGCCTCATGTACCGAAGGACCAGGCCGGGTTCGAATTCCTCGTTGCCGGCTGGAACCGGAGTGTGGGTCGTGAAAATGTTGCCGGCCCTTACGGATTCGACCGCCCCGGCGAAGGAAAGACCCCGGGATATCTCTTCCGCGAGCATCTCCATCACCAGGAAGGCCGAGTGCCCCTCGTTGATGTGCCGAACCGCCGGGTTCAGCCCCACAGCCCTCAGTGCTTTGATCCCGCCTATCCCCAGGAGGATCTCCTGGCGGATCCGCATCTCCTTGTCACCGCCGTAGAGCTGGTCGGTGATCATCCTGTCTTCCGCGGGGTTCCCGGGAAGGTTCGTATCAAGGAGAAGAAGTGATGCCTTTCCAACTGGAAGCCGCCATACCGCTGCGCTTACGACGCGGCTCTCCATGGGAACCGATATGACCATCGGTTCGCCGTTGGCGTTCCTCACCCGTTCAACCGGCATGTTGGAGTAATCGTTTACCGGGTAGCTCTCCTGCTGCCAGCCGTCGCTGTTCAGGTACTGGCTGAAGTAACCCAGCCTGTAGAGAAGAGTGATCCCCACGAAGGGAATGCCCAGGTCGCTTGCGGACTTGATGGTGTCTCCCGCCAGAACACCGAGACCGCCGGAGTAGATGGGCAGGCTCTCGTGAAGGCCGAACTCGGCGGAGAAGTAAGCCACCACATCAGTGCCCTCGAGAACCCCTTCATGCGCCCTTTCGAACCAGGTCCCCCTGGACATGTAGTTCTCGAGTTCGCTCTCGACCTCGTCCATTCGGGAGAGAAACACCGTGTCTTCCGCCAGTTCGGCCATCCTTGACTGGCTCGCCCTGCCCAGGAGAAGTATGGGGTTGTGGCCGCATGACTCCCAAAGGTCCTGGTCAACGGAACGGAAGAGGCTTACCGCGTTGCGGTTCCATGTCCACCAGGCGTTTCCGGCTATTCTTCTCAGCGATTCGAGCCTCTCAGGCAGACGGGGCACCACCCTGAAAACCATTGACCTCAAGAACGACCTCCCGCGTTGAGTTCCCGAAAGGGTAAAAGTACTCCCGGTCCGGCTTCTGTCAACCTCGGTTGGAACAGCCCGGCTAAAGTGGAATATTCCAGATAACTGAAGGGAACGTGGAATGGGTATTCTGCTTCTGCTGTGTGGCGCTTCACTTGTGCGGACCGTGACCCTTGGCGAGCCTTGCGTCACTTTGTCCAGTGATCCGGGCTATTCCACCATCACCCTCGAGAATGCCCGAAGGGCTTCACTTCCCGGCCACCCCCTCCTTCCCCTTGTGCCCGTTGTCATGGCGGTGTACGGCGAGGCCGGGGATGTGTCGGTGAGACTTGACGGGTTCGCTTCAGTTCAGCTTTCGCTTCCTGTCGAACCCGCATCGAACCTCAGACCCATAGGGTCAGACCTGCCCAGAACAGTACGGCCCGATCCATCGGTTTACATGTCGCCCCTCGATTACCCCTCGAACCCGCTGGTTGCCGTCAGCACGGGCAGTCTGATGGGTGTGACCATTGTCACCGCCCTCGTGAGCCCCTGGAGGTATAACCCGGGCAACGGCACGCTTGAGATGGCCGGCCAGGTCACGGTAACACTTGAACATTCTCCGGAAGCTTCGGGAAGACCCCTCTCTTCCCTTCAGGCAGCATCAGCTCAAAGGCGCATCAGCACCATCACAGGGACCGATCCGCCACCTATCCCCCTGGGAGGCCCCGGTATCAGCGAGTACCTGATAATCACGGGGGATCTTTACCTTCCCGTTGTGCAGCCCCTTCTTGATCTCCAGACCTCAAGGGGGTTCACGGCCAAAGCCGTGGGGATGAGCCAGGTCGTCATGGGTTTTGGTGGAGTGCGTGAGTGCATTCGCTGGCACTACGAGAACGAGGGCACACTGTTCGTCCTTCTTGCCGGTGACGCTTCGGTCGTTCCTGCCGAAGAGTTCCTTGTCGGCTGCGATTGCGAGAACCTGTGGGAGAACGCTCCCGTCGACCTCTTCTACGCCTGCCTCGACGGTGACTGGGACGGCGATGGCGACGGCATTCCGGGCCAGCCCCAGGACGATCCCGACCTCTACCCCGAAGTAATTCTTGGAAGGGCTCTTTTTTCGAACCACTCAGGCGCACAGGCCTTCATAGACAAGACCGTAGCTTACACAACCGCCCCCCCTTCGGGAGACTGGGCTTCAACTGCGGTGCTTAACGGTGGCATGCTGTTTCCCGACATAGGCTACACTGGCGCAAAGGGGTGCGAGGAGATGGCCTCGTACTTCCCCGATGACTGGGAGATCATAAGATCCTATGAGTTCGGGATTGGTGACTACCCCGACACGTTCTTCGAGCCCATTGCCGCCGGTGCAGGATGGAACAACTATTCAGGTCACGGGAACGACAGGGGCGTATACTGGGCAACCTTTGCCAGCCAGATCAAGGTGGCTGACCAGAGCCGGCTTCTCAACGGTTTCCGCTCGGGAATACACACAAGCATTGCCTGCCATCCCGGTGATTTTACGAACCCCGGAACGTGCCTGGCCAAGATGCTTCTCCATCACGAAGATGGGGGGGCAGTAGCCGTTGCCATGAACACAAGCTGGGGATGGGAGGGCTACTGGCCCGAACTGGGACCCAGTGAGGACATGTGCACGGACATGGTCCGGCTGGTGTTCCAGGAGCATGTACCAACCCTGGGTGAAGCGATAACGACCGCCCGTGACATCCAGGTCCCCCTGACATCGGGGGGGTATGACAGGACGTTCCAGTCCCTTCTGGTATTCACGGCGTTCATGGATCCTGCCCTTTCGGTCCTGCAGGTGACCTCGCCGCCCCCTCCGCCGCCACCCGTTCAGATCAGGGTGAGCCTCGCAGGCGCCAACCCGGCCACCAGCGGCCAGGTGCTGTTCGATGTTGAGTTCTCAGAGGGTCCCGTTACCCTGAACGTGTTCGACATCGCCGGCAGGCTGGTGCACAGCGCCACGCTTCAGAACCCTGGCACTGCGGGTTGGAACTGCTCGGGCATGCCTGTCGGGCTGTACACCGCCGTTGTCCGAAGGGGCGGCTACATAGGCAGGGCAAGGGTTACTGTACTGAGGCCCTGAGCTACTCTTTGTTCCTCAGGAATCGAGCCGGGTTTCCCGCAACGACAGCCCCCGCCGGAACATCCCTGGTGACAACCGCTCCGGCGCCAATCACGGCGCCCTTCCCGATCCTCACGGGAAGGATCGTGGCGTTCGAGCCGATGCTCACGCCGTCTTCGACCACGGTTTTCTTCCATTTCCCTGAGTCGGCCTGGGGAGGATAGACGTCGTTTATGAACATCACGCCGTGGCCCACGAAGCAGTCGCTCCCTATGGTGACGAGCTCGCAGATGAAGCTGTGGCTCTGGACCCTGGTGCGGTCGCCGATGACAACGCCCTTCTGGATCTCGCAGAAGCAGCCAACCATGCAGTTACGGCCCAGACGGCAGCCGTACATGTTCACGAAGTTCCAGACCTTGGTGCCTTCGCCTATCTCGCAGTCGTTGATTATCTGCAGGGGATTCTCGGTGGAATCCTCTTTCCTCTTGCCAAAGAAGGGCATAGCGATCCCCTTTCAATTGAGTTTGAAGAGTATGTTCGGGAGGAACATATTACACGGACACCCCGGGAGGAACAGTGCGGGAAAGAATTCGCAATTTTTGCATAATCGCCCATATCGATCACGGCAAGTCAACGCTGGCGGACCGGCTCCTTCAGATGACCCACACGGTGAACGACAGGGATTTCCACGACCAGATGCTTGACTCGATGGACATCGAGCGGGAGCGTGGCATCACCATAAAAAGCACCGCCGTCACGATGGACTACACCAGCAGGGCTGGGGAGAGCTACATTCTGAACCTGATCGACACACCCGGCCATGTCGATTTCAGCTATGAAGTCTCGAGGGCCATGGCGTGCTGTGAGGGCGCCCTGCTTGTCATCGACGCCGCACAGGGGGTCGAAGCCCAGACCGTCGCCAACCTCTTCAAGGCCATGGAGCACAACCTCACCATCATCCCCGTAATCAACAAGATAGACCTTCCCTCGGCTTCCATCGAAGAAACCCTCGACGAGATCGAGAACGAACTCGGGCTCGACCCCGACGATGCGGTGATGGTCAGCGCCAAAACAGGCCAGAACGTGGCTGACCTGCTGGAAACCATCATAGAAAAGGTCCCCCCCCCATCTGGTGATTCCGGGGGGGTTCTCAGGGCCAGGGTGTTCGACTCGATCTTCGACCCCTACCGCGGAGTGGTGGTTTACTTCAGGGTCGTCGAGGGATCCATTCAGGCACGCGACGACATAAGGCTGATGGCTCCCGGGTCAGACTACCGTCTGGAGGAGATAGGTTACCTCAGGATAGGCAGGGAACCCAGAAAGAGCCTGGAAGCAGGCGAGGTGGGCTACCTCATAGCGGGAATAAAAAGCGTCAGCGAGGTCAGGAGTGGCGACACCGTGACCAGTGCCCTCAACCCGGCCACCGAGTCCCTTCCCGGTTACGAGGAAGCGAAGCCGGTGGTATTCAGTTCCATCTTCCCCGTGACCTCCGAGGATTACGACGACCTTGCCTCGGCCATCGAGAGGCTGAAACTCAACGACGCCAGCCTCACCTTCGAGAAGGTCAGTTCCACTGGCCTCGGGTTTGGTTTCAGGTGCGGCTTTCTCGGACTCCTGCACCTCGAAGTCGTTCAGGAGAGGCTCGAACGCGAGTTCGACCTCAGCCTGGTGCTCACGGCACCAACCGTTCTCTGCAGGATCAGCCTTAGCAACGGTTCGCTGATATTCTTGGACAACCCGCTGCTGTACCCCGACCCATCCCAGATCGTATCCACGGAAGAACCCTACATCAAGGCATCCATAATCATGCCGGACAGGTACATAGGCCCTGTCACAAATCTTCTGCTCGACCGCAGGGCGGAGAACTACACCAACATGTACGTGGGCAAGCAGAGGGTCGAGATAAAAGCCGAACTCCCGCTGTCCGAAGTGGTGTACGACTTCTACGACAAGCTCAAGTCCATCACCCAGGGGTACGGCTCGTTCGACTACGAACCCGGTGACTACAGGAAGAGCGACCTGGTGAAGGTCGACATCATGGTCAACCACGAACGGGTCGACGCCCTTTCCATGCTGGTCCACAGGAACCGCGCCGGAAGCTGGGCCAAGAGCGCCTGCGAGAACCTGAAGGAAGAGATACCCAAACAGCAGTTCAAGATCCCCATCCAGGGGGCAATAGGCGGGACCATCATCGCCAGGACCACCATCAGTGCCCTCCGCAAGGATGTTACCGCCAAGTGCTACGGCGGCGATATAACAAGGAAGAGAAAACTGCTGGACAAGCAGAAGGAGGGCAAGAAGAGGATGAAGATGGTGGGCAAGGTGATGATTCCCCAGAAAGCCTTCCTAGCGGTTCTGAAGAGGGGAGACTGAAATGAGGGTTCTGTTCCTCTGCGGCGCCAACTCCTGCCGCAGCCAGATGGCCGAGGGGTGGGCCAGGCATCTTATCAAGGGTGAACATGAGTTCCACTCCGCCGGCCTCAGGGCGACGGGTGTGAACCCCCTCGCCGTGAGGGCCATGATGGAAGCGGGAGTGGACATTTCCAGCCACAAAAGCAAGACACTGGAGGACCTTCAGGGCGATTTTCACATAGTCGTGACGGTCTGCGACGCCGTGAAGGAGACCTGCCCCTACTTTCCCGCAACGGTCAGGAACATCCACAAGGGGTTTCCCGATCCTCCATCCATGGCGGAAGACCTTCCGGAGCCGGAGAAGATCGAGCCTTACCGTGAGGTTTGCGCCATGATCAGGCGGTTCGCAGACACCGAACTCCGGGGTATCCTGGAACCGCAATGAAAGGGTTCGACTCCATAGTCACCTTCTGCCGTACAAAGGACATGGAGAAGACCCATAGTTTCTACAACGGGCTTCTGGAACTCCCCATGGTCCTCGACCAGGGCCGCTGCAGGATCTACAGGGTTTCTCCGGGCGGTTTCCTGGGTTTCTGTGAGGGCACAGAGCCGGATCCCGGAAACACGGTCATGATCACACTGGTCACCGATGACGTGGACGGGTGGTTCGAGAGGGTGAGAGCGAAAGGCCACCCGGTCATCAAGACACCTGCCATGAACCCTGAATTCAGGATATACCACTGCTTCGTGAAGGACCCTTCGGGCTATACCGTTGAGATCCAGCGGTTCGAGGACCCCCGGTGGAAGAGGGATTAGGCCTTTACATTCACATCCCGTTCTGCCTTGCGAAATGCGGGTACTGCGGCTTTACCAGCTCGCCGGGGCTTCCCGGCCATCAGTTTCACAAAGCCATCAACAGGGAGATCTCTCTTCTCTCCCCCGGAAAGATCCGAACCCTGCACGCTGGAGGGGGTACGCCCACTCTCATGGGAACCGCCTTCTGGCAGGAATTGCTGAAGAACCTCGACCATGCGAACTGCATCGAAACCGCCATCGAGACGAACCCTGCCGTTCTCAGCAGGGAGGGATACACCGAACTGAGGGAGGCCGGCTTCGACCGCATAAGCATCGGAGTCCAGTCCTTCAACGACGAAAATCTCAGGTGGCTCGGAAGGGTCCACACCTCCCTACAGGCAGAGGAAGCGGTGCATTCGGCAAAGGCCGGAGGGTTCGCCAACCTCTCGATCGATCTCATCTACGGTCTTCCCGGGCAGGGTATGGAGGAGTGGCGCCTTGATCTCGAGCAGGCAATTCGCCTGGAGCCCGAGCACATCAGCTGTTACGAGCTGACGCTGGAACCGGGCACCAGGATAGGCGACGCTGGCAACAAGGTCTGTGACTCATTGACTGCCGAAATGTTCATGGAGACCCACAGAACACTCACAGGGGCTGGCTTTCATCACTACGAAGTATCCAACTACGCCCGCCCGGGAAGGGAATCGAGACACAACCAGGCGTACTGGGAGAGAAGGCCCTACCATGGCGCTGGTCCCTCCGCCCACGGTTTCACGGGAACGACAAGGTACTGGAACACAAAGGACACCGGCCTCTACATCGAACAGACCCAAAGGGGCGTCCTTCCCCGGCAGGGATGGGAGACCATCACAAAAGATCAGGCGATAAGGGAAGAGGTCATGCTCGGCCTCAGGACATCAAGAGGGGTGAGGGCCGGCATCCTTCCGGAAAAGGTGGTTGACAGGCTTGTCGAAGCCGGACGGTTGCAGAGGAACGGAGCGATGGTGTCGCCCACGCCCGAGGGAATGCTCTGGGCAGACGGCATGGCGGACGAGCTAACCGAGTGAGCCCGTCCAGACGCCTTAATCCCCTCGGAGTTCTTGAGGGAGATGCAGCATGAAGTTTGACGCACGGGAACCGTTTTACCATAATTGCCACCTGTCCGGTGCCCCTGTAGCTCAGTTGGATAGAGCGGCGGTTTCCTAAACCGTAGGCCACATGTTCAAGTCATGTCAGGGGCACCAGATCGAGAAAAGGTCGGTTCATCACCATTAAGGGGGGCACCCCCTTGTTTTGTAACGGTGTGGCTTTTCGTCTTTGCTGTCAGCCGTCGTTGAAGCTGTTCTGGAAATCCTCAATCACGCTTAAAACCTCATCGAATTCTGGGACTTCTCCAAAGAACATCTCCCTGCTCATCGCCACGTAGTCCCTGCGCCATTCCGCTTCTCGCTCCGGTTGCGGGACCAGTCTTAGTTTCCCTCGGATCAGAGTACTGTAATCCATCCAGGACCAATTGAAGTAAACCTCGCGGTGATGCGCTGCACGTCTGAAAACATCCTCCCGCTTTGCAGCTCTCTCTGCCACACTGCTACTGATAAGGCACCAAAGATCGTAGTAGTGCCGCGCCAGACGAAAGGGTCTCTTTCTGTCCGGAGGGCGTTGTGTCTCCTCATGCAAAAGCATGGCTTTCTCCCAGAAAGTTCTCTCGGCAGCAAGCGCCCTGACTCTGAATACACTCGGGCCGAGAATGCCGGGGAAGGCATCGTACAGGAAAGGATGTACCTCCATTGTCTCAACGGGCTCATTGTCAGACCTGGCCCCCATTTCGATCTTCACCAACTGTTGGATGTAGCTATCTTTTTGAGCAATGGCTGACGGATAGGTGAAGAGCAGGGTCTGACCATCCGGATCATCTTCAGGTGAAGCCGGGCGGAGATCCCAAAGGCCTGAACCGGAAAGAGAGGCGCCGATGCGCTCCGCCAGCAATGGGGCCAAGTCGCCATGGATTCTTCCCTGAGCCGTTTCCTTCATTGCCTCAAGACGCTTTCTCCTTTGTTTGTTGCTTGGGGCATCTTCCGGGCTCTCACCACTTCCGAAACCCAGAAAGCCTTTATCGATCACGATATCAATATCCTCGGAGAACCTTTTGATCAGGCCCCAGCACTTTGAAAGCGATGTGCCACCTTTGAAGGTGAGGTTATCTCCCCATCCCGGGATACTGAACATTTCCCGCAGGATCCAGCAGACCCAGAAATCCTTTTCTATGGAAACAGGAGGGAGGCCCAGAGTGTTGCCGGCCTGCTCGCATATCAAACGGCGCCGTTCCGCTGCCTGAAGAAGATACCCTGTCATGGCTACTGATCCTCTCCGCAGAGATATCTGATGATCTCTGCGATCCATATCGGTGCATGGCGTATGTCCCTTTTAAGGATAGCCATGCTTTTCCTGTCCAGTCGTTCCCGTAGGAGAGAGACGATCCTGCTGTCAATATTCTTCTGACCCAGCCATCGAAGTGCCTGGATGACGGTTCCACTGATCCTGCCCGCTGTCGTCATGTTTTTTGGCGTGGTTCGCCTCATTTCGATGCTCAGGCTGCCGATCTTCAGTTTTCTTGCAGGACCGTCGGTCAGAAACACGATCTTCATAGGAACCTGCTCACTCAATCCAAGCAGGTTGGCCGCATAGGCGCCCGAAGGTTGAAGGCGTACTGCATCCCTTTCTTCAAGAGCACCCTTGATTCTCTCAACTGAAGGCGCAAGGATTCCGAGAATAGGGTCTTCACGAGGGTATTCGTAGAGTCCCCTGGCAATCTGTCTGATCGTGCCATTTCGCTTGTATCTCATCAGCGTTGTTGCCACTGCCGTTCTGCTTCCCAGATCCATGAAGTGAGTCGGAGTGAATACCCAACCCTTACCATGGCCTGTAATCCTGCTATATATTTTACTGTCAACAGAATGTGCCATTGTTATCCTTTCGTATATGCCACAAATAGTAGTACTTATTTGTTGCGCGGTCAAGACCTGCCTCCGAACCTTCTTCGGAGAGACGGTTCAAACTGCGTCCAACACGGGGCACCAGATCGAGAAAAGGTCGTTTGGGGAAAGCCCGACGACCTTTTTCAGCACATGAAAGCAATGCTACATGCTTAACGCTTTCTGAAGGTCTTCATGTTCGAATGCGGACGACATTCGTTCGATCTCGGAGGGCGAAAGCCCGTAGCCGGAAGCAACATCCCTCCATCCAGATACGGCCTTTGCAATGCTCCTGATATGCCCCTTCGCATCAGCAACTCCGACATTGAAGTATTCCGCAACGTCGAGGGTCAGATCAATGGATGCAGTCTGATCATCGATGTCGATCGCTGAAGTAAGTATCCTGGGGGCAATGTCCACTGGCGTAGGGTTCAGGTCGAATGCCGGGGACAAAACCCAGCCACTTCGGTTGTGGAGAAGGAATCCATGATTTCTCATATGGTCGTCCACATTGGATATCAGAACCGTGTAAACGATCCTTTTCCACAGTTCGTGAAGGTCCCGGTCGGGAAATGCTCCGTGCGCTTTGATCCGGTCTGCAAGTTCGAGGTAACTGTGCGTTTCATTGTCCTTAGCTGAGATCATGCTCATTCCTGACAGGAATGGGATCCGGATCCTTTCCTTTCTGTCAAATCGCTTCAGGATCAAGACCTGTCTGCCGTCGATCTGCTGAAGCCCTCTTTCAGGAACCGTGATTCCCGACCTCTCCGCAAGAGCAAGGGCAACCGCTTCCCATGTGATTCTGTTATAGCCGTCGGCGGAACTGGGAAACTTCGCGATGAAGAGTTGAGAGTCCTTTCTGACGGATGCTTTCGGCTGTGCTCCCCCCAGGGATGAGCTCGGTGCGAGAAGGAGCCTGAGCTCTTCGCTCGACTCCTCATCACGCAACAGGCTGTCCGAAGCGGCAAGCAGTTTTGGCAGTTCAACCATTGGCGGGATGCTCGCGCCCGTACCCAGCGCCAGGAACGGACCACCCTCCGTCAACGAGAACCTCAAAGCACCCGTTCGGGCTTCATCGTTCACCCCGAGCAGAAAGTCGATTTCCCTTAGTGTCCGGGGAGTCGCGCCTTTCTCCCTGTCCGCCCTCAGCGTGGCCCGGCGTATCAGAGTCCGACCCCATCTGTCAGGAGCAGAATCTCCGATTGCCCCGAAGACCGGAAGTCCCTCTCTTGTGTTGTGTGATCTTTCCTCAACCGACAAGGCGGGTTCAAGGGCGAAACAGGCCGGGGATGCAAGCCATGAGCCGGAGTACTCAAATGTTGCGCTCTCCATTCGTCCCCGGACATGGATCCACATCCGGCCCACTTGTACGGCTCTGCCTTCCAGATCGATGTAGACGAACACCGGGTTCATCTCACTCCTTCTTCACTGCTCTTTCACGAATTCTCTGCGGAAGCTGTTCTTCTTCGAGCATTCTTCCCAGCAGATCGTACTGTGGGTCAGCGAGACCGTCCAACCTGTCAAGAAGATCAAGTGCCATCAGAACCGAACCGATCACTCCGATGGAGACACCGGGATCACCCTTTTCCAGCTTTGACAGCGTTACTCTGCTGATACCAGCCCTTTCGGCGACAAGTGCCGTGGGAAGCCTTCTGCGTCGTCTGGCATCCCTGATGTCCTGCCCGAGCTTTCGGATGGCCCTTTGGACGGGTATCGGCCTTTTGAGATCGAGGGTTCGAGTCATCACGCATAATCCTTTACGCAAACTATACTGTACTGTAACCTTTGTATTGTAAGTTATACTTATCACAAAAGCAAGAGCTTCACCTGTGATTCCTGCATGGGATCTCATCTCTCTGCGGGTGCTGTCAGTCGAATACCGTCCATCAGGGGGCAACAGATAGAGATTAGGCCGCCGGGAGCAGAACCGGCGGTCTTTTGTCATTTACGGTCGTGTGAATGCCGTATTGACAAATCCCAAAATGGGAAGAAATATTCCCAATATGGGAAGAAACTCTTTGGAAGCACTGAAGCCGGATGATAGCCAGCCTGCCCGAAAAAGGGATGAACTGCCTTCACTCGGATTGGCAGAGGGGCTTTTTTCCAAAGTACAACTGAGGGTACTCGCCCTGTTGTTCGGTCAGCCCGAAAGGGGCTTTCAGGGGGCGGAGCTGATAAGGCTGGCAGGTTCCGGGGTAGGTGCGGTGCATCGCGAACTGACCCGTCTTGTTTCGAGCGGCATTGTTTCGGTTCAGCCGCTTGGACGCCAGAAAATCTACAGCGCCAACAGGGAATCACCCATTTATGGGGAGCTTCATGGTCTAATCGTGAAAACCGTTGGTCTTTCGCAGCCTCTGAGAGATGCGCTGGAACCTTTCGTTGACAGGATTAAGTACGCTTTCATATACGGCTCAACTGCAAGAGGCGATGACACTGCGGCGAGTGATGTGGACCTGATGATTATCGGCGATGAGTTGGCCTATCCCGAAGTGCTCGCCGCACTGCTTCCGGTGGAAAAGGCCATCGGGAGGACAGTGAGCGTAAACCTTATGAATAGTGAAGAGTTTGGAAGACGCCTTCTGAGAAGCGATTCATTCATTACAAGGGTCATGTCACTGGAGAAAATCACACTTCTGGGGTCTCTTGATGGAATTGAAACAGCTCGATAATCTTGTGCGAACCGGAAGCCTGAAGCACGAGCCGGTGATCTGGGCCGAATACGATGGTTTGGTTGTTTCGGGCAGGAAAAGGCTCACTGACGCCGACAATGAATCCCTGGCTTTTGAGAGCCGATTCGATCTTGCGTACAATGGGGCGTTTTCTCTTGCCCTCGCAGCACTTCGTTGGCATGGCTTCCGTCCTGAGAACAGGTACGTGGTCTTTCATGTTATTCCACAGACACTTAATCTCGGTCCGGAGGTGTGGAGAACCCTTGCCGAGTGCCACAGGCGAAGGAACTCAGCCGAATATGAAGGCTTCCTGGAGATTGACCGACAACTTCTGAACGACCTTATCGCTGCAGCGGGACAAGTGATGATAGCCGTGGAGGCTCTGCCAAGCGGTTAGGGATCACCCATCCAAGAGCAAAGCTTTCCTATCTATTGTTTCTGCTTCGAATTCTTTGCGGCAGGCGTTCCTGTTCGAGCATTTTTCCCAGCAGATCGTACTGTGGGTCAGCGAGATCGTCCAACCTATCAAGAAGATCAAGTGCCGTCAGAACCGAACCGATCACTCCGATGGAGACACCAGGATCACCCTTTTCCAGCTTTGACAGTGCTGCTCTGCTGATTACTGTTTTTCAAGGTATTGCGAAAACCGGGAGTGTGCCGTATATCAACCGATGGTTTCAGTCGGAAAAAGGAGGTGTCTTATGAGAATTGTGTTGCTTCTTCTTTTTGTCGCTTCGGTGGGTATCGCCACCGCAGCTGAGAGGGTGGTGCTTTTCGAGGAGTATACCCAGACCGGTTGAGGCTCGTGCGGAAGCAGCTGGTCAGCTGTTAAAGCTCTTGTAAACTCCTACATCACCTCCGGTCAGATAGCGCCTCAGATCCTTTTCGCCAACGGACCCGGCGCAAGTGCCTACGTTACGGCGCGTGACGCTCTGTACGGGTGGAACGCCACCCCTACGTTCCAGATCAACGGTGCCGCGCAACAGCTTGGCTGGAGCCAGGCCAATGTGCAGAACTACATCAATGCTCAACTGGCTCTGCCCTGTTACGTTGACATCGAGACTAACGTTATCGGTGATGCGTCGGGCGGAACCGCCTACTACACCGTTACGATCGAGCAGGATCCGGGAGTCACTGGTGTGGTCAAGATCTGGTCGGCCATCGTTGAAAGCCATGAAATAGCAGGTTCAACCTACGGCGTTTACAACGGGCAGGAACTGATGTGGGAGCCCCGTGCCTGGCCCATGGGAGCTGCCGGAACCGTTATCGACATTACCGGACCCTATCCCAAGACCATCGATGTGTCCGGTACCTACACCCTGAATCCAACCCTTCACACCTTCAACAACCTTGAAGTGGTTACCTACGTCCAGGCCAATACGGGAACTCACGCGGTGCTCAACGCCTCTTTCGAGGACCTTCCTGACACTGCCACTGGCATTGAGGACTTCGAAGGTGCAACGCTCGGGTCACTTTCGATCAACGCATGGCCAAACCCCTCCACCGGCAGCCTCAGCGTGGCAACACTGCTGCCCGAGGGCGCCTCGGGTCAGGTCAGGATTTACAATACTGCCGGCCGTGTTGTTGCCTGTTTCGAGGCCGGTGGCGTTACACCGGTTACCATAGATGAGTCGGGTGTGTATTTCGCCCGTCTTGAAGCCGCGGGGAGCGAAGTTGTCCTGACTCGGTTCACCGTAGTCAGATAGTACCCCGGTTACGGGCCGGTGACCTTCCGGTTGCCGGCCCTTTTTCTTAGTGCCCCGACGATCGCGGGGACAGCGGAAGCCCTGGCGTGGACTTCCCGAACGCCTGTTTCACGAATGAGTTCCACAACATGGGGTGCCCTGACGCCTCCTCCGGCCATGATCTGCAATCCGTCGGAGGCTGCTTCCACAAGACGTTTCAGCGTTGAGCGGCCCTCCCAGGCGGACCCCGGTCCCCCTGAGGTGAGGATTCTTGTGACTCCTGCTCCAATCAGCGTCTGGAGAGCATCGATGGGTTCGGCCAGCAGGTCGAAGGCCCTGTGAAAGGTAACGGGAAGCCCTTCCGCAGCTTTCAGAAGTTCCCTCAGAGCCTCCTGGTCAATGCGGTTGCGGTCGTCAAGCACGCCCAGGACGAAACCGCTCGCGCCGGAACCTGCCAACCGTTCCATCGCCTTTTCCATCTCTCGCAGTTGAGCCCTCGAAGCCGTGAATGGTCCTTCATGCTCCCTCACCATGGTGAACACGGGAATGCTGATGATGGAAAGGACTTGTTTCAACAGCTCGGTCGAGGGAGTGAGCCCGCCTGTTTCAAGCGCACTGCACAGCTCGATGCGGTGCGCTCCTGCGTTGGATGCTTCACGAGCTTCGGTGAGTGTCGTTGCGCACGCCTCGACAAGGATGCCTTCCTTCACGGTTTCTTTCCCGTGATGCAGTAGAAGCTGCATGAACCGCCGCAAGTGTAGATCGCTCCATCCTCCAACTGCTTTTTCATGGCATCATTCTGTTCGATCGTATGCCTTCGGATCATGGCAGCGTATTTTCTCCAGACGTGTTCGGTCCCTCCACCGGCGAAGAAGAGTTTTCTGAACTCCCTGTCGATGTTGAACCTCTTTTTGCAACGCTTCTCTGTCTCTGCGACCTGTCTGCGGAGCTGATCCAGTCTGAAGATCATTGCGGGGGTGTCGTAGGGCGGTTGGACCAGCCCGACCACGTCGTTGGCCCTTATGCCGATGTCCGTAAGACCGAGCTTCTGCATCATGCCCGGCACCCGGTTGCCTATTGAGTAGTCGCCAAGCCCCAGTTTTTTTCTGCCCTCGGCCCAGTGGTGGTGCACCCTGATAAACAGGAGTTCGTCGTTGATGGAGGGCTCCCGGAAGGACAGGTAGTGCCGTGAACGCATTACGGTAACGTTGTCAGGTTCGAAACAGGTCACTGTCCCGCCCGACCTTGTGACCCTTGCCATCTCGGCCAGGAAGGCGTCCGGTGTGGGCGAATGCATCAGGAGGGTCTGGCAGACCGTCAGGTCGAATGTTCCGTCAGGGAATGGAAGGGCTTTGGCGTTGCCCTGGACGAAAGACGACTCTCCGCCCTGGACCCATTCGGTACTCTGCTTCCGGGCCTCTCCGAGAAGTGGAAGGGAGCTGTCCAACCCGGTGTAGGAGCCCTTTTCCCCGAAGTAATTCCAGAAGGTGCGACCCACGTAGCCAAGCCCGCAGCCCACGTCCAAAGCGTGCATTCCCTGCGTGAGCCCCATCCAGAAAGCCAGTTTCTCGACCGTGTCGTCGTGCCAGAGGAAGCGCCTCTGATCGACTATGACCTTCTGCTTTGTCTTTTTTTCCGCCCAGTCCGGCGGTTTGGAAGTGGTCATGTTCCTGAAAGGAATGCAGATGTGAAATGCGGTGACTTTTTCACCATTGGGGCCAGCTCGCAATGCCGTTGTCTATGTGGCCGTGGTTTTCATCCCCCGGGAGCGGGCATTCAATGAAGAATTCCTGACCGCCGGAGTACGAGTAGTACACGTATTCCTCATCAAGGCAGCATGGACATCTCAGATCGGCAAAGACCTCGCCTAGATCTGCAAGTGAATCAGGATACTCACTGTTTTCTGCAAAATAAATAACGCAATATGAGGCAATTGCTCTCATCGTCGACCTGCAGGAGTTGTAGCTTGTTGACCAGGATGGCATACCGTTAACTGTGTGACCATGGTTGACGACGGAGTGCTGAGAGGGGCAGGCGACTGCAAAGCTGGTCTCGCTGCTCCGGAAAACATACGGAAGCCCGCAGGAAGGGCATCGCATGTTTGCATAGCAGCTTCCCAGGTCAGTAAGAGCCTGGGGGTACGCAGTGTGTTCAGCGTAGAACCACACGCAGGCGTCGGAGATGGACATCAGGTGAGACCGGCAGGTACTTGCACCTTTCCAATCGGAACCTGTAACCCGGGATTCCGGAGACAGGTCCGGCGCAGTTGCCTCATAGGAAGAATCAGAGCATGCAGCGAACAGCAGAAGCATGAAGAGAACCGACGTTACCGGTAATCGATGCATGGCGGTCTCCATGAACCGGTTTTGCCTGTCAGGGCTCAACCCAGCTTGCTATCCCGTTCCTGATGTCGCCGTGGTTCGGGTCGGAGGGAAGCGGGCAGCCAATGAAGAAGCACTCGCCCGCAGGCGGGTAGTCGTACGAGTAATAGACATAGGGAAGGCCGCAGTCGTAGCAGGTCAACCTGTCGAAAGGCGGGCCGAGTTCGTCGAGGGTCTCAGGGTAGCTGCTGTGCTGGGCAAAGAAGATAACGCACGCGGAAGCGATCGTGCGCATGTTCGACCTGCACTGTCTGGCGCCACCCTGAGTGGGGGGCCATGAGGCAATACCGTCAATGATGTAGCCATGCGTCGGGTTCGAGGGCAGGGGGCAGGCAATGGTGAAGGTGTTCTGGTCGCCCAGGTAGATGTAGAGGGATTGGCACTCGGGGCACATGAGGCTGCCGTAGGGGGTGCCAAGGTCGCAGAGGTTTTCGGGGTAGGTTCCGTTCATGGCGTAGTAGATCACACACTGCGATGCGATGGTTCTCATGTTCTGGTGGCATGCTTCGGCGTAACCTGGATCGTTGCCGCCCTTCTGCCCTTCGGGGAGGGCCGGGGCGGTCACGTCATCGTGCGTGCACGACAAGAACAGCGCTGTGAGCAGCAGAATACCGTACAGCAAACATCTGCGCATAGCGGCCTCCCTGTTTTTATTGACCTGTGAATACCACCTAACGCCGCCGTTGTCAAGGAGGAGCGGGTAAAATCTACTTGCCGCCGCCCGTTCCCCAGCGGGCCCTGACCGACCGTTCCAGCACCGAGAAGCCCAGCTTGTCTGTGGTGAGGCCCAGGAAAACGATCACGAGGATGACGGCCACCACCTGGTTCATGTCGTTGAGTTCCCTGCCCATGGTGAGCATGTAGCCCAGGCCCGGGAGGGTGTAGATGAGTTCGCCTGCCATGAGCGAGCGCCACGCGAATGACCAGCCCAGCTTCATGCCCGTGACCATTGTAGGCATTGCCGAGGGCAGGATGACCGTTCTGTAAAGTCTGGCGCCCCTTGATCCGAGGTTCCTTGCGGCCTGGATGTAGACCCTGGGCGTGTTGCGAATGCCGTCTTCCGCAGCCTGGGCGATGGAGAGGAATGCGCCCATCACTACAACGAAGAGGATGGCCTTCTCGGACAGACCGAACCAGAGTATGGAAAGGGGCAGCCAGCAGATGCTCGGAAGGGTCTGGAGACCCAGGACCAGCAGCCCGAAGGTGTTCTTGAACAGCTTCACGTGGGCCATGGCAAAGCCGGTTATCACACCGGTGACCAGGGCGATGAAGTAGCCCGTCGCGAGCCGTCTTATGCTGCCCAACACCGCTATGGGGAGGGTTCCCCTCGCGATGCCCGATGCTATCGATGAGACAACGCCAGGCAGTGTGGGAAAGATATATGAGGGCCATATCGAAAGTACTCCGAGCAGGTACCAGACCGCCACCAGGCCCGTAAGGAAAAAGGTTCGCTGCACAGGTACCGGAAGGGCCTTGAGCCTTTCGTAGAACTGCCTCATCCGCCCCTCCTCTCCATTGATGCCATAACCTGCCGTGAGATGGGCATGATGTCAGGATGGTCAATGTAACGGGGTCTTGGAAGTTTTATGGTGTGCTCCGCCAGTATCCTTCCGGGAGAGGGCGACATGACGAGGATCCTGTCTCCCAGCAGAACCGCCTCGCGCACGTTGTGGGTCACGAACACCACTGTTTTGGCTGCCTTCAGCCAGAGGCCCTGAAGCTCTTCGTGAAGAAGGTCGCGGGTTATTGCGTCGAGGGCGCCGAACGGTTCGTCCAGAAGCAGAACCGCGGGGTCGACCGCCAGCGCCCTGGCCAGCGCCACGCGCTGTTTCATGCCACCGGAAAGTTCGTGTATCCAGGAGTGGGCGAACTTTTTCAGATGGACCATTTCCAGAAGTTCGGCGACCGTTCTTTCCCGTGCTTCCCTGGGCTGCTTCTTCACCTTGAGGCCGAATTCCACATTCCCCTGCACATTGAGCCACGGGAAAAGGGCCGCGTCCTGGAATATCAGCACCCGGCTCGGGTCGGGTCCGGTAACGGCCGTGCCGTCGGCAAGCACCTTCCCGGCGGTTGGCCTGTCCAACCCCGCAAGCAGATGCAGTATCGTTGTCTTGCCGCAACCCGAGGGCCCCACAAGGCAGATGAACTCACCGCTTCTGACACTCAGGCTGACGTCGTCCAGGGCCTTCACCATACGTCCGGGTCTTACGTAGTCACGGCTCACTCCCCTAAGCTCAAGGTCCAACGGGAACCTCCACAGTATCAAGGCCCTTTTCCTCAAGTATCCCGTTCAGGATTGAAAGGTCGTAGATGCCTTCAAGGTCGGGTTCGTCATCGAGGAAACCGCTCTGCCAGGCTGCCCTTGCGGACTCGTACAGCGATGAAGCGATGGGGTCCCAGGTGCTGCGCATGTTTGAAAGGGCCATGGTCAGGACCTCTTCGGGAAGAGCCTTTCCCGTAAGCCGTTCGATCTCGCCGTTCAGGAGAGCAGCTGCCTCTTCGGGGTATTGGTTCTCCCATACCGTTATCTCCACATGGGCTTCGAGCCACCGACGGACTATCTCGGGGCGTTCCATCAGAAAGGGTGTTGAAACGATTATGTGGGCGGTGACGAAATCACCTTCAGGCCAGAGCGCTCTTTCGTCGAGAAGTACCACGCCGCCACCTTCCACGACAAGGCGGCTTGCCCAGGGCTCGGGAACCCATGCACCGTCGATCTCGCCCTGGCGGAAAAGGTCAAGTATCTGAGGGTTTGCCGTTGGTATGATCTGCACGGTGCCCCCCTCTTCCAGGGGAGACAGGCCGAGTTCCGTAAGGCAGTTCCTGAGGGCCACGTCCTGTGTGTTGCCCAGTTGGGGGGTGGCTATCCGGTGTCCGTCCAGTTCCTCGAGAGTCGATATCCCCGCGTCGGGTCTGACCACCAGGGCAGCGCCCCCGCTGGTTGCCCCCGCCACGATCCTGAGTGCCTCGCCGCCTGAGCGGACAAAACCCGTTATGGCCGGGTTGGGGCCAATGTAGGCAATGTCGAGCCTGCCAGCGTAAAGCGCTTCGATAACAGAGGGTCCCGCGTTGAAAAGGGTGGTCTCAATTGTTGTTTCCGGCCCAAGAGCCTCGGCGAAGTCACCCCTGGCCAGCCCGATTATCGCCTGGCTGTGCGTTATGTTCGGGAAGTAGCCGACCCTTACGATACCCTCCCGGCCGGCGCTTGGCCCCCCGCAGCCGATCAGTGCCAGAGCTATGAGTCCGGTCGTGAGCTTTCTCATTGCGCCCTCCTGTTTTTGACATTGGTTTTTTTCAAAACCACCGAAGATAATAATCCACTGGCCAGCCCAAAGGCCATGTTTGTGAATACCGAAACGAACACTGTTGTCAGAAACACGAAAGCTCGTCTGTTCAACGGGGTTTCCCGTGCAAACAGGGTCAGTTTGATGCCCACGACAAGCATCATCGCACCCAGGATGGCTTCGGGAAAACTCATGAACAGAACTGTGATCGTTCCTCCAAGCAGGATGCCCAACGCAATCTCTATGACGCCCTCTATGATGTTTGCCCCGCCGGTTCGCGCTCCGAAGGCATACTGGCCTGCCAGCCCCCCTGAACCGTGGCACATGGGCATTCCCCCCAGTAATGGGGAAGCAATGTTCATGATCCCGGTACTCAGAGAGACGCTTTTCTCGCTCACGGAGCGATCGGGCCAGTATCTTGAGATCAGGGCGCTGGTTGCGATGATGGCATTGGCCGCAGTAAGACCGAGTTGCGCGAAGCCGGCAGCGATCATGCCCTTCCACGCTTCTGAAAGGGAAGGAAAAGCCACCCATGGAAGCTCCGGACCCTGCAACCTGATCTCCGACATCGATCCGTCAAAC
Organism: candidate division Hyd24-12 bacterium UBA6080; assembly: GCA_002436025.1. Lineage (GTDB taxonomy): Bacteria > Fermentibacterota > Fermentibacteria > Fermentibacterales > JCC-6 > UBA6080. Next base: position 571,108 of record DIXM01000002.1, read on the forward strand.
ACCATCACTCCAAGCCCCAGCGCCACAAGGACCAATGCGGCGGGAAAGAACCTGCTCTTTCCAAGGAGGAGGATCGCAACCAATGAAAAAGCTCCCATGAGCCACCAGGATGAAACCAGTCTCAACGCTTCGGCGCACAGCTTCAATCCCAGGGCAACCTGAATTCCCCTTGTCACTTCCTGCGGGGTTGACCTGGCAAGCAGACCGATCAGCCCCGAGACACCAAGCACGACCCAGATGATTCCCGTCGTGAAGCCAGTTGCGTGGACTGTCGCCGGATTCCACCCCTGGGCGATGGCGACTACCGCAATGACTTTCATGGGTTCCACCGGCATGGGCAGCCTGAACACAAGACCCGTCGTTATGTTGGCAAGGCCCATCATCACAAGAATGCCTGTGGGGTCCATTCCGCACACGACGATGTAGCCCATTGCAAGGGGGAAGAGGGTTCCGAAGTCTCCCATCGAACCCGCCGCCTCCTGGAGATTGAACCTGTGGGAACCTGCTCGCATACCTTGACACCTTTCCCTGCATTCCCGACTATATGGATAGGACAGGAGGGAGGACTACAGAGATGGATGCTCTCAAGGCCATTTTCGGGCGAAAGAGCGTGAGAAGGTTCAGCGACACGCCTGTGGAGAAGGAAGACCTTGTAACACTTGTACGGGCGGCCATGTCCGCTCCGTCCGCCATGGACACCAGACCATGGGCCTTCGTAATCGTAACCGACCGGGACAAACTTGGAGATCTGGCTGCCGGGTTGCCGTATGCGGCAATGGCTGCACAGGCCGCTGCAGCGGTGGTCGTCTGCGGCGTTCTCTCCCGTTGCAGGCCTGAAAGCCCCGCTGATTACTGGGTGCAGGACTGCAGCGCAGCGACCGAGAACCTGCTTGTGGCGGCTGAAGCCCTTGGACTTGGAGCCGTCTGGACCGGGGTCCACCCGAGGCTTGAGCGGGTCGAGCTGGTCCGGCGGGTCCTTGGGCTGCCGGATGATGTGGTACCGCTGAACCTGATCCCACTGGGTTACCCCGGAGACGATGCCGCCCCAAAAGACAAGTACGACGGTACTGCGGTTCACTGGGAGAGATGGGGAGGCTGAACCGGGGGTATGATGATACGGTCGATTCCTCTTATGTTTCGATGTTGGAGCTGGTGCAGCCCGCTGCGAACGAATCACAACAACTAAGGGGTAAACATGAGTCGCTGGCTTGTAACTGGCGGATCGGGGTTCCTTGGCATCAACCTTATCCGTCATCTCGTGAAAAACGGACACCAGGTTGTTTCAATTGACATTGAGCCGTTCACGTACCCTGACATGGCCGGTGTGGTGGAACATCACCTGATGGATGTGCGTGACGCCGAGGCCGTAGACAGGCTCATCGCGGGAGGGTTCGACGTGGTGATGCACGGTGCGGCGGCCCTTCCCCTTTACAAGAAATCGGACATTCTCACAACGAACGTCCAGGGCACCAGGAACGTTTTCGAATCGTCCTACAGGCATGGCGTGAAGAGAGGGATCTACATCTCATCAACTGCGGTGTACGGCATTCCGAAGAAGCACCCCCTCTACGAGGACGACCCCCTGGTGGGGGTGGGTCCCTACGGGCACACCAAGATCGAGTCTGAACGGATCGTTGCCGGGTATCGTGAACTTGGCATGACCATTGCCACGATAAGGCCGAAATCCTTCGTGGGACCCGAGAGGCTGGGGGTTTTCGCGATCTTCTACCAATGGGCCTCCGAAGGCAGGAGCTTTCCAATGATCGGACGGGGCCGAAACCTTTACCAGCTCCTCGATGTTGAGGACCTTTGCGATTCCATTGTGCTCGCCGCTGAACACAGCGACCCGGCCGCTGTGAACACCGAGTTCAACATAGGCGCCAAGATTTACACAACCATGCGGGAGGACTACCAGGCGGTGCTTGACAAGGCGGGTTTCGGAAAAACCATCAGAGAGTCCCCCGCCCACCTGGTCATTACCGCCCTGGAACTCCTCGAGTTCTTCAAGCTCTCACCGCTCTACCCCTGGGTTTACAAAACGGCCACGAAGGATTCATTCGTTTCCATCGAAAAGGCCGAAAAGGTTCTTGGGTTCACACCGAAGTACTCCAACAAGGAAGCACTTCTCAGGAACTACAAGTGGTACCTTGAAAACCGTGAGAACTACGGCAGGAACCAGGGCGGCGTTTCCCACAGGGCACCCTGGAGCCAGGGCATCCTGGGCATTGCCCGGTACTTCTTCTGATCCTTCGGTCTACTGGAGACCCCATCTCGCTGCGGTGAGCCATCCCTCACGGTGGTAGTCCCTTATGCCATCGATGATCCCGAATGATGGTACAAAGCCAAGGAGCTTTGCAGCAAGGCTCATGTCGCAGGTCGTGTCATTCTGATAGCTGCCCTCGTACGGGTTCGGGATGTATTCGGGAACCCGTTCGAGACCCAGTACGCCGTCAAGTATCGCAACAAGCTCATTGAATGTTGTGGCTCTGCCCGATCCGCAGTTCACCACGCAGCTTTCTCCGGCTTCTGCGGCGGCTTCGTTGGCCCTGATCACATCCTTCACATAGACATAGTCCCTTTTCTGTTCACCGAACTCGTAAAGCCGGGGGTTACCCGTGAGCATCTGCCTGGCGAACTGGTGGATCATGGTGGCCCTGGAACCCTTGTGGTTCTCTCTCGGGCCGTAAACATTGCAGTACCTGAGCCCCACGGTGACAACCCCCGGGTACTCACTGCTCAGGGCCATTGATGCGTCTTCAAGAAGCTTCTTGGACTCGGCGTATGGCGTGTTGAGATCGAAAGGTCCGTCTTCCCTGTACGGGGCCGGGTTTCTTCCGTAGACCGCAGTGGTGGACGCGTATACGATCCTCCTGCAGCCGTTTTCGATCACATGGCGAAACAGCTCCAAGGGCGCTTCAAGGTTGGCCCTTAACATCTCCCCGCGGTCGGTCATCCTTGTGTTGTTGATCGCTGCCTGATGAAAAAGGACGTCAATCGTTCCGATCCTGTCGAGGTCTACCCCGAAGAGGCCGGGAAAGAGCCTTTTCCCCGTGAATTCAGGAATGGGCTGCTCCGACTCGTTACCCGTGATCAGCACTTCGTGGCCAAGGTCTTGTAGGTGAAGGGCCAGGTTTGACCCCACGAACCCGGTTCCACCGGTAACAAGGCACTTCATGGGTTGATATCCTTCAGGGTTTCACTGGATCGATCCGTCGGGGTCGCGAAGGAGCGGAATCCAGAGCAGCCCGGAACGGGAGATGTATGTGTCGCCCTTCCGGGGGCGAACGACTTTCTCCTCGAGCTGCAGTTCTTCAGCTCTCAGAGGTTTATCCATCAGCGCGAGCTTCTCGTTGAACTCCTTCTCCAGTTCATCAAGGCGTTCCCTCTGGACCACGAGTTCGCGTTCGGCCGATTCGATGTCCTGCTTTTCCCGGGAAGCCCTTGTGGCGCCCCTGACAGCGGTGGTGGCCCTGCCCACGCTTCCGGTTCCGATCCTGCCACCCAGCAGGGCGCCCATGATGGTGGCACCTACGGATACCGCGGTCTGGGTTCGTTGGTGGCTGTACTGGCTCTTCTCACGCTCCAGCTTCTGTTCGGCCCGTCTCACCCTGTCCTGAACCGTGAGAAGCCGCTTCTCAAAAGACCCTCTGAGTTTCTCCACCTGAAGGTCACGGTCCTCCCTGTCGACATGGATCAGCCTTGTGGCGAACGTGCCCTTGTCTTCACCGGGTTCCGATGCCGCTTTGGGCTCAAGGCAGAACCATACCGACAGAGTCTGTTCCTGATAGAGCCAGGAAGAGGCCCTTGTGTTGAAATGCTTTATTGAGGCCGCTTTCACGGCATCGGGTGCAAGCGGCTCATAAGACGGGTTCGGCGCAGGTTCACGATCCATGGGGTATGGCTTTCCCCTGATGCACATGGCTTCGGTCCAGGCATCGCCGTCCCCGGTCGCAGCGGGAACCAGAAGGGTGCAGTCCTCCCAGAGGTCCAGCTTCTCTTTTGCGGACACGAAATGAAGCTTTGCAGAGGCAAAAAGGTGAGGCCTGTACAACACGGTCTGCCCGGGAGCGGGTGAGACCCTCAAGGGAGCGTGGAACTCCTCGGTCTCCGGCGGGGTCCATGGTTTTGAGGGGGATTGGGCGTTACCGGGGTGCTGCGGTTGGATGTGCGTGCCTGACGGGCCGCCCTGTTGAAGGCTTTTAAGCTGCGTTCCCGTCAGGGGACCCCGCAGGTAGGACATCGCCCACCGGGTCTGGAAGAGCTCAGGGTTGCTCCTGTGAACGCTGTGAAGCAGGAAAACCCTTTTGTCCAACCCCGAGATGAGCCTGTCCATCTCGGATCTTTCCAGAATGTTCGCCGAGGCGCTTTCAAGACCATCCAGAAGCCTCAGTTTGTCGCGTTCGGTCTGAAGCCGTCCCACAAACCACGTTCCGGTATTGGATAGTCCCCTGTAATCAAGGTCGACGGGGTTCTGCGCAGCCAGAACGATACCGAGGCCGTAAGCCCTTGCCTGTTTAAGCAGTGTGAGCATGGGCTTTTTTGAGGGGGGCTCGGCACCGGGCGGGAAGAAGCCGAATATCTCATCCATGTAGAGAATTGCCCTGAGGCTTCCCGTGCCCGGCTTTGACCTCATCCAGGCCACGATCTCGTTAAGAAGCAGTGATACGAAGAACATCCGCTGTTTGTCCGACAGATGCGCGATGGACAATATGGAAATCCTTGGTTTCCCCTCCGGGGAGTGGAGCAGGCTATCGATGCTGAGGGGTTCCCCTCTGGTCCAGGGGGCGAAACCGGGAGATGCCGCCAGGCTGTTGAGCATCATGGCCAGCCTGAGCCTCTCGCCGGAGGGATAGAATGATTCAACATCAAGCACACCAAGTTGTTTCATCGGAGGATCCTGGACCGCACGCACCAGCCCGGCCAGGGTCATGTCACGGTTTTCGCCCCAGGCGTGTGCAAGGATGCTTTGAAGGAGCACATGCTCCCTTCCGTGAACATCCAGTTCATCCCCCCCTGCCAGAGAGAGAAAACTCGACACCGCGGTTTCGATCCGGTCCGCCAGAGCCTCGGGTTCGTTCATCACATCCTGCGATGGGGCGTCAAGGGAGTGAAGGATGGAAAGGGGAATCCCTGTGCTTCCTCCCGGGGTGTAAAGTCTGAACTCGGTCCTGCTTCTGAGCTCACGGATACGTTCGCCGTCCTGTCCCCAAAGGGCAAGGCCGGCCTTCCATGTGTCGGCGGTGTCCGAAGCAAGCTGCTGAACTGTCACACCTTTTCTTTCGGCATCTTCGGGATCCATCCAGGGCAGAAAGTCGGCGGGCGTCAGCCCCGGAAACGTCAGCATGAGGTTCGAAAGATCACCCTTTGGATCTATTGCAATGGCAGGTATCCCGTCCATTGCAGCTTCCTCGAGCAGGGATATGCATAGGCCGGTCTTGCCGCTTCCTGTCATGCCCACGCACACCGCATGGGTGGTGAGATCCCTTGAGTCGTACAGAAGGAGATCGTCCGTGGTCTTACGGGAAGCCAGATCGTAGCGCTTGCCCAGATAGAACACGCCGAGTTTCTCAAAATCCTGCTTCAGCATGATGCTCTCCTTTTTTTTCCGCACTGCTTGAGAATATGCCGGCATCGCTCCATGCGCAAGCTTCCCCGTCCTGCGCTTCGCGGTTAGATTCACGGGTCAGGTGTTTTTTCAGGGTTTTTTTAACGGAGGCTGAACATGCCGGTAATCATTGATGGGAAAAGCCTTACGATAGAAAAGATGGTGGCTGTCGCCCGAAGTGGCGAGAAGGTGTCTCTTTCCGGGGATGCCAGGGAACGCATACGGGCCTGCCGAAGGATGGTCGAGCGAAAGATCCTGCAGGGCGAAGTGATGTACGGCATCAACACCGGAATAGGTGAGTTCTCGGAAACCAGGCTTTCCGATTCAGAGGTCCTTTCCTTCCAGAAGTACCTCATCTACAATCACTCTGCGGGCATAGGCAAGCCGGCGCCCATTGAGCATGTGAGGGCCGCCATGCTGGGAAGGGCCAATGTCCATGCCAACGGCCGAAGCGCCGTGCGCCTCGAGATGACCGAGATGCTTCTTGAGATGCTGAACCGGGGAGTGACCCCGGTTGTCTGCGAAAAGGGCTCGGTAGGAGCGTGCGGTGACCTGGCCCCCATGAGCATGATAGCTCTTGTTGTCATGGGGGAGGGCGAAGCTTTCTTCAAGGGTGAACGCCTGCCGGGGGCCGAGGCCCTGAAAATGGCCGGTCTTGAGCCCCTTACGCTTCATGCCCGGGACGGGCTTGCCATGATCAACGGTTCAAACCTTCTAACCGCCATTGCGGCCCTGAACATTTACGATATGAACAACTGGCTCATGAGCGCTGAGATAGCCGCAGCCATGAGCCTCGAGGCCCTTTATGCAAACCTCAAGCCATACGATCCCCGGGTGCATCTTGAAAGAGGTTTCAGTGGCGCTGTGAGAAGCGCAGGTGCAATAAGGAAATGTCTTGAGGGCAGTGACCTTGCCACAGGCAGGACACCCCAGAAGGTTCAGGACGCCTATTCCATGAGAAGTACGCCCCAGGTCATAGGCGCTGCACACGACGCTCTGGCCTACGCCAGGAGCCAGGTGGAAACTGAACTTAACGGAGTCGGAGACAATCCGATCTTTCTCCACGAGGAAGACACTGTTCTCACCGGTGCCAATTTTCAGGGTTCTCCAGTCTCCCTGCCCATGGAAATGGCAGGAACCGCAGTAACCATGGTGTCGGTCCTGAGCGAAAGAAGGCTTAACAGGCTGTTGAATCCCGCCCTTTCTGTGGGGCTTCCCGCATTTCTTGCGGAAAAACCCGGGCTTTTCAGCGGCCATATGCTCAGTCAGTACACAGCGGGAATGCTCATCGCAGAGCAGAGGATACTTTGCACGCCTGCTGCCGTGGCCTCGATACCCGCTGCAGCTGACCAGGAGGATTTCGTCAGCATGGGAATGAATACCAGCCTCAAGAACTGCACCATCCTGGAGAACGCCATGGGAGTTCTTGGCATCGAAATGATAGCCGCAGCCCAGGCACTTGATTTCAGAAGCCACTGTTTTGGGATTGGTGTTAACGCCGCCCACTCAGCAGTGAGAAAACATGTTGAGCACCTTGGTGAGGACAGGCCGCTTTATCCCGATCACAACCGCATGGTGGAGGTTCTGAGAAGCAATGAGATACTGCAGGCAGTCGAGAGGGTGACAGGCGCACTCTCGTAAAAAAGGGGAGTGTTAACCGAAAAGTGTTAACTCTCTGAAGAACTGATGGTACCCATTGCGTGCTGAATCTCGGTTACGGTCACAAGCAGGCTGTTGGCGTGAGAGGTTCCGCACGAGAATTCCAGCCTGCGAAGGAGCTGGTTTGCCACCTTCTCGTGTACAACTGTGACGACGACTTTTCCGAACCTGTCGTCCCCTCTCGTCTCCATGAAGCCGGCGAACGCTGGAATGGATGCCAGGTAGGAATCTGACCTCTCCCCATCAACGATCATGGCGGAGAGCTGTCCCTGTGAGGCAAAGACGTCCATTACATCGTTGAAAGCGTCCCGGGATCGGGCGAACACATGGATCATTCTGAGATTGGTCCCGATCTCGGGCAGAACTGCCGTGCCAGCCCCAACGAAGCTTTTTATGACATCAATGGCATTCTGAGGACTCTCAGCGTTTTGGAGCGCCTTTCTGTTCCCCGGCTTCCTGAAAAAACGCGACAACTGGGAAAGAAGTTCAAGATGAGTCGAAGGGTCCTCCCGGGGACCGATCACAAAAGCGAAGATCTGGACTTCCCGCCCGTCGAGAGAGTCGAACCTGACTTCGCGCCGGGTGGTAAGGATGCCAACAACGAACCCCTTCGCGTTATCAAGCCTGCAGTGGGGAAGGGCAACCCCTCCGCCAAGGGCAGTAGAGCCCAGAGCTTCCCGTGACTTGAGAGCCGCGAGTATCCGGTCCGCCGGTATTCCCGAAAGGGCGCCTGTGGATGCTGCGAGTTCGGATATCCTGCCAAGGACCTGATCAACGGAAACAAGGTTTTGCCCCAAAGCCACCGTTTCCACTCTGAGAACGTCTATGAGTTCCATCACCCTCCTGTTCTGTCGGGATGCAGCAACACTGGAATATCTGAGATGTGTGATACGGTGGCAACAAGCTTTGTGACCTGTATGTCATGATCCTCCGCAGCCCATGTGCAGGGCCGCTTCACATAGATTGCGTTAACTCCGCAATGAAGCGCCGGAGCAATATCGGACCGGGGGCTGTTTCCAACAACGCAAACCTCGTCACGGTGCAGCTGCCGCGACTCAATGAGCGCTTCAAGGCTTTCCGGGGTCTTCCTGGGCACGACTACGCAATCCTCGAAAAGACCGGAAAGACCTGACCTTTCGAACTTGTCCTCCTGGTGGTCCTTCTCGCCCATGGTATAGAGTATCAACCTGTGACCCAGTCCGGAAAGGGATTCCAGGGTGGAAAGCACACCCGGGAACAGTGTGACCGGATGGTTCGTGAGACGGTTCGCGATTCGCGCGATGGCCGAAAAAGCATCATCTGAAGGCTTTTCGACGCAGTCAACAAGGATCGAACGAAGGGTTTCAATGTACGGACCCGGGCCGTAACCAGTTACCGAAAGCCTTTCGATGTCCCTGTCGTGGACCTGCTTCCTGATCCATTCCTCCGTGAATCCGAGGTCTGCCATGAGATGAACGAACGAGTCCTCGGCATCACGGAAGTACCCTGCGCTCTCCCACAGAGTGTCGTCGGCGTCGAAAACCCAGCACCTGATACTACCCACCATGCGCTGACTCGACCCCGCCAGTTGGTGTTGCGTAAACACAAATCAACTCTGCAACAGCTTGCGTAAACATGTTGCCCTCCCTGAACAATACCAGAATATGCCGTATTGACATGCAAATTGCCCCATCGTATTCTCCGGTTTCGAAAAACTCACAAAGGGAGATACCGGCAGTATGAGCCACCGAGTGACAAACAGAACCTGACAGTGCCGAAACGGGCTCTGTACGGGCCCTTGTTCCGGTGGGCTGCAGGTTCCCGCCATCTAGAAGCACTTCTCCATGCTCCTGCACTCCACCGGGTAACAAGCCGGGAATGATCCGGCGCATCCGAGAGAGGGGAGTACGACGTGAAGATGCTGCAAACCGTTCCAGTCCTGCTTGTACTGATCATGGGAGCCTTTGGTTGCGGCTCCGAGGAACCTGCGCCGCCAGTCGCGGAGGAGCCTGTCCAGGTAGATCTGACAGTCGAAGCGCCGTTGATCAGGGTCGGCTATGTGAAGCAGGACCATCACTCCGCGATGTTCGTATCCGCCCTCAGGGGCGGTCGGATGAGTGAGCTGTATCCCGTTTACCTCGCACCTCTCGGAGAGGGATTCTACGCCCTGGTAAGGGACGGCGTGAAGGTGGCGGAGGTTCAGGTCATCGAATCACAGGGTGCGATGGAAGTCCCCAACAACATGAACGCCGGTCTCTTCGACATCGGGTTCGGCGGTGTGGCGGCTTTCGCGTCCAGCGCTGACCGGGGAACCGGGATCAAGATCATCTCTCCCCTCCACTTCGACGGCGACATGCTGGTAGTTGCCGCCGACAATGAAGCGGTGGTCGACTGGGACAGCTTCGTCGAATGGGTCATGAACAGCCCCGAGCCCGTCACGGTTGCCTTCAAGAGCCCCACCGCCGTTGCAGTCGTTCTTCTTGAGGGCGCTCTGAACCATTCGGGCGTTCCATACAGCTACCAGTCCAGTCCGCAGCCCGGGTCAAGGGTGCTTCTCTACAACGCACAGGGTGAAGCGAACCTCAACCCGGCCCTCACGGAGGGAACGGTACAGGCGTACGTATCCAACAACCCGCACCCCGCACTGGCCGAGCACAGCGGGATCGGCAGGGTCGTTTGCAGCCTTTCCGATCTTCCCCCCGGGATATTCGGCGACCACCCGTGCTGCGCTCTTGCGGCCACCAGCACCATGATCGCCGAGAATCCAGAGGGCGTTGCCGCTGTCCTCGAGCTTTTCGTCTACGCCACGAACTACATCAACAACGATCGTGAGGACGCGGCGGCTGCGGTTGCCGAATGGTGCGGTGTTCCGCTCGAGGTCACACTGGAATCCATGGAAAGCAGCGTCTACGACATGACCGTGAACCAGCTCTTCATGGACAACATGCACATCATCCTTGACCATATGAGAGGTCTGAACGTATTCACGGGCGAGCTGCTTTCAACTGATCACGCGGTTGTGGAAGAGGTTCTCTACGATTTCTCCATGCTTCCGGAAGGCGGTTTGTAGATACTCCTGATTGTACATGAAAAGGGGATCGCACAATTCCGATGTTTACGGGAAGAGTGAGGAAGGGCGAGGGCTCCGGCGTCTTCTCGCCAGAGGGTCTGATCATACCTGCACTCATGGTTGCATTCTGGTACATGGCCACAAGGGGGGGGACGGCGCTTCTGCCTTCCCCGGAGCAGGTCCTGAGGGTCCTTGCATCCCCCGGGGATGATATTGCCTCGTGCGGCTCCCTTCTCTGGAACATATTCGTAAGCCTCGCCAGGGTTGTGGTGGGGCTTCTGGCGGGTATTCTCATCGGGACTCCCGTGGGGTTTCTGATGGGAGCCCACAGGTTTTCACGCAGGTTGCTCTTTCTGATCACCGAGATGGCCAGGCCCCTGTCCCCCCTGGCGCTTCTGCCGTTCTCCATCATCGTGTTCCGCGACACAACCCTGACAAAGCTGCTTGGTCTGACGCAACTGCGGTACTCAAGGCACCTTTTCAACGAGATCCAACTTGGGATGGTCTTCATTCTGCTGTGGGGTGCCGTGTTCCCCATCATCCTCGACACAATGCATGGTGTGAGGGGCATCAGGAAGAGACACCTCGAGGTTGCCAGGGTTTCGGGAGCGGGACGCTGGTTCACCTTTTTGCATGTGATGATCCCCGCCAGTCTTCCCGACATACTCTCAGGCTACAGAATGGCAGTGGGAAGATGCTGGATGGTCATAATCGCGGCCGAGATGCTTCCCGGAACCAATTCGGGGATCGGTTACCTCCTTCGCTACTCCTATCAGATCTCCCGCTACGACGTCATGGCAGCATGCGTCATCGTCATTGCCCTGGTCGGGGCTCTGTTCGCCAAGGGTCTGGCGGACATGGGCGAAGCAAGGCTTCTTCTCAGGGCGGAGGAGCGCTGATGGGGGCGGGGATGGTAATCAGGGGCGTTGAGAAGCACTTTCGTGAGAAGGAATCCGAGCTTCACGCGCTGGGTCCCTTTTCCCTCACGGTTCAACCCGGGGAGTTCCTTTGCCTTCTGGGCCCCACCGGTTGCGGGAAGACTACCCTTCTCAGGATCCTTGCGGGACTGGAAACCCCCAGCTCGGGTTCAGTGAGTTTTACCGGAAGCGGTTCACGGGGAAGGATAGGGTACGTCTTTCAGGAAGGGGCACTGTTCCCCTGGCTGACGGCCAGGGACAACGTGGCATTCCCGCTGAGGGCAGAAGGCGCCTCATGGGGGGAAGCCAGGGCCAGGGCTGAAGCGGTCCTTTCCGACGTGGGACTCTCGGGTTTCGAGGGAAGCTTTCCCCATCAGCTTTCCGGGGGCATGAGACAAAGGGTGGCCCTGGCCAGGGGAATGGTATCGAACCCGGACATCCTTCTGCTTGATGAACCGTTCTCAAGCCTTGATACCAGAATGAGCCATCTTTTGCAGGAAAAAATGCGGGAACTTGCCGGGGGGCTTTCCGCCACGGTTGTGTTCGTGACACACAACATCGAGGAAGCTGTCTTTCTGGGTCACCGGATCTGCGTAATGGGACCAAGACCCGGCAGAATAGTGCGCGACGAAACAATCTCCCTGAAAGGCGAGCGAAACAGGCTTTCAGCAGAATTCACAGAGCTTCTGCTCAGTTTCAGGCGAACCTTCGAGGAGCAGGTCGCTCCGGTCTAGTGCTTTTTCTTCAAGTGTAGAAAGATCAGCAGGGCAATGGTGTCAAGCGATGCCAGCGTGGCCAGCGTCTGGCCGTCGCCGTAGCTGTTGACTCCGAAACCGAACCTCAGAATGATGAATACCAGTGTTCCCATCATTGACCTCCATTTGACGGTTGCATACGCTTGTATACAGTATAGGGGATTGCACGGGAATTGTCACCATGCCTCAGTGGGAAAATGCGAGGGGCGTTGAAAAAGGTTCAGATCTCTCAGATCATCGTAAACAGGGGTTCCGAAGCCGTTTTCAACGGTGTCATAACGGCCTCTCATCTCAGGGATGTGAGCAGGGCGCTCGACTCCCTTGACACCCGGGGCGAAGTCGTCCTGGATTTTACCGGCTGCAGTGGTTTCGACGGTGTTGTGGCAGCCAGGATCTGGAGCGGCATCCGCCTTCTCGAGGGCTCAGGCGCGAAGGTCAGAGTGAACGGGCTGGCGCCGAACCTCATGAAGCTTCTTTCCGATTACACGGCGCTGGACAAACGCGACCTGCCGGAAGACAAACAGGGATGGCTCTTCCGTCACTTCTCCGATATCGGTGAGAAGGTTGCCGCCGGAATTGAAAGCGCCAGGGGTCTGGTGAACTTCTCCGTGAATTCAACGTTTTCCATAATCGATGCCCTGCTGAAACCGAAAAGGATAAGATGGACGCTGGTGGCCTACTACATGGAGCAGGCCGGGGTGATGGCCATTCCCATCATCGTTGCTCTCCAGACTCTTCTTGGCTTCATTCTGGGCTATCAGGCCGGGATTCAGATGGGAACGCTGGGAGCCGCCAAATACATGCCCAAGATCATTGCCTATTCGGTTCTATGGGAGATTGGCCCCATGCTCACGGCCGTGCTTGTGGCAGGAAGGTCGGGGTCGGCATTCGCAGCTGAAATCGGCACCATGAAGGTTCGCCAGGAGGTGGACGCCCTTGAGGTGATGGGGTTCAACCTGTGCGGCTACATTGTGGCCCCGAAGGTCCTGGCACTGTACGCCGTCATGCCTTTCCTTGTCCTGCTCTCAAACTTCAGCGGGCTTTTCGGAGCCCTTCTCGCGGGGGAGATCTTCCTTGACATTCCCGCAAGGGTGTTCGTGGAGGAGATCCGAACTTCCCTGATCCCACTTGATGTATACTGGGGAATGATCAAGAGCCTTTTCTACTCGGGGATAATCGCCATAACGGGCTGCTTCATGGGCATAAGGGTCCGCGGAGGCGCCGCGGCGGTTGGCCGGGCCACCACCAGCGCCGTTGTGAGCGGGATCTTCCAGGTCATCCTGGCCGACGCACTGCTTTCCCTGGTGCTGGCCGAGCTTAGACCGCCGATCATCTGATGAGAAACGAAAAGGATGTACTGATGGGCACAAGGAACCTCACCGGAGGGTACGACTCCGACAGGATCCTCGAGAACGTCAGCATGGATGTCTTTTGTGGCGAGGTCCTTGTCATTGTGGGAAGGTCGGGTTGCGGGAAGAGTACGCTCATGAACCACCTGCTGGGCCTTCTGAAACCCTGGGAAGGCACCGTCAGTTACAGGGGGACCGATATCTGGGAGTCACCGGAACGCCTGGACAGGGCAAGGAAGAGGTGGGGCGTTCTGTTTCAGTCCGGAGCCCTTCTCGGGAGCTACACCACCATCGAGAACGTGATGCTTCCCCTTCAGGAGTTCACCCAGCTCACTGCCCTGGAAAGAAGGATAACGGCCCTGCATAAACTCGACATGGTTGGACTCGCGGAGTTTGCGCATTATTATCCTCTTGAACTGTCCGGAGGAATGCAGAAGCGGGCCGGACTTGCCCGTGCGATGGCTCTCGACCCAGAGGTTCTTTTTTTCGATGAGCCGTCCGCAGGGCTTGATCCTGTAACCTCTCATTCACTGGATGAACTGATGCTTTCGATAAACAAGACACTTGGTACGACCCTTGTTGTCGTGACCCACGAGCTTGACAGTATTTTTGCCATCAGCGACAGGGTGATCATGCTGGATGCGGAAGAGAAGGGGATCATCGCCATGGGAACCCCCGAAGAGCTGACCACTCACCACAACGACCCACGTGTCGAAGCCTTTTTCGACAGAAAGGCTGTGCCGGTAAAGCCATGATGAAGGCCAACAATCTCAGGCTCGGGATATTCTTCGTGGTAACCATGACGTTCTTCCTTGCTGTCATGATCTGGCTGACCGGCGGGTTCAGCGGCAAGAAATCGGTTCCCTACGTCTGTTACTTCGACTGGTCGGTGAGCGGGCTGAGCGTCGGTGGCGAGGTGATGTACAACGGAGTTCTCGTGGGAAGCGTGAAAAGCATTTCCATCGCTCCCGACGGCGTGCTTGTTCAGGTTCTCATGGAAGTCGATCCCCTGTTCATCGTCGATGACGAGATCACGGCGAGCCTCACCGCAGCGGGGATCACAGGCAGCCAGAAGATCGACCTCAGCCGCGCCGGCGAAGGGGAAGTTCAACTGAACAGGGCCGATGAGCTTTCTTTCAACCCGCCCGCCGTTGTCATACCCGTCGCCCCCGGCATGATGCAGAAGCTGGCACACGGAGCCGACCGAATGGTGGAGATAATGGACACTGTTGACTTCGAGGTCCTGAGCGTTGAGCTCAACAAGATGCTGGTGAACGTGAACAGGCTTCTGGATGATGCCGAAGTCGAGATCCTCATGGATTGTCTCGTGTCCAATTCAAGGAACCTTGATTCATTGCTGATAACCTACAACAGACTGGGGCGCAACGCTGATCTTCTGGTTGCACAGATGCGGGCCGATCTTCCCGGCCTTTCCTCCGACGCACAGCACCTGATCGAAAGCTTCGAGGAACTATCGGAGATCCTGAGGGCTTTCACACATAACGCCAGTGTGACGCTGGAACCCGTCTCGGGTTTCGCCGGGGAAGCCAGGGAACTGATGCCTCTGATCAGGGAAGGGCTTGACGCGATGATCCTGCCCCAGGGAAGAGAGGTAGTGTGGTAGTTAGAAAGTGCCCGGGCGCCGTTTTTGCGGTGTTTCTACTGCTCTGTGCGGTTTCATGCATCACGGTGAATGTTCCCATCGGTGGCAACGACGGAACGCCGGTCACCAGATGGTACCTTTCCTGGAGCCGCCCGGACCCTTCCGGACCCTTCCTCGGCGGAGTCCTGAGGGTCAAGGAGTTCGGAGCCTCCTCGGATTACTCCCTTACCGCCATGACCTTGAAGTACGCTGAGGGAACCCTTTCCGAAGCATCGGAAGACCGCTGGGCAACACGGATACCCCTGATGCTCTCGGAGATGCTCGCGTGCGATTTCGCCGCTTCGGGAGTCTTCTCTTCGGTGTTCTCCTACGCTGCCTCATCGCAGGACATGCTTCTTGTCGAGGGTTTCGTGAGGGAGTTCGGAGCCACAAGAAACCCTGACGGTGTCTGGACGGCCATACTGGACGTTGACGTGATCCTTCTGGGCGACCGGGGCAACACCCTTTTGTTCCACAAGAACTACAGGCTTGAGAGGGTGATGGGCACGGTCGGCATTCCTGAAATGGTGAACCAGCTAAATATCCTGGGCGAGATATGGAGTGAGACGGCAAGAGGCGACATCGTGGGCGCCCTGCTTCCCAGGAGGTAGCATTGAGTCTCTTCAGAAGAAAGAACAAGGCGGAAGCCGCTTCCGGTTTTCATGAAAGACCCGCGCCGCCCTTTGATGATCTGGGCAACTTCATCATCGTGGTCCTTGACAGCTGCAGGTTCGACACGTTCATGCAGGCCGCCCCGAAAGTCATCACAAGGCTTGGCGCCCCCGAGCAGCGGTACAGCTACGCCTCCTGGACAGCGCCTTCCCACTACAACCTGCTGATGGGTCTGATGCCCCATACCAGCCCTGCCGGTGTGTTCGCCAGCGAGTACTACAAGAAGGACTTCGTTGCCTTCAACAGAAGGCTCGGTGCCCGTGAGATCGAATTCAAGAGCCTGGTCCCCAGACTGTATCTGCCCGACTACCTGCGGGATACCCTGGGATACCGGACCCACGCCATGGTCTCCCTTCCGGTACTGAACTCGTTCACTCCCCTTAACCGGGGCTTCGATACATTCCGTCTGATGGACAAACACAACGATATGAACGCCATGCTTGATCTGTTGACCTTTCCTTCGGACAGACCCAGCTTCTACATCCTTAACACCGGGGAAACCCACTACCCTTACGCCACACCCGACGAGTCCGAGAACGAGTGGCCCAGGATAAGCGGCGTTCACGGTGTCTTCAAGCATCTGGACGACCACTCCCTTTCGGGAGCCGACCACGAAGACCGCTTCTTCGACGAGACCCAGATGGGAGCCCTAAGGGAACGGCAGGTCAACGCCGTGCGGTGGCTTGACAGTGTGTTCGAACGGCTTTTCGATATCGTCCCCAAAAACACATGGATAACCGTTACGTCCGACCACGGCGAGCTCTTCGGCGAGGGGGGCTATTTCGGCCATGGTCCGGTTTTTCACGAGAAGGTTTTCCAGGTGCCCTTTCTGGAAGGTGGAATAAGGTAGGCATGAGCAGCGAGAGCACTTTGAAGTTCAAGGCTGAGACCAGGAAAGTACTGGACATAGTCATACACAGCCTCTACTCGCATCGCGAGATTTTCCTGAGGGAGCTCATCTCCAACGGCTCCGACGCGCTCGACAGGCTCAGGTTCGAAGGCCTTACACGTGAAGACCTGCTTCCCCCCGGCTATGTACCGGAGGTTCACGTGACCCCCGACGAGAACGCCCGCACCCTCACGGTGACCGACAACGGCATCGGCATGAACAGGGCCGACCTGACGGACAACCTCGGAACGATAGCCTCCTCTGGAACCCTTAAGTTCGCTGCGGCCGCGGCAGAAAGCGAAAGCGCTCCCGAACTCATCGGGAAGTTCGGCGTTGGCTTTTACAGCGCCTTCATGGTGGCGGAAAAAGTAACGGTAAAAACCAGAAGAGCCGGTGACAAGGAGGGGTGGATCTGGGAGAGCGACGGCCGCGAAACCTACACCATCACCGAAGCGAACGACCTGCCCTCAGGCACATCGGTGATCCTCCACCTGCAGGAGGAGCACAAGGAATACCTCGATGCCTGGAGGCTCCGCTCACTGGTGACCGAGTACAGCGACTTCGTGAGCCACCCTGTGATCCTCCACACAAAGGACGGAAAGGTCGACCGGGTAAACACCGGCACCCCTATATGGCTTCGGGGCGAAGACAGTGTGGAAGAGGCCGAGTACGACCGTTTCTACACCCATCTGACGCATGACAGTGAAAAGCCACTGGCCAGGATAGTCTTCCGGGGCGAAGGGGTGACCGAGTTCAGGGCGCTCCTGTTCATTCCCCGGGAAAGACCGTTCGAGATGATGATGCCCGACAACAGACCAGGTGTGAGCCTTTTCGTCAGAAGGGTCCTTGTTCAGAAGGAGGCGGATGACCTCCTTCCGCCCTACCTCCGCTTCGTCAGGGGCGTGGTCGAGGCCGAGGGGCTCAGTCTCAACATCTCCCGCGAGACCGTTCAGCAGGACAGGGAGCTGGAACGGATAAACCGGGCCCTCACAAAGAAGATACACGCTATACTCTCCGGCATCATGCAGGATGCCCCCGAAGATTACCGCAGCTTTTTCGGGAACATGGGCGACTTCATACGGGAAGGGGTCTGCACGCACACCGAGCGCCGCACTGAGCTGGCGGAGCTGCTTCTTGTCAAAACCACGGCCTCTGAGAACCCCGAACCCTTCACCGCCGTAGCTGAGAGGTTCCCCGAAAAGGCCTCAATGCCCTACATAACCGGAACCGACATAAGGGAACTGAAGCTCTCCCCGCTGCTGGAATCGCGGGATGGTGAGGTGCTTCTTCTCGACGCTCCTCTTGACGGTCTTGTCGCTGAGACGCTCAGGGAGTTCAAGGGACGGCCACTTGTGAACCTCGCGACCGAAAGCGCCGAGAAGGAGCTTTCCAGCGAGGAGAGAGAGAAGAGGGCCGAATCGGAAAAGAAATACTCCGACCTCATCACAAGATTCCGCGAGATACTGGGCGACAGGGTTTCAGGCATACGGTTCTCACCCAAGCTCACCACTACACCCTGCATCCTGGTGACCGGCGCCGATGACCCTGGCGACACTTTCAGGATGATGATGAAGGCCATGAACAGGGATGTCACCGAGCCGAAGCGGATCCTCGAACTCAACCCTTCGCACCCCATGACAGTCTCCCTCGACGCCAGGCTCAGGGCCGGAGAGGACATAACCGGGCAGGTGAACATGGTCCTTGAACTTGCAAGGGTCACAAGCGGCCTTCGCCCCGAAAACCCGGCCGCGTTCGGGCGCTTCGTGGGCTCGCTCTTCTAGATGAAGTACTTCGCTGTCTCACTCGCGGCTTTCATACCGGGGATCGCCTGGCTGGTGTACTTCTACAGGTGTGACCGGTACGAACCCGAGCCGGTGAAGCTTGTGTTCCGCACCTTCTTCGTGGGGATGCTTGTGGCACTGGCCTTGGGGACCGCTTACGGGGGGCTCGATTACCCCTGGGGACCTTTCATGTGGGCCGCTGTGATATTCGCCCCACTGGTGGAGGAACCTGCCAAGTTCCTTGTGGTCAGGTGGACCGTATTCGACAACACGCAGTTCAACGAGCCGTTCGACGGCATCATATACGCCGTGTCCGCTGCGCTTGGTTTCGCTGCGGTCGAGAACATCATGTACGTGGCAGGCGGCTGGTTCGACGTCAACCCGATGGCCGGGTTGTTCACCCTGCTGTCACGAACCGTTCTCAGCGTTCCCGGTCACGCTCTCTTCAGCGCATGGTGGGGTGCCGCCCTCGGCTATTCCAAGGGGAAAAAGCCGCTGAAGCAGGTCCTTCTGGTCGGCGGTGGGCTTCTGGCCTCAATGGTGTTCCACGGAGCCTTCAACTGGTTTGCCGGCAACGAGGTCCTGGGAGGGCTGGCCTTCCTTGCGTTCCTGACGGTTATGTGGCGAGTCACCTGGGTGAAGCTGATAAAGCCCGCCCTCTCAGCCTCCCCGTTCAGACCCGTCCCGGAAAAGGGTGATGAACCTTCCCCCTGACACACTCTCCCTCGCCCCGGCGCTCCTTGGTTGCACTATTCGCAGGGACACCCCCGAAGGAACAATTGAAGGGATCATCATTGAGACCGAGGCCTACACACATGACGATCCCGCCAGCCACTCCTTTCGCGGAAGGACCGTTCGCAACTCATCCATGTTCCTGCCACCTTTTTACGCCTACGTGTACAGGTCCTACGGCATCCATTTCTGCCTCAATGTCACTTCGGGCCCCGAGGGAACGGGCGAGGCCGTTCTGATAAGGGCACTGATCCCCACTGCGGGATTCGATCTGATGCGGCGCAACCGCGGAGATGCACCCGATGCCCGGCTCACGCAGGGCCCCGGAAACCTTTGCTCGGCCATGGCAATCGACGGAAGTCTTGATGGGCAAGACCTTGCGAACAGACCCCTCAGGCTGTTGGTTCCCCCGGGACATGTCCCGCAGGCGCCACCGGGAACACCCAGGATAGGGGTAACGAAAGCCGGGGAAAAGCTCTGGCGCTTCAGGACAGCCGCCCCGCAGGGCTCAAGGCCGTGATGCGTGCCTTGCAGGCACTGGACAGCCTTTGTGCAAGTTTTTTATTATGCTTTCAATCCACGGGGATACCGTGATGAAAACTGAAAAGGAGCCATGCGATGGGTGACAAGGGTGGAAAAAAGGATAAGAACAAGATCATGAAGCAGAAGGAAAATAAAAAGGAGCAGGACGAGAAGAAGAAGCAGGAGAAGACCCCCAAGAGAAAGCCCTGACGTTATTGATTTCCTTTTGAACCCCCCGAAGCCCGGAGAGCCCTGATCTGAGCCAGTGGCAATGCTGCGCATGATACCGGTTTGCCGTTTGGCTGCCTGGTACGTTACAGTCTGGTCGGTTGGTGCGACATGAAAGGTCGGCATGCCTGAGCGGGGCTACGCCAAGATCATGATCATCTGGAATCCCGTTGCCGGACGGGATTCTTCCGGGGTTGACAGGGAGAATCTTTCCGCTGCGATGAAGGGCATTGAGCATGAGACCAGGGAGTGGAAGGATGGAAACGACCCGCGGGAGTGGACTGAAGCCGCCGAGCGGGAGGGATTTGATCTGATCATCGCCGCGGGAGGCGATGGAACCGTTTGCGCGGTGGCCGACGGAATGGCAAGGATCGAATCGACCATTCCTCTCGCCGTGTTTCCGCAGGGGTCCCAGAATTTCCTTGCCCGTGAGCTTGGCTATCCAACCGCACCCGAAGAGATAGTTCCCTGGATATTGAACCAGGAACCGATGAACTGCGATATCGGTTATGTGAAGGAGTACGATCGATACTTCCTTATCAGTATCTCGGGTGGTCTCCATGCTGACATCGTTGACGACACATCGCGCGAATCCAAGAGGCTTCTTGGCTGGCTTGCCTATGTGTATCACGGTGTCCCTGTCCTGTTCAGGGGCAACTGGTACAGGCTCTCCATGAGGCTGGATGGAGAGAACAGGCGCTGGAAAAGCAACGCCATGGTCGTTCTGAATTTCGGATCGACAATACCCGGTGGCAGGGCGCTTCCCCTGTCCGTCAGTCCGTTGGACGGAAGGATGGATGTTCTGGTGAACCGCAGGGGAAGCTTCTTCGACATTGCGGGGCTCCTTGCGGGCAGGCTTCTCAAAAGACGCTTCAGGCTGCATCGTCTTGCCTACCGTCAGGTCACAAGGATGTTCATGACATCAAATCCCCCGATGAGCCTTCAGATGGACGGCGAATCGATCGGTGAAACCCCCGTAACCATTGAGATCCGCCATCGCGCCCTTAGAATCGTCGGTGTTCCTCAGGCTCCGGCCAAGTACTGAGCAAGCCGGATCAACAGGCTTTATGCTGGCCAGACCAGGAAGGAAAACAAGGCAACGGACAGGCCCAGGATGAACCCCGCGATAACCTGAAGGCTGTTGTGCCCCAGAAAAACCTGAAGGACCTCGGGTTTGAAGCCTTCGTTGAACATCTCGTGGAGTTCGGCTGTCACCTGGTTGAGTACAAGGGCATGTTTTCCCGCCGCCTGGCGAACTCCCACGGCATCGTACATCACGATAAGCGCGAAAACCGCGGCGCACGCGAAGATGGGTGACGCAAGCCCTTCGGTGAACGCGATGCCGGTAGCCAGCGCCGTCACCAGCGCTGCGTGTGACGACGGCATCCCCCCCGGCCCGAAAAGGCGGCCGGACTTCCACTGTCTTTCAGCTATCAGGACGAGAACAGCCTTGAGGATCTGAGCCTCGGCATTGGCAATGATTGCCGTCCACAGGATCTGGTTCGAGAACAGTTCCTTCAATTGATCACTCCCGGTTTGTAGTGTTTTAATGATACTGACAATCCCGTGGCCGGTCAACGAGCCCCCGGCAGTGATTGACCGACGCATGGGTCCGGGCTATGCTTTCACTGGGTGATGACCAAGTACAGGAAGGGGTTGAAGTGAGCGATAAGCCACGTTACGGGATATTCAAGGTAATGCTTGACTGCAGCCACTGTGGCAACCCTGTGGTGACGAACGGGCCGCTTTCGAAAACGACCTGTCCTTCGTGCCTTCAGGCTGTTACCCTTCCGCCCGATGTATGGAGCGAGATCATCGGCGACTACCTTGCGGATTACGAAAAACTTGAACCCGGAAGCGGTACCGACGGCACGCTCATGACAGGCGACCTTACGGTGAAGTACAGCTACATAAGGCTTCCGCCACCCGACCCTGCCTGCCCAACCTGCGAGGAGAACTGGGACCTGAACTCGGTCGAGAACGGGGCGGACCGGGTTCTGGTCTGCGGCAAGTGCGGCCGGACCACTCCGGTCTATCCCGCCCCTGCGTGGCTCAGGGAATCAGTTCCCTCAGCGAAACAGGTCTTCTTCGCCGACCGGGAGACGCAGGAGCCGGGTGCAGTCGAAAAGGGCGCCAAACCCATCGCCCTGACCTGCCCGCAGTGCGGGGGCGGGATCGTCGTGACCGCCGACAGCGACCGCACCATACCCTGCAAGTACTGCGGAGTCGACGTTTACCTTCCTGACGGCGTGTGGCTCAAGCTCCACCCCGCCAAGGTCGCCAAGTTCTGGATGGTGAGGTTCGAGGGGTAGGATCCGTTTCCGACGGGTCAGTGCAGCAGTTCGAAGAGCTCCAGGAAGTACTCGGGGTCTCGCGGCGCGTTGAATCCCAGGAGTTCGTAACTCTCCTCACCTTCAGGGAACAGCATCTTTCCCGTGGCGTGGAACTCAGCTCCGTCCCGGAACCATCTCCTCTCCTCAAAGGTCGTTTCAGGGTCGTTGCTGTATGAGAAGAGCATGAACTGCGGCGTGCCGTCGTCTCCGTACAGGACCTCGGTATACTCGTTGTGCGCAGCGTAGCCTCCGTTGCAGACCGCCATTACAAGCCCGCTTTCCCCGGCGCGGCTCCACCAGTAGAGGATGATGCTCTCCTGGAAATGCCCGAGGGCGGGGTAGGAAGTGTCATCGGGGTTTACGTGTATCTCGGTCCTGTAAATGTCGGGGCTTGTGTAAAGGTCTGCCTTCACCTCGTTGTACCTTTCCCGGATCGCCAGAACCCCGGAAGGTTCAGGAGATGCCTGGATGACAACTGCGAGCGCCATTGCAAGAAGCGGAACCGTCATTCTTCCCCCTTTGCTTTTCCGGACCGTAAAATGCCCACTGCGTGGGGACTATACGCTGCACCCCGGGCACCGGGAATCCTCACTCATTGTACCGGATCAGAGCATCGGGGTATTGTTCCCCTGACTTCAGGCTGGCACGACGTTCCCAAACCGACAGGAGCTTATGATGAAAACCGTTGTTACCCCGATGCTTTCGCTGTTACTGCTTTCGGGCTGCGGGTCGGGGGGCGATGCTCCGCAAACAGGCGCACCTGCTGACTCCACATGGCAGGCCGACCTCTCCCTTCAACGCCTGCTTCCCTCCGAGGCCGGATACACATGGCATTACTTCGGTTTCGCGGAATACGTGTTCTCGATGCAGCTCGAACAGGTTTACACCGATGACGCCAGCATAGTCTACGCAGTGAGCGGAATGGTCGAGGACATGTCGGACGGCGAAAGCAGTCTTGATTTCAGCATCGACCTTGACTACGTGGTCTCGGACAGCACCCTTTCGGTGGTTCAGACGTCCGAAGTGAGCATGGACAATGACTTTTCGGAAATGGTGCTTGTCAGGCTCCCCCTGACGGCGGGGAACACCTGGACCCAGAGCGTGACGAACCTTGACGGGGAAGACGTCGAACTCGTCTGTGAGATAGAGGAAGTGGAGCAGGGACCTCCCATGCGGGTCACAGTGCGATACCGTGATGCTGCCGGCCCCTACTACCAGCTCCGGGTCTTCGAGGAGGGCGTGGGAGTTGTGACCTTCGAGAAGCTGTTCATGAGCCCCGACGGTGACTTCGAGATAGGTTACAGCATATTCCGGGAGTAGCCCTCATGGCACTATCAGGATGCCCGCCGTCGTGAAGTCGACCGGTTCCCCTTCACCGAGGACGCTCACCGTTCTGTAACGGGTCCCCTGTGGAAGCTGGTCTACTATCCCCGAGAAGAAGTCGCTGTGGAACCTTCCGCAGACGAACACGCACGGGGTTCCCGCTACCGATGCAGCCATCACGGCGTCTTTCAGAAGCTGGGCCCTGTAGATGTTTTCGGTATCCATCGTCATTCCGTGCATGGAGTCCCCCATTGCTTCCATGGTCGCGAGAAAGCGGGAACGGTACTCCGTGTTCGAAGAATCCACTTTCAGGCCCTGGAAGAAGCCCTCGCCTGAAACTGCGGCGAAGCCTCCCCTTGCAACCGCAGCCGCGAAGGACCTTGGAACGTTGGCGGCGATAACCCTGAAACCGTGCTCCCGGGCGTACTCCACCATTGGTTCGTAATCCTGAGCGTAGTTTCCCCAGGGGCGCGAACCCGCCAGGAACTCATCCCTCGAAACGCCTCCCGCAAAGTACTGGTCGAGGAGGGGCTGGACATCGGTTTCGAACATCTCGAGCGCCAGGGCCGTTTCCGGGGTTGCCATGGCTTTCCAGATGAACAGCTCCCACTGGTGGGCCAGGGGGTCGTCGTGCTGTTCTCCGATGAACACGATCTCGGACCCGTGAAGTGACGACAGCAGGGCAGTCACGTCCACCTCTCCGTCAGGTGTCAGTATCCTTCCCGGGGGGATGACCACCGGACCCCGGGGGTGCGAATTCCCGACGATTGCCATGAATTCGTCGCGCTGGTCGAGAAGAAACTCGAGGGCCAGCAGTCCCTCTGGTGAGGAATCGGACCCGGGTAACCAGGTGCCGTCAGCCCCGTAGCTCAGTGTAACGAACACTTCTCCCGCGTTCGGTTCACCCTCGTCGGTCACACCAACCCTGAAGGCCGTGGGCACGCTGCCGCCGTATCCGAGAAAGTCGATGAGATAACCCGAAACAGGGGCTGCGATGGATTGCACGGCAATCACTTCAGGCATCAGAACGCCCAGGGATCTCAGGTGTGTTTCTGCGATACCCTCGGCCTCACCGGGGTACACCGACGCCTGGGAGAAAGCCGGGGTTACCGCGACGAGCAAGATGATGAAGATCAGTGATTTTGTCATTTGCATGACCTTTCTCCCTTATCCAATGGAAAACCGGAGCGGGCTCCGGGCGACCCGAATACGGACCCCATAAAAAGCAGCGCAAGGCGGTAAAGGATGAACAGCAGGCCCATGGGGATCACCGCCACGTCAAGGAGCCATGTGACGCCTGTCCGGAACAGAAGTTCAGGCAGTTCCTTTACAAGTTCTTCCATGTCGGTCAGTATGGCCCTGACGATATGGTAGCTTGGAAAGCTAATGCCGGGGTCGGTCCAGCTTCCGAATTCGATCAGGTCACCGCTCTGCATCTCTTCCACCCTCTCCTGGAATTCCTGCCTGAACTCCTCCATGCGGGTGTCGAACTGCAGACGGATAGGTCGGGAGTAACCCTCGGAGAGGCGTCCCCCGATGACAAGGGTCAAAGGTATCGCGACGAAGAAGAAGAAGGCAAGTATGCCCGTGAAATAGGCTGCTCTCCGCAACGCTTCGCCCCTAACCAGTTGAAGCACAAGCAGAACAATGAAAAGGACGCTCAGGAAGAAACCGCCCAGGGTTCCGCAAAGAACGAGAAGGACCTCAAGGGCGTAAAGAGTTGCCAGGCTGGCGGCCAGAACCTTCCAGGTGATGTCGATGGCATCGTAAAGGGGCTGGACTATGTCGCCCACCTCGATCCCCACGACGTCGGAGCCCTCCACAACTGCCACGAGCCCCTTGACCACACTGATGGTTATGAAAGCCGTGAGAGCCTTTTCCTGCGAGCGCTCAACGTACTCGCGGGCAGGGGGAAGGATGGTCCTGTCCTGCAGGGCTTTGAACACTCCCGTTACGGATAGCACGTTCAGGGCGAACAGTACGCCGACCCTTATCAACCTTGTCCTGTTCAGTTTTTCCACGCTTCCTCCCCTTCGGTGTTGTTGAACAATAGCGCCAAAGGCAGCCGGGCGCTAAGGTGCCGGGCGGGCTGCGCACTGTCCCGGGGGAACTCCGCAACACCGGTTCTTCCCGTTATGATAACTCCCGCTGCGGTCCGGATGAGAAATGCGCCCGATAAGCGACGAAGTACGTCGTGCAGAACCGGTAACGGGGTGATCGATCTTGAGCTTTCCAGTCCTTCTTGCCATTGATCTCGGGGTGTCGGTGTTCCTGGCGTTCATGGCGCTTGCCGTTGTCGTGCCTCTTTCGCCGGGCGTTCTGTCCTTTTTCGGACCCCTTGTGTGCAGGAAGGACGAGAAGCTTACCCTGACGTGGACAAAGGCCAGTTACCACCGTCCCGGCGAGAGGGGGCTGGTGGCTGAGTGCGTTGGTCCCTCAGGAAGGCGGAATGCAGTATTCAGGCTTCTGTTTTTCGCCTTTCTGGCCTTCTTTCTTGTTTCGTTCCTGGCCGGGCTGATCATCGCAGTATTCGTAAAGTTTTGACAGATCAACTGATGGGCGGCTATTGGAGCACCGTTCTTGACAATCCATCTTTTAACACTATTTTGCGGACTGAAGACAAGGGCAGGGAGGTGAGATGAACAGGTTCGAGATCGTTTCGGTCAACGTATCCCTTGAAAAGGGAACGGAGAAGCACCCTGTTCCCGAAGCCGCAGTGACCCTCGATGGCCTCGAGGGTGATGCCCATGCAGGGGACTGGCACCGGCAGGTGAGCCTGCTGGACAGCGAGAGCATCGAAGCCTTTGCTCTGAAGACGGGCCTCGGGATCACCCCCGGCGATTTCGGGGAGAACATCACGACAAGGGGTGGCGACTTTTCCGCCATTGCCCCGGGGGACAGGCTGTTCGGTGAGGGCGGGCTGACCATGGTCGTGACCCAGCTGGGCAAGGAATGTCATGGTGACGGTTGTTCGATATACCAAAGGGTTGGGAAGTGTGTAATGCCCGCAAGGGGCGTTTTCTGCCGGGTGGAATCGCCGGGTGTCCTTCGTGGGGGTGCAGGCCTTACGGTGACCCGTCCGGAATCAGGAAGAGGTGAATGAGTTGAGAGTTGAGAACCTTGAAAGACCGGTGGCCGAGGGCATAGCCAGGGCCATGAATGCCGGGGCGGGTTACTGCGATGCCCGTTTCTTCTCCGAAGACGGCTCGGAAACCCTTGTTCTCTACGACGGCAACCTCGAGGCCAACACGGCGTCGTTCGAGAGCGGTCTTGGGGTTCGGGTGCTCTACGGGGGCGCCTGGGGTTTCGCCGCCACCAGCAGGGCGTCGGACGTTTCCGAAGCGTTTGAGAAGGCTCTTGCCAACGCTAAAACGGCATCGATGCTGGTGAGCATTCCGCTCAACATGGGCGTTCTTCCCGCAGTCACCGGAAGCTATTCCTCACCGGTGGTGCAGGATCCCTTCGATGTCCCCCTCTCGGAGAAGCTCGCTTTCCTCGGGGGGTTGGACGAAAGGCTCAAGGCCGATTTCGTACAGCGCAGGGTCGTTTTCCTCTACCTTCAGAGAATGAGGAACTGGTTCTGGAACAGCGATGGTTCGTTCATCGAGCGCAACCTGCTGAACTGCTTTGCGGACTCCATGGTAATGGCCCAGGACGGGGACGGCCAGATGCAGAGGCGCTCCAAAAGCCTTCTCACTCCGGGCACGGGCACCAGGGGCTGGGAGATGGTGACAAATCCCGACCTTTGGAGCGGCAGGGCCGAGGGAATGAAGGAGGAGCTCTCCCAGCTCCTCACTGCCCCCGAACTCGAGTACGGACGCCGTTCGGTCATCCTGCTGCCGGGGCAGGGGCACCTTCAGGTCCACGAGACCATCGGCCACCCCCTGGAACTGGACCGGATACTCGGGTACGAGCTTTCGTACGCCGGCGGCAGTTTCGTAACGCTGGACAGCTTCGGCCGTCTCCGCTACGGATCTGACAAACTGAGCGTCAGCGCCTTCGGTTCGGTGGAGAACAGCCCCGGGAGCTTCGGTTACGACGATGAGGGAACCCCCGAACGGGACTACCTTCTCATCGACAAGGGCATCCTGGTGAACTGCCTCACCAGCCGCGCCATGATAAGCGAGGCGAATCACACCGCGGGGAGGCAGGTGTTCGAGCACAGCGGCGGGGCCAGCCGGTCAACGGCGTTCTACAAGGCGCCCATCGACCGCATGACCAACGTCAACGTTCTTCCCGGCAATGACGGGAACCTTTCCGACATAATCGCCGGAACAGAGGACGGCGTTCTTCTGGACAACCCCACGAGCTGGTCCATCGGAAGCAACAGGGAGCACTTCCACTTCGGCTGCGAGATCGCCTGGGAGATAAAGGGCGGAAAGATCACAAGGGTGTTGAAGAACCCCACCTATCAGGGGCACACCCTGGAGTTCTACGGCAGGCTGAGCGCCGTCGGCGACCGTTCCACCTGGGTGGTGGAGCAGGTTCCCAACTGCGGCAAAGGCGAGCCCAACCAGGTGATGGAGATCGGCCACGGCGTTCCCGTGATGCGGTTCGACGATGTGATCACCGGAGAGGAGAAGTAGGCCATGCTTGACGAAACCACACGCGATGCCATCCTCAAGGTGAGGGATGAGGCCGCTGAAAAGGGCATCGACGCCCTTTTCACTATGCACCGCGAGAAAAGCCACCTGATGAGGATAGGCAACAACTCCGTAAGCCTGAACACCAGCGAAGACCTGACAAGGCTTGATGTGGAGGTCATAAACGGCCGCCGTGAAGGCTCCTACACCATAATGGGCGACATCACAGGCCCCGACAGCGTTCGAAAGGCTCTTGCCGTGGCCGTTGAAAAGGCTTCGGTCAGCACCCCAAAGGACTACGATCCCATCTCCCGCATGGTGGAGGAGAGCGCCGAGGAGATGCTTCAGTACGACGAGGCGCTTGAGGCTATGGACCCAGGGGAGAAGGCCGTGGTCTATCGTGAGATAATCGAGAAGACAGGCAGCCACCTGAACTTCTCGGGTTCATGGAGCAGCGGCTCCACCGAAGTGCTCCTTGCATCCACGAACAACGACAACCTTGCATGGCGCATCGGCACCGACCAGCAGTTCACCTGCGTTTTGAAGCACCCGGAGAAGAAATGGGAACTTGCTTCGTTCCAGACCGGATGGCAGGCCGGTGAGGTCAAGGCCGGGAACACCATCGAGAGTTTCAACTGGCTGCTTCCCATCTACCAGAAACCCGGTTTCAGGGTTGAACCAGGGGAGTACACCGTTCTTTTCGGCTCCCAGGCCGTTGCCGAGATAATCGGCATGGCCATAGGCACCGGCATGACCGGCAGGGGTTACGAAGAGGGCATGAACTGGACCTGCGGCAAAAAGCCGGGAGACAGCATCCTCTCCGACAGGATAACCGTCATTGACGACCCCACCGACATGAACACTTTCAGGTTCGGCTTCGATATGGCCGGCATGACCCGGAACATTTTCCCCATCGTGGAAAATGGAAGGATGATGAACCTTTTCTACGACCTGGCGACAGCTGCGAAGTACGGAAAAAAACCAACCCCCCACAGCGGCAGCGCCAGCGTCGTGGTAAGCCCCGGTGACGGGCCCGAGTGCCCGATGGAAGCGGTAAAAGGCATGGGAAGGGTGCTTTACATCCCGGCCCTGCACTACACGCACATCCCCAACCGCAGCAAGGGCATCTTCACCGGCAGCAGCCGGTTCAGCGCCGTACTTCTCGAGAACGGCGAAATGGTGAGCCCGATCTTCTCCAGCCGCATCACCGACACGTTCCAGAACGTGCTGGGGAACGTGGCGGTACTTGCCCCGTGGTGCACTTCGGTGAACGGCTCAAGCACCTACGACCGCCGCATGCCCGAGGCCGCATCGGTTCCGGGCTACATGGTCTCCACAGGAGTCAAGATCACGGACAGCGCTGAATCCTTCTAGTGTCGCAGGGCGGGGGGCGCACCACACGCCCCCCGGTCCTGTGTCACAACTACACACAACCAGGCATGCTGCAACCGAACACCTTGGGGCAGGTATCTACTGCGTCTCCCATCGTGCCGGTAGGTGAAGCTCCCCTTTTTGCTCCCTCTTCAAACCCCTTCGGTCGGATTATCAAATTCTATTGACTTGTTTTCGCATATTGTTTATCTGTTTCTATCTTGATGCTCACAAAGGAGACATTGTATGTGCAATTTATATAAAATACTAGTTCTCATGCTGGTCGCTGCGCGAAGCCTTGCTTTACCTGCGATTGATAAAAACGACAGGTCCGACACATGGGTCAGGATGATTCCCGATCTTGACCAGGTTCCGCAGTCCTGCAGCATGGTTCTCAACGAACAGGACCTTCCCCTGATTTGCTACGGTCCCGGCAGTGCTGGAAGCCAGGGGCTTTACTTCGCCTGGTTCGACGGGGCGGAGTGGAATGAGACCCTGGTTGAACCTCTACAGTACACATCGACCACCTGTCATATGTTGCGGGCCGAAAACGGTGCGATCTCCGTGCTGTACACAGGTACGATGTTGAACTCCGTCAGGTTTGCACGGTTCGATGGAACGACCTGGCAGACCGAAGAGATATGGAACGGCCACCCCGACAGCTACGACATTGCCCTGGATTCGCAGGGCAATCCTCATGTTGGTTTCGTCCGGGACGATGATAATTCATTGATGTACGCGGTGAGGGAGGGAGCCGGATGGACCTCCGAGAGTATCGGACACTGCGGGACACCTCCCATTGCCATCGCCGTTGATTCACAGGACAGACCTCATCTGATCTGGAGTGATTCGGGCAATCAGACCCGGCACGGCTGGTTCGAGTCGGGCGTGTGGCACCAGGAATCAGTGGGCAGCGGTATTTACTGTTACGGGATGGACATGTGCGCTGACGATTCCGACGTTCTTCACCTGGCATTGACGGGTGTGACCGGAAGCAACATTCTGAAATACTTTTTCAGACAGAGCTCCGGATGGAGCAGCGAGACCGTAGACACCATGAAGGGTGGAGGTTGCTCGATAGCCGCAGGTCAGGACGGACGGGTCCACATCGCCTATGGGGAGACGATAAACAGTGATCTACGATACGCCGTGAGGTCGGGGGGGGCATGGTCGACTCAGGTGGTGTCCTGGCAGGGATTGAACGGTTTTGGGATATCTCTGGAACTGAACAGTCTTGGCAACCCATACATGCTGAACGGCAGGTACAACACCGATTGTGAACTGGTCTGGTGGGGGGATCAGGTTGGTGTTCTGCACGATGCATTCCAGCCTGTACCAGACGCAGTTGGGTTGTTTGTCGAACCGAATCCCGTCTCAAACGGGATGACCGTGAATGTTCACACGGGCCGGACCGGTTCATATTCTCTCGATTTGCTTGATCTTGCCGGGAGAAGGGTTCGCACGCTTTTCTCCGGCCCCATTGTCAGCGGTGAAACCGTACTTGCTCCCTGTCTCTCAGGACTTTCGTGTGGGATCTACCATCTGGTGCTGTCCGGAGAAGGAGTGCTTGAGTCTGCAAGGATCGCCATCCTTCCCTGACTCGAGAGGGCCGGGAGTTTATTGCTGAGGTTTTCGATACCCTCTTAGGTACAGGGGCTGCCGGGCGGGGAAGCGTTTCGTGGGAAAAAGCTGTTGAACTTCAAGCTCTTTGATAACAAAAAGCAGTGGTGTCTGATAAAAAAAAGACCTTATGACTTCTCACCGGCACTGGGCCGGCGGCTTCCCGAGCCCCCTGAGGAACTCGGCCGCGTCACGCGCAAGCTGATCGAAGCCCTTCAGGGAGAGATGCTTCCAGAGAAGGGCGGGTATGCGGCTGAAGGGCCTTCTGAGAAGGTAGTTCCGGCCCGCCTTGCCCATGGCCCATGCCCTGAGGCTTTCGAGCTCGCGGTCGTCCATGTCGGTAAGGTTCACGAGCAGTTTGTCAGCCGCTTCGAGTGACAGGACGTAGGCTTCCAGATCGGGAATCAGCCCCTTTTCCTCGGCTTCTGTGAACAGGGGGGTGCCGGGATAGGGGGTGACGAAGAGCATTGGTGCCGTTATGTCGGCCTCTTTGCAGAACTCCACGGTCTCGGCAACGGTCTCGCGTGTTTCCCCGAACATGCCTATCATGAACGAGCCCTCGGGGATCATGCCCTCCGCACGGGTCATCCTTATGGCGTTGAGGCACTGCTCGGGGGTGACCGTGCGTTTCATCCTTCGAAGCATTTCGGGGCTGCCCGACTCAATGCCGTAGCTTATCCAGTCACACCCTGCCCCGCGCATGGCGCGAAGCATCTCACGGTCAACCGACGAGGCCCTGCCCAGGCATGACCAGCGTATGCCCGGAAGCCTTTTTTTAAGAAGGGCGCAGGTTTCCATCACGAAGGCCTTGTCACTTGTGAAGAGGTCGTCGGGGAAACCAGTGTACTCAATCCCGTACTTCTCGACTATGTGAACCGCTTCCGCCACTATCGATCCGGGTGACCTGCGGCGGATGGTCCGGCCGTAGATGTGGTAGCAGTAGACGCAGCCATGCGGGCAGCCCCTGCTGGCGACTATCTCGAGGTGCCTTTCGTGTTTGCCCCTGTGATCCCGGCTGACCACGTACTTTTCAAGGGGAAAGAGGTCACGGGCTGGCCAGGGGAGGTCGTCGAGGTTTGCCTGAAGAGGCC
Organism: candidate division Hyd24-12 bacterium UBA6080; assembly: GCA_002436025.1. Lineage (GTDB taxonomy): Bacteria > Fermentibacterota > Fermentibacteria > Fermentibacterales > JCC-6 > UBA6080. The sequence continues at coordinate 603,229 of DIXM01000002.1, forward strand.
TGGGCCGGGAGAAAACCGTTTTTCCAGCTTCGTCCCTGAAGGCGAGCCCGGGAACCGAGCGCCAGTCAGCTCCCGATTCAACCGCCGCTGCCAGTTCCACCGATGCCTCCTCCCCCTCTCCCAAAACAACGGCGTCCATTCCGGCGTTTTCGAGGTAGAGCCCTGGGATCGTTGTTGCGCCGCTGTTGCCCGCCATCAGGAAGACGCCCGGCATCTCCCTGTTCAGCCTTCTGCCCATTTCCCTGACTATCGAATACCTTGTGATCATCCCGCCGAACCCCACCATGTCGGGGGATGTTTCCACTGCGAGGTTGATGGCCCTTTCCGTTGAAAGGTCCTCGCCCTCCATGTCCACCACGCTTACCCGGTGGCCGGCCCTTTGCAGTGCCGCGGCCACGTAAGCGAGCCCCTGCGGAAAGTAGAGGCTGCGCTGGCCGGTTCCGAGATTCGGGTACACAAGCGTTATCCTCATGTCATCCTTCCCGCAGGTTCATGAGCTTTCCGAGGTCCGGGATGTTTTCGGGGTCTTCGTCAACGGGGATGGCGAGCTTCTCGAGAACATCTTCCCGATGGGGGATCACGCCCGTCCTCTGGATCGTGTTCGACTCACGGTGGCGTATCACAAGGTTCTTCCAGTCGTACTGCTCCGGGAACTTCAAGCCGCATCTCTCAACACGGCGCATGACCGATCCCATGAACCCGGCCTGGTCGTCGGGGAGTTCCATCGATTCCAGCTCGATACGGAACCTCATACCGGGAAGCACGAAACAAGACCCGAAAATGACTCGGCAGCCTGTTCTGCACGCGAGCTTCCATGGTGTTGAGGGTACAAGGTCGGGAACGCCGAACATTTCAAGCCAGATGCCTGCGGGTCCGCCGTAAGCCGTGGGGGAATAGTGCAGGACGTGGTTTTCAGAGAGGGCCCGGTACATCCACCTGGGGTTTTCGTCGGGGAAGTGAATGGTGTTCCAGCGGGCTCCCACGGCAAGCCTTGCCCTGCGGGGGATCTCGCCGTCACCCAGGTAACGGCTCGAGATGACTTCGACAGGGTAACCGGCCATCCCCATGAGGATGTGCATGCTTCGCTCGTCGCCGAAGTGGGGAACGAGAAGCAGGACACCCCTTCCCATGTTCAGGGCTTCGTCGAGATGATCTCGTCCACACCATTCGACAGCTTTTTCCACAAAGCCCGGCTCATGGCGCTCGAGATGAAAGAGGTCGACGGTGTGCCTGTTGTGCCTGTGCCAGTACTCCCTGATAAGCCCGTTCAGCTCGGTTTCGTCGAGACAGGGAAAGATCCTTCGGAAGTGGCTTTTCAAAAGCCCGCTCCTGCGGTCAGAGATTCCTCTGAGGCCTGTCAGTACGTTGATGATCCACTGAGGATCACGGGAACGGTGAACAGCCAGCCTGAGCGCCGAGTAGTAGATTGATGCCGCCAGGGTTCTGATGACTAGTCCCCCTGGCCCCGAAAGCCCCTGAGAACCCTTCCAGCCTTGCCCATGGCCTTGCCCGGCTCTCTGGCCAGTTCGGATGCCCAGCGGGTTATGTTGTCGACACTGGTTATCTTGCGCCAGCTTCTGTACCGCTCGATCTTGTGTTTCCACCCCACGACGTCAGCCAGTTCAAGGTAGGGAAGGCGCATGTTCATTATCTCACACGCCCTGTTCCTGGCGGGGTCGAGGAGTTCGGGGTTTTCGTCGCTGGTGAGGTAGCCCTGTTCCTTCGCCCATGTGTGAATGTGCCGGCCCGGAATTGCGGTGGAAAGGTACACGATTATGTCGTCTGGCTTGATCCTCTTCAGAAGCCTGTAGGTTGCTTCGATGTCCTCATGGGTTTCGAGGGGGTAGCCGATCATGATGTTTGCCGTGGCTTCGACCTTGAACTCGTGGCACCACTTGAAGGCCATCTCCGCCTGTGCGGGTGTGGTGCCCTTCTCATAGCAGTCGAGGATCTTCTGGCTTCCGCTTTCCACCCCGAAGCTTATGCAGTGGCAGCCGCTTTCGCCCATGACCCTGACCTTGTCGCGGGTGACCGTGTCGACCCTGCTGTTGCAGTGCCACTCCAGCTCGATCCCGGCCTCCCGCAGAAGGTCGCGGTACTCCTCGAACCATTTGGTGGGGTGCATCGTTATCGTGTCGTCCTTGAAAAAGATCCGGAGCTTTTTGGTGTTTCGAAGCGTCGAGAGCTCGATGATCTCCCCCACGACGTTTTCAGCGGAACGGAGGCGGATGCCGCCCCCGAAGATAAGGTCGGTACTGGGCTTGCAGTACGTGCAGTGAAAGGGGCAGCCCCGGGTGGTGACCATTCCGTACTCGCTGAGGCCGTTGGCCAGGTACCAGTCGTAGTCAACCACATCCCGGGCGGGGTAGGGGATTTTGTCAAGGTTGCGGATGACGGGCCTTCTGGGGTTTTCGGTGAAACCGCCTTCGACGGGGTAGGCCATGTTCCTGATGGAACGCCAGTCGCCGCCCTTTGAAAGGGTGTCGGCAAGCTCCACGATGGCCTCTTCGGCCTCGCCCACAAGTGCCGAGTCCGCCCCCGTGTCATTGATGCTCTGCCCGGGGAAGATGCTGGGATAGGCGCCCCCCACAGTGAAGTGCGCGTCGGGAACCACGGTCCTGAGGTGAGTCAGCACATCCCTGGCCCTGCCCATCTTGGCTGCGGCGCTTATGGCTATTCCCACCAGGTCGCACCCCCTGGCCAGATGATCGATGTCCGTGATCTTCACGCAGGATGAGTAGTCCATGTATACGGGTTCGTGTCCGGCGTTCCTGAGGGCGCTCACGAGGTGAAGGACACCGACGGGCTCAGCGAGCCCGTTGTACTCGTACCATTGCCATCTTGGGTAAACAAGAGCAACCTTCATTGTTTTTCCTCCTGGCTGGAATATAGGAAAACCCCGTGGACTTGCCCTTTCGGCTCCCGATGTGGAATATCTCCCGCATGAATTCCGAAGCCCCCTTTCTGGTCATCGGAGCAGGCCCCGCCGGTTCGGCGTGCGCCTGGAAACTCGCGTCGGAAGGCTGCACGGTCGTGCTCGCCGACCGGTGCAGGTTTCCCAGACAGAAGCTGTGCGGAGGCGCTCTGTCCAACTATGGCGCAGAACTCCTCACGGAGAGGGGGATGCTTCTTCCCTCCGAGATCGAGGACCTTGTTCTGGCAAGGCACGGCACCTTTTCGTGCTACGATTCGCTTGCGCACCTTCGGACATTTCATGGCGGCCCCCCTGAGATGATGCTCCTGGACAGGACGGAGTTCGATTCGTTCCTCTGCAGGAGGGCAGTGGAGGCGGGGGCCATTTTTCTCGAGGAGCATGACTTTCGTGGGTTCGGTGACAAGGGCGAGGCCTTGTTCGCCGGGGGAGAACGGATCCGCTTTCAGCGCATCGTGGGGGCCGACGGCGTCTGCAGCTCGGTCAGGCGACGGGCGTACGGAAGACCCCGGGGAAGGCATGGGCTTTGTCTTGAAACTTTCGTCCCCCTTTCCCCGTGTGTTCTCGAAAGGTTTGTCCCCCAGGGGCTTCAGATACATTTTGGCCTTCTTCCGTACGGGTACGGGTGGGTCTTTCCCAGGCGGGATGATGTTTGCGTGGGGGTTGGCTCGTTCGGTCGCAGCCGCCGCCCCAGGGAGCTGGCTAAGGCGGCGGAGAAGCTCATCGCTCACCTGGGGCTGGGTTACAAAAGACCAATGCGGGGCGCGCTGGTCCCTCCCGCAGGTGGCGGTCCGCTGCCGGGGAGAGACAGGGTTCTTCTGGCGGGTGATGCTGCCGGTCTCTGCGACAGGGTGTCGGGGGAGGGGATCTCACATGCGCTTGAAAGCGGATTCCTGGCCGCCGAGGCCATCATTGCCGGAACCCCTTCGTGGGACACGCGGTCAAGGTGTGTCAGGCAGGTCAGGGATTCGGGCCGTTACAGACACCTTCTGTACGCGGGACCGTTCCGCGCACTGGCAATGAAAAAGCTTCGGGACGGCGACCGGTTCATGCGTATCTACTGGGAGATCGCGGCCGGCGAATCCCCATACTCAGCCCTGCTTCAGCGCAGAGCGGAGAGAATGCCTTCAGCGACCTGATCCGGCAGAAGCCCCTGCATCCTGTAAAGGTCGTCGGGTTCCCCGCTCATGCCGTACTCCCTTACCCCGAATCGCAGAAGGCGGGGGGTTCCGGAATGCTCCGAGAGACGGATCGCAAGCCCCGCGCCCAGACCCGTGCCCGCGTCATGGTCTTCGTAGGAAGCCAGCAGTCGGTAACCAAGCAGGTCTCTCACCAGGGATTCCGGAAGGGCGTTCGGGGCGCTGACCGCGTACACCCTGGCCGAGATCCCGGCCTTTTCAAGCATGGTTCTGACCGAAAGCGCCCTGTGGCACATGCAGCCCATGGCAAGGATCGCCACGTCGGTTCCATCCCGCAGCATGTCCGGTTTTCCGAAGACGAACCGGTAGTCGCTTCCGAAGAAGGGTCTGCCTTTTTCGTCGGTGATGACGGGCTGTCTGGAACGGCCCATGGCTATGAAGAAGTTGCCGGGGTGTATCGCGGCGAACCTCACGGCCCTGTCGGTCTGGTTCGGGTCGGCCGGAACCACCGTGAAATAGTTCTGGAGTGCCCGCATCAGTCCCACGTACTTCACGCAGTGGTGGGTCTTGCCGTCAGGTCCCACATCCAGCCCGCAGTGGGTGGCGACCACTTTCAGGTTGGTGTTGTTGATGTCGTTTATCCTGTGCTGATTGAAGGTTTCATCCGAGGCGAACACCCCGAAGTCAGCCCAGAAGACCACCTTTTCCGCCAGTGAAGCCCCACCGGCGGCGCTGGCAGTGTGATGCTCGGTTATTCCGCACTGAAGGTGATGCGCGGGAAACTCCTTGCTGAAGGCTGAGGTCTTTACGCTGCCGGCCAGATCGCAGTCAAAAACAAGCGGAGGATCGTTGCTGTTGGCCAGGGCCAGGTCGAGCAGGGCTGCACCCCAGGCGCTTCTGTTGTCTCCCCTGTGATCGGGCGGATAGGTCACGGGATTGCCCTGCAGGGCGCACACATGGTAGCGGGGTTCACAGTGTACCGCGCGCCGGGGGCTTCCCGCTTCACGTGCCGCCTTCAGCTCTTCCAGTCTGTTGGGGATACCCAGTTCCAGAAGTGCCGCACTGAGCTCATCCGGGCTTGGAGCCCTGCCATGGAAGTCGGGGTCGTTCTCCATGAAGGAAACACCCCTGCCCATGACGGTTTCAGCTATTACGAGCCTGGGTGATTTCTGCCCGGCGGGGTTGAGAACCCTGTAAAGGGCTGCAAGGTCATGCCCGTCAACCTTCAGGACTTCCCATCCGCTGCTTCTGAATTCGGCCTCATGGTCGACGGGCATGACGTCAGCGGTGGCTCCGGAGATCTGAAGCCGGTTGCAGTCGATGACGCATGTGAGGTTGCCCAGAGCGAACTTGGAGGCGAACCTCCTGGCCTCGCTGATCTGTCCCTTCTGGTTCTCGCCGTCTCCCGTGACAACCCAGACATGGTTCCTGTGGCCGAGGCTTCTGTCTGCGACGGCCATTCCCGCCGCGGCGCTCAGCCCCTGGCCGAGGTTGCCTGAAGTCAGCTCGATTCCAGGAAGGTGCCTTTCGATATGCCCCTCGTAACTGCTTCCCGCCTGACGGAAGCCCACGATGGCGTCCTCGAGGCTGAAAAATCCAAGCCCTCCCAGAACGGAGTAGACACCGGGCGAGATGTGGCCATGGCTCACCACTATGCGGTCCCGCCCTCGTCTGCAGGGATCGCGGGGATCCACGGCGGCCTGACTGTAGAGAAGGGCGAGTGTTTCGAGGCTGCTCATTGAGCCGCCGGGATGACCGCTTCCCGCAAGACAGGTCATGTGAAGGATATTGCCCCGGGCCTTTCTGCAGAACTCCTGCAGTTCGGCCAGGGTTTCCTGCGGAAGCTCGGGCTCCCTGAACAGGGTTCTTGTCATCACTGATCCGCCCTGTGTTCCGCCCTGGCCTCGAGTGAGGTCCTTATCTTCCCCAGAACGCGGGACGCGCTCAGAACGGTTTCATCCAGCAGTCGCAGGGTCTCGGACTTCACCGATTCCCTGTAGCCGGTGTCGGTTATCTCGCCAAGGTTTATCAGAACGTTCATGCAGGCTCCTTCAGCGGCCGTTCGCGCAGCGGAGGCCGCCACACCCGAATCACTCACCGAAACCTGCATGCCTTTTTCCGCAACGATGCCGGCAAGGTCTACGGTTTCACGGGCCAGTCTGAGGACCCGAAGGGGAACCTCGACGGCTTCACGCACCGCGGACTGCACGTCGCCACCGCTCCTGGCGGTGTCCATCCAGTTGTTGAAAGCCCTCGTGTCGTCATCTATCGCCGCGAGAAGGTTTTCCTTTATCTCCTGGGCCCTGGGGGCCAGGCCCCGCATTTCCTCCCAGTGTACCCTGTAATCACGGTTCTTGACGGTCAGGTTCGCGACCATGGCCACCAGTGCCGAGGCCAGCGCTCCAGTCAGTGCGGAGGCGCTGCCGCCTCCCGGAGCGGGTGAGTCGACAGAGAGCTGGTCGCAGAACTCACGGCAGGACAACCCCGACAGGTCGACTGTATTGTCGGCGACCATGTACTCGATGATCTTCTCGCAGGGGTTGAAGGGAGCCACGTCCCTGAGCCCCATGCTGCGGATAGCTGTTTCCAGGAGGTCCTTCTCGGGCTGTCCGGTCGTCACGCTCTGTTTTCCCACGGCAGTGAGGCCGCGGTTCTGTTTGTCGATGAAGTAGCGGCCGGCGTCCAGCATCGCGGACAGGGGCACCAGCCCGACAATCTCGCTTCCGGTGACAACTCCGCCCAGCTTCTCGACCTCTTCCCTCGTGACTTCGTACGCGACGTGCAGGGGGGTTACCGATATGTCGGTGAGGTTCATCGTGACCTGCGAGGTTCCGTACTCCTCTATGTACCATCCCGTGGCCTTGCAGCAGTCCAGTCGTCCCTTTTCGTTGATCTTTTCGCCCTTTTCGTCCCTTGCGAACTTCCAGTCCGGAGTGCGGGCAGGTCTGCCGCTGTCGCGGATGGCAAGGGCAGCTTCCTTGGCGATGGAAGTGTCACGCGTGTTCACGTTCACGTTGTACGCGATCAGGAAGTTTCGCGCCCCTATCGTGCAGACCCCTGTCCGGGCAACGGCTTCGTTCCAGACGTCGGGCCCGAAATCGGGTTTCCATTCCTCCCTGCCCAGCTTGTCCTTCAGGGCCTCGTACTCGCCAACCCTGATGTCGGGCAGTTTGCACCTGTCCGGGCGGGAGGCGGCGAATTCGTAAAGGTAGACCGGGATTCCCAGTTCGTTCCCCACCCTCTCCCCGAGCCTGCGGGCAAGCTGAACGCAAAGGTCCATGTTGACGCCGCTCACGGGAACGAATGGGCATACGTCGGTGGCCCCGTGTCTGGGGTGGGCGCCCTTCTGGACCCTCATGTCGATGAGTTCCGCGGCTTTCGCCACAAGCAGGAACGATGCTTCGAGAACCGCTTCAGGGTCTCCGGCAATGGTGATGACCGTACGGTTGGTGGCCGCCCCGGCGTCGACGTCCAGAACCGTGGCGCCCTTGACAGTGGATGCGGCTTTGGTCACTGCATCGATCACGCCGCGGTTTCTTCCCTCGGAAATGTTCGGTACGCACTCGACTATCCTGCGGAGCATCATTCCTCCATGAGGTTTCGGGGTTTTTCTTTTGTGTGTAATGGACTATGAAACATAGAACATGGGCATATCAGCAACAACGATTGGCCGCATCGTCATATCTCATGGAAGGGGGCCTTTTTGCGCGGAATAGGAGTGGTGGAGGGGTTTTATGGAAAGCCCTATACCGTTGAGATGCGGCGCGGCATGTTCCGTGCCCTGTCCGGTTGTGAAGACCCGGTGTACCTTTACGCGCCAAAGGATGATCCCTTTCATCGCCGCGAGTGGAGGAAGCCTTACCCTGCCCTGAACTGGGGCGAGGTCGAGGAGTCCATCGCACTTGCATCCGAGGCCGGTGTGGCTTTCCACTTCGGCCTCAGTCCATGGAAGTTCGATTCGGGGGAGCATGGTGCGGCCCGGGACAAGCTCTGCGCTGCCGCGGAAGCCGGGGCATCCGGTCTCTGCATCCTGTTCGACGACATACCCCAGAACGCTTCCGGCGAACTGGCCATAAAGCAGCTGGGTTTCGCCGAGCGTGCCACGTCCGGCCTCGACCTTCCTGTGATGATCTGCCCAACTGTTTACTGCAATGCGTTTCTCAGGGGAAACCCTGAAGCTGCAGTGTATCTTGAGTCATGGCGGAAAGCGGTCAACCCCGCCTGGGATGTGTTGTGGACCGGTGACGAAGTTGTCAGCAGGGAACTGGGCGGTCTTTCGGAAGCCTGCGACCTGCTGGGAAAACCCCCCGTTATCTGGGACAACCTTCTGGCAGATGATTATTGCCTGAGAAGGGTTTACCTGGGCGCGATGGACGGCCGAACGCCCCCGGGTACGCCCGTTCTTCTCAACCCCTCCTGCATCTTTCCCGTTGCCCTTCACGGAGTGATGGAACTTGCGTCGGCCGCAACCGGCCGGGATGTGTGGCCGGCGGAACTTGGTCCCCGTTTTCGGGGATGGGAGCTGCTTCGGGACTTCAACTTCACGCCCTGGGAGGTTACCGGCACTGGGGAAAGGGTACTTGGGATGCTCGGGGAAGCCCTTTCGGGAGGTGAGCCCGGTCCATGCCTTTCGTGGCTTGAGGCAGCGCTGGGCGACATGGAGGAAATGGCTGACTCGATGGGTTCGATCCTTGGGGGCTGGGACCTCTACCCGGTCGTAAGGGATATGTGGAGAACCCTTTCCATCCTTCGAAAGGCGCTCCTGCAGGACGGACCATCTGCCCGTGGCGCCATGCTTCACTATCTTATGCACCGGAGGCTTCCGTACGAAAACCCACTTGCCGCACTTGCGGCCCATCCCCGGGAGGATGTGGTTTGAGCTTGAAAGTAATACTTGCCGGTTTCAACACCGACCGCGAGAACCCCTCTTCCACACCGGAGACCCTGAGTGCGGCCTACGCCAGGATAAGCCGCGATCCGTCCCCCGTAAACGAGCTTCGCAGGGTGTCGGCCAGGGAGGTGGAAACAGCCCGGGAATCCAACCGGCGCATCGTGTTCGACTACGGTCACGGGTCAGTGGCCGAGCACGCTGTCTTCAACATCGATGTGCTGGGTGTATCCCGCCTGGCGGTTGAAGCCCTTCAGTCTTTCAGGCTGGCCAGTTTCACGGAGAAATCCCAAAGGTACATAAGGATAGGGGAGGACTGGCACCTGCCCACGGGGATCGATGACCCCAAAGCGTTCACGAGTGCGGTCAGCGAGCTTTTCAAGGCATACAACAGGCTCCTGAAGGACCTTGCCGGTGCCGGTTTCGAAAAAGGCACTGCAAGGGAGGATGCCAGATACCTGCTTCCCCTTGCGGCAACCAGCCAGATGGGGATGACGGTGAACGCCAGGGAGCTTGAACACATGATACGAAGGCTGAGGGCTCACCCGCTTGCGGAGGTCCGGGCCCTGGCCGATGCCCTTTTCGAGGTGGTGGAACCGGTTGCTCCCTCACTCATGCTGTTCACCAGTCCTTCGGCGATGGACGGTTTTGCCCATATGCAGCCTGCTCCCCTGTCTGGAGCGGAGGAGGTTGCACTCCTTCACTGTGATGGCGACGAGAGGGTCGTGGAGTGGCTTGAGAGGGTATTCGGGCATCACGATCGCCGTCGGCTTTTCGAGATGGTGTACGGGAATCTGGATGTTCACGACGCCCTTCCCAGAGCGTGGGAGCTGTTCCGCGCCGACTTCTCCCTCACCCTTTCCGCCACGGCGTACGCTCAGTTGAAAAGGCACAGGATGTGCACGCAACTCGTCTCGGCCTACGATACCGGCCTTGGCTTCACGGTTCCCCCGTCGGTCCGGGAGGCGGGGTTCGAGGGGATGTTCACGGATGCGGTGGAGTCAGCCGGGGCCGCTGCTGACCGCCTTGGAACCCACTACCTGCTGACCAACGCTCACCGCCGGCAGGTGGTTGTTTCAATGAATGGCAGGGAGTTTCATCACTTTTGCAGGCTCAGGGACGACGCCCACGCCCAGTGGGACATAAGGGGCCTGGCCGGGAAGATGCTTGCTCTTGCTTCCGGGAGGGCGCCGCAGACCCTCGCTCTGGCCTGCGGCAAATCCCGGTGGAGTGAGGTCAAGGCCAGGGTCAGCGGAACACCTGCTCCATGAATCGGGGCCGTCCCGCGTTCCCACCCACGAAACGGGGCGTCAGCCTGAGGATAACCGTTCCGTGGTTGTCCATGGTGTCGTTCCTCCAGTGCCACTCGAAGGTTCCGCTGTAGGAGATTTCCCTGATGCCGGTAAGGGCGCCCGAAACCGTTGCCGCCCTCCAGCGTTCGCCTCCGTCAGTACTGTAGTGAACTTCGAGGTCGATGATCCTCTCGGCCTGATCCACGATCTCGTAGGCTATCACGGCCCTGCCGGTCTGTTCATTCAGCGAGGCCACAGTGGTCCTGACGACCTCGGGGAGGTTCGCATTGCCAAGGGCGATGGGACCTGAAACCGCGCTGAAGGTAGTGTCGCCGTTGAAAGCCACAAGCCTTATCTCGACATCGGAAACATCTGACAGCGGAAGGTCCGCCGAGCTGTTCCAGTATAGGACCGAATTGTAGTTGGAGGGGCTGAAGGGCCCTGAATTCATGACTCCCGAACCGTTGAGCCAGCCCGTCCGTTCCGTCAGGCGGTACTGGATGCCCAGGCGGATCTCGTCACCTTCGGGGTCGCTGAGCTGGAAACTCACTGGGACCATGCCCCTGAAAAGGTCGTAACCCGTCGGGGACAGGATAGTTATCTCCGGTTGATGGTTGTTGTCGAGATGGAATGGAGCTGAAGGAACAGCAATCCCCTCCATGGATGATAACGGCAGGGCTCTCATCCTTACCCGGTTGCCGCTGAAGCCAGGCAGGTCGGTTTCGGATTCCCACAGTATGTCGAAACGGAACTCGACGGTTCCGGCCCCTTCGGCTTCGATGACCGTTGCCGGGAACCATGAGTCACCGCCGTCGATGGAGTACTCGTACTTCACATCGAGAACGTTCGTCTCAGGGTCGGAAAGCCTTACTCCAAGCCGCACCTGGCCGCTGACCTTTTCGACAGGCGCGATGATCTGCGCGCTGGGCATCCGTTCGGTGGCAACGCTGAGTCCTTCCATGCTGTGCCATTCGCCGGGTTTGGCATCGGCCGCCCTCACCCTTATGTGAAGGTTTTCGAGGCTCACCCTTCCAAGGTCGCGCACGGCGCTCCACTGGAAAGGTTCGCCGTAGAACCAGGGTTCGATCTCGAGGGTGGTGCCGGTGAGGTGCATCATCTGCCAGTTCTGACCGCCATCGGTTGAGAACTGGGCCTGTATCTGGATGATGTCGCCCTCCGGGTCGTCAACGGCGTAAGTGAATGAGAAGCGGCCTTCCCCGAGGTCTTCGGGCGCGTGGAGGAAGATGGTGGGCGGAATGTTGTTGTCGACCTTGAAGATTCGTGATATCCCGCATTCTCCCGGACCGCCACGGAAATAGGGCGTCACCCTTACCACTACCTGGTCCTCGATGCTGTGGGGGAGGTCGGCATTGGTGTGCCAGATGATCATTCCGGTTTGTTCCGAAAAACTGCGGGTCTCCTGCCAGGAGTACCCGGCGTCGAGCGAGTAATAAAGTGAGACACCTGTGGTTGAGCTGCCGCTGATACTGTACGGTATCGCCACGTCGCCGCCGGTCCGGTTCTCTATGTCCCCAACAGTTGCAACAGGAAGGTACATGCAGCCGTAAATGCCCGAATTGGAGGGATCGGCCATGGGAAGGTTCCAGAATCCAAGCTCGGAGTTTGCGGCATTCAGCGAATAGACCGCCAGATGCCCCCCGCGGCCCAGAACGATCAGTTCACCGGTTCCGTTGCCGTCCAGGTCGCCCGCGACGGGCTGAAAGGCAATGCCGCCGGGGTGCTGGAACGGAAAGCCTGTGATCTCCCTGCCCGTGGCGTCCCACGCGGATATTTCGCCGTTCTCGGATGCGGTCAGCACTGCGGGACCCGACCGGGTGCCAACGATGATGGGCTGGAAAGGAGCTGATGTGGTTTTGTTGGGCCACCGCCAGGTTCCCTCAAGGCTGCCGTCTCCGTTAATCAGGTATACAAGGCTGTCGATGGTGGCCACTGCGACCTGCGGGGACGTACCGCCAGGGGTTACCACACCCAGCGCAGGCGCCCCCCTTACGGGACGGTCATCCAGATAAAAGGGCCATCCATCCTGCTGTCTTCCCTGAGTGCTGAAGAGGTTGAACCTTTTGTTCTGGCACGCGAAAATGATGTCAGCCTGGCCGTCGCCGTTCACATCCCCCGAAACAGGATTGGTTCCCACCGGGAAGGGCAGGTTCACGGGCCACCCCGGAAGCGGTGCGCCCCTGTGATCCAGGACGGTGATGGAGGCGTTGTTCAGTGCACAGATCAGCCCCTTTCCCGCTCCGCCGCCAAGGCTCACCTGGGTGGGCTGCCAGAGAAGCTGAGAGGAGAGGTTCACAGGCCAGCCGGGAATGGGCTCACCCCTGGTGTCCAGAAGCCATACTTTTCCGTTGCTTGTGCCAAACGTGATCTCCAGCATGCCGTCACAGTCCAGATCGACTGCGGAAACCCCTGTCACGATGCTTGAACCCGTACTGACGGGCCAACCGGGGGCCTCGTTACCCTGGAGGTCGCACAAGTGTGCAAGGCCGTCGTTGTCGCCGTAGGCCACGAAGGACTCACCCGACGGACCAGGAACCCAGGCCGGACGCCAGATGACCCCCGAACCCCTTGAGAGGGGGAATCCGGCCATTGCCACGCCAGTGCTGCTAAAGCCCCCCAGCCCGGCATTCCCGAGCGGTATCAGGATGCACTGACCTCCCGAGCCGTCAGGGATGAGGTGCGGACCTTCGCGTGGCGTGGCGTCAAGTTGAATTGCCCAGTCTGGAATGACATCGCCGGTGATGAGTAAAAGCAATGCAAGCGCTGCTGCAGTCATTGCCTGCCTTCCGTTTGTCCCCCCCTGCAGTTGAACACTTCACAGGCAACAAGAATAAGACTAGTTTGTGTTCCGGTCAAACCCCCTGCCTATAGTGGTTGACCGTGGAACCAATGCAACCGATATTCACTACCAACACAGAAGAGCGGAACAGCCCTTTCCTCTTTCAGCAGGTGGGCTTATCTTACTTCTCTTGCAGGGTCTGGAGGGGCCGGAAGGAGTCATATGCGGTTATCGTTGATTTGCCTGCCGGTCGCGGCATTTTTGCTTTTTGGGGCATCCGTGCCTTTCGCGTACGAAGGGGTCCTTAACTCTCCCCACGCCTATGTACTCGAACACACCGAGATAGGAGTCGGCGTCGGAGCGACTGCGTTCACAATGGAGGACTCCACGGGAACCGCGCAGAGCCAGATCATCACCGCAGGGTTTTTGAATTTCGGCATTCTCGGATACGGCCAGATCGGGATGTCCTACCTGGGCGAAGGCGGCATCGTGGCTAACGTGAAGGTCATGATCCTTCGCGAGGGGATCGATGTCCCCGCCTTTGCCATTGGCTGCGAGAACATGTTCGCACCGGAAAGGGTCGATGTGTATCATGACGACCCGGGGGTTCCCGATTCCACAGGTCTTTTCAGGGGTCTTTGGGACGAAGAGGGCAACTACAACTACGATCACGCCCAGAACTGGTCCGCGTACGGTGTGGCTTCGAAGAGCATGCGTTACCTCCTCGGCATTCCCGTAACGGTCAACCTGGGTATCGGTGTTGGCCGGTTCGTGGGAGTGATCGGTGAGGGCGGGGCCATGAACATCGGAAGCGCCGTGGCCAACGGCCTCTTCGGCTCGCTCGTATGGGAGCCCAGCAACAAGCTTTCCATCGCTTTTGAACAGGACGGAAAGGATTTCAACCTGGGTCTCTCCTACGACGTCAATCGGTACGTCACTGTGAACCTTGCAGCGGCCGAGTTCGAGATGGCCCTTTTCCCGCCCGAAGGACAGAGTTACGAAGATCCCTGCCAGAATCCCAAATTCACCATAGCCTTGTCCTCCCGGATCGGGCCTTTGTTCGGCGAGCGCAGGCATGAGCTCGAAAGGGAGCAGCAGCGGATCGCCAGGGCCAGAGCCAGGCTGGAGGAGCTGGAGGCGCGCAGAAGGGCCGCCGAGGCCGAGCTCCAGAGACTGCGCGATCTACTCGACGAGAGCAGGTAGGTACGGGCATGGCCTGTCCCCCTGTGCGTTCACTTCTGGTCTTTATGGCCATGCTGGCTTTCCTGCCCGGTTTGGCTCGTTCACAGCCCATAGTGCTTACACCTGAAGAGAACATTCTTCTTCAGCGGGCCAGACAGGAGATCGAGGAACTCGAAACCCAGATCGCCAGGGAAGAGGAACGCCTCGCCCGGATCGAAACCGAGCTTCTCGACCTCAGACGCCAGAGGGCCATGCTGTCCAGTGCCCAGTCTGCTTTCGAACTGGGGGAAGAGCTTTACACTGCCGGGTCCATTGTCTGGGCAAAAGACGCATTCGAGGCAGTCATCAACAACTTCGAGCGTTCCGAATACACTGATCCCTCGTTTTTCCGGCTTCAGCTGATAGCGTTCGAACTTCAGGATTTCGAGGCAGCGCTGGGTTACCATGATCAGCTTTCATCCTCTGCGCCGGGTTTCGAATTCATGGAAATGAGCCTGATAGTTGCTGGTTTATCGCACTACAACCTCGGCGCCTTCGCGCAGGCCCGGGTCAAGCTGGCCCGCGTCAACCCAACCGGAACGAACGGCCCTCTCGCAAGCTACCTTTCCGCTGTGGCCCTGGTAGCCGAGGGGGACAACACTGCAGCCAAGGTCCAACTGGAGACCGTCATCGACAATGCGGGCCGTCAGAATGCGGCCATTGCCGAGCGGGCCCGCATCGCCATCGCCCAGATCCTGGTCGAAGAGGGGGATCTCGACGAGGCCATCAGACAATACAGCCGCGTTTCTCCCTTCAGCGCGTACTACGATGTTGCCATGCTCGGAAAGGTCTGGACCCTCATGCGCCAGGAGAAGTACCAGGATGCGTTTTCCCTGGCAGACCGCGTACTCGAGGAGGTTCCCGGTTCCGAGCTCAGAAGCGAGTTCGAACTGGCAATGGCCAACTGCGCCCTGGGTGCCCAGGACATAGACATCGCCGTCTCACGGTACCGTGAACTGATGAACCAGTACAGGCAGACCGATGACCAGTTCGACCGCCTGCTCGACGGCTCGGACGAGTACGCCCAGCAGTACCAGTCTGAGCGGGAACGGCTCGAACGGATGCGCCTGGGGCTGGCCGAACTGAAGGAGGAAGCCTACCTTCAGGGCGACATGGAGCTGGTAGCCCTGATTGAAGAGGAAGAGGCCTCCATAAGGAACATGTTTATCGAGATAAGCGCCATGGAGGCATCTCTCTCCATGCCGGCATCCATGGACACCGAAACCATGCGCCAGGAGCTTAACAGGCTCATCGCATCCTCCAGGGCCAACACCGAGATACTTGCCCTCTCCGTGAACGAGGCCATAGGCACGGCCTCCTCCTCCGGCACCGAGGCGGACAGACAGAACCTCGGGCAGCTCGAGAGCGAGGTAGGGCGGATCCGTCTGGCGCTTCAGGACCTTGCCAGCAAGATGGAGGCGGGCATGTCCGCCGACCACGACTGGATCCAGGAAACCCAGTACGGCATTGCCATAGCAACATTCATAGAGCGTGAACTGAAGCGGGACTCCCTTAACTACCTGGGAGCCTACTACCAGGCCAGGATCGAAGATGCATACGCCCAGGGAGATTCGGCCAGGGCAGCCACCCTTGGCGACCAGCGGCGTCAGGAAACAACCGCGATCCAGCAGCGTATCGACGCCAAGGCCGTTGAGTGCTCCAACTACTTCGAAGAGTACCTGGCGATGTTCCCCGAGAGCAGGTTCACCGCCGACATCCTTGTCAGGCTTGCCCAGCTCTACTACGACATAGACAAGAACACCTACCTGGACAGGATCGCTGCCTCGGGCGGCGAGTTCGTTCCCATGGACTACAGCCGTACGATCGACCTCTACCAGCGGGTACTCAACCAGTATCCCGAGAGCGAGGTTGAAGACGTGGCTCTCTACTCTCTGGGATACGCCCTTAGCGAGATGGGCGACCAGCCCGGAGCCATAGCCAACTATCGCAGGCTGCTTTCGCAGTACCCCCAGAGCCCCCTTGCCGCGGAAACCTACGTCAGGGCCGGCGACCACTACTTCGACAGCTTTGTGTTCGACAGCGCCCTCACATACTACGACCAGGTCCTCGACCACCCCGAAGCCAACTCAACGGTCTACCAGTTCGGCCTCTACAAGCTCGGGTGGACCCATTACCTCCAGAACAACTACACCACTTCAATAGCAGTGTTCGGATACCTCATCCAGGACACCGAGAAGATGGAGGAGCTTGGTCTTGGGAGGGGCTCGGCCATGGCCGAGGAAGCCATGGAATACATTGCCCACAGTTTCATGGAGCAGCCCGGCGGGGCTTCGGTCCAGCTCGCGTCAAACTTCCTCGACGCCTTCAACCGCCCCCATGTCACAGCCTCGGTGCTCAAGAGAATGGGTGACTTCTATATCGAACAGGGTTACTGGCCCGAGGCGATACAATCGTACACAGCCCTTCTCACAAGGGATCCCTACAGCACCGATGCGCCGTTCATTCAGGCCAGGATCGCCGCCGCCCACGAAGGCGCCGGTGAAATGCAGCTTGCCGTCCAGGCCCGGGAAACCCTCGTGGAAAGGTACGGCAGCAGCAGTGACTGGGCGATGCAGATGGGTGATTCCACACAGTTCGCCCAGGTTGACTCGATCAGAGCCGCCGCGCTCGAGCAGGCCATCAACTACCACCTGTCCACATCCGCCCAGATACCCGAGGGCCAGACCGGCAGGAACGAGCACTATCAGAACCTCATCGTCAGGCTTCAGACCTATCTGGCCGAATACGGCGACAGAAGGGTAGCCTACGACTACAAGTTCTATCTGGGTGACGCTTATTACGCCGTCGGCAGCTTCACACAGGCGGGCGACGCCTACCTCGCGGTGGCCTACGACAGTTCCAGCACCCTGAAACAGGAGACAGCCCTCGGCAACGCCTTCACCTCATACTTCAGCGCCTACACTCAGGGCATGATACCTGACAGCGCAGCCCTCCGCGACAAGCTCAAGGAAACGGCGTATTTCTACACCCGGAACTACCCGGTGGGTGAATATGCCGATCAGTTCCTTTTCGCGACCGCCGGCGGCTACTACAACGCGAACGACTATGTGAACGCACGGGAAGTGTACTCCAGGATATACAACGAATACCCCAGGTCGCAGTACATCGCCCGGTCCGCGCGGTACGTGGCGGCATCCTACGAAGCCCAGCAACTTTTCAGCGATGCCGAGCAGTGGTACGGAAGGGCAGCCGATGCTGCTTCGCTCTCGGGAGAGGACCTTGGGGAAGACTTTGACCTTCTGGCCGCGAGCGCCGCATACCGTGATGCCGAAACCCTTGCCGAGAGCGAGGATGTGGGAACCCTTCTGGCCGCAGCCGCCAGGTTCGAAGAATCGGCAAGGGCTCACCCCGACACCGATGTTGCGCCAACCGCCCTTTACGACGCGGGTGAGACATATGGCAAGGCGGGTGACATAACCAGCGCCATCAGGGTGTTCACAGACCTGGCCAATCGTTATCCCGAAAACCCGCTGGCTCCCCAGGGCCTTCTCAGGGCCGCCTTCCTGGCCCGTGAGGCCGAGGACTTCGTAAGGGCAGGCGACACATATCTCGAAGCCTACAACCGTTATCCCACCGCCGAGGGCATGGCCAGCGCCATCTACTCGTCGGCTCTGAGTTATGAGGAGGGCGGCAACAACGGCCGCGCCATGGAAGTTTACGACAGGATCATCAGGGAAAGAAGCGGGTCGCCGGAGATCATGGTCATCGCCATGGGCAAGTACGGAGACTACCTCTATGACAGAATGGACTTCCAGGGCGCCAGACAGATGTACCAGGACTGCATAAACACCTACGACAGCTACAGGGAGGGTCCCGCAGCACACCCCGCCCGGGCCGCCTTCAGAATTGGTGAGATGTCGAGAGTAGTCTACGACGCAGTTTCGGTGGTCAGCACCGAAACAGCCACCCAGAAGACACAGCTCAAGGTCGAGGTGGAGAACTGGTACGCAAAATCCCTTACCTACAATGTCGATACCTGGTTCATGGCATCCTGCGCCAGGGCGGGCGAGCTGTTTGAGGACTACGCCAACGCCATCGCCTTCATGCCGCCTCCGGAGGGTCTTGATGAGGCGGCCGTCGACGAGTTCTACAGCCAGCTCTACATCCAGATCTACGAGCCCAACATGCAGAATGCCACCAACGTTTACACAACGGCGATCCAGAAGGCTGTTTCCGCGGGTATCACGAACGAATGGGTGGAACGCGCCGCCAGGAACCTCGAGCTGATGGCTCCCGGCAGCGTTGCCGCCCTTGGTCTTCCCGGTTACGGCAGTGCACCCGAACCGACCCCTGAACAGGTTGCGCCGGAAGGCGGTGGTGGTCAGTGAGGTTATCATTGACGGCCTTGGTTTTTCTCATTGTCCTTCCCGCATTCGGCCAGGTGCCACCCCCCGGAGGGGCCAGGCTCGAGGGCGGCAGGCTCATCCTCGAGGAGATCACCATCCTTGGTGAGCTCAGGACTCCCCAGGCCCTGTTCCTCATGCTGAAGTCCACCCCGAACCTCAGCAATGTCCTTCTCGACAGAAGCTTTCTCGAGGACGTCGTGAGGCCCATCTATCCCGGAGCCTTCGCAACGGAGACCAATTTCATGGTGGATGGCTCACGGGGGCAACCCCTTCCGAAATGGGCCAGGTACGGCTCCGTTGCGGTGCTTGGCGGCCTCAGCGCGTACAGCTATGCTAGCGATAATTCCGAGTCGGGCCTGATCTTTGGGGTGATGGCCGGCATGGATCTTTTAGGTAACCTGCTCTACGATTTCATAGGTCAATGAGCACCTTGAGAGGAGAAACCCAGATGCGCCTTACCCTGTTCGCCCTGCTGGTTGTTGTGTTTTTGCCGACTTCGGTTCTCGCACAGGCGGAGAACCCCGAACCCGGCGACAGCCTGCAGGCGGCTGAGGTGGATTCCACAGCCACACCGGATTCCATGCAGACCACTGCGGAGGAAACCATACCGGATTCCACCGTTTTAGCCGAAGAAGTCGAAGAAACACCGCAGGAGGAAGTCCGGGGAGGATTCTTCAGCGACTTTGCCAAGTTTTTCCGGGAAGGTGGCTTCGCCATGTGGGCCATCCTTCTCTTCTTTTTCGTGGGTATCGTGATATGCATCGAGAGGGTGATGTTCCTTTTCGGAACCGCATCGGTTAAACCCGAGGCCTTCATGGCCAGGATCGCCGATCTCATCCGCAAGGGAAGCATCGAGGGCGCCATAGCCGAGACCACCCGCCAGAAGGCGCCTCTTTCCAGGATCATCGAGGCTGCCCTGCGGAATTACCGCGGCACCGAGAGGGACATTCAGAACGCAGTTGATGAGATGGCCCTTGCAGAGCTTCCCAGGGTGAACGCCCGCATTGGCTATCTCGCCATGCTCGCCAACGTGTCAACAATGGTGGGGCTGCTGGGAACGATCTTCGGTCTTATCGCCGCCTTCGCGGCCGTTGCCGCAGCCGACCCCGAGCAGAAAAGCATCATGCTCGCGAACGGTATCTCCATGGCCATGAACACCACGGCGTTCGGTCTCGTCAGCGCCATCCCGATGCTCATCATCCACTCCATCCTCACCTCCAGGGCTGACAAACTCGTGGACCAGATCGACAGGTACAGCGTGATGGTCATGAACATGCTTGCAGCCTCCAGGAAGGGTGACTGATGGCAAAGGCCGCATCCGGAAGAAGCAGGCGGATCAGACACGAATCCGAACTTGACATGCTTCCGGTGATGAACCTCTTCTGCTGCATCATTCCGTTCCTTCTTCTGAGCGCCAGCTTCCTCGAGATAACAGTGATCGGGATGAGCGGCACCGAGGGCGTGAGTTCCGGCGGCGCCGGGGCCACGGCCAACCTCATGCGCTCCGAGGAGGACAGGCTTCAACCCAAGATCATCATAACGGAAGAGGAGATGTTCATCGGCACCGCCGCCGGAACAGTTCATGTGAGCTACTCTTTCCAGGAACAGCGGGACACGAACGACGACGGGGTTTACGACGTCCAGGTCACGAATTTCCACTGGGACTCGCTTGCCACAAAGGTCGAGGAGGCCCACAAGATACTCTCCGAGGCCTACCCCCAGATCACGTTTCGCAAGATCGTGATCCTCACCGTCGAGGAAACCCGCTACGAAAGCATCATCAAAGCAATAGACATCGCCGCCGTGGCGGGCTTTGACCAGCCCGGCCTTCAGGTTGCCCCATCCGCGTCGGTGGCCAGCGCCATGGGGAGCCCCCGATGAGTGCGCCATCCAAAAGACGGGTTCCACTTCTGCTCGGTTCGGGCAAATCCAAGGCCGTTTCCAGGGCTGGTGACAAGAAAGCCGTTCTCAACCTGACCTCCATGATCGACATGTTCACCATTCTTGTGGTCTTCCTTCTCATGAGCTACTCCGCCGAGGGCGCCCTTGTGACGGTCAGCGATGCCCTGACACTGCCCAAGGCCCATTCCGAGCTGGGCATCCAGATGAAGCTCGAGATCCTGGTCAACAACCAGGTCATCGTGGTAGACGGCGACCCGGTGGTCGCTGTGGATGCCGGCATCCTTTCCACCGGCGGTGCCATCCCGGCCCTCGTCACCCGTCTCAAGGACCACATGGAATACGCAAGGATCGTTCGGGGTACCATCACCGAGGAAGAGATGAAGATCAACATCCAGGGTGACCAGGGGATTCCGGCGATTCTTCTTCAGCGGGTCATGGCAAGTTGCTCGGAAGCGGGTTTCATGAGCCAGAACCTCGCGGTCATCAAGGTGGAAGGCACCGGTGAGGAGGAATGATGGCCCAGGCTGCTGAAGAAAGAAAGGTTCTGGCCATTGCCGTCATGCGTGACGGCAAGGTTGTGAACAAGATGCTTCCGGGATCGGCTCCTGTGAGGCTTGGTTCGGGCTACAACAACAGCATCGTCGCCGAAGCCCCGGGCATTCCCGATTCCATGGAGTTCATCCGTCCAGGCGCGGACCGTGACATCTGGGAACTCAGGCTTTCAGACAGCATGGAAGCGGTTGTAACGTCCACTGACGGTTCCAAACTGAAGTTCAGCGATCTGAAGGGTCTTGGCATCTTTTCAACGGACGCTGAAGGCAACTTCGTCCTGAACCTGCACTACGGCGACCAGGGAGCGGTGAACGCCGGTCCGTTCGTGATCCACTTCGGTTTTATCGTACCACCGGCCAAACCAGTGGTCGAAAAGAAGCCGGTAAAGAAGAAGGAACCCGAGAAACCCGTCATTGAGGAGAAGGCCGATCCCAGAAGACTTAAGATCACGGTCGAGGGACCTGACGGCCGAAAGGACATCTGGCCCAACGCGGGCATAATGACGATCGGAGAGGCCGATTACAACACGGTTTCCGTGAAGCATGCCGGTCTTCCCCAGATTCACACCCTGCTTGAACCTTCGGGCAACCGTTACGTGCTCAACCTGCTGCCCGAGATCAAGGGCGGCGTCGAGGTGAAGGGCAGCGTCATTCCCTTCAGCACACTCATCGAGCGCAAGATGATCCGTCAGGAGAAGGAAGGCGCCCCGTACGTCTGGGAGTTTGACAAGAGTGTTCAGGGTGTTTTCTCCGTGAGCGGCGTCGAGGTTTTCTTCGGTTTCGCCGACCCTCCGCCAGAAGTGCTTAAACCAAAGGCCGAACCCCGCCCCGAGGTCAAGCTCGAGAAAGCCAAACCGGCCGTTTACGACTGGCAGACATTTGCCACCCGTCCACACGAAGAGACGGCTTTCGAGGAAACCACGGCCGAGAACCACAAGTTCAAGGTCATGGTCGGGATAGGCCTTGCAGTTGCCCTCCTTCTCGGGGCAGTAACAGACCGCCTCATCGTCGTGGTGAAGGAATCCAAGACACAGATCCTCAGAAGGGCGCCCAGCGCAAGGGTTGCCTCACTCGCCGAAACCGCGCCCCCGACCGAGGAAGTCGGTGTCGGGGAAGAGATCATCAGTGACATGCCGTCAACCGAAGTGGCAAACACTGGTGGCGGTGCGCCCACAGAAGGGCCTTCCGGCCCCGTTGGCGCAGCGGCTGGTGCTTCCGCCGCGGAAGACGTTCTTCAAAGCATCGGGTTTGCCGCGTACGGCACGGGAGCTGCGGGAGGTGGCGCCGGGTTCATCGGTGACCTCCAAAGCGCGGCTTCCAGCGGCATTGGCCTTGCATCGGGCACTTCCGGTCAGGCTCTTGTCGCAGGCGCAGGCGGCGGCGGCTCGGGTGGCATTACCGGTCTTATTGGATCGGGCGGCGGCGTGGCATCAAGCGCCGAAACTGTCAGTTCAAGCCAGATGCAGGCTGTACACCAGGCCGCCCAGGTCACGTTCACGGCCAGTGCTTCGGGCGAAGCCATCGATCTTGGCTACCGGAACATGTCCGAGATCAGGCAAAGACTGAACGTGATGAAGATGCGTATCCAGACCGCGTACGAGGGCCTTCTCAGAAGCGACCCCAGCGCGGGGGGCAGGATCAGCATCAGCTTCTCCATCACTCCCAGCGGCTCCGTAACCGCAGTCTCGGTGAGCTGCCCGGGTTCTCTTTCGAGCCTTCAGGCAACTGTCACCAGCGCGGTGAACAGCATGAACTTCGGACCGGCTCCCGAACAGACGTCCAACCTTCCGGTCACGGTGCCTGTGAACCTGGTACCGCCGCAGTAACAACGATTCGATCCGGGTGGAGCTCATGCCCCACCCGGATCATCCTTTTTCGGGCTGCTGCTCGATCCAAAAAGACTTCAGATTCACGAATTCCATCATGCCATGCCGCCCCAGCTCCCTGCCATAACCCGAACCGCAGACGCCCCCGAAGGGAAGACGCGGATCGGACCTTACGAACGCATTCACAAAACACGCCCCCGCACTTATCCTCCGGGCCATAGCCTCCCCTTTTGCGGTGTCTCCGGTATAGATCGAGGCGCCGAGACCGAAGGTTGTCCGCCCTGCCAGCTCCAGGGCTTCGGTCTCATCTTTCGCTGACATCACTGCGGCAACGGGACCAAATGTTTCCTCGTCCGCCGCAGGCATTCCGGGGGTGACCCCGTCGAGCACGGTGGGCGGATAGAAGAAACCCCGCGACCGGGGCAGAACTCCTCCGGTCACCAGTTTAGCGCCCATTGCGACGCTTCGGGTGACCTGTTCATGAACCGCCCTGCGAAGGTCTTCCCGTGCCATTGGGCCGAGTGTGGTGGCCGGATCAAGGGGGTTCCCCGCGACCACACCATGCATCTTTGCCTCGAGCAGCTCGACGAAGCGTTGATGGACAGCTTTTACGACTATCATTCGCTTTGCAGCGATGCAGTTCTGACCTGCGTTGATGAGACGGGAGTGCGCAGCGTTTTTTGCCGCATGTTCAAGATCGGCGTCGGCAAGGACCACCGCGGGGTCGCTTCCACCCAGTTCGAGTACGCATTTTTTCAGCGCTCCGCCGGCCATTCGGGCCACTGCCCTTCCGGCACGCGAGCTTCCCGTGAGTGTTACAGCCCTTACGGCCGGGTGGCCGATCAGTTCTCTTGAAACAGGTCCGGCCCGATGACCGGGAACCACCACGATGCCGAACAACCCCTCGGGAAAACCCGCCTCGCGGAAGAGCCCGGCGATCTTAATGGCGCAGCCCGTAACATTCGGGGAATGCTTGAGAAGGACACCGTTCCCCGCCGCGACTGCCGGCGCGGCGAAGCGGAACACCTGCCAGAACGGAAAGTTCCAGGGCATCACGCCGTATATGACTCCCAGCGGTTCGTTGGCCACAAAGCACCGACTGGCCTCGGTGGCTACCGGAACGTCCTTGAGAAAGTTCTCGCCGTGTTCGGCGTAGTAACGGCATACAAGAGCGCACTTGTCCACCTCGGCCATGCCCTGGCCCACCGGTTTTCCCATCTCACTAGCCATCAGCTCGGCAAGAGGCACCCTTCTGTCCTCGAGAATGTCAGCAAGGGTTTTGAGGCGCGAAGCCCTTTTCCCGTGAGTTGAAAGGCGCCATGATCCGAAGGCCGCTTCGCAAGCGCCAGCCGTTCTCATTACCTCGCTGCGGGATTGTCCCCGCCACGCACCGACAACCTCTTCGTCCCACGGGTTTACCGAGAACACATCCGGGATGTGACCTTTCGCCACCTGACTCTCCGTTCCTTTTGATGGCCTTCCATGCTGTGATTATACGCGCAGGTGATTGAATCGTCCGAGATTGACCGACAGAGGCTCGTTCCATAGTATTGCCGGGACCGGCAAACCGTACGGCCCGTTACGAAACACAGGGAACGGATAAAAATCAACCACTTCAGAGATAGAGATCATGCCTACCTGGCGGACAGATCAGTTGGATGGCCGCTTCTCGGCGCAAGCCTTGCCGCCACCACCATTGGCGGAACATCCACCGTGGTCCTTGCCGCATACATCATGGTTCACGGCCTTTCAGGGCTGTGGCTCGACATCCCTCTGGGAATTTCCCTTCTGGTCTCGGGTTTCTTCCTTGCCGGCAGGGTGCGCGCCACGGGAGCGTTCTCAATTGCCGGGATCGCCAGGCAGAAGTATGGGAACACATTTGGAACGATCACATCTGTTCTGGTGTTGATGGCGGAGCTTGCATGGTTCGCGCTGCTCACACTTGCGGGCGCATCACTAGTTCAGGGGATGACGGGGCTTTCCCAGCCCGGCGCCATACTCGCTGTGGCGGCTGCCTTCTCAGTCTATACGGTCATGGGAGGCCAGAATGCCGTGATAATCACCGACCTCTGGCAACTGTGCCTTGTAATGCTTTTCGGTCTTGGCATTCCTGCTTTCATGGTGGCGGTTCGGGGCATACACCCCGACCCCGGGTTGCTGTCGTTTCCAACAGGACCAGGCATCGGGAGCATTGATGCTTTCGGCCTCATTCTCATGATGGGGCTTCCCGGGCTTGTTGGTGGCGATGTGTACGGCAGGCTTCTCTCGGCCCGAACCCAGCGCGATGCAGCGCTTGCCTCGGTCATGGCCGGGTTTTTGAAGCTTCTCGCGGCGGGTTGCGTTGCGGTGATCGCCCTTGGCGGAGAGGGAAGCCTGGACGAGACGTTCCGGACGGTCCTTTCCCCAGTGCTCTACCATGCGGCGGTCTTCGGCATACTAATGGCCGTAATGTCCAGCGCGGACAGCGTGCTTATCACCGGTGCAACCGTGCTCCATACCGACCTGATGCCCCGTCTGAATGCCTCACCCCGTCTTGTTGCGGCTCTGGTGGCGGTTGCTGGAACGGCTCTGGCGCTTGCTGCGGGGAACGTTGTGGCCGTCATGCAGTGGTCCTACACGGTTTTCAGCGCCGGAGCGCCTCTGCCCCTTCTGGCAGCACTTTTGCTGAAACGCACGCCTCCACCCCTTGCGGCCAACCTGTCCGTTATCATCGGGGGTGGAACGGCAGCCCTGCTGAAGCTTCTGGGAAACCCCGCCGCATTCCTTATCGGTCTCGGGGCCTCCATGGGCATCCTTTTGTTCGGAACTGTTGTAAACAATGACAGGAGAAGAGTATGAAGAGTTTTCTGTTCACCGGGATGTTCGTTCTGCTTCTGTGTTCGTGCGGGAGCCCCGAGCCTGTGGCTCAGGCGGATGTCGAGGGGGTCTGGAAGGGGGGGATCGTCATCGCCGGGAACACCCTGGATATCACCATTCAACTCTCCCGAACGGACAGCACGCTTGCGGGAAGCATCGAGATACCAATGCAGAACGTAAGGGGGCTCGAACTGGTCGGCCTCGATGCTCGCGGCGACAGCGTGTTCTTCTCGCTTCCCTCGGGGCTTGGCAGGGCTGACTTTCTGGGAACGGTGAACGGCGACAGCATGAGCGGTGCATTCGTCCAGTCCGGGTACACCGGTACGTTCACACTTTTCAGAACAGCGAGGGAACTTCCCCTGAATGTTCCTACGGGCGAGGAAGTGCTCATTCCTGGAGACGACTGCGAACTGGCTGGAACTCTGGACCTTCCTCAGGGAGAACCCCCTTATCCCTGTGTATTCCTTCTTACTGGCAGCGGCCCGCAGGACAGGGATGAATACGTAATGGGATTCCCGGTCTTCGCCGTGCTCAGCGGGTACCTGACAGGGGCTGGTCTTGCGGTGCTCCGTTGCGATGACAGGGGAGTGGGCGGGTCCACCGGTGGGATGGAAGCCTTCAGCGACTCAGTGCTGCTTTACGAAGCGAACCTCATGCTTGACTTCCTTCAGCAGGACGAGCGCATCGATCCGTCGCGCATAGGTGTACTTGGCCACAGCGAGGGCTCCAACACCGCTTTCGCCCTGGCGGCCGGCCGGCCTTCCGAGATCGCATTCGTGGTCAGCATGGCCGGTCCCGCGCTTGACGGATACACGACCATCCTTGCCCAGCAGGGGGAGATACTCAGGACACAGGGGTTCCCGGAGGAGGAGATCACACGCAGGCAGGCCGTTCAGACCGAGATAATGGACGCAGTGCTTGCTGGAGCGGACAGCACCGAGCTTGCGTCGATACTCGACATGCAGATCCGGTCGGAGTTTGTCGGGCTTACCGAAGAGGAACTCGCTGCAATGGGCGACGTGGAGGGTCAGATCCGAATGATGGTCTCTCAGGCCATGCAGCAGGTGACATCGGACTGGTTCCGGAGCTTTCTGGTCAACGATCCGGCACTGAGCATAAACAGGGTCACATGTCCGGTCCTGGTCCTCAGCGGCGGGAAGGATATCCAGGTCCCGGGGGAGCTGAACCTGCCTCACATGGAGAATGCCCTGGAGGGGAACCCCGACCACGAGACGGTGGTGTTTGAAGACGCCAACCACCTGTTCCAGCGCTCGGTTACGGGAGCGGTCGAGGAGTACGCCACCCTTGAACCCGAGTTCATTGAAGGTTTTCAGGAAGCCGTTACGGATTGGATCAGGGAGAGGGTTATCTAGAACATCCGACCCAGAAATGTGTACCAGTCCCGGGAGCCGGTGAGGATCAAACCTGCCTGATCGAGCAGTTCGGGATCAGGGTTTTCAAGGTAGAGCCCGCAGAGTTTTCCCGCAGGGCTTTCTTTGAGAAGAGCGGGAAGCGCGTCGTACTCGGTCCGGCTTCCGTGGGCAACAGCATAGAATGCAAGGGCAAGTTCTGTCCAGTCCTCCCTGGAGATGTTCAACCTGTTCCAGGGCAAGCTAGGCTCATTGGTTTTCAAGGGTTTCAATCGCCTCCCTGACCTCGGCCGCCTTGTCGGGGCAGTCCACCGAGTCGAGGATGGTGTCGAGTTCCCCAAGGGCCGCCAAGTATTCGTCGCGGGTGATCGAGAGACCCTCCGGATAACCGGTCAGCGCCACCTGATGCAGGAGTTCACCGCTCAGGTTGAATCCCGCATCGTAAACGTCCTCAAGCCACTCCATGGCATCTTCGGGGGGGACTCCGGCGTTAATCCGCGTTCTCACTCCGGAGACACCCGAAACAAGAAGGACCACGCACATTTCCCGGCCCAGGGGGTTGGACCCCGGGTAGAAAACTGACCAGGCCTTTTCCAGAACACCATCGTGATCATTGTTCCGGTGGAGCAGACACATCTGTTGCAGTGCCTCGTCGTAATAGTCGTGGTAGTCGCCGCTCATCAGCCGAAGCTCGTAATCCCCCCCGACACTGTATTCGGCTGTGTAATAGTTGCCCGTGAACGGGTACTGGGAGTAGACCGAAAGGACCCCTGTCGCGGGGTCGTAAGTTGCCGAAGCTTTGGCTGAATTCAGTATTCCAGGGAACCCGGCATACCCGGAGATGAGTTCGGACCCCCTGGCAAGGGCTATCTCCGTGGCTGCTGTGAATTCAAGTATCACCAGTTGAACGGGTCCATCCCCGGGTGGGAAGCCTTCGACCGGAAGCATCGCTGAGTAGTCAACCGCCATCAGCATGCAAAGAAACAGGGTCACCATACAATCACCCTCCTTTTAACCCGTCGCCGGTCCGAAGGGCCAGAAGCCTTTTTCGAAGCTCCCTGGCCGCTTTCTCCGCCTGGGCGTAGATCTCGGGGGCCTTGTGGAACTCCAGAAGGTCCACATTGGAGATGTCCGGTTCAATGTAGATGGCCGGTGGGCATTTTGTGAGCTTCTCGGCAATGATGGTGCGCTGCATGATGTTGAATGTCTCCAGAACTGCGCGGAAGGCGGTCGGAGACTTCCGGCCCTCCCTATTCTCGAGTCGCCCCATCACGTTCACCGCAATCACCACGTCGCAGTCACCGAGGATGTCGTGCGGAAGGGGGTTGACGCACCCGCCGTCGATGAGGGTCATGCCGTCCATGTGAACGGGGGAGAATACCCCGGGAAGCCCCATGCTGGCTTTGATGGCCTTCAGCAGGTCTCCCCTGTCGAAAACCACCTGTGTGGAATCCCAGAAATCAGTGGCGACGACCTTGAGGGGGATCTGGAGTTCCTCGAACGTCTTTGTCAGTATCTGGCGGTAAAGGAAATCGACAAAGGCGTCTCCCTTGAAAAGGGCGTTGCCAAGAAAGTCGATGTCGAGAAGCCTGATCGAGGCCAGGGCGTCCTTCCTGGCAAGTATCTCCTTGAGGGTGTCTCCGTCCTTTATCAGCATGCGGTCGGTCCCCGCGCGTATGGCGCTGCCGTTCACACCCGAGGCGTAGATGGCGCCGATGACGGCCCCGATGCTGGTTCCGGCCATGCGGTAAGGGCGTATTCCCAGTTCATCCAGCACCTGCAGCATCGGGATATGCGCAAGCCCTCTGGCCCCGCCGCCACCGAGAGCCAGCCCTATCTTCAAGGGTCTGTCCTGGTCCGTATCATTGTGAGCATCATCTTGAACCGCTCAACAGCCCTGAGGGCGTGGGGCTCCCCCGCCGGCATGATGATCATTTCGCCCCTTCGGAGGAGGTTGGGGCCGCCCGAGATTGTAACTTCCGCCTCCCCCTCGAGGATCATCACCAAAGCGTCGTAAGGCGCTGTGTGTTCGCTTAACCCCTGTCCCTCGTCGAAGGAGAAGACTGTCACCGTTCCCGCGTCCTGGTCGACAACTGTCTTGCTTACCACACCCCCGGACTGGTAATCAACAAGACCTGCCGCAGATACCACAGTACCCTTTTTCATCTCTCCCCCCCGGGGTTACCCCGGAAGCGGGTCAGCTGCTCGAGGAGGTACGTGTTCCCCGGGTCGAGCTCCAGGGCCCTTGAGCCCCATTGAACGGCTTCATCGGTCCGGTCGAGCCGGTAAAGGACCTCGGCAACGGTGTCCATGATGTTCGCGTCTTCAGGTTCGGAGGCGCTTGCCTCGAGTGCCAGTGCAAGGGCCCGCTCAAGATCAAGATCGGCCATGGCCATCGACCATGCCACGGAGTTTTGCATCCATGCCTCATCGTATTCCTGCGCGGACATTCTGGAAAGGATTGCACGGGCACGCTCACCGTCGTGCATCGCAAGCATGTTGAGCGGTTCCCACCAGCGGAAGTAAAGCCTTCTGAGTTCTGTCACTGCTTCGGGGTTGTCGGAGACCTGTATGTCAACAAGCACGTCGGTGGAACCCTGGTGCCCTCCGTTCTCCCTCACCACGAGGATCGCGGCGGACTGCCTGCCACGGCTGTCCCCCCCGGCATCCTCTCCCGCCTTCAGGGCTTCGAGAAGCCTGTAGGCAAGTATCTCGCCGTCGGTGGAGAGGAATGACCGTTCCATTGCGGCAACGACTTCGGGACCGGTGAGGATGTTTCCCTGGATGGCGTAGCCCTGTCCTGTTACCCCGCCGGCCCAGAACATGGTTTCAGTACCGGTGAAAGAGGCCGAGTTGCCACGGGAATCCACAACACCGATCTGGCGCTGGTTTGCAAGAGAGTCGGCGGAAGTGAGGGTCTGGATCACATCTGAAGCCGACATTCCCTCGGAAAGAAGCCTGAGCCCCTCCGGACCGTAGCCGAGGTTGGCCCACGCCTGGGTGGCTATCGCGCCCGCGTCCGCTTTCGCCCATGGAACCATCTGGCCAACGAACGGCACCTTCGAGGCCACGGCAATGCCCCACTCACCGGTTTCAGGGTCGTTCGCGACAATGGAAAAAGTTGACAGAAGAGCAAGGAGCAAGGCAACCATCCCACACCTCTCAATCCAGCAGAAGAAGGCTTCCAGCCATTACCGCCATGCCGGCCACAAGGCCGATTATGCAGAGGTGGTGCTCGCCGTGCTCCTCGGCGGTTGGAAGGAGTTCGTCGAGACTGATGTAGACCATGATGCCTGCCACCCCGGAAAGCATCCAGCCCAGCACTCCTTCGGTGAAGAGGGTTCGGAAGAAGAAGAAGCCGATGAGAGCGCCCAGGGGCTCGGAAAGACCGGAGAGAAAAGACCAGCGGAACGCCTTCCGTCTGCTTCCGGTCGCGCAGTAGATCGGGGCGCTTATGGCGATCCCCTCGGGCACGTTGTGGATGGCAATGGCCACTGCTATTGCGATCCCGAGCCTGGGCTCCTGAAGGGCCACCGCGAAGGTCGCGAGACCTTCGGGGAAGTTGTGGACCGCTATGGCGATCGCGCTGAAAACTCCGAGCCTGTGGAGGTTTTTACCGCATACGGGGCTGTGGACCTCGTGGGGGTTCTCGAACTTCGGGACCATAAGATCGATGACGGCCATGGTGGCGATGCCTGCAAAAAATCCCGCCACCATCCGGAAGTCGGCTGCTCCGAGCGTACAGCCTGCAGCGATGAACGAATCACGGGCTCCGGGAAGGATCTCCATGAAGCTGACGTAGACCATGACGCCTGCGCTGAAGCCGAGGGCCGAAGCAAGGAACCTTGCACTTGTGTGTTTGGATAGAAACGAGATGAGGCTTCCGATACCCGTCGCGAGGCCTGCAAAGGTCACCATTCCGAAGGCGGGCCAGAAATTGGTCATGTCCATTGTTTCAGCTCCAGGGTTGCGTAACACCCGAACATAAGAAAAACCCGGGACCTGCGGCCCCGGGTTTCCAACCCCTGCGGGGTTTAGTACATGTCCCCCATGCCTCCGCCTCCGCCTCCGGGCATCGGCTTCTCGGGCTCGGGGATCTCAACCACTATGCATTCGGTCGTGATAAGAAGACCGGCAATGCTGGCAGCGTTCTGAAGGGCGGTGCGTGTCACCTTCGTGGGGTCGACGATACCGGCCTTGAACATGTCGACATACTCACCCGTGGCCACATCAATGCCCCAGGCGGTGTCGAGAGACCTGACCTTCTCAACCACGATGGCGCCCTCCATGCCGGCGTTGAACACCAGCTGGCGGACGGGCTCGGAGAGGGTCCTGCGGATGATCTCAGCGCCGACCTTCTCGTCCCCTGTGAGGTTGAGCGCGGCGACCGCGTCCTCGCAACGAATGAGGGAGGTTCCGCCGCCGGGGATGATACCCTCTTCAACAGCGGCCCTGGTGGCGTGAAGGGCGTCTTCCACCCTTGCCTTCTTTTCCTTCATCTCGGTCTCGGTGGCTGCGCCCACGTTGATACGGGCAACGCCTCCGGCGAGCTTGGCAAGCCTCTCCTGAAGCTTCTCGCGGTCGTAGTCGCTGGTGGTGTCTTCGATCTGCTTGCGGATCTGCTTGATGCGGCCCTGAATGGAATCGGTTGTACCACTGCCCTCGATGATGGTGGTGTTGTCTTTGTCGATCTTCACCAGACCGCAGGTGCCGAGGTCACTCAGGGTGATGTTCTCGAGCTTGATGCCCAGGTCTTCCGTGATGGAGCGGCCGCCGGTGAGAACGGCGATGTCGTCCAGCATGGCCTTGCGTCTGTCGCCGTACCCCGGCGCCTTGACCGCGGCCACCTGAAGCATTCCCCTGACCTTGTTCACCACAAGGGTTGCCAGGGCTTCGCCCTCAACATCTTCGGCGATGATCAGAAGGGGACGACCCATCTGGGCGATCTTTTCGAGAACAGGAAGAAGGTCCTTCACGTTGGAGATCTTCTTCTCGTGAATGAGGATGTAGGGTTTGTCAAGGGAGACTTCCATGGATTCGGCATCGGTCACGAAGTAGGGGCTGAGGTAGCCGCGGTCGAACTGCATGCCCTCCACCACATCCAGCGTGGTGTCCATGCTTTTGGCTTCCTCGACGCTTATGGTGCCGTCTTTTCCAACCTTCTCCATGGCGTCGGCAATGATCTTGCCAATTTCGGGGTCGTTGTTGGCGCTGATGGCGGCGACCTGACGGATCTCTTCCTTGCCCTTCACATCCTCGCTGAGTTCCTTGAGACGGCCGATGACTGCTTCGACGGCCTTGTCGATGCCACGCTTGAGGGCCATGGGGTTGGCTCCGGCGGTAACGTTCTTGAGGCCTTCGCGGTAGATGCACTCTGCGAGAAGGGTCGCGGTGGTCGTGCCGTCGCCGGCGATGTCGCTGGTCTTGGAGGCCACCTCACGGATGAGCTGGGCGCCGATGTTCTCGAACCTGTTGGGAAGCTCGATCTCCTTCGCGACGGTCACGCCGTCCTTGGTGATGGTGGGGCTGCCCCACTTCTTCTCCAGGACCACATTGCGACCCTTGGGGCCCAGTGTTACCTTGACCGCCCTTGAAAGCTTCTCGACACCGGCAAGTATCGCCTGCCTGGCGTCCTGGTCGAACTTCAGTTCCTTTCCTGCCATTTTACTTCTCTCCCTGTGTTACTTGTCGAGGACGGCCAGGATGTCTTCTTCCCGGACGATCACGAACTCTTCACCGTCGATCTTGACTTCGGTGCCGGTGTATTTGCCGATGAGGATCCTGTCATTCACCTTTACCACCGGCTCGATGAAATCGCCGGAATCATTGCGCTTGCCCTTGCCCACAGCCTTGACCGTTCCCTCGAGGGGCTTCTCCTTGGCGGTGTCCGGAAGAACTATGCCACCCTTTACCGTTTCGACCGGCTCTTCCCGAAGGACGAGTACCCTGTCGAAAAGAGGACGTACCTTCATGTCTGCCATCTTTCATTCTCCTTTCGCGGATTGTGAGGATTTTCCATAACCCGCGGAGCCAGTGCTCCGCTTCGTTGTGCCATTCGTATAAGCAATGATGATGCCAGTCTGTTTCGGTCATGTGTTCTTACGCATAACTTCTTGATTGGCAATGCTAAGACCCGTCCGGCCGGTGCGGGAGGTCATCGATGTGGCATGGGGCGACCTTCCCCCGTGTCACTTTGGCACGGAAATGGATTCCGGGCGTTATTGTATATTCCCAGCCATTCGCAGTCACAAACAGCCCGGAGGCTTTTCATGAACGAACCCGTTTCAGTAACCGATGCCGGAGCCGATCTGGAGGAAGTGGCCAGGGTTGCCGCAGGGGCTCCCTTTGAGCTCTCCCCTCAGGCGGTCAGCGCCATGGAGAGCGGTCGGAGAGCCATCGAGGAACTGCTTGGATCCGGACGCGCGATCTACGGAGTGAACACAGGTT
Organism: candidate division Hyd24-12 bacterium UBA6080; assembly: GCA_002436025.1. Lineage (GTDB taxonomy): Bacteria > Fermentibacterota > Fermentibacteria > Fermentibacterales > JCC-6 > UBA6080. Next base: position 636,817 of record DIXM01000002.1, read on the forward strand.
TCGGCAGGCTCGCCACTACGATGGTGGAGGGCGACGCGCTTGCCGACCTTCAGCGTAACCTGCTTCTCAGCCACTCCTGTGGCACCGGTCCCCTTCTTTCCAGGGAACAGGTAAGGGTGATGGTGTTTCTCAGAGTGGCATCACTCTCCAGGGGAAGGAGCGGGATCAGGCCCGGTGTTGTCGAAAACCTGGTCAAGCTTGCCAACGGACCGGTTTATCCTGCCGTGCCTTCCCGCGGCTCCCTGGGGGCGTCGGGTGACCTCGCACCACTCTCCCACATGTGCCTGCCACTAATCGGTGAGGGTGAGTGCGTTACCGATTCGGGGGAGTTGATTCCGGGTGCCGATGCTCTCAAGCTGCTCGGGATGAAGCCGGTGGCCCTCGCGGCGAAAGAGGGGCTTTCGCTCATAAACGGCACCCAGTTCATGACAGCCCTGCTCTCCCTGGCCCTCATCGAGGCACGGGCACTGATGGACTCTGCGGACTCCGCCGCAGCGCTTACCCTTGAAGCACTTCTTGGTACTGATGCCGCCCTCGAACACGAACTTCTCTCGCTTCGTCCGCATCCGGGCGCCATAGAGTCTGCCCGGCGCATAAGGCTTTTGCTTGAGGGTTCCGAGATACTCAAGAGCCACCGCAACTGCGAGAGGGTGCAGGACGCTTATTCCCTCAGGTGCACCCCCCAGGTGCACGGCGCATGCCGCGACGCTCTCAAGTACGTCGAATCGGTGGTGAAGCTCGAGCTGCTGTCGGTCACTGACAACCCGCTTCTCATGGGTGACGGCAGAATGGTAAGCGGAGGCAATTTTCACGGACAGCCCCTGGCCATGGCTGCGGATCACCTGAAAACCGTTGCCGCCGTTCTCGGCAACATTTCGGAACGAAGGATCGAGAGGCTGTTGAACCCCGACCTCTCAGGGCTGCCGGCCTTTCTCGCCCGTGATCCGGGAATGAACTCGGGGCTGATGATCGCCCAGTACACCGCGGCGTCACTGGTGAGTGAGAACAAAACCCTGGCCCACCCCTCGTGCGTTGACAGCATTCCCGTGAGCGGCAACCAGGAGGATCACGTCTCCATGGGGGCTGCGGCTGCCCGGCACTGTGCGGAGATGGTCCGGAACTCGACCCATGTGCTGGCCACCGAGCTTGTTTGCGCTGTCCAGGCGCACCGTTTCCTTGAAAGGGGGGTCATGGGTTCCGGGAACAGAGAGACCATGAGGGTTGTGGAGATGGTTTTCGAACCCATGGATTCCGACCGGCGTTTCGTGGCCGACATCGAGGCGGTGGCTGAGCTGATAAGGCAGGGGTGTCTGGGTCAGGCTTCGTAAAGCCCCGAGTCCCGTGTGGGTGAGCCTCCGGCTGCACCACCCGGTCCTTCGTCACTCCCGAAACCCATTGCCTCCAGTTCCTGCTCGATCCTGTCAGGGTCCTCCCCTGCTTCCAGACGGCCCAGGGCATGCTCCAGTTCAGGGCCAAGGTCTTCCCCCATCTGGTCAGCCATTTTTCGGACAGCCCGGGCCATGGTCCTGGGGTCGTTCTCGTCCAGCCCCGCAAGTTCGCCGGCCATGTCGTCCATGTCGTCACCGCCGGACTTCGTGTTGGGTGTGCTGAAACGGCTCATGACACGGTCAAGTTCCAGCGCCCCGCACCTGGGGCAGACCGGCGAGGTTTCGGGGGTTACCCTTTTTATCAGGAACTGGTAGATGGTGTTGCACGGTTTGCAGAAGTACTCGTATATGGGCATTGCGTATCCTCCAGTCTCATCGATGATATGAAAACTCCACTGCCCTCGGGAAGTCCCGTTGCCCTGGAAATGACCGGGCACTTCACGACGAAGGAGTGAAAAAGCCTAGGGTCACGGGCACCCCAGAGGCCCTCGAGGTTCCCCTGCCCCTTGGCCAGCACAAGGTCGCAGGTCCTGAATACCCTGGCCGCCTCCCGGGACAGCAGCTCCGGGATTATTGAAGGTACATCGCTGCCGCTGTCCAGTATCCGTGAGAAGCGGTCGAGGCCGGCCAGTACGGCGTCTTCCCGGGTTGCGTCGTTCATGACCGGGAGCGGCCTAACCATGTAGAGCACTTCTCCGGTGAAGCCCGAATGCTCAAGGAACAGCCTGTCCAGAACCGTCTCCCCGGCATTGTCTCCCAGTATGAGGAGCGTGGAAGAGACCGATAGGGCGTTGAGGAACTCCTCCCTATCGTCAACCGCAAGGGCGTTCTGAAACAATCCGGCCAGAACGGAGGGATGCGGCAGACCGTGTCCCTGCGCCGAATCGAGCAGGTTGCACCATGTGGCTGCGGAAAGGGCGCCCATTGCGGGTCGGGGTGTTGCGCGAAGCATTTCCCTCAAGTCGGGGAGGCTTTCGAGAAGGCTCATTGTGAAGAACTTTTTCTCATCACCGAAGATGTCCGGAATACCCGATGCCTTTCTGAGTTTCCGCCAGGCCCCTGCTCCGGCCAGTGGAGGTGGAGTGCCGCATTCAAGGGCATCCATGATTTCAGGGAGATAGAGGTCCAGGGTTTCCAGGGGCAGCCCCGCCCGGGAAAGGAAACCGGTAAAGCCCCTTTCGAAGCATCTGCCGCAGCTTCCGGGTTCGGGCTTAAGGCCCTGCAATACCGGATTCCTTCAGAAACATCCGGTGTACCCTGTCGTCCCGTGTGAGCTCGGGGTGAAAGCTCGAGAGCCACACGCTGCCCTGTCGGATGAAGACAGCGCCCTCTTCGACCGAAGCGAGGACGATGGCGCCGGGACCCAGAGGATGGAGAAGGGGAGCCCTTATGAAAACACCGGGGAAAGGGGTTTCGAGGCCGGTGATCGAAACATCCTGTCTGAAGCTGGCGACCTGTCTTCCGAAACTGTTCCTCTCGGCCCGGACATCGGCTGCACAAAGGCTTTCCTGGTAGATCGGGTGCTCGCGCTCCGTGACCTCCCGGGAAAGAAGAACAGCACCGGCGCAGGTCCCCAGTACGGGGAGGTCGTTTCTGATGGCGTTGCCAAGCGGTTCGAAAAGCCGCCACCTTTTCAGAAGAAGGATCATTGCCGTGGACTCGCCACCCGGGATCACCAGGGCTGAAACACCTGCCAGTCCGCCTGGTTCGCGAATGGAAACAACATTGTGCCCCAGGGATGAGAGCATTGCGCAGTGCTCCGAAACACCACCCTGCAGGGCCAGAACCCCCACTCTGGCCATTACCAGCCCCTGTGGGCCAGACGATCCTCTTCGGAAAGTGTGCTGATATTGATCCCCACCATGGCTTCCCCAAGCCCCCGGGAAACCTCGGCGATTATTCCGGGTTGATCGAAACGGCTCACTGCCTCAACGATCGCACGCGCTCGTTTTTCGGGATTCCCGCTCTTGAAGATACCGCTGCCCACGAACACGCCGTCCATGCCAAGCTGCATCATCAGTGCGGCGTCGGCGGGAGTTGCGATACCGCCCGCGGCGAAGTTCACCACGGGGAGTTTGCCGTTCTGGTGAACGAACCTGATCAGGTCGTAAGGGGCGCCCATGGCCTTGGCTTCGGACATCAGCTCCTCCTCCCTCATGGACTGGATCCGTCTGATGTCTCCAAGAACCTGTCTGGCGTGGCGGACGGCCTCGACAACATTACCGGTGCCGGCCTCGCCCTTGGTCCTGATCATGGCGGCGCCTTCGGCGATCCTCCTGAGGGCCTCGCCCAGGTTCACTGCTCCGCAGACGAAGGGGACCTTGAAGGAGTGCTTGTTGACGTGGTGCTTTTCATCCGCGGGTGTGAGCACCTCGGACTCGTCCACGAAGTCGATCTCAAGTGCTTCCAGTACTTGGGCTTCCACGAAGTGGCCGATCCGGCACTTTGCCATCACGGGAATGGTGACCGCCTTCTGTATGGCTGTGATCACGTCAGGGTCGGACATCCTGGCGACGCCTCCCTGGACCCTGATGTCGGCGGGAACCCGTTCAAGCGCCATGACAGCAACAGCGCCCGCGGCCTGGGCAATCTCCGCCTGCCGGGCCGTGACCACATCCATGATCACACCACCCTTGAGCATTTCGGCGTGCCCTGACTTTACCTCCCAGCCACCCTCGTCTCGCGTGAAGCTCATTTCGTTCCTTACCCCTGAAGCTGTAGGGACTCCAGGTATTCAAGTTCCTTGTCCTGCAGAAGGTGAAGCCTTCTGACCAGGCCTTCTCCGTGGATTCGCCACTGGTCTTCCGACGCCCCGCTCCAGAGGAGCAGAGACCTTCTGTACCAGCCGATGGATGCCGCTGCGGCTTTCATGCAGTCCGAGAGCTCCCGGGTTGGTTCGCCGCAGACAGCCCGTGTGTTTCGAAGCGCTGAATCGGCCCTGACCAGGGAACACGCCATATTGAACATTCCCCCCGCCTGCGGGGAATGGGGACTGGAGGGAGCCCACGCCACCCAACCGTCCAATAATGCAACCACCTGACGGCTCATTCCCTCGAAGTTTCCGGGAACCGTCTGAAGAAAGATCAGTGTAACTGTCAGCAGACCTGCCATGACCCTGAATATAAGGTTTCGGCTCCCATCATTTCAATCCCGCCCTTTCCCCCCGGAAAGAGTTTTGGCATAATCAAACCATCATTTTTTGAAGGGAGCACTTTTTTGAAGGTCTGCTGGCTGCTCGTGACACTAGTGGCTGCATTGTCCGCCGGTCCCTACGAAGACCTTCTGACCCGGGGAGTACCCGTTCGGGCAGTGACCACGGACGAAAACAACTTCCTTGTGGAGATCACAGGCAGCCTGTCCCGGGGGGACAGCCTTCTCAAACACTACGGAGGCACCTTTTTCCTGCTGCTTGACAGCATCGCCGGGGGCTGGCCCCTGATGAGCCTTGAGGTTCGTATCTACGGCGCCTCGCTCATCCTCTTTCGCGAGGACGTATTCGAAGCCCTGAGCCTCATGGGGCGCGGAGCAGATGAGGAAGCCCTTGCTTCCTGGGTTCTCGAACACACCTGGGTCGTGCATTCCGACCTCGAACAGCCCTAGACTCCGCCTTTTCCCATCAGTATCACAGGTACTGTCTTCATCACAAGCCTGAAATCAAGGCTGTAAGACATGTCAATGGTGTACAGGAAATCAAGGAACTGAGCGTGGTCGAAGGGCAGCCGGCTTCTCCCGTAGACCTGCCATATGCCAGTCAGGCCGGGTTTTACGGTAAAACGCCTGTTCTGCCAGTTCTTGTAGAACTCCAGCTCGTAGGGGATGCACGGCCTCGGACCCACGAGGGTCATCTCCCCCCGAATGACGTTGAACAACTGGGGGAGTTCGTCAATCGAGGTTTTCCGGATCAGCCTGCCCACAGTGGTGATCCGGCCTTTCTGGTTGAGCTTGAACTTGTCGGGTTCCCCTGAGCTTTGGCCCCGGGCGTACTCGGCGAAGTACTTTCTGTGATCGCTGGAGTTCGCGCCGCTTGAATCGTGCGTCATGGAACGGAACTTAAGGAAGCTGAAGTGCCGTGCGCCCAGGCCTACCCTTGTCTGGCTGAAGAATACAGGACCCCTGCTGGAAAGGCTCACCAAAAGGGCAACAAGGAGAAGGAGCGGGGATATCGTGATAATGGCCACGCTGCCGATGAGGATGTCCATCACCCTTGCGGCCAGATCGTTCTTCGTGGTTCGTGCCTGCTTGAGAAAGCTGACCGCGCCGTAGTCTTCGAGGCTGAGCCATGGATCGAAGTAGCCCAGGTTCAGGATATGCTCGGAATAGATGACGAAGGGGATACCCGCATCGTGGAGGAGTATCGAGGTTTCCGCAACGCAGTTGAGGTCGTGATTGCCGAAGAGGATGAACACCTGGTCGCAGGTCTTTTCCCTCGAGAGCGTGACGCAGAGGCTGTAAATGTCTGTGGGAGCTTCGGGGAGGTCCATCGCTACAGTGGTCACCGAATGGGTCTTTCTGTAGACCGGCGCCTTTCTGATAAGAGCCGATATCTTTTCCGCTTCGGACGGGTTTCCCACCACCAGCGCGCATGAGCCGCAAGCGTTGCGAAGCCTGTGCCAGTACCCGTAAACCCATGGCAGGATGATCATTCTGGCGGTTATCCCAAAAATCGCCCACAGGAACATGTGAAGGACGATGACTATCCTGCTGTCGAAGAAGATGCCCCTGGTGTGTTTTATCAGGAAAACCGTAAGCGCGTATGCCGCTGTGGACACCAGAACGAGCCGGATCATCCTGTAGGAATACATGGTACGGTTCATGGAGGTGCGGAAGGAGTAGAGGTTCTCGACGATGCTCAGCATGAACAACCACAGCGCGTAGAAAGCCCATGTTCCGATGTAGGTGGTCACAGGATACGCGTCGAGCCTGCCGAATCGAAGCAGAGTTGCCGGGATGAAGGCGGCCGCCAGGCAGACCATGTCGGTCAGGATGGCGAGCCCCTGATAGCTTCGGTTCAGAGCCAGTTGTCTGCCCCTCTTCAAGGATTACTCCCTGAAAAAAGCGGTGATGGCGTCGGCCACCTCCAGTTGTTGCGCAGGGGTTATACCGGGGAACATGGGGAGAGTGAGGTTTTCAAGGGAGTTTCTTTCGGAAACGGGGAAGTCTCCTGGTGCGTGGCCCAGATAGGCGTAGGCTTTCTGAAGGTGCAGCGGGTGCGGGTAGTGCATTCCGCTTGCTATTCCACGCAGGGCAATGAAATCACGCAGGGCGTCACGCCTGGGCGTGTGCACGGCGTAGAGGTGAAAGACGTGCCTGGTGGATGGGGCCTCTTCTGGAAGCTGCAGAGGCAGGCCCTTTAGAAGCTGTTCGTATCTGGAAGCCGCCTCGCGACGCTGATCGTTCCACCGGTGGATGTGCCTGGCCTTGACCCCGAGGACCGCCCCCTGAATGGCGCACATCCTGTAGTTGTGACCGATGTACTCGTAGTAATACTTGTCACGGGATCCGTGATCCCGCAGACTTCTCGCTTTGTCGTTCAATTCCTTGTCGTCGGTCGTTACCGCTCCGCCTTCCCCGAAGGCGCCCATGTTCTTTCCGGGGTAGAAGCTGAACGAGGCCGCCATGCCGAAGGAACCAGCCGGGCTGCCGTCACGGTTCGCGTCGTGGCTTTGAGCAGCGTCCTCAAAAAGCATCATCCGGTTGGCCCCGGCGATCGATTCGAGCCTGGTGTGGTCAGCGGGGTGGCCGTAGAGGTCTACTGCCATCACGGCCCTGACGACGGCTCCTGTTCGCGGGTCCACCACACCCCGGGGGGTGCGGTTTTTCTCGCAGAAAGCCTCGACCAGAACGGGATCGAGGTTCCAAGTCCTGTCCTCCGTGTCAACGAACACAGGCACCATTCCCGCAAGGATTATGCCTTCGACGGTCGCGGTGAACGTGTTGGGCGGAACTATCACTCCGCTTCCGGGTTCGAGACCCGACGCGCTCAACATGCAGTGCAGCGCTGCGGTGCCGTTGGACACAGCGATACAGTAACGTGAACCGGTGATCAGGGCGAACTTCTCTTCGAACGCAGCCACCTTTGGCCCGAGAACGTAGCCGCAGCTCTCGAGAACATCGTTTATCTCGGGGGTGACCTCGGTACGGATCTCGTTGTAGATGGCCTTGAGGTCAAGAAAAGGAACAGCCATTGCTTCCTCCGATCAGACCGGAATTTTCTTCCAGTTGCTGTAGCCCCCGATGCTGGTTCCGAGAAGCCTTTCAAGCATTGTGTGAAGCCTCATGGAAAGCAGAAGGTGCTCGTGTCTTGGTGGGTGGGCCGGATCGCCGAACTCCTCGGCCCTCCAGTCCTTGTTCCTGATGCGATCCGCCATTACGGCGGGATGGGTTCCGCTGAAGAGGGGGACCTTCGAGAGCGGGCCGTAATCCCATGGAGTGTCGGATCCGTCATGGTGTTTTTTCATCCAGTCCGCGCTGTGGTGAAGGCGGTCCAGCGCCTTCTGTTTCCTGCGCATCACAAGCGGGTGTCTGACCCACCCGTAATGGTAGACGCAGGCTCCGGAATCCACAACGCGAAGTTTTCTTGTCCCCTCGTCCATCCTGAAGCTCTGGGCGCTCTTCCAGCTTCTGATGCCGCGTCCCGACCTCACGACCCTGATGTCGTGGCTGTACCAGCAGTGGCTTCTGTGAACCCGGTTGTAGTCGCCCCAGAAATGGTTGTACGAGAAGAGAAGCCCGTCCACCCCGGGGTGTGTCCGACAGCGGTCCAGGGTGTCGAGTATCCTATGATGATCGTTCTCGTGGATGACCTCGTCCGCCTGGAGGTAGAAACACCACTCACCCGAGCAGTGGTCGAGGGCGATGTTCGTCTGGTCGGCGTTGGTGGCGCCGCGGACAAAGCGGTCGGGGTTCCAGGTCGTGTGGAGCAGTTTGATCCTCGGGTCGGCGATGGCCTCGATGACCTCGCGTGTGTTGTCTGAACAGTCCCCGAGGTTCACGATGAATTCGTCCACGATGGGAAGGATGGATCTGATCGATTCAGCTATGGGGTAATCAAGCTTCACCGCATCCCGGACAAAGGTAAATCCCGAGATGGATGGGCGGGATGTGAGGGTCAAGTCCATTCTCCTTCCGAGGTGCGTAAAATACCCCGGAAAAGGGGGTTCTGCAAGTTGTCAGTTCACCCCGGTGTTCACGAGCAACCGCATGAATCCTCCGGCGTTCACTGCCAGGTCAGGCCTTCCGTCGCAGTCGAAGTCGACCGCCGAAACGTGCCAGCCGTCCATCACCCGTGCTCCCGCCATCCAGGTCTCGTCCTGGAAGCCGCTTCCCGTGTTCATGTAAAGAAAGCTGCGCCTGTTGGGGTAAACGCTGGTGATGTACAGGTCCGGAAGACCGTCCGAATCAAAATCGGCCCAGACCGGAAAGGAGTGGGTCTCCTCGTACTTGATCCCCATTTCGGCCCTTGCGTCAGTGAAAAATCCCCCGTCGTTCCTCAGCAGCATGCTGCGGTTGGAGAAGACTATGTAGCGGGGGTGGGCGAGGTTGGCGGAGAAGACGTCGATGTCGCCGTCGAGGTCGAAATCGCACCAAGCGCTGCCAATGGTGTGACCACGGGCGCCCTTGAACTGAACACCGTCGAGCCCCCGGACAGACGCGGTGTTGACAGGCACGCCCTCCACATTCTCCCAGAAAACGTTGGGATCGAGCCTGTAGTTGGAGACAAGGATGGACTGACGGCCGTTCCCCTCCAGGTCAACCACGGAAACGCTCCTTCCGCACAGTGGAGGGTCCAGCTCAAAACCGGGAGCCCTGGTGAACCCCCCCGGCCCCCCCAGGTAGAAAGCGTCGGGACGCCCCAGCCCCATTGAGTCGGGGTCTTCGTACACGGCAAGGTAGATGTCCGGAAAACCGTCCCCGTTCCAGTCAAGCGCTGCGGCTCCCTCGATCTGGGCCTCGACCGAATCCAGCCCCATCTCCCGGGCGGCCTCCCTGAAACCGCCGTCCGGCATCTGAAGGAACAGAAGGGGCTGTCTTCCAAGGCCAAGGATGTCCACAAGGCCGTCGTTGTTCAGATCAGCCACAAGACCTCCGTTAACGGGCAGCGAATCGAGGAGCTCGAACCCGTCTGACCTGTTCAGAAGAACGGTGCCGCCGGCCAGAAGGTCGGGCCTTCCGTCACCGTCGATGTCGCCCCAGCAGTGGCGCGTGCCTGGCACAGGACCCGGCAGAAGCCCCGAAGCATCGGTGAACACCGGGCCTTCATATCCCGCAATTTCCCTGCACTTCTCCAGATACCTCTCCCCCAGTATCTCATTCAATGTGCTGTCCGCCCTGGACCCCCAGCGGTCCGTCATGTCGCCTTCCGAGGCGGCCCTGGTCAGGAGCTCGACGCCTCGGAGCGTGTCGCCCGTCTCAAGGTACGCCTCCCCTGCAAAGAAGAGGTAAGGGGCGCCTGTATGGTGGTCGTTCACGGAGAAGAGCCCCGGCTCAAGCAGGGGTTCCAGTTCCTCCAGGGCGGCCATCCTGTCTCCCCTTCCATAGAAGGCCCGGCAGCGGTTGAACCTGAGGTCGCACCTGAGTGCGCGCGCAACGAGCTTCCACTCCTCCGGTGGGATGCCTTCGGGGCGCCACCGCTCGAAAGCCTCGAGCCCGCGTGTGGCGGTGATCAAGGCCCTCTCGGGCAGGGAATCGAGGGCTGCGTAAGAGGCTGTCAGCCAGGCCCTGGGGTCTTCAGGGAGTTCCCGTATCCACAGGGTGAGAACTGAATCGGTCCTTGCACTGTCGGAGCAGCAGTACATCCAGGCGAAACCCCGAAAGTAGTCCGGAAGGTCGGGTTCCCTTGCAAGAAGGGCCAGGAGGGAGTCGACCCTGCCGGTGTCCGAGCCTGATGACCAGGCGTCGTAGAATGCATCCCTGCCCATCTCGTAGGGCATCCCCAGAAGCAGGACGATAAGCGGCAGCATCATATCCCCAGGAAGAAATCGATGATGGCCCTGGAACCGTTGAAGTCCCTGCAGGTGTTCCCGACCGTTCCCGTCGGGAGGTACTGTCTGCCCCCCGGCAGTGTGTGCCCGCCGCCTTCAATGGTGTAAAGAGCCACAACAACCCGGCCATCCCGTCTCCATTCACTCAGAACGGCTTTCGCACCATCTTCGGGGTCGGTGTCGGGAAGGAAGGTCAGCTCAGGCTCACCTCCGATGCCGTTCCAGTCCAGCCAGAGTTGCACGTTCCCGGCCGTTGACAGAACCTCGCCTCGCGTCTCTCCCCAGGGCAGGGTGACGGTTCCGCCCCCGTACGGAACCAGGGGGTCGAGCGTGCCGTTCATGAAAAGCACGGGAACAGGGTTGGACGTCCGGCCAGTGAAACCGGTAGGCATCTGTGAGATCACGGAAGCCCCGCCCCGGAACAGGTCTCCCCGGGCGACGAGGAGCTCCTGCACGAACATCCCTCCGTTCGAGAGCCCCATGACGAAAACCGGCCCCGCCTGGTGAGCGGTTCCCACGCTCTCCACAAGGGCCGCGATGAAGCCGGTGTCGTCAACCCACTCCATTCCCGGCTCCCGGGAAAGGTGGATGCTGTCATACCATCTGTTGTTGAGCCCCTGTGGAAACACGACGATGAACCCAATTTCATCCGCCAGGTCCGTAAGCCCGGTGTACCGGGCGAATCCGGAGGCGCTTCCGCCTCCGCCGTGAAGGGCCACCAAAAGGGGCATGCCTGCGCGGTGATCGGGGGGGATGTGAAGCAGGAAGCTCCTGTTCGTGCCTTCATGTGACATCGTCATGAGCCTTCCGCAACCGGCGATCAGGGGAAGCAGTGGAAAAATGCATCTGAATGTGCGGAAGCGTTCCCTCATGACATCATCCCTCCAAGGGTGACAAGCGGTCGTTTCATTATTACCTTTATCCATAACAGGGAAAGGGGTTCGCGACCATGACACACACCGGGGTTGTCAGGGAACTCAGGGGTCTTCACGCTCTGGTTGCCGTTGACGCGTCGCAGTGCGGAAGCTGTTCCACCAGGAGCACATGCTATGGCCTGTCGGGAAAGGGTCCCGAAGACCGTGTTCTCTCGGCGTCGAACCTTGCGGGCGCTGCGGTCGGTGACAAGGTGGAGGTCGAGTTGCAGGGCCGGGCTTCGACGATAGTGATCTTCCTGACATTCATTTTTCCGGTCATCATCATGGGTGTGGGATACGCGCTGTTAACCAGGTGGGGGGCGCTTTCCGGAGCAGCCGGCGCTTTCGGGGGGCTTGTTCTAGGGCTTGGCCTCTCATGGATGATCAACAGAAGGCTCTGCTCCGCGTCCGGTTTCGGTCTGACCGTGGTCAGCGTTCTGGAAAAGGGGGAGTGACATGATGAAGCAGGCTGCACAGCGAGCCATCGAGATACTGGAATCACTCGGCGTGTCCTACGGCGACGCCCGGGCCGAAACTGCCACGATGGAGAAGATGGTCTTCCGGAACGGGCGGCTTGATCAGGGCATCGTCCGGGACACAGCCGGGCTTGGAGTACGGGCCGTCGTGGGAGGGGCGTGGGGTTTCGGGGCAAGTACCGGCTTCGGTTTGGAAAGTGTGGATGCAGCGGCGCGCAGGGCTTTCGAGATAGCTGTGGCTGCTTCGGGTCCCGCAGTGAAGAGGCTTGCCCCCCTGGCCCCGCAGAGGGGGCTCTACCGCGGTCCCCTCGAGAAGGACCCTTTCAGTGTCTCTCCCGGCGAGAAGATGGCCCTTCTGGAGCAGGTCAGCCGGGAAACAATGAAGGACCAGAGGATCAGGGAGTGTTACGCCTGGTTGTGGTTCGAGAACAGGAAGCGGGTTTTCGCCTCAACCGAGGGCTCCCTCGTCGAAACCGACCTCACCTTCAGCGAACCGTTCCTGATGGCCACCGCGGTCGCGGGCGGCGACGCCCAGAGCCGCTCCCTTCAGGACGGCGCCAGGATAGCCGGCTGGGAGTGGATAGAGAAGTGCGACATGAAGGGCTGGGCAGAGAAGGCCAGGGAAGAGGCGCTTGAGAAGGTTCTTGCACCCGAATCCCCCGAAGGCGTCATGGACCTCCTGCTGGACGGTATTCACCTGAGCCTTACCATGCACGAATCAGTGGGACACCCCACCGAAAGCGACAGGGTCCTCGGCTGGGAATCCAACATGGCGGGAAGGTCTTTCCTGGAGGTGGGTGACCAGCGCAGCGCGGTCTACGGCTCCCACCTTGTCAACTTCATGGCGGACAACACACTTTCCTACGGACTCGCTTCGTGGGGCTGGGATGACGAAGGAGTGCCCGGCCAGAAGTGGCATCTCGTGAGGAACGGTGTCTTTCAGGAGTTTGGAACGGTCCGGGAAACCGGCCCTCTCGTGGGGAGGACCTACAGCAGGGGGTGCTGCAGGGCAATGGATTACTCCAGTTTTCCGATCAACAGACAACCCAATTTCATTCTCGAACCCGGTCCCGAAGGGGTGACGCCGGAAGACCTCCTCAAGGACATGAAACTTGGTGTCATGATCGAGGGTCGTGGTTCGTTCAGCATCGATCAGCGCCGGCTCAACTTCCAGTTCGGCGGCGACAGGTTTCAGCTCGTCAGGAACGGCAGGATCGAGGGACCGCTCAAGAAAGTGATATACAGAAGCCAGACCCCGAGGTTCTGGGGGAGCTGCGACGGCATCGCCGACGCCCGGTGGCTTCGAACCATGGGTGTTCTCAACTGCGGCAAGGGAGAACCGGCACAGTCCGCCAGGATGACCCACGGCGCCAGTTGGGCGAGGTTCCGCAATGTGAACGTTGGAGGTGGGAAATGACGGCCGAACGCGCTGTCGAGATCGCAGCGAAGGCGGTTGAAGCCGGAGGGACACTGCATGCTTCGGCGTTCGTCAGCTTCGACAGGGTGGCTTCGGTCCGATTCGGCAAAAATTCCATTACCCAGAACCAGGATACGGGAAGCGTTTCCGTAACCCTGACGGTGGGGGACGGAAGCAGGAAGGCATCGGTCAGTTTCGAGGACACCACTCCGGAATCCATGGAAAGGGCTGCCTCGAAGGCAAGAACCCTCATGGAAGCTTCGCCCGCAGACCCCGAGTACATGCCTCCCCCCGAAGAGGGGCAGGTGTACCCGTTCATCAGCGATTCTCTGGACCCCGAAGCTGCGGAGTGCCCGGTTCAGAGAAGGATCGAAGCGGTAAAGGGGCTTATCGACACTGCGGAGGGGTTTGGCCTCGAGGCCGGCGGGATCTGCTCGAATGTTCACACCGTCATGGCCCATGCCTCATCCACCGGAAACCTTGCCAGTCATGAGAAGACCGCGGTCACACTGAGCTTCACAATGGACAGGGGAAGCGCGTCGAGTTTCCGCCAGTTGCATCACGAGTCATGGGGGTCCATCCCCTGGCGCGAAGCCTCGGAGCAGGTGGCCCGCGAAGCTCTTGCCAACGCCGATCAGAGGGATGGCGAACCCGGGGAGTACAGCATCATCTTCGAGCCCCAGGCCGTCGCCGACCTTCTGCCCTTCCTGGCATGGAGCATGGACGCAAGAAGGGCCGATGAAGGCCTTACCGTTTTCAGCGGGATGCAGGGTAAACAGTTGTCGGGTCAGCGTTTCACCCTTCGCTCGGATCCCGACGGTCCCGCAAAGGGGATTCCCTTCAACGACGAAGGGGTTCCTTCAAGAGACTCTGTCTGGATAAGGAACGGAACGCTCGAAAACCTTGCCTGTGACAGGTACTGGGCGGCCAAAACAGGGCGGGAGCCCCTTTTCCTTCCGGATTGCCTGGAGATGAAGGGTGACGCCGGCTCAACCCGGGACCTGATAAGGAAGACAACAAGGGGAATCCTTGTGAGAAGGCTCTGGTACATCCGTTTCGTTGATCAGAAAACCCTTTTGCTGACCGGTATGACAAGGGACGGCGTTTTCATGGTGAGGGACGGCAGGACCGAGGAACCGATTCGTGACTTTCGCTGGAACTGGCGTCCGCTCGAGCTTTTCGAAAGGATCGAAGCCCTGGGCGCCCCCGAGAGGAAATCGTACGCTTTCGTCCCGCCTGTCGTGGTGGGAGGGGTGAAGTTCCCCTGCGTGTAGCAGCTCAGTAAGGTGCCCCCCAGTAGACCCTGAAGCCCAGCCAGCCCTGGCCCTCAAGCGGATCGATTGGGCGGTTGTCGAGGAAGTGGTACGACGCGAAGAGGTCAAGCCCGCCGGTTTCGGTGTGGTGCCCCCAGAAAAGCTCGCCTTCGATCCTGCCCAGTGTGCTGCCGTCCTGGTTGACTATCATCTCCGACCTTGCGGTGACCCCCGCGCAGGATGACTTCCGGGCCGTGAGAAGCACCGTGGCCTCGCCCTCGATGCCCCAGTCGTAGTTGTGACCCTTCTGAAGGCCCGTTCCCCGCGGGATGTAGCTCACCGCGCTGAGCCACCCCCTGGGCACGCCGCCTTCGGGAAGCCACTGAAGCGTGGGGCTGCCGAGGGGAAGAGGGGGATCGTAAACGGCGCCCATCTTCACGTTGTTGAGGTAATGTCCCAGGGTGTCGGCCATGTCTATGTTGTGGTAGCACTCGTGTTCGGAGTACAGCCTCAGATCAACGGGATCCACCCTGTAAGCCCACTGGGAGAGGATCGTCCAGTGGGCCTTCCATACGTGGAAGACCATCTCGGGATGGCTCCACTGCCTTCCCATGAACGTCTCGGTGGAGAGGCCGAAAGTCCACTCCAGTCCGTCAATGTCAATGGTTTTCATTGAACCCGAGACCTCGCCCCTCATGAAGTGCTCGAGGGAGTGCTGGAAGAAGTACCTGAGGTTGACCTCGCCGCTGGGTTCGAGGGGGAAGGAAACGCTTATGGAGAGAAGGGACAGAAGAAGTACGGGAGCTGTCATGAGATGAACTCCGAAAGGTTTATGAAGGCATCCGCCCTTCCGGAGGCCATCGCCCGGGAGAGGGCAGTCACGAGAACGGTCTCGCTCATGTTGCCTTCTGCGTGATACCTTTCGTTGACAACCGTTCTGGGAACGCCCATCACCCTGTGGGCGCCCGCGAGATCGGGATACTCCTGGGCTTCGATCACCGAGGCGCTTACCATGGGAGAGGCGGCGGCCATCCTGTGTGCCAGAACACCGGCGCCCGGGCAATGGGGGCAGGTCGGGGTGACGAAGACCATGATGTTCAGCTCTTCGCGCAACCCCCCGATGAACTCAATGGTGGCCGGAGAGAGTTTCGTGCCGGAGCGTCCGGCATCGATTATGGCCGTGAGCAGGGTGCTGAACTCATACCCCGACGGAGTTCCCATGAAGCGCACCCGTCCGTGTTCACCCACCGAGATCGAAGGGGGAGCGGTTTCAGGGGATGGTGCGGTCACCAGTCGGATCCTGTCAGTGAGCCCGGCGAGTTCGCCAAGTATCGCGCCGCTGTCCCCCGGGCCGTCCGGTGAGTGGGTCAGGGTGACCTCAACCGTGTTCTCCATGGTTGAAAAATGCTGTCTTATGGCTTTTCTGTCGTCCTCAGAGAGAAGTGGCATCAGTTCTGCCTCCGGTCCTCAAGGTACTCAAAGGCCGCCCATGCAGCCCTGGCGCCGTCTGATGCCGCCGTTACCACCTGACGGAAGCCGTTCGAGGTCACGTCACCTGCGGCGTAGACCCCGGGCCTGGAAGTCTCCACGATGTTGCGGGTGAGAACTGCTCCCCTGGCGTCGAGTTCCACCAGCCCCCTGAAGGGTCCCGTGGCGGGCTTCGTTCCCACATACAAAAAGACGCCGTCGGTATCGAGGTGTTCAAGTCCCGACGGGGTTTCGAGGTCGACGCCCGTAACTCCCTGTTCGTCGCCCGTCACGGCTTTCAGTGTTGAGTTCCAGCGAACTTCGCAGGTCGGGCAGTCTAGAAGCCTTTGTGCAAGCCGGGGCTCGGCCCTGAGGGTGTCGCGCCTGTGCACCAGGACAAGGCCGGAGGCCACCCCCGAGAGGTGCAGGGCCTCTTTCACGGCGCTGTCGCCTCCGCCCACGACAACAACGCGGCGTCCGCGGTAGAACGGGGCGTCGCACGTGGCGCAGAAGCTCACACCCCTGCCGTAGTACCTGTCCTCACCCGGAACGCCCAGTTTTGCGGGCGCCGCTCCGGTGGCTATGATGAGGGTTTTTGCGGTGTGTGAAGCCGATTCGGTCCGAACCAGAAAACCTTCCCCAAGCGGTTCAACGCTCGACACGGTTTCGGTCGTGAAACGGGCGCCAGCTTCCAGCGCCTGGGACCTCATGATCCCGGAAAGCTTTGCGCCGGGAACCGAGGGGACCCCAGGGTAGTTCTCGATAAGGGCCGTTAGCGCCGCCTGGCCGCCGGGCTGCCAGCTCTCCAGCACGATGTGGCCCAAACCGTACCTTGCGGCGTAAAGGGCTGCGGAGAGGGCCGCAGGGCCCCCTCCCGCAATTACAAGGTCAACGACCGAACCGGTTCCGGAGTTGTCCGGCGGCAGATGGAACTCCATCCGATCAGGCCTTGCCCGGGGTGAGGAACCGATCCGCGAGGGAGTCAAGGGTTTTCCTGAGGTCTGCCTTGTCGCGGAAGCCGACCTGCCTGTCGATCTCTTTGCCCCCGTGGAAAACTATCATGGTGGGCACTCCCCGGACGCCCATTGCGCCGGCCTCGGATGGGCTCTCGTCCACATCGATCTTGAAAAAACTGACCTTGTCGGCCATTTCGGAGCTGAGGGCCTCCAGTACGGGATGAACCATCTGGCACGGACCGCACCAGGACGCGCTGAAGTCAACCAGCGTGATCTTTGCGGTGTCGGCCACCAGAGCCTTCATCTCTGCGCCTTTGATCTGCCTCATGTTGATTTGTCTCCTTTCGATTCTGAGTGTTCAATCTGTATAAGCAAAACGGATACCCGAACCTTCCACCGAATCAATGCATTGCCCTGAAGACACTTGCAACCCACTGTCAACTGCGGGCATGCGCAATAGTGCCCTTTCGGCATACGGGGTTCCCTCCCGCGGTTGACCGGAGCATATTGCCTTGGGAAAAGAGGAGCAAGATGGGAATGGAGAACAGGCTCGCCGTCGAGGAGTTCACGACCCTGGCCCGGGGCATCATTCTTCGGGGCTACTACAAACCCGGGGGTGATTCCGGAGCAGGGTTGAGAAGGCTCATGATCCTTTCGGCGCCCTCGCTCTACCCACATGCGGCCGATCCTGACCGGATTGACCTCCAGGCGCTTCGATACGTGCTGCAGAGGCTTCCTGACCGGATATGGGCGATCCGTGATTTCACGGTTGCCCGAAGCATCTCACCCATGGTGGCCAGAGACTTCATCCCGGTGGCCACCGCAGCCAGAAGAAGGCCCACCTTCCGGACCGGTCCCGACAGTCTGGTGACAAGCTTCAGGGGCGGAATGAGCGATCTTCTGGACTTCATCAGCGCCATGACCTGCTATCAGATCGAAACCGACAAAATGAGGGAGAAGGCCGGGGCCTGCCTTCGAAGGGATGACAGCGGGTTCAGGGGACCATCCCTATGGGAGCGCCTTGCCGACCCCGGTGCCGGCGAAACCAGGAACAGCACCCTTCACGCTCTCTCCGTCGAGTTCAGATGCGGTTACGACGAGATCAGGGAGCTTGACGACATCATGGACGGAGCGCTCCCCGAGTTTGTCTCTGCAGTGGCGAACACAGACAGCAGGGCCCTGAAGGTAACTTTTACGGACCGGTTCGGCCTTGTGGGCAGCTACAACAGAAGGGCGAAGCTCTGGGCAGCCGCTGTGGCTGGTGCGGTCTCGGACGCCCGACAGGTTCACCTCGTGAGCAGCAACAGGCACAGCATGGTCAATCTGCTGTCTCCGTGGGTAAGCGCCCGTCTAAGGGACGGATTCGATCTGAGCCATGTGCGAAGGCTGATGGAGGAACCGGACACCGCCCTGGAACGGCAGTTGGCCGACAGGGAAGCCGGCATCGAGACGGTAAAGGTCCCCGAGGACACTCCGTTCTGCCAGACCGCAAGGTCAGGGGATTCCGGCGTCATACTGAATATTGACTACGCCTTCGGCGAGGAGGGGTTTTTCCTTTTCAACGAGCTGTGCGAAACCCTGGGTGGAAGACTGGGCAGCGTATTCATCCTGGGCAAGGCGGGAACCCTCACGGGCTCAAGAGGTGACGTGATGCTCCCGTCCTACTTCGTGAAGCAGGGTACAGGTGATGTCTACCCCGTTGACAACTGCCTTTCCCCCGGCGACTTCCCCGGTGATTTCCCGTACAGGGTCTTCGGGGGAGGACCGATGCTGACGGTTGACGGCACATTCATGCAGAACAGGGATGTCCTTGAGTACTTCAGGGACAACTGGAAGGCTCTCGGGGTCGAGATGGAGGGCATCCCTTACGTCAGGGCCCTGGCCCAGGCGGTTCTGAGGGGAAGGATTCCCAGAGGGTTGCCCACAGGCGTTGCCTATTACGCTTCGGATGCCCCACTCAAGGGAGACACCCTTTCGATTCCACTGGGCGATGCGGGGGTGGTGCCGGTTTACGCGGCGACCAGGGCTGTCCTTTCCAGGATCGAGAAGCTGGGCTGATCACGGATCCGATCCAGCTCAGTACGCGCCCTCACCCGAGAAGATGGCCGGAACGGTCAGAAGAAGTATGGCAAGGTCCAGCCAGATGCTCCAGTTGTCAACATAGAAGAGGTCCAGCTTCACCATCTCCTCGAAACCCAGTTCGCTCCTGCCCGAAACCTGCCAGACCCCCGTGATCCCCGGAACAGTTCTGAGGCGTTTGAAATCGCGTCGGCTGTACTCGTTGACTTCCTCGGGGAGAGGGGGTCTGGGGCCCACCAGGCTCATCTCCCCGACCAGCACGTTGTACAACTGAGGCAGCTCATCGAGGCTCCATCTGCGCATGAAACGGCCGACATGGGTCACCCTGGGGTCGGTCTTCATCTTGAACAGAGGGCCCGTGCTTTCGTTCCTGTCCCTCAGTTTGTGGCGTTCACCATGGGCGCCGGTCTTCATGGAGCGGAACTTCACGATGTGAAAGGGGATGTTGTTCTTCCCCAGCCTGGTTTGAAGATAGAAGACCCCTCCCGGTGATTCAAGCACTATCAGCGCGGCGAAGAGGGGGAAGAAGGGGGAAAGAAGCAGCATGAGAAGACCGCTTCCCAGTACATCACAGGTGCGCTTGAGTATCCTGCCCGTGGTGTCGAGGGGAGGGGGAACGGATTCAACCATGGTGTTCCCGGCCATGTTCACCAGCCTCGAGGTCAGACTGACCATGGTGTAGAGGTCGGCGGCCATGCGGTACGAGAACCCCCTTTGTTCGCACTGAAGAAGGACAGCGGCCTGCTCGTCGCGGGAGAGAGACTGATCCGCCACCACCAGGTCCCTTATGCCGTTCCTCTCCATCCAGTCCGCCCAGTCCGTCGAGTCGAGAGTCGGTGTGACAACTTCTTCAGCGGGTGAAGAGACCGGAGCTACGAAGCCCTCGACAGAGTAGTGCAGTTGCGCCCTTGAGGTCATGTATTCCGCAAGCTCTCTGGCCAGCGGGCCTGTGCCGTACATCACCACCCTTTTCGGACGCCCCCTGCGGCGGGCAAGGCTGCGGCTGAGGCGCCTGTACAATGTATGCCAAGAACTTACGCACACGGCGCCGAATGGAAGCGCGAACAACAGGACGAACCTGCTGAAGAAGAGCTGTCTTGTGAGAAAAGTGATCGCGAACGTTATCACCGTGCCCATGAAGGCCGCCCTGAGAATCGCCGCCACCTCTTCGACCTTCCCCAGCCCGAACTCCCTGCGGTACGCCCCGAAGATGCTCATCAGGGCTATCTGCACGACTCCCAGAACGGTCCCGCTTGCCAGGTAGTGAAAGCCCGAGAGCCTGAAATCGCTTCCCATTACAGGCGCGAGAAGGAAGTGACGGACCCAGTAGCCCAGCATGAACATCCCGGTCAGAAGGATAAGGTCGACCAGCGAAAGCGTAAGGGCCCATTTCACCTTTGACTGGCTCACGACGGGCCGGGTCCTTTCCCGATGATCGCGGACGGGTGTGTCGCGAAGAAACGGATCATGCTTCTGAAGTGGAGCCTTGCGGCCCTGCCGGAAGTGCCGGCACTCTGTCTTCGGCACTCGTGGGTGATCACGGCTTCGGGCACTCGCCAGACCTCCATCCCTCTTATCCAGGCCCTGCGGCACCATTCCACATCCTCAAAGTAAAGGAAGTATGCCTGGTTCATGAGGCCGACGGTACTCCTGCCCCGGGGCGTCAGCCAGAGAGCCGCGCCCACCAGCCAGTGAACAGGTTGCGGGTCATCGGTGTTGAACAGGTTAAGATGTTTCTCGAGGGCCCTTCTTCCGCTGCCTGTCTTTCCAAGACCCGTACGCCGGGCGGCGATACTGAGCAGCGATGGCCACGTTCTGGCCGTGGATTGCAGTACATTGTTCTGGTCGGTCATTGCGGGGCCGAGAAGCGCGGCTTCCGGACGGGAGAGAGAGAAGCGCACCAGTGCAGTGACCGCTCCCGGCAGAACAATGGCGTCCGGGTTCAGAAAGAACAGGTATTCCCCCCGGGCAGCCTCGGCGCCGAGGTTGTTGGCGCGTGCCAGTCCGAGGTTTTTACTGCCTGCGATCAGTTTCACGCCGTGACGGTTCGATACAAGCTCAACGGTGTTGTCCTGCGAGAGGTTGTCCACAACGATTATGTCAGCGGGCTGCTCCTGGCCGGAGAGGGACTGTATGGAGTCCAGAGCGGCTTCGATCGTTGCCGCGCTGTTGAAGGTGGTTATCACCGCTGACCAGGTGGGGTTCATTCCATTTTTTTCGGGTGTCATGGGGGTAATATGAAGATGGGGGGCGGAAAACCGCCCCCCATCCAAGGGACTCAGACCTAGATAACGTTCTCCTTCAAACCTTTGCCGGGCTTGAAGTGAGGCACCTTCTTGGCGGGGAAGTCAACCCTTTTGCCTGTGCCGGGGACTATGCCCTTCCTGGCGGCTCTTTCCTTCACGCTGAAGGTGCCGAATCCCACCAGACTGACCTTGTCGCCTGTCCAGATCGTCTTGTGGATACCGGCAAGAACCGCCTCGACAGCCTGAGCTGCCTGCTTCTTGGTAATCTGGGCCTGATCGGCAACGTGTGCCACGAGTTCGCGCTTGTTCAACTTGCACCCCTTTCTGTTCAAGAGTTACGGACCGGTTTACCTGCAACCTTAGGATGAAGGGAATGCCGTGTCAAGGGGTGTGCGGGGCTTAGAAGCTGCTGGCATGCTGTTCAACTTTAATATCGGGGAACACTTTCACGTTTATGCGGAAATAGAACCCCGTGTCGATATCGGAAACATGTCTTGTAAAAAGTGCTTCCCAGGTTTCTAAATCGCGCGTTATAGTATAGCTCTGACTTAAGAAATCGTTTTTATCGAAGTCATAATATCCCTGATAACTGATGCTCCAATTGGGTGTGACATCCACCGAACCGCTGACCCTGATCTTGTTCAGGTCCCCTCCCTCCCCGGAAAGCACCGGAGACCATGTGTGGGAGAGGTTGAGGCGCCATGGCATGTCGGTGTTTTCAAGGCTGTCAGGTGCGAAGGACGGGTCGTATCCGGCAAGCCTCAGGGATGTGGTGAGGGTGAGGTTGTCCATTCTGCCCGCGTAAGGGTCCCAGGAACCGTCGGCCCTTATTGAGGCCGACTGGACGGGAGTGATCTCCAGACCCGCAGAGATGTTCGAGAAGCTCTCCTCACCGGAGAGCGGTTCGGGGTTGTAGGTGGAGGAGAGCGAAAGGGTGGCAAGAGAAGCCCTTTCCACGCCTGACCTTGAGGTCCTCTTGCCCTCCAGACGGTTCAGAAGTGAGAGTGAATACAGATTGCCGCCCGATGGAAGGTTGAAGTCGCTGAAAACCGGATAGACGCTGTCGGCATGGTCGACCGGCCTTGAAACCCCGTTTCCGTCGATGTAGCTGTCGGGCGCCCAGGACCATGTAATGGAGGGGCTGACAGTGTGCCTGAGGGAATTGTAGCCGAGACCCTGGCCGAACACTCCGTAAAGGTCCGTACCGACCGTGGTGGAGACTGAACCGTGGAGCCAGGCCGGGAAGGCGTCTCCGTTCAGGCTGCGGTCGTACACCGCTCCCGTGAACCGCGCCCTTGGAGAAAAGGCCAGAACTCCCAGGAACCGCTGTGAAAAAGTGAGCTCCGATGTCATCTTCAGGCCGGCATCGTACCTGTCGTCGATCTCCCTGATCTCCCTTTCCGCTGTGTAGTGCAGCGACGCGTTCCAGTAGAACTGGTCCAGTACGTCCCTTCCCGGAAAGATCGGGGATGAGGGAAGAGAATAGCGTATGTCGGGCATGGACACCATGTCCTTGAGCTGGTTTTCGAGGGTGTCGGGGTCGGTGTCGAGATATCTGGTGGCATCGGCCGCAGCCTGAAGGGAGCCCCGCCAGAGCCTTCTGGTGAGTGAGAAGTAGCTTCTGGCCTCCCTGTTCATACGTTCCTGAGGGTCGCCCTGGGTGTCCTCCAGATAGCTTCTGTCGCTGAGGAAGGAACCCTGGAGTTTCAGCATCGTGCCGTCCCGAAGCTCGTGCATATGCGCGAGGTTAACCATCCATCTGTCCCGGCTGTTCTCGTACTCCCTCCTCCATTCGACCCTGAACCCGCCATCGTGCACGTAGCGCAGCCTGTGCCGTTCCTGCAGCGAGAGGGAGAAACGGGTTTTCTCCATGATGTCGGACCTTATCTGGAGGTCGACGTAATCGCTGAAACCAAAGTAGTAGCCGAGCCTTCTCAGATACTTGCCGTCCCGCCCGGACTGACCGAGTGTGGGAAGCATGAAACCCGAACTCCGCCCACGCCTTATGGGAAAGACGGCGTACGGGAACCAGAAGACGGGTGTGTTCTCAACGTAGAGGACGATCGGGCGGGCGATAGCCTTGTCATCGGGAAAGACCTTCATCGATGCCGCCCAGAACCACCAGTCCAGCGTGTCGCGCTCGCTGGTCGTGAAACGGGCGTTCTCGGCGTTGAACTCCCTGCGGCTGAGCATGGTCACCCGTTCCCCGGTGTACAGCGCCCCGTCGTACCATGTTCTTGCCTCGCTGGTGCGGGCGGTCCTGGAGGGGATGTGGTAGATCATTTCCGTGCCGCCCGCCGTTTCCCCGCTTTCCGTTATGGAGGGCTCGCCCGTTGCCGTCAGCGTTTCACGATCCGGGTCGTAGTTGATAGTGTCGGCCTTGAGCGTCATGTCCAGATACGAGAGGGACGCCTCGCCGAAAAGCTTGAGGACCCCCGGCGTCACGAGGTAGTCAAGGGAATCGGCGCTGTATCCCATGGTTTCCATCGGGGGGGACTGGGAGATCAGGAGGGCAAGGAAGATCAGCATTTTCCCGCGGCCATAGCCGCGGCGCCGAAAGCCCCGGCAGTGGATGAGTCGGGCAGGGCGACCACCTTCCAGGGATTCGGGCAGCGTGACTCGAACTCGCGCTTCGCCTCCAGATGGAAGAGATGGAAGCAGGTACATAGCCCGCCGGCGAGGAAGAACCCTTCGGGAGCCAGACATTTCGCCAGATTGGCCATGCCGCGGCCCAACCATAAACCGTACTCGTTGAAAGCGGCTATTGCCTTTTCGTCACCTTTTCGTGCTTTCGCTGCGATGCTCTTCGGTTCGGTCCGGCCATCGTAGAACGAGATGAGCGCATCCCGGCCGGCATACCTCTCCCAGCAGCCCCTGAGGCCGCACGTGCACTTTCTGCCGCCTTCCCTGATGGTCATATGGCCGAATTCCCCGGCGGTCCCGGTTCCGTAGAGGATCTTTCCCTCGGAGATGACGCAACCGCCTATCCCGGTTCCCAGGGTTATGAAAAGCCAAAGACCTGTGCCGGGGATGATCCCCTTGTGCAGGGCGCCGATGGCGAAGGCGTTGCAGTCGTTGTCCACAAAAACCTGTGCCCCTCCCATCAACCTGGAAAGCGAAGACGCGATGGGGGTTCCGCTCCAGAGAGGAAGGTTCGGGCTGAAGGTGAGGAAGCCCCGCTTAACGTCCACAAGACCCGCTATTCCAACACCAACGGCGGCGGGTGAGGGGTCGAACCTTCTAATGACCGTGGCAATGGAAGCCATGACTGCAGCCGGCTGCCTGCACGGGCCGGTATCGAGGACCTCCGCCATGCAGAAGGACCCGTCGCGGCCCAGATGGCCTATGATGGCGGTGGAACCGCCGATATCAACGCCCCAGAAGCAGTTGCTACTCAATTCCCAGTATTTCGCCTTCCCTCACCGTGAGCAGGGGCCACGAGACCCTGACATCGGTGGAGCTTCCAAGAACGCATCTGCCGCTGGCGCCGAACCATACCCCCCTGTCCGCCAGTCTTCGCTGCACCCCTGCCCTCGACCGGCCCCCCATATGCCATGCTTCCAGAATCACCCCGGCGGCATCGTACCCCTGTGCAGCTATCATGGATGGTGACTGACCGTGCTCCCTGCTGTACGCGTACACAAAGCCCGCCGTCTCGGGGCGGGTCGATTCCAGCCCGCTTGCTGCGGTGAAGACCGCTTCTTCGACCGAGTCGCCTCCGTGCCTTAGGAGGAGATCGCTGTCCCATCCCGAGGTTCCGAAGAGGGGCAGCCTGACCCTGTAGAACTGCAGCTGGGGGGCGATCTGAATGGCGTCCCAGGATGATACGGGAAGGAAAACGCCGTCGGCTCCCGCAGCCTTGACCCTCGCTATCTGGTTTCGGAAGTCGGTTGCTCCGCTTTGATAGCCTTCGGTGGCGACCACGCTTGCTCCGAGACTTTCCACCGTGGCCCTGAACTGGCTGACCTCGCTGTTCGCCTGCGAGGTGGGTGGGTGGATTATCGCCAGACGCCTGCATCCCGCCCTTAGCACAGCGTACTCGGCGATGGCCGCCGCCTGGTCGCCTTCGCTCACCACGAGCCTGAACACCCACGAACCCGTCCTGTCAACCTCTTCGCTGGTGGCGGTTGGCGTGATCACTGGAAGGCGGTCGCGGTTGGCGGAAGGGGCTGCCAGGAGTGTGGTTGAACTGGTGAGCGGACCGATGACCCCCATGCATGAGGCATCGGAACCCAGCGTCGAGAAGAGCGCGGCAATGTCTTCCGAAGAGGCTCCCGTGTCGATGACCCTTAGAGCCGGGGGGTCTGAGTGCATCTCGTCGAAACGCTCAAAGGCCATCATGACGCCCCTTTGGACGGGCAACGCAAACTCCGAGCCCTCACCGGTAAGTGGAAGGACCAGGGCGAAGTACTTCTCGCCGGAATCGGGGGGGGTGACGGCTTCGCCCCATCGTTCCCTGGCCCCCGGATACAACCGGTTCAGCTCCGCCGCGTAAAGGGCCGCCTTGGCCGCGTCGCCCTCGATCGTGGAACGCCTTTCAAGCTCGAGCAGAACGAACACCTCGAGCCAGTTGTCCGACCGGGCCGCGGTGACAGCGTCTGTGTCGGCCTCGCGAAGGAGTTCACGGGCGAGTTCCACAACCTTTTCCTGACGGTGCCTGTCGAGGATGTCGGGATCGGTCCGGGAAAGGACGGAGAGCGCCCGGGCTGGCGAGGAGAGTTCGGCGATGGCCCGTGCAAGGTACGCCCGGGACAGGACGACCGGGTCACTGGAAGAGTTTATCACCCTGTCGGCCAGATTCAGGGCTTCGGAGAACCTGCCCATCTCCGCAAGGGCTTCCGCGGAAGCTGCCCTCCAGAGAGGGGCGTTCGGGGAGTCGGGCGCCTCGGAGAGCGCCGAAGTGTAAAGCTCGAGTGCGTCGTTGAACCTGCTCTCCGTCATTAGGGCGTCGGCCCTTGCTGCCTTCTCCTGTGGGGTGGACGGCGTTGTGGACGGCCCGCAACCGGCGGCAAGAATGACCGCCAGGACGAAGGTGAACCGGAACAGGGTTTTCAAGGGATCCTCCCGTGATGCAGATGAGTACCACACCAGCCAACTATACTGAACCGTAAATGACCGGGGCAGTGGTATTGATGCCGGGAGTAACGGAACCCCGGCCCACCGGCGTGGGTGGGCCGGGGTTGAAGAAGAGCTACTGGACCGTAACCGAGTCTTCCGTGGCGGGGATGAACATCTCGATGGGCTTGTCCATGTTCTCGATCATCCACTCAGCGTCGTCTACAAGGTCGCTTTCGGGGTAGTTGGCGGTGACCTCGCGGAAAGCCTCACGGGCTGCGTCGTAGTTACCGAGCTTCTCGCTCAGGGTGAACCCTCTCAGGAAAACCGCCTGATCGCACCTGGCGTTGTCGGGATACCTCTCGACGAACAGGCTGAAGCAGCGCACCGCTGTTTCGGGATCGGTGCCCATGGTCTCCTGTGCGAGCGACATCAGGCTGTCGGGGCCAATTGAAAGTGCCGGCAGGAAGGCTTCCTCGTTGATCTCGACCTCGTACTTCTCCATCAGTGCGGGGAATACTGTGTTTCTGAGGTAGTTGTTCACGACCTCGGGTTTCAGTGCCGCCTCGATGGATTCCCTGACCTCGGCCAGGGGTATGGCGCCCTCTTCGACCGAATCCGTGACCTTGAACCACGTTATGCCTATGTCCGTGGTCCAGGGTCCAAGTACGGTGCCCACAGGCGATGCGAAAAGCTCGTCGGCGAACTCCGGACGACCACCCATGTAAGGCAGGGGAGCGTCGGAGGTCACCCAACCAAGGTCTCCGCCGACGGCCGCAGTGGGTTCGTGGATGCTGTGCAGGGAAGCCACGGAATCAAAGGGCATGCCCTGGTCGAGAAGACCCTGGACCAGCTCCTGCTGTTCCCCCCTGACCGTGACGACAACTGAGAACCGCGTCTGGGCGCTCTGATGGTAAATGTCGTTGATGTGGGTCGTGTAGTACTCCTGAATCGCCTCTTCGGGAACCGGCGCAGCAGCAACCACGAAGCGGTTGTAGTACTCCTGGATCAGGGCGCTTGTCCTGGACTGTTCCGCCTGTTCCATTGCCATCTCAACCTGGGCCACCACGAAGGAATCCTGCTCCATGCCCAGTCCGTCAGCCGCAAGTTCGAGGATCTTCTGTTCGATGAGGCTGCCGAGAAGGATCTGGCGACCCTCGACGGTGTCGTAGGCTTCCCGCTGGTAGTAGGGGATGGCCTCGATGGCCGTCTCGATGTCGGTGCGGGTTATGGAGTTCTCACCGATCGTGGCCAGGACTTCCGCGTCGGGGTCGTCGAATACCTGGACGTTGTACCTTTCATGAAGCTCGGGGATCAGCGTGTTCTTGAAGTACTCGTTCACAAGGGCGGGCTTGAGTACGCTTTCTATTGATTCCCGGGCATCCTCGAGAGGAATGTATCCCTCGGGTTCGATCTCGGTCACCCTGAAGAAGTGCGTTCCAAGAGAGGTTTCGACCGGACCGACGATGCCGCCCTCGGGGGCGGTGAGAAGCATGGCGGCAAGGGTCGTGTCGGTGCCTATGTAGGGGATCCCGCCGTTCTGCTCGACCATTCCCATTCGACCGCCCTGGTTCCTCGTCACTGCATGCTCGCTCATTTCCACAGCGACGGAGTCGAAGGATTCACCGGAGTCCAGCCTTGTTCGTGCCTCTTCGACAGCCTGCGGGGTTGAGAGAAGGATGTGGGCGATCTGGGCTGTCGCCTGGCTGCGGAACCTGGCATCGCGGTACTCGTTGTAGAAGGCAATGACCATGGAGTCGGGTACCTGAACGGCCTCGATGACGTGGCGCTGATAGAAAGCCTGGGTCATGGCCCTCTGTCTGACGCTCTCCACCATTTCTTCCGCAAGGGCCACCTGGGCAAGAACGGTCGAGTCGTTCTCGAGTCCTTCGTCTATGGCGGCGGCAAGAAGGAGTTCGCGTTCGATCATGTGGTTCAGAAGCTGCTTCCGGCCCTGCAGGGTCTCGAAGGGAGCCCTCTGGTAGGGGGGGATGCGTTGAAGCTCCCGCTCCAGCTCCTCCATGGTGATTATTCTGGACCCTATCCTTGCGACCTCGCCCTCTCCGAGCGGGCGCGTCCCGCAGGCGCTGGCGAGAAGAACAAGCATCGCCGCAATGGAAATTGCAGTCTTTCCGAACATGTTGTCAGTTCTCCCTCTTCGTTTTTGCATCGAGTTCGTAGTCAATCCGGCCGTTCGCGAATTCGGTCATGGCTGCCTCGGAGGCCTGCTCTTCGGGCTGGGCGATCCCCTCCACGAGTATTGGAGCGCCCTCCTGGATGCTTCGGACCCTCTTGGAAACTGCGATAGTGAACAGATACTGGTTTTCGACTGAAGCAGCCTTCTGTTCGGTCTTGTCAAAGTACTTCACCACTTGCCACCTTTCAGTAAGGCGAGTCATGACAATGTGCATGGGTTCAGGTAAGACACGGTGTACATGGCAACTATACACGAAGCGGAGGGAAAGAGTTCCCCCCGCTTCACAAAGACCGTGAGGATCAGTTCTCTGCGGGTACGGCCTCGAGGTTCTCCCTGTTGGTCATGAGGAATTCCCATGTGGGCTGGTCAAGGAGGTCCATCTCCCGGGTTTCGATCCTGAGGGTTCCCAGTGCCGACCTGTCCCAGTAGCGGACTATGGTCAGCATGTCGCAGTCGCCGGGAAGGGCGCCGTCAGCAAGACTGGGGAAGCGGAGCGGGTGTTTGAAATAGATCTCGACCCTTGATGTGTCGGGGTTGGAGGTGCAGTAGCCCACGAAACGCCAGGTCTGGACATCCATGGACTGCCCCCTGGCCCTTCCCGATGCCCCCGGCCTCTCATAGAAAGTGTACACGGTGTCGGGGAGGATCTCGAACACGTACTCACCACCGAGCGGATCGCGATCAGCGGAGATGTCGATCCCGAGGTTTTCAACCAGGGCTGGGTTGAGAGATACGGGATACCTGTTGTAGATGTGGGAAGCCTGCTCTTCTCCGATCCTGACCAGCACGGAACGGGAGACCTCGGTGCGCCGGATGTTGGCGTACTCGGGGAAACTGACCCTGGTGAATGTGGGCATCCAGTCGGCTTCGCAGAAAAGGGAATCGGGGTATTCCTTTTCCAGCAGACCGCCTGTCACGCCACCGTGCCGGTCATGATTCGGGCAGGAGATGGCGAACTGGGTTCCCAGAGAAAGCTTTGGATCGAAATGGTAGGTGGAGTCTGTGAAGCCCTGGCCCCACAGCGTGGGGCAGACACCCATCGAATCCGGAAGGCCCGCGTATGAGAGAAGCGAATCGATGGTCGGGGCGGAAATGCCTTCTTGTTCAAGCATGTGCTGAACATTGCCCCGGGCCAGCTCGTACATCTGTTCCCGGCAGTTTTCGCGGGGGATGCGGTATGCTTCAACACGCTGGTGGATCCGGAATATGAGAATCGCGGCGAGCAGAACAATGATGACCCTCACTAGAACTCTAGATCCCATGGCTTGAGAACCCCCCGATTGGTGTTTCTGTTTTCGTTGCGCTGCGGATATTCTTGGTAATTTACCGACCCCTTTCAACCCGTGTCAATACGCCCTTCTAATCCCCGGAACAACCGGAACGGGATTCCTGAGCCGCGTCACCGTTGCAATCTCCTCGGAATATACACCTTCAGGAAGCGCAAGCGCCGTCTGCTGTTCCATTCGGACCGCCGACGAAACGGGTTCGGTGCGAACGCTGTCCATGGCGAGAAGAACCGATGCTGGTCCCGTAACCCTCACGTGGGTCAGCCTGAGCGAGGTGCTCATGTACCTGGCTGGGACGGGCCCGGAAACAACCGCGACGGGAAGCACCCTGCTGTAAACCCTGTCAAGGGAAAGCTCGAGCAGAGAAGGCTCGAAACCTTTTGCACGAACCATCAGGGGAAGGCTTCCGAACAGGTCTTCTTTCAGGATGATCTGTCTTGAGACCCCGGGACTGTCCGGGGAGAAACCCCTGAGGTCCACGATCATTCTCAGCCCGTCCGGTTTTCCGAAGAGCTGAAAGCCCAGCATGCTCAAGCCGTCAGCCTCGAATTCGACCATGATGCTGTCAGGAGGATTGCCAAGTACAACGGCCTCTTCGCCTGTAACGTATTCAACCGCAACCGGAAGAATGACGGCAAACTCAACCCCCCTGATCGAGAAAAGCCAGATGAAGACCGCCACCGTCAGGGATAGGCCCCATCTTACAACGGTGCTACTGGACGGTTTTGATCTCAGTGGTTTGAGGAACCTGGAAACCGATAGATCCCGCTGATTCAACTGAATCCTCCAGAGGCCCGAACCTTTTTTCGTACATGTCCACCTGCGCTTTCAAGGCGCCGATGAAGCCCTTGATCCGGTGTGGTGACATGATGACCCGGCACTCCAGCTCAGCTGCAGGGAGCCCTGGCATTATCCGGGCGAAATCCAGTACGAACTCTGCCTGTGACGTGTTGACGATGGCGATGTTCGCGTAGACTCCCGAAGCCTTCTCGGCCCGTATGTTGATTCGGGGGGGCTGGTTTTGCATTATTCCCTCCTGTGGCAGAAATGAGCAGTATCTTATGCACTGCGGTACTACCGGGGTCAACCCGTTGGGAGGGCTTGCTTGTATACCGATGAACTTCATGCTTTCCGGGGCGCCAGGGTGCTGGTTCTCGGTGATCTCGTGCTTGACCATTACCTCGAGGGGAGGGTTGACAGGATATCCCCCGAAGCCCCGGTTCCGGTTGTTGCCCTTGACAGTGCGGGAGAAAGGTTTGCGCCCGGGGGGGCCGCAAATGTGGCGCTCAACGTTCTTTCACTCGGTGGCAGCCCTCTCATAGCGGGTACGGTGGGGGATGACCCGGACGGTGGGATCCTGACCGACCTTCTGGCTCGCAAGGGCGTTGATGTCTCTTGTATAACGGTAGACCGCGGCAGGCCCACTACCCGGAAAACCAGGGTTATCTCACGGGGATACCAGATACTGCGGATCGACAGGGAATCAACGATGCCCTGCAGACGGGAAAAGGGTTCGCGGGAGAATGCCGGGATACTCGCAGCGCTTTCGAGCGTTGGGGCGGTGATCTTTGAAGACTACGACAAGGGTTTTCTTGGGGATTTCAACATCCCCTGGATAATAGAAGAGTCGAGGGACAGGGGTATCCCCGTCCTGGCCGACCCCAAGTTCAGGAATATCATGCTGTACAAAGGTGTCAGTCTTATCAAACCGAATCTCCGCGAGGCTTCCACCATGCTGGGGCTTGAGCTCGACGATGCCACGACGGAAGAGCTTCAGAAGGCCTGCGCAAGCATTATCAAAGCTCTTGATACCGATGCGGTCCTTTTGACCCTCGGAGCGGGAGGGTCGATACTCAGCATCAGGGGAGATGAGAACCCGCTTGTCCAGTCCACTGCCGCAAGGCATGTCTTCGACGTCTCCGGGGCGGGTGACGCGGTCATCGCGGTGATGGGGCTTGCCTACGCCTCCGGTGTGCCGCCGGTCATTGCGGCAGTAATGGCCAACTACGCCGCCGCGGCGGTATGCGCCGAACCCGGGGTGTACGCCGTGACCCCGGAAGACATACTCAGAGAGGCCAGGCTTCATGAGTGACACCGGAAGGATACTCGACTGGCCCGAGGCTCTGCGCCGTTGCTCCCTCATCAGGAATGCCGGATGCACGGTTGTTTTCACCAACGGCTGCTTCGATCTTATTCATCCCGGGCATATCCACGTCCTCTCCCGTGCCGCGGTCCTTGGGGATTTTCTGTTCGTTGGGCTCAACAGCGACCCTTCCGTGAAAAGGTTGAAGGGTGATCTGAGACCCCGGATGCCACTCGAGGCAAGGGCCGCAGTTCTTTCCGCCATCCGCTTCGTGGATTTCGTCGTGCCCTTTTCCGAGGACACACCGCTGGAACTCATCCGGCTTCTCAGACCGCACATTCTCGTCAAGGGGGGGGATTACCGGGCGGAGGAAGTGGTGGGCGCCGGACTTGTGGAGAGGGTTGTCATTGTGCCGACCCTCGCCGGGCATTCCACAACAGCTCTAATCGGAGAATGAAAAGCTGGCTGCCTGACACCGCGTTAGTCCTTCTGATCTTCCTTGCAGCCTGGGCAGGGGTGAACCTTCCGATCCTTGGCTCCCCCCTCGGCCGCTATCCCGTTGTGGATGCCCGTTGGCACATGCTCTGGGCCGAAGCTGTCTCGAATGGCGACCCGTTCATCTACGCCCCGTATTTCAGGGCGCCCCTTTATCCCTGGCTGCTTGGCGGCTGGTTCGGTCTTTTCGGATCGGGGGCCGTGAGCGGAGCGCTCCTCTCCATGGCCGCCGGCGCCGGAACTGTGATTCTGCTTCACCGGACGGGGCTGGCCTTCACCTCCCGCGGCGCTGCCTTTCTCATCGCGGCTTTGTGGGCGCTCTGGGGAACCGCGCTTTTGTTCCAGGGTTTCATGCTTATCGAGCCGCTCTACGTTTTCCTGTTGTGCGCCACTTTCCTCGCCCTCTGCAGAAGGTCGGATTCACCCGCGCCATGGTTCCTCCTGGGGCTTTCGTGCATTGCAAGGCCCGGAGCCGTTCTGCTTCTGCCGGTCAGCATCCTGCTCTTCCGTCCACGGGTGCGGTCATGGGCGGCATGGTTCATTCCCGTGGTTTCCGTCTGGGCGGTGAACATGTTTTCCGGAGACCCCGGTACGCTCATTTCCAGTCAGGGGGGGATCAACTTCTACGTGGGATCGGGACCCGGTGCGGACGGGGTCACGGCCTTCGCCCCCGCAGGCCGCCGGGAACCTTCAGGTGAACTGCCTTATGTGGACAACGTCTGGGCGGCGAGCCTCGCCCCCCTTTCCGCCGAAACGGCTCCATCCGGGGTATCCTCTTACTGGACCCGCCTGACTCTGGGGCACGTTGCTTCACACCCCCTCGGTTCACTGGTCCTGCTTTGCAGGAAGGTCATGTTCCTTCTGAGCCCCGTCGAGATCCCCTGCAGTTACGATGCATACTACATGGGCCGCATCTCTCCTCTGGCGGGAGTTCTCGTCACCGGCCCGCCCTTCGCGTTTCCCGGGCTGCTGCTCTGGCTGTTGCTTCCCGGGGCGCTCATTGCGGGAAGGGCGGGGGAGGCCGAAAAGCGCGCACTGGCATGGGTGCTGACGCTGGCCGTCGGGCTTGCCCCTTTCTTCATCACAGCCAGGTTCAGACTTCCCCTGATACCCTTTGTGCTTCTTTTCATGGTGCCCAGGTTCCTCAGGGTCTGGAAAAAGGGTGTTCTGACGGCTCCACTGGGGGTCGCCCTTGGTGTGGGCCTCGCTGTCCTGACCGGACCGGCGGTCGAGACAAGCGGAGTGAACATGCCCTTTCATGACGGTATGGCCAACTATTCCGCGGGGAACCGCCGGGAAGCCCGGACCCTCTTCATGCAGGCATGGGAGAGGGCATCCGTCAGGATGGACGGGGTAGACCTTAACGGCACCGATGCCCTTTACAACCTTGGTGTGATGGACCTCGAGGACGGCGACCGGGACGGGGCAGTTTTCTGGTTCGTCAAAGCCCTGGAGTGGAACCCGGCCCATGGTCCCTCACGCGAAGCCCTTCGAAACTTGACCCCAGAATGGCAATAGGTTAGAAATGCTTGGCTTGACAAAAGGTTTTGTAACAACGGTTTCTTCGGAGGTATGAATGCAGGCAGGCGCAGTTTTTACGTACCTGGCCCCAGTTGTCGCCGTGGCCACTCTGGTGGTGGCGGCACTTGTGTATGCCAGGCTCGCAAAGTACGCCCCGGGCAACGAACTGATGCAGAAGATCGCCGGATTCATCAGGACCGGCGCGATGGCTTACCTGAAAACCCAGTACAGAATTCTCATGATCTTTGTTGTGCTTGTGGCACTGCTTCTTTTCTTCTTCGTCAACAGGGCCGCCTCGCTTTCGTTCGTGGCGGGCGCCCTTCTCAGCATGCTGGCGGGCTACATCGGCATGAAGGCCGCCACCACCGGCAATGTCAGGACCGCCAACGCCGCACGTGAGAGCCTCTCAGATGCACTTGCCGCAGCATTCGATTCCGGCAGCATAATGGGTTTTGCTGTGGCCGGTTTCGGGCTTCTGGGCGTCGGCGCTTTCTTCCTTGCGTTTCACGATGTCGAGTCGGTACGCGGCTTCATTTCAGGTGTGCTCGGGATTCCGGTATCCCTCGAGAGCATTGCCGGCTTCGGGATGGGAGCCAGCAGCATTGCCCTTTTCGCCAGGGTGGGGGGAGGCATTTTCACCAAGAGCGCCGATGTCGGCGCTGATCTGGTGGGCAAGATCGAGGCCGGCATCCCCGAGGACGATCCCCGGAACCCCGCTGTCATAGCCGACAACGTTGGGGACAACGTGGGGGACGTTGCTGGAATGGGCGCCGACCTCTTCGAGTCCTATGTGGGGTGCATCATCGCCGCCATCATTCTCGCGCTCAGCCTGGGCTCCGCTGAACTGAACATGCTCTTTTCATCGGCGTTTCACGATGCCGAGCATATGGGCCGTCAGACCCTGATCGGCCTCCCCCTTATCCTCGCGGCACTCGGAACCATAGCAAGCCTTGTCGGAGCCCTGTTTGTGAGGATACTCAGAAAGCAGTCTCCGCAGTCGGTCCTTCGGAACGGGACCTTCGTGAGCGCCGGCCTCTGCATCCTGCTCGGTGGCATCTTCATCATGCGTGCGGGGCTCGTACCCGGGATTTTCTGGGCCATGACCAGCGGCGTGCTGGTGGGCACGGTGATCGGTCTGGTAACCGAGTACTACACGAGCGCCGCGCCGGTCCGGAAGATCGCCGAGGCCACATCGACGGGCACGGCAACCACCATCATCGAGGGGCTGGCGGTCGGGATGGAATCCACCCTTGTCCCAATGGTCCTAATCGCCGCAGCCATACTCGCCAGCCATCATTTCGCCGGCATCTACGGCATCGCCATCGCGGCGCTGGGAATGCTTATGAACGTTGGCATGACCATGTCGGTTGACGCATACGGCCCGGTGGCCGACAACGCCGGTGGTATCGCCAGCATGGCAGGTCTTTCCGAAGAGGTGCGCCGCAGGACCGACAAGCTTGACGCGCTGGGAAATACGACCGCTGCCATGGGCAAGGGTTTTGCGATCGGGAGCGCCGCCCTTACGGCCCTCGCCCTTTTCACGGCGTACGCGCAGGCTGCCGAGCTTTCTTTCATCGACCTTCTGAGCCCCCACGTTGTCACCGGCCTGTTGCTTGGGGGGCTGCTGCCCTTCCTTTTCGCGTCAATCACCCTCAGGTCCGTCGGCAGGGCGGCTATGAAAATGGTGACCGAGGTCAGACGGCAGTTCCGTGAGATCAGGGGACTGATGGAGGGAGAGGGCGAACCCGATACTGCGAAGTGTGTCGATATTGCAACAAGGGCTGCCCTTACCGAGATGATCCTTCCGGGTCTGCTGGCCGTGGCTGTTCCAGTCGCGGTTTACTTCGGGTTCGGCGTTATGGGTCCGGAGACCCTGGGCGGTCTTCTCGCCGGCGCAATCGTGACCGGTGTTCTCCTGGCGATCTTCATGAGCAATTCGGGGGGCGCCTGGGACAATGCCAAGAAGTACATAGAGGAGGGGCACATGGGGGGCAAGGGTTCGCCCTGCCACGAGTCCGCGGTAACGGGAGACACGATCGGAGACCCGTTCAAGGACACGAGCGGCCCCTCGCTGAACATCCTTATAAAACTCATGACCATCGTATCACTGGTCCTCGCCCAGGTTCGATGAGAAAGGAACCGACATGCCAGCTGCACTTCCCCTGACGGAAGAGAACGTCCGTGCGGAACTTGAGAAGATCAGGCCAATGCTTCAGGGTGACGGCGGAGACATCAGGTACGTTTCACTCGAGGACGGGACGCTCAAGGTCGAGCTTCAGGGAGCCTGCAGCGGCTGCGCATTCGCGGCCCTCACGCTTCAGCACAGCGTGGAACGCAACCTGAAGATGGTTTTCCCCGACCTCAAGAAGGTTGAGAACCTCGCTGCCCTTCGTTAGCTTTGATCCCAGAAGGAAGGCCCTCGAGGTCCTGCTGGGTCTTGGGGAAACATCCTTCGAGCTTTCCTCGCGGGACGAGGCTTTTGCCCTGAGGCTTGTGAGGGAGACCACCGTGTGGAGGGCCAGGCTTGACCACAGCCTGGCCCTTTTCCTCAAAAGACCGATGCACAAGCTCGACGCTAGAATGCTGGCCGTTCTCAGGCTGGGAGCAGTCCAGCTTCTTGTCCTTGGCACACCTGTTCACGCCGCGGTCTCCGAGACCGTGAAACTTGCCGGGAACCAGGGCGCCAGGGGTCTTGTGAACGCAGTTCTGAGAAGGCTTTCGTCGGAGGGGGAGGAGCCCGACCTTCCCCTGCACATCCGATGGTCGCATCCCGAGGAGCTGGTGCGAAAGTGGGTGCACCGGTTCGGTCTCGAAAGGACTGCCGACCTCCTCCGCTGGAACAACGAACCCCCGGTCCTGGGGGGATTTGCTTTCGGCGAGCCTCCTCCCGGTGAGCCCGGGCTTTACCTTGCCGGTTACAGGAGGTTTGACCGGGGCGTTCCGCTGCCGCCGCCCGGGGTCTTTGTTCAGGATGAAGCAGCGGCTATCGTTGCGGGAGTGTTTCGAAACTTGCCAGGGCAGTCGGCTCTTGAGATAGGAGCCGCCCCGGGTGGAAAAACGGCTCATCAGCAGGGAACAGTTCTCGTCAGTCTTGACCTGTCCCTGAAAAGGATGGGGAAGTGGCTCGAGAACAGGAGAAGGCTTGGATGGACCCATGCGTTGCCGGTAGTGGCTGACGCGCGGGAACTGCCCTTTCGGAGAGGCTTTGAGAAGGTTTTTGTTGATGCTCCCTGCTCGAACACTGGTGTTCTGCGCAGGCGACCAGGAGCGAGATGGCGCTGGTCACCGGCCACAACTGAAGCGCTGCGAAAAACTCAGGAAACACTTCTTCACTGCGCATCGGAGTGCGTTCTTCCCGGCGGAACGCTTTTTTACAGCACCTGCAGCCTCGAACCCGAAGAGAACGAGCTTCAGGCCATGAATTTCGAAGCTGGACATCCCGGGTTCAAGAGGCTTTCCCTGCCACTGCCCGAGACCCTTCTGAGGGATGGCTCGATGTGTTCGTTCCCGCCCGAATCCGGTGTGGATGGGCTTTACGCCGTTTCCTGGAAACGCTCCCCTTAGAAGGCAACATCCTTAACAGGAATTGTTACTATATTCAGGCATCACATTCCGGCCGAATGGCACGGCAGTAACACCGAGTGGAGATGTTCTATGGATACCTTTGCAGTTCCCGTGATCGACCCCGAAAGGATCGAATCCCTGCTTTCGGGTCGAACGATCACCGAAGTCCCGAGATTCAGGGAAGTGATTTCCCGTGGCCTGGAAATGAAAGGTCTTTCCCCTGAAGACGTGGCCTGTCTTGCGTCGGTATCCGACCCAGGGCTCCTGCAGGAGCTTTACGACGCGGCGAAGAAGGTGAAGGAGACCATTTACGGGAAAAGGCTGGTCATCTTCGCCCCGATGTACATATCGAACCTTTGCGGTAACGAGTGCCTCTACTGCGCCTTCAGGGCGTCCAACCCCGGAATCGTCAGGCGTGCGCTGACCCAGGAGGAGATAGCCCGGGAGACAGCCATACTTGTCGACCAGGGACACAAAAGGGTGTTGCTCGTGGCGGGCGAGTCCTATCCGCGAGAAGGGTTCGGGTACGTTCTGAAGAGCATCGCCACCGTCTACGGTGTCAAATCCGGCAGGGGCGAGATCCGGCGCATAAACGTCAACGTCGCCCCGCTGACCTCCACCGAGTTCTCGGAGCTGAAGACGACAGGGATCGGCACGTACCAGCTCTTCCAGGAAACGTACCATCCCGGGGTCTACGGCAGGGTGCACACAGGCGGAAAGAAAAGGGACTACGACTGGCGGATCACAGCGATAGACAGGGCGATGGAGGCCGGTATCGACGACGTCGGGATAGGGGTGCTCTTCGGTCTCAGCCCCTGGGAGTGGGAGTTGCAGGCCCTGCTTCAGCACATCCGGCACCTTGAGGACAGGTTCGGGGTGGGACCCCACACCATAAGCGTTCCAAGGCTGGAACCGGCCACGGGCTCGGACATTGCGGCGCACCCGCCCCATGCGGTGACCGACATCGATTTCAGAAAGATAGTGGCGATCCTCCGGCTTGCCGTCCCCTACACGGGGATAATCATGTCCACCAGGGAAACCCCTCACATGCGCCGGGAAACCTTTGCCCTGGGCGTGAGCCAGATATCGGCGGGCAGCCGCACGAATCCGGGCGGGTACGCCGAGGGGGAGCACGGCGAGGACGGCAGCCAGTTCAGTCTGGGTGACCACAGACCCCTGAACGAGGT
This sequence comes from candidate division Hyd24-12 bacterium UBA6080, assembly GCA_002436025.1. Lineage (GTDB taxonomy): Bacteria > Fermentibacterota > Fermentibacteria > Fermentibacterales > JCC-6 > UBA6080. The sequence continues at coordinate 675,382 of DIXM01000002.1, forward strand.
CATACGCGACGTCTCCTCAATGGGCTACGTCCCCAGTTTCTGCACGGGATGCTACCGTCTGGGAAGAACCGGGAAGGACTTCATGGACCTGGCCAAACCCGGGGAGATCAGGATGCACTGTGATCCTAACGCAGCAAGCACGTTCATGGAATACCTCCTTGATTACGCCGACCCCGGAACCAGGGTGACAGGTGAGCGCTGCATCAGCGATTTCATGGAAGACATGACGCCCGAGGCCAGGGAGAGGACCGAAGCCATGCTCAGGACCGTGAAGGAGGGCAAACGTGACGTCTACTGCTAAGACCGGTTCTTCCCCCCGGTCCTTCAGGCTGCACATAAGCATCTTCGGCAGGAGGAACGTCGGGAAGTCGAGCATCGTGAATGTTCTGGCCGGGCATCGCGTTTCGATAGTTTCGGACACTCCGGGCACCACCACCGATCCTGTCAAGAAGGCGATGGAGCTTCTCCCCCTGGGGCCGGTGATCTTTACGGATACAGCCGGGCTGGACGACGAAGGTGAACTGGGCGCCCAGAGAGTGCAGCGCACCCGTGGGGTCATGGAGGGAACCGACCTGGCTGTCATCGTCACCGACACTGATGCGTGGGGGGGGTGGGAAGAGCAGCTTGCCGACGATTTCCGCAGAACGGGAATACCTGTCATCGTGGTTCGAAGCAAGATCGACAGCAGCCCGATGTCCGACGCCTTCAGCATGGAGATGGAGGGAAGGAAGCTTCCCTGGGTGGCCGTATCAGCCGTTACCGGAGATGGCGTGGACGAGCTTCGGGAAGCCCTCATCCGCATGGCGCCCGACGATTTCGTGAACAGGCCGGCCATCGTCTCCGACCTTCTGCCCCCGGGCGGCACTGCCGTTCTTGTGATCCCCATCGACAAGGAGGCGCCCAAGGGCAGGATAATCCTTCCGCAGGTGCAGACGATAAGGGACCTTCTGGACCACGGCTGCATGGCTGTGGTGACCCAGGACGACCAGCTCGTGAAAGCCCTGGGCAACCTTCGCGAAAAGCCGGCGATCGTCGTGACGGACAGCCAGGCTTTCCGCAAGGTTTCGGCCGATACCCCGGAAGATATTCCCCTCACATCCTTCTCGATACTGTTCGCCAGGTTCCAGGGCGACCTCAAGTCGATGGTGAAGGGCGCCATGGCGATCGACCGGCTCAGGCCGGGAGACCGGGTCCTTGTGGCCGAGGCCTGCACCCATCACCCCATCGGCGAAGACATCGGCACCGTGAAGATCCCGGACTGGCTCGGGCGTTACGTGGGGGGTGACCTCGAATTCGTTTTCCAGAGGGGGTCGGATTTCCCGGCCGACCTGAGCTCGTTCCGTCTCGTGATACATTGCGGCGCATGCATGTTCAACCGCAGGACCATGCTCACCCGTATCCAGCGTGCCGAGGCCGCGGGAGTGCCCATAACCAACTACGGGCTTACCATCGCGTACAGCCTGGGAATATTCGAACGTGCCCTCGGGCCGTTTCCCGATGCCCTTGCGGCGTACCGGAGCGGGAAATGAACGGCCTTGCCCGGGAAGAGCTCGTATCCCTGCTTCAAACCCGCGACCCAGGGGAGCTGGAAGCCGTGAGGCGCCGTGCCGAGGACCTCACTCTCTCCACACTCGGCAACCGTGTCTACTACAGGGGGCTGATCGAATTCTCGAATATCTGCTCGCTCAACTGCCTGTACTGCGGAATACGCCGGGGCAACCACAACATGAAAAGGTACACCGCAAGCCAGGCTCAGATCACCGAAGCCGCCCGGTGGTGCGCCGGGGCCGGTTTCGGGTCGATCGTCCTGCAGTCCGGAGAGAGGACCGACCCGGCTTTCGTGGATTTCGTTGAGGAAGCCGTGCTTGGCATCAAGGAATCAACGGTTTCCCAAAGGCTTCCGGAAGGGCTTGGGATTACGCTGTGCGTGGGTGAGCAGCCCCGTGAGGCACTGAGGCGCTTCAGAGAGGCCGGCGCCCACCGGTACCTTCTTCGGGTAGAAACCACGAATCCCGGTCTCTTCCGCAGTATCCATCCCGGTGAGCAGACCCTTGAGAGCAGGCTCTCCTGTCTCAGTATCCTCCGGGAGGAGGGGTTCGCCGTTGGCACCGGGGTCATGATCGGCCTGCCGGGGCAGACCCCCGAAATGCTGGCGGACGATCTTCTTTTTTACAGGGACAACGACTTCGACATGTTCGGGATGGGACCCTTCATCCCGCACCACGACACGCCCATGGGGCGTGAAACTATCCTTCCCGATTGCGAGCGCATGAGGCTTTCCCTGCTGATGATAGGATTGGCAAGGCTTCTCACCGTCACCACCAATATCGCCGCTACAACAGCTCTCCAGGCCCTGGATGCCACAGGACGTGAAAAGGGCCTTTCATGGGGGGCAAACGTCATTATGCCCTCGCTCACACCGGGGGAATTCCGGAAGGACTACCTTCTCTACGATGGGAAACCGTGCACCGATGAGAACAAGGAGGACTGCCTGAACTGCCTGAAAAGGCGGGTCGAGATGGCGGGCAGGGTGGTTGCCGTTGACGACTGGGGTGATCCTGTTCACTATAAGGCAAGGGTTCATAACGAAGGGAGGCAGTGATGAGTGCGGAAGCAATCGAAGCCGTTAAGGGGGCCATCCTTTTCGAAAGGCGGGGATGGGCTTTTTATTCAAAAGTAGCCTCAACAACAAAATCCGAGGGTGTAAGGGAAGTCTTCTCATCAATGGCAGAAGAGGAGAAGCGTCACGAAGAAGCCCTGGCGCTGCACTACTCCTCACTGGTTCGGGATGGCTCCCTGGCGGCGTTGACCACGCTGGGACAGGCCTCCGACATCTCAGGAGAAATCCTGACCCGGAAAGTGATATCGGAAATTGACGCCGCCGGGTTTGAAGCTGCAGCCATTTCAGCGGCGATGGCCATGGAGGCGTCCTCGGAAAAGTACTACCGGGAAAAGGCATCCGAAGCCGGGACTGAGAGCGGCAGGAACCTTTTCAACTGGCTTGCCGATTGGGAGCACGGACATCTCGAGACCCTGGCCGGTCTGGACAGGGCCCTGATGGAGAAGATCTGGTTCGAGAACAGGTTCTGGCCGGAAATCTGACGTAATCGAATCACGGGGGGGGACCAAATGCTATCAAGGGGCGCCCTGGCGGCGGTTCTGCTGGTTTTATGCGGAACTCCGCGGGCTTATGGCAGTTTCACACTGAACATCATCCACCTCAACGACACCCACTCCAACCTCCTGCCCATGTCCCTGGCTGTCCTTCCCGACAGCGCGGGAGGGTTTGGAAGGATTGATGCGGGAGGGGCGGCGCTCATCGCAGCCGAGGTCAGACGCGCGAAGCATGAGGACGGGAACGTTATCTTCCTTCATGCGGGCGACCTGGTGCAGGGCACGCTTTTCTACACTGTGTACGGCGGCAGGGCCGATGCGGCTGTGTACAACGCAATGGGGCTCGATGCCATGGCCCTGGGCAACCACGAGTTCGACCGCGGGAGCGAAGGGCTTGCCCTGCTTCTCGACGAGGTGCTTTTTCCCATGGTCTGCGCCAATGTTTCGGTGGCCGACGACACCCTCCTCGCCGGGCGGGTGGCCCCCTTCACGATTCTTGAGACGGGCGGGGAAAGGATAGGCGTCATCGGATTGATCACGGAAGAGCTTTCGGGCGTTTCGAGCCCCTCCGATCAGACCGTGACGGTTTCCGCCCTTGAATCCGGGCGGAGCGCTGTTGAAATGCTTTCGTACATGGGGATAAACAAGATAGTCGTGCTCTCGCACCTGGGCTACCCGCACGACATCCGGCTCGCGGAATCCCTGCCCGGCGTGGATGTTATCGTGGGTGGTCACACCCACACGGTCCTTGGGCGTTTCGAGCACCTGGGGCTTGAGCCCGGGGGCGATTACCCAACTGTCGTCACGGGTCCCGACGGCGACAACGTTCTCATCGTCACGGCCTGGCGCTACGGAGCCATGCTGGGAAACCTGACCGTTGATTTCGACAGGGACGGCAGGGTGCTTGACTGGAGCGGCTCACCGCAGATACTCACCACCGGGGACACGCGTGGAACACCGGGATTACTTCGTACTGAGCCGGATCCCCTCGTGAGCGAGATGGTGGATGGGTACGCCTCGGTCCTCCAGGATTTCCAGAACGAGTTCGTGGCCATGGCCGAAGCCGACCTCCCCAATGTCAGGGTGCCGGGGGGAAGCCTTCCCATGGGCAGCGTTATCGCTCCCATCGTCTGCGACGCCATGCTCTGGAAGGCGAACCGCGTGGGAACGGGGGCACACATCGCCCTGCAGAACGCCGGGGGCGTCAGGATCGATGTTCCCATGGGAGAGATAACGATAGGCACGGTCTATACCCTCCTTCCCTTCGGCAATACGATGGCGGTCCTTGACCTGAGCGGACGGCAGGTCAAAGACCTTCTGGAGGAGGCCCTTTCAAGCATCTTCGACATGGGGCTGTCCGACGGAACGTTTCCGTACGTGGCCGGTATGAGGTACAGCGCCTCACGCGGTGCTTCATCCGGGAATCGTGTGACATCGGTTGAAGTGGCTGTACCCGGGGGTGGCTATGCGCCGCTTGACCCGGAGGCCACCTATCGCCTGGTGACCAACAGCTTCGTTGCGGGAGGCGGTGACGGCTTCGGTTCCCTCGAAGGCGTCCCGGCCACGGACACCGGTTTCATCGATGCCGATATCGTGGCTGAGTACTTCCGCGAACTGGGAACGGTGCGCCCTGTTGAACAGCGGGTCTTTCTGGGTGAATGAATGATTCGGCCGGCAACCCCTGCCGCCCTATATTCGCGCCTTGATCGTCCGGTTCGACCATTTTTTTGGGGGGCATTATGCGGGAAACAATGGGTTTCGACAACGGGAAGTACCTGTCTGAACAGACCGGAGCCATAGCGTCCCGTCTCGGGCAGTTCTCGGGAAGGCTCTACCTCGAGTTCGGCGGAAAGCTGATGTACGACCTTCATGCTTCGAGGGTCCTTCCGGGGTACGATCCAAACGTAAAGCTCAGACTGCTTCAGGAACTTGGGGACCAGGCCGAGATCATCCTGTGCATCTATGCGGGGGACATAGAGAAGCGCAAGATGAGGGCGGATTTCGGGATAAGCTACGATGCCGATGCAATGAGGCTCATCGATGACCTGAGGCACCGGGACCTTTCCGTAAGCGGCGTAGTGATAACCCGGTATGCCGAGCAGCCCGCGGCTGACGTGTTCAGGAACCGTCTGGAGCGCAGCGGAGTGCGGGTGTACGCCCACCCCTTCACCAGGGGGTATCCCACCGATACGGATCTGGTGGTGAGCCCCGAAGGTTACGGCAGGAACGATTACATTCAGACAACCAAGCCGCTGGTGGTGGTGACCGGACCCGGACCGGGCAGCGGAAAGCTCGCCACCTGCCTTTCCCAGCTCTACCACGACCATCGCCGGGGTGTGAACTCGGGATACGCCAAGTTCGAGACCTTCCCGATCTTCAACCTTCCGCTTTCGCACCCGGTGAACGCTGCCTACGAAGCCGCCACCGCTGAACTCGGCGATGTGAACATGATCGATCCCTATCATCTGGAAGCCTACGGGACTGCGGTGGTGAATTACAACCGTGATGTGGAGGCTTTTCCCCTGTTGCGAAGGATCCTCGAGAAGATAACCGGCTCCAAATCTCCCTATGCCTCCCCCACGGACATGGGCGTCAACCGGGCCGGTTTCGGGATAGTGTCCGACGACGCCGTGAGGGAGGCCTCAAAACAGGAGATGGTCAGGAGGTACTTCAGGTACCGGTGCGAGTTCGTGATGGGGCTGGTTGAGGAGAAAACGCTTCAGAAGGTTGAGCTTCTTCTCGACGACAACGGCATATCACCCGAGTACCGCTCGGTTGTCATGCCCGCAAGGGCTGCGGCGTCCGATGACCCTTCCGGTGTTCCGAGAACCGGTGCTGCCCTTGAGCTTCGGGACGGTTCGATCCTCACCGGCAGGAACTCAGACCTGATGACCGCTGCAAGCGCCGTGGTGATAAACGCCATAAAGCGCCTCGCCGGTATTCCTGAGCGGATACACCTTCTCACCCCCGAAACCATCGCATCGATAAGGAAGCTGAAGGAAACCCTCGGTGGGGCCAGAACCTGCCTGACACTTGACGAGGTGCTGATCGCACTGGGGATCAGCGCCACCAACAGTCCCGCAACCCTGGAGGCGCTGGAGTGCCTGCCACGCCTTGCGGGAGCCGAGGTCCACATCACACACATTCCCGTTCCGGGTGACGAGGAGGGCTTCCGAAGGCTTGGGGTGAATCTGACCACCGACGCAAGCTTCGATTCTCTCAACCTCTTCAATGGTTGAGCTGCTGCCTGCCTCCCATTGCGAACGTCAGAAGGGGCGGGGTGACCACGGCTGTAATCACAATCATGACCATGGCCGCAGCCATGTCGCCGGAACTGATCATCCCGTTCAGAAGTGAAACGCTGGCCGCCACAAGACCAACTTCCAGCCTGGGGATCATGCCGATCCCCACGATGCAGCTCTGCCTGAGCGACAGCCTTGAAGCAAGAGCCGGAATGGAGCAGCCCACGAATTTCCCCACCATGCACAGGGCTGTGTAAACAAGGCTGAACACGATCACGCTTCCCATGGCTCGTATGTCGACCATCATGCCCGTCACGCAGAAGAAAACAGGGACCAGAAGCTCCTTGACGGGCACGAGTTTCTCGGAGATCCGCTGTGCCTGTCTGGTTCCGGACAACGCGAGTCCCATGACGTAAGCGCCCACGACGAGCGCCAGGCCGAAAAACTCTGCAAGCCCGGCTGCCAGAAGGCCGATGGCCAGCGCGAAGGCAGCCTGGGCTGAATCGTCGCCTGCCCTTGTGATGAGCCACAACAACTGCTTTTGAAACAGAAGACCCAGCGCGAGAAGGACTGCGAAGAATCCGAAGCCCTTCAGAGCTATGACAAGCATGCTGCCAGTGTCGGTTCCACCGCCCGGGATACCCGACACCACCGCCAGCACAACAAGACCTATCACATCGTCAATCACGGCTGCAGAAAGGGTAACTGAGCCTTCGGGCGTGTTGAGCCGCTTCATGTCAAGGAAAACCCTTGCGGCAAGGGAAATGGAAGTGGCCGCGGCGATGGCTCCGAAAGCGAGCACCCTGTGGTCCATGAGACCCGTGCCCCCCCCGGCAAGGATGACTGCAAGCCCTCCCCCGGCAAAGCCCAGAACGGCGCCCCCCATGCCCACTGCGAAACCTTTGGGAGCGAAACGGAGGAAACCCCTGAGGTCTGTCTCGAGGCCGGCGGTGAAAAGAAGGGTCACAATGCCGACAATGGTTATGCCATGAAGCAGTCCCTCGTTAAATGCGCCGTCGGGACCCGTGGGAAAGGCAGGCCCCATGGAGAAGACCTCCAGACTGCCGAGGGCGTAGGGACCGATGATAAGCCCCACGAGCATCTCCCCAATGACAGCGGGTTGCCTTAGGAATCTCTGGGTGAGCCTTCCGGCAACCTTGGCTGCCAGGACAATCAACGCGAATTCAAGCACGAACCTTGCGTCTGTGATCTCCATGGGTCTCTCCGATGGGGTGGGAATGACGCGGGAAAATAACCAATCCCCACCGGGAATGCGAGACGCAACACCGCTTTTCATGATGGCTGCGTTTGTGCATTATCAAGACCGCATATGCATTACGCAGGAAAGGAAGGTCCTCGTGAAAAAGCTTGGGGAGATGCTGCTGGGCGAAAGCCCCTTTCGGGAGCTGGTGATGGGCAACACGGCCCTGGTGAGGGGCATGGTCGAGGCCGGGGTCCGTGTTGTCACCTCGTACCCGGGCTCGCCCACACCCGAGATCGCGACCGCCATCGCCTCCATCCGGAAGGAACTTCGGCCATTTCACTTCGAGTTCTGCGTCAACGAGAAGGTGGCGGTGGAGGTCGCCTACGGCGCAGCCGTGAACGGACGGCCATCGGTGGTCTTCTTCAAGAGCGTCGGGCTCAATGTGGCATCGGACACCTTCGTTCAGCTCAACCATATGGACATTCCCGGCGGATTGGTAGTGATCGTTGGGGATGACCCCGGGGCTCACTCATCCCAGAACGAGCAGGACAACAGGCATCTGGCCAGGATGAGCTACACCCCTGTGCTTGAACCCGCATCACCATCCGAGGCTTACGCATTCCTTCTCACGGCGGTGTCCATGGCCCGAAAGCACCGCATGGCGGTCATGCTCAGGATGACCACCCACGTGTGCCACGCCAAGGAGATGGTTTCCTTCGGCGGCTGGCCGAACACTCCCCGTGATGACACACCCGGTTTCGACGGTTCTGGCGGAAGCCACATTCCGATAGGGGCCATGGTCGCCCGGATGAAGAAGAGGGCAATAGAAAGGCTTCAGGCATCCCGCGAACCGGGCCTCGACAGGGTGTTGGAAAACGGCAACCCCAAACGGGGGATCATCACCGCCGGGCTTCCGTTCCTGTCGGTTCTTGACGTCCTGTCGGGAGCGGCAAGGAAGCCCGACATCCTCAAGCTGGGGATGGTCCACCCGCTTTCCCTCGACACGATCTCCGGGTTTCTTCGAGCGCATGAGGAAGTCCTTGTCCTGGAGGAACTGGATGACTTCATCGAGCAGTCCGTGAAGGCCATGGCGCACGATTCCGGCCTCTCCACGCGCGTGCTGGGAAAGGGGTGCACCGAAGACTGGATCGGCGAGTTCACTCCGGGAAGGGTCCGTGAGATACTGCACAGGCTCTGGCCCGATTCGGTCGTAGCTCCCGTTTCCATGGCCGGCAACCTCGCTGCACCGGTCAGGTTTCCCCAGATGTGCCCGGGCTGCGGCCATCGGAGCGCGTTCTTCGCCATCGGCAAGGCGCTTCGCAAGAACGACATCACCGTTGCCGACATCGGCTGCCACACGCTGGGTTTCCTGCCTCCCCATGAGATAGGGCGTCTCCTCATGTCCATGGGGGCGTCAACCGGCATCGGGCAGGGTCTATCCCTGTTCAACTCCGAAAGGAGGGTGGTCGCCTTCCTTGGAGACTCCACATTTTTCCATGCCGGCATTCCAGGGGTGATAAACGCCATCTTCAACAACCACAGGCTCACCCTGATCGTGATGGAGAACGGGACCACCGCCATGACTGGCCATCAGGAGCACCCGGGAACCGGGCGGAACTTCAACGATCCAACGGAAAGGATACCGATCCGGAAGGTGCTTGAGGGACTGGGCATCCAGAACATCACCGAGGTGGATACCTACAACCAGAAAGCACTGACCACGGCGGTTGGGAAAGCGCTGGAGTCCCCCGGCCTGAGCGTGGTCATCGCAAAGCACCCCTGCATGCTCAAGTTCTCACGCGAGCAGCGCAGAAAGCCCGGTTTTGTCCAGAGACACGTTGAGGTTTCCGAGGACAAGTGCACACTGGCCAGGGAATGCATCGACAGGTTCGGCTGCCCCTCCTTCAAGAGGGACGGCGAAACCGGCCGGGTCTCAACCAACACCGACCTGTGCATCGGCGATGGCTCCTGCATCCAGACGTGCCCCTCCGATGCCCTTGGCGCCGTTGCGCCTGGAAAGGAGTCCCGATGAACATTCACATGACGGGCGTGGGCGGACAGGGGATAGGCCTTCTCAGCGAGCTTCTCCTCAGGGCCCTTTCAGTGGCCGGCATGGAGGTCAGGGGAGTTGATACCCACGGACTCGCCCAGCGGGGCGGGGTGGTCAATTCGCAGATCAGGACCGGGAGCGGTGAATTCTCTCCCCTTATCGCGCCGGGCGGGGCGGACCTTGTCCTTGCGCTTGAGCGCCACGAAGCCCTGAGGGCAGTGGGCGGCTATCTCCGGGATAAAGGTGCGCTCGCGTATTACGACGCGGTCTGGCAACCCTTCGAGGTCAGGAACGGCTCGGTGCCCGGGGTCTCCACTGAAGCCCTGCATGAAGAGTGCAGGCGCCGGGACATCAGGGCTGTAAGGGTGTTTCGTGATGACCTGCCTGATCCCCGCATGCAGAACACGGCCCTGCTGGCTGAAGTACTTCACAACGACCTGATACCCGGCCTGAGACCCGAACATGTCACCCAAGCCATGGAAGACCTTCTCCAGGGCGGGGCGCTGAAGGCGAACCTCGAAATACTTGGTGTCCGGTAGTCATTGGTTATAATCAGAACTTATCCTAACGGAAGGGAAGGTGTGTCATGGCCGGGAGAAAAGCCTGTTTCGTCGATTACATCGCCCTGATCCTTCTGATCGTGGGCGGTATAAACTGGGGACTCATGGGCGCGATCGAGAAAGACCTCATACAGGGAATCCTCAAACTTGATTACACCATTGCCAGAAGCATCTATGTCCTCGTTGGCCTCGCAGGCATATGGGGTCTGTTCGCAACCCTCGGAAGGCTGAAGTAGCCCGTTATTCCTGAAGGAGCCTTTTGAAGCTTTCGGTGATAATCCCCGCTTTCAACGAAGAGCAGTCGATAGTCTCCACAGTTGAGCGGGTGCGTGACACTCTGTGCCGGTGCGGCATCGACGGAGAGATCCTCGTGGTGAACGATGGCTCGACCGACTCAACGGGCCGTCTGGCCATGTCCACCGGGGTCATGGTTTTGGACCACGCATGCAATCTGGGCTACGGCGCATCGTTGAAAACGGGGATACGCCACGCTTCATCAGAGATCATCGCCATTATCGACGCCGACGGGACCTACCCCGTCGACCGCCTCCCCGACCTCCTCAATGCCATGCTGGGCGCCGAAATGGTCGTGGGCAGCCGGACGGGAGGCACGGTGCGCATTCCCATCGTTCGCAGGCCGGCCAAGTGGGTTCTGAACAAGCTCGCCAACCGCCTCACCGGAACCCGGATCCCCGACCTCAACTCGGGGCTGAGGGTGTTCACGCGAAGCCTGGCGCTCCGTTACCTCAACCTTCTGCCCGAAGGCTTTTCGTTCACCACCACCATAACCGTCGCCTCCCTCTGCGACGGCATCACCGTGCGTTTCATCCCCATCGACTACCATACCCGTGAGGGCTCCTCCAAGATCAGACCCGGCCACTTCCCCAACTTCCTCATGCTTGTATTCAGGCTTGCCGTGCTTTTCAGACCTCTGAAGGTATTCCTTCCGGCATCCATGACACTCTTCATCCTGGGTCTTTTTAAACTCGTTCTTGATTTTTTGATCGCCGTCAGCCATGCCGGCTTCACGCCTGAACTCGCAAGCTACCCGGTCATCTCCACGACAACGGTGATCTTTCTGGTTTCCAGCCTGCAGGTCCTTCTTGTGGGCATGGTCGCCGAGGCCCTCGCAGTAAGGCGGTAGTTCCGTTGTGCGGTTTTGCGGGAGTACTCCTCGGAAGTCCCGGCGACAGGTCCCAAGAGACCGATGGCGCACTTTCGGCCATGTCCCTTGTTCTCTCCCATCGTGGCCCTGACGACGACGGGCTTCAGTGGATCGGTCCATGCGGCATCGCCCATCGCCGGCTGAGCGTCATCGATCTTTCCGCCGCGGGCCGTCAGCCCATGTCCAACGAAGACGGCACAGTGTGGATCGCCTACAACGGCGAGGTGTACAACTTCAATGAACTCAGGCGTGATTTCGGGCTCGAACGGGACTTCCGTTTCCGCTCCCGGACCGACACCGAAGTCCTGTTGCACCTGTACGAGAAGCTGGGCTCCGATTTCCTCAGGCATCTCAACGGGATGTTCTCGCTTGCCATCTGGGACTGCGGGCGGGACAGACTGCTTCTGGCGCGTGACCCTTTCGGCATCAAGCCCCTTTTTCACATGGAGCACGCCGGTGGTTTCTGGTTCGCCTCCGAGATAAAAAGCCTTCTGCAGGCGCCGGCCTTCAGAAGGGAGGCTGACCCCGAGGCCCTGTTCCACTATCTGGCCTGCAACTACATTCCCGGAACCCTCACCCCCTTCCGGGGCGTGAGCGAGCTTGAACCAGGCACCGCCATCGAGGTCAAACCCGGTTCAGGGGTAACTGCAAAGTGGGGCTTTTTCGATTTCAGGAGCGTTCCGGACTACGGGCTGGACGAGAACACCGCAGTGGAAGAGTCGTTGCGTCTGCTTCGGGAGTCAGTGAAAAGGCAGCTCGTAAGCGATGTTCCCGTTGGGGTCATGCTGTCGGGCGGGATGGACTCAAGCGCGCTGACAGCCCTGATGGTAAAGGCCAGGGGCGGGGCGGGTTTTCACACATTTTCCCTGGCGTTCGATGAGCCCAGCTTTGACGAGTCCTCATATGCAAGGCTCGTTGCCGAAACCCAGGGCACCATCCACCACGAGATCCGCGTGAATCCGGGGAATGTCGAGGCCCTGCTGCCGGGATACCTCGCCCACATTGACGAGCCCTACGCTGACGGTTCGGCGATCCCCACGTGGCTTCTCGCCGACAGGGCGGCCCCGCTGGTCACGGTGCTCCTCTCGGGAGAGGGTGGAGACGAGTTGTTCGCGGGTTACGACACCCATGCGGCCATGAAGGCTCGAATGCTCTACCGCCGGTACGTTCCCGGCTTCATCAGGCGCTGTCTCATCGCGCCCGCCGTGAACGCCCTGCCGGTGTCCAACAGCAAGCTCAGCTTCGAGTTCAAGGCCAAACGGTTCGCAGCGGGTTCCGAACTCGGCGTGCCCGAATCCCACTTCGCATGGCGTGCCGTCCTCACAGGGGATGAGCGGCTCGGGGTCCATCCCGGCGCTTCCCTGAACTACCCCCCGTCAGATTCTTTCTTCACCGCCGTCTACGACGCGTGCCACGGTGAAACCGAGCTCGCCAGGATACTTCGCATAGATACTTCGTGCCATCTTCCGAACGACCTCATGATAAAGAACGACAGGATGACAATGGCCCACTCCATAGAAGCAAGGGTGCCCTTCACGGACACTGAGCTCTACCGGTTCATGGCCACCGTGCCGGATGCACTGAAGCTGCCGGGCCTGAGGAAGAAGAACCTTCTCCGTAAGGCCATGGAGGGGATCCTTCCCGCCAGGGTGATCGCCAAGAAGAAGGTTGGTCTGGAGATGCCATATTCCAAGTGGTTCCGCAACGAGATGAAGGAATTCGCCCACGATTGCCTTTTCAGTTCTCCGATCCTCGATTCCGGCATTCTTGCGAGGGCGGGGCTTTCGGAACTCTGGAACAGCCATCAGGAGGGAAGGCGGGACAACGGCCGGGCCCTCTGGGGGCTCCTTAACCTCACCATGTGGTACAGCCTCTACATCTCTTCGGATGACTACAAGGGGTTCATACGCCCGGGCAGAAGCAGGCTTCAAGGTGAGTGATCCGAAGCGCGTTGTGATACTGGGCGGAGGTCCCGCCGGCATCTGGACAGCCCTTCACCTTCTTCGTCTGCACCCGGGGCTGAGTGTCACGATCCTTGAAATGCAGGAGTTTCCGGGCGGCATTGCCGGAAGCTTCAAAGCCCACGGGCTCACCTGGGACCTGGGCAGCCACAGACTGCATCCGGCGGTATCCCCCGGATTACTCGGGGATGTAAGGGGGCTGCTTGGTGAAAACCTTCTCAAGAGGCCCCGGAACGGCAGGATACTTCTGGAGGGCAGGTTGCTGGGCTTTCCCCTGTCCCCGGCCGACCTGGCACAACATCTTCCACCTTCCTTTGCCCTCGGCGCCGTATTCGACGGATTGACAGCGCCGTTCCGGCGCAGGCCCGGGGCCGACGCAACCTTCGGGGCCCTCATGATGGCGGGGCTGGGAAGAACCATCTGCCGCAGGTTCTACTTCCCCTACGCGGAAAAACTCTGGGGGCTATCCCCGAATGCGCTGGACGGCGAGCAGGCCCGTAGAAGGGTTTCGGCGGGAACACTGGGCAGCATGCTTGAAAAACTCGTTCCGTCATCCAGGTCGGGGATTGACAAAAGGTCGTTCCATTACCCTTTTGGCGGGTTCGGTTCCATCTTCACTGCGGCGGCCCGTAAGGTTGAGTCCATGGGTGGAACTCTGCTGAGGGGCGCTGTGGTCCGAAGCGTTACCCCCCCGATCCCCGGCTCAGCCGGACTGATCGGGTACACCGGGGGGCGCGGGGACGCTTCTTTGCCCGCCGATTTCGTTTTTTCCACCATCCCCGTAACCGGCCTCGTGCCAGCCCTGACAGTACCGGTGCCCGGGGAGGTGAGGGCTGCGGCTTCATCGCTCTCCTACCGTTCCATGGTGCTATGCTGTGTCGTGCTGGACTCATGTCAGTTCTCCGCATACGATGCCCATTATTTCCCGGGCCCTGAAACCCGCTTCTCCAGAGTGTCGGAGCGGCAGAATTACGACGAAAGCCGGGAATCTCCCGGTTCAACGGGTCTTTGTCTCGAAATGCCCTGCTTCAGGACCGACCCCCTCTGGTCAATGGATGACAGAGAGATACTGGCCATCGCACTGTCCGGACTGACCGCCGCCGGTCTCGCCGTTTCCGGGGTGAAGGCCTTCTTCACCCGAAGGATCACCGAGGCTTACCCTTCCTACCCCACGGGGTGGCACAGACACTTCGGGGAAGTAGACCGGTGGCTTGCGCAGGTCCCGGGGCTTGTTACCCTTGGCAGGCAGGGACTCTTCGTTCATGACAACGTTCACCACGCGATGGAGATGGGTGCCGCAGCGGCCCGGTGTTTCGACCCCGCGACAGGCTGGGATCCCTTGAGATGGTCGGAAGCCAGGAAGCTTTTCAGGAAGAACGTGGTGGAGGACTGATTGTCCTCACCTGACCCGTCATTGTTATAATCCGGATCATGACTCGCCTATCGATTGGGGAACCCATGACCGACAAACCGGCCGGGTTTGCCGTCTGCCTTGCGGCGGTGGCCCTCATGGCGGTTCTTTCCGCCCTTTCCTTTCAGAAAAGCCTCACAGGCGATGAAGCCCTTACCGTTGCTCTGGCCCGTGGCGGATTCGTGCAGATGGTGAACACAGTGGCCCGTGAAAGCCACGTGCCAGGCTATCATGTGCTGCTCTGGCTCTGGATCCGCGCATTCGGGGCCAGCCTTCCCGTTCTGAGGCTCTTCGCATTCATTCCCGTCGGCATCCTCGTTCTTGCCGGCTGCAGGAACTTTCCCCGATACGGATACCTCGTGCTGGCAACCAGCCCCTTCCTTCTGCACCTTGCCGTCGAGCTGAGGATGTACGGCCTGATGGCCCTTGCAGGCATGGGCATCCTGTTGATCCTGATGCGAATTGCCCGCAAGTTCACGACCGGAGGGTTCGTGGCTCTTGCAGCCTTCTGCGTGGCTGGGGTCTGGACCCTTCATTTCGCCTGGCTCGCCGTTGCTGCCGCGCTGGTGGTCCTTTTCAGGCTTAAAAGGCGGCTTCACGCTTTGATCCTTGCCGTCACGGTGCTTGCGGCATTTTCGCCGTGGGCACCCAACATGGTCAGGCAGTTCCACAGGTTCAGCCCCGGGGGCGAGAGCGGTGAGTTCCAGATGTTCGAGCTGGCAAGCCCAGCCCAGAGGGTTCTCGGGGCGCCCTTCTCCATGGCCGGAACACTGTTGCGGTTCGCAGCGGGAAACGGCGCTTTCCGGTTCAGCCTCTTCTCACTGGGATCCCTTTCCCCCTGGGTCATCGCGGGTTTTCTGCTTCTGGGTCTGACGCTCTGGTCGGCGCTGCTCGGCAGAAGGTATCCGGGCTTCGGTGGATGGCTCCTTCTCCTTTTCGTACTGGTTCCCGTCAGCTTCCTCAGACCCAGCGCCAGGCACTTTTCCCTGGCGTATCCGGTGTTCGCCGCGATGGTTGCCGCGGGCATCTCCGGGGAAGGGGCGCTCAGAAGGGTCCTGAGGGTTTCCGTACCGGTCCTTTCCCTTGTGATGTGCGTCCCCTTCGTGACAAGGTCCACGCTTCCACAGCGCTGCACTTTCGACCGTGATTTCCGCGAGGCTGCAAGGATTGCCGGTGAGGCTGCGCTTTCAGGGAACGGAAGTCTGGTGGCCTACCTCGACACACACTCCCTGTTGTGCGTCCGGTACCACCTCGATGAACAGGGCCTTTCCGAAGTGGAGCTTATCCACCCGCACATGGAGAGGCACGCTTCGGGGTGGCTCATATACTTCGAACCCGAAGACCTTGTGGCCTACCTTCTCCACAACACCGATTCTCTGGTGTGCACATGGGGAACCGATTTCGTCCTCCTTGCCAACGACCCACGGCTTGCCAGGGGGCCGCTTTTCGGTACAGGTAACACACTGATCGGCAGGGGCAGCGACATGATAGCCGACGTCGATCTGATGGACTGTCTTGAACGGCATTTCACTTTTGAGAGGATCTCCCTCCCGGGCAGCCGGGGGCCCCTCTCCCTTTTTCGAGTCACCGGTTCCGGTGAGCAGCAAAGGAGCCTGCAATGACCCGTGAAGAAAAAACCGATATCGTCGGCTTGCTCAACAAAGCCAGGGCCATGGAGCTTCATGCCATCTCGCAGTACATGAACCAGCACTACAACCTCGACGACATGGACTACGGTCTTCCCGCGGGCAAAGTGAAGCTCATCGCCATAGATGAGATGAGGCACGCGGAGATGTTCGCGGAGAGGATCAAGGAACTGGGAGGCGAACCTTTGACGGACAGGGCCGCCAAGGTGCAGCACGGTCAGGAAGTCGAGGTCATCTTCGGATTCGATTCGGATCTCGAGGAAGATACCATCAGCGTTTACAACGGCTTTCTCGCCAGGTGCCGTGAAGTCGGCGACAGCATAACGGCCGGGATACTCGAGACGGTTGTCGCAGAGGAGCAGGTACACCTGAACTTCTTCGAGAACGAGAAGAAGCACATCGAGAGGCTCGGAGCGGCCTACCTTGCCACTTGGGCGGGATCGTCGTCTGCCACCGGGCTGCCGGCGGCGCTGGGATACGTGGCCACCCGGGGCGGGGAGTAGAAACCATCGGGCGGCTCCTTCTGTCCGCGGCGGGCATGGTCCTCCTTGGAGTGGGGGTACTGGGGGTCTTTCTTCCCCTGCTTCCAACCACACCGTTCCTGCTCCTCGCCGCGGCGTGTTTCGTCAGAAGTTCGGACAGGCTTTACTCGTCGCTTATGAACCACCGGATCCTCGGCCCCTTCATCAGGAACTACCGCGACCACAAGGCGATCAGCAGGAGCGCCCTTGCATCAACCCTGGCTCTTCTGTGGGCAACACTGGCCGTCTCCGCCATTCTTACTCCCACAACGACGCTCGTAAGGGTGATACTGCTTGGGGTGGGTATCGGTGTCACAGCGCACCTGCTTCACCTTAAGAGACGTCCCCGCGCTTGCGGCGGGGCGGGAGACGAAGCAATAATCGGGTATGGAAAGGGAGGCAACCGAAGTCGGAACCATGAGTGAATCAGACCACCCCCCTCCGGGGAGACGCAAGGTTCAAAGGACCAATTTGACATACCCTGTCTTCGGGCACTCTTCCCCGGGCCCCTGACGACTCACTGGTTCGTCACCGCCCGGGACCTGTCCGGGTGAGAGGAGGCGAACCCAGATGAACCCCTTCGATGCCGACGTACTGCGTGATCTTCTGGCAAGGGCCGACTATCCCGCGATCGCTGCGCTTTGCGCGGGAAGCCACCCCGCAACCGCTGCGGATGTTCTTGAGGGTTTTTCACCCGAGCAGGTCCGTGACATACTCAGACACCTCGAAGACCAGTTGCGCGCCGATATCTTCACACGTTTCAGCCTTGATTTCCAGGTCGACATGATAACCCTCCTGAAACGCAGGGAGGTCGCCCGTCTCATGACGGACATGCCGCCCGACGACAGGGCAGACCTTTTCAAGAGCCTGCCCGAGGACCGGCGGCAGGTGATCCTTCCGGCAATGGCGCAGGCCGAGCGCGAAGACATCAGGCGGCTCACTGCGTACGAGGAAGGCACTGCCGGAGCGGTCATGACCTCCGACTACGCTTCACTTCATCCAGACCTTACGGCCTATGAGGCCATCGAGCGCCTCAGAGAGATAGCACCCGACAGGGAGACCATCTACACGGCATTCGTGGTGGACGGGAATCGCAGGCTTCTCGGGCACGTTTCTCTGAAAGACCTCATCGTGGCGCGCCGGGAGAAACTCGTCGGCGAGATGATGGAAACCGAGGTGATCTCGGCCAGGGTGTGTGACGACAGGGAGGACGCGGCCCGCAAGATCCAGAAGTACGACCTCATAGCCCTTCCGGTCGTGGACGGCTCCGACGCACTTGTGGGAATAGTCACCCACGATGACGCTCTTGACATCATCACCCAGGAACACACCGAGGACATGGAGAAATTCATGGCCATCGCGGGAAGCCACGACACGGGGGCCTACCTCAGAACAAGCTCACTCGAGCACTTCAGGAACAGGGTTTTCTGGGTGACGGGGCTGGCTGTCCTTGGTCTTGTTTCCGGTTTCGTCATTCAGAGCTTTCAAGGACTCCTTCTTCAGTTCGCGATCCTCGCTGCATTCATCCCGATGCTCGCGGGGGCCGGCGGAAACACCGGCAGTCAGGCGGCCACCCTCGTGATCCGTGCCCTGTCATTGAAGGAGCTGAGCTACAGGGATGTCGGCATGATACTCTGGAAGGAGTTCAGGGTCGCCCTCATGCTCGGGGTGCTGCTCGGGCTCGTCGCGTACTCCAGGGTGATGCTTATAGGCGACGGAGCTTCGATCCCCGAGGGCTTCACACTTCACCAGATTGGTTCGGCCATTGCTCTTGCCCTGGCCCTGCAGGTGGTTACATCGACGCTTGCGGGCGCTATGCTTCCCCTTGGGGCATCGAGGCTCAGACTTGACCCGGCTGTCGTTGCGAGCCCCGTCCTCGCCTCCTTCGTTGACATCACCGGGGTAGTGATCTACTTCGTGACCGTCAAACTGGTCCTCGGGATCTGAACCTGTCCCTTGCTGCGGCCGGGCTAGAGGATCCTGACCAGCAGGTATACCCCCCCCAGGGAAACAAGGACACCACTCACGATCCGCAGCCATTTCGCGGTCGCGCTCTGGCCCGACCAATCCACCACCCGCTGGATACGCCCCGCGAAAGCGCCCATCAGAAGCACGACACCGGCATGCCCCACGGCAAATGCGAGCCCCAGGACCAGAGCCTTCACTGTTGAATCGAGGCTGAACATCACGGCCAGCACTGGGGCCATGAAGGCGAAGGTGCAGGGACCCAGGGCAGCACCGAAAACCATCCCCAGAAGCAGAGCCGGAGAGCCCACGCCCACCCCGCCTTTGTTCAGGCCGGGAACAGGCAGCTGGAAAAGCCCTGCGATGGAGAGCCCAACGACGATCAGGATGACCGCCAGTATCCCCTCACCCAGAGGACCCACATCGCCGGCGAGCCTGCCAAGAAGGTTCGTCGCCACACCGATGACCCCGATGGAGATGGTCATCCCGATGGCAAACAGAGCGGCGACCTTCATCGGAACCGCTTTCGCCGCGTCGAATCCGCGGCTTCGCATGATGCAGCCGAAGACAAGGGGAATGCTGACGAGGTGGCAGGGGCTGAGGACCATGCTGAGTATCCCCCAGATGAAAGCGGCTGCAACGGCAAGGGTGGGGGAGGAGGAGAGGGCATCGTTCAGTGCGGTGAGAAAAGGCCCCATCCTCAGACGCCTTCGTCGCTTAAGTAGCCATGCTCCCTGAAGATCCTGATCATTCCTTCGGCATCGATATAGCCCTCGTGCCTGGCCAGCTCGACCCCCTCGGGTGAATAGAAAATCTGGGTCGGGATGACCCGGATCCGATAGCTTGAAGCTGCGCTGCGATCCTGGTTGACATCAATGAAAACCACTTCGAGCGAACCCTCCATGGTTGTTCTGAGGTGCTCCAGTTCAGGTTGCATCATCCTGCATGGTACACACGACTCTGAGCCCAGGTCCACCAGCCTGGGAAGTCCGGATCCGATGTCAACCGCCTCCGCCTCAGGTTGTTCTGGTCTTGAGCATGCAAGCATGAGAAGGATGATCGAGAGCAGGGTTAATGTCGGTCTCATCTGGACAGCATCTCCTTCAGTTCCGCCTCGCCTGGCAGCCTGCCCGCGATGACCACTTTGCCGTCAACGGCCAGTGCCGGTGTGGACATGACGCCCATGGCCATTATGTCGTTTATCTTGGAAACCTTCTCGATGGAGTAGTCGAGGTTCAGCTCGTCCGCAGCCTTTCTGGCCATCTCCTCGAGTTTTTTACACTTGGGGCAACCGGTGCCCAGGACCTGGATCTTCATTTTACGCCTCCGGGAAGAACATGCCGAACAGAACGCCGCTTATCGCGGCCATGAACACCACCAGGGAAACGAAGGTGACCGTCTTTCTGGTTCCCAGAACTGTTCGGATCACCAGCATGTTGGGGAGCGACAGGGCAGGCCCCGCGAGAAGGAGGGCAAGCGCAGGCCCTCTTCCCATGCCTGAACCGATCAGTCCCTGTACAATGGGGATCTCGGTGAGGGTGGCGAAGTACATGAACGCGCCCGCAACTGATGCAAGAAGGTTGGCCCAGATAGAGTTGCCTCCCACGGCGGCCTCGACCCATTCCGAAGGGATCCATCCCTCATGCCCTGGTCTCCCCAGAAGGGCTCCCGCCACTATCACGCCTGCGAACAGAAGCGGAAGGATCAGCTTGGCAAAACCCCAGGTTTCGTCCGCCCATTTGCTTCCCTCGCCCTTGCTTGTTGCCAGCGCCCATGCAAACATGATTATTCCAAGGCCAAAAGAGGTCTGCGCTCCCGCATGAAGCAGGACCGCCGTTCCTGCGACCACTGCAACCAGGACCATCTTCCATGCCCTTACCCCGAGCCAAAGCACCGCCGCCACTGCGGTAACCGCCGCGAACACCGAGGTGATGACCCATTTCCATGCCCACACCGAATGCCAGAGCCCCGTCGCATTCCCCGGGGCGCTCCAGTTCGCGAAAACAAGAAGCCCCACCAGGGAGGCGAAGACAAGGACCCTCTGAATAAGGGGTTGCGTGTCTTCTGTGTCTTCAAAAGCGAAACCAGCGCTCCGCGCCGTCTCCTCCTTACGGAAGATGAGGTGCATGAGCAGGCCGATCACCACACTGAACAGCACGGCTCCCACGGCCCTTGCCACACCCAGCTCCATTCCGAGGACCCTGGCGGTGAGTATGATGGCCAGAATGTTTATCGCCGGTCCGGCATACAGGAAAGCCGAGGCTGGGCCAAGACCCGCACCCATGCGGTAAATGCCGGCGAAAAGAGGCAGCACTGTGCATGAGCAGACCGCCAGCACGGTTCCGGAGATTGAAGCCACCCCGTAGGCAACCGCTTTTTTCGCTTTTGGTCCCAGGTACTTCATCACCGCCTCCTTCTTCAGGAAGACGGCAAGCCCGCCGGCAATGAAGAGGGCCGGCAGCAGGCACAGAACAACGTGTTCCCTGGCGTACTCGTGAAGAAGGTGCAGCGATTCCGATACTCCGCCCCAGAAACGCTCCGATGACAGGGGCATGTGGTAGGCTCCCGCAAAGACAAGAAGCATCAGGAGCAGGGGTTTCCAGTCAGTTCTTAGATTCATCGCATACTCCGCAGGTTTCGGAAACAACCTTTTCAACGCACTGAAGGAATTCGGTAAGGCAGGGCGTGAGAAGTCGATGCAGAACACGGTTCGCCTCGCGGCGGATTCCAATAATCCCGGCGTTCCGAAGCACTCCGAGGTGGCGGGATACAGTGGATATGTCCGATCCGACTATCTCTGTGAGCTCAGTAACGGTTTTCTCGCCCTGTTCGAGGGCTTCCACTATGAGCAGCCTCGAGGGGTGGGCAAGGGAAGAGATGACCCTTGCCCTGAGTCTTAGGGATTCAATGGTTGCGGGCATTGGAACCTCCGGTGACAGTGTATTTGCAATATAGGCCAAACAGCCAAACTGTCAATCGGAGAGCTGCGCCGCTGCTTCTACTTCCTCTTGATGATGTTCTTCCAGCCGGCCTGGGCGAGGACAGGGGGAACCCTGCCGCTTCCCAGGGTTCCCACCGGTTCGGTCACGAAGAACACCTCGGGGTCGATGAGCCTCACCTGCTGCATTATCGGTCTGAAGTCCCGCCGGGGACAGACTATGTAAAGCTCGGTCACGGTCCCTGTAATGCCCTTTCCCTCGAACTCGGTCACCAGGAAGCCCATGCTCCTGATGTGCGCAGCCAGTTCACAGGCCGATTCCCGGGCGATTATCTTGATGACAATGGAGCCCATTGCTATGCGGCGTTCGATCATGATGCCCACAACATTGCCCGTGGCGAACCCCAGCGCGTAGAAGACGGCGATAGCGGGGTTGTCCCTGACGTGGGCGATGACCGTGGAGATGACTCCGAGCCATATGCTTATCTCGACAAAGCCGAGAAGGAACGCCAGGAGGGTCCTGCCCTGGACAATGCTTATCGTGCGCATCGTTCCCAGCGAAACATCGAGAACCCTCGCGGCGAAGACCATAAGCCCGGTAAGAAGCAGGGCGGTTGTCACTGCGGCCTCAAAACGGTAAGGGCGGCTATGAACCCCTGATCCGACGAAACCAGGTAGACACCGGGAGGGAGCCGGGAAAGGTCAAGAAGTGCTGTTCCTTCGGATGAGGCGCAGTTTTCGCGGGCAAGCCTGCCTGAAAGGGAGAACAACCTGACATCAGTGCCGGGGGCAACCCCACGAACTGAAACCTGGCCGGCAGCAGGGTTACAGGAGAGCGACGGAGCAGTCACGGAGCCTTCCTGAACGTCTTCCCACCAGACCCTGTATATGGCCCTCATGGGGCAGTACGGAAGACACGCGTCGCAGCCGGTACAGAGCTCGGGATCTATCCTGGCTTTGCCCGCGTGCATGCTGATGGCCCCCCAGGGACAGGACTGAATGCAGTTCGCGCATCCGTTGCACTTCGCAGGGTCCACCTGGCAGATCCACTGGAGCATTACCACAAGCACCGGCACAAGAAGGGCGTTCAGCATGACGTATCATCCTTTCGGGAGCTGTTCAGTGGAATATACTGAAACCCCCTTCACACTTCCTTAACCCGGGAGGGGCATCGTAGACCGGGTTGATTCTCACGAACACGAACCTTTGGAGGTGTTTTCATGTCCATTCCGAGGGTCCTCTTTCTGTGCAGCCGGAACTCCGCCCGCAGCCAGATGGCCGAAGCCTTTTTGAACCTTCACGGAAAAGGGCTCTTTGAAGCTCATAGTGCAGGTCTCGAACCTTCCGCCATCAACCCCGCCACACTTCTGGTGATGATGGAGCGCGGCCTCGATCTCGAAGCCCTCGGCCACCGCTCGAAAGGCATCTGGGATGAGTTCATCTCGCGCCATGTGATGGTGGGTTACCTCGTCACGGTCTGCGACAGGGCCGAAGCCCGGTGCCCAATCTACCCCGGTCCCCACATCAGGGAGTACTGGGACATCGAGGATCCTGCCGAAGCCACGGGAAGCGAAGAGTTCATCCTTTCCCGGTTCAGGAAGACAAGGGATGAGATCGAAGCGAGGGTTCTTCGTTTCCTGGGAGAACACGGGCAGGAGTAACCCCGGGGAGAGGTTGCCCGCGGGCCGATTTCGTCCTATGCTTCAGCGTGTCGTGCCTTAACGGGTGGGGGGCGACCCGTACCCTTTTTTATCTGTTACATCGCTCAAATCAGGAGGACTATGAGCAGGGAAAGGTCTTTTTCCGGAGGAACGCATCCTCCGGGCAACAAGGAGCTGAGCCGTTCCCGGGAGATCGTTCGGATCCCCGCCCCGGACACGGTCACAGTCTCCCTCTGTACTCACCTCGGCGCGCCTTCCACGCCGGTGGTCAAGCCCGGTGATACTGTAACCTTCGGCCAGGTCATCGGGGAGAGGAACGGCTTCATAAGCCTGCCTACCCACTCCCCGGTGGGGGGGAAGGTCCTGAGCGTGGGCGAGGCTCCAATGCCCCACAGACGCATGGGTCCCGCAGTTGTCATCTCCGTCACGGATCGTCAAGAGACGCCGGTTTTCGAACCGTTGCCGAACTGGCGGAACCTTCAGGCATCCCTCATCATCGACAGGATAAGGGACGCCGGGGTCTGCGGCATGGGCGGGGCGTGCTTTCCAACGTTCGTGAAGCTCTCGCCCCCCCAGGGCAAGAAGATTGACATGCTCATAATAAACGGTGTTGAATGCGAGCCCTACCTCACCGCTGACCACAGGCTCATGCTCGAGAACCCCACCGATGTTATCGAGGGCATGAACATCCTCGCCATGGTCCTGGGCGTTAAGGATCCCTGCATCGGCATCGAGGTGAACAAACCCGACGCCATCACCCTCCTTCGCAACGCGGGAGTCAGGGTTGTTCCACTCGCGGTCTCCTACCCCCAGGGTGCCGAAAAGCAGCTCATCGACGCGGTCTGCGGCCGGAAAGTGCCTGCGGGCGGGCTTCCGCTCGATATCGGGGTTGTTGTTCAGAACGTTGGGACATGCGCTGCCGTGGCTCATGCGGTAAGGGACGGCATGCCTTCGGTCTCGCGGATAACCACTGTATCAGGGCGCGGCGTTTCCAACCCCGGAAACTTCCACTGCGTGGTTGGAACGCCCGTGTCGGTTCTTGTGGAAGCTGCGGGCGGGTACACCCCCGATGCGGAGAGGCTCATTTCGGGCGGTCCCATGATGGGCATGGCCATGTACACCGACGAGGCTCCGGTCACGAAGGGCACCAGCGGCGTATTGGTCCTGTCCGGCTCCGAGGTTCGCGACAGCGCCGAAGGCCCCTGCATCAGGTGCGGTAAATGCGTGGACGCGTGCCCTGTCAACCTGTGCCCCAGCCTCATCGCCAAGGCGTCCGAGTACGGGAACTGGACAATGGCAAAGGATTACGGGGCGCTGAACTGCATGGCGTGCGGAACCTGCAGTTTCGTCTGCCCAGCCGGCAGATACCTTGTTCAATACATAAAAAGGGCCCAGAACGAGATACGGGCAGCTGCCCGGTCCGGAAAGGGGGCATGATGCCCGAGGCAAGACGTTTCGAGCTGGCCATGTCTCCCCATGTGTCGGCCACCGCCACCACAAGACGGGTCATGACCGATGTGAGCATCGCCCTTCTGCCTGCACTGGCAGCGGCCGTGTACTTTTTCGGGTTCAGGGTTCTTCTCCTGACGGGACTCAGCGTGGTCGCCGCGGTCCTTGCCGAGCTTCTGTGCCTCAGGTTCATGAAGAAGCCGGTCAACATCGTTCTGGACGGAAGTGCCGTGGTGACGGGCATCCTGCTGGCGTACAACGTGCCGCCGGGTGTGCCCTGGTGGCTGCCGGTACTGGGAAGCGCCTTTGCCATCGTGGTGGCGAAGCAGGCTTTCGGTGGTCTGGGCAACAACATAGTGAACCCCGCCCTTCTGGGCAGGGCGTTTTTGATGGCCAGTTTC
This sequence comes from candidate division Hyd24-12 bacterium UBA6080, assembly GCA_002436025.1. GTDB lineage: Bacteria > Fermentibacterota > Fermentibacteria > Fermentibacterales > JCC-6 > UBA6080. The sequence continues at coordinate 700,670 of DIXM01000002.1, forward strand.
CCGGTCCTGATGACAGCGGGATGGTGGGCTCCACTCGCCAACGGTCCCGCCGGAAACGACTCCTGGGACCAGTCCGGCATTCCTTCGGCCGATCTTCTGGAAGCCGACGTGATAACCGGTGCGACCCCTCTGAACCTTCTGAAACAGACCTACACATGGGACACCGGCGCCACCGAGGCCCTTGAGGGCGGAGACAGCGAGGGAGCAGAGGCTCTTCGCCGGAAAGCCTCGGGAGTCAGGGCGATGCTCTCATCCGAACAGACCAGGCTCAGCCTCTTCCTTGGCAGGGTGGGAGGCTGCATCGGTGAGACCAGCGCACTTATGCTTGTTCTTGGAGCCCTTTACCTGTTCGCCAGGAAGGTGCTCGAACCCCGTCTTCCCCTTTTCTACCTTGGCGCCGTGGCGCTTTTCGGATGGCTCTTTGGAGGTCCGGGTTTCTTCCAGGGCGATCCCCTTTTCCATCTGCTTTCCGGCGGCGTGATACTCGGGGGGTTCTTCATGGTCACCGACATGGTAACCACCCCGGTGACAAAAACGGGGCGCATAATCTTCGGTGTTGGGGCGGGACTGCTCACAATGGTCATCCGCCGATGGGGTGGCTATCCCGAAGGCTGCAGCTACTCCATTCTTCTCATGAACCTGGCCACTCCTCTCATCGACCGCTACACAAAACCCCTGGCTTTCGGGGAGGTGAAGAAGAATGACTGAAGTCGTCAAACTCGGATTCATTCTTATGGTTGTGGCTGTCATCGCCGCAGGCTCACTCGGGTTCGTGAACGGTTTTACCGCTCCTCTCATAGCCCAGCAGAAGGAACAGGCAAAGCTGCTCGCAATGGAGACGGCCGCGTCCACCATAATCAGCGACGGCTCCGAAGTATCCTTCGACAGCCTTGCCATCCCCGGACTCGCCAATCCATACTCTTCAGCGGACCAAGTGCTCTCGGTGGTCGGGGTCTACTCCGAAGGCCACCTGAGGGGCTTTTTGTTCATCGCCTACGGCCGCGGCTACTCCAGCACCATTCAGACCATGGTGGCGTGCGGTACCGACGGCATCGTGACGGGCACCGGCATTCTCTTCCAGCAGGAGACTCCCGGCCTTGGTGCGAACGTGACCAACCCCGAAAGGCTCACTGCGGCGTTCAACGGCCGAAGCTCCGATGGTTTGGCCCTCAAGAAGGATGGCGGCGACATCGACGCAATAACCGGCAGCACCATAACTTCCAGGGCCGTAACCCTCTCGGTAAGGAGGGGGCTCGAGGCAATGGAGGCCGCGGGCCTGTTCACTGAAGGGGGGTCTTCACTGTGAGCCTCGCCAGAGAGTTCGTGAAGGGCATATACAAAGAAAACCCCATCTTCAGGATCGTTCTTGGGATGTGCCCGTTCCTCGCCGTTTCCGTCAGCGTTGAGAATGCCCTGGGAATGGGCGCCGCGGCAGGGTTCGTCCTTGTCTGCTCGAATTTCCTTGTCTCTCTCCTGCGGAACGCCATTCCCTCGAAGGTGCGCATTCCGTGCTACATCGTGATCATCGCCACCTTCGTTACCATCGTTGACCTCATCATGAACGCCTACTTGCCCGACCTTCACCGGAACCTGGGCATCTTCATACCCCTCATCGTGGTGAACTGCATCATACTCGGCAGGGCCGAGGGGTTCGCCAACAAGAACTCAGTGCCTGCCGCCATCGCTGACGGTCTTGGCATGGGACTGGGCTTTACCTTCGCAATGATCGTTATGGCCACCTTCAGGGAAATCCTGGGGAACGGGACATGGCTCGGTATCAACCTCCTTGGTGAAGCCTATACCAGTCAGCCTCTTCTCATCGCCGTACTGGCCCCGGGAGCCTTCATTCTCATGGGGTTCATCCTGGGCTTCTTCAACATTTTGGATAACAGAAGGAAAGGAGGTGCGCGGTGACCTCGTTCCTGATGCACACGATCCTTGTCCAGGCTTCCGGAACGCCTGATCCCGGGTTCAGTTTCGGCACGATGATGACCATCATCATCGGCGCCATCTTCATCAACAACTTCGTGCTGAGCCGTTTCCTCGGGATATGTCCCTTCATGGGGGTCTCGAAGCAGCTTGACAGCGCATTGGGCATGGGCGCTGCGGTGGTTTTCGTAATGGCCCTGGCCACCCTTGGCTGCTGGGGTATCTATCACCTTCTGCTCGTCCCGCTGGGAATAGGGTATCTCAACACCATCGCCTTCATCATCATAATCGCCGCCCTGGTACAGCTCGTCGAGATGATCCTCCTCAAGTTCAGCCCGGCGCTCTATCAGGCCCTGGGTATCTACCTTCCGCTGATAACCACGAACTGCGCCATCCTCGGTGTGGCGGTTCTGAACATTAACGAGAAGTACAGCCTGGGGTACAGCCTGATCAACGCGGTTGCCGCGGGGATCGGGTTCACCCTGGCCCTGGTGCTCATGGCCGGTATTCGGGAAAGACTTGAGCAGGCGCCCATCCCACCGGCGCTCAAGGGGCTTCCCATAGCGTTCCTGATGGCCGGCGCCATGTCCATTGCTTTCCTGGGCTTCGCCGGGCTGGGGGGGTAGCATATGAATCCACAACTCCTGCTTTCAACGCTTCTTTCGTCCGGGATCCCTTCAGGCGTGACGATTCCGGTGATCGTTCTGGGCGGGCTCGGCCTGCTCCTTGGCCTCGGTCTTGCCCTGGCAGCCAAAAAGCTCTCGGTTCCCAAGGACCCCAGGGTGGAAAAAGTTGGTGAGGTACTTCCAGGAGCCAACTGCGGTGGGTGCGGGTACCCCGGTTGCGCCGCCTTCGCGGAAGCTGTCGTGCAGGGTGTCACCTCGCCTGGTGGCTGCGTTGCCGCCGGCGCCGGGATCAATGCCAGGATAGCCGCCATCCTCGGTGTCACAATGGATGAAAGCGTAAGAAAGGTCGCGGTGCTTCATTGCGGAGGCGGTCACAGCGCTGTTGACGCATTCACGTACAATGGCCCGGAAAACTGCGCCTCGGCGCTTCTGGTCATGGAGGGACACAAGCTGTGCAGGTACGGTTGCCTCGGGTTCGCGGACTGCGTTAAAGCCTGCCCCTTCGGGGCGATGGAGATGGGCGAGAACGGTCTCCCCGTGGTGATACCCGGGAAGTGCACCGGGTGCGGCAAGTGCGTTGCTGCATGCCCGAGGGGACTTCTCTCGCTCTGGCCCGAGGACAGGAAGGTCATCGTGGCCTGCTCAAGCAGGGACAAGGGCGGAACTGCCCGGAAGGCATGCACGGTGGCGTGCATCGGCTGCGGCAAGTGCGCCAGGGCATGTCCTGTCGAAGCCATAACCATTGACAGCTTCCTTGCGTCCATCGATCCTGCCAAGTGCATCAACTGCGGTATCTGTGCCGGGGAATGCCCGACCTCGGCAATACTGGACATGGTTCCCGCGCGGCCGAAAGCCTTCATCGACACCACCTGCATCGGATGCACCCTCTGCACGAAGGTTTGTCCCACCGGCGCCATAGTCGGGGAACTCAAGGGCAAACATGAGGTTATACCCGAAAAGTGTGTCGGGTGCGGCCAGTGCGTTCCCAAGTGCCCCAAGAAGTCCATAAGGATGATGGGAACCCATCTGACCCAGCCATAGAACGAAGGAGCAGCCGTGGGCGCGGAACAGCTCAGGGGTCTTCCCCCGGTACACCTGGTCATTCAGGGTCTTTCCGGCCACCCTCCCTCGGTGGCCCGGGAGGCAGCACGGGAAGCCGTTGAAGAGGCCAGGAGGAACGTACTTTCCGGTGGGGCGTGTCCCTCGCTGGAAGACCTGATCATCAGGGCGGGAGAGAAGGCCTCGGTCTTCAGCGCCTCGTCCATGGCTTCGGTGATAAACGCCACCGGTGTGGTTCTTCACACTGCCCTGGGCAGGGCGTGCCTTCCGGCGGCAGCGGTCGAGAACATAACACGGGTTGCCACGGGCTACGCCGTGCTTCAGTGGGACAGGCAGGCTGGACGCCGGGGTCACCGCGACAGCCATATCGAGGAGCTTCTCAGAAGGATCACCGGCGCACAGGCTGCCACGGTTGCCAACAACAACGCGGGTGCAACGATGCTGGTACTTTCCGCCCTGGCCAGGGGGAAGGAGGTCGTGGTCTCCCGGGGGCAGCTCGTGGAGATAGGCGGTGCTTTCCGTATCCCGGAGGTCATGGCCCAGAGCGGATGCCTGATGGTTGAGGTGGGGTGTACCAACCGCACGCACCTTCGCGATTACGAGGCGGCTGTTTCGGAGAACACCGGCGCCATTCTCAGGGTTCACCCCTCCAACTTCAGGGTGAGGGGGTTCACAGGAGAGGTGCCCCTGCCCGACCTGGTGGAACTCGGTCGAAAAGCAGGCGTTCCCGTGATTGACGATCTCGGGGCGGGCAGCCTTGTTCCTCTCGAGCGCTTCGGCCTCCCTTCCGAGCCCACGGTACAGCAGAGCATCAGTGACGGTGCGTCGGTGGTGACCTGCTCCGGCGACAAGCTTATCGGAGGCCCGCAGGCGGGCATCCTTGTCGGTGAGAAACAGTGGATCGAGATCATCAGGAAACACCCCCTCGCAAGGGCTCTGAGGGTGTGCAAACTGACCCTCGCCGGGCTCGAGGCCTGTCTCAAGCTCTTTCTGGAAGACGAAGACTATCTGGTCCGTCATCACCCCGTGTACCAAATGTTCGCCGCAAAACCCACTGAGCTTCGAAAGAGATCCGAGGCCTTCGCCACGCTCCTCACGGTTCCCCCTTCCTGCGGAGTGTCCGTCGAGGAGATGGGAAGCTACATCGGAAGCGGTGCCCTGCCCGACACAGCCATCCCCTCCTGCGGGGTTTCAGTGGCTTGCCCATCCCCGGACAGGCTGGCGCTCGCCCTTCGGAGCGGTTCCCCCGCCGTTGCCGTGAGAGTTGAGGAGGGATCGGTCAAGATCGACCTCAGAACCGTTCTGCATGGTCAGGATGAAACCCTCGCAGAGAGGCTGAAAGCGGAACTGGAGCTTCTATGGGGGTGATCGTAGGCACCGCGGGTCACATCGACCACGGCAAGAGCAGCCTGATGATAGCCCTCACCGGAAGGGACCCCGACCGTCTGAAAGAGGAGAAGCAGCGGGGGATCACCATCGAACTCGGCTACGTTTTCCTGGAGAACACCGATGGCAGCACCGTGAGCTTCATCGATGTCCCGGGGCATGAGAAGTTCATAAGAACGATGGTTGCAGGGGTTTCCACGGTTGACTGTTTCCTTCTCGTTGTCAGCGCCGATGAGGGGGTCATGCCCCAGACCCGGGAACACCTCGACATTCTGAGACTCCTCGAGGTGAACCGCGGCATCGTCGCCCTCTCCAAGTGTGACCTTGTTGACCACGATCTGCAGGACCTGGCCGAAGAGGAGGTTCGCGAGGCGCTCAGGGGAACCCCCGCGGAAGAAGCTCCCATCATCCGCGTCTCGGCGGTGACCGGTCTCGGCATGGCCGAGCTGAAGGAAGAGATATTCAAAATGGTCCGGGGGGTGGAGACACGCAGCTCCGAGGGGCGGTTCAGGCTTCCTGTCGACAGGGTATTCAGCCTGAAGGGGTTCGGCACCGTAGTCTGCGGAACCGGGCTCTCAGGCGTGGTGAAGGCGGGCGATACGGTCGAGGTTCAGCCCGGAGGCAGGCAGTACAGGGTCCGGGAACTCGGAGTGAACGATCACCGCAAAGCGCTTGCAGGCGCCGCAGGTGACAGGATAGCCCTCAACCTGACGGGACTGGACAAGGAAGACATCCAGAGGGGGGCCGTTCTGGGCGAACCCGGCTGGCTCAGGTCGCTGACCAGTCTCGACACGAGATGCACTGTCCTTCCGGGTGAGATCGACCTTCATCCCAGGCAGCGGGTGAGGATCCACCTGGGCACCGCCGAAGTGATGGCAAGGGCCATACCGGTTTCAGGGAGGCCTATCCCACGGGGCGGGGAGGGCTTTGTCCACTTCCAGCTCGAGCATCCCGTTGTTGCGGTTCCCGGCGACCGTTTTGTCTTCAGACGTTACTCTCCGGTGCTCACCATGGGCGGCGGGGTGGTTCTGGACACCGGAACCCCCAAGGTCAGGGCCAGGTTCAGGGAGGTGCGGCTCACGCATCTCGAGCTTCTGAACCGGGGTGACCTGGCCGATGTCCTCATGGAGGCCATGGAAGACTCCTCCGACGGCTCCCTGCTGATCCCGGAGTTCATCTCATCCTCGGGCAGCGATCCGACGGAGACCCAGCAGGCGGCCCAGCGGCTTTATGATGAGGGCAGGGCAGTTCGGCTGAACGACGGAAAGAGTGAGAGGCTTGTGCTTGCCCCTGTGGTCGAGGACCTTAAAAGGAAGGTTTCCGGAGCAGTGGAGACGGTTCACAGAAGCATTCCCCTGGCACCGGGTATCGCCTCGGCCATGCTTGCCAGAAAGCTGCCTCCGGGAACTCCGCCCTGGCTGATCAGGCATGTTCTCGGAGAGCTCATGGACAGCGGGGTTCTCGCAAGGAGGGGCGACTATATAGCCTCGGCACTTCAGCCAGTTGAGCTTTCGGGAAAGGTTTTGTCCGAGGCGGAAAGGATAACGGACCTGATCGAAGCCGCCGGGTTCGAGGGGGCGGCCCTGCCAATACCGGGTGTCCGCAGGGAGGACATCGAAGCCCTTACCGCACGGGACATGGTGATCTGCCTCGATGCAGACCTGCTGACAACGCCGAAAATGCTGCAGAGGGTCCTGGAAACTGCTTCAGAGGCTTTCGGCGCCCAGGGGTTCAGGCTCGGAGAATTCCGGGAAGCCCTGGGTACAAGCAGGAAGTTCGCTCTGATGTGGGCCGAGCTTCTGGACAACAGGGGACTCACCCGCAGGGAGGACGAGGTCCGGAAGCTGTGCCGACCCTGACCCGGACGTCTTTTTCTTGAAATCCTTTACACCCTTTCGGGGGTTGGTTATTCTCTTCTCAATGTATGCACTTTCACACGGGTGTGGAAACATCTCCTTCCACATGGAGGAACAATGAAGATAGCTGTGATCGGCAGTGGTTACGTGGGTCTTGTGGCGGCGGCATGCCTTTCGGAAATGGGCAACACTGTCATCTGTGCCGACAATGACAGGAAAAAGATCGAGGGTCTTCGTCAGGGGGTAATGCCCATATACGAACCCGGGCTGGACACAATGGTGGAGCGGAACGTGAAGGAAGGGCGGCTTTCATTCACAGACAGCACCGCGGAAGCCGTTCTGAAGAGCAGGATAATCTTCATCGCCGTGGGTACTCCTCCGGACGAGGACGGCAGTGCCGACCTTCAGCATGTGCTGGCTGTGGCCGCCGAGGTGGGCCGCACGATGGACGGTCCCCGGATAGTCGTGAACAAGAGCACCGTCCCCGTTGGAACCTCGGAACGTGTCAGGGAAGAGATCCTGAAGTACACGGTTCACCCCGTGAGCGTTGTGAGCAACCCCGAGTTCCTCAAGGAAGGGGATGCCATAGACGACTTCATGAAGCCCGACCGTGTCGTTATCGGCACCGACTCCCCGGAAACTGCCGAGGTCATGAGAGAGCTTTACCGTCCCTTCGTTCGCACCAACAATCCGATCTACATCATGAGCAACAGGTCGGCCGAATTGACCAAGTACGTGGCCAACAGCCTGCTGGCCACTAAGATCAGCTTCATCAACGAGATAGCCAACTTGTGCGACATCGTGGGCGCTGATGTTCACGACATCCGCCGCGGGATCGGCAGCGACTCCCGAATAGGTCCCCATTTCATCTTTCCAGGGGTCGGGTACGGTGGAAGCTGTTTCCCAAAGGATGTGAAGGCTCTCCGCTATACCGCCACCGAGCACGGTTACCCCCTTAAGATCCTCGACGCTGTCACCGAGGTCAACGAGCTTCAGAAAAAGGTGCTTGGAAGGAAGATCGTCGGGGAGTTCGGAAACGATCTTTCCGGCCTTGTATTCGCGGTCTGGGGGCTTTCATTCAAGCCCAACACCGATGACATGCGTGACGCGCCTTCACTGGTGCTTATCGATGACCTTCTGTCCCTGGGCGCTTCAGTCAGGGTGTACGATCCTGAGGCGATGGATTACGCCAGGCGGATACTGGGTGACAGGGTCACCTTCTGCACAACGAGCTACGACGCCATTCAGGGCGCCGACGCCCTTGTGCTGATAACCGAGTGGACCGAATTCCGGGAACCCGATTTCGACAGGATCGTCGAGCTCCTTCGCAGGAAAGTGATCTTCGACGGGCGAAACATCTGGAATCCCGCAAAACTGAAGGATCTGGGGTTTTCATACCACTGTATCGGGAGGGGTTGATTTGAGTCCTTTCAGAGAACGGATGACGGGGCGCGGCGAACCGGTCGTAGGCGTCATAGGACTTGGTTACGTTGGTCTTCCGCTGGCAATGGAGTTCGCCTACGGTGGCTGCAGGGTGCTCGGGGTGGACATTGATCCGGAAAAGCCCAGGCTTCTTGAACTCGGGCGCAGCTACCTGAAACACATTCCCGACGATCGGGTACGGGGTGCCGTGGAAACGGGTCTTTTCACCACTACGACGGACTTCGGGGTTCTATCCGGGGCCGACGCCATAATCATCGCTGTTCCAACCCCCCTGGGGCACCACAGGCAACCCGACCTCAGCTACGTTCTCAACTCATGCAGGGAGGCTGCCGCGGTCCTGTCCAGAGGGCAGATCGTCATTCTCGAATCCACCACGTATCCCGGAACGACACGCGACGAGATGGTTCCCGTTCTCGAGACCAGCGGAATGAAGGCGGGGCGGGATTTTCACGTTGCCTTCTCCCCGGAGAGGGAAGACCCGGGCAACCCTACCTACAACACCCGCACTATCCCCAAACTCGTGGGCGGTCTTACCCCCGAATGCACCGATGCCGCCGGGTTCGTGTACTCCTTTGCCATCGATACCGTCATTCCGGTGAGTTCGCCGGAAGTGGCGGAGATGGCCAAGATCACCGAGAACACTTACCGTGCCGTCAACATCGCCCTCGTGAACGAACTCAAGCTGCTGGCCCACAGGATGGGCATCGACATCTGGGAAGTCATCAGGGCAGCTTCCTCGAAACCCTTCGGGTTCACCCCGTTCTATCCCGGCCCCGGCCTGGGAGGTCACTGCATTCCCATCGACCCCTTCTACCTGACCTGGAAGGCCAGGCAGTACGAGATGCCCACCAGGTTCATCGAACTTGCGGGCGAGATCAACACATCCATGCCCGATTTCGTCGTGGAGAGGGTGGCCGACGCCCTCAACAGCCACAGGAAGCCGGTCAACGGAAGCAGGATCCTCATACTCGGAATGGCGTACAAGCCCGACATTGACGACTACCGTGAAACCCCTGCCCTGAAGGTGATGGAGAAACTCATCAGCGGGGGCGCCAGTGTGGACTACAATGATCCCTACATTCCCCACATCCCTGCAAGCACAAGGCAGACCCGAAGGCAACCCGTTGGTGTGGAGCTGTCCTGCGAAACCCTGGCGGGTTATGATTGCGCAGTGGTGATCACCGACCACTCCTGTTACGACTGGCAGTGGATCGTTGACAACAGCCGTCTTGTGGTCGATACCCGGAACGCCTGCGCCGCAGTGGCCAGGGGAATCGAAAGAGTGTTCAAGGCGTGATCGCTATCCTTGTTCTACTGTTGTGTGGCCAGGTTCCCCCTTCGGGGGACGGGTATATCGTACCAGGGGTGGATGCCGAGCGGGTCACAATGACAGTGAACATATGGGGCGAAGTGAGAGACCCCGGAGCACATCAGATCCCCTGGAACGCCGATCTGGTAGCCGCGCTGAGCGCCGCGGGCGGCCCCACTTCCCAGGCTGACCTGCGCGATGTCCGCATAGTCTATCGCGATTTCCAGAGTGATTACGATCTCAGGGCTTACCTCGACGGACACGGCTCCACAGTTCCGTCCATGGAACCCGGCGTGACGGTTTACATCGGCCGGAGCGGTTACGAGTGGTGGAAGGAAGTAGTTGACTTCGCATACAAGATCATCGTGGCCGTGAACCTGATACTGGTGGTCACACAGTGAGCGAAGGCGGTTTCGGCCAGTCCGGAGTCCCCCAGGAAGGCGAGGGGATCAATCTACAGGAATACATCTGGCTGATACGCAGGGGAAAGTGGATCATACTTGCGGGGGTTTTCCTGGGTCTTCTGACCGCTTTCTGGATCAATGCCCGCACGACACCGGTCTACAGCGCCAGTGCCACTTTCATCTACAACATCGAGAACAGGATGTCACGAACGCTGGACATGCCCGGCGCTCTGTGGTTCGAGATGGAAGCTGTCCGCAACAACCAGATCCACCTCATCAGAAGCCGGTCCATGGCGGAGATGGTGGCCGATTCCATTCTCAGGTCGCCCGCCGCGGACAGCCTTGTGGCAGTTCTCTTCCACGGCAGCGTTCCGTCGTCACCGTACCTGCGAAACAGCCTGGTGGGGCTTGTTGCGGGAAGCATCTCGGTGAGCTGGGTGAAAGACACCGACTTTTTCAGCCTTTCAGCCATCGGTTACAGCCCCGAAGCATCCGCTGTTCTTGCAAACCTGACAGTAAGCGTCTACCGCTGGTGGAACCAGAGTGAAGCCCAGGGCGAGAACCGCCTGGTCAGGGTGTTCCTCGAGTCACAGTTGAACCAGATCTCCGACGAACTCCAGGTGGCCGAGGATGAGCTTCTCGTGTTCAAGGAGAACAACGAGGTGGTCGATCTCACGACAGAAACCCGGAACCTCATAACCTCTCTGGCCAACTTCGAGGCCCAGGCCGCTACGGCAGCCACCGAAGCATCCGCCTCCGCCGTCCGCCGTGACTACCTCAGGGTACAGCTGGAGGAGCACCGTGTTTTTCTTGCCACCGACCTCGAGACAGTGAACAACAACCTCATAAGTACCCTTCAGGAGAACATCTCAAGGCTCGAAGCCTCCAGGGCTGCCCTGCTGGCCAGGGGGGCCGACCAAGAGTCCCCGGCAGTGCTCGATATCGAGCGCAGCATAACGGGCTACTCTGAAAGCCTCGCCGAAGCTATCGCCAGCGCATCGGGGATCAGTCACCCAGCCAACCCGGCGGGCGCGGTAGACAACATGATGACCGATCTGGTGGAAGCCGAAGCCCAGTACCGCGCTGCCAATGCCCGTAGAAACGCCATTGAAGCCCATATAAACGCTCTTGAGACTGGTCTTACCGGCCTTCCCGGCCTCGAGTACGAACTGGCCAGACTCGAGCGAAACCGGACAGTGAGCGAAAACATCTTCATCCTGCTGCGGACCAAGTTCGAGGAGATACGCATCGCGGAAGTTGGACAGATCGGGAACGTCACGATAGTCGACACTGCCCTCCCCGGCGGAATGATCATTCCCACCACAAGGAGAAACCTCATGATGGGGCTTCTTGTGGGACTTGCCGTGGGTGTGGGCGTCGTGTTTCTCATTCACCAGCTCGATGTCAGTATTCGAACGCCCGACCAGTTGGAGAAGCTGGGAATTCCTGTCATCGGGGTCATTCCCAGGAATGTTTCGGCCCGGAAGGATGGCGTCAGCATAGTCCTGCTGGACAAACCCATCTCTCCCGATTCCGAAGCCTTCCGCGACCTTCGAACAAGCCTCGATTTCGTCAAGATCGGCGAGGGGGTCAAAAAGATCCTTGTCACAAGCTGCGGTCCCCAGGAGGGCAAATCCACCACCGCGGCGAACCTGGCCGTGGCCGAAGCCCGGACGGGCCGAAAGGTCCTCCTCATCGACTGCGACCTCAGACGGCCAATGCTTCACAGGGTTTTCGGCCTCTCGAAGGAACCGGGCTTCACTGAACTGGTAGCGGGCCGGGCCACAACCGCCGACGCAATACACGAAACCATTGAGCCCAACCTTTTCCTTCTTCCCAGCGGAAGGGTGCCCCACAACCCGGCGGAGCTCGTGGGTGCTGCATCGACCTCCAATTTCTTCGACAGCTTCCTTCCCTCCTTTGACATGGTGATCATCGACGCGCCGCCGGTTGCAATGGTCACCGACGCCATGGTGATACTTCCCTCGGTAGACACCGCCCTGCTGGTGGCAAAAGCCGGTCAGGTCAACATCAAGGTCCTGGCCGCGGTGTGGCAGAAACTGGAGAGAACGGGCTGCCATATTGCTGGCGCGGTGCTGAACGGATTCGAGCCGGGACGGAACTACTCCGGTGTGAATTACTACACTTACAGGTACAGCTACTCCTACCGCAGGGATTCCGACATCTGATCGCAAACCTTTTCATGCCCCAGGAGCAGTCGATAACCACGTTCCAGTGGTGTTTCCGTTCCATGCCGCGTTCAATGGTATGAAGTGGGGCAAAGTGGGTTGACAGTGGGGCAAAGTGGGGTAATGATTCCGTCATAAGAGGAGGGCTCCATGGCGGAATTCATTGGCACGCACATTCACACACTGGATGACAAGGGGAGGGTCAGCGTACCCGCCCAGTTCCGCCGGATGCTTACGGGAGAAGACCTCTACCTCAACAGGGAACTTGACAACTGCCTCGTTCTCTACCAGGCCGAGAAGTGGGAGCAGATACGGGCCGGCTTCGAAGAGAAGCTGTCCCGGAGCAACAGGCAGCACCGCCGGTTCCTGCGCTGGGTGGGCGCGAAACTCAGGCCGGTCACTGTTGACTCCCAGGGCAGGATAGCAATTCCATCAGACATGCAGGACGCGGCAGGCATCACCGGAGAGGTGATGTTCCTGGGCCAGTTCGACCGCATCGAACTCTGGGATCCAGAGAAGTACGAAGCCTACATGCGGACCGAAGAGGAATCCTTCGAAGACATCGCCGAGACACTGGACATCGACCTATAGGGGGGCGTCTTGAGCGGACACGTTCCAATCATGGTGCAGAAGGTCACGGGATTCTTCCAGGGAGCTCCGGACGGAGTCATCGTTGACGGCACCGCAGGCGGGGGCGGGCACCTCGAGGCCCTTCGGCTGAGCTTCCCCGACAGGCGCCTTGTGGCGATGGAGAGGGACCCTGTATTTGCCGCCGCCCTTGAGCAGAGGTTTCGTGACGACCCGATGGTGACAGTCCACAACCAAAGCTATACGGAAGTTGAGCCTCTGCTGGCTGCACCCGCAGCCGGAGCCCTGTTCGACCTGGGGCTGAGCTCGCTTCAACTGGACGACCCGTCCCGCGGGTTTTCCCATCGCCTGGACGGACCGCTGGACATGAGGTTCGACACCAGCCGGGGCGAGCCCATGCACGAAGCACTGAGGTCAATGGGAGAGGCCGAGATCGCCGATGTCATCTACCGTTACGGTCAGGAGGGGCGAAGCCGCAGGATCGCCCGTGAAATCCGGGGGGCCATGCCGGTACGCACCACTCTCGAGCTTCGGGCAGCTGTGGTCAAGGCGGTGGGAGGCAACCCGGTAAAGCCCCTTTCAAGGGTGTTTCAGGCATTCCGGATATTTGTCAACGATGAACTTTTGCAGCTCGACCGGTTGCTGGCGGGGCTTCACACGTGGATCGCGCCTCTGGGTCGGGTGGCTTTCATAACCTTTCATTCCATGGAGGACAGGGCGGTGAAACTCCTGTTCCGTGACTCGCCCCATTTCATCTGCACCGATCCACCCTGGCAGCTCCCCTCCCCCGAAGAGGTAAGGGAGAACCCCAGGGCAAGGTCCGCCAGGCTACGAACCGCAGTGAGGGCATCATGAGTTTCAGGACAACCATCCTGCTCATGCTTCTGGCGGCTCTGCTGCTCAACGCCGTGATCCAGATGGGCATGAAGAACTACAGGCTGGCAAGGCTCGTTGAGCTTCACCTCATGGAGCAGGAACTCGACCGGCTGAACCGCAGGGTCTCCGAGGCTGAGGGAACGGTGGCGAGGCTCGAGAACCCCCAGAGGCTCAGGGAGATAGGTGAGGCCCTGGGTCTCGGTCCCATGCCGCTCTCTTCCTTCACCCTTCTGGAGGAACCGTGAGATCCCCGCGGGACTGCCCAAGCGAAAGGCTCGGGGCAAGGCTCAAGCTCTGCATGCTTGTCAACCTTGCTTTCTTCACACTGATCGTGATATCCCTGTTCCGAATACAGGTCGTTGACCATGAGAGATGGCGTACTCTGGCTGACAGCCAGAACACCGTTGAACTCGAGATCGAACCCGGAAGGGGACGCATTTTCGACCGAAACGGATATCTGGTGGCCGGAAACGAATCATTCGCCCGCTTCAGCGTTTACTGGCCTGAAGTCCTGGCTGACCAGGCCTTCGAGGTCGACCGTGTGGCCGGGCTTCTCTCCGAGGCCGGTTTCCCGGTTCCTCTGGACCGCAAACCCGGGTACCAGGTTCTCGCCGACAACGTTCCCTATCCGGTGGCTCTCGAGATCATGAGCAGGGGCTCCAGGATGGTGAACTGCACCGTGCTCAACCGCCGGGTCTACCCCATGGGTGACGTGATGACTCCCGTCATCGGCCGGTGCACGCCCGACCACACCGAGGGGTTGGAGCTTCAGTTGAACTCTGTCCTCCAGGGGATCCCGGGCCGCATGACCCTTGAGAGAAGCGCCTGGATGGGGTACAGCCTTCAGGACATCGACTCGGAGAGCGTACCGGCCCAGGACGGGCTGGACGTGATCCTCACCATCGACGCCCGTTTTCAGGCCATTGCCCAGGAGGAACTGGAAGCGGCGGTGGTGCTGGCCGGAGCATCATGGGGTGCGGTTGTTGTCGTTGACCCGAACAACGGAGACATCCTGGCGATGGCCAGTTACCCGGTAAGGGACGAAAACGGTGCTCCCGCACGGAACAACTGCGTTCAGAGCAATCACGAACCGGGCAGCACCTTCAAGGCATTCACACTGGCCGCAGGTCTTTCGGAGGGGCTTGTTTCCCTCTCGGACAGCTTTGACGTATCCCGGGGATGGCTTGAGGTCTCGGGTATCAGAATTCACGACAGCCACCACATAGACAGCGTCCTCAGCCTTACCCAGGTTATCTCCCTGAGCAGCAATGTGGGCACGGTGATGATGGCCAGGGCCATTCCCGACTCGATACTCTATGAGTACTGTCGTAACTTCGGCTTCGGCCGCGCCACGGGAGTGGAGCTTCCCGGCGAGCTTGACGGGGTTCTCTATCCCACTTCAAGATGGTCCGGCGTATCAAGGGCCAACCTGGCCATCGGTCAGGAGATCTGTGTCACCCCCCTTCAGCTGGCCATGGCCTACAGCGCCATAGCAAACGGCGGGATCCTCTACGGTCCACGGCTCGTGTCCGCCACGGGCTGTGACGGGCAGTGGTCTCACTGGAACGTCTTTGAGAGGGGCAGGGTGATCTCTTCCGAAACCGCGGAGCAGATCAGGACCATTCTCACCACTGCGGTTGAGGAGGGAACGGGCTCCTCAGCGATGATCCAGGGCGTGAGGATCGCCGGCAAGACAGGCACGGCAGAGAGGCTCGCCCTGGGCGACAACGTGTATCTGTCGGCATTCGCCGGAATGGTGCCGGCCGAAAACCCCGAGATAGTGGCCGTGGTGGTAATTGATCAGCCCGATTACGCTTACCGCTGGGGAAGCACCCTGGCGGCCCCGGCATTCCAGAGGATCGTTTCGAGGATACTCTCCTCCGATCCTGACATGGCCCTCTCCCCGCAGGGAAGCGGCGAAGGCATGCTGGCTTCGGGATGGGAGGCGGCGCCGTGAAACTATCTTCACTTCTTCGTGGTCTCGGGATCGACGCAGGCGTTTTCGACCCCGACATAACCCTGGTCACCGCAGATTCGAGGAGCGTCGTTCACGGCGCTCTGTTCGTGGCGCTTGCCGGGTTCAGGACCGACGGCCACCTGCACATCTCCGAAGCCCTTTCAGCAGGTGCGGCCGCCGTGATAACCGAGACTCACGTCTGCAACTCCTCCCGTGGTGTCCTTTTAAACCCGGCTGGCAACAACAGACCTCTTCTGTCAGTGCTCGCGGCTCGTTTCTACCGCGAACCCTGGGCATGCCTGACAACTGCGGGCATCACGGGCACAAACGGCAAGACAAGCACTGCCCACATGCTGGCCTGGATACTGCGATCAGCGGGGCTTCCAACAGGGGTTCTGGGCACGGTGGGACACACCGTTGCCGGGAGATTCGTACCCGCTGATGTGACCACCCCCGATGCCCTGGAGACGGCCCGTCTCATGAGGGCAATGGTCGATCAGGGAGACACCGCCTGTGTAATGGAAGTATCAAGCCACGCCCTCTCCCTGGCCAGGGTTGATGAGGTCAGGTTCGATACGGCCGTTTTCACGAACATCAGCCAGGACCACCTGGACTTTCACGGAACCATGGACAATTACCTGAAGGCGAAACTCCGCCTGCTTGGCCTTCTCAAACCGGGCGGCACTCCTGTGCTTGGAAGCGCCTCGCGCGAGTGGTCCGGGACACCGGGCGCCCTCTTCTTCGGAAGCCTTCCCACCGACGACTTCATGGTAAGTCAGGCATCGACGGGGATCGACGGATCACGCTTCAACCTGCGCACGCCCGAGGGCGGGTTCGAAGTCACTCTCAGGGCACCTGGAACTTTCAGCATCGTGAACGCCGCCGGCTCGATCGCTGCAGCTGCGGTTCTCGGCATTCCGGTGGAAAAGTCCGTTGCAGCCCTGTCAACTTTTTCCGGAGTTCCGGGAAGGATGGAGAGGGTCGAAGGTGCGGATGGTTTTCTTGTGGCGGTTGATTACGCCCATACCCCGGATGCTCTGGAGAGGGTTCTGAGCCAGGGAAGGGATCTGGCCGAAGGCAGGTTGATATCCGTGTTTGGCTGCGGAGGTGACCGCGATCCCGGCAAGAGACCCCTTATGGGGACCATATCCCGGAAGCTTGCGGGGGTAACCATTATCACCAGCGACAACCCCAGGACAGAAGACCCCATGGAGATAATCCGCGGGATCCTCACAGGGATTGAAGACACGGACAGCGTCATCGTCGAGCCCGACCGCCGGAAGGCCATAAGGCTGGCGGTTTCCACCGCCCGTCCCGGCGACGTTGTGATCATCGCAGGCAAGGGTCACGAGGACTACCAGATCCTCGGCACCCGAAGAATTCACTTCGATGACCGTGAGGAAGCACTGATCGCTCTGAAGGAGCGTTCGTGATGCGCCTGGACTCGCTGGCTGTGAACCTCGGTGTTCAGGCGGACACAGGCTACACATTTGACAGGGCTTTCATCGATTCCCGCAGCGCCGGCCCGGAAAGCCTTTTCTTTGCTCTGCCCGGCAGCAGGACACACGGCCACGATTTCGTTCCCGACGCCCTGGCCCTTGGTGCAGCAGCCGTGGTTTCACGCGCGGGTTTCCAAGGCCCCGTCCTCGTTGTTCCGAACACCACGGAAGCGCTTTTCCAGGCAGGGTCCTGGGCAAGAGCACATTTCTCATGCCCGGTTGCGGCCATTACCGGAAGCAGTGGCAAAACAACCACCAGAGAGCTGCTGATGCTCGCCCTTGGAGCCGTCATGAGCGTTGACGGCACCAGGGGCAACCTGAACAACAGGCTCGGTCTTCCCCTCTCTCTCATTAACGCGTCGAAAGATGCCTCAGCCCTTGTGCTTGAACTGGGAATGAACCATTCGGGTGAGCTTTTGAGCCTTGGTGCAGTTGCCGCGCCCGACCTCTCGGTCGTTACCAATATTGGCACGGCGCATATTGAGTTTTTCGGCTCCAGGGACGGGATAGCCCATGCCAAGGCTGAACTCCTCAGAACGACAAAGCCGGGAGGGATTGCCGTGATACCCGCCACCGAGCCCATTCTGCGGGAAGCCGCCAGGGAGAGGGACCTCAGGGTGTTTACCACGGGTCCCGGTGGAGACGCACGGGTGGAAAACGGGGTTCTCATGCCCTGGGGGCTCAGGCCCGTGCTTTCGGTCCCCGGAGCGCACAACCTTGAGAACGCGCTTACGGCCACGCTGGCCGCTACGCTTATGGGCGTCGATCCCGAAACCGCCGTGAAAGCCATGGAGGGCTACGTTGGAATGCCAGGCCGCGGAAGGGTCCTTCACAGGGGCGGGTTCACGGTCTACGACGAGAGCTACAACGCCAACCCCGATTCGACAATGGCCTGCCTTGATCTGCTGGCCGGTTCCGGAGAAAAGGGAATCGCCGTTCTGGGAGACATGCTGGAACTCGGAGGCCTGTCAGCCGAAGCTCACCGGCTCGTTCTGGAACGGGTCCTTGGAATGCGCCTGCGCCTTGTGGTGCTGGTGGGGGCTGAGTTTGAAAAGGTGTGGCACGGTGGCAATGGAGTGGCCTGGGTTCCCGATGCCGCGTCAGCCCTTGCAATGCTCACCGCTTCCGTACGGGATGGCGACAGCGTTCTCGTGAAGGGAAGCCATTCACTCGGGCTCGATTCCGTTGTCCGCGGGATCTCCGGAGAGGGGTGCTGATGCTTTACTGGCTGCTCTATCCTTTGAGGGATGCCACGGGTTTCTTCAACCTTTTCGGTTACATCACCGTTCGCGCGGCCGGTGCAACCATTACCGCGCTCATTACGGGGTTTCTTGTGGCTCCGGGCATCATCCGCATGCTGACACGAAAACAGATCGGTCAGGAAGTAAGGGATGACGGACCGAAAAGCCATCTGTCCAAGCGGGGGACCCCAACCATGGGTGGCGTCATAATCCTTCTTGCGGTCTTTTTCCCGGTTCTGCTGTGGGGCCGCCTGGACAGCACCCCGCTCCTCGTGGTTCTGACAAGCACTCTCTGGATGGGTCTCATCGGCCTTCTCGACGATTATCTGAAAACCGTCAGAAAGTCATCCAAGGGACTTGTGGGGCGGTACAAGCTTCTGGGTCAGTGCGCCCTTGGTCTCGGGGTCGGGATCTGGCTGTACTTCACGCCTCCCCAGCCCCAGTACGGTCCCCATGAAGCATCCGTCATTCCCGGTTTCAGAACAATTGAACTGGACTCGGGAGAGATCACGATCTTTTCCACCGAGACAACGGTTCCCTTCTTCAAGGACATCCGGGTGGACTTCGGTGTTCTCTACCTTCTACTGGTGACAATTGTCCTTGCGGGAACAACGAACGCCGTGAACCTGACGGACGGTCTGGACGGCCTCGCCACTGGAGTCAGCCTTATCTCAGTGCTCACCTTCGGCGGACTTGCCTACTTTCTCGGGCATGCCAACTTCGCAAGCTATCTTCAGTTCTCCCACCTTCCCGGGGTGGGTGAGCTGACGGTTTTCAGCGGAGCCATTGCCGGTGCATGCCTGGCATTCCTCTGGTACAACGCTCCACCGGCTCAGATCTTCATGGGCGACACCGGTTCCCTGGCCCTGGGCGGAGCGATAGGCTCCATGGCTGTCGTGACACGGAACGAGTTGCTGCTCTTCGTGGTGGGCGGAGTGTTCGTTGCCGAGACACTCAGCGTGATGATACAGGTATGCCATTTCAGAAGAACCGGAAAACGATTCTTCCTCATGGCGCCGATTCATCACCACTTTGAACTCAAGGGCTGGGCGGAAAGCAAGGTCGTGGTCCGATTCTGGATCATCGCTGCCATCCTTGGCCTTCTGGGTCTCAGCACCTTCAAGATCAGATAGAAGCAGGGGTGAGCGGAATGGCGTACTGGAACCAGGGCAACGGAAGAAGGGTGGGCGTCGTGGGGCTCGGCATCAGCGGCACCGCCGCCGCCACACTGCTCAGATCCAGAGGGTTCACCGTGACCGGTTTCGATTCGTCGCCCACGGTGGAGAAACCCGAAGCAGTTGATCACATGGTGACCGGTCCGGGCGTGCCGGGGGAAGTGGAAGCCCTTGACGGGCTTGTTGTGAGCCCCGGGGTCAACCCGTGGTCGGGGATCGCCTGTGAGGCCAGGAAGCTGGGTATTCCCGTTGTCGGCGAGATCGAGCTCGCGGCTGCAAACACGAACGCCGGGATTTATGCGGTGACAGGCTCCAACGGAAAAACCACCACCTGTGAGTGGCTGGGGTTCGTCCTCAACAGGGCCGGCTACAACGCAGTGGTCTGCGGGAACACTGGTTACGCCTTCAGCCGCGCCGTGCTTGAGAACCCCGGATCGGAATCCTACGTGGTGGAGATATCGAGTTACCAGCTCGAGACAGTGGAGCGGTTCCGCCCCAGGGGCGCGGCGATCCTCAACATCACCCCTGATCACCTGGCCAGGCACGGCTCAATGGAGGGGTACGCCTCGGCGAAGGCGAGGATCTTCCTCAATCAGCACTCCGAGGACATCACGGTTCTCAACGGAGATGACCCGAACCTCACGGGACTTTTCGGAAGAAGCCGGGGAACCGAGATGGTCTTCAGCATGGAGAGACCCCAGGACCGGGGTGCCTGGGTCGACGGCAGCGGCACGCTATTGCTCCGTTGGGACGGAGAGACGATGCCGGTGATTGACAGCAGCCTTATCGGCCTTCCGGGCAGACACAACCTCTACAATGCCCTGGCGGTGGCATGCCTGGCGTACGGAGCGGGAGTGACACCCTCCGAGATGGTCCCGGGTCTTCTGGAATTCACCGGTGTCCGGCACCGGATCGAAACCATCTCCTCGGTCCATGGTGTCACCTGGGTGAACGACTCGAAGTCCACGAACCCCGACTCACTGAGGGTGGCACTTGAGGCGGCCACCGGGCCCGTGATACTTCTGGCCGGTGGCAGGGCGAAGGAAACCGATTACTCCGAACTGAAACACCTTGTCTCTTCGCGCACCAGACTTGTGATCCTTTTCGGCGAGGCTGCCCCGATGCTTGCCGAGGCATGGCACGGCATTCCCACTCCGATACTGGCAGGCGACCTGCCGGCAGCGGTCAGCGCCGCATGCGAAAGGGCCGTTGCCGGCGACACGGTCCTGCTCTCGCCGGGCTGCGCAAGCTTCGACCAGTACCGCAACTTCGAGGAGCGGGGAGAGCATTTCAGAAAGCTTGTGGAGGAGATGCAGTGAGCACCTTGACACGCGACAGGAGCTTTCTTCTCTGGACCACCGGGATAATGCTTGTTCTCGGGATACTGGCGGTCTGGACCGCAAGTTCCTTCGCCTCCATGCGCTTCAGTTCCACTGGAGACAGCCTTCACTTCCTCAAGGGTCACCTGCTCAGGATACTCATGGGGCTGGCCGCCGGGTTCGCCGCATGGAAACTGAAGCCCGCAGTGGTGCAGCTCATCGCCGTTCCAGCCTACCTTGTCTCGCTGGGTCTTCTGGCACTGACTCTGATCATGTCAGGAAGCAGCATCGCGCCGGTCATCAACGGCAGCAGCCGGTGGCTTTACTTCGGCCCGGTGAGGCTTATGCCCACGGAACTCATGCGCTTCGCCTTCGTTCTTCTCTCCTCGTTCATGGTTTCCCGGGGCAAGTGGGATGCAAGGAAACCCGCCCACATGGCGGCCATGATCGCCAGTGCATTGTTGCCCATGATCATCATGCTTCTGCAGCCCGACTTTTCAGGAGCGGTCTACATGGGGGGGGTGCTCATGGTGATGCTTCTTCTGGCGGGAGCCAGGTTCAGGCACATGGCGCTGCTGGGATTCACTGCCCTGCTTCTTGCCACTGCAGCAGTCGTGACATCGCCGTACAGGATTTCAAGGATAACGTCAGGCATGGACGAATCGGAGCTTTCCGGCGGCAGCTATCAACCCCACCAGGCGTGCATCGCGCTGGGCAGCGGAGGTCTCCTGGGACGCGGGCTGGGGAGGGGCAGACAGCAGCGTGGATTCCTTCCCGAAGCGTTCAGTGACTACATACTGGCCGTGATCGGCGAGGAGGCAGGCTTCGTGGGGACCGTTCTGGTCCTGGCGGGGTTGATGGCGATCTGCGCCGCCGGCTGGAGGATCGCAGCGGGAGCCGACACACCTTTCTGCTCCATGGCCTCGGGTGGCTTCACCTCGATAGTGGCCATGGGGGTAATGATACACGCGGGTGTTGTGACGAAGCTCCTTCCTCCAACGGGAATTCCCCTTCCTCTAATGAGCTGGGGCGGGACCAGCATAGTAATGACGCTGGCCGCGCTGGGCTTCCTTGCTGGAACCGCGGGAAGGGCGGAAGCATGAAAAAAGTGCTCATCGCCGGCGGAGGAACGGGCGGGCACATCGCCCCTGCACTGGCCGTGGGACAGAGGATTGCGGGCGAAGGGTGGGCTGAGGTGTTCTACGCGGGGACCGAAAGACCCGTGGATGTGGCAATGTACGCCCCCCAGGGAGACCACGCGCACACGCTCAGAAGCCCCAGGATAGACAAGGGTGCAAGGATCCTGCTCCCCGTCACTGGCACACTTGCCCTGCTCAGGGCGGTGGGCCTCCTGAAAAGGCTCAGGATAGAAGCTGTGCTTGGAACCGGTGGTTACGCCTCGTTCTACTGCGTAGCCGCGGCGTGGCTGTGTGGGATTCCCTGCGCGGTGCTTGATACCAACGCGATCCCCGGCCGCAGCAACAGGCTTGTGTCAAGGTTCGCGAAGCTGGCCTTCGCCGCTTTTCCCGGCCAGGAGAGTCAGTTCCACTGCAGGGTGAGGACCGTGGGCATTCCTGTTCAGGCCGTAACACGCCCGGCGGGCGCCAGGGTCAGGCTGGGATTGTCGGAAGAAAGCAAAGTCGTGCTTTTTCTAGGGGGCAGCCAGGGTGCCAGAGCGGTGAACGACCTGGCCATGGCGTGTCCCGTCGGGATCAATGTGCTTCTGCAGTGCGGTGAGTCCGACGAAATGAGGGTAAAGGCCATCGTGGCCGACCGCGAGGGCTTTATCGCCGCAGGCTTTCTGGCAGACCTTTCGGACTGGTACGCCGCGGCGGACCTTGCGGTTGCCCGGGCCGGTGCTCAGACACTTGCGGAGCTCTCCCGGTTTGGCATCCCGACAGTGTTCATACCCTACCCCCACGCCGCCGATGACCATCAGGCTGCGAACGCCATGATGGCCGTCAGGGAGGGTGCCGCCCTCATGAAAAGGCAGGAAAGCACTGAGCCGGAAGCATTCTGGAGCGAAGTGAAGGCTCTTCTTTACAACAGGGAAACGCTTGGTTCAATGGCTGTGGCCATGAGCGGACTGCTTCCGAAAAACGCCGCCCAGCTGGTCTCCGAAGAGATCAGGAGGCTTTGCAGATGAAGGGAAGGGTCCATCTCATGGGCATTCGGGGAGCAGGCATGAGCGCCCTGGCGGGATGGTACGCTTCTCTGGGCTGGGAGGTCACGGGATGTGACCGCGACGCTGGGGAAGACAGTTCTCCTGGGGGGGCAAAGGTCTACCAGGGTCATTCTGCAACACACCTCGACGGTCAGGACACGGTTGTTTTCTCCGCCGCCATACCCGAATCCACACCGGAGCTTCTGGAGGCAAGGCGCAGGGGCATCACCATTCTCCGGAGAAGCGAGGCCCTGGCGGAGCTTTCGCGGGAATGCACAACCATGGCCGTATCGGGCGCCCACGGAAAAACATCAACGACTTCAATGACGGGATGGATCCTTCAGGAAACGGGGCTGAACCCGACCGTCTTCCTTGGCGGCGGGATGACCGCCTGGAACGGCAACTTCCGCCCCGGTGGCCGTCTGGCTGTGGTGGAAGCCGACGAGTACGACAGGGCGTTCCTGCGTCTTTGCGCATCGCATGCAGCGGTGACCACCTTCGATCTGGAGCACCTCGAGTGCTACGGTTCCCCAGAAGCACTTGAGTGGGCCTTTGAGGTCTTTCTGGAACTCACTCTTCCGGGCGGCACAGTGGCGGTCCCCGTTGAGAAGCCTTCCCTTGCCCGTCACGCTGAAAGAATTGGTCGTCGTGTTGTCACATGCGGTCCCGGCGGAGATTACGACTTCGTGCCCCTTTCTCCATCGGGATGGGGAATGAGTTACGAATTCAGGGGTGTTTTGGGAGAGCTGCCCGCCCCCGGCATACACAATCTGAGAAACGCCGCCATCGCCGTGGCCCTTTCACACGCTGTCGGAGTCCAGCCGGGGGATGCGATGAAAGCCCTGTCCTCCTGGCCGGGAGTGCAGAGGCGCCTGGAAAGGCTTGGTAAGCGCGCGCAGACCGTCTTCCTCACCGACTATGCACATCACCCGACTGAAATGGCGGCCTCGCTCTCCGCCGTGATCGGGGCCGTGAGAGGGCCGGTTGACGTTGTTTTTCAGCCCCATCTCTTCAGCCGCACGGGGATGCTTCACAAAGAGATGGCCGGGGCCCTGGCCTCAGCCCGGAACGTGTGGGTCCTTCCGGTCTACCCATCCAGGGAGGACCCGCTGCCCGGGGTTACCTCCGACCTGATCATCGCCTCGTCGGGCTGGCGTTTCAGGCATATCTCCGAGGAGGACATCCCGGAATTGATAAAGGCCGCAGATGCCTCAGCGCTGGTCTTCATGGGCGCCGGCAGCGTGGATGGCGTGGCACGAAAGGCGTTTGGAGGACAATCATGAAAACAAGGGCGCTTGGCGTTTCCATCGTTTCCGTTCTGGTTCTGGCCGCGGTGCTCGCTTTCAGGTGGGCGGAGCGGGACGGACGCTTCGATCTCGAGACGGTCTTTGTCACGGGACTGGGTTGCTGCGACACCACCGCTGTCGCCGAAGTGATACAGGATGCCTTTGGGGTGGCGCTCCACAGCATAGACACCGACTCCCTGGCACGCGAACTGTGCTCGGTTCCTGGGGTCAGCGCTGCCTCGGTCACATTGATCTGGCCATCTTCGGCGCACCTTGAGATAACACTGGAAAACGCTGCTGCGGTGCTTGAAACCCCATCCGGTCGGGTCGCGGTGAACCGTTTCTGCCGAAGGCTTCCAGAGGCATGGATGTCCGGCGACCTCCCCGTCATCCGGTTCTCGACGGATCCGGACACCGCCCTTCTGGCCTCCGCGGTGGAGTTCACCCACTGGCTTGGAGAAAACAGGGAGAACACCGTGGTGATCCTGGATTCCACGGGAGTGAACGTGATGGAAAACGATCTGACGATACTCCTCGGCTCCGAGATGCTCGAGGAGAGATGGGTTTCGTGGGGACTCGTGAGCCCCATGGCAACCGGGGCCGACCAGGTTGACCTCAGGTTCAGGGGCCAGGCGGTTTTTAGGAGGAATTCATGAGCGCTGAGTACCATGCCGGGCTGGACATCGGGGCGTCCGCGGTAAAGTGCGTGGTTGCGGTGGCCGGCGAGAACGGCGAGCCGGTTTTCTCCGGGCTTGGAGCCTCCGAGTGCAGGAACAGCGTTCGGGACGGAATACTTGTTGATATGGAGGGTGCGGCTGCCGCAGCCGCACGTGCGATGGAGGAGGCCGAGGAACTCTGCGGTTTCCGTATCGAAAGGGTTCAGCTCGCTGTGGGAGGCGCCCATGTGAGGGGCCTCATGGGAACGGGCACCATCGGCACCGGGAGTATGGACGAGCCCGGTGTCATCACGGAGAAGGACGTGGCGGCCGCGCTTGAAGCAGCAGGCAGCATCGACCTGCCTCCGGGATCAATGGCGCTGGACCGGATAACCCGCGACTTTGCCTTCGACCGTTTTACGGGGCTCTCAAAACCACCAGTTGGTCTCCAGGCATCATCAGTCACCGCAAGGGTCTTCACGGTCTACTCGGACAGGGTCCCAGTGGAGAACCTCATCGCGATGGTGGAACGGACCGGCAGAAAGGTCGAAGCTCTTGTCCCCTCCGGTCTCGCGGCGGGAGCGTCCGTTCTCAGTGCCGATGAAATGGACCTCGGTGTGGTTCTCATGGACATCGGGAGCTCCATGACGAACCTGGTCGTGTACCGCGATGGCGGTCCCATGCACCTTGCTTCGTTTTCCATGGCATCCGACCACATAACCAGGGACCTGCAGCGTCTTCGACTGTCCTGGGTCCAGGCCGAACGCCTGAAAGTGGAGAAGGCTGCGGCGAACGACAGGATGAGCAGTCCGAACCTGGTGATGAACGTGCCCAGGGTGGGGGACAGGGGAACCCTGCAGATCTCGCACCCGCTGGTAACCCAGGTGGTCTCCCAGAGGATCGAGGCCATCTGCGAAGGCGTATCCCAGGAGATCAGACGGTGCGGCCTTGAACCCGGCGACCTTCCTGCGGGGCTGATCATCACTGGAGGCGGATCGAGGACAAGGGGGCTTCTCGAAACCGCGGCAGCGGTAACGGGCCTTCCAGTCGAAACAGGCTATCCCAGGGCGAACGAGGTGCCCACCGAGATATTGAGAACCCCTGAGTTCGCTGTTGCTGCAGGGCTTTCCGTACTGGGGTGCGGGCGCGGCAGGAGGCACGGCAGGGGAATGGCCTCAGGGCCCAAAAAAGGAATGCTTCGAAGGGTTAGAAACTTTCTTGACACGCTGAAATAGCAGGGAGGATGCAATGCCGGCTGTATACGATCTGATGGAGCTTGGTGAAGACTCCGGTGGAAGGATCAGTCTTAAGGTGGTGGGAATAGGCGGCTGTGGCTGCAACGCCATCACAAGGATGGTCCAGAGGAAGATCCGGGGCGTTCAGTACCTTGCCATCAACACCGATGTGCAGGACTTCGAGAACTGTCTGTACGACGAGAAGCTGATCATCGGCGGCCGGGTGACCAGGGGCAGGGGCACCGGGGGCAGCAGCGAGCTCGGCAGGCAGGCCGCCGAAGAGAACCTGACCGATATCGAAGACATGCTCAAGGGTTGCGACATGGTCTTCATCGCCGCAGGCATGGGCGGGGGAACGGGAACCGGAGCCGCACCTGTGATCGCCCAGGTGGCAAGGGAGCAGGGCGCGATCACCGTCGGAGTGGTATCAAGACCGTTCGAGCACGAGGGCGTTCTCAAGCAGCAGAGGGCCGAAGAGGGCATACAGAGCCTTCGCAAGGTTCTGGACAGCCTCATCATAATCCCCAACGACCGCCTTCTCACAGTCGTTGACGAGGACGCAACTCTCGAGGACGCCCTGGCGATGGCCAATGATGTCCTTGCCAATGCGGTGGAGGGGATCAACCGCATCATCTCCGTGCCGGGCACGATCAACCTCGATTTCGAGGATGTCCGAAGGGTCATCACGAGCGGAGGGGGAGCCATGATGGGCACCGGCGTGGCCACGGGACCCAACAGGGCCGAGGAAGCCGCCCGTCAGGCAATCTCGAACCCGCTTCTCGACAGCATCTCGATTGAAGGCGCCAGGGCGGTCCTGGTGAACGTCCATTCCTCACGGGATGTGAAGTTCCGTGAGGCCATGATTGCCCAGAAAACCATCTCGGACGTCGTGGGACGCACTGCCCAGGTCTTCATCGGCCACAGCTATGGCGACGATGTTGATGCCGAGATCAAGGTCACGGTCATAGCCACCGGCTTCGGTGACCGGATCGAGAACGATCCCATTGAGATGGACCTTCCGGCCAGGGTCGCAAGGGGACCCTTCGAGGGCGGAAGAAGGGGCACCGAGCACATTCCCTTCCCTGTCGTTGCCCACGGTTCCGGGAACGTGAACACGAGGGACGCGAACCTGCCCTGCTTTCTGCAGAGAGACTTTGATTAGGGGTAATAAAAAGGCAGTATTTTGAACAACACCTTGTCGTATATATATTCCTCTTCCCAATTGTTTTCCTGAGAAGAGGAAGCCACAGGATGAGCAGAAAATCCGCAGGTGACCGGTACGAAGAGCGGAGGAAAGCCCTCCTTTCCACCGAGAAAAGCCTTGCCCTTGGTAACTCCAGGGGTATGTTCGAAGCTGTGTTCGCTTTTCCGAGGCCGTACCACCAGGCAATGGCACACCTCGCGTTCCACAGGATCCACAATCAGCTCTCCACATGGTCCGACACGGTATGCTCCCGCGCCTTCCTTCCCGAGCGCGACGAGTACAACTGGCGCAAGCGGGCATCCGCCCCGGCGGTAACGGTAGACTCGGGCAAACCAATATCGGATTGTGACCTTCTTCTATTCATCATCCCCGGTGAAACCGACTACCTGCCCGCCCTCGAGATGATGGAGATGTCGGGAGTGACCCTCAGGGCCTCCCAGCGCCGGGAGAAGTGGCCCCTGATTTTTGCGACCGGCCTTGGTGTGACGGCCAACCCAATGCCCCTGATGCCCTTTTTCGACGCCTTCATGATCGGTGAAAGCGAGCCCATTCTGGGCCCGGTTCTCGACACGATAAAAAGCATGGGAAGGAACGCCGCCTCGAAAGACGCCATTCTCCAGCAGGTGGCCGATCTTCCGGGGATGCTGGTTCCCAGGATCCACGGCGTATCACCCAGGTTCGGCATAATGCGCCAGTGGGCCAGCACGGAGAGCGTCGGCGCGCTCACCGGAACCATATCCGCCAAGTCTGTCATCCCCGACACATGGATAGTGGAGATCGCCAGGGGCTGCCCCTTCAACTGCAGGTTCTGCATGCCCGGGTACCTTTACCTTCCTTACCGCGAGCAGCACCTCGAAGAGCTCGAAGAGACCATTCGGAGCATCCCCAAGGGGGAACAGGTAGTATTCACTGCCTGCACGCCATCGGGGCATTATCAGATCGACGAGATAACGGCCTTTGCCCAGGGGTGCGGTCTTGTGGCCCATGCCAGTTCCCATCGCCGCGATACCCCCGAGATGGTGGAGGAGATCCCCTCGACCTACGACGTCGAAACCCTGCTCATGGCCCCCGAAACCGGTTCGGACAGCCTTCGCAAGGTGCTTGGCAAGGGCCGCACGAACAGCGATTACCTGCTCATTCTAAAAAACATGGACCCAAGGGTCAAAAGGATAAGGATAAACTTCCAGATCGGTCTGCCCTTCGAGACCGACGCAGACCGGGAAGAGAACATCAGGTTCGTTGAAATGGTACAGGGGCATACCAGCCTTCCAATAACCGTTCGAATGGACCCGTTCATACCCCGCCCCTGGACGGCTTTCCAGTGGTCACCCATGCAGAACCCCGCCCGCCTCCGTTTGCTTATCGACAATTTCCAGCGAAGTGTCTCAAAACTCGGTATCAGTGAGATCAAGGGCATTTCTCCGCGGGACGCGCACATTTATGCGCTCCTCTCCCGGGGGGACAGAAAAGTTGCCGCCGCCCTCGAGACCAAACTCACGGATGTCGGCTGGAACACGGCCTTTGAAAAGGCCGGGATCGACATGAACTGGGTCTTCGAACCCATCGAGGTGGGGAGCCAGTTCGGCTGGGATTTCCTGAACATGGGGTTCGGCTACACAAGACTTGCACGCGAGTTCCAGGCCGCCGCCGTCCTCGACGCGGAAAGACAGTAATCCAAAGCCCATATAAGCAAGCGCGCCCCGACCGGTAAAAACCGTACGGGAACGCGCTATGCAGCAAAAAGGCAAAGGCGGCGCCTTTCGGCGCCCCCGAGCCCTAAGCCCTCTTGACCCGTCCGCTCTTGATGCAGGTCGTGCAGGCCTTGATCCGCGTCGCGACGCCGTTGATCAGGATCCTGGCGGACTGAAGGTTGGGCTTCCAGATGTGTTTGGTGTGTCTGGTGGAATGGCTTACCCTGTATCCCACCGAGGGCTTCTTTCCGCATATATCACATTTCCAGGACATTGCAGTCTCCTTGTTGGTCTACGCAAACGAAGGCAACATATACCGGAAACGACAGGAGAAATCAAGCCCTGACAGTCTTCGCGGAATCCCGTGACCGAGACACCGTGGTTTTGACATGCAAAGCCTCAGTGCGTATTACTCTGCCCTTGTTAGACACTGAAGGCTGCGTTGCCAATGCAGTGAAACCTCAGGAGGGCAGAAGATGATCGAAGGGCTGTTGTCCAACCGGCCTCTGGTTATTGCTGTAAGTATTTCTGTGATAGTGGTCTACATGTTCCTGAAATGGAGAAGGGCCAGCAGATACGTCGACGAGAGGAACAAGGTCTACTCCGAGCACTACAAAAAGGTCTTCGAGTACTCAGACAGGGTCAGAAGCGACGAGCGCTGGCCCGGTTTTATGGCCATGATCCAGGAAAGACACCCTGTCGTGGACACCGGCGAACCGCCAGATGAAGAGACCTATCAGGTTTACTACAGGTCCATATGGGATGCATACGGAACCCAGTACGAACCCAATCAGGCCCAACCGGGAATCGCTGGAATCTCAGCATTTCTGAAGCGCAAGGCAAAGCCCCGGTACATCATGGTACAGGTCAGCGCCACAGGTGAGTTCACCGAAGAAAAGGTAAGCCGAACCAGCTGGTACGACATGTTCGAGAAGTCGGTTTAGCACAGCACTGGGATCAAGAGTGAACCGCTTGAGCACGGTTTGAACGATTCGGCAAGAAAAGTGTATATTCAAGTGTATTCGTTGGGGGCGACAGGTCTCGACGGGTACGGATGCGGTTTTGCGGGAGCATGCCGAGGTTCCGCCGGCCTCGTTAAAAAGGCGGGAACAAACAACTGCCGCGTAAGCGACAACCCGTCACCCTCCAGTTAGGGTGGCCGTCCTCTCAACCTTCGCCTTCGAGGTTGTACAGGGCGACGCAATGAAGGCTGGCCTCCATCCCCCCACCTTCCGGGGTGAAGAGGCGAGAACAATGGAGGGCATGTCCGGAGAGCGCCGTCCGTTGCCCACCTCCGGCCAAGAATGAGTACGGACTAAGCATGTAGCGCCTTCTCAGCCCCCGTGCGCGGACGCGGGTTCGAATCCCGCCGCCTCCACCAGTCCTCAAGAGGTCTTTCCAGACTCCGTAGCCGCGTGTGGTACGAACAACAGCGGATTGTCCGGAACACAGCTCATTCCGGAGTCAGACCGCATGCGACAAGCGGACCACTGAAGCAGATCTCCTTCGGTTTGCCGGACGTGTTTGCATGAATTGACAAACAGCCATATACTAATGCGCTGTTCCGTGCACGATCGATGATCTTTGCCTTTTCACAAACGTTTTCGGTTCAAGTGAAATGCACGGGCTAACACTTGGGAGGGATCAGCATGAGGTCGTTGCTTTTTCTGTTTGCTTCGGTGATTACCGTTTCAGCCGCAGACATAGTCATCGGCAGCCAGGGCTCGCAGTCAAGCGATCCCTGGTGTGGTTCCTGAAGCTCTCAGATGCACTACCAGGTGGTGGTGCTCGACAGCGAGATGGGAAATGCCATGGACATTCTGTCCATTGCCTGGCAGAGGGCTGCCAGCGGCAGCAGTGAGGGTCATTATTATGGTGTTGAGATCCACATGGGGCTCTGCGCCGATGACGAGCTCGGTGCGACATTCGACGACAACTGGATTCCGGGCACCCGCACCCTTGTTTTCGCGGCGGACACACTTGACCTCAGCGGGAACGCCAACGATTGGTCAGCTGTCACACTTGACAACCCCTTCTGGTACGGTGGTGAACAAAACCTTCTCATCGACCTTCAGTGGACCTCCGCCAATACGGCGTACAGCTTCTACACCTGGAGATGGGATACAGGTGCCGTCCGCTGCGTGAAGGCTATCAGCCTCGCCGCCCCTACTGGCGTGCTCTCTACACAGATCTCGGAATTGATGTTCTCGGGCGATTTTTCGCTGTCCCAGAGCACATTCGGCGAGATCAAGACCGTTTTCGCCTGTGAAGATTGAGGAACCATACATGAAAACACTTTCCACTCTGTTGCTTCTTCTTGCAGCTGTTCCTGCAAGCGCCGCGACGGTTACCGTTGGCAGCGAGGAGCTGTCCTCCGGCGAACCACTTTGCGTATCTTGAATCGAGTCGCTGCGCTACCAGGTGGTAGTGCTCGACTCTGAGATGGGCGGCGCGTTTGAATTCGACACCATCAGTCTCAAGAGGCACAGCTCGGGATCGACATCCGGTCAGACCACTTTTGCCGACTTCGAGATCTGGGCGGGACTGGCTGAGTCCGATGTTCTCGGTGACAACTTCGAAGACAATTTCATCCCCGGCACCCGGACACTTCTATTCAGCCGCGAAAGCCTTCTGATTGAGGCCGAACCGAATGCCTGGATACCATTCGTACTCGATTCCCCCTTCTGGTACGGGGGAACAAAGAACCTCATCATCGAGATCCTCTGGTCCGAAGGTGAGGAACTGGGTACGGAGTGCGTCTACACATGGCAATGGAACACCGGAACCATGCGATGCGCATCCGGGCCGTACGATTCGGAAACAGGAAGCCGGACCAGCGTGATACCCCTCATTCAGTTCTCAGGGGACATGACCCTTTTGAACACCACTTTCGCCGGAGTCAAGACTTCCTTCCAGTAGCGCTGACACACGGGTGACGTTGAGGCGTTTCGCTTGGGTCGGATCGGAATGGAATGCTCCATTGCTGCGTTTGAATACGGATACTACTCTGTGACATGGAGTTAAGCGTTTAGCCTGCTTTTCGATCTGACTTTGCATACCGGGGAAGTTGTTTTGGTTTCTCCTGGCCAGGAAGCTGACATTCCTTCTGAAACAAGGGTACATTTGATTTGGGGTCCTCCTCGCTGGAGGCGGAGATGAGCAGCAAGTGCTTAAGCCAGGAAGCGAAAACAATGTGAGTGCTTGGGTTTTACCTTTTATCAATTCTGTCAGAGGCTTTACCAATGCTTGCCTTTCTCTCAAGCAACCAGCTCCCAGGGTAGTCCCGCGCCTGTACTCAGAAAGTTCACCCCATGAGTTCACCACCACCAGCTCCTTTCAACGCCGGTTTCGATGCGACAGCAGGATGGGGGAAGGAAGCAGACGGTGCCAGTTGGTTTGCCAACTGTTTTCCTGCGAATGGATGGAGAGGAAAACCCATGCCAAAAGGTAATGCTTTTCTGAGCAGAACAACTGTTTCAGCAGTGTTGCTGCTTCTGGCAGCAGGGTGCGGCTCAGACGACGCCACAGGTCCCTCCGGTGAAAACAGTTTCTATCGGCAGGAAATGCGAAGCTTCGTCATGGAGCTATCCTCATGGGCAAAGGGACAGCATCCCGGGTTCATCGTAATACCCCAGAACGGCCAGGAACTGGTAACCGACAACGGAGACCCCGGGGGCACGCTGCAGATCGCCTATCTGGCTTCAATGGACGCAACCGGCAGGGAGGACATGTTCTATGGTTACACTTCTGACAATGTCCCCACACCAGCGTCCGAGGCGGAATACCTGCGGGACCTCTGCCTTGTCTGCGAAGAAAACGGCGTTCAGGTGCTGGCTACCGATTACTGCTGGACTCGGGAGTACGTTGATGACTCCTATCAGACGAATGAACTGTACGGTTTCATATCGTTCGCAGCCGATCAGCGGGAGCTCTACACCATTCCCGGTTATCCTGCGGATCCATGGAATGTGAATTCAAATGCAGTTACGAACATTGACCAGGCGGCCAACTTCCTGTATCTGATAAACGGCGACAATTACGGAACGAAGCAGCAATTCATCGACGCTGTTTCCCAGACATCCTATGACGTTGTCATAATGGACCTCTTTCATAACGATGAGCAGTTCACTCCCTCTGACCTTTACCAGATCCGTGTGAAGAGCGACGGCGGTGAAAGGCTTCTGATCTGCTACATGAGCATCGGTGAAGCCGAGGATTACAGGTATTACTGGGACCCTGCGTGGAATACACAAAAGCCGTCCTGGCTGGGAAATGAAAACCCGGACTGGCCGGGTAACTACAAGGTTGAATACTGGGACCCTGCGTGGGAGGCAATCATCTTCGGCAACGACGAATCCTATCTGCAGAGGATCATCGACACGGGATTTGACGGAGCCTATCTCGACGTCATTGACGCATTCGAGTATTTCGAGAACCTTTCTGTCCGGAGAAATTGATCTATCTCACCAGAATGACCTTTTCCGACGCGGTTAGACCACCGCCCGATATCCTCAGGATGTAAACCCCCGGAGGAAGTGGCCCTCCCATGTAATCACGATCGTTCCAGTTCAGATCGTGCTGGCCAGTATCCACAGGCAGGGAAAAGGTCTTGAATTCTGGATCGCAGTATCGAGCGCGCCAGCGTCTTGACCTTTCGGGAAAGTGGAATCATTGTATTAATTGTCGTGCCGGAAGGGAAGCGAACCATGAAAAGGCTGGCTGTGGCTATGGCGGTACTTGCCGCGGGGTGCGGTAGCACTACCGGTCCGGAAGGGCTGGGAACCCCTCTCGATGTGCTGACCTTGCTCGAAGATGCGTACAGCTACCGGGACCCCGGACTGTTCACGTGGGTGCTTCAGGATGGCTATTTTCACAGCATTCCCGAATGCGACTGGGAAGATTACGACGGCGACGGGGTCGTGGATACGGGCTGGAACGCCGAACTCCAGACAGAGAGGATCCTGTTCTTCTTCATGGGGTGTTCCGAGATAACCCTTTCAATCGATGAGGAAAACGCTTCGGTCGAGTACCTTTCCGCCGACGAGGCTGTTCTTTCGTTCGACTTCCAGCTCGACTTCACCGGGACCGGCCCCGATTACATCAGCAGCGGGGGAAGCTGGACCCTGCTTGTTTCGTGTGCGCCGGGTGAGCGCTGGAAACTCCTCGAAGCTTCCGATGCGGACGGTTGGGTGGGCTTCCTGCCCTGAAGCGAAGTGTCAGCGGACCAGAACGACTCCGCGCTGAAGAAGAACACCGGTTGAGGAATCCACAAGAAGGTACACACCGGGAGGAAGATGAAATGCCTCCCTTTCGCCGGGCCTCAGCATGACCTTCCCGACAACCCTTCCCGCCGAATCGAGTATCACGGCCTCTCCGCCGGCTATTCCCTGAGCCGTCAAGAAACCTCTCCCCGGACATTCCACGAGGCTGACAGGAACCTGCGCGGGCACGGGTTCGCTGTACGTTCCGCCGTTCGCCACGGGCCATGAGGTGTGTATGACACAGATCCCCGGACCGGTTGTTCCGGCCATGGCCACGGCGACAAGGGGAGTGGGGTACTGGTCCGACTCGAAAAGGCACATGGACGAGCCGGGGGAGTTGGGCAACTGGGTCTGGGGGGTCGTTGCCGGTGAGGAGAAAACGAGGGGAGGGGCGTTGAACGTGCCCGCCGTCAGGGCGGCAAGACGCCACTGGCTGCCGTCGTGGAAGCAGTCCGTCGCAACCGCTGATAGCGGGTAGCCGTCGTCGTGATAGCCGTTGTCACCACTTATCAGATAGATATGTAAGCTGCCGTAGCACAGCAGGTCCGCCCGGGGCGAATATGATCCTGTGACGTTCCCGATGAAATTCAGGTTCGGGAAACAGAATTCTTCCTCGCCGGTATCCCAGACAGGCTCCTCGCCGGGAATGTCAACCATCCATGTGCCGGGCAGATACCCGAAGTGGGAGACGGCAAGACTCGGGACCGGGGAGTCGCAGATATCCATGGTTCCGAAGTAGCAGGTGCTCTGGCCGCATAGCAGTTCACCCGTATAGCCGTCCATGACCATGACCGACCCGTTCCAGACACTGCCGCGGTCGATGGAATAGCCCATCTCCGACCAGCCGTTGCCGCTTATGTCCGTTTCTGTCACCTTGATCCAGGCATCCTGGGTGGAACCGGCCCACTGAAACCACAATTCCTGGCCTGACTGGCCGTCAAGGGCAAAGATCCCGCCCGAGCTCGAGACGGCGTCTTTCATGGCGAGAACAACAACGTCTCCGGGTTCAGGGCCCACTATACCCTCAACGTACTGCACGACCTTATCCTGCGGAGAGCTCCATATCTGCGCGCCTGTTGCCCCGCACAGGAGGAATACCCTGGGAGAGCCCGCCTGACCGGCGGCCACCTCGGGCACTCCGTCGAGGTTGACGTCGCCCACGGTTCGCAGACAACCGGGTCCGGCAACTCCCAGGGCCGATTGATTGCTCCAGATCACCGCTCCTGTGAGGCCGTCGAGACAGTGTATCCCAACCCCCATGCTCTCGAGGGATGCTGTGAAGATGTCCCCTGTGCCGTCTCCGTTCACGTCTCCCGCACATTGGACGGCGGTGAAGCAACCTTCAGGAAACGCGGTCCAGAGGATTCCCTGGGGGCCGGATATGATTGCCAGAAGCAGAGCGATCATTTCATTCCCCTTTCGGCCCGAGGATCGATTCCAACCAGAAGTATAACATGGCGTGTACAATAATCCAGATCGTCAGCATTCTCTGCCCTTGATGGCTGGAGCTGGAGGGCTGATGCTTGCTTTTCATTGGCCCGTTTCTATGATATGGCAGTAATGTAATTGAATGGAAACGAGTTAGCCTGTTGTCCATTCTGCCAGTCCATCTTTTGGTATCTTCAGGGAATCGCCCGAAGGATCGGAAGCGGTCTCCCTGTGAAAAGACTGAGTGCTGGAGATAAATGATCGATTTCTTCCTGCAGAGCGGGCCTGTCGTTCAGGCACTTGTGGCCACCCTGTTCACCTGGGGAGTTACGGCCCTGGGCGCCGGGCTTGTTTTCTTCACCCGAACGGTCAGGGCAAGGGTCCTTGATTCGATGCTGGGGTTTGCCGCAGGCGTAATGATAGCCGCCAGTTTCTGGTCATTGCTGGCGCCCGGCATTGAAATGGCCGAACAGATGGGGCAAACGGCCTGGCTCACGGCCGTGATCGGATTCATGGCGGGCGGGCTTTTCATGAGGCTCAGCGACCGTATCCTTCCGCACCTTCACCCGGGTATGGGAATGGAGAGCAGCGAGGGCATAAAGACGTCATGGCGGAGAAGCACGCTGCTGGTGCTGGCGATAACGCTGCACAACATCCCCGAGGGGCTTGCCGTGGGCGTTGCCTTTGGCGCGGTTTCGGCCGGTCTTCCATCAGCCACGCTGGGTGGGGCGATTGCGCTGGCCATCGGAATAGGCCTTCAGAACTTTCCCGAGGGGGCTGCCGTGTCACTGCCGCTACGGCGGGATGGGATGGGAAGGGGCAAAAGCTTCCTGGCGGGGCAGGCATCCGGTATCGTGGAACCGGTGGCGGGCGTTTGCGGCGCCGCATTCGTCCTTCACATGCAGGAGATACTGCCCTACGCACTGTGCTTTGCCGCGGGAGCAATGATCTTCGTTGTCGTGGAGGAACTCATCCCTGAATCCCAGCGTACACCGGCGAACATTGACATGGTTACGATTACCACACTGGCCGGTTTTGCCGTGATGATGATGCTGGATGTGGCGCTGGGATGATGGCGGTGCTGTCGATTCGAAGTGACGCCCGGTAAGCCTCTCTAACCCGAGTAAGACGGTTTTTCGCGCATTGCCCCTGGTTGTCCGGGAAGAATGCATGCCTGGCGTTATGAAATTCCTAACAATCAAGTCATTCAAGCGCCTCTGTTTTTTCAGGAGTTGACTAAGAGCTTACAATTGTTTATCATTGTTTCTATAGTAAATATAAAATGAAGGAATGACAAACTGAATATTCTACTCATTTATCCTGTGTTTGCAGACACATTCTGGGGCCTTAAGCACGCGCTCAAGTTCGTTCACAAGAAGACCGGAACGCCCCCGCTGGGGCTGATAACCGTTGCCGCCATGCTTCCTGCGGACTGGAATCTCAGGCTTCTTGACCTGAACGTAACCGTTCTTTCCGATGATGACATCGTCTGGGCCGATTTCGCCTTCGTGAGCGCAATGGTCATCCAGCGGGACGACACCCACCGCGTGATCGACCGGTGCAAGGCTGCCGGGCTTACCGTGGTGGCCGGAGGCCCCCTTTTCACCGGAGAGCACCCGACATTTCCCGGAGTGGACCACTTCGTGCTGAACGAGGCGGAGATAACACTGCCCCTGTTCCTCGAAGACCTGGCGCGCGGGAACCCCCAACCAATCTATACCACAACGCAGTTCCCCGACATTCAGAAAACCCCTGCGCCCCGATGGGATCTGGTGGACATGAAGCACTACGCGACCATGAACATCCAGTTTTCCAGGGGGTGCCCGTTCAACTGCGAATTCTGCAGCATTACCTCAATGTTCGGGAGGGTTCCCAGAACAAAGACATCGGACCAGCTCATTACCGAGCTTGACATCCTGTACGGCCTTGGATGGCGGGGGGCGGTTTTCGTGGTGGATGACAATTTCATAGGCAACGCCCGAGAGCTGAAGGAAGATGTTCTGCCCGCGTTGATCCGCTGGCGTCGTGATAAAAGGGGAATACCCTTCAACACCGAAGTCTCCATCAACCTCTCCGATGATGACCTGCTTATGGGGCTCATGGTCGAAGCCGGCTTCAACACCGTGTTCGTGGGGATCGAAACCCCCAGTGAGGATGGTCTCGCCGAGTGCAGCAAGAACCAGAACCGTGGACGCGACCTTCTTGCGAGCGTGAAACGGCTGCAGAGGGCGGGGTTGGAAGTACAGGGTGGTTTCATCCTGGGATTTGACACCGACACGCCGAGCATCTTTCAGCAGCAGATAGACTTCATCGCCCACAGCGGTGTTGTCACCGCCATGGTCGGCCTGCTCCAGGCACCCTACGGGACCAAGCTTTATCGAAGGATGGAGAAGGAGGGAAGGCTCAACACCGAGATGTCGGGAGACAACTCCGACGGCTCGACGAACATCGTCACTCTGATGGATCCCGGCGTTCTTCACGAGGGCTACAGGCATGTGCTGACGCATATCTACTCGCCCAGGGTCTATTACGACAGGGTGATAAGCTTTCTTCGGGAATTGCAGCCACCAAAAGTCGGGGTTCGAAGGGACCGTTCCAACATGATGGCGTTCTTCAGGTCAATTCTCAGGCTGGGCATCATCGGACCCGAGAGGTTTCAGTACTGGCGGCTCTGGTTCTGGACCCTCACCCACAAGCCCAGGCTCTTTCCCCAGGCAATCTCACTGGCTATCTACGGCCATCACTTCCGGATCGTGAGCGAGTCTTCGTAAGACGCCTTCGCCAAAAAACACTGAGATGGTCATGCCCGGGTCTTACGCAAAGGCCTCGTGGCTGGATCGGTCAGGATTTCCACGGTCACAATGAGTCTGACAGTCCTTGATACCACTTACATGCCCGGGATGACACCTGACTGGAAACCCCTCATCGACCGTGATTACATAAACGTTATCTGACGTTCACATCATTCATCGCCGGAGTGCTCTAGCGGGGGATCTGAAAGGGCTGCCCTTACCGCCCTGGCAAGAACATCGATGGGAAAGGGCTTCTGAAGGAAGTGGATGCCGGGGTCAATTATGCCCCGGTGAAGAATGGCGTCGGCGGTGTATCCTGACATGTAAAGCAACCTCAGACCGGGTCTGATGGCTTCGAGTGCGCTGCAAAGCTCACTGCCGTTCATGCCCGGCATCACGACATCGGTCATGACCAGGTGTATCTCACCCTCATGGTCCCGGAACAGACCGATGGCTTCCTCAGGTGCTCCGGCTGAGATCACGGAATAACCAAGGCTTTCCAGCATTGAGGCGCCCAGAGACAGAAGCGAAGGCTCGTCCTCAACAAGGAGGATGGTCTCGGTTCCGGTGAGGTTTTCGGGTGCTCGCACGGTTGGAGGCTCAGTGATCCTTTCTCCGAAAAAACCGGGCAGGAAGATGCTGATGGTGGTTCCGTGTCCCGGTTCGGTGTACAACTGGATGAAACCGTTGTTCTGTTTGACGATCCCGTACACGGTGGACAACCCCAGACCGGTGCCCTTGCCGAGTTCCTTCGTGGTGAAGAAGGGTTCGAAGACCTGGCTCGCCGTTTCGGCATTCATGCCATGGCCGTCGTCGGTCACCGTCAGCACCGTGAACTTTCCGGGCACGAAACCCCTGTGGGTCAAACAGTAGTTCTCGTCGA
The DNA here is from genome assembly GCA_002436025.1 of candidate division Hyd24-12 bacterium UBA6080. Lineage (GTDB taxonomy): Bacteria > Fermentibacterota > Fermentibacteria > Fermentibacterales > JCC-6 > UBA6080. The sequence goes on from DIXM01000002.1 coordinate 740,126, forward strand.
CCTCCTGACGGGTGGTTTCCACAGTAACCTTTCCCTTCTCCCTTATGGCGTCACGGGAGTTTATCAGCAGGTTGATAAGGATCTGGCTGAGCTGGGTGGGGTCGAGGTTAACCGGCCATGGATCTGCACACGGCAGCCAGAGCAGGTCGATGTCTTCCCCCAGAAGCCGCTGGAGCATTCTCATCATGTCGACCACCGCTGCGTTCAAGTCCAGTACCCGTGGGCTTATGCTTTGCTTTCTGGCGAATGCCAACAGCTGAGAGACAAGCTCAACCGAGCGCCCTCCAGCCCTTCTGATCTCCTCAAGGTGGTGTTGCAGCGCTTCGGTAACAGAGGGCTCGGCCATTGCCATTTCAATGTTCCCCATGATTATGCTGAGCATGTTGTTGAAGTCGTGAGCTATGCCTCCCGCAAGCCGACCCACCGCCTCAAGCTTCTGTATCTGGTTGATCTGGGTCTCCATCTCGAGCCGCTTGGTTTCGGCCTTTGCCTGTTCGGTGATGTCGACCGCCATCTCGAAGCGGACCTGCCTTCCGTCGGGCCATTGGATCAGCCTGTCCACGATGTGGAAGGTCCTCCCGATACTGGGGTTCTCAAAATCCCACCCGTACGGCTGGCCGGCCAGGGTCCTCAGGATGCTGTTGGTGCAGAAGGGGCACGGCTCTTCCCTGTCCTGAAGCACCCTGTAGCAGGTCTTGCCGGTAAGGGTGGTTCTGAACAGGTCCTGTATCGCCCTGTTCGCGAAGAGGATCTCGTACGTGTCCATGTCCGCGATATAGATGGCCTGGTCGATGCTGTCGAAGATCGACATGAGCTGGGCATGTTCGCGGTGCACGGCTTCCGCCGCCCTCCTGCGCTCGGAGATGTCGCGGGTGGTTGCGAGGATGCCGTTCGGTTTTCCGTTCCCATCCCGCATGAATGAAAGCCCTGATTCAACCCATCTGATCTCCCCGGACTTTGTGACCAGCTTAAGCTCCAGATTTCTCGCCCTGTCGGATCTGGCCGTGCCGGCCTTTTCAAATTCAAGTTCTTCGGCCACTGCTTGTCGCATGTATCTGAAGGATTCAGGGTCAAGAAGCTTCTGCATGGGTGTTTCGTAGGCTTCGTGCAGCGAGTATCCGGTGAGGTTTGTGACGGAAGGGCTCACGTATGATGCCACCAGGTCAAGGTCCATCAGTGAGATAACATCGGCCATGTTCTCCGCTATCAGCCTGTATCGGGTTTCGCTGTTGGCGAGTTCGGCGGTGCGTGCTCTCACCTCCTGTTCAAGCGTGGTTTCCCTTCGGATCCGGGAGATAACAAGGGCACAGAGCAGGGCTGTTATCGCTGAACCGACCCCAAGGGTAAGAAGGAAGACCCCTCCCGCCGTTCCCGCAGCGAAGTCGGGGCCGGGGCGAAGAACCAGCGCAAAAGTCTCTCCAAAGGCAAAGACAGGGTGGACTGAAAAGATTTCCGACTGGATCTCGGAGGTGAAGCTGGCATCGGAATGTTCAATGTGTGCATCGGAACTGGAGAATGCCAGCAACTCGGGTGGACTGCTGACCGAAAGCCTGTACAGGTGCACCGTGCATAAAAATGCTCCAAGTGTTCCGTAGGTTTCGGGTGGTGAGAGAAGCCTGTCGAGGTCAAGGATCATCGCGGCGAAGCCCCGGCTGTCCGCACTGTTCCGGGTGTGCTGGAAGACAACCGCCCCCGTCCCACCGCCCTCCAGCGTGAACGGCTCGGTCATTGTCGTGAGCCCGGTGCTCATTGCTCTGTTCATGGCCTCGTGCATCGCTGGGTTCAGTCCCAGGTTCTCGCCTTCGGAGAAACAGCGCGGTACGTTTACGGTCTGCCTTTCCACGATGAACATGGTGTCGGTCGAAGCTGAATGTGATGAGACCGCATCGGATCCGGAGGTAACCATGGAGACCCAGGCCAGAGCGATCACTCCCGGTCTGTCCGTGAGGGATTCGGTGAAATGCTGGAACTCCTGATCCAAAACCTGTTCAGAATTCTGGTATAGCCCTGCCAGCGAACCAAGGACCGAGTTTTTCAGGTGAGTGAGATTGTTCCTCGTCCAATCCGCGTGGGACCGCGCTATTCGATTGAACTCGAGCCTTTCACCGGTTCTGGTTTCACTCTCAAGGGTGAAGCCGACGAGAAGGGTGAGGGTTACCCCCAGTAATCCCACGAGGATCACTTCCGTGTGGCGCAGCAGACCCCAGCGGGCTTCAGGAAGGCTTTTCCTGCGATTCATGGCAACCCGCCCCAGAACGATGAGGAGCGCCGGGATGAGCGAAAGGAGCAGGGCTTCCAGCCTGGCACGGGACGTCGCCTTGAGCCAGAGAACGGCTTCCTCATCGAGCCCCACTACCATCAGCACACTCCCCGTAGCCGGGTCGAAGACAGGGGCGGAGGCCGAAACGAAGGTTCCGAATTCGTCGGTGTAGGGACCCAGGGTGAATGCCTCGCCCGTGCTGAAGATCTCGAAATCCCTCTCGGGGGGGTTCTCGTAGACCTGGCCAGGCAATCCCTCGCCCAGGGGTTCATCCGATTCATAGGATTCAGGACCGAACAGCAGCGAACCGTCCCGCAGGGCCATGGTCCATATGCCCCTGAAGTCGGAAACGCTCTGGTAGGCCTTTATCTGGGAATCGAGCCTCTTGAACTGCGCAAGACCCGTATCTGAAGGCGCAAAGGCAAGGGAAGAGACCAGGTGGGGATTGATGCTTCGGGAGAGGGAAAGGGCTTCATCGAGCATCTCGGATCGCATGGCACTGTCTGTGCTGTGTCCCCGCCAGCTGACGGCAAGGAACACTGCTGCGATGTAGAGCAGCAGAAGCAGAAGGTTGCCCGCAATCCCGATCCCAGGGAAACGCCCGAGCCAGTTCTTCATATCCCCCTGCCCCGATGTGAAGGCTTTGTGATGCGTCACATTCATAAAGCTTCGCGGAGGGGGATGCAAGAAGACCCTTTTAGGATCAGTTCTCCAGTCTCAGTTCCACCCTGTTGCCAGTTGCTCCTGTGATCGTGAACCCGCCGATCCCCGAAAGGCTTTCGATGACCTCGGTCGAAGTTGTTTCGGAAACAACCTCGAGCGTGGCCCTTGATCCTGTGAAGTCCCTGACGAGAACATCGGAAACGCCCCTGATCCCGGACCTGATGCGCGCCTTGAGGTCTTCGATTGCCTGGAAGTCCGCGTTGGTCACATTCAGCATCGTGGAGTTGACGTTCACGGTCCATCCTTCAAGAATGGCCGTGATGAGCTGGTCGGCTGTATTCCCGGATGCCTGTGAACGTGCCTGGCTCTCACTGAAAGGCAATTCGGTCGTTGAGGCCGAAGCGGCCAGGATGGCGGCCGTACGGGTGTCGACCGCCCTGCAGTCCACATCGAATACATGAACATCACGCGGGGCACCTGCGATGACTCGGCTCTCTCGGCTTCTTGCAACCGTTCCCGAGACTATTATCTCAGCACCCGCTTCCAGCCCCACCAGGGCCGCGGTGCGGTCATCACCCTCGAGGATCAGCAACAGCTGGTCCCGCCGGATGATGTTCGCGGTTGTCGAGGCATCCACAACCGGAAAACCCTTCCTTCTGAAACCCTCGAGCAGCTGTGTTTCGAACATGGAACCCATGTCGTCGGGAGCGTCCAGGCTTACGGCGGAGTGGTTCGCAATCTCCCTCACAAGGACCATGACCCGGGGCCTGCCCTGCTCGGTCATCAGTATCCCTGTGGCCGCCAGGTCGTCCTCGATCCCGTCGGTGTTCACCACTGCCCGAACGACCACACGGTAGAGGCCTGCCGACTGCTCCTCGTGTATCACCCGGTAACTTGAGACGAAACCACTGGCCCGGCTGTATATCCTGTCCGATATCAGCTGGAAGTTCTCGACCTGGGTCTCTCCATCGATGTATGCACCCACGCCCTGTTCAACAGCCTTCCTCAGTGCGTCGGAAATTGCCTGATCACGGGCTGAGTCAACCCTGCCCGTAACGACGGAGACGCCTTCGCAGAGCACCTCGGTTTCACCCTGTCCGGGCGGCGTTCCGGGATCGGGCAGGGGAGTTCCGAATGTGGCAGACCGTGTTCCACAACCCGTTCCCATGACGAGCAGGAGAAAGATCAGGCTGAGCCGCTTCACAGGATCACCCTCATGAGGAACCGTCCCGCTCTCAGAAGGTAGGGCAGGGCCTGCTTAAGGATGTTCCCTCCGCCGGCATCGGCAACGGAGATGACTATATCGCTTCCGTACTCACCGAGCGCATCGATCGCGCTCAGTACAAGTGGTGAGCCGGACAGACCGCTCTGGTCGAGAATGCCCTGAAGGTCGGAGATGAACCGCAGCCCGGCGTCTGCGCCGGAACCGAGGTATGACGCGTACAGGCTGGTGTCCAGCAGAAGGTTGCCGTGCTCATCGAAGATACGGGGGAACATCGAGGGTGTAAGCCCTGTCGCTCCGCCGTCGATCACGAGACCGGAGTACTGGGAGAGGAAATCCCTCACCTGGGGGGAAAGGGGCTCCTGCGAAGCGCGTGAGTCGGCAAGAGCTGCGCCAAGAGCGCCGGAGAGTCCCGTCGGGCTGTAGATGTCCATCTCGAGCTCGACCTCGACTGTTCCGGCCTCGGCGTCGTACCTGGCCTGCCCCACCTGACGGGCATTCCGCACAACACCTTGAACCCGTGTGTGGATAACGTCGTAGTCGGTCATGAAGTTCTCGACCCTGGTTTCCGAATCCACCCTGACACCTTCCACTGTTTCCAGCAGATTGCGCTGGGCAACCACCACGGCGGCCCTTTCCGCCATCAGTCTCGCCTGGGCGGTATTGGGGTTCCCGGGATCAAGAACCCCTGTGCCGGTTGCTCTTACAGAGTTTCCCGACCAGTCCACCTCTCCCACGGGGAAGGCCTCGACCACTTCACGGGGCGCAACCGCCGCCGGCGGGGGGCCGGAAAAAAGGACCTCCTCGATGAGCGCGGCCGCCGATTCAGATGAACCGGGAGAGACGGCTGCGGTTCCACTCGCCCCTGACAGGGATGTTGAAGTTCCGCAGGCGGATGCAAGAATGGCTGCAAAAACCGCGATGGCGCGTGTCCTCATTGAATTCTCCCCTGGTTGCCGATACCCGTAAGAGCCATTTCAAGGGCGGATCTGAGGGCGCCTTCGGCGCCGTCGAAGTCTGAACCCTGCCCCACTGCTGTGTAGAGGATCTCAGATGTTTCAACTGAAATGATCTTGAGATGCAGTTCCGCGTCCCGCTGTTCCGGTGTGTCCGACCAGAACTCGTCGTGGGATACTGAGGTTATGCTGACCATCATCACGGCCTCGGCGCCGAGGAGGCGACCCAGTTGAACTGCGGTTGCCTGATCAACAACCCCGGAGTAGGAGAACTCCTGCTCCCGGAGTATCTGGTCAACAGCTGACCGGTCCACAACCGTAAAGCGCCCCGTTCTCAGCAGAGCCATCCCGGCGTAGTCCTGGATACTCTGGCCCTGACTGAGGCCTGGAACTGATCCCGTCGGAGGGAGGACCGCGGTGCGCCAGACCGGTTTTGTTTCGAACAGGGGGCTTTTTGCGTAGTTGGATGGCATCCCGAGCTGGGAGGAACTGATGCATCCGGCAGTTAACAGCGCGACTATCGTCATCGCTGCAGGCAGGTACCTTTTCAAGAAAACTCCCTTCTGAAAGTGCTGTACCGACAGATCAGATGAAGATATACAAGCAGAAGCCGCTTTTGTTCCTTGCCTTCTGCTTCGGGTATTGCGGTGACCGTGGATCCTTCGGTATTCTTGCTAGTCGCGCCAATGGAAAGGGATCATCGAATGCTTAAAGTGGTTTTCATAACCCAGGAGGATCCGATCTACATCTCCGTGTTCTGGGAGGAATTCACGAAACACATGGACGAACTCAGGCACAACGGTGTATCAGTGAACGCCCTTGTTTCCCTTGTGCCCCTGGGCAGGGATTCAACGTTCGCCCTTCTTAAACGGATCTTCGGTTTCTACGGACCCGGAGGGACGGTGAGGGTTTTCTGGAAGTACGTCAGATCCATACTCAGCAGACGGACCACCAGAAGGTTTGCCGACAGGATCGGCGCCCGGTTCCTTTACGTCGAGAACATCCATTCGAAGGAGTTCCTGAAGTTCGCTGGTGAACAGGATGTGGTGATCTCGGTCGCGGCTTCCCGGATCTTCCGGGAGAAGCTGCTGTCGGCCCCGGCGTACGGCTGCATAAACATCCACAGCAGCCTCTTGCCCAAGTATCAGGGCATGATGCCGGTGTACTGGCAGATGAGGGACGGATGCGAGAACATCGGGATAACTATTCACAAGATGATAGAGAAACTCGATTCGGGAGACATTCTGCTGCAGCGTTCGGTTTCGATAAAAGACTGTAAAAGCCTGGACAGGGCCATCTCCAAGACCAAGCGCGAAGGCGCGAAGATGATGGTCGATTTCCTTCTCGATTTCGAGCGCCACTTCAGAAACCCCGTGGAATGTGACGTCAGTGAGGCTACCTACTTCTCCTTTCCGGACAGGGCATCAACCGGGCAGTTCCTCGCGACGGGAAAGAAGCTCTTCTGATGCCGGGCACTGTATGCATAACCGTTGATGTGGAGGACTGGTTCCAGGCCGAAAACCTCAGGGCCGCCCATCCTCCCCGCCTGTGGGACAGCCGGGAATCAAGGGTCGAAGCAAGCACGGGGCGCATACTGGATCTCCTCTCGGAAAGAATGGTTCCCGCGACTTTCTTTGTACTGGGCTGGATCGCCGAAAGAAAACCCGCACTGGTTCGGGCCATTGCCGACGCAGGTCACGAGGTTGCCTCTCACGGGTACGGGCACATCATGAACAACCTCCTTTCCGAAGCGGAGTTGAAAAAGGACCTGTCGGAATCAAAGAAGATACTCGAGGATCTGACCGGGATGGAAGTAAAGGGTTACAGGGCACCCTGTTTCTCGGTATCAGACAGGCTTCTCGATTTTCTTTTCGAAGCTGGCTACCGTTACGACTCAAGCCTGAATCCCTTTTCGATTCACGACAGGTACGGTAAGCTCACATCGGCTAAAGCACCATCCGGTGCGTTCACCCACCATTCCGGGATGACCGAGTTCCCAATGCCCATGGAAAACTATATGGGTTTCGGGGTGCCGGTTTCAGGCGGAGGGTACTTCAGGTTCTTTTCGTACAGGTTTTTCAGAAGGATGGTGATCAGGCATCTTGAAAGAACCGGGCTGTACATTTTCTACATGCACCCCTGGGAGGTGGACCCCGACCAGCCCCGCACCCGGCTCCGCAACCCGGGGCACCGGTTCAGGCATTACTATGGCTTATCGAAAACCCTGGGAAAGCTCGGAAAGCTCATTGACCTGCCCGGGGAGAAGAAGAGGCTCGGGCAGCTGCTTCCCCCCTCACCTGTCCTTTCCTGACCGGAAGAACACCCTGGGCATCGGGAATCGGACCTTGTTCCAGAACAGAAGCCTTCTCAGAACCACTGAAACCTCAACCGAATCAGGTTCTTCCACGAACTTGAGGGGGATCTCGGCTGAAAGCCTGGCAACCGACGAAGCCAGGAAAAGGACCTGCATCGGGTGGAGCGAGAGCCCCAGTATCCGCAGCGGTTCAGGCATGAACACCCCCGAAGCAAGCATCGTAAAGATCATCGCAAGACCGCAGACCGCACTGTAAAGACCGCTGTAGGCCTGCTCCCTGCCTTTGGGCGCGACGGCCAGGACCAGGTTCGCGGTGACGACTCCCACACAGCCCCACATGCTGCCCGATGCTGCAGCTTCAAAAACAAGCAGCCACCTGGTTTCCCTGGTGACGAACAGCCAGACCAGAGGGATGAAAGTTCCGGCGATGATGGCCAGTTTCATCGCGGACTTGTTGCCGTAACGGTCGATAAGCCTGCCCCAGTACTTCAGGGTCAGGACTGCCCCGGCAGTGCTCACCGCCCCGTAGAGAAGCATCTCAACGAGGCCCATGCCAAGGATCTGTATCATGAAGGGCTGCCAGAAGGGCGCACCCACCCCGACCGCCATCATCCACCACGCCCCGAAGAAACAGAGCTTTCTGAAGTTGCGGTCTTTCAGGGGTTCAAGTACGGTGCTTTTCAGGGTATCGGAGTTTTCCGGCTCCATGCGTTCGGGCTGTCGGCGCAGTATGACGAGTCCCGCGATACCGAGGATCCCGGCCGTGACAAAGGTAGCCAGAAGGGCGTTGGGCAGCCCGTCCGGGGAAAGGCCGAACAAGCCGGCGACAACCGCTCCGGCTCCGGTGGGCGGAGTTGCGTAGGCATCGAGCCACATTCCGAAGGCGAAGCTGACGATGAGCCCGAAGGTCATGAGCACGGCATTCCTCTTCGCGAAGAACCGGCCTCTGATCTTTCTGGGCACCATGTGCGCGATCCATCCCATCCACATGTTGGTCGAGACGGCGAGAATCGACGTTATCAGGAAAAAAACGATGAGAACCCCCGGCAGAGCCAGGGATCGGGGAAGAAGAAGGGGTGCAAGCCCGAGCAGGGGTGTGAGTGACCTTCCCGCAGCCGCCCAGCCGATGACCCTCTGTTTTTTGAGGGTACTGCCGCGTCCGGCAATGATTCCAAGGGGCTGAAAGAGCATGGAGACCTGGCCAATGGCGGAAAGAAGGCTGAAGTGCAGCGGACCAGCCCCGAGGAATACCAGCAGCCTGGTGAGGAAGGCCGACCCGGGTCCGGCCAGACTGCCGTAGACCTGTGAGAAGACACCCTCGGTGATGGAGATGCGGAATGTCCGGCGGAGTTCACTCTGTTTTGCCTGCATGAACCAAACATACGCTTTGCCCGGATGACCGTGTTGATCCCGTATATTCCAGGCATCGGTCTTCCCACTGGCACTGCCGGCCTTCAAACGGATGGAAAAAGAGGAACCACACATGAGCCCCGACACTGCAGATACAAAGGCCATTGGCCTTGGAACCGACTCAGTCGCCCACAGGATACTTGTTCTTTCAGGCAAGGGCGGTGTGGGAAAAAGCACCGTAGCGGTCAACCTGGCGGTTTCCCTCTCGATGCAGGGCAAAAGCGTTGGCCTTCTTGATGTGGACATTCACGGACCCAGTGTTCCCATGATGCTCGGACTTGGGCTCGAGGGTGTCGAGACGAGGGATGAGGTCCTCATTCCAGTTGAGTGCGCGGGGCTGAAGGTCATGAGCGTCGGTTTCCTTTTGAGGAACACCGACGACGCCCTCATATGGCGGGGCCCCATGAAGATGAACCTCATAAACCAGTTCGTGAAGCAGGTCGAATGGGGGAATCTCGACTACCTTGTCGTTGACTGCCCTCCCGGAACCGGCGACGAGCCGCTGTCCGTCGTTCAGCTCCTTGAAAGGGTCGACGGAGCCATTATCGTCACCACTCCCCAGAAGGTTGCAGCGGCGGACGTGAGGAAATCGGTCGACTTCTGTCTGAAACTTGGTGTGCCTGTCTTGGGAGTTGTGGAGAACATGAGCGGTTTCGCCTGCCCCAGGTGCGGCGAGGTCACCCAGATCTTCCGGGGCACGGGTGGCGAGGACACGGCCAGGGCATACTCCGTTCCCTTCCTGGGCAGGATTCCCATCGATCCGGCCATAGTGGAATCGGGCGACGACGGCAGACCCTTCGTTTACCATTACGGCAAATCCGCCACGGCGAAGGCCATGGAAGCAGTGGCCGAGCCGGTCCTTGCCCTGTCGGACTGATTCCAGTCCTGATGGAGTTCGTTCTGGCGTTCGAGCTTTTTCTGGGCGGGCTGTCAAGCCCGGACGGCCTCGCTCTGGCATCCGACGGCACAGTATTCGTATCCGAGGAGGCTTCAGGCAGTGTCAGGGGGATAACGCCCGACGGCACGGTCTTCACGGCCATGATGGATCTCGACAGCCCCGAAGGCATCGCATGGCACCCCGATCTGGGCATCCTGGCTGTCGAGGACGTTCCACGGGGCAGGCTCGTGTCCTCCGTCGAAGGTGTGCTTTCGAGGAGGATCCCGAACCCCGAGGGGGTCGCGGTAAGCGTTCAGGGTGATGTGTTCTACACATGGGCCAGGATGGGAGGGCCGACGGGCATATGCAGGTGGACCCCCCAGGGTCCCGATTCCGTCGTGACGCTGCCCCGCGGCTTCATGCTCTCCGGGCTCACGGTTGGCCCCGACGGCAACCTTTACGCATGCAACGAGACTCCCATCTCCGGGCTTCTTGTGAGCGTGATCGCGGTCTGTCCCCGAACCGGTGTCTGGCTGCCTTTCGCTGGCGGTATTCCGTCGGCTGAGGGGCTTCGTTTCTCCCTTGAGGACAGAACGCTGATCGTCGTCAGCGAGGAACTCGGATCCCTTTTCGCCATATCGCCCGAAGGGGCGACATCGGAGGCGGCCTCCGGTTTCGGTTCGATCGAAGACGTCATCTTCCTGCCCTGCGGTGACATGCTGGTGACGGACGACAGCGCGGGAAGCATTTTCAGGGTTCCGGCGCCATGACCCATCATTACAAGCCCGGGAGTTACAGGGAGATCCTCGGCGTAGCTTTCCCGGTCATTGCCGGGATGGCTGCCCAGACCGTGATGATGTTCTGCGACAGGATGTTCCTGGCCAGACACAGCGTATGGGAGCTTCAGGCCGCCCTTCCCGCGGGGATTCTCGCTTTCACGCTGATCTGTCTTTTTCAGGGCGCGGCGGGTTACGCCTCAACCTTCGTGAGTCAAAATCACGGGGCGGGCAACTCAAGGGGGGTGGCCGTGTCCTACGCCCAGGGGGTGTTCATCGCCCTGTTCTCGGCTCCCCTGCTTCTGGCCCTCTCAATTCCCGGCCGGTTGATCCTCGATCTTGGCGGTCATGATCCCCATGTACTCGACCTCGAGGTCACATACTTCCGCTGGATGATGGCGGCGGGAGTGGGCGCCACGCTCAACGCCGGGGCGGCTTCCCTCTGGAGCGGCCTTGGAAGGACCACCTTCACGATGGTAGCGGGAATGGCCGGCGCTGCACTCAACATCCTTCTGGACTGGATCCTCATCTTCGGCAATCTCGGGTTCCCCGAGATGGGAATCGAAGGGGCCGGGCTTGCCACTGCGATAAGCTCCTTCGTCCCCGGGATCATCCTCATAACACTATCTTTGAGAGGAAGGGTCTCCCGTGAGTTCCCGATACGGGAGAACTTACGACCCAACGGTGCCCAGGTCCGGAAGACCCTGAGGTACGGGCTTCCCGCAGCTGCCAGTGTCTTCATGGATGTGGCAAGTTTCTCCGTGTTCGTCTTCCTTACCGGAAGGCTTACCCCGGTGGAGTTCACGGCAAGCAACATAGCCTTCGGCGTCAACAACCTGGCCTTTCACCCCCTGCTCGGGTTCGGCATAACCACCACTATCCTCGTGGGCCGCTACCAGGGAGGAAGGAACCCGGCAATGGCAGGAAGGGTCACGAGACGCACGCTGCTGGTGGCACTGCTGTACTTCTCTCTCATCGCAGCTACATTCCTCATCCTGCCCGGCATGTACATGACCCTTTTCCGGAGCCCCGAGACGGAAGTGCCCTTCGACCAGCTTTTGGCAACCGGAACGACTCTTTTGGCCATCCTTTGCCTGTGGGGAGGCTTCGACGCGGTGAGCCTGATGCTCGGGGGGGCGCTGAGGGGGGCGGGCGACACCAAGTTCGTGATGATCCTCTCATCGTGTCTTGGGTGGCTGTTCTGGATACCGGGCATCTTCCTCCTTTACCAGAGCCCCGGGATGAGTGTTGTCACTCTGTGGCTTTTCACGACACTTTATGTGGCCCTGCTGGCCCTCGGTTACTTTCTCCGTTACAGGAAGGGCCCCTGGAGGACGATGGTCATGGTGGAACAGGAGCCCCCGTGTCTCTCCGTACCAGTAACCGAGCCTGCAGGCAGAGGGTGATGGAACGAAGCCGGGCTTTCCGGTGTATCTGATTCAAACCACCCTTCAGGAGGAGTTATGCACCAGCTTCTATTCATGGCCATGATCGCGGGAACCGTTACAGTAGGGGAGAACGAGTATCCCCTTTCCGAGCCCCTCTGCGGGGGTTGAGGCTCGTCAACGATACACTGCCAGTTGGTGGTGCCGTCTGAAGAGCTTCCGGGTCCCTTGACCATCACGGGGTTTGCATTCCACAAAGGCCCCACGGGCGCCCGGAGCGCCACAGTATCGGAAGCGGCAGTGTTCATAGGCATCGCGGGAGGTGATGAACTGGGTCCTGAATTTCAGGCAAACAGGGTATCCCCGACCAGGGTCATCAGCAGCGAAAGACTGACTGTCACCGCTGACGAGGACGGAATGGTGACCTTCACCTTCGATACGCCCTGGGAGTATGAGGATGGTGATATCCTCCTTGAGCTCAGGTTTGAAGGGGTATCAGGCTATCTTTACGTGTTCGGATGGACAGCGCCGGGCCGAAGGTACCTTTCAAGCGGGGATCTCACGGCTGAACGGGGTACGGTCTCGGAGAACCTGCCGGTCGTGACTCTGATAACGGAGTGAACCTTCCCCGAAGGTTGCGTCCAGGATTGAAGGGGTGCCGTGAAGGAGTGTATCAAGAGCTCTTTAAGGAGCGCAGGGGCCTTTGACGTCGGCATCGCATCGCCCCTGGCCGGTTACGACAGGGCCGTTGCCGGTTACAGCCCCCGGGAGATATGGCCCCCCTGCAGGTCCATAGTTGTTTTTGCGGTGGCCATGACACCCTGGTCGAACAATACGTTCGTCGGACCCCTGGCGCCCGGTGAGGGTCCGCGCCCGCTGGGTCCTGTTCCCTCCACTGTCTGTTCCGACCGCTATGCAATGAACAGGCTTGCGCGTCAGATAGCTGCTCCGGTGACTCTGGCCGCCCTTGCCTTCCTGGAACAGAGCGGTCACGCATCAAGCCTCAGGACCGTTCAGTGCAAACTGAACGGGTACCTTGCCGGACTTGGTGTTTACGGGAAGTCGGGCCTCCTGATCCATCCGGTTCTTGGTAACAGGATGTGCCTTGGCGCTGTGATGACCGATGCGGAAATGGAGCCGGACAGCCCCCTTGTGGGCTTTGATCCATGCCGGGATTGTTCCCTGTGCATCGATGCCTGCCCGGCGAAGGCCTTCAGCCCCGGGAAGGATTACCCCGGATCATGGTCCCGCGAAGCCTGCACGAAGAAAAGGGCCAAAATGGAGGCCAGGGGTTTCTACTGCCACACCTGTTACGCAGTTTGCCCCGCGGGAACGATCCCCGACGATGATCTTCTGAGCATCACCGAGATAAGGTCGCTTTCCCCGAAGACCACCGGGCGTCACTCCCTCCAGCGGTAAACCCTCAGGGGACGGGGAAAGAAGCCGTTTTCCCGAAGCACGCAGATGTGGGGACCGTCGAACCACGACTGGATGACAAGGTCATCCGCATCGAGAAGGCCCGATACGCCGCAATCCCGATAAAACACCGATACCTGTGACCCGAAGTGCAGGATGTCGCCGGGGGAAAGCCCTCCGGCTCCCACTGGCATGGCCTTTCCATCACCGTTCATGTACAGCTCGATCCCTGACGGGCTTCCGGGGCTGAACTGCCCGCTCTCCAGGCTGTCAAGATATCTCAGGATGCCTGAAGGTCCAAGATACTCCACCCGGTATCCCATCCGTCTGCGACCGTACACGGCCAATGCAGCGCAGTCGGTTCCCAGCCGGGAATCGGCCTGGTGGCTGCCCCCCGGGGTAAGCCTGGGGGCCATTATGAATGGCGTGTTGATGAGCTCCATGAGGAATCCGATGTAAGAGTCGTCAGTTCGCACAGCGATCTGGACCATGCGGCCCGAGAACTCCAGATTTGGGGGTTCCACGAACCATGCCGTGTCCCGGGGAAGGCTGTCGGGAAGGCTGGTGCCAAGGTAGAAGACGCCTTCGTCAGGGACAATGAGATGCTCGTCCGTCCCGAGAGTCCGCGAAACGTATCCCAGGGGGTCAACCCCCAGACCCGCCGGCGCCCCTCCCGGTATCATGTTGCCGTAGGAGTGTCTCACGGGCTCGATAAGTATCCAGACGCAGTCTTTTGCCAGTGAAAGCGTGTCACCGCGGCGGATCAGAAGTTCCGACGGTAACTCTGCCGGACCTATGGGATGGAGCGCCGCGAGTAAAACCGCAAGTGCGAAGCCTACCACTCCGAGAGCACCATCTCAGAGATGCACAGGTCGCCGTATAGCCGGCCCGGGTGGACGCTTGTGATCTCGACGCTCAGGGAATCGACAGGGCCGGGCATTCCGGTTTGGTAGATCACCTGAGCCGCCTCGGCAAGGGGGGCGTTGCCCGGATACTCCTGATCGGGCAGTTCGCACTCCCACTGGTCAACGCACGTGCCCCGAAGGAAAAGCTTTACGCGGACCCCCCTCACCCTCGCGTTGTCATTCCAGGCTTCCTCGCTTTTGGCGTAGCCTCCGATGATGGCCACACAACCCAGGTCAGTTTCGGCGAGTTCAACGCCCATCCACGGGACCGGGCCGGCCTCGTGCAGCGGGACCGCCCATGCGGTGTTTCGGTTTGAATCGAACATGTTTCCGGCCTCGTAGGTGTTCCCGCCCACGGGAGCCAGGATTTCGCACGATGACAGCCCCCGAATGCTCTCCCGGGGAACCGCGAGTCTCCTCATGTCGTCCGAACGCTTCCATGTCCCGGGATCGTAGACGACCTCCAGAGGCTTGGCGGAGGCAAGGTCGAAGCCTGCCGCGGTGATCCTGTAGATCCCGGGTTCGCCCCATTCACCGGTTTCCGGGAGCGATACCACCTCGCCGCCGTTCTCCAACAGCTGCCGGAAGTCCATTACGCAGGAGAACTCATCGGCCCTCCCGTCTCCCCATCTGCCCGACGGGTCGAGAAGGTACCGGAAGTACCTGTATGAGTAGTCGAAGAAGAATCCCTTGGAGGTTTCCCAGTCCATGAAACAGGGGCGAACACTGTAACTCACCTCAAGGGTGGTCTCCGAGCCGGCTTCAAGGCAGAGTTCAGCTGGAAGCCATGTCCTGAGAGCTGTTCCGCTGTGCATCATTCCCTCGATCTCGAGGAGAAGGGTGTCCTCCGCGAGCGGGGAGCCCGGTGAGAGCTCCACGCCGTTCGCCGTGATCCGAAACCCGACGATGTCATCCTCCTCCGACTCGAACTCGCCCGAGATGAAACGGTCCACAGGAAAGCAGTAAATGAGTTCCACCGCGTCACCGTCGTTTCGAAGGAGGTAGACCGCTTTGACCGCAACATGGTCAAGCTCCACGGCAATAAGAAGTTCCTCCGACAGCAGCCTCACATCGGGGTGGTTCTGAAGCCTCAGGTTTCCGGTTGCTGCGATATGGGACATGTCCACCGGCCCGCCGTTGCCCCATGTGGCGGAGGAGAGGAACATCAGTGCGGCAAGCGTCATGTTTCGTGCGATCATCTCTCACAAGCCCCTTTGCGCGACGGTTTGTCAGTTTTGAAGCAGTTCCGCGGCGGTCCGTGTGGCCGGAAGGAACCACAGGTTGCCGCTGCCCCATCTGTCATGGAAAAGGATGCCCGTGCACGGTTCGGACGGCATGGGTCTTGCGGTCAGGTGCCTGATCTCTTCAGGCATGTGCACCGGTATACCGCCGGGTACGGCGCTGAATGTCTCCCAGTCCACATCCCCAAGCACCAGGTTTCCGCTTCCGTTGCTTTCATAAAGGAACCTTCCGTCCGGCAGCCATGACACCACATCCCAGGTTCCGGACGGGCAGGGCACGAACGAACCATCCACCCGGAGAAGCCCCTGCCTTTCCCCAATGGTTATCAGGAACGCATCCTCGGTTACCCAGCCATGAACCCTGCACTCGCCACCCGGAACACGGAAAAAACCCGCCACCCCCCCTGTAACGAGGTTGCTGAACGTGTGTTCTGCGTACCAGTTGTTCTCAAGCCTCACCCAGTCACTGTACGGGCACTTCCAGAAGCCGTCGGAGATGTCCAGATCAGGGGTGAGGCTCCTGTTTCCAGTTGAAAGCGAAATCGTGTTCACCGGCTCCATTGCGAATCTTCCCGAATCGCTCCGAATGAGTGCCGAGTAAGCCCCGGGAGTCGGTTCGCAGTCGAACATCGGCCCGCCCACGATGAACCGTGAGTCTGTGGTGAACGCGTAATCGGGTCCGCCCCCTGCCGCCACGCTCACCGCCACCGGTGTTGCTCCCGAACCGTCGGGCCGGCTCAGTATCACCAGGATGACGCTTCTCATTCCGTCGTAACCTTCGGGAAACCCGAAACGATCGGGAGCGTAGACCCCCTTCAGGATCAGCAGGTGGTTGCCGTCAGGACTAAGTTCAGTGGCGAAGATGTATCCGTCATCCTCCCAGCCGTCCTCCCCGGGTGACCATGAAGGTGCCCATGGGCGTGTGAAGCCAGTGTTCAGGTTCAGCGTGTATCCGGCGCCTTCTCCGTCGATGAGAAGCACTGTAGCTCTGTCGAGGGGAACGACAGAAACAACATCCTCCGCCACCAGGACCGGTTCGAGGTAGACTCCCAGCACAAGAAGCATCAGCACCATGAGCATCCCCCCTGTCTCCTAGTATTCGATACCCTTTCGGGCCTTCAGCTTTTCGGTGGTGTAGTAGTGCCTGACCTCGGTCATTTCCGTGACAAGGTCCGCTGCATCGATGATCTCCTTCGGGGCGTACCTGCCTGTGAGGACCAGTTCCACACCACTTGCCCTCTTCTTGATCACATCAAGGGCTTCCTGTACCGAAAGCAGTCCCAGGTGAACCGTCACGTTCAGTTCGTCGGCTATCACCAACCCGTACGACCCGCTTGAAACGGCCTCTTTCAAAAGGCGCAGACCGTTCTTCGCGCCAGCCAGATCATCTTTGGAAGGCGCCTGCCCCTGGCAGAGCAGGCGGGGGGTACCGTACTGCTCCATTGTGATAAGCCCGGGGAAATGATTCGGAAGACACAGCTCGGAGTAGTCGCTTCCCTTCATGAACTGGCCGATGTAGACCTTGCGGCCCGAGCAGGCGAAGCGCAACGCGAGCCCCAGCGCGGCGGTCGTCTTGCCCTTTCCGTTCCCGGTGTAAACATGCACCCTGCCCCCAAGGAGGGGATCGGTCAGATCCTGATCATTCATGCGTTCTCCCTTCAACCGGGTGAACATAATCTTCAGGTGGAGTTCAGGCGAAGGAACGGGTGCATTGACCTGTTCCGGCATTGGCGGGTATTGTCGCCGGAGACCCGCAAACGTTTGGGGGACAAATGCGGCAATCGCTGCTGGACAATCTCGCGGATGACATGGGCAGGATAGCAGGGAATTCGCGGGGCAGTACGACCCGGGGACCAGGACTTCATCCCGGTGAAAGACGGGATGTCGCCGTCCTGTTCCTTGACATCAGCGGTTTCACAGCCCTCGCGGAGAGAATGGACTTCGAGCTGGTCCATCATCTCGTGAACGGGATCATGCAGGTCTTCTCGGGGATCGTGTCGGACGGAGGCGGCTATGTTGACAAACTGGAGGGGGATCGCATCATGGCCCTCTTCGGTGCTGAACAGGCCGGTGACAACGATTCGGTGAGGGCCGTGGAAAGCGCGCTCCGAATGCTTCGCGCCCTTGACCAGGTCAACGGGATGCTTTCGGGGGAAGGCATCGAGATCGAGGCCAGGGCTGGAGTCAGTTACGGACAGGTCATCGTGGCGCCGGATGCCTGTGGTCACCTTACGGCAACCGGAGATGTCGTGAACGTTGCCTCCCGTCTTGCTGACGTTGCTCCCCTTGGCGGTCTGGCCGTTTCCGAAGGTGCAAGGAACATGTGCGGCAGCTTCCACACGTGGTCGGACCTTGGCGAGATCGTGATAAGGGGGCGATCGACACCTGTTCACGCCTTTCAGCCAACCGGACCCGGAGAGGTTCTCGTTCAGAGGTGGGAAAGGGCCGCGAGGATATCCGGCACTCCCCATCTTGGACGGGAAAGGGAGATGTCTCTGCTTCGCTCCACCTGGCAGGCCATGGAACCCGGCTCGTTCGCTGTCGTTTCCATAATGGGAGAGGCCGGCATCGGGAAGTCCAGGCTGCTTTTCGAGTTTGCCGCTGAGCTGGCGCGTTCGTCTGATGCACCGGTGGTCCTGTCCGGCAGGAACCTGTCCGTCTCGCAGCCACCACTCGGGCTCTGGTCGACGTTGCTCGCCGATGCCATTGCTGGCGAACTGCTTAGGGGGTCGCAGGTCAGGTCTCCCGAGGCCCTGCTTGAACGGCTTCTGTCCAGTTCCGGCACTGGCAGTGGCGATGATCTTCTGGGAACGCTTCCCTTCCTTCGAAGCCTTCTTTCCCTTGACCCCGGGAGGGACTCGCTTTCCGGCATCAGCCAGGACTCACGTCGCAAGGAAATGATGATCTCCCTGAGGAAGACCATCGAGGCGGTATCGGCTTCAAGGGATCTGCTTCTTGTACTGGAGGACATCCAATGGGCCGATGCAGCTTCAAGGGAAGTGCTTGACTTCGTACTGGCAGGGCTCCGTCCAGCGCGCAGGGTGCTGATCCTTCTGTCGTACAGGACCGACGGAAGCAGGGAAACTCCCCTGCCCCCCTTGCATCAGGTAATCAGCCTTTTCGAGCTGGAGAAGTCCCATGGGAAGCTTATCATCGGGCACATGCTCGGGGAGGAGGTTGGCCACGGATTTGAGGATGCAGTTCTGGAAAGGTCCGGGGGCAACCCTTTCTTCATCGAAGAGATGGTGCTTGACCTGATAGAATCGGGACGTCTTGTGGAAACCGGGTACGGCTGGGAACACCACCCGGAACCCTCCGCGCCCTCTGCTCCCGCTTCCATAGGCGGGATCATCAGATCGAGGGTGGACAGGCTTCCCGCCGCGCAGAAATCAGGTCTTCTTCTCGCTTCCGTTCTGGGGTCCGAGTTCAGTGACGGGCTTTTCACAAGGGTATGCGGGCTGGCCGGGAACGGGTTTTCTCCTGTGGAATGTCTGGGACAACTCTTCGGAAGGGGATTCCTGAAACCCATTGATTGCTGCGGCGAGCCCGGCAGGCGTTTCACCCATCTTCTCATCCGTGATGCGGCATACGACATGCTGCTTTACAGGAACAGGACGATCCTGCACAGGTTCGCCGCCCAGGCCCTGGAGCAGGACTGCGCCGGCGGCAGGAGCGACATGGCCGTTGTGATAGCCGACCACTGGGACCTTGCGGGCAACCTTGGCAAGGCGATCGAATGGGGGTTGCGCGCACTGGCACACTGTGAGCTCTATTTCCTCAACGAGGAGGGGCTCGCGGTGACGGATCGGCTCCTTCGATGGATCGAAGGCCAGCCCGGAAGCAGTTACCGTGATAACTCGCTTTTCGAGGTGATGATGGCCCGCGAGAAATTCCTTGGTCTTCTGGGCCGCAGGGACGAACAGGCGCTATTGCTTCGTGAGCTGGGAAACTCTGCGGAGAAAGCCGAAAGGCGCGACTGGACGGTTATGGTGAAGGGGCGTCTGGGTAGGATGCAGATCCATACCGGGATGCTCGAGCAGGCCAGGGAAACCCTTGCCCCGGCTATCGTTGAATCGGCTGCGCTCTGCAGCAGAGATGTTCACGGTGGGATGCTCGCTGATATGGCCGCCCTTTGCATCAAGCAGGGCAGAGCACTCGAAAGCATCGAGCTGGCAGGGGAGGCACTCAGGCTTTTCAGGGAGTGTGGGGACAGGAACGCAGAATGCATGGCCATAAACTCGCTGGGCATAGCGAACTGGAACATGGAGAGGCTGCCCGAAGCCCTTGGGTTCTTCCAGACCGCCAACGAATTGAGCAAGGACACCCGGAACAGGTGGTACGAGGGGAACACGCTGCTGAACATCGGCGTGATCCATCGATGCCTGGGGGACATGGACAAGGCGAGGGAGTATTACCAGAAAGCACTGGAACTCACCCGGGAAACCGGAAACCTTCAGAGCGAGGCCAACGCCCATGCAAACCTGGGTATCCTTGCCTTGCTCGAGGGCAGGCTGGAGGATGCCGGAAAGCATTACAACTCGGCCCTCGTCATTTACAGGAAAACGGGGAACAAACTGCTGGAACTCCAGACACTGGCCAAACTCGGCAGGCTTGCCGCGAGGCATGAAAGGTATCGTGAGGCTGAAGCTCTTTTCAGGCAATCCCTTGCCATTCAGGAGGAGACGGGGCAGACCCTTGATGAGTGTGAGACCCTCAACAGCCTCGCTGAGCTTCTGCTCAAGACCGGAAGGACAGACCAGGCTGAGCAGTTGCTCAAGAGGGCTCTGGAAGTCAGCATGGCCACGGAAGACGGTGTCGGGGAAGCCGGAGCCCTCTGCATGCTCGCCGGGATCGAACTCGAAAGGGGGGATCTGAAAAGGGCCGTTGAGTTTCATTCCCGGGCGATGTCAGCCTGCGAAGGCAACGGTATCGAGGACGAACTTGACCTGAAGCTCAATGAACTGGCCGAAAAACTGAGGCTGCCCGGTCCTTCCGGCAATGAACAGTGTCAAACCCCATTCAATCCCTTATGTTAACATTTGCCGGAGGAAAGACTGACCCAGCCTTCCCTTATTCAAACCATTGAAAAAAAACAGGAAAGGAAAGCCAATGAAAGAAATGATCCTTCTTTTCGCAGTAATGATGCTTTTCGCTCTCTCCGGTTGCGGTGAACAGCCCGCTCCTGAGGGTACCACCGTGACCACGACCACAGAGACCACTACCACAGAGACCACTACCGAAACGATGAATGGTCAGCTTGGTGACGCCATTGTTCTCCCCGATGGGTGGGCAATGAACGACGCCATAACTCCCGCCGAGGTCGAGGCCATAATGGGCACTGCAGGTTTCGGCTCATTCCCCGAAGCCGCAAGCAACGCCGCATCAGGCAAACCGATTGGCAGTTACAACATCGGCAGTGTACCATACAGCAAGGTTCGTTTCGAGGTTGACGTGGCTGGCGGCCGCAGCGGTTACGACACCGCCGTCAGCTTCCTCACCAGCCCCGTTGATGTTCCCGGTGACCTCTGGGATGCCGCTTCCATCGGCGATGTTCCCGCAGCCGACCGTATGCAGGTGAGGTTTGTCGGCCTTCGCGGCAACGTCAGCTTCCATATCAGCTGGGAACCCGCGGTTTTCCCGGGTCTGGACAAGACTGAAACCAGCGTCAGGCTCGCCGAACTTCTCATAACGAATCTTTACAGCCAGTAACCAGAAGCGAATACCGATGCGGCCCCGGGAACATTCGGGGCCGCTTGCTTTTAATCATCCCAGAGTGGAATGGACCTTTTCGAGAAGGTCGGGGATCGAAAGACCCCTCGGGCACCTTTCGAGGCATGCGCCGCACCTGTTGCACCTATGGGCGCCGTACCTCTCTCCTATGAAACCGTACAGGGTTTTCGCCTGCTCGAGGTCCGCATGCATGGTGAAGTAATTGTAGTAGTTGAAGCACCAGGGAATGGCGACTCCCTGGGGACAGGGCATGCAGTATTCACATTGGGTGCACGGGATCTCGGCCCTTGCCAGAAAGGCTTCCCGGGCCATCTTGTAGGCTTCGAGTTCACCGGGGCTCAGGCAGCCCGCCGGCGAAGAGTCAGCAAGCGCGGCGTTCTCTTCCAACTGGGCCATCGTTGTCATGCCGCTGAGAACCGTTGACACTCCGGCAATGTTCCAGACCCAGCGAAGCCCCAGTGCCGCAGGTGAATGCCGTGTAACCCGGAAACACTCCGAAACCTTTTTCGGAAGGTTGCCAGCCAGAAATCCGCCCCGAAGGGGCTCCATTATCATCACACCCATCCCTTTTGCCGCGGCATCAAGAACGCCCCTCAGACCGGCCTGGTACTCTGTATCGACATAGTTAAGCATCAGAAGGCAGAGGTCCCAGTTCATGTGTGAGAGAACATCGGTGTATGTCTCGTAGCTGTCATGAAAACTGAAACCGAATAAGCGGATCCGGCCCTCCTCCTTCATCCGGGCGCCCCACTCGGGTATCCCCGCAGCCCTCATCTTCATCCAGGTTCTCCGGTTGAGACCATGCAGGAGGTAGATGTCAAGCCAGTCAGTTCTCAGCCTCTTCAGCTGTTTGTCAAGGAACCCACTGGCGTCGTCGGGGGTTTCCACCATCCAGCAGGGCAGTTTGGTCGAAAGGAGTATCCTCTTCCTCTCACCGGGAGACAGGATGTCGCCCAGGAAACCCTCACTCTTCTCTCTGTGGTAGTTCCATGCGGTGTCCAACAGGTTCACACCCAGTGCCAGAGCCCGGTACACAAGATCCTGGGCTTCCTCGTGGATTATGCTCTCAGGGTCTCCCGGTTCATGGGGCAGCCGCATGGCCCCGAAGGCAAGGGTCGAAACGCTTTCGCCCGTTACGCCAAGTTTTCTGTACCTCATGCCGGGGCTCCCTTCGAAAGACACAAGCGCAAGACGTTGGAACTGCGCAATTCCAACAAAGTGTCGCCTTTTGAAGGCAACACTAATCCGCTTGAGCAGGGTCGGTCAATGAGAGCTGCTGGAATGCATCCGGCCCCTATCGGTACAATGCCTTTATGGCTCCGAACGTGCTTTGCCCGAAAGAACCCGGGATATCGTAATCCACGACCAAGTTAGGGTGTTCTGAGGCCGCTTCCCGCGAGAAGAAATTCTGGTACAATCCTGAGCCGCCGGTTCCGAAGAAAACAATTCCGTAGTTGGGATAGGTCCCCTGAACCCATTCCTGAACGAGGCCCTTCACATCGAATTCGTACCATCCGTTTTCAGTAACGACGATCTGGTCGTATGAGCCCGCATCGTCGTAGGCGATGCTGTTCACCAGGACGCTCTCGCTCCATGGTTCCGTCACGCGGAAGATCTCGCACTCCAATGCGCTCCCGGGGTTGCCGTCGTATCTGAAGATGTTCAGGTATGCGGTGTTGACAATGGCTTCCTGGGGTAGTGAAGACAGGTCGAAGCTGATAACGATCCGCTGGTCGAAGGAACTGATGTTGTTGGTCCTGAGCTGCTGACTTGACCCGAACGGCCCCTGGCCGGGCCAGATCCAGGTGTCTGCGTCGGGAAGCTGGACAATGGTCTCGGCGGAGGCCACAGCAGCGATCAGAACCGTCAACATCAAAGCCAAAGTGACGCTTCTCATCATCCCCTCCTAGGTTCTTTTTCCGCAAACCATGCATCAGACAATGGTTTCCGGGCATTTGCCGGAGCGTCGGCGCAGCATTCCGCTCCCGAGCAGTTATCTGATTTTACATGCAGGATGTCCAGATTGTTCCCGGTCCAGCATCTTAAGCGAAACCAATCCTTGTTCCAAAACGACTCATTCCGTAAACACATGCGTACGACTTCATTCTATATTACGATGGACATGGGCTGTATCGGGAGAAACGGGGGGGTATGAAAAACACAGTTCTGCTGCTTATCGCTCTTTCAGGGCCTGTTTGGGCGGACTTTGTCGATGACTTCCAGTCTTACCAGCCGGGACAGGGCCCTGAGTCATCCGGCAACTGGATCAGGGAGGAGAGCGGAGGCTACGCCCTGGTGACATCCCAGGGTGAGAACCAGGTGATCGAGGCTTTCTTCCCGGATTCTACCTATCTGGGATACCTTTGCTCTGCGGCGGGTTTCTGGACGGACGGGTCGGTTTCGATGGGCTTCAGCCCCGATGGCACCGGAAGCCTCGTGAATGTGCTGGCCAGGATGCAGATCACCACGGGCGAAGCCTACGTGGGAGGCGTGATCGTCTTCCTCCAGCCCTTCACCTATGCCTACATCGGCTATGTGAACACGACGGGAGACTACGAGCTTCTTTACAGCAATTTCGGTCCCACGCTGACACCCGGGACCTGGGTCAACGTGGGTCTCACTGTAGAAAACATTGACCCGGTCGTGCTCACCCTTCACATAAACGGCCAGCAGGCCGCCCAGGTGCTTGACCCTGTGTACCGGCTGGGTTCGGGTCTCTCCGGCTTCGCGATGATCTACGAGGGCGATGTTCCCTCCATCCTCGCCGACGACTTTCAGGTCGTCCTGAGCGCACAGGCGCTTGAAACGACAACCTTTGGAGCGATCAAGGCGGTGTTCAGATGAAGGGGACGATCCCGGGAAAACTCCTTACCGCTTTGCTTGCCTTGCTTCTGCAGGCTTCTTGCGGCGGGAACGACAGTGCGAACGGGCAGAACGCAGATCAGGGATCCGGAATGATCGAGGCCGTGGAAGCCATAAACGACATTGCCACACCTCCCGTGCCCACGGGTGTGATAAACGATGCCCGGGATGCTGCTGCTGCAGCCAACGCCCACGTTGAGACCGTAGACTCCATACTGGGATCCCAATGAAGCGGGGGCTGTGAAACGGGAACGTACACTTCTCGCAGTCTCCGGACTCTCGTTCTTCGCCGTTCTTCTTTCGGTGAGCGCGTACCTTCTGCACTGGAGGGTGGCGAACGAACCGGGTGCACGGCCGGTTCCCGAGCTTCTCACCATTTCCGCTGTACTTCTTTCTGCCGGATCGTTCGGAGCCCTTCTGTCAAACGGAATGCTCCTTCTCCGCCGGACTCGCAAGTGGCGCATCCTTCTGATCCCGCCTGGCGCCGCCCTTATACTGTACCTGCCGGTACTTGCGCTTACGCTCATCATGCTGGTATAGGGGGCTGTCGGGCGTTACTGGATTTTCCGGCCAATATTTCCCATGTTTCAGATACAAACAGGAGGAAGCATGGGTTCTGAACGGATAATCACCTTTGAGACCGCAGTCTGCGGCAAGCCCGTTCTGGAGAAACAGAGCCGTTTCCTGGCGTGCGGTGTCCCCCTGTCAGGGAAGGATGCAATTAACGCAACGGTTCAGGCTGCGACAAAACGGTTCCGCATGGATAAGGCAGGCCAGCTTAGCTGGGCATGCCGTCTGGCGGACGGTACCGAGTTGAAGAGCGACGGTGGCGAGCCGGGTGCGGGGAAGTGCATCCTTGAAGTGATGAACGGCATGAACGCTGTGGACTGCATTGTGATAGTCGCCAGGTGGTACGGCGGCAAGCATCTGGGTGGCATGCGTTTCAGGATTTACCGTGAATCCGCCCGTGAGCTTCTTGCCGAACAGGGAACGGGGAATGGGGGACAGGATGCTTCTGTGCACCGATCCTGAATTGATGGTCCTTCTCAGTGTTGCAGTGATGCTTCTGCTTTCGTATCTGTTTGCCGTCAGACGATCTCCGGGAAAACCTGCCGCTTCAGTCGAGGTGAAACCTGATTCGGAGTGGCGGCTTGGGTTTCTGGCCGTGCCGCGAAAGAAGTACAGGCTGTTCGTGCGGTTCGATGTGTCTTTTCAGGGGGGAGAGGACGAGTACGGGCTGGTGGTTGACTACTCGTGTATCGCTGGCGGATCGATGGTCTTTCGGGAGCGGGCCGGCACGGGCAACATCGTTCCACCGGAGAGGGACAGGTTCATCGGAAGCCAGCAGATGAGCAGTTTTACCTCAACACCGGGCAGTTGCCGTCACAGGGCAACCATCACACTGACCAGGGTCGGACCATTCGAAGAGAACACTGAGGTGACGGCGGGGGGAACCGTTGTCATATCCACGGGAGCGGTTCTCTCCAACTGCCAGGTTTTCTTCGCCTGACCCGAAAGATCAGTGAATGGCCATCATTCCCAGAAAGAATCTGTGAACGTCCACGGGGTACCCCTGGTCGCTCTTCACGTTCACGGTACTTACGAGTTCAACGGCAAGTTCAGGCAGTGGGAAAACGGCAAGGCTCGTTCCTTCCCAGTCGCCGGACAGAACGTAGGGTTCCCATGTAGCCCATAGTTCATCCAGTTCGCTTTCCGAAAGGGCGTTTCCGGCCCATCTTTCCAGAACGGCCCTCACCTCGCTGCACGAGTAGATGAAGGGCGCCGTGCCACCAGCCATGGAAAGGTCACCCTGCGGCAGAAGTTCGTAACCGGCAATGCCGACCACGCTCCGGTGAAACAGAAGGACCTCGGAGGCAAGGGGTTCGCCCACGGAGGCGTAACCTGCAAGGGGAAGGGGGAATTCCGTTCCGGCAAGGTCAACTTCGTAGTACAGAAACTTGTCGTAAAAACCGTCAGCGCGGGTCAGGGTCAAAGCTTCCCGTGGTCTCCACAGGGGGGCAAAATCCAGTCCCTGAACCGGCATGAACTGAAGGCTTTCCTCTGTTTCAGCCGGCAGGGCTCCGATCCCCTCCCAGCGGATGAACGAACCAAGCCCACCCAGCATCATTCCGGGGCCGCCCAACACATCCGGCTCGGGGTACATGTCGAAGATCCCGCCCAGAGCCGCCACCGAAACCTCCCCGGTGAACGCGGGGCCGTAAAGGTGTATCACCGGTGCCCTGGCAACAGCTTCCTCAACCTGGAACAGGTCGCCCGGATCACCGAGGGCCTGAACCGACTCGCTGTCGTAAAAGACCACTCCCCATTCATGAAGGTGGATAACAGGATCGCCTGAAGCGGGAAGAACTCCGAGCATGGCGATCAACGCAAGCATTTTTTACCTCCGCGTAGAAGGACACCTGTAAAGAACCCTTCAGAACTCAACGCCTTCCGACCATTTCACAGACTCCAGAACTATCCACACCCCGTCGGGGGAGGGCTGGTGCATGAATACGGCTTCACTGTAACCGTCCCGTTCCCATTGAAGGTGTCTTATCACCCGGCCCTCTGTTGATGGATCATCGGGCGGGTAGGTGTTGTGAACCTCGATGAAGAACTCGGAAAGGGTTTCACCGGCGTGGAGAGTGATGTCCTGGCTGAAATCCGGCTCGCCCAGAACTCCAACAACCTCTGCCTCAGTCATCCCGTGCAGTCCGGTCATCTCGGCCACACCGACGAAGGCGCTGTCGGATTTGCTGCCCCATGTTGCCGCAGTCGCGGCATCGGAACCGTTCCCGCCGCTGACTCCGCAACCCGCCAGAACGAGGGGAAGTATGATCACTGAAGACCTGCGCATGAAATGCTTCCTTTCTCCCGTTGAAAAACTGATGATAGGGGGGTTCCTTCCTTCAGTCAACATGCCGGGAAATGGTACCGTTCACGCTGGATCAAACAACGGAGGCTGCTCTTTTGAAAAGTATGCAAATCATTGTAATACATGCTATTACTGCAGGAGCGTGTTTCGGGCAGGTCCTCGACATCTGCGAGGCCCAGGGCAATGGAGCCTGGCTTGCGGTGCAGAGCGTTACCGACCTTGAGGAAATCTCAACAGCGTGTCTTTACCTGGTGGAAGACGGGGAAGCCATTCTGGTGGACTCTCTGGGAACCGTAAGGTCCGATGCCGCTCATTGCCGCCTCATCCCTCGCGCGGAAGGCGGGTGCTTCTCGGCCACATCCACTGGAACCGGCTACACAGCCATCTCACTGAGGGCGTACTCACCCGAAGGCACTGTGGAATGGGAGCTGGTTGAGGACGGTGATTGCTACGACGCCCCCTGCGGGCTGCTTGAAACGGTTGACGGGGGAGTGCTTATGCTCTGGGATTCCTGGTCAACCAGCCGTGGACTCTGGGTGATGAAAGTGTCGAGTGCGGGCGAGCCGGTCTGGAAAACATTCGCCATTCCAACCCTGCACCCTTTCTACACGGCTTTCTGCGCCCACGGGGATGACGGGTGCCTTGTTGCGGCGGCTGTCGTAGCTGTCGGGGGTGATTTCGCGATGACAGCCCTTGATCCCACGGGCGACGAAACCGAAATGTGGAGCGTCGGCGTTCTGGAAAACCTGGGCGCGTCAACACCGATGGGTGTCCGGAGCTCCGATGAGGGAGTGATCTCCGTCTGGGCCGACACCCCAGTTCCTGAAAACCTCGACGACCTCATCGTCATTCGTGACCATTCCGACTCCCTGGATTCGTGGAGTTACTCGCTTGACTCGCTCTCTGGCGCCGAACTCCTGGAGGCTGTGGACGGGGGATTCATCGCTGCAGGAGGAGAGGACACCCCGTGGGTCTGCGCCACCGACATGACTGGAACGGTTATCTGGCATCACATGTTCGAAACGGAATTCGTTCCCGTGGCCATGGATTCAGGGAACGGCTTCATCTTCGTGGCAGGTGAATGTGAAAATGGCTTTTTCGCCGCTTGCGTGGAACCGGCGGGCGGTGAGGTCTGGTCAGTGCTCCAGAACCGGTGATCAGGGCATGTCACCCGATCCGTAAAGCTCTTTAAGGCACTCGGGACAGATGCTGTGGGAGAACTCGGTCTCCGAGTGCTTCGAGATGTACGACTCGATCTGCTCCCAGTAACCGCTGTCATCCCTGATCTTCTTGCAGTGAGAGCAGATGGGGAGCATTCCCTGCAACCTGCGGACATGCTCAAGGGCCTGTGACAGCTCTTCGTTCTTCTTTTCCAGTTCAACATTCTTGAGCCGGTATATCTCCGACTCCTGCTCTTTCCGCTCTGTTTCGTACTGCACCTGAAGCTCCGCGATCCTCTGAAGGTTTTCCCGGTTCAGGTGTTCTTCCTGTTTCGCCTTCAGCTCCCTGGCAACTGCCAGGGCTTTTCCGAGTTCACCCCTTGCCTCGTGAAGGTTCATCATCTCCTCGAGGCAGTCGATCGTCATCTTGGAAAGGCCTATGGATTCGCATATCTCCATTGACCTCAGGATCGATTCCTCAGCCTCGGAGTGCTTTCCAAGAAGAACAAGAACACCGCCCCTTCGGCACAAAGCATACGCTGAACCTCGTTTGTAGTCAGTGTCGTCACTGAGCGCGATGCTTTTCGAATAGAAGTCAAGCGCCGATTCGAGATTGCCGGCCTGTTTCTGAAGGTCGCCGATAAGGCCAAGCGTTCCTGCAGCATTCTTCTTCTGACCTGTCTCAAGCCGTATCTCAAGGGCTCTCCCAAGGCAGTCCATGGCCTTTACGAGTTCGTTCCTCTCCTTGTGGACCGCACCAATGTTGTTGTAAATGAACGCTATCTTGGCGCGGTCGCCGGACGCTTCCCAGACTCCACGGACGAACTCGAAAGCCGACTCAGCCCTGTCCAGTTCCTTCTGGCTCAGGTAGCACGAACCTATGTTGTAGTAGGAATGTGCAAGGACATCGGGGCTGGCGCCGTACCCCTGTTTTGTGTGAAGCGAGGCAATGTACTGCTCCAGGGCTTTCTCCACCGATCCCATGTTCCAGAAGATGTTCCCTATTGTTCCCTGGGCCGAGGCAATGCCCTTCGGATTACCTATCCTTTCGGAAAGCTTCAGTGAGCTTCGACAGAATGCCATGGCGTCGGGGTAGTTCCCGGTATCAAGCTTGATGACGCCCAGTGTCAGAAGGCTTTGGGCAAGAGCCTCGTCAAGACCGAGCCTTTCCGCAAGGTTCCTGGCCTCGGAGGCGTAAGCTTCAGCCTTTTCCGAGGGCAGGTAGTAAAGACCGTTGTAGGCAAGGTCGTTCAGAACCCTTACGAGCTCATCACCCGCAGGCTCTGCCCGCAGTGACTCAAGCTTTGCCTCAAGCTCAGAAAGCTCTTCCCGGTTCACAAGACCTCCCAGTGGTGAGAACGATCCCTGATGATACCGGAGAGTTTTCCTCAGGGGCAACAGGGAAAGAGAACTGATCATCAAACCAAAAATGCATTCAATAAAGAAGTATACATAATTATATCAAAGTATTGTAACTATTAATTGAAAATAATACCTACACCCTCACACAGATCCAAGCTGCATCCAGTTTGTAACCCTGTCTGATGAGAAGAAGATGGAAGTGGTGAAATGGAGACCAGAAATCGACATATCAAATAGATGTGTCGCGTGCATCGACAGGTTATACGTTGCCTCTCTTGAGCAGTTCAAGCAGTGACAGATTAAGAAAAATGCGCTCACGGCCGATGATTTCACTGGTGAGTATGCCGGCATCCTCAAGGGATCTGAGGTAAAAAGCTGCGGTTTGGCGTTTGGCTATCCCCGCCTGGACCAAGAAAGCGATCTTGCAGTATGGCTGGTAGAAGAGCAGTTCTACAAGCTCTTTGGAGTAGACCTTTGGAACCTCACTGCGCACTCGGGCAATGGTTGCATCCAGAAGATCGCGAATGTCGAGAATCATCATTCTTGTCCATATGGCAGTTTCTTCAACACCACGAAGTATAAATGTAACCCATGCTTCCCGGGATTGCTGGAAGGTGACCTCTCTAACCCCATATCTTGATTTCACAGAAAGAATACGGGCACAGCCCTGAAGTAGGTGATTGAAACCTGAACATGATGTGAAGCATAGCATTGTTTTCCTGAAACTCCCTTGCCATAATCATGCGGTTTGGCGCCGAAGAAACCCGGGACGGAGGCATGATGAACACTTCGCATCTTTATCAGGAACCGATTGCGGGTCTGGTCGGGTTGACGGATTTCACGAACAGGTGGCAGGCTGTTCTGGATTCCTACAGGGACAAAAAATACAGGGACACCATCATCAACTTCCTTCACTACCTTGATCCCGGGGTGGTGGACAAGTACGGTGGCGCTGACAAGAGCGAGTTTGCCATTCCCCATGGCTCGACGATCATCAACATCTCGATAACGGATTCCAGAGTAAGGATCAGCGCGCCCTTTCTCCGCGTACCCGAGAAAAGGGTCAACGCCCTGCTCAGGCAGCTCACCGAGATCAACTTCTCCGTTCTGTTCCTCAGCCAGATCGTGCTGGAAGACGGAAATCTCCACTTCAGGGTCGAGTTTCCCCTCGAGCTCTGCGAACCGTACAAGCTCTACGACATCTTCTGGGAGATCTGCGTGAACGCCGATCACTACGACGATCTGTTCATTGAAAAGTTCCAGGCCGAAAGGATCTACACACCGAAGATCACAAGGTACTCCACCAAGGAGCTTGAAGGGTTCCATGAGGGGTTTCTCAGTCATGTGAATGAAGGTCTCGAATACCTTCACTACTTCAGGGACAACCGCTGGTACGACATGGGCGTTGAATCAGGGCTCATTTCACTGATGAAGATCAACTGCATCTTCTCCCCGAAGGGTTTCCTGAGCAATGAGATCGGGAACGCGATAGGCGCCTCCTACGGAAAAACCCCTCCCGCCGAGAGGCTCGACAATCAGTGCGCCTTCTTCGAGAAGCTGAAAGCGCTCCCCCTAGAGAAGTTCGCGGACTCGATCTACAGGACCGAAAGCCTCATCTCGGTCAGGAAACACGCCTTCCTCCCGGGCATAAAGACTGAGCTCGAGAACTATTTCACAAACGCCGAGAAGGACATATCCTCCTCCGCCTTCATGAGCGCGGTGATCTTCCTTCTTTACGACATCTACAGCCTTTACAACAGGTTTCTCATTCCCAGGACCCTGGAGGAGATCCTAAGCGGCGGTCTGCGCGCGGCCTCGGGAAAGGACTGGCAGACAGCGGCTCAGGAGCTATTCAAGGCAGTGTCGACCGTTATGCAACTCCAACCCTCATCGGAGTAAGCCATGGCAGACCTCGATCATGTTTTTCAGCTAGTATTCAAGATCAAGACATCCAGGGGCAGCGGATCGGGATTCTTCTCGAAAAAACACGGCGTGATAATCACGAATCACCATGTGATTGACGGCGAGCGTGAGGTGGCCGTCGAGAACGCATGCAACAGCGCCATGAAAGCCGAAGTCATCCTGGTCTCCCCAAAGTACGACCTCGCCTTCCTCAGACCCTCACGGAGCATCGAAGCTCCCGAGATAAGCTTCTCCAATGTTGAAGACCTGAAGGTGATGGACAAGGTTCTCGTTCTGGGCTACCCCTTCGGATACCCGTTCAACGTGACCGAGGGAATAGTCTCGAGCGTGAGGCAGCTGGTGAACGGGCAGTACTACATCCAGACCGATGCCGCTATCAACCCCGGCAACAGCGGCGGCCCTATGATCCTTCCCGATGGCAGTGTCATCGGGATCACCACGTGCAAGCTCAACGAGGCCGAGAACATGGGTTTCTCGCTGCCGGCCGACATGATCGGCCGCGAACTTGGTCTTCTGGAGCGCAGGCAGCCCACCGCCTACTCCGTAAGATGCCCTTCATGCAGCGCCCTGCTCGAGCAGGAGGACGAGTACTGCGAGAACTGCGGCGTAAGCCTTGACTTGAAAAAGCTTTTCGGAAAGACCCCGATGACGGGATTTTCGGTCTTTGCCGAAGAGGCCATCGAAAAGATGGGGATCGACCCCGTGCTGACAAGGAACGGTTACGAGTTCTGGGAGTTTCACAAGGGCAGCGCTCTCATAAGGATCTTCGTTTACAGGTCGAGTTACCTTACGGTTACATGCCCCCTGGTCAAGCTTCCCACCGAGAACCTCACCGAGCTTTACAGATACCTTCTGAGCGATCCCATTAAGCCCTACGTGCTTGGAGTGCACGACGGCATCGTGTACATCTCGTACCGGGCGCACCTTTCGGACATCGGTTCAAGCCATGCCGGGAGCATAAGGGATTGCATCGTGAACATGACGGCAGCCGCCGACGAACTGGACAAACTCCTTGTGGAGAGGTTCGGATGCGAGCTCTCCGACGAGGCCGATAAGAGGGCGGTCTGACCGGGCACCAGGGGAGAGCGCATTCGTCGGGCCAGTTCGTATGGTATTGGTTACCAAAGTATTGTTTTGTTCAGTCCCTGCATTGTTCACAATGTGCATTCGAAATGCAATATTGCATGCAAGGTTCCTGATCCCGGGCTGCACATTCTTTCCCCGCAGCCGTAGTGATCACGCTGGTTGTATGGGAGGACTGGAGGACAATTGAAGGCTGGTCAGTTCCCGAACGCATCTGCGTACATGGCCAGGCGGCTCCCGGCAGTAAACGACAGCCCTGAAGGGATGATGCAATGAGAAGCATGCTTTTTGCTTTGATATGCACTTTGCCCTGCGTTGCGGGAGAGGTTCTCTACCGCAATGCGGATGCGCTTCCCGAAGCCTGCATACTGGATTCCGACGGGGGCTCCATGACGATCAGGTTTGACCTGCCTGCAATCATCGGGTCAACCGGGGATGTTGGCGTTTTCGGTTCTGGAACGACCCTTCGTGTTCCGGGATGGGGAATTCTCGCGGAGGCTGGCTGCCCCGATCTGCCGGTGCTCAGGAAGCTGGTCATGGTCCCTAACACATGCGGGGTGAGCCTTCAGGTGATCGAGGAGACCACGACCAGCCTCGGAGTCTTCAGAATTCCCCCTTTCCAGAAGCCCGGACTGAGATCCGGCGGGACCGTTCCCTACGAACAGGACCTGGCAGTCTACGGATCGGTTGGTCCTTTCCCTTCGGGATGCGCGTTCCTTGAGGGCGTGCATGTGCTGCGGGACATAAGGGTCGCGACAGTCAGGTTCCAGCCCGTCAGGTACGATCCCCTGTCAGGCGAGGCGACGATAGTGACATCGGCCACCGTCAGGCTGACATTCGGAGGATCAGGCCAGAACGAGCTGAACCGGTCGTTCCAGGGCACGACCCCGGGTTTCATGCCTTTGTACGGCGGAGTTCTCGGGTATGAGCCCACCGGTCCGTTCCTCGCCGGCTCCTATCTGTTCATCGGAACCGATGAAAGCCTTGATGCGATCGAGCCGCTGGTCAATTGGAAAAGACAGAGGGGCTACCGGGTGTTCCTTGGGACGGTGCCAGAGATCGGGTCAAACGCTGAGATGGTAGATAACTGGATCGAAATGGCCTTCATGAACTGGGAGTACCCGCCGGAATGGATCCTCATCGCAGGAGGAGAGGACCTGGTGCCCGTACCGCTTCACGATGGGTTCGCATCCGACAACATCTACGGAGTCATTGGAACGGAGACAAGCGTGCCCTCCATTCACGTCGGCAGGATTACCGGATCCCTTTTGGACCTCCAGTACCAGGCATGGAAGATCCTGCAGCATGAAGCCGATCCCTTCGAGCCAGGCGAAGTGAGCTGGTTCCAGAAGGCTGTCACCATCGGGTCAAGTGATGCTCTTGATCCGCTGCACTCCTGGGAGCACACGCAGATGTTCATGGAACACGGCATCGCCGTTGACTACTACTGCGATGATCCGATGTACGGCGGAACACCTCCATCAATCGAGGCCATTTCAGCGAACATCAATGAGGGAAGGACCATAGTCGACTACATCGGGCATGGTTGGGAGCAGGGATGGGGTACATCCGGTTTTTCGATCACTGATGTCGCCGCCCTGTCCAATGGCCGAATGCTTCCGTGGGTGTTCTCGATAGCCTGCAGCAACGCAACCTTCATGAATGGTTACTGTTTCGGCGAGGCCTGGATGACCGAGGGTGAGATGACCGAACCGCAGGGCGGCCTTGGCTTCATGGGTGCCACCACCGGGAGCCCTTTCGGCCCCACGGATTCTCTTGCAGAATACACCTGGCGCGGCTACTTCGAACTCGAAATCCACCACATGGGCGCGGCGGTCGACTACGGCAAGCTGAAGGTCGAGGAGTTCTACGGAGTCGAGAACTATGGCAACAACTGGATGCACATGGTGTTCGGATGTCCCGAGGTCGACATATACTCCGATACTTCCCCGATCGCACTGCTGGATGCGAGCCACAGCCCCAATATCTGGAGCGGTTCCTGGCCGGTGAACGTCAGCACGGTTGGCGGGGACCCGGTTGAGGCCGCTCTGGTCGGGGTGGTCCAGGGCGATGAGCTGCTCGGAGCAGGATACTCTGACAGCAACGGCTTCCTGCAACTCGACATCCCCGAGCTGCCATACGGCGGCTCCATGGAGGCGATCCTCACGGTTACGGCTCACAACCTCAGGCCTTACACGGCAAACCTCGACCCCGCACCCGAGGGGTTTGAAGAGGGGGAGGGAACGGCACTCTTCCTCGCCCCGGTGCTTCCCAACCCGTTTTCGGCCATAACGTCCATCTCCTTCGGTCTGCCCGGGGCCTCTCAGTGCAACCTTTCCATCTTCGACATCTCCGGGAGACTGGTGCGTACGCTGTTCGAGGGGAGCCTCCCGGGAGGAAGTCAAAGCATTGTCTGGGATGGACGTACCGGATCGGGAAGTTCCTGCCCGGACGGCATCTACTTCATCCGGCTGCATACTCCGAACGCGACTCTTGTGGAGAGGGCTGTGCGGCTGGGCTCAAACTAGTTGCCGAATCAACGGGGCTGGGTATTTGCACGTTCATCCCCGAGAGAACACAGAAGGGGGGGCCGACCTCCCCCCTTTTTCAAACACTCCGCGCTTGTTCCCCGGCATTCCTGTTCGAGAGCCATTGACAAGCCTCTGTTTCCTGAAAAGAATCCGACCATTCCGCTAAGGAAAGGACGATATGCTGACAGCCTTTCGAAGATGAGTTGACGGTGCGCTGTTCTGGTGGAACAGCATGTACGCAACAAGGGTTTCGGGGGCTTTCGTGAGATAGGTATCCCCCGGAGCTCAAACCGGGGGAGGGTTTTGTGAAAACTGCCTTTGTTCTTTGCCTGCTGCTCATGTCTGCAGCGGTTGCCGGTGATCTCTGGGGTTCAGCCGACCTGACGGCTAGAAGCAGCTACATTTTCCGGGGCGTGGTGTATGTTGACGCGCCTGTTCTTGAGCCTTCGGCTTCCCTTGGCATTTCCGGTTTCAGTACGACCCTGTGGGGGAGCATGGAGATCACGGATGAAAACGACTACGGGGACGAATACGGGACTGCCCAGGGGGAGTTCACCGAGGTCGACCTGATCCTTGACTACACCCGTGACTTCGGTCCGTTCTGGGCGTATACAGGCATCGGCAAGTACTGGTACCCGAACACGGGTTATGAGAGTTCCTCCGAGTTCTACCTTTCGGTTGGACCCAATACGATCCTGTCGCCCGCACTGAACCTGTATCGGGACCTGGAGCAGTCCGAGGGGATGTACGGCTCCATCTCTCTGTCACAGGCAATACCTGTCGGCTGCCTTGAGCCCTCTTTGGGTTTGAAGCTCGGATATGGCAACCGCAGGCACAACATGGCCATGTACGGTGTGGACAAGGGTTCCATTGCGGACCTCACGGTAGACCTGGCGGTTCCCTTCAGCGTATCCGGTTCGGTCACCGTTACACCATCAGTGGAATTCACGACCCTGCCCGACGGAGAGATCAGTGACACCTTTGAGGAATCAACCCACTTCCGGGGCGGGCTTTCCGTCACATGGGGGTTCCTTCCATGACCGTGGCGTACTGGGCAGCAGTTATCCTTTACAGCATTGCTGTAATGGGGCTGGGGTGGAAGCTTCGTAAAAGGTCATCCGAAAAGAGCCAGCTTGAGTTCTGGCTCGCAAGCCGCGAGCTGCCGGGATGGAGGCTGGGGGTAAGTCTTACCGCGGGCTGGCTGATGCTGGGCTGGATCGGGTTCGGCATGTCGCAGGTGTACATGTATGGCGCTTCAGGCCTGTGGATACTTCCCATCCCCTGGATCCTTCTCACCTTCATCATCGTCGCGGCTGTGCCGATGATCAGGCGCATTCCCACCATCAGCATACCACAGGCCCTGCAGCGCCGCTTCGGTACCGGAGCCAGGGTGCTTACGGCCGTGATGTCCTTCGGGGTCTTTCTTTCATGGACACAGGCAGAACTCTTCATGGCTGGAAGCCTGGCCTCACCGTTTCTTGGTGTGCCGGCATGGATCGCCATGCTTGTGATCGTTGTGCCCGTTCTGTTCTATACATGGTTTGGCGGTTTCCGCGCCATCGTTACAACCGACATCCTGCAGTTCGCCATCATGGCGCTGTTCATGGTCGTGCTGGCCGTTGCGGCCCTTGATCTTGCCAGAATTGCATCGAATGGTGACATACTCGGCGCACTGCAGGCAGTCACCCCTCCCTGGGCAGAAGCCGGCGCGGCGGGGAATCTCTGGCTACTCGGCGCATTGTTCCCGATCGTTCTGCTTCTGGGATACCTCCCGGGATGGCTGCTCGAGCAGGACCTCGTTATCCGCATTCAGGCCGCGCCCTCTGTCAGAGAGGCTCGGAAGGGCGCCTGGCTGGGAGTGTTTCTGATCGGCTTCTTCATCTGCGTACTGCCTTCGATAGCAGCCTTCAGCTCGCTGGTGGCCTTTCCACCCGTTGATGGCGCACCGGCAGCGGAAGTGGGTGCCGATGCCCTCGGAATGATCAGCGCCATTATTGCAGGGCTCCCCGGCTGGCTTTCAATACTGATGGTCCTTGGGCTTGTGGCGTGCCAGATGTCCACAATCGACACATTCAGCAATGTGACCGCCATGGCCATCGCCCACGACATCGTTGAACCGGCCCTCGTAAAGAGGAAGGCCAGCGCGGCATCAAGGCACACCTGGTCCAAGGTGGTATCAATGATCGCGATTCTGCTGGCGCTCGTGGCCGCGCTGATCAGCGAGAGACTCGGTGATGTTTACTACATCTCAAGCGGCGTTCTCTCGGCCTGCATCGCGGTTCCTTTCCTGGCTGCATTCTGGAAGCGCGCGACTTCCGCCGGTATCATTGCCGGGATCCTTCTTGGTCTGGCAGGGTCGATCGGCGGTTACTTCTGGGAGTACTACACAATAGCGGAAACATGGGCTGAAGTGCTTCCCGCATGGCTTCAGAACAGCTACGGCTATAACTACCTGGCTCTGGGAGTGATCCTTGCCGCTGCTGGCACCGTGCTGGTCAGCCTTCTGACAAGGCATTCCGGCCAGGAACGGCCCGAAGCCGTGCACCCGGCACCTGTTGAATGCAGGAAGGAATTCGCCGACAAGGCGGAAACCTGGTAGAACCTGGTGCGCTGACAGGGGGGACTGAACTCTGGTCCCCCCTGTCTCTTTGAAAGTTTGGGATTCCCGCAGCTGTGCAAATGATCAGATCAACTTCATCAAGATGGCTGATGTAGCAAGCGCGCCGATCACGGATAGAAGGGTACCGACCAGGAAGTACTCGGCAAACTCCCTGCTTTTGTTTATCTCCGGGAACCGAATCAGCCCTTTTGCGGTAATCACCAGCCCCACAGCGCCAGTGTTTCCGCCCATGAAGAGGATAAGGATGAGCAGGCGCTCGAGTGCTCCGATTATTCTTCCGGCCTTCAGCTCTTTCTGATCCGGGGTTTCAAGCTCTGACGCAGTACCCAGCTTGGATAGTACAAGTCTGATGATAAGATTGTACTCGCTCACACTCAGGATACCTGCATTCATTACAAGCCAGAGCTTTTTCCATGGAAAGCCACAGAGGCTGCCGGGAAGCCCCGAGGCAAGCACGAGTGCATCACCGGTGGTTCCCCGGAGCAGAAGAACGCTCCCGAAGAGAAGAAGCAGAAGCCTTCTCATGTTTGGACCGTTCTTTGCTTTCCTTCTGTTCAGAAGAGCATCAATAAGCGGAGGAGATACAAAAGCAAACACAATGAACAGTAACTCCGATTTGAATGAAAATGCAAAAAGTGTCAATAATGGAACAGAAGCAATGAGGATGAGCCGTTTCGGCTTCAATGGCTGCTCCGAGTGAATCCAGAACACTCTGCTGGAGAGTAGAACGAACATAAGGAAAAGCCCTGTTGTCACTTCTGCAGTTCCTCATTCATCAAAACGGTGATCGTGCCCTGCATCCTTGTTGTCAGGTTCAAGTTGCCGTTTCTGATGTTCTGGTAAACTGCTGACTTGGAGATACCCATCTCACGGTGGATCGAACTTGCATTTTCTCCCCCAAGCAACCTTGCCTGCAGGTCGAGCCTGTTGCGTGACCAGTGTCGGGAGCATTGCATGACAAGGTTCAAGCTGTCATTTGCCAAGGCAGAGCTTTTGCTTTGCATTCCAGAGATGCAGACAGGAAGCTTGCTCTTCTTCATGAGAACAATGGCATCTCTGGCAAGGTAGAAGGCCTCTCCATCCATGCCGATAGATGAGCTTGTGTTGATTTCGGTTGAGATTGACCCTATGGCAATGGAGAACCTTAGTTTGTGCGGATGTATGCGAGCTAGTATTGACCAGAGATCGGAAAACATTCCATCAGCGTTTTTCAGAACAGCCTGGAACTCGTCGCCAAGGGTTATCGTATAGGGTGATACAACACTTTCCGATCTGGCGTTGACATCACCAAGAGCATGTTTCAACGCGTTTTGCAGTTCCTGCCTGTTTGCTGCTCTGCGTGAATCGACCATGTCGGCGATAACAACAAGCCACTTCTTCATGCTTCTGAACATAGCAATTGTTCAAAGATTGTCAACCGATATGCTTCACTTTATGTATAGTGAATCTAAATGCTTCACTATGCATGTCGTGAATCAAAGTGCTTCAAAGATGAGTTCTGAATCTGCCCTGCACCGGAACATCAACCCATTCCAATAGGACACATGAAAAGGGGGGGCCGAAACCCCCCCTTCTCAAACACTCCGGGCTTACTCCCCGGCGTTCCAGTTCATCTGGGCCATCTGCTCATAGAGATGGAACCGGCGGTTGATCTCGGTCTGGGCCTGCTTTACAAGCATCTCTCCCCGCTGTGGGTCCTTGTCGAGAAGGACCTTCCAGCGGACTTCTGCCTTTGCAAGCTCGGCGAAGGGTGTGTCGGGCTTCTTGGAGTCGAGCTGGAGCGGTGACTGACCCTTCTCGATAAGCCTGGGGTCGAAGCGGAAGAGGGGCCAGAGGCCGGTCTTGACCGCGAGCTTCTGCTCGTCCATGCCCTTCGTCATGTTGATGCCGTGGGCTATGCAGTGGCTGTAGGCGATGATTATGGAGGGGCCGTCGTAGCTTTCGGCCTCGACGAACGCCTTCACTGCCTGACCGTAGTTGGCACCCATGGCTATCTGGGCCACGTAGATGTTGCCGTAGGTCATGCTTATCATGGCAAGGTCCTTGCGGGGCATGGGTTTCCCGCTGGCGGCGAACTTCGCCACGGCGCCCATGGGCGTGGCCTTGGAGCACTGGCCGCCTGTGTTGGAGTAGACACCGGTGTCCAGCACCAGGGCGTTCACGTCCTTGCCCTGGGCAAGCACATGGTCGAGGCCTCCGTAGCCGATGTCGTACGCCCAGCCGTCGCCGCCCAGGATCCAGACACTGCGCTTCACGAAGTAGTCCGAAAGGCTCTCGAGCTGACGGGCTTCGGGCGTGTCGATCCCGCCCAGCGCCTTTCTGAGGGCATCAACCCTTTTTCTCTGAGCTTCGATCTCCTCTTCGGAGACCTGTGCGCAGTCAAGAAGCCCGGCAACCAGGGCGGAGTCGAGCTGCCCCTTGAACCCCTGAAGAAGCTCGATGGCGAAAGCCGTGAACTTGTCGGCGGTGAGCCTGAACCCGAAGCCGAACTCGGCTGCGTCCTCGAAGAGGCTGTTGTTCCATGCCGGGCCACGGCCGTCGGCGTTCTTGCAGTACGGGGTGGTGGGAAGGTTGCCGCCGTAGATGCTGCTGCACCCCGTGGCGTTGGCAATCACGGCCCTGTCGCCGAAGAGCTGGGTGAGGAGCTTCACATAGGGGGTCTCTCCGCAGCCTGCGCACGCGCCGGAGTACTCGAACAGCGGGCGGAGCAGCTGGCTTCCTTTCACCGAGGCGACATCGACCTTCGAGCGGTCGTAGTCGGGGATGTCGAGGAAGAACGAGTAGTTTGCGGCCTCGGGTACCCGAAGGGGTATCTGGGGCTCCATGTTGATCGCTTTTCTGCCCTCGACGGCCTTGTTGCGGCCCGGGCACGCCTCGACGCAGGCGCCGCAGCCCGTGCAGTCTTCAGGGGCGACCTGAACGGTGTAGGAAGAACCCAGGAACTTGCCCTTGCCGTCAATGCTCTTGAAGGTTGCCGGGGCGCCCTTGAGGCAAGAGGCGTCGTAATGCTTGATGCGTATCGCGGCGTGGGGGCAGACAAGGCTGCAAACACCGCACTGCAGGCAAACTGCGGGATCCCACACGGGGATGGAAAGCGCGATGTTCCTCTTCTCGTACTGGGTGGTTCCCGTGGGCCAGGTGCCGTCGGCGGGGATCGAGCTGACGGGAAGGTTGTCGCCGCGCTGGGCGATGATCTCGGCTGTCACCCGCTGTACGAAGTCGGGGGCGTGGGCGGGAACCGACGGGGGGCGGTTGAAGGTGCTGGTGACCTCGCCGGGGTACTTCACCTCGAAGAGGTTGGCAAGGCTGTGATCAACTGCGGCGTAGTTCTTGGCAACGATCTTCTCGCCCTTGCGGCCGTAGGTCTTCTTGATGGCGCCCTTGATCTTCTCGATGGCCTCGTCCCTCGGGATGACGCCGCTTATGGCGAAGAAGCAGGTCTGCATGATGGTGTTTATCATCACGCCCATGCCTGTTTCCTGCGCAACCTTGTACCCGTCGATGACGTAGAACTTCAGGCCCTTTTCGATGATGTCCTTCTGAGCCTCGCGGGGAAGGCTGTTCCAGACCTCTTCCTTGCCGTAGGGAGTGTTCAGCAGGAAAGTGGCACCCTTGGCCGCGTAACGGAGTATGTCATACTTCTCCATGAACACGGTCTGGTGGCATGCCACGAAGTCAGCCCTGCCGATGAGGCAGGTCTGACGGATCGGCCTGGGGCCGAACCTGAGGTGGCTCACCGTTATGGCGCCGGCCTTCTTGGAGTCGTACACGAAGTAGCCCTGGGCATAGAAGTCGGTGGTCTCGCCGATGATCTTGATGCTGTTCTTGTTCGCGCCCACGGTTCCGTCTGCGCCAAGGCCGAAGAAGACGGCCTGATGCATGCCCTGCGATGGTATGCAGAACTCGGGGACGGGAATGCTCGTGTCGGTGAGGTCATCGGTGATGCCCACCGTGAAACCGTGTTTTTTCGGACCGGCGGCATTGTCGAACACCGCCTTCACCATGGCGGGTGTGAACTCCTTGCTGGAAAGACCGTAACGCCCTCCCAGAACCTTCACGCCGCAGCGGCCCGATTCCTTGAGGGCGGTGGCGACATCTTTGTAAAGAGGCTCACCTTCGCTGCCGGGTTCCTTGGTGCGGTCGAGCACCGTGACGATCTTGGCGCTTGCGGGAATTGCGGCGAGAAGGGCGCGG
Source organism: candidate division Hyd24-12 bacterium UBA6080 (assembly GCA_002436025.1). Taxonomy (GTDB): domain Bacteria; phylum Fermentibacterota; class Fermentibacteria; order Fermentibacterales; family JCC-6; genus UBA6080. Next base: position 781,891 of record DIXM01000002.1, read on the forward strand.
GCGTCGAAGGGACGGTAAAGGCGGACCTTCAGGACTCCGACCTTCGAACCTTCGGCAAGCATGCATTCAACTGTCTCGTGGGCCGTCTCGCAGCCGGAGCCCATGAGGATGATGATGCTTTCAGCGTCGGGGGCTCCAACGTAATCGAACAGGTGGTACTGGCGGCCGGTGAGGCCGGCGTAGATGTCCATGTATTCCTGTACGATGCCGGGGGTTGCCGCGTGATACGAGTTCACCGTTTCGCGGCCCTGGAAGTACACATCGGGGTTCTGGCTGGTGCCGCGGAGAACGGGGCTGTTCGGGTTCATCCCGCGGTGGCGGTGCGCCAGTACCAGCTCGTCGTCGATCATGGCGCGCAGAACGTCGTCGCCGGGCATGCTTATCTTCTGAACCTCATGGCTGGTCCTGAAACCGTCGAAGAAGTGGATGAACGGGATCCTGCTGCTGAGCGATGCAGCATGGGCGATTGCGGCCATGTCGGGCACTTCCTGCACGCTGGCGCTGGAAAGAAGTGCGAACCCGGTGTTGCGCACCGACATCACATCGCTGTGGTCGCCGAAGATGGAGAGGGCCTGGCAGGCCAGGCTTCTCGCGGAAACGTGGAAGACCGTGGAAGTCAGTTCACCCGCGAGCTTGTGCATCGTGGGGATCATCAGAAGAAGCCCCTGGCTTGCGGTGAAGGTGGTCGTCAGGGCGCCGGTCTGAAGGGCGCCGTGAACCGAAGCGGCAGCGCCGCCCTCGCTCTGCATCTCCTGCACCAGGGGAACCGTTCCCCAAATGTTCTTCTTGCCCGCCGCTGACCACTCGTCGGCGTGTTCCCCCATGTTCGAGGAGGGGGTGATGGGATATATGGCAATGACTTCGCTCAGTTTATGGGCCACATGGGCAGCAGCTTCATTGCCGTCAATCGTAGTAATGCTATCACTCACTGAAACACCAGCCTTCTAGTACATTTTTCCAAAGGTGCGCGGGAAGGGGATGACGTCGCGTATGTTCTCCATTCCCGAGAGATACATGAGAAGCCTTTCAAATCCCAGTCCAAAGCCGGCATGGGGGGCGGTACCCCACCTGCGAAGCTCGAGATACCACGAGTAAACCGAGAGATCGAGCCCCTGGGCCACTGCCCTGTCCGTGAGGACGGGAAGCCGGTGTTCCCTCTGGCTTCCCCCGACTATCTCCCCCACCCCGGGAACCAGGAGGTCACAGGCGGCCACGGTCTTTCCGTCAGGGTTCATGAACATGTAGAAGGGCTTCATGGAAGCGGGGTAATCCGTAACGAACACGGGACGGCCGAAGTGCTTTTCCGCAAGATACCGTTCATGCTCGGTTGCCAGATCGTCCCCCCAGGATGGAACCGAGGAGAAAACACCGGAGGTCGAGCCCAGAATACTGATGGCCTCGGTGTAGCTCACCCTCGCGAAACCCTCCTCAAGCGTCCTGTATCGATCCCCAAGCCCCTTCTCGTAGTGTTCCGAGAAGAAGGCGATGTCCGCTGCGCACTTCTCGCTCAGGTAAGAGGCGCAGAACTTCACGAACCTCTCGATAAGGGCGATGTTGTCATCGAGGTCGTAGAACGCCATCTCGGGTTCGATCATCCAGAACTCGGCCGCGTGGGTTCTTGTGTCTGACGGGTCGGCCCTGAACGTGGGACCGAACGTGTAGACCTTCCCCAGTGACAGGGCGAACGGTTCGGCTTCGAGCTGGCCGCTGACGGAGAGGAATGATTTGCGCCGGAAGTAGTCTTGGTCGAAATCGGCGCAACCCGCGGGAAGCGTGGTGACCCGGAAGGTCTCTCCCGCGCCCTCGCAGTCGCTCTCGGTGATGATCGGGGTGTGGATGTGGTAGAAGCCCTCGGTGTCGAAGAACCTGTGGATGGCGAGGGACAGGTGATGGCTCATCCTGAAGACTGCCCCGAAGGTGTTCGTCCGGGAGCGGAGGTGGGGCATGGTGCGAAGGAAGTCGAGTCCATGCCTTTTCTTCTGAAGCGGGAAATCGGTGTCGACAGGCCCGACCACCTGAAGCGACCGGGCAGCAAGCTCAACGGCCTGTTCGCCCGAGCTTTCAACGACCGTTCCAGTGACGCACACGCAGGCCCCCGCCTGAAGCCCGGCAAGTGATTCGTCACCGAATGCTTCACGGTCGAACACGACCTGGAGGTTCTGAACCGAGGAACCGTCATTCAGCGCGGCGAAGGCCACGTTCTTCCCGGAGCGGGAAGTCCTGACCCATCCGTAAATTGTGACAGTCGTTCCGGTGGACCCACCGGAGAGAACCTTGTCTATACCAGTGCGCTGAATCATTGCAGGACCCTCCATGGAAAAGGAAAGAGATTCAATATCCTGAATCTACCACTTCGGGGCAACGGATGGGGAGGGCGGAGCCGGGAATGCAGGGTTACGTCAAACGGGGTTCTTTTTTAGAATAGGAGCCTGTGAAACGGGGTCAACCCATTGATTTGCAGGGGGACGGCCTGAGATGAGCTACTTGCAGTACACATGCGGAAACTGCGGAAAACCCACCAGCCGTTCCGATTCCCGGTGCCCGCACTGCGGCGTTGCCTTCGGTGGTGTTCACTGCAAGAACTGCGGATACAACGGGGCAGCATCGGAGTTCAGGAACGACATCTGCCCGAAGTGCGGCAGGAACGCATACACGGGCCGGAAAGCCCCGCAGGTTCACAAGGAACTCACTCCGCAGGACAATGCCCGGAATGCCGGCTGCATGGTGGTTCTGGCCGTTGTGCTTATTGCTTCGGGTCTGCTCTTTGGACTGGGCTCGGGATGCAGGGGCGTTCTTGTCGTCATGGGGGCGATTTGCCTCGTTGCAGTTATCCCGTTCGCCCTTGGCGCAATGGACAGGAAGCCCTCTCAGCCCGAAAAACCCGGGAGCAGGCCGGAACCGCCCAAAAGACCCGCTCCCATCCAGCCAACTATCACAAGCTTTGCCCCCTGCCCCTTCCCCCAGTTCCCTTCAACCGGCTGGAAAGACCCCATATCGGGCGGATTCTTCGTGCCGCACCCAATGAGCTGGAACTCGGGCGTCAGAAGCGCCAATGATGGTATGACCAAGTTCATCATGTCTGGTGAGATGAACGGACGCTTCTTCTACGCCCATTTCAGCAGGGAAGGGACGATCTGGAAGGCGATGATAGACGATTACCTGCCGTGAGAGGGGAATCCGTCAGTTTTCCTTGATGTTCCAGTTCCGAGCAATCACACTTGCGATTTCGTGCACAGCATACAGGGGAACATTTATGAGCCGTTCCTGCACACGGAAGGGTGACAGCGAAGTGCGGAACGATGTTCCGGGGTTGTACCTGGTCTGGAAGGTTTTCAGGCTCTTTGCCTGAAGGTTCTCGGAGGCCTTTACCTCGAGCGGGAATACCTTCCGGTCTGTTTCCATGATAAAATCAACCTCGGCGGAGCCTTTGTCCGAACTCCAGTAGTACGGTTTCAGCCCGGCATGGGAAATGAGTTGCTGGAGGACGAACTGCTCGGTGACTGCGCCCTTGAACTCAGTGAAGAGGTCGTTCCCCAGAAGGAGGGTTTCAGGGTCGAGAGCGCCCGATGCACAAAGCAGCCCGACATCGTTCGCATACAGCTTGAAGGCTGCTGAATCGCGATATGCCGAAAGTGGAATTCCGGGTTTTGATACTCTGTGTACCTTGTGTATCAGGCCGCAGTCCAGAAGCCACTGGATGGCGAGTTCGTACTCCCTGGCTCTTGCTCCGGTGCGGACAAGTCCGTAGATGAATTTCCTGTTCTCACGGGCAAGCTGAGCGGGCAGGCTGTTCCACACCGCCCTGATCCTGGGCACATCGCTTGTGGGTGCGTGTTTGGAAAAGTCCTGCTCGTAGGCCGAAAGCAGATCAAGTTGGATTTTCCTTACACGCGAAAGGTCTTTACTGCGAACAAAGGAGTTCACCGCTTCGGGCATTCCGCCGACGAAGAGGTACTGCTTCAGCAGATCCTTCAGAGTTGAGGCAAAGGCATTTGTCAAGTCGAAATCAAGGTTTTCGATGGCGTCGTGAAGCGGCGCCTGCCCCGATGCAAGAAGGAACTCCGGGAATGACAGGGGGAACAGGTCAAGGAACTCAACCTTGCCAACAGGAAATGATGTTCCCGAGTGCATGGCCACTCCGAGAAGTGAACCGGCGGCGATTATCGGTATGCCTGGCTCCCCCTCCTGGAAGTACTTCAGGGAAGTCAGGGCTGATGGGACTTCCTGAATTTCGTCAAAGACGAGGAGTGTCCTGCCCGGGATGATCTCCGTGCCTGTTTCAATCTGTAAACCGAGAAGCAGGGAATTCAAGTCGAAGGTACCCGAAAAGAGGGCTGCCATTCTTGGATTGTTCTCGAAATTGATGTACGCGGTGCGTTCAAAGGAGTTCTTGCCAAACTCCCTCATCAGCCAGGTTTTGCCAACCTGACGCGCACCCCTTATCAGAAGGGGTTTTCTGTCCTCCCTCAACTTCCAGTTCTGAAGGAACTCAGTGGCTTTCCTATGCACCATTGCCTCCCTGATGCATTGAACATAGCGGAACTCAATCACAAAAGTCAAACGACTTATGTGGGAATTGCCACAAAACTCCCACGACTTTTGTGTTGCCCCCTTTATTGACCGTGTGCCTGCGGAACGCTATTCTCGTCGTTAAGAACAATTGAGCGTCGGGGGTTCCATGCCTTCAGGGTACATCGCTCTCACCGATCCGGAGTGGTTCTCGTTCCTTGCGGGCAAGCCACGGGTCGACGAGGTCAACTTCTGGCAGCCCCACGGCGGAAGGGCATTCCGTGCCCTTCAGAAGGGCGATCCCTTTATCTTCAAGCTTCGAGCACCCGAGAAAGCCATTGTCGGTTTCGGGTTCTTCGAACGGTTCGAGGTGCTTCCGGCCTGGCTCGCATGGGACTGCTTCGGTGAGATGAACGGGGCATCCGATTTTCAGGGGATGCTTGACCGAATCCTTCGACTGCGGGGGGGCGGGAGCCGTCTTGAGCGCTCAGGTGATTTCCTGATAGGTTGCATCATGATAGCGGCGCCGGTGTTCTTCCCGCGGGAGCAGTGGATAACGCCCCCCGCGGATTGGGCCCGCACCGGGATCCAGCAGGGGAAGACATACCCCACCCACTCCGGCGAGGGCCTTCGTGTCCTCACCCAGTGTCTTGACAGGGCAAGCTCGGGTTCAGTGTACTGGAACGTCGAAAGGTCGCCATTGCTCGTTGCCGAGGGTTCGGAAAGGTACGGCGCCGGGATAACAGTGCGGCCCCGCCTCGGTCAGGGGCTTTTCAGCCTCGCTGTCCGGGAGGCCTATGGAGGGTCGTGCGCAGTAACACGGGAGCACTCCATGCCCGTGCTCGAGGCCGCGCACATAAAGCCGTACGGACAGGGTGGCGAACACCGGATTGACAACGGGATACTCCTGCGCCGTGACCTTCACAGCCTTTACGACCTCGGTTATGTGACCGTCACGCCCGATCACGTTTTCAGGGTGGGGGGCAGGCTGAGGGAGGAGTTCAGCAACGGCCGCAGCTACTACGACATGGACAGAACTGTCATCCAACTGCCCGCCAATGCACGCTGGCGGCCCGACCGCGACAAGCTGGCCTGGCATGCAGAAGAGGTTTTCAAGGGCTGACCATTCGTATTGCACTGTTCTGAAGGAGCGAGTTTCATGAACACCCCTGAGCAGATAACCTGTGAACTGAAGAGCTTCCTCGCAGCGCGCGACGAGGTGATCGCGGCCTGGGAGGGAGGCTCCGCCGCCACCGGGTACATGGATCCGTACTCGGACCTGGATCTGGCGATCGTGTGCAGTGATGATTCCGTTGAAGCAGTCATCTCACAGTTGGATGGGTTTCTTGCTGCACGGTACGGCATACTCAAGAGGCTCAGGATGCCCGAACCCGCGTGGCACGGGTTCTCCCAGGTCTTTTACCTTCTGTCGGAAACCCCTTTGTTCTACTACCTTGACGTGGCCTTCATCAGGAGATCCGTCCCCGACAAGTTCACCGCCTGCGACCGCCATGGTCACGCTGTTGTCTGGTTCGAGAAGGAACACATGGTCGATCCTTCTCCAACGCCTCCGGACATGGTTCTTGCCAGGGCCCGGAAGTTTTACGCAATGGCACTTGAACAGGATTTCCTGCTTGAGATCGAGGTCGGGAAGGCTCTTGCCAGGGATAGGCTTTCTGAAGCCTTTTCGTTCTACTACCAATTCCTTGTCAGGAACCTTGGGGTGATGCTGAATCTCAAGTACCGGCCGCAAAGGGTGGATTTCGGGCTTCGATACGCTTACCGGGACTATTCACCGGAAGACGTGGCGCTGCTTGACGAACTGCTTCTGGTCAAGTCGTGCGATGACATCCGTGTGAAGTTCCGGAAAGCCAGGGACAGGTATTCCCAACTCGCTGACGAGATGAGTTGTTTTGGTGAAGGATGAACCGCAACCCTGTCTCCGTTGTCCGATTCACCTTTTTTTGTTATCTCATGGGGGTTTTCCCTGCAAATTGCTGCGGGGTATGAAGAACATGATCGGGGGTCGCCATGAGAGCGTTGCCGTGGTTGTTCCTTCTTCCATCACTTCTGCTCGGTCAGTGGAGCCCTGATTCCACCCAGAATCTCACGATCTGTGACCTTTCGGGTGAGCAGGTCCTTCCCAAGATAGTTCCCACTTCCGACGGCGGGTGCTTCATCTCCTGGTTCGATACCAGGTCGGGGAGCTACTGCGTCTACCTTCAGCGGTTGGATTACCAGGGCGTTCCCCAGTTGGGGGATGACGGTATCCTGGTGAGCGACCAGCCCCAGATGAGCTGGATCGTTGACTACTCGATGGCGGTCGACGGGTCGGACAACGCGGTTCTCGCCTTTTCGGACGAGAGGAACGGCTCGGATGAGCTGGACGTTTCGGTCTACAAGGTCAGCAGTACGGGTGAGTTCCTGTGGGGGGAGGACGGGATCTGCCTTTCGAATCCTTCCGTACCGGGGTTTGAGCCTAACCCGGTCGTCGCCGTGACGGATCAGGGCAACTGCGTGTTTGCCTGGGGAAAGTCCGAAGACACCGACTACCTGGTTTTTCAGAAGCTCTCACCCTCGGGTGAAAAGCTGTGGGGGGACTACGGTCTTGTTTTGTCGAGCGCTTCGGCAGACCTGTCCTCGCCTGCCATTGTCCCTTCGGGCCAGGACAGCGTTATCGTGCTGTGGAAAAGCTCGACCGGTTCTTACCCCATGACAGTGACCCACCTCTACGCGGACATGCTGGATGTGAACGGTGAGGGCACATGGAGCGACTCGCCGGTTCTGGTCTACAACACCGGCACGATCACTCCGTGGACATTCCCCGGGATCATCGGGGACGGTTCCGACGGGGCCGTGTGCTTCTGGTACGATTCCCCCACCATGAATTCCTTCGACGTGTGGGTGCAGCACCTCGACAGCCAGGGCATCAACCTGTTCCCCTTCAACGGCGCCCAGGCCTCGACTTTCTCTGCGGACAGGCTTCACATGAGCCCTTCGGCCGTCATCAACTCCGCAGGCGTGTGCTTTGCCTTCTGGGTGGAGAGCAACGCCAACCAGAACATGTACGGTGTCTACGGCCAGAAGTTTTCTTCAACAGGGGACCGTCTGTGGACGGACAGCGGCCTTGATCTCCTCCCGCTTGGGTCCGAGCAGACGGCATTCGTGGATGCCCTGGCTGCGGGCGACGGCATCTTCGTATCCTACTTCATCAACGCGTCGAACACATCGTTCAAGGTCCTGAAGCTTGACTTCGACGGGACCGTCCTCTGGGGGCCCGTCTCCCTGTCCGCAGGAAGCCTTGGTGGCAAGGACGACCCCGTGGTCTGCCCGGGATACGATGACGGCGCGTACTACACCTGGACCGACAACAGGGGTGACGGCGGCGTGTACGCCCAGAACATCCAGTCCGACGGAACAATGGGGCAGTACCTGGGCGTTGAGCCAGGTTCGGTCGCGGAGTACCTGCGTGTAACCCCGAACCCCTCCCGGGGAGCGGTGAGCTTCGTACTTGGCGGATCTGCGGGAGAGACGGCCATCGTGCGGATCTACGACCTGTCCGGGCGGCTCGTAGACAGCCTTGGTACGGTCCTGGGGGCTGAGGGCGCCTCACTCTCGTGGAACAGGGCCGGTTCGGTCCCCCCCGGCGTTTACCTCGTGAGGATGGAGAACGGTTCCAGGGTTCTTCTGTCACGGATGATCCTGCTCTAGGTTCGGTTTTTGGACGTGAGGGTCGGATGCCGGGTTTCGGCACCCGACCCTCTTGACCAACCACCGCCCTTTCCGTAGTTTTCGGAAAACTTACCAGCACGGGAGGGAATTGATGCACCTGCACACCATCGTATCGCGGACCTGAGGAACCTTAAACGGGTTCCGTGGGAACCCGGACACAGGTGGAGTGCAGGGAAGCGTTTTGTAACCTCTCCGCTCTCCGCCGCATAGCCGGAATCCCGGCAAAAAGAAGGAGAGCAAAAATGCAAAAATCCGGTATGACCATTGAGAACGTGAAAGAGGTTTACAGCGGCTTTGAGGGCAGGCTGTGGGAACTCATCATGGGCGAGCAGATCCATATCGGAGGGTACGCAAGCTCGAAAGCACTCGGTGACATCGCGGGATGGAAGGCGGGGGACGAGGTCGTTGACCTCTGCTCGGCCCTGGGCGCCGGCATGCACTTCCTGGCCCGAACCTACGGTGTGAAGGCTTACGGTGTTGATGCCACCCCCCACATGGTTGACGAATCCAAAAAAAGGCTTTCAGAGGCAGGCTTCGGCAACTGCGAGGCCAAACTGGGCGACGTGACCGCTATCCCGTACCCCGACGGGCGCTTCGACGGCGTGTGGGGCGAGGACGCCTGGTGTTATGTGGAAGACAAGGCAAAGCTCATCTCCGAGGCGGCCCGGGTACTGCGTCCCGGCGGGAAGATCGCCTTCACGGACTGGCTCGTGGGTCCCGAGGGGATGGATGAGGCATCGGCCCAGCGCATCTGTTCAGTAATGAAGTTCCCCGACATGCTCTGCCTGAAAGGGTACACATCGCTTCTTGAGAAGAACGGGTTCAGGGTTCTTGAGGCGTCCGACCACACGCCTGATTTTGCCGACCACATTCAGAACTACCTTGGCCAGCTGGCGGGACAGAGGCATTTCGACGCCATGCAGATCCTGGGCTGGAACTATGATGTTTTCTCCTTCCTGGGCGCCGAATTCGGTTTCATGCTTTCGAAGGCGCGGGCCGGGAACTTCGGCAGGGGACGGTTCGTTGCGGTGAAGGAGCGTTCATAAAAAGGCCCGTTCTTGGTTACCTGTGCCGGGGCTTTCCCCCGGCTGTTGCGGTGGGCCTTGGGCTTCAGCCGTGGCGTGGCGTGGTTGCGGGCTCGGAAAGGGCCGGGGAAGCCCTGGTCCGCCCCGACCTCTGTCCGTTCGTGAAGTCGGTTCTTGGCGGGATCGTCACCTCCTCGGGTGAGTTCGGCTCCGTGGACGCCTGGGCGGGGATGTACACCTGCGACATGACCCGGCGCCTTTTTCAGGAGCTCGAGCGTCTGTCCGGGAAGACTGTGTTTCCGCTGCAGCTTCCCTCCACCCGGACGCCCGAGGCAGCCCGGTGGTTCTGCGAGTCAGTACGGAACCTTGCGCTGGAACTCATCAAGGCCGGTTTCTCTTCGGGCTACGACCCCGCGGCCGCGCTGGCGTGGGAGACCGATCGACTTTCAGGGGCCGCCGCTCTCAGGGCCGCGGCCCTTTCGTTCAGGGTTCCCCCGGTGGCCCTGCAGGAGCTTTTTCACGGTTTTTTTGTTGAAAACCGGTTTCCAGAAAGCGTTGTTCCAGGCGACCGGTCGCCCAGGGTACGGGTCGCGGTGACGGGAAGTGTGATTGCCCGCGGCGATGACGCTGTGGCGGAAACCCTTTCCGAACTGGGGGCGGGCTACCTGCCCCTTGGGTGCACGGGGCTTGGGGGGCTTCCCTCCACGGTTCCCACGGACGGATCAATCGAAGCACTCGCTCTGGCCTCCTTCAACGACACCCGGTGCATCAGGAACCGGCCGAACCACGGGGTTTTCGATTGGATCGCCGGGCAGGTCGAACTTGGGGGCTGCCACGGCCTCGTTCTGAAGACCCTTTCCTTCTGCGACCTCTGGCACACCGAGAAGGAGAGGTTCCGCCAAATGCCCTTCCCTGTGCTGGTGCTTTCGAGCGACCTCTCCCCGGGGGAACGGGGACGGACCTCGGTCCGGCTCCAGGCGTTCATCGAGACCCTGGAGGCCCTGCATGCATGACCCCGTGCGCAAACTGACAGCTCTCGAGTGGGAATCGCGCAAGCTGGAGATACCTGTTGAGTTCGCCGCGCAGTGCCAGTCCCTCAAGGGATTGATACCTGGCGGTGTGGAGTACCTTTTCACGCCCTGGGAGTATTCATGCCGGGGCGATCTCCTTCTAAGGCGGCTTCGGTTCGACAGTTCACCCGAGGCCCTCAGGCTCTGGGCATTCCTTTTCAGTGAGAAGGACAGGCTTTTCCTGGCGAAGAACTCGGGCGCGAAGGTCATCGCCCTGATGAAGGACCTGGGGCAGACAGCCATTCTCGCCTACGCCTTCCCCGGGCAGCTCTCATTTTACGCCGACGAACTTTGGTGGGCGCCGTGCTTCGCCGAGAGCACCCACCTTCTGGATGCAGCCTCGGACCTTGGCGCCACCGAGGAGCTTTGCTACGTGAGGGCCGTACTGGGCGCCATGAAGACCCTCGATTACTTCCCCAGGCCCGACCTCTGCGTGGCAGGCGTCGGGGCGTGCTGCGACGACTTCAGCGCTGTGATGCAGCTTGTTGAGGGGCTGGGCATGCCGGTGCACTGGTGGGAGATGACGGCACCTGTACCCGGGAGGACGGGCTCGGCAACCCCTTTCGGAGGAGTTCCCTTCGCAGAGAAGGACCTCGCCTTTCTTCGCGGGCAGCTCGCGGGGGTTGTGGCCGCCCTCGAGGCGGTCACAGGCGTAAGTTGCAGTGATGAAATGCTCCGCGGAAGCGTGGCGCTTTTCAACAGGCTGCGCACCATTGTCAGAGAGCTTCGGGAACTTGTCTACGGGGCCGACTACCCGCCGTTGCCCGGTCTTGAGATGTACCTTGCAGAATTCATCGCCATACACACCTGCAGCGAGCCTGACCAGTGTTTCCCCGTCCTTGAGGGGCTTGCCCGGGTGGCGAGGGAGAGGCTCGCGCAGGGGCTGTCTCCCTTCAAGGAGGATGAGCCGCCCCTTCGGATCTACTGGGTGTACCCGCCCACCGATGCGTCGCTGATACCCCTCCTTGAAGACATGGGGGGGTGCGTGGCGGGGACGGACTACTTCATCAACCACGCCTTCCTTCCACTGCGGGAGGATACCGACCCCCTCACCGCTGTGGCGGAGAACTGCTTCGACGACAGGCTGCTCTGCTCCCCCGCAATGAGGGCAGATGCGATAGTTCGGGACATCAGGCATTTTAGGGCCGAGGGGGTCCTTCTGAGCGGGATCTTCGGGGCAAGCCACTGTCCATGGGACGACAGGATAATCAGTGAGAAGGTCAGGGAAGAGCTGGGGCTGCCCGTGCTCTCCTTCGACGTGCCGTACAGCCCGGGAAGGGTGAGTGAACAGGTGAGAAGCCGGATCGAGGCTTTCATGGACATAGTGAGACAGCGCAGGGAGAGGAAAGAATGATCAACCCCTTTGAGTACTTCGCCACATCAGTGGGAGCCGAGATCGATTTCGTAAGGGCGGAGAAGAGGCGGGGAAAGGGCGTTGTGGGCATCTACTGCGAGTTCACGCCCCGTGACCTGATCCTCGCCGCAGGCGCTTACCCCATCTGCCTCTGCGGTTCCAGCCGCAAGACAATTCCGCCGGCGGAGACCGTTCTTCCCGTCAACCTCTGCCCCCTCATCAAGTCGTCCCTGGGCTACATACTCACCAACGGCTGCCCTTTCTTCAGCATGGCCGACCTCATCGTGGCTGAAACCACATGCGACGGGAAGAAGAAGGTCTGGGAACTCATCAGGGACCGCAAGCCCCAGCACATTCTCGAACTCACGCAGAAAGTTCTCGAGACCGAGGCCTGGGAGCACTGGCTTATGGAGGTCAGAAAGCTCAAGATCCGTCTCGAAGAGCTGTACCAAAAAACGATAAGCGACGATGACCTTCGCAGTGCCATCGCGGCCATGAACAGGGAAAGGGCTTTGCTGAGAGACGTCATGGAGTACGGCGCCGAGCCCAGGCCCGTGATAAGCGGCCTTGAGCTGGGCAGGCTGCGCTTCAGGGTATCGGGCATGCCCGAGCATCACCGCATGCTTCTGGAACTGAAGGATGCGCTGGAGGAACGGAAACGCAAAGGTGTTTTCGCCGCGGCGGAGAACGCGCCAAGGGTCCTTGTCACGGGGTGCCCCATGAGCGAGGGCACGCTGAAGGTCGTGGAGATCATCGAGGAAGCCGGTGGGATAGTGGTCGTGCAGGAAACTTGCAGCGGCATCAAACCCCTCGACCCCGTCAGCGAAGAGGGCGACCCCCTGACCGCAATTGCGGAGAAGCACTTCCGTATCCCGTGCAGCTGCATGACGCCCAATACCGGAAGGCTCGAACTCATCTCAAAACTCGCGAAGCAATTCAATGCAGACGCAGTTGTCGACCTTGTGTGGCAGGCGTGCCACACCTACAACGTGGAGTCGTTCCAGGTCGGTGAGTTCGTCCGGAAAGAGCTTGACCTTCCATACCTGAAGGTTGAGACCGACTACAGCCCGGGCGACAAAGAACAGATAATGGTCCGCATCCAGACCCTTCTGGAGATGACCCGATGAGGTGCGGTGTGGACATCGGGGCACGAAGTGTCGAGGTGCTGCTGCACGACGGGACCCGCACTGTGGATGTGATCATAGGCGACAGCCTGCGGGACCCCAGGGGGAATGCCGAGGCAATGTTCAGGCAGATACTTGAGCGGAACGGGCTGACGAAGGAAGACCTCGCCTCGATCGTGGCCACCGGTTACGGCAGGAACTACTTCGGCCATGCCACACGCACATGCAGCGAGATAATCTGCCACGCAAGGGGAGTGTTCCATCTGCACCCCGACACAGTGACCATAATCGACATCGGGGGTCAGGACTCGAAGATCATCAGGCTCGAGAACGGAAAGCCCGTCGACTTCTCAATGAACGACCGATGCGCGGCGGGAACCGGGCGCTTCATCGAGATGGCGGGCGACATACTCGGGATCCCCCTTGAAAAAATGGGCGAGGCAACCCGTGACGGCGATGACACGGTCGAGATAAGCACCATGTGCGCCGTGTTCGCCGAGAGCGAGATCATAGGCCTCCTTCAGGGTGGCATACCCAGGGAGAGGATACTCAGGGGAGTGTTCCGCTCGGTAGCGGCACGGACCCTGGGCATGGCGGGCGGCGCAGGCGTGGCGGCCCCGCTGGTGTTCACCGGGGGTGTGGCCCGGAACATGGGGGTCGTGCGTGCCGTCGAGGCTGAAACCGGACTGCGTGTGGTGGTGCCCCCCGAGCCAAGGATCACCGGAGCACTGGGGGCGGCCCTCATCGACTGAAGCAGAAGGCTCTTGAACACAATTCAGGGAATGAGAACCATTGACCCGTCGGCATTGACCCTGTAGAAGGCACCCGCCTCCCACAACAGCGCCTGCTGTCCGCCCCTGTCATCCACTGGAACGTCTATTGCAAGCACCCGTCCGCCGAAAAGAGCCGCAAGGCTGTCGTGTTCGGTATGGCCCACGACTATCCTCTCAACTTCGTACCGGTCATGAAGAATGGCCACTTCTTCCGCCGTGGTTTCGAGGTACAGGTCTTCCATGCCGTAATGGTAACCCCTGAACCAGAGAGGCCCGAGACTTCCGAAGACACGCTCGACTCCGTCGAGGAGGTAACCCACCGATGAGCGATCAAGGCCGCGCCAGACCAGTTCGTTGATCCCGGAAAGCGACATCTCATCCACCCCGCTGCCTGGAGCGATGCCCCCGTGAACGAACAGGACGTCACCCATCCGGACGACGGCGGGCCGGGACCGGACCCAGCGGCCCAGTTCCATGTCGGGGCCGAAAAGGTCGTCACAGTCCATTCCGGTCACACCCGAGATGCCGTCCAGATAACGCTCGTGAACGTAGCGGAGGTCTCCCCGAAGCACCATCAGCTCGTGGTTGCCCAGAACGAAATGAACCGCTCCACCGGCCCGTTCAGCGCCTTGTTCGAGCAGATAGACCAGCCAGAGGCACTCGGTGACCGCCGGGCCCCGGTCCATGATATCTCCCAGCACGACCAGGTGGCCGTCGCCCCATGTCCAAGCGAAGCTGTCGTCCATTACCCCGGAAGCCAGAAGTATCTCCCGAAAACGCGGGAAGTCGCCGTGAACGTCGCTTACGGCCAGGAACCGAGAAACGGGGCCGGTGTCGCAATCCTCCCTGGAAGGACCTGCGGTGGGGATCGCGAAGGACACCGCAGTGCCGTCCAGGCTGCCCTGGAACCTCACCGTGTCGGAAGCCGTGAAAGCCTCCTGAACCAGCCTTCCACCCGTGAAGCTGAACACCACTGCGGTAGTGTCGTTCCTCCAGTACACATGGGGGCCGTCATCGAGGTTTCCGGGAGGGCCGTCCGTGCCTTCCATGGATTTGCCCGGGGCAAAGGGGTGAGCGGCCAGGAATACAAGAAGAAGAATAACTGCCGGCATCGCTAAGCTCCGTTCTCTGAGGCTGGATTGGAGTAATTATAACCTCGAAACGCAAAGGAAACCCCATCACTGGAGCCGACCCGGTATCCTGGCCACTCCAGTGGCCTCGCAAGGCGGTACCGGTCACTCGTCCCCTTTTTATGAGTTCGCTTTGTTCCTTCAGGGAAAAGAGCGGAAGGTGCCTGCGAGCTGTCCTACCTGGCCTGGACTATCCTTGCGCTTGAAGTTGTACCACCGCCAACCAACCGTACGATGTAAACCCCATTGGCGTATGACTCGGCCTCTCCCGGGCCGCCGCAGTTGCTCCAGAATGCGTCATGAAGCCCGGTTGATGCGGGTCCCAGATCACAGCTGTAGACCATTCTGCCCGCAATGTCAAAGATCTGCATGTCAACCGATCCAAGCCCGGGGGATTCGAAGACGATGGAGACATCACCGCTGAAGGGGGCTGGCGACACCCTGATGATCCGGAGAGCATCCGGGATGTAAGGGTCCACAGTGAAATCGGTGTTGATTGAAAGGCTGTGGGCGCTACCTGCCGCAATCGCCGTGTAACCCTGGTTGGGCTCTGGCACGTCGCATTGTCCTGCAAAGTTGTCCCCCCACGCGACAATTGAGCCATCCCCCCTAAGGCCGAGACTGTGGCCAGAGCCAGCCGCTACGGCCGTAAAACCCTGGTTTGGTTCGGGCACGCTGCACTGGCCCCAGCAGTTCTCGCCCCAGGCCACGATGGAGCCATCCTCCTTCAAGCCGAGTGCATGCCCCCCGCTTGTCGCCAGCGCGACGAAACCATCATTCGGCTCGGGTACATCAAGCTGGCCGTAATTTGTATCTCCCCATACCGCGATGGTGCCGTCTTCCCTCAAACCCATGCTGGAGCTCCACCCTGCCGCAATTGCCGTGTAACCCTGATTGGGCTCAGGCACGTCGCATTGTCCGAGAAGATTTCCCCCCCCATGCGACGATTGAACCGTCTTCCCTTAGACCGAGACTGTGACAGTATCCAGTTGCCACGGCTGTGAAGCACAGATTGGGTTCGGGCACGATGCACTGGCCATCCTCGTTCAAGCCCCACGCAACGATCGTTCCATCAGACTTTAGACCGAGGTGGTGGTGATACCCTCCCGAGACCGCAATGAATCCCTGGTTTGGCCAGGGAACATCGCACTCTCCGTACTCGTTTGCCCCCCACGCAATGATCACACCGTCCGACCTGAGTCCCAGACTGTGCCCGGATCCTCCCGCAACACCTGCGAAACCCTCGTTCGGCGCCGGCACAACGCACTGTCCGTCGTTGTTGTAACCCCACGCCACTATGTGCCCGGGCTGTGACAGAAGCACTCCCGTTGCAGACATGATCGCAAGAAGAACCGCTGCAAAGTGCATTTCATTACCTCCAGTGAGATAAATGGTCACGACTGATGTATGCGTTAATATGCCATGCTGCAACAATCGAACAAGCCTCAGATATCACACAAGTGGAACGCAGGTGCTTACGACAAGGGAGGCGGGAAGCGGAACAAGCGCCAGGATCATGAGTGTTCCGTTCTGAAGGGATGGCTGCGTAAAAACAAAAACAGCAACATGTACAAGAGGGGTTCAGTTGTGCAGGTGTCCTGAGTCATTGAACTTCGGCTTATCTTCGCTGCGCCGGCAGCACTACCGCAACCAGGGAGGGCACGACGCAGAGAAGCGAAGTGAAGACCCACGCGAAAAACGACTCGAAATGGTAGGCAGCGAACATTCCCAGGGTAATGCCGCAAAGAGCGTTCAGAAGCAGGGCGGGCACCCGGAACCTTGAGTAAAACGCAGACAGGACAATGTTTAAAAGCGCAACTGGCGCAACTGCAACGAAAAGGAAGTCCGCCGGGACCCGAAACTTCCACAATACCGGGCCGCACTCTAACAGAACGGCTACTCCGAGGATGAAGTTGATGGTCCCCGCCAGTACCCAGAGAAACAGGCTTAAACGAAACCTGCGCAGGTGTGATGATCGAGTGCGGGTTGACATGAAGCAATCCATCCCTTTTTAATTCTGTTCCAAATTGTGCCCACATTTTTCTGTGAATTCGAAATGAGGAGTTGAGGAGGCCACCGTCCTCATCCCTGGGTATTGTAAGAGCTTGCAACCACCACAAAGCCCAAGGAGGAAGACGATGGCCGTGGATAACCTGAAGGTTTCAAAGGA
>DIXM01000017.1 GCA_002436025.1 candidate division Hyd24-12 bacterium UBA6080
GGGGAAAATTGGGGTGCCGTTGACATCCGAGAACAGGATAGTGGTTTGTGAACTACGCCAGGAAGAAGGAGAAGGCGTCTTCATCATGCGACGCCTGATCTCGATTTACGGATGGGACACAGAAGAGCAGCCCATTGTGCTCTGGCAGGACTCGCTCGTAGAATCCGAGAGCGACTTCATCCAAAGTCCATCGGCGACGTTCAGATATGTCTTCTACAATGAACTCAGCACGTCCGGCAGCATGGAATTCGGTGTGTTCTTTGCGCCAAGTGATCCTGACGTTTACAGCGTCACAGGCTGGGATTCGACTGGAGCCGTCATCCTTCAAATAGACAGGGAAATGACCCCGGTCGAGAAATCAGAAGAGGAATACGACGCAGAAACGTTCTACGTCGCAAGTGAAATGCAGCGGTCCTCTGGCAGTCCCTTACCCTTCACCTACTACCCGGAAAGATACAGATACATGATTGCTGACGTAGGGATTGGCCCTGACAGCCTGCTCTGGGTAAGACGGGGAACCTTCACTGAGCTGTTCTTTGACATTTACGATCTGAGCGGCAACCTGCTTCGACACGCGATCTACCCTCAGAGCAGTTTTTCCTGGCAAACTGAGATCACTCCACGCGGAATAGTCGCATGGGAGTTGGATCCCCTCGATGGTTACCAGAAGCTTTATCTGATTGGCGAGTGAGATCGTCAGGTGACTCTTGTCCTCGTTTGTGTGAACGAAACCGCAATACAGAGAGGGTGCAGATTCAGGTTGTTTGCCCCTCGACTGGTTTGACCATCCCGATCTTCAGCCCGAGCCTGCCAAGGACCGGAAGCGGCTTCACATTTCCTCCGGATGCGTTCACCAGCCCGATGATGAAAACTGTGAGAAGCGGAATGCCTATGAACAGAGTGTAAATCACCATGAAGATTATCCCTATGATGGGGATGAAGCACAGAATCCACAAAAACCCTGAAAGCATCCAGGTGAACATGATTGCCAGGCTCTGTTGGGCGTGGTAGAGAACGTACCGGTTTTCCTTGCTGGTAAGGTACGCAACGAGGAAGCCCGGCAACCCGAAGTAGGCAACCGTAGCCATGGCCTTGCCCTGCTGAATGTCGTTGTCGCTTATGCCGTAATCCATTGCGTTCAAAGGTTCCCTCCCGGTTATGTCGTTGAATTGTTCGATCAACGTTCCTGGATCAACTTGCTTCTTCAGTTTCAGGCGTACTGCCCCATGGCGAATCTGACTTCCACCCGGTTCTGCTTCGCATCAGATGTCCAGTTGAGTCGCTTTTCGCCCGTGCAACGCGCTCCATGTCGGCAGACGAGAGCGCTCCAGCTTTGCTGATCAAACGGCTTTTACTTCCAGTTGAAAGTTGGTCTGCCATTGCCTTGGATTGCCTGCCACGGAACACCACATAGGCTTCGCTCGGATAAAGCTTCCTGGTGGAGCCAGTTAGTGGCACCACCTGCACGCGATTCAGAAATTGCTTTGAAGCATCGTTGCTGACAATCACAGCCGGCCGCTGCTTCCGTACTTCACCGCCTGCTGAGGATCGAAGTTCACCCACCATACTTCAGCTCTCTTCATCACCAGAGTCCCCACATGTAGAATCGGCCCACTCCAGAGCTTCAGCTTCACGGACACAATCGGCTGCCATTTCCCGATAGCCTTCGTAAAGGTCCTGCTTGAGCACATGCGGCCGAACCAATTCTTCCACAAAGTGACTTAACCTGCCCGGGCCTACGGCTCGTCTAAAGCCATCGTAGACTTCTTCGTCAATCGCGAGAGTAAGCTTTTCTGCATGGTTTGAATCCTCTTTTCAGCATACACGTATACTTCACGTGAATCGGCGAAGTCGTCAAGTCGAAATCCTC
The DNA here is from genome assembly GCA_002436025.1 of candidate division Hyd24-12 bacterium UBA6080. Taxonomy (GTDB): domain Bacteria; phylum Fermentibacterota; class Fermentibacteria; order Fermentibacterales; family JCC-6; genus UBA6080. Next base: position 1,871 of record DIXM01000017.1, read on the forward strand.
ATTCCTCCGGTAAAACACTCTGGCTGTTTCCTTTTGAATCAACTGTCAGGATGGAACTCCATCAATCACTATTGTGTGTTTTGATACTTGGCACTTTGCAATTGCAAATCCGTTCTTCGCCAGTAGTTGATCATAATCATCCACACTCTTGAACTTGACGAAATCATACCATTTTGAGCCGATTTCCGGAAAGCCATTCACTATGAGTATTCTCCCGTCATCCTTCAACACTCTTCTCAGCTCGGTGAATGCTCTTTCATAGTCATTCCAGAAATTGATGTTGTCAAATACGGATAGAAGATCGATTGATTTGTCTTCAATACCAATGTTTTCAACACTGTTATTCAGTATTGTCATCCTTCCGCTGACAATTGATGTCCTGTTTAAACGTGAGGAGAGCGCAACCATATCACATGACGGATCAATACCGTAAAGCTTGACTCTTCTGTAACAGCTTGCGAAGTGCTTGAGTGCTATGCCGCCACCGCATCCAACGTCGAGAATCCCTGCTCCATTCTCATCTTTGTCAAAGTCGATACTGCAAATTATTTCTCTATACTGATGGCTATGGACGCAATTCATTAACCTTCCGGCAATTCTTCCGACGAAGCCTACCGGCTTTGCCCCTATGGATCGTACATTCATGCATGTCCTTCAAAACTGGTGTTCATGAATATGCAAGCTGTGACCGTGATCGAACACTTTGAGGATCATTACTGACAGAGCTTTCTCACCTGAGCAGGTAAAGCTTCTGAAAGCCCTCTTCCGGGTCAAGCTCCCATGCAAGTATGCCGTTTGGGGTGATCTCCGTAGCCCAGTTCCGGCTTTCGCGGGGATAGACACAATGATGCAACAAATTGCCCTGAAGGTCGTAAACATCGAAGAATATGTCTGTGCGGGTTCCCTGCCTTACCCAGAGGTTTTGGTCAGGCCCGATCCCCACCGCACTGATAGTGTTCTTGTATGGTGCGGGCTGGAACTCGAACGGCAACGGGCTTCCGCCCCTTAGCCGGAAGTAGTCATCCACATAGGCGATCTCGTACTCGAGCTCTTCATCGGTTTTGGCAACCGGTGTGATTTCACGCGTAAAGTTGAGTATCTCCGTGCCGCTCGAGTCCCACCCCATCACCCTGTACTCGAAGGGATCAACGGGAGCGAAGTAAGTGTTACCTTCACTGTCGCCCCCAGGTGAGTAAAGCTCGAACCATGCAAAAACGTAGAATGGTGATGGATCCCGGTAAAAATCGGCATCACTTATCCCCAGGGAATCCTTCCAGAGAAGGTCAGTGTATTCATCTTCTCCCCAGCGGTAGATAGCGACGGTGTGTCTAGTGACTTCAGGATCCTGGCTTCCTTCGAATCTGCACCCGAGAATCAGATCATTCGTTATGGGAGTAACATGGTAGGGAGGGTTTTCCGCCCAGAGCCCGACCTCCTCCTGAAATGCCAGCGATTCATTAAACACAACGAATCCATTGCTGTTTGGTTCGGTCACTACTATCCTGCCATCAGGCATGACGAACATCCCTTGAGGGTGCATCAGTTCACCCGGGCCATTCCCGCGCCTGGACAACTGCTGAACGAAGTTTCCCTGCATATCGTAGACCTTGATGCACGCCGAGATTTCGTCAAGTACCAGAATCCGACCCTGATCGTCTGTTCTGGCGATCAGAATCGAACCGAAGGTTTCGGTTGAATCACCGATCTCCCGACCGATTTGCAGGATTGCATCAAGAGTATCGATCCGCAGCGTCGTGAAATCGCTTTCTTCAGGCACGGGATCGCTGTTTCCGCAGCCTGCAAGTGCACAGAGAGCAAGTGCTGTCAAGCGGGCTGTTGGTGAACTTCTGAAGGCAGAACTGATCAATTCTCCCGCAGTCATGGCAGTTGGGTACCTTCCAGCGCTTGAGAGAGAATTCGTAATCATCCTTCGTATCTGCATCGAAAGGGATTGCCATCATCTGTTTTACGTTGTGGTGCAAATCCACCATGCATACACTGATCCCTCCATGTCAGGATGCTGTGCAATACGTCACTCTGCAATAATAGTCAAACAACATAACTTGAGCATGGACATCGTTATTGTGCATGCAATGCTTCTCCAAATGCAGCCCCTCACGGGCTAGTAAATGATGGCGAGGCGTCCGGCCAGGATTGAGTGCCCTCTCTTTCAATCAGCAAATGGTTTGCATACCTTGCCAGTCCTGCAGCTTGATAATCATGCGGTGTCGTTTCCGTAATTCCATGTATCCCATCCTGGTGAGGATGGCTTTTGTCACCCGTCACCGGGTCCCGTCCAAACGGCTGAGAAAACGCATGCCCTGGGCAGCATTAGATGCGGGTGGCCGGTTGAGAATACTAACGAAATGAACATATACGATGTTGTAGTACTTTGATTCACAAACTACTTTGAGCACCACTTGTTTTTTCTTACATAATGATGTAAGTTAAATTTATGGGTCAATGTGCCAGGATTGGCACCCCTTTACCCTTGAGGGTTTAGTCCAAATTGCTGTGTGTTTCAAAGAAGGTTGCCATGGATCGCAAGAAAGAAGCCCTTGCCCTTCTAAACCTGCTGCAGATCGTACACCTCGCCACATGGGACGGGAAGCGCCCCAGGGTCAGACCGATGAGCCTTGTGTACGACGGGAAGAAGTTCTGGATGTGCACCGGGTCGAAGGATGCCAAGGCGAGGCAGCTTGCACGATATCCCGTGTTCGAGTTTTCCCTCATGCTTGAAAAGAAGGGGTCCAGGGGAACCCTTCGAGGCTCGGGTCGGGCCAGGATGGTCACCGATACCGAAGAGAGACGGATAGTGGCGGGAAAAATCCCGTTCTTCGCTGACTACTGGCTGTCTCCCGATGATCCCAGCTTTTGCCCCTTTGAACTGCTTGTTGATTCACTGGAGCACACGCGCCCAGGGGAGATCGATTCAAGATCGATTGCGGTCTGAGCCTCCGGGTAGTGCCGTACCCCCTTTCCGTGCGGCGATCATTGCCCTATGTTTTTCGGAACATCGGAACAAAGGAGGCAATCATGGATCGCAGGGAAGAGGCATTAGGTCTGCTGAGTGACGTCCAGATGGTATATGTTGCCACATGGGACGGGGAGTTCCCCCGGGTCAGGCCCATGAGCATGGTATATAAAAACGGTAGATTCTGGGTCTGCACAGGGTCGAATGATGCCAAGGCTGCGCAGCTCGCCTCCAATCCGACGTTTGAGTTCTCGCTTCTCCTGGAGGGTGACGGATGCAGGGGAACGCTTCGGGGCTCAGGGCGCGCAAGAATGGTCACCGATCCCGATGAAAAATGCGCGGTGGCGGGTATCGTGCCCTTCTTCGCCGATTACTGGAAGGCACCCGACGACCCGAGCTTCTTCCCGGTCGAGCTTCAGGTGGACAGACTGGAACACATGAGACCCGGGGAGATGACCTCGGAAGTTATCCATCTGTGATAGCGGGAGGGTGTTCATGAAGCCCTTTCTGCTTGTGCTTTTAGTATTGACCCTGCAACTCGGCGCCGATGATGGGATGTCCGAGGGTGAGCTTCTCGACCTCTATGCGGACCAGGTGTTCAGATCAGACGACTCAACGCTTTGCATCGTTCTGTCTTCCGGTGATACAGTTACCTTTGTTGATGACAGGAAGCCCGTTTACTCCGAAGACTACAACGCCCTCTTCCTTGTGGACCGTTTGCCTGAAACCAACCTCTGGGTGCTTGAGCGGGATTACCTTGAATACAGGCACTGGATACTGGTGAACGGCATTGACGGCTTTTCACAGGAGGCGATAGCCGCCCCGGTCCCGAGCCCGGACGGCACCCGGCTCCTGTGCGCCAATGAGGACATCATGGCGGGTTTCACTGACAACGGGATTCAGGTCTGGAGGGTTTCACCGGACGGGTTTCTGCTTGAGTTCGAAGACATCTCCCTCAGGTGGGGTCCAAAGGATGCCACGTGGGAAGATGACAACACGATTGTCTTTGTGAAGTACGAGTTCGATGCACAGACCTACGGATTCACGACCAGTCCGGGAAAGCTGCTTTTTCTGGACGGCGTCTGGACGCCGGATGATCCCGGGGACTGGGAGTAAGCAGTTCCCGTCAGGACATCCACCCCCCTATGCCGTTCCACCACCGCTCAACGTAACCGAGGGCGAAGGGCTGTTTGTTGAGCCTGCCAAGGTCACGTGTTCTATGCGCCACATCCCGCATGAGGTCTAACCCCCCTGCGGCGTTTATCTCTTCTCCAACGGCCCTTGCCTCTTCGCGGCCAACTGCAAGGTCCTGAACCCTGCTCGAAGCCTCGACCAGTATTAAAAGCCTCTGAGCCCAATCTTCCACCCTGGCATCAGGCACGATCCCTCCCCCTAGACAGGTTCCGTGCGTACCGCGAACTCCTGTTCGGATACACGGTAGACATCGTGGGTATGTGATGTGGTGAGCCCGATTGAAAAGTGGTCACCCTTCCTGCGCCTGCTGACCAGGTGGAAGCCCTGCGTGTTCTCAAGCTGGGGGATCACCTGTTCAAGGGTGAACTTCCTGTCCCCCGGTTCCTCTGGAACAATGGGAAGTGACTTGAGAACCGCCGACCAGACATCCTTTTCGGTGACGCCGAGTTTCTGGAGAACGTTTTTGGCGTCGTCGAAAACATCGTAGTGCCTGGTCTGGCTGAACTGCTGAAGAAGCTCCATGGCCTGTGAGTGTCTGGTCTGGGGATTCTCGCAGAACTTGCCAAGTCCGTAGATGACGGCCTTAACCTGGGTCCGGCGAACCCAGCTTGTCATGACAGGGGCAGGTGGCGGTTCGGGCGCCTTCCTTCCGAACATGCCGCCCAGAAAGCCCTTCTTCGGCTTGGGGGCCGGTTCCTTTTTCTTCTTCTCTTCCTCGTCCAGCATGAGCATCTCGTGGTAGAGCATGCGGGCATGCTTCACCAGGATCGGCACCGCTTCGACCCCGAGTGGGAGAAGCGACTCCATCTTCTTCCTGGCGCTTTCGCTGAGTACCCTGGGGCTGTCAAAGCGTGGTCCCTGCAGGTTGTCACCGGCTTCAATGCTCTCCACGATCGCGACGATCTGTTCCCTCAATGCTCCCCCTTCCATGTATGCCCGGTGTTCACCGTTTACACGTGTAAGCTATATCCAGGGGCGCTTGATGGCAAGGAGCGGCATGCCGGCAGGACGATTGAATAGTCCCGCCCCGCGCGCTGTATAATTGTCCTGTCAAACTTCCCGAAGCGTTGGAGGTCGCAATGAAGCTGCTATCTGTTGTTCTGCCCGCATCAATCCTCGCCGTTTCCGCCTGCTCCAGCGGGCTTGTCAAACCCGGAGCCGAGGTTAGAAGCGCGCTCCCCCCGAAGACCCATACACTCGCCGAAGCCTGGAGCGGCGCGGAGAGCGCTTTGCTTTCCATTGGTCAGCCCATGCCCCTGGACGTTTATACCCAGGAACACCAGATCTCCGGCAGCGGCATCATCGTGATCGAGGTGAGAAGCCACGACTTCGACGCCGTGGCAGTCGTGACGAACGGCGAAGGCGAACTCGTGGCCTATAACGACAACTACGACGACACCCGGAACGCCAGGATAGTCATTGACGGAGCCCCGGAGGGAGGAAGGCTCCTTGTCTTCTCCCGTGATGATTCGAGAGGCCTCTACGACGTTGTGGTGAGCCAGGGCACACCCGATGACCTCGCGGAGTTCGCGGGATCAACCAACCTCCTCGCCGGCGAAGTCCATGGATGGCTCGGTCAGGACACACGGAACCCGATGGTGGAGAGCCTTCTCCGGGATGCCGTGGAAAGCGAGATCGGCAACTACAACTTCTCCCGCGCGCTGCTCTACCCTTTCACGATAGCCGAGGGAGGAATAGTCTCCCTCGCCCTTGAATCAGATGCCTTCGATCCTTACCTGGTCCTGATGTCTGTGGACAAGGGCACCTTCAGCTTCGTTGAATACAACGACGACTACTTGGGTACATGGTCACGGATAGTCAGAGACCTTCCGGCCGGCGACTACATGGCAGCTGTGATGCCCTACTCCGACAGCGGGTTCGGCGAGTTCGTGCTCAGGCTCGAAACAATCGACGAGGAAGCACTTGTGGCATCGGGAATCGAAGCCCGCGAGCAGGGCGTTGACTATCCCGGCGAGATCGTTCCGAACAGGAACCTCGCCATCGCCTGGTGGCCCGGGATGACCGAAGACTGGAATGCGCCGGCTGCGTTAAGCCCCTTTTCCCCGGTTGCCCCCTACACCTTCAGCGTATCCTCTCCAGCCATCCACAGGCTAATCGCCACCGGCGACACGGACATCTGCCTCACCCTTCTCAGAAGGAATGAAGACCAGATCCAGTTCGTCTCTTTCAACGACGACTACCCCGATATGGGATCCAACTCCAGCATCTTCGGGCTCCTCGCCCCGGGTGACTACATCGCCCTGATCTCGCTTTACAGCGGAACAGAAGGCACCGCTGTAGCATTCAACTGGACCACGAGCGATGAACCGATCCAGAGGCTGCGGGCCGGGGGCAGTGTGCAAGTCGAAGCCCCCCTGGCAACCGAAAGCCTTTTCTTCCAGCTTGATCTCAACGCAGGCAGGGAATACTCCATTCTGGTGGAGAGCACCGATCTCGACCCCGTGATCACGCTCTTTCTGCCCAACGGCGAATCGCTCCAGGATGACGACAGTGGCGGAGGCACCAACTCCATGATCAACTTCACCCCGGTGGATGGACAGGCCGGCACATGCTTCCTTCAGGTGAACAAGTACAGCCCCGCTGACGGAAACTTCACGATAACGGTTCGTTAAGCGTAACTAGGCGCAGGGGGCCCATGCCGGGCCCCCTGCGCCTCTCAGGGTTTTACGCCGTACGTGCAGAGGGTGGCCTCGGACGAGGGAACCCTCGATTCATTGGAAAAAAGGCGCTGGGAGACTCCGGTCAGACCGGCCCGTTCCATTCCTTCAAGGTATTCCCGCATCGACCAGAGCTGCATGGGAACACCGAGCTGCTCCGGCCATTCGTGGGAGGAGGGGTTTTCCCGGTAGAAGTCCACCATCACCATCAGCCACCCTCCCGGGCGCAGCAGTGAGAAGGCCTTCTCGATACCCTTCTGAATACTCGGGAAGTAGTAGAAAACCTCCATCGAGAAGATGAGGGAAAAAGCCATTCCCGCCGGAGCTTTCCACTGCATGAAATCACCCTGCTCAACCGTAACATTGGGCAGGTGAGCCACCCTTTCCCCGGCAAGCCGGACCATTCCCGGAGCCAGGTCGATGCCTATGCAGTGTCCGTCCCTGAAACGGTTCGTTGCCATGTGGTGAAGGCTGTAACCGTTCCCCACGCCGATCTCAAGGTAGTTTCCGGGCATTTCCGGGACAAGTTCGAAGGCACGGCTGACAACAGGCCAGTGCCCCTTCTCCATCCCCGGCGCCCTGTGGTCACCGGACCATTCGTCAAAAACACTTCCTGCGTGCGATTTCTCCATAACACTCCCTGCTGCCCGTGAAAATCTCCATGAAAGATAGGCTGGACAGAAAAAACCGGCAACGAAGAAGCGACGAAAACCCCGCTTGAGAGGCCCAACCTCATTGACAGATGGGGCATTCAGACGGTGTTGCCCCATTCATCCGAAGCATTACAGCGATTGACACGGTAACCAGCAGAAGTCATCTTCACTCAAGATAAACGGAGTCCGAAGGGAGAGCGAGATGAGTAACCTTTTCAGGCCGGTTTTTCCGCCACTTACAATGGTTCTGCTGGTTGCTGCCGGAGCAGGGCTTGCACAATGGAACGGCGAGATCGTCGCGTGGGGGGACAATACCTACAGCCAGTGCGATGTTCCGGACGGAACACCGAACTGCAGTTATGTATCGCTGGCGGGGGGGCGCTACCACGGTCTCGGGCTGAAGGAGGACGGGTCCATCGTGGCGTGGGGGGACAATACCTACAACCAGTGCGATATCCCCTCTCCGAACAGCGGTTTCGTGGAGATTGCGGGTGGGCGCTACCACAGCCTCGGTCTCAAGGAAAACGGCTCCATCGTGGCATGGGGCTGGAACGGCTTCGGCCAGTGCAACGTTCCTTCTCCCAACATTGGTTTCGTGGCAGTTGCAGCGGGAGGAGATCACAGCCTGGGCCTGAAAGAAGACGGCTCCATAGTGGCTTGGGGAAAGAATGACCACGGCCAGTGCAGCATTCCTGCTCCGAACAGTGGTTTCGTGGAGATTGCAGGGGGCGGTGGCCACAGCCTCGGCCTGAAGTCAGACGGTTCCATCGTGGCGTGGGGTTACAACGCTTCCGGTCAGTGCAACGTTCCCGGACCAAATGAAAACTTCGTCGCGTTGGCTGGCGCACAGCTTCACAGTCTTGGCCTGAAGGAAGACGGCTCCATCGTGGTGTGGGGAAGCAATAGTTACGGCCAGTGCGATGTCCCGTCTCCGAACAGTGGTTTCGTTGAGATTGCGGGTGGGGATGGTCATTGCCTTGGCCTGAAGGAGGACGGCTCCATAGTGGCTTGGGGGGACAACACTTACAGCCAATGCGATATCCCCTCCCCGAACAGCGGTTTCGCGGGAATTGCGGGTGGGCGCTACCACAGCCTCGGCCTGAGGGAAAACGGCTCCATAGTGGTGTGGGGAAGGAATGAGTACGGACAGTGCGAAGTTCCTTCTGCGAATAGCGGTTTCTTGGCGATTGCAGCTGGAACCATCCACAGCGTCGGTCTGAAGGAAACCGGCTCCATCGTGGTGTGGGGAAGCAATAGTCACGGCCAGTGCGATGTTCCTTTTCAGAGCGGTTTCTTGGCGACTGCAGCTGGAAACGATCACAACCTCGGCCTGAAGTCAGACAGTTCCATCGTGGCGTGGGGGGAGAACGCATCCGGTCAGTGCAACGTTCCTGAACCGAATGCAAGCTTCGTTGCGATGGCTGGCGGGCAACTTCACAGCCTTGGCCTGAAAGAAGACGGCTCCATAGTAGCGTGGGGGGACAATAATTGGGGCCAGTGCGATATCCCCTCTCCGAACAGCGGTTTCGTGGCGGTTGCAGCGGGACGCTACCACAGCCTCGGGCTGAAGGAAGACGGCTCCATCGTGGCTTGGGGCAGGAACCAGCAAGGCCAGTGCGATGTCCCCTCTCCGAACAGCGGTTTTGTGGCGGTTGAAGGGGGAGACCACCACAGCCTCGGTCTGAAGGAAGACGGCTTCATCGAGGCGTGGGGCTGGAACGGCTCCGGCCAGTGCAACGTTCCTTCTCCCAACAGTGGTTTCGTGGCGGTTGCGGCGGGAGGAAACCACAGCCTCGGTCTGAGAGAAGATGGTTCCATCGTGGCGTGGGGTGACAACTACTGGGGCCAGTGCATCATTCCGGCACCGAACGAGGGATTTGCAGCTATTGCAGCGGGAGGCAACCACAGCCTGGGCCTTCGGGAGATCAACACCGGCATTGAAGAAGTATGGCTGTCCGGGAGCTTCGTTCATATCCAGTCCGTCTCTCCCAACCCTTTCCATACCACAACTGCCATTACCATCGCCCTTCCCTCACCGGGTCCCGTCCAGCTTGATCTGTTCGACCTGGCAGGAAGGCGTGTGGAAACCCTCCTGAACCAACCACTGCCAGCCGGGAGCCACACGGCGGCTTTCGACGGATCGGGCCTGCCTCCGGGGGTGTACCTGGTCCGTCTGACAAGCGGTTCGGAATTCGCAACGGCTAAAGTGGTGCTTGTGCGATAAGGTCTGCAACTAACTGGCCGACGATCGTCATTGAAACAAGGAGAAAGGTGTCATGATAAGAGGTTTCAGTCCAATAGCGCTTCTTCCCCTGCTTCTGCTGGTCACTGTGGGAGCAGGGCTTGCGCAATGGAACGGCGAGATCGTGGCGTGGGGGAGCAACGGCTACGGCGCGTGCGATGTTCCTGAGCCGAACAGCGGTTATGTTGCGCTTGGCACTGGATGTGCCGGCGCCCATTCTCTGGGGCTGAAGGCAGACGGTTCCATCGTGGCGTGGGGGGGCAATGGCAGCGGTCAGTGCGATGTTCCTGAACCGAACAGCGGTTTTGTTGGTATTGGTGGGGGATCATACCACGGCCTCGGTCTCCGGGAGAGTACCGGGATCGAGGATGAAGGTCTTGCCGGGGACTTCATACAGATCCGATCAGTTTCACCAAATCCTTTCAGCTCGAGCACATCTGTGGTCTTCCAGTCCCCCGGGCTTTCCGCAGTGACCTTCCAGGTCTTCGACATTGCGGGTTGTCTCGTAAGAACCCAGACCATCGGCAACTCTCCAGCGGGTCAGCACAGTTTCTCCTGGGACGGCAGGAATTCTCAAGGGGCAGAACTCGGTTCCGGTGTCTACTTCATCAGGCTTGGGGGTGCCGAACAGCAGGCTTCTGCGAAAGTGGTGCTTGTGCGATAAGGTCTTTAACTAACCGTCCTCTGGCCGACGATCGTCATTGAAACAAGGAGAAAGGTGTCATGATAAGAGGTTTCAGTCCAATAGCGCTTCTTCCCCTGCTTCTGCTGGTCACTGTGGGAGCAGGGTTTGCGCAATGGAACGGCGAGATCGTGGCGTGGGGCACCAACAGCTACGGCCAGTGCGATGTTCCTGAACCGAATAGCGGTTTTGTGGCGCTTGGCACGGGATGTAACGGAGCCCATTCTCTGGGGCTGAAGGCAGACGGTTCCATCGTGGCGTGGGGGCATAACACTTCGGGTCAATGCGATGTTCCTGAACCGAACAGCGGGTTCGTAGCGGCAGCCAGGGGGTACGGTCACACCCTTGGCTTGAAGGAAGATGGTTCCATCGTGGCGTGGGGATTGCAGGGGTGGGGTATGTGCGATGTTCCTTCTCCGAATGAGGGTTTTGTGGCAGTTTCGGCGGGAAGATACCACAGCCTTGGCCTGAAGGAAGACGGCTCCATCGTGGCGTGGGGGATTAACGCAGCCGGTCAGTGCGATGTTCCTGAACCGAACAGTGGTTTCGTGGCAATTGCGGGGGGATACTACCACAACCTCGGACTGAAGGCAGACGGCTCCGTAGTGGCGTGGGGAGGGGATTGGACTGGCCAGTGCGATGTTCCTGAACCGAACAGCGATTTTGTGGCGGTTGCTGCGGGAAGGTACCACAGCCTTGGCGTGAAGGCAGACGGTTCCGTCGTGGCGTGGGGGTCCAACAGCTACGGCCAGTGTGCTGTTCCATCTCCTAACAACGGTTTTGTGGCAGTTGCTGCGGGAGAAATCCACAGCGCTGGACTGAAAGCGGACGGCTCCATCGTGGCTTGGGGGTCCAACAGCTTCGGCCAGTGTGATGTTCCTGAGCCGAACAGCGGTTTTGTTGGTATTGCAGGGGGAGAAGCCCATAACCTCGGTCTCCGGGAGAGTACCGGGATCGAGGATGAAGGTCTTGCCGGGGACTTCATACAGATCCAATCCGTCTCCCCCAATCCGTTCAGCTCGAGCACATCTGTGGTCTTCCAGTCCCCCGGCCTTTCCTCCATGACCTTCCAGGTCTTCGACATTGCGGGTCGTCTCGTAAGAACCCAGGCCATCGGCAACTCTCCGGCTGGTCAGCACACTATCGCCTGGGACGGCAGGGATTCTCAAGGGGCAGAACTCGGTTCCGGTGTCTACTTCATCAGGCTTGGGGGTGCCGAACAGCAGGCTTCTGCGAAAGTGGTGCTTGTGCGATAAGGTCTTTAACTAACCGTCCTCTGGCCGACGATCGTCATTGAAACAAGGAGAAAGGTATCATGATAAGAGGTTTCAGTCCAATAGCGCTTCTTCTCCTGCTTCTGCTGGTCACTGTGGGAGCAGGATTTGCGCAATGGAACGGGGAGATCGTTGCATGGGGGGACAACAGCGATGATCAGTGTGAAGTTCCCTCACCAAATGAAGGTTTCATTGCAATTGCAGCGGGAGGCTGGCACAGCCTTGGTCTGAAGGAGAACGGATCCATCGTGGGTTGGGGAGGTAACGATTACGGTCAGACCAGTGATCCCTCTCCCAATAGTGGTTTCGTGGCAGTTGCGGCGGGGGAAGCGCACAGCCTTTGTCCGAAGGAAGATGGTTCCATCGTGGCGTGGGGGTGCAACGGCATGGGTAGGTGCAATGTTCCCTCTCCGAATGAGGGTTTCATAGCATGTTCGGGGGGCTTTGCTCACAGTGTCGGCCTGAAAGCTGACGGCTCCATCGAGGCATGGGGTGACTTCGGTTTTGGCCAGATTGACATACCTTACCCGAACAGTGGCTTCATGGGGGTTTCAGCGGGAGGCTTTCACAGTCTGTTTCTAAAGGAATCCGGCTTCATCTATGGTCGAGGGTATAACTATTTTGGGCAGTGCAATGTGCCTTCTCCAAACAGCGGTTTCATTGCGGTTTCGGGGGGAAGATTTCACAGCCTCGGTCTGAAGGAAGACGGATCAATCGTGGCATGGGGACGAAACGACAACGGCCAGTGCAACGTGCCTTCTCCCAACAGCGGTTTCGTGGCGATTGAAGCCGGGGACGCGCACAGCCTGGGTCTGAGAGAAGATGGTTCCATCGTGGCGTGGGGCGACAACAGCGATAGTCAGTGCACCATTCCGGGACCGAACGATGGATTTGTGGCTATTGCAGCGGGAGGCAACCACAGCCTTGGTCTCCGGGAGATCAGTACCGGGATCGAGGATGAAGGTCTTGCCGGGAACTTCATACAGATCCAATCCGTCTCCCCCAATCCGTTCAGCTCGAGCACATCTGTGGTCTTCCAGTCCCCCGGCCTTTCCTCCATGACCTTCCAGGTCTTCGACATTGCGGGTCGTCTCGTAAGAACCCAGGCCATCGGCAACTCTCCGGCTGGTCAGCACACTATCGCCTGGGACGGCAGGGATTCTCAAGGGGCAGAACTCGGTTCCGGTGTCTACTTCATCAGGCTTGGGGGTGCCGAACAGCAGGCTTCTGCGAAAGTGGTGCTTGTGCGATAAGGTCTTTAACTAACCGTCCTCTGGCCGACGAGCGTCATTGAAACAAGTAGAAAGGTATCATGAGAAGAGGTTTCAGTCCAATAGCGCTTCTTCCACTGCTTCTGCTGGTCACTGTGGGAGCAGGGTTTGCGCAATGGAACGGCGAGATCGTGGCGTGGGGGAGCAACGGCTACGGCGCGTGCGATGTTCCTGAGCCGAACAGCGGGTTCGTGGCTGTTGGCACTGGATGTGCCGGAGCCCATTCTCTGGGCCTGAAGGCAGACGGTTCCATCGTGGCGTGGGGATGGAACATTTGGGGTCAGTGCGATGTTCCTGAGCCGAACAGCGGGTTTGTAGCGGCAGCGGTGGGGTGGGGCCACGCCCTTGGCTTGAAGGAAGATGGTTCCATTTGGGGATGGGGAGCCAATGCGAATGGTCAGTGCACTGTTCCTTCTCCGAATGAGGGTTTCGTGGCGGTTGCGGCGGGAAGTTACCACAGCCTTGGCCTGAAAGAAGACGGTTCCATCGTGGCGTGGGGGAGCAATGCATCTGGCCAGTGCGATGTTCCTGAACCGAACAGCGGTTTCGTGGCAGTTGCTGGGGGATGCTACCACAGCCTTGGACTGAAGGTAGACGGTTCCATCGTGGCTTGGGGCTCCAACAGCTACGACCAGTGCGATATTCCTGAACCGAACAGCGATTTCGTTGCGATTGCGGGGGGGGAAGGTCACACCCTCGGTGTGAAGGAAGATGGCTCCATCGTTGCGTGGGGGAGAAACAACTACGGTCAGTGTTCTGTTCCTTCTCCGAACAACGGTTTTGTAGCAGTTGCTGCGGGAGAAGTCCACAGCGCTGGACTGAAAGCGGACGGCTCCATCGTGGCGTGGGGGGGCAACGGCAGCGGCCAGTGCGATGTTCCTGAACCGAACAGCGGTTTTGTTGCTATTGGTGGGGGAGCATACCACAACCTCGGCCTCCGGGAGAGTACCGGGATCGAGGATGAAGGTCTTGCCGGGGACTTCATACAGATCCGATCAGTTTCACCCAATCCTTTCAGCTCGAGCACATCTGTGGTCTTCCAGTCCCCCGGGCTTTCCGCAGTGACCTTCCAGGTCTTCGACACCGCGGGTCGTCTCGTAAGAACCCAGTCCCTCGGCAACTCCCCGACTGGTCAGCACAGTTTCTCCTGGGACGGCAGGGATTCTCAAGGGGCAGAACTCGGCTCCGGGGTTTACTTCATCCGGCTTCGGGGTGCTGAACAGCAGGCTTCCGCGAAAGTTGTTCTGGTCAGGTAGAACCACTCATGTAGCGGTCTCTTGACAGGTCGCCCGGGTTGTTGTTTGTCGAAGAAGAGGATGACTCCATGAACCAAAGAATGCTTTCTGTACTTCTTGCCTGGCTGTTCCTGTTTTCCGGCTGCGGAGATGTCTCCCCCACTGACGGTTCGTCGGGCGAAACGCTTGAATACGATCTTGTGAAGGTTGACTCGATAGGTGTGGAACTGGGGGATTCCAACTACGTCTTCGGGGCGGTCATTGACGCGGTGGTTCTGACCGACGGACGGATCGCGCTGCTTGACATCATCAGGCAGAAGGTCTCGGTGTTCTCGCATGAGGGCGAGTTCATTGGATGCGCCGGGTCGGGAGGGTCCGGTCCAGGGCAGTTTACTTCCCCCTACTCCATCGCCCCGCTCTCCGGTGGAGGGTTCGCCGTGGCCGATGTCCAGCTCTGCAAGGTGGTGTTCTTCGATTCGAGCCTTGTGTTCTCCCGCGAGTTGAGCGGCTTCACGCCAGCGGGTCCGCTCCGGATCCAAGGCGGCCCTGAGGGATCGATAATCGGGAGCCGGATGAACTACTACTTCGATGAGGAGGAGGAGACTATCTACAGCGGAGTCGAGTACTGCCGGTGGCGGGGCTCCGTTGAACCCGATCTTTTGTATCTGGAAAGCTACGCCCTTCACACCTCCGATGATCGTGTCTTCTACACCTTCGCTTCCGCAGGCGACGGGAGTTTCTTCTGCGCGCCGATCTCTGAGACCGAGTACGTGATAACGGGGTTTGACCCTGCGGGCGACACCCTGTTTACGACCGAGCTTCCCTGGTCAATGACCCCAAAGACGCAGGAAGAGCTTGATGTCGCACGGCCCGGAATGGTGATACCGGGACCCGGGAGTGAGTCGACATCCTCAGAGTTGAGCGCGGGCTGGAAGGCCGACTCTCTGCGTAACGCCACGTACTTGTTTGGCGTTGATAGTCTTGGGAGGCTCTGGGCAAAGTCGGGCAGGGGAGCCGGATCGACTCCCTTCTTCGACCTTTTCGACTGCGAGGATGGCTCGCTGCTCATGAGCATCGAGACCTCACTGCCCGTCAGCGCAAGTGTTTGGGCGTTCAGAGTCACGGAATCAGGCATACTGGGATGGGACCACAACCCTTCGGACTACCCACGTGTCTACCTTCTCGAACTTGTTGAGCGCTGACGGTTCTTGACCCTGCGGGGTGGTTCCCCTATTCTCCCCGAGCGATGCCTGAAAACCCGCTTGGAGGCCGAAACTGGACTTCTCGGTACACCCGCTTGATCTCTCGCGCTGGAACGACCTCGAGGAAGTTTTCCTGTCCAAGGGGTGCTCACAGGCCAGGAGCTGCTGGTGCATGTACTACCGTGAGTCGGGGGTGGTCCGGGTCCCTGCCGGGGTGAGGCCGTCCGACTACCGGAAACAGCAGCTCAGGGACCTTGCAGCTTCCGGCACACCTCCCGGTTTGCTCGGTTACTTGGGGGGTGTTCCCGCAGGGTGGGTCTCGCTTGGCCCCCGGTCGGCCTTTCTGAAGCTGGCCCGCTCTCCGGTGCTGAAACCCGTTGATGACAAGCCGGTGTGGTCACTGGTGTGCTTCGTTGTTGCCGGGAGCTGCCGGCACAGAGGGGTGGCCGAAGCCCTTCTTCACGGAGCTGCGGCTTACGCGCTGGAACACGGCGCAGAGATCCTTGAAGCGTACCCGGTTGACAAGCCGGAGCCGGGGCGGGACGAATTCATGTGGTTCGGATCAAAATCCATGTATGACAGGGCGGGATTCGTCGAGGTGGCCCGAAGGCGCCCCGAAAGGCCAATCGTCCGTTTGGAACTTGCGGGTGTGCGACATGAGTGAGTACACCGAATTCCTGCAGGAGGTCTTCGAGCAGTTCGGGCCGGTCTCGGTCCGCAAGATGTTCGGGGGGTTCGGTCTTTACTATAACGGCCTGATGTTCGGCCTTGTCTCCGATGAAAAGATCTACCTCAAGGTTGACGCCGAGAACACGCATTTCTTCGAAGAACTGGGGCTGGGGCCCTTCGAGTACTCAAGACGGGGCAGGACCATTCAGATGTCGTTCTTCCTGGCCCCCGAGGAGATACTGGACGACAGGGAAGAGGCCGCCCTCTGGGCGGAGCGTTCCTACCGGGCAGCACTCCGCCGTGCCTCCGTTGCCGAAGCATGATAGCCCTTCTTTTTGTTCTTGTGTGCGTTCCGGGGGAGCAGGGCCTTTATGAACTGACCGGTTTCATTCCAGGGGAAGAACGCCTCATGCCATGCGGGGTCGAGCTCGAACACCGATATCTTGGGCCGGATGATGAGACCTGGGATACAGAGGTGATCGGTATCACCCTTCTCTCTCATCTTTGGGGGGACGAAATGAGGGAGATGGGTTTTGGGGTTCCGTACTGCGCCCCCGTTCCACTGACTCGTGAACAGGCGCGTATGAACCTTCCGGGCGTTTCAGGCGGGGAGAGCGGGCCGGTTCTCTCTGTTTGCGGTGAGCATGTCCTGGCCTACAGTTTTGACTGCCTGAACCGGACCGTTACGGTGAATTGGGACCCGGTGGCGGATTCAGGGGTGTACACCTTCCGCTACTTCTATGAAAGCTGCTCTTTGGCGGCTCCCGAGTGGATCATGGGGCAGGACGGTTCCGGCCCCTGAGAGAGGCATGATGGAATACGGCGATGTGGCGTACTGCGGGCTCTACTGCGGTTTGTGTTCGACGAAGACCCGGCTTCCTGAACAGGCGGCGGCCCTCAGGAAAACCCTGGCACGGGACGGCTGGGAGGATTACGGGGAGTACGTTGTACCGGGTTTCGGGGCTTTCTGGGAGGGCCTTGGAAAACTCGTCGCGTTCGGGGAGCAGTGCCCGGGATGCCGGGGAGGGTGCGGCAACCCTAACTGCGGGATAAGGAAGTGTGCGGTTGAGCGGGGCGTGGAACTCTGCCCGCTCTGTACGGATTTCCCCTGCGGCCACATCGATGCTCTGGCCCGACGGTATCCGAACCTCATTGCTGACGGTGTGCGCCTTGCTGCAATCGGCATCGAAGCCTGGCTGCTGGAACAGAAGGAGAGGCGCTCAACGGGTTACTGCTACTGTGACACACGCTTCCCAGCCCGGCCGGGTGGTTCCTCACCGTGAGCCTGTGAAAGGACTGCTTATGCGTTTCATATCCTTTTCGTTCGTGCTTCTTGTCAGCCTGGGATGCTCTGCTGAACCTCCTGTTCCGGGCATGGTTTTCGTCACCATCCCCGGGGGATCGTTCGTGATGGGCTCGCCCGATTCGGAGCAGGGGCGCATGGATTGGGAAGGCCCGTGCCGTTCCGTAACGGTTGGATCCTTCGAACTGATGACAACCGAGGTCACCCAGGGCATGTGGTTTTCTGTGATGGGAACCACCCTCGAGGAGATGCGGGGACGTTCCCTGTACGACTACGGTCTTTTCGGCGAGGGTGCAGACCTTCCGATGTACTACATCTCCTGGGACGACTGCGTGGCCTTCATCGCGGCGCTCAACGAACTTGACCCACGGCACGTCTACCGCCTGCCCAGCGAGGCGGAATGGGAGTACGCCTGCAGGGCGGGAACCGTGACAAGGTACTACTGGGGGGATGACCCCGACTCAACCGGATTTGAAGGCTATGCCTGGTTCCAGGGCAACTCGGAAGGTTCGGTCCAGCCTGTGGCACTTGGGCAGCCCAACGGGTGGGGTCTCTACGACATGTCGGGCAATGTCTGGGAATGGTGCCAGGACAGGTGGAGCGACTATGAGAGTGCTCCCTCAGACGGCAGCGCCTGGGAGTCTTCGGACGTTGTTGACAGGGCGCTGCGCGGGGGAAGCTGGAACAGCCCCGCCCTGCTCTGCCGTTCCGCTCACCGCAACGGACACAGCCACGAGCGTACCATGATCAACGCGGGGTTCAGGGTGGCCAGGACGGCACTGTAGAACGATTCCATTCCTTGACCTCCGGGACAGCCACATCTATCTTTTATCCATTGTTGTTCCTGGTGAAATGTCATTTTTCGGAAGGAGGTCATTATGGCGTTCACGCTGCTTGCCTCGCTTCTGGGAGCAACGGGGCTTTTCATCACCGAGCCTGTCCAGGGGCAGACCTATGCGGGAGACTGGCTCTCGATAAGGGCAATCGTCGAAAATGAAAACCTGGTGCCTGATTCCGTTGTCTGCGTTCTCAACGGGGGCGCTCCCTCCGCCGTTCCCAGACTGTCCACGGACTGGTTCACCTACATGGCGAACGATGAGCATACCGGGTTCTCACAATCACCTGCGCCCCTTGATGCCACGGTGCTGTGGACCGCACCTGTCACAGGGGACACGCACGAGTTCTGCAGCCCGGTAGTGGTGAACGGGATAGTCTATTTCGTGTCCGACGAGCAATCCATCGCATACGCCCTCGACGCGGCAACGGGAACCATCCTTTGGCAATACGGTGTGAACGACCACGTTGACGACGCTGTTACCGTCTACGAGGGCAATGTCTACATAGCAGCCGATTCGGCGTGGTGCCTCAATGCCGTCACCGGCCAGAGGGTGTGGGCGTTCAAGCCCAGTCCGGGATTCAAGATGAACGGAACTCCGGCCGTTGGGGAAGGGGTGGCGTACTTCACCCATGTTCCCGATTGGAGCAGCGTCCAGGTGTTTGCCCTCGACGCATTCACGGGAGAGGTGCTCTGGTCGGTCCAGCACACCGGCTACACCACGGGGTGCCTGACCCTGCACGAAGGTGTCCTTTACCTGCCAACATTCAACAACAGCCTTTACGCGATCGATGCCGGGACCGGCCAGACCCTCTGGACAAACTCCGACGCTGCAAGCGGATACTGGGACTCCTCACCGGTGTATGTCGACGGGATGCTTTACATCTGCGGCAATGACGGCGTTGTGAGGGGGATAAACGCCGGGACGGGCGTCACAGAATGGGAGCGCAGCCTGACAGCGGGAGTCCGCTACATAGCCGCAACCCCGGCCTGCGCATACGAACGCCTCTTCTTTGCCGATCAGGTCGATTCCTTCCACTGCCTGAGCGTGCTCGACGGCTCCACGGTCTGGTCGACCGAAGGGGTCCAGCACGGCTCCACGGGTCTTGCGGACAACGTGGCCTTCTTCGGTCAGGGCGCGGACAGGTCCAACGGACAGGTCAGGGCGCTCGACTGCGAAACCGGCCAGGTCATCTGGTCTTACCAGACCGGCGGAACCGAGATCTTTTCGAGCCCGGCGATAACGGACGGCGTTGTTTACATTGCGGGTATGGACTGGAACCTGTACGCTTTCGGCACGGGGCTGAAGTTCACGTACCTCGATGACCTCTTTGCCCAGGTCGGTCAGAATACGGTGATCGTCACGTCCTACGCCGGGGGAACAGCGGTTGCCGCGGATACGGTTGACTTTTACGTGACCGGGACAGGCATCACCCTTGACCCGGGAAGACGGTTCAATCTCGCGGCCTCTCCCAACCCGTTCGATGCCTTTGCCAGTGTTTCGTTCCGGCTCGAGGCATCGGGGTATTCATCGCTTGCTGTGTTCGACCTGTCCGGAAGGATGGTGACCAGCCTTTTCGAAGGCACGCTTCCTTCCGGGGAGCACTCCTTCCACTGGGACGGCAGTTGTGCGGACGGTGGAACTGCTCCGACCGGGCTTTACATATGCCGGCTTGAATCGGGCGGAACGCTGGAAACCACCGGTATGTGTCTGCTGAGAAAGTGAGGGAACTTACGGTATGAAACCATGTCTTTTCACGCTGATGGCGCTGGTGTTCCTCTTCAGTACTGCACTGGCTGATGATGAGGCGTCGAACAGGCCGATCGTCCGTTCTTCCGAGTACGGGGCGTACTTCGCCAAAAGCATCCCTTCGGGGTACTACGGCCAGGAGGGTGTGACCCTGGTCTACCACGTTGAAGCGGACGAGAACATTCTACTTTACGAGTACCCCTGGTACGCCTCGGAGATGTACCTGGGCGGGAACGGCGACGGCACACTGGTCCGGTTCGGCCCCTGGTGCCGGGGAAGCGAGCCCCTCGAGGATCACCTGGCGATAGGTTTCTACCGCGATGGCCGGGTGATAAGGGAGTACTCCACTCTTGAGATAGCAACCCTCGGCAGCGGCGTCTCCGAAAGCGTGTCGCACTATGAGGTGTTCGGACAGCGCCTGGGTTTCCGCTCGAGCAGTTACGGGTTTTTCTTCGAAGTCATGGGTGTCGACGACGTGCTTTTCTGTTTCGACCTTGAAACCGGGGAGATTGTGGAGTAGGGATTCACTCCGGGCTGCTGTGACTGCGAAAAGGCGGTAGGACTATGTTCCTTCTTTGCTTCTTCATCGCTGCGGGACTTCCCGCTCCTGTTCAGGATGACCTGGTGCTTCTGTTCAGGGCAGTTGAGTTCCAGCACACGGTCTATGCCGAATGGGGCGTGATGAACGACGAGCCGTACGAGGACAGGTACAGCGGAATGGTCTTCGACGTCTTTCGGGGAGACTCGCTGCTGGATCGGGTGTCGGTGTGCAGGCACTGGTTCGACGAGGGGGAAGCCCTGTTCCCCGAGGCGGGAGACACAGTCCGGGTAAGGGAATTCGATTATCGGACCATGGTGCTGCCCTGTCAGGGCTTCACAGTGTGGTACGATGATTTCATGGAGTAAGTGCTGACCGCTGAACCCTGATCACCCCCCCGTCAGGCGTGTTTTACCCTTTGCGGGCGACTTCTCTGCGGCAATAATCGGGCATGCCAACCTTCATGCTCACCGACATGGAATCATCCAGCGAGAAGTGGCAGGCTCACCCCGTGGCCATGGCCTCGGCCCTGGTGCGGCACGACCTGCTCATCTCAAGACTTGTCGATCAGTTCGGCGGCAGGGTGGTGAAGCACACGGGAGACGGCTTCTTCGCCTGCTTCGAAGAGGGCGATCCACTGGGGTGTGCCCTGGCCGTCCAGAAGGCGTTTGCCTCATCGGACTGGTCGGAGGTTGGCGGGCTTTCCATTCGCATCGGGATTCACTCTGGCACGGCGGATGCCAGGGGCGGCGATTTCTTCGGCGCCGATGTCAACCTTGCGAGCCGTTTACTATCCGCTGCATGGGGAGGTCAGACCCTTCTTTCGCGGGAAGCAGCAGAGGCTCTCACACTGCCCTGTGGGGCAACCCTGAAGGACCTGGGACCGCACCTGCTAAGAAGCTTTGAGACGGCGCGGAACATCTTCCAGCTCTCCCACGAACAGGACACACGGCAGTCCTTCCCGCCTCCCATGGCCCGCAGAATCGGGGTGCTCAACCTGCCCTCGCAGGCAACCCCCCTTGTCGGCCGTGAGAACGGGATCAGGTCGGTTTGCTCACTGGTGCTCGACCAGGGGAACCGCCTCGTGAGCGTCATCGGTTCGGGGGGAATGGGCAAGACCCGCCTTGCTGTAAGGGTTGCGGAAGAGGTGGTGGGCGAGTTCGCCAGCGGAGCCGTTTTCGTGCCGCTCGCACCGGTCGACAGGGGCGACCAGATAGTGACCGCCGTCGCATCCTCCCTTGCCCTCAAGCTGTCGGAACCCGAGAGCCCGTTCACTCTCCTGACCCGCTTTCTGAAGGACAGGGAGATGCTTCTCGTGCTGGACAACTTCGAGCACCTCACGGAAGATGCCGGCATTCTCACCGAACTCCTGGCAGAATGCCCGCTGGTAACCGTTCTCACGACATCCAGGGAGAGGCTGGGGCTGCCCGGAGAGACCTTGTTCGATCTGAAGGGGCTTTCCTGTCCACCTCCCGGCGACCCGGGTTCAATGGCGGTCTTTGGTGCGATCGAGCTTTTTCTGCAGAAGAGCAGGGCGGTCCTGCCCGGCTACTCCCCCTCCGGATCGGACATGAAGGCCATATCCGAACTGGTTTGCGTACTTGGTGGAATGCCCCTTGCAATAGAGCTTGCCGCAGGCTGGATCTGCCTGCTGCCCCCCGACTCGATCCTGAAGGAGACTGCCCGGAGCCTTGATTTTCTGTCTTCGGCAGGCCGGGGGGTGCCGGAGCGCCACAAAAGCCTGCGGGCGGTTTTCGAATACTCATGGACGCTTCTCTCACCAGAAGAGAAGCATGCCCTGACCCGCCTTGCCCTTTTCAGGGGCGAGTTCGACACGGCTTCGGCCATGGCCGTGGCTTCAGCCGGGCTGCCGGTTCTGAGGGGTCTTCTGGAAAAGTCCATGATTCAGTCCAGGGGGCCGCGAAGGTTCCAGGTACTGGAAGTCATCAGGCAGTACGCAGTTGAGAAGCTGTTCCAGTCCGATCCCGATGCCGAGGCAGCACTCGATGCCCACGCACTTCACTTCCTGTCGTGGATAGAAGGGGTGGGTGTTGACAGGCCCGGGCCGGGAAGGCACGGGGCGGTCATGGCGGCAAAGGCCTGTTCAGACGATCTTCGCGCGGCATGGCGCCGGGCGCTGGACAGAAAGCTTCACCGACCGCTGTTGAGAGCCGGGAAGGCCCTTTTCGAATACCTCGACGCCATCTGTGCCTACCCCGACGGCGAGGAGGTCTTCAGCCGCCTGGCGGAGCTGGCCGGCACTGCGGCTGATGCTTCCGGGGATGACCTTGGCCCTGTGCTCTGCTGGCTCGGGTGGATGCTGAACCGCAGGGCGAAGTACGACGAAGCCGACAGGGTTCTGGAAGATGCCCTGAATCTCCTTGAACCCGGGGATTTCCATGCGGAAACGAGCCGAGCCTTCTGCGGCAAAGGGCTGATCGCCTACTCCCGGGAGAAGTCCGAAATGATACTGGACGCCTTCGAAAAGGCACACCACCATGCCCTGATCTCGGGCGACCCCGGCATGATGGCGCTGGCAGAGACCGGGATAGGCCTTGGATGCTACATCAAGGGTGAGATGGCAGACGCTGCGGCGCACTTCCGCAAGGCCATTGCATTGTATGAGGCATGCGGCGATTCCATGAACCACCCCCTGGCGTACACCAACCTGGCTTTCGCAGTGATGGGGATGGACCGCTACGACGAGGCCCTCGGGCTGATAAACACAAGCATAGAGCTGTCCGAGGCGCTTGACGACAGCTTCAGCATGGGCAGCGCCATGAGGGCCATGGGCTCGCTGGAACTGGGCCTTGGAAGGCCGGGAGAGGCTGCGGCCTGTCTGCACCGCAGCATAGACCTCTATGACAGTATCGGCTACGAATTCGGTGTCAGGATGAGCAGGGCTGTCCTTCAGAAGATGATCGGCGATGAGCCTTCAGCTGGTACCTGTTAAATGTACTGAAGCAGGTTCCCGCCCTTTTTTCCCGCGAGCAGTTCGATGTGGGGTTTCACGGGGCTTGCCTTGATCTTCGGGAACAGCACCTGTTCGACCTGAAAGAAGCCTGCGTTCTCGCTCATGGTGATGAGTATCCTTATGGGGCGGGACTCGCCCTTCTCAATGACCACTTTCTCGACCGCGGAGGCCGAGTATCTGTGGATGTCGCCCACCTGGGGACCGGGAGAGATCATCCCGGGGATGCGTGACCGGCCGTGCTCCATGTCGCAGCCGTCTCCGATGAGCACAAGACCGGCCTCCAGCGACGACACCCGCCTGTGGGTCATGTGTCCGGCAATCCCTTCCATCACCGTCGAGGTGATGGCGAACCTCCTTCGCAGCGAGTCCGGATAGTGCCGCAGAAGGATCCTGTCGATAATGGGTTTTGCAAGAAGGAGGGCATGCTCTTCGTGACCGTCCCTCTCCACTGCCATGCCAACGTCGTGGAGCATTGCGGCCAGAAAAACGGCAACCCTGCTGTCGTCAGCCGAAAGACCCGACTCGGTCTCGAGGTTCAGCCTGACGCCGTTTTCCACAAGGAGGTCCAGCATCTTCAGCGAGTTCATGGCGGCTATCCGCATGTGAACCGGTCCGTGGTCGTTCATGTTGAGCCGCATGATTGACACCACGTTGGCGTAGTCCTGCATGGCCAGTATCTCTTCGTCGCCGAAAACACTCTCCGCGACGCTTCCCGGAACGCCCGAAAGGCTCTTTAGAATCCGCCTTTCCAGCTCTTCCCTCTTGTGGTTCCTTATCACCGGCATCCCTCCGTTCGGTACCGGCCTAACATGCACCGCGCCGGTAACGGGCGGCCATACCGGCCTATTGCCATTTTGCTCCGCATGCGGGATTGTTCCCACTGCGCATTGTGTTTCAGATTTGCCTGAAAGGGAGGAAGGATGCCCGCCTGGAGGCCAGCCGCAGTCTCGAAGGAAGAGTTCATCCAGTATGCGTGTACTGATGACTATGTGCCGTCGCTCACCACGAGCCCGCCGGGGGGTGGCCCCAACCCCAATCTGCTCTGCTTTATCAATTCCGGGGGGCTTCTGGGGAAGGGCGTCTGCTGGTGGCATTCCAGGTTCACCCGCAACGCCCTGTACCTTGCCTACTTCGTCCCGGAGCGTCACCGGGCCAACAAAAACCATGCCCTTGAGATAATCCGCTCACTGATGCGTGCCGACCGGGTTGTCGCGATCCCGGGTTACTCGAACCTCAGGGATTTCTCGGGTGACCGCCGGGGCGAGATCCAGAAGCTTCTGGAATGGCGGCAGATATTCGAGGGGGTGGTTCAGTTCGCGTGGATCAACGGGCTCGCGGGCTTTTCAAAGGTTTCACCGGAGAAGCTCAAGGCGAAAATGGACGCGCTGCACACCGAGACCTCCTCGAAAGGCGCCGCATATGTCAAGTTCCAGACACCCGGGCTGGACGCCCATGCGCTTATCGTCACGGGAACCGACCCGGCTCCGGACGGAGGCTACACCGTCCGATACCTTGACAGCAACCTTCGCCTCGAGGCCGAGCTTGCGTACAGGTACGGCGAGAGGCAGTTGAAACTCGAAACAGGCTCGGTGGGAGTGCCGCACCTTCAACGGTCCGGCGAACTGGTCCGGATGAGGAAGGCTGTACAGCGCTTCATCGAGACGAACTCGAAGAAGACGGCCTACGATGAAGGCGACCGATAACTGGCTACGGTCCGGCCTCGCGCCTTGTCTTCAGCTACTCCGGACGGATCGTCTTGGTGTCTGTAGGGTCAAGCGCCACGCCCTCGAGGTCAACGCTGACATTTATCCTGTAGTCGGACTTCTCGCTGGAGGCGAACACCGCAGCCTTGCCCAGAGCGCCCAGCACGCCGTCCTTCTGAGCCATGGCCTGATTGCTCGAGAGTTTCATGGAGAAGGGCAGTGAGAACTCGACTTCCCGGACTTCCGCGTCCTTGAGTTCGAAGGGTATCTTTTCGAAGAGAACAACCTCCCCAAGCTTGTACTCCTTCACCTTTTTGTCCTCACCCCTGCCGGTCGTGTAGGTCTCGAACATGCGCACGATGACCGACTTTACCTTCTGGGGGCTCTTGGCGGTGATGGTCAACTTGCCGTTGATGTTTTCCCCGTCCTTTTTGAAGAACGGAGGAACATCCAGTTCAACCGAAGCGGTTCCGATGCCGAGGCCCTGCTTGATCTTGCCGAAGAATGACACTTTGGGTCCGCCTTTCCGTGAATACATCGGGAGTTGTGGAGAACTTCAAAACATACACAAGCCCCCGGCTTTCGCAACAAACCGGGTACCGGGGGCCTGAACCCTGACTCCCGTGTTGCTTATGTTCATAACAATCGGTTCGCATCGGGAATAACGGGATCTCTATGCTGTAACACCACAGGAAGGGAGAAATCCATGAATCACAGGTTTCCGGCCCTGACGGGCCTTCTTGTCGCAACAGCATGTCTCGGGGGGAACGACACCCCCATCACCGCCAGGGGTATCCCCTCGGGCGGCGACCTGGTCTTTCCGGAGGGAGTGGAGATGGCATCGTCCTTCGCAGAAGAATTCTATGTCCCGGTACAATCCTCGGTGGACCCGGCGATGCCATCCATGGGACTGCCGCTTGACCCCGCCAGGGTGTTCAATCTTGGGCGTCTGCTTCAAAACACCGGTCTAGAGGAGGTTCCGGCGAGCCTTGTTGAAAACGGCTTCGTGGTGTTCACGCCGTTCTACGCAACGGACAACCCGGTCAGCGCTTTCGAAACCGTCGCCGCCTTCGACCAGCCCGTCTTCGTCTCCGCGGGCATACCCCTCCACATGCTTCACATCTTCTTCGACCAGATACTTCAGCAGGTCGAGCAGGACCATCTTGCCCACGACCTCCATGTCCTGTGCGAATCGCTGTACCAGGCCAACATCGACAGGGGCGCCAGCCTGGGCGCGGCTTACTTTGCGGTTCCGCTGGCCCTTCTGGACCCCGGCTTCGTGCCCGACCCCTCGATCGCGGACGAGGTGGCACGGGAGCTTGAACTGATCGACGCCCACGCTGGGTTCGAGGAGAGCCCTGTCTTCGGCTACCTCGAGGACTACTCGCAGTACGTTCCAAGGGGGCACTACACTGCAAGCCCCGACCTCGAGCGCTACTTCAGGTCGATGATGTGGCTGGGGAGGCTCACGCTCCTGTTGAACGGGGGCGAACCCCACGGCCCGCAGAGCGCTTTCCTGGTTTCCGAGGAAGACGCACTGGCAATGACCGCATGCGCCGTGATGACGGTGAGCGACCTTGAAACGATAAGGTCCGGGGATGAGCGCCTTCTGGACATATGGGCCAGGATCTACGAGATCACGGCCTTCTTTGCCGGTTTCGCCGACGACCTTTCGGTGCCCGAGTACGCCGTGGCCGCCACGGAACTCGAGGGTTCTGAGACAACGGTGGACATCGTGTGGAGCACAGGCTTCTACCAGGCCTTCAGGGAACTTGTGAACACGTCATTTGCCGGACCCTCCATCTACAGCGGCACGGGTGGGTTGGTCTCCATGCCCGACGACCAGGGTGAGTTCGACCCTGGCGACCTGGCGGGGGCTTTCGCAACCACCACGGGGTTCAGGTTCCTGGGGCAAAGGTATACGCCTGACAGCGAGATACTGGGCAAACTGGTCTTCCCCGCCGTGGGCGCCACGGCTTCAGGGGGGCAGCGCTTCATGCCCACAGGTCTGGACGTGGCTGCCGCCTTCGGAAGCAGCGCAGCCCGAAGCATCCTCGAAAGCAATGGCGATTTCGAGTATGCGAACTACGGTGATTCACTGGCTGCAATGACTGCCATGGTTGAAGCCTATGGTCCCGGGGATTGGCACACCACCCTTTACATGTCATGGCTTCATTGCATCTACCTTCTGCAGAAGGACAGGGGCGAGGGCTACCCCGACTTCATGCGCACCGACGCATGGGAGGCGCACACCCTCTCGAACTTCCTGGCCTCGTGGGCCATGCTCCGTCACGACACCATCCTTTACGCCAAGCAGAGTTACACCATGGAGGCGGGCTGCGCGCCGAACTTCGACGAACCCGTTCCATCCGCGGGTTTCGTGGAACCGGTGCCTGAAGTCTACGGGGAACTCACGGCCACACTTGAGATGGCAAGAAGGGGGCTCGAGCACTACGGCCTTGTGGACGATGCCCTTACAACAAGGTTCGACAACGCAGTGAGCATCACCGAAAGGCTGCGGACCATAGCCGAAACGCAGTTGAAGGGCGAAGCCATCACAACTGATGACGCCGATTTCCTGAAGGGCTTCGCGTCCCGGCTCGAGAGCGCCATAGCCTGGGGCGGCGAAACATCCGAGGGGCTCGAGACGACCCTTATCGCCGACGTTCACACCGACCAGAACTCGGGGTCGGTTCTCGAAGTGGCTTCGGGCGATCTGGACTTCTGCATAGTCGCCTACATGAGGCCGGACGGTCATGTGGAGGCAGCGATAGGCCCCGTGCTCAGCTACTACGAGTTCACGCACCCCATGGCGGACAGGCTCACCGATGAAGCGTGGCGGGAGATGCTCCGTGGACCCGAAGCGCCCGAGCGCCCCTCCTGGACCGGGGCTTTCATCGCGAATCCGTAATCGTGATTGGGGGACACAATACAAAATTACGTTGAGAGGTAAGAGGCGATTTTAATAATGTTCAAGTTGGTGTTTATCTTTGCGCAAAAGTTCAAAGATAGTCTTTAACATTATTGAAATAATAGAACCCGTGTTTTCAACATGATTTAGTATTGTGTCCCCCCAATTTCCACTTTCGTAACGCCTGCCCGTTGCAGCCCGTCCTTGAGACAGCGGCAGTGTTTTGGATGAATCTTGACAATCCATCTTTTAACACTATTTTGCCGCAGGACCAAACGGTCCCGGGATTAGAAAGCTTCTTTACAGGTGTTGAGACTACGCTTTTCGAGAAGGGGGTGCCCGATGCTTCAGCTCCTTTGGGTTCTTTCAGTGGTGGCGACAGCGCCGACCGGGACGATAGGCGCACAGAGGACTGAAGAGGCGCCCGTTATGGACGGATCGCTGGATGATGCAGTGTGGCAGGGCTGCACCGGGGAAACCTGCGACCTCTGGCAGTTCGCCCCTGACTACGGCAGCAGCATGAGCCAGCCAACGACCGTAAAAGTACTCTACGATGACACCATGATCTATTTCGGGTTTTTCATGCAGGATACGCTGCCCGACCGGATGATCGATGCGCTGACCCCCAGGGACAACTACATCAACGGGGAATGGATAGCGGTCCTGCTCGACACCTGGAACGACGGCCGAAGCGCCTTCAGCTTCGAGGTCAGTCTGGCGAATTCACAGATGGATTCACGCCTCAACGAGCACGGAGGGTGGGACTACGGCTGGGACGCCGTCTGGGAAAGCAGTACAGCAAGGCTTTCGAACGGCTGGTCCGCCGAACTCGCGATACCGCTGAGCTGCCTCAGGTTCCCCGACCGTACCGAGCAGACATGGTCGGTAAACTTTCAGCGGATACTCAGCAGGACCTCCGAGAACGGATGGTACATGCTCTCAGCCAGCAACCAGATGGCAGACCTGGACGACTTCGCCTCCATTTATGGAATCAGCGGCATTCATGGCTCGCTCGGGCTCGAGTTCCGTCCCTACGCCGCGGGGCGCTACTACGACTTCCAGACCCAGGATGAGGAGGACGGCTCGGCCGACGTGGGGATCGACGTGAAGATGGGGCTCACGAGCGGCATCACCGCCGATTTCACCCTCAACCCTGACTTCGGGCAGATCGAGGCGGACGAGGCCGAGATGAACCTTGGGCACTTCGAACTCTTCCTCGAGGAACGCAGGCCCTTCTTCATGGAACGCAGCGAGCTTTTTAACATGCCCTTCAACATGTTCTACTCCAGAAGGATTGGCGCCGTGGGCTGGAACGGCGATCTCATCCCCATTCTCGGGGGGGCGAAGATCTCGGGGTCATTCTCCGACGGATTCAGTTTCGGTTTCATAGACGCGGTCACCGGAAGGGTGTGGGAAGACGACAGCACCCTTGTTGAACCCGGAGCCAACTACAGCATTTTCAGGGGAATCAGGCAGTTCGACGGTTACAGCTACCTCGGGCTTTCCGGTGTTTCCAGGGATGTCTGGGCGCAGGAGGGGCTGGACTCCGAGAGCAACAGGGCTTTCGCGCTGGACGGCGCCATCGAGCTGCCGGGCAACCACCTGTTCTCCGGGTCGGCAGCCCGGAGCTGGAATACCGGCGCTGAGGACGATGGGGCGTACGGCTTCGAATTCGCAAAGATCCGAAGCACCCTGGGCTACTGGGTCAACGGCAGCCAGGTCGATGAGGGCTTCGACGTGAACGGCACCGGCTACACAACCTTCACGGGATTCAGGGACCTGGGTTTTGGTGCTTCCAAGACCTACAGACCCGAAAGCACCTTCTCAACCTTCAGCATCTGGGGCAACCACAACTACACGGCGCAGATCGAAGGCGAGGTCCTCCAGAACTGCACCCATGCCGAAGTGAATGGATCTTTCAAGAACGGCTGGAACTTCAACATTTCCGGAGAGCACAACGGCGACTTCTTCGACCCCTACGAAGGGCCCGAGGGCAGGTTTTACGGCTCCAGCACCAGCTACTTCGTCGGAGGGGGATCGAACCCGTACTATCCCCTGAGGTTCTGGGTGGGCAACGGCGGAGGCCAGTTCAACTCGGGCGGCACGTTCAGCAACTTCACGGGAAGCATCCGCTACCTGCCCGTTCCCGTGTTCGAGACCAGGGTGTCCGCAAACTGGTTCCGCACATTCGACACCGACAACTACAACTGGGAGGCCGGAGCGTTCGACACCCGCTCGACCGACTGGAGGTCGGCCACTCTAAGGCTTGCCTACATGTTCAACCCCGACATGAACCTGAGGCTCTTCTCCCAGTACTCGAGCTTCACGATGGACTACCAGGCCACGGGCGAGACCGCTGGCGACGAGGTTCGCAGCAACCTCCTCTTCGCCTGGCAGTACCTGCCCGGAAGCATGTTCTATCTGCTTGGGGAAACTGTGTTCGACGGCGACGGCGACGGCAGCTTCAGTGATCCCGACCTTGGCGTGTACGCGAAGGTGACATGGTACCTGCCTGTGTAACAATTGGGGGACACCATACTAAATTATATTGAAAGCCGGGGTTCATTTTTTCAACAAAGTTAAAGAGCAACTTAAAGTTCTCGGCAATGTCAAACACCAACTTTAACTTTATTAAAAAATGGCGCACTTCTTTTCAAGATAATTTAGTATGGTGTCCCCCAATTCAGATCCAGCGCTTGCGGCGCACAAAAAGCACGAAACCAACGACGAAGAGGGCCACGAAGGTCCAGAACGCGGGGTAGGCGTACTCCCAGTTCAACTCGGGAAAGGCCTTGAAGTTCATCCCGTAGACGCCTGCCAGGAAGCTGAGGGGCAGGAAGATCATGCTGAACACCGTGAGCCTGTTGATTATGCGGTTGGTGCGGTGGCTGACCATTCCCATGTAGAGGTTCAGGGTTTCGTTGAGAACGCTTCGAATGCCGGCGATGTCCTCTCCCAGGCGCCCCATCCTGTCGGAGAGCATGTCGAGTGAAGGCTGCGTGGTCTCCGATACGAAGGCTGACTTCCGTGTGGCGAGGTCGTTGAAGAGGTCGCGTGCGGAAAGGACCGACCTGCGGGTTGCCAGGATGTCACCCGTGAGCTTCGAGACCTCGGAGAATATCTCGTCGGTGACCTTGTCGAAAAGGCGCAGCTGGATGGCTTCGGCCTCTTCGGTGTAGTGTTCGAAAACGCGCCTGTGACTCTCGAGCAGGCTCGATCCCAGCTCGAAGAGAAGAAAACCCGATGATCTGGCGAACTTCTTGAAGTCGTCGTGGTAGATCCTTTGAATCCGGTCCATGATCTGTGATTCTCCGTGAACCACCGTGACCAGGAAATTCCCGCCCAACAGGAACGACAGCACACCGGTCTTCAGAACCCGGTCCTCCACCCATGTTTCGGTCACAGTGAAATGCAGGGCTTCCCCGTTTATCTCAAGGTGAGTTTCAGGTTGAGGCCCTTCGATGAGTGATGCCGCGTCCCGTGAGACACCAAGGCGGTCCATCGCGTCGCGGATTGCGGACTGCTCTTCGGTGCCAGCCACTATCCAGTAAAAGATCCCGGCGTCCGGATGCTGCGCCCAGTCCCCGGGGCTGAACGCCCATTCCCTCTTGGCCGCGAAGTCAAAGGCGACTATCTGCATGCGTCCCCTCCGCTTTTAGAGCTTTCTGTCATCCACCGAATCGAGCCAGGCTGCCACGGGGGCAACGATGGCCTGTATGGCGCCGTTCGAAAAAGGATCGCGAAGGCCTGCCGCCTCAACAAGTTTTGTGAAGGGAAGGCTGCCCCCGAGACCACAGAGCTTCACGTAGTCGCGAAAGGCCTGGGGTCTGTCCTCCCGGCTTCGTCCCCAGAACTCGAAGGCGCACACCTGGGCCAGCGTGTAGTCGATGTAGTAGAACGGATCTTCGAAGATGTGTCCCTGTCTGAACCAGTATCCCCCGCCCTCGAGGAACCTGTCGTCCCCGAAGTCGCGGTGGGGAAGGTACTTCTTCTCGATGGCCCTCCACGCTTCGCGGCGGCCGGCGGGTGTTGCATCGGGGTTTTCGTACACCCAGTGCTGGAACTCGTCAACCGTGACGCCGTAGGGGATGAACAGCAGCGCCCCTGCAAGGTGCGAGAAAAGGTACTTTTCAAGGTCCTCACCAAAAAATCTGTCCATCCAGGGCCAGGCGAAGAACTCCATGCTCATGGAGTGGATCTCGCACGCCTCGAGCGTGGGGAAGTGATACTCGGGCAAACGGAAACCCCTTGAGCGGTAGGCCTGGAAGGCGTGGCCCGCTTCGTGTGTTAGAACGTCAACGTCGCCGCTGGTTCCGTTGAAGTTGGAGAAAATGAACGGCGCCTGTTCGTCCGCGATGTAGGTGCAGTACCCTCCGCCAGCCTTGCCCTTGCGTGTGACAAGGTCCAGAAGGCCACGCTCGGTCATGTAGTCGAAGAACTCCCCGGTCTCGGTAGACATTTCAGAGTACATGACCCTGCCATTCCCAAGTATCCAGTCCGGGTCGCCCTTGGGGGTCGCGTTCCCGGTCAGATACTCGAGCGTCTCGTCGTAAAAGAGCATGGGCGAGACACCGAGCCTTGCGGCCTGGCGCTTCCTGAGCCTGGTTGCCAGGGGCACGATTGATTCGTGGACCTGTTTTCTGTAATTGGCCACCATGGACGCGTCGTAGTCGGTCCTTCCAAGACGGGCGTAGGCCAGGGGAATGAAGTTCTCAAAGCCAAGCTTCAGGGCAATACCATGCCTGAGCTTCACGAGCTTGTCATAAATGGAGTCGATCCGCTCACCGTTGTCGTTGTAGAACGCGCTGACGGCTTCGACGGCGGCTTTCCGCACCTCCCGGTCAGGTGACTGGGTGAAGGGCTGCATCTGGGCAAGGTTGCGGTCCTGCCCCTGGAACGGTATCGAAGCCGATGCCTTGAGCTTCACGTACTCGCTGGCAAGCACGTTCTCGGCCTGAAGGTCGGCCATGACCCCGGGGTTGAATGTCTTCATCTGCAGTTCGGCCATCCTGAAAAGCTGCTCTCCCCACTGCTTTTCAAGCTCAGCCCTGAAAGGTGATCCCACCAGGGCCCTGTAGAAGTCGCTCTTGAGCCCCTCGTAAACCGGACCAAGCTGGTCGAGGGCATCGTTCTCGGCGTCGTAGAACTTGTCGGTGGTGTCTATGGTGTGCCTGATACGTCCGATGGCGACCATGGATTCGTAGGAGCTTCGGACCCCATTGATAATGGTCATCACGTCGTTCTGTTCATCGGCGGACCGGGCGTTCTCGAACCTGGCCGTCAGTTCCTTCATGGATCTTTCGAAATCGACTCGGTCGGGCCGCACGTACCTGAACTCGCTGAATTTCTTCAAAACCTTCTCCCTGAGCCCGCGCCGGTCTTTATTGGGAACGGGCGTCGTTCGTATGCCATTACCCGGTTTTCCTGGTTCGTGGCATTATACGATGATGTTTCACTTATGCAATTTGCATGGATCCCGGCGTGTTCACCGAACACCCGGAAAAGGGCGGCGTGAAAATCGAAGCTGACAAGCGATGTGAACCGGACTGCCCTTTCCTGGACGTTATTGCGCCCGGGGGCAGGGACCTGTTCATGGATTTTGCCGGAGGGGTTCCGGCACCGGGCCGGGGGGCGCACCCTCCCGTGAACTTTCACGGAATGGCGGCAGCGTCAAGTGGTGCATTCCATAACGATGTTTCGACGGTTTCACCTGACGGACGGGCCGTTCTGGTCCTGATGACCGGCCGGGCGGACAGGGCGCTGGCTGCCGCGAGTGCCCTGAAGGCGGCGGGACACCCTGTGCTGGCCACGTGGAAGGAATGCGGCCGGCATCAGATCCGTGGCTTCTTTCGGAAACCCGGTAACGAGAATGCGTTCAGCCTCCTCAGGGGTTTCGTAACCGCGTGGATCGCCTCATCCCCCGCTGCGCTGGAAACCCTGAGGACCAGGGTGAACGACGCTCCCGTTTTCGAGCTCCCCACCCCCTACCCGGTGGACCTTCCGGAGTGGCGCTTCGGCACAGCCGAACCTTCTTCGCACGGGGGGTTGTTCATTGGTACGCGGGAATGGAGAGTGCCTTCAAGGCGTCATGGTTCTTCCATGAAGATCGCGGCTCGCCTCGTACGTGAGCTGCCGGGACTTGCAGTTACCGTTGTGAACGCTTCGGGAACGGGAGGACTGCTGCGAACGGTTGGCATCATGGGATTGAACCCGTCGGTCAGTCTGCTTCGTCCCATGCCCTACCACGATTACCTGCTCCGCATGTCCCAGAGCCGTGTCGTGCTTCAGAGGGACGAAAGCGGAGTTCCGGGCCAGGTCGCGGGTGATGCCCTTCTGGCCGGGGTGCCCTGCCTGGGAGGCAACGGAATGATAGACGGGCTGGCGTTCCCGCACATGCCCGGAGCCGATGCGGATGACGACGAGGTGGCGACCAGGGCTCTCAGGTTGTTGACTGATGATACCTGCTGGAAGGCTGCTGTGGCGGTGTCACGGGAGAATGGAATGGCCCGGGCCTCCTGCAGTGCTTTCAGAAAGCTCTGGTCGGAGGCCCGGCGCGCAATCAGATAAAAGGCTACGGGGTCCTGTCGATGGTGATGGCACTTCTCAAGTTCTCGAGCTTCCTGGACTTTGAGCCAATACCCCACACAAGCATGCGAAGGGGTTCCTTGCGTGCGTCGTGGAACCTGATGATGATGCTGCCGAAGCCGAGAAGCCGCTCGAGAAGGTCGCTTGTGTCAACGAGGGTGTCGAACTCCTCACGGCCTATCTGCTCGCCGCTCTCGGTCGGACCCCGCTGAAGATTGACGAAGTTCGGCGTGAACGCGGCGTAGTAGAAGAGCCCCTTCACCCATGAAGTCCCGATGGCCAGAAGGAAGATCAGGGAGATGAGAAGGTAGGCAACTCCCCCCATCTCGGCGCTGATGCCCCCAAGGAAATTCCAGAAGGCGTCGAGCCAGTTCAGATAGCTCAGCCAGAGGGCGATCCCCGCGATGGACACGACCGTGAGCATGACTTCCTTTATTCCGGCTTCGTACTCTTCGACCACGAAGTTGAGAAGGAAGAACGCAAGCCAGATGGCTCCGAGCGTCCCGGGATCCACGGCGCCAAGCGCGGAGAGCACGAAAAAGAGAAGCGAAAGCACCACGGTGGGGAAGTAGATGATCTTCCCGGTCCAGCCGAAGATGACCAGCCAGTTATTGATGTCTGGGTCGGCGTCGAGCTGTTTTATCATCTTAAACCTTGTTCTGACCGTCTTGCGCATCAGCATCAGCGCCCCGAAGCCGATGAGCAGAAGCACAAAGGGCGCGACAAAGACAATCACCTGGGTTGTGGTCCAGTCTGACATAACCCCTCCCCCGTTCCAGATTCATGAGCTGTGAGACAGTGCATCCCCGAATGCACATAAAGATCAGACTGCATTATAACGAAAGGCGGAGAGTTGTGATCGGGTCAGTAGTGGCTCCAGTCCGGCGGGCCGCTTTCCTGCACCGCGCTCCACGCGGCTTCCTGCAGGATGAGCCGCTCGCTTTCCGTCATTGTGGGGTCGTTGCTGTAGAGAATGCCTTCGGGACTCTCACCGGTCACGGCGGAGTACATGGTGCATGCCGTAAGGTATGTCCCCCGAAGGCTCGGGTGGCTGCCGTCGGCATCGTAAAGCTCAATCTCAGGGTGCGCGACCCTCACCGCCTCCCAGGCCAGCCCGACGGGTGCGACCATCCCGTCAGTCAGGGCTCCCGAGTGGAAGTAGGCCTGTGAAAGCGGCACGATCATTGGCGGGTCGTTCTTCCGGGCCCAAGTCATGAAGAAGCCCGGGGACCCGCCCGAGTTCTCCACGGCCTGTCCCAGGAGTTCGGCAAAAACGTACATCAACTCGGGATCGGTGACGGGCCTGGTGCTCTGCTCCTGCATGACGACAAGGTCCCACCCTCCCCGGGATATTGCGCCCATTGTGATTGGATTGCCGTAGTGGTCCTCGAGTGTGTAACCGCCGAAGGCAATGGCTTCGCAGTGTACATCAGCCCCGGGGTCTGCCGAGAGGACAAGTTCGGTGAAAATGCTGTCGAGCCCGCCGTTGGCGAACGTGTAGCTGTTGCCCACGAAAAGGATGGAGCATGGCGGGGCGGGAGCGTCGGCACCGCCCCACGAAGACTCGAGCAGGAACCTGTCCTCAGAACTTTCAAACCGCACCCTGATGTCGACAAGGGTCGTGTCGCCTGTGCCCGACCAGCCCTGGACTGACCCACCGGCAAGTGCCGAATCGGAACCGAACAATGTGAAGAGAAGCTCTATGTTGCCCTCGGGAACCCCTGACAGAAGGGCTTCGGTGCAGTCGGAAAGCACCGGCAAAAGCAGTGAGAGCGTGTCACCCCCGGAAACTGCCCGGTAAAGGCAGGAATCGGCAGTGTAACCCAAAGCAGGAACGGAACGTGTATCGAGGACGCACAGTAGCGACGAGGAGCCGGATTGGTCGGCGGGGTTGTCGCAGCCCGCGGCAAACAGGCAGGACAGCAATACCACCGGGGCAAAGGCCAGCTGAACAGGGTGCGGTCGTGCTCTCTTTTTACCCATGCGGTGAACATACATCCGCTTCTGTTACCGGTGGAAGCTGGTTTCACAACACGGGAGAGGTTAGTTTCGCGCTCGGAGAAGGGAGAGAACATGGCAGTACATTTCAAGGATATCAACGGCGGGAACCTGGATCAGTGCGTTGATCTGAAGGTTCGCGAGGACCAGCCCTTCGTGGCCCCCAACGTTTACTCCATAGCCCAGGCGGGTGTGGAACCGGGCTGGGTCACAAAGGCGATACACTCCGATGAGACAATGGTTGGCTTCGCGATGTACACGATCGATGAGAAGCTGTCCGAGCTTTACCTGTGCAGGTTCATGATCGACAAAAGCCACCAGGGAAAGGGCTACGGACTTGCCGCGCTCGAGCTTCTGAAGGAGATCGCCCTCGCCGAGCCGGGCGTCACCCGAATGAGGCTGAGCACGTCGCCGGATAACCTCAACGGGATAAGGATATACGAGAGGTTCGGTTTCGTGGACACGGGCGAGATAGAGGACGGCGAAGAGGTGTTCGTTCTGGAACTCAGCTGAAGAGGGCCGTCACCGTTTTCATCGGCAGGAAAAGCCGTACTTCAGGCAGGACTTTATGGTACGAACCGGCATCCTTCCCGGGCATGCCCGACCAAAGTATGATTCAAGAGGCATCCAAAGATTCTGCGGTACGGATTGCAGGCATTTAGCATAGTTTGAAGGATGCTTGAACAAGTGCGAGTATTACGTAAGGAGATCGTCTCATGATCGCGTTGACCCGGACGAATGTGTTGAGTCTGAGCATACCTGAACGCATTCAGCTCGTCACTGACATCTGGGACACCATTGCCGAGGTTCCGGAGGAAGTTGATCTGAGCGAAGAACAGAAAGCCGAGCTTGACCGTCGGCTGGAAGCGTACAACCGCAATCCTTCGGAAGGTTCCCCCTGGAGCCTGGTGAAAGAGCGGATCAGGAAGGGCCATTGAGTTATGATGTCTTGTGCGTCCCGAAGATGACGAACGGATCGTAGTTCTCTCGGTGTTTCATGCCAGACGTGACCCTGCCCACTGGCAGGAAAGGATCTCTCCAGAGCCGTTACACAAGTAACAGGATTAGAAAAGGAAGAAAAGAATGACTCTCAACCGTTTTCGATCCGGAAGCTTTTTCATCGCATGTCTTTTGCTCTCGGCAGGATCGTATGCGCAAAGCACTGAGATAGTGCTGGATGACCCGGGCAACCTGGTGGACTTCAGGGGCCAGGAGGGCCAGACCTACTACTTCAGTGTTACCGGCAGCACGCAGGGAAGCATCTGGGGAACCGACGTCTACACCGATGACTCGTCCCTTGCTACCGCAGCCGTTCATGCCGGCGTTCTCCTTGAGGGTCAGACCGGCGTGGTGAAGGTCACCATTATCACCGGTCTGAGCAGCTACGACGGATCCACCCAAAACGGCGTGACCTCGATGGATTACGGCGACTGGTACGGAAGTTACAAGGTCGAGGGAGTAACGAAGACAGATCAGACATCCATTACGGTATCAGCCTTCCCCGATCCGGGCAACCTCACAGCTTACAGGGGTCAGGACATCTCGCCCATGCTTTTCCAGGTCACGGGCAGCACCCAGGGAAGCGTATGGGGAACCGACGTCTACACCGATGACTCGTCCCTCGCCACTGCAGCGGTTCATGCAGGCGTTCTTGCTGAGGGCGAGAACGGCGTTGTCATCGTGACTATCCTTCCGGGCCGCTCCGGTTACACCGGCTCGACCCGCAACGGGGTCACGACCTACGACTACGGGAGCTGGCACGGCAGCTACTCGGTTGGCGAGCCCTGAACAAGGGGCTTTTGATACCGGCATCCGCAGGGCTCCTGCTCTGCGGGTGCCTGAACTTCGGGGAGGATGTTCTCACATCCGAACCCACTCCCGAACAGGTCGAGTACTGCAGAACAACCCTTCACATCCCGGATGAGCTTGAGATCGAACCTTTGGGCCTGAAGATACTGGGATCGGGCATCGACACGGCGGTCTGGTTCGTATTCAGGACTCCCGAGACTGACCGCGCACTGTTCTTCGAACCCGGCGTGGCTCCCCCCGACTCCCTCCACGAGAGGGTCACCCTTCCATGGGATGAATCCATGCCCCAGTGGTGGAACACCCGCGACAGGACCTTCGTGGGCTGGACGGCTGAGCTGCCCGCCGCGAAGTGGATGACGGTGGGTTTCCAGCCAACTTCCGACGGCACGCTGTGTTACGTTTTCTGGCACGAGACATGAACTGGAAGGCGGCGTCATGACAAAGTGGAAATGGATCCTGCCCGTCCTTTGCTGCGTTCTTCCGTTACAGGCAAGCCAGGTCTTCCAAATGAGCCTGGACGAGGTTATGGGATTCACCGATGCGGTGTTCGTGGCCAGGGTGGAAAGTGTCGTGCACACACCTTTTGAATACCATGCAAGGGCGGACTTCAGACTGATCGTGACAGAGGTTCTGCTTGGCCCCGATTCACTCGCCGGCACCAGCCTTGACGCTTTCTACACCATGGACCTTCCAAGCGTCTACGTTGATTCCGACGGCACCGAGATATGGGAATCACCCATAGTTTTCGGTTCAGGAATTGAGATGAGCGTCAGCGCCGGAGACACGGTGGTAGCCCTGGCCGGACGGCCGGTGAGCGATCAACCCGTGAACATTGTAAGGCTCGAGCACGCTGACAGTCTTTTGAGCATGAGGGACAGGCTCAGCCCCGATATTCAGTAAGCCGGCCCCTGCCTCATGCCCGGCCCAGGAATCTCAGAAGGCCGTCGAGGATGGTAAGGGGATGGGGCGGGCAGCCCGGTATGTAAAGGTCGACGGGCAGAAGGCTGTCGACCCCGCTGCATGTCTCCGGAACATCACGGTAAAGACCACCCGATATGGCGCATGCACCTGCGGCAATGACTATCCTGGGCTCGGGGACGGCTTCGAAGGTCCGTAACAGGGGTTCGCGCATGTTCACCGTGACGGGTCCCGTAACGAACACCCCGTCAGCGTGCCTCGGAGATGCAACGAACTGTATCCCGAACCTGCCGAGGTCCCAGCCCACGGTTGAAAGCACGTTGGTATCGGCCTCGCACGCGTTGCACCCGCCGGCGCAGACCTCCCTGAGCTTCAGTGAACGCTTGAAAAGCCTTGCGGAGTCTGAGAATGCTTCAGGTACTTCAGTGTCCCCCACCCCCACCACGAGGTCTTCCCTTCTGCGTGCTGCAAGCCGGTGCTCACGGGTCAGGGTGATCGCCTTTTGGGGACACACTGCGACGCACTCTCCGCAGAAGACGCACCTGCCCGTATCGATGCGGACGGTTCCGTCGGGGCCGGGAAGAACAGCTCCCGTGGGGCATGCAGAAACACACAGGCCGCACCCGCTGCAGTCGCTGCTTATCACAGGCCTTCCCGAAAACCTTGCGGGAAGCTCGGGGGCTGGCCCGGACGGATACCTCATGGTCCGGTACTTCTGGTTGAACCTGGCCCTTATTATTCGGAACATTACGCCTTCCCCCTACAGGTCATGCCCGCAGTACGAGAGGTTGAAGCTCTTGTTGCACAGAGGAAAGTCGGACACCTGCTGCCCCCTGAGGGCGCAGGCGAGCCCGAACCAGTTGTGGAACGAGGGGTCAACGACGCTGGCGCGCCTGATGAAGCCCCGGCTGTCGGTAATGAGAACATGGCACGCCTCGCCCCTCCATGTCTCGGTCAGAGACACCGATATCGAATCACACATCGCGGGCCCCGAACGTGCCTGCACCCCACCTCCGGGAAGACCCGAGAGCTGCTCGAGTATGAAGGCGGCGGAGCGCTGCACTTCCATCCACCTTACTATTGCCCGTGAGAAGACGTCACCGGAATCCCAGACGGACATTGGAATGTGGGACATGCGATAGATACCCGAGGGGAAGTCGTGCCTCGCGTCCATCTCGAGGCCCGAAGCCCTGGCCGCGGGTCCCACAAGACCGATCCTCCCCGCCATTTCCCGGGATACGGTGCCGATGCCCTCGAACCTGGAGAGGACGGAGGGGGTTTCAAGAAGGAGGGAGGCGGCCTCACCCGCATCGCGCAGGGCAGCCCTGAGTCGGCGGGCCATCTCCAGGGCGGTATCGGTGTCGATATCCATCCCGGTGCCGCCGGGACGGATGAGTCCACGGCCGAACCGGTTGCCGCAGAGCTGCGCGGTGATGTTGAGAACGTCTCCCCTGATGCGGCCGCAGAACGACATTGTGGGAAGGAAGCCGATGTCCCCCGCGAGGGCTCCGAGGTCGCCTATGTGGTTGGCCATGCGCTCAAGCTCGAGGGCCACCCCCCGCAGGACCTGGGCCCTTGCCGGAACATCGGTCTCACAGAGGGCTTCGAGGGCTGAGCAGAAACAGGTCGCATGCCCTGCAGTTGCGTCACCGGCTATTGTCTCGGTAACAGCGACCTTCTTCAGGTCGGGAGGTCCTTCCAGGGCGTTCTCAACGCCCCGGTGCTGGTATCCGAGGGCTATCTCGAGGTGAAAAACGGTCTCACCGTGGCACTGGAACCTGAAATGCCCGGGTTCAATTATCCCCGCATGCACCGGTCCCACCGCAACCTGATGAACCTCGGGGCCTTCCACCCGGAAGAAGCCCGTGCCCGCGCCTTCGGGCTCGCGGCGGACAGCCTTCATCCAGGGGTGCCCCTGGAACTCAACGCCATCCCTTTCCCGGACCTCCCTTTCAAAGAGATGAACCGAGGGGCATTCAGGCGTAAGGGAAGGCATTGCCCCGTCGGGGATCGTGCTGAAAAGAGCGAGCTGCCCGCGTGACGGATGGGCAAGCACGGCGAAAAGCCTCTTGCCGTCGGGCATGGGGCATGCAAAGAAGGCTGATACCCTGGCCCCTTCTGCGACCGCTCCAAGAACCTCCTGCGCGAACCCTTCACGGGAGTACACCGGAACGTCCCGAACGGGAAGGGAACCGCAGTTGGCTGTCACTGCCGTCATTGCGCACCGCCCAGTACCGCCGCCGCAGAGGCGAATGCTTTTGTCAGAAAGCCGGGCATCAGTACCCCGAGAAGGAGCAGGGCAGAGAGTGGAAGGATCACGATGAAATGCTCGAGAACCGTGGCTTTTGGAAAAACGGGTTTTGGATCACGGGGTTTCCAGACCATGGGAAGCAGGAATCGAAGTGCTCCCGCGAACACGATGCACATCCCAAGCAAAAACAGTACTGCGGTGACCCATTCGCCCGAGTCCACTGCGGCGCGGAGTATCATGAACTCGCTGAAGAAGATGGCGAAGGGGGCGGTGCCGACGAGCCCGAGAATGCCGCTCAGAAGCCCGGCGCCCCAGAGGGGGGAGGCGGCAAGTGTTCCTGTCAGCCTCCGCATGTCGTTGGTCCCGTAGGCCTTGATGATCCGGCCCGCGCTGAGGAATGCCGTGCTCTTCCCAAGGGAGTGGGAGAGCATGTGGAACATGGCCGCGAAGGCCCCTGCCCCGCCAAGTCCGGCACCCAGGGCGATGATGCCCATGTGCTCGAGGCTGGAATAGGCAAGAAGGCGCTTGAGGTCTCTCTGGACAACTATGAAAGCCGCGGCGGTGAGTATGGAAAGAAGGCCCGCCGCAATAAGTATCTCCCTCCCCCATCCCTGACCGCCGGTTGCCGCCTCGACAATGGGAAGGGTGCGGAGGATGCAGTAGAGCGAGGCGTTCAGAAGGAACCCCGAAAAGATGGCGGAAACAGGCGCGGGCGCCTGGCTGTGGGCATCGGGGAGCCAGTTGTGCATGGGCGCCAGCCCCGCCTTGGTTCCGTAGCCTATCACCATGAAGATGAAGCCCGCCTTGACCAGCGTCACGTTGAGACCGCCGGCTGAAGCCATCAGGCTCGTCCAGAGAAGGGATTCGTTGCCGTGTACGGCCGTCGGCCCGGTAGACGCCGAAAGAAGGAGGGTTCCGGTGAAGGCCATGGCGACCCCGACAGAACACATGAGGAGGTACTTCCACATGGCCTCGAGCGACCCGGGTGTAACATGAACGCAGATGAGGAACGCCGTCAGAAGGGTTGTGGCCTCGATGCCGACCCACATCACGCCCATGTTGTTGGAGAGAAGGACGACGAGCATCGCCGAGAGCGAGCCGAACCAGAGCCCGCCGTACCTTCTGGCGGCTGCGGTGTCCAGTGTGTTTTTGCGGACCTCGTCGGCGAAGTACCCCGGAGAGTGCAGGGCGCCCAGCGAGTAGACGATGCAGAGCACCATCATGTGAAGGGCCGAGAGGGCGTCGAGCCTGATCCAGTCACCGAGCATGACAAGCGGTTCGCCACCTGCAAGCACAACTGCAACAGGGACGGCGGCGAGCAGGGAGACAGCCACGGTGCCAACCGCGCAGAGCCTGAGGATGGCAGCCGGTGACCTGCCGGCAAGGCTTGCCAGGGAGAGAAGGACGGGAAGCCCGACAAGCAGCGGAAGGAGAAGGGCGAACGGTATCATGGCGCTATCCCCTGAGCTTCGCGAGACGGTTGGAATCCATGTGATCGAACTCCATGTTGATCCGGTAGATCGCTATACCCATCACGAAGACCGCCACGAACATGTCCATGAGGACTCCCAGTTCCACAAGGAAGGGCACGTCCCTGACTATTGCGAGGCTGAGGGCGTAAATGCCGTTCTCGAGAACGAGGTAGCCGATGACCTGGTTGACGGCCGTCCTTCTGGCCACCACCAGGAAGAGCCCCGTGAACATCATCGAAAGCGAAACCGGAACAACGATGGCCGACTCGAGATGGAGCGGGAAGGAAAGCCTGCCGTCGAGCCAGAAAGAGGCGGAAAGGGCAAGTACGCCGGCAAGAAGGGAGGTGGTGTACCCCACGAAGGGTTTCACCTCACGGCTGCTGGCTGATTCCCTTATGGCGCGGTTGAGAAGCCGGGGGAACACGAACCCCTTCAAAACCACCACCGCGATGCCCAGGGCTGCAATTCGGAAGGAAAAACCGGCGTCGGCCGTGGCAATGGGAAGAAGCCCGACCATTATCCCCTGCCAGGCGGCGATGCGGATGCAGTTGCCAAGACGGCCCGACCCCAGCAGGATGAAGTCGGACAGGATCAGGGCAACAAGGATGATGTCGAGATATGCGGTCATTGAAGGAACCTCGTTGAAAGGATGAACGCCAGGACCGAAATGGCGCCTGCACCCGCCAGGAGGTGGGGCGTCTTGAGCAGGCTCAGTCTGGCCATGACCGATTCCACCGTACCCACAAGCACCCCAACCAAAAGCATGCCGGCAGGGAACCAGGCGATGTACTGAAAGCTGCTCCCGCCAAGCGCAGTCAGAAAAAGGTTCACGATGAGGGATGCGAAAACCCAGAGCTTCAGGGCAGCCCCGTAGGTGATCAACGCGAAGTCCGGTCCCGAGTTGTCGAGAACCATCACTTCGTGCACCATTGTGAGCTCAAGATGGGTGTTGGGGTCGTCGAAGGGTATCCTCGAATTCTCGGCCAGCAAGACGATGAAGAACGAAACTGCCACGAGGCACAGGGCAGTTCCTGCGGACAGCCATTCCCCCGAGCCCAGTCCCCCGTACATCCCGCCA
Organism: candidate division Hyd24-12 bacterium UBA6080; assembly: GCA_002436025.1. GTDB lineage: Bacteria > Fermentibacterota > Fermentibacteria > Fermentibacterales > JCC-6 > UBA6080. The sequence goes on from DIXM01000017.1 coordinate 46,070, forward strand.
AGAGACATTTCGCCCGAAACCCTGACGAGCACCCCGAACCCGATCAGAAGGGCCGGTTCGGAAAGGGCCGAGTAAAGGACCTCACGGCTGGCCCCCATCCCCTCGAAGCTGGAACCCGTGTCGAGGGCTGAACTCACCGTGAAGAACCTCGCAAGTCCGAGCAGGCAGAGAAGGAAAACGAAGTCGCCCGGAAAACCCCACCCGGGCGAAACGATTGATGGCGCAACCAGTGCTGCAGCGGACACAGTGACAACAAGCGCCAGTGAGGGTGCAACCCTGAAGAGAAAGGTGGTGGTTCCGCTCATCACCTGGCCCCTGCGCAGAAGCTTTACGAGATCGTGGTACTGCTGAAAAAGCGGCGCTCCCCTTCTCCCGGCGAAGGCGGCCTTTGTCCTGACCGTCACGCCAAGGAGGAGCGGGGCGAGCAGAAGGCCTGACAAAAAGAGGATTAGCCCGGGCAAAGTCATTCCCCTACCCCAGCTTCCATGCAAGCAGTGCGGCAAGCGCCACCACGATGGAAAGCACGTAAAGGTTTATCCTGCCGTGCTGTATCACCCTGAGCCGCTTGAAAAGCCTCTCCATGCCGGTAAAGAGGGGGATGTAGAACCTGTCCGTGCAGGCGTCGGGGGTGTCGGAAGAAAAACCTGCACGGTCAGGGAAAAGCCCGCCGGGGGAAGCAAGGTTCCTCCCGGTGCCGAGAGCCGGCCCGAAAAGACCGGTGAGGGGATCGGCGAAGGAAGAGGCCGTGTACTGCATCGAAGGCTCAGGCGAACCGTAACCGCAGCCCCAGGTCGGGGCTGTGGTGACGCTGCGCCGCGCCAGTAGCCTGGAACGGACGAACAGAAGAAGCAGCACCGCGGCGATGACCGAAACCGAACCGATGGAAGCGTACCGCAGGGTGCTTTCGGCATGAGATGCATGAACACCCGTGGCCACGGGGAAGCCGAACCCTGTCGTGAGCATGCCCACCACCGGTTCGACAAGACCGACAAGGAGCCACCCGCCAAGGCCCATCAAAAGGCAGAGAAGGGAGAGGGCAACAAGTGGGAACCGCATGGAAAAATGTGATTCTCGCGCACTCCCGGCCCCGGGGCTTCTTGGCTCGCCCAGAAAGGCGATGCCGAAAGCCTTGGTGAAGCATGCCAGGGCCAGCCCGCCCATCAGGGCGAGACCACCGATGGCGATAATGCCGGGGAGAGCCCCCTGAGTGCCGGCACCGTTCTGAATACCCGTAAACGCAGCCAGATAAGCCGTAAGCTCGCCGACAAAACCGTTGAGGGGGGGCAGCCCGCAGATCGCAACGCTTCCCGCCAGAAAGGCCGCTCCCGTGACCGGCATTCTCTTCAAAAGCCCGCCGAGCTGGTCGAGCTCCCTTGTCCCGGTTGCATTCTGGATGGCACCCGCTGCAAGGAAGAGAAGGCTTTTAAAAACGGAGTGGTTCAGAACGTGCAGGAAGGCGCCTGCAAATCCGAGGAAAGCCATTGCCGGGATGCCGTAACTGATACCCAGAAGACCCAGTCCGAGCCCCATGCCGATGATGCCTATGTTTTCAACGCTGCTGTAGGCGAGCATCCTTTTCAGCTCGTGCTGGGAAAGGGCCATCAGCACTCCCGCAACGCCCGAAAGAAGGCCAACCCCGAGAAGCGTCCAGCCCCACCATGCGGGGGGCGGCCCCATGAAGAGGATGAACCGGAGAAGACCGTAGATACCGGTCTTGATCATGACACCGCTCATCACCGCAGACACATTTGATGGCGCAGACGGGTGGGCCTCGGGGAGCCAGACGTGGAAGGGAACGAAACCGGCCTTCGTGCCGAAGCCGACAAGGGCCAGAACGAATGCGGCCCCGGCCCATGAGCGGTCGGGAAGTGATAGACCGGTAAAATCGAGCGAGCCGCCTGAACCAAGCATGGAGAAGAGAAGAAGTATGCACGCGGTACCCAGGTGAGTTGCCACGAGGTAGATCCAGGCGGCCCTGCGAACGGGTTCCCTGCCGGCGTCAAAGAGCACCAGGAAAAATGATGCCAGAGCCATGACCTCCCAGCCCAGCAGAAAGAGCAGGGCGTTGCGGGCCACGGTGACGAGCAGCATGCCTCCGGTCAGGAAATTGTAGAACGCCCAGAACCGCGACATATCCTTTCCCTTGGCCGCATAAGGCTTCATGTAGCCGCAGCCGTGAAGCGCACAGAGGGCGGATATGACAAGCACGGGAAGGGCGAAAAGGGCGGAAAGCGGGTCGATCCCCACAGCCATGGACCCCGAGGGAGCTCCCCAGTGGATGCTGCCCGATTCCGCAGGACCATACAACATGGACAGAACCACTCCGAGCAGACCGACAGCGCACCCCGCGACATTCGCAACGGGACCGAAAACCCGGGAGAATCGGCTGTTACCCCGGAGAAACGCAGGAACGAGCCCTCCCGCAAGAAAGGTGCACAGAGATATGAAAAGAAGGGTGATCGTCACCGCGCGCCTCTAGGACCCGCCGGGGACACGGGACAGCAGCATGGCATCGACCTCTCCGGCCATGATCAGGATCTCGTCTGCGGGAAGGCGGTCCTGAACGGCCCGGGAAAACGTGGGCTGTCTGAGAGCGAAGGCAAGCCTTGAAAGAAGGTTGAGGTGCATCCCTATGGTTGGGCTGATCATCATGAAAAGTGTGTGAACGGGCTTGCCGTCGATAGCACCGAACTCGACAGCGGTCTCCAGGAAGCAGAGGGTTATCATGGGTTCAGGAATGTCCAGAACGATGGGGTTCCTCACATGAGGGATGGCTATCCCCTCCCCTATGCCCGTGGAGCCCTGGGCTTCGCGGGCTTTGAGGATGTGAAGGAGGAAAAGCCTGTCAACGCTATCCGGAATGGGCATGAGGGCAAGTGCGTTCTCAAGTACCTGGTCCCGCCCGTCGCCCGTTACCCCGTACCTTATACCGCCCGCGGAAAGGGCGGCCCTGATGCCGGCGACCTCTCCCCTGTTAGCCCCCTGGCTGTCCGAGAACATTACGGAGGATACCGGGATCTGCCTTTTGGTGGCCCATTCCAGTATCTCCGTCTTGTTGAAGCGGTACTGCCCGCCAACCTTGATGGCGGGAAGAGAGTCTTCCTTTATCCATTTTTCGAGGGTCTTCTCGGGTACCCCAAAAAGGCCGGCGACTTCCCTCAAACCAAGAAGCATCCTGAGACACCAGACTTTCGGTCAAAAGGTCCGGGGAATATACACCATCATCCGTAGGCGTACTCGGCGAAGATAAACGCCCGTCCGTCATCGGTGACCATGAGATAAAGGTGGAGGAACCTGCCGCCGTCTTCGAGAAGGAGTTTCGGGGAGTCGCCGGTGATGCCCCAGAGGGCTGAGGGGGTTCCCCCGACACGCCCGGCAAGGTCGAATGACACAGGGTCTTGAAGGTCGATGACCAGAAGGTCGAAGGCTGCAACGATCCGCGCCTCCAGAGCCTCGTCATGCGCGATCCGCACGAAGCCCGCCCTGCTGTCGAAAGGGGCGTGTTCCTCGAGAACGTGGATACCGATGCCCGAATCGCCCAGAAGTGTCACGAGGTCACCCGGAAGACCGTTGTTAAAGGCGCATCCGCAGGCAACAGCAAAAAGGAATGCAGGCATGGCTTTCAGGCATCCTTCACGACGAAGCATCCTGCTCACCCTCATCCACGGGCTCGACATGGATCGAGACGAACGACGACTTGCCGAACTTGCGGCGTATCAGTCCTTCGATGGCGGAGCTTATCGCGTGGGCTTCCTTGACCTGCATGCCGCCGTCCACACGGATGTGAAGGTCAACGGCAATATCCCTGCCAATGCGTCTGGTGCGGAGATTGTGCGGGTCTGTCACACCGGGGACCGACTTGGCCAGCCCTATGATCTCGGATTCAACCGTCTCGTCCAGTGATGATTCGATAAGCTCTCCGAGGCAGCCCGACAGGATCTCCAACGCAACCTTCACTATGAAAACGCTGACCACCACCGCTGCCACAGGATCAAGGATGCGCCATTTTTCCCCGAGGAGGATGGCGCCCCCGATGCCAAGCATGGTCCCCATCGATGAAAAGGCATCGGAACGGTGGTGCCAGGCGTTGGCGATGACCGCCATGCTGTTGATCCGCTTCCCGGCGGATACCGTGTAGCGGTAAAGGCCCTCTTTCGCCACGATCGAGACAACAGCCGCGATCAGAGCTATCAGCCCGGGAGCTTCGGGGGTCTGCCCGCCAATGCAGGCCCAGATCTTGGTGGCTCCCGCCCAGAAAACCCCCGCGCCCACAAGCAGCAGCACGATCCCGATAACGGTTGCTGCCAGGGTCTCGAGCTTGCCGTGACCGTAGTCGTGGCTTTTGTCCACGGGCCTGCCCGAAAACCTCAGGCCAGCCAGAACCACAATGTCCGTGGCGAAATCCGAGACGGAGTGCACCGCATCGGCAATCATTGCAGGGCTGTGCCCCACGACACCTGCCGCGAACTTGAACGCAGTGAGGACAAGGTTCAGGACGAGTCCCACCCAGGTAACTCGAGCTGCCGAAGCTGTTTCAGCCATGCTTCACCTTTGTCAGAGAACCCCTGGGGGTTTCAGAGGCTTGGGTCGGTCACCCTCCCCATGAAAAGCACCGTGTCGGAGCGGTCGTCGATGATAAGGAACACAAAGGGCCTGTCAAGCAGGAAGAGCTCTGGAGGGTCCGACGGCATGGCTGTTGTGGCCATTATCACGCCCGTGGCGGCCGCGGCTTCGGTGCCCGTTTCGTCCACCTTCACGAAAGCCTTGTGAACCACTGCGGTGATGAACAGGTCACGCTCGCCCGTGAACCCGCTGAAATCAGCCCGGGAGGGGTCGAAGGCGTCACCCATCCCCATCTCCCCAAGCACCGTTGTCAGGGAGTAGTCGGTGTCGAATTCGAACGGCGGCATCACTACGGCCACCTCGCGAACTCCGAGGCCTTCGACCACCTCTTCCAGCATCTCAGGGTCAAGGTCCTGCTGGAACTGGTTGAAGTCGCCGTCGGGGAACAGGATGATCATGCGGCTCTGGAGGTCCGAGTACTGCATGGCGACAGCCCTGAAACCGTTGCCCCGGTAGAACGGGATGTCCATCGTCCTGCTCATGAACGGGACAGTGACCTCATCACCTGAGAGTGTTGTGAAAACACCGTCACGGGTCAGGTCGGGGTTGAACTGGAACCGCCAGTTCCCCAGGAAGTACACGGCGCTTGTGAGAACCACCCTTGTGGCGGTGGTCACTGAACCCGGGCCGAGAAGGTCTTTGATGCGGTCCTCTGTTTTCTCTTCAACCCAGCTGTTGATCACCAGCCTTTCGGCGTCCGGATCACCCTCGAAATCCATGTTCCGGGCTTCGGCCCCGTAGTATTCGCTCACGAGGTTCGTGTAATCGTCCAGAAGGGGGTAGTTGCCGTCAACCCACAGCGCGTTGGCAATGTTGAGCGTTATTCCCTCATCACCTGAATCAGTGTCTTCCCGCGAAATCAAGCCGAAAAGACGGCTGAAGCCACTATGCACCGCGGGCTGTGATTCCCCGAAACCCAGCACTTCCGCCATTCCTTCTTCGGTCTCGCCCCTGGCGCCGGCCCATGCCATCCCCAGAGCCGATGAGATGCAGAACGGCGAGAACATCACGTTATCCTCACCGGCGTCCTGGCACAGCCTGCCGAAAAGCTCGAAAGCAAAGTCGGTGTTGCCCTCGCGAAGGTCCTGAAAGCCGGTTTCCGAAGCGGGGTTCTCGACGGGTCTCGAGGCTCCGCAGGCTGCAACGAGAAGCGTAATGAGAAACGGGATGGAAAGCTTTTTCATGTCATTCCCTTTCATGGCCGCGGACGCGGCCCTGTCCTTGACTGCCTGAAGCTAATACAACAGGGGTCCGGAAGCATTCCCCGGCCGGATGCTTCCCCGCGGGGGAATCAAACCATATACTTGAACCTGCAGCAAACACGGCATGGGTGCAACGATAGGGGGAGCGCGTGGTTTCGGTATTCTTGCGGCTTGTTCTGGTGCATACGCTCGCAGGATCTGCCGTGGCAGGAGAGCTCAGACAGAACTTCAGGCTCGAATCCGGTGATTTCGGTGTAAGGGACTTCGACGGTGGCGTGATACCCTGGTGCAATTCCGGCGTCGTGGGCTTCGACCAGGGGCTGCCCAACCTGCCGGTGGTCTCCATGTGCTTTGTCATACCGCAGGGCACGTCTGTCGGGGGGGCGACCATCGAGGTGCTTGCCGGGTCTGATCTGGACGGTACTCATGACGTGCTTCCCGTAAGGTTCACCCCGCTCTCCCGCGTGCCTGCTCCCTACTTCAGGCTGCCCTCGGTGTACCTGTCGGACGAACCCTTTCCCGCAGACCCCGTGGTCGAAACCGCCACCGGCACCAGAACGGGGTTCCAGCTGGGAACGGTCTCGTTCTGCCCCTTCCGCTGGCGTCCCCTTTCAGGAGGGCTGAACATCATCACCGAAGCCGAGGTGGTGCTTCACTACCGCGAAGACCCCATGTTCCCACGGCTTCAGCTGACCAGGGGACAGGTTGACCAGGCCTCCGTGCTCTTGTCACACTTCGTCGCCAACCCCGAAGACCTTGAGGCGTATGCACCGGCAATCCGCCCTGAAAGCGATGCCTGGCCGGTGTGGGTCGCGGTTGGTGCCGAATCGTTCGCAACCGTCCTCGAGCCGCTTGTGGATCACAGGAACTCGACCGGAATGCAGTCCGAGTTCGTTTCACTTGAGTGGATCTACGACAACTACCCGGGGTGGGACACCCAGGAGCAGATCAGGAACTACCTGAAGGACTCGTTCCTTAACCGGGGGCTCCAGTACGCTCTGCTGGTGGGAGACTGGGGGCCGACCCAGCGCATTTCCAGCCTGATGGTGGGAAGCGACAGCCTGGTGCTTGACGAGACAACGGACCTCTACTACTCAGACCTCACCAGGATGTGGGACGGCGACGGCGACCACCTCTACGGCGAGAACTCGGACTGGATAGACTACTACTCAGACATCGCGGTGGGGCGCTTCAGCTCGGACAACCCGAACCACCTTGAGACCATGGTGAACAAAACCATCGCGTACGAAACCCAGTCCGACCAGGGCCAGTGGCGCACCACCGCCCTGCTCTGCGGAGCGGGCCTCTGGCCCGACGTCGAACCCGACGGCTACTGGGGCAGCTTCATCTGCGACTCCATATCCAACCGCATCCCCGGGGACTGGACGCAGCACAAGCTCTACGAAACGTGGGACGGCCACCCGACGAACCAGATCGACCTTCTGAACCAGGGCGCAAGCTACGTTAGCGATCAGGGCCACGGAGGTTCCGGAGGGGTGTACTGGCTTTACGAGCCCGGCAACATGATAACGAACCAGAACTACACCGGCCTCGATAACATCAACAGGCTGACCATCCTCCACTCCATGGCGTGCAACCCCGGCCAGCTCTCCGTAAACGGGTGCAGCGCGGAACGGCTGCTCATGTGGCCAGGGGGCGGCGCGGTGGCGGTTATGTACAATTCCAACTACGGCTGGGGAACGCCCCCCTCCATGGGTCCCTCTGAACACCTTGAACTGCACTTCGCCGAGATGCTCTTCGAAAACGGCGTGGAGCGCATAGGAGACATGCAGGCCGCGGCAAAGGACGCATTCAAGTCTGCTGGGGGCATGGTGCTTCAGAACTGGGTGATGCAGGAGAACAACATGCTGGGTGACCCTGCAACCGTGTTCGTATCGGTGCAGACCGGCGTCGGGGAAGAGGGCGGGATGGCCGTGGCACATCTCGGCACACCGGTCCCCAACCCATCCGCAGGAACCTTCAGCGTGGCGTGGAGCCTTCCCGAACCATCGGCTTTCACTCTCTCCCTCTACGACCTTTGCGGGCGCATTGCCTGGAGCGGTGAACACACATGGGGGGCGGAAGCTTCAGGGCAGTTCACTGTCTCCCCCTCCAGGGGCCTGCCACCAGGATGCTACATCCTGAGGCTCGACGCTGATGGTGTGTCCGCCTCGACAATGGTGGTCGTGCTGGGGAACTGATCCGCAGCTTCAATTCAAAGATCAAGCGTCAGCTGGCTATCTGTTGCTCGCGGTGGATAGAATACCCCAACAATCATGAAGGGGTTGCCAAACCTCCGATAGTGACTCTCGTAATTTGTTCCGAGGAAGAAGAACAGGTCACGTTTCCCGCAGAAGCTGTGATAGTATTTAGCCCGAACATCATTCAATGCAGCAGTTTCGTTACCACCGTGCCTCGCCAGGCAGTTCCAATACAGTGCTCCAACTTCCCAGTCCGTTATCATCAAGCGATGAGTGGAACTATCATCCTCAGTTCGGAAGGTGTAGTAAAACTCATAAGGGACCTTGCGAACAATGCTCTTCGAATCGAGATCACAGAAAAGATTCATCTGCCTCAATCTTTTCTTCCAATTCTCAGGCCAATCCCCTTCCACTTCTTTCCATGAAAAATCAATCACTTGACTCGGTTTCAGCGTCGCCAGAGACACCCTTTTCTCACCATGACTATCCTCAAGAAGATTGGGCAATGACGTGTAAACGTTTCCCAACACAACCGATTTCCTTCTGCGCCATCTGTCCTTTGTATCCAAAAAGCCGAGCAGCTCGTACTTACCGGCCGGGCTATAGGTTTCTGGACGGAAGTCAGATGACTTTTTCTTCAAGTCAAGTCTTATCCACTGATACTTGCTGAAAAGCTTGTACTCTTCAGCACGAAATGGGATCGGGTAAATACGCACCCAATGACCGGAAGAGAGAAGCCCCGCAGTACAGACAACCTCTCCAAAAGAGGTCAAAGGCAGGGGATACGTCTTGACAGTTACAAGGACTTCTGCTGCGGGCAGCCAGGCTGGCAGTGTTTCATCCATCATAAATGAACTGGCATTGTCTCCCCTGAGAGCAGTTCAGAGACTTTCTCGGAGACGAGACGTCTATGGCACATGGAAGGATCAGCCTCGAAACAAGTCAGGGCGATCCGGTCGAGATCCCGAATGGCATTGACGATCTTCTGAAGAGCCTCGGTTTCGATTGACAGGATTTCCTCACTGTACCATTGAAACAGCTTCTCGTAATCTGCGGATGATTTGAGGGATCTTCTGCGGGCTGACTCAATTCCAAGCTGAGGAAAATGCTGATACTCAATTCCGGCGGCTTCAACGGAATTCTTCATGCAGGTCTTTGAAAAGCCGCGTTTCCGTGAAATCGGATTCTTTCTTACATCAATCAACAGGCAAACGTCATTTGCAGTAAGCAGATCAAGGTAGTCTTTCAACGTGCGGCCTTCATAACCAATGGTGAACATGGTCATTCTCTTGCCTCCCTGCAAATGAAGGGATTGTTGTTCTCCCTTTTCAACTATCATGGATTCTTCTGGTTTTTTCAACCCGCTTCGTTACCCGCCTACACACTTGCCAGTCCCGGTGAACCATCTGGGCTTCGTCTTCCATTGCTCTGCCCCCGGCGGAGTCGCCAATGGTGAAACGCAGGTTCCAAGCTGAGGAGGTGCACGGTGAAGGTGTTTGCTGCGCTTGCGCAACATGCGGCAGTTTTGGCATAGTGCAACCCGAATGGGAGCTGCGCTCAGTATTCCGCCGAATGCACCGGCATCACCGCAGGCTGTCTGCAAGCGTGAGGAAAGCAAAATGGAAGGCCTCTTTGTCGGATTCACCGCGATAACCTGGCAGAACCTCCTGATGATGGCCATCGGTGGAACACTGATCTACCTGGCGATCAAAAAGGAGTATGAACCAGCGCTCCTGCTTCCCATCGGCTTCGGCACCATCCTTGTCAACATCCCCTTCTCTTCGGTGCTCGACCAGATCGAGGGGGGCCAGCAGGTGGCAGGGGCATTGTCCTACTTCTTCAGGGTGGGCATCCTCACCGAGGTCTTCCCTCTTCTGATATTCGTGGCCATCGGCGCCATGATAGACTTCAGCCCCCTGTTCAGAAGACCCCTCCTCCTGCTGTTCGGAGCAGCGGCCCAGTTCGGCATCTTTTTCACGATGACTGCCGCAACGCTGTTCGGATTCGACCTGAGGGAGGCCGCCTCGATAGGCATCATCGGTTCCGCCGACGGCCCTACATCGATCTATGTAGCCAGCCGTTTCGCGCGGCACCTTATCGGTCCCATCTCGGTCGCAGCCTACTCCTACATGGCACTGGTGCCGATAATACAGCCGCCGGTGATCAGGCTTCTCACATCACGACGGGAACGCCTGATGCGCATGGACGGCAGCCAGAAGCCTATCTCCCGCACCACCCTCATCCTGTTCCCGATCCTCGTGACCATATTGACGGGAATGTTCGCGCCGACGGCAACGGCCCTAATCGGATTCCTCATGTTCGGCAACCTCGTCCGGGAGTGCGGAGTTCTCAAGAAGCTGTCGCTGGCGGCACAGAATGAGCTCGCCAGCCTTGTCACACTGCTGCTTGGGATAACCATAGCGTCAACCATGACGGCAGACCGTTTTCTGCAGGTCTCCACCCTGTTCATCATTGGCCTGGGGCTCTGCGCCTTCATCTTCGATACTGCGGGAGGTGTCCTCTTCGCGAAGTTCATCAACCTCTTCATCAAGCGAAAGGTCAACCCCATGATCGGAGCAGCGGGCATATCGGCATTTCCCATGTCGGCCAGGGTAATCCACAAGATGGGGAGGCAGGAGGATTCGTCCAATTTCCTGCTGATGCATGCAGTCAGCGCAAACGTCTCAGGCCAGATCGGTTCCGTCCTTGCGGGCGGGTTGATCCTGGCCCTGGTTAAGTAGGAGGTGCTCAGTTGACCGCAGCAACAGAGGCAATTTTCAGGGAGGCGCTCGAGATCACAGGCAAGGGCATGATGGCGCTCTTCGCCTTCATGTTCGTCTTCTTCCTGCTCCTCGTCCTTCTGGACAGGCTGTTTCCCGGCAGGAACGACGAAGCAGGCAAGCAGATACTCTGACCGGCTCACATCCGGTCAGAAGAACCGGCTGACCTTCGCATAGACCGTGAACTCGGGTTCCTCGCCGGGAACGCCGTCCTCGCCGGTCAGGAAGTGGAAAAAGCTTCCGGGAAGGTACTCCCAGCTGTAAAGGATGTTGGCCCAGGTGCGGCGGCTGGTCTCGGGCCCCTCCCCGTCCTCCCAGGTTTTCCCGAAGCGGGAGGTCTGGCCCGTAAACCTTAGCAGCATGAGGTTTGTGAGCATCCAGGTCGCTGAGACGTTGAGCGACCTCCAGTCCGTTTCGACCAGGTCCCATTCCTCGGTGTCCCAGTTGTACCGGGTGGCGGCTTCCTGCGTGCGCCAGGATGGTTCGATGTCGATGGACAGCGGAGGGACAGGCCTCAGGAACAGACCGGCCGAGTACCTGTCGATGTGGGCGTCGAGGTAGGTGTTACGGTTGTACGCCGCCCAGCCCGCGATAGTCCTTCTGTAATCGGTTGACGCCGAAACCCCGCCGTAGAACCCGCCGGGATACCAGGCCCCTTCGGGTCCCTCGTACCTGTCGAACCAGCGGTCGACCCAGCCCCCGCTTATGTTGAGGTCGTACCTGTCAACCGTGGCAGCGCCGGTCCAGACATCCACCCCGCTGCCGCAGTTCCTGCCCTCCATGTCATGGCCCATGTAGGGGTCGGCGCCCAGCCACGCGCTCTGCAAAAAGCCTTCCTGAAAGCTTTTTGAGACGCTTGCGTACGCCGACCAGACGGTTTCTCCCGTTGCTTGGTCGTAACCCATGACCCAGGGGTCGAACCCTTCGCCCTTCCTCTCGTAACGGAAGTTCAGCTCAAAGTTCTCGGGGAAGTAACCGGCTTCGAGTCGGGCTGCGCTGTTGTCATCCGTTTCCTGGAAACGGTTCCAGGTCATTCCCAGCCTCCCCTTGATAAAAATGTCGGGCAGCGGTTCGGCCTCACCCGTGAAGGCACCGGAGCGGCCGAAGAAGTAATCAGTGCCCTTCTGAGATGGAAAATCGGCGCTGGTGCCGGAAAACCTCAGCCAGTTGCCGGCCGAGAACTCGTGCAGAAGGGCGCCGGCGGCGTAAGAAGCCGCTGGCTCAGCGATGGTGGTGTCGTCCCACACCCTCCCTGAAAGCACTTCAAGGAAACCGTAGCGGGTCCCCCCGTCCACACCGGTTACCTTGGCGCCCCCCAGGATGGGGATTATCTCGCCATTCCAGGCCACGGAACCGATGCTTCTGGAGTAGAACATGTTGAACGGCATGTCGAAGATGTCCGTTCCCTCCATGAAGAACGGCCGCTTCTCCGAGAGCCAGGGCGCCCAGTGGGAGATGCTGCCCTGGTCGGCGTCGGACTCGACCTGGCCGAAATCGGGGTTCACGGTGAGGTCCATCACGGCGTGCATGCTGAGGGGAACCTTCATGTCGAAGCCGGCGCTGCCCCACAGGTTCTCCCGCCAGGGCTCGCCGTTGTTGATGTTGAGCCTGCCGGCGCAGAAGGGCCGCCACTCGATCCCCGAGACACTGGGCAGGCCGGAAAGGCCAGTGAGTTCGCCGAAACAGGAGATGTCCATCCCCCCCTGCTCCCTCATGCGGAAGAGGTAACTGCCCTCGTTGGACCTGGTGATGGTCCTGCCGAAGTTGATCCCCCAGACCTGAACCTCATCGGCCGGGTACCGCAGTACCGAGAACGGGATGGCGATCTCGGCGCTCCACCCCGAGTCGTTCACGGCCACGGCGCTTGACCATACCCCGTCCCAGTCGCGGTCTTCCCCGCCTATCTCGGTCCTGCGGGAGTCAACCTGAGTCCCTCCCACGGACACCGAGAACATGAAGCAGTTGGAATCGTCGTTGAAGGTGTCGAGGTATACGATCACCCTGTCGGTGGCGAGGTCGACGTCCCTCGAACCCACGGGCCTTTGTATGCCGTGAGGGTCCGCGTCGTGCATGTGGAGGCCGAAATAGATGGAGCTGCCGTCGAAGAGCACCCTGATGTCCGTTGGTTCGGACAGGGGGCAGTCGACCCTGGGCCGGAAAGCGTTGAAACGCTGTGACACCGCTTCAGCCAGGACCCAGCACTGTTCGTCCAGAACGCCGTCGATGGCCGGGGGAGATTCAGTTCTGACCGCGGTTATTCCGCATACTGCACAAAGGAGAAGGTATTCAAACATTGGTGAAACATTCCCCGGGTTTTCGAATTGTCAAGCCTGACGGGCTATCGCGCTATAACGGGTTTTCGTCGAGGGCAACCCTCAACTCACCGAGCATCTCATGGGAACGGTAGGCGTTGCACTCTCCCACCCTGGGGGAAAGGCTCTCCATGGCAGTTCTGGCACTGTCGAGGTCACCGGTCACCTTCCAGTGCCAGTATCCCGAGGTTCCCCGGACAGAGCGCCACGGCGACCCGGCCGAGTGCTCGACCAGTTCGTCGGGGGCAGCCCGGTCGAGAAGCGCCCGGCAGGCAGCCAGGCAGACCCTGGCGGTGTCGGCGTTCGGCTGCTGGTCGAGATCTTCGCACTCCCGGACCGCAGCTGCAAGCGCTGTGGCCGCTTCTTCATACCTGCCATGGTGCAGAAGGAACAGACCCCGGTAAAGACCGTACAGGCAGGCGTTCCTCTTCCTCCCGGCCCTGACCGCCATCTCCGAGGCCTGGGAAAGAAGTTCGAGGGCAGCGGCGCAGTCGCCTTTCAGGTCCTGCAATCTGGAGCCCAGGTAAAGGGCGCTTTCCATGAGCTGGTCGGGGCCCGAACGCCTCACGAGTTCAAGCATGGTCTCGAGACAGTCCTCGGCGTTCTCCGGCCTGTTCATGTCAAGGAATATCCGTGTCATGTTGCCGTACGTGGCGGCCAGGCGCAGCTGGTCCCCCACCTCGGATGCCAGGCGCACTGCCCGCATGAAGGTCTCGAGCGCCTCTTCGTACCGTCCGTCGATCATCCTGGCCACGCCCAGGTTCGCGGCAGCGGTGGTCGCAAGGCGGTGGTTGCCGACCCTTTCAGCTATCCTCCCAACGCCGGTGTAACACCTTGCAGCCTCGTCGTTAAGGCTCTGGGACGAGGCGATCCCACCCCTCGTGTTCAGCGCGTAGCACAGGGCTTCGAGGTTGCCGCTTCGTGATGCGGCCCGCATGAGGTCTTCGCAGCCTTTCGCCGCGGCTTCGAGCATTCCGGCCTTCCTGAGGCATGACACCATGAAGATGCTGCAGCTCTCCGAAAGCCATGTGAAACCCTGAGCGGCCGACTTCGCACGGGCCGCTTCTGCGGCCTTCAGCGCCTCGTGCAGCATGCCGTGGCGGGCCATGGCCCTTGCCTCGACAAGAAGCAGCCTTGTCCTCTGCCTGTCCGAAAGACCCGTGCCTTCAAGCCGTTCGATCTCAACTCGTACCTGACCCGGCTCAGCGTTCCGGCGATGCAGGATGAGGGAGAGTATCGCAAGCTCCGCTTCCTCCGCGGGGCTCAGGAGCCCGCTTCGCCTGCCGTCCTCAAGGGATTCCGCCAGTGCCTTTGCGCGGGGGTCGTCGCCCATGTGTATGAGTATCTCGAGCATGAGAAGCCTGGCCTGAGCCTCAAAGCCCGGCATTGCGCACGCCGCAGCTTCGAGGGCCTCCTCCATGAAACCGCCCTTGAAAAGGTGGATGCTTCTGTTCAGGTGTGCCTCGTAGAACCGGCCGGGGCAGTGGGCAGCCACGAGGCTCCACAGCCGGGCCGCCCTGGGATGGGTTGACCCGGAGGAGCAGGCAGCGGCCTCGAGATAGGCAGCCCCTGCGGAAACCTCGTCACCGCTTCTCAGAAAGAGGTCGCCGGCTAGTTTCAGGGCTCCGGGGCAGCCCTTCGCCCTGTTCCGGACCATCAGAGCTGCCCCTGCATGGAGTTCCTTCGACTCTTCGGGGGTCAGGCCATTCAGGACACCGCTTCTTGTCGAACCGTTCACGAAGCGTGTCGGACCCCCCTTCGTCCTCATCCAGATGCCGGAACCGTAGAGCGGGGATGGGTCTTCACCGCACCGGGAGAGCTCCGCGGCTTCACGGGGATCGAACAGCTGCCCCAGGACCGCCGCTGCCTTCACGAGCCCGAGGAGAGCCGGCGGCACCAAAAGGGCGTCGGAGCGCTCCTGCCCTGAGATCCTGACAAGCCTTGCCCGGAAGGGTGGGACACCTTCGGATAGGGCACCGAGCAGGGGCGGCAGCACGAGGCTGCGCCGCGTTTTCCTCTGGATCAGGTTGATCAACTCGATCGTGAGTTCGTCGACCTTCCCGAGGTCCGCCACCAGAAGGACAGCCGGCATGAACCTTGCGATGGAGTCGAGCAGGCAGCACAGCGCTTCGGGGGTTTCGCGCCCGGGAACACCCGATGCGATGAACGCGCCAATGGCATCGCGGTGCCTTTGAAGCCCCGCGGCCGCCTCCATCCCACCGGCCCTGCCCCTGATGCCCATGGAAACGGTCAGGGCCGACCAGGAGTCATGAAAGGTGTCGGGACGTCCCGGAGCGCCGAACAGCCGTTCGAGTCCGGACCGGATGCCATGGTCAAGCTGGATGTCCAGCATGTCCGGCCTTCTTCTCCGGACATTGTCGAAAAGCCGTTCCGCTTCATCGGGGTTAAGCCCCTGAAACACAAGGGGCACATGGCCGTCATGATCAAGGTGGGCCAGGGCGATGCCGGGCAGCCTGTCAGGGTTCATGGTACCATGGGGGACGAACCGCCGCGGGCTCTTCGATAAGCACGGTTTTCATGCGTGACTGCGCCCCCGAGATGATGCTGACGTTGCCGGGCCTGGTGCCGAACTGCCCGGCGAGCCACTCCGAAAGCTCTCTGTTGGCTTTTCCGTCAACGGGCGGGGCGTTCAGTGTTATCCGCACGGTTCCGTCCGCCATGACCCCGGCGAAGCCCGTTTGGCGGCCACGGGTCACGACCTTCACTGAAAGGACTATCCTTCCTGTCAGTCCCGCTCTCCGAGGGTTCTGGCCTCCTCGATCAGCATTACCGGAATGTCGTCGCGAACAGGGTAGGCCAGAGCGCAACTGCGGCACAGAAGCTCTTCGGAGGGGGCGGTGATGTACTCGAGCTCGCCCTTGCACCTGGGACAGGCCAGTATCGAAAGCAGCCTCTCGTCAACCATGAGACCCTCCTATATCACGAAAAGCCCGTTCTTGATCACGGGCACTTCAACGCCGTCGGTCGTTACGCCGAATACGTCAACTTCGGGCGATCCTATCATGAAGTCGGTGTGGACAAGGCTTGCGTTGCATCCGGTCTCCCGGAGTTCTTCATCGGTCATCCCGGTGCCGCCTTTTATGGTGTCAGTGTACCCGTTGCCAAGAGCGATGTGGCAGGAGGCGTTCTCATCGAAAAGGATGTTGTGGAACACCCGGCCACTGGTGAAGAGCGGCGAATCCACCCCGACCAGGGCAACTTCCCCGAGGCGCGTCGCCCCGGCGTCGGTCTCGAGGTATTTCCCAAGTATCTCGCCGTTCCTGCCGGCCCCGAACCCGGTTACCGCTCCGTCCTCGAAGTTGAACCAGGCGTCCTCGACCTGGGCGCCAAGAACCGTAACGGGTCTGGTGCATGTCACGCGGCCTTCGGTCCTCTGCATGTGGGGAGTGCTGAATATCTCCTCGGTGGGGATGTTGGGGAAAAACCGGGTGCCGTCGGATGACACTCCGCTGCCTCCGAGGAAGAGCCTGTTACTGCTCATGCCAACGAACAGGTCGGTTCCAGGGCCGCGGAAGCGTATGCCGTCGAAGCACTTCGCGTTCATGAACCCCGCACGCCTCTTGAGGTCTTTGTCGTGTTCCTTCCATGCCTGCACCGGGTCGGGTCTGTCGAGTCGGAGAATGGGGGCAAGCACCTCCCATATAGCTTCCTCCCAGTTGTCGGCGCTGCCCAGGACCTTTGCCGCCCAGCCCGGTGTGGGCATCAGGAAGACGTTCCACGGCATTCTGTTCGAGGCAACTGCCTTCATGAACCCCTGGTAAGCCTCGGAACGTGCCTTCTGCATCCTCCCCAGCCTGCCGGGGTCAACACCCTCCATGACATCAGGGTTCTCGGGACCTCGCAGGGCAAGGCTTCTCCAGTTATCCTTCACTATCGTGTCCAGCATGTTCCGGGTGTAGCCCGGCATGTGATCGAGATACCCGGGTCTGGTTGTCCTGTCGACCCTGGTCCTTTCCAGACGGGGGTCATCCATTGAGAGCTGCACGTACATTGCACCCAGATCGTACGCCTTCTCCGCCAGAAGCCCGGCGAACTCCCTGTGGCAGGGTTCGGTCCTGATCCAGAGGACCTGCCCCTCCCCGATCCCCAGGGCACCCCTCAGGATAATGTCGGCACATGCATGGTGATATCTTTCAATGGTCGTCATATGAGCTCCCCCGATCAGATTAGACCCAGAAAGTCAACGGCGAGAGCCCTGTAGGGTTCCCCCCCGGTTTCCAGAAGGTCCATGAACTGAAGGCTTATCCGGACCTGGCCGAAACTCTGCCAGTACACCTCGCAATTCAGGAAACCCCCGGAATTGTCAAACCTGTAATCCCTGTCGCCGTTGGTTCCAAGGTCCCAGTCCGCCGCGAGGCCGAACCCTGCGGGCAGCGTCTTGTCCAGCGCCATCCAGCACCCCAGATGCTCGGGTGCCTCGAGGGATATGCTGGAACCCAGGTGAAAAGCCGTCTCACCGACAGGGTCTGAGAAGTTCTTGCTGGCAGCGAGGTAGAAACCCCTCTCCTGACGGAAGTACTCGCCGCCGCCCCTCGGATGCTCGACTTCGTTGTCGAACCCCACGGCCAGCGCCGGAAAGGTCCGGCGCTCGTCGAAGAAGCGGAAGCGGGCCTTCAGGTAGAGCTTGTCGAACCAGTCAGGCGTGGACATGCCTGTGACGCTGTAGCCCCCGTATCCTATCCCCGCCATGAGCCTGGGCAGCATGCCGGCCTGAAGGGAGAAGGCCAGGTTGTCGGTGGGAAAGGTCCGGAGGGAAATGTAAAGCGCCCTGGGCGCCACCACCCCCGCCGTGGGCTCGACAACGGCGCGGATGAGTTCCGCTCCACGAACCGCCGGCGCCACGAAGAGCAGGGTCAGAAGAAAAAGAAGAAGTTTCAACGCGTCCCACCTCCAAGGTACAACGACACAGTGGCAGAGTCCCCCAGAAGCTCCCTGAGGTCCGTCAGCAGTTTTTTGTCCGGATTTACCCGGATGCTCCTGGACTCACCAACATAAAACCTTCCGGTCAATCCACAATCCATCTCCACGAACACGGGCATGTTGCCGGGGTGCTCCCTCAAAAGGCTCAAAACCCTGTCGAAGGGCTGGTTTGAAACGCCGTCGCCAGTGACCCTTACCCTCACCCTGATTCCGGACAACCTGCGGAGTTCTTCCAGGGGGTCAATTCGTTCAACGCAGAACCTTGCCTCGCCCCGGCCTGTCTGTACCTTCCCCTGAATGAGGAGCGGCCTGCCCGATTCGAGCCGGAACCCGCACCTCTCAAGGGCATCCGCCCATATTGTGGCCTCGCAGGAGTCGGAAACCCCTGACAGGGTAACGAAGGCCATCCTGCCCCGGGGGGAATCGCGGTACTTCATCACATCCACGGTTGCGGCCACCGTCGCCATCTGGGTCCCACGGTACTGCATGACCGTACCGGGGGTATGCGTGGCGTAGGCCTTTATCTCCTCGGTGTATTCATCGAGCGGGTGACCCGTGAGGTAGAAACCGAGCAACTCCTTCTCCGCTCTGAGCATCTCATCACGGGGCAGCTCCTCCATGTCGGGCAGGGGAGGCGCCACGGGCTCCTCGGAGGGTGTCAGCCCGAACAGCGACATCTGACCGGCTTCCCTGTGTTTCCTGCTGGCAGACGCGTAAGTCAGGACCTTGTCCACTGATGCCAGAAGGGCCGACCTTGTTCCGGGAAGGCAATCGAGGGCTCCGGCGCTGACAAGCGATTCCAGGACCTTCTTGTTCAGCCCGTTCTCAACCCTTTCCGCCAGGTCGTGAATGCCCTTGAACACCCCCCCCTCTCGTCTGGCCGAAACGATCTCGAAGGCGGGGTTCTCCCCCACGTTCTTTATGGCCTTCAGGGCGTACACTATCCTTCCCTGCCGGTCGACATCGAAAGCCACGAGGCTGTCGTTCACCGACGGCGGCAGTATGGCGAGACCCATCCTGCCCGCCTCGGACATGAGCGCCGCGAGCCTTTCGGTGCTGGCGATCTCGCTGGAAAGGGTTGCGGCCATGAACTCGGCGGGGTGATGCGCCTTGAGGTATGCCGTCCAGTAGGCGATGATGGCGTAGCACACCGAATGCGACTTGTTGAACCCGTACTCACCGAACCGCCGGATGTGGTCGAAGATCTCCCGGGCCTTCCTTTCGGAGATGCCACGGGATCTTGCGCCCTGTATGAAGGCCTCGCCGAAGGATGCCATCTCTTCTGCGTTCTTCTTGCTTATGGCCCGCCTGAGGCTGTCCGCTTCGGCCATGCTCATCCCCGCGAACCGGTTGGCGATGTCCATGACCTGCTCCTGGTAGACTATCACGCCATGGGTCTCGCCAAGGATCTCCTGCAGCTCGGGAATGGTGTCCTTCACGGGCCTGCCGTCGGAAGCCCTCTTCTTGTTCTCGGCGTAGGCGTCGATCATGTGCATCGATCCGGGTCTGAATATGGCCACTGCCGCCGTCACGTCATCGAACCTGTCCACGCCTATCTTCCGCAGTGCGTCCCGCATTCCCGGGCTTTCAAGCTGAAAGACGCCGGTGGTCTCAACCCGGTTAAGGAGCCTGAGTGTTTCGGTGTCATCCAGGGGCACCTTCTCAATGTTGAAAGCAGGCAGGGTGCGGCGGATCATCTCCTGTGCGTGATGCAGGACGGTCACTGTCCTGAGGCCCAGAACATCCAGTTTCATCAGACCGATCTTCTCGGCCGACTTCATTTCGAACTGGGTGGTCAGCCCCTTCTCCCGGGAGAAGCAGAGGGGGACGAAGTCCGTCAGGTCTCCGGGGGTGATGACGACCCCCGCCGCGTGAACGCCCATGTGTCTCGCGACGCCTGAAAGCTCGTCACAATAGCGGAAAAGAGTGGCGACCCCGGGATCGGCCTCGATCTCCTGCAAAAGCTCGGGAACCTGGCGGGCCACTGCCTCGAGTGAGGTGTCCTGCTCGGGTGCGGTGGCCACAAGCTTCGACAGCCTGTCCCCGGTTTCGTAGGGCATGCCGAGCACCCGGGCAACGTCACGCACCGCGGCCCGGTTCTTCATCCTGTTGAAGGAAACGATCTGGCATACGCGGTTCTGCCCGTACTTCTCCACAATGTGGGCTATCACTTCGCCACGGCGCTCGTAGCACACGTCCATATCGATGTCGGGCATCTGTTTTCGTGCGGGATTAAGGAAGCGTTCAAAGCTCAGGCCGTAAAGGAGCGGGTTAACATCGGTTATTCCGATGGCCCATGAGACAAGGCTGCCAGCGGCGCTTCCCCTGCCCGGACCCAGCGGGATCCCCTGCCTGCGGGCCCAGCCCGCAAGCTCGGACACGATAAGGAAGTACCCGGGGAAACCCATGTCGCTCACCACGTTCAGTTCGTACTCGAGTCTTGCGGTCTCGGGGTCTTCGGGGTCCCGCCCGAGCCTTTCCCTGAGGCCCTGAACCGCAAGCCCCCTCAGGTGGCTGTTGAGACTCTCCTCTCCCGGGGGAAGGGGGAAATCGGGCAGCAGAAAACCTCCCTTGGAGAAGCTGAAACTGCACTGTTCCGCAATGGAGACGGTGTTCGTCACCGCTTCGGGGATCCAGGAGAAGAGCCGGGCCATCTCGTCGGGGGTCTTCACATAGAATTCGCTGGCACCGAACCTCATCCGGCCGGGATCACTGAGGGTTTTCTTGGTCTGCAGGCAGAGAAGGACCTCGTGAACCTCGGAGTGTTCCCTCTTCAGGTAATGGGCATCGTTCGTGGCCACTGGAAGGGCGCCGGTCTCCCGGGCGATCTCCGCAAGCCCCGCGAGGATGCTCTTCTCCTCCGAAAGGCCGTGGTCCATGAGTTCGATGAAAAAACGGCCCTTCCCCACCAGTTCCTGGTAGAAACGGGCGGCTGCCAGCGCTTCTGTCTTTCTGCCACGGGTGAGATGAAAGGCGATCTCGCCCTGGAGACAGGCGGAGCCGATCAAAAGCCCGCGGTGGTGCTGTGAGAGGATCTCGCGGTCGATCCGGGGCTTGCGGTAGAAGCCCTCGGTCCACCCCAGGCTCGAGAGCTTGCAGAGGTTCCTGTATCCCTCCTCGTCCGCAGCAAGAAGCGTCAGGTGGCGGATGCCCTCGCCCGATTCGTCGGATCTGTCATGGCGGCTTCCCGTTGTGATGTAAGCCTCCATGCCCACGATTGGTGTCACCCCGTGGCTCTTCATCACATCGCAGAAGTGAACGGCACCGTAGAGGCTGCCGTGATCGGTGACAGCCACCGTGTCCATCCCGCTTTCCGTCAGGAACGGTCCGAGCTTCTCAAACCTTATGGCGCCGTCGAGAAGGCTGTACTCCGAGTGAAGGTGAAGGTGAACGAAGCGGGGCGAGTCACTCATCGGCCGTCCCGGGATCCGTCTCCGGCCTGGTCAGCGGACCCGTAACGCTTCTCGAACTCCCTGAACTCCTCGTCGTCGGCCCTGAGCAGGAGGTCCTCCCCATCCTTCGCTTTCCTCACCGCGAGGTAGCAGACCGTCCAGAACGAGGCGCAGCTCGAGAACCAGAACGCAAGGATGACAAGGGCCACCGCCACGCCGGAAAGACCCGCCAGCCAGCCCGGGGCACCCTGCCAGGGGGACGCGCCTCCCAGAAGGCTGCCGAGGGGCGCAAGGAAGGAGCCGTAATGGGACACGAGCTGCGGGGCTGCCAGGTTCATCCCGCCCTGCATGGAAGTCACAAGGCCATGGCTGCCCATCCCTGCTCCGGTCCCGAGGTCCAAAAGGGCCATTGCCCCGCGCGCGAAGAGCATGAAGAGCACAAGGGCAGCACCCCTCATCAGAAGCCCGGTTAAGGTGTAAAGAACGATTCGTGCCGGCTGCGATGTTATCGAGCTGAAGAGCTCGAAGAGGGTTTCAAAGGTGTCCCCCCTTGTGCAGGCCGTGATGGCGGGAACCATGGGAATGGCCATGACAAGGGCCACGGCGGCGAGTACACCGAAAAGCGAGAGCCCCCAGGCGGGAACAGCCAGAACACCCAGAAGGACCGGACCAACGCCGGGGATCCTTCCCAGAAGCCCGAGAACGAACAGCTTGAGGAACAGAATGGAAAGCCCTGCGAGCACCGCCACTGGAACCATGAGAAGGGGCTTCCAGTTTTCGCGATGAAACATCAGGGCATCCCGGCCGCTGAAGAAGCCGTCGCCCCTGATCTGCTCAAAGGTTATCCGGCTGACCTTCTGAAAAGCGCCCATGATTATCCAGATGCACCCCAGTATCGCGGCGGCCATGAAAGCCATGGCCACTGTGCTTTCCAGGAAAAGCCCCTCTGGGATGGGAAAGAGCCGCGATGCCTGCCACCGCCCGGCCATGGAATCTCCTGCGGCGAAGAATCCGAGGTAGATCATCCCGGCCCAGAGAAGCCAGGAGAGAACGAGCGCCTTCCAGATCACCCAGAGGTTCCTGGCGCTGAGGCCGTGTTTGACCGAAAGTGCCATGTCCCTTATGTCGAAACGGAGTTTGTGAACCACGTCATTCCTCCCTGCCTGCGGTTTCCCGTTCTTCTTCTCCGGGTCGTAACATACTTCCGGCCCCGGTTTCTCGGAAGTTCACGGCAAGGCACACCACTTCCGAGGCCCCGCCCCCGAGAAGTGCAAGGCGCGCATGGGCAATGGTTTCCCCGGTGGCCCTCACATCGTCGAGAAGCCAGATGCGTCCGGGGGGGATCTTTGACGAAACCCTGAACACCCCGGACAGGTTGAGCCTTCTTTCCGTGGCTGTGAGCCCCACCTGGCTGGGGCCCGGATTACGGGCCAGAAGTTCGGTGAATCGCCCTCCGGTCAAACCGCAGACGCGCCGGGCTATCAGGTTGACCTGGTTGTACCCCCGCTTCCGAAGTGTTCGCCTGGAGGAAGGAACGCATGTCACGGTCTCGCCTTTGGCGGGAAGCCTTTCCCACTCCGCGACGGCCATCTCTGCGAGAACGGCGCTGAGATGTCTCTCACCCGAGTACTTGAGGCGTATCATCATCTCCCTCATGACACCGGAATGCAAGAAAGCCGCCGGGCGGGGAGCGTCATTCCGGAATGGAACGGGGTAAACCCGGGCCAGGCACCATGAACAAAGCCTTGATCCCGGTGAAGGGGACCTTTCGGAGCAGCCCGGGCACAGGTCCTTTACGAAAAGGCCTGGGATTTTCTTCGTTTTGAAAAGTAGAGCCATGTTCCGAGGACAACCGATGCAACGATCATGATCAGGCTTGCGAGCTGGTTGTCAGTTATCCCCTGTCTTCCCGCAAAGACGCTGTACCCCAGAAGGTCGAGCGGCGCATGGTCGAAGTGGCGGACCTCTTCGAGCCCGAAGCGGGTGGCGCCGTAAAGACCTGTAAAGAGGCAGAAGATGAAACCCGGGAAGTGCCTGCGCCTGTCCGCCAGAAGCAGGATAAGAAGGATCAGCAGGCTGAGCCCTGATGTGTACAGCTGCGTCGGATGGAGCGGAATGCCTCCGTAGACATCCCAGGGAAGCGAGCCGGGAGGAAAGCAGACGCCCAGAGAGCTTTCTGTCGGGGACCCGAAACAGCACCCGTTCAGGAAGCAGCCGATCCGTGTAATGAATTCGCCCAGGGGAAATGCCGGGATCACGGCATCCACAAGGTCCCAGACTGGCCAGCGCTTTCGAATGATGTAAACGAAACCTGTCACCACGGCAAGCACAACGCCGCCCAGCATGCTGAGGCCGTAAAGACCGTTCCAGAACGCCACGATCTGAATGGGATCATCCGCGAACTGGTCGAGATGGGTCACCACGTACAAAGCCCTTGAGCCGACGATTGCGGCCAGCATGATCCAGACGCCCATGCTGGTAATGTCATCCGAAGAGATCCCCCGGGCAGAACTGCGCCTGGCCGCGAGCTTCACCCCCAGCAGGAACGAAACTGCCAGGGCGAGTCCGTACGAGTTAAGGGGAATACTGCCGATCTGAAAGAGAACTGGATGCATTCTTCCCTCCCTGTATCAGAGGGGAATCTAACTGCTGAGTCCCCCGGTCTACCAGCTCCTCCAATTCCGGGCCGCGTTCAGCGCGAGCCCGACCATCAGCATCTCGGTGAATATGTGACTGCCTCCGTATGTCATCAGGGGAAGGGGAAGCCCCTTCACAGGCATGATCCCAACCGCCATCCCTATGTTCACGAACACATGGATCATGAAGTAGATGCCCACCCCTGCCGCCATGATCGAATTGAAGGGGTTCATGGAGCGCCGGGCCGCAAGCAGTATTCTCCAGATAAGAAGTGCGTAGAGACCAAGGAGAATGATAGACCCGACGAACCCGAACTCCTCGGCGAAAACGCTGAATATGAAGTCGGTGTGCCTTGCGGGAAGGTAGGCCAGTGTTTTCTGGGTCCCCTGGAGAAATCCCTGCCCGTAGAAGCGGCCCGCCCCCACGGCCACCTGTGACTGGATGATGTTCCACCCCGCTCCCTGCGGATCCTGGGCGGGATCGAGGAACGTTGTCAGCCTTGCCTTCTGGTAGGGCATCAGAAGGTTCCACGCCACGGGTGTCAGCGCTGCCACGGCAGTGTTGAGGACGGTAAGGAAAACCCACTTCCAGGCCGGAGCCCTGTCACGGTAGAGAATCGCGCAGAGCAGCCCGGTGAAAAGCAGCCACCACCCGAAGCCAATGGAGGATACGGCCGCAAGTACCGGACTTACGAACAGGAAGATCCACCTGAAACCGAATCCCGCCCAGTAAAGCATGCCAAGCACGATGAGGCCCATGGTGACGCCGGTTCCCAGGTCGGGCTGAAGCACGGTGAGACCCACAAGGATCGCCACCCCTCCCAGGAAAATGGGACCGCTCAATCTCACCGCCCCGCTCTTCAGGCCGGGCAGCCATCGTGCCGAGACGATAATAAGGGCGGTCTTGGCGAATTCTGAAGCCTGAATGTTCATGGGTCCAACGACGAGCCAACGACCGGCGGGACCCTGGCCGAAAAACATCGTAAGTATCAGAAGCGCTGCGACCGGAGGGTAAACGAAGGGTGAAAGCTCCTCGATCATTCTAAGCGGAAAGTTGTAGGCGACGATAAAAACTGCAAACCCCACCCCAAATACGGCGAGCTGCCTGTAGAAAAGATCGCCGCCGGAATCGGCGGAGTAGATCGACAGAAGCCCTATGCATACAAGCGATCCAAGCGCCAGAGCCATGAGAATGTCGATCCTGTCACCACTGCGCATCGGGATACAGCCTTTCCAGGGTCTTTTCAACAATGGCGAGGGCAAGCGGGCCTGCCACCGCTCCTCCCGAGCCTGCATGCTCCACGAAGACTGCGTAGGCAATGGGGGCAGGCCCGGGTACATAGCCGCAAACCCAGGCATGGTCTTCCCCTGTGTGGGTCTCGGCAGTTCCGCTCTTGGCACGGATCGGGATGGGGCTCGTGCCCATGGATCCGTGCAGAGTTCCGTCGCGTCTCGTGACCGCAGACCTGAGGCCCCTGTCTATCTCATCGAGGGTTTCGACTGAAGCCAGCGGTTCGAGTGTTTCACCACAGGGTTCATCGCCTATCAAGAGGGACAACCGGGGCATGTCCCCCCGGGACGCCACGATCCCTGAAACAACCGCCATCTGAAGCGGGGTCGTCAGAAGCTCGCCCTGGCCTATTGAGAGGTTGAGCAGGTTTCCGTGACCCCAGCCTCCCTCGCCGTACATCTGGTTCATCATGGCTCGGTCCGGAACGACACCTGCTGCCTCACCGGGCAGAACATCCGTCAACCTTGCGCCCAGCCCCATTGACCTCGCCATCCCGGCGAGGTCGTCCATGTTGCCGTTCTGGGACGTTCTGTAGAAATAGCTGTCACACGAAACCGTGAGCGCCTCCTCGAGGTCAAGCCTCCCGTGAACTCCCCAGCACCGGAAGACATTGCCACCGTAGGAAACTGAACCGAAGCAGGGGTCGGGCATGTAATCGGCCGTTACGATCCCCTCCTCCAGAAGCCAGGCTGCTGTTACAATCTTGAATGTGGACGCGGGTGGGAATGCGGTGCTCCACGCACGGTTTAGCAGGGGCTTCTGGGGGTTCGAGAGAATTGCGTTCCAGTCCTGCGAGGCGATCCCGCCGATGAAGAGATTGGGGTCGAAACCCGGAACCGAGGAGAGGCAGAGCAACTCACCTGTTGACCAGTCCAGAACCACCGCTGCTCCAGGATGACCCGTGGCGAGCAGTACGCTGTCTGCGTAAACCTGCAGACCGGCATCTATTGTCAGGGAAATGTCCTCGCCGGGCACCGGGGTGCTCTCGGGTGAGTCACCGAAGGTGTCCACGACCCTTCCGTACGCGTCAACGACTTCCCTGATGAAACCCGGTGTGCCCGAAAGCCTGTCGTTCAATATCCTTTCGAGACCCGTCACTCCCGTGAGTTCACCCTGGTATCTGGCCGCGCTGTCCGCGAGGCTCACGTACCCCATGAGGTGGCAGAAGGAACTCCCCAGCCGGTACCTTCTTCTGGGCGTGACCGAGACTATCACTCCGGGAAGTCTGTATGAGTTGTCAGCCACGGGGGCAACCGAGATCAGGTCAAGGTCCTCACGAACCACGATGGCCCTGTAGGGCGACTCCATCGCGGCATCGAGCCTTTCCTCAATCTCCTGCCGGGACATCGAGAGCAGTTCCGCAAGCGCCCAGGCGTTTGCGGGGTCGAACTCAGAGTGTATCACAGCGACGGAAAACGCCGGTTCATTGTCGGCGATGACCTCTCCGAACCTGTCCGTCACCACACCCCGGGGTGCAGGAACCGCAACGCTCCTGATTCTGTTCCGGGCCGCGAGCGTGTTGTAGTACTCACCCCGGATCAACTGAAGGTAAACAAGCCTGGCGGTGAGGATCATGAACAGAGCAAGCAGGATCAGGATCATGCTTTTCAGGGGCCATTCACGCACCCCATGCGACAGCCCCTTCATGCCGACCTGCTTCTGGCGTGCACGATCGCGGTCTGTACGACCGCCAGGATCAGCAGGGGTAGAAGTATCCTCGGAAAAACATACAGCACCCTCTGTCCAAAGAAGAGCCCGGGCGGACGGGAAGCCAGAAGAATGAAGAGGATGTCGCTGACAACCGAAGCAAGTGCGGCATGGGAGTAGAACGAAACCGCGCCGGCTGCTGTGGTAGTGCTCAGAACGCTCCGGGCGGCAAGAATGCCCAGGATCATGGAAAGCGATGAGGTGCCTGGCGGTTGATGGGTGAGGAGATCAAGGCAGACCCCGGTGAAGAACGCACCCTGGATGTCCCACCCACTGTCGCGGTTCATGCCGAGGTAAACGAGCATAGGAACCAGGAGGTTGGGCGCGAACAGAAGCCTCCCCAGCGTGGCCTCCATGAGAAACTGGACGATCAACACCAGGGCCACCGCTGCACCGTCCCTGAAAGAGATCCTCATGGAGCACTGTAATAGGGAAGGAGGATGAGCACTTCCCCGAGCCTTCTGAAATCCACGGCCGGTTCGATCCGGAGGGCTATGTCGAGACCCCTGGCCCCCTCCTCGACCGCGGTGACCGTTCCGATGACAATGCCGTCAGGGTAGACACCGCCGAACCTGCTGGTGAGGACCTGTTCGCCCACCCGGGGCGGAACGGCCTGGTCCACATGGCTCATGCCGAGTCTCCCGTCAGAACTGGAAGACACCAGACCCATGGCTCCCGATTCGCCGCAGACGGCGCTCACAAGTACTCCGGGCAGGGTTATGGGCAGCACAGTGCAGGTATGGTCATTCACCGAGTCGATTATTCCCACCAGACCAGCGGCGGCGATGCACACCGAACCGGTCACCACGCTGTCCCGACTTCCCCGGTCGAGCACGAAGCCACCCCCAACGAGGCCTTCCGTGCGGTAGAGCACCCGGGCCACGATAGCCCTGGTTTCGGGAAGCCTCACATACCCCAGCAATTCCCTGTAAAGAGCGGTTTTCATCGCTGCTTCCCGAAGCCTTGCATTCTCGAGCATCAGTTCGAGGACAAGTGTTCGGGTGTAGTATCCATCGTTACCGCCCGGGTCATCGAAAAAAAGGCCGGCGAACATTGCACCGAGCCTGCTGCCGACACCCGAGAGCAGGGCGGGACCCAGCACGATCAGAAGAATGGAAAGAACTATGTAGGCGGGCAGCTTCTTCCTGGATCGGTCCATATCAGTCCAGAAGGAGTTTCCTGTATCGGAACAGGTCACCCAGGATGATGCCGGCACCCAGAACCGTACACGCCAGCGGATTGTCAGCTATCCTTATCGGAAGCCCGGTCTCCCCCTCGAGAAGGGTGTCCAGCCCCCGAAGAAGCGCGCCGCCTCCTGTCAGGACTATCCCACGGTCCACAATGTCGCGGGCGAGTTCGGCGGGAGTCTTCTCCAGAGCCTGATGCACGGCCTCGACGATCTGCCCCACCGGAACCCTGAGGGCCTCGAGGATGTCCTGGGAACGCACTCGATACGTTCGTGGGACGCCGTTGATTATATCCAGACCGCTGACCTCCATGTCATCCGATCTGCCCTCTGTGACCGCACCCAGGGTGATCTTTACGGTTTCAGCAGTTCGTTCCCCGACAAGAAGGCTGAAGTGTCTCTTCAGGTAACTCTGTATGGCCTCGTTCATCTCATCGCCGCCGACCCGGATGGAGTTCTCCGCGGCGATGGAGTTCAGGCTGATGACGGCTATCTCGGTCGTCCCCCCCCCGATGTCGACAACCATGTTTCCGGGGGCTCCCTCGACGGGAAGCCCTACACCAAGCGCTGAAGCGAGCGGCTCGGGGACCATCAGGACCTCACGTGCCCCTGCGCGCTCGAGTGAGTTCCTGACCGCGGTCTTCTCAACCTCGGTGATGCCGCTGGGAACGCAGACAAGAACCCTGGGTCTCATCGAAAACCTGCGGGCCTGGCTTCTTGCGAAGAACTCCCTGAGCATGGCCAGTGTGGCTGTGGCATTTGTTATCACGCCGTCTTTCAGGGGTCTGATCACGGTAAGGTCCCGGTTCGTGCGCCCCAGCATGATCTTTGCGTCACCGCCCACGGCAACAACGGCTCCACTGTCATTTTCCACGGCGATAACGCTGGGTTCCTCCAGCACTATCCCCCTGTTCTCAATGTACACAAGGGTGTTTGCCGTGCCGAGATCGATGGCCATTGAGGTGGAAAGAACACCGCCGCCATCGCTGCCGGTAATCCGACGGAACATGCCCTTCAGATCCATGAGTTAGCAGAACCCCCTTCGGAAGCTTTGGATGCTTCTCCACACCGGACAGCAACATATAACGAATCGCGGGCAACAAGGGTACCCTGTTAAGGTACAGACCGGGATCGGGGTGTTAACCGAGGGTCGAGTTAACGAATGGAGTGTTCAGGGGTAAGGCGCCAGGGTGTGCCCGGCAGAAGGGTGTCAACGGGAACGGAGGTCCTCATGACCCATATCTCATCCCAGGGTTCAGTGGAAACATCAATTGTTGATAATGTAAACTCTGTTGAACCGGTTGATGTTACGACATGCCAGCCCCCGGGCCAGGCCTGGTACTCGTCGTGCCACGAAGACCGTGTTACCCGGGCTTCCATGTCACCGATCACAAGACTTGAGGGGAAAAGCCCAGCGTCATAGGCAAGGGTTGCCGTATCCCCGGCGGCTTCGAAGCGCCAGACCCCGTCATCGTAGAGTTCCGCGAGTATCCACTGCTCGGGGGGGACGGGAAAACCCGTCCGCACAAGGGAAAGCAGTGAGAGTACCGACAAGGTTCCGCTTCCGGCCTGAAGACCGCCTGGCTGGAAGAAGGCCGCGTTCTCTCCCGGATAGTAACCGAGAAAGCCGGTCGTATCGCAGTAGAAACTGACCATGGGCCGACCGTCGGGACCGTACATGTCACCCCTGAGCCTTGGAGGGAACCTGGTTCCCCACACCACGAAGGGTCCTTCGGCTACGAGGCTCTCTCCCAGTGCCCTGGCCCGTCCCCTGAGCTGAAAATGGTCAAGGTTTTCCCAGCAGAAAGCTGCCCTGGCCGCGTAACGGGTTTCAGGATTGAGGTTTGACCCATCCCTCACGCCGCAGCCCGCAAGACCAAGCGCTGTGAACAGCACCCCGGAAAAAACGAAGAAGCGGACCGGCATCAGGATCCGTGCTGCTTCTCCAGTGCTGTTATGCGCATGTCGAGTTCGATCTCGGCAACCAGCTTTTGACGCCTTTTCTGAAGGCCTTCAGCCTTGTCGGCCGGTAACCTGGGCAGAAGGCTGTCTATCATTGAAACAGCTTTGCTGCGGTCTCCCGATTTGGCGGTTTCGTCGATGGTCTTCACAAGGTCACTGAGCTTCGCCATCCCGATGATCTCCCTTCATCATTCCTGAGCATGCTTCAAGAAAGGTCCGGACCTGGTCGGAATCGACCCTGAAGCCGCTTTTTTCCGACGGGAACAAGTCCCGTTGATCTACACCGTGAAAATCGCTTCCACCTGTCAGTACAAGGCCGAATTCACGCGCAGTGCGCACAAGGAAGGCTGTCTTCTCCTTGTCGTGGATGGGGTAGAAAGCTTCGATCCCCATCAGTCCGCCTTCGGTCAGGGATGCCACGAGCGCCCTGATTCCCGTCCCGTCCCTGCCTTCCAGAAGCCATGGATGGGCCAGAACAGAGATCCCGCCGTTCTCCCTGATGAGGTCCAGCGCCCTGAAGTCTCCGATCCGTTCTCTGGAAACGTAAGCTTTGGCGCCCTTGCCCAGATAAAACCTAAAAGCCTGCTCGGTACTGGAGACAACTCCCTTCTGAACCAGGATGGTGGCAATGTGAAGTCTACCTGTGACGCCACCGCCGGAGTGCTCCATAACCTCGCGCATCGTTATCGGAATGCCATGTTCCTGCAGTTTTTGAACAATAAGCGAGTTGCGTGAGTCCCTTGCTTCCCGAACCGCGGAAAGGGCCTTTTCGACGGAACCGCCATTCCAGGTAAGCGGATCGTGACCCGGGAAGTACCCGAGCATGTGGGCCGAGCCGCCGCAGTGAAGCTCAACGCTCAACTCGACTCCCGGGATCAGCTTCAGGTCTGTGCCCCCGGCCGCCCTTGCTGCCTCCGGAATGCCCGTGAAAGTGTCGTGATCGGTTACGGCAAGGGCACAGTACCCCGACTCGAGCGCCCTCTCCACTATCCAGGAGGGCCGCATCGCCCCGTCGCTGCCGGTGCTGTGCACGTGAAGGTCAAGCGTCGCCATACAACCCTTTCTCAAGAATCGGAATATGCTCTCGGCACGGAGAATGGGCAATGGAGGTCCATTCGGGATCAGCTCTTAACACACGGCAGTGATTCCCTTGTATA
This sequence comes from candidate division Hyd24-12 bacterium UBA6080, assembly GCA_002436025.1. Lineage (GTDB taxonomy): Bacteria > Fermentibacterota > Fermentibacteria > Fermentibacterales > JCC-6 > UBA6080. The sequence continues at coordinate 77,460 of DIXM01000017.1, forward strand.
ATTTTTCCTGTATCTACCTGCCACCGCTCTGACCCGGGCCGGGAAGGGATGTTAATGGGAAAGATCATGTACGTACGCGACCCGGTTCACGGATCGATCAAGCTGTCGAAACTGCAGGAAGAACTCCTGAAAACGGTCGAGGTCCAGAGGCTCAGTTTCATCCACCAGCTGGGAACCACATTTCAATGTTACCCCGGGGCACATGGAATGCGGCTTGCCCACGCTGTGGGGGTGTCGCACCTTGCGGGCGTCATCGCCAGGCACATAGCTGATCAGGGCCTTGCCTCACCATCACCCGATGCCGGGGAGATGATGATGCTGGTTCAGGCCACAGGGATGCTGCACGATATAGGGCACACTCCCTGGTCACATACACTCGAGCCCCTCTACGCAGAGATGTACGGTGTTGATCACATGGGTCTCGTGGCTGATCTGGTCACGGGAAGGAAAGTGATGAACATACAGGGCTCCGGGCGAATACCCGAGATTCTCCGGACCTGGGGGGTGGACCCCTGCAAAGTGGCCGACCTGGTGCAGAACCGTTATGCGGGTCCGGCTTACATCCAGCAGATGATCTTTGGAGAGGTTGACGCCGACATGCTGGATTACCTGCAGCGGGACTTTCATTTTACCGGCGTTGCGTACGGCCACATCGAGGCCGACCGGATAATCAGCACCATGACCGTGCGTGACAACAGGCTGGTTTTCCAGCTCAAGGGACTTGATGCGGTCAGGGACTTCCTTCTGGCAAGGTTCCACATGTACTCCAGCGTGTATCTGCACAGAAAGACCAGGATCGTTGATCAGATGCTGCTTGCGGCGACCCGCAGAAGCGTGCTCGAACTCGAAGAGATCCCCGACTTTCATTTCATGACCGACGACCAGCTTCTCAGCAACCTGCTCACACAGTCCGCCGATCCGTGGGTCAGGGAGATGGCCTGGAGGGTCAAGTTCCGACAGGGCCTCTTCACCCAGGTGTTCAGCATCGGAGCCCTGGCACGGTCCGATAGGCATGCCGGGTTCATCGCCGGTATCCTCTCCGAAACGCCCCGCGGGACCGCAACAGCCCTGGCCAGGCGCATTTCGTCAGAGTCCGGCGTGGATCAGCGCTACATAATTGTCGACCTTCCTGTCGAAGCGGTTAAGATCAGCGAAGAACGCTTCCAGAAGCTCGACATAAGGTTTGTGGGCACCGGGGCTGGGCTGGAGTCGATCGAAAGCGTTGATCCCGCCTTCTCGCGCTACCTGGGCGAGATGAAACCCAACCAAAGCCTGATCACCGTCTGCTGCGCCCCCGAATACAGGGAGCGTGTCGCCTCATCCTGCGAAAAGCTCTTCAGGGATTCAGTCATGCCGTTGTTCACGGGAGAGGATCAGGAGTTCTCACCGTCGAGATAGGTGGGTCCGGTCGCGGTGCCGCAGTTCCCGCAGGTGAACCGCAGGTGCTCCCACATTCCGATAGAGTTGTACCAGTTCACCCTGGGTGCATCGGGGCGAGCCATTGCGGTGCCGCACATGGGACATTTCCACCCCTCCCCCCGAGCCCTTCGAATGCTTTTCAGGGAGTCTTCAAGCAGGGGAAGGTACTGGTGGTTGCCCGTTTTTTCAGCGATTCGTATGGGAGTCAGTCCAGCGCCGTTTCTGTGATAGGCCTTGGCGCCATTTTTCAGAAGTGCCCTGATTATTGTCTTTCTGTTTTTGCCAGCCACGGCAATATGGATGGGTGCGTCACCCGAGGAGTTCTCGGCCCCCGCGTCGGCTCCAGCAGCAAGCAGAAGCCTGCAGATCTCCTCCCTGCCCTCGCTGACAGCCACATGAAGGGCTGATTCGCCGGATATGGACGTCGCGGCCGGGGATGCACCTGTCTCCAGAAAGGCCTTCACCACGTCCACCATTCCCGCTCTCACCGCGAGGTGGATGGGGGACTCCCCGCCCTCTCCCATGGGCTTGTTGATATCGCCGCCCCTGCTCACGATGTTCCTGAAAATGGAGAGGAGCAGGGCCGGGTCGATGGTTTCACTGCAGGCCCTTTCCACAAGCGCCTGAACAAGGCTTCTGCCCTCTCGGAGAGCCTTGCCTGTCATTTCATATTTGCCGCCGGAGAGACTCTCGATCTTCTCCCAGTCGGGAGAGGGTTTTGCGATCTCGCCAAGCATCTTTTTAAGATTGCTGGTAAAAAGAGCCAAGTCTTCCTCCGAAGGATGAAAAAAGTTTTCCGGGAAACGGGTGAATTATGCTAAAATCACTCCGGGGAGTCATCCCTCATCCGTCTCATGGTGGTCACAAGTGTATTCACAAGCCGCACAAGCTCTCCGGGCGGGCTGGGCTTGGGAAGAAAAACCACCCGGTCATGGGCGAGGAGGGCCTGGATCCCTTCCGGTTTTTCGTACCCGCTGGTGAGTATCACCGCCATGCGGGCAAAGCTCTCAAGACAATGAGCGGCGATCCTTATGGAAGGGATGCCGGGCATGTTCAGGTCCAGTACGATGACGTCGAACGCCCCCTTGGAGAGCTCGTCCATGGTCTCATCCCCGCCTGAGGCCGTCACGACCTGAAAGTCCTGACTTCGAAGGAATTCACCCAGGGTCTCCCTGACAAGGTCCACATCGTCCGCAAGAAGGACCCTCACTCCGTTCTCCCCGGTCAGTGCCGCATCGGATGGTGCATCAGCGGAACCCAGGGAGGCAATACCCTTGAGAACAAGGCAGAGTATCGTTTCCCCCATGCCCCTCTCGAAGCTTATCCACCCTCCAAACTCCAGGGAAGCACGGTAGGCGGTTCCGTAAGCAGTTCCGAATTGCCGGTCCACATCGGCGGGCTCGTATTCACGGGCCGAGAAAACATCCCTCAGCTCGGGTTGCATTATGAATCCATCGGAATACCTCAGGCAGATCCTGCTGCCCCTTTCCACATCGGGCGAGAGGATCTGTCTTGGCAGCCGATCCGACAGGTTTATTCTGATCCTTCCTGTTCCGCCCTTCATCTGGTCGCTGGAGGCCAGGGCGAGGCTGAAGAAGAACTGCCTCAGAAGCCCCCTGTCCACCATTATCTTGTACCGGGAAACACCTCCGGCCTCAACTGTGATGTTGAACGGCATCACGCTTCTAAGGACCTGGGATATTCGAGCCATCTCGTGGGATGGGTCACATATGCCCGACTCGCTTCCCGCGTTCAAAAGCAGCAGTTGAAGCTCACTGCACACGTCGGAGAGCTTTCCGGCCTCTTTCAGAATGTCGCGGAATCGCCCTGCCAGTTCCCAGTCCACTGTCGCCTCACGTATGCCCAGCGACGCGGCTCCCACGATTCCCGCAACCCTGTTGTTAAGGTCGTGGGCCAGTCCCCTTACCATTCCGGTCAGAACCTCCTGCTCCTGCCGCGCTTCGGTTTCGACACCGGCCCTTTCCGAGGGCATGCCGCCCTGTCTGTCCGAAAGGAGAAACAGCACTCCCCCAAAATACCTGGATCCGGCGCTGACGGGCTGATACAGGGCTTCAACTCTCTGCGCTGACCCGGTCGCTTTTACAAGGTCCACCTTCTCGCGGAATGCACTTCGACTCATGAGGCACCTCTCCCTGAAGGCAACAGGAAGTGAGACAAGGGAACTGAATGATTTCGCTCCACTGCCCTGCTCGGGCTCAAGAAGCGATGCCGCACCGGAACTCATCGAAGCCACGATGCCCCTGCCGTCGATCAGAACGACAGGAACGCCGGAGTCACCGGTAACGGCCTTCATAGCCTCTGCAAAGAACTCGCTCTCCGGGGAACTCCCGGATTGGTCCATGAAGCGGTCCATCTCGCTTCTGCGTCTGATCATGGAGAGAAGGAGAACGGTGATGGGGCTAAGCGAAACAATTACTATTGATAGTATTGTAATAATTATACCATTTTTCAAAAAGTCGTATTGTTTTATTGCCGATTTCCAGTATCCATCTACATAGAAGAGAAGGCTTCGTCCCTCGGGATGTGTTCTCGTATATCTGATAATAAAAGTTTCGTTCTGCTCTCTTGATGAGGCAAGGTCTTCGAGGGATTCGCCCCTTGCGAAAGCCTCTTCGGATAAAACGACCTCTACCGAATCCAATCCAGCCAGATCCGGGTGGATCCTGCCGGATCCGATTTCCGACGCGCCAAACACACGCATTTCCAGGGTCGCAACCTCTTCGCAGAACCCGGCATGCATGTGAACCTGGCGTGCCCTCGCCCTTCCCGCGTCCCGAAGTACGTTTCCCGCGTAGACCGCCCATAGCGTTGAGGCAACCAGAGCGATGAGAACGCCGGATGCGAGAGGGGCGAAGATCCTCGTCAGTTCACGGCTGTCCCGTGAACTGCCGTCTGGAAGAGCCTCGAGGCTGAGTGACCTGTTCATGGCGATTCTTCCCTTCACATGGCTTCATTCATGCAACATGGCTTCATTCGCCGGAAATCGCAAGGAGTAAATTGACATGCCTTGAGTCATCGCTTATTATTTAGTGTACCTGCGGTAATCGACCAATCATAGCGAACAAGAAAGGAATGCAAAATATGGATTTCATCGAACGCACAAAAAAGCAGCTCGCTGAAACAGGACGAAGCCCAAAAACCGCCAACAGCTACATCTCCCATCTTAGAAGGCTTGTCGGGCACTTCGGCGAGGAAACCGGAAGCCTTGATCCCGAAGCACTCCGCGGTTACCTTGAAGAGATGGTTGAAGAGGGCAAATCCCTTTCCTACCTCAATCAGGCCCAAAGCGCCATCAGATACCTTTACACCCAGGTTCTCGACAAGGCCAACCCCCTGCCAAGCCCCAGTGTCATTGCAAAGAGGATCCCTCTCCACGGGCTCTTCGCCCGTGAGGAGATCGCGGCCCTTTTCCAGCACGTGCACGAACTCAAGTATCGTCTTGCCCTCATGTTCATCTATTCCAGCGGTCTCAGGGTCAGCGAAACAGCCATTCTCAAGCGCGAGAACGTTGACATGGCCAACCACATCATACACGTGTACTCATTCGAGGGCGACTATCAGCGTGACACCATCCTCTCCCGCAAGGCCGGCCGCATACTGAGCCAGTATCTCGAACTCCGCACCGATCCTTCACCTTACCTGTTCCCGGGCAGGGCCCATACGAGCTATGTGTCCGCCAGAACCATTCAGCGCGCCTTTATTGATGCGCTGGACGAGGCCGGGATCACAAAGCGCGCCACCCTTGGCTGGCTCAGGCACAGCTTCGCCGTTCACCTCCTTGAAGACGGCGTTGACAGGCGACTTGTCCAGAAACTTCTGGGCATCACCACCCCCTCCATGATCACGCCCTACCTCAAGCTCGCCAAGGACAGGTCCGAACTGAGGGTCATGAGCCCTCTCGACCGCTTCGACTGCTAAACAACGATTCAGAAGCCGGGGGAAAGCAGTTTCCCCCGGCTTTTTTTTATTCAATGACCGTCATCTTTGCCCGCTCAACACCCTGCGTTGACTCAAATCTGACTAGGTAACAGCCTGAAACCAGGTCATGGGGCAGAACCGACTCCCCCTGACCCATCTCTCTCCTCATAACGAGCCTTCCGGAAAGGTCGAAAACCAAAACCGTCACTTCAAACTCGAGGGGTGAGGTGAAAACCAGCCCATGGGTCGACGGGTTCCGCAGTGTCGGCAGAGCCGATCCCGGGCTTTCCACAACACCAAGCTCGATCGAGCTTGCCAGAGCCCATGCGTGCTCGGGGGTCGACTCCTGATCCTGTAACCCTGCGATCACCGCAGGGCTTGAATAGTTGAGCGTCGCCACCGAGACATTGTATACCCGTTCATCGAAGGGAAGCTGCCAGACCAGTTCCCCGGTCAGTGCATCCACCAGGCTCACATTTCTGCCGTTCACCGACGCTGCGGCGATACAGGGAGTCTCCTGACCATTCAACAGCACCGGGTCGACCCAGACGACCGACCATGTGTTGGAACCCGAAGGAAAAGTCCATATGGCTTCCCCGTCAAAGCCATCAAGACAGGCCGCACCGCCGTTATCAGCCGCAAGCGCCACCTCTCCGATCCCGTCTCCGTTCAGGTCAGGTCCGCCTTCAATCTCCATGTACATCCCGCTGCCTTCATAACTCCAGGAAAGGGCGCCACCGGCCTGATAGCAGGCAACCCTGCCATTGAAGGTGCAGAAAACGGCAAGTGGGTATGTGTCCGTCCGGTCCACAGCACTCACGCTCATGCAGTCCCCGCCCGGGTTCGCCTCCCAAAGAAGGCTTCCGTCGGAACTGCTGTAGAGTCGTGCAGTCTGGGTTGCATAGCTGTTCCCGCCAATGGCAGCCAGCAAATCACCATATCCGTCACCATCAACATCGATGAAGGAGGCCAGCGATTCCACTGCGTCAGGTTGCCACGCCGTCCACAGTGAATCACCGGTGGCTCCGTTAAGGCAGACGAGAAGGCCGGTGTTGGACGAGCCTGAAGTGCCGAACCCTCCTGCAGCCTCGGGAATGCCGTCACCGGTCAGATCCGGCAGGACGGCACAGCTGTATCCCCAGCCCGTATAAACGGGCATGATCTCACACGCGGCCCACTCCCACACCAGAGCGCCATCCACACCTGATACCAGCCTGAGTGTTCTCCCCGGAGGGGCGTACCCGCCCGGTGTGGCCATGAGCAGTTCGTTCTTTCCGTCTCCTGTGACGTCGGGAAAAACCGTCATTCCCTCGTCGGAGTAGACTCCATTGTGGGCGTCACTCGTCCACAAAACGGATCCGTCCGAACCGGAGAGAGCCCAGAGTGTGGGTTCATCGTCCCAGAAGTTGACTCCCGAGACTACATCGCCAACCCCGTCTCCATTCAGGTCGCCCATGTCAACCGAACAGTAGACCCCGCCGCTGGTCACGTTGGACCAGAGTACCTGGGGCAGCTGGGAAACAATAAGCAGAACAAGCATTTCGGCCTCCATTCATGCCGCATTCCCGTATAGAATGTGCAATGAACGGGCCACAAGCAAGCGCGGGGGTGGAAGACCACCCCCGCTTCGTTGTGATGCAATCAGTTACCGCAGCAAACTAAGTTACCTAAGTCCGTCCCCGCTCCTTGTAACTTGTGTGGAGGAGCTTGTGGGACCGGTGGCCGAGGGGTTTTTCCAGGTACTCGGCGTAGATCATCTGGATCTCGGGGTTCTCGTGCGACTTCCTGAGGGGAAGCCTCTCGTCCTCGGCGTAGATGGCCTTCATCCTTGCGAGCCTGTGCTCCATGTCGGTGGGGATGGGCTGTCCGCCGCCGCCGATGCAGCCGCCGGGGCACGCCATGACCTCGATGAAGTGGTAGGTGGCTTCGCCGCTCTCCACCATGCGCATCAGCTTGTCAGCGTTGGCAAGGCCATGAGCGATGGCGACCTTGAGTGTGGCTCCCGCCAGGAACTCAAAACCCGCAGCCATCTTCGCAGGCATCGGGATGTCAGCCTCCTTGATGCCTTCCATTCCCCTGACCGCGCAGATGTTAAGCCCGGGGAAGGGAACCTCAGAGCCCGTCACGACCTCGTACGCCGTTCGGAGGGCGGCTTCCATGACGCCGCCGGTGGCTCCGAAGATGGCGGCCGCGCCAGTGGACTCACCCATGAACCTGTCGAATGGCTCTTCGGGGAGGCGGTCGAACCTGATGCCGGCCATTTTTATCATCCGGGCCAGCTCACGTGTCGTGAGCACGAAATCAACGTCCTGATAACCGCTGTCCCGCATCTCGGGACGGTCCTTCTCGAACTTCTTGGCGGTGCAGGGCATGATGGAGACACTGACGACCTTCGAGGGGTCGACGCCTTCCTTCTCCGCAAGGTAGGTCTTGGCAAGGGCGCCGAACATCTGCTGGGGGCTTTTGCAGGAGGAGAGGTTGGGAAGAAGCCCGCTGTGCATGTGCTCGATGAACTTGACCCAGCCCGGCGAGCAGCTCGTAAGCATCGGCAGGGCTACCGGTTCCTTGTCAACAAGGGCCTTCTTGAGCCGGAAGAGCAGCTCGTGGCCCTCTTCCATGATGGTGAGGTCGGCGCTGAAGTCGGTATCAAGCACCCTGTTGAATCCAAGCCGTCTGAGGGCCGCCGCCATCTGGCCGGTGTTGTGGTCGGTGGGCAGGCCCAGGGCTTCGCCAATGCCTACCCTGACTGCGGGAGCGGTCTGAACCACGACGAACTTGTCGGGGTCCTCGATGGCCGCAAGGACCTCGTTGATCTCGCTTCTCTCGTAAAGGGCGCCCGTCGGACAGCGGTTGATGCACTGACCGCACTGGGTGCAGGGAACCTCGGAGAGGCCAAGATCCCCGAATGTGCCGATGTAGACGTGGGAGGACCTGTCCATGGGTTTGATGACGGCCACGCTCTGAAGCTCTTCGCAGGTACGGACGCACCTGGTGCACATTATGCACCGGGACTCGTCCCTGACCACTCCCGGACTGACCTCGATGAAGCTCTCGGGCTTGTCTTCGGTCTGGAACGGGTTGTCAGTGAGGCAGTACCTTTCGGCAAGGTCCTGAAGTTCGCAGTTCTTGTTGCGAACGCACTCGGGGCAGTTCGAGTTGTGACTGGCCAGGATAAGCTCAAGTATCGCCTTGCGGGATTTCCTGACCTTGGGGCTGTCCGTGTGAACCACCATGTTGGGCGTAATGGGGGTGATGCACGCCGGCATGAGCGTCCGGGAACCCTCCACCTCCACGACGCACACCCTGCAGTTGCCCGCAGTGGATATGTCCGGGTGGTGACACAGGGTGGGGATGTCGATGCCGCTCTGGCGGCAGGCTTCAAGCACCGTGACACCCTCGCGCACCATGATGTCCTTGCCGTTTACCTTAAGATTGATGCCGGGCATCAGGAATCACCCCCCTCGCAATTGCAGTCCTGAGGAAGTTCGACAAAACCGTTGACCATGTCACGGAAGCAGTTGCCTGCGGTCTGGCCAAGGCCGCATTTGCTGGAAACGGCCATCACATCGCAGAGGTCCATGAAGGGCTGAAGACACTCCTGACAGCACACATCCCCCTCACGGAGGGCAGTGACTGCGTGGAACAGCCTTGTGCATCCCTCTCGGCAGGGCGTGCACTGTC
>DIXM01000006.1 GCA_002436025.1 candidate division Hyd24-12 bacterium UBA6080
GAGGACAGAAAGGAGAATGCGTATCAGACCAGGGACGAGGAGATGGTCCGATGACAATGCACAGAAAATTCGGGGCTTGACCGCCTGGATTTGTAACGGCCCTGGAAAAGGTACCCCACCCTGTTGTACTTCTCATTGAAATGCAGGGAATACCCTGTCAGTGCCCTTCGCATGAATGTAGCCAAGGGTGTGGTCCCCGTCTCGGTAAGCAGATGGAAGTGGTTCGGCAGAAATGACCACGCATGGATCTTCATGCCGGTTTCTCTCGAGAGAAATTTAAGCCGGGACAGGAGGTCTTCATAGTCTTCCGGATCGCGGAATATGGCTTCCCTGTTGAGACCCCTTGAGATCACATGCTGCAGTGCGCCTTGCGCATCGTATCTTGCCTGTCGTCCCATGCAGATAAGTACGGCTCAAACCACGCCGGTTTCAAGCCACGCACGTATGTATCAACACATGTACAGGTTAGCTCAGCAAACTAATCTTTCTTAGTCCGTCCCCTGTACTCGGCTATGGGGTCGACAGGGAGGTTGCTGGTTTCGCGCCAGTGCTGGACAACGGGGCGGACATCGGTGACGAAGGCGTCACGGAGAACACGGTTGGCGCCGGTCACATCGGGGGCTTCCTGGAGCTGCTTGAGTTCGTCGGGGTTGACCAGGGAGGCGCGGGCAAGAGCGTGCAGCGTGTTCTCCACGGCGGTGAGCATGTTCTCCATGGGGTCGTCCACCCGGGTCTCGACCTTCAACTCGATGGCAAGTTTGTCGAGGCTGCAAAGACCGGCCCGTTCAGCGTTGAGCAGGTTGAGGAAAAAACGGAACAGCGCGCCTGAGTCCATTGAACCGGCGGGCAGGGCGCCCATGCCGAGCCGGTTGTCACTGATGGCGACACGGCCCAGTATCTTCTGGTAAAGCATCGATACCATAACGCTGTCGAGGCTTTCGCCGGGAAGAAGGCTGCCGGTGTCAAGGAGAAGCCTGCAGGAGGGGTCGGTTTCCCGGCAGAGCCAGGCCGCGGTTCCCCAGTCGGGAACGGCGGTGCAGAAGTAGGTCGGGTTGTACGGGCGAAACCCGAGAAGCATACTCTCGCTCTTGCGGATCTTAAGGCCGATCTGGCGCATGCCCTTGAGTATGGAGTCCAGCATGTCAACGGTGTTCTTCTCACCAGGCGAGTCAGCTCCGTCGGGTATCCAGAGAAGCAGCTGGCGGCAGTTGATGTCACGCATCAGTTGAAGAACGCCGAGGATGTTGTTTATGCTTGCGACCCTGACCTCGGGGTAGGGGCTGGAGAGCGTTCCGTACATGAGCCGGTGGTTGAGCACACCCCGTTTGCGTGGAACCATTGAGTTGACAGCGAGAGTCACGGGAGTGAGATGGCGCTCCTCGAGGACTTTGTTGACCTCTTCCGCGTCTTCCTTCTTCTGGATGTCAAGCGGGAACTCGAGGGCAACTTCCCTGCATTTTCCGGTTATCTCGGCGAGCATGGCCACATTGGTAAGCCTGGCCTCTACGGTTTCAGGGTCATCATCCGTGGCGAACCGGGCGAGATTCGTGCCGGCACGGGACATTGACCTGGTGGAGACGACAAGCTTCAACGAGTCGAGTATCTCAGAAACAGTTTGCATGCAGCGACCCCTTTCGCCGTTTCATATTCCAAGTTCAGGTGCTATTCTTTTCATGGCCTTCAAGGCCAGTTCGACAAAATCATCAGTACAAAAGCCCGCCAGGGTGCACTCGATGATGCGGGCGCGGTCAACATTGCGGGCAAAACCGGACTTGCCCATGCGTTTTACCACTGAAGCCGCCTCGACAGGCTCAAGCTTTCTGTCCGGGTAGATCAGCGCAGTGGCACTGATAAGACCCGTGACGGATTCTGCGGCGCTCAGAAGATAATCAAGAGCGGAGGTTCTCACAGCACCGTTCAACTGGCCGTTATGGGCCACGATGGCGTGTATGAAAGGCTTCGGAAGCAGACCGTCGAGCATCTTACCGGCCAGTATCCCGTGCTTCGAGTGGTCTTCCCCAATGAGTTCCATGTCCAGATCGTGAAGCATGCCTGCAGACTCCCAGGTCTCGGGAGACTCTTCGTTCATTGTTCTGGCAAGGTCACCCATGATAACCGCTGTGGCAAGACAATGCCGGTAAAGGCTCTCACTTCTGACATGCTGCCTGAAAAGGGCTCTGGCGTCAGCCGGGGATATTCCAGAGTCGGCCATTCCAGCATCCCTCCAACCTGAGCAGGGTGTCGTTCCTGCGGTCTTCGATCATCGCGAACACCGAGCCGAAAGCTCCGGCAAGGTCAGTGGGAAGCAGTGAACGGGGGGAACCCGATGATGCCAGTATGTCTCCGGCCAAACCATGCACGAATGCTCCCAGTGAGGATGCGTCGGACGTGGAGAGACCCTGGGCGATAAACCCAGCCACAAGGCCGGAAAGGATGTCTCCGCTGCCCCCTGTGGCCATCCCCTGGTTGCCTGAAGGGTTCAGTATCCTGCCCCCATCGGGAAGAAAAACCTGGCTTGGCTTACCCTTCAGCAGGACGGGAGATGAGGTGGCCGAAGACAGTTTTGCCGCTGCATCAAACCGTCTCGCTATATCGGTGGTGCAGCCGGTGAGCCTCGAAAGCTCTCCGGGGTGCGGGGTGAGCACGACATTTTGCCTTGCCGGCAGAATGTCCGCCATGCCCTTGTCCATGACATTCAGGGCGTCCGCATCCAGCACCAGGGGAAGCCGCCATTGCTCAAGTATGTATCTCACGATCTTGCTCGTTCCGACATCGTTCCCGAGACCAGGACCGACGACTGCCACAGAGAACTCCGCAGGGTCGGGCAGGGATGTCACGTCTCCCGGAAGGAAGTAGCTGCAGAGGGTCTCAGGGATCCTTCCGCTCACCGCGGCAGCCGCGGGAAGCGGAACGCAGACCTCCACAAGACCGGCTCCGCTTCGAAGCGCGCCTAGCGCAGCCAGAAGCGCCGCGCCGGGCATTCTTTCTGAACCCGCCAGCAGAAGGACCTTTCCAAAAACGCCTTTATGCGCGTCGGGCGGGCGGAAGGGAAGCAAGGCCCTCGCCCGCGGGATGTCCATGATCTCGCGTAAATGGTTTTTCTGCAGGGGTATGCCAATATCCACGAGAAACAGGGCGCCAGTAAGGCCGCAACCGGGAGGCAGAAACAGACCAAGCTTCGGAGCCGCGAAGGTAACGGTAACATCGGCCTTGACCGCGGCTTCGTCCGCTTCCCCGGTAAGCCCGTTGACCCCGGTGGGACAGTCAACCGATAGAACGGGACATCCTGCGGGGAGGAAGGTCTCAATAGCCTTGAGGATATGGCCTCTCAAGTGTCCCGAAAAGCCGGTTCCCAGAAGGGCGTCGATAACAAGGGAAGGCTGGAAGGGAAGCTCGGAGCATTCATATCCACCCGAGGCCCGATAAGCGTCACGATTCAAAAGGCAGTCGGGCGAACAGGCCTGGTCCTCCTGAAAGGCAGCGTGGACAGAAACAGTGTACCCTCGATGACGCAAAAGCCTTGCAGCTACGTATCCGTCTCCGCCGTTGTTCCCCGGCCCGGCCAGAACCAGAACAGGACTGTTCTTTCCAGACAGCATGCGAACGGCAGTGTCGGCGACTGCAGCCCCCGCCCTTTCCATTAGCAGGGCGCCCGGGGTTCCGTTGGCTATCGCTGTTCTGTCGAGTTCGGACATTTCCTGCGGTGTCACCCAGTATGTCATTGCAGGTCCTCCCCTGATTCGCAACCTGTTTCAAGTATGGCAAATGCAACCGCAAGTGTTTCCGTGCTGTCCGCGGAAACATGGAATCGGCCTGAGCCAGCCAGTTCCGCTGCTGTTCCAGAAAGAACAACCCTGTGCCCGCCCTCAAAGATCGGGACGACCTGAATGTCGTGCCAGGAAACCCCCTGGGCTATCCCCGTACCCAGAGCCTTGGAAACCGCTTCCTTCAGGGCAAAAGCCATGGCCATGACCCTTGGAGATCCCAAGTCAGGAATCTCATCGGGTCGGAACAGTTTTTTTATCAGTCTATCGTGACATGGATCGGCAATCCGTCCAAAACGGGCCACATCCACCATGTCAACACCCGTTCTCACAACAGCCTCCGAGTTTTCCAAGAAACCCATTATTTGACCATACTAACCACGGATGGAAATGTCAGCAGCACAGCCTTGAGAGCTCCTCTCCGCTCCATCGGGCAAACGCATTGCAGGACAAGGGAGAACGGGCAGCTGGGTTGAAGTCGAGTTCAGCCAGGGCAGCTCTGCCAACCATGACAGCGTTATCGGTGGTGTGTTGCATCGGGGGGAGAAAAAGATCAACTCCCATGCGGGTGGCTCCCGCTGCCAGGCTTTCTCTGAGAAGGGAATTTGCGGTGACCCCCCCTGCAGCGAGGACCGAGACCGCACGAAGCTTCCGCGCCTGGAAGTAGAGCTTCTTTGTCAGAATGCCGCACACGCGTGCTCGGAAGGAGGCCGCCATGTCTTCTGCGGAGTAACGTCCCGTTTCCCAGGCGAGGCGAACAGCGGTTTTCAGACCGCTGAAGCTGAACTCGGGGCTGTGCGCAGCGCCAAGCGGGGACGGCAGGTCAACCGCGTCGGGATTCCCGGTCGCAGCCAGAAGATCAAGTGCCTTGCCTCCGGGATATCCCAGATGCATGAGTTTGGCGGTCTTATCAAAGGCTTCGCCCGCAGCGTCGTCCCGGGTGGAGCCCAGGAGGGTGCAGGCATTCCAGCCCGTCATGTGAAACAGCGCTGTGTGCCCTCCGCTGACAAGAAGGGCTACCGCGGGGAATCGAACCTTGCTCGCGCTGGAGTAGTGAATGTGAATGTGGGCGGCCAGATGGTTGATGCCTAAAAAGGGCCTGTTCAGGGCCATTGCCGCCGCTTTTGTGAAGGAAAGTCCCACCAGCAGTGAACCCACGAGCCCCGGGCCCGCAGTGGCGGAAAAGTACTTCACATCATCAAGGGATGCGTCCGCTGAGGCCAGAACCCGATTGACCATGTCCGGAAGCACTTCCATATGAAGCCTGGACGCGATCTCGGGAACCACTCCTCCCATCTGGGTGGGCTGGGTGAAGACCTCCTGGGCCAATACACTGCCATCGGCACTCAGGAATGCCGCCGCTGAATCGTCGCAGGAAGTCTCCACCGCAAGGAGCATTTCTACTCCTGAGGCGACACCTTGACGGTGACCTTACCGTGAAGGTCGCCAAACACTTTCACCAGGACTTCGAACTCACCGACCTGCTTGATGTGGGAATCAAGAATGATCTGCTTCTTATCGAATTTGAAGCCCTTTTCTTCAAGTGCCTGCGTGATCTCCCTCTCGCCTATGCCTCCGTAGAGCTGCCCGGCGCCATCAGCCGTAGCCTGGAGTTTGATCACCGTTCCCTCGAGCTTTGCCGCGATCTCCCTGGCCTCGGCACTGACCAGGTCTTTCTTTTCCTTGGCCTTTGCCCTGTAAGTGCTGGCCATTTTCATGGCGCCGGGAGTGCAGTTCACGGCAAGGTTTCTCGGATACAGATAGTTCCGGGCGAACCCGGGAGACACGTTCACCACTTCCCCGGCTTCACCGAGGGTGTCGACCGTCTTGGTCAGCAGGACCTTCATTTGTCCAACCTTTCCACTTTTATGTCAATTCTTCTTCTGAAGTCAAACCAGGTGTCAAGAACACCTGTCAGCGCCACAGCCCCAAGCATGAACGGGGTCGCCAGGAGAAATGCGACCGCAAGGACAACTGTCATGCCTGGAAAAGAGGCGGCCCATCTAAGAACAACGGCACCACCCTCGATGAGGTAGGGCAACGCCATGAACAGCAGTACATTGTCGGCGATCCGAGCCGTCACTGGAGGAAGGGCATCGGCAAAAACCCTCGCCAGAAGACAGGCTATGAGAACCCATGCGGCCTCCCATCCGAGCGCGAACCTGCCCGAAGGGCCGAAGCAATCCCTCTTCATCGCCTTTAAAAACAGCACCGCCGCCATGCAACCCAGGGAGATCTGGATCGCTCCCATTCCAGGTGAGAGGTACTCCATCGTGGAGAACACTTCCCCGATCAGGGAAGGCTCCACGCCCATCTCTGCGTACAACTGAGTGAGCGGCTCCATGTCATCCAGACGCATGTGCATGAAAACCGGATCAGGATCTGTCGGCAGGGATGCCCCGAGCACTGCAACAGCTGCAGTGAGAGCAATGGTGTGAGTCGTGCCGACCCTTTTGCGCAGGCACAGGGCAAGGACGGCGGAACACAGAACAGTCATGATCCCTGCCTGTGGTCCCATAAGAAAGCCCAGGGTTCCGGCAAAAAGAAAGCCAAGGGGGATCATTATCGGTTTCTTTCCGGCCATGAGCCCTGCAGCCCCGCCGGCTACGAGAAAGGGCGCACCCATGATGAAGGACAGACAACCCCACAGAAGGGTTTTCCACCTTCTTCCGCGGGCTTCCCGGGAAACGGCGGGAGTGTCTATCTGAAGTGCTCCCGGGTGAATGGGGCCATGGCAAGGAAACGGGCTATCTTGATCTGTCCCGCGACCATTCGCTGGTGACGGGCGCAGTTACCGCTGACCCTGCGGGCAACTATCTTGCCACGGTCGGAGACGTAGCGCTGAATGACCCGCTCATTCTTGTAGCTTATCTCAACATCGGGGTTGAGGCAGAAGCGACACTTCTTCTTCCTGAGGAGCTTTATCTTTTTTCTCGGCTTTTTCGCAGCCATGTTTCACATGCCTCCGTGTTCGATTGATTTTGTGAGTAGCTCAATCCTTCTTGCCTTAAGAACCATCCAGTGGTGAACAAGCTTGGTGGTCTTGTCCTGCTTTTGTCTTCCCGCGACCTGCGCCTCGATGAAAACCGGCTCGCCTGGTTTCAGCAATTCATCGCACCTTACGGCCAGTTCCCCCCAGATCTCAACGGAAAGCTCACCGGTTGACACATGAGCTTCTCCGGTTTCCGCAGGTCCGGTCTCGGAGTTCTCAAGAACAAGTGTGATGACCGGAACCCCTTTGTAGGTTCGGGAGAGATTCGTACGCCTCAATACCCTTCCCGTGAGAAGCACGAGGTTCAGCAGAGGAGGATTGGCTTCGGGAGTCACTGGTCTTCCTAGAACGGAATGTCGTCGTCGTAGACAGGTTCATCCGCCATATCCCTGTCGGGAGGGGGAGAATCGTCAACGGGGTGAACATCCGAACTACGGTCGCCCTCTTCCCGCTCGAGGAACTGGATGCGGCGGGCGAGGATCTCAAGAACATTCCGGGTGGTTCCATCCTGGGCTTTCCAGGACCTTGTCTGGAGTTCTCCCTCGAGCATCACCGGGCTTCCTTTTCTGAGCCTTTCAGCGGCGATCTCGGCGGTCTTGCGCCAGCAGACGACATCGACGTAACAGGTCTTCTTGTGGAACTCGTTGTCCCGGCCCTTGTAGAACTGGTTGCTTGCCACCCTGAAGTTCGTGACGTGAACACCGTTTTCGAGGATGTTCTGTCTGGGGTCGTCGGTGAGGTTGCCGCAGATGACAACCATGTTCAGGGAAGGCATGCGGATGTTCATTCCTCTTCCTCCTCTTCCCCAAAGGATGCTGAAGGACCTTCGTCCCCCGTCTTCAGGGTGAGGTGGCGCAGGGATCTCTCGTTGATCCTGAGCATCTTGTCCAGGGCGTCAATGGTCTGCGACGCGCCGTCCCAACGGAAGAACGTGTAGATGCCCTCGGTCTGTTTCTTGATGGGGTAAGCGAGCTGTCTGCGTCCCCAGACATCGATGCCCTTGTACTCTGAGCTGCTTCCCCTGATGATTTCGACAACCCTGCCGTTTTCGGTTTCCTGTTCCGATTCGGACAGGCTGGGCGCCCAGATGACCACGGTTTCGTAACTGCGCAAGCTTGAAGCCTCCTTCCGGCCACAATTGGGAAACAAACACCGGCCCGGAAGAAGGCTTGAACAATCGGATGTTCAGGTGCCGCCCCCGGACCGGTGAACAACATCACAACAGTGTTTTCACTTCGGCTCCACCACATGGATGGAGCAGGCAGCAGCCCCGAGTATGCACAAAAAGAAGCAAAGGTCAAGGCCCGCTCAACTATAGGGAAGGGGGGCGCAGAAGCGCCCCCCTTCCGGAAAGACCCGCAGTGCTACTTCAGGACCATCACCTGTGTGGAGACGGTTCCAGCCGGGCTTTCAAGCCTGACGAAGTAGACGCCGTTGGCGAAGCCCGATGCGTTCCAGCTCACCGAGTGGGAACCGGGGGCAAGTTCGCCCGAGTGGAGAGTGTCTACCTGGCGGCCCGCAACGTCGTATACAGCGATGCTGGCGACGCCCGCGGAAGGCAGGTTGAAGCTCACCACGGCGGTGGTGCTTACCGGGTTGGGGCTTGCGGAAAGAGCGTAGGCAGAGGCGGGAATGCCCGAGCTTGTCTCTTCGGAAACCCCTACCCCCCCGATGGTGGCGGTTATCGGGTTGTAGTTGTGCATTCTGGCGCCGGTGTAGAGCATTGGGGTGCCACTGGGGATCGTCACCGAGAACGTGGCAATGCCCGAGGCGTTGGTGAGGGCGGTTTCGTGGAAGGTCATCTCATGAGCGGTTCCGTCGATGCCATCGGAGAGGGAGGCCAGAGCGCCGGAAACGGGAGTTCCGTTGCATGTGACGGTGACGGAGATGGTTTGCGCGCCGGTGTTGAAATTCGCGGGAGCGGCGATGGCCAGGGGCTGGGGGTTGGCAGCGTCGTTGGTGAATATCTCCATGGCGGGGTCGCCGAACCACAGGTACATCTTCGCGTTGGTCTCACCAAGGCTGCCGTGGATGCTCATGGTGACCACCGTTGCGTCGTTGATGGCTTCAGCGACGTTGAAGACACCATCGTCGTAAAGCTTGATGTAGATCTGCTTCATATAGTCGTGGTTGGGAATGGTGTAGCTGGGGTCGTTGGCGCCAAGGTGGCCGCTGGAGCCGCCCACCGCCCACTGGAAGCTCTCGGAAAGGCACTCGCCATCCTGGTAGCGGCCGCACAGACAGGCAATGGTGAACACCGGAGGCATGTAGGTGTTGGTCAGAGCGTCGATATTGGTTTTGGTCCAGGTGCCGGGAGCGCTCCAGCTCCAGTTCGTTACATCACCATGTCCACGGTACCCGACGGTCCCGATACCCGTGTTGAACCATGTGGAAACCTGGGCATTTGTGCCGCCCTCGGGAGGGTAGATCTTGAAAAAGGTCATGTCGCACAGGCCGTAGTCGTATGCCGCTATCTGATTGCAGCAAAGAGTGTACTTATCGGGATACTGCTCCTGGTGTGCGGCCAGGACCGTGGTGCTGGGGATGATGCCAGTGGTGAGCCTGTCGTTGAAGTTGTACTGCAGGTAGCCGTCGATGATCTTGTCGACCTGGTGGCTGATCTGGGCGGATGTTCCGGTGAGGCGACCCACTGCGACTTCGGGCATGAGGTCGGTGCCCACGACGCAGGCGTACCAGTAGTCGCCGATGAAACCGCCGTAGCTGTAGCTGGGCATTTCGGTGTCGGTGCCGGCGATGAGGGCGAACCTGGTCGCCCCTGAATCGTAGTTGTCGGTGATGGCAGACTTGATCTGGGCGGATGTGGGGGCGGTGGCGAAGGTCTCGACGGTGGTTTCGTAGCCGATGGACTGGTAGAACTGCACCAGTGGAAGAACCGCTTCGTAGTGGTTCTGGTGAACAAGGAAAATGTACTCTGCACCGACTGCGTCGACCGGAGCACCTGCTGCGGCCTTGAAGTCGGCGAAGTTAACGAGCTGCCTGGAAGCGGACTCGAGAAGCGTGGGGTTCACCGGATAGGCAAGAGCCTCTGCGTTCCCCTCGAAATCAACACTGACGCTTATGGATGTAGCGACCTGAAGCTCACCTGTGGCGGGGTTGTAACGGACGGGGTTTAGAAGAAGCCGGCCCGTGTTGAAGCCACCCCAGATGCCGTAGCTCTCGGCCTGGGCCCAGGTCGCGGGGAAGAAGGCGTCGGTTCCGTAGACCTGCTGGTCGATCCGGAAGCCGTCAGGGGGTGTCGGCATGTCGACAGCGGGGGTCTGGATGGGAAGAAGCGAGATGCCCTGGTAGGTTACGAAATCGACATCTGTGACAGTTACAACGGGCTCGGTGCCGAACGGAAGCGCAAAGAGCCTGGCGACCGAAGGGGTTTCGGGTGTGCCGACAGCGGTCTGGGCGAAAGCTTCGGGAAGCTCTACCCTGTCAAATGTTGAGCCACCGGCGGGATACTGATTGAGCCAGAAACCCGGAAGGGTGACTTCGGCCAGCATGTGCATGCCGTCTGACTGCTCGACCTGGAAAGCAGCGGCAGTGCCGGGATTGCCGCCAAAGCTCTGCCACTGGGCAAGGCCGGGGTAGCCGAACGCTGAGAATGCCGTTATCAGCGCGATGATGAAAACATGTTTCAAGGCAACTCCTCTCAATAAAGGAACAATTGTCAGGCTTTGGAAACCTGCTGTAGATACATGGCCCGCATCACAATTAGCATAATAGTCTTGCCAAGGTTCCATCTCGTGTCAAGTGCCTTAGGAACATGGTCAGTTGACCCAGCATCGAGGTCTGCAGATATTGGGCCTTCGAAAGGAGAAACAATGCAAAAGCTTCTTGTTCCAGTAGTGGCTTTTCTGACAGCGGGTATTCTGTTTGCGGGTCCCCGGGTGGGCGCCCGGGCGGGATACTACGGAACCACCAACCCCTTCACCGGCCAGGAAACCGACGGCCCTGCACTGGGCGGGCAGCTCGTCCTTCCCCTCGCCGGAATCTTCGATCTGGAGTTCAGCGGAACCTACGCCTCGTCAAAGGCCGACATCGTGATGTCAGACTTCCTTATCAACTATGTTAACGACACCTACGGAATCGACTTCAGCAACAACCCCGATGGCCTTCAGCAGTACCTTGAAAGCCAGTGGGGCTGGTCGGACCCCGGCATACTGAATCAGACCTACGAGGCAACCTACCACGATGTGGGGCTCGCGAGCGTTCTCAAACTGGGGGTTCCCCTGGCCGCATCCGTTCTGAAACCCTACGTGGGTGGCGGTGTCGGAGTGCACTTTACGGCCAGCGATGCCGACGCAATGCTCGCCGCATTCGAACAGCAGACCCAGGGTACGGTCACCATCGACCCCTACGACCACATTCACCCCTCACTGCTGGGAGTGGTGGGCCTGAGCATCCAGCCGCCGATGCTTCCCATCTCGTTCTTCGGCGAGTACAACTATTCAAAGCCCATGGGTGACGACGCCGGTGACCCGATCAATGCCTTCGCCGCCGGTGTGAACTTCGGATTCTAGTTCTGGTCCGTTCAGGTTCGGAAAGGGGCGTCTTTCTGACGCCCCTTTTCAATGCCTTCCCTGAGCGCAGCCCAGAGCCTCGGCGCAGACGCGCACATACCCCCTGAGGACAGGTTCCAGTCTCCGCCTTCATAGGCGCCGACGATACCCCCCGCCTCCCTCACGAGAAGCGCTCCCGCAGCCATGTCCCATGGCCGAAGGGTCTTCTCCCAGTAGGCGCCCAGCCTTCCGCAGGCTGTGTAGGCAAGGTCAAGCGCCGCCGAGCCCGATCTTCTTATACCCCGCGCAAAACCCAGGAAGTGCTCGAGCACTCCGAGATCGGTGTTTATGCTGCCGGGAGTTCTATTGTAAGGAAATCCCGTTGCCATGAGGGCATCGGAGAGGCTGGAGACCTCGAGGCAGCGTATCCGGCGTCCGTTGAGAAACGCCCCCTCACCCCTTATCGCAGTGAAGGATTCGGTTCGGACCGGGTCGAACGTGCAGCAGAACCGCGGTCCCGATTCATCCACAAAGGCCGCGCTGACGCAGAAGAACGGGAAATCGAATGCAAAATTGTTGGTGCCGTCAAGCGGGTCGGCAATCCAGAACGGGGGGTCGGGCAGGGGACCCGAAAAACCCTCCTCCCCCACGAAGGGCACACCCGGCATCACCCCCCCGAGGGTTCGACACAGAAGCTCTTCAGAGGCGGTGTCTGCCTCGGTTAAAAGCTCCATGCCCGCCTTTGATGTCGGGACGACACCCGTGCGTCTGAAATCAAGAAGCAGGGCGCCGGCCTCGGAGCATACCAGAGCGAGCTGGTTCAGCAGTTTTTCATCCATGACGGAAACATACCGCACAAAGCTCTCACAGCCCCGTCTTCGTATATTTGGTTCTGAAGAGAGGAAGCCGACCGGATCCGGTTGGCCACGGTAATGAAGGTTCTGAGAAACAAGCTTGCATTGAACCTTGGGAGGGGTCTGGGCGTTCTTTTCATCGCCATGGGGGTAACCGTGGCGATCCTTTCCCTTGTTGTTATCGAACCGTTCCACAGAACAATGCGCTACATGGACGAAAGCCTGCAGAGCGCCGAGGGGCTCGCCCGGAACGTGCTGTCCGGGGTGGAAAACTCATCCGGGATCATCGGTGGTGTGTCGAATTCCCTTGAGGCAACAGCATCTGCCCTGGATCAACTGGTCAGCCTGCTGGGACAGACCGGAACCACTCTGGAGCGGATGAAACAGATCATGCCGGACCTGGCTGGTGATCTGAGAAGCATGTCACGAATAGCTGGAGCCATGCTTCCCGGAAACCGACTTATGGCAACCTCGGAAAAACTGGACACTCTGCACAACATGACCGGGGACCTTGAAGAGGTTATCGTTGTGCTCTCCTACAGGGTGATTTCCGTCAGGGAAAACCTTGATTCACTCACAACAGATGTGAACGCGCTGGAGGAGGACGCCGCCGGTCTCGAGGGTTCACTGAACAGGGCGAACGAATCACTCGCCAGGCTTGCGGGTTCGTTCAGCCCTTCGGGTGTTACAGCGGTGTTCCTGTGGGGATCCCTTCTCCTCGGGGCCCTGCTGATCCTGACCGGAGTGTTCCTTCTGCTGAAACTGGAGCAATCCGTCTCTTTTCAGGAAATGGACAGAGCGCATCCAGTGACAGTGGAACCCCTGAAACCCGCACGAGTAACAAAGGAAGAGGCGGATTTTGATGAACCCCGAAACTGAGGTATATTATTGGATATGATAAGGATCTTTTTCTTCCTGCTTCTCTTCCCGATGTGGCTCCAGGCCGGAAGCGTGCCGCTTCTTGCGGATACGCTGGAGCTGTCCGTGGGGCAGTATCGCTACATCAGTTTCAGGGTCGACGAAGCCCAGGGCAGGGAAGCAACGATCTCGGGCACTATTCGAATAATCCCCGATACGGCCCGTGTCGAGTACATTCTTCTCACCTCCGATGGTTTCCAGAGATGGAGTTCAGGCATCGAGGCCGACACACTGGCTTTCCTGACAGCTTCTTCTGGAGATTTTCGGCTGGGCGTACCCGATTTCGGCGACCATGTCCTTCTCGTGAGCAACCGCGGCAACTTCCATCCCGTGAGTGTTTCCATAACGGCCGAACTCAGTTTTCTTGGTGAGGGGATCAGATACAACAATCTGCCCATGGCTTTCCAGCTCATGCTCGCCCTGCTCGCGGGCGGTGTCGTGATCGCTGCCGCTGCGCTTGCGGTTCGAAAGCTGAGAGAATAGATGAAAGACACTTCATCATTCCCGGATGCATGCCGATCATTCGGACGAGGTAACTGATGCTTATATCAACGAGAAGCAGGTATGGTCTCAGGGCGTTGGTCAGGCTGGCCGCCCTCGAGGGCGAATCACCCGTCTCACTGGCAAAGATCGCCGAGGACGAGAGCATACCCATCCGATACCTCGAGCAGATATTCATCAAGCTCCGGGACAAGGGGATCGTCAAGGGTCTTCGTGGTCCGGGAGGGGGCTACTCACTGGGAATGCCCTCTGACTCAATTTCGATCATGTCCGTTGTGAGCCTTCTGGAAAATGACTTTCTCCCCACGAACTGCGTGCTTCCGGGTTTCGAGGATGAGCAGTGCGAGAGCAAGGACTGTGATCTTACGAAAAACTGCAGGACAAGACAGCTCTGGGCCAACCTGAGGGCTCTCACCGTCGATTATCTGAACAGGCATACCATCGCCGACCTCCTCTACGGCCGGCTTGAGAAACTGGAGGGATGAGCCGTGTGGAAGTACTCCGAAGTCCTTATGGACCATTTTATGAATCCAAGGAACGTTGGCACGCTCGAAAACCCTGACGGCCATTCCGAGGTGGGGTCACCACAGTGTGGCGACGCCATGAACCTCGATATCGAGATAGACCAGGACGACCGCGTAAGCGACATCAAATTCCGCACTTTCGGGTGTGCCGGAGCCATAGCGAGCGCTTCAGCCCTCACGGAACTGGTAAAGGGGTTGCCGTTGGACGAGGCCCTCAAGGTTAAGAACAGCCAGATCGCAGAGTATCTGGGGGGAATGCCTCCCGAGAAGTATCACTGTTCAGTTATGGGCCAGCAGGCCCTGAAAGCTGCTGTCAAAGACTTCAGGGAGAAGAGCGGTCAGGTCCGGATTGCCGTTGACGAGATCATTTCTGGTTTTGCCGGGATCACTTTGCTCAAGGTCCACCCACACTGGATCCTTGTCCGGGACGGGAAATTCGAAACCGAGCGGCTTCAAAGCATGCTCGCCGAGAAGCTTGGGCGCCCGATCGAGATCAGAAAGGCCGCGGAATGAAAAGGGTCTACCTCGACAACAACGCAACCACAGCCCTTGCGCCGGAAGTTCTCGAGGAAATGATGCCCTTTCTCACTTCGGATTACGGAAATCCCTCGAGTTTCCATACTTTCGGCAGCTCGGTGCTGGACCGGATAGCGAGGGCCAGGGAGCAGGTGGCGACGCTGATAGGAGCCAACCCGGACGAGATCATTTTCACATCGGGAGGCACCGAAAGCGACAACATGGCGCTGCGCGGATGCAGGGCGCTTCGGGGAGGGCCGGTGGTAACCACTGCGGTGGAACACCCCGCCGTCCTCGAAACTGCCATGCACCTCGGCGGACCCGCCCGCATCGTGGGCGTCGATTCATCCGGAACGCTCGATATGAAAACCTTCAGGTCATCCCTCGAAGGCGCCTCGATTGCCAGTGTGATGTTCGCGAACAATGAGACCGGAACCCTGATGCCCGTAAAAGCAGCGGCAGCCTTCTCCCACGAAGCAGGTGTCCCTTTTCACACAGACGCGGTTCAGGCCGTGGGCAAGGTTATGGTGAGTGTTGAAGAACTTGGCGTGGACATGCTGAGCCTGTCCGCCCACAAGTTCCATGGGCCCAAGGGGGTGGGCGCGCTGTACCTTCGCAGGGGCATGGCCCTTCCTCCCCTCGTGACCGGTGGACACCAGGAAAAGGGCATGAGGGCCGGCACCTACAACTCCGCAGGCATTGTCGGGCTTGGAAAGGCCGCCGAACTGGCGCAGGCTCATCTTCTGGAAGAGGGTTTCGTCAAGACACTTCTCGACAGGTTCGAATCCGGGGTGCTGTCCAGATGCCCGGGCGCCATGATCATGGCACAAGAATCACCCAGGCTTCCCAACACCTCGACCGTGATATTCAGGGGCATCGAGAGCGAGGCGGTTCTAACTCTTCTGGACATTCAGGGCATCTACGCCTCATCCGGCTCGGCGTGCAGCACCGGAAGCAAGGATCCGAGCCATGTGCTCATGGCCATGGGGCTCGACCACAACCTTGCCAACAGCGCGGTTCGTTTCAGCCTGAGCAGGTTCACAACGGTGGAGGAACTTGATCATGCCGTGAACGCGCTTGCTGGCATCGTGGAAAAGCTCAGAGCAATATCCCCCTACACCTGAGGCGTTTCACAGATCCGAAAAGGTCCAGGCTGCCCCAAGCAAAACACTGTGGTCGCCGTGTGATTCCATGTCAGCCGAAAGGGATCCGTCAATGACCAATTCCTTCCAGGGTTCGATGGAAGCACCGGCGCTGATCACAAGATCCCCCTCGGTACTTCCGGAGAGTGAGGTGAACACCGAGAGAGCTTCACCAATAAAACTCATCCCGCCGAACGAGAAGGCTATGGCATCTCTCCAACGGGCTTTTGAGGGATCCTGCCCGCCCATGATCCTGTACTGCCCGGAAGCGGAGAACCGGAACAACCTGAATGTGGTAGTTGTCACAACTCCGGCAGCGACTCCCGCCCCCGGGTCAAAAGGGGCTTCGCCAGTTGGCAGAAAGATCGAACCCGTGAACTTCAAAGCTGTTCCACCCCTTGCGGTTTCGTACAACATGGCTCCGGAAAGCGCCAGGTCTCCTGTTCTCATACCGTCGTGATCGTCATCGGACAACCGTACGGGAATGGTCGCACCCACCTCGTACACATCGGACAGCCCGAAGCAGATGTTGAAAGGCACCTGGCTCGTGACGCCCATGTCCCCGTGATCCGTATATTCAAAGCCGGTCCTGAACCTGAGCTGTCCGCCGGGAAGGATATCGGAGAGCGGCAACCCCGGTACCCCCGAAAGGGAACCGGGACCGAGGTTTCCCGGGGCTCCCGCACAGACCGCGACAAGAACGGGCATAAAACATGCTGCTTTCATCAAACCTCCCGCAGGGTTGACAGTTTCCCTCTCAGGGGGAAAGATAGGACCGGAGCGTGAAATGATGCAACTCGGGGAAAGGCAGTCAATGAGGCCGGGTGAGTACCTGATAGTACTGCTTCTGTTCACATGCGTCGGGGGAGTGCTGGTGACAACCCTCCAACCATGCCTTGATCCGGGTCTTGCGGTCCGGGAATCGGAAGAGGCCGACAGTGTCGTGCATGCTCCACAGAGTCCCGTTGACCAGCTTTCCGAGGGGTGCTCACTGTTCATCTACGGCAACTGCCCACGACAGTCGTTCGCGGGAGACACAACCGTACTGACCATGGACCTTGACCTTGCAGCCTTCACGGTCACGCAGGCAAACCTCAGCATCACAAGATTGCTCCGCAGGTGCAACATCACTCTGCTCGAAACCAGGCAGAGACAGGGAGGCGGTCTGACATTCCTTGCCACGCTGCCCGATGGAAAGCCTCTCCGAATGGAGTTGAAGGCTCCCGGGTAGGCAGGTGGTCAGCGACAAAGCCTTTGCGTATCTTTCGATGATTTCCTGAAGGCCCGGCTCCCGTCCTAATTCGGCGGGTCCCGTGTGTTGGTGTTCACAACAATTGACCCATAGAAGAACCGAGTTACTCCGTTGAAAGGGATGCATGTATGAAGCGAGCCGATAAATGGCGCATCTGGAGTTCCGTAGCGCTTTTCGTTACGGCGGTGCTGATGATCTGGCCCACCATCAGGTGGTATTCGATCCCATCACAGGAACGGGACAAGGCAGAGGCAAGCGCCCAGCCCGAAACCTCCAACCCCTATTTCCGTTCACTGCTTGACCAGATGCAGGCTGATGGCGGAGAGGCCGAGATCCAGCGCTACCGCGACATCTACGACCTCAGCCGTGGCACCATCAAGCTTGGCCTCGACCTTCAGGGCGGCATGTACCTCGCATACACCGTCGAACCCACACCGGGCCTCGACCCCGAGGAAGCGCTTGACCAGGCGCTGGAAATCATCAGGAACCGTATAGACGAGTTCGGTGTATCCGAGCCGTCCATCACCCGCCAGGGGGATGACCGGATAGTGGTTCAGCTTCCCGGAGTGCGGGACCCGGCGCGCGCCAGGGCGATCGTTGAAAGACAGGCGCTCCTCGAATTCAAAGTGGTTGCTTACCCCAACCATGCGAACAATCAGACCGCTCCTTCATCCGTTCAGACCATAAGGGATATCGAGAGCGCTCTGGAAGGAGTGGTGCCGGCTACAGATGTCACCGAAACACCTGAACCGGCCGCTTCCGTCGACAGCGCAGCTGCACCGAACACAGTGATCGTCCCAGACAGCGCAATCACTCCTGCTGACCTGACATTGGCGGACAGCTCCGTTTTCTCCCTTCCCACAGAAACCGAAACCCCGCTGACCGAGCCCCAGGCTGATGACATGACCGAGCCACTTCTTCTCGAGGCCTCCGGCAGACTGGGTTCAATGATCACCATCGCCGACGAGAGTTTCAGTCTTCTGCGAATATCACCGGGGGACTGGGTGCTTGTAGTTGGTGAAAACCTCGAGGCATTCCAGGACATTGTGAACTCCCCGACGGCCAAGGCAATCCTTGAGCGCGACAACCTCTCGTTCGCCTATACCAGACCGGAGGAAATCCCAGGCATCGGTCAGTGCGTGGGCGTCTACCTCGTTCCCACCGATGTCACGAGAGGCTGGGGAAGTCAGGCGGACCTCGACCGACCCTACTACCGTCTGACCGGCGCAAACCTCACAGATGTCCGCATACAGATGGGCAACGATCAGGCGATAACGAACGAGCCCGGCCTTATCCTCGAGTTCGACGAACAGGGCGCCGAGAACTG
Organism: candidate division Hyd24-12 bacterium UBA6080; assembly: GCA_002436025.1. GTDB lineage: Bacteria > Fermentibacterota > Fermentibacteria > Fermentibacterales > JCC-6 > UBA6080. The sequence goes on from DIXM01000006.1 coordinate 18,299, forward strand.
GGAGCGAATCACCGGCGAGAATGTCGAGCAGAGGGTGTCAATCATACTCGACGGAAGCATCTACTCCGTCGCCACGATCCGCGAGAGGATATCGGGAAGCGGCACCCGGCTCTCAGGCAGCTTCAGCGTGGACGAGGCCCGTGACCTCAGGCTTGTTCTCAAGGCCGGCTCGCTTCCCGCAAGGCTCGAGATCGCCGAGGAACAGACCATCGGCCCGAGCCTCGGACGCAGGTCGATCGGGAACGGGCTTCTTGCCGGCGCGGTCGCGCTTCTTCTGATCACCGTCTTCATGATCATCTACTACGGTCTCAGCGGATTCGTAGCCGTCCTGGCGCTTGTTTTCGACATGCTGATAATTTTCGGTTTCCTCTGCTTCCCGGGTCCGCTGGCACAACTGGGCCTCATGGGCATGAACTCAACCCTGACCCTCCCCGGGATTGCAGGCATCATCCTCACGATAGGAATGGCGGTTGACGCCAGTGTTCTTATCTATGAAAGGATGAGGGAGGAGAGAAGATCAGGCAAGGGCATCCGCTCTGCCGTAGACGCCGGCTACAAAAGGGCGTTCGTGACCATCCTCGATTCGAACCTCACCACCCTGATCACCGCCATGGTCCTCTACAGGTTTGGAACCGGTCCCGTCAGGGGCTTCGCGGTCACCCTCTCGATAGGTATTCTGGCTTCCATGTTCTGCTCTCTGGTTTTCTCAAGGGCTTACTTCGCCATGCTTCTGGCAAAAGCAGAGAGAACGAACATCGGCATGGGACGACTTGCGTTCATCACGGATGCGCACTACTCGGTAACGAAAAACCGCAGGAAATTCTACATCGCTTCGCTCACGGCGATCGTCCTTGGCGCATTAGGTTACATCGTCAACGGCGGTTTGAACCTTTCGATCGATTTCACGGGAGGTTTCGAGACCAACGTCACGACCACCGCCCACGAAACCGGCGAAGACCTTGCCAACAGCCTTTCCGGTCTTGGGCTTCAGGGGGTGCAGGTTCAGGCCCTCTCGGACTGGACAGGTGATGGAAACGCCTTTGTGGTTCGCACATCCGCAAGCGACAAGGACCAGGTCTTCGAAGCACTGGGAGAGGCCGAGTGCATCCTCATGGAGGAGCAGGAGGGCGAAGAGGAGACTGCGTTCATCAAACAGATCGGACCCCGAGTGGGGACCGAACTGAGGTCCCAGGCGGTAAACGCAGTATTGTTGGCCATGTTCTTCATCATCCTTTACATATGGTACCGCTTCCAGTTCAAGTGGGGCGTAGCCGCAGTGGCGGCCCTGGTTCACGATATCCTCATAACACTGGGCGTGCTGGCGGTCTTCCGGATCGAGTTCTCCCTGACCATCGTGGCCGCTCTTCTGACAATCGTTGGCTACTCCATCAACGACACCATAGTGGTGTTCGACAGGATCAGGGAGGATGTCAAGCTGCGAAAAGGGCGCACCTTTGAGGAAGTCGTGAACAAGGCCATAAACGAGACGTTCAGCCGCACCATCATCACATCCGGGACCACATTTGCCGCGGTACTGATGCTGTTCATCTTCGCGCCGGGAATGCTCAGGGATTTCGCCCTGACACTTATGGTCGGCGTGTTCGTGGGAACATTCTCGTCAATCTTCATAGCCAGCCCAATACTCATCGACTGGCAGCGGAAGACCAAGAACAGGTAGTCAATCCCGGTAGTACAAGGGGGGCGGGTCAAACCGTCCCCCTTTCACATGGGAATGGAAAGAGTAATCCTGGCCCCGCCTTCGGGGGTGTTCCCGGCCAGGATCTCGCCACCGATGATCGACGCGGCTCTGCGGGCGATGGACAGCCCCAGCCCCACTCCCTGGCTTTCCCTGCCCTTCATGAAGGGTATGAACCCGGCGGACAGAATCGCATTGGGGAAGCCGGGACCGTCGTCCCTCACGATCACCGATAAGCATGTCAGGGCTGGTCTTATCTCAACGGATACCTTTGACGACGCATGTCTGACGGCGTTCGAAACAAGGTTCGACAACACCCTTGCCAGAAGCTCTCTGTCGGTCCTGACGAGCGCATGCCCCGAAATCGTTATCTCGAGCCCCGCCCGACCCCAGGATTCAGAGGCGACAACCTCTTCAGCTACGGCAAGGACTTCCACGGATTCCATGTTCGGCGCAACTCCCCTGCCAAGCCGGTTGTACTCCAGCAATTCTGTCACAAGGGCGTTAAGTGCTGTGATGTCCGCTTCCATGCGCGAAAACATCTCATCCCGCGTTCCGCTGCCCTCACGAAGAAGCTCGAGTGCAAGGGACAGCCTTGCGAGCGGTGTGCGCAACTCGTGGGCCACTGAACCCATGAGTTCCTTGTGTGAAACAAGCAGAGAGTCGATGCGCTGAGCCATCCCGTTGAAGCTTTCACCCAGGGCGTCCAGCTCATCCGATCCACCTGAAACGGCGTAACGGATCGATGTGTCACCGCTCCCCAGGATGGAAGCCGCCCTCTCGAGGTCCCTGATCTTCCTGAACACGCTCCGGAGAACGAGGTGCAGCACCACCCCCTCAACAATGAGAAGCAGCAGTAGAACAACTGCAGCAATTGACAGCCTGACGCCGGGAAGGGGAACCATGCCCACAATGGTGAACGGAAAACCCGGCCTTGCCGGTATGATCACGGTTCCGGGGAGCGGAGGAGGCTCACGGTGTTCGCCTCCTCCCATCCTGTCTTCGGGGATCAGCCTGATCCTCACACCCATGGAATCCGCGAGAAAACTAACCTGTTCACGCGTTGGAGCTGAAAGAGACTCTACTTCCCGCTGGAACATATCGGCGATCAATGCCTGCCTGGTCCTGAGATGGTTTGGAAGAACGGCGCCCATGAACCATCCCGTGAAGACGATCGTCAGCAGCAGGGCCGCCGCCAGGGGCAGGAACACTTTCCAGTAAAGCTTCATTGCCCACCGTTCCTGCCGGGACTAAGGCAGTAGCCCACGCCCTGGACGGTCTTGATCAGGTCGCCGTGTCCGCCAAGCTTCTTGCGCAGACGGGAAACCAGAACATCCACCGATCGGTCAAAGGAGTTGAAATCTATACCCCTGACCTCTTCCACGAGCCTGGCCCTCTCCTGTACCCTGCCCGCCCTGCGGGCAAGGAGGAGAAGGAGATCGAACTCGGCAGTGGTCAGTTCGAGGGAACCGCCATCCAGAAAGGCCGTTCTGGCTTGCGCATCGATCCTCAGGGAACCCAGATCGATCATGTCTGCTTCAAGGTCGTTGCTGCTGCGACGAAGCAGGGCTCTGACCCGGGCCAGCAGGACCCGGGGCGTGACCGGCTTCACGATGTAGTCATCAGCCCCGATCTCCAGTCCGGCGACCATGTCGGAATCCTCACCCAGGGCTGTAAGCATTAGAACAGGCCCCCTCCAGAACTCTCTCAGCTTCCGCAGCACGGAAAGCCCGTCGAAATCGGGCAGCATGATGTCGAGGATCACCGCATCCGGCCTGTCACGCTGCACGGCTTTGGGAACCGATGCGCCCTGATGGAGTAGGAACACCTGGAAACCGTGACTCGTAAGGTACCGAGACACAAGTTCAGCAAGTGCGACATCATCCTCGACAAGAAGTATCTTTTCGTTCACGGTGCCTCCATCGTTGTATTCTATGGTAAGGCCAGCCCGCCATCAATCCGAAAGGTGAATCATGATCGCTGTTTTTCTGTATCTACTGCTGACAAACTCTTTGCCCATAGAGCCTTCATACGTCATCGAATACCCCGGCATTGCCTTTGGATGGCTCCCGAGTGAACTCACTCCCCCGGCGGAAGGGGTCATCTCCGCCGAGACCGGCACGCTCAGTTCGCTTCCGGGCTCCCACGGTTATGATTACCGGATCATGTACTGGCTTCTCGAAGAAGACCTTGATTCAGCCGACAAGGGGCTGTGGCTGAGACAGAAGCTCGAAGCCGTTCTTCCCCCCGATGCCCTCCCGGGAGTGGTTTTCGGGTCAATGAACTGGGCCGAGGGAAGCACTGCCGTCTCCCACCTGGGAATGCGCTCCATAGGCCTCACCGCTTCGGTGAACTTCAACCTGCTTTCGGGATCGAGCGTCATGTTCAGCGGAACGGCATACGGGATATTCCGTGACGGCTACGCGGTTCTGATCTACGGCATGGCTCCGCGGGAAGCCTCCCCCGCAATCAAAGAGGTCATGGAGTTCATCATTGCCAACGCCTGGATGCTTCCCGGCTCCTGAAACCGTGCACCCGCAAGGCAAGGATGATGTAGACAACTGAGTGAAGCAGCAGGATCAGAAGCATTTCGGGGTGGAAATAGCCGTTGATCGTGTGTGATGCAAGCCTGCCGGTGGAGGGCACTATCCACTGGGATACACCCCTGCCGAACAGCCCTGGCAACAGAGAGAACAGAAGGAAGCATGAGCCAAGCCAGGCCGCACCCGGGCCATCCGCAACCGTAGACAGCAGGGTTGCCAGGCACACCGCCCAGAAAAGCACCGGTGCACACCATCCCACAAGAAAAAGAAACCCCGCAATGTTGAAACCATTGGAAGCTTGCATTACCGCCGAGCCCATGATGCACATGATCACAAAATAAATGAGAAAAAGCGATACCGTGGCACCCAGGAGATCGCCCGGCGTTCCCCTTCCAGGAAGCGGCCTTTCAAAGCTCCACCCCCTGACGAAACTGAAACACCCCCTGACAACTGCCAGCAGCGACACAACAATGGTGACGTTCCAGAGAAGCATCCTAAGCGTCTGGTTCCGGGTGAACGGGCCTATCGCGCCCTGTGCTTCAAGATTGCCCTCCAAAAGAGCCACCAGCGCCACGATCACAGGCACCGCGATAAGTATCACCAGATTGCGAAGCTCAAGGAATTCCTGGGCACCCTCGCGAAAAGAGCGACTGAAGCTTAGATTACGCCCGGACGCCACCATTTCACACCTCCGTAGAGGGGATAGATAGCCCATGAAACCGATTTTGGCCAGTCTCCCTGTCATTCTTCTCTGCGGCTGTGCGCGAACGGGTTTCACCGGGTACGCTTCCCGCGACCTGGGCGGAGTTGTCATCCTTCTCAATCCCGACAGCGGGGCGATGGTCACTGGCGTTCCCCTGCACGGCACTCCGGTGGAATTCGCAAGTCATCTGACAACACAGGGAGTAACGCTTCTGGAGATGAGGTCATCCGCCCAGGACACCTCCGGCATTCAAAGGCTTCAGGAGAACGCCGCCTTTCCTGTCCTGTTCGACTTCGGGGAACCCAGGGTTACCCTGCACCTCGACGGCCTTCACTGGGAACTCCGCATCTCTCTGGGCCCAAACACCACCGGCACAGCGATCATCATGAACAACACGGGCGAAACATGGACAGCCGACATAGTTGAACTCTCAAACGAAGACGGCGTTATCGCAAGAAGCAGTGGACCCGTCCGGATCCCCTCAGAAGGAGCCGTCTTCCCGTGGTGGGAACTCGGGACCACAAGACCTGACACCATGCTCGTGTACGGCTTCCCCGTTCAAGGAGAGTGGAACGCAGTGATAGCAGTTCCCCTGACCGGCACACCTCCTCCGCTTCCCGCAAGTTATGCAGGAACGCTGACAGGCGACACGCTCTGGATTCCCGCCGACAGCCTGATACAGACCAACCTCACATGGACAACAAGAAGCAATGGTTACGACTGCACCCTCGACCTGAGATCGACATCAGACAAAGAGGTTAGCTACAGGGTCATTCTCCCGGAAAGGCTTCCAAGGGGAGCATTGACACAGCAGGGTGACGGCTTCTCCTCGCGTATCACCCTGCCCGCCGGACATTCGGCACAGCTCAGGTACAGCGAAGTCTATCAAAGGTGAGCTTGACCTTACCCTGCAAAAGTTAGTAGTTTACGCCTCCCGGTGCGCCCGTAGCTCAATTGGATAGAGCATCTGGCTACGGACCAGAAGGTTTGGGGTTCGATTCCCTACGGGCGTACCACACCGCGGATGAGTCGAACTGCGGGCCTTTTGGTCCGCAGTTCTTTGTATAGTATTGAAGGGCTTCAAGAAACAGCTCCACTGTTATCTCATCCAGACCGACCAAAACCTGCTTGAAGAAAAGCGAATACAGTTCTTTCTGCTGATGAGGAGGGAAAGCATCAGGAGTGGAAACGAGAGCTTCAAGGGCAACTCTGACAGCGCCATCAGTTAGAAGTTGATCCTTTTGACGCTTCTCGCGCTCTTCTATGTCATGGATGCTCTTCTCGATTTCAGAAATCTCCGTCGTTGCGGACTTCAACCGCTCATTGAGTCCTCTGAAAAGAGATTTATCCCCTTTGTGCTCCTTCAGCCCTATCAGCACACCATCTCGGAGAGCCTCGAGATCATCTTTCTTAGATCGTAAGACTCCCTTTTCCTTCCCTTTGTCAACCAGATCCCCGTTTACGTACTTGTTGGCTTCCCTGGTAATCTCTGTAACTCTTTTCGGATCATCGACAAGAATTCTGCGAATCAATTCGCGCACAGAACCTTCAAGCACAGACGCTGCGATGGAGTTTCGCTTCATTCGGGGGAATTTTTTTGGGATCAGTTTTCGCCCAGGACAATCAGGGTTCGTACAAGAGTAATAGTTCGTGTCTTTTCCCTTATCAGTTTCCATTGGCTTCTTGCAGAATTGGCACACAACGAGTCCAGAAAGTAAATACGGGTAGATCGGTACGATGTCTGAATCCTTTCTCTTGGTGATGCTGTTCATCAGTCTCTCGACCTCCACGAGTTCTTCCTTGGGAATAATGACAGGGTGTTCCTCAGTTTTCTTCGGTGGGAACCGCCTGTACTCACAGCCTTTCGGCACCTTGCTTGGATCCACATCCTTGTTGATCTTGTGATGCTCCATCCATCCACAGTAGGTCCAATTGCTAAGAATGTAGCGAATTGAGCGATCCTTGAAAGGTTCGCCTCCCGTTCGTACTCCTTTGCTGCTGATGTTGACCTTGTTCCGAAAACCCATCTCATTCACAAGTCGAGCAACCTTGCTAAAGTTAAAATGCTCCTTGAAAAGCCGGAAAACGAGACGGACAATTACTGCCTCTTCTTCGTTGATGATTAAAAGCCCTATTTTATCTGGATGCCGGTCATAGCCAAGCGGAATGCTCCCTCCGGTTCGTAAGCCAAGATCCAGTTTTTCTCTTCGGGTTCCAGTGATTTTCATCGCGAGTAAATGACGCTGCATTTCAGCAAGTGCCATAAGAATCGTGATGATTAGCTTGCCGGGGGCCGTCGAGGTATCAATCTGATACTGAGTAACGACAAGATCGACCTTACTGGACTGGAGATACTCGAAGAACTCAAGAAACTTGGCTACACTGCGGCCGAACCGATCAAGGCAGGTTGCCATGACAACCTGCACATTGCCTTTCTGAATGTCAGCCCGAAGCCGCCGAAACTCCTTGTCTTCAAATGATTTATCTCCACTCACCCCGATCAGTCGATACTCGTCAAAAAACGCCAGAGGTTCAACGTCCGGGGTATCTTTGATGTTGTAGTTGTAGAGTTCGATGTAGCGCTCCAGTTGAGCCTTCTGGCTGTCGGGAGACTTGCCAGGTTCGTCTCCCTGCCTCGGATCGCTAACACGGACTACAAAGGCACATCGTTTCATTGTGACCTTTCTGGGAACACCAAGAAGATGCGACAAATGGACTCACAACACAATGCATGAAAGGGAGGGTTGACTCTCGAGATGATTTCATGCATGTTCATTCATGAAATAAGAACTCACTGAACGGAGCACTTATGCCAGGCAGAAAACCCAAGCAGAGAGACTATGATAAGAACTTTGGGCCTTACGTTCGCGCTCTGCGAATAATACGTCTGCCCTATCTGACAATCGAGAGAGTCGCTCGGCTCATCGGCATTACTGGCCCTTATCTCACCAAGATTGAACTAGGAAAGGTTCCTCCTCCCTCGAGAAATGCTATTCTCAATATGGCAAGTATCCTTTCTGAAAACCCTGACACACTACTAGCAATGGCAGGTTACATAGGGGGCAGCAGTTCTCCTATGCATTTGACCGAGGATTCTCTGGAACACAGCACATTGCGCAATTCGTATCTCGGAACTCAGAGCATTTCACTGCCTGAAGGGCAGTCCTTCTTCACAATATCTCCAGAGTTGCTTCGCTATTGGAGTCTCTTACTAACGAAGCTGTCGGAGTATTCTTGGAGGGGAATTCATCTTCCAGGACCGAAGGGGCTGGATCATACTAACATCATCAGCTACTCAATGTTCAGCGATGAAAGCCCTTACCCCGAAATCCGTGATGAAGTAATGAAGGAATTTATTGCACGAGAGGATAAGATAAGAGGATGTTAATAATCTACTCGTGTTCACTCAGATACAATCCAGCAGATTACTACCATTCACGTTTCCATTCGTGTTCGTCACTATTCAGCAATACCAATCTTGTATTCGAACCATGCCAATCAGGCAGGCAAGAACGTTATGAAATCTACGTCTGATAGCAGTCTGCAAAGCATGAATTCTAGCATACTTAGATGCAGACAGAATTCTCATCTCGGAATGATGATCGCTGAGTACTTTCTAGTATGCCAGCGCACCGATCCATTTGAGGAAGAACAATACACTAGCACTGCCGTCACGAGTACGCCCTGTGAACCAAAGCCAGGGAACGCTGCACCAAGGAGTAGGAAACCCAACCAGCACTTGCATTGCGTCAGTCTTCAGAGAAGGGTTAAGCACGTTGTTTGACCACCAGGCATCTACTGGGTTTGTTTTCAGAATTGAGATGGCCCCCTTTTGTTGACAGGGATGAAAGTTTGATTCAGTCATGGATTCTTGATAGAAGCGTTTCATCTAAACCTATGTCGGTTTTCTCTTCGGTGCTTTCAACTCCCATCGCTTCTGGTTGAGCCATGTCTCGGCATGCGTGAAATGATTGGGATCTTCGGTGAACCGGCTATCATCGAGCTGTCGCTGAAGCCCGGCGATAATCTCGTCTGCTGGCACAGTCTCGGTTATCTGGAGATACTTCTTATAGGCACTGCCCTTTAGCGCTTTTTTCGGGTACAGGATCCAGAACTCCTCGAACTGCTCACTGTAGCTATGCTTTTCGCACTTCTTCGTGCTGGACAACCTTTTGGAGCCTTTCTTTGAAGTTGTTATCTTAGTGACAAATGTGTCTGCTTTTTCTGTTATCACTGCGGCATCATCCTGTGTCTTAGCCGTCTCAGTCTGGTACACCACTACATCGGTTCTTTCCAGCCACTTCTCCAACCTATCCAGGTGCTTCCTGATCTCCGTCACATCCAGTCTAAGCCTGAACGCGAGTTCTCCTTCGTCGGGTAGGTTGCCTTCCCGCTCGGGATCCTCGCTGGCAACAAGCCAGAGCATGACCAGCACCTTGGTGGTTTCGTCGGGAAGCTCGAACCAATCCTTGTTGTTCAGAAGGTCCTTGTTAAGCTTGACCCAGGGTGCGTTGCGGTCCTTGAAATGCTTGTACTTGTTCCAGTCACGTACACGGTATCCCATGAAACTTCCTCCTCTGTTGCATTCTATCATACAGTAAGTATAGTCAGAGTTACATATCGATGTCAAGATGATATTGCATGGCATACAGAGTAGTACTCGAGGGTGATCACTGAATCGTGGATCAGTGGGAAGCATATTGACTGAAGGAGTCGTGTGGGCTATTCTGCAGTATAGTAATCAGCCCACCGGATTTGTCTCTGAAGGTACTGCCGGTTTTGCTCGTGACACTGATAGCGGAAAGCAAACAGATGAATCAAACTCTAAGTGCCGCAAAAGCAGCCAAAAAGGATGAGTTCTACACCCAGTACGTCGACATCCAGAAGGAGGTTGAGGCTTACCTGGAGTACGACCCCGACACCTTCCGGGACAAGGTCGTCTACTGTAACTGCGATGATCCCTTCGAGAGCAACTTCTTCAAGTACTTCGCCGCCAATTTCAACAAGCTCGGCCTGAAAAGGCTCGTTACCACCAGCTACGACGGCTCCCCCATAGCAGGCAAGGGCACTTTGTTCCCGGAGTACTTCGAGGGTAATGGTGAGCGACTGAAGCCAAAGGCTCTCACCGTCATCCTCGATTCTGTGAAGGACGAGGACGGTGATGGATCTGCGAATGTGACGGACGTTGAGCTTTTCCTCAAGCGGAACAAGGCCTCCAGGATCGCTTTACGTGGTAGCGACGAGTACCCCGGCGGGGATTTCCGCAGCCCCGAGTGCATCGCGCTCCTGAAGGAGGCGGACATCGTGGTAACCAACCCGCCATTCTCTCTCTTCCGCGAGTACGTCGCTCAGCTCGTGGAGCACCGGAAGAAGTTCCTAGTCATCGGCAATACTAATTCGATCACATACAAAGAGGTGTTTCCACTAATCAAGGACAGCAAACTATGGCTCGGGTGCACGAATTTTAACGTGGGTATGTTTTTCGAAGTGCCGGAAGACTGGCTGCACTTTCATCATATTGACAAGCAGACGGGTAAAAAAATAGCGAGAGTTTCGACGTCATGTTGGTACACGAATCTCGACCATGGCCGTCGCCACCAGCCTCTGAGCCTAATGACCATGGCGGACAATCTGAAGTTCAGCAAGCACAAGGAAATCAAGGGTAAGGTCGCGTACGACCGATACGACAACTTCGATGCTATCGAGGTTCCATTCACAAACGCGATCCCCAGTGACTACGACGGTGTCATGGGCGTACCAATCACCTTCCTCGACAAGTACAACCCAGAGCAGTTCGAGATCCTCGACTATGAATACAGCGGCATTTTACGCACAAAATTATATCCGGTTCAAACTCAGGTGAGCAAGAAGGGCAAACAGAGCAAAGTAAAAAAACTTAACGATGTATGTGCGATTCAAGTAGATTGCCCACCCTCTGACGAGACATACTATATCGTTGATGGCGAGTATTTCATCGCCCCGTATAAACGGCTACTCATTCGCCACCGTAACCCTAATATGAAAAGGTCACAGAAGTGAAGACCACCCTGAGAACCGACATCACTGTCGCCGACATCTGTGCCGGATTCGTGTACAACCAATTGGAAGGAAGGGGTCTGTACGGACTGGGCGGAAAGCTCACCATTCAGCCTGAGTATCAGCGGAACTACATCTATGCGGACGGTGGCGGGAAAAAAGAGCAGGCCGTCATCCACTCGCTCCTCAAGGGGTATCCGCTCGGACTGATCTATTTCAACAAGGTCGCACAGGACAAGTTCGAGGTGTTGGATGGCCAGCAGCGCATCACCAGCGTCGGACGGTTCGTCACAAACAAGTTCGCGATCATCGAAAGCGGCAATCCGAAGAACTTCGACAGCCTTGCCGTTGACCAACAGGCCAGGATTCGGGACTCGCGATTACTGATCTACGAGTGCGAGGGCACGGAGAGCGAGCTCAAGCAGTGGTTTGAGACAATCAACATCCCAGGTGTCCCCCTCAACTCCCAAGAACGCTTGAACGCCATCTTCTCCGGACCTTTCGTAACGCTTGCCAAGGCCGAGTTCAGCAACAGCCAGAACGCGAACATCCAGAAATGGAGTGCGTTCATCAAGGGCAGCGCCAACCGTCAGGAGTTCTTGGAGCGAGCGCTGGACTGGGTGAGCAAAGGCGATATTGGCGGCTACATGAGCACTCATCGCTACGAGAATAATATCAACGAGTTGAAGGTCTACTTCAACAGCGTGATCGACTGGATATCCGGGGTATTCAGGGATGTTGAGAAGGAGATGCAGGGTCTGGAATGGGGACGGCTCTACGAGCAGTACCACTCCGAGTCGTATGACCCGGCACAAGTTTCTGCAGAGGTCAAGCGGCTTTACGCAGATCCCTATGTCGGAAACTGTCGCGGCGTCTTCGAATACATCCTCGGCGGCCTTCACGACACGAAGCTGCTGGTTGTACGGGTGTTCGACGAAGCAACCAAGAAAACTGTCTACACCCAGCAGACCACAGAAGCCGAAGCCACCAACACATCGAACTGCCCGCTCTGCGCAGTCGGCCATACTGCCAACAAAAGCAAGATATGGAAGCTCAACGAAATGGACGCTGACCACGTTTCCGCTTGGAGCAAGGGCGGCGGAAGTTCTATTGAGAACTGCCAGATGCTCTGTGTCACCCACAACCGCTCTAAAGGCAATCGATGACTCTGGCGTTCCATAACCCGGTGCAAAACGCGGACTTGGCAGCCGAACAAGCATTGCAGCGGATGGTCCGCTGCGCGCCTTGCCGTAGAACCGGAGCGCTCCCAGCCCTAGATTCGAGGAGATCAAATGAACACGGACGAGAATTGTGACGTCGAACTGGAAGTCAACGAAGCTGAAGCAGACGACGAATCTTCCGGTTCGCTAAGCTACCAGATCAATACCTATCCGGCTGATTTTACCTTGGAGGTCTTGCACCAGAAATGGAAGAATGGAGACTTCGAAATCCCGACTTTCCAAAGGGGCTATGTCTGGAAGCAGCCGCAGGCTTCTAAATTGATAGAATCGTTCCTTCTTGGTCTTCCAGTTCCTCCAATCTTTTTGTACACAGCTCGAGAAACCTCGAAGCAACTCGTAGTCGATGGACAGCAGAGACTACGGACCATCTTCTACTTCTTCGATGGTTTCTTTGGAGAAAGCAGCGGTGACAGGAGAACAATCTTCCGCCTTCGAGGCTTAAGCGATAAGAGCCCTCTGGAGAAAAAGGCATTCACCGAACTTTCTGAGAAGGATCAACGACGCCTGAAGGATAGTGTACTCCGCTCTATCATCATCCAACAACTTGATCCAGAAGATGATACCAGTGTCTATCATGTCTTTGAGCGTCTCAATACAGGTGGCACTGCTCTATCGAACCAAGAGGTTAGGAACTGTGTCTATCGCGGGGAGTTTACGGATCTTCTGAGAAAGCTCAACGATGCGCCAGAGTGGCGTGAACTGGTAGGAACTACAAAGACGGACCCGCGCCAAAGGGACGTTGAGCTGATTTTGCGCTTCTTCTCCCTTCTGAATCACAGTACTTACAGAAAACCACTCAAGGACTTCATGTCCAAGTCCATGAAGAGATTGAACAAAGAGGCTGATGCAGACCCGAATTCGCTTGAGAGACTGTTTAGGACTAGTTGCAGACGGGTGGTCGATGCACTCGGGAAGAAGCCTTTTCACATTACGAGCGGACTGAACACCGCTGTGTTCGATAGCATGATGGTCGGTATCGCGACCTGCCCCGACGCTAGGAACGAGACTATCAAAGCGATGCGAGACGAATTGCTGGCCAACCCAGAATACAGAAAGGCCGTACGGGACGCTACGACGGACCCTGATGTACTGAAAAAGCGAATGGACCTCGTCAAAGTGCGACTGGGACGATAGTGATGCTCGAAAAGACCAAAGCCGCTCTCGACCATGTTCGGAACCTGCCCGCTGTTACGGCTGATCCACTGCTCAAGCAGCTATTGACCAGTCACCTCATTGTACTCGCAGTTGCCGAAGCGGAGGAGTCCCTTGAAGACATCATCATAGAGTACTTCGAGACGACGACCACAATAGCTGCGAGTAGTCTAGCAAAAAGCTGCCTTTCATGCTTTCTTCGGTCGGTCAAAACACACGAGATCTCTGGTTTTTTGAACCGGCTTGGAGAGGACTTCAAGAGCAGGTTCCAAAGATTCATGAGGGATAACGAGGCGCTGGAGACAAAGTACAACAATTTAGTTGTAGGACGGCATGGTGTGGTTCATGAAACCTACTGCAATGTGACGTTCGAGGAGTTCCAGGATAGTCTTGTGTCGATTGACCACATCTGTGAATCGGTGAAACTTGCCCTGCAAGGCAACTAACAGGCCGATACAACCGACCGGCATCGCCCGCGAATAAGAGGCAGATTTGCTCCTTCAGGCCTCGGGACTCCCGGGGGCACCCGCCCCCGGTTCAATTATCTGCCCCTACCTCTTCACCATCCCCCTAACAGCAGCCGCGTGCCATTGCCGACCAATCTTCGTGGGGATCCCCATGCTGGTCAGGTGACGGGCTATCAAGGCGTACTGCGACCCTGGCTTCTGAGGGACTGCATCAGCTTCAACACCTTCTGTTCCGCTTCCACCTGAACGAGGGTGTCCCCCAACTGCGGGAATCTGGATGTCTCTTGAACTTTGCCGGTGATTTGTCCGATGTTCCATAATCCGATCCTTTACATTGAAATGTCTCCGGCAATCCTGGGTCGGTTCAGGAACGCTGCGCGCAAGATATCCCGGCCCCATGATATGTTGCACTTGTATAGCACGGGTTAAACAAAGGGGTATACTGCAGCCCAATCTGTTCGTGCCAATGAATAACCGTGTTGACACTATGTAACCCGCGGGCTATTCTCCTGAAAGGTTATCAGGTAGCCGGGATATGCTGCTGCAGTATATTCATTGTTGGGCAACATCATGGCCGATAGCATTTCTATTGCGCTATAAATCCGAAAAGGTGACAACGTGGTTGATTTCAAGAAACGTTTAACAGGGAAACAAGTGGAGAAACCGATTGATCCCGTGAAACTCTACGACACACTTGACCGCGCCCATGACAAAGGGCCACTGCGGCCCGCACAACTGGCAGTCCTGACTGAATGGTTTGAGCACAAGCGAACTACTCGTGATGTTATTGTAAAATTGCATACTGGGCAAGGCAAAACATTGGTCGGCCTGCTCTTGCTCCAAGCAAGACTAAACGCCACCAAGGGGAAAGCACTTTACTTGTGCCCGGATAATTTCCTCATTGCCCAAACGTGTGAGCAAGCCAAGCAATTTGGCATAGCGACTTGCACGGCTGAATCTGATCTGCCGGATGAATTTTTGACTGGAGCCAGGATTCTTGTCACTTCGGTTCAGAAACTGTTTAACGGATTGACAAAGTTCCACCTTCACCGGCAATCAATTCCAGTTGACACACTGTTGATGGACGATGCTCACGCCTGCTCCGATAGAATTCGCGAGGCGTGCAAGATACGCATCATCTATAATGAGCCAGCCTACGAATCCCTCAAAACACTTTTCGCCGATGCCTTGGAACAGCAGGGGGTTGGCTCTTATGCCGAAATCTGCAATAATAAACGTGATTCCATACTGCCAGTCCCTTATTGGGCCTGGTCTCAGCATTTTACTGATGTCGCAGCTATTCTATCTTCCAATGCAGGGCGAAAGACAATCAAATACGCATGGCCTCTGTTGAAGGACATGCTTGAGTTTTGTCACTGCGTAATCTCTGGTGTTGCCATTGAGATCGAGCCGCATATCCCTCCTTTGTCAGCATTTGGTAGTTACTGGAAGGCTCACCATCGGGTATTCATGTCAGCCACGGTCACCGACGATGCTTTTCTTGTAAAAGGTCTACAACTTGAACCAAAGACAATCACGACTCCCATTACCTACGCAAAGGAGGGCTGGTCGGGGGAAAAAATGGTCTTATTGCCTTCGATTATCCACGAGGAGTTGAAGAGGGGGCAAATAGTCCAATGGTATGGGCCGCCAAATGATACAAGGCAATACGGGCGTGTCGCACTTGTGCCTAGCTTCCAAAAAACGAAAGATTGGGAGGCCTACGGCGCGCTCGTAGCGACTAAAGAATCAGTATCTCAAGTCATAGATGACCTTCGCAAAGGCATATACGAAAAAACCGTGGTCTTGGCAAATCGATACGATGGCATTGATCTGCCCGATGATACATGCCGTATCCTGATTTTTGACGGGAGACCGTTTTCGGAAAGCCTAATTGATCTTTACCAAGAGTCTTGCCGGCCAACGAGCGAGGCGACCCTGATGCGCACAATCCGCACAGTCGAGCAAGGACTGGGGAGGAGCGTTCGTGGAGAAAAAGACTATTCAGTCCTTGTCATCATAGGAACAGATATTATCCGACTTGTTCGGGACAGGGAGTCAAGAAAGTATTTATCCCCGCAAATGTCCACTCAGATTGATATTGGATTGGAGCTTGCGGAGATGGCGCAGCAGGAAATTGCTGATGGAGAAAGCCCAACCACCGCATTTAGTGGGCTAGTCCACCAGTGTGTGAAGCGCGACGAAGGTTGGAAAGCCTATTACGCCGAAAAAATGGCAAACGTAAAACCAACCGGAGCCAATGAGCATGTCTTACGTGCCTACTCGGCAGAGTTGGACGCGGAGCTGGCCTTCATGAGTGGTGATTATTCCAGCGCACGAGACAAGCTGCAAGAACTACTCGATAACTGTCAACGACAGTTCAATTTTCCCC
>DIXM01000012.1 GCA_002436025.1 candidate division Hyd24-12 bacterium UBA6080
TGCACGACCCCTTCGTAATCAGCAGAACCCTTCAGCGCAGTCATCAGCAGCAGAGCGAGCATTGAAACCATTCCGTTCTCCCTTCAGATGTGGTTCGAAGGTTCTACAAACACGGACGCCGGACTATTCCGTCCGGGAGTCCAGTATCTCCGAAAGTTCCGCTTCGAGCACAGGGTTGAGGCGCATGGCGGTTTGCGCGGCTTCGATAGCGTGCTGCGTCCTCCCGTAGTTCCACAGGAACACCGCCATGTTCCTCCAGACCGTGGGGGACCTTGGCGCGGCCTCCATGGCACGGCCGAACTCCAGAAGCACCTCCCGGAACTCCCTGCCCTCAATGGCCATGGCGGACGCCCTGATGTTGTGGATGTCCGCGCCTTCGAAGCCCTGTCTTTCGGCCTCGGAAAGGAGCGCCAGACACCGCGTGGTATTGTTTTCACGCAGGGCGTTCTGAGCCGTCAGCACTGTATTGAGACCGGGTCTCACGTGAGCAGGGTATTGAAGGAAAAGGCTCAGGGCGAGAACTGCGGAAACCGCTGGGATAAGCCTCTTCCAGGGAAGACAGGCTGCTGTCAGGGCGAAGGCGGGCAGGAAGACCACCCTGTAGCGCACGGACGGGAAGAAGAGAAAGGCGCTTAAAACCCCTGCAACCATGAGCAGGGACGCAGGATCCCGGCGTATCCCGGCCATTCCCGCCAGAAACAGGGCTGTCACCCCGAGAAGCACGATGAGGGGCCTCAGGGCTTCGCCCGAGTCAATGTTGCGCCCGGGACCCGGCAGGGTGAAGAATGCAAGTGCCTTCAGAAACCCTCTGAAAGCCCATCCTGCAGGGTCTTCACCAATAACCGAGAAGGCCCTCTCCGCGAACGGGGTTTCCGGCCGGACTTCCATGAGCTGCTCGAACTCCACTCCCGGTGGGGTCTTGAGAAGGCTCCAGTCCGAACCTATCCAGAGGTTCAGCCCGCCGGTGGACGCCACCGAGGGTGGCCCTCCTGAAGCCATGTTCACCGCCACGACCGGGGCCACCGCCGCCAGGGCGAAGAGGAGCATGGTCCTCCCCCTCCTGCCAAGGATGGGCAGCAGCGGCAGAAGGATGAGGAGTTCCCCCCGAAAGAGCGCTGCGGCACCCAGGACGAAGCCTGCCATCCTGTGACGACAATGGTGCACGAGCACCAGGCAGAGTGCGGTCAGAGCCGCTGCGGGGGCTTCCGGGAGCAGCTGGATCCCGCTCAGGGCAAGTGTCGGCTCCGTGGCCATAAGCCCAGCCAGAACAAGGTTTTTCCGGGTTCGCGGAAGCGCGAGGAGGAAAAAGAGGGATGGAAGCAGCGAGATGAGTGAAACAACGGCACGGGAGTAAGGCAGCCCCGCGACGAAATAGGTGGCAGGAGGCCTTTCAAAGGGTGGAGCCGGCGGTTCGAGGTATTCCTGTTCATCCACCTGGGGATGGGCGAAAAGGGCTTCGTTCGACCGGTACAGGACCATCCTGACCGTGACGCCGGCCAGGACAACAAGCAGGGCAGCCGGAAGCCTATTCAATTCTCTGGAAAACCCCTTCCGTAACCGGTGAACCGTTGACCCCTACCACCCTTTCGCCGGGGCTTCGCCAGGTCAGTTCCGGAACCCTTTCGTAATAGGGCCGCGCAGACCGTTGAAACACACCGCTCACGTGCAGGGTTGCGGGCGTCGCCAGATCGAAAAAGTCCGATGCTTCGCAGGACGTGGGGAAAAGATGTATCCCCGAGACCCTGAACCATTCGGAGAGTGCCAGAACGGCATCCTGTGAGGGCATTCCGCCGAGTCGTTCCCGAAGCTCCCTGTCAAACCCTCCCCTGCAGTCGAGGGTCAGGGTGAAGGTTCCCGCCGCAGGGTCAATTGTCCAGCTTTCGCGGCAGAGGTTGCCCGTTCCAGGGTTCGGGTCTATCGTGAGGATCCGGTCCATCCCTTCGACGAGAACGAAGAGCGTGTCGGCGGATTCAACGTAACCGGCCGGTGAAAGGGGCGCCGAGGGCTCGAACCACAGAGCGCCGTCAGGGGTATCCACCCTTACGAGGAACCTGTTCCAGCCGATCGGGTACGGGAACGGCGGAAGGTCGTTCCGTGCCGCTGCCAGACGGGCTTCGTGTCCGGCCACCCTGGCCATGGCGCAGAAAAGGAGGGCCGTTTCGAGGGGCGTTGCATACCTGGTGTCGAGGATGGCCTGAAGTGACCTCACCCTGAGACCCGCCTCCCCCCTGGGTGAAGTGACGCGAATATTGTCGGAGATCAGGGTCCTTGCCCTGCTAAGAAAAAGGTCCGCCGAGGCTCCGGCCGCCCCGGCCTGGATCACGGCCTCGGTGAGGTCGGGCGGAATTGGATCCCCGGCAGAAAGCAAGGCAAGGGCGTCGCCCATCACCATCTCCCCCATCTCGATCCAGTTCGAGGGCGACGCGAACCAGATGCCCCGGATGGCTTCCGGACCTGAAACGAAAACGCCGGGTTCGGTCTCGGTGAAGCCCCGGAGATGGACAGCGTACTCCTCCGATGAGTGGACCGACACCCTCACCGAATCGGGTCCGGGTGTTCCGCTCCAGTTCCACCAGAAGCCCTCGGCAGCGTTACGGCCGAACTCCTCTGCGCTGAAGGCCCACGTTACTTCGGTTCCCGGTTCAATGCCGGGCATTGCGACCATGAGGGTTCTGGGCCAGCCGCCCGTTCCCGTCAGAGTGTCAACCCCCCAGGAGGGGACTTCGATGCCGGCCCCAAGAAATGCCACGGCCATGTAGTCGGGGTCGTAATCCTGCGATACCCTCGAAAACCTCTTGTCGTCGCCCTGCACGCCGGTCACGGTGAAAACCGCCCGGGTGAGGCCCTCTTCCCTGAAAAGCCCGATGTCGAGAAAAGTCGTTCGGGAGAGTGAAGCCGCAATGCAGAGGAGAATGCCTGCGGTCATGGTGTCAGGACCGTTCTGGCCGATGTACCCGCACGCTGCAGGAGGGTTTCGCGGATGCGCCCGGGCTCGGGGTGAAGCGGCAGCACACGGGCGGTTTCCCGCAGGACCAGTGTGTCACCGCGCAGGGAGATGCTGCATGAGTAATCTCCGGTGGTCACCGGAGCGGGGGGAACCACTTCCCTCCCGTTGCAGGCCAGGGTCAGGGTCAGGCTTTCGAAAGCGGGCGCGTCAAGCTCTATCCTGTCGGGGCAGGCCGGGATAAGAAGGTGGGCTGCCCTTGTGCCCGGAAAGGAGATGTCCCTCAGACCGGGCAGCAAAAGAGCTCCCTGCCCCCCGGGCGCACTCCACTCACCGGTGATGAGGAGGGTATTCCCCGTGGTGGAGACCGCCGAGATGTTTTCGGCGCCGAAGAACCGTTCCAGCAGAGTATTCCTGTAAGCGTCATGGGATCTTTCCATGATGGTGCACAGGAGTTCGGCGGGGGCGCCGGATGCGGTGACGGAGAGAGTACCTGAGACCGACCCTTCACCCAGGGCTCCCGTGAAAACAAGTGTGAGGCTGTCTTCCCACCCGTCAACGGGGATCGTTTGAAGGGGCGTTCCCCAGGGCGTAAGTGGAAGGAACCGTGTTCCCCTGAGCCCGTAGCTGTGCCCGTCCGCCACACCCTTTGCGGAAGGGTCGAGCACCCTGAAACCGTCACCCTGGGGGACAGCGACAACCATGTGATCGAAGCTTCTGCTTCCCACCAGCCCCGGTATTCCACCGGTGGTGTCCAGCATCGCGAGCCACGCCTCCCCGCCCACTGCACGGATCAGGTTGACAAGAAGGACCGCGGTGTCGCGACAGACTCCCGCCCCATCATCGATGGTTTCAGCCGGAGGCTTGGGTGAGAAGCCGGGCCAGTCCCCCATGTCTGCACCGATGTATTCGATGTTCAGGGATATCCAGTCACGCATGTCATCAGGGGTCCGGCCCGTGAGCGCAGCCACTTCCGAAAGCAGCGCGGAGTGGGAGCCGTACGTGACGTCAAGCACTGCGTGGAGTTCGCGGGAAACCGACTGCGGGTCATGCGTTGCCACGACTGCGAAGGGTCTGTCCCGCAGGGCGAGGGGGTGGCCGGAAAGGGGGCTGAGCGGGCCGACGCTCCACCTCAGGGCGCCTCCCGTTGTGTCGGGAGGGCCAAACTCAGGGGACCACTCGACGAGCAGTCCGGAGCTCCGGCTGTCGATGACGGTGAACTCACCGGCAAGCACACTGTCCCTGCACCAGGGGCTGTAGTGGTAGCTGTAGCAGTCCGCAAGGGGGAGGCTTCGAATGACCCGGCGGGTCCGGACCACGACCGTATCGCCGGTTTCAAGGCCGGGCATGGTCAGGACAAGTTCGCGCATGGACGACTCGAGACGGGACTGACCCGCCAGTGCATGATGGGGTCGCTCTGAGACCAGGGCTTCGGAGCCCCGTCTGCCGCTCCTCCACAACCCCGTCCTTGCTTCCAGCAGCTCAACCGTTTCCCAGCCCGTGCGGAAGGGAACAGACAGGGTGGTGAACCTTGCGACCCCCCGTCCGGTTAGTGGAACGACGACAAGATCCGTTGTTTCAGTGTAGACTGAATCGATCAGGACAGTGACGTTGTTATGAATGACGAGCGCATCGGGAAGGCCGGGAGCGAGACCCAGAAGAAGGGCCGTCAGAACAGGGTGAGGCACCAGTCCTCCAGTTCGTCCGGCAGGGGCCTGGCGTCCCGTCCGGGGCTGAGGACGGAGATCGACCCGAAACCGTCGAGGATGGCGTGAACATCGGTCCCCCATGTTTCCCTTGTTCCCTGGAGTTCATAGGGACCGTAGGTGTAGGAACCGTCAGGGTGCCTCTGGAAGGGCACCTCTCTGATAAAACTGCCGGGCCTTGTGAGCTTCAATCCCGAAGGGGCGCCCGGGGGAAGGTTCACATTGAGCATCATGCCCGCGGGTATCGCCCTGTGAACGCCCCGGTCAACCATCAGTCTTGACAGCTCGGCAGCGTGACGAAAATCCGGCTCACCCGAGCGTTCGACACTGACCGCCATGGCTGGAACATTCCAGAACGACGCTTCAGTCGCTGCGGCGACGGTGCCGGAGTACCAGATGTTGTTGCCGAGGTTCGCCCCGGGGTTGATGCCTGAGATGACGAGGTCGGGCTGCCGGGGTAGAAGCTCGGAGAGAGCTATCTTGACGCAGTCGACAGGCGTTCCCGTAACGGCGAAACGACCGGGGCCGGAAGGAATGACGGAAAGGAGCGCGTAAAGTCCCAGTGACATTCCCGCCCCCGAACAGTGGGCGATGGGCGCCACAGTAAGGGTCTCGTACCCGGAGAGGGCCTGCTCAAGGGCCAGAAGCCCCGGCTCGTGGATGCCGTCGTCGTTCACAAGGAGGATAAGCATGGAAGCGGAACTCAGAGAGCGCGGGTCAGGGTGAACCTGTGGGTGTCACCGAGGGCGTGTTTCCCCGGGACGAAGGCGTAATCGAGCACCCAGCCCCTTTGTGAGAACCCCATCCCGGTGGTGATGGTGCTCGAGGGGTCGTTGAAGCGGTATCCCCCCCTGAGGGCGACCCAGGAGAGCGGCTGGTACTCGAGACCTACACCTCCCCTGGGGTTGTTGTCGATGGGTTTCTGGATCTCGGCAGAAACCGTGGCGGATCCCAACGGAGTTGGTATTGAGTAACCGACTGCTGCCCTTAATGTTCTGGGAAGCCTGTATTCGCGTGAAGCCATGACGGCGGCCGGCCCGATGTTCTGGAGTGCGGCGGAAAGAACGAGCCCTCTGGCCGGAGTGGAGAGCAGACCGACATCGAAACAGAGCCCTGAACTCTCCTCTATCCACACCTTTTCGCGGATGAACTTGACCCCGGCTCCCAGCGCGAAGCTGTCACCGAGGCGAAGGCCAAGGGCGGCGTTGAGGCTGAGGTCGGTGACATCGAAGGTTCCTGTCGGTTCCGAGGACGGGGTCTCGCGGTATTCGAGCCCCCCTGTGTTCAGAAAGCGGAACGCCAGGGATGCGCCCAGGCGTTCACCCCACGGGAATACGGCGGAAATCACCTGCTGATCGGTCTTGCCGAACCACGAGTTGTGCGACGCAGTGATGGAGGCCTCCTGAAAAGCCAGAAGAGCCGGATTGGCGAAAATTGCCAGTGCGCCCGAATTCACAAGTCCCGTTCCGCCCAGTGCGGCGGCCCTTGCCCCGATGTCCATCTTGAGGAAAGGCCATGAAGCAGCGCCAGCGTCCCGGTACACGGCCTCGGCGGACGACGCGCCCGAAAGGCAGAGCACCGCGGCGAGCAGGAGTCGGATGACCGGAAAACAGTGTTTCTGTTTCATACATCACCTGTATCGTTTTCTGGAATGGCGGTTCCAGGCCGGATTATATTAGAGTTCGACCCCGGCGGAAAGGAAGGCGTTGAAGATACTCATTCTTGATGATCCCGGGCTTCCCGGTCCCGAGAACATGGCGGTCGACGCCTGTCTGGTCCGAATGGCGGAAAGGGGCGAGTTCGACATCGCCCTTCGCACGTACACATGGGAGCCCCACACGGTTTCCCTGGGACGGCTTCAGAAGGGGTTGAGCGGGATCGACCGCCCGAAGCTTTTCTCACACGGCTTCGGGCTCGTAAGGCGCCCCACGGGCGGCAGGGCGGTCTGGCACGGAAGGGAACTGACCTACTCCGTTACGGCCGGTTCGCACCATCCACTCTACGCCGACGGCATAGAGAAAAGCCTGGGCGCGGTGGCCGCCGTTCTCGTTGCGGCTCTCAAGGGGATCGGAGTACCGGCTGTGATGAACAGGGCGGGCCGTTCCGGTGAAGGTTTCGGCAGGGGACCCTGCTTCGTCAGCCACGGCAGGTTCGAGGTCATGACGCCCGATGGCAGGAAGCTCGTTGGAAGCGCCCAGGCCCGCACCAGGGGCGCGTTTCTCGAACATGGCTCGATTCTCTTCGACAACGACCAGCCAAGGCTCCTTGACTACACCATGACCCATGAGGGATCGGAAGACACGACTGAAGGCGTTCGGAGGAAGCTTGTCGAGGGAACTGGAACGGTGCGGGAATTCGCCCCCTGCGCCTCTCCGGTCGACCTGGTACTCCCACTCCAGGAGGCTTTCATGGACTACTGGGGAGTCCGGGCCGTCCCTGTGGATTACGGGATGATCCCCGCCCGGGAGCTTACGGAAACTGCAAAGGATTTTGCGCTGTGAGGCCTTCGTGGCTCAAGGCCCCCGTGACGGGCGGTGTTTCGGCGGGGAAAACCCGCCGCATACTGGAGGGGCTGGGGTTGAACACGGTCTGCAACGAGGCGTGCTGCCCCAACAGGGGACACTGCTACCAGCGGAACACGGCAGCGTTTTTGATCATGGGCACGGTTTGCACCAGGAACTGCCGCTACTGCGCCGTTGACCACGGAACACCCCTACCCCCCGATCCCGATGAACCCCACAGGCTCGCGGAAGCGGCTTTCGCCATGGGGCTTCGGTTCGTCGTTGTAACGTCGGTCACCCGTGACGACCTGCCGGACGGAGGCGCGGAGTGCTTTTCGCGTGTGGTGCGTGCCCTGGGAGAGAGGGTTCCGGGTATCATGGTGGAAGTGCTGACCCCCGACTTCATGGGCAGCACCGAATCCATCGCGAAGGTCGCCTCAGCCTCCCCAACCGTCTTCAACCACAATCTCGAAACCGTGGAGACCCTCTTCCCCGTCCTGAGACCCGAAGGGGACTATAAACGTTCCCTGAAAGTCCTCGGGGATTTCTCCGCGATGAGAACGGGGATCCCCGCAAAAAGCGGCCTCATGCTCGGGCTTGGCGAGAACGCCGACGATGTCAGGCGTGCCCTGGCGCATCTGAGGGAAAACGGGGTAACCATGCTCACCCTCGGGCAGTACCTGCAACCCTCGAAAGTGCACGCCCCGGTTCACCGTTTCGTAACACCGGGCGAGTTCGAGCAGTGGCGCGGGGAAGCCCTTGAGATGGGTTATCTGTCTGTGGCGTCGGGACCGCTGGTGAGAAGCAGCTATCACGCCGACACCCACGCGTCGGAGCTGATTTGAGCGACATTACATGTTACACGCATGGCCTGGCCCTTGCGCCCATGGCCGGATACACCGGAAGCCCCTTCCGCGTGGTATGCCGGACGCTGGGAGCCACGGGCCTGGTGACGGAGATGGTGACCGCGGCCGGCATATCCCGAAGGTCGGTCAAATCCATCCGCTACCTCAGATACCTTCCGGAGGAGAAGCCCCTGGGCGTTCAGCTCTTCGGAGCAAAACCGGCGGATTTTTCGAGGAGCGCCGAACTCGTAAGCACCCTTGGTTTCTCCTTCATCGACATCAACGCGGGATGTCCGGTCAAGAAAGTTCTTTCCAGCGGTTCCGGTGCGGCCCTTCTCCGGGACCTGCCCAGGCTGTTCGAGGTTGTCAGGGCAACTGTGGCAGCCACCAGCCTTCCGGTGACGGTAAAGATCCGTCTTGGTTTTTCACCCGACGAGCCCCTTCCCGAGGGGATGTGCGGCTTGCTTTGCGCGGCGGGAGCATCGGCGGTTACCATTCACGGGCGTTACAGGTCCGACATGTTCGGGGGGGCGGTCAACCCGGAAGGTATCGAAAGGCTCTCCCGTAACTCGCCGGTTCCCGTTGTGGCCAACGGAGACGTGAAGAGCCCCGCGGACGGGGAAAGGCTTCTCTCACTTGAAGGGGTGACCGGTCTCATGGTGGGCAGGGGCGCACTGGGGAACCCCTGGATATTCAGGGCGCTCTCGGGAGGCCCTCCCAAACCCGGCCCCGGCGAGATCAGACAGGTCATTGCAAGACAATTGGAGCTCATGCTTGCCGAGTGCCCGCAACCAGGCATGTTCAACGCCATGCGGGGGCACCTGGTCCACTATCTGAAGGGTTTTCCCGGCGCAGCGTGCCTTCGGGACAGGGCTGTCAGGGTGGCAACCCCCCGTGATGTGCTGGAACTGGCCGACGAGGCAGAGGAGCTGATATGGGGGGCGCTGTGAAAGGACCGGTAAGAGCCGCTGTAGCCGCATCGGTTCTCGTTTCGCTCACGGGATGCGTGACAAGAACAACAGTGACGGGGTCTTTCGTGTTCAATCCTGCGCAGACCGGCGAGAGGTGCATGATGACCTGGGTCTCCGGAGACTACTGGGAGTTCCTCGCCTGGGCCATTCTGTCAGACCCTTCAGCATCGGCCATCCTGGCCATGTCCGCCGGCTACTCCCCCGACAGCCTTCCGGCGCCGGGGACCAGGGTTGGCCTTCCAATGTCCGCTGAAATGGAGGCCGCCCTGATGCACAGACTGGCTTCAGCCAGGCTGGTGAGGGATGCCTCGGTCCTTCGAAGGCAGGGCGACCAGGGTGTCATGGCGCTTCTCGAGGCGGCTGTCAGGGAGGACCCCGAATGGTCAGTACCCCGGACCGACATTGCCATCTTCCACCTCGAATCCGGAGACCGGCAGAGCGCCGTCGCCATTCTTGAACCGGTTTCCCACAAGTACACCCCCGCCCTTCTCATGGCGATGCTGGACTGGGAGGACGGGCTGACCGAGTCCGCAATGGTAAGGATATCCGAGGCAATGGCGGAACCCGACCCTCCCCCTGAAACCCTGGCTGCCGCCGGTGTCATGTACACCGTTACGGGTGACACCTACCTGGCTTCGCAGGCGTGGCGGAAGATACTTGAAAACCCCGATGCCCCATCCCATATCAGGCTGATGGCGATGGAGATGCTTCTCAGGGAGTAGGCATTTCGAGGGCGTAGAGACCGCCGTCGAGGCTTCCGAAACACAGGATGCCAGGAGCTGCAGCCGGGGTGGAGTGGATCATTTCTTCAGTGTGAAGGCTCCAGGCCTCCCTGCCGGTTTGAATGTTCACCGCATAAAGGCAGCCGTCGTAACTTCCGAAGACCGCCGTCCCCCCCACTACCGCGGGTGCCGACCAGATCCAGCCGTCGGTGGCGTAGCGCCAGACCTCCTCGCCGCTCTCCCTGTCGATCGCGTACATCCTGTTGTCCACGCTTCCCACCAGGACAAGGTCTTCCGAGAGGACCGGGGAGGCTGTGACCGGCCCCATCGTCTCGAACACCCAGTTCAGGTCTCCCGTTCCGGTTTCGAGGCTGTAGACACAGGAGTCGCTGGAGCCGAAAAAGACATCCCCATCCCCCACCGCCGGTCCCGAAAGCACGGGGGCCCTGGTTTGGAAAACCCATCTGATCCGGCCGCTCGAGGCGTCGTGAGCCCTTACCGCGCCGTCGTGACAGGCAGCGTACACGGTCCCGCTGTGTACGGCGGGAGCCGCGGTGACAGGACCGCCCGTACCGAAGCTCCAGAGAACGGTTCCCCCTGCGGTGTCGATGGCCAGAAGACCACTTTCACCTCCAATGTAGATCACTCCCCCCGAAATAGTTGGGAAGCCGGGCGCGCCCTCCGGAAGTGGAAGACGCCAGAGCTCCTCCCCGGTTTCAGGGCTGAGTCCCAGCAGGGCTCCGCCAAGGGAAGCGCATATCAGGGCTGTCGGGGTGTACAAAGGGGGGGCAGCTGTTCCACCCTCGAGGTGGTGGCTCCAGCGCAGGGTGCCCGTCAGGGCGTCGACCCCGTACATGTGTTCGTCCCAGCTGCCGAAAAAAACCGTGCCGTCAGCGATCACCGGTGAAGCCCCCACCACTCCGCCGGTTCTGAAGACCCACCGGACAGCGGGAGGCTGCTGGGGAAGGAACTCGCGGCTGTTGACCGCCGGCGCGGGAAGGGCCCTTTCCCCGCATCCAACGAGAAAGTGAAGCAGAAGCGCGCAGAGGGCCGGGGACACCGCCCTCATCCTAGACCAGGGCCTTAACACCCAGGGCCATGATCACAATTCCCGCAGCAGCTTCAAGGTGCCAGCCCAGTTTCGTGCCGGCCACGCAACCTATTCCGGCTCCCGCCAGGCAGACCACGAATGTCACCGATCCGATGACGGCAGCCGGCAGCCAGATGCCCGAGCCGATGAGGGAGATCGATATGCCCGCCGCGAAGGCATCAAGACTGGTGGCGAAGGCAAGGGAGAGGATCAGCGCCTTGCCGGTTGTCCCGCAGGTCTTGTTCTTACGGTCCCGTACGGCGTTCCAGACCATCCTTCCCCCGACAAGGAACAGGATCAAAAATGCTGCCCAGGGTGCGACACGGCTCAGGACGCTTCTGAGGGCCGATCCGGCGTGCCACCCGATGACGGGCATTACAGCCTGAAAGAAGCCGAAAGCGGATGCCAGAACAAGTGCGGACCTGCGGCCCTTCGCCCTGCACATGCTCACGGCAAACGCATCGGCGGAGAGGGCGAGGGAAAGAAGCAGAAGCTGGAAAAGGCTCATTCTTCCTCAGTCCAGGAACCGGCCGCCCTGAACGAACCGGGTCGTGTAATAGGGGTGCGACAGTGATTCCCGCACAACCCCCCTCGATGTGGCAGCATGTGCGAAGTGACCGTCCCCCAAATAAATGCCCACATGGGAAATGCCCGATCCCGAGGTGTTGAAGAACACCAGGTCCCCGGGTCGCAGGCTTCCCCTGGAAACGTTCCTCGCGGCCGCGGCCTGTCTAGAGGCCCGCCTGGGTATCTCGATCCCCACGGTGCGGTATACGGACTGGGTGAAGCCCGAGCAGTCCGTACCGTTCTTCGTGGAACCGCCGTAGACGTATGGAGTTCCGTACCAGTGTTCGATCTCGTCCAGAATGGTCTGGGCCGCCCTGGAGGCGGGAACCTCCATCCGAACCTCACCGGCCCCGCTCCCCCCATCAGCCTGGCCTCCCCCGGCCGTTGTGGTTCCTGAGCCACGGGCGACCTCGACGGGTATGCCGGATGGTCCCCTGCATGTTATGCCCTGGCCCCTGTAGGCAGGAAGGCTTCCGCAACCCAGGGCCAGAAGTGACAGACCGACCAGCACTGTGACCGGGAATCTCAAGAAAGCCCCTTTCGAAGGACCGTGTCTCTGGCCGTGGAGGATGTTTCGGGGCAGTCCTGGAGGAAGTGCAGGCCCCTGCTCTCCCTTCTGCGAAGGGCTGATCTGACCATCAGGGTGCTCACGGTGCAGAGGTTTCGCAGTTCAAGCAGATCCCTGGAGGGAAGCAGGTTCCAGTAGTCCTCCTCGGTCTCTTCGGAGAGGACTTCGAGTAGTCTGAGCGCTCTCCTGAGGCGCTTGTCGGTCCTCACTATGCCAACGTAGTCCCACATCACGCTTCTCAGGCTTGCCCAGGAGTGATCCACAAGCACGCTTTCCTCAAGGGGTTTGGCCCGTCCGTAGTACCAGTCCCTGACATGCTTGACCGGCTCACCGCTTATGTCCCCTCCGATGCGTCGCGCCGCCTCCATACCCATTACGCCCGCCTCGAGAAGGCTGTTGCTCCCCAGCCTGTTGGCACCGTGAAGACCCGTGGATGCCGCCTCTCCCACAACCCTCAGCCCCTTCATCTCCGTGGAGCCGTCGATTCCCGCTATAACCCCTCCCACGCAGTAATGGGCCGCCGGAACCACGGGTATTGGCTTTTCCCAGGGAATTATGCCCGCCTTCATCACTCCCCATGTGACCTCGGGGAAGTGGTTCCTGAGATAGGCCTCTCCAAGCCCGGTCGCGTCAAGGAAGACATGATCGGTCCCCTGCTGTTTCATGTGGCTGTCTATCGCGCGTGCCACGACATCCCTCGGGGCAAGCTCCATCCTTTCGGGATCGTACTCCCTCATGAAACGGGTGCCCTGATGGTCAACAAGAAGGGCGCCCTCACCCCGGAGGGCCTCGGTGATCAGAAAGTTCCTGTAATCGGGGTGGAAGAGGCAGGTCGGGTGGAACTGGTAGAACTCCATGTTCCTCACGGGAAGCCCGGCCCTGTAGGCCATGGCGATGCCGTCACCGGTTGCGGAATCGTCGTTGGACGTGTACCTGTAGGCCTTTCCGGCGCCACCGGTTGCGATGACGGTCTCCCGGGCGAGCATTGTCCTGACCCTGCCCTCGTGAAGGACGTAGATGCCCAGGCAGGTGTCCCCTGTTCCCGACACTGTCTCGGGGGCCTCCCTTGAGGCTGTGATGATGTTCATGGCGAAGGCGTTCTCGATTATGGTGATGTTGCTTCTCGCCCGGCATATCTGTGCCAGTCTTCTGCTGATGAAACGCCCGGTCCGGTCGTAGTAGTGAAGCACCCTTCTGTACGAATGCCCGCCCTCGATGCCTGCCACTCCGTCGCCGGCCCCCTCGAGAGGGATTCCCAGCGATTCAAGTGTTTCGATGAGGCTTCCGCCCAACCTGATGATGCCCATGGCGGTCTCTTCGTGCACCAGTCCCGCTCCGGCCAGCACCGTGTCCCGCAGGTGCATTTCGGGGCTGTCCCCGCCTGGTGTAACCGCGGCTATTCCGCCCTGTGCCAGGTGGGTGCTGCCCGTGGGAAGCGGCACCTTGCTGAGAACCGTCACCGAAAGCTCTTCGGGAAGCATGAGGGCGCACATCAGTCCGCCCATTCCGCCGCCAACGACAAGAACATCACAGTGAGTCATCAACGTTCCCTCTCCGAAACAAGGTCAAGAATGCGCCCCAGAAGTTCTTCCCCGGCTCCGTCAACCGAGAGGGTTACCGGGAGCACCAGCGGGTTGAGAAGCCGTAACCCCTTCCTGCCAAGTCTTGCGGCATCCTTTTCCGTTGTTACGAGCCTTTCGGCCCTGGTATTCCGCAGTGATAGAAGAAGGGCAGCCGTGTCATCGGCCGTGTAGTTCCAGTGGTCGGGGAACTCCAGAAAGTCAGCCACTTCGAAACCCGCATCTAAAAGGGTTTCACGGAAGGACTCGGGTCTTCCGATCCCGGCGAATGCCACGACCCTGCAGGGGCTGGCGTCGGTGCCGTCCGGTTCCCTGGGCTGCTGGGGGACCACTGTGCTGGCTATGAAGGGAGCCTTCCAGTTCCTCTGTGCGGAAAGCCTTCTCGCAAGTTTCTCGGTTGCTCCGCTGGAAGCCCTGTTGAGCCATAGGAAATCCGCCCTGGATATAACCCCGGGATGCTCCCTGAGGGTGCCCAGGGGAAAGATGCCACCGACTCCGAAGGGGTGCCGGGCGTTGAGGACCACCACTTCCAGGTCGCGGTGAAGCCCCAGGTGCTGAAAGCCGTCATCTATGACTATCACCTGGGGATTCGTCTCGCGAAAGGCTCTGAGTGCGGTTTCGGTCTTGTCCGGACCTGCGAAGACCCTGCAGCGCGGATGAAGCCTTGCGCCCATCATCAGTGCCTCGTCGCTCACTGGAACGCCGCCGCCGGACGAGCCGGGCAGGACCGCCACGGGCCGCCCCCTGGACACCGCAAGGTTTCGGGCCACGATCGCTGTCCTGATACCCATTCTCGACAGCCTCTCGCCCAGCCACATCGTGACGGGTGTCTTTCCCACTCCGCCCATTTCTATGTTGCCCACACTGACGACAACCGCGGGAATCCGTGTCGCGCCCGAGGGGTGGATGTCCCGCAAAAAACGGGCCGCCAGGTTGCCCGCGCTCCATGCCCAGGAAAGGGGTGCGAGCAGCCAGACGAGGTATGCGCAACGGCCCTCCCTGCGTGCGATCCTGCCGTGGATGCGGTGAAGGTTCAAAGCATCATTCCTTCCAGCAGGGCTTCGAGTTCCCGGTGAAAGTGGAGGCTTCCCGCCGAAGCCAGTTCAGCGGCGCTCAGGGAGAGACCGGGTGCCCCCCTCCAGTTCAGAAGGATACCGGCCATCTCTTCCGGAGTATGTGCCACCGCCACAACCCCTCGTTCAACACCTTCCGCCACAATAATACCGTGATTGCCGTGGTGTGGCCCCACTATAACCGGAAGACCCTGACTGAGCGGCTCAAGTATGTTGTGACCGCCGATGGGCGCCACAGTGCCCCCGAGGAATGCCGCCGCACCCAGGGGGTACATCCGCGCGAGAACTCCCTGCGTGTCCAGTACGATGCAGTCAGCTGCACCTTCTGACCTGCTGAAGAGCTCCGGGGTCCAGCCAAGGGTTTTTGCTGACGCGAAAGCCTCCCCCACCCTGTCCCCGTGCCTTGGAGCCAGAATGACCCCCATCCCCGCCAGTCCAGCTGCCTTGAGGACGAACTCCTCCTCACCGGGCCTTGTCGAACCGGCTACAACGTAGTCACGGTCCGGCAGCAGCATTCGGCTCCAGTCAGGTTCCGGAGGTTCGGGAGTCACCGCTGCTTTGCCGTCCCCCGCAACGGTTACGATCCCGGGTCTGACCCCAAGGTCCCTGAATGCGGCCGCATCGTTCTCGGTGCGGGCAAGTATTCCGGCGAAGCATGAAATGGATCCGGCAAGTGTACTTCTTATGAGGGAATAGCGTTTAAGGCTCCTGTGTGACATCCTGGCGTTCACCATGCCTGCGGGAATGCCTGAAAGCACCGTTTCCCTCAGAAGGCAGGGCCACAATTCGGTTTCGGCGAGGATGAGGCACCTTGGTTTCACACGTGAGAGGAACCTCCGTACACACGAAGGGGTGTCAAGTGGAAGGAAACTGCCGGTGAACCCTTCGCGGTCAATGAATTCCCTTCCTGACGGGGTGAAGCATGTGATGTGCACCGGCACGTTCCGGGAGGCCAGAATGGAAGCAACGGGAACAAGCCCCCTCAGCTCCCCCAACGAGGAGCCGTGAAGCCAGGCGGGGCAGGAAGCGCCTGCCGATGCATACCCGAGCCTTTCCATCCGCTCCCGTCGGGGGCGGAACCAGAGAACGGGAAGGGCAAGCGTCACAGCGGCTCCCGCTGCGAACGCCTGGGTTCCGGCAACGGGCGAGACCGCAAGTTCCGCAAGGGCTGAGACCCTTCCCATCTCTGCGCTGACAGCAGCGCGGGAAAGCCTTTTCGGAGGGATCGGAACCCCCTCGGTCACTGCCACCCTGCTGAAAGGCAGCGGAACAAGGAACCTGTCCCAGCTGGAAAGCCTCAGGGCCGGCCAGGCTGCCGCCCCCAATGGTTTCACCGGCACACCGGCCCTTTCGGCAACTGCGAAAAGCCCTGCTTTCGGAACCTCCCGGGGTCCCCTGGGGCCATCCGGTGTGATGGCGCAGCTTGTGTACTGCAGGGCGGCACAGAGGTCCGATACGGCCTGGGCCCCTCCCCTGGATGAACTGCCCCTGACCGTCCCATACCCCATGGAGTGAAGCAGGGCCGCCACTATCTCGCCGTCGCGGCTTCGACTGACTAGAACCTTGAACCCCTGATGCCTGTGAGTGAAAACAAGCGGGAGCTGGCTGCCGTGCCAGAACGAAAAGAGAACCCTCTCACCGGGCAGGTCCGCGCAGGCTTTCAGCCTCTCGATGCGCCACGTCCTGCCGAGAAGGGTGACAAGGATCCTCATGGCAGCGATCGGGAAACTCATACCGCCTCCAGGAAGCGGATCACCGCTTCGGCCGCCCTGCCGGCCCCGCCCGGAGGACCAAGCCTGAACCTCACCGTTTCGGTGGCGCTGCGGCGGGAAGGGTCGAGGAGGGTTTCACCCAGGGCCTGCGCCATGATTCGCGCCGTTGCCCTTCCCTGCAGGAGTTCTGGAGCTATGTCTCTCCCTGCCACAAGGTTGGCAAGACCTATCCTGCCAACGCCCCTCACAAGGAGCTTGGCGAGAACGAAATTAAGCCGCCCGGTTTTGTAGCAGATGACCTGTGGCACCCCGTGCATGGCGGTTTCGAGGGTCGCCGTCCCGGAACATACAAGCGCGGCCGATGCGTTCTGAAGGGCACACGCGGTGCCCCCGGCCAGCTCGAGCCCGTTTCCGGGTGCGGGGTAGACTCTCCTGTCAACCGAGTCAGACACGGCGATCGAGGCTCCTGAAACCTCACCCCTTGCCTGAAGCATTCGAAAGGCGGCAACCATCTCCGGCAGCAGCCTGGTCACCTCCTGTCCACGGCTTCCAGGAAGCAGCGCTATCCGCACGGGCCCCTGCGGTTGCGGGAGGGGGACGGGAACCTGATCGGCCAGGGGGTGTCCCGTGTAAAGCGAATCGATCCCCCTTTTCCTGAAGAATTCCTCCTCGAAGGGAAGGATCACCAGAAGAAGACCGCAGGACCTTGCAAGCTTTCGCGTCCTCCACCCTCCCCATGCCCATGTCTGGGGAGCGATGTACTGTACGACAGGTATTCCCTTTCCCCTTGCCCAGGCGCCCAGGCGCATGTTGAATCCCGGGTAGTCCACGAGGACAAGGGCATCGGGTTTCCGTGAAATGACAAGGCGCTTGAGCTCCCTTTCCGCTCTCAGAACCCTTGGAAGTGAGCTGAACACCTCGGTGAAACCCATCACGGAAAGACCCCTGATGTGCCGGACCGTTTCCATTCCCCCGGCGGCCATCGAATCGCCCCCCATCCCGAATGCTTCAACGGTCGTTCTTGAAGAAAGCGCCCTGAGAAGCTCGCCGCCCCTGATGTCGCCGGATGGCTCACCGGCGCACATCAGCAGTCTCATCGGGATTCCCGTATCCTTTGGAAGCTCTCTGCGGATTTTCTGAGTACCGTTTCGGCGGTCTCAAGGGCCCTGAGACCGTCCGCGCCCGTTATTGCCGGTTCCCCGCCCTTTTCGACGGCCCTGAGGAAGTCCCTGAGTTCCATCTCAAGGGCGTTGTGGTCGGTCACGACCACAGGAACGGGTGTTATGGCGCCCCCCGAAACGGAGAGGGCGTGAACGGTCTTGGCGCCGAAGTCAACGGAAACATAGCCGCCCTCCTGGAAGACCCTGAGCTTCCTGACCTGTTCGAGGGAGATCCTGCTGGCGTTGATGACAGCCAGGGAGCCGTTCTGAAACGCGATACGGGCGCCGGCGATGTCCACCGTTCCGGTGAGGACAGGAACGCCGGAAGCCTGGATGTCGGTCACCGGGGACCTTATCAGGCTGAGGACGAGGTCGATGTCGTGTATCATCAGGTCCATCACGACGCTGACGTCGGTGCACCTGAGCGTGAAGGGTGAAAGGCGGTTTGCCTCGATATAGAGGGGTCTGTGAATGTGCTCCATGGCGGCGGTCATGGCGGGATTGAAACGCTCCACATGACCAACTGCGAGCAAAAGCCCCTGATCCGCCGCAAGTGCCACCAGATCGGCGGCTTCGGCCACCGTTGCGGCCACCGGCTTTTCAACGAGAACCGGAACACCCATGCTCAGGGCTCTCCGGGCAACCGTATGGTGCCCGACGGTCGGGCAGGCCACCACCATGGCGTCAACCGAACGGATCAGCTCATCCAGGCTTCCTGCGGCTTCCACACCTAGTTCGGAACTGACCTTCGAAAGCCTCTCCGGATCGGTGTCGAAAACCGTCACATGATCCGCGATCCCCTTGAGAAGCCTTGCGTGGTGATAACCAAGGTGACCTACCCCAGCGACTCCCGCCCTCATTCTAACCTCCGTAACCTGAGAGGACCTCTTCGGCGTGCGTGATCTCGCACTCTCCGAGAGACAGGTGTGTGACAAGCCTGATTCTTCCGGGACCCACGGGCAGCACCCGTACTCCCCTTCTTTCAAGGTCTTCCGCAGCCTTCAGGGCGTTTCCCGATCCGACGTCGGCCATCAGGATGTTCGTGGGGTGAAGGCTCGGATCGCACGAGAGCCCTTTTGAGCTGTTGACCGCCCGGGCAAGCCGTGAGCACATCCCGTGAGTCTCGGGAAGCCTGGGCAGGTTGTTCTCGAGCGCCCAGAGGCAGGCTCCGGCAAGTATGCCGGCCTGACGCATGCCGCCCCCCATCCTCTTTCTGAACCAGCGGGCCCTCTCCACGAAGACCGCTGAACCGGCCACAATTGACCCCACGGGGCAGCCCAGGGCCTTGGAGAAGCACACGGAGAGCGCCGTGAAACCGGAGGCGAGGGCTGCGAGCTCGGAAGGTTTCGCGACGTGCCAGAACCTCGCTCCATCGAGGTAGACCGGTATGCCCGCTTCTGCCGCTGCAAGGCGTATGCGCTCCACGGACTGCCGTGAGCAGATGACCCCGCCCAGCATGTTGTGGGTGTCCTCGAGGGACACCAGTGTGCGGGGAGCGTTGTGGATGTCGGCTTTGCGTCGGAGCAGCGCTTCGATAACGACTGGATCGGGAGTTCCGCCGGGTGTCTCATCGAGAGGGTGAAGCTGAATCCCGCCGTTCAGGGCGAACTGCCCCCCCTCGAAGTTGAAAACATGGCTTCGGGCTCCGCAGAGGACCTCGTCACCCGGCGAGACAAGAGAGCGAATGGCCGTTCCGTTCGCCATCGTGCCCGTTGGTACGAACACGGCCGATTCCTTGCCAAGAAGCTCTGCCGTCCGCGATTCGAGGAGGTTCACGCTGGGGTCCTCGCCGAATACGTCGTCCCCGACGGGGGCGTGCGCAATGGCGTTGCGCATTGCCTCGCACGGAACACTGACGGTATCGCTTCGAAGGTCGCAGACTGTTTTCACGGTCTTGCCGCCGTTCCGGTGAGCGGCCGGGCAAGGGCCTCGGAGAGAATGGCATCGAGGAGCTTGCCGGAGGGAAGCCCCGAGGCGTTCCAGAGCTTCGGGAACATGCTTATGGCGGTGAAGCCCGGTATCGTGTTGACCTCGTTGAAGAAAACCTCTCCGGTGGTCCCGTCCAGAAGGAAGTCCACCCTGGCGAAACCGGCGCCTCCCAGAAGCCTGAAGGCGGTGCGGGCCATCAGCCCGAGGTTGAGGGCCGTGGTTTCGGGAAGGTCGGCGGGGATGATCAGTCTCGAGTCGTCACAGTGGTACTTGGCGCTGTAGTCGTACCATTCCCTTCCCGGAACGATCTCGCCGGGCACCGACGCCTCCACACGCTCCCCGGTACCCAGCACGCTCACCTCTATCTCCCTGGGGGCTTCGAGCGCCAGTTCCACGATCACCCTGCTGTCGTAACGGGACGCAACATCAATTGCGGAAAGAAGCTCATCCCTGCCAACGGCCCTGCTTATGCCAACGCTGGATCCCATGCGGGAGGGCTTCACGAACAGGGTTGATCCAAGTTGAAGGGCCTGATCGGCCAGAAGCGAGCGGTCCACGGAGCCGTCACTGAAAACCCACGGCAGAAGGGGAAGGCCCGCATCACGGGCCAGAAGCCTCATTGTCTGTTTGTCCATTGCAACGGCGGAGCCCAGCACGGGAACACCTGCACAGGGCCATCCCGCAGTTTCGCAGAGCCCCTGGAACGTGCCGTCCTCGCCGAACGGTCCGTGCAGGACGGGGAAGATCACGTCGAAGGCCACCTCTTGCCCGGAGCAGTCAAGCTTCCAGGGGCATTCCCCCGCACGGATCGACAAAGGTTCAGCACAGAGGGTCCAATCCCCCCCCGGACCGATCCTCACATCGAGCACCGAATGGCCGGCGTCGGCAAGGGCTTGCCGTACCCAGGCGCCGGATACAAGAGAAACATCCCGCTCCGCAGACCTTCCGCCGGAGACAACGAGCACTTTCATGAACACCTCCGTGGTATTGGGCAAAGATGCCCATTTGGACGTGCGCTGTCCACTTGCTTATCTTCGCGCAAAGTACCAGGGAGGTTTTGAACATGCGTATCCTTGTCACGGGCGGGGCGGGTTTCATCGGCTCCAATCTCACCGACCACCTGATTGTTCTTGGTCATGACGTTGTTGTGATGGATGATCTTTCGACGGGTTTCGCAGAGAATGTCAATCCGGCTGCAGGCTTCCTCAGAATGGACATCCGAACCCGCGAAGCCTACGATGCCGTCTGTGCGGGAGGGTTCGACGCGATCTGTCACCATGCGGCGCAAATGGATGTGCGCAGGTCTGTCCGCGAGCCTGTGTTCGATTCGTCCGTGAACATAGGGGGCACACTGAACATTCTCGAGGCTGCCAGGGCCTCAGGGGTAAAAAGGGTGGTCTACGCTTCGACCGGGGGCGCGGTCTACGGTGAACCCGAGTACATACCGGTCCGTGAGGACCACCCGGTGAACCCGATCTGCCACTACGGTGTCAGCAAGCACACTGTCGAGCATTACCTCTTCCTTTACAGACACCTATACGGCATGGGCTACGTTGTTCTCAGGTACCCGAACGTCTACGGTCCCAGGCAGAACCCGTGGGGTGAAGCCGGTGTCACCGCGATCTTCACCGTGAAGTACCTCGGCGGAACACCTCCCCGGATCAACGGCGATGGCGATCAGCTCCGTGACTATGTCCATGTGGCAGACATTGCCAGGGCAAATGCCCTAGCCCTTGACCTTTCCCGCCCCGAGCTCACCGGCGGCATATTCAACATCGGCTGGGGTCAGGGCCGCAGCGTCAGGGAACTCGACACAATAATCCGGGAGCTTGTGGGCACCGCGCTCAAACCCGAGTACGGTCCCCCCCTTCCCGAAGAGATCCTGAAGGTCAGCCTCGATGCCACACGGGCCCGGACTATCCTCGGGTGGAACCCCTCCATCCCATTCGAAGAGGGGTTGAAAGACCTTGTCTCGTACCACCGGAGCCGCATGTGACCCCTGCTTTGCCAGTATTCCTTGACCGCGACGGGGTCATAAACGAGAACCTGAGGGACTACGTCAGGTCCCTTTCGCAGTGGGCACCCCTGCCCGGGGTTTTCGAAGCCATGGCAAGGCTCTGCGCCGCGGGACACCCCCTGATAGTCGTAACCAACCAGTCCGGGATCGCCCGGGGTTTCCTCGAAGAAGCAGAGCTGGCGAAGATACACGAGAGGATGATCTCCATGATGCACATGGCCGGCGGGAGCTTCGCGGGGATAGAGCACTGTCCCCACGCCCCCTGGGATGGCTGCTCGTGCAGGAAACCCGAAACGGGGATGATTGACCGGGCAAGGCAGCGCCTCTCCCTTCCCATGCGTGCCGGGTGGATCGTTGGCGACGCTGAGACCGACATGGAACTCGGCCGCAGGACCGGACTGAAGACGGTGCTGGTGCTCACCGGAAGGGGTCGTGCACAGCTCGACAAGATAATGAGGGATGGCTCTGCGCCTCCCGATTTCGTGCGGGAAGACCTTGGTTCAGCGGCGGATCTCATCCTGGGTCACGAAAGCGAATAAAGGCTCACCAGACTGGCGGTGGCGGAAATGCCCTCGAGGTGGGTCCGTTCCACGGCGTGGCTGGCGTCCACTCCCGGGCCTATCAGTGCGTGTCTGATGTCGAGCCCCATCCTGAGCGAGGCGGCCGTGTCGGAACCGTAGAACGGGTACGTGTCCACCGTATGCGGAATGCCGTTCAGAACAGCAAGATCGATAAGCCGCCGGGAGAGCTCGTAGTTGTAGGGACCGTTACTGTCCGCCATGCAGATGGAAACCTTTTTCTCCGAACCGGTCTGCTCGCTGCCCATTACGCCCATGTCAACGGCGATCAGCTCACATACGTCACGGGGGAACCATCCCGCGCCGCCATGCCCCACCTCCTCGTGTGAAGTGAACATGAAGTGCAGCGTTCTGCGCGGCTTCTCCCCGTGCCTGGCGATCTCCGCCGCAGCGGCGGTGAGCGCTGCGACCCCGGCCTTGTCGTCGAGGTGGCGTCCCTTGATGTAGCCCGAGCCTGACAGGACGGGTCTGGGGTCGAAATGGACGTAATTCCCCACGGATACTCCCAGGTCTCTGATGGCATCAGCATCGGGAACATCGAAATCCAGCCTGATCCGCATGTCGCCGTGCTCCCTTTTGGCGGCCGCTTTTTCCTGCCCGTAGGCATGCACGGAAGCCCTGTCGAAGAGGATGGTGCCTGGAAGGAACTCTCCCTGGAAGGTCTCCACCAGGCAGTACTCGCCCTCGATGCTTCCCGGTGTGAAGCCACCAACGGTCTTGTAGCGAAGGGTGCCGTCAGGGCATATCCTGCTGACCATGGCACCCAGGGTGTCGAGGTGGGACGCAAACACGATCCCCTCGTGAGTGGAACCCTCTATCGTGGCTATGAACGAGCCCTTCACAGTTGTCCGGGTCAGTACGGGGACGGACAGGCCGGCGAATTCGGCCTCGACAAGCGCCAAAGCTTCCCGGGTGTGACCCGAAACGCTCCTTGTTGCGAGAAGTTTCAAGAGAAAATCAGGTGTGTCGCTCATGGTGCGGTTTCCTTTCCTTTGGCGGGAAGATAGCCCTGACCATCACTGGCGGCAAACCCCGCGAAAAGGCAATATTACAGGCATGAGAAGAAACAGTTCATTCAGAAAGCTTGTCTCCGTTGGGTTTCCGTTCCTTCTGCCCCTTGCCGTCCTGGCAACCTGGATAGTCACACAGTCCCGGGGTCAGGTGAACGACCCCGTCCAGATCCTCGCCTCGATCGACCCTTCCGGGGACGGCACCGCCTACTTGTCCACCATTGTTCCTGACGGTACCCAGGCGGTCTGGCGCTGCTCATCCGGAACATTTCTCGAGTCGGGCGCTCAGGATGCGACAGGAAGAAGTGTGACCTGGAAGGCCCAGCCCGGCTTCTCGGATTCTGTAACGGTCTGGATGACCACCCCCACCATGGCGGACTCGATCAGTTTTCTTCCGGTGATCCGCGAGATCACACCTTCCATAACGGTTTCAAGCGCCTACAACCTGGCCGTGCTCGATCGATCAAGAACCGTTTCTATCCCCGCCGGAGCCTACACGGTTGTCGCAGCTGACGAAGGTCTCGACGGCTACGATGGCCTGACCGTTCTCATAGGCCACTCTCCCGGCGGCGTCAGACAGGGATGGGTAGTGTTCCCCGGCGACACGCTGGAGATGAACCTTCCCCTTGGCGCAGTTTTTGAGGCCGTGGGCCTGGATGACCTGGAAAGCGCCCTTGACAACACGGGCGCGGTTCTTCTGCGTTTCAACAGGAACGGCGTCTCCGCACCCGGCCCCCTGGTGCCCGAAACCTCTCCTGATCAATCCGAGCCACATCCCGACCATCAGGAAGAGAACGAGGACTTCGTGGAAGACTACGTCATCTGAACCTCTTGTCGAAGTTTTTCAGGCGTTTCATAACGAACAGAACCCCCATCAAAGACAACCAGACCACCAACAGTGATCTGTCGGGGACGACTTCCAGGTTCAAGCCTGTGAAAAGACCGAGAATCCACAGCCACCTTCCGCAGAGCCACGCCAGAAGACCGCTGCCTGAGCCCGTGGCCGCGAGGGCCCCGAGGGCCATAACCGCCGTCATCACCGGAATGCTCAGCACGGTGCTCACCGCGCCCGCCGGGTTTACAGTGCCGTAGATTGAAGCACTGAGAGGTGCAAGAGCCGTGATTACGACCACACCAGCCCATAAAGGGGTAAGGACTTTCCCGATAAGCCCTTTCCACGACCTGGCCAGAAGGATAAGGGCAAGCACCGAGCCGTATGACATTTGAGCGCCGGCATCGGAGAGGATCGAACTGTCAATGACGGCAGGGAGCAGGGCCAGGCACCAGACCGAGAGCGGGTGTACCCTGCCGCCGCGGAGAGCCGTCCATAGGATCACGGTTCCGGCCATGATCCCCGCACGGACGGTGGAGGCCCTTCCGCCGGAGAGTGCCACGAAGATGGCAATGGCGGCAACCGCTGAAAATGCGCCGATAGGTCTCCTGCCGAACAGGAGCCTTGAAAGCAGGAGGATGAAACCCGCCACAATGCCCGTGTGCATGCCTGAAAGCGCCAGCAGATGTGCCGTTCCCGAAAGCTGGAAAGCCCGGGCCGCGGACACTGGAACCCGTCCCCTGGAACCCAGGATCAGAGCTGTCGATATGCCGAGTGCCTGGCTGTCGGGGATGACCTCAGCGAAACGGTCGTTAAGCGCCCTTCTCGCACTGTGGAAGAAGTCACGGGCAGGTTTCATCCTGACGCTCCAGGGTGATATGTACATTCCCCGGCGGTAACCCATGACCATCAGTGAGTCTCCCCGGTCCACGTTTGCCGCGAGTTCCGGCGAGGACACCCACAGACCGGAAACCATGGCGCCCCTGGCGGTGACGCTGGATACCACTCCCCGCCAGACCCCTGTTTCCTGTCCGGTTGGTTCCGGCGGCGGAGAGGTAGTTGTGTAGTGCACGGCCAGAAGGAGGAAGCAACCTGCGATCACCCAGCCCCTGAGTTTCATGCACTGAAGTACGGCCGCGCGGGGCATCTTTTCAAGGCCGGGGTTTTCCGCGACCCTGAAATGGGGTAAATTCCCGGATGCTTCCAAAGGGAACGACTATCTTCATCCTTGATGGCTTCCGAAGCGCCTACAACGTAGGTGCGGTGTTCCGGACAGCCGAAGCCGTGTTTCCCAGCGCTGTCTTCCCATGCGGCATCTCCGCTCTTCCAGGCGGCAGGAAGGTCGGGCGCACTTCCAGGGGAACCCACGCAATAGTACCATGGAGGTGGTTCCCCACTGCTTCCGAAGCATCGAGGTGGGCGGTTGATGCCGGTTTCGGGCTTTTCGTGGTGGAGAACACCCGGGATGCCGTTCCGCTCGACAGGGCCGATTTCCCCGAATCCTGCGCGCTGGTCTTCGGAAACGAGGCGGAGGGTGTGTCGAGAGGTGTGTGGGAGCTGTCCCCCCGCGTTCTTGTCATTCCCCAGGCCGGGGAGAGAAAGTGCGTGAACGTTGCCTCGGCTTCTGCCATCGTGGGTTGGGAAATACTCAGGCGAAGGCTCAGCGGATGTAACCCAGGTTCCTGAGGTCCTGCCGCATGCTGCCCTCGACGTCGACGAAGGGCGCTTCAGCAAGCGCGGGAGTCCCGAAGTACCACTCCAGATCGGCCATCAGTACCGAGTCGGCCGGAAGGCAAACCGTCTCACCGGGGTCAAGTGAGAGGTCGTACTGCTCAGTGAAGTCTTCGTCCACTCCCCAGATCAGTTTCTTCCCGTCGAACACCAGGCTTGCCAGGTCGCCTTCCCGCCAGAGCACGTCGCCTGCGGGCACCGGAACCGGTGTGAAGCCGGGCGAGAACAGCGAAGGGGCGGCAGGGTCTGTTCCGGACAGGTTCAGGACGGTGGGAAGAACGTTCAGCTGGGCGACGAGGGTTTGAACAACCTCTCCACGGGGAACTCCCGGCCCGCAGAAGACAAGCGGAACGTGGCATATCTCCTGGTAAAGCGTTCTGCCGTGGTCCATTCCCCCGTGCTCCAGAAACTCCTCGCCGTGGTCCCCCACCACCACGATCAGCGTGTTCCCGGAAAGACCCATCATGGAGAGACTGTCGAGAAGCCTTCCGAGCTGCATGTCGGTGTAGGCTATCTCGCCGTCGTAGAGCGCCATGAGGTTGAAAAGCCCTTCGGGAGGGATGGTGTCGCGTCCGAAATGCACCGCGTTGAGCTCGGAAACTCCCCCCCAGAGGTTGTTGTATTCGCCTGCATAGGCGGGATCGGTGAAGAGTGAATCAAAGGGCGCGGACGGGTTGTAGGTCAGGTGGGGATCGAAGAAGTGCACCGCAGCGAAGAAGGGCGTGTCATCGGGAACCCCCTGCAGCCAGTGAAGGAATGCGTCCACTGTATCCCCGGCGTTCCGGGGGGACGACTCGGGACCCAGGGCGGGGCAGTCGAAGTGGTTGAACCCCCTGTGGAAACCGAAATCGGAACTCATGAAGATCACGTTGAAAAAAGCACCGGTCTCGTAGCCTTCGGCCTTGAAGATGTGGGGCATCCAGGGGATCCCCGTGGACACACCGTAAAGGGCGTCGTAACGCCTGCCCGCGCCGTGTTCGCGGGCATTGAGTCCCGAAAGGATGGAAGTCATTGCCGGCAGCGTCCAGGATGACTGGCTCTGGCACGCTTTGAAAAGGGTTCCCTCGCGGGCCAGGCTGTCTATGGTGGGCGTTGTGTTCCTGTGATAGCCCATGCACCCCAGGTGATCCGCCCTTATTGAGTCAATGAGGATGATGAGGACGTTCGGGCGTTGCCGGGTCGGCGTTCCACAGGCCAGGAACCCCAGCGCAAGAATCAGTATTGCCTTGTTCATAAAACCCTCCTCAGTGCCCGGCGGCGAGCCAGTCCCCGCCCCTGCCTGTCTCGACGGAAAGGGGCACCTCCAGATGAAAAGCGCCTTCCATCTCCTCCCGCAAAACCTTCACGCCCGCGTCCGCAAGTTCGGGCGGGCACTCCACAAGAAGCTCATCGTGTACCGAAAGCACCAGATGGACCCCGGGCAGCACGGTCGAAAGCCTTCGATGAACCCCCAGCATGGCCAGCTTGACTATGTCTGCCGCAGAACCTTGAACAGTGGTGTTGACTACCATCCTCTCGATGTGTTTACGGTTCTGTCCCCGGGCGCCCGTCAGTTCGGGGAAACGCCTTCTGCGGCCAAGGATCGTCCGGGTCTCACCATCCTGTTCCGCCCTGTCCACGGTGTTCCTGTAGAAACCGTCCACCTCCGGATACGTTTCGAAGTACCTGTTTATGATCCCCGCGGCCTCGCCCCTTGAAACACCAAGCCTTCCCGCAAGCCCGTAGGGGCTGATCCCGTATATGATCGAGAAGTTTACCTCCTTGGCCTTCCGCCGGGTTTCGGGGGTGACATCACCGAAAACCGCCAGGGCAGTGGCGGCATGTATGTCCCTTCCGTTCCTGTATGCCTCGCGGAGGGCGCCTTCGCCCGCAAGATGCGCCAGGACCCTTAGTTCTATCTGCGAATAGTCGGCAGAGATGAAGATGTTTCCCCGCCCTGCGGGTATGAAGCAGCGCCTGACCCTTTTCCCCCGGGCTGACCTGATGGGGATGTTCTGCAGGTTGGGGTCGGCGGAACTGAGCCTGCCTGTCGAAGTAACGGCCTGGTTGAAACTGGTGTGCAGAAGGCCCGTTTCCGGGTTGATGAACCTGGGCAGGCTTTCCACATAGGTGTTGAGAAGCTTCGAAAGCTCCCTGAATTCGATGACAGTGCCCACGAATGGGTGTGAACCCTCGAGGGAGAGAAGTACGCCCATGCTTGAAGAAAGGCCTCCCTTTGGTGTCTTGCGGGCAGACTGAAGGCTCATTTCGTTGAAGAGCACACTCGATACCTGGCCTGGGCTGGCAAGGTTGACGGGCCTTCCGGCCTGTTCGTTCCCAAGGGATGAGAGCTCCGAAAGCCTTTCCCTCAGCTCCGCCCCGGTGACGGACAGGGCGGTGGTGTCGAGTCCGACCCCCCTCTCCTCCATGTCGGCCAGAACGCTGACCAGTGGAAGCTCCACGTTTCTGTACACATCGAGGAGCCTTCCGTCCCTCCCCAGCTTCTCCGAAAGGAAGAGCTCGAGTTCCAGTGCCGCTGAAGAATCGGCGCAGCAGTACTCGGCAACCCTCTCCGGCGGAAGGTCGGCAAGGGCTCCGGCAGCTGTGACCTCCTCGAACGTCTCCATGGTTTTGCCCAGCCAGTGCTTTGCCATGGCTTTCAGCCCGTGGCCGGGTTCTTCCGAACGGAGCAGGTAATCCGCAAGGTAGGGGTCTCCGGAGGGCGGCGGCGGCCTCAGACCGAGCCGTCTAAGAACGTGAAGGTCGAATTTTGCGTTCTGTGCTGTCCAGCCGTTCTTCTCCATGATCTGCGCAAGGGTGTCCCGCCTTCTGCCGCTGAGACCTTTACCCAGAGGAATGTAGACGGCACATCCCGGTGAGTTGCACAGGGACATTCCAACGGGATTTGCCAGCAGGGGGTTCCTCGAGTCGGTTTCGGTGTCGAGCGCCATGGGCAG
This sequence comes from candidate division Hyd24-12 bacterium UBA6080, assembly GCA_002436025.1. GTDB lineage: Bacteria > Fermentibacterota > Fermentibacteria > Fermentibacterales > JCC-6 > UBA6080. The sequence goes on from DIXM01000012.1 coordinate 28,473, forward strand.
GTCGGCGTCCAGCGGCAACGCTTCGTCGTTCGAAGGGATCAGACAGCTGCAGCCGTATTTCGTCCGAAGGGTCTTTTCCGCGGGGATGCCCAGGGTTTCGAAAACTTTGTTCATGCCCAGGGATGTGAGCATGGAGGGCGCTTCATCCGTTACGGCTCCCCTTACGGCGTCCTCGAGAAGGATGTCGCCCGGAAGCGGAACGTTGAGGGTGACAAGTTCAAGGGACAGCTCCACCATCCCCCTCGATTCCAGCAGCTTCGCCGCCAGTGAGGCCGGCATCCCGTCAACAGAAGCGTAAAGCTCCTCAAGGGTTGTAACCCCCCCGATGATCTTCAGGGCAGTTTTTTCACCTATTCCGCGGGCTCCCGGGACGTTGTCGGAGCTGTCGCCTGCCAGGGCCAGCAGCAGCGGTATCTTGTCGGCGGATGTTCCCATCTCTTCCGGCACCTCGGCGGGCGTTACGAGCCTGCCGGGACTGCCGGGTCTTCCGGGGCGGTAAACGGATGTGAGGTCGTCCACCAGTTGAAGAAGGTCCTTGTCCGATGAAAGGATGATCGTTTTGTACCCCTTTGCCGAAGCCTGCCTCGCAAGGCCCGCTATGAGGTCGTCTGCTTCCAGTGTGTCGCGCTGGATGAGGGGTATGCCCAACGCGGGTATCAGCTTTCTCGCAAGGTCGGCCTGGAGGGCGAGTTCGGGCGGCATGGGGGGCCTGTTCGCCTTGTACTGGCTGTAGAGCTGCTTTCGAAAGCTCGGTGCAGCTCCGTCAAAGACGGCTGCGCAGAAGGAGGGGGTGTATCTGGCGAGGAGCCTCAGCAGTTCGGTTACAAGATGGTGAAGGCCGCTGGTGACCACCCCTTCAGGGGAGACCAGGGGTCTTTTTGAAAGGGCGAAGTGGCCCCGGTACAGTATTCCCATGCAATCAACGAGAAGCACGGTCGTATCAGACATTTCTCACCGCCCCTGCAACACTGGCGGGCGTGATGTCCCTGGTGCACGACCAGTCTCCCGTCCTGCACTCCCTTCTGAAACAGGGCGAGCAGCGGGCCTTCGTAACGACCGCCCCCGTTCTGTTTCCCCGTGGACCCGTCCAGAAGGGGCTCGTTGAACAGAACACTGCCACGGTCGGGACACCCAGCGCGGCTGCCAGGTGAACACCACCCGAATCGTTGCCCACGCACGCCCTGGCCGTGAGAAGTCTTTGTGCCAGGTCGTTGAGCGACAGACCGGCTTCACATTCTCCCCCGCAGAGGTTTGCCATGCGCGTCAGATCGGCCTCCTCATCTTTGGTGCCGTAGAACACTGCGGGCATTCCAAGAAGGGTTACAGCTTCCGGAAAACCGTTCCAGCGTTTTGTGCCTCCGTAGCGGGCGCCCGCGAAAACTGCCAGATGCGTGCCCGGCGAGGGTTTTGGCCGGTGTACGGGGACCGGAGGGCATCCAACCGCCATGGCGAGGGTTTCGTAGTCAAGGCTGTGGTGCCTCGTGCGGTCATTGCGATGTGGAATGACATCCGTGAGAAACAGGCTTCCCGCTCCGCGGCTGTAACCGGCCCTTCTGCGGATACCGGTTTCCGCTCCCAGCAGCGCCGACCGAAAGGAGGAGGTCATGAGAAGAAGGCTCTCAAAGATGGGAACCCGTGAGCCGAGGGGGAAAAGACGTGTTTCGGGGAAGAAGAAGGCGAAGAGGTCGATGACCCTGGGGTGGCACCACAGAGCCGCCCCCCTGTGCCTTTCAAGTATCCCCGCAATGCTCTCGAGGGCCATGACGCAATCGCCCAGCCAGTTCGGGGTTCGCACGAGCATGGGCTCACCAGCCCCTGCGAAGCAGTTCCGCCCACTCATCCAGAAGCCCGGTCTCGCCCCTTGGGGGCGGCTTTCCCCAGGGCTGAAAGACACCCCGGCGGTCGTAACCCAGCACCGGAACACCCAGGGCGCTGGCATGGACCCAGATGTTGTCCCTGTCCGTTATCACGGCACTCGCGCCTGAGATAAGGGCAATGAGAACGCCATCGGGGATTCCCTCGGGGATGTCCCTCCCCTTTCCGTCAAGGATCACCAGACGCAGCGGGAGTTCCGCCCTTCGTCTCTCAAGAACGGCCGCGGCCTGGGATGTGGCAAGGATGTAGGGAAGCGACCTGTGACTTACGGGTGCCAGTATCCTGGAAGCGGCCTCGATCAGCCTGGGGGGAACCGAAGGACGCCACTTCCTGTCCGGCGGTATTCCCAGGGCCTGACAGATCCCGAAGACCTTTTCGGGATAGCTCTCGGTGTGGACCCTGAGCCTCACGTTGGCCGAATCACATCCCTCGGGCGCAACGGAAAGTGCGGGCGATATTGCAAGGACGACCTCGGCCAGACCTGTGGAATCGGTCGTGGCGTTGAAAAGCAGTGATCCGGCCGGTATCTCCTGGGACAACTGCCCTGTCTGCGTCGAATAAGTGTGCAGACCCGGCTGCCAGGGCAGCGTTGATGCAAGGTCGGCCAGGGTTTCGTGAATGATGAGGTGATGGGTCGAGTTCCTGTAGAATTTCTGCAGGGAACACGCCAGGTAGATCCCGGGCCACGTGGACGCGGGGCCTGGTCCGCAGTAGACCGTGACGTTCGGGGGGTTCTCGAAAATGCCGGGAAAACGAAAGGTCTCCCAGCTCTTCTCAACCCTTCGTTCAAGCCGTTTTTTCGAGAACCATGCGAAGGGGCTCAGGTTCATTCCGTGAACTCCCTCATGAGCCTTGTGGCGATGTTCCTCGCCCCCGGCGGGTGACCGGGGGAAAGCGAGGTGAGTTCGCGAACGGCGGCGGCGCTCTGACCGGACAGTTGAAGACAGAGCCCCTTCATTACCGTGGCCAGAGCCTCGGTGGGGAACATGGCGCAGAGGAGTTCCGACACCTCAAGGGCCTTTGTTGTCTCGCCCGAGGCAAGAAGGGCGCATGAGAGGTCGAGCGAAGAGTAAAAACCCCTTCTTGCAGTTCCTGCACGCGAAACGGAAAGCGCAAGCTGCGTCACCGCTTCCCGCGGGTTGCCGCCGTAAAGAAACGAAAGCCCCCTGGCTCTGTGATGAAGCCAGGGGTCGGGTGTTTCAATGCGTGCGAGGGCGTCGGAAGCCTCAGTGCGAAGGCCCGAACACCAGGCGATCCTGGCCATCCAGAAATCAAGCAGAGCGTTGTCCGCGCCAAGCTGGGAAAGCTCTCCCGCCAGAAGCCAGGCCCTGCGCACATCGGCTGAATAAAGGGCGTCCTCCAGCATTGTTGTCATGATCCTGACCTGCCCGGGAACATCCTCGCGTTCTTCCCAGGCTGTTCCGGCCTCGATGAGGAGACCCGACGCCTCAAGCTCGGCCGGGGAAGCGGCAAAAAGAAACATGACAATAAGATGCATCATGAGAGGAACCTCGAGAGCACCCGTCTGGAGATGCGGAAGTAAGCCACCACGCCGAAAAGAACTGAAACGGGCGTAATAATGCTCAGGACCCAGAGAAGATTGGTGAACACTGCCTTCCAGGGGAATGCAAGCACTCCGCACGCCACTATTACGAAGGAATAACTGGTCACGATGACCAGCTTCTCGCTGGTGGGCACGGCCACCACCGGGAGCCTGACGCTCCAGGAGAGCATCGCCGACGCGGCCAGAACACCTATGTGATACCACGCGGTGATCATGGAACTGATGGAGTTCATGGCACCGGTCCTCTCCAGCATGACGAGCAGGATCGAAAGGAAGAACTTGTCAGCCAGAAAATCGAGGATCTTGCCCGGATACGAGGTCTTTTTGAGTTTTCGGGCCACCAGACCGTCCGCGTAGTCGCTGACGGCAGCCGCAACGACCATCCAGAAGAGCATGCCGTAGTTCCCCCTTATAAGGGCAAGCACCGCAAGGGGAGCCAGAACTATGCGAGACCAGCTGATAAGCCCGGGCAGCACCGGGGTTCTCTCCTGAGCCTTCCTGATACGTTCCAGAAACTGAAGTGGATTCGGTTCTGGATTCCTCATCTGAACATGGCCTCCACCGGGCCGTCGATGGCTGACCTTCCGGCATGATCGGGGGAGACGCCCGGCAGACCGAGGAGAATGAGGTCCGCCCTGCCCAGCCTGAACTCGGGATGAAAGAGGCCATCGGGCATTTCGGCCATCCAGCCCAGTTGAAGGACCGCGGCGGAGTGCGTCGGATACCTGCTGTCAATCATGTCGGGGGGGGGTGCGTAACCAAGGCCCAGGTGAGAAGTGAGCAGTGACCTGCCGAACCAGACCATTGCTCCGAGAAGGTCGCTCCGTGTGGCGGGAACGTCCCTTCCGCCAATCATCCATTGAACCGAGGCCCCGCGGGGGTCTCCGTTCCAGAGTAGAAGTGAGGTTTCCAGCGGAAGCGTCGAGGGGTCTTCAGGGACCCTTCCGCCGGTGTACTGGTAAACGTGCACAGTCGTGGAGTGGGAGGTCGTGGAACCGGCGTCGAACCCCGCCCTGAGAAGCCAGATGGCGTCGGATCCCGTTGAAAGCAGGATGCAGGCAAGGAAAATCATGTGAACTGCTCCCGTATTGGGATAAAAAAAGGCTTGGAGCGGGCAACGGGGGTCGAACCCGCGACATTCAGCTTGGGAAGCTGACACTCTACCAACTGAGCTATGCCCGCTCCGGAAAGCTCGGGATAGATATTCACAAGGGGTTCCATCGTCAAGCTTCGGCCCCGTTCTCAGGCAGAAGGACACCCCTGTAGACCGCCCTGGCCTCGCCGGAAAGCCAGAATCCCCGCTCGTCCCGGCCCACGGTGAGGGAGAGCCCGCTGGCCACTTGCACAGAGGCGGGCAAGCGGAAACCGGGCAGTGTTTCGAGACAGACAAGGACAGCAGCCACGGCACCGGTGCCGCATGCAAGGGTTTCGCCCTCCACTCCCCTCTCAAATGTCCGGAGGGACAGGGAGCCATCGGGGCGCACCATCACCCAGTCCGCATTGGCACCCGCAGGCCCGGTTTCCGGGTGGCGCCTGAGCAAAGGAGCCATCCTCTCGAAAGTTCCGTCGTCCAGCCGGTCACGGATGACCACAGCGTGGGGGACTCCCGTATCCACAAGGCTTACCGGAATTGTAATGCCGAGATCAAGGGGTTTCTTCAAGAACGAGGTTGCCGGTTCAGTCAGCCATATCCGGGATGAACCCGGCGTAAGCACCAGCCCGTGATGCAGACCCGAATCGGAGGTGAAATCGAAGGGCTCCCCCATCTTCACGAGCCCCAGGGAGAAGGCGAAGGAGCAGATGCATCTTGCGCCGTTCCCGCACATTGACGCCCGGCCCCCGTCAGAGTTGAAATAGCTCATGCGGAAGGCTTCGCCGTCCCGCGGGGGCAGAAGCTCGAGCAGCCCGTCAGCGCCCACCCCCAGCCCCCGCCGGCAGACCCTGGCGATGAAGTCGGGGGAAGGTCCGCGGGAACCGGGGTTTCCGGTACTGTCCAGAACGATGAAGTCGTTTCCGGCGCCGCTCATCTTGGTGAACTCGAAACTCAAGGGGCACCTCCTTCCTCAAAGGCAAGTCCGTAATGGTGAAGAGCCCTGTCCCTGAGACCGGCCCGTTCCAGAAGACGCACAAGGTCAAGCCTCACCTCACGGTCGGGACCCCAGGCAGAAAGATAGGCCTCGAAATCCCCCTCGAGGTCCAGAATGTCGTAGGCACCTGCCAGATGTGCTTCCAGAAGGAACTGAAGCAGGCCGAGGGCTGCCTCTGAGGGCACATCTGCCGGGTTTGCCGAGAGCATCAGAAGAGCTGCGGAGGCCGCATGGGGGTCGCGGTGCTCAAGAGCCGAGGAGCCAAGCGCAAGGGCTGTCCCGACCGGGTCGGAGATACGGGCGAGGGCCGTTTCGAAGTCGAAGAAAGGCCGGTATCTCAGAATGAAGAGGGGGTTTGGAGGAACGGGAACGGCGGTTCCGTCCAGCTCATAAACGCGCATCGAAGGCCCCTGCCAGACAAGGGCAAGGCGGTCGAGGCGCTCAGGCATGTAATGCATGAGGAAGGCGGCTGAAGAGTCGTCGGGATCGGTCACCCCTCCCAGGTACGCAACGCCCTGCCATGAGCGGTCAAGGAGAAAATCGGCCTGATACACAAGGTAACGGGCCTCCCTCTCCTCCATGAAGGATACCAGTTCCTCCTGTTTTCCGAAGAGCCTTGCCGAGAACTCCACGATGTTCTCACGGTTCCGCCGGTTCTCGAAGAACGTGTGAAGGACGGTGGGTCTCTCCGCGTAGGCGCTGGTAAGACCGGAAACGTTCCAGTACGCCAGGAAGGCTTCGGTGGGGTCGGATGATGCGCTGACCCAGCGCAGGTAACCCTCCAGCTCGGTGTCCGTGAGAAGTGACGCACCGGGACGGAATGAAAGGTCCGCCTCCGAAAGCCTCCGCCCCAGCGATGGGGCGAAAATCGCATGCGCCCCCGCCAGAACGAAGATGAAGGGCAGGAAGGCTCCCCTGCGTGCGGAAAGCGCAAGGACAGGCGCAATGGCCACGGCAAGGAATACATGCAGACGGTCGAAGAAAAGATACCCCGCCAGGGAAACGAAAAGAAAGGGAACAAGCAACCTGCCCCGGGCCTGTTTCAGAAAGTGGATCATCCCGGGTACCGCTGCCAGGAAGAGCGGACCGAAGAGCCAGATGAATTCGCCCGGCGTCGGGCTTGTGTAGCCGCCGACCCAGAAGAGCCTGGCGTCAGGGGACAGAAGCAGTGGATCGGCAGGGTGCCTGAACAGAAACCTGATCTTGGCCAACGCCACCGCAGTCACATGACCGCCCTCGCCGGGAAGCAGTATCGCAGCGGTTACTGCCACCAGGGTGCCAGCCCAGGGGATCGCCCTTCGAAGCCTTTCCGGGGTGAAGCACGAAAGCATGGCGGCAACCGCGAGGATCGATGCGGGTGACAGGATCGCCGTGTCATGCCTCATGTGGGTGAGGAAAAGGCTTGCGAGCAGCTGGGCGACACCCAGGGGCACGATGAGTGCCGGATCGCGCGGTGCTCTTCGTGAGAAGAGGAGGTACGCGAAGATGAACACCGAGAGGAAACCCGTTACCTTCCAGCACGCAAGCGCCGCAAAAAGAAGAAGGCCGGATGCCACTGCCGTGCCGAGCCTTCGTGAATCCTTTCCCAGTGCCCGTTCGAGCGTCCATCCCAGAAAGATCAAAAGGGGCAGGGCGACAGTCTCGCGGTAAAGGCTTTCCCCCCTTGCCCTGAGGATCGCTGGAAGGAGGATCCCGTACAGCGCTGCAGCCGAGAGGGCGGTCCGCTGGCAAAAACCCGCGGCTCCCGTCCACAGAAAGATGCCTGGAATGGCAAGAAGCGGGAATGCAAGGCAGAACAGGCGCATGAAACGGTCGAAGTCGCCCCCGACAACAGCATGAAGACCACCGGCGATGTACTCCTCGAAGATGCTGTTCTGCCCTGTGGAAAAGCCTTCGGGGTGCATGGACATGGGATCGACCCGGGGAACCCCCTCCCCCCGCGAGATCATTGCTGAGTACCTGTAGGCCTGGGTCGCCTCTCCCTGCATGCGAAGCGGTGGTGGCATTACCTGGACAGAAAAAAACGCCCTGAAGGCGAGGGCGGCGCCCATGATGAGAAAGAGGGTGGCAAAACGGGAGATGGTGGAAGACAAAGGTTCAGACCTGAGCGCCATGGCGCCTGGCCATCACCCTTGCGATCTCCTTCAGAGTTTCCGTCGGGCCGGAGCCGCCCAGGGCGACGGATTCGACCGTGGGCCATCCGTGCCTGTTCAGATCGCGGCTCATCTGTTCAACAGGCATGATACCGGGAAGGTCGCGCTTGTTGAACTGAAGGACAAGCGGAATGCGGCCGGCGTCGAGTCCGTACGAAGAGAGGTTGTGTTCCAGATCGTCCATGGTGTTCAGGTTGGCCTCGGTGCGCTCCTTCTGACTGTCGGCCACGAAGACGATGCCGTCGACGCCGTCGAGGATCACCCTTCGGCTGAGGGCGTAGTAGGCCTGCCCCGGTACCGAGTAGAGATGGAGTTTGACCCTGGTGTCTCCGATGCGGGCGAAGTTCACCGGAAGGAAGTCGAAGAAAACCGTTCTTTCGCACCTTGTGCAGAGCGTGACCAGACGACCCCTGTTCTCGGGGGCTACGAGATCCCTGATCCCCCTCAGGTTGGTTGTCTTGCCCGAAAGCCCCGGGCCGTAGTAGACGATCTTGTACGCCACATCGTTACCCGAGCGGTGCATCAGTCCTCCGTTTCGAAATACACGAACGAAACACTTTCAGAGAATATAGTTATCTTCGGTCCGCCTTTCAACAAGGCCAGCCAGTTTATCCTGGGCGACCTTTCCCGTTATCCGGGCCTTCCCGGTGAAAGAATCGGGGGCACCGAAAAGATAGTCATCAAGCAGGAATGAAAGAACGGGTCTGAGGCGCCTTGCCCCGATGTCCTCCATTTCCTGGTTCAGTATCTGAGCGGTCTCTGCGACGGCTGCGCAGGCGTCGGGGTCGAGTTTCAGCTCGACGCCGTCAGCAGCCAGCAGTTCGGTGTACTGCCTGAGCAGACAACCCTCGGGTTCCGTAAGTATCCGAAGAAGCTCATCCCTGCCCAGGGGATCGAGCGACACCCTGAGAGGGAACCTTCCCTGAAGCTCGGGTATCAGGTCTGATGGGCTGCTGCCGTGGAAAGCGCCCGCTGCGATGAAGAGGATGTGGTCGGTTTTTACGGGACCGTACCTGGTGGCTATGGTGCACCCCTCGAGAATGGGAAGGAGGTCCCTCTGGACTCCCATCCGGGAAATGTCAGGCCCCACTCCCCCGTCCGCCCCGATGATCTTGTCTATCTCGTCTATGAAGATTATGCCCTCTTCCTGCGCCAGGCGGAGGCCATCCTGTATGTGATCGCCCCCCTCGAGAAGCAGCGAGGTCTCCTCGTCCATGAGCCTTGCCCTTGCTTCCGAGACCGAAAGCCTCGCTCTGCGCCGACGCTGGCCCATTATCTTCTCGAACATGCCCTTGAGCTGTTCTCCCGCGGAGTTGTCCATCCCGGGCATCATGGGAAGCACCTCGAGGGCTGGTTTCTCCGATACCGAAAGCTCGATCTCCCTGTTGTCGAGGACCCCGTCTTCCAGCATTCTCTGCAGCTCGGCGTCGGAGCCGAAGTCGTCGCCCGATTTGCGAAGGGCTTCGGTCAGCCTGGCGTTGACCCGGGCCATTGCCTCGGTGAACTTGGCTTCACGGGCGATACCGGTTGAGAGGTTTACCGCCTGCCTCACAAGGTCGCGCACCATGCTTTCAACATCCCGGCCAACGTACCCGGTCTCGGTGTACTTTGTGGCCTCGACCTTTACGAAAGGGGCGCCCACGAGGGTGGCCATGCGCCTTGCGATCTCGGTTTTCCCCACTCCGGTCGGACCCATCATTATCAGGTTGGACGGGTAGATCTCCGAACGCACCGGTTCGGGCACCATCTTCCTTCTGTAGCGGTTCCTGAGGGCTATGGCGACCGTTCGCTTGGCCTTGGTCTGTCCGATCACATGTTTGTCCAGCCACTGAACGGTCTGGGATGGCGTCAGGCTTCGGGCTGTGGACATATCTCCTCCGACTGGATGCTGCCTCCGGTATAGATGCAGATGTCACAGGCTATGCTTATCGCTTCGCGGACTATTCTGCCCGGACCCATCCTGGTGTGCCTGTCCAGCGCCCTGGCCGCCGCCAGAGCGTAGGGATAGCCCGAACCCACGGCAACTATCCCGTCCGGTGATTCCACCACTTCCCCCGAACCACCGATAAGCAGGGCGTGGCTGCGGTCGACTGCGGCCAGCATGGCCTGAAGCTCACGAAGATAGCGGTCCGATCTCCATTCCCGGGCAAGTTCCACCGCAGCCCTGGGAAGGTTGCCCCTGAAGCTGTCGAGTTTTTCCTCGAGCCTCTCCACCAGAGCGAAAGCATCGGCACCGGCTCCGGAGAATCCTACAAGGACTGTGCCTCCGCACAAAAGACGCACTTTTCTGGCGTTCTGCTTGACCACGGTGTCCCCCAGGGTCACCTGGCCGTCGGAGGCCATGGCGGCCCTGCCGTCCCGAACCATTCCAATTACAGTCGTGGCCCGGAAAAGGTTTTCCATGGGGCTACCGCCGTTCCAACCCGAGAGCCTGCGCGACCTCCGGAAGACCGGCCTCAAGGCACAACCCCGCAACCGCCCCTTCGGGAAGGCTTTGGGAAGCCAGGGAATGCCAGTAGGCAAGCCTGGCATGGTCGTCCGGGTTCCCGAGTATCCGGGATGCGTACGACGCGGCCGCGCTGCCGGCGTCAGGGTACAGTGTGGCCATGACGCTTCCGAAGCAGGCCGCTGTCATGGGCCTTCCCGCGGAAGCAAGATCAGCCATTCTGAGCGTGATGTCCTGCGATGTCGGTTCGGGAGAGGTTTCCATGAATGAAAGGACTTCGGCCAGGGCAGTCTCCTGGGGGAAGATCCCTCCAGATGAACCGAGGTCGGCGGTGTACATGTCCAGCGTCCTTCTCATGAGGGGGAGCGCAGGGTCCGAGGGAAAGGCCTCCTCAACACCCGCAAATCTTGCTCGGGCGCCGAGGAAGTTGCCGAAGGCCAGCTCCACCTCAATGAGAAGCCACTCTTCGACTGGTGTTCCGTCGGAGATCGAATCCGCGAATGAAAGCAGCGCACCCTGCTGAAGAAGCTCATCGGAGAGCAGCTGCAGCTGGCGGCCGAAATACTGGATACCTGCGCCGGAATGGCCGGCCATGAGAGAATCAGCCATGGCAAGAAGATAGCCGGCGGCCGCTTCGGGGCCATCGACGCCTCCAATGAGCCTGGCTTCAGCGTAAACGTGAAGGGGCATTATGAGCATCCACTCCGCGGGCATGGCCGAGAAGATCGCCGCTCCCCCGTCGAGGGCCAGACGGGCGCCTTCCGGGTCTCCCGTGGCAAGGTAGTGGTTGGCAAGGGCGTTCCATGCCCCCATGTAGTTCCTGGCGATCTGTACGGCCTGGTCATCCTTGTAAACGCCGGGATCCTGCAACCCGGTGTACCGGTAGCTGTTCACGAGGGACCATGACCGCTCCGGGTCGAGCTCGGAGGTCTGGGGCGTGTCCATGACCCTGTATGCGATGCCCTCCATGAGCAGATAGTCCTCAATGTACACCCTGTTCTCCCTGGAAACGGTTCCGGCAAGGTAGACGGGCCTGCCATGGATGGGAACCCTTTTTATCATGTCCAGAAGAAGAAGGTCCTGCATGGCGAGGGACCCCTGTGAGCCAAGACCCATGGATGGCACGGCAATGCAGAGATCACCCTCTGACACGTTCCAGGGCCATGACCCGGTGAAGGTCAGGTCGAGGATCTCCCTGTCGGTTATGTCAGTTGCAGGCATTCCATCGGAAGAGACATGGAAGAAGTTGGGACCCCAGATGAAAACCGGCCTCAGTGAGTCCACCAGGGGGACGGGATAGCTCAGAAGAAGGGGATCGCGCGCCATGAGCTGATGGGTGTACCATGGAGTGTTCATCAGGCTGAGGTTGGACACCACCACGTCGCGTCTTTCCCCAAGCACTCCCTGGGCGAACCAGAGGGGGAACGTGTCGTTGTCGCCGTTTGTTATGAGAACTGCGTTGGGAGCGCAGCTTCGAAGCAGGTTCACACCGTAGTCGCGGGCGACGAAATCGCCGGACCGGTCGCAGAAATGCCAGTTGACAAGCAGAGCCGTCATCGGGATGAGAAGCAGGGCCCACAGGGACCTTCGTCCCCCCAGGAACCGGATCACCGTGCCTCCGCCGAGAGCCACGAGTACCGCGGAGAAGGAAAAAGCTGCGCCGTAGAAATAGTCGCGTTCCCGAACCTCTCCCAGAAGGGTCCCCTCGGGTCCGGTCTTGAAGTTCAGGTAAGTCACGAAAATGAAGCTGGCCATGAAGAAGGTTCCCCCCACCAGGACCAGGAGGTCGGGTCTTCTCGCACCGATAACGACAAGGCCAAGCAGCCCGGCCATGGACATGACTATCCAGAGAGTGGTTCCGGGGATCTGCCCGCCCTGGCCGAGGGCCCTCTGCCACGCCTCGGGACGGCCAACCTGCCAGGAGTGGTACTCGCCGAAGAGGGCAAGCTGTGTGAGGAACGGTCCCTTGCGCTCAAAGATGGGGACCTGGCCGTACTGCTTTCGTTCCAGTGCGTCGCGGAATTCGGTGAACCTCGAGGGGTTGGTCTCGTTGACCTCGGGCTGCTGTATCGCCCTGAGGGGCATGTAGAGGTGAACGCTGAAAGCAAGCATGAGAAGCCCCGCGAAGGCCAGGATGAACCCGGGCTTCCTCCACTCGTGCGCCCAGCCCCGGAAGGCGTAGAGAATGTACATCAGAGCTATGGGGCCCACCACTATCAGAGTGCTCAGGTGATTGCCGATCGACATGGCCATGAAGTAGCCGACAAGTAGAAGGTGCCTGCCTGCCGCGACCCCCCTCAACCTTCGTTCCAGCCACATGTCGAAGACCCACAGGATGATCATGCTCAGCATCAGGGCCATCGCGTAGGTCTCGGTTGAGTTGTTGTTCCTCCATATCGTGTAGCTGAAAGCGGCAAGAAGACCGGCAGTAACCGACACGGGTCTGTAGAAGCAGCTGTCGAGCCTCATGCGGTTGCACCAGCGCTGAACGAGACGGGTTATCAGCCCGACCGAAACAACTCCCGCCAGACCGCAGAGAAGGTTGACCCTTGCCGCTATCTCGGGGATGAACCCGAAGATAAGGGTGCTGAAACGCCCCATGAGAACGAAAAAAGGCACACCCGGCGGGTGGGGTATCCCCATCACCCATGCGCAGGTGATGTACTCTCCGCTGTCCCAGAAGCTGACTGTCGGCGCGAGTGTAAGCAGGTATACGATGAGCGCGGTTGCAGAAACCGCTGCGGCCAGCAGTCTGTCCGTACGGACAGTGACACTGTTCGGATCGTGAATCGTGTTGCTCAATGGGCGCTCCTCCCCCTCGGGTGGGCGTTTCGGTAAGACTTCATCAGCCTCTCCCCGGTGAGATGGGTGTATATCTGTGTTGTGCCAAGGCCGGCATGACCAAGAAGCTCCTGAACCTCCCTGAGACCGGCGCCCCTCTCAAGGAGATGGGTTGCGAAACTGTGTCTGAACGTATGCGGGGATACCCCGGCCGAAAGCGCAGCCCCGTCAACCGCTGCCGCAACAATACGCCTGATGTCACGGGGGTCAAGCTTCCTGCCCCTTACGCTGAGAAAGACATGTCCGGTGTCCTGACGGCTTCCCAGCAGGACGTGTCTCCGTGAGATCCAGTTTTCGAGGTGAACCGTGGTTCCGGAGGGCAACGGCGATATCCTGGTCCTGCCGCCCTTTCCGGTTACCCTCAGGGTTCGCTCAAGGGGGCTGAATCCCGTCAATGTGAGGTTGGCGGCCTCGGAGGCCCGCAGCCCGCAACCGTAGAGGACCTCGAGCAGTGCCCTGTTCCGCGCCGCAATAGGTGTTGAACAGTCATAGACGTCGAGGACCGCAAGAACTTCCCTGATCGAAAGAAACCCCGGAAGCTTTCGGGATCCCGCCGGTGGTCTGATGCCGACGGATGGGTCGGCGCCTGCCCTGCCGGTCTCCGAAAGCCACGAGCCGAACGAGTGCATGGCGCTCACGAGGCGGGACAGGCTTCGCGAATCCAGCCCCCTGGCGGTCTCATGCATTAAAAACCCCCTGAGGGTCTCACGGGTAGCCTCGGAGAGGGTGCCGTCAAACCATTCCGCAAGTCTGACGAGATCCCCAGCGTACGCCCTCACTGTCTCGGGGGAAAGGTTTCTGCCGAACCTGAGTTCCCGCGAGTACTCATCGATCACAAGTCGGTTTTTTTCTTGCATCTCGGGCAGTAAACGCCTTTCGCCCTCTTCTCCTGTATCGGAAAACCGCACCTTGGGCAGGTGGTGTCCACGGGGGGGTTCCACATCGCGAAATCGCAGTCGGGGTACCTGCTGCAGGAAAAGAAGGTCCGCCCCTTCTGGGAGCGCCTTGTCACGAGCTCACCCGAACAGCCGTCGAGCGGGCAGTGGACCCCTGTCGGCATGGGGGACTTCTTTCCGCACGAGGCGCTCGAGCATGACAGGTAGGCTCCGAACTTCCCGCTCCTTACGGTCATGGGGGAACCGCAGTCGGGGCATGCGCGGACGGGCAATGTGTTTTCGGGTGTCGCTTCCCCTTCGACAGGTCTGGTGTAGCGGCAGTCCGGGTACCCGGAGCATGCCAGGAACCTTCCGAATCTGCCCCACTTGTCCAGCAGCGGCTTTCCGCACTGGGGGCAGGTCTGGTCGGTCTGGGAAGTCAGCTCGCGCCTTACTTCGGGGAGTTTGCTCATTGCGTGCGTAAGGGAAGCTTCCAGAGGAACCGCAAGGCTCTTCACGGCAGAGACGTAATCCATCTCACCCGCGGCGACCATGTCCAGGGTTTGCTCCATGCCCGCCGTGAAACCAACCTCGAACAGGTTTGGGAAGAGGCCAACCAGCAGTTCAACGGTTCGCATGCCAAGATCAGTGGGGTGCAGCCTCTTTTCCCTCAGGTCAATGTAACCCCTCTTTTTAAGGGTGGAAAGGATGGCTACATAGGTCGAGGGCCTTCCAATCCCCTTCTTCTTCATCTCCGTGACCAGCGATGCCTCGCCGAAACGCGCCGGTGGTTCGGTGAACTTCTGTTCGGCCCGCAGGTCGAGGAGGTCAGCCTTGCCCGTTACGGCTGCGGCGATGGGTTTTGGGATCCTTACCTGGGAAGGGTCCGCCAGAGTGAAACCGGGGTCGGTCAGACGGCCTCCCGTTGCCAGAAAAACGAACTCACCACCCTGAAACGTGACAGAGGTCTCCTCTATCCCGGCATCGGCCATCTGTGTGGCTGCAAAACGGTTCCATATCATGGTGTAGAGCCTGAGAAGGCCTGGTTCAAGCCTTCCCGCAAGGGAATCGGGGGTTCTGCCCATGTCTGTGGGGCGTATGGCCTCGTGGGCGTCCTGGGAGCCGCCCGAAGCCCGGAAACGCCTGGGTGAGGGGCTGAGAAGTCCGGCGCCGAAGATCCCGCCGACGACTTCCCTGCACTGGTCAACGGCCTCGGGGCTTATCCGGACCGAATCCGTACGCATGTAGGTGATAAGGCCAACGGATTCGCCGTCCAGTTCAACGCCCTCATAGAGCTGCTGCGCGTTCCTCATCACGGTGCCCGGACTCATGGATATGCCGGCCCCCGCTGCCTGAAGAGTGCTTGTGATGAACGGGGGTGAAGGTTTTCTGAACTTCTTGAGGCGCTCTACGGATGTGACGGTCCAGCTCTGCGTTCTGATAGCCGGCGTGATCTCTTCGACCTGCCCGCGGGTTCCCGGCGCGAAACGGGAACCATCGGCCCTCTTTCCGCCAATCCTGTGCAGCAGGGCTGTGAACAGGGAGTCCCCCTGTTTGAAATCCGCGGTCACCTGCCAGTACTCAGTGCTTCTGAAGGCCGCTATCTCGGCTTCCCTGTCAGTGATCAACCTGAGGGCAACGGTCTGTACCCTCCCTGCGCTGAGACCTTTTCCCAGCGTTCGCCACAGGTAGGGGCTGATCCTGTAGCCCACCAGACGATCCATTACCCGTCTTGCCTGCTGGGCGTTCACGAGGTTCATGTCGATGCTGCCCGGGTGCGCGGCCGCTTTTGTAACGGCATCCCTGGTGACGGCGTTGAACCTGAGCCTTTTGAACACCCTGGTTTCGTTTCCGAGGAGTTCAGCCAGGTGCCAGCAGATCGCCTCACCCTCACGGTCGGGGTCGGCGGCGAGGAAGATAGTTTCAAACCCCTCGGCGTCCTTTTTCAGCTTCGTGAGCGTCTTTCTCTTCTCGGGGAGGATGGTGTACGCCGGTTGAAAGTCGTCCCCCGCAACGCCTATTCTGTGAAGCGGAAGATCCCTCACGTGACCCATGGAGGCCGTAACGGTCCAGTCGCGACCGAGATAGCTTTTAAGAGCCTTCGCCTTGGCGGGCGATTCGATTATCAGCAGTTTTCTTCTGGAACCCATGTTTTCCCCAGTCGGACGATGTTGGATTAAGAACCGGCCCCTTTGGTCACATCCCGCAGATCCAATCCTTCACCGGGCCGGAAATGCTGCCCCACAGGGTTTCGTGGGTGCCGGCCAGGTCCCTGAACTCCGCCTGGGTGAAGGCCACGGAGAGCTCGGGGAAGTGAAGGCTGGTGTAGCTGAACAGCTGGGGGTCATGGAACCGTGTCTCGCGGTAGCAGAGAACCATCTGGTCAATACCGCCGGGGATGAGCCATCCAGCGGTTGCGGCCATGAAGGCGAACCTTGTCTCGTTGTTCTCGGGGTGGTTCACCGCCAGGACGAGGACCGACAAATGGTCGGTCTTGGTGCGGTCGCCGTAGACAAGGAGGGCTGCCCTGTCGAGAACCATGCCGGTGCTTCCCGCAAGGGCCCTGAGCTGCGGAAGAAGCGAGTTCAGCTCATCGGTGGCGCTTTCGGCCCCGCAGTCGGAGGGAACGCTGGTGTAGGCTTCGGTGATCTGTGCAGAACCGCCTGCCATCAGGGAATCGGGCAGGGAGAGGGACAGGACACCCAGAGGGTCCGAAACCGGAGTGGTCTCGATCACCGCCAGGGTGTCGGGCGTCCCGGATGTTGCCAGGGTGTCGGGGTTGTCCGGCGGAGCGACAATGGTGGTGTCGGGCACTGCATCGGAAACCGGTGTGTTTACCGGTTCAGTCTTGAAAAGGTCGAGGGGATCGACGAAGTAGAACAGGGCCAGCACGGCGCAGACGATCACGGCAATCGCGGCTTTGCGCAGTCCGCCTGAGTCACCACGTGTCCGGGTTTTTTCCGGAGCTTCCGCAACGGATGAAGAGCCCTTCCTGCCCCCGGAGCTCTTCGAGGCCACTGGTCTGTCCACGGTGTGGCCATCGGCTGCACACTTGTGGCAGACATGGGCTGCCCTGTCGAAGCAGTCACGGCACGTGAGGTCTCCGCATGCCCTGCAGGGGGCCAGCCTTTCCCCGCCCACAGGCGTCTTTCCGCAGATGTGGCAACGCTCGATGGCGAGCATTTCATCGCTGGCGGTGGTGAGGTGGAAATCTTCGGTTTCGCTCTCCTCCTCCTCATCAACGCTTCCGGCCGGTTTCCGGCTTTCATCGCCGTCGACACCGGGAACTTCCTCTTCGTCAATGGAAGTGTCAGCATCCTCCCTGGTGTCGTCGTCAACCGCATAATCGTCGGCGGGGCTGGTGACGAACTGAACCTTCTGCTTGAGGGTGGAGGCCTGTTCTTCCTCCAGTCTGGGAAGAAGGTCGATGTACGGGTACAGGTTCTTCTGAACTATCCTGGCCTCACCAATGGGAACGGATTCCCGAAGCACGACGGGGGAGTTTTCGACAGCCCTCTCCGCCTCTCCCACGGTCATGTCAAGCTCTGTGACAAGAAGCCTTGTGACCTTCTTCTTCTCCTCGTCCCCGCCAAGCCTTACAAGAAGCAGATCAACCAGCGGCTCGCTCATAATGCCCTTCCCTCCAGAAGCTCGAACTGGCGGTGCAGCCTGGTCAGGACCAGCCTGCTCACCGCGCGAAGGGTTGCGAAAACACCCTTGCCGTTGCTTGCCACAGCCTCGATGCATGTAACCTTGGAAAGCCCCAGCTCGGAAACGATCTGCGAAACCGGCACAGCGTCGGGCATATCCCTCTTGTTGCACTGCAGGACCAGGCTGACTCCCTTTCTCCGCTGGACCCTCAGGTTTTCCTTGAGGTCCCTGAGGCTTGCAATGTTGGCTTCCATCCTGCCCTCCTGGGAGTCGGCAACGAAGACAATGCCGTCAACACCCTGAAGTATGAGCCTTCGGCTGTCCGAGTACATGGCCTGCCCTGGAACGCTGTAGAGGTGAAGCCTGACCTTGAAACCGTTTATCTCACCTGAGTCTATCGGGAGAAAATCAAAGAACAGAGTGCGCTCGTTGCCTGCGGCAAGGGAGATGAGCTTTCCCCTGGAATCGGGGGAGACCTGCGTGTGGATGTACTTAACGTTGGTGGTCTTCCCCGAAAGCCCCGGCCCGCAGTAAACTATCTTGCAGTCAATTTCCCGGGCTGTGTAGCTGACTGTTGCCATTACTCGATCCGGTCTTCCGGGTCATCGGTTTTGTCGTTGTTGTCCGACATGGAATCCCGCATTCCCCGCCGGAACTGGCTTATGGCCCTGCCCAGAGACCTTGCGATCTCGGGAATGCGTCTGGCGCCGAACAGAAGCAGCAGCGCCACAAGTATAAGTATCAGTTCAAGAGGTCCAACCCGGCCCATCTTACCTCCAAACCGGAAGGTTCTCCGTCAGAACCACCTGTACAGAAAACCCACAACCAGCAGACCAGCAAAGGTCATGATGTTGACCCTGAACGCAATCTCCTCCAGGCGAAAACTCAGTATGAAAAGGTCGAAACCGAGGGGACCCAGGGAAATCCCCGCGCTTCCGGAGAAAAACTGCCGCAGTGCGTAGGATGTGTCAGGAAGCAGCGCAGAAACGGCTTCTCCGAAAACTGTTCCACACACCATGCCAGCCACCGCGAGGAATACCCAGAATACGGCGGGTCTGTCATGAAGCAACACGTCCCCCTTTTTCTTTTCACGGTATACTAAAAGATAAGCCTCACTCCGACAATACACCGTGCCGTGCCAGATGCCCGTCGACAAGACCCGCCGCGATTCCAACCACGGCTCCGGACGCCGTTCCCCAGAGAGTGACCGGGATGACCAGGGCCTGCACCGGCAGACCCGGAAGCACCTGTGAAGCAACCCCCAGCTGGCTCCATACCGACGCGCATGCCCCGCAGACCGAAACGCCCGTCATGGATAGGAACGATGGATAACCCCTCGAGACCGCACTCATCGCAAGGGCTGAAGCCACCGCCCCGGCCAGGGAAAGAAGGAATGCCGGAGTGGCGAGGCTTCCCGTCAGGAGAGCAACCGCGAGGGCCCTTGTGGTGTTCAGGGCAATTGTGCGGCGAAAGCCAAGACGCACGGAGCAGATCACCGCCGGAAGGTTAGAAAGCCCAAGCTTCATGAATGGCACGGGACGGGGAATGATCGAATCGACTACACCAAGGCACACTGCGAGCAGTATCAGTGCAGCTGTGAGCGGGATGCCGCCTCGGTCAGACAACTCTCCACCTCCAGGAACAGCCTTTGGCTGTCGAATCTGGTTTCAGCCCTTTTCAGCGCGCCACGGGAAAGCGCCTGACACAGCGGGCCGTCGTCCCTGATGCGGGCCACCGCTTTGGCAAGGGCCGTGGCGTTTCCCGGAGGAACCACCAGACCTGTCTTCATATGGCGGTTCACCCAGGGCACACCAGTGGGAAGGTCGGTGGATATCACCGGAGTTCCGCATGCCATCGCCTCGAGCTGGACCATGCCGTAGGCTTCACTTCTTCTGTCAGAGGGAAGAATGAGTGCAGCCGCAGTCCTGTAGAGAGATAGAAGCTCGGCATCACAGGGGTTGTGTACGATCCTTGCCGGCAATCCGGTGATCCTTTCCCTGATCCATCCCTCCAGGGGACCCCCTCCCGCCAGGACCAGGGGCGGTGGGGTCGCCATCCCTCTCCAGGCCTCCAGGAGGATGTGTATTCCCTTGTAAGACCTGAACCTCCCTGCGAAAAGGAAGAAATCCGATCTTTCTTCAGTCCCGGGGCAGAAATGGGACAGGTCAACACCTATGGGAACGACCCTGAGGTTGTCGAGACCCATTAGAAAGGGGGATGTCCGGGCGTAGCGACCGCTGGTGGCCAGGACCAGGGAGGCCCTTTTGAGGAACCTTCTGAGAAGTGGTCCGTAGAGGGGAAGCAAAAACGCCTGTCTCACTATGTCGCTGTGGTAGGTGGCGATGAATGGAGTTTTACCGGGATCCATCAGCCTGGCCACTTCAGCTGTCGGAAGGGGAAGGTGAAAATGTACGACATCGGGTTTCCACTGCCTCATGGCCCTGCCGTACGCAAGCGAAAGAGGGTTCGAAAGCACTCTTCCGAGGGCTGGCAGCTCAATGACACTGAACCCCGAGACGAACGCAGACCTTTGCCTGAACCCCGACCCGGCGGTGAGGACCGCGACCTCGTGTCCCCTCTTCGCGAGAAAACTGGAAAGGTCGTGGATGTACCTCTCAATGCCTCCCGTGGTGAAGGGGAAAACATCCTTGTAGACCTGCAGGATCCTCATGAAAGGCACTCCCGGTAGACTTCGGCCGTGTCCAAAGCCATTTTCAGTTCGGAAAAAGACGCCGCAAAACCAATGAGATCGTCCGAAGAAGGGTGTGAATCGAATTGGTCCAGCATGGCCAGCGCGAGGGACGAAGGGTCACCTTCAGAGAAACGTGCGACGGAACCGTATATCTCCCTCAGTGAAAGGGCCGGTCCGAGAACCGATGGCACCCCCAGGGCAGCGGCCTCAAGGGGGGGAAGCCCGAAGCCTTCGTAGAGGGAGGGGTAGACAAGGAACTTCGCCTGGGCTACCGCGGAATTCAGCATGCGCCTTGAGAGCGGGCCGGTCCAAACGACCCCTGGAGTGTTTCCCAGGGCGTGTTTCAGTTCGGGCTTTCCCCATCCCCATCGCCCGATGATGACAAGGGTTGAGCCGGGTCTTGAGTTCCGCAGCAGACGCCACGCTTCCAGAAGCGCCGCGATGTTCTTTCTGGGTTCGAGCGTGCATGTGCAGACCGCGTAGTCACCCGTGATCCCCCGTGATCCCCGGAAATCCGAAAGTTCATCCCTGCGCGGACTGCCGTGGGAAAGGTATACCGGTCTTACACGGTCTTCGGAGATCCCCAGCAACCTCACCACCTCACCGGCCGTGAAGGCGCTGTCCGCAATTATCCTTCCGGCGCTCCTGGCTATCCGCGGGAACAGAAGCCTGTAGTAATGCCGTCTGACAAAGGGAAACCATCCCGGATTGGCGAGGAACGCCAGATCATGCACGGTGACAACCGTTTCTACCCCCGGGGGTACAGAACCGGCGAACGAAGGGAGGTGAACGACGCTGAAGCCCCGGGCGGCGATGGGTATTGAAACGAAGTCACGATAAGCCCTGGAAAACGTGCCCCTGCACTCAGAGCCAAGTGGAACAACCCAGTCCAACCCGGCACCGGCGAACCCGGCCAGAAGCCTTTGCGTGTAAACGCCGGTTCCACCGCGGTTTCCTGCTCCCGCAGCGTAAATGGCCACCTTGCCGTCATACTTCAAGTGAGCAGTCATCCCCGATGGAAAGCGATCTCGAAGCCTGGCGCAAAGCGGTTCGCGCACCCAGCATCGAACCGGTGATGGAGCCGCCATGGACACGGGCGCCCGCACCCAGCACGCTGTCGCGGATAACGCAGCGCTCGATGACCGCCCCCTCCCCCACGCTGACATGGGGACCAACCACCGAGTCCCTCAGTACGACGCCCTGTCCGAAAGCGCATGGGGGGACGACAACGCTGTTCTCGAGAAGAGGGGTTCCGGTTCCACCGTGCAGGTCAAGGAGTTCCCTGTTAGTGTAAAGAAGGCTTTCAGTTGTGCCGCAGTCGTACCACTTCTCGACCGGAAGGGTCTCGAAAGGCTGACCGCTCTGCAGCATCAGCTGCATGGCGTCGGTGAGCTGGTACTCGCCCCGTGTCGTTATCCCGAGGCGCGAAAGCTCGTCGCATGCCCGCATCAGTGAAGAACCGTCCGAAAAGTAGTAAACCCCTACGATGGCCAGGTTGCCCACGGGTTCCTTCGGTTTCTCCACAAGACGCAGAACCCGTCCGTCTTTACCGGTCACCACGATCCCGAATCGCTCGGGGTCGTTGACGGGGCAGACCGCAAGCATGTTGGTCCGGCAGCCCCTTAAAACCCCGAGGTCCGCCTGGAAAAGTGTATCCGCAAGGGCAACCATGACGGGGCCGTCGTCAACGAGGTCACGTGCGAGCCCCACGGCCGCCCCGAGGCCGCTCACGTGCTTCTGTTCAACGAAGTCAACGGTGTGATCGGGGTATGCGTTTCTGGTCCAGTCCACCAGAATGCCCCCGAGGTAACCCGTCACAAGTGTAAGCCTGTCCACCCCGATCAGGGTCAGGGAATCAATGAGATGTGCCAGAATGGGCTTTCCTGCCACCGGAAGAAGGGGTTTGGGTGTAGACCACGTGTGGGGTCGCATTCTGGTACCCATGCCGGCCGCGGGGATTATGCAGTGCATTGTTCTTCAGCCTCTACTTCCTGCTCTATTTCCTGATGCCCAGGCTTTCGTCCAGAAGGATCTCGGGATACCTTCCGGCAACCTGTGAGAATACCATGGCCCTGATTTCCCTGCCAGTGGCCAGCGCAAGGGCATTCGAGGCTATCTCGGCGGCGGATTCAGTGGTGAAAACGCTTATCATCTTCTTCACTTCAGGGATCAGCGAACACGCCACGCTCAGCTCATCGACCCCCAATCCCAGAAGGATGGGGACGGCCAGAGGATCACCGGCCATGATCCCGCAGACACCGACCCATTTGCCGTGGGCGTGGGTCACCTTCACCACATGGTCGATCTGGCGGAGCACACCGGGATGGAACGGGTCGTATAGGTCCGCCACAAGAGGGCTTCCCCGGTCAACCGCAAGTGTGTATTGAGTCAGGTCGTTGGTGCCTATCGAAACGAAATCGGCGTACGGCAGAAGAAGGTCGAGGGCGGTGACCGCCGCCGGTGTTTCCACCATGAAGCCGACCTGCATTTTTTCGTCGAACGGTATTCCTTTCCTGCGAAGATCATCGTTCACGCGGGAAAGGATCTCACGGATACTGACCATCTGTTCCACATGCGTTATCATGGGGAACATCATCCTTACGTTGCCGTTCCTTGAAGCCCTGACTATGCCCCTGAGCTGATCAGTGAACTCTGCAGGGTTGTCGAGGCAGATCCTGATCCCCCTGTACCCAAGGAAGGGGTTGGCTTCGTGGGCCATTCCCGGCTTGAACTTGTCTCCGCCCATGTCGTAGGTTCTTATCAACAGAGGGTCGGGTGCGAGGATCGCTGCGACTTCGTCGTAGACCTTGAAATGGTCTTCCTCGGTCTCCATTCCCCTGTTCAGCGCCCTCAGGAACTCCGTTCTGAAAAGACCGACCCCCCTGCCTCCGTACTTTTTAACAAGCTCGGCCTCCTGTGGGAACTCAATGTTGCCGGACAGCTCGATACTCATCCCATCAGCGGTAACCGCCGGGCTAAGGGCATTTTCGGCTATGCTTCTCTCGGCTTCGATGTACTTTGCCCTGATCTCCCGGGCATAATCCAGTTCGGCTTCGGTGGGGTTTACGATCACCTGGCCGTGAATGCCGTCAACCACTATCAGGTCTCGGGGGCTGACGACGGCGGTTATCTCGTCAAGGGCCACAACCGCTGGAATGCCCATGCTGCGGGCGAGGATCGCGGTGTGGGACGTGCTTCCGCCCCTGTCGGTCACAATGGCCGCCACGATGCTGGTGTCGATGCTGGCCGTATCGGACGGGTCAAGGTCCTCCGTGACAAGGATCAGTGGTTCGCCCGACCTCGCAAGGGCTTCCTTCTCGGTTCCAAGGAGCTTCTCAAGAAGCCTCCTTCCGATATCCCTCACATCAGCGACCCTCTCCCTCATGTACGGATCGTCAAGCTCGATGAATCTGGAAAGGACATCCTGGAGCACCGTGCTGACTGCGTATTCGGCGCACTCCATACCCGGGCGGATGCGCTCCTCCACATCCCTGTGGATCATCGGATCCCTGAGAAGAAGCCTTAAGAATTCAAGGATCTGCCTTCCCTCGACCACATGGCCTATCTCGTCGGCAAGCCTGGAAAGGTCTTCATCCACCGAATCGACTGCATTCCTGAGCCTTGAAAGCTCAGCGAGAGCCTCTTCGTCGGAGGTGAGTACCCGGCGAACGACCCTGAAGTCCCGGACTTTCAAAAGGAAAGCCGGACCGATGGCTATTCCGGGAGATGCCGGAACTCCCTGAAGCCTCATCAGAGCATTTCCTCACCGAAGCCGGTATCTATGACGGCGCACACGCCTTCGAGGGCCGAGTCTTCATCGGGCCCGTCGGTGGAGATCGATATCTTCGTTCCCCCCGCAGCCGCAAGGGTCATTACGCCCATTATGCTCTTGGCGTTCACCTCATCCACACCGTTCGAGATGAAAACCTCGCTTCTGTATTCGGATGCCTTTCTGACAATTAGAGCCGCGGGTCTGGCGTGGATCCCCAGTTTGTTCGGGACAGTGAGCGTTCTGGTTTTCATGGCGGATAATCCGGTCCTCTCCTCTGTTGCAGCTTTTCAAGGAGTGTCTGGTTCAATTGCTCGGATGATGTGGAGCCCGTATTCTTTCTGCGGATGTTGAGCATGGCCGCCACTTCGAGAAGTACTGTCAGGTTGCGCCCGGGCAGTACGGGGATCTCCACAAGGGGAACGCTCAGGCCCAGTATTTCAGTGGTGAGGGTCTCGAGTCCGGACCGATCCATCTCTCCCATGCGATCGGCGTCCACGAGGCGCACCACGAGGTCGAGCTGCTGCCGCTCCTTCACGGCCCCCACGCCGAAAAGTTCGGGAACGTTCACGAACCCGAGCCCCCTGAGTTCCATGTGGTATCCGATGACGGGGTCGCCGGAGCCCAGCAGCGTGTCTCCGTTCCTGCGAACGCTGACCGTGTCGTCAGCGATCAGCCGGTGTCCCCTTTCGACAAGTCCCAGGACCGCCTCGCTCTTTCCTATGGCGCTTCGGCCCACACAGAGCACACCCTCACCGAACACATCCACCAGTGTGCCGTGCAGCACTTCCCTCGGAGCGAAAACCTCGTTGAGGAAAGCCGTGAGGTCGTTGATGAGGGGGGTCGTGTCGCGGGGGCTGCGGAAAAGAGCGGCCCCCGCCTTCACGGATGCGTCGAGGAGTTCGGAAGGGACTTCGAGGCCCTTTGCGACGATGGAGCAGATGACGGGAAAGGAAAACACATTGGAAAGGGCCTTGTTCCGTTTTCCGGGGTTCATCTCCGAAAGCATCGTGATCTCGGTTTCACCGAAGATCTGTATGCGGTGGCTCAGAAACTTGTGAGTGTAGCCGGTCAGGCAAAGCCCCGGCCTGCTGACGTCCGGCGAGGTCAGCAGCCTGTCGAAGCCCAGCCTTCCGGAGAGGCACTGCAACCCCAGGCGCTCACCGATGTGACCGACAAGATCCTCGATGTTCATCCCCGATGATTCCGGATAACGGTCCTGCATGGGGTGTCAGCCGATCTTGTGAAGTTCCACGACGGAAGTTGATCCGGCGCCGGTGCGGTACGCCGCGCTTATCTCTCCTGTTTCCTCGTTGTAAAAGACCAGCAACTCTTCCTCCCCCACCTCGAGTTCCACCATCGCCTGATAGGTGGAGAGGGATCTGAGCTTCACGTGGTTATCGACTGTAACGGGTCCCCTGAGTTCCGACTCCTCACTGGGTTCGTACAGGGAAACAGCAGGGGCGACGGTGTCGGTGTCACGGTGAGGGTGGTTGTGGCGTCTTTCCTTGAAGCGGCGGAGCTGGCCCTCGAGAGAGGCTACGCAATCGTCAAAGGAGGCATACATGTCGTGCCCCCTGTTTTTAGCGTCGAGACGGAGCTGATCCCCCCTCATCTGGACATGGGTGGAGCACATGCCCCTGGACAGCTCCAGGATTACCTGGACATCGTCCAACCCATCGTAGTACCGCTCCAGCGAGGAAAGCTTTCCGTCGATGTGGTCTCTGAGCGCGTCTGTCAAATCGAAGTGTCTGGCGCTGATCTCGATGTTCATCTCGACTCCTCCCTGTTTTCCCGGACAGAAAAAACTAACCGCACGAACTGTCGCGGGTTTCGACAGATTTCATGCGGTTGTTTTCTGTTCGATGTCACGAAACAACTATGACGGTGTGATTCGTACAGTGTCAACTCCCCCCGGAGGTGTTCTTTGGTTATCTTTGCCGCTGTTCACCGTGAACCCGTATCTCCTTCCAATCCTTTTTCGGAGGCAGCGACATGAAGCCCCACCAACATGACTATACCGAACTGAGGGAACTTGGTTTCAAAGGCGGTCTGGAAACTCATCAGCAGCTGGCCACCAGTGGCAAGCTCTTCTGCCGCTGCCCGGCGCGGATACGGAACGACGAGCACCATCAGGAGCTCCTCAGACACATGCGTCCCACCCTCAGCGAGTTCGGTGAGTATGACGGAACTGCCCTCATGGAGTTCAAGACAAAGAAGCAGGTTCACTACCTTCTCTACAACGATTCGGTCTGCACCTACGAAATGGATGACACCCCCCCCTTCAAGGCCAACCCCGAGGCTGTTTCCATAGCGCTCCGCCTGGCAATGATGTTCAACATGTCCCTTGTGGACGAGATACACATTACCCGCAAGCAGTACCTCGACGGAAGCATTCCCACCGGTTTCCAGAGGACCGCCATAGTCGGGGTCAACGGCAGGATTCCCTTTCTGGGGCGGGAGCTGCATTTCATTCAGATGAGCATCGAGGAGGATGCCTGCCGTGAGGTATCAGACATCGGGCACCACGTATGGTTCAGAACGGACCGGCTCAGCATTCCCCTGGTGGAACCGGTAACCGCACCCGAACTCCAGACCCCTCTGGAGATGGCCCTGGCGGCGAAGCTCATCGGTGAGACCATGAGGTCCACCCATCTTGTCAGAAGGGGTATTGGCAGCGTCCGCCAGGATGTGAACGTCTCCATCCGGGGGGGACACAGGGTAGAGATAAAGGGAGTTCCCAGAATTGCCATGATCGAGCCCCTATGCCGGATCGAAGCTTACAGACAGAAGGCTCTTCTTGACCTCAGGGCCGACCTGGTCTCCTCCCCCCTTCGCCCCGATGGCTTCAACGCTCTTCCGGTGGTTCTCTCGGACGAACAGGCAGTCGAAGAGGGCTTTCCCGCCAACGGTGGCTCTCAACGGACCGCTGCTCTTGTGCTCAGGGGTTTTGCTCCCTTCATCCTCCGGTACATGCAGCCCGGCCTGACCTTCCTCGACGAGATCGAGGGAAGGGTCAGGGTGATCGCATGCATCGAGGGCAATCCTGCAGTGGTTCCGGGCTCCGGAAGGCTCCGCGCCGCGTTGGGTCTCACTCCGGAAGATGCCGTGCTGGTTTTCAGAGGCACGCCCGAAGACCTCGAAACCACGGGAAGAGAGATCAACGCCCGGGTATCCGAAGCCTTCCAGGGTGTTCCCGCCGAGACCCGACAGGCTCTTCCCGGCGGCAGGACGACCTTTGAAAGGATCCTGCCGGGCGCCGACCGCATGTACCCCGACACCGATCTCCCACCCGAACCCATCACCCCCGATACCTTCCCGAGGCTCAAGGCTCTCCTGCCACGGCCTCCCTGGGAACGCCGGGATACCTGGCGGTTGCTCGGTGTCAGTGAACACCTGGTTGACAGGCTTCTGAACCTCGAACTGGGGGACGAGTTCGAGACACTTCTTTCAAAGGTCGACTGGAAGCCTTCGGCGTTGGCGAACCTTCTCGCGGACAGGTCAAGGGCGTCGAAAAGGGCAGGGTTCGACTGGCACGGGGTTCTCGGAACTGAAAGGGTCATCGGGACAATGGTCTGGGCAAGTGAAAGGCGTATAAGCCCCAGAGGGGCTCACATGCTGCTCGACACCCTTTCGCACGATCCCGGGCTCACCCTCGAGGGGGCTCTCGAAGCCGTCAAACCTGATCGGAACCCTTCAGTCTGTTGAGCAGTGTGCGATAACTGATACCAAGAAGCCTGGCGGCCCTGGCCCGGTTGCCGTCGCAGCGCAAGAGGGCGTCGTGTATCATTTTGAGCTCCTGTTCCCTCGATACCCTGGCCGACTCCGAAAGCATGGTGCGCTCCCGGGCAGCGTCGTCGGGAACTTCAAGCATTTCCCGGGTGATGAGGTTCCCTTCCGCCAGAACTGCGGCCCTGAGCAGGATATTCCTGAGCTGCCTTACATTGCCGGGCCAGCTGCACTTCATAAGGGTTTCCATGGTGTCGGGGGCAAGCTTCCCCCTGCCCGCCAGGAAATGTGTGGTCAGCAGTGGTATGTCGTCACGGCGGTCACGGAGTGGCGGAATGTGGATCGTGAACTCACTGAGCCTGTAGTACAGGTCCTCCCGGAAGCAGCCATCACGGGAGAGTGAGAGCAGGTCCCTGTTGCTCGCCGCCAGTACCCTGGCCTCGCTGCGGATCTGCCTGGTGCCCCCGACCCGTGTGAACGTGCTTCCCTCAAGGACCCTCAGGAGCTTTCCCTGAAGCGTCAGGTCGAGATCCCCTATCTCGTCGAGGAAAATGGTTCCGCCAGCCGCCATCTCGAACCTTCCCGCCCTGCTTTCAAAAGCCCCCGTGTAGGCTCCCTTCTCCGCGCCGAAGAGCTCACTTTCCAGAAGGTCCCGCGGGATGGCAGCGCAGTTCACTGGTATGAAGGGACCGGCGCACCGGCGGCTGATCCGGTGGATCCTTTCCACGAGCAGTTCCTTGCCCGTGCCGCTCTCCCCTGTTACAAGAACGTTCAAGTCGCAGGCGGCGGCGGAGTCGGCCCTTTTGAGGACTGCCAGAAGGCAGGGATCCCGGCCTATGATCTCATGGCCTGAACCGGTGTCGAGGCCGGACAGCCTGGAAAGGAGGTCGGCGAGTTCAAACGGTTTCGTGATGAAATCCCTGGCGCCGGCCTTCATGGCCTCGACTGCCATATCTATGGTACCGTAAGCTGTCATGAGCATCACGGGAGTACCCGGCGGTGTTTTGGATAAGACCACCAGACCGTCCCTCTCACCTGGCAGGCAGACATCGGTGAGAACGGTGTCGAAGGAGGCGGAAGCCAGTTCCCTGACGGCTTTCGCTGTGTTCTCGGCCTCGGTCACCTCCCAGCCGTCCTCTTCGAGGGCGGTGCGAAGCATGGTTCTCATGCCCCTCTTGTCCTCCACCAGCAGAATGCGTCTCACCGGGAGTCCTCCCTTGGAAGTGTGATGACAAATGAAGCCCCTGTGCCGGTGTTCTTCGCTATCATTCTACCGCCCATGGCAAGGATTATCCTTCTGCTGACCGTAAGCCCAATTCCCATGTGCCCTTTGTCCCTGCCCGTCGAGTAAAGGGGTCTGAAAACGGTCTCGGGAGGGTCTGGAAGGCCTGGACCCCTGTCCAGGACCTGGATGGTGAGAGGTCCGGGACCATCCACCGTCACATTGACCTCCCCCTTTCCGCAGTTTTCCAGGGCGTTCTCCAGCAGGTTCCTGACGCACCGCGCAAGAAGGACCGTATCGGTTCGGTAGACACCGTCAAGGGTACACGTGGATTCAAAGGAAACATCGAAGTTCAGGCACTCCTGTCTGACGCAGGATACGATCTCCCCCCCGGGGACGGGTATGAACCTTGGCCCTTCGCCGCCCCGTGCAAGGGTTCTGAACGCATCAACAACGCAGCTGGCGGAATTCAGTTCGAGCCTTGCCTCGTCTATGAGCTTTTTTGACCTTTCGTCGGGTCCGCCCCGGCTGAGAAGATCGAGAAAACCCCCGACCGCACAGAGTGTGTTCCCTATCTCATGCACGACTCCGCCCGAAAAGGCTCCAAGGTCCGCCAGGGCCCTTTCTTCCGCCAGACGCCTCTCGAGAAGCAACTCGTCCGAAATGTCGGTGGCGGTCACGATGAGCTCACCGCCGGAGTGGGTCAGCGTCTTGACCCTGAAAGACCTTCCATCGAACTCGACCTCCCCTCCTGGAGTATTCGCTGAGGCACCAAGGGGGGTTCGGGAGTGAGGGAACGGTTTGCCCCGGTCCTCCTCGGTAAGGCCGTAAAGCTCCTTTGCCCTGGCGTTCATGAGAAGAAGAGCGCCCGACGAGTCCACTGCCGCAACAGCGGAATCAAGGGTTTCCAGAACGGCGCCCGCCCTGCTCTCCGCCAGGTCCGCCCTTGCTACCGCCTGTTCACGCATGTTCTCAAGTTCCCTTTCCCGGCGGGCAAGAAGCGCTACGAGTTCGTGGAACGACACTGATGCGGCCCCGGGATCGGTCCCGCTGCCGCTTCTGAAGCTGTCGGCCTGGACGAGAAGCCTTCTGAGGGGATCAATGACCCTCGAGCGAAGGTATGCGGGCATGAGCAGGGCAGTCAGGGCAAGCGCGAGGCATATCACCCCAAGACCGTACAGGATCGGCTCGGCGAGGGAGATAGCCGGGGACTCCGCACGAAGGACGCCTACCGACCCGGTTGTTCGGGCCGAAATGTAGACCCAGTTACCCGAGGCCAGCTCTTCGGGGCTCAGATCGGGACACGCATAGAGCGGAACTCCAGAACTGTCAGTGAATACCGCTGCGCTCAGGGCATCGGACGGTATCAGCCCCCGGCATGCGGCTTCAAGTCCGGCCTGATCGGGGTGTGCGCCCATATCCCCTGCTATCTTCGCCGCGACCCCGGTGGCGAGTGAGGCCGACCACCGGCGGTGTTCCCCGAGCATGAGAAAGAGAACCATGACCACCACAAGCACCGCAAGGGCCGAAGCCCCCGCCACCAGTCCGGCCAGAGCCTCTACCCCGAAACCGTAACGCTTCTCAGTGGCCATTTCGCTGCCTCAGGTATTGTGCGTAGCCTTTCGTGAAGGCGCTGTTTCCCTTCAGTCTGGCACAGGCGAGGTGAACAGGCAGCCATGCCCTGGTCTGGGCGAGCATGTCCGGCGATGAACACCATGATTCCATGAAAACGAAGCGGTTTCGCTCCCTCAGGGTTTCACTCTCGGGGCTCATGCCCATTGTCGCGGCGTGTTCGTGCAGGACACCGGGACCTTCGTACCTGGCCATGTGCATTCCGGAACGGGCCATGCGCGCCCCTAGGTCGGCATCCTCCCAGTAGATCGGCGCGTACCTTGAACTGAGACCACCCAGCGAGAACCACGCGCTCCGTCGCCAAAGGGCGCACGCTCCGGAAGGATATGGGTGACCCGCTCGCGGCCCTGTGAAGGCAAGCCCCCTGCGGAAACCCCACTCGATGGCGCCGTCATCAGTCCCGTCGGGTCTCACGATCTTCGGGACTGCCACCGCCACCCCGGACGGTGCATTTGAAAGCCATCGGGCCATTCCTTCGAAACAGCCGGGTTCAGGTGTGACATCGTTGTTGAGCAGCATCAGAAGATCTGCGGAGGCAGCCTCCATTCCTGCGTTCACGGCGTAACAGAATCCGGGGTTTCCGCTCCGCGATAGTACCTTCAACGACGGAAAAGCCCTCCGCAACGTTTCCGGGGACCCGTCAGAGGAGCAGTCGTCAACCACCACCACTTCGAGACGGTCGTCTTCCAGGAGTGCTGGAAGCTGCTTTTTCAGAAACTCGAGGCCGTTCCGGGAAGGGATCACGACCGACACCGTCATGTTCATCGCCCGGCCCCGACTTCCGGCGCTATCTCGAACCAGTCGAAATACACCGGGGGTCCGCCTTCCGGGATCGTAACGGTGGCGGGACCCCGCAGTGTGAGGGTGTGTTCCCTCATTTCGCGGTTCTCGGGTCTGTCGGGAATGGCGGAACCCCTTCGCAGGGGAAGATAAGCAGTGGGCAGAGGCATCAGATCCGTCTGGGCATCGATGGTGTCGTCCCCTATCACGAGCATTGCCCCGGGTTCTCCGGAGGCACTGAAAGTGATCCTGCCGCCGGGAATGTAAAGCCGCTGACCCGGGTGGTCGAGTACGAGGGTCCGCTGTTTGGTGAAGAACCAGTGTGTCCTCTCCCCCGGGTCGGGGTTCATGGGGTAGATCATGGCTCCGTGCGCAAACTGCGGTCCTGCCTCTTCCGCTTCCATTCGGCCGGGATGCTGCGGGATGGCAAGAGCAAGGGCACCTCCGGCCAGAAGCGCCTTCAGACCGGTTTCCCGGTCACGCCTTACAAGAAGGAACGCCACTGAGGAGAAAACCGTCCAGAACAGAAGGGCAGATTCCGATGGGCGCACCATTGAAACACCTTGTGAGGCGGCATCGATGAGTCCCATCAGGTTGTCCGTTCCCCAACCGAGGTTGAACCTGGAGGTGGGCACCGCCGCCAACATCGCGGAAATGCCTACTGAGAGCCCGATGAGAAGCCGGGACGTCTTTCTTTCGAGTACCATGGCGAGAGAGGCGGCAAGAAGCGGAACAAGGGGGAGAAAGACCCTGGTCGCAGGAGCGGGAAGCCCGTGCCATCTCTCCCCGCTCCAGACCAAATGGACGGCGAGGTAGAAAACAGCAGGGAGTGCGAGTCTTCCAAAAAGCTTTCCCCCCGCCTTTTTCAGAAGCGGCATGCCGACAAGGGCGGCAATGACCCAGGGCGCCTTTGGAAGCAGCCCAGCCTCTGCGTCGAGAAGCATCTCGAAGGCAGAGCGCAGAAGAATGGACGGCCGCTTAAAAAGATTGATACCTATGGCGGCCAGGGTTCCGGTGTTGCCGTACCTGAGCCACAGAACCTCTCCATTCAAAAGGAACCGGTCGATGATCAGAAGCAGGGCAGCAAGGCCGAGAACAGCCAGCGGAATCAGAAGCCTCCTTCTGTAGCCTCGATTGTTCTCGAGGTACCAGCAAACGAACATTCCAACGGCTGCTCCGGCGTAGCGCATCTTCAGGGCTGAAACGAAGACCCCGAGCAGAAGGGTGCCCCAAAGACCCCTTCGTCCAGCGGGCAGAAGCGCGAAAGCGCAGATTGCCGCAGCAGCGGTCCATCCGCTCAGCGCGGGTCCGAGCAGAGTGAAACCCGGCATGAGAAAGGCCGCCATGACCGTTGTCATGCCCGGGGAAGGCGTCCCTCCCCTGATCAGGAGAGCGCGAAGCATGAGAAGGCATGCGATGAGCGGCAGAAGCCCCATGATCCTGATCCCGACGGGACCGAAGAAGGTTCCGGGAGCTATGATCAGCGGGTATATCGGGGTGTGGTGGCTGTCCCCCGGAGCGGGGTCGCCGGGTCTTGCCTCGAACCGGAACCCGCCCGTCCCTGTGATGTTGGATGCTATCTCCGCGAAGCGGACCTCGTCGGACGTGAATGGGATCGTGGCGATCATCAGGAACGCCACGGGCAGGATGGCGCGAAGAATCCCCATACGCTGTCCGGCCACCGCGAAACCCATGACTAAGAGACCGGAAACGGCCGCTGCCGCTGCCCCCTGCCACCCCCATGGGATAACCCGCCAGAACAGACTGAAGAGCGAAAAGAGTGCCATTGAGAACGCAATCCTGGAACTGTTCCCGCAACCGTGGGAAACAGCCGCCAGGAGGAGCCACGAAAGCGGAAGCAGACGTCCCATTCCGCCCGGGTCGGGCATTCCCGCCAGACGCCATGCCAGAAATACCCAGATGCCGGCCGCCAGGCTCGCAACAGGGACCTTCAGGGCCTGCCGGTTCACCATTCGGCCTCCGCCCAGACATGTGCTACAGGATGGGTGAAGGGCCGCAACTCGCGCAACGGCAGTATGAAGACAGAATCGGTGGGCGAAAGATCGAGCCGGAGCGTGTGGGAGCCTGATGGAAGGCTCAGGGCGACATCACCCGCCATGACCGTTACGACAGGAAGTGAATCCCTGACCCCTCCGCATTGCAGTTCAAGGGTCATGGTGAAGGGTTCGGGTACGGGCGGAGCCAGGACTGCTCCGCCGCTTCCCAGCGTGACGGGGGGAAGCTTCCACCAGGCGTGCCCCTCCTCGATGAAGCAGCGGGCTGGTGTGGGAGCCTCGTTGGCGGGCACCGGCAGGTAGCCAAGTGCAGGAAGCAGAACGGCGCACAATGCGGCAAGAACGATCCGCGTTCCCTTTCCGTTGAAAAGTGCGGCAACGGCACATGCTGCAACAAGGGGCAAGGCCTGTGCGGAAGGATTGGCGAGGACCCATGCCGAAACCGCAAGCCACCCGGCGATCCTTCCCGAAATGCGGCGCGATGAAAAGGCGGAGAGAACGCCTGCGAGGGCGGCCGTGGCCGCTCCCGTGAAGGATGCAGTGGCGCACAGAAGTATCATGAGCCCCGGAATGAACACCGGGCCGCCGGTCAGCGTTGAAACCGCCACTGCCGCCAGGGGAAGGGCCAGCCACTCCAGGGAAAACCCCCGGAAAAGAACGATGGCCAGCCAGACTGCCATGCCGGTCAGGGCCGTTACCAGTTCACCCTTGCGAAGGGATGTCCCCACCGGTCACCTCCAGCCGTGAATCGGGTCGGTCGCAGAAAATGTACGACAATCCGCCTTCAGTGAGAAGCCTGAGCTGGATGGATCCCCCCGGCGGTACAAGGAAGGTCTCCCTGAGAGTACCGCCGGCATCGCACATGCCCCCGGAGACCGAGGCCCCCCGTGAGCGAAGGGTGACAAAAGCCCCGGATGCCGGAAACACACCGTACGGGGCGATGCTTGTGCCCTGCAAGCCGGGACCGAGGGGACCGGGTCTTGGAAGCGGGAGGTCGGACGGCTGTCCGTGGAGGCCGGAAAGTACATCCGGGGGAAGGTCGACAGGACTGACCCTGGCGCCGAGTTCATTCGTTAGGACACGCAGCCGTTGCTTCCATGGCTTTCCACGCCTCAGCAGACAAAGCTCGATCCTGGCCTCCCTGGCCAAAAACCCGCGGGGCAGCCTTCCACCTCCCAGAAACCTTCGGGCAAGCCTGACGGATGATGCCAGTTCCCATAGGGACGCATGGAACCTGTCGCTTGAAGCACCGATCATGTGAAGTGCCGATGCCCGCCTGAGAACGGAGAAGCCCCAACCAAGAGCCCGGGCGCGAAGACAAAGGTCGGCGTCTTCGAAGTACATGAAGTACCCCGGGTCAAAACCCCCGACGGCCCTGAAAGCGTCGGTCCGCCAGAGGGAGACCGCGGCGGATACGCCTGGAGGCGAAGGAACATCATCGCCGGCGATTCTTTCCAGGTGCATGAAGCGGGCGTCCCATGCCTCACCGTAAGGTGTTACATAAACACCACTTCCAGCCGTTACGAGGGGCCACTTCCAGGCTCTGATGAGGGGTTGGACCCCCGCATGCGACTCATTGTCTTCAAGGTGGGCAACGAGCATTTCAAGGGATTCGGCTTCGATCCTGGCGTCGCTGTTCAGCAAAAGGATGTGCCCGGTTTCAACGTGCCTGACCGCGATGTTGTTGCCGTGCCCGAACCCGAGGTTTTCCCCGGAGACGACCCTTGCGCCGGGTAAAAGGCGGGCCGCTTCGCCAGCCGAGTCGTCGGACGACCCGCTGTCGTAGATGACGGCGCTGGTTCCCAGCCCGTTGATCGTTTCAGCCAGTTGCGGCAGGAGGCCAACGTTGTTGTGAAGTACCGTGACCACCGTGACGGAGTTCAGGGAGCTCATCGCTGCCACACCCAGACGCTGTCATCCTGTGTGCCCGAGGGGAATGCCGGGGCGTAGAGGGAGTCGTACAGAGCCCGCTGCACAGGCTCAAGAAGCATCCTGTGATAAAGGGCGGTTTCAGCCGTGGTGCCAGTGAGCACATCCGCGGTTACAATGCTGGAATCGCCCATGAGAAGACCGTTTAGTCCGGCATCTTCAAGGGCTTTGAAGCCTCCCCTGGCAAGAAAGGCAGTGAGGCGCGGCTGTCCATGCCGGGTCTGATAAAAGGCAGTGATGCGTGTCATGCAGCCCGCGGGCAGGTCGAGTACCGGACCGGTCGCACGAAGGCACGCGTCAGGGACGGAAGCGGACAGGGTTGGAAACACAGGGATGAAGAGCTCGAACAGGACGAAGAAAAGAACGAGATTCCGCAGGAGGGGTTTCAGGCCGCCGTAGGCAACACCCGCTGTCACCGCAGCGATAGCCCCGGCGAGCATCGCCAGCCTTGCTGGGACCCTGGCGTTCGCAAGCAACGAAAGCCTTGCCGGAGCCATCCAGGGAAGGACCAGGGACGTGGGGGTCCCCTTCCATTTCAACAGTGGCCCAAGGCTCAGCAGGACTATGGACAGCACGATCAGGCAAAGTGCCCATCTGCGTTTCGCGGCACACGTGAGGATGAACACAACAAGCACGGAAAGACCGAACGATACGTTGCCCTCAAAGGCGTTGGGCATCCAGCATTGTTTGAGCGGAAGGGAAAAGACTGTCCCTGCAAGCCCGAAGGGAGAGGGCATGAGGTATGAAAGCGGCTCGGCGCTCCAATGTACCGCCTCCCTCCATGTCATGGGTTCAGCGGAGATCCCTCCCCCGCGCGGTATGAACCAGATCGCGGCAAGTGCGACTCCGGCGGCAAGCGAGGCCAGAGCACGAATGGCCCTGCCTTTCGTGAACCTGCCCTTTAGAAGTATCATCACCGCGACTGCTCCGAAACAGATGAAAATGACATGGTAGAAGCTCTCCAGTGTGGCCAGCCCGGCGAACAACGCGGCAAAAGGCAGCCCCCGCCCCCGCTTCAGGCAATTCGTGAAGAAGTACAGCGACAACATGCCCCAGCCCATCTGGGCTATCATGTAGTGCTGGTAGAGGTGCCCCGCCCTCGAAGGCATCAGGGCAACGATGAAACCGGCCAGAAAGGCTCCGTCCCAGCCTGCACCCCACTGACGGGCCAGCAGGACACCCGCAGCGAAAACGATTGCCGTGCCTAAAAAAAGGGCCGTGTTGAGCGCAATCACCGGGTCGGCTGAAACAAGAGGGTTCGCAAGGGCAAGCGTCGAGGGCCACCCGATGTTGTGCATGGCCATCGAAGCGCCCCGGGGATGAAAGACCAGGGGACAGAACATGGGGTCAAGTGATCCGGAAAGCGCCCTTTCGGTCCACCAGAAATGCCACACTGCATCATAGACATCGGAATCGCCCTGGACGACCACATCGGCGGGATCTGCGGGAAGCCCGACTGGTGTGCCATCCCCCGAGAGAAGCAGACCGAGCCACGGAGCGAGCACCGCGGAGACAGTTACCAGGATAGTGAAGGGAACGGTCAGAGACCTGGACAAGAGAGCCCCCGATCCCCTTCGTGCGGCATTGGAGAATCGTCGAGCAGGTTGTGGATCATTGCGCTGAAAGCATTCGTGTCAGCCTGTTTCGCCGCGTACGCTGCTCCACGGGAGGCAAGCTCTTCCATGAGTGAAGGGTTGGACAGAAGATAGTGAGCCGCCGCCGTCGCGGAATCCGGAAGATCGTGTGTGGAAACCCTGAGCACGGCACCTGAAGGGATATCGGTGAACGCCCCCGAATCACTGATGATGGTGGGCACGGAAGCCCTGAGCAGTTCGAGCAGGCTGCCGGATGTCTCTCCGCATGACCCTTCCCTGAGATCCAGGGCGATGTGGAACGTTCTCAGCATCGACTGGTATTCGGCCTCGGGAAGGCGGCCCGTGACCCTGACCCATGGTAACCCTGGGTCGGGCCAGCCCGCACCCACAGCCAGAAGCACGGCATCGCGACCTGCCCTCAGGGCCGAAACGACCGACAGGGCATGCTGCCATCCCCTTCCGTAGCCGAAGCCGCCCGCAACGCCCACCACCAACTCCTCCGACGGCCTGTTCGAAACAGGGGCCATCCGGTCGGGAAGGGGGTCGAGCGGGTGACCGAGCATGGTTATCCCTCTGTCGAAACCCGCTGCCACAAGGGTTGACCTGGCCCTGTTGTTAAGGCACGCGATGGCGCTGCACCAGCTCGTGACCCTTTTGAAAAGGGGGTGGGTTCGAAGCCTTCCGTCGTACTCTTCGCGGCTTTCCGCAGGTCTGCCCATGAGCCTGGCGACCCTTTCCGCATCGGGTCCGTAGTCGTACTCGAGATGCCTTCGGTATTCCGCCCAGTCTCCCGTGGTATCGGCCATGTGTCTCAGTATGTGGTGGAAATTGGTCTCGTGGAAAATGCCCGCCCCCCCCCATCTTCGAAGGGCGTGGAAAACCCCGGAGCAGTGTGTGGAGTTGCCGAGCTGAAACACCCTTTGTGCGGGAAGGCCCGAACCGCCGAGGTCAAGCCCGGACAGGGGGATGCACCGGAATCCGGGAAGGGCCTCACTTCCAGCTGTGAATGCCACGGTCCAGTCAACCGTGTCGCGGGTGATGGCCAGAATTCGCGCAGCGTAAGTCGCAAGGCCTGTTTCGAGTGGCGGAAGAGGGGATACGAGAAGGGCCTCGCGCCTCACCGCACACCGCGCCAGGTACGCACCCGGAAAGCCCACAGTTGAACCCACAACTCCCATATGGCGCCGAATCTGACGAACGCGAAAAAACCCCTTCGTGACGTCTCGAAGCTTACCGTGCCGGCCCTTCTTGGGTAGTGTGACACCGGGACCTGCAGGACCCTGTACCCCATTCCCCTGGCCAGTGTCAGTATCTCGAAATCAACAGTCCCGCTTGTGGAGAGGGGTTTCACTCTCTCAAAAATGCTTCTTCTGTAAAGTTTGAACGAGGCGTCAACATCCTTGAAACCCCTCATGAAAAGCATGAGCGTGACAAGGTTCCATCCCAGGGAGTAGATGAGACGCATTCCGGGATCCCTGCGACGGCGCCGGAAACCCGACACCACATCGGCCTCGGACCTTCTTTCCCAAAGCAGTACAAGTTCGTCGAGATCGAACTGGCCGTCGCAGTCCGTGTAGAAGACCCAGGGATAACGGGAGTTCTGGATCCCTGTTCTCACGGCGCTGCCGAAGCCCATGTTGTGCCCGTGGTCAACAAGCCTCACCCTGGGTTCCTGTCGGGACAGCTCAAGGGTTATCTCCCTTGTCCTGTCCGTCGAGCCGTCGTTCACAACGATCACTTCCCAGTGTGACCCGACACAAGCGTTGAGAACCCGACAGGCGTTTGAGACCATGAAGGCCACGTTTTCCTCCTCGTTGAAAGTGGGGAGGAAAAGGCTGATCCCTTCCAAGGGGTTCAGCCCGTGTAAGTGGGGGCCGTCTTGGGTGACCTGCCCTTTTTGACGAGATGATAGTGGGCGTACGTCATTGGCGTGGACTCACTGAGAATGCCCGAATCAAGGACCTCGCCCAGGAACAGCGTATGGGTCCCGCAGTCGAGGCTTCCGATGATCCTGCCTTCAAGATAGGCACAGGCGTTCTCGGTCACGATCGGAACACCGGTCACTCCCCTCATGCTGTCTACGCCCTGCATCTTGGGGTACTCGCGGCCGCATCTGAAACCGAAGCGTCCGATGAAGACCATGTCGGCCTCTTCAGTGATCACTGAAACCGAGAAAAGGCCGCTTTTCAGAAAGAACTCGTGTGTGAAGTTCTGTTTGTTTATGCTGATGCCCATCCTGGGGGGCTCGGAAGTGATCTGGAAAACGGTGTTGGCGATCTGGGCGTTGCATTCGCCTTCGAGGCCTGAGGCGACCACGTACATTCCATAACTAAGCTTGTGAAACGCTCGGGAGTCCATTTTGGTTACCCTTCTAAAAGGCCGACGGTCTGCCGGGCATGCACGCCTGACAGTAACCGGAGAACAGAAGCTGCGCGCCAGTTACAGCGCAGCCGTCAATGGAGTCGGGGTACAGCAGGGAAACTCCCGCGCCGGTTGCGGGCACATCCGAGAGGGTGTGGCAGCCCTGACACAGGAAATGGTGGTGCGGCATGGTGTTGGCATCGAAGCGGCATTCCGGTGCGCCGGCAATGGCATTGATGAAACCGGCGGCCACCATGTTTTCAAGGTTTCTGTACACGGTTGCAAGGCTGATGTTGGGCAGGCTTTCGCGAACGCGCTCATGGATGAGCAAGGCGCTGGGGTGATCATGGATGTCCCTGAGGACTGCGGCAATCGCCAGCTTCTGTGTTGTGCATCTTCCCTGAAGCATCGGTTCCCTTCATCAAGAATGAACGGTGCTACGATAATCAAAGCCACCCTGGAAGGGTATCGTTTTTCTTGTTGAGGGCATAGGGCATCAGACACATGAGCCGTGATACTTACAAGATCACTTCCAGGGATTGATGACGGAAAGACCGGTGTCTTTAAAATCAGCTTCGTTTCGGGTTGCGAGCGTGCAGGAATGGGTCAGGGCAATTGCTGCAATGAGTGAGTCGATGGCTGCCAGGGGGCGACCGTGTCGCTCCAGTCGGCCGACCAGCTCACCCCATTTCAGCATCACATTCACATCAAGGGTCAGTATCCGATCTTTGAAACGGGCCGGCAACTCATCAGTAAGCCACTGCTGAAGTGCATCTTTCCGGCTTGAGCCTGCCAGCTTCTCGATTCCCTTGCGAAGCTCGCCGATCGTGATCACACTGAGAAAAACGCTCGACGGATCAAGCTGATCAAGCCACTGGATGACTCGCTCGCTCGGGTGTCGGGCGATCAGTTCTGAGATGACGTTGGTATCAAGAAGGTATCTCATAGGGCCGGGTCAGTTCGAACCGGGCTGGAATCTCGGGTCAGGTCCAGATTGACCCCAAACAAAGGGGACTCTCTGAAGAAATCGGACAGTTTCTTCTGGATCAGAATCAAACCGCGATACTCGGTGTAGGAGAGAACAACAGCTGTATCGGCTCCACGCTTTGTGATTACCTGCGGGCCTTTGTTCAATGCCGCCTCGACGACTTCGCTGAATTTGTTCTTGGCCTCCTGCAGCTGCCAGATGTGAGACATTATCCCTCCCTGTCTAGTCTGTCTAGATTGTAAGGCGAGTTTTGCGTAATGTCAACTGCAGATTGAGACGTGGCCCAAAATGAATCAGGGCAAAGGAATTCAGGCACACGAGCCGTCGTGCTGACCCGCCGGGAAAGCCGCATGGCAGTCTGAAGCGTTCAGCACATCGAGGTCGAGAAGGTCGCGGATGATGCGTATCGTTCTGTTCTCGCTGGCGCGGCCTTCGTCAGTTACCCTGGCTCCACGCAGGAGCATCAGGCCCTGTGAGCCGGCCCTGCTTGTGGATACGGTTCTGTAAAGAACGCCCGACCCGCAGCCCGGGCCGGAAAGGCACCATACCCGCTCGGAGAGGACCGCCGTTGCGCCCGGACGCCTGACATCCAGCAGAAGGGCCACCCTGTCGCCGCCCTGAAAGTGAACCCTGACCGGACTGACCTGCCGGCCTCCCGTTTCCTGTGAAACCAACCAAGTGTTCATGTGTTTACCTCCTTGGGAATACATAGTGAATTCGAATGGCAATGTAAACACCTGTATAGTTCAACGGGTAAAGAGAGGGGGTGGCCGGAGCCACCCCCTCAGATGGCTAACGCGGTCCGGCGGTCTTTATCAGCCTTGTCACAAGGGTTTCGGAGCTGTCTGAGACCCTTGCGAAGTAGATGCCGGGGGAGACCGACTGCGCGTTCCAGAGGTAGCTTCCGGAAAAAGGCGCTGATTCAACGGACCTTCCGAACACGTCATAGACCTGGATATCGGCGCCTGTGAAGCCTGACCCCGTTATCAGGACTGAACCTGAGAACGGGTTTTCGCTTACAGCAAGTGTTCTGGGCGTGACCGCGGAAGAGTGCTCTTCCGCCGTTCCGGTGATGACGTCTATCTGGTAGATCATGTCGTTGTCGGGGTTGCTGGCCCAGATGTGGCCCTCGGAGTCTACGGCAAGCCCACGCGCCGCTGAAACCAGCGACCCTTCAATGAACCCAGCGACGACACCACTGGTGTTGTAGGCTATTATGGGGCTGTCGGCGTTGTCCCGGGCGATCCACACCCCGCCTCCCGACAGGAAGGCGATGTCATGGTAACCTGTGCCCAGACCCGGGAAAAGGGTCATGTAGCTGCTGACCGTACCCGCCGTGGTGAACTTGGCCACCACGGGAGCACCCGAGGAGTTGGTTCCGAGAAGGTAGATGAAGTTCGAATCGAAGCATGCACCCGTCACCGACGAGTAAAGGGGGCTGCCTCAACAGTACGAGTCGAAGGTGCCCTGAAGCACGCCCGACTCGTTGTATTTGTAGACTGTGCCGTAGGAGGAGGCGTAGGTCATGGGGGCGTACAGTACCGAAGCGCCCCATGCGAGGCCGGTCGTGACCGGGTTATAGGAAGGGGTCTGATCGGTGATGTAGAACGAGGAGACGACATCGCCGTCAGCGGGGTCCAGCTGGTAGACGTACTGTGTGGTGCCGTCGACGGCCCATAGGTACCCGTTGCCCCAGGCCAGACCGCTTATCCCTGTGTCAGGGGCGTCGAAGCTGTTCAACACCGTGGCGGCGAACACGGTCAGCGGCAGAATAAAAATACAGAGAAGAACACCATGCATCCCCGTTACCTCGCTTTCGGTTCATGAAACGTCTCTTGCCTAAGTTTACTCCCTTTACGTTGTATTGTCAACGCAGAGAAGCGGTATCAGAGTTTGTCCCTGAGGCTGTAGAGAAGCTCAATGGCCTTCAAAGGTGTCAGCCGGTCAGGGTCGATGCTCTTTATCTCTTCGAGGACAGGATGTGCGGGATTTGAAAGGGGCAGGGAAAGCTGGCCTTCCGCTCCGGACCCGGAGGGCAGCAGATGCCGGCCAGCTTCCAGATCGGAAAGAACACGCGCGGCCCGGCGTATCACTGAGGTTGGAACCCCGGCCATGGAAGCCACATGGATCCCGTATGACCTGTCAGTGGCGCCATCCTCCATCCTGTAGAGGAACGCCACCCCCTCCCCCGTCTCCCTGACCAGAACATTCACGTTCACGGCTTCCCGGAGCCGGGATGCCAGGGCAACAAGCTCATGGTAGTGCGTGGCGAACAGGACCAGTGGCCTGTGCTCATCGTGGTCGTGAAGGTACTCGAGCATCGCCCAGGCCAGGGAAAGACCGTCGAAAGTGCTGGTGCCCCTTCCCACCTCGTCAAGAACTGCAAGGCTGCGACTTGTGGAGCCGTTGAGGATGGAGGCTGCCTGCGCCATCTCCACGAGGAAGGTGGACTGTCCCCTTGTAAGGCGGTCAGCCCCTCCGATCCTTGTGTAAAGCCTGTCCATGGGGCTGAACACCATTCTCTCCGCCGGAACGAAAGACCCGGTCTGGGCCAGCACCAGGGTCAGTGCTGCCTGCCTGAGGATGGTCGATTTTCCCGCCATGTTCGGTCCGGTTACGAGAAGGATCCTTCTGCCGGGTTCGAGCAGTATCGAGTTCGGGACGCATTCACCCGCGGGCAGAAGGTTTTCGAGAACGGGATGCCTGCCCTCAACGATCTCAAGCCTGGGTTCAGTCACCAGTTCCGGCCTGCACCAGCGGCGTTCCACCGCCAGCGCCGCCAGAGACGCAGCAACATCGAGGGCGGCTATTATCCTTCCGGTCTCCGCTATACGGAGTAGGCTTTCGGCGACCCGGTCCCTCACGTCCTGAAACAGGCGCTCTTCAAGCGCGGCTGTCAGTTCGTCCGCCCTGAGTATCCTTCCCTCCCATTCCTTGAGTTCCGGGGTGATGAAACGCTCGGCCCCAACGAGGGTCTGCCTGCGGATCCAGCTCTCGGGTACCTGGGAAAGGGATGATCTTGAGACTTCTATGTAGTAGCCGAACACCCTGTTGTAGCCGACGGTCATCCTTGCTATCCCGGTGTTCTGCTTTTCCCTCTCCACCATTTGCCTCATCCAGTCCCTGCCGCCGGATTTCACTTCCCGGAGCTGATCCAGTTCGGGACTTGCGCCGGCACGGATGACACCGCCGTCGGAGACTCGTGCGGGAGGGTCGGGGCTTATGTTCGCATCGATCAGGGCAGCGATGTCGTCCAGCGTGTCCATCTTCGCTGCGCGGCCCAGTATCGGGTTCTGCGAAGAATCGAGCAGCCCGGCCATTTCAGGAAGCTCACGGGCAGTTCTCCAGATAGCCCTGAGGTCGCGCGGGGTCACGCGAAGGGAGCCCAGTCGGCCGGTCTGTCGGGAAAGGTCGCAGCAGACCTTCAGTCGGTTGCGGATCGGCTCGGTCAGGGATCTTTCGATCAATTCGGAGATTGCCTGATACCTTTCTGTGATTGTGTCGGGGTCCCTGGGCGGGGCTGAGAGCCACTGCCTCCAGAGCCTTGCCCCGGCAGCGGTTACTGTGCGGTCAGTAACGCTGGACAGAACCGCTTCCTCCTCACCCGGAACCCCGTGGGTGATGCCGAGGCTTGTCGCCGTTTCACCGTCGATGACAAGGGATTGATCCCGACGGTAGCTCCCCGCGAACTGGAG
Source organism: candidate division Hyd24-12 bacterium UBA6080 (assembly GCA_002436025.1). Classification (GTDB taxonomy): domain Bacteria; phylum Fermentibacterota; class Fermentibacteria; order Fermentibacterales; family JCC-6; genus UBA6080. The sequence continues at coordinate 72,372 of DIXM01000012.1, forward strand.
ATGGGCAAGTGAAGCCCTTTTCGTTTCCTCCAGATACGCCAGCAGGGCTCCCATGGCACCCAGCAGGGCAGGGCTTTCAGTGAGTTGGAACCCCTCGGGGGCGCCTTTCCCGAACCGTTGTTCCACCAGCCTTCTGCCGTGGTCAGTGTCGAACTTCCACTTCTCAAGTTCGGTCAGTTCGCAGTCGGACGGGCAGGAAAGGCGGGTTCCCGCAGGAACGAGGACCTCCCTGGGAGCCATCCTTGAGATCTCGGATTGAAGTATGCCCGTCTCCATGCTGGTGGAACGGATCTCCCCCGTGGAGAGGTCGCACAGGATCAGCGCGGAAACGGCTCCCGAGGTCGCGACGGAGGCCAGAAGAACGGTCTGCCGGGGGTCAAGGCTCTCACCACTGATCACGGTGCCGGGGGTCACGACCTCTATCACTTCCCTGTGGACAAGCCCCTTTGCCTTCGCGGGGTCCTCCATCTGCTCGCAAATGGCCACGCGGCACCCTGACCTCAGGAGCCTGGCCAGGTAGCCGTCAAGCGCGTGGTAGGGAAAGCCCGCAAGGGGTATTCCGGAGCCGTCGTCCTTCTTCTGTCTGGCAGTAAGGGTGATGCCGAGGAGCCTGCTTATCAGTTCTGCGTCATCGAAAAAGGCCTCGTAGAAGTCGCCCATTCGAAACAGCAGCACGCAATGGGAGTGACGTTCCTTAAGGGCAAGGTACTGGCGCATCATGGGACTTGCGTCGGTGCTCACTGAATCAGCCCCATCGCAAGGTCATGGATCTCCCGGGGAACAAGCCTGGTACGGCATGCGGCAACACCCAGCGGGCATTCTCTGCCGCCGTGCCTGTGGCACGGTCTGCAGGGGACCCCCGGAACCTGGTGGTACCCCCCGGTGGAGCGCCTCCAGAAACCGAGCTGCTGCGAGGTGGAAGTGAACACCACCATTGTGGGCACACCGAGACCCCGTGCAAGGTGCCCCGGACCTGAATCGGGGGATATCAGAAGGTCGAGCCCCTCGAGCCTGCTCAGGAGCGCCCCAACATCGCCCTCGCCGCAGACGTTCAGAACATCCCTGTCTCCGCACGAGCAGCGGATGCTCTCTGCCTCACTCCGGTCCGAGCGGTCGCCGATCAGGAAAACACGGGCACTGTCGAGGTCGCAGAAGAGTCTGGCCATCTCTGCCACGACCCCTTCCGGCAGCGCTTTCAGGGGCCATCTTCCGCCCGTTACCATTCCCACGCTGAAGAAGTCCTGCGGGGGTTCTGCATGCCGTTCCAGCCTGGGTTCGGGGTCGGCATCGGGAAAGCCCGTTGTCTCAAGGAAAGACTTGGCCCGGCAGGGCATTTCGCCGGAGCCCTGTCCCAGCGCGACTATCCTTCTTCGCAGTGCCCTGTCGAAGCTGAAATGTCCCGCTCCCGGAAAGGCAAACCTTGTCGGGATGTTGTTCTGAAGGTCAACGATCCTTCCCCCCCGGTAACCCGAGGTTGCGCGGAGAAGTGCGAAGAGGCCGCCGTCGCATCCGATCGGGGTTACGCCGCCCTGAAAACGGCGGACGACCGGAAGAAAGGCCGTGCGGGTCAGAAAAGCCACCGATCCGTGGGCTGCAGCAGCCCTTGCCGCAGGGGCTGCGAGCAGCACGTCCCCGAGGGAATGCAGGCGAACCAGCAGGAAGTCAGTCTTCTGCGAACTGCAGTTCATAAAGTGCGCGGTACCTGCCTCCCATGGCGAGGAGGGATTCGTGGGTGCCCTCCTCGAGAATGCGGCCGTCCTCGATGTAGATCACGCGGTCCGCCTTCCTTATCGTACTGAGCCTGTGGGCTGTCACAACGGACGTCCTGCCCGTCACAAGGCACTCTACGGCTTTCTGTACGAGCTTTTCACTCCGGGTATCGAGGCTTGATGTGGCCTCGTCGAACACAAGGACGGGTGGGTTTTTCAGAACGGCCCTTGCGATGGCCAGCCTTTGCCGCTGCCCCCCCGAAAGGGTGGCGCCACGCTCCCCTATCACGGTATCGAACCCTCTCGGGAGCCTCTGGATGAACTCCATTGCGTTTGCGGTTTCTGCTGCCTTGTGGATCTCATCGATGGGTATGTCGGGGTTGCCGTAGGCGATGTTGTTCCTTACCGTGTCGTTGAAAAGGATGGTCTCCTGCGTTACCAGTCCGAGCAGCCGTCTGAGGCTTGCGGTCTCCACCGCTCTCAGATCCCTCCCGTCGATGGTCACCGATCCGGAAGATGGATCGTGGAACCTCGGGATCATGTCTGCCAGGGTGCTCTTGCCGCCGCCGCTGGGCCCCACCAGGGCGATCATCTCTCCCTTCCTTATCGTGAGGTTCACGTTGTGGAGAACATTCTTGCCGGGCAGGTAGCAGAAGGAAACATCTCTGAACGCTATGCAGTCGTTGAAGGAATCGATCCGGACAGGCTCGGGGGAATCGGTCACAAGTGGTCTGGTGTCCAGTATTCCGAAAAGGCGGTCTGCGGAGGCCAGTCCCTCCTGAATCCCAGCCCATGCCTTCCCCAGAGCTTTAACTGGATCCATCATGCTCAAAACTGCGGCAAGGAAGACAAGGAACCTCCCCGCGCTCATGCCGTCGCCCTGGATGACCTCCCTGCCCCCGAACCAGAGAACAACGGCGCTCACCACCGCCCCGAGAAGCTCGGTAAGGGGTCCCGAAAAAGCCTTTACGCGCCTGAGATGAAGTTCGTGCCTGCGGTGGTCGGATGATGCCCGGGCGAACCTGCCCTCCTCAAACGCCTCCATTCCGAACGCCTTGACGACCCGGATGCCGACAAGGGATTCCTGCAGTACGCTCGCGAAGTCCGCCATGCGCTCCTGAGACCTGTGGGTGCTTTTTCTGAGCTTCCGTGCCAGGGTTGTTATCAGGGCCATGCCGGGGGGGAAGACAAGAAGGGTGACAAGGGTCAGACGCCATGATGAAATGATCGCAAGGGAAAGGAACACAATGAGAAGCACTGCCTCCTTCAGGACGGTGACCAGGGATTGTGTCACGGCGCCCTTGATCCTCATGACATCTGCCGTAAGAAGGGTCGTCAGTTCACCGGTCCGGCTTCCCGTGAAAAAACCCAGATGCAGGCCGAGTATGTGGTTGTATATCCTGCCTCTCAGGTCTTCAAGCATCCTCTCCTCCACAAGGGTAATGTGGAAAGCCTGCATGAAGGCCGCGAAGTTCTTGATCAGGATAAGCCCCACGACAACCATGATGACGGCAATAAGGGCCTGACGGGGGTCTGCTGTTCTGAGCCCCCGCCTCAGTGCCTTCCCGGTGTCCGCAAGGTATGCCGCAGACGTCGAAGGAGCCGACCGGCCGATGCTTGAGGCAAAACTGCTCCATGGTGCGCCGGCCTCCCGCCTGATCGCTTCAGCGAGGCCGGGGGCGCCGAATCCCGCATCCCGTTGAGTGAGGACATCATCGAAGAGAGGGAGTATCATACCCAGTGTTGCGCCGCTTGAGACGGCGAACACCACCGAGAAGAATATTGCGAGCCACACCCTGCCCCTGTAGGGAGCGGCGTAGGAGACAAGCCTGCGGAAAACTGAGATCCCCGGTTTCTTTTTCATAGGGTGTATCCTTACGACTGAAGGGTCACGAGGTCAAGGAATGGCGGCGGGAACAAGGAGTCGGCCACGGGGTAGAAGCTTGTGAAATCATACTCCGGAGGTACGACACATGGGAGTGCTTCTTGCAGGGCTGATGAAAAAGAAGCGTGATTCCAGATCAGATTCCGAGCTGATGGTAGCCCTTTGTCGGGGCGAAGAAGAGGCCTTCAGCGAAATCATGGACAGATTCAGCAAACCGGTCTACTCCCTGCTGCTCAGAATGCTGGGAAGCGAGGACGATGCTGAAGAGCTGCTTCAGATCACGTTCTGCAGGGTTTACCGCTACCGCTCCAACTACGACCCCGAAAGACCTCTGGTGACATGGATCTTCACGATAGCCAGCAACCTTGCAAAGAAGGAGTGGCGAAGACGCTCACGCTGGAACAGCGTTCCCCTCGAAAATGCGGTTATCTCAACACAGGAGGTCGACTCACCCCACGACAGGGAGGGCAGCCGCGACCTTCAGCTGAAACTCGAGAAGGCCATCTCACTTCTACCCCTCCATTACCGCGAGCCTTTTCTTCTCAGGGAGAAGGAAGGGTTGTCCTACGATGAGATTTCAGAAATATTGAGCATAAGGATAGGTACTGTGAAATCCAGGATCAACCGAGCCAGGGCGGCCCTGAGAGACACTCTTCAGGATGTCTGGGAGCATTGGCGATGAAATGCACTGAAGCCCTCGAACTGATCAGCACGAGCATCGACGGTGAGACCGATGCCAGGCAGGAAAGCATGCTTCGCTTTCACCTGAATGGCTGCGCCGAATGCCGCAGGGCACTCGAGATGTCCCAGGCGCTCTCCGCGGCAGTTGCCGCCCTGCCCGACTTCACCGCTCCCCCGAACCTCGAGGCCGTAGTCAGATCGAGGCTTTCGCAGGGCAACTACGACACGGCTCCCCTGAAAACCGGGGCCGGTTCCCGTCTGCTACTTCTGCGAAGGGCAGCCGTGATCATCCCCTTTGCCGCCATGCTGATCTTCGCCGCCAGGATCTTCATGCCCCCCGTTGCGCCTGTTTCAACTCCCGGCAACTCAGAAGAGCTGTACACTCCCATCCCTCCGTCGGCCTACACAAGACCCGTGACCCTAACAACCTTCTAGGAGGCCGATGCTTCTCTTGCTCCTCGTGCTTTCCGGTCGTGCGTTCATTTCGGGGTTACCGAACGCCGTTCCCTCGGTGATCGCTCTGGGACGGGTGGATTCGATGGGACTCGTAGAGGTCTGCAACGGCGCTCCGGTCTCAGCCAGCCACGCGGTCACGCTCTTCAGCTTCGCAAGCGGTTCCATGCCCTTTGTCATCACCGACGAAGGCAGGCTTCTTCCCGACAGCGCCATCCTTTTCCGCGACCTTGGTCTGGCCATGCTTGTGTTCGACGGCGAACCCTTTTCAAGATGGAATGACCCGCGACTTGATGCCCCCGAGTCCGGAGAGGCCGTGTTCATCGCGGGATACCGCTCCAACGGGATAACGTTTCTTCAGACCCGCACCACCGAAACACGGAACGACGGTTCGGTGGTCCTCTCCATGGGCCCCGCCCCCGGGCTCATGGGTGCCGCTGCATACGACGCTTCCGGAAGGCTTCTGGGGATCATCACCGGCACAATTCCAGATCAGGACGGAGACGACAGGCTCGCGCTCCTTCCCTCACAGCTCTGGAACGTATGGAGCAGCAACCTCGTGAACGGGGTCAGAAGCTCGGGTTCACCATTCGGTGTTTCGGCCCTGGCTTACACACTTGGTGATATGGATGACGAAACCCCCTCGGGGGTTCTCATCGTGGATGTATGCGAAGGGTCAAGGGCGGAAAACTGTGGCCTCCTTAGCGGGGATGTGGTCATGGATGCCGGCGGAACCAGGGTTTACCACCCCGAATCCCTTCGGGGTATCATAAGTACCGGTGAAACGGTCGAGCTCTCTGTCTACCGTTCGGGAAGCACTGTGAGGATAGCAGTTCCCGGCGACTGATCCCCCCTTATTTCTCAAGGATGAAAAGTGAGTTGCCCGACAACAGCAGGGCATTCCACCCGTCGTTCGAGATGGCAATGTCAAGAACGACCCCGAATTCCGCTGTTCTCCATTCCATGCCGCCTCCCGAGCCCACAACAACCAGGATGCCCTGATCAGTGTACGCGAACGCGTACCCGGCATCCCCCTCCACTGCGGCAACCATCGGGGTTCCGGGAACGGTGAACATCATTTGAAGCTCGAGCACCGGGGCCGAGAAGAGGGCGACCTCGTTGCCGCCCCCTATCGAAGCGCAGACCCAGTCTTCCCCGACCGGGCCAAGATGCGTCACTTCTCCCCACGCTGCGTATTCTGCAACTGGTTCCAGACGTTCCGGCTCATAACAGGTCAGAAGGTCTCCGGAAGCCGCAATGAGGTATCCGGTGGAACCCGCAAGGCAATTCACAGCGGGAGAGACTGAGCGGGTAACCTCCTCTGTCAGGGTCTCCTGGTCGAAACCCCGAACCGCGCCGTCCGAAAAAGCCAGGAACAGCCTGTTTCCCGATACGGCGCAAGCGGTTACCCCTGATGGTATCGAGGCGCGCCCGGCCACGAGGAATGAACCGGGAACAACAAGGTAGACTGAATCCTGAGTCACAGCGAGAACACCGTTCGACTCCTTCTGGGAAGCCACGTGAAGAACGGGTGATGGAAGGGTAACGAGGCCGTGCACCCTTCCGTGAACGAGTTCAAGAAAGAGAAGCGACCCGCCATCCCCCACCACAGCGTACCTGTTGTCAGCCGTGAAAAGGCAGTTCAGTGACGGTGTCGAACTGAGGGCCCTCTCTCCTGCCGTGAATGACGGAAAGAGTGGCGCCGGTTCGGGCTCCTGCATACAGGCGCACACGAGAAGCATGACCGGCGCCAGCTTTTTCATCGGTCAACCACCAGCATACGGGTGGACTCGGAAAGACCACTGCCCTGAAGAAGAATGAAGTAAAGGCCGGGGGCAAGACCCCCGGTCGAATACTGGAACCTGTGCTCCCCGGCTTCAAAAACACCGCTGATCACAGGTTCGACGATCCTGCCCGCCAGGTCGACTACGCTCATGCTGTAGAAACCGGGCAAAGCGATGTCCATACCAAGTTGAACAAGAGATGCCGAAGGGTTGGGGAACGCCGGGAGAAGCACGTCGGACTCCGGTGCAGAGCCCTCGATACCCTGGGGCCATGTTTGTATTGAGCCGAAAGCGGGCGTCATGTTGTGCATCCTTGCACCGACCATCAGTTCCGAACCTCCCTGCGCGCTGAAAGTCAGCTCGGCCTGCCCGGATGCATCGGTCATTGCCTGCACGTAGAAAGTTTCGGGGGTTTCGGGATGGTTACCTATACCGTCGGTGATCGTCACCACAGCCCCGGCAACGGGCGAACCCTGGGAGGTCACGGTGACCGTCACGGTGTTCCCGCCGTGAAATGCGTGGGAGGGGCAGGACAATTGCAGGGGGAAGGGCGATCCCGTTTCGTCGCAGTTGAAGATGTCCATTGAAGGGTCGCCGAACCAGTGGTACATCCTGGCGTTGCTCAACCCGGCCTCACCGTAGTAGGTGATTATGTCGGCCTGGGCAGCGGCATGGGTTTCCGCGACACAGGTGTTGCCCTCGTCGAAGAGCTGCCAGTAAAGCACCCTGTCGAACCTGTGGTTCACGACCGTAGCGGAAGGAGCGCTGGCTCCGCACGTTCCGCTTGCGCCCCTTCCTGCCGCGTAAAGCCAGCTTTCACACAGGCAATTGTAGGCCTTGTCGTGGGCTCCGTTCTCACAGGCCACATTGAAGACCGGTGGAAAGAACGTGTTGGTGAGGGCGTAGATGGATCCGGCGCTCCAGCCCGGGGCCCACTGCCATGTTGTTATGGAACCGTGCCCCCTGTAGTTCACCGTTCCCACACCGGCATTGATCCTCTCCTGTACCTGCTGCTGGGTGGCTCCCTCGGGGGGGAAATAGGTGTCGAAGACCGGATCGATGATGTCATAGTCCCAGTTCTTGATGGCGTTCTTGTTGGCGGTGTACTTGGAGGGGTATTCCTCCTCGTGGGCGCAGAGCATGGTGGTCGCGGGCATGGATGGCATTCCGGGGGTGCCCGTGAACATTGAGTAGCTCATGGATTTGTCCATCATGTTGGCAAGGTTGCCAGCCCCGGCGGGAAATCGGCCCACGGCTATGTCCGGCATGTTGTCGCCGTCGAGTGTCTGATAGAAGTAGTCGCCGTAGAACGGGCCGAAATTGAACGAGGGAAGCTGCTGATGAGTGGCTGCGATCAGGGCGAACCTGGTGGTTCCTTCCTGAAAGTGCGACTGGATGGTGGCCTTTATGGTCGCCGGAGTTGAGTTTGGGGGAAGGACCTCGATGACGACCCTGTACCCGAGAAGGTTGACCATGGAGAGCAGGGGCGTGATCTCGGGAAGGTTCTCCTCCACTGTGATGACTATGTAGACAACGCCGTCCTGCGTGATGGGATCAGGGTTCACGGGCACTTCCATGATGTCGAAATTGAGCACGAGGCTTGAAAGCATCCGGGCCCTCTCCGGTGCAAGAGGTGTTTGAACACCCTGATCTCCCTCGAACGAGACGTTCACGGTCATGGAGGCGGCAGCTTCGAGAAGCCCGGTTTGCGGGTTCCAACGGAATGGGTTGAGAAGAAGCCGGACGGTGTTCAGCCCGAAAAGGGTCTGGGGGGCGTAAAGAACCGCTGTCTCTGCGGGGTGAAGACCCTGAAGGTCGCCGGAGAGCTCGACGAACGCAGGGGGCTCGAGATCGCAGTCGCAGCCGAGGGGCTGGACGGGGTGGATATTGAAATGGCCGACAGGCGTCCAGGTGGCCTCGACCGAAGCCACCACCGCCACCATTCCGGCGGGAATGCCGATGGCAAGAGGCACCACCGGAAGCTCAGGTGAACCTGGGAGGAGGTCGGTGTTCCAGTTGTAGCCGGGAAGTTCGATCCTGGTGCATCCGTTTTCAGGTACCATCCCGAAGCCGGGTACCTCGAGCTCGATTGAAACACCATCGGGACTGAAGTCACGGGATGTGGCAACAGCCTGTCCACGGTATTCCCCACCCAGGGAATGCCATTCTCCGTTGAAACCGTTCAAGGTTGCCAGTAGAAGCAACAGGACAATCATTTCAGATTCTTTCATTCTTCATTTACGTACTCTATCTTCACTGTTGTGATGTAAATTTCCAGGGCATTCAACTGCCTTCTTACCTCTTCATGGTCCTTGTCTCGGGCGGCTGTTTCCATGGCGCCGCCGATGCTGCTGATTCCATCGAAACCGTATCCGCCCCCCGTACCCTTCATGCTGTGGGCAAGTCTTTCGACTTCCGCAAAACCGCCCTCAGCCAGGAGCGTTTCGATACGGGATACATCGTTGCGTCGGTTTTCGAGGTAACCCGGTATCAGGGACATGAGGTCCTCGGGAATCCTCGCGGAGGGAGTCTCGGTGGCTGGAAAAAGGGTTTCATCACTGGAAGGTGCGGCAGCTCCCGCAAGTATCTCCTCAAACCTTTCGAACAGGGTCGTCTTCCTGACGGGTTTGGACACATGGAAGTCGCAACCTGCCTTGAGGCACCTTTCCACTTCCTCCCTCATCGCGTAGGCCGTAAGCGCCACTATGGGGACCCTGTCCGCGCCCTTCTCCCTTTCCAACCGTCTTATGGCGGCCGTTGCCTCGAATCCGTCCATCAGCGGCATCTGCATGTCCATAAGGATGAGGTCGAACCGGGACGACTCGAAGGCCTCCAGCGCTTCGCGCCCGTTCTCGACCTGAACAACCTCCCAGGGAAGCGCCGTGAGATACCTCATCAGAAGAAAACGGTTCTCAGGCGAGTCCTCGGCCACAAGGACGCGCAGAGGACGGTTAAGGGCCTCGTGCGTGGCCGGAGGCCGGTTCCGGCGGACATCCGCGGGTCTGAGGGCCGATACAACGGCGCCGTGCAGAACCACAGCGCCAACAGGCTTCACAAGGTGTGATGTTATTCCCAGTTCCTGGCAGGTCGCCTTGATCTCTGCGCTTGAATCGGAAGACAGAAGAAGGATAATGGGACCGTCGAAAAGCTCTTCCCTGCGAAGCCTCGCGGCCAGGTCAAGGCCAGTCATTCCGGGCATGTTGAAGTCGAGAATGCAAAGGTCGAACTTCCTTTTGGCGGATGAGGCTTCACGAAGCAACCCCAGAGCAATGTCTCCACTCTCGGCAGTAACACATTCACCGCCCCATTCCACAAGCATTGACCTTTGAATGGAAAGGTGGTTCACATTGTCGTCGACGGCCAGAATGCGAACCTTCCCGATTGGTTCGAGACCCAAAGGGGGAACTCCCTCGGGGGGGGGTGCAACCGGCAGTTGAAGAACAATGGAGAATGTGCTTCCCACACCCTCCCTGCTTTCAACCGAGATCTCGCCTTTCATCGACTCCACAAGCTTCCTGCATATGGCAAGCCCCAACCCCGTGCCGCCGAACCTTCTCGAATGTGATGAGTCGACCTGGATGAAACTCTGGAAGATCGATTCGAGCTTCCCCTCGGGTATGCCTATTCCGGTGTCGGTCACGCCCATGTAAACCCTGTCGTCGCCCTCGGGGCGCACGATGATGCTCACCTCTCCCCTTTCAGTGAACTTGACGGCGTTCCCCACCAGATTGATGAGGATCTGTCTGATCCTCTCCGGGTCACCCGAAACCCATACCGGAGTGGAGGGATGGATCGAGCAGGCGAGACCTATGCTCTTCTCGTGTGCACGCATGGCGAGGGTCTCGCATGTCTTCTCAACAAGGTCCGGAAGACTGAAGGGAATGCTCTCGAGGGCAATGTGGCCGGCGTCGGCCCTGGAAATGTCGAGGATGTCGTTTATAAGGTTTAGAAGACCCTCGCCGGCGTTGCGGCTGATCCTCACGTAGTTGGACTGTTCGGGGGAGAGTTCGGTCTCCCAGAGAAGGTCCGCCATCCCGATGATCGCGTTGAGCGGGGTCCTTATCTCATGGCTCATGTTGGAGAGGAACTCGCTCTTCACCCGGGCGGCGTTGAGGGCTGCCTCCCGGGCCTCTATCAGATCGACCTCGATGCGTTTTCTGTCGGTGATGTCACGCAGAATGCCGGTGGCATGCCACTGGCCGCCCGACTGGAAGGCGCTTATGGCAAGCTCGACGGGAAAGACCACCCCATCCTTCCTCTGGGCTTCTATCTCGAGAACGCGGTTGATCACCACGCCCTGCCCGGTGCGGCTGAACTCTTCGAAGCCCGTTGAGAACATCTCACGGTATGGTTCGGGTGCAAGAAGACTATGCAGGTCGAAACCTTCGACTTCCTGCCTTCTGTAACCGAACATGACCTCGGCGGCAGAGTTGAAGAACGAGATCTGCCCCTGAGGGTTCATTATTATCACAGCGTCCTGCGCAGTGTCCGTTATTGTGCTGAAAAGGAGCTCGTTCTTCCGCAGCTTCTCCTCAATGTCCCTGCGTTCCTCCATGTCGGAGTAGATCGCAACGCCGCCCACTATCTCGTTGCCAATCTCTATCGGTGCTGCGGAGAGCAGCACGAACTTCTTCTCCATGCTTCTGCTGTAACGAACGCACTCGATCCCCACCACGCGTTCGCCGGAAACGACCCGAACGCTTGATGCCGTATTCCCCCTTTGTTCCTCAATGCCAAGGAGTTGGTCGAGATCCCGGCCTGCTGCCTCGGAGGCAGTCCACTCGAAAAGCCTTTCCGCCCCCGGGTTCCACTCCACGACCCTTCCCTGCCGGTCAACCGTGACAACGGCGTCGGGAACGCACTGGATTATCCCCCTGAGGTAGCATGCCCCCTCAAGTGCCGGTTGAGACGGTTTTTCCGGTGGATCGGCGAGTGGTGCCGATGGCGTGATCGTTCCCACGACCCGGCCGTCGGGAAGAACAGCGGACAGCGACACCCGAACCTGAACGGTATCGGGGGGGCAGAGCAGAGTAGTCTCCACAGACCCTCCGGGAACTGGAAGGGGGTCTGCGAAAAAATGAGAGAACGGATGGTCGACAATCTCCCGGATGGAACGACCGAGAATCCGGGCTGCCCGGCTGTTCACCCTGGTGACAAGCAGATCCGGAACGCGAAGTAGAACGACTCCGCAATCGATAAGGTCGGCCAGCCATGCTGTCTCAGGTGCGCTGGACGGTGCCCTTTCCCGCTGTTCCTCCACTTTCGGGACCTGCCTTTCCAACGCATTCCGAAACAAGCCCGGAGAGGGCCGAGGCTGTAAAGGGTTTCCTCAGAAAACCCGCGAGATCCAGCTTTTCGAATTTGCCCTTTATCTCGCCTTCACCGTAACCGGTCGTCATGATAACGGGGATCCCCGGGCTCAGGGCCCTGAGCTTGTGGTAGGCCTGAACGCCGTCTAACCTTGGCATGACAAGGTCGAGAACGATGCACCCTATACCTTCCCGGTGCTCCAGAAAGACCTCGAGGGCTTCAGCGCCGTCCGCTGCGGTGAACACTGCGTAACCGGCGTTCTCAAGAACCCTCGTTCCGATGCGTCTGATTATCTCTTCGTCGTCCACGAAGAGAACGCCGGGCCTCGCTTCGGGTTCTGGATCATGGGGATCGATCAATCTTTTCATGGCTTCGAGAGTCTCAAGAACAGACCTGTAATCGGCCATCCCGTCCTGGGTCACATGAACGGCAAGACCTGAAAGCTTTCTTTCAAGCAGCTCCAGAAGTCCGATGAGAATCAAGTCCGTATATCTCCCTTCATCCCTTCCCCTGTGCCTGCCTGCATGTCAAGTTTATTCCAAAGCCCCTTCGGAAGCAAGTGTGGAAGAAGCCAGTATCTCCGGGGACTTGCGTTTCCATGTGCCGGTTGCGAACCAGACTCCCCCTGCAAGTGCCGTCAGCACGTTGGAAACGAACATGGCCCACCAGAGCCCGTCCTTTCCCATTGAGGTGTGGAACGCAAGGAAGTAGGCCAGGGGGATCCTCATGACCCACAATCTGGCCATGTTCAGTACCATTACGGGAAGTGTGAAACCGGACCCCTGGAAGCTTCCGAAAAGCACCGTGACGAAACCGAAGGCGTAGACTGAAGGGGTGGTGATGCGGAACATGGTTCTGCCAACCTCCATGACTGCAGGGTCGTTCACGAACAGCCCCGATATGGAGTCACCCAGGAAGAACATTGGCACGGTGATCGGAAGCAGTATCAGGCCGATGACAACAAGCGCCCTCAGGGTGGACCTTCCGGCCCGCCCCGGTAGACCGGCCCCAAGGCACTGCCCAACTGCTGCAGCGTTGGCCTGTGAAAGCCCCATGGCTGGAACCAGGGCGAGATGGATTATTCGGTTTCCCACACCGAACGCCGCTGTCACTGCACTGCCGAACGAGTTTACGATACCCAGCAGAACGGTGAAGCCCAGGCTTGTCCCGGCCTGGCCAAGGCTTATTGGAAGGCCTATGGAAAGGAGCCTTGAGATCGTGCGTGCTTCGGGTCTGAGGGTGGCCTTCGTCAACCTGAAGCCGGACTGTCCCCTGAAGAGGCGCACTGTTCCGATAACCGAGGCAAGACCGTGGCAGAAGACGGTTGCGGCAGCCGCGCCGGTAACTCCCAGGGCAGGGATCGGACCCACTCCGAAGATCAGAAGGGGGTCGAGAACTGCATTCAGAACAACCGTGACAAGGCTTACCTGAAGCGGGCCCATGGTGTTGCCGAGTCCGGTGCTTATGCCCTGGTAAACGAAGAAGGGAAACATCAGGGGAAGCCCGGCAAGTATCCAGGTGAGATAGGTCTGAGTCTCAGTGATGGAGTCCGTGGGAGTGTTCAGCAGCCTTATTATGGCAGGCGCGAAAAACAGGCCGAGGACACCCAGGACCACCCCGATCACGGAGAGTATGAGAAAGGTCTGGCCGCCCGCCCTTCGTGCGAGGTCATCCCGTCCGGCACCCCTGTACTGAGAGACAAGTGTTGTTCCTGCCGACCCGAGCCCCATCCCCAGCGCCATGGCGATGAAAACCACGTTCATGGAGATCGTCGGCGCAACAAGGCTCTGCCTTCCGAGTTTTCCCAGCCAGAAGGCATCGGCCAGATTGTACAGGGTCTGAAGCAGATGGGCGGCCATGACGGGCCAGGCCAGACGAAGGAGTTTGCCCGTTACCGAGCCACTGGTCATGTCCAGCGATGTGCCCTGCTTCAAGACCGGGGGAAAAAGGGATTCGTGGCCGTTTCCCTTTTCAGGGTGGTTTCGGGTCCGTGTCCGGGAAGGACCCTCAATGTTTCGGACAGGGGGATAATCCTTTCACGGATCGATCGGATGATCTGCCCGTAATCGCCCCCCGGAAGGTCGGTCCTTCCTATCGAGCCCTGGAAGACCGTGTCTCCCGAGAACAGAAGCCCGTGTCCGAGCAGACAAATGCTGCCCGGGGAGTGGCCGGGAGTGTGTATGACCGTGAAACAGAGGTGTCCGACCCTTACTTCATCGGCATCTTCCAGAAGCCGTGAAGGGGCCGGAGGGGGCGCAATTGAGAATCCGTACGAAGCGGCGACCTCAACTGCCCGTAAGAGCATGGGAGCATCCAGCCTGTGGAGCATTGTGGGAACGCCCAGCTCACCGTTGCCCCAGACATGATCGAAATGGCCGTGAGTGTTGACTGTCGCCGTGAGTTCGCGGATCCCCATCCCTGTCATTACCGCCCCCAGCGGGGCCGTGTTCCCGCCGGGATCAACCACCATGCCCATACCGGTTTCGGGACACGCGATGATCCAGCAATTGGTCTCTATGGGCCCGAGAACCACTCGCCGGATGTTGGGGGCGCTGCCGTTCGTTTTCAATGGGAAAGCATCTCCATCCTTGACACAAGCTGCTCTCTGGAAAGGGAGTCGGTAACAAGGGGCAGCATGTCCTTGTATACAAGTGCCGCCTGATCGTTCATTCCAAGACGCTGGCGCGAGAGGGCCAGGCAGTTCATTGCCATGAGGTCGCGGGGGTTCATGGCAAGCGCCATCTCCGCCTCGTATCCCGCTTCCTCGTAGAGGTCGAGCATTCCGTAAACGACGGCGAGCTGAGTCCTTGCTCCCGGATAGGCCGGTGCCAGTGAAACCGTCCGCTGCAGCAGGGGAAGGGCTGCAGCCGGCTCACCCGCCACGATGTGCATGCAGGCAAGGTTGAAATGGGGTGAGGGGTCTGAGGGAGCCCTTCTGATGGCCGTGGTGAAGCACGCCGCAGCGTCCTGCAGCCTTCCCGCCTCGAGGTAGGCGCGACCCAGATTGTTGAAGGCGGAAGCGTCGGAAGGATCGGTTGAAACAGCGATCTCTCCCGATGAGATCGCTCCACCCACATTGCCCATTCCCACCAGGGCTCCGCAGAGAAGGGCCTGGGCGCCCCTTCTTCGCGGCTGAAGGGTCAGAACCCTTTCAGCAGCGGCGGCAGCCTCACCGTACCTGCCCTGATCAAGCAGGACTACTGCGAGGTTGTGCCAGGCGTCGGTGTTCATTGAATCGGTTGCCAGAACGGTTCGAAGCCACGCTTCCGCGCCTTCAAGGTCTCCCCCGGCGTAGGCATCCGACGCTTCAAGGAAAGCCTCAGAGACGGGGTCGGGCATCTCACCCCGTGAGCAGGCAAAATGCAGCATGGCCAGCAGGACGACCAGGGTAACTCGCACAGGCATCTCCATTCCAATGGCCGTAATATGCACAATGCGAACCGGATTGGTTCAGGAACGCGCTCTGACTGCGCGAACTCCCTGTGACAGAGGCGCCGTTGAGCGAAGTATCACCTCTTCCCCGAAACCAATGCCTGTGATCACCTGGATGGAGTCGCCGGACTGGATGCCCAGCGTCACCGTCCTGAAGTCCACCCTTCCGTCCTCTCCAAGTACGGGAACCTGCATGGTGCCTTCAACGATGACCACTGCGTCGGCAGGGATTACAACAGTGCCGCCTGCCATGTCCAGCTCTACGAAGAGAATGCCGCTTATGCCGGGGCGGACCGGAGCCCCCCTGCCGACAGAAAAACGCGCGGTTACCGGAACAAGCCCCGTCAGGGGATCCACGGAACGTGCGACGCTCTCCACCGTACCCTCCAGAGAAGGGTATTCACCCACCGCGGGAAGAAAGACGGCCGTCATGCCGGGTCGGATCTCAAAAAGGTGCCGCTCGGGAACCAGAAGCCTTACCATGAGGCCATCGCCGATAACCGAAGCAACGATGTCGCCCGGCGGGGAGAACTCTCCGTTCCTTCCCCTCACCGTTCCCACTATTCCGTCAAAGGGGGCCTTGAGAAGACCTGTCCGTTCCCCTGCCAATGCAGCCGCCAGGGCGTAACGCGCCCCGCCCACCGCAGCTTCCGAGGCCGATGATGCCGCCAGGGCACCAAGAAGGGCGGTTTCACTGATGGCGCCCGCCTCGTAAAGCTCCCTGCTTCGCGTGGCGTCGTTCACCGCGTTCTCCTCCCTTCCCAGCGCGGCCCGCAGTTCCTCTTGCGCAGCGGCTGCCGCTCCCGAGAGCGCCTCGTCTCCGCTCAGCTCAGCCATGGTCTCCCCGGCTTTCACCGAATCTCCCACGCTCACCGCCATCAGGCGGAGCATGCCCCCGGGTGACACGAGGAAAGCCTCTGAGCCCGGTTCCAGAAGTGCGCTGAACTCGACGGTCCGGCGAATATCAGAGGGAGAAACGGTCATCGTTTCCACTTCGATCGGAGCGGTTGAAGCATCTTCGACTTTGGAGCACCCGGTCAGAAAGATCATGCAGAGAAAGAGGTCGGTGGTTCGGGCTCTCATGCCTTTTTTCTCCCCTTCCTGCGAATGCGGTCGAGCTGCGTGTACAGCACGGGGACGATCAACAGTGTCAGCGGGGTCGCCACAAGCATTCCGCCGGCCACGGTCCTGGCCATGGGTGCCCAGACCTCGGCGCTGGGCGAGCCTCCAAGGGCCAGGGGGAGAAGGGCGAGAACGGTCGTGGCAGCCGTCATCAGGATCGGTCTCAGTCTTGTACGGCCCGCCAAGGTTACTGCATCCTCCGCCGTTCCTCCAGTGGATGCCCGCTCTCTGTTGGCGAAGTCGACAAGAACGATACCGTTGTTCACCACTATCCCTGCAAGCATCAGTATCCCAACAAGGGAAGTGAGACCCATGGTGGTACCGGTCAGCAGGTGGACCAGCACGACCCCGACCATTGCCATCGGGATCTCGAGGATGAGAATGAAGGGTTCAAGGAGTGATTCGAACTGGGCCGCCATGACCATGTATACGAGCAGAACGGCCACGATGATGGCCATCTTCATGGCGCCGAACGCATCCCTCTGGTCGGGAATGTCACCCAGAAGCTCCCAGCGCATACCGCCCAGGTCCAGTGTGTCCATCACGCCGTTGACCTCGGCCTCCATCCCCCCCAGCGGCCTGCCCCTTATACCGCACGATACCAGGACGCACCTCGATCGGTCCCTGCGGTTTATCCCCCTTGGAACCTGCACCCTCTCCAGCCGTCCCCATGAGTCGAGGGGTGCGCCAAGCACCGGAAGGGCGGCCACCGCTTCAGGGGACGAGCGGAATTCCTCCCGGTACTGTAGGTTCACGGGCACCTGACGGCCATTTTCCGTGAGGACCGAGGCGTCCATTCCCAGCAGACCAATGGTGACCTCGGAGGCCACTGCCGCAGGCGAGACACCGCGAAGCGAGATAACTGAAGGGTCCGGTATGAAATCGATCTGGGGAACCCACTCATCAAGCGTCGAACGATGGTCGACCGTTCCCCCTATTCCCATCAGGGCCCGCTTAAGCCTCTCTCCAGCGTCCCTGAGCTCACCGAGGTCATTGCCGTAAACAGCGACCTGTATCGGGAAGCTGTTTCCGATGGGCAGACCGGTCTCCACAGTGTATGACAGCCCGGGCACACCGTCCAGCACGCTCCTGAAGCTCGATTCATAATCTGCGATGGAGCCCGTCATCTGAGACTCTTCCTGGAAATAGAGCGAGATGCTGATCCTGCATGACGCATCGGAGCCGAAAATAGCCCCCACGCCCTCGCTTCTTCCGGTCTGAAGCCAGCTGTGCCTCAGATCGCCCGGAGATATCGATGCGAGAAGGGAGCCCTCGATCGCTGCGGCAACGCTGTCAGCAAAAACGAGGCTTGTTCCCTGGGGAAGGGAGGCGTTGATCTCAATGACCCCCTCCCCGAGATCGGGCAGAAACGCCGTGGGAATGAGGGGAAGAAGGGTGCCCGTTCCCAGTACCAGCGCCAGGAGAAGCCAGAGAAGAAGGGCTTTTCGGGAAAGACACCACGCCAGAGCGCGTGCGTAGTAACGTTCGAGGCCGTCCACCCTCGCGCCGAACCAGGCCAGGATCGATCCGTGTCTGTGGTGTTTGACGACGCTCTTCGGCAGCGAAGCCATCATCGGGATCAGGGTCTGGCTCACGAACAGGCTTATCAGGATGGCTGAGGCAATGGTGATGCTGAGGTCACGGAATATCTGCCCGGTCATTCCCTTCACGAAAAGCATCGGGATGAACACCGCCACCGTTGTAAGTGTAGATGCCGCAACCGCCATCCCCACCTCGGAGGCGCCCCTTATGGCGCCGGTGATCCGGTCGGCCCCTGATGCCGCCAGTCTGTGCACGTTCTCCAGCACCACCACGGAATTGTCCACGATCATGCCGATGGAGATGCTGAGCCCCGCCAGGGACAGGATGTTGAGGTTCACGCCCGCCAGCCTCATGGCCGCGAACGTGGCGATGAAGGAGACCGGCATGGAGATGCTTACGATCCCGGCGTTGGCAAACGAACCGAGGAAGACCACGAGAACCGCCGCTGCGAGAAGGATCGCCTGCACACCCGTCCAGGCGAGGCTTTCAACCGAGTCGGTGATGAAGCTTTCCTGAGTGTAGACCACAGTGGGTGTGAGCACGTGGGAGTAGATTCTTCCGATCCTTGCAAGCTCTTCCGTGAGTGCCCGGCAGGTCTCGACACTGTTCGCGTCAACGCTCTTTCTGAAAACGACCACGACCGTGTTGCTTCCATCGAGCCTGACCCTGTTCACCTGATCCCGGTGACCCGTGAACACTTCGGCCACATCGCGTATCCTGACGGGAGAGCCGCCGAACTCACCCACGATAAGTTCATTGATCTGATCAAGGCTTCTGAACCCTGTCTTCACACCCATGGCTGTCTCAAGTTCCGGGGACTCAAGCATTCCGCCGGGCTGATCGGACTGAACGGCTGCAAGGGCTCCGTAGACCGCGGAAACTGGGACTCGCCTTCTCCAGAGCAGCACAGGATCGGCCTCGACCCTCACAAGCCTGTCCTCTCCTCCGCTTACGGAGGTTCCCGAAATCCCCTCGACCCTGCCAAGGACCGGCACTATCTCATCCTCGACCACCCGTCTGAGTTCGTGGCTTGGAAGGGTTCCACTTTCGAAACCCACGATGACAAGTGGTTTGTAACTCGACTCAAGGGCCATGATTATGGGTTCCCGGGCATTCCCGGGGAGGTCGTCGCGAACCGAGTCCACAGCCTTGCGGATATCCTCCTCTGCAGCATCGATGTCGGCGCCAAGTGAAAGATTCACGGTGATCCCGCTTACTGAAGCACTGCTTTCGGATTCGACCGTGCGAACGGATTCGACCCCGCTCACGGCCCCCTCGATAATGTCCGTGACAAGGGTTTCTATCTCCCCGGGTCCCGCACCCGGAAGGATGGTGACGATAACAATGCTTCCCGTATCAACTGGAGGGAAGTAATCAAGGCCCATCTGGAGAAATCCGAAAATCCCGGCTCCGGCCATGAGCAAAAAGAGCATCGTGAAGGCGGTCCTCCTCCTTACGGCAAGGCCGGGAAGGCTCATGGGGTCACCACCCTTACGCTGTCGCCATGCGCAACCAGTCTGTTGCCCAGCAGAACGACGCTGTCGCCTGAAACAACGCCGGAAACCACAAGACGGTCGAAGCCGTTTTCGCAGCCGGTTACGGGCTCGACAGCCACGGCCCTGCCGTTCCTGACCAGTATGACCCTCTCGGAGCCGTCAGGGTCGGTTATGAAGGCGTTCCGGGGAAGGGCTACTCCCTCTGGGAAGGTTTCGAGACCGATGGTCACCGTGCCCGACATGCCTGGAAGTAGAAGACCGGAGGAGTCAGGGATCTCTACCGTTACAGGAACAAGACCGGTCATGGGATCAACCGAAGAACCGGCGGCCGATACCGTCCCATGAAAGAGCATCCCTGGATGGTGAGTGGTGACGAAGAAGGCAGGAAGGCCCGGCTCGATCCAGGGAAGGGAGTTCTGGGAGAGATGAACCATGCACTTGATAGCCCCCAGACCTGAAAGTGCCACCATTGGTCCGGCCGCGGGATTGCCTTCCCTGGCCAGGACCCTTGTCACAGTCCCTGAAAACGGCGCCGAGAGCGTTCCACGGGAATAACCGTCGAGAGCGCCGGCATGGGCTGCCCGTGCGGAGGAAAGGGTTGCGGCAGCAGTCAGGGCTTGAGCGAGTGCTTCCTCGTAGTCACTCAAACTGGCCGCACCCGTCTCAAGCAGCGAGCCGACCCTTTCGAGATTGCCCCTGTAGTATTGGTCAAGAGCCCCGGATGCGGAAACCGCGGCAAGGGATGCGGACAGGCCCGCAGTCCGGAAGCCGTCGGTGGTCATCGAAACCAGCATGTCTCCCGCAGAGACGGTATCGCCCTCGACGACATGCACCGCTGTGATCCTTCCCGGGCCCGACACCTCCACGAGGACCTCGTCGGCGGACTCAAGCCATCCGGGAGCCATTACCGTCCGTGTGAAGCCGCCGGCCCAGGCCACTTCGACAGTGACGGGAACCACCCTGGATGGGGGGGCATCGGGTGCTCCACATGAGATTGCAGAAAGCAGCAGGAATGGCTGAAGCAAGGGAAGGAGTCTACTCTTTTCCATCGGGCGTCATTCCTCTCAGAAGGATGTCGATGGCTCCTCCTATGAAACGCCGGTCTATACTCTCCGGATCCTTGTCATCCCCGAACCAGTCCAGATACTTCCAGCGTGAGCTGAACCAGTTCACGCAGATCGACATGTAGACTATGGGGAGAACCACCGGATCAATGTCGGCCCTTATCACACCCCTGTCAACCATTTCGCGTATTCTCTCAAGCACAGCGTCCCTGGAACACGGATCGGGGAAGCCCTTTGCGAACCCTCCCTCGAGGTCGAGCCAGTTCATCATTCTGACAACTCCGGGGTTTCGGGCGAGAAAGAAAAAGAACCCCTCCTCCCCCTGGGCGAAGTCAGCGAGGCTTCTCATGTCGCCGCTTGAGACTATGCTGTAGAATCGTTCCAGGATGCCTGAGCGCTGGAAGCACTGTTCGACCATGGTGTGCCACAGTTCCTGTTTGGAGTTGAAGTGATGGTAAAGAAGGCTTTTGGAGACACCGGCCTTTCGGGAGATAACCTGCATGGATGCCCCGGCAAAGCCCTTCTCGCGGAAGACCTGACCCGCGGCCTCCAGTATCCTGTCCTTCGAATTGGCAACTGAGCTCATGAGCGTACCTCCAAACTGACCGAACGGTCAGTCAGCAATATCGTACCGCAGACCGTTCTGTCAACCCGGGTGAAGTGCAACCATTTCCGGCATATATTCACGGCTGATGCGCAGGTATCCCGGCTGGTGGCAACGCACGGAAGAACAGGGGGTTTCCATGGGAGCCATGGGGTTCGGCAGCAGGTTCCGTTACTGGTTCGACGGCATGACCGCCAGGGGCGCCGGGGCAATGATAGTACTGCTGTTTTTCGTCACGGCCCTTCTTGTCCTTCTGGTTTCGTCCATGGTCGCGGCATCAGGCTCCGACCCTCTGGAAAGGAACTTCTTCGGCATAGCCTGGGCCAGTCTGATGAGGGCCATCGACCCCGGGAACATGGCCAGCGACCAGGGCTCTCTTTTTTATCTGCTTGCCATGCTTACAGTTACGGTCGGCGGCCTTTTCGTCATGGGAACACTGATAGGCATCATAACAACGGGAATTGAGAACAGGCTCGACGCCATGAGAAAGGGAAGGTCTTTCGTGGCCGAAAGGGGGCATACCGTTGTTCTTGGATGGAGTTCCCAGGTGTTCACTGTCGTCGCCGAGCTTGTTGAGGCAAACTCTTCCCGCAGGAAGGCCTGCATCGCCATTCTAGCCGAGAGGGACAAGGTTGAGATGGAGGATGAGCTGAAGGCGCGGATCCCCCGCAGGGGCGGCACCAGGGTTGTCTGCCGTACAGGGTGTCCCATCGACACCCTGGACCTTGAGATAGTGAACCACAGGGACGCTTCTTCCGTCATCATCCTGCCTCCCGACGACGACGCGCCTGACTCCTCCGTCATCAAGACCATGCTGGCCCTTGTCAACAACCCCGCAAGGAAGAGCGATCCCTACCATATCGTCAGCATCCTGAGGTCCCCCGACAACCTGAAGGTGGCTGAAATGGTCGGGGGCAGTGAAGCACAGCTTATCCTTGCGGGAGACATCATAGCAAGGATCACTGCCCAGACATGCAGGCAGCCCGGTCTTTCAAGCGTCTACAGCGAACTTCTGGGCTTTCAGGGGAACGAGATCTATTTCGGACGGGAAAAACTGCTGGCCCATGAACCGTATTCCCGCGCGGTGCACGCCTTTGAGGATTCGTGCCTGATAGGCCTCATAAACAATAAGGGAGCCATTCTTCTGAATCCCTCCGCAGACACACTTGTCGGGGAAGACTACAGTATCGTGGTCGTCACCTCGGATGACGATGCCATCAAGGTATCCGGGGTTCAGGCCGTGCAAGTGAACGAGGCTCACATGACCACGGAACCCGAAGCCCCCCCCTCTTCCGAGCAGATCCTCCTCCTCGGGTGGAACCGCAAGGTGCCCATGATCATCCAGGAGCTGGACAGCTACGCGGCACCGGGTTCGCAACTCACCCTTGCGACTGGAGACGAGGAGCTTGGGGCCTCAGACTTCACGAACCTCGCGCTCAGTGTTCTGCATGGAGACATAACTGACAGGGCCTTCCTCGACTCACTCAACATGGGGTGCTGTGATCATGTCATCCTCCAGAGTTGTTCCGAACACCTGGAGCCCCAGCAGGCAGACGCGCGGACACTCATAACCCTCCTCCATCTCCGCGACATCCGCAAAAAGGGTGGGCACTCCTTCACCATCGTGACTGAAATGCTTGACGAACGGAACAGAAGGCTTGCGGAGGTTTCAAACACAGATGACTTCATTGTCAGTGACAAGCTGGTAAGCCTTCTTCTGACACAGATATCCGAGAACAGGGAGCTGAAAACCGTTTTTCAGGAGATCTTCGACCCCGACGGCTCTGAAATCTACCTCAAATCCGCCGGCATGTACGTGAGATACGGGATCGAAACCAATTTCCACACCGTCGTTGCGTCAGCACTCAGACGCGGTGAGACGGCCATTGGCTACAGGAACGGAGAAGGGGTTTTCATAAACCCGGGCAAATCACGCCCCATCACCCTTCTCCCGGGTGACAGGGTGGTGGTCCTCGCCAGGGACTGATCGCGCGGGATGGGCAGACAACCTGATGGGGGGATGAGCTGGAAAAGCACCTGACACTGGAAAGCATGTCGATGGTTCTCGATGATGCCATGAGCAGGATCGCGGGGGTCGGCGCCTTCGCTTGCGGCGGCACGCCGAAACTGAGCGAAGGTGAACGCCGGAGGGCAGCGGTCCTGTTCCTCGACCTGACAGGTTTCACCCTTCTGTCTGAATCCATGGATCACGAAGAGCTACACGTCCTTCTGGGCCGGATCATGGGGCTTCTCTCCACAGTGGTCTTCCCGTACGGAGGCTATGTGGACAAATTCGAAGGCGACAGACTGATGGCCCTTTTCGGCGCCGTTACTGCAACCGAGAACGACAGTGTCAGGGCGGTGGGTTGCGCTTTGCGCATGCTGGAGCTCCTCGAGGACTTGCGCGGTGCCCTGGGCGGATCCACTGCCGTATCAGCCAGGATCGGAATCGACTTCGGACCTCTTACCGTTGCGCCGGACCCTTCAGGTCACATGACCGCCACCGGTCATACCGTCAACATCGCCTCAAGGCTCGAGGAAGCAGCCCTGACGGGCTCGGCCCTTGTCAGTGGCGCCGTGAGGAGAGAGTGCGGTGACCTGTATACATGGCATGAAGTGGGTTCCATGCCTGTTCGGGGAACCGGTTCGGTGATAGATGCCTTCAGACCCCTGGGGCCGGGAAGCCTCAGGATGCAAAGGTGGCAAAGGGCCGCCAGGCTTGCGGGCTCGCCTTTCGTGGGACGAAAGGGGATCACGGACTCCATCGGAAGTGCCCTTCAAGCTTCGTCGGCAAAAGGCTCGGAACCAGCCGTTTTCATGATCTGCGCCGAAGCCGGAATTGGAAAATCAAGGCTTGCTCACCATTGCGTCACTGCTCCTGCGGGATTCCGCGTGCTTCACGGGAAGGCCCTGTCCCATGCCCAGCCTTCATGCTGGCTCTGGATAAGCCTTCTAAGGGACTTTCTTGATGCCGACGGAAGTACCGACCGTTCAAGGGAGTGGTACGCCGCGGGGATCAGGGCGCTTTCGGGAAAGTGCCCGGTGGCGCGCACCAGGGCCGCCCTCGATAACCTGGCGGAAAGCCTTTCAGAAATACTCAGCCTTGACGCAGTCGGGCTGAAGGGAGGCGCATCGGCGAATCCCCAAACCGTCATGAACGCCATGCGACCCGCTCTGGAAGCTGTTTTCTCTCTCGGGAACACCCTGCTTCTGCTGGAAGACCTTCACTGGGCGGACGAGGTCTCACTCTCCGTTCTCAGGGGGGTGCTCTCCCAGGGAATGATGGTGCAACCCTCGGGGATAATCATGACGACCCGACCGCCGGTTCCCGACCTGGGCGCCACACAGTACGCACCCCGTACAATCGAGCTTACTCCTCTCTCTGATCCCGACTGTCTGGAGATAGCGGCTCACATCCTATCCCTTCCGCCCCGAAAACCATTGCAGCCCGACCTCGCTCTGCTCATCCGCCGGGTGGCGCGGGGGAACCCGTTCGTCGTGGAGGAACTGGTTCTGAGCCTCATCGAGTCCGGCGGGCTTCAGGAGGTCGGGCCGGGAGTATGGGAGCAGACCGTGCCCTGTGACAGGGTTCCGATCCCCTCCTCCATCAGCGTTCTGACACAGGCAAGAATGGACCGTCTTCCGGGAGAGGAACGCAGGACCCTTCAGTACGCTTCGGTCCTGGGCGAGTTGTTCTCCAGGGAGCTTCTCGAAGCGGTCCTGAAGGATTTATCCCTGGATGTTGAGAACCTGGGACTGACCATCGCCGGTCTCGTTGAAAAAGGCTTTCTCTCTGAAACCGGCCCCATGGGACTGGGCTTCCGTCATGCCCTTGTGAGGATGGCTGCGTACGAAACCCTCCTCAAACACAACTCAAGGCTTCTTCACCGGACCGCCGCCCTTGCCATGGAAAGGCTCTACCCATCCGAGCTCGATGCCCTCTCCACTGTCATTCTTTCACACTGGGACGGCGCCTGTGATACTGAAAACTCCCTCAAGTGGGCTCTGAGGGCCATGAGGATCGCCCGGGACGGGGGCAGGCCCGAAGAGGCAACGAAGCTCTCGGACAGGCTTCTGGAGATTGCTGGCGACTCTGTTGACGACAGAATGTGGCAGGCCAGGATGCAGGCCCTTCTCGTACGTCAGGAGATAGTTGAACGGGGAGGTGCTCATGAGGAGGCATTGGGGATAATCGACAGAATGACCGGTGAAGCAGATATCAGGAAAAGCCCTTTCTGGCTGGCCGGCTCACTTCGTGCCAAAGCGAAGGTCCTTCAGGAACTTGGCAGGAACACCGAGTTCGAACAGACCATCCGGGACGCGCTGGCCGCCGCAGAGGCCTCGGGAGACGAGATCATAACTGCGAAGGTCAAAATGACCCTCGCCAACCACCGGAGCAGCGTCGGACTCTCAAAGAGCGCAATGGCTTTGTACGGTGAGGCTGCGGCAACGCTTGAAAACCATGGCATGGGGGCCGAGGCCGCTTCTCTTCTGTCCAACATGGCGGTCCACGCCTTCAGACAGGGTGATGACAGGTTATCAGAACGCTACGCTGAAATGGCCGTTCAAACTCATGCCAGACACGGCAACCTTCAGGGATTGGGCTACTCCCTCAACAGCCTCGCCATCGCCTGTGCCAGGAAAGAAGAGTTTGACAGGGCCGGAGAGCTTTTCCTCGAGGCGCTCGATGCTGCCAGGAAGACGGGCGACAGGGTCCATGAGTGCACCGTGCTTGGAAACCTCGGACTGCTGGCAACCAAGAGGGGCGACATGAACGGCGCAATGGAGTACACCAACGACTCCATTGAACTGGCAGCAACCTCAAGGAACTACCGCACCACGGCCACATCACTTGTGAACAGGGCAAGGATACAATGGCTCTCCGGGGACTGCGAGGGCGCCTGCGCAAGCGCCAGGGAATCCCTGAAGGTCAACGAACTTGCAGGCGACGTTCTGAACACGGCGTACGCAAAGGGTGTGCTCGGTCTCGTCCTTCTGGACAACGGCTCGACCGAAGACGCTTTGCGCGTCTGTGAGGAGTTGAGGCAACACGTTGATGAGCATTCAATAAGAAAGGAGATGCTCGAGGATTACTGCCGATTGCTCGATGATCTGGAAGGTCGCGGATTCGATGTGGCGCGTCCCGGATTCTGGGCCGGCAAGGTTCCTTGACAGCGAAGCACTTTTATGCAATAAAGGAAACAGTTGGGGGCTTGGCAAAACTGCTGGTCATTATGCCCCGTTTTTGTCCGAAATGGAGGGGAAAGAATGAAACTCATCTTCACAGTATCCATTTGCATGTTGTTCGCGACAGGCGCAGCCTTCGCGGACTGGTCTGACAACTTCGATTCGTACGCCGCCGGCGGTGGCATAATCGGTCAGGGCGGATGGGAAGGCTGGGACGGCAGCCCCGGTGCCGATGGCCTTGTAAGCACAGCTCAGGCCCAGAGCGCGCCAAACTCGTTCTCCGCCATCCAGACCACCGACATCGTGCAGCAGTTCACCGGCGTCAACTCGGGCGTCTGGTCAATGTCGGCGAGCTGCTACATTCCTTCCGGCTCCACCGGCACCCAGTACTTCATCCTTCTCAGCATCTACATCCCCAGCGGAACCAACGAATGGTGCACCGACATCAAATTCAACAACACCACGGGCCAGGTAGCCACCGAAGAGGGCACCGGAACCGCCACCATCATCTACGACCAGTGGGTTCCCGTCGAAGTGGTCTTTGACCTCGACACCAACAACCAGAACATTTACTACAACAACGTAATGTTCGACACCTTCTTCTGGAGCGAGTCCGCGACCCTCAACCTTGCTGCACTCGACATCTTCGGCAACAACGGCACTCCCATTTTCTGGGATGACATCGTTCTCCAGCCCTCCTTCTCGCTCAGCGAGACCACCTGGGGCCAGATCAAAGCCTCCTGGTAACCAGATAAGACCCATCGGGGAGCCGGCCAAAAAGCCGGCTCCCTTTTTAGCTCAGAAGAAAACCCCGTCGGAGCGGGGTTCTCTTTGTCTGGCACCCCGTAGTGGACGGTCTTTTGAACAAAAAGGGCTGCTCAATAGTTGCCGGGAGCCTCGCTAAGCGATCTTCGATGATCAAGGCAAACCCGACACGTGCAGGGTGCTTTTCCTGTGAAGTGTCTCAGTCCGACGAGCTTTCCTGTGCTGTTTCTGTCGAATCGACTGTAGATGCGATCAAACAGATCAGTTTCCGCGTTCTCGAAAAACCTTCTGGTTGCGTAGGCCGCAAGGTCAGCAGCCTGAACCATCGTTGTCAACGAGCTGTCAACGAATAGTGGTGTCTCAACGATATGGGGAATGCCTGCGTAGGAGGTTCCATTCTCCTGCCAGGCCCTGAACAGCGATGTCAATCTCACGGAAGCGGCCTGGTGCTGATCATGGATCATTATGCCCAAAGCAGAACTACCATGAACTTTACTGAGATACAACTCGAATCGTGTTGTGATCTGTTCAAGTGCTTCCTCCCTGGATCTGGCATTCTGCTCCCTGCCAACAAGCTTTTTCATTCTGGCTTCACCAAAAAGACGGGCAAACTCCCAGCTTCCGATTGTATCGGCAACTTCCCTGAGGGCACTCAGTCTTTCGGAGTGTGTCAGGTGAATGTAGGATGATGTCTTGTCATAGTTCTTCTTCAGGCTCTTCACTGAACGAGTGCCCGCAAGAGAAGCCTTCGCCAGATCCTTTTTTCGTTCTTCAACTACCATTTCCCGTCTTGCACTTGGAGTTGCTGATATGAAACCGGAAACTCGCTCCTGCTCTGGATAGTACCTTGCCATCCATGCCGAGTGAAGCTCAACGCCATCCATACCGTGCTTTTTCAGAACAGAACGCATTTGCGAGTCACAGGTTTTCCACTCGGAAAGAGGAAGAGAAAGGCCTACCACAGCGAAACAAGCAGTGCCACCCGATTCTTCCGGAGTACCTGACTCATCCACATAGATCGCATGCATGCTTCCTCCCGAAAAGAAAAAGCGACTGGGGCAGGAACAGTTTCCCGCAAGAGTCGCAAGCGTCTCACCCAGTCGCAAAGTAACAATAAATGTGAATGGTGGCTGTTGTCAATGGGTTTGACAGTTTCACATTAAAGAGAACCCCGCCGGAGCGGGGTTCTCTTTGTCTGGTACCGGGGGCGGGACTTGAACCCGCACAGGCTATTCGCCCACTAGGTCCTTAGCCTAGCGTGTCTGCCAATTCCACCACCCCGGCACACTCATCAGACGATAGCCAGCAGAAATGAAAAGATCATGAAAAGCACCGCGAGTACAGTGGTTGCCCTGCTGAGAAAGCTCACGGCTCCGGTGTTTCCGAAGCTGGCCGTGAGTGCGCCGCCGCCGCCGAACGCGCCGGAGAGGCCGTCGCCCTTGGATTTCTGAAGCAGAACAACCCCGACAAGCAGGAGGCTCACAACAACATGAAGTATGGTGAGTACAAAAGTCATTCTTTCGTTCCTTCCGGTGACGCGGGTATATAGCATGGACGGGCACTTTGTGCAACACCTGGAAGGGCTACGGTCTATCTTTTTGTCCGTCAATTGCTTCATGCACCATGGCGAGTGTGAGGTTTTTACCGGGACATTCGGTGGAACTGCCCTTCACCTCTCTGTGGAGCAGCACGTCGCTTTTCTGAAGGCCGTAAGATGCCATGAGTTCACGTGTAACGCTTCCGAGGGTGTACAACTGGGCCGGCGTTGGCCTGCCCGTCATGAAATCACCCACGAGGCATACACCCAGGGAGAACTCGTTCGCTCCCTTCGCGTGGGCGCCCCTGCAAGCCTCGGGCCTTCCCCTCTCCAGAAAGCCGTCGGGTGAATGGGTTCCGTTGCCGATCACGAAGTGGTAGCCAACATCACGCCAGCCCCTCACCAACCGGTGCAGGACCCTGAAAGCCCCAGCTCCCCCGCTTTCAGTGGCGGAATGGTGCACCACCAGGGCTGAAACCTGAAGAAGCCTGTCACATTCTGCGGGATCAGGAGGTATGGCAGCCTTCCGGCAATCCTCTTCAGTCATGTTCTTTGTTGACACCCCGAGGCCCCTGAGCCATGGGACAAGGGGAACGGGTTGGTCGGTAAAAGCTTCCGAGGGTATAATCTCGTTCATTGATTGCCTTTTCCAGTGTTTTCTTATGGAGGGAATAATGTCTTCGCAGGGTCACGGAAACAAGGTTGGTGTTTATGTTGATGTGAGCAATCTCACCATGAACGGCGGGTTCGGGATGCGCTACGAGATCCTGCGCCAGTTCGCCTGCAGGGGGGGCGGCTACCCGGTGAGGCTCAACGCCTATGTGAGTTTTGACGATGCAAGGGCCCGTACGGACAGGGAGTACAAGGAAGGACAGAATCGCTTTCATACTGCGCTTCGTGACATAGGCTACAAGGTGATACTCAAGACAGTGAAGTGGTACAGCGACGATTCGGGAAGCAGGTACGGCAAATCCAACGTTGACCTCGAAATGGGCGTGGATGCACTGCTTCAGTCGGAAAGGCTTGACAGGGTCCTTCTTGCGAGCGGCGACGGCGACTTCGTCAGGGTGGTTCACGCCCTGCAGAGCCGGGGTTGCCGGGTCGAGGTGATGGCGTTCGACAACATCGCCCTTGAGCTTCGCCGGGAGGCCGACATGTTCGTATCGGGCTACCTTATACCCAACCTCCTCCCCTTCAAGGCCCTGGAGACACCCGGGGTCTGGGGGGAGATCAACTCCTGGGTGAGGGGAATGTGCGTCAGCCACGACAAGGGGTTCGGCTTTTTCAGGTACATGGTGAAGAGCAACGACGAACTCTGGCGCATCGACAACCGCGACCCGCTCTCGCCCTACGCCAACATCTTCTTCCATGACTCGAACCTGCCGGACAATGTTGACTACTTCAGGCTGCCTGACAGGAATCTGGTCTTCGAGTTCCA
This sequence comes from candidate division Hyd24-12 bacterium UBA6080, assembly GCA_002436025.1. GTDB lineage: Bacteria > Fermentibacterota > Fermentibacteria > Fermentibacterales > JCC-6 > UBA6080. Next base: position 102,381 of record DIXM01000012.1, read on the forward strand.
GATCAGCGAGGGAACCGAAGCCGGCAAGCTTCAGGCCAGGAACATCGGCTGCATCAAGGCGCTCACCTGACAGGGAGTTTTGCCATCATGAGAATCGTCCCTGTTTTTCTTGTTCTTGTTCTTGTTCTTGCCGTTTCCGGGGCGTTGGCCAGCTCTGCTCTGCCCTTCACACCCACCGTAAGCCTTCAGGTCACCTTACCCCAGCGCTTCAACGCTTCCATTGGGATATCCTCGGTGGATATGGGTTCGCTCTGGGGGCCGAAAGCCGGTTTTCTGGCCAGGCTCGAACCCGGCCTTGGTGCCGGCAAAGCCCACCTTGGCGGGCGTTTTGCTTTCGCCATGGCATTCGTTGATATCTTCTACGCGGACCTTACTGCTTCGGTGATGCACACGTGGGGAGATACCTGGGGGCATCTCCAGCGGGATCAGACCTACCTCGGAGGAGAGGTCAGGTTCGGCGCCCACCTGCTGATGGGAACCGCCGGTATCTACAGGCATGTCAACGGGTCCGACGAAAATCATGACTGGGTGGTCTCGCTCGGGGCGGGGCTGGGGATCTAGCGGATCACGGTCAGCCGGGTCGATCCCTCGAATTCTCCCGCTCTGATCCTTACGATGTAGAGACCGTTGGGCACGTTTTCAACGGACAGAACAGCTGAGCAGACGCCCGGCTCCGCATCTTGCCTGCTGCCCGACACGATCCTTCCGCTGATATCGAAGAGCTCAACAACAGATGCCGTGGGAATCGAGGGCCAGATCACCGTTACGGCGGAGACGGCCGGGTTGGGATACGCAGCGACACACGTTGATCGTGGTATCTCGGTCATGAACCGGTCTTCCAGGGTTGTCCAGGTAACCAGCGCAGAATCGATGTTGGAGAACCCCGTTGGAACTCCCTGCATGTCCCTGGCCTTCACAGCGAAATAGTTCATTCCGACCGGCAGTTCCCAAACATTGATCTGCCTGCTCTGGGTGTTAAGAAGGAACGACAGGTTTGACGGAAATGTGCCCTGGTAGATGTCGTAGGAAGAGTACTCCGTCTCACCGAAAACGTTGTACGTGAGTTGAACGCAGTTCTGTGCCGGCAGGAGCAGCGCGACCAGATACGGGACCAGAGCCTGTCCCTCCCATTCAAAGCGGTAGGCGCGGTAGTTTTCGAGGAGAAGCTGGTTCATACGTCCACGGAACACCTGAACCCCCGAGGGAGTGACCTCTGTCATGTCGGGCCTGACCTGATAGCCCGTAACATCTCCCCAGCCCACGAAAACATTGCCGTTGGGAAGAACCTGCGTTGATCCCATGTGGGAACCGTAAAGACCGGAAACCTGGTAGTTGAAGACGAGATCAGCGGTAAGGTCCTGCGTATCTATCTCGTAAACGCTGGCCCTTGAGATCTGGGGACTGTGATGGGAACCGTTGTCGAACACCGAGTAAAGGTTGCCCTCCACATGACGAAAATCGTGCTGTGAGCTGAAACCGCCCAGAGGGTCGTTGAGGATCGTGAAACTGGGGTTTTCCGAAAGGTACCCTCCGAAACGCCAGACCAGCTCACCGGTCGATCTGTCGATCTTGGTGCATTCCGTCATGGCGAGGCATGAGACAAGGATGCCTCCGTCGTTCTGGTCCTCGTCGATCGAGTTGCAGTGAACGTAATCCACGAAAGACCCGGTCAGATTGACGTATGAACAGGCGTCGGTGATCTCGAAATGATCGAAGCTGCTCCATTGAAAGACGGGCATGTGATTCCTGTCCTGCTCCTGTATCAGAAGACCCTGCACAAGAGCATTGGGGTTGCCCCCCGGGACCACGAGAGACATGTCGATGTAGCGCAGGTCCACGCCCAGCAGAAGGACATTGTCGTTCCCGGCCACTGTAATACCGTGACAATCCGTCGGATACCCGACAACCATGAAGGAATCGACAAAGGCATAGTTACTGTCAAGAACCGTAAAGATTGTTTCATCAGACATTAACCCGCCGCATGCGTAATACATGTTTCCATCGGAATGGATCTCGGGGCCGAAAAAGCTGGATAAGCCGTTGTTGTAGTAAAGGACTTCTCCGGCGGTATTGGCACATATCAGGTAAGCGCTTGTGTACCCCCCGACCGGATTCATGGGGCTGAAGAAGATGCTGCCGGGCGCTGTTGCGCCGTAAGTGTTGAATGTGAAAAGAGGGAAATCGGAGGGCAGGGTGACGGCATTGGGAGAGTTGCCGGCGGGATTCAGGGGGTAGGGATCAGGAGCGGGCACATGTCCGGAGCATTCGGTTTCCGGCGGCAGTGGCTGCAGCAATGGAGGATCAACAGGTCTAACGGTAAAACTCCACTCCACAGGTCCTGAGTCCGGTGACTCTGCCTGGACGGTCACCTCCTCACCATGGATGAAGGGTTGAACCGGAGTGAGCACAAGCCTTCTTTCATCCCCGGAGACATACCCGGTGAACGACACCAGCCCCGAAACCGACCCGTTCACGGTGATGGCGAGCTGCCCGGGAACCTGGTCCTCAAAGCCCAGGATGAGGCAGGTTTCCGTGCTTTGCCACTCCGAACCCGCTGTCGGGCAGATGTAGATCAGTTTTTGAAGAGAACCGGCTGCATGGGTGAGTGAAGCTCCGGAAAGGGAGATACAGAGAAGGAATTCACACAGCATTTATCACCTCCTTGTTTATCCGGAGATGATATAGCTTCAATTGTCCGATTCGGTCAAGGCACCTTTGGTTGTTCGACCTGTTCGAGCTGCTTTTTCAGCACCACTGAAAAAGTGCTTCCCACGTCGGGAGTGCTTTCAACAGATACGCTTCCGTTGTACAGGGCGGCTATCCTCTTAACAATGTTAAGTCCGAGACCGCTTCCCAGAATGTTCCGGGTCTTGTCGTTCTTTATCCTCACGAACTCACCGAAAAGCCTTTCCCGCTCCTCTTCCGACATGCCTATTCCGGTGTCGGAAACTGTCATCATCACCTCATCCGGGGATTCGGAGAGCTTCACCGTTACCTTTCCGTTGTCGCGGTTGTACTTAACCGCGTTTGAGATGAGGTTGTTCAGGATTATCTCTATCTCTCCCCTGTCCCCGGTCATGAACAGCTCTTCGGGTGAATCCAGAGTTATGGTGATCCCCCTGGCCACGGCGTCCGGGAGCATGGTTTCCCGGCTGGTCACTGCAGCGGCTGCAATATCCACAGGGGCAAGCTCCCGCTTCTTCTCCCCGCTTTCTATCCTGGTCAGGTCGAGAAGGTCGAATATGAGCTTCCGCATGCCCTGAAGCCGGATGAGGCTTCTTTCAACGACCCTGGTCAGGGTTTCGGGGTTCTTCAGGGCGGTGCCGTCCTGCAGCAGGTATAGATAACCCTCGATGGCGCCGAGGGGGGCCTTCAACTCGTGGGCCAGCACGCTGATGAACTGGAAACGAACCCGCTTCTTCTCCTCGGCGAGGTCCCTGGCCTCACGCAGCGCCAGCACATGTTTGACAGCCTGCCTGACCGCGACCTTCAACTCGGCGGGGGTGAAAGGCTTGGGAAGGAAGTCGAACGCGCCCTTCTTGGTGGCGCTTATGGCGTTCTCAAGCGATGCGTACGCCGTGATCATTATTGCTATGACGTCCGGACTGTGCTTCTCCATCCAGTTCAGGACGTCGATGCCGGTTATGCCGCCCATCCTGTGGTCAAGAAGAACGATGTCCGGCGGAGACGACTGAATGACCTCTATGGCCTGCTCACCGCTCTCAGCCTCGTCGACGGAGAGTTTCACCATCATCCCGGTGTCATCGGTCTCGGTCTGGAATCCCCTGAGAGCCCGGCGGATTCCCATTCGCATTCCGGCCTCGTCGTCAACGACAAGGAGCTTGAGGATGACTTCGTCAGCCATTCAGAAGCCTTCGCATGGTGGCATCCAGCTGTTCGAACCTCACGGGCTTCTGAAGAAGGGCGTCGGCCCTCATCCAACCTCCGGTATCCGAAGAGGAACCGAAGTCTATCCCGGTTTCACTTGTGACGGCGGTGACCATTATCACAGGCACCTCCGGATACATCTTCTTTATCCGGTAAGCGAGCACGAAACCGTCGTCGTTCCGGTCCATCATGAGATCTATGACAGCAATGTCGGGCTTAAGGCCCTCAAGGGCTTCCATGGCCTTTTCGCGTCCGGGAGCCGAGTAAACCTTGTGCCCCGCGGTCTCAAGCATGTACCGCATCTGCTCTATGAAGTCCTGGTCGTCATCCACCAGAAGAATTGTCAGGTGCTCCTTCATTGCCGATCCTTCCTTCATCCTCATTGACCCTGCGGGGGAGGGTGACCGTGAACGTTGTCCCGGTGGGACCTTTCTCGCTGTCGGTGTTGGAAACCACCGTTATGCCTCCCCGGTGCATCTTCACTATTCCGTACGTAACAGCCAACCCGAGCCCGGTGCCCTTGCCCCTGGGCTTGGTTGTGAAAAATGGCTCAAATATCTTCTTCATGTTCTCGGGTTCGATCCCCGTGCCGGTGTCGGTGACCTTCATGCTTACCTTGTTGTCGCGGTCGTCGAATGAAAGAAGCAGCCTTCCACCGTCACCCATTGCCTGGTAAGCGTTCTGAACGAGATTGATCACGACCTGGGCGAACTGGTCGTCGTCCAGGCTCACCATGGGATCCTTCATCCTGTTGTCAACCATGAATTCGACGCCATCGGGCCTTGGAAGGTCCGAAGCGACCTTGGCCGCAAAAGCGGGCAGATCCGTATCCCTGCGGGAAACCTTGTTCTGCCTGGCGAAGTCAAGCAGCCCTGCCACTATCTTCTTGCAGCGGTCAGCATGCACGGCAATCGTCCTGAGGTCTTCGGCAAGTTCAGGGTCTTCAGAGGCCCTCTCGTCCAGAAGGGTGTGGGCGTACATGAGCACCACGCCCAGTGGATTGTTCACCTCGTGGGCGATACCCGCGGCGAGCTGCCCCATTCCTGCCATTTTTTCGGCGTGTTTCAGGGCGACCTTTGTGCCGGCGAGCTCATCAACGGTGATTTTCAGCTGGTCTATCGCGTATGGCAGGCACATCTCGCTCTCCGCGAGCCCCTTGAGTATGGCAATGGCGTGCTCGCGGCAGGTATCGTAACCGCATGCACCGCAGTTCAGCTCGTCTTCAGGCGTGAACTTCCCCATCTGGTGAAGGATCTCTTGAACATCGTCCTCCTCGGGGGAAGAAAGCCTTGTGTCCCTTTCGGCGAAATCCCTTTCAAGGTCGACCTCACCGGCCCTCTCCATGGCGACGTTCCAGTGATTGAAGTTGATCTCGTTGAGCTTGTTCCTGGAATACTGGCTGATCCTTGCCCTGCGGCGGAAGATGGCCTCTCTCGTTGACATACCGGGGCCCATGATGCAGCCGTCGCAGCAGAGCAGTTCCAGGAGCTTGGCGTCCATATCCATGTTGCCGAACTCTTTGAGAGCCTCGAGGAATCCCGCCCTGCCCTCGGCCGTCACTATGTCTCCCGAAACCAGGTCTTCCTTTATATCTGCGGCCTGAAGCATTCCGCCGCTGATGGGGAACACCATCCCGAGGCCGGGAGAGGGGGGGTTGAATGAGGCCTCCTCCACATCTTCAGGTTGAACACCCGCCTTCCTGAAGAGTTCCTGGAGTTCAATGAATGTCAGGACCTGGTCGACCTCCGAGGGAGCTTCGTCCTTCTTCGCGATGCAGGGTCCAATGAACACCACCGAGGTGTCATCGCCATAGAATCGCCTCACGACCCTTGCCTCGGCCACCATGGGTGAGACTATGGGCGCGAGGAACGGTACGAGCTGCGGCATGTACTTTTCCACATAGGTAACGACCGCGGGGCAGTTCACGGCGATGTAACGCTTGTCGGGATGCTTGCGCAGCAGATCTCTGTAGGCGTGGGCGACAAGGTCAGCGCCGAAGGCGACCTCGGTCACGGGGTGGAAGCCCAGTTTGTTCAGCATTCCCACGAGCTTCCGGGGCGTGATGCCGGGAAAGTCGGCGGGAAAACTGGGCGCTATGATGGCCGCCACCCTTCGACCGGAAGCGAGCAGCGCCTCAACATCGGTGATGTTCACCCTGGCCTTCTTGGCGCCCCTTGTGCAGACCTTGACGCAGTTGCCGCAGGCAATGCACCTTTCCGTGACGACCTCGGCCTGCCCCTCCAGTATCTTGATGGCCTTTGCGGGGCACTCCCGGACACAGGTGTAGCAGACCCTGCACTTTTCAGGAACTGTCTGAACCAGGGGTTCCGATACTGCCGCCATTTACTTCAGGACCTCCCTGGGAGAATATGTGGTATGCAGGATGTGATGCGCCTTTTTGCTTCCAGGCTCGCCAAGGTGGTCACGGTAGAGGGCCGCGATAGAGGAGTTCTCATGGGCGACCCTGAGGCTTGCGTTCCTGTCAATCTCGTAAAGGCTCAGCATTCGTGCCCTGACCCTTTCGGGATCGGTGAGGAAGGGTTGGCCGCCGCCGTTGATGCAGCCCCCGGGGCACGTCATGACCTCCACGAAGTGGTATGTGCGCCTGCCCTCGATAATGTCCCGGAGCAGTCTTCCGGCATTCCCCAGCCCACTCACGACGGCCAGTTTCAGTTCGATCCCGGCAATGGTCAGTGTTGTTTCCTTGACATCCTCCAGACCCCTGACCGCCTCGATCCTCATATCCTTCAGGTTCTCACCGGTGAGCATGTGGTAGGCGGTTCTGGCCGCGGCTTCCATCACGCCTCCCGAGGCGCCGAAGAGCTTGCCGGCGGAGCTTCTCTCGCCGAACGGGCTGTCGGCTGCCTCGCCTTCGAGCGAAGAGATGTCAATGCCGAACATCCGGATCATCTCCGCAAGTTCCCTGGTGGTTATGACGGCATCCACATCGGGGGCGCCGTCGCCCATCTCAGGTCGCGAGGCCTCGAACTTCTTGGCCGTGCAGGGCATCACTGAGACGCTGTAGACCGTCTTGGGATCAAGTCCGGAGGCAGGCGCCCACAGCCTTTTTATGACCGCACCCATCATCTGTTGTGGGCTCTTGCATGTGGAGGCGTTGCCCAGCATTTGTGGATAGAACTCCTCAAGGTACTTTATCCAGCCCGGAGAGCAGCTCGTGAACATGGGAAAGGGGCCGCCCTTGCGAACCCTCTGAACAAGTTCGTGTGCTTCCTCCATCACCGTAAGGTCGGCGCTGAAGCTGGTGGGAAACACTTTGTCGAAGCCCATACGCCTGAAGGCGGCGTTCATCCTGTCCACGATATCGCTGCCGGGCTTGATGCCGAACTCCTCGGCGAGGGTCACTGAAACAGCCGGAGCGTGCTGAACCACCACCGTCATCGCCGGATCGTCCAGCGCCTTAAGGACCCTGTCCACATCCCTGCGTTCGGTTAGTGCGCCCGTTGGACAGACCATCACGCACTGGCCGCAGTTCACGCAACTGGAGACGTTGAGCCCCTCGTTGAAGGCGCACCCGATCTGTGCTGTGCTGCCCCTTCCGGTGAAATCGATGGCGGAAACTCCCTGAACCTCGGAGCAGACCCTGACGCACCTTCCGCAGAGAATGCACTTCTCGGGATCGCGGATTATCGACGGGCTGGAGACGTCCAGATTGATCCTGTTCCTGGCCCCCGAATAGCTTCTCTGCCTTACACCGAGTTCCTGGGCGTAACGCTGCAGGACACAGGTTCCGTTGCCCGGGCAATAAAGGCAATCGTCGGGATGGGATGCCAGAAGAAGCTCGATTATCGTCTTTCTGGCGGCAACGGCCTGGTTCGAGTGGGTCGCGATGTCCATTCCGTCGGAGACAGGGAACGAGCAGGAGGGAATGAGCCGCCCCGTCTTCCTGTCCTCCACAACGCACACACGGCACGTACCGGTCGGAGGGAGGCCTTCCATGTGACAGAGCGTGGGAATGTCGAGCCCCATCCTCCTCGCCGCGGAGAGGATGGTCTCGCCTTCCCTTGCTTCAATTGTCTTTCCGTTCAGTGTGATCTTCATTGTCAACCTTCCTCACTGAACCTTGACGGCGCCGAAGGGGCAGACCTCAAGGCAGGCGCCGCATCCGATGCATTCCTGGGCAACTATGTAATGGGGGCTTTTCCTCGCGCCCTTGATGGCGTTCGAAGGGCATTTCCGGGCACAGAGGGTGCAGCCCCGGCACTTGTCCTCGTCTATGGAGTAGGTGAGCAGTCCCGTACATACTCCTGCGGGACACCTTCTTTCGAAAATGTGGGCCTCGTACTCGTCCTTGAACCACCTGAGGGTGCTGAGCACGGGGTTGGGCGCCGTCTGACCAAGACCGCAAAGGCTTGTCTTCTTTATTACCTGCCCCAGCCTCTCGAGGTTCACTATGCCCCTGAACCTTTCCAGGGACTGCTCGGGGGTCTCGTCACGGTAACCGCGGGTTATGGCCCTGAGTATCTCAAGCATGCGTCGTGTGCCCTCGCGGCAGGGTATGCACTTGCCGCAGCTCTCCCTCTGTATGAAGTCCATGAAGAACTTGGCCACATCCACCATGCAGGTGTCCTCATCCATCACGACAAGACCGCCCGAACCCATCATGGCTCCGAAGGCGCCAAGGGATTCGTAGTCGATCAGGAGGTCGGTATGGCCGGCCGGGATGCATCCCCCCGAAGGGCCGCCGATCTGAACTGCCTTGAACGCCCTGCCATTGGGAATGCCCCCACCCATGCCGAACAGAATCTCGTCCAGGCTTGTTCCCATTGCGACCTCGATCAGTCCGGTATTGCTGATCTTTCCTGAAAGGGCGAAAACCTTTGTTCCGGGGCTGTTGGGCGTTCCCCTGGAGCGGAACCAGTCCGCGCCCGAACGGATTATTCCGGGAACGTTGGCGAGCGTTTCGACATTGTTGATCACGGTGGGTTTGCCGAAGAGGCCGCTGATGGCGGGGAAAGGTGGTTTTGGGGAAGGCATGCCCCTGTGGCCCTCAATGCTCTGGATAAGTGCCGTTTCCTCACCGCATACGAATGCCCCGGCACCCATCTTTATCATGATGTTGAGGTCAAACCCGCTGTCAAAGATGTTTGTCCCGAGAAGGCCGTTCTTCTCGGCCTGATCAAGGGCGACCTTCAACCTTCGAATGGCCAGTGGGTACTCGGCCCTGATGTAGATGTAGGCATTGTTGGCGCCGATCGCGTAAGCGGCTATGGCGATCCCCTCGATCAGCCTGTGGGGGTCGCCCTCGATCACAGCCCTGTCCATGAATGCACCCGGATCGCCCTCATCGGCGTTGCAGATCACATACTTTGACCCCGAGGGGGTGTTAAGCGCGAACCGCCATTTCTTCCCGGTGGGGAAGCCGCCGCCGCCCCTGCCCCTCAGGCCGCTTTCCTCAACGGTTGAGCAGACCTGCTCGGGCGTCAGGGTTCTGAGGGCGGTTGAGAATGCCCTGTAACCACCTGCGACCATGTACTCATCAAGGCTCACCGGGTCCATTATCCCGCAGTTCTCAAGGACCCATCTTGTCTGTGGGGCAAAGAACGGATGCTCATCGAACAAGGGTATCCCGCTCCACGGTTCGCCGCTTCCCGGGAACTGACAAAGAGCCATTTCGGCTGGAGCCTCCCCCCTCACCAGCATGGACTCAAGAAGAACGCCAACCCTGTCATGCGTGACTTCCCTGAAGGAGACCCTGGGCCTTCCCGGCAACTCGATGTCGACTATGGGCTCAACGGCGCAGAGACCTATGCAGCCCACCTCCACCATGGTGCAGTTCAGGGAGCGGGCCGCAAGGAACTCACGTATCGCAACCATCGTAGCCGAGGCTCCGGCTCCGAGGCCGCAGGTTCCCGCGCCGATGAAGATGACCGGCGTTCTCGTGTCTTTGCGGTTCACCGTGTTTTTCCATGTTTCCCTTTTTCGGGCACATGATCCATCGGTGTGGCAGAGTGGCCCGTCAGTGAGGCACTCCACGGCCCGGGGGCAGGGAGAGGATTGGGATTGGGTGCAGAGGCCGCAGCAGTTTTCCATTATCACTGGCATCAGCCCACCTCCTGAGCTTTCTTCCGGCAACTGTCAAGAAGCACCGGTATCTCCTCGGGAGTGACCCTGGCATGGAACTCACCGTTGATGGAGATCACCGGGGCAAGCCCGCATGCGCCAATGCAGGCAACCACCTCGATGCTGAAAAGACCGTCCCGGGTGGTCCTTCCCGGCTCGACGCCCACTTCGCGCTTCAGGGTTTCGAGAAGCTTTGCCGAACCCTTAACGTGACAAGCGGTCCCCCGGCAGATCTGAACATGGAACCTTCCGACCGGCTCGAACCTGAACTGATTGTAAAAGGTTGCCACACCGAATATCTGGCTGGTGGGAACACCCAGATGCCGTCCGATCATCACCACGGCTTCCCTTTGCAGGTACCCTTCCTCCTCCTGGACCTCCTGGAGTATGGGGATCAGCTTGTCCCTGCCTGCTCCCGGGTACCTTTTCAGGACCGTGGTCACTTTGCATTCGCCCATGGATCAGCTTCCTTCCCGGGGCTGTCCGGAGAAGAACGCCACCTTTTCGAGGGAGGCGGTCACATCCCGGTTTTCCAAGAAAACATCCGCCGGCAGCCGAAGGGGAACCGGCGCGTAATTGAGTATTCCCTTGATCCCCGCGTTCACAAGACGGTCCGCCATCTCCTGGGCACTGTCTGCCGGAAGGGCCAGAACGGCTGTTCTGATGCCTTCGGCGGGAATGATACGCGGGATCTCCTCAATACCGTAAACCATGCATCCGGCTATCACACGGCCGGTTTTCCTGGGGTCGGTGTCGAAGGCGGCTGCCATTCTGAACCGGGGCACCCTTGATGTGAAGTACGTTGTGAGCGCCCTTCCCAGGTTTCCCATTCCCACAAGGGCGATCTTCCTGACCCTGTCGCTGCCGAGGAAAAGCCCTATGCTTTCTTCCAGGGCGTCGACCGAGTATCCCTTGCTGGGACTTCCCGTGTAACCTATGGCCATCAGGTCGCGTCTCACCTGGGCTGGCGTGACGCAAGCCATGGATGCTATCTGATGGGAATAAAGGCTTGTCGTTCCCTTTTCCAGCCATGCCTCGAGAAGGCGTCTGTAAAGACTAAGCCTTTCGACAGTGTTTGCCGGTATCGCAGGCTTCATTGGTCCCACCAATCACGAAGTCTTTGTTTATTTTGTAACGCTGTTACTGTTTTCACAACACTCATATTCTACACCCTGTAGCGGGTTCGTCAACCCGGCCGTGCTTCGTCATATTCCCGGAATGGAATACCACGGGAAATGGTTCATCATTGTGAATCCGGCTGCTTCAGCCGGCGGAGCAGGCTCGTCCTGGCCTGAAATACGGGCAATGCTTGAAGGAACGGGGCTCGCATTCTCTTTTGCCTTCACGAATGACCCCTCCACCACATCATCCCTGGCTCTGCGGGCCGTATCCGAAGGTTTCGGCGGAGTGGCTGTTTTCGGGGGGGACGGAACACTCTCCACTGTGGGAGCGGTCCTTTCTGCCCTGGAGTCTCCCCCCGTCCTCGGGCACATCCCGGCGGGCAGCGGGAATGACTGGATCAGAAGCCTCGGTATCCCGCAGGACAGGGCTTCAGTCGTGCGGTTGCTTGCACAGGGTGCGACAAGGACCGTGGATACAGGTGTCTGTACCTGCAACGGCGTTCGAAGACCCTTCATCAACTCAGCAGGACTCGGGTTCGACGCTTTCGTGCTGAAAAGGACCCTTGCCCTCAGAAAGCTTCTGCCACTGAAAAAAAGCGGCTACCTGGTTTCACTGTTCATCGCCGCTCTGTGGCCGCCCCGCTTTCGGGCAACTGTTCTGGCTGACGGAAGGGCTTTTCACTCGGGTCGTTACTTCTCACTCACAGTGGGCGTGGGAAGGTTCAGCGGGGGCGGGATGAGCCTATCCCCCACTGCAGTGATCGACGACGGACTGCTCGACGCGGTGCGGATAGGCCCCGTGGGTTTCTTCACAATTGCCGCGAACATAAAGAGGATCTACAGCGGAACCCTTATGGAGATGAAGCAGGCCCTTGGAGCCAGGGCGGCCTCCTTCTCGGTTATACCGCAGGGGGATGTGCTTCTGGAACTGGACGGCGAGTTCCAGAACTTTCAGGAGAAGCCCGCAGAACTTCTGTTCGAAACAGGACCGGTCCTGAGGGTCATCACTTCCCCGACCTGATTATCCTCCCGAGTTCCCCGGGATCGTCCGCGAGATACACAGCGCCAAGCTCCCTCAGCCTCCGGGCCGACGTGAATCCCCATGTGCACCCGACCGGGATCATCCCGGCGGCCAGAGCGACCTGCATGTCAGGCTCGCCGTCACCCACCATGGCGGTCTCACCCGGTTTGGCGTGCATCTCCAAGAGCATTGCGATGGCAGTCTCCCCACCCGGTTTCACCGGTTTGTCGGGAAGTGCACCCCGAACCGCCACGAACCGCGTTTCTGGAAAGAAGCGCTCGAGGCTTCCCGTGACTGCCCCGTGGGGCTTGTTGGAAAGAACGCCCATTCGGACCCCGAACCCGGAAAGCCCTTTGAGCATTTCCGGAATTCCCGCGTATGGCGCTGCGGTGCTCTCCTCCACACGCTCGTGGGCGTCCCGGGCATCGGACGCCATCTGCCCGACCAGTTTTGCCGGAGCGTCAGGGCCGAGTATCCTTCTGTAAAGTTCCTCAAGGCCCATTCCGACGGCGGCCCTGAATTCCTCCCGGGAGCGGCGGGCATAGCCGTTTTTCAGCAGCAGCCCGTTGCCCACCCGGATTATGTCGGGCAGGCTGTCGAGCAGGGTTCCGTCAAGATCGAAGATCACGGAGCCGAAACGGGTCACCGGCAACAGCAGGACCCTCCGCAGAGCGAGTCAACCGCCGCCTTGACCTCTTCGATGTCTGGGAGCTGTGGAATGTCGTACTGCCGGGCCCACACCACCGTTGCCCCGGGGCCGCGCTTCACGAGCACGTTGGCCCTTCCGCTTATGCCCTTCTCCTCTATGAACAGCCCGAGCCTCTGAGCGAGGGCGCCGTGGGGCCAGAAGTCCGAGAGCAGAATGAGCTTTTCAAGGCCAAGGTGCTCGGCCCAGGGCTTCTTGGCAGTGTGGGCATCCACGCTTATACCCACGGGAAGCACTCCCCTGGAGTCGAAGAACGACATGTTGTCGTCAAGGCCCTTCATCTGTGCCGCGCAAACCGATGTCCAGGCGAGGGGGTGAAACGACAGAAGCAAACATTTGTCGCCGTGCGACCCCGAATCGAAATCCTCGCCAAGATGGGTTTTAAGCACAAAACGCTCAACGTGTTCTCCGGGTCTGATCATTGTACCGCCTCGTTTCCTGTTGGTAACTCAAGAAGATATACCTTGGGCCAGTCCAGCGGGTCGGGTTCACACGCTGCGGCACCGTATGGGGTGATGCTGTAATCGGCCCTTGAAAGGCCTTCCGGGTTTTCGGGAACCACTGTGGTAAAGCTGCCGCCATCTGGCGCATAGACCCTGAAGAAAGGCTGGCCTGTGTTCCCCATCTCCAGCCAGACCCTCCCCTGGGAATCAACACCGATACCGTTTACGACGGTTCGGTAGGGATGCTCGTCCCTGACCCGCATTCGATCCAGGGTGGACTCTCCGTCCGTTATCCGCAGTGAGATGCTGAGGGACTCTTCCAGCAGCTCTTCCTCGGATTTTGGTGTTCTCTCGAAAGGTTCGGTTACGGAGAAGATGCTCTCCCCTTCCGGTGAAAAGCCGAGAACGAGAAGAAGCGAGTCGGACTCCTCGGCAAAATAGACCGAGCTGCCGGGCCCTGGTGCGATCACGAACTCGGGTCTGGACATAACCCTTCCGCCATCCATGGTCACCGGGATCGAATGGAAGACAATGGAGGGTTCAGACGAGTCATGCCACGACGCAAGTATCATTGATGCACTGGGAAAGCCGTCATCTCCGGCCTCCACCCTCATGGAAACCCCGGCCACCGCTCCCGGAGTGGAGGCCACAATGCTGAGCGGAGGCGTTGGGAAGAAACCGGTCAGTTCCCTCTGGAAGCCGCCGTCCTCATCGAAGAACACGATCTTGCCCCCCATCAGGTCCGACACCGCGTACCCGTCGGAAAGCACGGCCATGGCCATCGGGAACTGGAACTCGCCCGGACCCGGACCGAAGCCGCCCATGGAAAGCAGCTCCTCACCTTCGGGAGAGAAGACCTGAAGGGTAGCCTTCTGGGCGTCGAGAACCGCCACATCACCCCCGGGGGTCATTCCAACCCCTGTGATGAAGCCGAAGGTCAGCCTCTCGTCTCCAGTCTCGACGCCGATGGTGTCGGTTACAACGATCACGGGTTGCACCCCGTCCTCAAGTGACGCAGGGCCGCCGGCTTGCGGCTCCCCGCAGGAGGAAAGGGCGAGAAGCGCAGAAGAAAGGAGAAGAACCTGTCTCTTTTCCATGGTCATCCTTTCCATTACAATAGGCTCTCTGAAAACATACCGGAAAGGAAACGAAAAATGCCAAATCTGTTCTTTGAACACCTTACGTCGGAAGAGAAGGACGAGTTCCTCGCATGCTGTGACAGCGAGCTTTACCGCAAGGACGCCCCGATCATCCTGAAGGACGATACCAACCGTGACCTGTTCGTCATCAAGAGCGGTTCCGCCACCGCGGCCGACAGCTGGGACGAGGACGTCGTTCCCCTTGCCATTTTCGCCGAGGGCGACGTTTTCGGCGAGATGAGCTTCATCGACGGCTCCCCCCGTTCGGCGACAGTTATAGCCAACGAAGACTCCATACTTCATCGCATGAGCTTCGACCGTTTCCAGAAGCTCATGGACGAGAAGCCCAAACTGGCTGCCAGATTCCTCATGGGTTTCATGAGGGTTCTCGTTAAGAGGCTTCAGTTCACCGATCAGACCTTCACGACCCTTGCAGTGATGAACCGCGAGCTTAAGAAGAACACGGTGGAGTTCAGGAAGGCGATGCTGATCCACCCCGGAAACGAATAGTTGAACCAGCCCCCCGAGGTTCAATGGCCCGAGCGTTTTCCCGTTCTGGAAACACCCAGGCTGGTGCTCGGTGCATTCAGGACCACCGATCTGGAAAGCCTTTTCCGTTGTCTCTCCGACCCCCTGACCGTCGAGTTCGTAACCGACCCAGCCGACGATCCCGAGGTTCTCGAGGGTGTGCTGGACGAGTACATGCACGGCCATGAACGCGGGATGTCGCTGAACTGGGCCATCCGGGAAAAGGCAACGGGGGACTATGCGGGAAGCGTGTCACTGCAGGAGTTCAGTTTTCACGACCTTCTGGCGGAAACCGCGTTCGATCTGAATCGAAGCTTCGTTTCGAAGGGGTACATGTCCGAGGCCCTTGGTGCGGTTCTGACCTACGGCTTTTCCCGGATGAACCTTCACAGGATCGAGGCCCGCGTGGTGGAAGGCAACAAAAGGTCGGAGAAACTTCTTGGAAGGATGGGTTTCACCCTCGAGGGCAACCTTCGCGAATCATTCATCCTTCACGGTTCCCCGCGGAACGTTCTGGTCTACGGAAGGCTCAGTACCGACCCGGTCTGAAAGATTGCTCTCTGGAGGAGACGATGTCCGCCGCGCTCTCCATCTGGTCGGGGCTGAGCATGGCCCTTATCTCCCCCACCGCCCATGTGACAAGGTCCAGGGATTCGTAATCCGCGTCGGGCTCGTTGTTCAAGTAGAGCTGACCGTTTCCGGCAAAGGTTTCGAAGAACCTCGTTCTGCGGTCTTCCAGCCCGTACGTGGACCTGATCTGAACCCTGTTGAAGTCGACAAAAGCAGTCAGGGCATCGAGGTAGGCATGCTGCGACCACTCGAGGTCGAGCCTTCCCAGAAGGTCTGTAAGCCCCTGCATCTCGGGAACCATCCGTTCCCACTCCCTGATGCGGGGAACCCATCGCCAGGTGGAAGGCCGTCTGCCCCAACCCCTGCCGGTTTCGGTTTCAAACAGCTCCAGCTCGGAGAGAAACTCCGAGTACGAAACACCGCCCTCGGCCAGGAATCGGTCGAGCCAGACCGAACCCGCCGAGCCGTCGTAACCCGGTTCCGGAACCGAACCTCCCCTGAAGGCAAAAGCCATCGAAACAACGATCAAAAGCGGAAGCACAACCGATTTCATCAAAACACCTCCCCTGTCATGTTGAAGAATATATCCCCGGGAAGGGGGGATGTGATGGGCCGCTTATTGACAGAACGGCTCGAATGGGATATTAGATTGCAGCCTGCACTCTGAAAAGAACGGAGAGGATTATGAGACTTCTTGCTGTGTTGCTTGTCTGCCTTACCGTCAGCGCGTTCGCGACCGTCAGAACGGGAGGCCCGAACCATTCACAGAATCCAACCTACAACCGGGGAAGCTACACCGTTGTGAGTACCATCGTCGGCGGACTCGCAGCGTCATACGGCCTCGCCATCCAGGACAACGTTCCCAACAGCATCTGGATACTCAACTGGAGCGACCTGGTGAACTACGAGTTCGACATGACCACCGGCGCCCCCGAAGGCTCATGGGAGATCACAGAAGGCGTCGACCCGGACGACCAGGCCTACGCCGAGTACGCAACCGGCAACCGCTGGTTCATGACCGACTACGGCACCAGCATGTTTGCCGTCTTCGCCGAGAACGGATCGCACATTGCCAACATAGCCGGCCCCGCCGGCTACACCAACCTGTTCGGCATCGGCGCCGGCAAGGGTCAGGTCTACGTGGGCTCGCCCAACGAAGGCGTCCTCGCATGGGGCCCCTACACCGGAACCGAAACCAGCATCAGCGGCTGGACCGAGATCCCCTACACCTCCGTCTACGGCCTCGCTGTCTGGGGCGACTACCTCTTCGTGGCATGCGGCGTTGCCGACGAAGACAACATCTTCATCCACTACATCAACCCTGACGGCTCTCCCAACCCCACACCGGTGTGGTCCGCAACCTTCACCGAAGAGGCTGAAGTCAACGGCGGCATCGACTTCGACGGCGAATACCTCTACGTCTACCCCCAGAATTCCTTCCTTTATGTGCTTGACATCGACTGGGACCCCCAGGCTCTCACCCCCTCCACCTGGGCAAGCATCAAGAACTCTTTCTAATCGCACTGCCGGGGGCGGAAATCCTTTCCGCCCCCGCCTTTTCCAATGGACATCTCATGAATGATCCCGGTGTTCTGATAAAGGTGGAGAACCTCAGGAAAACCTACGGAAAGACCGTAGCGGTCGATGGTCTGTCTTTTCAGGCCCGTAAGGGCGAAATACTGGGAATCCTGGGTCCAAACGGATCAGGCAAGACTACCACATTAAAATCCATACTCGGCCTGGTGTACCACGACAGCGGCGAGATACTGGTGAACGGGCTTTCAGTCCCCAGGGACAGAAAGCGTGTTCTCGAAAGCGCCGGTGCCGTGCTCGAAGGCGCCAGGAACATCTACTGGTACCTTTCCCCCCGTGAGAACCTGCTCTACTTCGCCGGGATCCGGGGTGTTTCCGCACGGCGGGCAGCCCCAATGATCGAAAGCCTCCTCAGGCAGCTCGAGCTCTGGGATGTTCGCAACAAGGAGGTCAGGCAGTTCTCCAGCGGCATGAAACAGAAGGTCGCAATGGCCTGCGCCTTCGTTCACGACCCGGAGATCCTCTTCCTTGACGAGCCCACGATGGGCCTCGACGTTGAGATAGCCCTTTCCATGCGCGGCTGGATAAGGACCCTTGTCAGGGAACACGGTAAAACCATCCTTGTCACCTCCCACGACATGGACTTCATCGAATCACTCTGCGACAGGGTGCTGATCATCAGGGCGGGCCGGATCATATCGGACGAGACCCTTCAGAGCCTGAAGGCCAGATTCTCGCAAAAAACGGTCGAGATTGTCCTTGAAGCACCCCTCACAAAAGCCCAGTCCGATGCTGCGGAAGCTCTGGGACCGTGTCAGACAGTTGGCGATGAGGGTGTGTTCAGGCTCAGGATAAGGCTGCACCAGCCCCGACGCATACTCGATCTCATGGACATCCTTCGTGACGGCGGATCGGTCGTGCGGGACTTCAGCACCAGCGAGAACGATCTTGAGGATATCTTCCTTCAAATGATCCGGAAGGAGCCCTGATGCGCATCCTGATCCTTGCCCTTACCGAGCTGAGACTGATGGGGTGGGGCATGAAAAGGTACTTCTTCAACACCGGCGCCCTGGTGCTTGTAATGTACCTTGTCTTCCTCGGAATGTTCTGGGGCGTCAGGGCCATCGCGGGCGGGGTCGTATCGGGAGACTCCCTCGATTCGATGGTGGTCGGGTATGTGCTGTGGCTCATGGCCATGATGTCCATACAGGGCACCGGCGGGGAGGTCATGAACGAATCCCAGACCGGCACGCTCGAGCAGCTCTACCTGAGCCCCCTCGGAGCAGACATGATCTTTCTCTTCCGGCTCATCAACGGCATTCTCTTCAACTACATTTTCGTGACGATAATGCTCTACCTTTCCATGCTCACCACTGGCAGGATGCTGACCGTGAACTTCCCGTACTTTTACGGTGTGCTCTTCCTCAGCATTCTCTCACTTGTGGGGATATCCTTCATGATGGGCGGCATCGGTCTCATCCACAAACGGATAGGCTCCGTTTACGGAATACTCTCCTTCGCGCTCATAGGGATGATGCTGCTTCCGGTCTACCCGTTCACGCCCTGGGCACTGCTTCCGTTCGTGGCGGGCGCCCACACGGTGAACTCGTCCACGGTGCATGGAACCGTTTTCCCGGCATGGTGGTACATGTACGTAGCGGCAAACAGCCTGTTCTACCTTGTCGCGGGTCTGCTGATATTCAGGGTCTTCGAAAGGAAGGCCATGCGCCTGAACAAGATGGGACAGTACTGACATGCAGTTCTGCACACTCGTCATAGCGTTTTTAACAGCGGTCATGACACCCGCCGATTCCATTCCACCCGTTGACCTTGCCGACGTAATCGTATCCGATGCCCTTTCCAACCTTGGCACACCCTACGTCTGGGGCGGAACCGACTCGGCAGGCTTCGACTGCAGCGGTCTGGTATACAGGGTTTTCTGCGACAATGGCGTTCCCCTCCCCCGAACCGCGGGCGCCATGGCATCCTCGGGTTCCGAGGTCTCCCGCGACAGCCTTCTTCCCGGCGACCTTCTCATATTCCAGAATCCGGGGCATGTGGGTATTTACATCGGCGACGGCAACTTCATCCACTCCTCTTCCTACCGGAACATCGGGGTCACCATTACCCCGATAGACCAGTCGAACTACGTGAGGCGCTTCGTCTCGGCAGTAAGGGTCATTCCATGACATGCCTGAGGCTTCGGGGACCGTTTTTTTTCACCGGAATTCATTATAGTTTTTGTATGTTGTTGATTCATTTTCACAGCCCGAAAGGATAGGTATGAAAACCCTCTTGTTCTCTCTCCTGCTCATCGCTGCCTCCGGCCTCGCCGGGGTCATCAGCGAGCCCCTTCAGATGGAAATGGCCCTCTCGGCGCCTGACCAGCTGATCCCCGTCCTCATAAGACCGGTGGGACGCGCCGACATCGACTACATAAACAGCGTCGCCGCGAACATGACGCCCGCCCAGAGACGCGAACTGGCCGTCAGCGTGCTCAAGGCTTTCGCCACCGAGTCCCAGCAGCCGATCGTCGAAGCCCTGGCGGATTTCCCCGAAGGAACCGTTTCGGACATTCACCAGAGCTGGATCGTAAATGCAGTGGGCTGCCACGCAACCCCCCAGATGATCAGACAGCTCTCGCTTCGCGGAGATGTCGAGTACATCACCCTTGTCACCTACACAGACATCAGCATCGAGCCCGTGGATGTCAGGGAGCCCACACCAGGTGAACTCAGGCTCGCCACCACCTGGGGTCTCGAGAAGATCAACGCCCCCGATGTCTGGGCTCTCGGCTACGAGGGCGACGGCATTATCGTTGCCGTTGTTGATACCGGCGTCAACTACAACCATAACGACATCCACAATCAGATGTGGCACGACACCGCCGCCGGCTACCATTACGGCTGGAACTTCGCCAGCGGAACCGGCGACCCCATGGACACCGCCGGCCACGGTACCCACTGCGCGGGCACCGTCGCGGGCAACGGCGCTTCCGGAACCCAGACAGGCGTTGCTCCCCATGCGACCATCATGGCACTGAAGACCTCAATGACGTTCTCCACCGAGCAGCAGTGCTGGGATGCCTACGAGTTTGCCGTCGAGCACGGGGCAAGCGTCGTGTCTTCATCCTTCGGCTGGCCCCAGAGCCAGAACCCCGATCGTCAGTCCTGGCGCGAGGTCGTCGAGAACAGCCTTGCTGCTGGTGTGCATCATTCCATCGCAGCCGGCAACGAGGGTGGCAACCCGAGCATTCCAGGCGACATCCGCACCCCCGGCGACTGCCCTCCCCCCTGGCTTCACCCCAACCAGACAACGACCGGCGGCCTCTCTGCAGTGGTCACGGTGGGCGCCACCGACAGCAATGACAATCTCGCGTCTTTCTCGAGCCTTGGTTACTCAACCTGGGAGACCGACGCCCCCTGGTTCGACTACCCCGACACCGCCCCGGCCATCGGCCTCATCGATCCCGACATCTCAGGCCCCGGCGTTGACGTTGTGAGCCTCAGCTACAGCAACCCCTCGGGTTACACCACGATGAGCGGGACCTCCATGGCCACCCCCCACATCGCGGGCTGCATGGCGCTCCTTCTCGATGCCAACCCCAACCTCACCAACGCTCAGATGGACTCCCTGCTGGAAATGACGTCCGTTGACCTCGGCGCCGCAGGCAAGGACAACTACTACGGCGCAGGCCGTGTGGACATCTACCAGGCCGTCCTGGCCGCCCTTGAGATGGTTGGCACCGAAGAGGCAAGCGGCGCTGCCGTCGACCCCGCAACCATGGTCCTCTCCGGCGTGTCCCCCAACCCGGCCGCCTCCCACGCCTCGTTCTCGCTCTACGTCCCGATGGCCCAGACCGTGTCCCTCAACGTCTACGACGTGGCCGGCCGCGCTGTGGCCTTGGTGCATAACGGCGACATCAACCCGGGTTCCCACAACTTCATGTGGAACATCCCCGGCAACCTCGCCAACGGCCTCTATTTCGTGAGGGTGTCAGGTCCCTCCGGCGCCGCAGTTTCAAGGCTCACACTGCTGCGCTAGCCCCGGCATACTGAAAAGCGGCCCGTTCCGAAAGGAGCGGGCCGCTTCTTTAGTCTGTGGAGCCGACTGCTGAAGCATTCCCACCAGCTTCGATTGCCCTCCTGCCAATGTACCAGCGCCCCGGACTGAAGCCCCGAGCTCCTGCGATACTGCCATCAGGCGGTCATCACCTCCTGCGAAGGCCATGCAGAAAGGGCAGTCTGTATGAGAGAGGCCCGGACCTTGCGGCCCGGGCCTCTCCTTTACAGAGCTTAAGTTCTAGAAGGAGCTCTTCACGCCCGCCCAGGTGTCGCGTTCGAGGGAGGTGAGCGTATCGTAATAGGTCCTGAAAGCGTAATCGAAGGCCGGGAACGAACCGTAACCAGAGTTTGCGTAGCACTGGCCGTAGGCGTACGGGTTGGTGGTTGAGCCGGCGATACCCAGAGAGGTGTTGCCGGTGAAAACCAGGTAGTATGTGGTTGCCGGGGTTATGTTTACGTAGGTCCAGAAAACGTCGACCCAGGTTCCGGCAGTCCCGGTTGCTGTGGCTTCGGCCAGCATGGAGCCCCCGGCGTTGGGAAGGTTTGTCCAGAGCTGGATGGTGACGGGAGCGCTGGAGCCTACCGCGGCCTGGAGAAGGATCCCGGCGCCGGAGATGTTGGCGTGAGTCTGCTGGAAGGACTGGGCAAGGCCGGTCTGGCTGAAGGCAGCTATGTAAGTCGGTCCGCTGGGCTGATTCTGGTCGACGGCGGAGTCAAGCCGGTCGTCGTAGAGGGGAAGACTGGAACCCGTGTCGGTGCTCTGCACCACGGGTGCGTTCTGCCAGTTCAGGTCGGCGGTGGCGGGAAGCTCACTGGCGTTTGCGAAAGCGGCAAACACAGTCAGCGCAACGATCAGAAGGAAAGAACTCTTTGTTGACATCACTAAGCAAACCTCCGGTTTTCTGCAAAACCCTGTGTTTGAGGGCGGAGCGCAAGAGTTGTTCTAAACGCTGCCGCCACATCAGGCAGGGCTCGGCGGTTATGCCTAGTCTATTCTGCTTCGTGCTCTTTTGTCAAGCTCGTACGCAGTTTTTTAAGGCAGGAAACTGCAATGCTGTTCCATGCCTGGATGGTCGGTTTCAAGGCTGTAAAAAAGAGGGACGCCGAAAAGCGTCCCTCAAATTACTGGTACCCCCGTCGGGATTCGAACCCAAGCTTCCGGCTCCGGAGGCCGGCGCTCTATCCAACTGAGCTACGGGGGCAATGAGCCCGTAAGATAACCTGTCGGGCTCCTGATTTCAAGTCAGAACAGTATCTGTTCCACGATTGGTTCCGCGCCCTTCTCCAGGGTGAGGAGCGCCATGGACCTGTTTCCCCTGCTTCCCTCGACAGCGCCCGGGTTGAGCATGAGAAGTCCGCTCTCCCTGTACTCGGTGAACCGGTGTGAATGGCCGAAAAGAATGATCCCGGGGGCTTGGGCTTCAAAGAGGGCTTTCACCCTCTCCCGCAGGCCGGTTCGGGAGCCCGACCCATGCGTCATGCATACCTTCGTGCCCTGAAGCGTGAAAGCAAGGGTTGCGGGAAGGAAGGCCTGGAGGCCGTAACCGTCCATGTTGCCCAGCACTCCCCGCACCGGCGCGAAGCGTTGCAGGTCGCGGTAAACATCGGGTTCAACGAAATCGCCGCAATGAAGAACGAGGTCTGCCTCGCAGCAGACCTCGTATACTCTTCCGGGCAGATTGCCGGCCCGGGTGGGAACATGCGTATCGGAAAGAACCGCTACAATCAATTTCTAACGGATCTTCTTCTTATGCCTGTTGGCGCGACGCCTTTTCTTGCGTTTGTGATTAGCGATCTTCTGTCGCTTACGCTTTCTTCCATTGGGCACTTTACTTTGCCACCCTTTCCTTTACCGACCGGGACGGCTTGAACACGGGAACGGAGCGCCGGGGAACGAGAACGGTCTCGCCGCTGTGTGGATTGCGAGCCTTGCGTTCGTTTCTTTCCACGACCTTGAATGTGCCGAAGCCACGGATCTCAATGTGCTCTTTGGCGAACATTGCGTCCTTGACTTCCTCGAAGAATCTGTTGACCACGAAGGCTACTTCCTTTTTGGTCAGCCCTGTCTTATCGGCGATGCTTGCGACGATGTCGGCCTTGGTCATTTTTCCTCCCGCATCGGTCTGGGTGAAGAGATATGCTTGTATGCCAAAACTATAACTACAATCAATGTTTCAAGAGCGGGTAAGATAGACAATGCCCGCGCAATATGCAACCCCTTGACAGCCGTCAACTAAGGGGATGCGGCGGCAGAAGCCGCCGCAAAAAAACTGGTGGAGCTTAGGGGAGTCGAACCCCTGACCTCTTGACTGCCAGTCAAGCGCTCTAGCCAACTGAGCTAAAGCCCCATCGAAAGCCGCAGAAACATAACCCCTGCGCCCATGATGTCAAGTTTTGGCCGACTCGAGCCGCCAGAAGGCTCCACCCATTGGTTGCCTCACGAGGCCCGGAGTCATCTCGGCAATTGCCAGCTCTATCACCATGGAAACAGTGGCCTCGAACAGATGCCCTCCCCTGGCCGTAAAGTCATGGTCAGCAAGGGATACATGAAGATGGATGAAGGGCTCGCCTTCCTTGATCGAAATGTTCCCCTGAAGGGAGAGGACTTCCAGTGAATCGGCGAGAACCGTTTTGGAATACTCGGTTCCGTCGTACCTTCCAATGGTCGTGTTTCTGAGCATTCCTATTCCGCAGAGCACTACACCGGCCTTCAGCCCGCTCTGTACACAGTAGTCCTTCAGGGTTTCGGGGAAGGGTTCGCCCATGTCGAATCTGAGCAGTGTTATCCCGTTTTCTTTCTTCAGTACCTGCATGGTCCTCCTAACGGATCCAGTCCTGTTTTCCGGTATCGATGCTCCCGTGACGGGACCCCGGGCAGCTCAGGGTGTAACCCCTCTCGTGAAGTGATATCCCGTAAGGTTCGCCGCATTCGGGACAGACCAGTTGCACGCTTCGTCCAGCGGAGCTGTCGAGGGAGCGCATGTCGTCGGTCCAGAAGCCGGTCGTGACCCTGAACATCGCCATGTCCGATGAAAGGGTGTTCATGTTGGCCCTGCACTGGTTGCACAGGGCCTCGGGGTCGTTCATGCATCCCAGAGATAGCGCAAGAGAAAGAAGCGCCATGAGACGAGGGGTCAACGGATCACCACCAGTCTCTGCGTGAGGGTCGAGGCTCCGGCAGCATCAAGCCTGAGGAAGTACACCCCGGCCGGTATTGAACGGGCGCTGAACGTGGCTTCCCCTTCGCCAACCAGACCGGAGCCGACATTCATGACCACCCTGCCCGTCAAATCGTAGAGGGAGATGTTGCAGGGCGTCGGAGATGACCAGCTTGCGCTGACAACGTTCATGGCCGGCACCGGGGAAGTGATCCGAAGCGTCGGAGCATCCGAAGAACCCTGTTCCTCCACCCCGAGATTGCCTATGGCCACCCTCAGTGTTGTGGTGACATGCTCACGGGCCCAGATCGTGACAGATGCCGAGTCCGGAAGTGCGGGAAGTCCGGGAAAAACAAGGGTCACCTGGCCGGAAGCGTCGGTGATTGCCGTGACATACGTAACAGGATCGTCCCATTCACCCTGCATGAGGCAGACCCTGGCGCCGGCGAGTGGGGTTCCGCCGCTCACAACGTTCACCTGGAGGTCTGTCTGCCCTTCGTTCAGCGAAACAGGCCCGATCTCAATGGTCTGCGGGATCTGGAGCCACATTGGAAGCTCGGGGTCGCCGAAGAGAGTGTTGCTTTTGGCGATCCAGTCGTAGTGGGTATCGGAGGGAATGAGGGCAACGAAATCGTCCTTGGCCGTCATGGCCGCGTCACCAAGATAGAATGCGTCTTCGACGAAGAAGTTGGCAAAGAACTCCTGATCGACCAGCTCACTCCACTGGTTGCCGGGGTCGGAGGGTTCACCCCATCCGTAACGGGTGTTCATGATGCAGAAACCGCCCCCTCCCGGTGAGCGGATCCAGGCCTCGGCAAGGCACGTCCCGGTGTCGAAGGAACCCGACAGGCAAGCAATGGTGTTCCAGATCGACGGCCTCCCGTTCTGGGAGATGTTGACAAGCCCCATGAAGTCGGAGTTTGAAAGACCGCTGCTTCCTATGGAGACGTAGCTCTCGCTTCCGTGACCGGAGTGGTTCACCAGGTGCATTCCCTGGTTGAGCATGTTCATTGTCGCGGTGTAGCTCTGGGTTCCCCAGTCTTCGTAGAGCTTGGTGATCGACCATCCCTCGGGAGTGTAAAGGGTATCCACCTTCTCCTTACCGGCGGAGCCAGGGCAGTACGGGCTGCTCCAGAGAATTGAAGTGGTGAATCCCATGGAGTTGTACCATGCGGGCGTGTCCGGGGCGTTCTCGTAGGCCAGGACCTTGCCGATGAACAAAGCCGCCTCCGAGGTGTTCTCGACGGAAGCCCTGCCAATTATGTAGTCGGGGTGGTAATCGAGGTTGTCCACCCCGTTCAGCTCGCCCCACACGCCGTTGCCGTTCATGTCCCAGGCATCAACGCCGGGGGCGGTGTCGTTCATGTCCTGGAAGTAGAGGTCTGCCGAAGGGTCGTCAACATAGCCCTCGGCAGTGGCGTAGCAGTTACGGTGGGGCACTCCCGGTGTGTCGCCCGCCAGCAGGACGAACGTCGGGGGTGTGCTCTGGAAGACATCCCACAGGAAGAACCTCAGCCTCTGGGCAGCATCCACTCCCGAATAGGCATCGTCTATATAGCCCATTGTCACGATCCTTGCGGGCACACCCTTCAGTGTCTTCCACTCGGCAAGGGGTTCGAAGGCGGCCTCGAGAACGTCAGACGTTACGATGAGGTATTCCCCCCATGGAAGGTCTTCGGTCACTGGGTACGGAACCACGTCCAGGGGATTCTCGACGGCCCGCCTCACAACATCGGCGGCAACCGCAGACCCGAGCGCCCCCCTCGCCGTGGGGCCGAAAACCTGACCGTCGAAGTGGTAGTGAACGGTTATATCCATGGCGCAAGTCACCGTTAGAAGGCCTGTTTCAGGATCCCAGGCGATGGGTCTGACGGTAACATCCGCAACCGGATACCCCATAAGGGTACCCTGACCCTCGAGCCTGGCCACGACCTCGGTACCACGGGAGTAGGCATCGGGATTCTCGGGTGTGAACACGAAGTCAGCGTACCTTGAGATGGGCACGGCTCTTTGAGCAGGGGCCGGCCTGACCCTCATAGGGAAAACCGACGATTCGGTAACAGTGAAAGTGACGCTGTCTGCGACGGCGCCCGAGGGGAGGACAACCATGAGGGGGGCAAGGGGAAGCAGGGGGTCTCCGGGTTGGGCCAAAGAAGGAACACCCTGAAGCTCGACACGCTGGCCCGCAAGGCTCCCGGTCACCACGGGCTGTGCCTGCGGCGACCATGTGAACGTTATCCCGTTCACGGCAAGAGCAAGAACATTTAAGAACAATCCGAACATCATACCTCCATCGCAACGGTGAAGGCGTTGCGTTCGAAAACCTGCTCAATGAACTCCTTGAGCATGATCGTGATGGGAACCGCCAGCAGAGCACCGGTAAGCCCCCACAGGTAACCCCAGAACAGAACACATATGAGAACCGTCAGCTTCCCGATGGGCAGAACCTTGCCGAAATAGTTGGGTTCTATCACATTGGAGATGATGTTGTTCACAAGCAATACGGCTGGAGCCGCCCAGAGTCCCTGAATTCCCGCCACTGAAAGGGTGTAGAGCGAGATGAGCGTCGTGTATATCAACGAGCCGAAGAAGGGTATGAAGTCCAGGACCATGGCGATGAAACCCAGGATGAATGCATCTCCGGGTTCAAGCCAGATCAGAAGGACCGAGCCCACAAGGATTCCAGTGAGCATGCTGGCGAAGAACTTTGCGACAAGGTACTTTCTTGGAACCCCCTCGACCCTGGTGAGGATCCTTTTGAATCTCTCATGCTCAACGATGTTCAATTCCGTGAGTTTCTCGGAGAATATCCTGCGACCGCTGAGCATGAACACTGTGAGCATGGTGACTACGGCTATCTTGAAAAGCAGCGCCGAAAGGGACCCCAGAAGGTTGGCCGCTGTGGGAACCAGAGAGGCTATGGAGATGCTGCCGATGGCTTCATCGAAGATCGCCATGGGTGATGTGGCCAGGGAATCCGCCGGCGATGGTTTTACCGGTATGCTGCCCGATGGAATTGCTTTAAGCACCTCCTCGATGCCCACCGACCTGTACACTTCGGGCAGCCACTGTTGCTGTACCCCGTTGATGAACGCCACGACTGGTTCAACGACGTTCGTCACAAGGTCAGCCCTTCGGTCAAGCAGCATGTTGCCCGCAGCATAAAGTATCAGGATAGCGAATGCCACAAGGGCAAGGGAGAGCAGTATAACGATGAGGGAGCCCATAACCTCTGCAAGACGGCTTTTCTTGATGTCCGCTGCCGATCTTCCCCTTCGGACCACCGATATCTTCCTGAGGATACGGTCGATGACTGAAGTGGCCCTGGCGACCGAGGGTTCCACCAGAAACATGGCGAAGAGAGCGATGGTGATCTGCGTAAAGACCCCGGCCATGAGCTTCAGGATCAAGCCCAAAGCCAGCAGGGCCAATATGGAGAGGGAGACAGCTATGGTTTTGCCCAGCCCCTGCTTCATTGCTTCAGTGTCCTCCGTTTACCGTAGGTTTCGGGTCTTCTGTCTGCAAGGCAGTCGATCCTTTTTCTTTCGAGGTCGACGAGCGTCATGTCGAGCTCGTAGTCAGTCACACCGGCAGCCACCTTTCTGCCCTTTAAAAAGTCTCCCGAGGGTGCGCATACCCCTCCCCCGCCCCTGAACCTCGAACCGAGATGGTCACCACCGAGGTTGCAGCCAACGGTGAAGACCTGGGCCTCGGAGGACCTGGCCTGCAGAAGGCAGCGGAATACTCTCCGGCGCTGAACCGGCCACTGGGCGGCCACGAAGAGGATCCGGGCGCCGTCGAGGGTCAGATCCCGGAAAACCTCGGGGAAGCGAAGGTCGTAGCATACCGCAGCTCCGACCGGAATGCCGTGCAAGTCAAAAACGCCTTTGGGAAGGCCACCGGTGAAGGCGGCGTCCTCACGCATGTTCTTGAACAGGTGAATCTTCTCGGCAGTGTGAACCAAGTCGCCCGCAGGCGAGTACACTGGCATTGTGTTTACGATCCCTCCGGGGTTTCGAACCGGGAATGACCCACCGAGAACCCAAATTCCGCACTCCCGGGCAACCCGGGCCAGGGGAAGACAGGCAAGGTCGGGGGGATCGAGCGCAGCCCCTTCGATCCTGTCCATGACAAAACCAATGGTGAACAGCTCGGGCAGCACGGCGACATCGGGAAGCGGAGTTCTGGAGCAGGCGCAGGCGGCCCTTTCCATGCAGCTTTCCCAGCTCCCTGCTATCGGAAGTTCGCATGTTCTGACAACGAGGTTCCGGTCCTGGGCATTCATGGTCTGAATATAAGTTGTATAATTCCCCAAGTACTCACAGGCATTTCCACAGGAGGCTTACATGGCTCATCTCAGCGGCAGGGTTGCCTCGATGCAGGCTTCCCCCATTCGCAAACTGACCCCTCTCTCCGATGCGGCGGAAAAAAGGGGCACAAAGGTATATCATCTCAATATCGGTCAGCCAGACATCCCGACTCCGCAGAACTACTGGCAGGCCATAAGGGAAAGCGAGCCCAGGGTTCTTGCATACGGCCCGAGCCAGGGCCTCGCTGTCCTCAGAAAAGCCATTTCCGGTTACTATGAGAGGGCCGGCATCAAAGTCCCGGAAGACCGCGTGATGATAACCACCGGCGGCAGCGAGGCGGTTTACTTCGCCTTCATGGCCGCGTGCAGCCACGGTGATGAGGTCGTCTGCTTCGAGCCGTTCTACACCAACTACAACGGCTTCGCTTCCATGGCGGGGATCACCCTGGTTCCGGTGACCAGCTCCGTTGAGAACGGTTTTCATCTTCCCTCGCGGGAAGCCATCGAGGCAGTGATCACACCGCGGACCAAGGCCATTCTCATCTGCAGCCCCAACAACCCGACCGGCACCGTGCTTGGCAGTGAGGAGATAGGCATTCTCTCCGACATCGTCAGAAAGTACGACCTGTTCCTGCTTTCCGACGAGGTCTACCGCGATTTCGTCTTCGACGGCGGCAAACACGTTTCCGTCCTTGAATTCCCCGGGATAGCCGACCGTGTAATAGTCATGGACTCCATCAGCAAGAGGTTCAGCAGTTGCGGAGCCAGACTCGGAAACCTGATCTGCCTCAACACCGATGTCATGGGCGGCATTCTAAAGCTCGGACAGGCCAGGCTCTGCCCCCCCACCATGGCGCAGTACGGGGCTGCCTGGATCTACGAGCACCTCGGTGCCTCCTACTACCACGACGTGGCTCTGACCTACCAGCGCCGTCGCGACCTTCTCATGCAGGAACTTGAAGGCGTGCCCGGAGTATTCTTTTTGAGACCGGAGGGAGCCTTTTACGCCACGATAAGGGTTCCGGTGGACAGCGCGGACGGGTTCGCGGCATGGCTTCTCAACGACTTCAGCGTCGATGGTGCAACAGTGATGGTCTCTCCCGCAGCAGGGTTCTACGCAACACCCGGCATGGGCGAGGACGAGATCAGGCTTGCCTACGTGATAAACGACGACGACATGCGCAAGGCTCTTGGAATCCTCAAGCAGGGGCTACGTGAGTACCCCGGGATGGTGGCTGGGCATTGACGAAGTGGGGCTTCAGTATTAAAGTACCTGCGTAGTTACTTATATACTGTACCCGAAAGGAGCATCCCGTGTGTGATCAAAACCAGTGCTGCTGCCAGAACCCCGAAAAGCTGAAGGGCAAGCCCGGTGAGTGTTCCAGTGATCAGGTCAGAGAGTGCCACGGCGAGGAAACCGACAAACACCCGTGCTGCTGACAACCAAATGTTATCCGAGGAGATGATATGAAATCAAGGGCCATCAAAGTAACTGTGATCCTTCTTGTTCTTCTTGCTGGGGCCGCTTTCGCCGTCGGTCACGATGACCACCCCTGCACCAGTGATGATCATGAGTGCGCGGACTGCACCTGTGAACCTGGCGAAGAGAGCACCTGCGAATCCCCGTGCGAAGACTGCACGTGCGATTCCCTCTCAAGGGCCGAGAAGACATCCGCTCCGATCGATGAAGTTGATGAAACGGGCTGCCAGGGCTGCCCCGGGCACGGCTGCCGTTAGTACGCTGCGGGCCGGGCGCGATCAGTAACTGACGGCGTCCGGCTCAACACCATCCCCTCTTACCTCAATGGAAATGCCTTCTGGCATGCAAACCGCGGCCTGGCCGGGGTTCGATATCCATCCTGTTCTCATGCAGGTTCCGGTGGGACAGGGTGATGACCTTATCCTGGCCCTCCCCCCCCCTACTTCCACCACTGTGATCCCGTCCCTTACGGGTATCGATACGAGCGTGTCTCTGTTCAGAGGCAGGTTGACCGCCTGATTGGGAGTGACCAGCCGGACATGGCTCCGGTCCGACTGCCCCCTTTGTCCGCCCGCAAGTACCGCTGCCCCCAGGGCAAGTACAACCGGCAGGATGTCTCCGATCCGAAAGAGCCTCATTCAGATGTTACCCGGAAAGACGTTCTTCAAGTGCGCGCCGAACACCCCTGCCGCACTGAAGACGCTCTCGACGGAAGTTGCCGGACGGGTCTGCCGGTACCTTGGAAAATAGCGTGATACATGAACCGGGGTGTTTTCCCCGCAGTTTTCAGCCAGCCAGCTTGCCGCCCGGTCCCACTCAGTCATTGAATCGTTCTCTCCCGGGATGACAAGGTAAGTCACCTCCAGGTGGACGCCCGATGCGGCGATCGTTCTCAGGGTATCAAGCACGGGTTGCAGGTTGCCGCCGCAGTTCCTGCGGTAGAAGTCATCGCTCCATGCCTTCAGATCGACATTCCAGGCATCGGTGACGGAAATGAGCCTCTTCAGGGGTTCCGGATTCACAAAGCCGTTGCTGACCATCACGACAACGCCCCCGAGTGACCTGACCAGCGGAGCCGTATCCATAACGTACTCGTACCAGACAACGGGTTCGGTGTATGTGAAGGCGATGCCGTCACTGCATTTCCGGGCCAGCTCCGCGAGCTCTCCCGGAGAGTGGTACACTGTTGGCGGCGCCCCCTGTGAGCTCTGCCAGTTCTGGCAGTGGCTGCACGAAAGGTTGCAGCCCGGCGGGCCCGTGGAAAGAAGCCGCGATCCGGGTTTGAACATGGCAAAGGGCTTTTTTTCTATTGGATCAACCGCCATGCCGATGCACCTGCCGTAACCTGAAAGGGCCAGTCCCCTGACCCGGCAAAGGCCGTTGGGGTTCGAATCTGTCCAGAGGCATCTGTGGGGACAGATCAGACAACGAAGACCGGCATCCTCCGTCAGCGTGAATTCGGGAGAACGCCCGTGCTCCATTCTGACACCTCCCCGTTTTCATCCTCCGTGAGGAGCAGTATGCCAAGAACACCGCTCATGTCAAAGCCCTCGACCGCCTCCCGTCCCCCCACCGCGGCTGCGGTGGCGTACGCGTCTGCCCTGCCGCAGCTTGCGGCGTACACGGTGGCGGACTGGGCTCCCGTTCCGGAGAAGCCTGTGAACGGGTCGATAAGGTGGCTGTACCTGACACCCTCGTGGATGAGAAAACACTCGTAGTCGCCGCTCGTTGCAAGCGCCCCCGACCTCATTTCATAAACTCCGTAATAACCGCTGTTCCGAGGGTGCCTTATCGCGACCCTCCAGAGCCTCTCACCGCCGCACCGGACCTCCCCTCCCACCTCGACAAGGCAGGAACGCGCTCCGTGCGAAACCAGGTATTCGTAGACCTGATCCACTGCATAACCCTTCGCCACTGCTCCGAAATCGAGCTTCATGCCTTCGGGTAGAACGATGGAGTCGTTCCGAAACTCCAGAAGATGCCAGCCGGTAACTGCCATTGCAGCATCAAGCTCAGCTTCCAGAGGAAAGTGAGGGTCGTTCGGAAAACCCCAGGCATCCACAAGTGCTCCGGCCGTTGGGTCAAAGAGACCTCCGGTGGCGTTGAACACGGAATCGCTCAGCTCGAGGACCCTGAGCATGTGCGGACCCAGCCCGGAAAGTGCAGCCCCGCCGGTCGTGTTGATAACACACACGCCCTGCCCGGGAAACCTGCCCGTCTCCGCCTCGATACTTCGCAGCAGGGAGTCGGCCCCGCTGATCATGCCTTCGGGATCGAGGTCATGGGGTGCCTCGACTATCACAGTGGCAAAGGTTCCGAGAGCAGGGAAAGTTCTTCGGGCCTCCACAGTACGGGGTTTTGCAAGCCTCGTGGCCACCCCCGCCGCGAGAAGGACGCCAAGGACAAGCAGAAGCAGTGAACTGCGCCGGATCGTTCTACCTTGCTTCGCTGTCGGAACCGTACTTCGCGTGGTAGCTGCAGAACTGGCTGCCGCTCAGTGCAGGCTTTCCGCAGACGGCACACTTGCGGGCCGTCTCGCTGCGGACTTTGTGCCTGCGTTTCGGTCTTTTTGATGGGATAAGGTAGTCCACCAGAAAGAACAGCACAGCAACGGCAAGCATGAAAAGACCGGGCTTGCCGAGTTTCCAGAAGCCGCTTTCCGGGCCGCTGTAGAAGGCAAGACCCCAGAAAACAAGCCCCAGCAGTGTGGCGAAATAGGAGAAATCCCGCATTGTTCCGTTTCCCCCCGTACCGTCAGAGAAGGTCCGTGAAGCTTATGATGTGGTTGAGCGCCAGCACTCCCACACCCACGTTCAAATAATCATCACTGAGGATCAGGGCAATGCCTCCCGCCTCCGCGAGGATGTTGATCAGGGGAAGCCCCGTACCGGAAGAGTACTGCCCCCATCCCGGAAGCACAAGGGACTTCCATGCGTGAGAAGCAGTGGGCGCTGAGGTTTCAACGACCTGGGATACGGCGATGTCGGGAACCTGAGTGGCATCGAAAATGCCCACGCTGAGAGGGAAACTTGCCATCCCAACCTGTACCTGTGCTATCTCAACCCTGTTCCAGAAGGTGTAAGGTGAGATCAGACCTCCCAGAAGGCTGTCAACCCGGGCGATGTCGGTTTCGATGGTGA
Source organism: candidate division Hyd24-12 bacterium UBA6080 (assembly GCA_002436025.1). Taxonomy (GTDB): domain Bacteria; phylum Fermentibacterota; class Fermentibacteria; order Fermentibacterales; family JCC-6; genus UBA6080. The sequence continues at coordinate 135,562 of DIXM01000012.1, forward strand.
CCCAGCCCATATCATCAGGTGTAACGAGGTCAATCGCAAAATGGGTTACCCCCGAAGTGCCGTGAACCCGCATGTTGCTTCTCACGACCGTGAAGATCTGCGTTATGGACGCATTGTCTACAAGGCCCCTGTAGTCGGCCCTGCCCAGAAGGTTGACCTGGTCCGCCAGTGAATCCACGAAGATGAAGGATCCCTCATCGGAAAAGACGACTCCTGCCCTGAGGGCCATCCTCAGTGTGGCGTTCCCGACCGATGGAGAACCTTGAACTACCTTGATGCTCAGGGGACTGATGTATGGCTCACCCCGGATCAGGTCGTCGATTATTCCGAACTCAAGTGGTGTCTGGGCCAGAAGAACCGCGGAAGCAAGGAAAAGCAGTGCGTACTTCAAGGATAACCTCCGTTAAAGGTTACAGGGAAAAAAACCTCATCCAGTTGCCCGAACTCACTTTCGCGATGTCTTCTGCGTTCCATCCCATTCCCGACAATTCGCTGAACACGAGATGAATGTCACGCACACCCCTGATACCCCGGGGAAGAACACTTATGCCGTCGAAATCGGAGCCGAGACCAACAGCTTCGATCCCGGCCACCTCCGCGATGTACTCGATGTGCCTTGCCACATCGGAAACCGATGCATCCTCACCTTTGGGGCACAGAAAGTCGGGTACGAGAGTAACACCTGTCACTCCGCCCCTGGCTGCAATCTCCCTGAGGTCGGCGTCGGGAAGGTTGCGGGGAGAATCGCACAGCTTCCGGGAATTGCAGTGGGTGGCACACACGGGAAAGCCCAGTGACAGAAGGTCCCGCCTGGAGATGTCGTTCAGGTGGGATGCGTCAAGACTGGTTCCCTGGGCATGGAATCTCCGCGCCAGTGCGACTCCCTGTGAAGTCAGGCCCCCAGTACCGCCGATCCCTGAGCCGTAAGGGTTGTCGCCGTTCCAGGTGAGGCTTGCGACAAGCGGTTTTTCGGGCATCTCCATGCCCAGGTACAGGGGCATGCACCCCTCGAGGGCGAAGTGAAGCTTCACATCACCCGACAGGCCGGAACACTCCCTGAAGTTGCGGGCTCCGTGCTCCCAGACCCCGGCGAGCCGTTCGGGGTACGGTTCTATGCAAAGCGCGGTGACGAGATGCGCTACTTCCGCTTCGCGCAGGCCGGGAAGGTCCGCATGGCACCTGCCGCCGCCCGAAACGAAAGCATCGGGAGATTCGATGCGGACCATGGTGTCACAGTGGGCATCGAATATCAATTGGGTTCTCCGGTTGTGTTCCCCTGAAGGAAGATATCCGTGAAACCCCTGGAAAAGTCTCCCGCCTTGAGGATCAGTAAGACGGTCACCGCCAGGAGGACGATGTAGAATAAAACCCTGCCCCCCGACCTGCGCTGGGAGTGCCTGTCACGCCAGTCACCTGAAATTGACATTTCAGTTGACGATCCTGGCAAGGCGGAACTTGTGCGTGATGTCGGGAAACACCGGTACCGGGAGCGTATCGCTCCATTCCACCACGAAGGAATCTCCCATGAAGCCCGAGTACACGAAAGGAATGGACTGTTCCCGCTTCCACTGGTTCCATCTCGTGAGGTACTCCGCCTGCTTCACTGGAGTCTGTCCGAACGAGTTGACTTCGCCCCAGGTTTCGTTCATCACCTTTTTGACCGCCGCGGGACCCAGAACATAGAAATCAAGGAGTTTCCAGCCCCACAGTATCACCAGCAGTATCACAGCGATCCATATCAGACAACCAAGTTTTACAGCGCCAACTCGAGCCATGGATTTCCCCTTACCAACCGGAGAGGCATTTCTGGACGATCTCCCCCGCAACTTCCCTGACAAGCCTCTCCCGGGCCTGGGCAAGTGTTTCGGCGGCGGGGTCGTAAAGAATCCACTCTGCGACCGTCTCGTTACGGATCAGGAAGTCTTCGTTTCTCAGATCCTCCATGGTGATCTCCACCCTTAGATCGAGGCGGTACCTTTGAACCTGTTCACCACCCGTGTACTCTTCCGCGTTCCTGGTAAAAGCCGTTACCCTTCCGGAAACCCTTGTATCAGGGTTGGCCGAAACCACCGAAAGACGCCCGTCGGTAACCATCGCTTCGGTTACGATGGATGTCAGCTCGGTTTCGAGGCCGTACTCTGTCACAGAGCTTCTGAACTGGGAGACCTCCACGGTTTCAAGGCCGGGCGGAAGACTTCCCCTGAAGCTGTAGGCACAGCCCATGAATGCTGCCAACACTATGCAGACCAAATTCTTAGATACCAGTATGCCCAAAGCCGCCTCCTCCCCTTTCCGTCCCGGAAAGAGAATCCGCCGGGGAAAGCACCTGGGCTTCCACACGGGCCAGCACGGCCTGGGCGATCCGGTCGCCCCTGTGGACCACGAAAGGCGCGTCGCCGAAGTTCACGAGGATCACGCCCACAGGTCCCCTGTAATCCGAGTCCACCGTTCCGGGGGCGTTAAGGACGGTCACACCGTGTTTCAGGGCCAGACCGCTTCGCGGCCTGATCTGCCACTCGAAACCAGTGGGGACCGAAACCGCTATCCCTGCAGGTATCAGGGCTCTGGCGCCCGGGTTGAGGGTCAGGTCGTGCCATACTGCGGCGAACAGGTCAACACCGGACGAACCCGGGGTTGCCTGTTCGGGAACAGGCAACCCCTCACCCTCCGGAAGGACCCTGAAAACCACGACAGCACACATTGCGGTCTCAGGCCTCTTCTTCTTCCGTTTCCACGCTTTCTTCGAGGTTCTTCATGGTCAGGTCGATCTTGCCGTCATCCCTGACCTTGGTGACCTTGACCCTGACCTGCTGGCCGCGTCTCAGTACATCCTTGACCTCGGTGATACGCTTGTCGGATATCTGGCTTATGTGCAGCAGCCCGTCGATGCCGGGCATGATCTCGACGAACGCACCGAAAGCCTGAATGCTGCTGACTGTGCCCTCGTAGATCTTGCCCTCCTTGGGGACGCCCACGCAGGCCTCGACCATTTTCACCGCTTTCTTCGCCTTGTTGCCGTCGTTGGTCAGGATGGTGACAATGCCGTCGTCAGCGATGTTGATCTCGGCGCCGGACTCTTCGGTGATGGCTCTGATGTTCTTGCCGCCGGGACCGATGAGTTTGCCGATCTTGTCCCTGTCGATCTGCATGGTGATGATCCGGGGAGCATGGGGGCTGAGGTCATCCCGTGGGCTTTCGATGCATTCCTCCATGCGTTCAAGGATGTGAAGCCTGTTTTCCCGTGCCTGAAGGAAAGCGCCCACGAGAAGTTCCTGGGTCACTCCCTCGACCTTCAGGTCCATCTGGATGGCTGTTATCCCGTTACGGGTGCCTGCGATCTTGAGGTCCATGTCGCCGAGATGGTCTTCCGCGCCGGCGATGTCGCTGAGGACAACGCTTTTCACGCCATCTGTAACAAGACCGAGGGCAACGCCCGCCACATGGCCGGTGAGGGGGACGCCGGCGTCCATGAGGCACAGCGAGGCGCCGCAGACGGTGGCCTGGGAGGATGAGCCGTTGCTCTCAAGGATGTCACTGACCACACGGATCGTATAGTTGAAATCCTTTGGGATAACTGCCTGTATGGCGGTTTCGGCCAGATGACCGTGCCCTATCTCCCTGCGGCCGGGACCGCGGATGGGCTTGACCTCGCCAACGCTGAAGGAGGGGAAGTTGTAGTGGAGCATGAAGCTCTTGAAGAATTCCCCCATCAGGTCATCGACCCTCTGTTCATCCCTGGCGCCACCAAGTGTGGCAGCAACGAGGGCCTGGGTCTCGCCCCTTGTGAAAAGGGCCGAACCGTGCGTTCTGGGAAGAACGCTTATCTCGCAGGTGATCTTCCGGACATCGTTCTTCAGACGGCCGTCGTACCTGACCCCGTCCCCCAGAAGCCGGCTGCGGTAATAATCCTTTTCAGCCTTGTATGCGGCCTTCCTGACATGGTCCTGCCAGCCGTTCTCCTGCGCTTCCCGGGCGAAATCGCCCATGGGGTCGCCCAGAAGCTCAAGCGCCGTTGTGAAGGCCGATGCCATCTCTTCCTTGCCGCCGTGACCGTAGTGCTTTCCGATCTCCTCTGCGACCACGGGATAGACTTTATCGTAAAGGCCTTCCGGAAGCGAGACGGTTTCGAAAACGCGTTTCGGTTTGCCGGCGAGTTCCATCAGGTTCAACTGAAGAGCGTTTATCCTGGCGGCCTCTGTTGCGCCCATCTGAATGGCGGCGGCTACAACGTCTTCCGGAAGCTCACTGGAGCTGCCCTCGAGCATCACCACTTCTTCTCCGCGGCACGCCACCACAAGGTCGAGATCGCTCTCCTCCAACTGCTGAACCGTTGGGTTCACAATGATCTCGCCATCAATGCGGCCAACTCTCACCGATGACACGGGGCCGTCCCACGGGATGTCGCTTATGAGGAGGGCTGCACTTGACCCTATCATGGCAAGAAGGGCGGGATCGTTCTCATCATCGGAACTGAGGACCAGGCAGTAGACCTGAACCTCGTCCTTGAAGCCATCGCCGAAAAGGGGCCTCAGAGGCCTGTCGATGAGCCGGGCAGTGAGGATCTCCTTCTCACTGGGTCTTCCCTCCCTCTTGAAAAAACCGCCGGGGATCTTGCCGGCCGCATAGCTGCGCTCCCTGTATTCGATGGTGAGGGGAAAGAAGCCGGGATCGTAGCTCATGGACTGGGCGCAGGCCGCAACAAGAACGGCGGACTCTCCGTACTGCACATACACGGCTCCGCCCGCCTGTTTTGCCATTCTGCCGGTTTCAAGCGTCAGTTTTCTTCCGCAAACCAAACCTTCAACAACCGTTTTCATCGTTTCTCTTCTTCCGCTTCTTACTTCCGATTCCCGGAAATGTCCGGGCAACGAGCCCTGCAGTTATCTGCGAAGACCCAGTTCTCCCACAATGGCCCTGTATCTCTCGATCTCGCGGGCCTTCAGGTAGTCGAGAAGCCTTCTTCTCTGACCAACCATCATAAGCAGCCCCCTCTTGGAGTTGTGATCCTTCGGGTGAAGCTTCGCGTGATCCGTGAGCCCCATTATCCTCTCGGTGAGAAGGGCAATCTGTACTTCAGCCTTACCCGTGTCACGGGCATCCCTTCCGAACTTCACAACGAGTTCGCTCTTCTTCTCAGTGGTCACTGCCATTGTTTCATTACCTCCATTGCGGCATTGACATCCTTATCTATCAGTTCCTTCAGGTGTCGGTCGTCGTGTGCCTTCTCCGGTCTGCGAAGACCCCTGGCGAAAACGACCTCGGCGACACATCCGTAGGTCTCCCCATGAAACCCGGGGATGTGGACTTCAACACAATTCCTGCCCGGCAGCCTGAAAGCTGCCGCCGGGTACTCGGCGTCGCGAACCCGGACACTCACGGCGTAGCTTCCCGCCGGAGGAAGAAGCTTGCACCAGGGGACGGTGACATTCATGGTGGGAAAACCGAGCATTTTTCCCCGTCCCTTTCCCCGTGACACAACACCCATGCACCGGTATCTGCGCCCCAGAAGCTCCGCTGCTTCCTCGAGCATTCCCGCTTCGAGGAGGTTGCGAATGCCCTCGCTCTTTACGGGTCGTCCTTCCCTCAGAAGGGGAGGAACGACCAGAACCTCGACTCCCGGCAGTGAACCGGCGAGGTCGGACGCCTGTCCTGCGCGGTCATGGCCGTACCTGAAATCCCATCCCACGGCCACCCGATCAAATCTGCCCAGGCGCGAGAGAACCGATGGAAAATCCTTCGGGGTGCACGCCATAAGCCCCCGATGAAAGGGCAGGTCAATAATACCCATTATGCCCATATCGTGCAATGTTTTCCGGCGCTCTCCGGGTGTTGTGAGCCTTCTTGTCCACGAAGGACCTGCTATCAACTGCCGGGGGATCGGTTCCATGCAGATGACGACTGGACCGCTTCCCGCGCTTGCGATCAAATGCCGGTGGCCCAGGTGTATGCCGTCGAACCCTCCGAGGACCGCGGTCAGCACTGCTTCTCCAGAACGCACGCCGGGTGGATGATATCGCCGTTACCGGACCCCACGGCCAGAAGCCTTCCGTCCTCTGATACCATTGCCACCGTTCCCCTTTGTGAGCCCTGAACCGGAATACCGTGCAGAACGGCATCGGTTTCAGTCATGTTCAGACGGCGCACCGGATACTCCCGCATGGCTTGCGCCATCGTGAGCATCGCTGAGGGATCGTTGCATTCGACGGAGCATTCATCGATGCCGAACCCTCCGGAGAACTCCCTGACTATGCCGGCGGCAACGCCACCCACTCCAAGCAGTTCTCCAGCGTCACGGGCAAGCGCCCTTACGTAGGTGCCGGGGGATACGGTAACCCTGAGTCGCGCCGTGCAATCCTTCAGCTCACCGATCTCCCAGTCTTTCACTTCAACAGTCCGCGATGGCATGTCGGGACGGCTTCCCGTCCGGGCAGACCTGTAGGCCCGCACGCCATCCACCCTCACAGCGCTGAACAGGGGTGCCTTCTGCAGGAAAGACCCGGTGAGAGAGTTCAAGGCCCCGGCAATCATGAGGGCCGTTACTGCCTTGGCGTCGGTCCTGCTGATGACTTCGCCCTCCAAATCGTCACTGTCAGTGGTGACACCCAGAACCAGGGTGAACGAGTAAACCTTGGATCCGCCGGTCAAAAACGGGGAAAGCCGGGTGGCGCTGCCAAGGAGAACAGGCAGCACGCCCCTGGCTGCGGGATCAAGAGTACCGCAATGCCCCCTTTTCGGGTATCCCCATGCCCGGGCCACAAGCGTCGACGCAGCCCTTGATGTCAAACCTTCCGGCTTGCTGAAAAGGTACACTCCGCCGCTCAATCCGGAGTGGTATCCCTTCCCAGCTTCCTTATGGCGCTGAGAACCAGCTCACCCTCCCTTATGGACGAATCGTAGACGAACTGCAGCACGGGAACGGTCCGGGTTTCAAGCGAGGCGGCCAGACGGCGCCTGATGAAGGGCAGTGCGGAAGCCATTGCTTCCGTGCACTGCCGTTCGTCGTCTTCTGAACCTATAAGGGAATAGAATATCCTGGCACTGGAGCCGTCGCTGCTCAAGACAACGCGGTTCACGCTGGCTCCCCTGAGCCGGGGATCGGATATCTCCTTCTCGAGGATGTCGGAAATGAAGCGCTGAACCATCCCCGAAAGCTTCTCGAGTTTGCGCGGGTTCAATGCTCAGAGCTCCCTGGCGATCTGAATGATCTCGTAGCTTTCGATGATGTCGCCGACCTTGACATCGCCGTATCCCGCCACTCCGATGCCGCATTCGAAACCTGCGCTGATCTCCCTCTTGTCTTCCTTGAAGTGTTTGAGGGAGCAGATCGAGCCTTCGTGAACGATCACTCCGTCGCGGACAAGGCGGATCCTGGCGTTTCTCTTTATAAGCCCGGCCATGACGTAGCACCCGGCAATGGTGCCAGCCTTGGGAACCTTGAAGGTCTCCCTCACTTCGGCCGAGCCCAGGAACTGCTCTTTCTCCTCGGGGCGAAGAAGTCCTGAAAGGGCTTTTCTGACAGTGTCCTCAACGTCGTAGATGACACTGAAAGTGCTTATCTCGATACCCTGGGAGGATGCCCTGTCCCTGGCCCTGGCGTCGGGCCTCACCCTGAAGCCCAGGATAACTGCGTTGGAAGCCACAGCAAGGTCGACATCGCTCTCATTGATGCCTCCGGTGCCGCTGTGGATCACGGCCACCGACACTTCTTCGGTCTGCAGCTTCTGAAGCGAGTCGACAATGGCCTCGGCGCTGCCCTGAAAGTCGGCCTTCAGCACTATGTTGAGGGTCCTCTCATCGCCTGCTGCCGTCCAGAAGTCCTGAAGGGTAACCCTTCTGCGTGCCTGAAGGTCCTTCTCCCGTTCGACGAGTTGACGCCTCAGAGCCACCCGCCTCGCTTCCTGCTCACTCTCCACGACGACGAAACTGTCCCCCGCCTCGGGAACTCCCGGTGTACCCAGCAGCTGCACCGGATACCCGGGACCCACTGATTCAAGCTGGTTCTCGTTTTCGTCATAAAGGGCACGGGTCCTTCCGCAGAACTGGCCCGCCACGAAGAAATCGCCGTCGCGCAGCGTTCCGTCCTGTATAAGGAGGTTCACCACACTGCCGCGCCGGGGATCCATCCTGCCTTCGAGCACGGTTCCCCGCGCCGGCCGGTCGGGAACCGCGGCAAGCTCGAGTAGCTCCGCCTGAAGCAGAACTTTTTCCAGAAGATCGCCTATTCCTTCTCCAGTCAGGGCGGACACCTGGGCGCATTGAACAGCGCCGCTCCACTCCTCGACCAGAACTCCCCGGTTCGCCAGATCCTGTTTGATGAATTCAGGGTTGGCGGTGGGAAGGTCCATCTTTGTGATGGCCACAACGATGGGAATCCCGGCGGCTTTTGCGTGATCTATGGATTCCTGCGTCTGGGGCATCACCCTGCTGTCACCGGCCACGACAAGAATGACGATGTCCGTGATCAGTGCGCCCCTGGCCCTCATGGCCGTGAATGCCTGGTGCCCCGGCGTGTCAATGAAAGTAATGATGCTTCCGTTGTCCAGTGTTGAAACGTAGGCGCCTATGTGCTGGGTGATCCCGCCCGATTCAGTGGAGATGACGTTGGTGGACCGGATACGGTCGAGAAGGGCGGTCTTCCCATGGTCAACATGCCCCATGATCGTCACGACGGGGGGTCTGGTGCTTCTCTCGCCCCCTCTGGACAGACGCTTCTCTTCAAGGGCTTCGGCACCGAACTCCTTGACCGTTTCAACCTCGAAACCGAACTCGGCAGCCAGAAGGCTGACGGCATCGGTGTCGAGCCTTTGATTGGCAGTGACCATCACACCGAGCCCCATGCATGAAGCAATGACCCTGCTGACCGGCACGCCCATCTGCTCGGCGAGTTCAGCCGGGGATGTGTTCTCGGGGACACGAAGCTTCTTCTCTTCATCCTGCTTGCCCTGTCTGAGCTCGTGCCTTTCCTGCTTCTCCTCCTTGTAGCGTCTTCTCTTCTTCTTGCCGCCCCTCGAGGTGCCGCTCTCGATCTGGGCCAGGTTGGACTTGACCGTTTTGACCGTCTCGGCGGAAACCGTGGCCTTCTTCTTGCGCCGGCGGCGTTTGACCGTCTTCTTCTGTGCCGCCTTGTTGAGGGCTGCCTTCTTCTCCTCTTCAAACCTGTCGAGAACCGTTTTCTCCTGCACGGCGTCAATGGCGCTCATATGACTTTTGGCCTCGATGCCAAGGTCGGTCAGGATCTTCACCAGAGCCTCGCTGGAAAGGTTCAGTTCCCGGGCCAGTTCATACACCCTCTTCTTCTTCTGGACCTGTCCCGTTTGTTCAGTCAAGAACATCACCCGCTTTCCCGTCTCCGGTGTCGTCTTCGCCGGATGCTTCTTCCCGCAGCGATTCTTCCTTCCGCCTCTTCTCCTCGCCAACCTGGGTCGCCCTGCCTGAAACGGCTGACCTGGCGTCCGAGAGAAGCTGGGCAAGAGTGACGGGGCCTATGCCCTGAACACTCAGAAGGGTCTCTTCGTCGGCCTCGAGGATGGCTTTTGCCGTGTCGAGACCCGAAAGCCTGAGCCGCTCGGCAAGTTTCTCACCGACTGAAGGAAGATCCCTGGCATCGACTGAGAGTTTGGTCTCCCAGTAGTTCTCTTCCTCCCACTGCGATTGTGTCTTGAGGTCGATCCTGCATCCTGCCAGTTCGCCTGCGAGCCTGACGTTGTGTCCGCGTTTGCCTATGGCCTGGAGGTGCTCGTCGTCCGGAACCACCGCGACAAGTCTTGGTATGTCCCTGCCCAGAACCTCGTCGTAAACCGTTCCGGAGTTCTCGATGTGCACCACCCGGGCGGGCGTGAGCGCATTGGAGGCAAGTGTCTTCATGTCATGCGTAAACGGGATGATGTCTATCCGTTCGCCGTTGAGCTCACGCATGACGGACTGGACCCTGGTCCCCTTCATTCCAACGAAAGCTCCAACGGCATCAATCCTTATATCATTGCTGCGAACCGCTATCTTGGTCCTGACCCCGGCCTCACGGGCGATAAGCTCAATGACGACCTGCCCCTCCTCGATCTCGGGGGCTTCCCTTTCAAAGAGCCTTTTCACAAGCTCGGGGGTAGCCCTGGACAAAACGAGCTGGGGCTCGCTGGAACGGGCCGGCCTTATCTCGATTAGAACGGGGTTTATCGAATCGCCCTGTTCGTAGCGTTCCCCCCGGGACCGCTCCTTTTCGGGAACTTCGGCCTCTATCCTTCCCGCAACCTGGACGAGTATCCTGTTGCGGTAGACCTGCTGCACCTTGCACCTCGGAACGATGCACTTCAGCCTGTCTCCGAACTCCTTCAGGACCTGTTCCCTTTCGGCGGCCTGGACCAGTGTGAGGAACTCACGGCGGAAGACCGCCACCGCGGCCCTGTCAAAATCGTTGATGTTGATCTTGACTGGAGCAAGGTCACCGAGTTTCAGCTCAGGATCGATCTTGCGGGCGGCCTGAAGGGTTACCTGAAGGTGACCCATGCCGCGCTCGACCTTTTCGACAACGGTCTTCAGCGCTTCCATTCGCACATCACCGGTGCCCTGCTCCCATGTAACCCTGAATTCGAGCGGGGCGCCGTACTCCCTCTCGGAAGCCCTTATGAGACCCTCGTGGATGCTGCTCAGGATGGTCTCCCGGTTTACACCCATCTCCCGGACCATTCGCGCCAGTGCATCTATGCGTTCAAACTCGGCCATCACTGTACCTTTCGTCAGATCACTTCACGGGCCTCGAGAATTGATTCGAGGGGAATCGTGACTTCCCCCTCCATGATAAGATTGCCGTCGAGATGCCCGACAAGCACACCCGTTGTGTCGAGCTCGGCGGTCTTTACGAATAGGGTTCTGCCCTGGCATCTCTCCCAGTCCACCATTGTCGACAGGGGTCTGCCGATTCCGGGGGAGCTTACTTCCAGGGTGTAGTCACTGTCCAGTACTCCATGAGCATCGACCAGGTCGCTGATCTCGCGGGACAGTGAAGCGCACTCTCCCACGGTGATCCTTCCCTTTCGATCTGCAAGAACGCGGAGAAGAACCCTTCTTCCCGTTCTGACCAGCTGAAGGTCAACGAGCAGGAGGCCGGCCCGTTCGACCGCCGTGTCCACAAGTTCTCTCAAACCTTCGGCTTCCATGAAGTCCTCTCCCGTTTGGTACATGATGATACGAAAACAGGGGGAAACCCCCTGTACGGTTCATACCTATCGGAGATGAATATAACTCCCTACACGGGATGTAACAAGAGCAGGTGCCCGGTCAGTCTGAAAACCTTGGCACCATGTCGGCCAGATCGCTTTTCAACTCCTCGAGGATGTACAGGTTCTGCGCGTCAACAATGAACAGAACCCGCTCAAGTTCGGCGTCCAGCGCCCTGGAGAGGACCGGGGTCGCCTCGGGTCCCATAAGGGCGGCCACGCTGTCCCGGGAGGCGAACAACTCTCCCAGAAGGTACTGGTTCTGCTCGGAGGAGAAAACGGGTGATTCCCACCACAAAGATGTCACCGTGAGGTAGTAGAACCTTGTCATGAGAAGGTGACATGAGGGGTCCGATGGGTTGCTTTCGCAGAGAGACCTGAGGGAGGATTCCATCCTGTCCAGCATGGATCCCTCAAGCCAGGGTTTCGGGCTTCCCGCCCTGGCGGCGGCCCTGGGGCCTCCCACGTTGTTTGACAGCATCATCAGCGAGTCGGTGACGCCCGGCCTGATAGAGGCCGAAAGGTTGCCGAAAGCCACATCCAGTGAGGCAGCCGCTATCATGTCGGCGCGGAAGAGACATACCATCTGTCTGAACATGGCTTCGGTGTTCTCAGGGTTCCACGGGATAAGGTGCGCTGCCCCGCCCAGGGCCATGTATCCGGAACCAAGACCCGGCCACGCCGTGGGTAAGAAGGATCCCGAAAAGTTCTGGGCATTGTGAAGCCTTTCAAGCAGTGCCAGCCCCTCCTGGAACCTGCCGTCTTCGACACAGGCAATACCGCTGTCCGCCAGAGCGTCGGGCAACGGGCTGGCCAGGGCGATGCTGTCAAGAGAGCGGATGACCCAGGGGGCACTGAAGTTGGCCCTTGCACGAAGCTCTTCATCAAGTGAACCCGAAGGGTCGTCATACCTCAGTAAGAACCACCGGTTCTCCGCCAGGAGCTCGAGCATCAGGGATGCCTTCACTTCCCTGTTTTCGTTTCGGGCCGAGACAACCTCATCGAGAAGCTGGCTCCATATCAGCATTGCCGCCCCCCGGTTGTCCGGGGCGACGCGCATCAGGCGGACGCCCTGACCGAAGTAGTCATCCCTTCGATGCGCGTGAAGCAACCATGCCCTGTAAAGCTCGTCGAGTGAACGGTACACGTCGCCCAGGGCGAGGTAGCCTATGGCCATGTTGTTATGGGTTTCGGCGTAATTTGGCGCCAGCGCTGACAGGGCAGCATAGGTTTCCATTCCGAGTTCGTTGAAGCGGCGTGCGGCGGCCGGGTCGGACACCGCAAGACCCGAGACGGCAAGCGCCTGAGCGATGTTGATGTCGAGGGGGGCAGCGAGTATGGCCCGGGTCAGATAGGCGCTTCCAAGGGCATACAGGGCGCTGAGATCGGTTCTGTCAGTCATTGAGGCCCTTTTGCAGAGCGAAATTGCCGAGTCAGCATGGGCTGTGGCGGTCAACCAGGCGTTGGCGGCTGCATTGGCCATCGAGCGGTCACCATTGGTGACGAATGTCTTCGCATAATGGGCGGCTGCGTTCATCGGGGCCTCGGTGGCCGTGAGATGGACATCCTTGCCAAAGAATACAAGTCCGGCCGCTTCAAGCGACGCGGGGTAAGCCCTGAAGCCGACAGCTCCCAGAGCAAGTGCGGAAAGTGTCGTGACGATTCCGACAACGAGTCCCCATGCCTTCCGGGAGAAGTGCATGGGCTGCCCCTCCCTGATCAGGAAGACCATGCACAGCATTGCGAAAAGCCACGCCGTGGGAGGCCACCTGAGAGAGACCGAAACAAGGTTCTCTGAAAGCATCGAAACAGCGCCCGCCGCCGCGCCCGCCGTGACAAGCCCCGCTCCCCTCATCCTGCGGGCCAGGGCCAGGGCGAGCACGCCAAACACCAGAAAGCCCACCAGACCTATGTCGCAAAGGATCTCGAGGTATTCGCAGTGCGCGTGCAGAGTGTTGTGGCTGACGCCCAGAATGCTGTATTGCGGGTTCCGGTAAGCAGGGAAGATGATCTGGAAACTGCCCGGGCCCCAGCCGAGCAACGGTCTGTCCCGGAACATGTCGACACCGCCGTTCCATATGATCCACCTTACCTGAGCGGTCCCGGATTCCGTACCGTCATCGGCGAGCTCCTGGATACGGTGGCGCATGGGAAGAACGGCGATAAGAGACAGGAACAGAACACCGAGCACCAGCAGTACCTTCCCGCGCCGGGACATGGGTGTCCTGCGGACCAGCCACACGCCCATGAAGAGCACGCCGCCACCGAGACCGATAAGGCTCCCCCGGGTTCCGCTTACCGTCAGGGCCGAAACAGCGATACCGCAATACACCACTGTCAGTAATACTCTGAGCCAGCCCCTTCTTACAAGCCAGAGTATCGTAGCGGCGCCAAAGGGGACCATGGCGGCGCAGAAGGCACCCAGGAGGTTGGGGTTTCCCAGTGAACCGGAAGACCTGCCCGTCCGTGTCAGACCCGCGTCCCAGGGGAAAAGGGTGACCCCGAGGGATTGGAGAAGGGCGTACAGAAAGAGAACTGATGCCACGACGGTCATGAAAAGGGCCAGTGCGGGAAGGTGCTTCTGATCAATGAGCGCCACACCCAGCAGCGCCAGCAGAGAGAGGGCTGCAAATGACATTATCGTATAGGGGCCGTTGACACTGGTGACAGGTCCCATGAAATGCACAAGAAGCATGAGGGCGGGGATCAGGGCGAGCGAAAACGCGGCCACGGATGGGATGCGGTAAAGGTGAAGCTTCTTTCCCGTCAGCACAAGAAAGCCCAGGGTGAGACCGGCAATGACCCCTGCGGCCACATAAATGAATTCCTTGACAAGAATGCTGTTCCTGCTGTTGGTCGAGACACTGAATATCACCAGCGCGCCTACGACGCACAGGAAGACTGTTGCGGCCAGAGAAAGCTTCATTTCGTAACCTTTCTGGACTCGCCCTTTTGAAGGAGAAAGGCCAGAAGTCCCAGGAGACCGAGTGCGTGGAAGAAAAGCAGAACGGCCTGATACGGCCTCAATGTGGGAAGGAGCAGCGCCAGGATGCCCATCAGTATGCCCAGCAGATAAAGAAGAAGTACCGACTCCCTCAAGGTAAGCCCCACCCGTGTGAGCCTGTGGGTAAGGTGGTTGCGGTCACCCTTCATGAGGGGCGCGCCTTTCCTCTTCCGGTATATCATCACAAGAAGAGTGTCCAGAATGGGAACGGCGAGGATCAGCAGGGGTGAGAAGACGGCAAGTTCACGTATTGAGCCTTCGGGCGTGTAAACCCCGAGAACGGCAATGACCGCCAGCATGAACCCAAGCATATTGCTGCCCCCGTCCCCCATGAAGATCCTGGCCGGCGGGAAGTTGTATAGCAGGAAGCCAAGGGAGGCCCCGGCAAGGCTGGCGGCAAGGAAAGCCACTGCGGCGTTGCCGTGCAGGACGTTGACCACGGTGAAGAAAAGGGCGGAAATTGCCGATATCCCCGCGCACGAACCGTCGGAGTGGTCAAGCAGGTTCACGGAGTTGGTTATTCCCACCAGCCACAGCAGCGTGACGGGAGCAGCCAGAAGCGAAAGGCCTGAACCTGAGAGGAACAGGCTTACGCTGGCCCCCTCAAAAACGAAGTAAATGCCAACAAGAAGCGCAGTGATCGTGTGGAACAGCAGCTTCACCATCGGGGACATCCCTATGATGTCGTCGAGCAGGCCTGTGAGAAGCATGAGAGTGGCGCCGATGATCATCATCACCGAAAGGGAGCCCCAGTCAAGGGGTGTGTCGCTCACTATGCCCTCGGTCAGTTCGGGCCACGCCAGATGGCCCGCCCAGACAACCACGGCGAATGAAAAGAAGAGGGCTGCTCCGCCCAGAAGGGGGGTTGGTTTCAGGTGACCCTTCTGTTCCTTGCCCGGCTTGTCCACGAAGTTCATTCGAAGGGCAACCCTGCGGGCGATGGGCGTCAGCACGGCGGATACAAGAAAAGCCCCTGTGAGGGCGGTGAAAACTGGCAGCATTGTCACGGGTACATCCTCATTCCGTCAGTTCCGAAGAAGATACAACGGAGGGGGTTCAAAGAGAAGGATACCATATCTCCCGACCCGACAACGGTATCTGGCTCACAGCGGCTGACGAGGGCTGTTCCCCCGATGGAAACATGAAGGATGACCTCGTTGCCCAGCGTTTCCATGAACTCGAGCCTGCCTTTGAAATCCCCTGAGGGATCGGGCGTCAGGTGTTCAGGTCTGACCCCGAGAAAGCAGTCTCCGTCGGGGATCCCGACGGAAGGCACGACCCCCCCGGCAGTACGGCAAACGCCGTTCTCGACCTTTCCGGGGATGAGGTTTATGCCGGGACTTCCCATGAAACCTGCCACGAACATGTTGGCTGGATCGCGATAAAGCTGAAGGGGAGGTGCGGTCTGCTGGACCACGCCGTGGTCGAGCACCGCTATGCGGTCTCCAAGGGTCATGGCCTCGGACTGGTCGTGAGTCACGTAGATCACTGTGGTCGAAAGCCTTCTGTGCAGGGCCGCAAGCTCGTTCCTCATAGTCACCCTGAGCCCGGCGTCGAGGTTCGAGAGGGGCTCGTCGAAAAGAAAGACCCGGGGTTGTCTCACGATCGCCCTTCCAAGCGCGACCCGCTGCTTCTGGCCGCCGGAAAGCTCCCTGGGTTTCCTGTGCAGCAGTTCGGATATCCCGAGAACATCCGCGGCGTTTTGCACCAGCCTGTCCATCTCGGTGCGGGGGGTTTTCCGCATGCGAAGCCCAAAGGAAAGGTTGTCGTAAACGCTCATGTGGGGGTAAAGTGCGTAGTTCTGAAAGACCATGGCGATATTCCTGCCGCCAGGTGGCTCGCCGGTGACGTCTCTTCCACCGATCCTCACCGTTCCCGAGGTTGGTTCCGTGAGTCCGGCCAGTATCCGCAGCAGGGTTGATTTGCCGCATCCACTGGGACCCACGAGAACAAGGAATTCGCCATCGCCCACTTCCAGGGAAACGTTGGAGAGTGCCGGCGGGCCGTCATCAAAGGACTTGCAGACACGTTCGAAGGCCACCGACGCCAAACTACCTCACCTCCAGCAGAGAGACTTCCTGGCCGTTCCAGAAACCCCTTTCAGAACACATGGGATCAGAAAGCAGCCGGTATCCGTCAACGAGAAATGCATATCGGTACATTCCACGGGGAAGGTCCGCAGGGATGGAGAGGAACCACTCGCCGCCGCCCTGATCGGTCATTTCGTCAGTCATCGGTTCGAATCGACCCGTTGGGCCCTCGGCGCCACCCCAGAGGTTCCAGTCGGAGACTACCTGTACCCGGGATGCGCCCGGGTATGACAGGAGCAGCCCAGTGGGATCGGTGCTTCGCGAGACCGGGGTCAGGGCGCTGCAGCCGCAGATGAGGGCGCAAAGAAGCGCGATTGCTCTCATATCCCGAGCCAACCTCCCAATTCTACGGTGAAAAGCGATGTTCCCTCACTCCAGAAGTATCCAAGAAGGGCTCTGACCGGCCCCCTGAACGCAGAGATCCTTATCGTGCCTGAAGGATCGGCACTTTCAGAGAAAACATCTGAAGACAACTCGAGTGACGCCGATACGGAAGGCACCGGGGAATATGTCGCCCTGCCGGCAAGCCTGACACTGTCCTGCGACGCGTAAACACCCATGCCGAACCCGGCCGGAGCCGCCCTGAACTCACCGAAGACAAAACCTGCCCAGTCCCCATCCCCCGAGGCGTCGGCGCCCGAACTCCAGTGAATGCCTGCGACGCTCTGCATCGAATACCTGAGCATTGCGGAAAAGGAACCTTCGCCCTGCACCGGAAACCCCAGCTTCAAAACACCGGAGTGGGCCATCGGGCTCCCGGAAAGGTGAACCTTCAGCCCAGCCTGTGTGCTGTCGGCATCGGAATAGTGGACCCAGGGAACCAGCGACAGCGAGGCAGGAAGTCTGGCCCATTTCCCCCTCAGCTCAGCGTCAGCTCTCACAACCCCCGATGAGTCACTGTAACTGAACCATGGGACGAAGTCGGCCAATCGAACCACACCGCAAAGCGTGTTCATCTCAACCGGTCCCCTGAAACCGTCCCACCAGACCTGGGCGAAACCAAGCCAGGGAGACCTTATCCCGGTCCAGACCAGCGTATCCGCCGAGCCTTCCCGGTACGCCCTGTAGAAGCCGTCGAAGCCAAGAATGCCCCCGCCCTCGACTGCGGCGAACAAAAGGCTGTCCCGGGATGAGTTGTCCCGCTCGCGCCAGGGACGGTCGAGGCTGAAGAGAAACGGGCTGTCAGCCCCGTATGCGGCCTGGGCGCCGATCCAGGGTGATCCAGGCAATCTGAGCCCCCCGAAAGCGTGAAGGACCTTGAATCCGCTCTCATCATGAACATGAACGGGGGAAGCCTGGGCAACTGCGTTCATGCGGTACCCTTCACCAAACACTGAGACCGAAGGCAGAAGAAGAAGGCTGTCCACGCCCAGCGTATTCAACCCTGAATCAAGGTCGGCCCCGCCGTAACTGTGGAATCCGGCGCCGGCTCGGAAGCCGCCTTCCCCGGACAGGGGTTGCAGGATCAGAAGGAAAAGAAGGGTGCACATCAGAGCCTCCAGCTCAGTCCGGCGCCGCCCTCGGCGTCATCCTCGTCGAAAACCACGGACAGGTCGATCCTGCAGGGTCCGGTGTGGAACAGGAGTCCAGAGTGCCAGTCCTTGCCGCCAGTCCCTGCGCTGAAGGAGAGGCTCGGTGTAATACGCAGCAGTGCACCGATCTCGGGACTTTCGGGGGTGAATCCTGCGTTCAGCGTGAACGCCCTGTTGAAGACATGGGTAAAACCAAGGCTCATCCGGGGTCTGGAGTCGGCGCTCCAGGTCGAGGCAGCACCGAGGGCGAAGGAAGGGAACACTGAGAACTGCAATGAGGCAGTGGCAAAGGGATCAAAGCCGTCCCCCGAATCGGAAGCCCCCCCGGAGCAGCCCAGCACTATGCTGGGTCCAAAAAGCCCCTCCATGAAGCCAATGGGGTCACCGGTAACGACCCACGCTCCACCGAGCGCGAATTCGAATTCGTCGACTCCGGTGTTGGCAGACGCGACCACCCCCGCCGAGAACATGTCACCAGGCAACGGCAGTCCGCCGTAGATCCCTATTTCCCCCGGACCCTCCTGAAAGCTTCGGGTCCAACCGCCCACTTCGGGACCCTGAAGCCTCGAAAGCCCCGCAGGGGCTTCGCCAAGCTCGAGGGAAGACGCTGCCCATGCTGCGGGATGAACACCCCGGCCCATGATGGACGGAGGCGAGTACAACAGTGCGGCTGCGAGAAGCAAGGCCGGCATCAGTAGGCACCCCTTCCCACCAGAACCGTGTACACGGTCCGGATGAGTATGGCAATATCAAGCATGAGTGACTGGTTGCGTATATAGTAGAAGTCGAATTCAAGGTTGTCGTGCAGGGGAAGGTCCTTTCTTCCCATGACCTGCCAAAGACCGGTTATCCCCGGTTTCACGTCGAGCCTTCTGCGCTGCCAGGCGTTGTAGTCCTGCACGATGAAGTCCATCTCGGGACGGGGACCCACAAGGCTCATGCTGCCGTTCAGAACGTTGAAAAGCTGGGGAAGCTCGTCAAGGCTTGTTCTTCTGAGAAGCCTGCCCATGGGGGTTATCCTGGAATCCCCGGGGTCGAGCGGGGCGATCTCGTACTCCCCGGCCTGGGGCTTCATGGTCCTGAACTTGTACAGTGTGAATGGAGCACCGTTCCTGCCAATCCTCTTCTGTTTGAAGACGGGGTCGCCCTTGCCCTGAAAAAGCAGCAGAAGCCAGACAACAGCCATGAGGGGAGCCATGGCGACAATGAAGAATGCGGAAAGGGAAACATCCAGAAGGCGCTTCGCGGCCCTGTGGTAACTGCCGGTGCGGGCCGAGCCGATCTCCACCACGGGCATTCTTGTGAGTTCTTCGAGACTGCCCGCCCCGGAAGCGATCTGAAAAAGGTCGGTCACCACCATGAAAACCACTTCGTCAGTCTGGACAGAGTTTATCGCTTCCATGATCCCGGTCCTGCCCAGGGATGAACTTGCGAAGACAACCTCGTCCACCTTCATGCTGCCGACCAGCCGTGGCAGGTCCCGGATGGTTCCACGGACGGGAACACCGCCGACAGTCGGCGCCACGTGCTTCTCATCCTCCACCAGCACACCCGCCATCACGTGCCTGGGTTCAGGCATGCGCATGAGCGAGGCGATGACCTTCTCGGCGTACTCGCCTGAACCCACCACCAGGACACCCGGGGCTTCCTTAACCGGAACGAGCCTTCCGGTGATCCACGCAGCGGCTTTCCTTGTGATGCTGTCGATCGGCCAGGCAACGACGATGAAAAGGAAAAGGATCACGCGGGAATAGTCCATCTTGACCAGGTAGCTTGCAGCCATCAGAAAGACCGCCAGCATCAGGTAGGCCCTGATATGGCGCGTGAGTGACGTGATGCCGTTGGCGCGCCGGTTGGGTCGGTACAGATCGGCACCCTGAAAGCATGCGAACCAGATCAGGGCGACCCATGGGATGACAGGAAGGTAAACGGCCACGGGATGATCGAACCGCGGAAGCATGGGCGCCATGACAATCGCCCTGATGTACCAGGTGAGAAGGACAGCGACCGGCACCGAAAGAAGGTCGGCGACAACCTGCCCCATAATGAAGGCACGGTCGGATTTCCTTACGGGGGCGAACAGTTCGATCCTCCCTTCAGAATACCGTTGCTGAGTCCCGCGAACAAGGCGGTGCCCCGCCACCAGCAGAAAAAGGGGATCAGGGGGGTCATGTGCGGATCGAATGACAGGGCAACAATGATTATGGGAACGCAGGATACAAGAAAGACAACGAGCCACGCCAGGGGAACAAGCGGTGAAAGGAAACCCGCTGTTAGCGCCGGAAGAAGAAGAGGTCCCAGAAGCATCTGAACCTTCATTGTCTGGGGTGTGTATCCATCACTGCGAGCCATCCCCGGGAATTTTTTCAGAACCTTCAGCCGCCACCTGCCCCTGCTCATCTTGAGCCTGAAGTATGCACCCCAGCCCGGTCTGTGGGTATGGGCCACCCCCGCATCGGGAACGAAGCAAATCCGCCCCCCGGACTTCAGAAGCCTCCAGGAAAGGTCAACATCCTCATGGTCCGGCACCGGGAAGGTCTCGTCGAAGCCGCCGGTGGACTCCAGGCTCTCCCTCGTGAACCCTGCGGAGTAGGTGTCGGCAATGGTCACTGCCCTTGCCCTCTCCATTATCCGGTACCGCTCCTGAAACTCAATCTGGGCAAGGCGCTGTATGGGAAGGGTTCCACCGCCCGTGTAGACGCCCTTCGAGGCGTGCCAGCCCGAGAACAGCGGGGCCGCGAGCTTCTCGGCCCAGTCCGGCATCGGGACGCAGTCGGAATCGGTGAAAAGTATGCAGCTTCCCCCTGATGCCCTCCAGCCGCGATTTCTCGCCCCGGCGGGTCCGGTTCTCACGGGGCTTGTCAGCACAATGTCGGCCAGGCCGCACACCTCTTCCGGACACACGGGTCCATCAATGCTCAGAACTATTTCAAGTGAAGACCTCACGGTCTGACAGGCCAGCGCTTCGAGGCAGCGTAGAAGCGGCCCGGTGGGGCCGTGGAAGGGAACGACAACAGAGATCCGTTTCATCATCCCCGTCTGAGCATGTGCCGTCGGAAGGTTCGAAAGGCCAGGAGAACGCTGCGCCTCTCGTCCCTGTCCCCAACCGTGCGCATGAACTTGCCAAGCAGGTAGCGGGGTCTAAGGTAGAACTTCCTTCTGGCCCTGTCACAGAAATCGACGAGATCCTCCGGGGAAAGATCAACGGTCCTGACCACGCAGTTGTGCGTGCCGTCGGGCTTCAGCCAGTCCCGAAAGGACGCGGGAACGATGCAGCCGTCTTCGCAGGCGAACCTGTATGCCATGGTTCCCGGGTAGACCATCAAAGGGTAGAACTGAGCCGTGTCGGGGTTCAGTTCGAGGGCGAACGAGAGTGTCTCCTCCATTGTGGCACGGGTTTCTCCCCGGGTGCCGACCATGAAACAACCGTGAACCCGTACCCGCGCCCTGCGGCAGTCCGAAGCGAACCTTCGCATGCGTGCGGTCGTGAGGTTCTTGCCCATTGCCGCCAGGATCCTGTCGCTTCCGCTCTCAAATCCAACGCACACCGTTCTGAGGCCCGCCTTCCTGCACAGGAGAAGGGTATCGAAATCCATGTCGGCGCGCATGTTGCACGACCAGCTCATAGAAACCCTGCGCTGGATCATTTCCCGGGCGATGGCCGCGAGCCGCTCGCGGTCGGCGGTCATGGTGTCATCCTCGAAGAAGACTGCCCGGACTTCAGGCATGTTCTTCGCAACCCATTCCACCTCGTCAACGATGTTCACAGGCGAGCGCGCCCTGAAAACATGCCCGGTGAGCGTCTGGGGGAAGACGCAGAAAGTGCAGTGGTTTGGGCAGCCCCTCCCCCCCATGATCATCACCTGCGGATGCAGCGCGTTGGGGTTTGAGTACCTTCTTACCGGAAGATGCCTTGCGTAGACCTCACTGACGAAGGGAAGGCTGTCGAGGTCTTCCAGGGGTTCAGCCCGGGGAGTGTCCACAATTCCGCCTTCGTTCCGCAAAACCAGCCCGGGAACTATCTCGAGCGGCATGTTCTCCGAAATCGCTTCGGCAGCGCCCAGTAGAGGCTTTTCGTACTCACCCGCCACAACTCCCCTGAACAGGGACCCCAGGGCAATAGTCGCCGCGGGCAGGGCGGAAGGGTGGGTTCCCACCAGAAGAACGGTGAGACCCTTCGATGCAATGTCGTCCGCGATCTTCACGTCGGAAGCTATGGATGGGGTCGAGGTTTCCACCACCACCAGGGATGGCGCGAAATCACGTATGCGTTCCAGGACTTGGGATGAGGACATGTCCATCGCAGGGGCGTCGATGAACTGGACTTCGTGGCCCGCCTGCTCGAGGGCGGCCACCGCATATGAGAGCCAGATCGGGTAATAGAGGCAACCGCTCCGGGTGACCGCGGGGCTTCTCTGACCCCGGCTGTACCCCGGAAGGAACGGTGGATTGAGGGCTGTTATCCTCATACAAGAACGCTTTCCAGAGCTTCGATTACCCGGATGCCCTTTATGGAATCCATGCAGACCATACCCTTCTCACATCCCTGGAAAATACCGTTGGAATAGCACGGCGCACACTTTGCAGAGGGCGTCACCGGAACTATGGAGCCCGCGGGGTAAAGCGCGCCAGGATCCGTCGGACCGAAGACCACCACCGAGGGAACGCCGCCCGCCACTGCCAGGTGCGCCGGTCCACTGTCGTTCCCCGCGAAGGCGGCGGCCCTGGCTATCAGGGAGGCGGTGACCCCCCATGTGCATCTACCGGCCATGTTCAGAGTGCACCCCGCTCTTTCCACGAGGGTACTGTCGCCAGGGCCCCCTACTCCCACTGTCCTGAAACCCCTCGTGTGAAGGTACGATACGACCGAGGTCCATCCTTCGCTTGACCAGCGCTTGGCCGGAACGGACTGTCTTGGATTGAAGCCTCCGCCAGGGGAGACAAC
Source organism: candidate division Hyd24-12 bacterium UBA6080 (assembly GCA_002436025.1). GTDB lineage: Bacteria > Fermentibacterota > Fermentibacteria > Fermentibacterales > JCC-6 > UBA6080. The sequence continues at coordinate 158,343 of DIXM01000012.1, forward strand.
GCAGTAAGGGGAGGGTTCGGAGCACGTGAGCGCTGCCGCACTGGAAACCTCTTCGGATGAAAGGGGGAAAACAGGCACGATGCTCTCCGGATCGACCCCGGCTATTCCAGCATAGGCACGCGCCGCGGGTCTTCCATTGAAACCCCGGGCGGTCTCCCACGTGCCAATGGGTTCATCGGCCCCGCTGTGCACAGGTGCGGCTGTAAGAAACCTGAGCCACCTCCTCATCGTTCCGGAGAAGCCGAAGAAATAAACCCTTTCGAACCCCCGAAGCCTCCTTCGAAGAGACCAGGCCAGAAGTGAGAGAGGGTTGCCTGGAATCGGAGCCTCGATGACCCCGCAAAGACCCGGAAGACGCTTCCAGACCGGCAGTGCCGACGGACCCGTGAGGACCGTGACGCTGTGAACGGCTGTCAGTGCCGCTACCGCCGGTGTGCACATCAGGGCGTCCCCGAAAGCGTGGGTTCGAACCGCAAGCACCCTCATGCACGCCTTCTGAGCCAGAAAACCCTGAGCGTACGCATCGCCATCACTATCAGAAGGAAGTCGATGGCGACCCGGTGAGGAGTGCCCGAGGCAACAAGAAGATGCATCAGGGAGTATCCCCAGGCTCCCAGGGCAATCAGAATGCCCCGGGGGTCGAGGTCCATCATGAGAAGGATCCCTCCCGGAACCATCAGAGCGCTGATCCAGAAGAAGAAAAGGAGTCCCGCAATGGTGTGGTAAACGGAGAAATCGTTGAGTGGGAAGGGCTTGAAGAACTCCATGAAACGCAGTGACACAAGTTCGAGGAAAACAAGGGGGTTCCTTCGAAGGAAAAGGGTCTGCCTGTGGTACAGAACGCTGTCCCGGTAGGCCTCGGATTCATCTGTGAACTCCGGGAACTCGGTCAGCTCGGGGCTTCTGAGCCTTCCAAGCCACCTCTCCCTCACGGGCTCGTAAAGCAGTGATGCGCCCCGCTGCTCGTGACGGAAGCTTTCGGAGAACACCCTCCCGTTGAATTCCCAGAGCTGAAGCCCCCCCTGGGTGGGTATGACCGAAAACTCTCCCGTGACTGCCCGGTTCCGCAACCCCCATGGAAGAAGCGCCGCGCAGAAACTGAGAGCCAGCAGCGCTCCTGCGGCCAGGGAAGCGCGCGAAAACCTGTGACCGGCAAGGCTGAGCAAAAAAACGAGTGCTGCTATCGGAAGCGCCGCCGGCCTCACCATGAACGCGACCCCCCACGCGAGACCCGCAAGGATGGCCCTTGCCGCGCGCGGCTTCTCCAGAAGCCTGATGGAAAGAAGAAGACCCGTCATCAGAACAAGGGAGAAAAGAGCCTGGGTCGCGGGAATCGCCTCGTAGTAGAGCTCGAACGGATCGACCGCCATCAGCGCACCGGCTGCGGTGAGCCACCTGCCTGAGAGGAACCGTGATGCAATGCGTATGCCCAATGCGACCGTGAGGATGCCCAGAGCGAGCTGTACCGCAAGTATCGCCGTAATGCTTGTTCCGCCGGACAGAAGGATAAGCCCCGCGAAGAAGAGGGCATTCCCCGGGACAAGGAATGTCGTGGGCCTGCCCGGCCTGAGTACGCCGTAAAAACCGTCAACCCTCCGGTAGAACTCCATCTGGAAGTCGCGTGCTTCGGAAGTCTCCTCCCGGCTGGGGTAAAGCATGGACGGGGAGAGTTGAAAGCCCCTGCCTGAGAGGATGTTCTCCGCCAGATCTATCTGGACCCGTCCCTCCCCCACGATGAAGTGCCCACGGGTGGCCAGCATGAATACGGGGATCCGTACGAGCCCGGCCAGAAGAAGAAGAAAAAGGAGTGTCTTCCTGTTCATCGCGCCGTACGCTCCGCGAACCAGTCCGACAGCATCAGTTCGAGTTCCGCAGGCTGTCCGGAAGACCAGACGGCCTCGGTGGCGGGATGCATAACAAGCTCCATGTCGTCCTCCCCGGCGGTTGCCATGTACTTCTCCAGGTATTTGCGACCCACACTGCCGCTTGCGCCGAACCCAAGCATCCAGGTGGCGCTGCTTTGCCCCCTGCGGGAGGCCATTTCGGAAAGGCGCACCCCAAGCCCGTTAAGAAGGATGCCCATGGGGTACCGGCACATGCGGTCCGGCAGCACCGCCGCTCTGACCGTTCCGATGCGGTAATCCCGGGCGATGTCAAGAAAAACATCCCTGACCTCAGGAAGATGGTGCAGGTGCCGGTGGCTGTCGAGGCTTGTCACCATGGCACCAAGGCCCAGGAGTCTCTCGATCTGCGCGCTCCACTCACTGCGGAGCAGGGGCATCAATCTCCCCGCCCTGAGCGCCCAGCTCGCGAACCCCCCTGGGAAACGGCTTTCCGGAAGCAGAAATGGACCTGAGCAGCAGTCAAGGTGTGCAGAGACGGCAACGCCCCGGCTCATGGCGAGTTCACATGCTGCGGGAACGCAGGTGCCGGTTGGAATAATGCTGAACCTGTGCACGACACCGGCATCCATGCAGAGAGCGGCTGCCCTGTTCACTGCGTCGTTCAGCCCGCCGTCGTCGATCGTCACTGTTATGGGTGTCATACCCTCCTGGCCTTCAGAAGGGTCCGCCTGATGTTACGGGGACCCAGGACCGTTCTGAGTGTCGCCGGAAGCCTTCGGGGATGAAGGTAGAACTTCCAGAACGCCGACTTCTTCAGCTTTTCGATGTCTCCCGGAGAGATGCCCTGGGACGCAAGGTCGTATACGCAGTTGTGAAAGCAGTCGAACTGGGAATAGTCGCTTCGTATCAGGTGTTTCGTCCGCTCCCAGAGGGTGGTGTGCGGAAAGGGAGTCGTTATGTCGAAGAGAGCGTCGTCGAATGGCTCTTCAGAGGCAAAACGGATGGTAGCGCGCATCTCGTCAAGGGTTTCGCCAGGAGTGCCCAGCATGAAGTAACCCTGAACGAAAACGCCCCTCTCCTTGCAGAGCCTGAGAGCCCTTTTCACGCCCTCGACGGTTATCCCCTTCTGGTAGATCTCGTCGAGGACACGCTGGGAGGAGGTCTCGACTCCCATGTTGACCTTTCTGAGCCCCGCCTTCACCATGTGGTCCACAAGGTCGGCGGTGAGCAGGTCCGCCCTGACGTTGCAGCACCACGAAAGCCTGAGCCCGCATTCCATGATGCGTTCGCATATGCCGTGGACCCAGTCGTGATCGACGATGAACGTGGAGTCCTCGAACATGAAGGCGTTTATCCCGTATTCCGCGACGAGCCCTTTCAGTTCTGAAACGATCGATTCGGGCGACCTCTTGCGCAGCTTCCTTCCGAACAGCATGGAGAGGGTGGGCTGGCAGTAGGCGCAGTGGTAGGGGCAGCCGCGGGTGGCCATGACGGTGGTTCCCCTTAGACCCGGATCCACCCTGTCCATGGAGTACCAGTGCCTGATGTAGGTTTCCATGTCGAAGACGCTGCGGTCAGGAAGGGGAAGGCTGTCGAGACCGGGATGATCCGGTGCGGCTCCCGACCCCGCAGCAACGCCGTCACGCATGAAGACGGCTCCGGGCACATCTTCCCGGTCGGCCCCCCCGAGCACCATGGAGAAGGATGTTTCGGCTTCGCCCCGCAGCAAAAGGTCAACCCCGAGCCTTTCGAGTGTGTCTTCCGGCATAACCGTGGGGTGCGGTCCTCCCGCGATGAGAAAAGCTCCCGGTGTGACCCGTCTCACGATCCCGGCGGTTTCGGTCGCCGCGGAGAGCTGCGGGGTGAGGACGCTGATGCCGACCATGTCGGGCCTGTGTTTCAAAAGCATGTCTTCGAGTAACTTATACGGTTTCCGGCTGAATGACATATCGCAAAGGGACGGTTCCCACCCCATTTTCCTTGCCACCGCTGCAAGCATTCCTATTCCCAGGGGAGGCTGTCCGGAAGGGTAACGGGTCTCGGGAAAAACAAAGAGGATTTTTTTCAGGTTGGTTTCCTTTTTCGAAAAAGAAACATCGCGGCGCCACATATGAAGACCATATCAGCGGGAAGCCTGTAGCGTGTTCCCCCGTGGGTCATCGTGTGCATCAGAAAATATATGATGAAAACCCCCGCCAGGAACCTCGTCTCGGGCTGCCTGAACTCCCGGGCGATACCCGCGGTTCCGAGTATCAGGATTGGCAGAAGGAATACGAGCCCCGCCCAGAAGGCGGACCTTCCCAGTGTGCTTCCCCCGGGTGAGAGGAAGTGTGCCGCCCTTTGAAGCGTAAGCCAGAGCATCAGCCTGGGATTCGCTGCCATGAACTCCCTGGCGGACCGTCCAAGCTCCCTGCTTCTCTCGACCTCTCCGGGGAAGTCTTCGTAGGACGGGTATACAAGAAGATCCCTGCGGTTGACGGGAATTGACCCGGGAACCCTGATCCCCTCTTCGAGAAGCACGTCCGGATGATTCCGCATCCAGAGGTTCAGTGATCCCTTTGTGGGCAAGAATACCGGTTCACCCAGAACCAGCTGGTTTCGGACCACCCAGGGCGAGACCGCAAGGGCAAAACCAAGGGCAAGAAAAAGCTGAAGCTTCCAGCTGCGAATGCCGATGTAAACCGACGCCAGGGGAAGGAGAAGGAGTCCCGTGGCCCTGAAAAGAAAGAATGCTCCCAGCCCCAACCCCGCAATGAAGGCTCCCCGCGGTGTAGCTCCCGGTCTGAACAGAAGCGCGCAGCAAAGAGCCAGAAGGGCGGCGTGGACAGTTTCGGTCATGGCGAAGGCGGTGTAGAACACGAAAGGCGGATAGAGGGCCCACATGAGAGCCCCCGCAAGGGAGGCACCCTCGCCGAAGCGTCCAAGAAGGCCCTTCACGGCAAAGGCCCCGATGATGCTGAAGGCCAGGTTCACGAACCATACCGCTCCGGTGGTCCCACCGAAGAGAATGAATGACAGACCGAGAAGGACCGGGTAACCGGGTTCCATCACTGCCGAAGGGGTGTCTACCGGTGCAAGGCCAAAAGCGTAGTCGGGGTTCTCCACCCAGCCTTCCGCAAGGGCCCCTCCTTCTGCACGACCGCTCTTGGCCGCGGCCACATCACGGGAGAAACTCAGTCCCCTGCCTGCGGCGACCGCCGAGGCAGCCCTGACGTAAAGCCCCTGATCCTGGACCGGCAGCGGAAGCTCGCCCCCAAGCCAGAAGAACCAGCCCAGACGCGGAAGGAGCACCGCACCGAGCAGCACAAGCGTTGAGAGGCCGGGTTTTCCCGCCACCCCTTCGAACCATGCCCTCAAACACAACAGTGCTGCTTTCAAGGTGATTCCACCATCGGTACGAACCTCACGGGAATGTCCCGGGCCTGTGTGATCCGGCCACCCCTTCTCTCCACAATGACAATTCTCTGATCATCGGGGGGACCCACCGGGATTACCATTCTTCCCGGGTCCCCAAGCTGTTTGACAAGGGTTTCGGGAATGAACCGGGGGGCGCATGAGACAATGATTCCGTGAAAGGATTCTTCCCCGGGCCAGCCCGAAAACCCGTCCCCCGTTGCGATGCGGAAACCGCTGTATCCAAGTGACCGCAGCGTTCGGGAGGCGTGCCCGGCAAAAGAGTCGATAATCTCCATGCCGAAGACGGCAACGCCCATTTCCAGCAGAACCGCGGTGAGATAGCCGCAGCCTGTGCCGACCTCGAGAACCCGCATTCCGGGTGAAACACCCAGCAGACCTGCCATGTAAGCCACGATGAAGGGCTGGGATATGGTTTGACCGTGCCCGATGGGACATGGGTGGTCACCGTATGGATCGCATGTGACGCGGAACTCACCGGGAATGAAAAGGTGTCTGGGAACCCTGGCCATTGCATCCAGCACCGGGCCGCCTTGGATACCGTACCTCTGAAGGGTGCGCAGCATCGAGTCGACTGATGCTCTGAAGGCCGAAAGCTCCTCAGAGCCCGTCACTTCTGAACTCCACTGACTCGAGGGTTACGGGCGCGGGCAAACGGTCTCCCAGAAGGCAGAGGGGGTACATGTAGTCCTGCCAGTGGTAGTCTGTGCCATTCCCGGTAAGTGAGATGCCCAGAAGATAGTTTCCGGGTTCGAGGGCCTGGAGTCTCAGGATCATTGAGGCATTTCTTTCTCCTGTGACAGTGAGCAGCGGGACGCCGCTCTCGAGGTTGTTCCCCGCGAGCACCGTTTCGCCGTCGGGCCTGTGAAGGCTGTAACCGAGTATCACATTGCCAACCGCAGGACCTGAAACCTTTGAGATCACAGTGTTGACATGAACCGGCTCACCGGGGCGGAACTCACAGGCGGGTGTGCCGTCCGTTCCGGATATGCTTACCTTCTCGAAGAACACCTCCCGGGTTCCCCATTCCCTTGGTGTGACGCCAGCCCCGGGTTTGGGAACCCGCCCGCCCGACGCAGCAAGGTATTCACTCAGTACCGTTTCGGCGGGGCCGTCCATGCGAACCCTGCCCGCATCGAGCCACACGGCCCTCTCACACAGGCTTCTCACGGCCGCGGGATCGTGGCTCACGAAAACAATTGTCTTTCCACGTTCCCGGAAACCCCTGATCCTCTCGTAGCACCTGCCCTGGAACTCCGCGTCCCCGACCGCCAGGACCTCGTCGATGAGAAGTATGTCCGGATCGACGCTTGTTGCCAGCGAGAACCCGAGGCGCATGAACATACCCGCGCTGTAGTACTTTACCGGAGTGTCCATGAATCGCTCAAGCATCGCGAAGCCCGCAATACCGGGCATCAGGGTCTTCATTTCACCCTGTGAGAGCCCCAGGAGGGCTCCGTTGAGCATCACGTTCTCCGAGCCTGTCAGCTCCGGGTGAAAGCCCACGCCCAGGTCAAGAAGGCTTGCTATCCTTCCCTCGGTGAAAACTGTGCCCGAAGTTGGTCGATAGATCCCGGCGAGGAGCTTGAGGCTTGTGGACTTGCCCGCCCCGTTGGCTCCAATGAGTGCCACAGCCTCCCCTGGTTCGAAGCGAAACGAAACGTCGGAAAGGGCAGTGAACCAGGAGCGGCTCGTTCCACGGCCGAAAAGGTTCATGACGGTCTGCATGAGGGTGACGTTCCGGTCACGGTAAAGACGGTAGTTCAACCCGACCCGGGCAAAACTGACTGTACCGCGATTCGAGGTCATTTCAGAGTTCCTTCACCACTGACGGTTCGAACCGTCTGAATACGGCAAGCCCCAGGATCAGCAGACCGGCCGCCCAGGCTGCCCCGCTGACCCAGCACCAGGCCGGAGGCCATTTACCGTAGTACATTGAGCTGTGCAGCATTTCGAGGACGCCGGAGAGCGGATTGAAGCGGATCACCGAATCAACCCTGGACGGGAGGATGCCCGCACCAAGCGGGTAGATGACCGGGCTGGCGTAGAACCACGCCAGAAGAAGCACTTCGAGGAACTGAGCCACATCCCTGTAGTAGACGTTCCATATGCTGAGCGTCAGGGAAAGCCCGGCTGTCATGCAGCACAGGAAAAGAAGCGCCGGCACGACCGAGAGCAGGGCAGGCGAAGGCGGGTGACCCCAAGCCCAGAGCAGAAGTTCGAGGACCACCAGGGCAAGCACCATGTGCACGGCGTTGGCTATCACGGAAGCGACGGGAAGGGCAGCCCGGGGGAAGTAAACGCTTCTGATGAGCCTGTGATTGTCAAGCAGGGTCCTTGTCGATGCGCTGAGGGATGCGCTGAAGAAGTTCCACGGAAGAAGGCCGGTGAGCAGGAAGAGGCTGAAGTGCTCTATCGCGCCACCGAACCGTATGATCCGGGTGAAGACGACAGTGTATACGACCATGCTGAAAAGCGGTTTCAGAAGGAACCAGAGAAAACCCAGAACGCTGCGCTTGTACCTTACCCTGAGGTCCTTGTCGACAAGGCTCTTCATCAGAAGGGGCAGATTGGTCACCTGGAGCCCAGACGCCTTTCCGTTCCGTGGATGATCCTGCCCATGTTGCTCCGGTGGCCGAAGATCACAACAGCGGCCACGGCGCCGAAGACGATGATAACCGAGGGATCAGCCCCGAACAGGATACCGAAGGGAACAAGGGCGGTCACTCCAAGGATGCTTCCCAGGCTTACCATTCGGAACAGCGCCACCGCAAGGATGAATACCCCGAGCGAGCACAGCAGGGGAAAGGGCGACAGAACCAGAAGGGCACCCAGCGCCGTTGCCACTCCTTTCCCCCCCTTGAAGCCGAACCAGGGCATCAGTACATGACCCAGGATGGCCGCCATTGCTGCCGCCGCTGGAAGCCACCCCACCCCGGCTGAAAGCACCAGCAGAACAGGAACCGAGCCCTTCAGCGCATCGAGCAGAAGACCCAGTATACCTGGAAACCTGCCACAACTCCTCATCAGATTGGTCGCCCCGGGGTTGCCCGACCCCACTTGTCGGAGGTCCACTCCCATCAGCCTGCCTATGAACCACGAGAAGGGAATGGAACCCATTAAAAACGCAGCTGCGATCAGAAGCGCCGGTGTCAATGGTCCCTCTTTCTGAGAACGATGTGCATGGGCACTCCCTTCAGGTTCAGTTCCTTCCTGAACGAGTTCTCGATGTACTTGCGATAGTTCTCGGGAACAAGGTCGGGACGGGTCAGGAAAAGAAGGAACGAAGGGGGCGACTGACGAACCTGGGTGGCGTAGAAGAACTTGAGCTGCTTCCCGCCAGGAGAGGGCGGGGCAACTTCCCGCACGATTTTAAGAAGCAGCTGGTTTACCTTGCTGGTGGTGAGCTTGACGGCCCTTCTCTCTGCGATCTGGCTTATCGTGGGAAGGATCCTGCCCACACCGTTACCCTCGAGGGCGCTGATGAACATGAGCGGGATGTCCGCTGCCGGCGGGAAACGCTGCACGATGCTGTCTATCCAGAGGTCGCGGTCGATCCCGAGGTCGATCTTGTTCACACAGATGAGTATGCCTTTCCCCATCTCCCAGATGCGGCTCAGTATGCGGGCGTCCTGACCGGTGGGGAACTCGGCCCCGTCAAGGATGACAACGCACACGTCTGCGCTCTCCGCGCTGCGCCAGGACCTGAGTGTGCTGTAGAACTCGACATCCTCCATCTTGCGGCACTTGCGGCGAAGACCAGCAGTATCGATGATGCGAAACGAGTGCTCTTTCCAGTTCACGATGGTGTCGGTCGAGTCGCGGGTGGTTCCAGGGGCTGTATTGACTATGGCCCTCTCCGAGTCGCAGAGACGGTTCACAAGTGAGCTTTTGCCGACGTTGGGGCGGCCGATGACGGCCACCGAAACACCCTCGAAATCAGGGACGGGCACCTCGGGCAGGAAGGGCAGAACGTAGTCAAGAAGGTCTGCAACACCAAGACCATGGGCGGCGCTGACGGGCCACGGTTTGCCCAGGCCAAGGGCGTTGAACTCATGCACCATGTCGAGCCTGGCAGCAGTATCGACCTTGTTCACGGCCAGGATGACCGGAAGGCCGCTCTTTCGAATGAGCCGGGATGCCTCTTCATCATGGGGGTGTACACCGGCTGTGCCGTCGGTGAGAAAGATAACCGCGTCAGCCTCGTCTACAGCGAACGCAACCTGCCGGCGGATCGCCTCCTGAAAAGGATCATCCTTGTCAGGTGAGAGCCCCCCCGTGTCGACGAGGAGGAACCTTCTGCCGTTCCACTCGGCCAGGGCGAACTTTCTGTCCCTGGTGACACCGGGGGCATTGTCGACAATTGCCCCCTGACCACCGCATATCTTATTGAACAGTGAGGATTTCCCCACATTGACCCGGCCCACAACAGCCAGGGTAGGCAGCCTTTCGGCCATATCTTCCTCCCGTATGTTGGTTTCTATTATAACATGCGCGGAAGAAACCGCCCCCGCGGCGATCCATTGCGTCATATTATCGGAGGCTCACGGAGGTAACAATGGCTTTTTCCATCGGACCATCAGAAAAGTTCCTCAAATTCAGGGCACTTGGTGTGGCTGCAGGGGTGGGCATACTCTTCGCCCTTCTTCTCCATTCGGGCGCCATGCGCAACCTGGAGGCGGTTACTTACGACGCCAGGTGCCGCATGTCCCCTGCCCCGGAACTCGCCGACCCGAAAGTCATCATCATAGCCCTCAACGAATCATCGCTTGAATCAATGGACTGGATCGGGTGGCCGTGGCCCAGGGAGATCTGGGCCGACCTGGCCGGTTTTATGGCCGATCAGGGGGCAAAAGCCCTTTTCTTCGATATTACGTTCGAAACCTCTTCGATGTACGGGGCTTTTGAAGACAGCCTGTTCGGGGCACAGGCATCAAGGCTTCCCACGGTATTCATCGCCAACCTCTTCCTCGACTCGGCCGCAGCTCCAATTCCCGACAACGCAGTGATCCAGATGGAAACGGTTTCACAGGAAGGTCCCCTTTACCCCTCCGCACGGTTTCCGGTCACAGAGATAGCCTCGGGCGCCACCGCCTTCGCCTCCCCGCTTGTGCAGGCCGACCCCGACGGCGTGGTCAGACGGGTGCCGCTGTTCTTCCGGACACCTGACGGAGTTGTACCCTCCCCCGGCCTCGCCCTCGCTCTGATTGTTTCAGGGAAGACACCTTCCATCGCAGACGGCAGACTGCATCTGGGCGGCAACAGCGTGCCCCTATCCGGTGACGGAACCTTCATTCCAAGGTTCATGGGACCCAGGGGCACCTACACGACCATTGGCGCCGATGAGGTGTTCGAAATGATGATGGAGGATGACGCAGGAGGTTTTTTCGAGGATGCAGTCGTCCTCGTGGGTTACACCGCTGTCGATCTCTTCGACCTCAAACCCACACCCTTCAGCGCCAACTATCCGGGGGTTGAAGTTCACGCGACCGTTTACGACAACCTCATGACCGGCAGGGGAATGGAACGGCTCGCCCCCCTGGTTCCCATCGCCGTCACTGTCCTTCTCGCTCTGGCGATCGGGACGGTGATGCTTGTGGTGCCTTCAGTGGGAGGTTCCATTGTCGCCGGAGCGGTGCTGATACTGGGGTACGCGGGCGCAGTTGTCCTCTTCTTCAGGAACGGTGTCTGGATGGACGCAGCCACTCCCCTCTCCGCGGGGATAACCGCACTTCTCTCCGGCGCGGTCGAAGCCAATTTCAGGGCGAACCGTCAGAAAAAGTTCCTGAGGTCCGCCTTCGGCCAGTACCTCTCCCCCGAAGTAGTGGCACAGGTCGTCAAAAACCCTTCCGTCCTCACCCTGGGCGGGGAAAGAAGGGTGATGACGGCATTCTTCAGCGACGTCCAGGGCTTCACGAGCATCAGCGAGAAGCTCGAGCCTGAAGGACTTGTCACACTCCTCAACCACTACCTTACGGCAATGACCGACATCATTCTGAAATGGGGCGGGACGGTGGACAAGTTCGAAGGCGATGCCATCGTGGCTTTCTGGGGCGCCCCGGTCCCTATGACCGACCATGCAGAACGTGCGTGCAGGGCCGCCATGGAATGCGAGGCCGCCCACACAGGGCTGAACGAACGACTGGAGAAGCTTGGTTTCCCCCGCCTGATAACGCGTGCAGGGCTCTCGACCGGCCCCATGGTGGTGGGGAACATGGGCAGCGAGAAACGCTTCGACTACACCATCATGGGTGACAGCGTCAACCTCGCAAGCAGGCTTGAGGGTGTGAACAAGGTCTACGGAACAAGGCTTCTGGTATCGGGAAGCACAATGGAGGCCGCCCCGGCGATCAGATTCCTCAACATCGATTCGGTGAGGGTGGTTGGCCAGACGAAACCCGTCGCCCTCTTCACCCCGTTCGAAGTTCTGCCGGAATGGAGCGCCTTGTACGGAAATGCCCTGGCAACCTACGCCAGGGGCGATTTCGCCGGGGCTCTTCCCATGTTCAGGGCGATCGACTTCCCGGCTGCGGCAAACATGGCAGCCCGTTGTGAGAACATGCTCCGCGAGGGACCGCCCCAGCAGTGGGACGGTGTTTGGAACCTTTCTTCAAAGTAACAGGAGAGGCAATGAAGCTGACGGTACTGATCCTGCTTTCGGTGACGCTCCTGGCGTTCGCCGACGACATTGAGGTTGGAGGCATGGCCACGGTCAAAACCCGCGACCAGAGCCTTTTCCCAAGGCCGGTGCACTACGCCCAGCCCATCACGACGGTGCCTTTCGGCACCGAGGTCTCGGTCATTGGTGCCCAGGGCGCCTGGTTCCAGGTTGAAATACCTTCCGGTGAAGAGGGGTGGCTCCATTCAACATCACTCACCGGTGCCGTACTAAGCCATGGAAGCTCGGGAGGCGAACAGGACCCCGACATGATCATGCTTGCCGGCCGGGGTTTCAACGCCGATGTGGAGGCGTCATACGCCCAGGGCAAGGGTCTCAGGTTCGACCTGGTGGACAGGATGGAACAGATCAAGACATCTCCCCAGTCCGTTGGAACCTTCCTTGCCGCGGGATGGCTGATTCCCGGTGAAGAAGCACCCGAGGGAGGAACACGATGACCATCCTTCTCATCTCACTGCTGGCCTGGGGGCTCTCCGACATCACCGACATAGTCGAGAGTGACGAAGTGGAAAGCGCAGTCACTGTCGTTGAGGCATTCCAGGATGCCAACCGGGAACTCACCGACACCGAGGAGTATTACCTGGGCCGTTCAGTGGCGGCCTACATGCTCACCAACTACACACCGGACTGGCATCCCGGCAGGACCGGTTACCTTAACCTGCTCGGAACAGCATTGGCGGGTTACTCTCCCAGGCCGTTCACCTACGGGGGGTACCATTTCCTGCTCCTCGACTCACCCGAGGTCAACGCCATGGCGTGCCCCGGCGGCCTCATCTTCATAACCGAAGGGCTTTCCGACCTTGCCGAGAACGAGGACCAGATGGCCGCCATCCTAGCCCACGAGATAGCCCATGTTGTTCTCGCCCACGGCGTGGGCGCCGTCAGCCGCGCAAAGATGACAGCGGCCTGGACAACGCTCGGCACCGAGAGCGCAAGACAGCTCGGCGACGACGACGTGAGGGAAATGGCTGAGAACTACGGCGACATAGTATCGGAGATAACCGAGACAATAGTCACCACAGGTTACGGGCGCGATTCCGAGAGAGCGGCAGACAGCCTTGCCGTCCACATCCTTGCGGACGCCGGTTACAGCCCCTCGGCCCTTGCCCAGGTTCTTGACAGAATGGCGCTTGGCGGCGGTACCCAGGGTTTCTGGAAGACCCACCCCTCCCCTTCCGACAGAGCGACATGGGTAAGGGAGACCATACAGGCCGACAATCTTCCCGAACCACCGGCGGAAGCCATCGCAATCAGAACCCAGAGGTTCGCAGACGACTTCACGAACGCTCAGGATTCGCCAGTGCAGACCACACCTCCCCCCTCCCGGGGCGGTTCCAGTCAGGGATCACAGGGGGGTGGCGGCCGGTAGTGTTCACCCTTCTCCCCTTCCTTGTTTCCGGTATCTGGAGCCTCGGGGTCATCACAGGGCATGACCCCGGGTCTTACACCCAGGGTCTCGAGCTTTGGGGGGGTGTTCTCTACGAGAGCACCGGCCTGTACGGGCAGTCGAGCATCCGCAGGGTTGATCCTGCAACGGGTGAGGTCATCTCAATGACGAGGCTTCCCGACAGTCTCTTCGCTGAAGGCCTCACCCTGATCTCCCCTTCCAGGATGCTGGTGCTGACCTGGAGGGAGAATCTTGTCCTTGTGGTAAACCCGGCAACTCTCCAGATCACTGAGACCCTCCCTCTCCAGGGCGAGGGTTGGGGTCTCTGCTACGACGGCACAAGCGTTATCCGAAGCGACGGAACATCGACCCTCCACTTCCACGATCCAAAGACCATGGAAGTCAAAAGCACAATCACTGTTGAGCTGTCAGGCGTCCCCCAGCCCGGGCTTAACGAACTTGAGTACGCCAGGGGTTACATCTGGGCCAACCAATGGCTTTCAAGCAGGATACTCACCATCGACCCGGAGACCGGCCAGGTCCTCTGCGTAACCGATTTCAACACGATCACCCCTCCAGGCGCAGGTGCAATGAACGGGATCGCCTACCTCCCCGCGACCGACCAATTCCTCATCACCGGCAAGAACTGGCCGGTGATGTACACCGTTGACATCCAATTCAACTGACAGTAGTTTTATTACCAAACCAGAGAGTGGTTGTTTTTGCTTTCACAGGAGGTATCATGAAACGCGCACTGATTGTCGTAATGCTTTTGGCGGCTTTGGTTTCGGCCAAATCCATCGTTCTAACGCTCGACGCGCCCGACACAAACATCAGCGGTCTCGCCTGGGGTAACAACGCCCTCTGGGCCCTCGACGCCACCACCCGCTTCGTCCACCAGGTCAACCCCGCCACCGGCGCCATCATCAGCACCTTCTACTTCAACTACACCGAGTCCATGGCCCCCACAGGTCTTGCCTACAGCGCAACCCTCAACAGGGTACTCCCGGGCGGCTGGCTGGGCACCAATGGCTACGTTTACCAGTACAACCCCGACGGTTCGTTCATCTCTAAAATCAACTTGTGCGGTGGTTGAGGCAACCCTGTCTCGTCGGTGACGGGACTTGAAGCCAGCGGCTCCTACCTTTACCTCTCCTCCGTAAATCAGAACTCCTGCTACCGCTACACACTGCCGGATGTAGCAGGACGCACCACCCACAGATTCTATGTCGGCTACTCCCAGACCAAAGACATCGCCATCAACGCCGACAACCACATCTGGGTTGCGGCCAACCACGCAACCAACACCCTCAGGCTCTACAACGCCAGCAACCAGGTCATAGACTTCATCGAACCGGCCCTCGTTCCCTACGCATCAGGCGTAACGATGGACCCCGAAGGCTTCCTCTGGGTCGCCGACCCCACCAACGACAAGATCTACAAGATTGACATCTCAACCGGTGTGGCTGACGAATCCTCCGCTGAAACCCAGGGCTTCTCCATCCGTACCGGCTCCAACCCCTTCGTGGGCGCCGTAACCCTCTTCATCGAGGGCACGCCCAACGCCACCGTTGAGCTCTTCGACATCTACGGACGAATGGTTGCCACCGGAACCACAACAGGTCACTGGGTCTGGGACGGCACCATGAACGGCACAGCCGCTCCTTCAGGCACCTACCTCGCCATGGTTCGCTCCGAGGCCGGAACCGTTCAAACCCTGAACCTCATCAAGCTCTAGGATTAGCATAAAAGGGCCCCCACCCGGGGGCCCTTTCCATTGACACAAACCGTATCGTTACGATATTACCGACGCTTCGGCGCCTCGTTAGCTCAGTCGGTAGAGCGGGTGGCTGTTAACCACTAGGTCGGAGGTTCAAGTCCTTCACGAGGCGCCAAGCGTGTCTCCCAGCAAACTTTCCATTTCCGGTTAACACTTCAGACGCTCCAAGTGCATGATTACCATGCATTCCGATGCGCAGACCATTTTTGCCATCCCAGTAGACTTTTGCCAAAACCGATTCCAGCAGTTTTTTTCGTTCGAACGGGTTCAGAACACGTATCGATGACGTGAATCTGTCCAGAACCGCAACCACTGCCTCGGTGACAACCCGGTTGCTGGAGCACCCTGCAATCCTGCCTTCCAGGCCTGCGATGCTGGTCTCCAACTCCACTTTCCTCTTGCTGTGCTTCCCGAGTTCCTCGGCGATCAGTTTCTGGGCATCCCCATCCACTTCCGCATGGCTGTAGATAAGGGTCCGAATCCTGTCGGACACCTTCCGGAGAGAGTTCTGCCTGGCCTTCAGCTCTTTCTTCAGTCTGGGAATATCGGCCGCAAGCCTCGCGTTGGCCTCGTCTATGATGGCTGTCAGGACCTCCCGCTTGAAAGCAAGTTCTGTCAGCGTATCGATAACTGCCTTCTCAATCCTGTCCGCCTGGATGGTCCCCACGGAACACTCCTGGTTCGCGCAGGTGTACCAGTGGTACCTTTTCTCCGACGACTTCTTTGCGGACATGGCATTCATTTTCTCAAAGCACTCACCGCAGTACAGCAGCCCGGAGAGCAGATACACGTGCCTCGCAGGAGCCACAGCGTTGTGTCCGGAGACCCTTCCCTTGTCCAGCAGGTCCTGAACCTCATAGAACAACTCCTCGTCAACGATAGGGTCCCAGCTTGCTTCGGCTTCGGAGTAACGCTCGTGCTCATCCAGATCATCCTGGCCCTTCAGCATCTTCCCCTTGTTGATCGGGAGTATGCCGATGTACTCCTTGCTGCGGAGTATCCTTCGCAGGTTTTCCAGCTTGAACTTGCCTCCACCCCCGACGTTGCCAGTCCGGGAAACCCTGGCCTTCAAACGATACCCCATGCTGTTCAGGAACTCCGCGGTCTTCCTCAGGGATCCAAGCTCCAGGTACTTCGAGAATATCTGCTCGACAAGAACTGCCTCTTCAGGGTTCACTACCAGCTCACCCCTGGCCGGGCTCAGATCGTATCCCAACGGCGGCACTCCCCCGGTCCATCTCCCCTTCTCTGCCCTGGCCTTCTTTGATACCTTCATTCTCTCCGAGGTCTGCTCCCTCTCCAGCTCAGCAAGAGCCATCAGGATGAAGGTGATGAACCTGCCGTAGACGGAGGTCGTGTCTATCTGCTGAGTCACACTTACGAACTCGACACCGTTGGCCTTCAGAAAATCAAAAAAATCCATGAAGTCCTTCACGGAGCGGCTAACCCTGTCCAGCCTGGAACACAGAATCGTGTTGACCGTCCCGTTCTCGATATCCCGGTACAGATTCATGAATTCGTCACTCTGAACCGACTTGCTTCCGGAGATACCCTCGAGAAGGTACGTCCCGGCTTCCTCCCAAGAATCCGAGGCTTCATCCTTCAGACTGTTCTTGTAGTTGATGTGCGCCCGCATCATGTCTAACTGGGTCGGAATTGAACCCTCTTTGACAAGTGCCTGCTTGGGGTCGGAAACCCTGGCTATCAGCGCGCACTTACGAACCATCTTGACCTCTGAGACCTTCAGTCGAGACTCCAGTGCCTTCACAGATTTCGGCGACCCTCAGCTCGAACTGGGCAAGCTCCCGCTCGAAGGCAGCCATTTTCCTCTTCGCAGATTTTGCTGCTGCCACGGAAGGATTCTCGCCGAGTTCTGGGAGTTCTGCCAGACTCTTCTGCAGTCGAGCAGCAAGAACCCTTACTTCTTCCAGAGCATTCTCAGAACGCTCTGCGGCTTCCACTGCCCGGCGTGTTTTCTGAACAGCAACCTTCGCACTCCGGGCTGCGGCATAGTCCTGATAGAAAGCCGACTCGCCCGTCTCCTCAAGAATGACATCAAGACGTCCAACGTACTCGGAAACAACCTTCGCCGTCAGCCTCACGAACTCGGCAAGACGGGCATCGTAGGACTCACATTCGATGAACTCAATGGTCACGTCAAAGTTCTGTTTGGTTTCAAGGACGGGGAATTCTTCGGGAAGCACGTGTTTCTTCTTTGTCCCCATCCTGACCTCCCGACTGAGCATAGAACTGCTGATCGACAAACCCGGGCATCGTAACCTGATTCAGCGGTGAGTATGAAACCATGCCTCGGGAAGGTCAACGCGCCATAAGGACGAGTCCTGCAACTACCCCCTCGACGGACCTGGTGTCCCAGTTCTGGCTGGCGGTAGGCAGTTCTGAGTCGTCAATCTAGCCTCCCATAGAGCCCAGAACCAAGAGTCCCGTTCCCCTGTAGTCAGGAGAGTGTCCTGCAAGCGCCATAGATGCCCAGAAACGCCTTATTGCTGGCGGGTGGTACATCCCACTCTCAGAACGATCGTCGGTTTTCAGCCCCGACAGGCTTCGGAATAGGGCACTTCCTCAGAAGAGCGGCTGACATCCACCGGTGTAGAAGCACTTGACTTACGTCGCACCTGACCAGACGCTTGCAGGAGTGTCAGCTTACCTGCAAACAGAACGATGGAGGGATTGTTCAGCTCTCAATATTCATCAGGACTCTTGCTGAATGCAATGCTGTCCAAAGGGAGTCGATGCCCACAGTTTCCACGGACGTAGTGTTCATCCCCAAACAGCCAATGGTAGAAGTTGCCGTACTTCCGGAACGGGTGGAGCTTGACTCCAACTCCTCCAGTACGACCGCGCTCACGAATGAGGAGTGGCGACAGATGCGGGAACAGACGCGGAGCAAAGTTGCTCTCACCGGTGACGTAGGCAAGCGTGCATGAGGTGATCAGGTCTGCCGCTTGGAGAATTCGCGAGAGACTATATGGCGAAGTAAGAACAGACATCACTATTCTTTCAGGTGTGAGGCATTCCGTTCCGGTGCGAAGCGTCTCAAGGCAGTGCAAAAGAAACGACTCCTCGGTCCGGTGGTCCCCACCGGGGCGGTCGCAAATGATCAGGCCATGTGAGTCGGCATTACTGAGAAACCAGTCAACACGTTCGATGAGGAGTTTCACCACATCAATCTCCGGAGTGGTGCTAGATCCCTCCGCCGGCGAGCAGCCTGCGTCCTCCGCAACGAATACGGCCTTGCACTCATGTTCTGCAATAGCACTCAGAACAGCGATCTGGAAGTCTCTTCGTGCCTCATGCAGAAGGTTGCCCCGCATCCAATGCTCACGCCCCGGGGACCACTTGAACACCTCCTTCGGAGGGAACCCGTGGTCTGAGCATATTTGGTCCAGCTGAAACTCAAGAGGGCGTACGTGATCTGATGAAACGACCAGTCCCCCAATGGCGACCATTCGGC
Organism: candidate division Hyd24-12 bacterium UBA6080; assembly: GCA_002436025.1. Classification (GTDB taxonomy): domain Bacteria; phylum Fermentibacterota; class Fermentibacteria; order Fermentibacterales; family JCC-6; genus UBA6080. The sequence continues at coordinate 176,922 of DIXM01000012.1, forward strand.
CCATCTTAGGACGTGTGGGTTTGCTTTGGGATGAGTCATCTACGAAGAATATGTGCATATTTCTCTATCTTCTGAACACTGAATCAAGCGGCGAGAGCCCACGGCCGTCTAGGTGGACCTTGCCTCATCCGTTTCAATTCCATGTTAGTCAGCATTTTGGCTATTCTTGCTGAGTGCACCAGCCAGTGCGGTGAGCCCGCTTTCACCCGGCAGGCGATTCCCGCCCATCATCAACACCAGAGCCTTCCGCCTCCCGTTCACGTTTGCGACTAAAGCAGCAGCGGTCACGTTCGATGTGGAGCCATGAATGTGTTTCCGAGTAAGTTCGATGTGCAATGCTTTGCTCAGCTCGAGCCCTACAAGCTTGGCGAACCAAGGCAGCCAGACAGATCTGCGCATGGCCTCTTCCACCCCGGTCGCAGTCAACGACACACGTGACGAGATAGCTGAGAGACCCACGACGTGATGTGGTTTTAAGAAAGCCCCAAGGTGCTCTGTGTACTCGCGCAGCAGGCTGTTAGAGTTGCTTTCAACTGCTTGAACCAGCTTCTGTTTGTTGGGGAGGTTGGCACTGTGAAAGGGACACGCCTCGACTTGGAGCAAGCCCTCATATCCGGCACACTCGGCCAGCCTCAAGAACGCCGTGATACGATGAAGCGCAAGACTGCCTTTTCTGAGGGACGTCTCGTAGAAGTGGCCAAGCCCCTCAGTTGCCTCTCGGTACGTATGTGATGGCTTGATGATGGAACTCGTTCCGCCAACAACGGCTGTATGTGACTGATGGTCCATGCTGCCACCTGGGTTCGTGGTCACTGCGACCAAGGGGTTCGACCCTGCGCGGAACTCGAGCCACGGTTCAGGTGCGCTCCTCGCATCGAATCTTCCACCATAGAAGGCCGAATTTGGGAGCCGATCCGCCAGCCAGTCGAACCAAAGGCGGTCGCAGAATGAGCCATATGGTCCATCGAAGATGTCTGTCATGCCGAAGGCTTCCCCATTAGGTAGACACTTTCCGGGTTAGCAAAAATTGAAACGATCTTAGGCAGTCCGCTCGAGTTCCCACCCCTTCGGAACATCGGCCATGGTATCGGACAAGATCGCAATTTCCTTCGCTTTTGAAGCGCCATTTGCGGAGTAGAGAAGCTCGAAGAGTCTTCGACGGCGCTCAGTGTACAGCCTCTCGACGTGCGTCGAGTTGTCGTATGTCAGCAACCACGATGAATCCTTGAACCCGTTAAGCACACTGGCAAGGCGTTCGTGATCTTTGATTTCAAAGGAGTTCATGTACAACGAATGGGCCTTCTCGAAATATGGCGGATCAGCATAGATGAAATTCTCGCGTTGACCGGCATAGGCGGAAATGACTTCCACACCATCACGTGAAGTGACGGTGATGTCTGACGCATGTAGAGCGAGCAGTTCGATGCGTTCTGCCAGCTGTTGCCTATTGAAGCGTGCATCGATCTTGTAGCTTCCTGTCTGGTCAAACCCCCCAATAGGACCTCCGTTGAGAATTCCAGAACGATTTGTGCGATTCAGATAGAATGTCGCAAATCCAAGTGATTCTATATCGTCAGGTGCTGCAGAAGTATAGATTTCCTTCTGTTTGCGCCATTCCGATACCTCCAGCGGTACCGACAGTATTCTTGATATCAGGCTATCAGGCGATTTGTGGACAAGACACCAAAAGGCATGAATAGCAGGATCCAAGTCGTTGATGACGATGTGGCTGACCTGACCAGTCACAAGAAGACTCAAGCCAGCTCCTGCACCTCCAGCATAGGGCTCGATGTAAGTGCAACCCGCCAAATCACTGGCTCTGATGAGATGTCTTAGGCGAGAGTAGAGCGCACCTTTGCCGCCAGGATAGCGCAGGGGGGAAACATGCAGCCTCTTGTTCGGACGCAGTGTCACGGCCTGACCACGTACTCAAGCAATGAGACCACCGAACGCCACATTTCAATTGCCTCGTCTGGCGTCACATACATCTTGTGGTTGTGATTAACTGCATTCAGCTTGTCTGCAGTGACTTGGTAGTAGACGAGCTTTGTCATGCCAGCGACGACCTGTACTACCCACTTATCCCCTTTTGTCCTCGCATACTCCGAGAGCCAGTCAAGGCAGTTACTCAGATAGACGTAGCCGTTATGGTTGTGTGTGCTCTTGATTTCGATATGCTGCACTTCCGCGAACGACTTGATTCCCTTCTCTATCGCAGCTCTCATAAGCAGGAATGCTGTTGCTGGTCGTTGCTGTACATTCGTGGTCGACAGCTCCTCAAGGCACTGCTTGAATCCCTCACCATAGGACGCTGGAGCTGAAATTCGACTAACACTGAGGTAAGGGTCCCTCGGTTTACGAGGAGGGTTTGAAGTAGTCGTCTTTGGTTCATCATCTGCTTTGGGTTTAGGGTTTGCGGGTGCATCTCCCCCCTTGCTGCCGTCCTGATGGCTAAGCACAGATCCATTGTCGCTCATAAGTTGTGCGAATCGTGGGTTGTCCTTGACCTTGTTCAATGTACGTGTATTCAGGCTTCCCTCTGCGATTCCTTGGAGAATAACCTCTGCAATTTTGTCGAATTCATCATCAGTGATTGTCATGCTGAAGCTACCGTCATCCCCAACTTGTAGCCCAACCAGTTCTCTGAACTCCTTTGAATCGTGAATTCGAGCAAGTGTGGACAATCCTTTCTTAAACTTCGTGGACACGACGAAGTCCCGCAGTTCAGGGCTTGCGTTCCTAATGGATTTGATGCGATTGACCATCTGTGCGCGAAAGACGAACTTCTTGACGTCGCTGGCGGGGTACCGTTCCACGAGTTCTTGAAATGTACGGCCGCTATCAATCTGAGCTTGGAAGAACGCTGCTTGGCGGGAAGGCGTCCAAGGACGACGAAGGTTGCCAGTGTGAATCGCCGCGATGAGCTGATCCGCAGCATCCTGTGAAGGAGCGATAAGCACTTCCACATGCGTGATCTTGGGGTGGTGAGGGTAGCGCTTCTGAATTGCAGCAATCCTGTTACTGAAGTCCGAAACAAGCATAGGGTTCTGCATCGCCTTAAGCGCTGCAATGCGACGATTGCCCTCGACAACGATGCACTCAGCGTCACGATACACGACAACTGGAACTTCGTGAGTCAGATAGCCCACTGAGCAGATACCCTCGACAAGTCGGAGGGCGTCTTCATTAACAAAAAGATCTTCCATGATATCGGCCTCGACCTTCGCATCAGTCAATTCGAGCCGAACATTTCGGGGATCCAAGCGGATGCCTGTGCGAAGTTCAAACGTTTCTCGCTTCCAATTGCTTGTATCCACCATAATCTCCCCTTCATGGTATACGCACTTAAATGATTGCATCTTAAGAACCGCTTAGTGCTCCGACACAACAGGATCTAGACGTGTTATCAGTTACATCAACCTCTAAATTCCACGAAGTAGCCTGTCGTGACGAAACCAGTTGCACAGCCGCTATTTAATCATTCGTCCAACCCAATTCTTAATGCCTACTACTCTTTTTTTAAGCTCCTTTGCCTGAGCGATTGAAATGCTGTTTTCAGGAAGGATGTACTTACCGGTGCTCTTGACCGCAATCGGGTAAAGAAATGTGTTTCTCAAGCTTGTAAGAGTCACGGCAAGCGCGGCAACTGCTTTCCCGTTTCTAAGGGGTATTGCCGCATCTTTGAAATGCTTCATTTTATTCGCATGAGACACTCCAGGTCCTACGGGCTTACGCATGTGGGTCGACAGAGCGCACCCAGTCGATTCAAACGCATGATAAGCCAAGAACGCTGCATTCTCTTGAATACTCACTGCAATCATCGCGTCACAGGCATGAAGAGATCGTTCCGCTACCCTTTGGTAATCATTCTTCAATGGCATACAAGAGTGCTCCGGCTTTTCTAAACCGATTGACAAGTCTAGATGGCAGTTTTTGAGGCGAGCGAAAGTAAACAGAGGGGGCAGTGTTCACGAACGGCAAAACGTCCGTTCTCAAGTAGAACTCTGCAAAAGCATCCTCCACTTGCTTTAGCGCGGAATAAACCGTTCGTTTTCTACTAAAGGTGAAAAACTGCATACTCTTCGGCAACTTGGCAGCTGGGCGTTCTGGGTACAAGGCAACTACGCCTAAAGGCCTATCGGATGAGTCTTGTATCCAACTAGCTATAGTCAACAGATGATCTGTAAGAATGGGAAAACAATCAGATGGAAACTGCGACTTGTTTGAGTATCGAATGTAGTCATGAAAAGACATGGAGTGTTTCCTCTCCTTGTCAAGCCTGACCTTACGGCAGCCGGTAACTGGTTGCATAACACCCATTCAATAGAATAGCTCTCAGGTTACTTAGAGTCAATACGGTTTTAAGGTTTTTATGGTACATCAAGCCGTTGTTAGCATAGAGTTTTCCGGGTCGTGAAAAACAACTCATTTGGGCATCCGATTATCTCGCAACGCAATTCTTGACCACAAAAACCTCTGCGAAGTCAAGCTCAGTGTGGTGAATTTTGTTCGTTGTATGTTTCTTTTTTAAAAAGGTTTCCGCAACACCATATCCCAACACAATGGTTACATGGTGTAACATTCTCCTATTTTATGGATTCTCCAATTCAGATGCATTTCGCAGTTAATCTCCACGTCGCGAGTATGGGATGTGCAACTCCTGAGCCGCCTTTTTTCTTGCCCTCTCTCCTCGGCGGTCGTACTTGGCCGTGGTGTTAGTGCTGGCATGGCCAAGGTAGCCCGCTACGGTCACGGCATCGGTAATGTCCAAGAGGTCGCTCGCTGTGGTCCGTCTGAGGTCGTGGGTAACAAGGTCCGTCACCCCGGCTTCCCTTGCCCTGCGTTTCATGATTTCGTTCAGGCTCTGGGAACTGATACCCTGACCTTCGACCAAGTGTCCTCCCCGTCTTCCTGCCAAATGTTGTCTCCTTACACCGTACCATCTGTGCAAGGTCCCTGGAGAACACCCGATCTTTGCAGGGATGGATACGATCTCCGCCCAGCGGGAGCCGTACTCCTTGGTGTGCTCCAACGCCCGTCGAACCACCCGCTTTCAAACCTCTGCCGGAAACATGTTCTTATGATCCTTGGCACAATCCTCTCACATCAGGAACTCTCCGGTCCACCCGAGTTGGTCCGCTCTTTCCGGAAAATCACGGAGTTGCACGCAGTACATTGCCATACCGGATCGTCGTCTGTCACGCAGCTCCCTCCAAGCACAGTCTTTCCTGCATCAAAATCGGAGAACATTTAGGAGGAACCTGCCGGGTAGCAGAGGAGAATAGTTGCGACTGATGGTATCTTGTAGAAAGAGCTCTTGCTGGCTTTCGTGAAGATTCGTTTCTTACGGTCATTTTTCTTCAGACAACAATGCACGTTATCTGCGCCCAATAGCGCTACGACGATCACCCTTCTCACGCCCGGGCACCGAGGTTGCTACAGCTGGTGGAAGCACTCGTCAGGCTAATGCCTTCGACTTTTCGATCCGCCACTCACTGAATTCGAAGACCAGTACAAACGGGCGCAGCGGGTTGGATCAAACCTCTTCGAGTATCGCTCTTGGTTCTTGTGATAAATCCCAGTGCGCAGTAGAATCAAGCGCTTGGAGGTCATCATGGCGGACAACATTGACTTGGGCCTGTTTCATACGGATCCCGGCAGGCTAGCAAGGGAACTGAGGCAGGACTTCAAGGACGACTGGTTTCCTGACAGTCTGAACTATGACGACCGACTCATCGCTGAAGTGTTACGGGAATCACTCGAGAAAGCCCTATCAGAGAGCGATGGCGAGTACGTGCCATCGAAGGGTTGCGTACAGAATATTCCCAAGAAGCGGTTTGTTTTGCGCTATTCGATGGAAATCCCCTTCGTTGATCGGGCGTACTACCATTCTCTGGCTCGTTTCGTCCAGCCATTCTTCGATCCGATGCTCAGTGATCGCGTGATGAGCCACCGATGGAATTCGACAGAGGCACGGGACGATCGGTATGTGTTTAAGCATCCCATTGAGCAATGGCGGCTCTTCGAAGGGTACGTGCGAGAACAGGCTGGCACCAACAAGGTCGTCCTTGTCACCGACGTCCAGAACTACTTCGAGAACATCTCTGTTAAGAAGCTGACTGAGATTCTCAGATCGAGTGTTCCGCGCATCAAGTCGTCTCCTCAGGACAAGCGTATTGTTCGGTTTGTCGCTGACGAGATAGGGCGATGTTTGGAGAGTTGGTGCTTCACTAAGGAAAAAGGGCTCCCGCAAAACCGTGATGCCTCGTCGATTTTGGCCAACATCTACTTGAGTCCTGTCGATGCACGTATGACGGAAAGAGGTTACGACTATTACCGATATATGGACGATATCCGCATTGTGGTTGACAATCAATACGCAGCACGTGCGGCACTGCAGGAACTCATTACCGAGTTGCGTAAGCTACACCTAAATGTGAATGCTGCAAAAACGATGATTCTCGAGCCTGGAACCGAGGAGCGAGAGAAGGAACTGGGAGTTCCTGACCGTGAACTCGCCGTCATTGACGCGATGTGGCGCAGCCGAAGCCGTGCTACCATCATGCGTTCGCTAGGCGACCTGAAATCCTACTCGGTGAAGCTCGTGAAAGAGGGGCGCACGCAGGAGCGGGGATTTAGGTTCTGCGTCAAGCGTTTCGAGAACTTGGCCCTTTGTGAGGATCTTCATATTCCACCGCTCTATTTTCGTGAGTTCATTGACGCTGTCATCGATGAGCTCGATTCTCAACCATTCACAAGCGACCAACTCGTTCGGTTTCTCAAGGCCGCTCCCTTAGAGACGCGTGACCTGGAGAAAGTCGCCAATCTGCTTGCGTCCGATACTCGAGCCCTCTACGACTGGCAAAACTACCTACTCTGGCAGCTTCTTGTCTACCATGGGTATGACGACGATGGGGCGTTGTCGTGCGCGAGGACAGTCTTTTGCTCATCCACTCGACCTGGTGATAGGGCTGGGGCAGCCCTGTTTCTCGGAGCGAAGGGTAAGGTCGCTGACCGCGAGCTCGTGGCGGCTGGATTCTCAGACCTCATTAGCCCAACAGAGCACCGTTCGGCAATTATTGCAATCCATGAGCTTCCATTCGACGGTGTTGTGAAGGAGAGGGTTAGTACTTGTATGCCCAGATGCGAGCTGGGAGTGTATCGATCGCTGCACACCGGTCCTCTTCGAGGGCGCTATTTCACTCCACTACCTCCAGTGAACTCGCGGTTTGTCTATGACGAGGTATCACAGTATGACTGAGAGAGTTCTCCTCTTTCATTCGCTCTCTCCATTATGGCTAGGAGGGGCGCTGGTGACGGTCATTAAAGAGCGAGGACTGCCAGCTCGACAGATCAGCCTTGCCGAATTGTCAGCGCTCTCCATTCCGGTCGTTTGTTATCGGCGGGGAGCTGTGGCGCACGCACTTCTCTCGGAGAACCTCGAACTTCCTAAGCTAGTATCAATCGAGATGGCTGCCAGGCTACTCTGCGGGAAGCCGAGGTCTGCCTTTGACCACGGACAGCAGCCATGGGAGGTAGTGTCGAGGGTTTCAAAGTTGACTGGAGGGGGTAGTCACAGTTCGGCGGTGGCCAGTGCGATGCTCGGACTTGGTGGCGGGAGCGTCCACTCCATAAGCGAACTGGCTGTCCTTGCGCTGGAGGAACTTGAGCAAATCTGGGACGAGATCGATTCTGGGCTGGAAGTACTGGGAGAGTCGAGCCGGTTCTGGGGGGTAGAGGTTCCTGTGGACTCGGTCTTGTTGCATGCTGAGCATTTGGGAATAAAGTTTGATTGCGAACGCAGGGATACACACTACAACGCAATTGAGCGGGAGTACTATGGACTGCACCACAAGATCGCGATTGGGCGAGGCATCGACGTTGACCGCGCACTATGTGACTTGGAGTACCTATATGATTGCATCGGAGCAGAGGAGTCGCTGCGCTCCTGGACTGATGGTCTTCCACCAAGGGATGTGATCCGTTACTTGTCTGACTGGGATGAGTTGTGTGGATTGTTGGAACGACTAGCAAAGCTCAAACGCGACCGCCGAGTTCTAGACCAGCTAGGTGTGGACAGGGGGGGATTGGTTGCGCCGGACTTTGAGTGCGTTGGAACTGTGACATCACGCATCATGATGAAGGAGCCATCGCTTCAGAATCTTAGCAAACGGTTTCGGGACGTTGTCGTGGCGCGAGATGGCTATTCTCTAGTCTATGTTGACTACGATGCGTTTGAACCCCACATACTTGCATGGATGTCTCGCGATGAAGATCTGTTGTCGATGTGCCGATCAGGGGACCCCTACACAGTGCTTGCAGAGGCGATAGGTGGTAACCATCTGAGGAAGGCTGCCAAGACGCTGTTTTTGTCGTACTCCTATGGAATGGGTGAGAAAGGATTAGGCGCTTGGGCCTCGAATCTCCTCGGAATTACAGCCGAGGAGGGCGCACAAGTCGCTAAATCTGTGGTGTCGCAGTTTACTAGTGTAGAGAAGTGGAAGGGTTCGGTGTTTCGAACGCTTGAAGAGAAGGGCCGCATCGGAACCAGAAATGGCAACTTTCGTTATCGATTGGCAGGAGGAAAACTCCTGCCGAAGGAGAGAAGGTGGGCGATTTCACAAGTGGTTCAAGGTACTGGGTCACTAATTCTCAAGCACGCGATTCTCAAAGCCACCTCGTTGGAGAGAACCCAGTTGCTACTACCAATGCATGATGCAGCGCTATTCGAGGTGCCTTCTTCTTCGAGTGGTGCAGGTGAAAGACTCGTTGCAGCGTTCAGAGCAGCCTCGGCGGAGGTTCTCGAGGGAATGGAGATTCCTGCTTCGGTCGAAAGGTTCTCTGAAGGAGCTATTTGAGACTTTCTCGACACAGCGCTGCCTCTTTGCTCTAATTAACTGCTTCTAGGTAGTTAGTGACGTCTTCCCATCATGAAAGCCAATGATGCTACCGTCTTGAGAGACCTTTACACCCAGTCCCCGCTTACTAATTGCCACCGCTGCTGCGCGCCTACCACCACCGCCAACGCTTCCTTCAGGCACTTTAAGAATAGCCCCTGCTGTTAATAGCTTACCTTTATGATCAAGTACAAGCGCACCGTCCAAGGCAAGGAGTTCTTGACGAATTCGTCTGTCTATTTCTTGAAAGGGTCTACCCGCCACCGCTGTTCGAATCAGTCTCACTTTGTACGTATCACTAGAGTCGAGGAGGTCTGGTTCAGCGATGAGTTCATCGGTGTTTTCACGGTTATCATAACTGAGTACACCAATGCAACCACCGCAGCGCGCGTAAGAAACATCGAGGCAGCTTTCGTATATCGCTTTCCTAAGACTCTGTCCTCGAGGCGGTGATAGCCGCCTAATGTTAACGTCATGGGAGTAGTGCACCCATATCCCATTGCGCCGCACGAAGTGTAGCGACGCATCGCGGAACACCAGTATTTCACCATTGCGATTAAGCACTACTGCAGTTGCTCCACCATTTGTCCATTCTGCAATCCGCCCCAATCGATAGGGAGCCTTTCGTGAAACTACAGCCGGAACATCAAGGTGAACCAGACCATGCACGTTACCAACTGAATCAACTTCTAGTAGGGTGTCGAATCCATTCGTCATCACAGGTCCATAGTCTTCACCCCATAGAGTATGCAACGGTAATCTCGCGTTTCCAGGGGCGCCTTGGATACCGACAGCTGCGACGATTCGCTGTCCTTCGTAAGTCTGGGCTGACCATATCTGTAGGTGATCCAAAATACTATGAAGAACCTCACCACTACCCATATGATGAGCGATTACGCGTGTAGGTAATGCCCGAAGCAGGTCTCGTTCGTAGATTCCGGAATCTATTTTCGCTATGGCTTCAAGCTGATTGATGAAGTCCTCCGCTAGCTGCTTTTCCTGGGGACTGAAGCTCTGACTGCGGTCGATAGCGAACCGATAGGCAGTGTCGCGAGTTGGCTTAACGAGCAGCCTGCAGGGACCCTCGTATGCAATAGTTAGTTCGCGCGCAGTTGATGGTAGCGGGTCTTTTTTAAGCTCCCCAGCAAGCATCGGAGCGAGATCCTCTTCCAGTACGCGTCTAAACGTTTCTTGATCCACCTGTTACTTCCAATTAACTGGACACTATTACTTTGTTGATTAATATGCTGGCATCACAATAATCCCTAATGAAGATACACAGTAGGCTAACTACAGTCAATACGTATTCACTAGTTAAGTTTTGATTGGACGCAGAAGTATTCCAGAATTGCTGTGTTTTACAGCAAGTGCAAGGTGGGGTCCTTATCTACCTCTCAGGATCTACCGGTCCATCAACCCGTCTCATCCTCTCCGGACATAAGGAATATGCAGCCCCTGTGCCGCTTCCTTCCTCGCCCTCTCTCCACGGCGGTCATACTTCGCGGTTGTGTTGGTGCTTGCGTGACCCAGGTAACCCGCTACTGTCACGGCATCGGTGATATCCAACAGATCACTCGCCGTCGTCCGTCTTAGGTCATGCGTCACCATGTCCTTCACCCCGGCTTCCCTTGCCCTGCGTTTCATGATCTCATTCAGACTCTGGGAACTGATACCCTGGCCTTCGACCAGATGCCCTCCCCTCCTTCCCGCCCAGAAAAGGAGTCCCTGGGCATCTCCCCGACACGCCAGCCAGTCTCTCAGAGCATCCGCTCCTCCGTTGCCCATGAAGACAGTTCGTTCTTTCCTGCCCTTACCCATGACCTTGATGCTGAGGGTTTCTCCGTCGTCCGTGATTGCCTCGCGAGTCAGCGAGGCGATCTCCCCACGTCGGAGGCCTCCTGGATACGCGCAGGCAAGAACGGCGGCGTCCCTTCTCCCTACCGGGGAAGAATCCTTGAGACACACTTCCATCAGCGCTCCCCTCTCGCCACCGTTGACGTAGCGACCGGCCGGTTCTGTGGAACCACCCCTGACCGCCTTCACCTTCTTGATGAGCCGGTAGGTTTCAGCGTTCATCATCCCTTTATCGAAAGCGCACTCCACAACCCCTCTTATCGATGCCAGTATCCCATTCACGTAAGCAGGCTTGTACTCACTGGCAAGCTTCGTCACCAGTGCAGTCACTATCTCTGGGGTGAGTTTGCTCCACGGGAACTCTTTCCACGAGCACCTGCCGACGAGCATGGCAACCTTGTCCAGCTTCCTCATCATCTGGTAGCGACCACTCTCGCTTCTCAGTCCCATCAGGTACAGTGCCGCTGGATTCTCCGGAACGACGGGAACAGAGACTCCTCCACCGTTCATTGCCTGAACCGTTTTGAGGTATTGAGCCTGTGAGGACTCAGCGTCTGGGTCGGCTCGATCGCTGTGTTTTTTCATCATTTCTGCTGCCTCTCAATAGCTTGTTAGAATATACATTCCTATAAGCTATTCTGAGCGAATTCCCTGCAAAAAGCAAGAGCCCGATGACACAGTCAAACTGCCATAAAGTTCGAGTTCGGACCGGCGATTCTCAGGATGAAACCGCTCCTGAAATCCTCTGGTCGGGTCATGTTTCACACATCAACTGGACGGATGCAGTCGGGAATCCCAATACTGAGAAAGTGATGCTGCCCACGAGCGGCTGCTGTTCACTGAAGCCTCACAGGAACTCCATAGAGCCTCCTGTGGCACTATGAAGCTTGCGGGCTGTCTCTTACCACTACCCTGAAGAGAATAGCCCGTCTATGGCCTCTAAGGGCCGCAAAACAAGGTTCTTCCATGAGCAAGGACTAACACTCGCGAGAAGCAGAAGTTTAAAAGGGGATCCATCGAATGCGTCAAGCTTCCAGTTGGGTTTGGGCTACACCTTCGCCTTGGTCACTATGAGACGTTTCACTTCTTCCTGCAGCGTCGCCAAGTCTTCCTGCCTGTCTGGATTCGTGCACAGGTCGTGGGCGATGCTTTCAAGAAGCTCCCGCCTTGCAGGTCCGGCGATCCTCACGCCATCGAGCGTCAGCCAGAAGAGACGAGGATGCTCCCAAGGGACTATCTCCATTCCTTCCGGAAGAACGAAGCTCTCCGGAGCGGTTGGACCACTGTATTCAATCAGGTTTCCCACGACGAAGAAGTGGCCGGATATAGACTTCTGAACAGGCAAGCCTACTCCTTCATGCCCTGTTTCAACCCGGTAATGCCTTGAGTTCAATATCATAGATGCCGTGGGTGGGGTGCAAACTATCGAGGCACCTGGACCGGTTCCCCAGCGATTAGGTCAATGGCACGGATGACCTGAACCCTCGGATACTGCTCCCCTGTTGCCGGGTGCTCGTAGAAGCCGGATTCGGAGGCTTCTGCAAGCAAACTCTCCGTGGGTTCATCCATCGTTACCAGAACCCCCAGCGCAGCCTTCTCCTGCCCCATAGCGCCCCTGAGGTCTCTGATGTGCGAGGTCTTGGTCTTTCCTGGAACAACCCTGAGGAGAACTGTCTCGAAGGTTCCTTCTGCGTTTCCCTGGAAAGTGATCCTGCCATCAATGCCGGTTCTTTCCTGTTCGTCCAGGCCAGTCACCCTGGCTCCAAGTACGTTCATCGCCCAATCACGAAGGCCTTCCGGGATCCTTATCGTCATGCTTCTGAGCTTCCCCTCTTCAGTGCTTTTCATGCTCTCTTCTTCAAACGGCTTAAGACGCCTCAGCTCAGGAACCCCAAGGTTACCGTACTTCATCTTCCACCGATAAATCGTCTGCTCCGTTATGCCGATCTTCCTGCAGGTAGCAGGAAGTCTCACTCTACCAATGTCCCCTAAACGGGGAAGCCTACGGTTCGGCTTTAAACATTTCTGGCCCAGATATTCGTATATCTAATTGGCTCCGGAAACACCTGCTGCCCTTGGGGTGTCTTCGCCGTTTCAAAAACATGCTCCCAGAAGTCATAGCTCTGCTTACCACAAAAAATGGTGGATGAGAGAGCAACATCAGACCACACCGGGAGACCCCTGAGATACTGAATGAATATCTGAAACCTTTCCCACAAGTGGTCCGGAAGCTTTTGCAGGAAAAACGTGTTCTTTTCTATCGGAATCTTTAACATGATGAGATAGTTGAAAGTGATACGAGATATGTGCTTCAGCCAGGTCCCCAGGATCTCTTCCCTGCTAACGCGGTACGCTCGAACGTGATCCAACGGCAGATCCTCTCCAGCTTGTAGCCGTTCCTCAATTCTATCGGTTCCGATGTTGCTGTCAAACCTTCCAATGTAGATTTTATCTGCAATTATGTTCATCAATCCTAAAATCTGTTTCTTCTCAAGCTCTCTGGGATTATCTCCACCTTCAAGCTGTTGACTTATCGGCGCATCGAGTGGATCAGGGCATATGAAAAACGAGTAAAAGTATTTTTCAATAGTGGAATAGGACAATGGTTTTTCCTTGTCACTACCTCCGAAATCGATGAAATCCTTCAGCTTGTTTTCGGGGTTGTGGGTAATGCTGTCACGCACCGAATCGATGATGCATCGCATCATTTCACTGGATTCGTCTTTGAAGAATTCAACAAGGTCGCGTTCAGAGAAGTTGAAGTCGTCTTCCGCAAGCAGCAATTCCTTCTTGTAACGCTCCATTCGTTCGACGTACTGGGGGTTGAACTTCTCGGTGAGTGCCTTTCGATCCACTGCCGAAACACGGTTCAAGTCAAAAGATTCCACTTCTTGTCTCCTCCCCTAGTGTGAGTCGAACAACGATTCTACCGCAGCTGTGAGGCCCGGTTACCAGCTAACATCCGAGGAGAATACCCCACCGGTTGTAAAAGTCAACACAGGTTTTTCCCCCCGACTTTTATGCCACCAGTTTGAGTAAGCTTCCATTAGTAGATGTCAACGCCTACTCACGGAACCGTTCCGGGTCACTCTCGACAAGCCGCTGCAAATCCATCAGTTCCGTAGCGATGACGTCTCATTTCGCGGCATACACCTCATGGAACTATAAGAGGTTCACCTTCGGTCGGTACTTTCCTCGAGGACTCCACGCATCCGCTACTTTAGATCAAGTTCGAACAGCCTTTGAGGGTCTTGCGATTGCAGGAACGCCTTGTCAGTTCTGCCCTCAGCGCCTGTCAGATCTCGGAATCTTAATGAATGAGAAGACTCCCAAGAGTGTTCGAGTAAGAATGTCCTTCAGTTGAGACGCTAGGATATCCCTTAATATCTCAAATCCTATTCCAGTTTCTGATAGAGGATACTACTGTCTTGGAGATCTGATTGTCTCGCTTCTCTACACGTAAGGACAGCAGCATTTAAGCGAATCAGCTTTATGAAGGCATTTCTCTCAATACTGAGTGGAATAGCTACAACTTTGCAGGAATTCACTCCTAATCTATCACAGTTGTGGACACCCGTGTTAGTTAGAGCTTGTAATGCCTTGTTAAGCGTATCCACAAGAATTCTGTAGTTCTTAGGCTGTTCTGCAAAGTAATTACTTGGCGCCATTACACAGAGCTTGAAGTCGCTCCATTTCGGCCAATTAGATGCTTGTGGATTTTTGCGCGCGATATCAATGTTCCTAACGTTGATGAAGCACATCCAATATATAATAACTTCAATAGCAGCGAATAGTATATGATTTTTTGACTTCCATTCCTTTAGCTCGATAAGATATCCCAGTGTACTGGATTTACTGGGTGTCCACACCAAGTCGATGCTTTTGCGCTTGTACTTCGCCCTTGTGCCTGCATAGCCCGAAAGACAAGAAAACTGGCAGAACCAGTTATTTGCCAGTGCCATCGCTCGTTCTAGTGGTACCTCAAGATTTCTACCGTTCTCCGCTTCTTCTATTGCTTTCTGACCTATTGGGATGAAACCACGCAACAACCCACGACTTCTGCTGTTTGGCGAATACTCTTTTTCAAGATGCTTTGATACACTAGTGAATAGTGATAGTAGCAAGCTGCAAAAGTCAATATGCCCGATATTATCAGTTTTTAGTAGTTCTTCAATAAGTGTTTTGCTTTCCCATAGCGATTTCGAGCTATTCACTCTCTCATTGCGCACTATATCTTCCCTCAAGTACGTATTCAGTACGTCATTGCGTATTGTATTCAGGTCCATTTGCTTCTCCTTTTAATTGCTTTTTCTATAGTGCATGAAGTACTATTATTTAACAACCGAACCAATACCACTTCATCTTCCTCAGGAACTCTGCGTCGATGTGAAACCCCGCAGCCGAACCGATAACGCTGTCGATCCCGCAGTAAGGACAGGCGGCCGTATCGTTTTCGTATGTGTCCCCCCAATCGGTGATCTCCCCCGGAGGGAATACCGCGCAGCAGTAGAAACAACCGCAGTGGACGCTGGCCTCTATCTCCGCCCGATGATGGATGCTGTGACGGTGGGCTTCCCGGATGTCCTCTGGAAGCGCGGCGAGTCGCTTCTCCCGGTCTTCATTGTTCATCAATGGGTTCATGCTC
Organism: candidate division Hyd24-12 bacterium UBA6080; assembly: GCA_002436025.1. Lineage (GTDB taxonomy): Bacteria > Fermentibacterota > Fermentibacteria > Fermentibacterales > JCC-6 > UBA6080. The sequence goes on from DIXM01000012.1 coordinate 192,318, forward strand.
ACTCCCAATGGAAAGCTCTATCCTCGCGTAGTTGAGTCTCCATATCCATTGAGAGGGAGTAGACCTCCATGACCCTCTGGTGGTCGATGCCCTGGTATCGGGCAGCAACTTCCCGGGAGTCCTCCCCGGGCATGACATAGACCACGAAATCATCCCAGACCTTGTTGACGACGACAATGACATGTGTCGCCCGACGCATTCGGCCTTCTTCCAGCCAACTCCGAATCAGGTCCCTGTCAGCGACATTGAACATGCGGTTCCTCCCCTGAAACAAGGTTTTATACCTCCCACCACTCTCCGTCGTCGTGCATTTCAACGGAAGGAAAGACCTCCCGGTAGCGCTCGGGCGAGAAGCTATGGATGGGTATCACCTTTTGGGGATTGAGGGCCGAAACGAGTTTCTGAAGATCGCCGGTACCGGCGTGCCCCGATGAATGGATACTATGCAGAAAAACCTCGTTCTTTTCAAGCCACCGGTCGACCCGAGCGTAATCTCCCCGTTCCCGGTAACCTTCCCACATGGAGTAGACGAATGCGGCTCCGGCCAGACACTGCCCGGACTCAAGGTCGGTCATGTGCATGGGACGGAACATCAGTGCGAATCGACCGGGATCGGAACTGATACGCGAGAGGGAGATTCTGTTCTTGCTTAACCGCTCCAGGAGTTCAGAAAGTTTCCTCGCCTGAGAGAGCTGCCAGCGCGGCACGTAAACAGCCATTTCAGGCCAGAAGGCTTGAGGGATGTTCCTGTTGCCAGTGGCTTCAAGGACAGCCGCGCCGTAGAGGTCCACAATGAGAATCCGGGATGTCTTCCTGCAGGCTTTGAACACGGAGACCACCCGGTCGATGTTCTGCATGGAAGAGTGAACCATTACCAATCCCGGAGTCCGGGAGAACAACCTTGCCATTCGATTCTCGACCATGGTCTCGCTGACTTTGGGTTCCAGACGTCCGATGGTTGTTCCTTCGAGAAGAAGAGCGTGGATGTTTAAGGGGGGATTAGCGCAGAACTTGCCGAACAAGCCGCCCTTTCTTCCGAGAGAACGGAAGTCGCCACTGTAGAACAATCGTCGGCCTTCACTCTCAACCAGCAGGGAGTAGGCGTCGTAGGCGCTGTGGTCAACGAGAAAAGGTGTAACCCGAAACGGGCCAATGTCAAAAGACACTCCGGACTCGTAGTTCCACCCCTCGGCAATGAAAGGCAGTTCTTTCTTCATGAAGGGAGAAGCAGCCCTGACAATCCTTCGGGCCGCGGCGCCCATCCCCACGTGTACTTTCGGGCTCAGGTGTCCAAGAAGCCCGTAGTGGTCAATGTGAGGGTGGGATACAAGAACCCCGAGCAGTGAAGGGTCACTTCCGTCGAGCCCATCAATCATGGGTACATACTGTGTAGAATCCCCAAGCGCTTCGAGCGGTAATCCCATGTCGATCAGAAGCCTCTGACCTTCACTTTGTAGCTCTACGCAGCTTCCGCCGATCTCATGGCTGCCGCGATGGATACAGGCTTGCATCAGAATACTTCCTCATCATGGAATTGCAGTAATTCGCTGTGAATTTATACCATTCTACTCGAGGACACCGTTGCTTTCGTCTTGTTTCTCTTCTTCAAACGCTTCTGGAATGGTTTCTGAATGAAGTATTAGCAGTTCTGACGTCTCCTTTTCTGGCAGTTCCTCAACCCCACGGAGTTTCCTCTCAAGCGCTCGACTCCTCTGACCAGTTTTTTCTATGGATTGATGAGCTTTGTCGAGATGACTCTTCACCTTGTCGAGTGCCTCGCCGAACTTCCCGAACTCAGTCTTCACCGCACCCAGAACCTTCCAAACCTCTGATGCTCGTTTTTCGATTGCAAGCGTTTGGAATCCCATTCTCAGACTGCTTAGTAGTGCAACCAGCGTTGTCGGTCCAGCGACCATTACTCTATAGCGCTGCTGGAGTTCATCAACCAAGTCGGGCTGCCTTATGACCTCTGCATACAATCCCTCAGTGGCAAAGAACATGATTCCAAAGTCTGTCGTGTAAGGCGGATGCACATACTTATCATGTATGTCTTTTGCTGAATTACGAACTGAACGGGCCAGAGCTTCTACTGCCGATTTGACTGCAGATGGATCACTTCTATCTGCTGCTTCCTGGAGTCGGATGTAGTCTTCTTGAGGGAACTTCGAGTCGACAGGAAGCCATACCTGAGATTTGGGATCATCTTTTGGTCCCGGCAGTCCGACAGCGAACTCGACCCTCTCATCTGATTCCGGATTAACTGCAACATTCTTCCCATATTGGCTGGTAGTTAAAACTTGCTCAAGCAGTGCGCCGAGTTGGAACTCAGCCCAAGTGCCACGTGCTTTCACGTTGGTCAACACTCTCTGAAGTCCACCAACATCGTTGGCCAGGTTTTTCATCTCACCAAGGCCATTCTGAACGGCCTCCAACCTCTCGCTAACCAACTTGAAAGACTCACCTAGTCTCTTCTCAAGGGTGTCGTGCAGCTTCTCATCAACGGTTTTCCGCATCTCCTCGAGTTTCTTCTCGTTGCTCTCCTGGAGTTCTTTTACAGATTTGTCCACGGATGCCCGTATGGTATCCAGTTCTTTCCTGTTGGAGTTGCTTAGGTCTTTGAGTTGTGTCGTCATGCCTTCGAAAAGGGCATTCTGGCTGGCACTCATAGCTTCCAAAACCTTTGTCATCTGCTCAGTCGTGTTTTTCAGTGCTTCCGTCACTTCTTGCCGAACCTGACCGAGTTTTCTTTCGTTACCTGCTTGGAGTTCACTCACCCGAGTATCAAGTGTGTCACGAATCAGGTTTAGACCTCTCTGATTCCCGTCTGTGAGGTCTTTGAGTTGCTTCGCCATAGCCTCTATCTGCGTTTGTTGGCCCTGTGCAACTGTTCCCAGAGTTGCAGAGAGAGTCTGAGTCGCTTCCTGCATTCTCCCTGAGACTTCTTCGCGAAGATCTTTCCCAGCGGAACGGGTTTCCTCGCGCCCGTCTCTTAGCTCTTCCCTTATCACCTCCGCAGTCTTGTCAGCCCTTCTGCTTGAATTGAACAGGTGAATTCCAAGCAGAGCAGCAATCGCCAAAGTTATGGCGAGAATGAACCATATGAGTGTCTCCATGACTTCAACCCCTCTTTTGAGTTCAATACTCCATTTATGATTTCCCGAGTCCGACTACTTTAGATCAAGTTCGAACAGCCTTTGGGGGTCAGGTGCTTGCAGGAACGCCTTGATCAGCCGCTCGACGACATAGGCCATAGTCTTCCCCTGCTCCGCTGCCTTGACCTTCAGCTCCCGGTGCAGCTCTTCCGGAATTCTGATAGTCAGGCTCTTGGTCTTTTGCTCTGAAGCACTATTCATTCTCTCTCCTTTGCGAAACAGATCCTTCAAGCCATGTTTCCATCTTGCCAACAATACAGCAATACAGCTTTCTTGCAAAATGTAAATAATGCAATTCCATTCGTCTGTTTTTCTTGACCTATACTGAGCTACCTTTGCCTCTCTGCGATCACCTTCACATACCTCGGATCCCTAGCTCGAGTATGCAAGCCTGCACTATGCTTTTCTTCACAACGCCCATTCACTGTTAGGGGACGTCAGCCTCTTCCACTGTGTGAGCGGCAATATCTTCGGTACTGCCCTACTGCACATTGAAACTCCCATGATGAATGTCTTTGTGTATGGTCTACCGAAACATCTTACCCTGCCGAGTACGGTCGGGTTTACTGGTATCTTTTGATTGGTGCCCGATCCAAGGGCTATGCACATTCACATGATCACGATCTTCAGCTGTTTTCAGGCTTTACGCTGCTGTTCCTTCTTGCACGTTTCTTTTGAGTAGGCTATCATATAATTGTGCTCGTATCAAACACTGTGGAGATTCGTACGATCTTGTGCTATTCCGTTGGAAGAGGTGATGGTACGTGAGAGGACCTCATGCCTCTGTGACGACAACATGCTATTAGCCGATATCCGAAGAGAAATGGAGCAAGTAGAGAGCCCATTCTTCAAATACTGGGGCAAGTTGGCCATCGAGAACTCCTATCATCCTCTGCCTTATCACCTTCTGGATGTCGCTGCCGTAGCTAGAACCCTTCTGGAGTCAGACAGGATTCTGGCAGATCACATGGCAAACCTGTTGCAACTTCCCCGGTCGGATATGCTGCGTCTGGTGTCCTTCCTTACTGCGATACACGATTTCGGGAAGTTCGCAACTTCATTTCAGAACCAGGCTCCCTCTCAATTTGAGCTACTTCGTGGCGTGCATTCCAAGCTGGCGTACACGATCCATCACAGTAACCTGGGTCTGATACTTTGGCGGAAAGCCCTATCAAGAATCTTCACGTACTCCATCCTACCGGATATTGGCTGGTCTTCTGCCAATCGTTTGATGGAGATCCTCCTGAAACCCTCATTCGGGCACCATGGAATTCCACCATCCGTGTGCCCCGGTGGTTCGATAGTCCTGTTGGAAGACCATTTCATGAAGGAAGATGTCGAGGCTGCAGGCGATCTTCTGCAAGACTTGAGCAGCCAATTCCTGATGGATCTGCGCGTGCCGGTGACCAAGGAAAACCAGCTACATTACGATGGAGCCTGGAAGAAGGCCTCCTGGCTCTTGGCTGGGCTGATCGTCCTTTCCGATTGGATAGCATCCCGGGAGACCAGCTTCCCCCATGAAGACTCTGTGTGGAGCCTCGGAGCCTACTGGGAAAAGATCGCCTTGCCTCGGGCTGAGAGCGCCATTAAGGTACTGGGTCTGATAACCTGTAGCCCAAGCAGTGTTACGGGGATTCGTAACCTCTTCCCCTCCATCGAAAACCCGACCCCCCTGCAGTCAGCCATAGAAGATCTGACAGATGATGGTCGGCAACGTCTCGTGATACTGGAAGACCAGACAGGCAGCGGGAAAACCGAAGCTGCTCTTGTGTTGGTATCGGAGTCTCTTGCCTCCAGTGCCGCCTCAGGACTGTACTTCGGGCTTCCCACCATGGCAACGGCGAATTCCATGTACGAAAGGGTTCGGGCTGCCTGCAGGACCATGTTCGAGGAGCGTACACCTTCCACCGTCCTCGCACACAGTGCAAGCAAGGCTTCCATCAGGTTCCTGAACAGCACACCAGATGCTGACCATGATGAAGGGGATGCAGCTTCCTGGTTTGCGGATAACCGGAAGAAAGCCTTGTTGGCGCAGGTGGGTGTAGGAACAATGGATCAGGCGCTTCTTGGAATCCTCCCTCTCCGGCACCAGTCGCTGAGGCTCCTCGGTCTGTCGAAAAACGTGCTGGTCGCGGATGAAGTCCATGCCTACGATCCTTATTCGAGTGAACTGCTGTGCAACCTCCTATCATTTCAAGCAGCCATGGGAGGGTCCGCCGTCCTGCTGTCCGCAACCCTACCGAGGCGTCTACGGAATCGTTTTCTCAAGGCTTTCGCAGATGCCTCCGGATGGCCCGTGCAAGAGGTTGAAAGCGAGTCTTTCCCGCTGATCACTGTCCTTACGGGAACTGGTCTGACCGAGCGTGACGTGGCTCATTCTGCCGGTTCCCGACGGCTTCATATCCAAATGATCGAATCCGAAGACGAGGCGAGACTTCATGTGATTAATGCATCGAGACAAGGCCGAGCCTGCTGCTGGATCCGTAACACTGTAGCCGAAGCCTTGGCAGCCTACGCAAAAATCTCAACAGAGGTCGATTCTGAGCAGGTTATCCTGTTCCATTCCAGGTTCATGATGGGAGATCGCCTGGACATTGAGAAGGAGATCAAGCAGCGATTCGGCAAGACCAGCACAGCAACAGACCGACGCGGTATGATCCTCGTCGCCACACAAGTGGTGGAGCAATCACTGGATCTGGATTTCGACGAGATGGTGACCGATCTCGCCCCGATGGACCTGGTTATCCAGCGCGCCGGAAGGTTGAGAAGGCACATGAGGACCTCAACGGGTGATCCTGCGGAGCGAGATGGCAGAGGAGAGACTGAGCTCGTGATCCTGAGTCCCAATCCAGCAATCTCTCCCGACCGGGAGTGGTACGCTCGTTCTTTCCCGGGTGCCCGGTACGTCTATCCCGATACAGCCCGGCTCTGGCTGACGGCGGAGATACTGTCAAGCAAGGGGGTCATCGAGTTCCCCCAGGATCTTCGAAGTCTCATAGAGTACGTCTTCGATGAGGATGCAGATACACGTCTTCCGGAGAGCCTTAAGGAGGTTTTCTTCAAGTGTGAAGGCGATTCTCGAGGTGGAGCCTCTATGGGCAAACTGAATGGACTGACCTTGAAGGCGGGGTACGATATCGAAGCGGGGGCATGGCTCGGAAAGGAGGCGCAATTAACAACAAGGCTGGGATCTGCATCATCGGATCTCGTCCTCTGCCGGGAGGCAGTTGATCATCTGGTGACGCTCTTCAATCACGAGGATGGTTATCTCAGTACTGCTTCCATTGGCCATCATTTGACTGGAGGGGCTATCACCGGAATTGATTCCTATGACCAGCTTCTCCGGGCATCGTCTCCCGGTCTTCGCTCGCTTGCACGACATCGTATTCCCGTGGTCATGTCCGAGAACGATGGAGGTTTTCACGCCGAAGTTAACAATGAACAAGGAAAGACGGTCAAACTGACCTATTCACGGAAAAGGGGGCTCGAATGCTCCCGTTGACCAGGGAGGTCGCATGAACCTCATCATGGATGCCTGGATTCCTGTATTGCACCGTTCGGGAAAAACATCGCGCATCGCCCCATGGGAGGTCACCGGATTCCCGGAGGATCCCCCCCTGGCATTGCGTTTCGTCCGTCCGGACTACAACGGATCGATGATGCAGTTCCTGATCGGTCTCTTCCAGACCCTCTTTATGCCGGACGATGACGATGCCTGGCAACGCTTGCTGGAGGAACCGCCAGATATTGAGAAGGTTAAAAACCGATTTTCCGAGATGACCCATGCCTTCAGGCTGGATGGCGACGTGCCGCGATTCATGCAGGCTTACGAAACCTTCGGTCCCTGTAATCACGAGCCCATTGGAAGCATTTTGATTGAATCTCCGGGCGCACAGACCCTGGCCCAGAACAGGGACCTGTTCGTCAAGCGAGATCTGGTACCGAAGATGTGCCTGCACTGTGCTGCGGCTGCGCTCTTCACGTTGCAATGCAACGCTCCGAGCGGCGGGCGTGGGCATCTCACGTCCATTCGGGGTGGGGGGCCATTGACCACCCTTCTCCTGGGGGAGACCCTGTGGGAGTCGATCTGGTTCAACATCCTTGCAAGAAATACCCTCCTCGATGCCACGGGGAACTGGGACCTGAGCACCGAAGTGGATATCTTCCCCTGGCTCGCCCCCACACGATCCAGAGAAGTTAACGCCAAGTTCGAAGCAACCACTCCTCTGGATGTGAACCCACTCCAGATGTACTGGAATCTTCCCAGACGCATCCACTTAACATTGGAATCCGAGTCTTGTGACTCCTGCGCAGTCTGCGGCGGGCAGGTTAAGGGAGTTTGCACTGGATTCGACACACGGCCCAACGGCGTCAATTACTCTGGAGCCTGGAGCCACCCTCTTACACCGTACTACCGCTCCGCATCAGGAGAAACCCTGCCTGTACATCCCCACCCTGGGGGCATCGGATACTGCCATTGGGTGGGTCTTGTTGTCTCTTCGGAGGATGCCAGCCGAATACCCGCTCGGGTGATCCGGCATCACTTGGAAAACCGGGCCGATTCTCTGGCACTTCCAAACAAACTTCGCGTCTGGGCCTTCGGCTTCGATATGGATAATGCCAAGGCGCGCTGCTGGTATGAGTCTACTATGCCATTGATCCATGTGCCCCGGGCTCAAAGTGAGAGATATGTGGCATGGGCACAGAAGATGGTGGGTATGGCGGATCTAGCCGCACGCTCCCTGCTAAACCGAACCCGAACGGCATGGAACGTGAAGTCTGGAGGTCCCTTGGATTCGTTAGGCTCTGTCACCAGCCAGTTCTGGGCAGACACCGAACCGGATTTCTTTGCGGGTCTTGAACTGCTGGCTCGAGACATTGAAAAGAAGGATGCATGTGAGATATCCTTGCGGAGCTGGCATGCCATACTCGTTCGGGCAGCTCTACGGGTTTTTGATGAAGTGGTTCTGAGCGAACCGATCGAGCACGGAGACCCAGCCCGTGTATCCAGAGCTCGAATCTGGCTGTGGCGCGATCTGCACAACAAGTCGATGAACAAGTACCTCGGCATCGCAACTGATGAAGGAGGCTTGGCATGACCGGGACAAAACTCGATTTCTCAAGAGACAAACCCGCCGGGAAGGAGGTTCTCGCCTGGTGGCGCGATCTGCAGGAGCGGCCGGGAGATCGCGCAGAGTTGCGCAGATGCAGAGAACCATCCCAGGCGGTGTTTCTCCAGGCCTATCACAGGCTTCTTAGAGCGATGGAGAAGGAGCACATGATCCACCCCGACCGCCTCGCCTCCGTTGCCATCATACTGAGCCACGTACGACAGGATGTGCCCGGAAAAGCCCTGGGCGAACTTATGGGAAAACCATCGCAAGATAAATCATCGGCGCCGATAAGTGACCTTCGCTTCAAGCGATTCCTCCGCATTCCGGACGGCGACAGCCTGATCGAACCGATGCAGCGGCTCCTTGCCCAACTCGGAGATTCAGCCCCCGTTGATAGGGTTGCAGAAGTCGCCTACTGGTGGAACGAGAGCACGAAGAAGCGACTCGCATTCGACTACTACCGCGTAGCCCCGAATCTTAAAAAGTGAACGGAGTATGACCATGAAGAAGTACCTGCAGCTCCATCTGCTGACGGCATACCCTCCCTCCAACCTGAATCGGGATGACCTGGGGCGACCCAAGACCGCGGTGGTCGGAGGCCGGACCCGACTGAGGATATCCTCGCAGTGCCTCAAACGAACGTGGCGCACATCGCCTGTCTTTAAGGAAAGCCTGGCCGATCATGTTGGCATACGGACCAAAGAATTGGGTCGGCAGGTCTTCGAGCGGATGATCTCCGCAGGAGCTTCGAAGAAGGATGCTCTCGAATGGACCGCACTGATCGCAAGTCAGTTCGGAAAGCTCAAGAAGGGCAAGGAGGAAGATCCTGGCCAGGGACTTGAGATCGAACAGCTTGCTTTCTTCAGTCCATCAGAAGTCCAGGCAATTGAGAAACTCGCCGACCAGTTGGTCGACGAGAAACGCGCGCCTTCTGAAGACGAGTTGAACCTCCTGCGCAAGACGACCAACGCCGTTGACGTAGCCATGTTCGGACGGATGCTCGCCGACAAGCCGGGATTCAATATCGAAGCGGCCGTACAGGTCGCTCACGCGATCACCGTACACGAGGTGGCGGTTGAAGACGATTTCTTTACGGCGGTCGATGATCTGAACAAACGCGATGAGAATCTGGGAGCAGGCCACATGGGCTCGGTGGAGTTCGGTGCCGGTTTGTTTTACCAGTACATCTGTGTGGACAGAGGGTTACTCCTTGAGAACCTGGACAGTGATGCACAGCTCGCCGCCAAGGGTCTCCGTGCCCTGGTGGAAGCTGCGGCAAAAACGTCGCCGACGGGTAAGCAAAGCACCTTCGCATCACGAGCCTACGCCAGCGTTGTCCTGGCCGAAAAGGGTGACCAGCAGCCCCGTTCCCTCTCTCTGGCCTTCCTTGAGCCCATCGCTGGCCGAAATCCTCTCAAGGACGCAACTCGTGTCCTCCTGGAGACGAGGGCCAAGATGGATGGTGTTTATGGGGCCTGCTCTGACGAACACGTACTGATGGATGTCGCAGAGGGAACGGGATCCCTGCATGAGATCCTGAGCTTCGTGGCGGAATGACGATGCTGGAGTATCTCGGATTCAGGCTGTTCGGTACCCTGTCTTCCTGGGGAACAATTGCGGTGGGAGAAGAACGCCCCACCTGGAGGTATCCGACCAAGTCCGCCGTGATTGGTCTGATCGCCGCCAGCCTCGGCCTACGGAGGTCCGATGAGGCAGGGCAGAGTCATCTCGCCGAGAGCCTGCGCATTGCGGTAGTAGTTCTTGACCAGGGACTCTACCTGAAGGACTACCACACAGCGCAGGTGCCCCCTCACCGCAGAAGGATCCGGTATCGGACGCGCAGGGATGAACTATCGTCCAGTGAACTGGAGACGATTCTCTCCTCGCGGAGCTATCTCACGGATGGTGACTATCTCGTGCTTGTTCAGCCGACCAACGGCACCAATCCAGATCTTTCAGATATCAGGGAAGCCTTGAAAGCACCCACATTCGTCCCTTACCTCGGCAGAAAATCATGCCCTGTCTGCCTTCCATTAACCCCTGAGATCATCCAGGCGGTGACTCTTGAGGAGGCCATAAGCCGATTCGTCGGCAAGATGCCGCAGGATGCCCTGAAAGCGCTTCCTGCCGGGGATTGGCAGGTCTTCTGGGAGCCCGGCTTCCAATCGGATCTACCCCCGGTTCACACCATCGAGCGGACAGACCACCCGATCAGCCGTTCCCGTTGGCTCTTCCAGAAGCGTCCCGAGGTCTTCTCAATCTACAGAAGGGAGGCGGCAGATGTACATCAGCAAGATCACCTTGAGGCCTGATACGAAGGCCAGCGAGATCCTGAAGAAACTCGGGCCAAACGCCCACCAGGCCCATAAGCTGATATGGGACCTGTTCGCGGATTCTCCCGACCGCCGAAGGGATTTCATCTATCGCTTCGACATGGACGGGACGTCTGCCTGCTTTTACGCAATCTCCGAGAGGCCACCCAAGGATCCAGTTGGAATGTGGGTTGTAGAAACCAAACCCTACGAGCCCAGGCTGATGGTTGGGGACCGACTCAACTTCATGCTTCGGGCCAATCCTGTGGTGACTCGCCGTGACGAAGAGAAAAAACACAAGAGACACGACCTCGTCATGGACATCAAGCATCAGGCTCGGGAAAGCGGTCAGGTCGTGAGCGGAGATGTCTCCATCATAGCTGTGTGTCGCTGGCTTCTAGAACGATCCGATCGGCACGGTTTTAGAATCGACGAAGACTCAATACGTGTGGGAGCTATCCGACAGATGTCCTTCTTCAAGGGCAGGGGACGCAATCCCGTCTCAATCACAACCATGGACATCACCGGCACTCTTGAGGTCGTGGATCCTCCAAAGCTTGAGCAGATACTCACTCACGGCATGGGTCCTGCCAAAGGGTATGGCTGCGGATTGATGATGATCCGTAGGGCATGAGTCGAATTCTTCCGAATCTCAGGCCGATCGCCATGAAGGATCGGGTATCGGTTCTCTTCTTGGAGCGCGGCGAACTTGTTGTTTTGGATGGTGCGTTCATCCTGAAGGATGTGAATGGGGTAAGGGTTCAAATCCCGATCGGGTCCATCGCCTGTCTGATGCTCGAACCTGGAACAAGGGTAAGTCATGCTGAGGTGAAACTAGTTCCCCTCGTGCGTGGGGATGAACCGCAGGCCCGGCGACAGGCACGGACGCAGAAGCACTGTTCCCCACGTGCGTGGGGATGAACCGCACACCTACGATGGCCGCGCTTTGCCGGATAGGCTGTTCCCCACGTGCCTGGGGATGAACCGCCGTGATTCCACTTGTTCAGCCGGGCGTATTCCTGTTCCCCACGTGCGTGGGGATGAACCGCACCCCCCCCCTCCGCTCGACCCGCTGGCTGGCCTGTTCCCTACGTGCGTGGGGATGAACCGGTCTTGAAGTAGCGGAGGGTGTTCGCTGTCGCCTGTTCCCCACGTGCGTGGGGATGAACCGGTAAGCTACAGCGGCGGCAAAGGTTCTATTATCTGTTCCCCACGTGCGTGGGGATGAACCGAGGGTTCCGGTCGGGGGTCTGTCCTGGACTACCTGTTCCCCACGTGCGTGGGGATGAACCGGTGGAAGTGTGTACGATTGCATCAGACCCCGTCTGTTCCCCACGTGCGTGGGGATGAACCGTACCCCATGAACCTCAACGCAAACGAGTTTGTCTGTTCCCCACGTGCGTGGGGATGAACCGGGGTTGGAAATGATCCCTCTGTTCCCCGAGAACTGTTCCCCACGTGCGTGGGGATGAACCGCCGATTACCGCCCCGTCGAACCTTGCGCGGATCTGTTCCCCACGTGCGTGGGGATGAACCGTCATCGTTGTAGATGCAGATGATAGTATCACCCTGTTCCCCACGTGCGTGGGGATGAACCGTGAAAACTGAAAGCCAGGAAGACATGATCCTCCTGTTCCCCACGTGCGTGGGGATGAACCGATTGATGGCCGTGTCAGCGTCGGAATCGACAACTGTTCCCCACGTGCGTGGGGATGAACCGCTCATGGGCAGTGCCGTTCACACGTCGGTACTCTGTTCCCCACGTGCGTGGGGATGAACCGTTTCTCATCTATCACGGTGTCCTTGCTCGTGTCTGTTCCCCACGTGCGTGGGGATGAACCGTTTACGATACGTGTCATAGCTTGTTTCCTGATCTGTTCCCCACGTGCGTGGGGATGAACCGGAGGCCGGACAAATGGACGAGCTTACCAAGCACTGTTCCCCAAGTGCGTGGGGATGAACCGGACGCGCTACAGGCCAAGGACGAAGCGGCCCGCTGTTCCCCACGTGCGTGGGGATGAACCGATAGACGTCAGCACCGCCCAGCTCGCAAAGAGCTGTTCCCCACGTGCGTGGGGATGAACCGGATGAAAGCGGAACCCGGCGCATAGTGCAAACCTGTTCCCCACGTGCGTGGGGAT
>DIXM01000003.1 GCA_002436025.1 candidate division Hyd24-12 bacterium UBA6080
GAAAGAATGGGAGGAGAGAAAGGAGAATGCGTATCAGACCAGGGACGAGGAGATGGTCCTATGACAGTTCACAGAAAATTCGGGGCTTGACCTGGTGGCGCGGAGCCGCTGGGATATATTTCATATTGTATTTTGTCTATTCGTACACCAATCACCTTTAGGAAAGAGGAAAGCATGAAACCCATCAGCTCACTCTCACAGTTGAAGCAGCTTGCCCGCGAGCTCCCCTCCCAGACCGTGTCGGTCGTAAGGGCGGACGAGGTCGAAACCCTTTCCGCCGTGAACGAAGCCGTTACCGGCGGCATGGTGGACTGCGTGCTGGTGGGTCCCGAGGATGGGATCCGTGCCGCTGCGGAAGAGGCCGGTTTCGACCTCAACGGTGTGCGCATAGTCCCCGCGAAGGACGATTACGAGAGCTCCTACCTTGGTGTCGACCTGATCAGGAAGGGCGAAGCCGGTGTTCTGATGAAGGGGCTGGTGGCAACCAGCGCATTCCTTAAGGCCGTACTGGACAAGGATCACGGGATCCGCGGTGATGGGCTTCTCAGCCATGTCGCCGCATTCGAGGTTCCCAGTTACCCCAAGCTCATCATAGTGACCGACGCCGCCATGAACATCGCTCCCGATTTCGACCAGAAGACCGAGATACTCAGGAACGCCATAACTGTGGCACGGTCTCTCGGCATCGACCCTCCGAAGTGCACGTACGTGTGCGCGAAGGAGGTTCCCTACGACAAGATGCCCTGCACCCTCGAGGCCGAACGCATGCAGAAGATGGCCGAAGCCGGAGAGTTCGGCGACATCCTATTCCAGGGACCATTGGCGCTGGACCTGGCTGTATCAATGGATTCAGTGAGGATCAAGAAGGTCAGTGGCCCTGTGGCGGGCAACGCAGATCTGATGATCCTTCCCGACATCGAGGCAGCCAACATTCTTTACAAGACACTGATCTTCCTCGCCGGCGGAGAGCTGGGAGCGGTCATCATGGGCGCAAAGAACCCCGTGGTCCTCACAAGCAGGGCCGACAGCGCGGAGAGCAAGCTCTGCAGCCTTGTTCTGTCCGGAGTTGTCGCCTCGTACATCGGGGGGCGCTGAGTTGATCATAGCGGCGGCATCCGACCACGCCGGCTTCCCTCTGAAGTCCTTTCTCGTTCAGAGCCTCACCGAAGCCGGTCACCAGGTGCTCGACCTCGGGACGCACGACACCCGGTCCGTGCATTACCCCGATTTTGCCCACAGCCTGTGCAGGCGGATCCTCTCCGGGGAGTGCGGGAGCGGCATTCTTGTCTGCAACTCGGGCATCGGGATGAGCATCGCCGCCAACAGACACCCGGGCATAAGGGCCGCCCTGTGCCTGAACACTACCATGGCAGCCTTTTCCAGACGCCATAACAACGCCAACGTTCTGGTCCTGGCGGGCGGGTTCACCGCCCCCTTCCATGCACGGGAGATCCTTGAAGCCTTCCTTTCCGGCGAGTTCGAGGGCGGACGCCACGGGAAAAGGCTTGAACTGCTCGAGAAAGGGTGTGGCCTTGATTGATGTGATCTGCGGTGCCAGGCCGAATTTCATGAAGATCGACCCCCTGGTGCGGGCCGCCTCGTTCCCTTACAGGATAGTGCACACAGGGCAGCACTACGACCACGCAATGTCAGGCAGTTTCTTCGAACAGCTCGGACTGCCGGTGCCCGATGTCTCACTGGGCTGCGGCGGAGGGACCATCTCCTCCCAGACGGCCCGGATCATGGAGGCCTACGAACCCGTCATGCTCGGGAAACTGCCGGAAGCAGTGGTGGTGGTGGGAGATGTCAACTCGACCCTGGCCTGTTCACTTGTCGCGGTTCGTCACGGTGTTCCCGTCGTCCATCTCGAAGCGGGGCTCCGCAGTTTCGACCGAACCATGCCCGAAGAGATAAACAGGCTTCTCACAGACCAGATCGCGGACCTTCTGCTCATAACCAGCCCCGAAGCCCGTGACAACCTTCTTTGCGAGGGCAGGCCCGAAAGCGCGGTGATCATGACCGGGAACACCATGATCGACACGCTGCTCAGGCTGCTCCCCCGGACCGATGACATCCCGGTTCCTTCCGGCGACTTTGCTCTGGTGACCCTGCATCGCCCCGGGAACGTGGACGATCGTTCGAAGCTCGGTCGGATACTGGCCGCCCTGGGTGAGTTGGAGCTGACCCTTGTGTTCCCGGCCCATCCCAGAACACTCAAGAACATTCGGGAATGGGGGCTGTCCGAAGCCTTGCCGCCCAACCTCTCACTTGTTTCCCCAATGACGTACCTTGAGTTCATCGCCCACGAGAGGCGGTCATCAGTGGTCATCACCGATTCAGGCGGCGTTCAGGAAGAGACCAGCGTGATGGGGGTACCCTGCGTCACGGTAAGGCCCAACACTGAAAGGCCGATAACCTGCGAGCTCGGAACCAACGTTCTCTGCCCGGAACCCGAGGGCATTCCTGCCGCAGTTGCGGAAAGGCTCTCGAGCCGGGGTTCGGCGCACCGCGAGATCCCTTTCTGGGACGGCGCCGCCGGCAGGCGTTCCGCTGAAGCGATAGAAGAGTTCCTTCAAGGAGGCAAATCATGATGCTTCTCTGCGTTGTCCTGTCCTTTCTTGTCCTGTGCGCCTGCGGAGCTCCCGTGCCCAGGGCCACCTACGCCTCCGCCGACCTTCAGAGGTTCGCCGTGAGCCTTCAGGGTCAGAGCGTCGGCTATATGACCATGTCCGTGGAGAAACAGGGTGCTGATTCACTTCTTGTGAAGCAGGACATGGAGTGGGTCATAGTGCTTCTGGGAACCGAGCGCCGGGTGACGATGAACTCCAGCGCCAGGACAGGCAGCGATTTCGACCTCGGGACCCTTTCCATGGTGATGAGCGACGGCACCAGCGAGATAAGCGTCAACGCCGTCAGACGGGAAGGCACCGTCGAAACAACCATCAGCACCTCTGGCCGCGATATAACCCGCAGCGTGGAGTTCGAGGGCGACTACCTGCCGGCTTTCATGGACCTCGCAGCCGCGGGCATGGAGTGGTCACCGGGCGAGGAGAGGGGCTACCAGACATTCGATCCATCGACCGGAACCATTCTGGAGGCGACAGTGACCTGTCAGGCCACGGAAGACGTTGATCTTCTGGGTGATACTGTCACGGCGTTCCGTCTCGAGATCAGCCAGGCCGGAATGAAAAACCTGGTCTGGGTGCACGAAGGCCAGATCATTCGCGAGGAAGAGCAGGGACTGGGCATGATCCTCACCAGGGTCCCGCCGGGCACCAATGCCGAAATCGACCCGGGAAACGACCTCTACATGCTTTATTCGGTTGCCTCAACCGTGGTCACCAACCCCAGGTCCGGCGGTGAGCGCACCTGGCTTCTCGAGGGCGACATCGAGTGGGAAATGTTCGACCTCGATCATCCCGGGCTTCAGACGTCAGCCCCCGGTCCTGTCGTGGTTGTTTCGGCGGTCCTTCCCTCGGCGGACGAGACTCTGCCCTTCCCCATGACCGAAGTGCCCGACAGCCTCCTTTCACACCTTGCTGCCGAGCCCCTGCTTCAGTGCGATGACCCCGCGATTGTGGCTCTGGCGGACAGCCTCACCCTGGGCTGCACTGATTCCTGGGAGGCCGCTGCTGCCATTTGTCGTTACGTTGACACTGCCGTCGAGGATGTGCCGACCGTTTCGCTGCCTTCCGCCGTGGACGTTCTGGATGCGATGAGGGGCGACTGCAACGAGCATACGGCCCTTTTTGTCGCCCTTGCGAGGGCGGCCGGGATCCCGGCGGCGGTCTGCAACGGAATTGTCTACATCGACGAGGGCAGGTTCGGCTACCACGCCTGGCCCACGGTCTGGGTCGGGCGCTGGGTCGCGATGGATCCCACGTTCGGCATGCTCCTGGCCGACGCCACCCACATCATTCTCGCCATGGGCAGCCTCGAGGACCAGTACACAATAAACGCCGTCATTGGAAGGCTCAGTGTGAGGGAGATCACGGAGTGAACCGACGGGCAGCCGAAAGCGACGCCATGAAAAGGGCCATTGCCCTGGCACGCAGCGGCTGGCCCGGTGTTTTCCCAAACCCCATGGTGGGCGCCGTCATCCTTGACCCGCAGGGCAACACCTTGTCCGAGGCCAGTCACCAGTGCTGCGGCGGCCCCCACGCTGAAGCCGCTGCAATTGAGAAGGCCTGCGGGACCCTCGAGGGTTCAACCCTCGTTGTGACACTTGAGCCATGCGTGCATCACGGAAGGACCCCTCCCTGCGTTCTAGCCATCGTGGCATCACGGATCAAACGCGTGGTGGCTGCAATGGAGGATCCCGACCCCAGGGTCAGCGGAAGGGGAGCAGCCTGCCTTCGTGAGCACGGCATCGAAGTTGAGATCGGCCTCATGGGTGATGAAGCGCGTGACTTGAACCGTGTCTGGATCCATTGCCTTCATGCGCACCGGAGCTTTCTCCATCTGAAGATGGCGGCGTCCCTCGACGGAAGGGCCGCGGCGGCAGACGGCAGCAGCCGCTGGATAACCGGTACAGCGGCCCGGGAGAGGGTCAGGGAGATGCGGGAAGCTGCCCACGGAGTGATGGTGGGTGCCGGAACCGCACTGCGCGACAACCCTTCCCTTACGACCGGGCGCTCCGGTCCCCAGCCGGTTCGAATAATCGTGGCCGGGAGCCCCCTTCCCGCTGAACTTACCGTGTACTCCGACGGAGGGCGAACCATTACGGCCGTAAAGGACGGATGCGCATGGGATCCCACGGGAGAGGTCATCAGGTTCAACTCCCTCGAAGACCTTCTGACCCGGACCCTTTCCATGGGCATGGGTCTTGTTCTGTGCGAGGGCGGGCCGCGTCTTGCCACTGCCCTTGTCAATGAAGGCCTTGTGGACTGGTTCAGCGTGTTCACCGCCCCGAAACTCCTGGGAGGGGGAGGGGTGCCTGTGTTCCACGACCTCTGGGTGACCGACATAGGAAGTGCCCTGGCGCTGGAAGATGCCAGGATAGAAGTTCTTGAAGAAGACATACTCATGGAGGGCAGGCTTGTTTACCGGGCTGATTGAGGAGATTGGCAGGGTGGTTTCCACGGGGAGCCTCCTGGTTCTGGAAACCGGACTCGCATCCGGGCTCCTTCCCGGAGAAAGCCTTGCCATTGACGGCTCCTGCCTTTCGGTGGAGAAGGTATCGGGAAAGCGGGTCTCATTCAGGGTAAGCCCTGAAACCCTGCGAAGAACGGTTCCCTTCCGGGCGGGGGCTCCGGTGAACCTCGAAAGACCCCTGAGGCTCGATGGCCAGCTTCACGGTCATCTTGTCACCGGACATGTGGACTGCACCGGGGCAGTTGGCGCCGTCAGGAACCAGGGTGAGTTTTCCCTTGTGCGGATCTCGTGTCCCGCGGAGTGGCACTGTCTGCTCGTGGAGAAGGGTTCAGTGGCCGTTTCGGGGATCAGCCTCACTGTGGCCGACCTCGTCCCCGGGGCGGGTTTCACCGTCACGGTCATACCCGAAACCCTCACCCGGACAGGCGCCGCCCTCTGGAAGCCCGGGACGCAGGTGAACCTGGAGTTCGACATCATCGGCAAGTACGTACAACGGGGCATGGAATGCTTCGGAAAACAGCACGGATTGAGGCACAAGATTGAACAAGGCTGAATTCGCCACCGTTCCGGAGACCCTGAAGGTACTCCGACGGGGCGGCATGGTCATCGTGGTGGACGACGAGAACAGGGAGAACGAGGGTGACATTCTGGTGGCCGCCGAACACTGTGGAACGGCCGCTGTGAATTTCATGGCGAGGCACGCCCGTGGTCTGGTCTGCCTGGCCATGGAGAAGGCGGCGCTTGCACGGCTTGACCTCAGAGACATGTGCCCCCGGAACACATCCCTTCACGAAACGGCCTTCACAGCAAGCATTGACGCTGCTTCGGGGGTCTCCACGGGCATCAGTGCGGCAGACAGGGCGCGGACCATCGCCGTGGCCATCGACCCCTCTTCCCGGCCCGAGGACCTGGCACGACCCGGCCACATCTTTCCCCTTGCAGCCCGGGAGGGGGGCGTACTGACCCGTGTCGGGCACACCGAGGCCGCAGTGGATCTCACAAGGCTTGCGGGCCTCTTTCCCGCCGGGGTCATCTGCGAGATAATGAACGACGACGGCACCATGGCCCGGCTTCCTCAGTTGCGGGAGTTCGCCGTGGAGCACGGGCTCATAATCACCTCGGTTGCGGAACTTGTTAATCACAGGCGCAGGACCGAGGTGCTCGTCGAGCTTCAGGCCGAGGCCGACCTGCCAACCGAATACGGCGATTTCCGGATGATGGTGTTCCGAAGCCTTGTGGACGGCGCCACGCATGTGGCGCTTGTGAAGGGAGAGGTGAGGGGTGTCGGGAACGTTCTGGTGAGGGTCCATTCGCAGTGCCTCACGGGCGACGTCTTCCAGAGCAGGCGGTGCGATTGCGGTTCACAGCTTCACGGCGCCATGAAACGAATCTCCGACGAGGGGCTGGGAGTGGTCCTCTACATGGCCCAGGAGGGCAGGGGCATAGGGCTCGCCAACAAGATCAGGGCCTATCACCTGCAGGACCACGGCCTCGATACCGTCGAGGCCAATGAGAAGCTGGGCTTCGCCCCCGACCTGCGCGAGTACGGCACGGGAGCCCAGATACTTGCCCGTCTGGGGCTCACGAGCATCAGGCTTCTGACCAACAATCCGAAGAAGATCGTGGGACTTTCCGGATACGGCCTTAACGTAACGGAGAGGGTGGGCCTCGAGATCTGCCCCACCAACGAGAACAGGTTTTACCTTGCTACAAAGAAGAAAAAGATGGGTCACATTCTGAAGGGAGTCTGCGAAGATGGCATGGATTCATGAGGGACAACTCGACGGAGAGGGCCTGAAGGTGGCCCTTGTGGTCTCGAGGTTCAACGGGTTCATCACCTCGAAGCTTCTTGAAGGCGCAACCGACTGCCTTCTTCGCCATGGCGTTCAGGACGAGGACATGGATGTTTTCATGGTTCCCGGTGCATGGGAGATACCGGCCATGGCCGCCAGACTCGCCCTCTCGGATGGGTTCGACATGGTGATCTGCCTCGGCGCTGTGATAAGGGGCGAAACTCCCCATTTCGATTTTGTGGCCGCGGAGAGCGCCAAGGGAGTTGCAAAGGCCGGAATGGACGCGAAGATACCGGTGGCCTACGGGATCGTCACGGCGGACACCGTGGAGCAGGCGGTCGACAGGGCCGGCGCGAAGAGCGGGAACAGGGGCTTCGACGCTGCGCTCACGGCCCTTGAGATGGTCAACCTCTACCGTCAGGTCTACGGGTTTTCCGACCTCGACGAAACAGGGGAAGACGCCATGGAAGAACCGGCGGGCCTGTAGCCGTGGGAATGCGCTCGAGGGCACGCAAGTTCCTTCTCCAGAGCAGGTACGCCGCCCGCCTGAACGGCGCCACGGTGTCCGGCAACCTCGATGACCTCGGCTTCAGCGGTCTGTTCGACCACGAGACCAGAACCTGGATCAGAAGCATAGCCGAGGCCTCGGTCAGGAACAGCGCCGAGATATCCCTGCAGATCGAGGCGGCCCTGTCGAACTGGTCACTCGACAGGTTGTCGCTCGTGACAAGGCTCCTGCTTGAACAGGCCGTGGCGGAAGCCCTTTACGCAGGCACTCCGGTTCCGGTGGTCATAAGGGAGTCGGTCCGCATTGCCGAGGAGTTCGATCAGCCCGGAGCGGGCGCCTTCGTGAACGGGGTGCTTCACAGGGTCCTTGTGACTGACGGGGGGAAGGGCACTGAGGCTTCGGATCATAAGTGACATCCACGGCAATCTCCCGGCGCTTGAGAAGGTTCTGGGACATCCTGCCGGGGCTGAATGCGACAGCACGATTTGTCTTGGCGACACCACGGGTTACGGCCCGTGGCCGTGCCAGTGCATCGCCCTTGTGAGGGAATCGTGCGACTGGGTGGTGGCCGGGAATCATGACCTTGGCTGCGCCGGGCTTCTTCCGCTTTCAAGGTTCAACGTTTGGGGCGCCGCCGCCATTGATTGGACCGTCCGGCAACTCAGCGACGCCGACACGAAGTGGCTTGCCGGTCTTCCCCTGACCGTCGTCAGGGAAGGGATCGGCTTCTGTCATGCGAACCCCGCGGCTCCGGGATCCTGGGAGTACATAATGGGGGCGGGCAAAGCCCGTGAGGTCATCAATGAAACCCGCGGCGAAAAATGGTTTTACGGACACACACACCGCCCCTGCGCCTGGGGTTCCGGGGGTGTCAGAACCACACTTGGCCCCATCGACCTTCGGAAGCATCCGCTGGTGAACTGCGGCAGCGTCGGCCAGCCGCGCGATGGCGACCCCAGGGCGGCCTTCATGATTGTGGACACCAAAGCCCTGACCGTTGAAAGCGTAAGGGTCTCGTACCCCGTTGAGACAACCGTGCGGGAGATCAACAGGTGCGGTCTGCCTTCGTTCCTTGCGGAAAGGCTTCCTGCCGGCCGCTGACAGCGGCCTCCATGACCCTGATCATGTCTGTCCCGGTGCGGTCCCATTGGAACGACCTCCCCCATTCAAGGCCTCCCAGAGAGAGCCTTGCCCGTTCCTCCGGGTGTTCCAGAAGGCTCTGCATGGCGTTCGCCAGGGCGGTCGGATCGCCGTGCGGCACCAGAATGCCCGTCTCCCCGTCGCGAACCGAGTCGGTCAGGCCGTCGGAGCGGCTGGCGATCACCGGGGCACCGCAGCAGTTGGCCTCGATGACGGTCAGCCCCCACCCCTCCTTCTCGGAGGGGAAAACGGCTGCGTAGCAGGTTCGGAGCCCGCGCAGGGCCTCCGAGATGGGGACGAAACCCGAAAACGCAACTGAATCACCAAGGTTGAGCCCAAGAGCCAGTTTTTTCAGCTCGCCCGCGTACTCGCCATCTCCCACCACCGTCAGTCTGGCGTCGACTCCCCTGTCCCGGAGAACGGCAATAGCCCTGATGGCGTGCTGAACACCCTTGTACTTCCTGAGACGGCCCAGGTAAAGGAAACTTCCGTGCGAAACCGGTACCCCGGGGTCGGGGCTGTAGGTTCTGGTGTCCATTCCGCAGGGGATGACAAGCACCCTTCCGTCGGGAACCCCCCTTCTTACCAGGTCACGCTTTGTGCTTCCGCTTATGGCAACGAAGGTGCAACCCCGGTAGACCCGGGGGATCATGCTCTCCAGTGCGTTCACGTACAGCGCCTTCAGCAGGCCCACCTCGCGGTACGCCGTGGTACCGAACAGGTGAGGCACGACGGCCAGCACCGGAGTCCGGGACCACCGGGGCGAGAAGACCGGCACCTTGCAGATGTCCTCCACGATGAGATCGAACGAGGAGAGCCCCAGCTTTTCGCAGTAACCCCGGACCGAGAGGTTGAATGAGTACCAGCTTCCGTTCCTGTGAACCTGCACCCCGTCTATCTCCTGGATGGGTGCGAGGCCCTGTACGGCGTGGGAAACCTGCACGACCCTGTGTCCTGCGGAGGCAGCGCGCTTCAGTATGTGATGGAGGTGGATCTCGGCGCCTCCCGCTTCCGGGTTCAGGGGGTCACGCCAGTTCAGGGCAAGGATCTTCAAGTCCGTGGCTTTCTGGCGAAAACTCCGATGACACACCCTGTCAGAAGGCCAATGGCGCTGTTCTCGACCGATGACCGCACCCTGCTCCTGAGTCGGTGAACGGGGGGGATCAGAACCGGACGAAGCTGCATCCGTACCCCGAGGCGCAGCATGACCTCCCTGAGCAGCCTGTAGGAAAGTGAAGGGGAAAAGTAGCGGGCGTAGGCGCTTTCCGGCACGAGACCGTGGCGTGTGAGAAACCCTCTGAGCCCCACGACGGTGTACTGGGTCTCCCATCCCGCGAACCATGCTCCCAATGCCATCAGTGCCTTTTTCAGGAGTGTGTAGGGGTGGAACGTCTGTGGAACATCAACAAGAAGCGCACCTCCCGGGGCTGTGACCCTTGCGCACTCGCGGGTCATGGGGTCGGGATCCCTGAAATGCTCCATGACACCCTGGTGGAAGACCAGGTCGAACACCCCGTCACGGAACGGCAGGGCTTCGGCGTCGCCGCACACCAGCATCACACCGCCGCCGGCTTCGGAGGCCCTGGCGAGTGCCTTGTGTGAGTAGTCGAGTGCCACGGCCACTGCGCCGTGTTTCGCAAGGGAAGCGCTGTCGCGGGCGGTGGCGGCGCCGACCTCGAGGGTGTGAAGACCCCTCACGGAGAAGCGGCGAGTCGCTTCACGGCAGATCCTGTCGTCGTTGTCGTAGATGTCCTCAAGACGCCTTGGTCTGCTCCAGAATCTGTCCCAGTGCCCCTTGTCAGATGATCCGGCCAAACACGGCCCCCTTTCCCTCAAGGGAATCTACCACCATGACGGCAGGGTGTTCAAGCCTTGGTTGACAATACGGGAGGCATCCGTATGTTACGGCCAAATTTCGAGGTTACCCACGGGTAAACAAAAACGCATCGGGGAGTCATGAAGGTCTACATACGACGGATCACCGAAAGGGATCTATGCAATCTTCAGGCCTGGAGCGACGCCATAGGCTCCCAGGCATACATGGAGAAGGTGAGTCCCCAGTCGTTCAACGGTTCCGACCTCTCGGGCTGGGGAGACGATTATGTCTGGTTCATCATAACCGCCGACGGCCGGGACGTGGGCGGAGTCTGGGTGGAGCGCCGCCGCTGGGATTCCGTCGAGGGAACCCTTGGCATCATGATTGGCGACCCGACGCTTCTGGGCCACGGGATCGGCCGAAGGGCCATCGATCTGGCCACCCGCGAAGCAAGGTTCATCATGGGCATTGACCATGTCCGCCTCACCGTCCGTACGTCCAACCTCCGCGCCATCAAAGCCTACCAGAGCTGCGGCTTCACTGTAACCGGCACCGGCACTCTCCGCACCGCCGACGGCACACCCATCCCCTTCTACCGCATGGAGGAGTGCAGGTGATTCGGGGGACACAATACTGATCTCCTGAACCATTCGATTGTTCCGTTCAAGCCGGCGAAACTCCTGAAATGCCGTTCTCACTGTAAGGTCATGTTCTGTATTGATTTGCCAATGGCCACTCATGCCGTTGCCAGGCATTGCTGTCCTGTGGTGGATCCTGACAATCGGGTATTGTGTCCCTCAATTGGTATAATCAAACATGGCGTTTCCCAAGTGCCTTTTGTGGGTGAAGAGCGCGTTCAGTTTCAGGTACGGGACCGACACGCCCGAAGCTCTGGCCGAAGCGGCACACAGAGCGGGGTTTCAGGGTGTGATGATGGCGGACCTGGGGGGTGTGTACGGTCTTCACAGGCTGGCAGTGTCCTGCGGCAGGCTTGGGCTCAAAGTTGTTCCCGGCGCACATGTGGCACTTCCGGGAGGGATGCTTGTCGCGGGAGCGCTTCAGGGGGGCTGGGGGCAGCTCTGCCGCCTTGTAACGTCAACCCATCTTCCCGAAAGGGTTTCGCCGGAGCAGGCATTCGTGGATTCCGACAGGCTCTTCGCATTTGTCTCCACCGGGACTGAAGGCGCCGGGAGGCTCAGATCAGAGGGGTTTCGCGGCCGCATCTACCATCCGGTGCTTCCGGGTGAAAGCGTTCCCGCCCTGTCCGCAGGTGTGCTGCCCGTGGCGGCGTCTCCCTGCATGTTCGCACGCCCGGAATCACCGTTTGTCCACAGGATGCTGAGGAAGGTGGACCTTCTTCTTGACGAGCCATGGGTTGCCCGGGATGTGACGCCCGATCATCTCCGGATGGTGCCGGATGCCGGTTCGTGGCCTTCCGAAGCGGTCAGGGCCAATGAAGCGCTTATCGAGGAAGCCGCGGACGACCCCCGGGAAAGGCCATACGATCCGCCGGTCATGGGCCCGGATGATCCTGAACGGCTCCGGGGGATTCTGCTCGCCCGGCTGTCCGATCTCTATCACGGTTCCGGGGCCGCAGCGGCGAGGCTTGACCAGGAATTCACCGATCTCGCAGGCGCCAACCTCTGCGGGTACTTCCTGGCCTTTCACGAGATCATCTCGTACTGCCGTGAGAAGGGGATACTCGCCGTGGCAAGGGGCTCGGCTGGCGGAAGCCTGGTGGCGAGGCTTCTGGGGCTGTCCGTAGTGTGCCCCATCCGCTTCGGCCTCTCATTCCCCAGGTTCTTCAACCCCCTGCGAAGCAGGCCGCCCGACATTGACCTCGACATCGACAGCACAAGGAGGGACGAGGTTTTCCAGTGGCTCTCGGGTCGATGGGGCGGACGGGCAGCAGCGGTCTCCGCTGTTGGAAGCTACCGCTCCCGTTCCGCGGTCAGGTTCAGCGCCACGGCATCGGGTCTTGGTCCCGACGAAGTGGAGGTTCTGGCCCGGGCTGCCGGGAACCCCTCGGAGTCGGTGTGGCGCAGGGGAGCCAACAGCGGGATCCTTGAGAACGCCGGCCTTTTGAAGGGGCTTCCCGCCGGGATCGGCCCTCACCCGTGCGGACTTGTTCTCTGCAACGGCTCGGCGGCCTCAAGGGTGCCCCTTCAGGGGTGCACGGGCGGTCTCGAGGTAACCCAGTTCGACAAGGACGGGGTGGAGTTCATCGGTCTGCTCAAGATGGACCTCCTGGGTCACAGAGGTCTTTCAGCCATCTCCGCTGCCGCGGGGGGCGTTGCCCGTGAACTCATGGGGGAAGTGGAATCCCTTGACGGGCAAACTCTTGCCCTTCTCAACAGGGGTGCCACGATCGGTGTTCCCCATGTGGAAAGCCCCGCCATGAGAGGGCTTCTCAGGGAGATGAGCATCAGGGACGTGGAGGATGTTGCCCGCTCCCTTGCCCTGGTGCGCCCCGGAGCTTCCGCAGGAGGGGGCAGGGCCGCCTACAGGAGTGGTGGAGACACACGGACGCCGGAGTGCCTCAGGAACCTGCTCCGCGAAAACAGGGGTGTGATGCTGTACCAGGAGGACGTGTCGGAGGCGGCGTGCATTCTCATGGGGCTTCCGGCAGCCCGTGGTGACCTGATGCGCCGAAGGCTCAAGGCCGGGCAGGTTGCCAGGGATGAGGTGATGGAACTGTGCCTTGCCGCAGGCCACTCCCGTGAAACGGCGCAAAGGGGCTGGGAGCTTTTGTCGGGTTACGCCGGGTACGGGTTCTGCAAAGCCCATGCCATGACCTACGCCTTTGAAGCATGCGTTTTTGCAGGCCTGAAAGCCCGCCGTCCCGCCCACGCCATGGCGGCATTCATGGCGGCGGGAGGGGGGTTCTATGCGCAGGCCGTCTACGTGGAGGAAGCCAGGCGTATGGGCATCAGGATAGTTCCTCCCGGCGTGAACACCGGGGGTTGGTTGTGCCGGGCCACGGAAGACGGCAGCCTCATGCTTGGCATGTGTCTGATAAAGGGGATGGGCGAGGGCGAGTTCGGCAAAGTGCGTGAAGCCAGGCCCTTCCAGAGTCCCGCGGGGGTAAGGGACGCGGGGATAGGCCCCGTCCTCGCCTCGGCCATGGCGGTGGCGGGGTGTTTCGACGAGCTGGGTCTTTCCCGTCCGGAAGCAGTGTGGGCTGTGAAGAGCCGTGGTACGGGGCTGTTCCCTGAAGGGATTCCGCCCCCCAAGCTCCCCGTATACACGCAGCAGTACATGGTCAGTGCAGAAATGCAGGTCATGGGGATAACCACTGCTCTCCACCCGCTCGGGGTTCTGGAGAGGCCTCGTGATACTGTTCCAGTGTCAGAAGTGCCCGGAACCGGAACCTTCCGCCTGTGGGGCAGGGTCGTGGCCGGCCGTTCGCTGGGAGGGGGCGCAGGCTTTCTGATGCTGGAGGACCCCACGGGCGTTCAGGACATCTTCCTTCCTTCCCCCCTGTACCGTGAATCCGAGCTGATCCTGAGGCGGGAAGGCTCCACGCTCGTGGTACACTGCAGGGCCGAGGCCGGCGCCCGGATCGCCGCCGAGAGGGTACTGCCCGGGCCGATACTTTGCTGAACCCGTTTCTTTTCATATTCTTACCGATGCAGGTCCGCACAAACCGGGAGGTTCACATGCCCATTAAGCCCGTCAAACCCGCTGATCTGAGGTGGAGGTGCAAGCCGTCGCGCTTCCGTTTCAAAACGAGCGGGGAGCTGAAGCCCACCGAGAGGATAGTGGGGCAGGACAGGGCGGTGGGGGCCGTTCGGCTGGGGCTTGAGATCCCCAGTTCAGGCTACAACATGTTCATCACGGGTGTTCCGGGAAGCGGACGGGAAACCACGGTGAAGAGGATACTCGACAGGATCGACATCACCACCGATTCGCTTGAGGACATCTGCTACGTGTACAACTTCGAAGACTCGGCCAAACCGAGGGTTCTCCTGCTGCCGGCAGGATGCGGCAGGAAACTCAGGGAAACCATCGACAGTTGCGTCGAGCTGCTGAAGCGAAACATTTCCGCCGTCCTCCAGAGCGAGCGCACCGCCGGAGAGCGAAGCCGCCTTCTGAGGAGATTCTCCGAAAAGAATGAAGACCTGATGAAGGCCGTGACCGTTCAATCCCAGAAAGCGGGTTTCGCCCTTGTGAGCATTACTACGCCCACCGGTCAGGTACGTCCCGAGGTCCTGCCCGTGATTGACGAAAAGCCCGTGACCCACGAGCAGCTCCGGGAGATGCTGTCGGCCGGCACCCTGACCGAAGAGAAAATGGCGAAGATCAGGGAGAAGCACGAAAAACTCTTTCAGAAGCTCAGTGAGGCCCTTCGAAGAAGCCACGACAACGACATGCTGGCCAAGACCGCCCTGGATGAACTGCTCAAGGAACTGGTGAGACCGACCGTCGTCGGAATAACGGACCAGTTGAAGCATCTCGGAGGCGGCGATGTTCTCGAGGATTTTGCCGAGGGCGTCGCGAACACGATCCTCGACAACCTCGAAACGTTCGCCGCGGAATCAACCGACTCCGACCCCTACTACGTGTTCAGGGTAAACCTCCTTGTCGACAATGCGGAGAAGAAGACCCGCCCGGTGGTTGTCGAGAACTTTCCCGACCCCTCGAGCCTGTTCGGGACCATCGACCGCATCATGGTGGAGAACAAACCCTACAGCGATCACATGATGATAAGCGCCGGCTCCTACCTCAAGGCGAACGGTGGTTTCCTGATCCTGGACGCCATGGATGTCGTTCGGTACCCCGGCCTGTGGCAGACGCTTTCCCAGACCCTCAAGAACCGGACCGCGGTCATCCGCGCTACCGACATGATGCGGGTCTTCGGAGCCGTGGAGCTTCAGCCCGAACCCGTGGAGGTCAACGTCAAGGTCATCATGATAGGCTCCGCCTGGCTCTACATGATGCTGGCCAGCAACGATCCCGAATTCGGCCTTCTGTTCCGGATCAGGGCCGACTTCGACGACAGCATGCTGCTGACCGACGAGAACCTGATGGAATTCTCACGCGTGATAGCCTACATCACGAGCCAGGAGCAGTTGCTGCCCCTTGATCCATCGGGAATGGCCATGGTGTGCGAGCAGGCCGCGAGGCTCACGGGCAGGCGCGACAGGCTGAGCCTCGAGTTCAACCACATTGCCGACTACGTGCGTCAGGCCTCCTACTGGGCTTCACGGAGCGACAGGAGTGTCGTCACCGGAGAAGACGTAAAAAGGGCGATATCAGAGAAGAAGCTTCGGCTCAGCCTATCCGCCGACCACGCCTTTCAGAGCATCCTGGACGGTCAGGTGATGATCGACACCCAGGGCGCCCGGGTCGGAATGGTGAACGGTCTTGCAGTCTACCATGGCGTTGACTACGCCTTCGGTCTCCCAGCCCGGATAACGGTGAGCGTGGCTCCCGGGCGGGAGGGGCTGGTGAACGTCGAGCGCGAGTCGGACATGTCCGGTCCCACACACACCAAGGGCATCGAGGTCATCGCCGGCTACCTCAGGAGCCGGTTCGCCTGGGACTATCCCCTCAGCCTCACAGCGGGCATCGTCTTCGAGCAGAGCTACGGCGGAGTCGACGGCGACAGCGCCAGTTCAACCGAGCTTTATGCCCTCCTCAGTGCCCTTTCGAACCTGCCGCTTCGACAGGACCTTGCGGTGACCGGCTCGGTGAACCAGCTCGGCGAGATCCAGGCCATCGGGGGTGTGAACGAGAAGATCGAGGGCTTCTTCCGGCTGTGCCGGGAGAGGGGGCTCACCGGGAAACAGGGCGTTCTGATCCCCACTGCCAACCTCGTGAACCTTCAGCTCGACATGGAGGTGGTGGACGCGGTCAGGTCGGGTCAGTTCCGGATCTACCCCGTCTCCACGATCTGCCAGGGCATCGAGCTTCTTACCGGTCATCCCGCGGGAGTCGCGGACGGGAGCGGGAAGTATCCGCCCCGGTCGGTCCTTGGGCTGTCCGACGCCCGTCTGCGCCAGATGGCCAACACACTGCGGGAGTTCAACTGCGCCCACTGAACGTGTTTTCCGCCAGTTGGGGCGAGTTGGAGGCGGGGGGATCGAACCTCGGCGACGGCGCCATCTTCCTCTCGCAGGTCCGCAGCCTTTCCGCCATGAACCTCCGGGTGGGGGTAATGTCCGCCGACCCGGCGCGGACCGGCAAAACCTGTCCGGGCGTGACAAGCTTTCATACGGGGCGCGGAAGGCTTCACGCCATGTTCTCTGGCGTCAGGTGGGCTGATGTGGTCGTCGTGGGCGGCGGGGAGCTCCTGCAGGACAGGTCGAGCCTTCTCTACTCACCCTTCAACCTTATGCCGCTGGTACTGGCCCGCCTCTTTCGCCGACGCTCCTTCTGCTGGGCCGTGGGCATCGGCAGAAAGGGCGAACTCGCCCGCACCACACCGCCCTTTGCACGGTTCGCGCTGGCTTCCTGCAACGGGATAACTGCCCGTGACCGGCCAACCTACACCACCCTCATTGAATGGGGCTTCACATCCCCGGTCCTCAAACCTGCTGCCGATTCCGCCCTCCTCCTCGGTCGGGATTTCGTGGCCGGGCCTGTTGATTCCCTGCTGCTCGGAGTTGCTCCCAGGAATGTTCTGAACAGGAAGGGGGCGCTTCTGCCCCTCGAGTTGAGACGAAGGTTTCCGGGGTTCCACCCGCCCGACCCTTCACCTGCCGCCGCGGCTTGGGCTTCCATGCTTGACCGGCACCTCGACCGAAACGACGGGAAAGCGCTTCTGTTTCCCTTTCACACCGGCACCCTCTCCAACGATGACCTTTCGTTCTGCAAGCTTGTGCTGGGGGCCATGAAAAACCCTGACAGGGCCTCAATCGCTGAGTTCGACACTGTGGAGGAGGCGCTTTCACTCATCGCGGGCTGCCGGGTGATGGTGACCACACCGCTTCACGGGGCGATACTGTCCGTGGTTGCAGGAGCGCTTCCCGTGGCCGTTCCCTACTCCAGCAAGTGTTCCCGCTTCATGGAGATGGCAGGGCTTGAAAAGTTGGTGGAGCCCGGCACCCTGGGCGTTCCCGGCCCCTCGACGGATCGGGCTCTGGATGACGCGTGGCGCAACTGCGGTTCATGGTGGGAGAAGCTCGGGAAAGTCAGGGAGGAGCTGACAACGGCCTCCGAAGCAACTCCGGAGCACTTCCGCAGCAGGTTCGCCGATTGCTGAGCGGCATTCACGCCTCCGCCGCCGGCGGGCTGTGCGCCTGCGCCGTACGGGTTTCAGCCATGGGCATACCGACGGCACAGATCTTCACATCAAACCCCAGGCGATACTGCGACGGCCCTGTGCCCGACGCAGAAGCGGAGGAGTTCAGAGAACTTTCCGCCGGGGTCGTGTACATCTCACACTGCTCGTACCTCATCAACATGGCGTCCTGGAGGCCCGACATTCATGAGAGATCGTCCGATGCGCTGAGATCGGAGCTCATCCGGTGCTCGGTGCTCGGAATTCCCCTTTGCGTCCTTCACCCCGGTTCCGCGACGGGGCAGGAGAGGGGGGCTGCCATCGAACGGGCCGCCAATTCCATCCGGGAGGTTCTCGAGGGCTGTTCGCCGGATACCGTTCTTCTTCTCGAGAACACAGTGGGGGCGGGAGGCTCACTTTGCGGAGACCTCTTTGAACTGAGGGACCTGCTTCGCCTCATCGACCTGCCCGGCAGGACGGGCGCATGCATCGACACCGCCCACGCCCACGGGCGGGGTTACGAGCTTGATTCCGCCAGGGGCGCGGCGTCATTCTGCGGCGAGCTCCACGGCATTTTCGGTGCTTCCCTCATGGCCTTCCACCTCAACGACTCCAAAGTGGAGAGGGGAAGCGGAAGCGACAGGCATCAGAACCCGGGTGAGGGAATGATCGGAATTGAAGCGCTTTCAGTTATCGAGGCGTTCCCGGAGTTCAGCGGGCTTCCCGCGGTGCTCGAAACACCGGGGGATGACGGCGACAGGCTTGCCGGCCTTCGCATGATCAGGGAACACGCCCGTGCATTGACCTGAACTGCGCCGCGGATATATTCAAAATGCTCCGGGTTGAACGGTACGGATTCACCGCGTGATCCGGAGTGTTCCGTTTATCTGGCGAAGCCCTAATCTGTTGGAGGTTCGAGGGATGTTGAACGACATCTACAGAAGCGTTGTTGAGAAGGATCCCAATCAGCCCGAGTTCCACCAGGCCGTACAGGAGGTTCTCGAGAGCCTTGAAGTTGTGCTTGAGAAGCATCCCGAGCTTCGCCGGATGAAGATAGTCGAGCGCCTTGTCGAGCCCGAGCGCGTCATCATGTTCAGGATCCCCTGGACCACCGACGACGGCGAGATCATGGTCAACCGTGGTTTCCGCATCGAGTTCAACGGCGCCATTGGCCCCTACAAGGGCGGGCTCCGTTTTCACCCCTCGGTGAACCTGGGCATACTCAAGTTCCTGGGATTCGAACAGATCTTCAAGAACGCCCTGACCGGCGTCCCCATGGGCGGCGGCAAGGGCGGCAGCGACTTCGACCCCAAGGGCAAGAGCGACCTTGAGGTCATGCGGTTCTGCCAGAGCCTCATGAGCGAGCTCTTCCGCCACATCGGCCCCTACACCGACATCCCGGCGGGCGACATCGGCGTGGGCGGCCGCGAGATCGGCTTCATGTTCGGCCAGTACAAGAAACTTCGCAACGAGTGGAGCGGCGTTCTCACGGGCAAGGGCCTCGAGTACGGCGGAAGCCTCATCAGGCCCCAGGCCACAGGTTACGGTTCGGTGTACTTCGGCGAAGAGATGCTGAAGACCAGGGGCAAGAGCTATCAGGGTCTCACCTGCCTTGTCTCGGGCAGCGGCAACGTTGCCCAGTACACGACCGAGAAGATCAACCAGCTCGGCGGCAGGGTCGTGACGCTCAGCGACAGCTCCGGCTACATCTACGACGAAGAGGGCATCAACTCCGAGAAACTCGAGTTCCTCATGAACCTCAAGAACGTCCGCCGCGGCAGGATCAGCGAATACGCAGACAAGTACCCGAAGGCCGTCTACACAGCCGTAGACCCCGACCTCGACTACAACCCGCTCTGGAACCACAAGGCGGATTGCGCGTTCCCCAGCGCGACCCAGAACGAGATCAACGGGAAGGACGCCCAGAACCTCGTGAACAACGGCGTGTTCCTTGTTTCCGAGGGCGCCAACATGCCCACCACCCCCGACGGCGTCGAGATCTTCCTTGAGAAGCGCCTCCTCTACGGTCCCGGCAAGGCAGCGAACGCTGGCGGCGTGGCCACCAGTGGTCTCGAGATGGCCCAGAACGCGGCCTTCACCTGCTGGAGCAAGGAAGAAGTGGACAAGAAGCTCCACCAGATCATGATCAACATCCACCGCCAGGCCTACGATGCCGCCGAGAAGTACGGCAAGCCCGGCAACTACGTTCTCGGTGCGAACGCCGCCGGCTTCATGAAGGTCGCCAACGCCATGATCGCCCAGGGCGTCGTCTAGGGGACGGACTTAGATAGTTTAGTTTGCTGATGTAAGCTAAAGGGGGCGCTGCTTTTGGTGGTGCCCCCTCTCCGTTTCAGGACTGTTGTCAATTGGTTCGGATGCAAACGGAAAGGAAAGTGCATGAAGCGATCCTTCGCTGAACTGGCCCGGGAATCCCGTGGAAGCTCCGAGGCGGTGATCCCCCTGCTTCAGGCGGCCCAGACCGAGTTCGGGTTCATTTCCAGAGAGACCATCACCGGAATCGCTGAAGCCACGGGGGAGCCCGAAGCACAGATCTACGGTGTGGCCTCGTTCTACAGCCAGTTCTCGTTCACCCCGTCCGGCAAGCACATAATCCGGGTATGCACGGGCACCGCATGCCATGTGGCGGGCGCCGGAAGAATCGTCGAGGCGCTCTCCATTGAGCTTGGGGTCGCTCCGGGCGGCACCACAGAAGACATGCTCTTCACGCTGCATACGGTGGCCTGCCTTGGTTGCTGCTCACTGTCTCCCGTGATGATGATCGACGGGGAAACCTTTGGAAAACTCACCCCTCCGGGAGCCGTCAAGGTTCTCAGGGAGTTCGCCACGGGAGGTCCCCGATGAGGAAGCTGCTTGTTGGAACCGGCACCTGCGGCCTTTCCGCCGGAGCCGGGAAAGTCATCGAAGCCCTTCGCAACAATCCCGGGGAGTATGAGCTGTCGGGAACCGGCTGCATCGGCATGTGCTTTGTTGAGCCCCTGCTCGAGGTCAGGGACGGAGACTCTCGCAGGATCTACGGGGAAGTCACACCCGAGCTGGCCCTTTCCATCGCGTCGGGCGCCGACCCTGTAGATAACCTGGTGTGGAGCGACGACGGTCGGGGCAGCCATGCCGACTTCCTGGAAAAGCAGGACAGACTTGTGCTTCGCAACTGCGGAGTCATCAATCCCGACAGCATGGACGACTACATCGCCACCGGCGGTTACGAGGCCCTTCGCATGGCATGGGAAATGACCCCGGGGGAGATCATCCAGATCATGAAGGACTCGGGCCTCAGAGGCAGGGGCGGGGCGGGGTTTCCCACCGGCATGAAATGGTCTTTCGCCGCGTCGGCTGCGGGCGAGGACAAGTACATCATCTGCAACGCCGACGAGGGCGACCCCGGCGCTTTCATGGACAGGTCGATCATCGAGGGCGACCCTCACGCGGTGATCGAGGGCATGTTCATCGCCGCACGGGCCATCGGAGCGGCCAACGGCTACATCTACTGCCGGGCCGAGTACCCCCTTGCCGTGAAACGGCTGGAGAACGCCATTGCTCAGGCCGGGGAGCGCGGTTTCGCGCAGGGTGTGCACCTCAAGGTGAAAATGGGCGCGGGAGCCTTTGTCTGCGGCGAAGAAACCGCCCTGTTCCGTAGTATCGAGGGAAAGAGGGGCATGCCAACCTTCCGCCCGCCCTACCCGGCGGAGAAGGGGCTGTTTGCCAAGCCCACGAACAACAACAACGTGGAAACCTACGCATGCGTTCCATGGATCGTGAGGAACGGCGTCAAGGCGTTCCGGGAGCGAGGCACCGAGAAGAGCCCCGGCACCAAGGTGTTCGCGCTGGCGGGAAAGGTGAAGCGGGGAGGCCTGGCCGAGGTGGCAATGGGCACACCCATCCGTCACCTGGTTTTCGGCATCGGCGGCGGCATCAAGAAGGACAAGGCATTCAAGGCCGTACAAATGGGCGGCCCGTCCGGTGGCTGCATCCCCGAGCATCTGGCGGACACTCCGGTTGATTTCGAATCCATACCCGCAACCGGTGCGATAATGGGTTCGGGCGGCATGGTGGTAATGGATGAAACAAGCTGCATGGTGGACATCGCCAGATTCTTCCTGAACTTCACCTGCGACGAGTCGTGCGGCAAATGCACATTCTGCAGGGTGGGAAACCGCCGGCTGCTTGAAACCCTCGAACGCATAACCGCAGGCGAGGGCCGGGAGGAGGACATTCCCTTCCTCGAAACGCTTGGCAGGCAGATCATCGACGGCAGCCTGTGCGGTCTGGGGCAGACCGCCCCAAACCCCATCCTCACCACGCTGCGCTACTTCAGGAACGAGTACGAGGCCCACATTCAGGAGAAGAAGTGTCCGGCAGGCTCATGCAGGGCGTTGATCAAGTTCACGGTGAACCCTGAGACCTGCAAGGCCTGCACCCTGTGCGCGAAAGCGTGCCCTGTGAACGCAGTGAGCGGACAGAGGGGGCAGGTTCACTCCATTGACCAGCACAAGTGCACGAAGTGCGGCGCGTGTTACGATGCCTGCCCCTTCGATGCCATAATCAGGGAATAGGAGGTCGGTCTTGAAGGTTACCATCAACGGCGCAGCGGTCGAGGCGAAACCCGGCAGCACCATACTCGACACAGTGCGCGAACACGGCCTCGACACTATTCCAACGCTCTGCCACATGAAGGACACCGAGCCCTTCACTTCATGCTACGTTTGCGTCGTGGAGGTCGAGGGCAGGAGGAACCTCGCCCCGGCATGCTCCACCCCCGTCAGCGAGGGCATGGTCGTAAACACCAGCTCGCCCCGGGTGCGCGCCGCAAGGAGGACCGCTCTCGAGCTTCTTCTCTCCAACCACTGGGCGGACTGCGTTTCGCCCTGCCTCACGGGATGCCCGGGCAATGTGGACATTCAGGGCTATCTGGCCCTGGCCGCTCAGGGAAAGTACGCCGAAGCGGTTGAACTCATAAGGGAGAGGAACCCCCTTCCGGCCGTATGCGGAAGGGTGTGCGTAAGGGCCTGTGAAGACCAGTGCTACAGGGCCGAGATCGACGAGTGCGTTTCCATCAACTGGGTGAAAAGGTTCCTGATGGAACAGGAGGGCGTATACGACAAACTCCCGCCCAGGGCCGAACCCACGGGGAAGAAAGTCGCCATCATAGGCTCCGGCCCCGCCGGTCTCACTGCCGCCTACTTCCTCGGCCTATGGGGTCATGAACCCGTGATCATCGAGGCCATGGAAAAAGCCGGTGGAATGCTTCGTTACGGCATTCCCGAGTACAGGCTGCCCGACGAGGCCCTCGACCGCGAGATCGACTTCATAAAGAAAGCCTCCGGATGCGAGATAAGGCTCAACACCAGGGTCGGCAACACCATCACCCTCGCCGAACTCAGAAAGACGCACGACGCGGTCCTGCTCTCGCCGGGCGCGTGGGGCGGCAAGGCCATGAGGGTCGAGGGCGAAACGGACACGGTGGGTGTCGTGACCGGCGCCGACTTCCTGGTGGCAAACGCCCTGAACCGTTCCTCCCTCAAGGGGACGGTCGTGGTGGTGGGCGGCGGCAACACAGCCATGGATGCCGCCAGGACCGCATGGAGGCTGGGGGCCGACCGCGTGATAATCCTGTACCGGCGTACCAGGATGGAGATGCCGTGCGACAGCCTTGAGATAGAGGAAGCGCTCGAGGAGGGCATTGAACTCATGGAGCTTGCGGCTCCTGTGGGCATCGAGCGCACCCCGGACAAGGTTCTCAAGGGCCTGCGCTGCATAAGGATGACGCTTGGCGAGCCCGACGCCTCGGGAAGAAGAAGCCCCATACCCATGGATGACAGCGAGTTCATCCTGAAGTGCGACCTGGTCGTCAGCGCCATAGGCCAGGAGCCCATTCTCACAGGGCTGAACGAAGGGCTGGGCGTAACCCGCTGGCAAACCATCGACACCGGCAGCGATACCGGTGTTGAAACGAACCTGGCCGGGGTCTTCGCCGCCGGCGACGCCGGTTACCACGGCCCCACCGTCGTCATCGACTCGATCCGCGACGGCAGGAACGCCGCCGAGGCCATTCACGGCCACCTCACGGGAACAAGGAAGAAAACACCTTTCAGGGCCAGCAAGGGGTTCTGGGAGAAGCCGGGCCGCGACCTTCTGCCTGAAAGGGAAGAGAAGCCCGCGATTAAGCAGGGAGCGATCCATGCGGAACACAGGCGCAGCATGGATATTGAAGTGGCCTTGCCGATCGACGCCGCCCAGTGCGCGGACGAGGCCGCCCGCTGCCTCTCCTGCGGTTGCGTCCGTTACGATGACTGCGACCTCAGGCTTCTCTGCGAGGAGTACGGCATCGACATGGACAGGTTCAGGGGCAAGACAGCCCGGGAACGGGTGGACGAGAGCCACACCCTCATGGTGTACGATGCCAACAAGTGCATACTCTGCGGCAAGTGCATACGCACGTGCACTTTCATACTGATGAAACCCGCGCTGGGATTTGTGGGCAGGGGCTTCGACACACGGGTTCGGCCCGCCATGGACCTGCCGTTCGGGGAAACCGACTGCACGGGCTGCGGCAACTGCACCGACGTGTGCCCGACAGCCGCGGTCAGTGTGAAGCTTCCGTGGCCGGGGCGGGCATGTCTTCATCACGAGGATGAAGATGCGGTCTGCAATAT
This sequence comes from candidate division Hyd24-12 bacterium UBA6080, assembly GCA_002436025.1. Taxonomy (GTDB): domain Bacteria; phylum Fermentibacterota; class Fermentibacteria; order Fermentibacterales; family JCC-6; genus UBA6080. Next base: position 24,248 of record DIXM01000003.1, read on the forward strand.
CTGCTCGCTCAAATGCCCGGTCACTCTCAGGCACTATTCCGCGGGCACCATCGCAGTGGGCCGGGACAGCTTCCTTTGCCCCAGGGGAAGGTTCCAGACCCCGGGCGGTCCCGACATAAGGGTCGAGGGAAGCCCCGAGGAAGCCGACGTCATAGTTCTCAGCCCTGCTGACAGAAGGTGGCTCGAGCTCGAGTTCACCCCCATGGCGGCCCGTGTGAAGGCTGCCGAGTCCAGGGGTGTTCAAGTTGTTGGTGCCGATAACCCGGCAACTGCAGCGGGAAGGGTGTGCAGGCTGACGCGGGGATAGCACCTGTCCAGCATTTTAAAATGGGGCGGAGGCGTCAAACCCTCCGCCCCCTGTCTATTCGGCCTTTCCGCTCTCATCTCGCGGCCCGGGGGAACACTTTGCCCATGTTTGAGCTATTGTAAGCCGGGAGGGGTGCGCAAACATCGGAAAGGATGTTCATCGATGACAAGACTTCGGCTGCCCTTCCTGCTTCTTTTCGCGGCATCACTTCTTTCGGCCGACCCCGTTCAGGTCATGGAAGGCTTCATCGATGCCGTTTACAGGTACGATGCCGAGACGGTTTTCAGCATGCTCAGCGCCGAAAACCAGGCTTCACTCTCCATGATGTTAACCATGGCCAAAATGCAGCCCGTGGCCGCGGCGGAGCAGATCAGCCGCTGGACAGGCAGGCAGTGCAGCAGCCAGGAGGTTTCCTGTCTTACTGAAACAAGCTTTGTCAGGGTCGTCCTTGATGGTCCGGTGCTTGTTTCCCAGCTCCCTGAGAGAAACCTCATCAGCTGCTCCATGGATTCCATGCGGGGCGACACGGCCATCGTGATGTGCGAGGTCGACCTGGCCTCGGGGGAAACTGAAGAAACATGCTTCGCCCTGGTCCTCGAGCAGGGTGAATGGAGAATCGGCCAGCCTTTCCTTTAGGCCATCGCCGTAAGCAACCCGAGCATCGCCATTATCACGAGTGACAGCCTCCTGAAGACCTCACCGTCCGATCTGCGCGCCAGAAGCGCTCCCGCCGCGGCGCCCAGCACGGTGAAAGGAAGTGCCAGGATTGTTGATGGCAGGGCTTCCGGGGTCAACACACCCATCGCGGAGTACGACAACGCTCCGATCAGTCCCAGAAGCAGGAAGTAAGCCGCAAGGCATGACCTGATGCCATCCCTCCCCTCCCCGCTGGCCGCGAGCAGAAGGACAACGGGGGGGCCGCTGAAGGTTGCAAAGCCGTTTAGAAGACCACTTACCGCACCGGCAGCAAGAAGTCCCGCAGGTGTTTTGCGCAGACCTGCCCTGAGTTTCAGAAGCATTGCCGTGGACATGACAGCCACACCGATCCCGATGGCCGTTTTGGCTGATCCGGCGGGAACCTCTCTGATCAGCCAGACCCCGACCGGTGTGAAGAGAACGCCGGCGATGGCCAAAGGAGCAAGCCCCCTCAGGTCGAGATGCTTCCTGGTCAGGATGAGAAGCACAACGTTCAGCCCGATCCCTGTGACACAGAGCATGGGAACGGCGGTTCCGGGGGGCATCATGAGAAGCAGAAGGGGCATGGCAAGCAGTGAGTACCCGAAACCGCAGAAGCCCTGAAGCGCAGCTGCCACGAACACTATCAACAGCGGAAGCGTTGAGTCCAAAAGCGCTACTGCACAGTCGCGGGAACGAAGGCCAGCTGGAATCTCAGGACCTCGAACGTGTCGTTCCCGTCTGCTGTCGCCTCGATCGTTGCGAAGTCATCAAGTACCCTCCCGGGTATCCTGTAGATGACATGGGGGCCTTGAAGCGGAGCGTCCATGAATGTCTGCCGCCAGGTCACCCAGAGGGCATTGAATTCGTCGGGCTCCAGAACGCCTTCACTCCATGATGACACGATCTCCCTGATCTGATCGGGACTGTCCAGGGGCTCCCAGGTGTGACCCTCCCTTCTCGCAAGGGCCAGAAGCGCCGTCTCTGCGTATTGGGCGGCACCTTCATGATACCTGAGAAGCACACAGGGGACGCCGGAGTATTCAACCCTCAGTGAAGGATTGCCTCCCTCCACGACATAGGGCAGGAGCCCCGGTTGCGGCAGGGCGCACTCGTAGAACAGGTACCTGTCACGGAAGAAACCCGAACCGATGTAGAGGGCCTGCACATCGGACCACAGCCATCCCCACTCCCACGCAGGCTCTCCGGGCCACCGGTTCTCGGTGCCCGAAGCGGAAATGTCGAGGTCGCTCCAGACCGCGAAGTCACTGCCGGTTCCTCCCATGGAGGGTTCCGGAAGGACAGCGGTGATCGTGCCGCCTACAGATGTTACACGTACAGTTGCCGTGCATGGGTCGCCATGGAAGTAGAGCACCGGCGCCTTGGCCTCGAGCGGCCACTCCTGCATATCGACTGGCGAAGAGGCCATGGAGAAACCGGTATCACGATGGGAAACCACACCCCACTCATGCAGTGACAGGCCGGCTGCAAGGAACAGCAGCAGAGCGGTCATTCCAGCCTCACGAGCCCCAGGAACAGCCTGTAGTACTCCACAGTGGCAATGTCGTAACGGTTTTCGAACGAGAGGTTGATGCTGCTGATGCTCTCGACGGTCTCCGGGGGAAGAGGGAAGAGGAGCCACCTCTCGCCGGCCGGCCTTTCCCGGAAGAAAGGTTCCCAGGTGTTCCACAACGCGGCGATCTCCTGTGACTTAAGGTTTCCACCAGCCCAGTCACAAAGCTTCTCGTGGACATCGGTGCTTTCGAGGGGAAGCCTGAGTGCGTCGGTCAGCACCGGCAGGGGGATTACGGTGTAGACATGGACTTCCGATCCTTCGCCCGTTGTTATCAGCAGCCCTTCGGGGGAGAAGAGCCCGGCCAGATGCCTGCCGTCCTCGACGACGGTGTTCATCCTGGCCTGGATGCCGTCAGGGATCAGGGTTTCGTAGTACAGGAACCGGTCGAGATAGTTGCCCTCTCCGTCGTAAAGGTCAAGACATGGCACATCCCGCCAGTGGTCCATGGCCCAGAGGAAAGGTGTGTTGTCTGGAACCCGGGGAGTGGGTGCCTCGTCGAAGGGCACGGGATTCCTGCCCTCTATCCGCCATGAAACAGCCTGCGGGGTCTCCCCTTCGAAACCCTGCGATGGCTCGGGGTAAGCCACCGATACAAAGCCCATTCCGGCCCTTGCGGTAAAGGTGCCGGAGAAAGGCGAACCGTGGAACCAGACAACCGGGGCGTCGACGCACACCATTCCGAAAGGGTCGAAGCCGTATGTGTCGCCCGGGGCCCCGGCGGCCTCGGTGCCGAATGAAGTGAATGTAACCACACCCCACTCATGGACCCTGATCAGCGTTTCGTCCATCGGCACGACCACGGTGTCGGCAAGGAACGGAAGCAGAAGCGTAAGCATTTCTTGGCCTTTCTTAAAGGGGAACCGCTGCGAGGATCAACCTTCTCACGCGGGTTGGGTACTGCGAGGGGCCGTCCGGAACGACCTCGATGGTGCTCAGGTTCGAGAGAAGGCTTTCCGGTATCGGGTACAGCAGAAGCCCATTGGGGTAGTTCCCGCCTTCAATGAAATCGCCCGAGAACCACTCCATCCAGGTTTTCCAGAGAGCGTCCACCTCTTCGATGTCGATCACGTTCCGTGACCACTGGTGAAGTGCGCGGTGGATGAGGTCTGGGGTCATTGTCACGAATGCTTCGTCGTCGGGGCCGGGGATATCTCCCAGGCTGCACTCGGTAAAGCAAAGGCCGGTTTCGGACCGCATCACGACGATCGCCGGGACCTGCCCCCACTCTTCCGAAACGGGTTGTCCACCGTGCAAACTGGGCAGGAAGCCCAGGTCGGCAGGTGTTGTTTCGTAGTAGAGGAAGCTCTCGATGGCGCAGGAGGTGGTCACGGTCATGCTTTCGCCCGTTCTCCACAGGTGGTATGGCCAGTGCGGGAAAGGCGAACTGCGTTCATCGATGAGGGCCGCCCTTTCCCGGACGGAAGCGTTACCCGCATCGTATCCGAACGAGCCCGTCCACGAACAGGATCCCATGCCTATCCCACCATTGGAAACTTCGGGGTAGACATGGGAGATCAGACCGTTGTCGGTCCTCACCGTTACCGTACCGGTGAATTCAGGGCCATGGAAGTAGAGTACGGGCGCTCTCATCATCATCCCGTCGGGGTCGGAAACCGGAAGGGGGACACCGGGGGAGCTGGAGAAGGTGTAGTCGGGGCCCGACCATGAAAGCACCCCCCATTCGTGAACGAAAATCGGGGGCAATTCCCTGTCCTCAGCGAAAGACAGGCCTGTCATGCATGCCGCAAGAACAGCCGTGGCCAACAGTCTCATGCCAACCTCCCTTTATGATACTGTGCTTGATACGCGTTATGAGCCCTGTTCATTCCTGACTTCCGGGAGGGGCGAGCCGGAACAGGACCGGCACGTGGTCTGAGGGTTTCTCCCAGGTTCTGGTCACGATTCGGGTTTCCACCGAGTCGAAAAGGGGCATGGCCGTCCGTGAGGCAAGTACCAGATCGAGGCGCATTCCCATGTTCCTGCGGAAGGCCCCCTCCCTGTAATCCCACCAGGTGTAGGCCTTGCCTGAGGGGTTGAACGTCCGGAAGGAATCGGAGAACCCCGCATCGACAAATGCTTTTATCCTTTGCCTTTCCAGCGGATGATAGCACACCGTCCCATCCTGTTCAAGCGGTGAATGGGTGTCGTCGGGACCCGGCGCCACGTTGAAGTCACCAAGGACCACCACCGGGTCGGAAAAGGATGACGCCAGCGTCAGAAGCTCATCCAGCCAGCGCAGCTTGTTCCCGAAGGAGGGGAGGGATACGTCGCCGCCATTGGGCACATAGGCGTTGAGGAACCTGATCCCCGCAAGGCGGAACGAGAGCAGTCTGGCCTGGTCAGCCAGGAAACCCGAGGGAAGCCCCCTTGAAACGTCCTCCAAAGGGGTACGGCAAAGCACTGCAACACCATTGTAAGTCTTCTGGCCGTTGGTCGTGGAGGTGTATCCAAGTTCGCGGAATGGTTCTGACGGGAACAGGTCGTCGGTGACCTTGGTTTCCTGCAGACACAGCACATCGACAGGGTCGGTCCGCAGCCAGCTAAGCACATGGGTCAACCTGGCCCTTACCGAGTTAACGTTCCAGGTGGCGCAGGTCAGCATCATCAACCATCCTTCCAGGTGGCCCTGACTTCCGTGTTGAAGTAAAATACAACCCTGATGCCCGGAAGGAAGGGTGGAACGTTGATGGGAATACCAATGCGGCCAGGTCACTGGTGGGCGATGGCGACAATTCTGATCGTTGCCTTCGGTGTAAGGTTCACAACCGTTCTTCGGCATCCCGCCCCCGAGGGAGACGGCATGGCGGCCAACATCCTTCTGGCGGACAACCTGAACCGGGGGAGCGGATTCACCACCTTCCTCAAATGGACCCTTTACGATCGCTCGATGGATCACCTTCGACCCGAAGCGAACCGTCAGCCCCTTCTTCCTGTGCTGCTCTCCGCTGTGTTCAGGGTCACGGGCCCCGGCATGAGACCCGCCCAGGCCCTGTCCCTGGCTCTGGGTCTGTTGTGCATTCTGGTCGTATACCTCTGGGCCGAAAGCGCTTTTGGCAGGCGCACGGCCATTTTGACAGCGGCCTTTCTGGCGGTGTCACCGCCTTTCATCTGGTTCAGCACCCAACCCGATTGCCTTCTGCCTTACACAACCCTCGTCTTTACAGCGATGCTGGTCGCCGGGAACGGTGATCCGGGCTGGAGAAGGACAGCCCTGCTGGGAGTCATCTCGGGCGTGGCCTACCTGACAAGAACCCAGGGAATGATTCTTGCGTTCTCACTGGGTTTGTGGGTGCTTATTCGGGGGGGCAGGGCCAGGTTCGCCAAAGCTTGCCTTTTCTCGGTGGTGTTCCTTCTCGTGGCCCTTCCCTGGTTCGCAAGGAACATTCGCGCCTTCGGAAGCCCCACCCACAGCCAGAACAGCCAGTTCGTCCTCAACGAGAACCACTGGTCGGCCTGGAGCGTCAGAACAACCCCTCCCGGTCCGACCGACATGCTCGAGAACCAGGGGATTCCGGCCTGCGTTTCCTTCGTTGTCAGGGGGGCGGCCAGGGTCCTTGAGCCTTTCGGCCCGGGTTCGTCCCACCGTGGAGAGCCTTTCGCGCAGCCCACAATGGCCGTGTTCCTGCTGTTTGCGTTTCTGGGGCTCGGGGACATTGAGATGAGACGAAAACTGGTTTTGCCGGCCCTCGTGGCCCTTCCCCTCATGGCGGCCCTTTCAGTGCACCAGCACAGCGGGCGCTATCTGGCGCCGGTGTACGCCATGGTTTCCGCGCTGGGTTTTGCGGGCGTCGTGCGGAACGAAGCCCGGATCAGGGGTCTGATGACGGGGTTTGTTCTTGTCAACGCGCTGATCCTTTTCCGGCCGCTCGGAGAGATCCTTGTCCATGACAACCGGGAGAGGGCCGCTGAAGCCATGGAGGGTGCCCGCTGGATCAGGGACAACGTTCCCGAGGGCACATGGGTCGTGACCTACCCCAATGTGGAGCTTTACCACTGGGTTTACAGAAGACCCACGGTGACCTGGCCCAACGACTACGAAATGCTGCTCTGGCCCTTCCTGGAAGGGCATGGAGCACGGTATCTGGTAGTTGACCGCGACCTCCCGCCGCTCAGACCCTGGCTGTCAGGGCGATGGAGAAGGTCGCCTGACGGCAGCAACTGGGATGTGATCGATCCTCCGCCCTTCCTGACTCCGGTATGGAAAAGCGCAACGGGGAACACGATCATATACGAGTTCACTGCTGAAGTGCCCCCGGGGTTCATGGCGGTTGACAGCCTTCCGCCCGACAACTTCAGGGCTCTGGGTCCATAGGTGGTTTTTGCGGTGCCTAACCCGTTGCGGGGCGCTTGGCTTCCCTGTAAAGCGTTCGTCTCTTTCCCGCGATCACCGTTCGAAGGTCGGCGTTCGATAAACCGGCGCCCGTCGTGTAGCTTTCCAGGAATCTCATTTCTTCCGGGCAGATCGTTCCATCTGCAAGGGCCATGCCCACCATCTCCGACAGGATCGCCTTAGCTTCGGTTACGTCCTTTGCGCCGGGCATTCCTGCTCCCTGTTCAAAAGCCGCGACCATGGCGGCCACCGATTCACGCTGGATTCCCCTGCCTGCAGCAAAGGCATCAAGAAGCCTGCGTTCCTCCTCACCGGGGGTTCCGTCTGCGAACATGGTCGCGACCATGGCCATCAGGACCATTTCAGGGTCCGCCGCCGCTTCTCCCGCAGCACTTCTGAGCATGGAAGCGGAGAAGGCGGAGATGCTTTCAAGAATCCACGCTCCCGAGCCGTCGTTGAGGGGTCTGCCACAGTACTCGCAGTTTCCGCTTGAACCGCCGCTGTAGGGAGCGCCGCAGCCGGGGCAGTGAGCCGAATGGAAATCGTGCTCTTTCCTTGTGGCGACTTCGGGCCTGCGGGCCAGCGTGAAAACCTGCGGTCTTATGCTTCTGTCTCCCGTACCCTTCACCTGCCCCGCCCCGTTCCTGTAGCGGCTCCAGGCCGACCACTTCACAAGAACACGCACCCTGTCCATGTCCGTTCCCGGAATGACCTCGAGAATATCCACCGAACCCACGGCGGCGTCGTGGAAGTACAGGTGCCAGTCACCCTCGACGGTCTGGCTGATGTTCCCCTTCAGGGTGGGCAGGAACGACGTCGAAGCCACTTTGGCCATGGGATCGGTTGATCCCTCAAAATAGCTGGAAACGTACCGCCAGAAAACGACCGAGGCTGTGTCTTTCAGGGGTTGCGGGTTGAACCCGGGGTCCTTCCTTGTCATTTCCGACAGTCCGGGCGCCGCACCGGGGGAGGTGGCCGGCTTCCATTCGCTTTCCTGTGTGATCTCGGTCAGGATCCAGTCGTATGCCCCGCTCGTTATGTAGGCGCTGCAGTAGCTGCATTTGCCTGCATCGCTGATATCAAGTGAAGCGCCGCAGTTGGGGCAGAACCCCTGAACGATGCCCCCCTTTCCAGGTGTTCCGGCGCCGGGCCTTCTCAAAAAGGTCCAGTACTCATGGAAATCGCCGGTTGCGTTCGTTCGAAGCTTCCGGCCATCGGAAAGGGAGACATCTGTGTCTTCAGCCCTGGCGTGGATCTCGACGTGAACGGTCTGGAAACCGGAGTCGAGGTGAGCGCCCGCAATCCTTACGCCAAGCACTTCAAGACCCTCCATCCGGTTCCTGTATCCCATTGCCCGCTGCATTTCGAACTGAAGGTTGAACCTTTCCCGCACGCCGTCAGAGATGTAGGCCTTGACGGGGGAGAGGTCCTGACGGCTCCAGGCATCTTGAACTCCGATGAAAGCGGTTCTCACCATCGCCTCGAAACCGGCCTCGGTGAAACCGGGGTCAGCCGTCTTCAGTACGGCAAGGTCAGCCGCGCCCCTTGATGCAGCAACCTCGCGGCGGGCAGCGGTTGTGCGGGCTATGTATTTTTCCTGCATTTTCTTACGCTTTTTGTTGTACACTACCAGGGCGATGATGATCACTGTTGCTAGAGGTATGCCTATGCAGGGCTGCTCAATGCACAACCGTATGAGGAAGTAGACAAGGAAGCCCAGGCCGTCCCCCCCGCCATCCCCCCCGCTGCTTCTTCCGCCCCCGTAGTTCTGGCCGCCGCCCGCCCTTGCGAGAGCGGTTCCCGTCACAAGGAGAACCAGGGCAACAACGGTGATGAGAACCGGGGTCAGGGAACCCCGTATTCTCCTGAAGCGCCTTTTCCTTAAAGGCATCTGAAACCCCCAAGGGTCGTTTGCATGTGCATGATCACTCAGGTGACGGGTTAGTCTATTCCCGGAAAGGCGGGATGTCCATACCGGGTGGGGTCTGTGCCCGGGGGAAGCTGTTCGATCCCCGGCAGCCCCGGTGGTTTTCCCCCTCGAATCGACCGAAGCCGGGGGCCGATGTTTGACACCGGGCCCATATTGAGCAATTATGCCCTTTTCCAGTTGTATGTGCCGTATGGCCATCGTTGGGGCGGCAGCGGGTCGTCCGCCGGACGGGAGTCTTGTGACATTCACATTCAGAAGGCGACTTCTGATAATCGTGTTCGCCACGGTGGTGTCGTGGCTTCTGGTGTGGTACACCCACAACCTGGTGGAGAGGCTGCGCAGGTCGAACCGGATCGCAAACGAAACCATAGCATGGTTCTGGGCGGGAATTCAATACCCGCTCAGCTTCATCGCCGGGCGCGAGGGCCTTTCCGTCTGCACTGAATGCGGGGCTTCCTTTCCCCTTCAGAGCATTCCCGAGGAAACCCATATTTCGAGTTATTGTCCGGATTGCGGCAGGATCACCAGCTTCGTGGTCACGTCGGAGATACCCGTCGAACAGCGGCGGGAAGTTCAGGCAATGGCCCGTCGTCTGTATGCTGATCTGGTACACAGGCTCCCCTACTCCATCATCTTCACCGACATCACCGGTTACCCTCAGATCGTAGACGGGAGGCCCGTCAGCGATCAAACGCCGATTGACTCCCTCGTGAAATACAAGTTCAGGATTCAAGCCCTCGACCGCGTCAACTCGCCGATTCCCATCAGCGGTCCCGCCGGGACCGAACTGGGTCACCTTCATTACGGCTCCGATCCCATCTTTCGGGAGATAGCCTGGATGCCTGTGCTCGAGCTTGGCTTCGTGGTCCTGATCGGCGGTTTGATGTTTCTCTTCATGAGGGGTGAGAGGAAGCACGAAAGGGAGATGTCCTGGGTGGGGTTTGCCCGGGAGACTGCCCATCAGATAAGCACCCCCCTTTCGTCCCTGATGGGCTGGCTTGAACTGATATCCGAGAATCCATCGATCGAATCCGATGCCGAAACGCTGGAAGCCATGAGGGCCATGAAGGTTGACGTTGAAAGGCTGGAGCAGATCACCCAAAGGTACGCCCATGTGGGAAGAAAGCCAAGGATGGAACCTGTCCAGGTTTCAGGGGTCATATGGGATACGGTTTCGTATTTCGCGGAGAGGCCCGGGCTTGTGGGCGGTGTATCCGTGGAGGTGGGAAGGCTTGTGGACGCAGTTGTGATGGGAAATGCCGTTCTGTTGGGGTGGGTTCTCGAAAACCTCATCAAGAACTCGGTGGCTGCATGTTCCACGGGAGACAAGCCCGGCAGGGTCGAGGTCGTCTGCGAGTTTCCGGATGAAAGCCGTTCCCTGGTCGAGATCCAGGTCAGCGACAACGGAAGGGGCATTCCCCCGAAAGAGCAGGGCAAGGTTTTCAAACCAGGCTTCACGACCCGCAAGGGAGGCTGGGGGATTGGTCTGCCACTTTCAAAGCGGATCGTGGAAGAGTATCACCAGGGACGGATACAGATGCTTTCGAGCGTGCAGGGCAAGGGCACGACCTTTTCGGTTGTCCTTCCCGTGAGCCCGGAGGAGAACAAACCTTGCTGAAAGTGCTCTGGGTTGATGACGAGATAAGCCACCTCCAACCCCACATAAGGTTCCTGGAGAAGAGGGGCTATACCGTCTACACCGCGGAGAGCGGCCGCGACGCACTCGAGATCCTGAAAAGTCGAAGGGTCGACCTTGTCCTTCTCGACCAGATGATGGTCGGGATGGATGGACTCGAGACGCTCAGGGAGATCCGTCGCAGTTACAGGGAGCTCCCGATAGTAATGGTTACCCAGAGCGAGGAAGAGGAACTCATGGACCGGGCACTGACAGGCTCGGTCGCGGACTTTCTCACCAAACCCGTGAACCCCAGCCAGATCCTGCTGGTGGTCAAAAAGCTTCTCACAACAGGGAAGCTGAAGCTTCAGCAGGCAGCCATGGAGGTCATGCACGAGGCCGAGACCCTCAGGCTCTCGCGGGATCGTTCGCTTTCGGACTGGACCCACCTCTACACCAGCTGGATCGAGAAGGACATCAGCACCCGGGGCCATCTGACAGCTGATTTCGGCTCGTTCCAGGGAGTGGGTCTCGACCAGCTTCAGATCGATTTCTCCCGGTTCGTGGAAGACAATTACCGGGACTGGATAGGTTCCAGAGACGGCCCGCTGATGTCCCACAACTTTCTGGAGAGGGTCGTGGTTCCCAGGCTCGACGATCCGGGAGAGCTTGTGGTGCTTGTCATTGACTGCATGCGGTACGATCAGTGGCTTCTCATGACCAGGGAGATAGAACAGTGGTTTCACAGGGAACCCGGTTTCATGCTTGCCGGTCTTCCCTCGGCAACTCCGTACAGCAGGAACTCCATATTCAGCGGGCTCCTTCCCCGTGATATCAGCAGGTTCTACAGGAACGACTGGATCGAGGAGTACGGGTCGCCGGGGCTTAACAGGAACGAGCCGAAGTTTCTCGTGGACGCCCTGAAAAGGTACGGATGGAACGGGGCGGAAGACGTCGTGTATCTAAAGGCGTCCAACAAACGCGAGGGCGACAGCATACGCAAGGGGCTCTCCCATTTCATGAAGAAGGGCTTTTTCGCTCTGGTCGTGAACTACATCGACCACCTCACCCACGGAAGGAGCGAGCTCGACCTGATCCGCGACCTGGCCCCCGATGTCGGAAGTTTTCGCGCCCTTGCCGAGTCCTGGTTCAGAAGCTCCTTTCTCCGGGAGATGCTGCTCACACTAAGCGCCAGGGGCGCCACTGTAATCGTCACCAGCGATCACGGAAGCGTTCAGGCCGGCCGGATCGCCTGGGTCCGGGGAGCCAGGGGAATGTCGAGCAGCGTCAGATACAGGTTCGGGCTCTCGCTCTCCAGCGACCCCCGACAGGCCATCGTTATCAAGCAGCCCGCATCGTGGGGTCTTCCCGACGAAAACCCCAGAAAATCCTACGTTCTGGCCAGGGGTGATTACCTGCTCTTCCACGAGCACGTGGCCCGTGATGACATGCACAATTTCAGGGGTTCCTTCCAGCATGGCGGGGTTTCCATGGATGAGATGATAGTCCCATGCGATGTGCTGACCTCAAGAAAGAACATGTGACACAGGAACGGATCATTCTGGACGAGCAGGGAATGCAGGCCCTCGGCGGAAGGATCGCCGGGTCTCTGGAGCCGGGAGGAAGGATCTACCTTGTCGGCGACCTGGGTTCGGGAAAGACCACCCTGGCAAGGGCCGTTATCAGGGCGCTGGGCGTATCCGGAGCCATTCCAAGCCCTTCCTTCATACTGGACGCGGTTTACACCCTTCCCCATTTCCATTTCGATGTTCATCACATGGACTTCTACCGTCTCGCGGGCGGACTTGAAGAGCTTACGATGCTGGGTTTCGACGAGATACTGGAATCGTCCGCCGTGGTGATAGTGGAGTGGGCGGACCGCTTTCCGGACCTCGGCCGCCTTCCCGGCCTGCACATAACGATCAATTGTCTTGAGGACCCTTCACTGAGAGAGGTTGTGATTGCACGGCGCATGGCTGGGGTTTGACACCGTCTTCGGCAACGGGGGCGCAGCGTTGGTGGCCGACCGTGTCGTCATGGCGTCGGACAGCATCCCCGGGGGAGTTCCCACATCGGGAGGGTTGCTGCCTTCCATAATGACCGTCCTTCGAAGCGCCGGGATCGACGGGAAGTCCCTGGAAGGGATCGCGTTCACTCTGGGTCCCGGTTCCTACACCGGTCTGAGGATCGCCGTGGCTACTGCCAGGGGTCTTTCCGCCGGGTGGGGAGTTCCGTTGAAGGGAGTTCCCACACTGAGGCTTCTGGCTTTCGGGGTCGATTCTCCCCGGCCCGTTCTGGCAGCGATCCGCGCCAGGAACGGCGAGGTTTTCGCGGGACTGTTCGCTTCGTCCGACCCTTTCTCTCACGAGATCATGCCGGCAGGGGTGTACAGCGGCGCGGACATTCGCGGGTTAGCCCTGTTGCACGGGGCGGTTGCAGTGGGATCGGGCAGGTCTGAGATCCCCGAATCCGGGCTTGAATGGGTCCGTGAAGAGCTGGACATGCCCGATGCATCGTCGTGCGCGATTCTCGGGAGCATCATCGCCGGAGCCGGGGATTATGACCCAAGCCCCGAACCCCTCTACCTGAGGGGATTCATGCAGAAGGCGGATCCGATTGGTCGTTGAGCTGAGACGGATCGGGAACGAGAGCCTGACACTCGTCACTGCCCTGGAAAAGGCCTGCTTTCCGAGCGATTTCTGGAGTCGAGCCACCCTCAGGGGAGTACTTGCCCGCTGGTCCGACAGCGTTTCGGTGGGGGCGTTCGCACGAGGTGAGCTTGTGGGGTACGTGTCCGCATCGCTTTCGGAACCGTGGGAGGTTCATGTGCTGTCGCTGGCCGTGGCACCGGGTCATCGTGGGAGGGGGACAGCTTCCCGGCTTGTTTCGTCGGTTCTTCACTGGGCGTGCATGAGGGGCTGCACTCGGGCGTTTCTCGAGGTCAGGGTGAGCTCCGAAAGTGCCAGGGCCGCCTACGAACGGCTCGGTTTCTGCTGCGAAGGGGTATCGGACGGCTACTACGAGGACGGCGGGGCGGCGCTTGTCATGTCAATGGATCTCTCACCCGAGCAGGAAGTTGCCGGCATTGCCACTGCCTTTCGGGACCTTTTCGACGGCAGGGTGCCCAGGGTGGGCGTCATCCTGGGGTCGGGCATCGGCTGGCTCGCGGAGATTGATGAACCTGGGTTCGCCGTTCCTTACGAGCAGATCCCCGGGATGTCGGGAAGCTCGGTGGAAGGGCATAAGGGAATGCTGCTGGTGAACGGAAACGGCAGCACCGTCTACCTTATGGGCAGAAGGCACCATTACCAGGGGTATGACGGCCGACAGGTCTCGGCGCTGCCTGCAGCGCTGGCATCCCTCGGCGTTGATTCATGGCTGCTCACGACATCGGCCGGCGCAGTCGTTCCAGACCTGAGAACCGGAGATGCTGTTGTGATAACCGATCATGTGAACCTTTCCGGTTGTGTTCCGGCTGAGCCGCTGCGTCCCGTGGGACCCTCGGTATATTCACGGCGCCTGGGGGTGAAAACCGTTGAGATGGGCTTTGAAGCGGGAATGCCCGTGCGCGAGGGTGTTTTCGCCTGCGTTTCGGGTCCCGCATACGAAACCGGCTCCGAGGTAAGCCTTCTGGCCGACTCCGGCGTGGATGTGGTTTCCATGTCCACTGTTCAGGAAGCCCTGGCTCTGGCTTCACAGGGCTGTGAGGTCATCGGGGTTGCCCTGGTCACCAACGATGTGGGATCGGGGGAGAGCGTAAGCCATACCGAAGTGCTGCGGGCACAGACTGCTGTGAGGTCAGCCCAGGGCGCCCTGCTCAGGAAACTTGTGGAGAAGATGGAACTTGGAAAATGAACTACTCTACGGCTGAGAATTGGCTCTTCAGCAGAAGACGCCTTGGCATGAAGTACAACCTCGAAAGGATGCAGGCCCTGATGGATGCCCTGGGCAGCCCCCAGGAAGCATTCAGGACCGTACACGTGGTGGGAACCAACGGCAAGGGCAGCACAACGGCGGTGCTGGCCGCCCTGGGCCGCGGGCTGGGCCTGAGGGTGGGGCACACCACCTCGCCCCACCTTCTGAACTACAGGGAGCGGATCAACCTTGATGACACATGGATTCCCGAAGAGGAGGCCGCCCGGTTCGTAACCGACCATCGCGCGCTCATACAGAAGTACTCGGCGACGTTCTTCGAGATAACAACTGCCATGGCGGCATGGTATTTTGCGGGGAACGGCGCGGAATGGGTCATAGCCGAGGCAGGTCTGGGAGGGCGCCTCGACGCGACCCGTGTCTTCCGGGGCGAAGCCACGGTCTTTACGGGAGTGCAGGTTGAGCACAGCAGGATACTCGGCGCGACCAGAGCCCTGATTGCCACCGAAAAGGTTGCGGTCGCCGAAGCCGGAACACTGCTTGTGGCTGCCTTGCAGACGCCTGACGTTGAATCGGTCGTGACCGGGGCCGTGGACCGTCTGGGCCTCAGGCGTGTGCAACCTGTCCAGGTTGACTGCGCGCCCCTTCCGGGTCCGCACCAGAAACACAACGGCGGGTTGGCCCTGGCAGCGGCCTTCGAGGTTTTCGGGCGCCCCTCAGGTCAGGTCAGGGCAGTCTACGAAGGTCTTTGCGCGAACGGGCTCAAGTGGCCGGGAAGACTGGATGTCAGGGCAGGGTCACCCGCCATTCTTTTTGACGTGGCCCACAACCCCGAATCGATGGAGGCTCTGCTGGGATTCGTCAAGGGCTGGCAGAAACCTGTTCCGGCGGTGATCGGCTTTCTTTCGGACAAGCCGTGGCAGACCATGGTGGAGATGGCGGCAGGCACCGTGGGCCCCGTCTTTGCCGTGACCCCTCTTTCCGAACGGATGCTGCCCGCCGATGAACTCGCTCTGGCTTTCAGGGCGGCGGGAACTGAGTGCACCCCCTTCGGGACGATCGAGGAAGCCCTTGCTGCCTGCCGGCGGTTTACCGGCGACGGAAGGATGATAGTAACCGGAAGCTTCTTCGTCGTCGGGGAGGCAATTCTTCAGGCGGAGCGGCACGGATGGGTGCGGCCCTGACTTTTTTGCGGAAAAATGGTAAATTACACGTTGAGCGTGAGTAATCGAATCGTTCCGAACGGGGAAGGAAGGACTATGGCTTCCGCCAAGAAGAAGGTTGCAGCACCGGGTACAAACAACAGGGGAAGCATCGAAGAGGCCCCGCTCACTACCATTAACTACATCCTGTTCATTGCGGGACTGGTGGTCATAACCGCGGGCTGGTTCCTCCTCAGGGCCGGTCATGTCTCCATCTCTCCCATACTGCTTGTTCTGGGGTACTGCGTAATGATTCCCCTGGGGATAATCGTCCGTCCGGGGGGCAGGAACGGAAGCAGTTGAAAAAACGCTGTTTCGCATTCCTCCCTCCACTCATCGCTGCATTCGCGTTCGCTGTCGCGTGCGGAGGTGGCGTTCCCGGCGAATCCAACGCTTCAGCATCTGCCGTAACCCCTGACGACACACTTTTTCAGCTGATCCACGGGGGGACGTTCGTTAACTCGTCCGGCGAGACAGTTCGCGTGGAAACATTCAGCATTATGGTCCACGAGGTTTCCAACAGGCTTTTTACGCACTTTGCCGGAGCCTCCGGGATGGAACTGCCGCCCGACCCCTGTTTCCCGGGTGTTGCGAACAACACCACTGAGCAACCCGACCATCCCGTCGTGAACGTAAGCCCCTCCGAAGCCGCCGAGTTCGCGTCATCCATGAACCTTCGGCTGCCCACACGGAACGAGTGGGAGTACGTCGCCTCACAGGGGCTTTCAGGAGCCATCGCGAACCAGTACCCATGGGGCAGCCTGCCCCCCACCGAGGCAGGGGGAATGCCCGGAAACTACCTCGCCCTGGATGACTGGCTTCAACGTGACGCCGACGGCTACGCCTACACATCGCCCTGTGGCTCTTTTCCCCTGTCCCGGGCAGGTATTGCCGACCTTGGCGGCAATGTCGCCGAGATGGTCTACGATGATTCGGTGTGTGTTCTCAAGGGCGGAAGCTGGGCTCAGGGAGAGGACGCCATGACCCTTGGCTGGAGCAGGGAATTCGCATCGGGTGACCGATGTTGGTACGCCGGATTTCGGCTTGCAAGATAACGGGGGGTGAGCAGCTTTTACTCACCCCCCTTGCATTGGTGGGCGAAGAGGGACTTGAACCCCCGGCATCCTGCTTGTAAGGCAGGCACTCTAGCCAGCTGAGTTATTCGCCCGCAGCGGCTCGCATACTAAGGCCACGAACCCCCGGCGTCAAGGAAGGAACCAATGTCTCCCAACAGCTTCTGCAGCATATCGCAGGCTTACAGGAGGCAGATCTACGCCGACCTTGCCGCTCAGACGGATGACGGGGAAGTCAAGGTCATCACCCGACAGGCCGGGGTTCTCTCCCTTGTGGCGGTTTCCGCCCGGGACTGGGCCGGGCTTGCTTCGATCGTCATCGGAGAGCTTCATCACCTGGGCTGGAACCTCGATTTCATTGACGGCTTCGCCCACGAAGTGGATGGCGCGCGCCAGGGAGTGATCATAGCCGGGATCCGCACACCTGACGAAGAGAAAAGGAACACCTTCAACACAGACGCCGCGAAGCTGGAAGCCCTTTTGAAAAAGCTGGCTGTGGGCCGGGAGGGAACCATGAGCCTTCTCAGCCGGGCGGCGGAGCGCATCGAGATTTATGAGGCGGTGCGGGAGGAACTCGAGGCCATGTACCGGGGGGACATTCCCAGGGATATCTCAGCAGCCAAGGGTGAACTCGTGCTTTTCATCAGCGCCAGAAGCGATCAGTACCTCGGGGAGAGGAAGGCATCGGACCTGGCCTGGATGGTCAAGACCAACAACGACCTCATCAGGAAGGTTCGCCGAAGCCGGGGAAGGGCAGCATTCAAGGTAAAAAACCTGAGGACCGAATCGGAACACCTGACCGGTATCAACCTAGTGGGCTACGAGCGTGACATTTCGTTCCAGAACCTCCTGACCGCCCTCAGCTACGCATGGCCAGGCTCAACGATCAGACATCAGAGACGGTACACCACGCCTGACGGTATCGTGTCGGTGCGGGTGGAGATGTCCGGTCCCTCGGGGTTGCCCGCCACGCGGCAGGAGATGAGCTGCATAACATCCACCCTGAACAGCCTGCTGGTATCGAACCGTCTTGAGAGGCTTGTCCGCATACACAGGTACGGCGGACGTGAGAACTACGCAAGGGCGCTGATCCCCCTTCTGATGAAGGAGTGCCGTGAAACAGGCATCAACCAGGCCTACCTCGCCCTCGAAACGACCGAGACGTTTGCCGCCAAACTGAAGCTTCTTGTGGTGACACTTGGCAGCAGTGATTCGCACGAGCATGACAACAGGGTTCTGACAATGGTTGACAAGATCAACGAGAAGACCGGGCTGTCCGTTGCAAGTTTCAAGAGCCCTTCCAATTACGGCGACATATGGGTGGACGTGATCGACATCACCGTTCAGCGCAGCGTATTCGTGGACATGGAGGATGCCTACCTCGCCGTGAAATCGGGAATACGGGAAGCCTACGGAAAATTCAGGGACTTCGATCAGGGCATGAGGCTCAACGACGTGAAGCAGCTCGACAAGGTGAAGGGCATCCTGCGGGACATTCCGGACGGGCTTGTAACGGACTTTTACTACCGCCTCGAGGACTTCCTGCGGGCCTCGGTTTCGTCCGAAGAGCTGGCCCAGCACATCCAGCTGGCCTTTGAAACAATACGCCGGATCATCCAGGATTCCTCGGGAGTGGAGAAACCTGCCTGGGTGGACGTGGAAACGGATGGCCGACGGGAGGCCACCATCATCTGCTGCGGAGGCAAGGGGGAAGTTCAGGGCTTCCGGGGCTATCTCGATGTCGTACGTGATTACAAGGTAACTGCGAGCATGATCGAGTGGTCAGGGGCCACTGCGTTACTGCTTCGTCTTCAGAGCGGGGGACAAGCCCTTGAAGCGGAAGCCCGCGAAAAAGTACTTGAGTTGCTGGAGGAAAGGCTCAGAAATGATCGGGACAGATGAACAGGTGAAGCGCACCGAGATGTTCCAGCGCTGGATGGAGAAGAGGGGCCGCATTCAGAAGAGCATCGCACTGCTTTTGATAATGCCCCTTGTCCTGCTTGCCCTTGCGGCGGCGGTATTCTGGTTTCAGTACTACCTGCCGGTTCCCCTTATCGCCACGCTGGTGGCTCTCGGGGTCGCCGCTGCAGTGTTTCTGCTGTGCGTGATACTGGCGCTGGTCAAACTGAGGAAACTGTCCGAGGGCGACAGACTGATGTGGAAGATGAAGCTTACCGACGACCCCGAAAGCTCTTGACATCCATCACCGTCCGTAACTATTCTTCCGGCTCTCGATGGCGGTGTAGCTCAGTTGGTAGAGCAGCGGAATCATAATCCGCGGGTCAGGGGTTCAAATCCCTTCGCCGCTACCATCTCCTTAGGCAGCCCTCCCATGGGCTGCCTTTTTTCAGGGGACGGACTAAGATTGTTTAGTTTGTGCGCTTAACACAATGCGGCGCAACACTATGAAAATTGTGACGTCCGCATTGGGGTCGCGTAGGCGTATGACTATGGTGGCCAACACTTTAGCGCAACAAACTAAACAATCTTAGTCCGTCCCCCTATATTTGCGGGGTGGACACAGTTGAAAGAGCGTTTCTGGGCACGGTCAAGCGGGAGGGGCTTATCCCGAGAGGGGCGGGTGTTACCGCCGCGGTTTCGGGCGGGGCTGATTCCATGGCCATGCTCTACCTTCTGCACAGGTTCGCCCCGGCCAGGAACTGGAGCATCGAGGTCCTGCATGTCGATCACGGGATACGGTCTTCTTCGGGGGAAGACGCGGCTTTCGTTGCGGAAACCTGTGGAACGCTGGGGCTTCAATGCCGGATCGAGAGGCCCGACGCTGTGTCCGGTGGCTCGCTTGAAAGCGGGTGGAGCCGCGTCAGGCACCGTCTTTACGTTGAGAGCGGCAAGGTCGTGGCCGTCGCCCACACCCGGAGCGACAGGGCGGAAACGCTGCTGCTCAGGCTTGTGGAGGGCTCCGGTCTCAGGGGACTCGGGGGCATGGACTACCGCGGTCGCGGCCCCGTGGTGAGACCCATGCTCGACCTCCATCGTGACCAGGTCAGGGATTTTCTCTCTGACAGACGGCTGCCGTGGCGTGAGGACGCCACGAACCAGGAGCAGTCCGTGGCAAGGAACAGGATCAGGGCTTCGGTGATGCCGGTTCTGGAGAAGCACTTTCCGGAGGCTGCTGACGGCCTCTCAAGGGCATCCGCCGTACTCTCGGCCTGGAGGGACCTTCAGGCCCTGGTTGCCTCAACCGCCCGTAACCCGATGCCCCGAGCCGAGTACACATCCCTTCCGGAAGCTTTGAGGCTTTCGGTCCTGTGGTCGCTGGCGGGGCAACCGAGGTCCGGGGCGGACGAGCTTTTCAAAACGGATCAATGGGTGGTTTCCGGTGGCACAGGGGAACACATCCTCCCCGGAGGGCATTTGCTTCTGGCAGGCTCCGACCTCCTTTTAGTAAAATCCAAAGAAGGAAGGTACGATTGAACACCCTCATCACCGCCGACGAGATAAGGGACCGTACAGCTTTACTGGGACAGGAGCTGAGCTGCATCTACCGTGACCGCGAAGTAATTGTCGTTCCGGTGCTGAAGGGTTCCTTCGTCTTCGCCGCCGACCTGGTGAGGGCCATGACATGCAATGTCACAGTGGATTTCATTGGGGCAGCAAGTTATGGGGCAAGCACTGTGTCGTCGGGGGAGGTCAGGCTGACCCATGACACAACGGTTCCCCTTGCAGGCAAACAGGTGCTGCTCGTGGAGGATATCGTAGACACGGGCCTTACGCTGGCGTATATTCAAAAATTGATCATGTCAAGATCACCTGCCGACCTTCGCACGGTTGCCCTTCTCGACAAACCATCAAGGAGGCGGGTGCAGGTTGAGCTTTTCAGGGCTCTCTTTGAGATCCCTGACCGTTTTGTAGTGGGCTGCGGCCTGGACGGCCCGGGTGGGCTGTACCGAAATCTGCCATACGTGGCTGTTCTTCAATGAAAGGTCCCTGATGGATATAAACCGAGGGAACGGAAAGAAACCCGACGACAACCAGCCGCCGCCCATTGCCGGATGCTCCCTGAAAACCGTCACGCTCTGGCTGCTGCTCGGTCTGATGGCGTACGCCCTCGTTTTCGTGATGAATCGCGGCAGCGATACGGCGGATATCACCTATTCACAGTTGATGAACTTCTCCGAAAGGGGAAGTGTCAGGTCGGCCATCCTCTATACCGGCGGCATGGTCGAAGGCGAATTCCGCTCACCCCAGACGGTCGAAGGTGTGGAATACCTGAAATTCAAGAGCTTCATCCCCTTCGAGGACCAGGCCGCCATCGCCGCCCTCACCGGCAGCGGTGTCATGGTGGAGGGAAAGCCTCCCAAGGTGGACTTCTTCACATTCCTTTTCAACCTTGGCCCAATGCTCCTTCTTCTTGTGTTCTGGCTCTTCATCATGCGGAACGCAATGGGTGGAGGGAAGGTCTTCAGCTTCGGGAAGAGCCGCGCCAGGGCGGTGGGCGCCGACCGTCCAAAGACCACTTTTGAGGATGTGGCGGGTTGCGACGAAGCCAAACTCGAGCTGGAGGAGATCGTAGAGTTCCTCAGAGAGCCCGCGAAGTTCCAGAGGCTGGGCGGAAAGGTTCCCAGAGGAGTCATACTGATGGGTTCCCCGGGCACCGGTAAAACCCTGCTCGCCAGGGCTGTCGCCGGCGAGGCGAAGGTTCCGTTCTTCTCCCTCAGCGGGAGCGACTTCGTCGAGATGTTCGTGGGTGTTGGCGCAAGCAGGGTGCGCGACCTTTTCGTGCAGGCCAAGGCAAAGTCTCCCGCCATCATCTTCATCGATGAGATCGACGCCGTTGGAAGGCACAGGGGGTCCGGGCTCGGGGGCGGCCATGACGAGCGGGAGCAGACCCTGAACGCGCTGCTTGTGGAGATGGACGGCTTCGAGTCCAACCAGGCCGTTATTGTCATGGCGGCCACGAACCGGCCCGATGTTCTTGACCCAGCGCTTCTCAGACCAGGCAGGTTCGACCGCCGGGTGGTGGTGAACCTTCCGGACATCAAGGGCCGCACCGCGATCCTTGGGGTGCACACCGCAAAGAAACCCCTGGACAAGGACGTGGAACTGGAGAAGATAGCGCGCAGAACGCCCGGGTTCAGCGGGGCCGACCTCGAAAGCCTTGCCAACGAAGCCGCCCTGAAGGCTGCCAGGCGGGGCGTCAAGACAATACACCAGGTTGACTTCGAGTACGCTGCCGATCGAATTCTGATGGGCGTTGAACGGCACACCCTTGTGATGAACACAGAGGAAAAGGAGTTGACGGCGTACCACGAAAGCGGCCACGCCATAGTCAACATCTTCGTTCCCCACTCGGACCCCGTTCACAAGGTCACCATCGTCCCCCGGGACAGGGCGCTGGGTCTCACCAGTTTCCTCCCGCGCGACGACAGGCACAACTACTCCTTCGAGTTCCTGCTGAGCATGCTGGCCAGGGCCATGGGCGGAAGGGCCGCTGAACGAATATTCCTGAACACCCGGAGCACGGGCGCCGGGAACGATCTGATGCAGGCGACCGACCTTGCCAGACGAATGGTTTGCGAATGGGGCATGAGCCCCGTTCTGGGTCCCGTTGTCCTTCATGACCAGACCGGCCCCATCTTCCTGGGAAGGGACATGACCCGGATCAAGGACTTCAGCGATGACACGGCACGCTTGGTCGACGCCGAGGTAAAAAGGCTTCTTGATGAAGCCTACGTGAAGGCCGAGAAGATC
This sequence comes from candidate division Hyd24-12 bacterium UBA6080, assembly GCA_002436025.1. Classification (GTDB taxonomy): domain Bacteria; phylum Fermentibacterota; class Fermentibacteria; order Fermentibacterales; family JCC-6; genus UBA6080. The sequence goes on from DIXM01000003.1 coordinate 46,541, forward strand.
CTTGATGAGAACCGCGACATTGTGGAAAGACTGACCGTTCTGCTCCTCGAGAAGGAAACCCTGGGTGCCGAGGAGATCGGTGTGCTCTTCGCCGAGCTCAGACCCGGGATGGTGTACCCCGGGCTCGACCTGGAACCGAAGGAACCGGAAGGCGATGAAGGCGATGCTGGCGATGCAGGATCTGAAGAAGATAGCTGAAGGCGTCCGCCTTCTTCTTGAAGGCATCGGTGAGGACCCGGAGCGTCCCGGTCTCAAAGACACGCCGACCCGGGTTGCCCAGTCGATGTCCGAGCTTTGCAGGGGGCTGGTGGGAGGGGTAAGACAACCCATCTCCACCATGTGCGTCGCGGACCAGAACGAGATGATCATCGTGAAGGACATCAGTTTCGCCTCCCTGTGCGAGCATCACCTTCTTCCGTTCCTGGGCCGTTGCGACGTCGTTTACATTCCGGCCGACGACAGGATCGCGGGCCTCGGTTCCATCGTGCAGCTCGTGGAAACGCTTTCTGCAAGACCCACCATACAGGAGAGGCTCACCACTGAGATCGCGGACACGCTGATGAGCGAGATAGGTGCCAAGGGGGTCATGGTGGTCATGGAGGCCGAGCACATGTGTCTTGCCATGAGGGGGGTCAAGAAGCGGGATTCCCGAATAGTCACAAGCGCCATGCGGGGTCATCTTCGCAGACCGGAAACGAGAAGCGAAGCCCTTTCCCTCATCGGCAGGAGATCGCGGGGAACGTGATGCAACAGGTCCGCCCCGTTCTTCTTGAAAGCCGCCGGCACTGGTGTCAGGCGATGGAAGGGCTGGGGTGCGACCCCGATGCGTGGTTCAGGGTCAGGGAAAGAGCCGACGTCGTTGCGCTTCTCACCGGACCGATCCGGTCCCCCGCCGCCTCGATACTCAAACAGGCGATGCTGGCCGCAGGGGCCGATGCCCTGGTTCACAGGCTCGTTCTGACCTGTGGCGTCCCGGAGAGCGCTGTTCTGATCTACGGCTCCCCGAAGAACTTGAGGGCGGGATGCGATTCCCTGAGGGGGCAACCCTTCGGTCTCGATTCGGTCGCTGATGATGTCCTCTGTTACCTTCAGGTTCCGGACGCGCCCGATACCATCCTTCTGGGCGACAAATCGCTGACTTTCGGCCCCAGACCCATTTTCATGGGGGTTCTGAACTGCACGCCCGATTCATTCAGTGACGGCGGGCAGTGGCTTGACCCGGCGAAAGCCGTTGAGCACGGCCTTGCAATGCATGAACAGGGCGCGTCCATCATCGATGTGGGCGGTGAATCCTCAAGACCCGGCTCACTGGCCACCTCTCGGGATGAGCAGCTCGAAAGGGTCATTCCGGTCGTAAGAGGCCTGAGCCGAAAACCAGACCTGCTCATCAGCGTGGATACGGTCGAACCCGCAGTAGCCCGGGCGGCCCTTGCGGCCGGGGCCAGGATCATCAACTCGATCAACGGCATGGAAACTCCCGGAATGGCGGAACTCGCCGCAGAAACCGGAGCAGGCGTTATCCTTATGCACATGCGGGGGGATCCCGCCACCATGCAGCAGAACCCCCGGTACTCCCACGCCCCGTCCGAGGTCGCCTTCTACCTTCTGAACAGGGTGAACGAGCTGGTCGCGGCGGGAGTCGAGCGAAGCAGGATAATGGTTGATCCCGGCATAGGCTTCGGCAAACGCCCCTGGGACAACCTGGGGTTGATCAACTCGGCGCCGTGGCTTCGAAGGGTCACCGGTTGCAGGGTTGTCCTGGGGCACTCCCGGAAGAGCTTTCTTGGCCTTCTGAGCGGCGAGACCGAACCTGCCCGCCGCGACTCGGCCTCGGCGCTCGTCTCGGCGCTTTCGGCAGACCGAGTGGATGTTCTGCGCGTACACAATGTAAAGCAGTGCGCGGAAGCCGTTTCCGCGGCCCTCGAAGGGATTGCGCCGTGAGCTTCAACCTTCTGGGAAGCCCTTTTCTAAGCCTCTTCTGGCTCACTCAGGTCCTGGATGTCCTTTTTCTCTCGGTCATCATCTGGTTCCTTCTGAAGTCCATCTGGAACCAGCCCGCCATGAGGGTCGTGATCGCCGTTGCCGTTTTCGTGATCCTGGCCGTGGTCCTTCAGCAGATGCGGTTCCACGCCACGGGCAGGATCCTCGAAGAGGCGGCCAAGATACTTCCGGTGGCCCTTATCGTGATCTTCCACGAAGAGATCAAAGACCTCCTGAGCAGGCTCGGCCGCTACCTTCAGGAGATGGAGTTCCTAAACAAAAGCAAACCGGGCCAGATCCAGGACGTGTTCATCGAGAACCTGGTCGTCACGTGCGCATCGTTGAGCCGCAAGGGAATGGGCGCCCTGATGGTCATCGAGCGGGACGAGGACCTGACCCGGTTCTGCAGCGACTACCACCCCCTTCCCGGGATCGAGTTTGTCCCCATCCTTGTCGAGGCGATCCTCACATCCCCCGGCCCCCTTCACGACGGGGCCATGGTAATACGGGACAAGAAGATAGTCATGGCCCACGCCTTTTTGCCCATGCATGTCGGACTTGAAGGTTTCGGCGGCAGGCACCGGGCCGGCCTGGGCATAAGTGAGCGGACAGACGCGATAGCGGTGCTTGTGAGCGAGGAGACCGGCGCATGCAGGCTTGCCATAAATGGTGCTCTTTCCGCCTCCCTTAGCGACAAGGGCCTTAAAAGGCGGCTCTACAACTCTTTCTACCCCAACCAGAGCGGAAGGAAACCCGAGCGTGAGGGCACTTAAGGACAGGCTTTCGGCCCTGGTCACCGAGGTCGTGAGCGAAGAGGTCCGTGGTCTTCCTCCGGCATGGGAGAACAGGCTGACCGAAGCCGTCCCTTTCCGCCAGCTCTGGCACCTTTCCCTTCTTTCCTGCGCTTCAGCCCAGTGGTGCGGCGCCCATCCGGAAAAGGGACTTCCGGCATCCGCTGCAGTTCTTTTCCTGGCCGGGGCAACGGCGTCCCACGGGGTGCCGGCGGTCGGGGTCAGCATGCCGGGTCTTGAAGACTACGACGCGGGAGGGCCTCCCGAAGCCGGCCGGATACTTGCCGGCGACGCCCTTCTGCCGCTGGCCGTGAAAGTCACCTGCGGGCTCGATGCCCCCGGTTCCCTTGTACTTGCCGACCTGCTTCTGAAAAGCGCTTCGGAGATGCTGGACGCCATGAGTTTCGGAAGGCATGCCGACATGACTGGAAGATGGGCCGGAAGGCTTGCGGGCCTTGCGGCCAGGATGGGTGCGGTTGCATCGGGGGCGCCGGCCTTATCCGCCGAAACCGCTGCTCTGGCTGGAATGGAGATCGGCAAAGCCGCCGCGACCCTTCAACTGTCACCTTCGAGGGATGGGAAGTACGAGGCCGAAACCATGCTGAAGGATGCCATGGGTTCACTCAGGCCCGGGGAAGCCGGGCTCTTCCGCGAGATCTGCGGCTTTGTCTCCGCGATTGGCACCGGAGAGTCGGACAGCCTGTTCTTCGGTTTCGAGCCCGACTAGAGCATATCCTGGGGGTCCACATCCACCGTCATTCGAACACCGCCGTGGTTTTCCCTTATGAAGGCTTCTTCAGCCAGTTTTACGGCAGTGGCGATGTCTTTATGCCCTGGTGCCGTTACAAGAATGCTCCAGCGGAAATTGTCGCCTATTCGGGGAAGGGCTGCCGGGCACGGCCCCCTGAGCTGGATGCCCGCCGGGGAAGCCACCGCCTCTCCGACCCGGGAAGCGGCGTGTTCGACCCTGTCGCTGTCCGGTCCGAGGAACAGAAGCCTCAGCATCCGTGTGAACGGGGGAAGGGCAAGCACCCTGCGAATGTGAAGCTCTCCCCTGGCGAAGCCGGGATAATCATGGATGCAAGCGGCGCTGATGGCCGGGTCATCCGGACAGCCCGTCTGAATGAGGACCTCACCCGGGGAGTTGCCCCGGCCAGCCCTTCCCGCGGCCTGAAGAAGCAGGGAGAAAACCCTTTCGGCGCTTCTGAAATCGGGCAGTGAAAGCCCCATCTCCGCGTTGACGACCCCCACAAGGGTCACATTTGGAAAGTCATGCCCCTTCGCCACCATCTGGGTGCCCAGGAGAACGTCGGCCCCGCCCTGCCTGAAAATGTCGAGTATCCTTCTGTGGGCGGACTTTCCCCGTGTCGTGTCAGTGTCCATCCGCAGAACCCTTGTTCCGGGGAGCTGCTTTGCCAGGACTTCCTCCACCTTCTGTATGCCCGGCCCGGTCCTGACGAACCTTTCGGCACCGCAAACGGGACAGGGACCACCGGCGGCTTTCCAGTGAGAGCAGTGATGGCATCTGAGCAGCTCGCCCCGTTTGTGGTACGTCATGGCGATGCCGCAGTGGGGGCACTTTTCGGTGTGACCGCAGTGGAAGCACATCTGTATGGGGGAATGGCCGCGCCGGTTCACCAGCAGGATAACCTGTCCCCCGCGGCTGGTGTGCTTCCCGATGGCCGAGAGAAGCGTGTCGGTCACCAGCCTGTTTTCCATGTCCCTGGTGTCAATGAGCCTGATCTTCGGAAGAACCGCCCCGCCAACCCTGTCCGGCAGGGCCAGAAGGGTGTACCTGCGCGTGATGGTGTTCTGAAAACTTTCCATGGAGGGTGACGCCGAGCCCAGGACTACCGGTATGGACAGCATCGAGCCCAGGAGGACCGCCATGTCCCGGGCGTTGTAGAAGGGAAGCTCCCCCTGCTTGTAGCTTCCGTCATGCTCCTCGTCCACCACTATCACTCCCGGATCGGGGAGTGGCGCGAAAAGGGCGCTTCTCGCCCCGATGACTATGGGGCGCAGGCCGCGGCGGACCATGTTCCATGCGTCAAGCCTCTCGCCGCGTGACAGCCCGCTGTGAAGGACCGCGACCTTTCCGGGAAACCTGGAATTGAACCTGTTCACCAGCTGCGGTGTCAGGCTTATCTCGGGAACCAGGACCAGGGCCTGCCGTCCTTCGGTCATCACCCTGTCTATCACACGGAGGTAAACCTCGGTCTTTCCGCTTCCCGTTATGCCATGGAGCAGGAAAGTCCCCTTTCCCGAAGAGGCAACCGCATCAACCGCGGCCCGCTGTTCCGGGGTGAGCGCCGGCGCGGGGTGGGCTTCTGTGGGCAGCCCCAGAAGGGGATCGCGGGAGACCTCGCGTTTTTGTTCCGACAGCAGTCCCTGCAGCACCAGTCTTTTCAGGGATTCCAGGGAGGCTCCGCACTCCGAGAGAAGCCATGATCTTGAAACGGGTTCCATCGCGGAAGCGATCCTCACCAGTATTTCGGCCTGTTTCGGCGCCCGGCCCCTTATGGCCTGGGCTGCTTTGACCAGCTCCGCGGGTTGCACCCGGGCTTCCACCACCGTTTCGAACTTCTGTGGAGGGAGCGATCCCGGGCGATGGAGAAGCAGCGCCAACCCCTTCGCGGCATCACTGAAAAGCGTTGCTTCAAACGGAAAGCGCGCGGGGGCAGAAGCTTTCAGCGCGTCGTACGGGTACAGCCCCGGTTTCCGGCACAACTCGATGAGCCCGGCTCCCGCGGCCACATCCAGCACGCGAACGGCTGTTCCCTGCATTCCTGGTGGGAACCCGCACGCCGCACACAACCCGGGGGGAGCGAAGTAGTATTCGGCCATCCATCGCAGGAGCCGCAGCACCCAGGAAGGCGGAAGAGGGTGCGGATCGAGCCGCTCGAGAAGGGGCTTCAGAGTCCTGTCGCCCTGGGGGACCCCGCCTTCGGACCAGACCATGCCAACGACCCTGGCTCCGCCGAATTCAACTGCCACCCTGCACCCCGTCAGCGTTCCGCCGTCGAGGTCAGGGGGGACCGAATAGGTGAAGGTTCCCCAGACCGGTCTTGGAACAGCGACTTCCACGGTTCGGACGATTGTCATGCCAGTCTGTTCATCCCGTCGAGAACCAAAGAACGGGCCTCGCCCGTGGAGAGGGGCAGTGGTGGAAGGGTGGGGAAAACACCGTCTTCGTAAAGCACGGTCCCTCCACAGGTGAGTTTTGCAACGCGTTCCCTCCACGGCAGTTCGAGGATGTACCGCCACGGGTCTTCGCAGGAGCAAAGCTCATCGGTCTCCTGTTGTGAGATCAGGAGTTCGGCTGAATCCTCCTCCATCCCGAAGCCTAAGAACCCGGCCGATTCCCGGGATGCCATGCCGAACCACTTCTCACCTGTAACCGCATCCGGAGCTCCCTTCACCGACGCAAGCCCCATGGCCAGCCGCAGGTCCGACGAGAGGTCGAGACCGTTGTTGCACGCTCCTCCGTCGCTGCCGGCAAGAACCCTGATCCCCTGCCCCAGCATGCCGGGCACATCGGCTATTCCGCTGCCGAGCTTCAGGTTGGCCCACGGGCAGTGGGCCACGGCGGTGCCGGTCCGGGTGAGCGCCCCGAGTTCGCCGGGCATCATGTGAATGCAGTGGGCGAGGACCGTACGGCTTCCCAGGAAACCGAGATCCCGAAGCAGGTGGACGTTCCCGCCTGCCGCGCGGATGGCGGGGTCTTCCATCTCACCCGCGGCCTCGGAGCTGTGGGTTGAGCGGTGAATGGACGAATCCTCCCCCGCAAGCCAGCCCCAGAGATCGCGTGAGCATGACAGGACGAAGCGTGGTGTGAAGGCGTATCCCAGCCTGCCGCCACACAACCTCCTGACCAGCGCGGACTCGTCCTGCAACCAGGAAAGGGGCTTTGCAATGCAGGACGGCCCAATGTCCATGAGAGAGTTGCCCAGCAATGCCCTGACGCCGCTCTCGCGGAGGATCCGCGCCGTGACGGAGGAGTGTTCGACCGATCCCATGTCCAGAAGACCGCAGCAGCCCGACGAGAAGAGCTCCCTGAGCCCGAGGATCACTGAAACCTCCATGGTATCGGGAGTATGTGAAGCCTCGAGCGGCCAGATGCGCTCGGTGAGCCAGGACATCAGCCGCCTGGACTCGGCCATACCCCGGAAAAGGGTCTGGCACAGATGAACATGACCCTGGACCAGGGGCGGACACACGAGCCTGCCTTGTTCGATACGCCATTCCATGCTTGCCTCCCGCACTGAAAACATACCCGCATCGGGGGCCGAATCCCAGGTGGGAACCGCACCGGTGTGTTTGTATATCACCTGAAGCAAAAAGCGAAGGGAGAATCCTATCTTGAACGTGGTACTTCTTGTTCTCGGCATCATCGGGATGGATGTCAGTTCGACCGTTCTGCCCAACGGCCTTCAGGTTTTCACGGCCCGTGACGACACCGCTCCCGTGGTGACGATATGCGTGACCGTGAAGACGGGCGCGACCTGTGAAACAGAGCTGACCAACGGCCTGGCGCACTTTTACGAGCACATGTTCTTCAAGGGCAATTCGGCCCTTCCCGACCAGACCGCGTACAACGAGAGGATCAGGGCGCTCGGGATAGTCAGGAACGGCACCACTTCCGATGAAGTGGTCCGCTACTACATCACACTCGAGGCAGCCCTTTTCACTGAGGGCATGGAGTTCATGAGGGACGCGATGGTTACCCCCCTTTTCGACCAGGGGGAGATGGAACGTGAACGGGCCGTGATAACCGACGAGTACCTGAGGAATGCATCATCCCCGTGGTGGGGTTACTGGAAGGCGGTGGAGAACACGGTCTACCCGGAACCCTGGCGGGGCAACACCATAGGAGACCTCGAAGTGATCCAGTCCGCCTCACCGGAGGTGATGCGGATGTTTCAGGAGAAGTACTACACAGCCGACAACGCGGCGCTGTTCATCCTGGGAGACATTGATGAGGAAACGGCCGTGAGCGAGGCCGCCCGGGTGTTCGGTTCGTGGAGCCGGGGCGGCTCAAGTGATTTCGACTCGCTGGGCATTGCAATACGAATAGACAGTGACACGACAGTCCGGGTTCAGGGGCCCGAGGGAGTTGGACAGATCAGGATAATGATGATGGGTCCAACGATGGAAGGGGACAGGTCGGCGACCTACGCCGGGGATGTGTGGGGCGGATACCTCAGCCTCACCAGCAGAAGGTTCCAGCGCAACCTTGTCACCGACGGCCCTTTCTCACAGGTTTACGGAAGCTACTACACCCAGAGGTTCTCCCCCGCCGTAACCTTCGGCGGCACCATAGCTCCCGAAAGGCTCGAGGAGGGCCTGGAGCTCCTTAACGCCGAGATCGAGGCCATGACCGTTCCGGGGTACTTCGACGAGGAGGGGCTCGACATGGCCAGGGAACTGCTGAGAAGGGACAGGCGTCTTTCAAGGGAGTCTTCGAGCGACATGGCCATCGAAACCCTTCCCTTCTGGTGGGTACAGGGCAACGGCCTCGAATACTATCAGACCTACGAGGACGGCATCGCGCTCACCGGGCAGGACTTGGTGGTGGAATTCGTAGAAAAGTACGTCGCGGGTGCCCCAAGGGCACTGTTCCTGGTGACGCCGGAAGGTGGTGCGCTGTGACAGGGGCGCTTCTGGGGTCAATACTGGTCCTCCTTCCCGGGAACGTGACAACATTCGAGCTCGACAACGGGATCGGGGTCATCACACGCACCATCCCCGGCGAGGTGGAGGGCCTTTCGGTTTTCATGATCGGCGGGACCAGGCTGAGGGATACCGAGACCCAGGGGCTTGAAGCCCTGGCGCTTGAAGCCGCCATGGCCGGCGGAGGCGAGTTTCCCGGCGAAAGGTGGCGCGAGGTCATGGACCGGACCCGGGCCGAACTGACGGGAAGCTACAACTACGATTTCAGCAGGCTTCACCTGCGCTGTCTGACCGAGGACATGCCCCTTCTGGTAACGGGACTTCTGCAGTGCCTGACCGAGCCCGAGCTGTCGGAAACATCTGTCGAAAGGGCAAAAAGGCAGGCTGTTGCCCAGTTGAGCCTGGAAATGGTGGACCCGGATGACAGGGTCTGGCTTGTTGCCAACGAGGGTTTCATGCCGGTCGGTCACCCCTACCTTCTCCGGCCCGAGGGTACCGTGGAAGCCGTGGCCTCGTTCACTTCTTATCAGATGCGCGACCTGCTCGAAGAGAGGGTCCGCGGGGGCAACATTCTCATAACCCACGCCGGTCCAACTGAACCCCAGGAGCTGAGAAGACTGCTGGAGGGCAGTTTTGGCGGGTTACCCCCGGGTGCGGACGAACCGGCGGCTGTCGCTCCCCCCGGAGCACCGCGTGACACCTTGGTCGTCAGGGAGATGGACGCCACTACGACCTACGCTGTGGTCAAGTTCGAGGCGCCTCCCGCGGGTCACCCTGACCTTCCCGCGTTCCAGGCGGCGATGATGGTTGCGGATGAGCTGATCTGGCAGGTCCTCAGGACCGACAACGCCCTCACATACGCCGCGGGCGCCGGAGTGACAACAACTTACGCCCAGAACTGGGGCTACATGTACGTCACCACATCAAGCCCGCATCTGGCCTGTTCCCTTCTTACTGAAGTTCTTCGCACCGTGGCACTTGGGGAGGTTGCCCCGGAAATGATCCGTGGTGTCGTGCGCACCCAGGTCACCCTCGACGGCATCAGGGCCCAGACCATGGACACCCAGTGCTGGCTGATGGGGGCGGGCGCCATCTCCGCCGGCCACTGGAGCAGCCTTTTCGACGCTGCACAGCGGTTCGGCAGCCTTACCCCGCCCGACATCTCTTCCGCCGTCAGAAGATGGGCGGACACCGCGGCCTGGGGCATTATCACCGGCAGTGCAGCAGATCTGGACATCACCGGCCCGATCCCCCTGGGCATCCACCCCATGAACGAACAGGGGCTTGTGACCTTGAACGGAAGCATCCAGGTCCTTTTCCCCGGCTCCCGCTCGGAAACTGTCCTGCTCACCGATGACCTCACCGGTGGGTCCTACGCCCTGGTGGGCGACCGGGCACGCAGGCTGATAGCTGAGGGCGCCACCCGGGCCTCGGTTCTTGGAGTGCTTTCCCAGGAGGGCTGGTCGGTACGGGAGGAACTGCCCAGGATAATGGTCACAGAGGTTCGGGAGGGGTTCTGATGGAACAAAGGGAAGTTGTCATAGTCGGCGCCGGGACCGCCGGCCTCACGGCGCTCTCCCAGGTACGGAAGCGCACCGCTGACTTCGTTCTGATAAACGACGGCCCCTACGGCACCACATGTGCCAGGGTGGGGTGCATGCCCTCGAAGGCCCTTATCGAAGCCGCCGGTATCCGCTTCAAAAGCAGGCTCCTCGGGGAGATGGGAATGAAGCCGTCCAAAGAGCCCGAGGTTGTTGGCAGCAGGGTAATGGAGAGGGTGAGAAGGCTCAGGGACCGGTTCGTGAAGGGTGTCCTCGAGTCGACCGACAACCTGGGTGATAAAAACATCCCGGGAAGGGCTGTCATCCTCGAACCCGACCTGATTGAGGTGAACGGCAGAAAGATAAGGGCCCGGAACCTCATCCTGGCCCCCGGCTCAACCCCGGTGCTCCCTGCCCCGTGGGCGCGTTTTTCAAGCCACATGCTGACAAGCGACACGCTCTTCGAGATCGAAGACCTTCCTGAAAGCCTCGCGGTGATCGGTCTGGGGGCCATCGGCCTGGAGATGGCCCAGGCCATGAGCCGCCTTGGAGTGAGGGTGGAGGGGTTCGACGCGGCCCCCACGATTGCCGGTATAACCGACCCCCGGGTTTCGGAGAGGGCTGTTGAGATACTTGGTCGTGAGTTCCCCGTTCACCTGGAAACCAAAGTTGAGCTCACGCAGAGCGGCGAAGGGATCTCGTTAGGCGGCAAAACCTTTCAGAAGATCCTGGTGGCCGTGGGAAGAAAACCCAACATCGCGGGACTGGGGCTTTTGAACCTGGGTGTTCCACTGGACGCGCGAGGGCTTCCCCGGTTCAACCCGCTGACGATGCAGGTGGGTAACCTCAGGGTGTTCCTGGCGGGCGACGCCAACGGAAGGGCACCCGTGCTTCACGAGGCCGCAGATGACGGGTTCATCGCGGGAAGGAACGCCCTCGAGGAAACCCCCCGTGAATACTGTCGGAGGGCCAGGCTGGGAATAGTGTTCACCAGCCCCGACATCGCCGTGGCGGGCATGCGTTACGGCGAGATCACGCCGGAGAGCGCCGCTGTGGGCGAGGCTGACTTCAGCGTGCAGGGCAGGGCGATAACCGCCGGTGAGAACCATGGGCTTCTCAGGGTCTACGCCGACACCGACACGGGCCTGATCCTGGGCTCGGAGATGGTGGCCCCGCACGGCGAGCACATCGCGCATCTGCTCGCTTGGGCGATCCAGCAGAAACTCACGGTTTCGGAAGCGCTGCGGATGCCATTTTACCACCCGGTGGTGGAGGAGGGACTTCGTGGCGCCCTGAGGAACGCTGCGGCGCGCATGAAGACCCGCCCGGAAGAGATCAGCCTTTGCCCGGGGCTTCCGGTGGAGTAGGAAAACTCAGGAAAACGAACAGCCTCCAAGCAGGGTCCCAGTCGAAGCACACGCGGCTTGTTGACCCTCCGACGGACTGGCGCAATCTTTCATTGGTAAATGCGCATCATTTGAACCGTCAGCAGGAAGCCCGGGGCACACTGCGCTGAAAGCGTTACGGAATCCACTACTGCTCCGAGCTTTCACCGGAGGCTTGGACCGACTCGGCCGCCGAAAGCAATGGGATGAGCAAATGAGCAAAGACCTTACAAATTCCTCGGTAGATAGGCAGAACGTTCTCAACAACCCATATGCGCTCGCTGAGATCGAGAGGGCTGCCGGCATTCATGGCATTCCGTTCGAGGGCAGGACGGTGGTGCTCAAGGAACAGGTGGCAGCTTTTTTCGAGGTGACCCCTCGAACGGTGGACAACTACCTGGAGAAATTCAGCGCCGAACTACGACAAAACGGGTATGAGCTGCTGAAAGGTAAGCGCTTGCAGAAGTGCAAGATAGCAATTCAGGCCACCTTTGGTCACGAAGCAGATTTCGTGACCAAAACCACCGTGCTGGGAGTTTTCGATTTTCGAGCATTTCTCAATCTCGCCATGGTGATGACGGAGTCCGAACGCGCCGGACTCCTAAGGAAAGCAATTCTGGACATCGTCATCGACACCATCAACCGGCGCACGGGCGGCGGCACGAAGTACATCAATCAGCGCGATGAGGATTTTATCCAGTCGGCGTTCATCGAGGAGAGTTACCGCAAGCAGTTCACCGATGCCCTGAAGGATTGTGTGGACATGGGCAACTTCAAATATGCGCTATACACGGATAAGATCTATTTCAGCATCTTCCGCGAGAAAGCGCACGAGTACCGGAGTGTGCTCCGGTTGGATCATCGTGCCGTCGTCCGCGATACCTTTTACTCGGAAGTGCTCGATCTCATTGCCGCATACGAGTGTGGTTTCGGTGATACGCTCTTTCAAGCATGCGAGAAAGCAGGCCGCAAACTGACTTCGTGGGAAGTAGACGCGTTGTTTTCGATTTTTGAATCACAGGCCCACTGGAAGCCGTTGATCGAAAAAGCCCGCAACAAGATGGCCAGCCGCGACCTGGCTTTTCGGGATGCCTTGCACCTGCAGCTTCAGGAATATGTCACTCCTCTTCAGCGCGATGAGTTCGAACGGTTTCTCGGCGAGAAGAGTAAAGAACTGGCTGAGCGTTTGGAGGAAGCCAAGGATGTAATGAAACGCCTGAAGGAAAGACAGTGATGGCATGGGTGTGTTTGACATTGGAGCAGGCGATTGAGATCCATCGGAAGACGGTGGAGGTTAGCGGCGGTGGATCCACCGACCAGCTTGAAACCAGCAAACTTGATTCCGTTCTGCAACACATTCAAAACGACGATTACTATCCCACATTCAATGCCAAGATAACGCATTTATTCTTCTCTGCCTGCAAATTGCACTGTTTTTTAGATGGCAACAAACGCATCGCCATAACGTTATGCGCGCAAATGCTCTTGTTGAACGGCTATTTGCGAAGCGTTCACGCCTTCATTCGTGAGTCGGAAAACATCAGCTACCACGTAGCTGCCGGCAAAATCTCGAAGGAATTGCTTGGCGAGTGGTTTGCGGCGGTACTCTGTGATACTGAAGACGACGAGTCTCTCAAATTGAAAATCTACAACGCGATAGCCAGAGAGAACGCATGAACTAAGCCGAAACCCGCGCGAGTGCATTGATCCTGCGCTTGCAGCGGCTGGCTGGGGCGTGGTTGAATGCAGCATTGGCTGCTTTTTACCCTGAAGACCTTTTGGGGTGCAATTTCCTGCCCCGGAACACCTGACGGGATCGTTTCTCTTCGATTCCCCGCGAGAAAAGGGCAAGCCAGACAACGGAATCCTGATAATCCCGACTATTGCATGTCTTTTAAGTCCCTGAAGGCAATTCCTCTATCAGCGTAACGAAGAGACGTTTCAAACCCCCTCCGCCTTGCAGCAAAGCCATGCCCGGCGTCATATTCCCGCATCCAGTCTTTGCCATGGAATGAGGTTTTTTCATGTCCCGCGCGCCCGACAAGAAAGCCGACAGAACAAGCCTGAAGCTTATCTACGGCAGGATACTGAAGCATAAAAAGGCGTTGTTTCTGGGCATTATTGCCCTGGTGGGCGTTGACGGCCTTCAGCTTGTTGTGCCTCTCATCTTCCGCAAAGTGATAGACGCCCTGGCCTCAGGCGACGTGACCAGCGGCTTCATCTGGAAGATGGGGCTGGCCGTGGTCGCGGTCTCGCTGGGCATGGCGGTCTGCAGGTTCTTCTGGCGCTGGTTCATCGTGGGTGCCAGCCACAGGATCGACCGCGACCTTCGAAGCGAGTTCTACACCCATCTCCAGACACTTCCCGCCGACTACTTCGACAAGACCAAGGTGGGTGACGTCATGGCCCACGCCACCAACGACATCAACGCGGTGCGCATGGCCTGCGGAATGGCCACCATTGCAAGCTTCGACGCCATTTTCATGAGCGCCGCCAGCATAGTCATGCTTATCACCATCGACTGGAAGCTTACCCTGGTTACAATGATCCCGCTTCCCCTTATCGCCCTGATGGTCACCCGTTTCTCGGGAATGATCCACGACCGTTTCGACAAGGTCCAGATGGCGTTCAGCGAGCTTTCAGAAAAGGCGCAGGAAGCCTTCAGCGGGATCAGGGTCGTGAAGGCCTACGGCGACGAGGAGTCCGAGAACGGCCTGTTCGATGTGAAAGCCAAGCTCAACATGGATCAGAACATCCACCTGGCAAGGATATGGGGCTTCTTTCAGCCCCTGGTGGCGACACTGGCTCTGGCGGGTAACGCCATCCTGCTGGCCGCGGGCGGTCGAATGGTGATCGGCGGCTCCATGAGTCTGGGCCAGTTCGTTGCCTTCTCAAGCTACCTCGCAATGCTCACGTGGCCCATGATGGCCATCGGTTTCGTGGTGAACATGCTCCAGAGGGGCGCCGCAAGCATGGCCAGGCTCATGCGCATTATCGACACCGTTCCTTCCATAAGCGACGGCGGCGACCCTGCCGTTCCCGAACCCCTGATCGAGGTTCGCAACCTCACCTTCGCGTACCCCGAAACTGACACGAACGTCCTGGAAGAGGTGGGGTTCACTCTGGATAGCGGAAGGACGCTTGGCATCGTTGGGCGCACGGGGAGTGGAAAGACAACGCTCGTCGAGCTTCTGATGCGGCTTTACGATCCTCCCCGGGGAACGGTTTTCGTGGGCGGCAGGGATGTGGCTGATCTGAAACTCCACAACCTCAGGGGGCTTTTCGGTTACGTGCCACAGGAGACATTCCTGTTCGCCATGACGATAGGCGAGAACATCTCGTTCGGAGCAGGGCCTCTTCCGGCGGAAAGGATCCGCGAGCTTGCGGAAACCGTGGACATTTCCACGGAGATAGATGGCTTTCCCCAGGGCCTCGACACCATGGTGGGGGAAAGGGGCGTTACGCTGTCCGGTGGCCAGAAGCAGCGGGTGGCCATCGCCAGGGCCCTTGCGACCAACCCCGGGATACTTGTTCTTGACGACAGCCTCAGCGCGGTCGACACCGAGACTGAAGACGTGATCCTGAATGCCGTGAAACAGAGAACCCGCAACATCACCACCATCATCATCTCCCACAGGATCAGCACGGTGCAGCACGCTGACCAGGTGCTCGTGATGGAGCACGGAAGGATCGTGGAAAAGGGAACCCACGAGCAACTGCTCTCCAGGGACGGGTTCTACACCGAGCTTTACAGGATGCAGCAGCTCGAAGCCGAGGCCCAGAAGACCTCCGGGGGGGGTGACAACTGATGCCGCCCCACGGAAGCCCCTTCACTGACGACACCATGGAGGGCAAGGCCTACGACGGCGCCATGGTGAAGCGCCTGATGCACTACGTGAAACCCCACAAAAAGCTTGTCTATCTGGCTTTGCTGTTCATGCTGGTATCTTCCGCGGTCGATCTTCTACTCCCCTATCTGACCAAGACCGCCATCGACAAATACCTGGCCAAGCTCTATCAGGTCTACACAGCGGAGCCCGCAGCGTGCGACAGCGTTGTCGCGCTGGGTTCCGCCCCGGGTGATTTCCTAAGGATCAGCCCCGATACGGTCCTTGTGAGAAAGGCAGCGCTTGACGGCCTCGACCCCGACGTTTCCCACGATGTCCGGGCCGACGCAAGGCTTTTGCGTGAAACCTACTACATCTTCAGCGCAGGTGATTTCACGGGCGATGCCGGCTTTGTCACGGGGCAATGGTGGCTGGTCAGGGAGACCGACCTCCGCCGGGTCCCGCCCCGCGTTCTGTTCGATCTTCGGGGTGATGACCTGAAGGGAATCGCCCGGCTCACCTGGATATTGGGCGGGCTGATCCTCATCAGCCTGGTGTGCGGTTACGGTCACATGATGACCCTTGTCATAGCCGGCCAGAGGGCGATGTACGACCTTCGCAGCAGGCTTTTCAAGCACATCCAGACCCTCAGTCTCGATTTCTTCACGGGCAACCCCACCGGGCGCCTGGTGACACGGGTGGCCAACGATATCGAGGCTCTCAACGAGATGTTCAGCTCGGTGCTCGTGAACTTTTTCAAGGATGTCCTTCTGCTTTTCGGGACGGCTCTGATCCTGTTCTTCATGAACTGGCGGCTGGCGCTTCTCTCGATTCTCGTGATGCCCCTTTTCACCCTGGTCAGCATCTTCTTCAGAAGGATGACCCGAAAGGCCTACCGCGATGTTCGCAAGTACCTGGCGAAGCTCAATTCCCACCTGGCCGAGGACCTCAGCGGCGTAAAGGTGGTGCAGGTGTTCCGCCAGGAGAAGGCCCGCAGGGACCTGTTCCTCGACACCAATGAGAAGTACTTCCAGTCCAACATGAAACAGCTCGTGGTGTTCGGTGTGTTCCGACCCATGATCGAGGTCATCGCCCAGCTTGGAACCACTATCGTGCTGATCTACGGCGGGCTGAGCGTAATGCAGGGAGCCCTCACCCTCGGAGCCCTTGTTGCCTTCCTCAGCTACGTGCGCCAGATGTTCCGTCCCCTGCAGGACATGAGCGAGAAGTACAACATCATGCAGAGCGCAATGGCTTCAAGCGAAAGGGTGTTCGGCATTCTCGACACCGTTCCTGCAATAGTCGACGCACCCGACGCCGAGCCTCCACGCGCCCTCACCGGTCTTGTCGAGTTCAGGGACGTCACCTTCGGTTACATTCCCGACCAGTCGGTCCTCAGAAATGTCAGTTTCACCGTGAAGCCCGGCGAGAGCGTGGCGCTCGTGGGTCCCACCGGCGCCGGAAAGACTTCGGTCATCAGCCTCCTGACAAGGTTCTGGGACGTGAACCAGGGCAGCATCCTGCTGGATGGTGTGGAGATCGGAAAGCACTCCGTGGAGACACTCAGGAAGAACATCGCCATCGTTCTGCAGGACGCCTTCATCTTCAGCCGCAGTGTTGCCGACAACATCAGGCTCGGGTCGGACATCGGTCTTGACCGTATAAGGGAAGCGGCGGAGATGGTGCAGGCCGCCGATTTCATCGAAAGGCTTCCGGATGGCTACGATACTGTAATGGCCGAGCGGGGGGCCACGCTTTCCACGGGTCAGAAACAGCTGATCTGTTTCGCCAGGGCCCTCGTTCACGATCCGAAGATCCTGGTGCTTGACGAGGCCACCAGCAATGTGGACCCCTCGACCGAGAAACTCATCCAGAGGGCCATTGAGATCCTCATGAAGGGCCGCACGAGCCTTATCGTCGCCCACCGGTTGAGCACCGTTCAGCAGTGCGGCAACATTCTTGTTCTCGACAACGGAAGGATCCTGGAGAGGGGCAGTCACCAGGAGCTTCTTGCAAAGAGGGGAATTTACTACAACCTTTACCTTCTTCAGTGGGGCAGGATGAACAGCGATGACTCCGCCCCAACAAGTGTCAACCGGAGGCATTCATCATGAAAAGAACCGTCGGAGCCATCTTCACCGTACTCGCCGTTGCCGGCTGCAATTCTCCCGGAACCGCTTCACCCGAAACCCGGCAGGGTGCAGGCCGCAGGGAGATTGAGCTTTCCGGGGGAGCGTCGGTGGTCGTCACCGAGGATTACTCGACATCAACAACCGTCTACACCCTCGAGGGTGTGTCACTTGAGACCGATGGCATGAGCCTCCTTTTCAAACCCGAGGTCACTTGGAACAGCGAGGGTCAGCCATCGGCCGCGATCCGGTTCGAAGGCATCATTTACGGCCCCCGGTGGTCCGGGACGATCCCGCAGGACCAGACGGTCCTTCCCGTGATCACCGGAACAGATTTTATCCGTCTGATTGGAGACAGGGCATCGGTGTCGTTCTTTCGTGAGCATGCCCTCGAGTTCTCCGACAACGGACCAGGCCCGGTTGATCCGTACCGGTTCCAGGCCCTTTTCAGCCTCGAACCCCCTGTGTTGAAGAACATTCTGGCGGCCGACGAGTTCATCCTGGTGGGAGAGAACCCCGACTGGAGGCTTCCGCTCGGTGATTCACAGAAGGACGCCTGCCGTCGCTTCCTCGACCTTTCCCTCGGAAACGACGCTGTGTTGGCCCATGAAACCGTCAGATGAGAAGACTCGCGGCGCTGCTTCCCGTTCTGCTGCTGTCCGGTTGCGGGAACGACCCCGCCGGAGTCCTGTCCCCAACGCCATCGGGGCTTTCCGCCACCGTTCTTGAAAGCGGCGCCGTACACCTGAGCTGGAACCAGTGCCCCGACCCCGACTTCGAATCCTACACCCTCTGGAGGTCCGGCACCCCCGGCATCGCTGATAACCCGTCCCTGGCCACGGCGGTCTTCTCCGGGATGGACGTGCTGTCAATGGTATTCACGGACTCAACGGCCAGTCCGGGCCAATACTCGTACTACGTCCTTGAAACCAGAAACACCTCGGGGCTGAAAGCATGGAGCAACGAAGTCACTGTGTTTGTTCCCGATCCCGACCCCGTGCTCACCGTGTTCTTCATCGACCCAACATGGGGAAGCCTCTCCGGCGATGCCATTCTAGTGCGGACGCCCGGCGGGGGAAACTACCTTATCGACGGCGGAAGCTCTGTGCCACAGTGGAGCTGTGGAACCGATGTCATCATCCCGCTTCTGGACAGCCTTGGTGTAAGCCATCTCGACGGCATCGTTGCAACGCACCCCCACTCCGACCACATTGGCGGCCTTGTTGATGTCCTGGGGACGGTTACTGTCGACACGGTGTGGGATTGCGGCTGGCCCGGCGAAGCCAGCGACCTCTACGAGCAGTTCCTTGATGAAGTGGACGCATGCGGAGCCCGGTACGTCGTGGCCCGGAGGGGGATGACCCTGGACTGGGGGCAGGATTTGACAGTCAGGGTCCTTCACCCTGCGAGCAACCTAGGAAGCGGATCGATGAACAACGCCTCAATCGTGCTGATGGTATCCTTCGGAGATGTGAACGTTCTTCTTGCGGGCGACCTCGAGACCGCAGGCGGTGAGGAGAGCGTCATGTCAGCGTTCAGCCCTTTTGAGCTGAGGGCCAGTGTTCTGAAAGTGGGTCATCATGGTTCGAGCGACGCCACGGGGTATCCGTGGCTCGAGGCAGTGCAGCCCCAGATCGGGGTCATCGAGGTCGGTGCCGGAAACCCCTACGGTCACCCGCATCCTGAACTCCTGAACAGGCTTTCCACTTCCGGAACAGCCGTGTACAGAACCGACCTGAACGGAACCGTAAGGATCGAAACCGATGGCCAGACCGTGAACGTCTTCCCCTGAACCGGCCCGCAGGCATATGATCCCGGCATCAACTCAGGGAGGCAGGCTCTGTTGAAACCACTGGGCAAACAGGTCGTAAGGCTCCTGACAGGTCTTCCCGAATTCCTTCCCGTTGTTCCCTTTCTCGTTGTGATCGTGATTGTCCTGGCCCGGGGCGTGCCTGACCATGCTTCCTCCGGCGACGCCTCCCTTCTTGAGATCTCGACGCGATGGCTTTTCTCACAACGGATCCTTCTCGGCCCATACTCCCGTTTCGTCTTCTTCCATCCCGGTCCCCTGTACTTTCTCATCCGGTTTCCGCTCTACGCCCTGTTTCAATGGAGATCATCGAGCCTTCTCCTGACCACGGCGATCGTTGGCGGGCTTTCGCTGCTCGGAGTCCGCGCCGTGTTCAGACGGTGCGCGCCTCCGGGTGCGGCGCTTCTTTTCAGCGCCGTCACCGGATGTTTTCTCGCGATGACTGGTCCGGCCTTCTGGCTCTCTGAATGGAACCCCATGGTGATATCCCTTCCCCTTCTTTTCTTCTTCGCAAGTGCTGCGGCCATCGGGGCGGGTTGCGCCGGTTTCGCTCTGCCGGCAGTGATTGCGGGCTCCTTTGCCGCCCAGACCCACATGGGGTCCATACCGGCCATCGTCGTAACGGGTGCCGCGGCCCTGGTGCTTCGCCGGTTTCCCGGGATCGCCTGCAAACGCCCTCCGGAACGATCCGTTGGCCAGGGGAAATGGCTGCTGCCCGCTGCTGTGCTCCTGCTTCTGTGGGCACCGCCAATCTACGAGGAGTTCGCCTCGGCGCCGGAGGGCAACATCACCCGGATCGTGGTGTTCATGAGCGAAACCCTTCCCGAGCACGGTTTATCTTCGGTCTATCACGACTGGAGCCTTGCCGTGGCGGGCTTCGAACTTGATCTGCTTCGCGCCCCCCTTCACCGGCTGGGAGCCCTGAACACCGCCTTCATCGTTCTTCCTGTCCTGCGGGTGGCCCTGCTGGCCATTGCCTTCCTTGTCATGAGGAAGAGGGGGGGAGGGCGGTTCGCCGCATCCTTATCCCTGCTCTGCCTGATCCTTCACGGCGCTTCCCTTTACTCCGGCACACAGATAAGGGGGGAGAGGCTGGTCTACCTTTTCGAGTGGATGCGGGTTCTGTCGCCCCTATCCATGGGTGCCCTCCTGCTTTCGCTCTTCCAGTCCCGGTCGTGGGGTGCCGCGGCCGGCCGGTCCGCCTTCCTGTTCGCCACGGCCCTCATGCTTTACACGTCGGTTCTGGCTTCTTCCGATGCCATCGGCTTCCTCACTCCCCCCGGGGAACGGCCCGGCAGCCACGACCTGGCAGTGCAGGAGCTTTCCGGACAGGTGCTGAACTGGCTCTCGGACCAGCCCGAAGCATACAATTCACTTGAGCTGAGGACTCCGAGCCTGTGGCCGGTGCTTACCGGGCTTGCGAACAGTCTTGACAAGAACGGCTGCATTATCGGGATGGATTGGATATACGCCCTCCGGATGCCGCCCGCTCCGGAAGGGGTGCCGGTGAGGGTAATGTTTTTTGGAAGAAGCTCGGATCCCTCGGCAGTTATTCCGGGGACCATCGCATCGTACGAAGGAATGGTGGTGGTGGTCCCACCGGAATGATCGACCCCTCAGGTCGTTTCCCTGCTGTGCTTCTCTTCATACATCATGCGGTCCGCCCGGGAGATCGCCTCGTCGATTGACGACCCGAGGCCGGGTTCCCACTGTGAGTGCCCCATGGAAACCGTTACGCTGAAACCGGGAAAGACTTCCCTTCCCAGCATTTTTCTGATCCGGTCCTCGACCATTTCCGTCATGGAGTCCACCCTTGAGAGGATTATCAGAAACTCGTCACCGCCGTAGCGGATCACGGTGTCGGCTTTTCGCACCGCCCTCTGCAGCACCGCTGCGACCTCGCGCAGTACCGTGTCGCCGGTCTGGTGGCCTCTTGTATCGTTGATGGCCTTGAAATTGTCCACATCCACCATGATGAAGCCCAGGGTCGTGCCGTCCAGACGGGCCCTGTTCTCCTCCAGCTCGACAAGCCTGTTGAAATGGTTGCGGTTGTAGGTTCCGGTCAGGGGGTCGTGGATCGCCTGATCGATCAGTCTGCGCTGAAGCGCTATGCGGCGCAGGGACTGCTCGGCGTAACCCAGAAGAAGGTCGGTGACTCCCACGAGCGATTCCGTGAAGGCGTCGTCGCGGTTGGAGAGGGCAAGAAAGACCGAGTTCTCGGTGAGCGGGCGGCAAACGCCGTTTCGGGCGAAAGAGCAGTTCGTGATGTGTGTGTCACGGCTGTTGAATGACATCTGCTGGCCGGTTTCCATGACCATGACCGCCAGATCGCGGTAGCAGTTCTCCGAACAGTGGGAGTTGGAGGTTCTCGCCCTGTGGGATATCTGCACGGCCCCTTCGTGACAGGTCAGGACCATTCCGCAGTCAGCGTCGAGGAGAGTGCAAGCCGATTCTGCGCAGATCCTGTGTATCTCCGACTCGGTGGCGCTGCGCTGCAGAAGGCTCGCTATGCCGTGAAGGTCTTCGAGGCGCTTCCTGGCCTTCGCGACCATCTCCTCCACCCTCTTTGATGCCGTAATGTCGACGATGTAACCCTCGAAGCCCAGCCTGTCATCGTCGGGGCACCCCTGCTCGAGCACCCACCTCTCTCCTGACGACGCGGTGACCCTGTAGGTAACCTGGTAAGGTCTGCCTGATTCGATCGATTCCTGAAGCACCGATTTCAGATTCTCCGAGTCTTCCGGGTGGACCCCCGACGAAAGCCCGTTCTCAACAGGGAAGAGATCGTTCCGGCCTGCAGTCGAGGTGGGGCGGCTCAGAAAATCGATGGTACGGCAAATGTCGTTCCGCACCCTGAAGAACAACCCCGGGAGGTGTTTGAAGGGGGGGGGCTGAAAGCGGTTTCGGCCCTTGACCGCCATGAAGTCGGCGGTGGGGAGGTCGGTGGGGTTGTAGGCCCGGTACGAGCCAACCGGGCCGTCCGCAATGGATACAGGAACCGCCAGCATGCTTGTGCGGCGCCGGGTGCCGTAGGCGTCAAGGATGGTGGTATCGGATTTGACGATGGCTCCCGTGACTATTCTGTCAAGAACCCGGGATTCCTCGTCCCGAAGGTCGGAAGGGACAAGCACATCGGATACAGGTTCGCCTGCGAGTTCCTCGGGCTTCCATCCGAACTGCCTGCAGAAGGAGTGGTTGACGGCTGTAATCCTGTTCGATGCGTCGGTGAAGAGCCCAGGCTCGTCGGCCTCAGCGAAAAGGGAGGTGAGAAACCCCGAATCGGTGTTCTCGCCCTTTCTTCGTCTGCGCCCCTCCTGACGGGCGAGCACCCTGTAAATGGCGTAGTAGCAGGACTGTTCCAGGGAGGCTTTGCACCTGGACGCCAGCACTGAGACCGAAAGCGGAGAGCCGTCAGACCTTGTCCTGACGGTTTCCATTGAGACGGGTCTTCCCCCTGAAACGGACACAGTGATCTCCGCCGCCTCCAGCGCCAGCTGGGGAGGAACTATCAGGCTGTCGATGCACTTGCCGAGGGCGTCCTGTTCAGAATAGCCGAACATTGCAAGGAACACGTGATTTGCTGCCACGACCTTGTGGTTGCTGTCACAAAGGACAACGCCTTCAGTATCGGAGTTCAGAAGCTCACGGGTGAAACCGTTCCGGGACGATTCCCCATGGGCATCGCGTTCGAGTTCAATGTTCAGTTTTCACCTCCCCCGCTTGCGATCGCGGACGTGGAGCGTAAACCTCAACACCCTCAAGGCCCCTTGCGGGAGGTTTCGGTTCTCCCGCAAGGAGAAGTCTGATGCTGCCCCCAATATACGAGACAAGGTATCGGCGGGGAACGCCGAGAAAACCCGGCAGACCATCGGATGGAGACATATGTTCCTCCGCTTCGGGTCTCTGAAGCCCGGCCAGAGTCAGCCAGCCGGAGATGACCCCCTCCCCGGTCTGTGGGATGCAGTTGACCACGGCGGTAACGAAGCAACAGGCTCCTGCGGCATCATCCATGGTTGCCTTTGTTATGCGGGGTACGACCAGGATGCGTGTTCCGTCACCGGTTACCAGGCTGTACCTGTGGGATGCTCCGGGAAGCGACGGCGCGACCCAGCAGGGAACTCCCCGAAGCGCAAGCCATTTCCTGAGCCATGCCTCGGATATCAGAGCTTCCCTTTTACCGGGGTCGCCGGTTTCTCGGTCGATCCTTTTGAGAGCCCGTCTTGAGAGAATGCAGCTCATTCAACGATCCCCCTTCACCAGCCCCACTGAATGATACGGAGCCGGCGCGAATCCGGTCAACCGTTGCGTAATCCCGGTTTGTTGAATACATTTGCGTGTGTTTTTTTCTTTTCTTTCGGGATGGTTCAGCGCCGTCCCATCCGCTCAAACAGAAGGGTATGGCCCATGGAGAAGAAAACTCCCCTCTTTGGAAAGCACAGGGCTCTGGGTGCCGATATTCAGCCCTTCGCCGGTTACCTGATGCCCATCAGGTACGACGGGGTGACAAGTGAGCATATGGCTGTCAGAAAATCAGTCGGTGCGTTCGACCTGAGCCACATGGGCGAGTTCAGGGTCAAGGGTCAGGGCGCTATGGCCTTTCTTGATCACCTGCTGACCAACGACGCCGATGTCCTGCCCGGCAAGGCATACTACAGCACGATGTGCTATCCCGACGGCGGGATCGTCGACGATCTCATCGTCTACAGGATCTCAGGGCAGGAATACCTCATGGTGGTGAACGCCTCCAACATAGAGAAGGACTGGGCATGGGTCGAGAGCCACATGACCGGTTTTGACGTGAAGATCACCGACGAGAGCGACGAGACAGCCCTGGTGGCCATTCAGGGCCCCAAAGCCCAGATCGTTGCCGAGAAACTCACCGACGCCCCGCTGGAAGCCCTGGGCTACTACGAGCATCTCACAGGGGTTTTCGCGGGAGTGCCCGCCCTTATCGCACGAACAGGATACACAGGTGAGGACGGTTTCGAGATATACACGCGGTCCGGGGATGCCGTGGCCGTCTGGGACGCCGTAATGGCCGCGGGAAAGGAATTCGATATCGCGCCCGTGGGTCTCGGTGCCCGCGACACCCTCAGGCTCGAGGTGGGCTATCCGCTGTACGGCAACGACATAGACCACAGCGTCACACCCATCGAGGCCAAGCTGGGATGGGTCGTGAAACTGAAGACCGACAAGGATTTCATCGGCAGGGAGATCCTCGAGAGACAGAGGGACGAGAAACCCGCCCGCAACCTCGTGGGCCTCTCCGTGACCGGAAAGGGTTTTCCCCGTCACGGAACCCCTCTCTTTCAGGGTGACAGACAGGTCGGCACCGTCACCAGCGGAAGCATCGCCCCTGCCCTGAACGTTGGCGTGTGCCTCGGGCTCGTTGAGTACGGCGTCAGGAAGAACGGCACCGAGATGGAAGCGGAAGTCAGGGGGAAGAGGATCCCAGTGAAGGTCGTGGGCATTCCCTTTTACAGCAACGGCAGCAGGAAGAGCTGACGAACATTTGAATCGGGAGATGATGAAATGAGCAAGATAAACGAAGGAATCCGCTATACCGAGAGCCACGAATGGGTGAAGAGGGACGGCGAAAACTACGTGATGGGCATCACCGATCACGCCCAGCACGAAATGGGTGAGATCGTCATGGTCGAACTCCCCGCGAAGGGAGCCCAGACGGTACGCGGAGAGGCCCTTGGTGCCCTCGAGGCCGTCAAGACCGCCGAGGACTTCTACGCGCCCCTCGACGGTACGGTTGTGAAGGTTAACGGCGAACTCGACGGCAACCCTGCCCTTGTCAACGAAGACCCCTACGGCGAGGGCTGGCTGGTCGTCATCAAGGCGGTCGATCCGGCCCAGTACGACGAGCTGCTCTCGCCCGACCAGTACCGCGCCCTTGCAGGGGAGTAGCGGCGACACATGAACAGGTTCGTCCCAAACTGCAAGACCCTCAGGATCCGGATGCTCGAAGAGATCGGCGTGAACAAGGTCGAGGACCTTTTCACTCACGTTCCCGGGCAGGTCCGGATGAAGGGTCTTCTCAACCTTCCCCCGGCCATGTCGGAGATGGAACTCGTCCGGGAGTACACAAGGCTCGCGAACATCAACACCTCACATGAGCTTGTGTGTTTCCGGGGCGCGGGTTCCTACGATCATTTCATACCCGCCGCGGTTGACAGCATTCTCACGCGCAGCGAGTTCTTCACCGCGTACACCCCGTACCAGGCCGAGGTCAGCCAGGGCACGCTGCAGGCCATCTTCGAATACCAGACCATGATCGCCCGGCTCTGCGGCACCGAGGCCGCCAACGCAGGCATGTACGACGGGGCAAGCGCCACGGCTGAAGCGGCCCTCATGTCCATGCGGGTCACCGGGGTGGACAGGGTGCTCGTGGCTGGAAGCCTTAATCCGTCGTACCGTGAGGTCATTGAAACCTACCTTGTACCAGGAGGTTTCCAGATCAACGAGATACCCTTCGGCCCCGACGGCCTTCTCGACCTCGACGCAGCCCGTGCTCTCATGCAGGGGGGCTCCGCCTCGATTATTCTCCAGAGTCCGAACTATTTCGGCCTTGTCGAGAACATCGCCCGGGCATCGGAAGCTGCCCGCGCGGGTAACGCACTCCTTGTTGTTGTCGCCGATCCCATAAGCCTTGGTGTCATCCAGGCCCCCGGTGAACTCGGCGCAGACATCGTGGTGGGCGATGGCCAGCCCCTCGGGATACCAATGGGGTTCGGCGGTCCGTACGCCGGCTTTCTTGCAACTTCCATGGCGCACCTCCGCAAAATGCCGGGCCGCATAATCGGCCGCACCGAAGACAGGGCCGGCAATGTGGGTTTCGTCATGACTCTCCAGACGCGGGAACAGCACATCCGCCGCGAGAAGGCCACAAGCAACATCTGCACCAACCAGGCACTGATGGCCCTTGCGAACGCGGTCTACCTCTCCCTGACCGGCGAAGCCGGATTCCGGGAGATCGCAAGGCAATGCTACCACAAGGCCCACTACCTCGAAGCCGGTCTTGTGAAGGCGGGCGCACGGCGGATATTCACCGCACCCTTTGTCAGGGAGTTTGCCCTGAGGCTTCCCGGTGATGCCTTCGAGCTCGAGGCAAGGCTTGTCTCAGCCGGGTTCCTTCCGGGCCTTCCTGTTCCGGGGCTGGGCAACGACGCTATGCTTTTCGCGGTAACGGAAAAGAGGACCCGGGAAGAGATGGACGCCTTCATCGGGGCTGTCTCAAAGGCATGCGGGGAGGTGCGATGATGGAGAAAACGCTTTTCAGCACCAGTTGTCCCGGAAGGATAGGGGTGTCACTGCCCGTGTGCGATGTCCCCGAAACCGAGATCCCCGCGGAACTTGCCAGAACAGGTGAGATCGGTCTTCCCCAGGTCACCGAGGGCCAGGTAATGAGGCACTTCGTAAGGCTTTCCAACAAAAACTACAACATCGAGAAGGGCATCTATCCGCTGGGGTCATGCACCATGAAGTACAACCCCAGGCTGCACGAAGCCCTTGCACGGATACCCGGGCTGGCGGCGGTCCATCCACTCTCGCCGGATCGCACGGTTCAGGGCACCCTTGAACTCATGCACGCACTGGGAACCTGCCTTTGCGAGATAACCGGCTTCAGCGCTGTGACCCTTCAGCCGGCCGCGGGTGCCCAGGGCGAGTTCACCGGCCTCATGCTGATAAGAAGCGCGCACCTCGCCGCCTTGGAAACGGGGCGGGACAAGGTTCTCATGCCGGACAGCGCCCACGGTACCAACCCGGCCACGAGCACCATGGCGGGGATGAAGGTCGTCCCCGTGAAGTCAAACGATCAGGGCATGGTGGACGTTGAGGATGTAAAGGCAAAGGTCGGTCCCGACACCGCTGCTCTGATGCTCACCAACCCCAACACACTGGGGCTCTTCGAAAGCAACATACTCGAGATAACCGAGGCCGTTCACAGGGCCGGTGGCCTCAACTACATGGACGGCGCCAACATGAACGCCATGCTGGGCGTTGCCCGTCCGGGAGACATGGGCTTCGATGTCTGCCACCTCAACCTTCACAAGACATTCAGCACGCCTCACGGGGGCGGAGGCCCTGGATCGGGCCCGGTTTGCTGCAACGCAAGGCTTGAGCCCTACCTTCCCAACCCGTTGGTCGTGAAGGACAAAGACGGTTACGCTCTCTCCGGGATGAGTAACACGTCCTTCGGCAGGCTCATGGCCTTCCACGGCAACATCGGCGTTCTCTACAGGGCTTATGCGTACATCAGGACACTTGGTGCATCCGGGCTTCGCGAGGTCACCGAGGGCGCGGTGGTGAACGCCAATTACCTGAAGGCAAGGCTCAGGGGGCATTACCCTGTTCCCTTCGACAACGGCCCCTGCATGCACGAGTTCGTTGCGGGGGGCCCTGAGATGGCCGGACTTGGCCTCAAGACGCTTGATGTGGCCAAGAGGTTGCTTGACTACGGTTTCCACGCTCCCACGGTTTACTTCCCGCTGATAGTGAAGGAAGCCCTCATGATGGAGCCCACCGAAACCGAAACCATGGAGAGCATAGACGAGTTTGCCGACGCTCTCATCGCCATCGCCAGGGAAGCCTGCGAGAAGCCCCATCTTCTGACTGACGCCCCGGTGAACACGCCGGTGCTCAGGCTTGACGAGGTCAAAGCCGCCAAGGAACTCGTGGTGGTGGAGCCCCGGGAGGAATCCTGACCGGCGGGACAGAAGTGACCGAGGGAGGGGAGGTCCTTTGCTGGACCTCCCACCCCGCACGTGAGAAACCGTGGGGCACCGTTGCGCTAGTTGCCATGATACTCCTCTCTTCGCTGTCTGCGGCGCTTTTCATGGAGAACCTCTGGTGGGGCGTTCTTGGGTGCGGGCTTCTCTTTCTGGCGATGTGGAACTGGTTTCTGCCCGCTTCCTACACCCTCGACGAACGGGGTGCCGGCAAGAAGTCGGTTTTCGGAGTGGAAAGCAAGAGCTGGAGCCAGGTGAAGAGTGTTATCGCTGACACGAACGGTGTTCTTCTGAGCCCTTTTCCCACACCGACCCGGCTTGCCAAGTTCCGGGGGCTCTCATTGCAGTTTTCTGGGAACAGGAAGGAAGTTCTTGAGTTTATTCGGACCAGGGTTGAACCCCGAAGACTATAAGACCGATACGCCGGAAACGGCTGCGGTGCTGTTCGAAAAGATCGCGAAGAAAATCGTGGAGCGGGAGATGACCGTTCCGGCCATAATGCTTCTGGAGATGGTCAAGCCACTGTCATTTCTGGGAAGCCAGGCCCTTGTGTTCCTGAACCCCATCGTATCGCTTGTTGTATCTTCAGGGGATTACTACCGTTTCGTGCGCCTTTTGGAAGAGCGCGAAAACATAGAGAAGCTTGCAGTAGCCATAGAGGAGGAGAACGCCCGGGATGTTGCCCGGAGGGAAGCGGCCAGGCCGGCTCGCCGGAAACATCGCCGACTTTTCTTCGGGAAGGGCAAAGCCGGGCGGGACAACGAACTGAAGGAGGACGGCAGTGGCCGCGAGGGAAATCAAGAGCATCCTGGCGACTGACTGCGGCAGCACCACAACCAAGTCGATACTCATCGAATGGCGTGACGGCCGGTTCAGGCTGATACGCCGCGGTGAGGCTCCGACGACGGTCGAGGCGCCTGCGGAGGACGTGACAAAGGGCGTTCTCAACGCGGTTGGCGAGATCGAGGATCTCGAGGGAAGGCAGTTCCTTAACGACGCGAAGGACGGTGTCCTGGTTTCGGAGGACGGCAGCAGGGGTGTCGATGTCTACTGCTCCACATCCTCCGCGGGCGGCGGTCTTCAGATGACAGTTGCGGGCGTGGTGAAATCGATGACCGGCGAAAGCGCCCAAAGGGCTGCGCTTGGCGCGGGGGCCATCGTGATGGACGTGGTGGCCTCAAACGACGGAAGGCTCCCCCACGAGAAGGTGGCCGACATCCGCCGCCTCCGCCCCGACATGATCCTTCTCTCGGGCGGAATCGACGGGGGAACCATGGACCACGTGGTCGAGCTTGCTGAGATCATCCGTGCCGCCGACCCCAAACCCAGGTTCGGTGTCGGCTACAAGCTCCCCGTGATCTACGCCGGCAACAAGGACGCCAGGAAGGCTGTGGCCGAGCAGCTCGGCGAGACCGTCGAACTCAAGATCGTTGACAACCTGCGTCCGGTTCTGGAGCGGGAGAATCTGAGCCCCGCCCGCGACACGATCCATGAGCTGTTCATGGAGCACGTGATGGCCCAGGCCCCGGGTTACGCCAAACTGATGGAGTGGACGGGCCTCTACGAGAACGGCAAATGGCGCAACGTGCCCATCATGCCCACCCCCGGTGCGGTTGGCAAACTCATCGAGACAGTGGCAAAGCAGCTGGGCATCCATGTGATGGGCGTTGATATCGGCGGAGCCACCACGGACGTTTTCAGCGTTTTCGACAGCGAGGGGCAGCCCGTGTTCAACCGGACCGTCAGCGCCAACCTGGGCATGAGCTATTCGGTAAGCAATGTCCTGGCCAGCGCCGGGATAGATAACGTGATGCGCTGGGTGCCCTTCCACATGGACGAGGCCGACCTCCGCAACCGCATCCGCAACAAGATGATCAGACCCACCACCATCCCGCAGGAGCTGGAGGAGCTTATCATCGAGCAGGCGATAGCCCGCGAGGCCCTGAGGCTGGCCCTGGTGCAGCACAGGGAGCTTGCAGTTGGCCTCAAGGGCGTTGCCCAGGAGAGAACCATCGGCGACGCCTTTGACCAGAGTTCATCGGGCGCCACACTGGTGGACATGATGGCTCTCGACCTTCTCATCGGTTCCGGCGGAGTTCTCAGCCATGCGCCACGCAGATGCCAGACCGCCCACATGCTGATCGACAGCTTCCTCCCCGAGGGCGTTACCATGCTGGCGGTCGACTCCATCTTCATGATGCCCCACCTCGGTGTTCTCAGCGAGGTCCATCCCCAGGCTGCCACCGAGGTCTTCGACAACGACTGCCTCATCAAGCTCGGACATTGCGTTGCACCGGCGGGTCCTGTGAAGAGGGGCGGCTCTCTGGCCGAGGTCAGAATGACCATGCCCGACGGTTCCGTGAAAACCGAGAGCATTGACTACGGCGTGATGAAACATGTACCTCTGGGAGCGGGAGAGAAGGTCAAGGCGGAAATCGTTCCCGCAAAGGGGCTTGATGTGGGCGAAGGCCTCGGAAAGGTCTGGACGGGAACCCTCGAGGGCGGCGTTGTGGGGCTGGTGCTGGACGGCAGAGGCCGCAGGCCCTTCAACCTTCCCGAAGACGATGTGAAGAGGGTTGAGAAACTCCAGGAGTGGTCGGCTGCCCTGAACACTTATCCTGAGCGTTTCCTCAGCCTTGGAGGTGACAGGTAATGGCTTTCGCATACACTCCGGGGTTGCGGGTGGCAGCGGTCGCAGACATTCTGAAGACCCGCAGGCTTCCCCTCAAGGGACAGGTGCTGGTGAAGAAGGGCGACATCGTAAGCGCCGACACAGTTGTGGCCCGCACCGAGCTTCCCGGCAACGTCAAGATGCTTAACATCGCCAACATACTCGGCGTGCCCTCGCAGGACATCCACGAACTCCTTCACGTGAAGGAGGGCGACCCCATTGAAGAGAAGGGCGTTCTGGCCCAGTCGAAGGGGCTTTTCGGCAGGTTCTTCAGGAACACTGTCCGCTCCCCGATCACAGGTTTCTTCGAGACCTTCAACGAGATCACCGGCCAGGCAGTTCTCCGCGAGCCCCCCATTCCTGTTCAGATCGACGCCTATGTGAACGGTGTGGTTGCCGAGATCCTCCCCGAGGAAGGTGTTGTCATCAGCACGCACTGCACCTTCGTGCAGGGGATCTTCGGGATTGGCGGAGAGGTGCGGGGCGAACTCAAGACAATAGTTGAAAGCCCGGACCAGGAGGTCATGCCCGACCGCATAACCCCGGAGTGCGCAGGCAAGATCCTCGTGGGCGGAAGCTACATAAGCAATGCCACCCTTCGAAAGGCCATCGCGCAGGGGGTCAAAGCCGTGGTGGTCGGAGGTTTCGACGACAAAGACCTCAAGGAGCTGCTGGGGTACGACCTGGGCGTTGCCATCACCGGCCACGAGAAGAAGGGGATCACCCTCATCCTGACCGAGGGCTTCGGCCGCATGACCATGGCCCACGGCACCTTCGACCTGCTCAAGTCCAGGGAGGGAATGACGGCCAGCGTGAACGGGGCAACCCAGATCCGCGCGGGTGTCATGCGTCCCGAAGTTGTCATCCCCCTGCCTGCGTCCGAAGCCAATCTGGCGGATCAGGGCCATCAGGCGGGAGCCATGGACCTGGGCAGTTTCATACGCTGCATCCGTGCCCCCTACTTCGGCAGACTCGGGAAAGTCACCGCCCTTCCTCCGGAATTGAAGGTGGTTGACTCTGAGGCCAAGGTGAGGGTTCTCGAGGTCGAGTTCGAGGAGGGCGGCAGAGCCATTGTTCCCCGCGCCAATGTTGAACTGATCGAGAAATAGGCGTTTTTTGGTACAAGGGGCGTCCGAAAGGGCGCCCCTTCGCATTACTTCCAGCCCGCGGGGCTGACGGGGTCCATCCCGAGCGTTGTCATCCGTTCCAGCAGTTCATGGTAATCGTCGACTACGCCGGGCTTGATGCCGTACTCGTCGATGATGGCCGTCGCCCTCGCCTGAAGCGCAGAAGCCCGCTGCGGGTCGTTCATGTCCAGAGAGGCCAAGCCCTCGATACTAAGGCAGAAGCAGGCGGTCATCATGTCCCTGATCTCTTCGCAGATGGCCAGGGCTTCGTCGCAGTACGCGAAGGTTTCCCCGGGATGCCCCATGAGGCGGCGGAGATTGCCTATGTTGAGCAGCGCTATGGCCACCGAACCGGGCGCCGCCGACTCCCTGGCGATGGCCAGCGAACGGGTCCTGAAATCCAGTGAGGTCTCATAATCGCCCCTGATCTTTGCCACCGTGCCGAGATTGGTGAGCACGGCGGCCTGCTCGCGCCGGTTCCCCGTATCGGTGTGGGCGGCCAGGGCATCCCTGAAAAAGCCGTCGGCTTCGACCAGGTTGCCGGCACGGGCCAGGCATATGGCCAGACCGTTCATGGCATACCCCAGGCTAACCCTGTCACCCCTCTCGAGGTGGACCTTCATCGCCCGGCGGTAGTACTCCTCGGATATCCCATACCTGCCCATTCTGGAGTATAGATTGGCCATGTTGCTGAAAATGACGCCGGTGTTCGCCGCATCCCCCAGTTCCTCGCGTATCGACAGCGAGAGCCGGAAAAGCTCCAGTGCACCGTCCAGGTGTCCGGTGTCACTGCGGTAGTTGGCCAGGGAGCAGAGGATCTTGCCTTCCAGTTCGGCTGAACAGGCTTCCCTTGCCTTCGAAAGGGCCAGTTCAAGAAGGCTTTCGACCTGGTCCATATGGCCTGACTCATGAAGGGCGATGGCTTTTGCCCTGAGGCCTTCGGCCTCCCACAGGGCGTTGCCGGATCCGGCGGAAAGCAGCTCTTCAACAACCCCGGTGGCCTCTTCGATGCGGCCGTTCCTGAAGAGGATGGACTGCCTTGTTGCAAGGGCCGACATCCTTGCATGAAAACTGGCCGCAGTGACAGAACCCTCAGTCGATTCCAGGATCCAGTCCGAGATCCTGATGGCCTCTTCGCCCTGTCCCCCGTTCTCGGCCGTTCTCATGGCGGCCGGCGCCCAATCAAGAGCCCTGTCAGTGTCACATGCTCCGCGCCATTGACGAAAAATGGCTGGGGCGGTGGCGGGGTGGTCGGTGGGTGACAGACGTTCCAGAACTTCGGCAACACTTCGGTGGATCACCCGCCGGTTGTGGCGGAGCATCGTTTCGTAAGCAGCCCTCTGAACAAGGTCGTGCCTGAAGGCGGTCGTCCCGTTCTCACCCCTGGACAGGA
The DNA here is from genome assembly GCA_002436025.1 of candidate division Hyd24-12 bacterium UBA6080. Lineage (GTDB taxonomy): Bacteria > Fermentibacterota > Fermentibacteria > Fermentibacterales > JCC-6 > UBA6080. Next base: position 79,603 of record DIXM01000003.1, read on the forward strand.
ACCCCATGGCTTCAAGGGCTGTAACCGAACCGGTCACATCGAGCCCGGGGTTGTGGGCCAGCACCGAGTGTTCAAGAACATCACGCTGAAACACCGTTCCCTGTACCGAAGCGAACTGGAGAACAACCCTCTCCCGGCTCGGGAGCCTGTCTATCCTTGTCTGAACCATGGCCTGCACCGAAGAGGGAATGACGATTTCGCCGGGTGGTACCGTAAGCGCCCACACTCCGTCCGGTCCGGGTCTGATGCAGCCCGAGTCCAGAAGGCCGAGGGTCAGCTCCTCGGCGAAGAAGGGGTTGCCCCTGGCCCCGTTGATGATCACCTGTCCGGCGTTTCTGGCAAGCCTGACGCCGTCTGATCCATCAGGTGTGAGAATGCGCAGGGCCATGGTCAAAACATCGTTGTCGGGCAATGAATTGAGCGAAATGACCATGGACGCTGCGGCGGGATGGTCGATCCGCAGTTCCTGTGAGCGCTCGGTGGTTAGAACAAGAAGGGGGTTTGAGTTCCCTGTTCCTGAAAGAACCAGTTTCAGTGTGTGAAGGGATGACTCATCCATCCAGTGGATGTCCTCAAGGGCAATGATGAGGGATGAGGCGGAGAGCATGGCGTCGACCAGGATCCGCAGGGCTGCCGAGTTCCTCGCGCCGACATTTACCCCCTCCTCATCACTCGGCTTCCATTCCCGGCAGAGAAGCCCTGCCAGGACGGGAGCCACCTGAAGAAGGTTTCGGGCAGTTTCGGGGTTCGGGCAGTTTCGGGCCGTCTCCTCAAGCGCTTTTTCCATCCGTTCCCTGCTGTGGACCTCTTCACCGAAGTATTCGCGGAACAGCCCGATCCAGAGATGAAGGGGGGGCTGGTCGAAGGGGTCGGTGTGGCCGTGAAGGACACGAACATCCCCCCTTCCCGAAAGGAAACGGTGCAGGAGCCGGGACTTGCCGATGCCGGCTTCACCGGTGATCCTTGCGAGAAAAGGGTGCACACGTTCCGCAGAACACCGTTCCCAAATGGCGGAAAGACTCGCCAGCTCGCTGTCTCTGCCAACCATGCGTGCCCCCGCAGACAAAGACCGCCCGGTCCACCTCTCCTGGTGTGCCGGATTCGGTTCGAGCGGTGAATACCCGTGGATGGTCTCTTCCAGCCCCCTTACCTTGAGTTCCCCCTCGTCACGCCAAAGGAAAAGTCCCCCGCACTCCCGCACCACACCGGCATCCACCAGAGCGGTTCCAGGGACGGCCATTTCCTCAAGTCGGGAAGCAAGGTTGACCGGCGCGCCGATGGCGGTCAGGTGTCCGCCGGCATCGGGAGCAACCGTCACCGGGCCTGACGCAACTCCAACCCTTGCTGAAAGACCCATCATGGTGGCAAGCTCGGTAATCAGGCCGAGAAGCCTGAGGGCACAGGCGACGGCCCGGGCGCTGTCATTCTCGGATGCAGTCCTGGCGCCGAAAAGCACCATCAACCGGTCACCCTCGAATTTGTCCACGTAGCCGCCGCAGCTCATAACGACTGCCGAAAGCAGCCCCATGACTCGGCTGGTCAGCCCGTGAAGAATTTCGTGATCAAGAACGGCGCCCAGGCCGGTGAACCCTACCAGGTCGAGGAAAAGTACAGTGACACGGCGCCTCTCGCCCTCGATCAGCCTGTCGGTCCTTCCCGCGGCCAGACCCGGGGTTCCAAGGAAGCGTGCGGTGCTTTCTTCAAGGATGGCCGTCAGCTCACCGAACCCCTGGAACCCTTCGATGACTGTCAGTGGAGCCTCCCCTGCCGGCTGCTCTCCGTTCCTGCCGTTGCGGCAGGAGCAAGGCAGACAACCGCAAGTGCTTTCATTCCTTTGCCTTCAGCTCATAGACCGGAACGTTGGAACTGTCCGGATTCTCCCAGTAGCCGAAGCCGTGCTCCTTTGCGGCGGTCAACATGTTCTTCATTGAGTCGTGGAGGAACAGCTCGATGTCGGTCCTTCCGTGCTCAAGCGCGAATGACCGCAGTCCGTTGAAGAAGCCGTCGGTATCATGGAACGCTGATGCTAGGGGTGATGCTTCGTCGTCACGAAGGCTTGTGAGGAATGTCGCGCCCGTTTCGGTCCGCCACGCCCTCGCCACGCTTCTGAACCAGTCGAGGAAGCCGGGCTCGCGCCAGCGCGCGTACTTCCAGCCCACTGAGACCCTCTCCGGGTAGACCGAGAAGTCTTCCGGAACTGGGTCGTAGGGGTAAACCCTGCAGTGGTCGGCGGGTAACCCTTCGCGGTACAGGATGTGGAACCACTCCGCCACCCTGAAACCTTGTTTTTCAGAGAGCCCACGGCTCTCAGCGTTTAGCGAGTAGGTTGAGAACTCGATCCCGGAAGCCTCACGGGCCTCGACGATCCCGATGCACCTTTTCAGGATGAATTCACTGATGACCCTGCCGTACCCCCTTCCCCGGAATTCGGGGTGTACCCTGAGGCCTTCAAGCCAGAGCACGTTTCCCGGTGCCCGGGTGAATCTGGCGCACGCCACTACCCTGTCTTCTGCCAAACCGGTGAAAAGGTTGCCCTCGGCTATCCAGTCTCCCGCCACCTGATCGAGGTAGTCGAAGCCGTCCCAGGTCAGTCTTGAGATTTCCTCGAGTCCCGGCAGGTCGGTCGAAACTGCCGGTCTCACAAGCAACCCGGTGCCTTTTTCTGAGTTCATTCGGTCTGTTCCCTCCCGGCTGAAGTATTTGAATAATACTTGCGCGGGGCGGACAGCGGAATCCATTGAACCGTTTCGTTGTATTCCTCTCACAGGGGAGGTATTCTTGAACTGGGTCTGGCCGGTGTTGATACTGGCTCTTCTTGGAACCGCATTTGGAGTGGGACGGGGGTTGTTTGTGACGGGAAAGGGTCCGGTTTCCGTCAGCCGGCTTCTGAAGGGCGGCAGGGAGGGCGTCAGGCTTCTTCTGGAAAGGGTCGAACGTGAGGAAGCGCCGGACTTCATCATGGGCGCCATGTGTTACCGGCCCGCAATGCCACCTGACCGGGTCGAGTACATCTGCCCGGTGTGCGGGGAGAGAACCTGGTTCGCAGGTGACGTCGGCGAGCTGCTTCACCGCGAGGCGGAGCCCATGCGGAGGGCGATGGCTGAGTTGGACGGGAACCCCTTCTTTCAGGTTTTGCTTGACGAGACCGCCTTCTGCTCCCACTGTTCCGGAGCGCTCTACCCCGGGAATCCAAGGTTCATCCTCAACCTCGTCTATGCGGAAGATGACACCGTGAGAACACCGGTGGAGTTGTTCGACCTTCAGATGCTTGTTGGTCTTGTGAATGGAGAACTGGTTTTCGCGGACAGCTATGACGCCCGGTTGCCCCTCAGGGACAGGATTCCCAGGCTGAGGGCTATTCTCGGTGTCGATCGCCTGCAGGGAGAGCACTGATCATGAATTGGATTACCATTGTCCTTGTTGCCATTACCGCCACCGGTGTCGTTTTCGGCGCTGGGATCGCACTCCACCAGAAAAGCCCGCTGAAGGTGCTTCGCCTCTTTCAGGGCGGCAGGGAAAGGGTCAGATTCCTGCTTGAGAGAATAGAGCGCGAAGATGCTCCCGACTTCGTAATGGGCGCCATGTGTTACAGCCCGGTTGCCCTTCCGGACAGGGTTGAATACGTCTGCCCGGTCTGTGGCGAGAGGACTTTCTTCAGCCAGTACGAAGGCTCCTTCGTGCAATGGGAGCTTCCCGCCATGCGCAGGATGGTTTCGGAGATGGAAGACAATGGTTTTTTCGATCTGAGCCTTGAGGAAACCTTCTGCAGCCATTGTGCCGCCGGCGATTCCACGGGAGAGGTGAGGCTTCTTGTGATCTACGCCGAGGGCGACACCGTCAGAACTCCGGTATGCCTCAACGACCTTCAGATGATCAATGGCCTTGTGAGGGGGGAGCTGAGCTATACGCAGAGCAACGATGCCCAGTCACCCCTGAAGAGCAGCCTGGACCGGCTTCGCACGATCCTTGGCGTGGAGGAACCCTGAAAGGAGGTTACCCGTGTATTGGATCTCCCTTGTTCTGGTGGCGTTGTCTGCGGCGGGAGTGGCACTGGGAGTCGGGCATCACAGGGAACAGAAGGGACCCCTGAACATCATCAGGATACTGGAAAGCGGCAGGACCAGGCTAAGGCTGATGCTCTCCCGGATCGAGCGTGAACCGGCGCCGGACCAGATCATGGGGGCCATGTGCTACGAGCCAATGGCCGTGCCCAACCGGGCCGACTACGTATGCCCGGTCTGCGGTGAGAGGACACTTTACGGATACCCCGAAGGCTACTTCATTCTGGAGAGCATTCCACCCATGCGCAGGATCATCGAAGAGATGGAGGGCAACGATTTCTTCAGCGCGACCCTTGAGGAGACCTACTGCGGCGTCTGCCACCCCGGCGACAGCCTTCGCGGCGTTACTCTGGTCATCGCCTACCCGGAGGGCGATACTGTGAGGACCACCGCCACCCTTCACGACCTTCGCATCCTTCAGGGATTCATCAGCGGCGAGCTCAGTTACACGGACTCCTACGACGCCCTGCTGCCGCTTCGGGGCAATACCGACAGGCTCAGAACCCTTCTGGGCATCGAATGAACCGGATCGCCGCGCCTTCGTTCCTCCCGTCGCTTGCGGTCCTGGAACTCACCTATCTGTGCAACCACCAATGCAGGTACTGCTCGTGCCCGTGGGAGTACGGCGATGACTTTCCGAAGCTTCCGGAGATGGACACCGCCGAGTGGAGGGGTCTTATCGACAAGCTGTGCGGACTGGGGGTGAGTTCCTTCGGCTTCACCGGCGGAGAGCCCCTTCTTCGGAAGGACTGCCTTGAACTGGTTTCGTACGCCCGGAACAGGGAAGTGGAACTGGTGGAGGAGGTGGACGGCGTTCTGGCGGCCCGGACCGTGAAACCAACCGTCACACTGCTTTCCAACGGCAAAACGGTTACCCCCCGGGTGCTCGAAACACTGGCCGAACTCGGGGTCTCCATAAGCATCAGCCTTCCCGGCCTTTCCACCTACGAGTGGCACACGGGGCACCCCGGTGCCGAGCAGATCCTCGGCCTCTTTAAAAAGGCGAAGGATGCAGGCGTCAAGACAACCGCCAACATCACCGTCACTGCGAGGAACCTCCACGAGCTTTACGAAACCATGGGCGCCGCCATCCTCGCGGGAGCCGGGCAGGTCCTTTTGAACCGCTTCCTGCCCGGAGGCAGGGGGCTTCACCACCTCGAAGAACTGTCCCTGAACATGGAGCAACTTGGGGAGATGGTGAGGACCGCCGAGGATGTCCTGGAAACCTCAGGTGTTCCGGGGGCCACGGGCACGGAGTTTCCCAGGTGCGTCCCCGGTCTTTCAGACCTGAAGCGGCTTCATGTGGGCTACCGCTGCAGCGCGGTCAAGAATTTCTTCACGGTCGATCCGTCTGGGTATCTCAGGGTCTGCAATCACTCCCGTGTGAGGATCGCCCACCATTCGGAGTGGCAAAAGGCATCCTCTCACCCCCGATGGCGCAACTTCGCCCTCGGGACCTTTCCAATGCCCGGTTCATGCGCAAGTTGTGAAAAGAGATATGATTGCGATGCGGGTTGTCCCGAGGTTCACACGGCCGGGTGGAGAGAGGTGATGGAGCAGTGAGTTTCGTTAAGTGCCCTTCATGCGAGAAAACGGTCTTTCTGAAGGAATCGAAGCAATGCCCCTATTGCGGGGTGATACTGGAAACCGAGGCCGCACCACAGCCTCAGGCGTCGGGTGACAACGAGAAGACCGAATTCCCCCAGAGGTCGAAGATGAGCTGTGGTGTGGCTGCAATGGCAGCCGCCCTGGCCATCATCGGGGTGACGGTTTTCGTAATAGCGGCAGCACGGGGCTGAGCAGTTCTAAGGGGCGACTTCGCCCGCGTACACCTCAAGCAGCAGCGGAATCACTGATTCGGCAGGAATGAACAGCTCGCCTTCGGGTTCAGCGGCCAGGGCAACATGGGGGAAACCGAAATCGTAGTGGAACCACACACCCTCTCCGGTTATGCTGAAGCTCTCAAGGTTCTCCACGCCGAACCCGTGACCATCGTACATCTCCGGGTCGAGAAGACCGTCGGCGGCCTTGGTCGCGATGTTCACCTGAAGCACGGAATCAAGAAGGCCCGCAAGGGTCTCGTCGCCACCGGGACGCAGCAGCTCTGAGAACCGGACGGACCGTCCGGTGGAAACGTCGAAACAGAAGTGTCTGTATCCCGTTGAAGGGTAAGCTCCCAGAAACTCGATCCGCAGGGTGATGTCAAGAATGCCCCCGGCATTATGGTTCACCGTGAAGCCCGACCCTGTGTGCCCTCGCTGCATCCGTGAGAAAACCTCGATGGTCTCTTCAAGGGACTCCCCGGTCACGGCCTCCCATGAAAGCGCATCGTTAATGGCCTCGACAACCGGGTCGCCTTCCTCACCCATCACCACTGGCCATGTGAAGACAGCGCTCGAACCGTTCCCCTCTACGACCTGAACGCTGGTTTCCACTGTTGCCGGGGGATGGCCTCCCGGCAGGGCTATCCATGAAGCCCCAACCAGGGCCAGCACCGTTGAACCCATGAGAGCCGCCCTTTCCGGAAGCCCCGCTGCGCGGGGTCAGTCAAGCATTGCAAGCCTCGATGTCAACCTTTGTCCGCCGGCTTCGACCGAGACAAGGTAGACACCACTGGGTGTTATTGAAACCGGGAAGCTGTGGGCGCCTCTTTCCAGAAGTGACCAGTTCTGTTCCCAGACAAGCCGTCCCGCCAGGTCGAGAACGCTCACCCGGACAGGTCCGGGGTCCGCCAGGACAAGCGAGATACCGGCTGCGCCCGCAGCCGGGTTCGGAGAAACGCTCAGGGTGGTCTGGCAGGGGTTCTCAGCCTCTTCCCCAACTCCCGTCCCGGACCATCCTGCAAGCACCGCCATCATGTACCACCAGGCCCTGCCCTTCTGTTCGCAGCTCTCCGCGGTGGTGTGACCGTACTCGTCCCCGGAGAACTGGGGGTGTTCGGATGGGATCTGATAGCCGCTGTAGGTGTACGTGTTCTGCTCCCACGACTGGGTTGCCGGGTTGAACCACCAGCAGTCGAGGTCGGCGAAGTCGTAAAGGACCTTGTCGTTGGAAAGGCAGTAGGTTCGGATCTGCTGGTTCCGCTGGTGCCTTTCGTAACCCGCCGAGCCCTCGGCCTGGGCGTTGCCGGTGAAGTAGATGAAGGTGACATCGGGGAATTCGGCCTCGAGAGCGCTCATCACGCTGAGGTACTCGGCCACCTGGGCCTGTGAGTAATAGTCGCACTGCGTGCACCAGCTCCACATCGAGGTGTTTATGGAGGGGTTGTGCTCGAGCACGTCGCGGGTCATCTGGATGCCGGCTGCGCTCTCCCAGTAGAGTTCGGGCGTTACGTAGGATTCACCTTCCTGACCGTCGAACACACAGTAGGCCGTGGATGATGTCGGGAGCTGGCCGTATCCCACCAGGTAGTCGTAAGCAGGATCGCCCTCCTCCACGAACTGAAGCCCCCAGGTCAGCTGGCTTCCGTGGGAGGTGTGTGCGTAGTGGCTTTTCATTGAGCTCTGAACCACGTCTATCCAGTTGTCTGGAATGATCTCGAGAGCGGTGCAGGTGTGGTCTATCACCGTGGCTCCCATGGCTGCCGCAGCTGCGGCGAGGATCAGCGCAAATGTCTTCATTCCGTTTACCTCCCTGCCGACAAGAATCTGGTGTTATGCACGCATTGCGTCAATGAACCGTAAATGGATGATATCCATGCATGCGTATCCGGTCAACAAGGGCGCTACCGGTCGCTAATGGCCTTTCTGACGCTGGCTGCGAGCCCCCGGGAGGTGAAGGGCTTCGGGATGAAGTGAACCCCGTCCTCCAGGACCCCCTGATGCGCTATGACCTCGGACGTGTAACCCGACATGAAGAGACATCTGAGGTCGGGAATGATCCTTTTCAGGCTCCAGGCAAGGTCTCTGCCGTTCAGCTCGGGCATGACGACATCGGTTATGAGGAGCCTGATCCTTCTGCGGTGTTTTCGTGCAATGACCAGGGCCTCGGAGGGCGATGAAGTTGAGAGGACCTCGTAGCCCAGATTTGAAAGCATGGTGGTGACCATCTCCAGAATTGAACTCTCGTCTTCCACCAGGAGGATCGTCTCGTGGCCGCCGGGGGCCATTGGCAGCTCGGTCTCTTCAGAATAGGCCTCTTCAGGGGTGGTGCTTCTGGGGAAGTAAACCCTGAATGTCGTACCATGGCCGGGCTCGCTCTCCACATCGATGTAGCCGTTGCTCTGCTTCACTATGCCGTACACCGTGGAAAGCCCCAGTCCGGTTCCCTGCCCCTGCTTTCTCGTTGTGAAGAAGGGTTCGAAGATCTGCTCGATGGTCTCGCTGTCCATTCCGCAGCCGTTGTCGCTGATGGAGATCTGCACGTGGTCACCCGGGTGGGAACCCGGTTTCTGGGAGCAGAACTCAGGCCCGAGAGTTGTGTTCCCGGTCGTGATGGTGATCCTCCCTGTTCCGGGCAGGGCCTGCCTTGCGTTGATGCACAGGTTTGCGAGCATCTGGCTCATCTGTGGGGCGTCGACGAGCACCGGCCACAGATCCGCACCAGGAATCCAATCGAGCGAAACGTCCTCGCCGATCAGCCTGCGAAGCATGTTGAGCATTCCGTCAAGCGCTTTGTTGAGGTCAAGGACCCGTGGAGACACCGACTGCCTTCTTGCGAACGCAAGGAGCTGCCGCGTGAGTTCAGCGGAGCGTTCAGCGCTCTGCTGGATCTCCCTCAGGTCGGCCATGACCGGGCTTGAGGGCGAAGTTTTCTCCATGGCCATCTCGTTGTGACCGATGATGACACCCAGCATGTTGTTGAAGTCGTGGGCGACCCCTCCCGCGAGCCTGCCCACCGATTCCATCTTGTGGGCCTGCCGCAGTTGTGCCTGAAGCTGCTCCTGTTCGAGTTCGGCCCGCCTCAGATCGGTTATGTCCCGCACGATGGAGAGGAACCGGTCGTCCGAACAGGCCACTATCCTGCTTTCGAAAAAACGGGTCTCGGAACCCACCACGGCCTCGTACCGGAAAGGCGGGGCATCCCGGCCCTGGCACACGGCTTCGATCCGGGAGATGGTGTTCTCGGCTATCTCGCCGGGAAGGACTTCCAGAATGTTTCGCCCCAGAAAGGCATCGGGGGGGATCAGAAGGCGAGCCTCGCGGGAAGCGTGGTAGTCAACGAAGACCCCTTCGTCGTTCATTATGAAAATGATGTCAGGCAGGGCGTTCAGAAGGGCCTTGTTCCTGGCCTCGCTCTCCCGAAGCCTCAATTCAGTATCCTTTTGCCTGGTGACATCCACATCGATTCCCCTGTAGCCTGTAAGTTCGCCATCCGGGCCGATTATGGGAACACCGTTCGTCAGGAGAAGTATTTCACGTCCGTCCCGCGTCGTCGCGCGGTTCACGAGGTTGTGGAACACTTCCCGCCTGGCAAAAGCTTCGAGAGCGGACACGCGGAAAGCCTCTCGGTCACTTTCGGGGTGAAGGTCGTAGAAATGAATGCGTCCGATGAGTTCTTCGGGGGAGTACCCCAGAACTGTACTGGAAACACTGTTTGCTTTTGTGATAAGACCATTTGCATCGGTTTCCCAGAAGATCGCCCTGGTAAGCTCCGCCAGTGAGTCAAGAAGCAGATCTACCTCGAGCAGCCGTTTGTTCTCGGTCTGCAGGATGGAGAGCTTCTCTTCAAGCTCGTTCAAACGCTGCTTGAGGTAGGCGCTCTCACTGTTCAGACCTGTCCCCCCTCCCCCCGGCGGACTCCAGCACTGGTCGGAACTCCACTATTCCCGCTTGCCGGCACCTTGTCAAGCGGGAGGACCGATAGATGTGCCTGAATTCAGCGTAACAACCCCGGGCTGTCCGAAAGGCACGGGTTCAGGTCGCAGGTTTTCATCTGTACAGCTGTTAGCGTACGCTATCTCAGAATCACCACCCGGTTGGTCTCGGTCATGCCCCCGAAAGAGAGGCGGCAAAAATATACACCAGCTTCAGTTGAAGATGCATTCCAGGATACCTCATGCGTCCCGGCCATCATCATACCGCTTGCAAGTGTAGCCACTCTTCGCCCGTAAATGTCGAACAGGACAAGTTCTGTGGCGCCTGGACCAGGCAGCGTGAAGGAAAAGCCGATCACGGCAGTTGCAGGGTTGGGGTAGGCCCGGCTGAGATGGGGCATTGTGACGTCAGGTGTCTGGGGGGTCTCGATCCCGGTGCCAAACAGTCCAAACCCCTGGGCGTAGATGTCCCAGTTGCCGTTGCGTTGGTCCTGCCAGGCTACAACCGCCCCGGCGATCCCATCATCAGCCATTGTCGGGAAGCTCTGGTTGCCATCTGCGTCGCAGATGAGGTAGCCGGTGGCCGGCCAGTTGATCGCTGCGTTTGCAGCTATGCGCTGAACGTAGATGTCGGAATTGCTGATGCTTCGATAGTCTTCCCATGTGACAAAAGCCCCGCTGTTGTTGTCGGTTACGATCTGAGGGTTGATCTGATCGCCTTCCGCCGTGCAGATTATCACCCCGGTGGCAGTCCACAAAACTGCCCCGGCCGCTGCCACCCGCTGGGCATAGATATCGGAGGTGGTTCCAGTGCGGTAGTCCTGCCATGCCAACACTGCTCCGCCCGCACCGTCGCTGACAATCACGGGGTTGATCTGATCGTATCCCACATTGTTGTTCATGACCACACCATCCACCGCCCACACCACCGCGCCGTCCGGACCCTGTCGCTGCGCGTAGATATCGTACTCGTTCGTTGAGCGGAAGTCATGCCATGTGATGATGACGCCGGCAGCCCCATCGCTGCAGATGTCCGGCATGAGCTGATCTGTGGCCATGGTGCAGGTCGCCACACCGTTCGTCGTCCATTGAACAGCTCCGCCCGAGGCCACCCGCTGGGTGTAGATGTCGTAATCACCTGCACGCTGATCGTACCAGGTGATGAACGCACCCCCGTTGTCGTCGCTTTCAAGTTCGGGTCCGTGCTGGGCACTTGCTTCATTGCATACATCAACACCATTTGCAGTCCACAGAATCGTACCGTTTGAATTCACCCGCTGTGCAAAGATGTCGGGACAGTTCACCACATTACTGCGATAATCCTCCCAGGTGAGAATCGCACCCCCGAGCCCGTCGGCTTCAACAGCCACATTGAACTGGTCGAAGACCTCGGTGCAGAGCGGGATTCCGTTGGCGGCCCAAAGCACCGAGCCGCCTGCATTCACCCGCTGCGCGTAGATGTCTGAGCTGCCGTTGCGATAGTCCTGCCAGATGATTATCGCTCCGCCGTTATCGTCGCTGGTTATCCGGGGAAACTCCTGGCTGCTGCCCGCGGTGCAGATCACAACTCCATCAGCGGTCCACAGCAAATCGCCATTGATATTTGTGCGTTGCACATAGATGTCGTTGTTTCCGTTACGGATGTCCTGCCAGACAATTATTGAGCCCCCGCTTCCATCTGCGGTGATCGCTGGATTGATCTGGTCATTGCCCGCAGTGCAGACAGGCATGCAATCCGACGCAGTCAGTGTGTTCATAAACAAGGACTGAGCGGATGCAGAGCCGGGTGGATTGAAGATCGCGGCCAATAGGATCGCACCGACAGCGTGCGGCAAATGTACGCCGCGTTCGGGTGGTTTTTTTTCAGAAGACATGATTCACTCCCCCCTCAGAAGCTTGTCTTACGGAATGGCACCTGCCCTCTCCGGTTCGACAACCTTATCAAGGCTTCTGAGAATCCTGACAGTGTTCATCGAACCAGGATCGTGCTTGCTCAACTCGACAACCTCTTTCTCCGTACGTGAAAACCACCTGCTTCGCGATGTTTGGCCGAACGTGGTTATGTAGACTTTTCCAGGTTAGTCTGCGGGAAAGCTCTCTGTGCAGGAAATGTACTTCACTTGTTTACAATGTCAATGCCAACAATGATTTCAATATATATGATAAATACAATAAATTTTTCAATCTCTGCACATACTGTACAGCAGAAAATAAGAATATGAACTTAATCACATTAACATATTTTAAAGAGAAGCGCATTATTCCCGCTCACAATTCGAATCGGCTTCCACCGGCACTGAGTGTATTCAGGCCGCATTATCCTGAAGCAAACCAGACCCTGTCCTGAAAACCGTGCCCCTGCTTATGTGGTATGGACCGGCGTCTTCTCAAGCCAGTCCCTCAGGAAGAGTTTTCACCGCTAGAGCGACAGCCCCTCCCGTGGTGCAGGCTACTGACCATTGCCGGACTGTTTCAGCATTGTCGTGCAATTCAGGCGCAGGGAGTAAGCGCCGGGCTGAAACCCGGCGCTTACCAGACTAGCCCAGGAACGGGTACCTGAAGTCTCTGGCCGTGTTGAAGCACTCCTTCAGGGTACGGATGCTCACCCAGCGAAGGAGGTTGTAGATCGAACCGGCCTTGTCGTTGGTTCCGGATGAGCGTCCTCCGCCGAAGGGCTGATGACCCACCGTCGCCCCGGTGGTCTTGTCGTTGATGTAGAAGTTGCCCGCAGCGTGGACCAGAACTGTCTCGGCAAGGCGGACGGCTTCTCTGTCGGTTGCGAACACGCCTCCCGTGAGCGCGTAGGGCGAGGTTTCGTCGCAGAGGGTCAGCACCCCGGCGTAGTCCCTTTCATCGTAGAGGTAGACGGTGAGGACAGGGCCGAATATCTCCTCTTCCATCAGCCTGCAGTGCGGGTCGGTGGTGAGGACCACCGTGGGTTCCACGAAGTACCCCCTGCTGTCGTCGCAACCTCCCCCGAACGCCACCGTGCAGTCGGGGCACGATCTGGCGTAATCGAGATACTCGCGGATGTTATCGAAGGAAGCCTTGTCAATGACAGCGCCCATGAAGTTCCCAAAATCCTCCACCGGTCCAACCTTCAATGCTGAAAGGCTTTCCTCGAGAATGTCCCGGACTGAGGGCCAGAGGGACTTTGGTATGTAGGCTCTGGAAGTGGCCGAACACTTCTGGCCCTGGAACTCGAAAGCGCCCCGGATGAGGCATGCCGCCAGACCGCGAACTTCCGCAGAGGCGTGCGCAACCACGAAGTCCTTGCCGCCGGTTTCCCCGACTATGCGCGGGTAGGTCCTGTAGTTTTCCACGTTCCCCGCAATGGTCTTCCACATGGAGTTGAACGCCCTGTTCGAGCCCGTGAAGTGAACCCCTGCAAGCCTTCTGTCCAGAAGAGCCGCGGGTCCCACCTGGGAGGAATCCCCCGGAACGAAGTTGATGACACCATCGGGCAACCCGGCCTCACGGAAGACCTTCATCAGTTCCCAGTTGGAGTAGACCGCCGTGGAGGCGGGCTTCCAGACTATGGTGTTCCCGGCCAGGGCCGGGGCCATGCACAGGTTGCCGCCTATCGAGGTGAAGTTGAAGGGCGATACTGCGAACACGAACCCCTCCAGCGCTCTGTATTCAAGCCGGTTCCAGGTGGCTGCGAAGTTCTCGGGCTGCATCTGGTAGATCCTCTGCATGAACCACGTGTTCATCCGTAAAAAGTCCGCCATCTCGCAGACGGCGTCGATCTCGGACTGGTGAACCGTCTTGCTCTGGCAGAGCATCGTGGTGGCGTTTATCGTGTTGCGGAAGCGCTTTGAAACAAGTTCAGCCGCTTTCAGACAGATCGCTGCGCGTTCCTCCCACGGTGTGCGAGACCAGATTTTCCAAGCCTTCTGGGACTCTTCGACGGCAAGTGCTACCTCGGCGACCCCCGCCTTGTGAAATACACCCAGCTTGTGACCGTGGTCGTGGGGGACACGGCATTCCCCGAGGTTCCCGGTTCGGACCTCCCTGCCACCGATGAGGAGCGGGATCTCAGTCTGTGAAGAACGGAACGATGAGAGGGAAGCGCTCAAAGCCTCTTTCTCGGGGCTTCCCGGGCGGTATTCAAGCACCGGTTCGTTGCCCGGCCTCGGAATCTGCAGAATGGCGTTCATGGTAGTCTCCTTTCCAAGTGCGGGAGGCGCACCCGTTTCCAGGTACACCCTATCGGCCCGGGGGGCATGGCACCCTGCTGTAGCCCCGGGGGCTCGGAGAGAGTCTCATTGATGTGAGGCCGTAAAATACCGAACCGGTGCGGTTCCACGCAAAGATGACGGGTAAAGGACGCCATGCGTTTCCCTTACGAATGCAGTATGTTTTACCGGGAAACCGGCTAAGGAAGAGATCGTTCACAGAGACAGATTCTGTTTCAAAAGAGAGAAAGGGGATGAAATGCAACCTGTCAAAGCGGGAGACAAGCTTGTATGCAGGGAGTGCGGTGTCGAGCTTGAGGTGACGAAGGGCTGCGGGTGCGATGACTGCGCGGTCATCTGCTGCGGCAAGCCCATGGAAGTGGTTGCCAAGAAGGCCGGCGGTTGCTGCTGCTGCAACGGCTGAGAGTTTCCGGAAAACCTTGCGGGGAGGCTGCCTCAAAGGGCGGCCTCCTTTGCATTTGTAGTAACCGCCCTGCACCCTACCTCTCGATCGTCCCCGGGATGAGCTGCGAGAAGGAGACTGTGGAATCACCCACCGCGATCACGCACATGTCGTTGATGGAGGTCACATAGCCCGTGGTGATCACGGCGCCGTCACCCACCCTGACTCCGATCCCGCCCTCGCCTGTGTCGCTCAGGATGAAGGTGCGGGAAGCGCCTTTGCCGAGCTGAAACTCCCTGCTCTCCCCTGAAGGGAATGTCAGTTCGACCTGAATGTCACTGCCGCCTGCGTTGGTTACCAGGAAAACACCCTCAAGCATGAACATGCGGTCGTACATTCCCCTCAGGACCCACGCCGCTCCTGCGCACACCGCTACTGCCAGTGCTGCTGCGAGTACCTTTAAAACCTTTTTCATGACCCTTTCCCTTCCTCTGTACCGGATGGCCGGGGATGCTTATCTTCGGCTCGTCCAACGGAGGGAAAGATATGAAACGTGACGAGGTCCTGGAGTTCGTAAGAACTTGCGAAACATCCTTCATGGCCACCATTGAGAACGGTGAACCGCGGGTGAGGGCCATGGACACGCCGCATGTGGACGCGAGCGGTCTGACTTTCTGCACCGGCTCCACCAAGGACGTGTGCCTTCAGCTCATGGCCGACCCCATGGTGGAACTTTGTTACTGGAATGGGGAGAAAAACCTTCAGATCAGGATCAGGGGGCGTATGGAGAGGCTTTCCGACCTCGACCTCCTGAAGCTCATCGTCAACACAAGGTTCACCTTCCTTCAACCCGTGGTTGAAAGGTTCGGCTGGGAGGCTCTGGCGCTTTTCCGGCTTTCCGGGGGCGAGGTCAGGACGTGGTCACCCTTGAACATCGGCGCAGTCGCCTCGGAGGTTTTCGAGTTCTAGGTTTGCAGCGCCGGGGGCCCGGCAACGGGAGTGAGCGGCGTTACTGCACCCATGCGCACCAGCACCCTGTGCTTGACAAGCTCACGGGTGAGCCCGATCACCCCGTCCGTGATGCGCCGACCGTCAACCTCCACGAAGGCAACGCCTTTCCCGGTGTGTTCCGGGTTGTCAACCCTGATCTCATAAACCGCTTCACCATGTCTGAGACTGATGCGAAAGCCATTCCACTTTTCCGGAATGACGGGGTTTATCCGCAAGGTTTCCCCCCGTATGCAGACGCCGAGGATCTCCTCTATCCATGCCCGGTACATCCAGGCAGCCGAACCGGTGTACCATGACCAACCTCCCCTGCCGATCCGCCCGGGAAGGGAGTAGACATCGGCTGCGGCCACATAGGGCTCGATCCCGTAACGCCATACGCTTTCCGGATCCCTGGCCTGCTCTGTCGGGTTCGTGATGCGCAGGATTTCCACCGCCCGGGAGCCGTCACCACTTCTTGCCATGGCCATGGCGAGCCACACCGCAGCATGGGTGTACTGGCCACCGTTCTCCCTCACACCCGGTGGATAGCCCATGATGTAGCCCGGGGAAGGTCTTGAATGATCGAACGGAGGGGCGAACAGCAGCACAAGCCCATCATCTTTGTGAACAAGGTTCCGCCATGCCGATTCGAGGGCCATGACAGCCCGCTCATGGCTGACTCCGCCACCCAGCCATGCCCAGGATTGCGGCAGCGAATCTATCTTCGCCTCGGGGTTGTTCCTTGAGCCCAGAGGTGAGCCGTCATCAAAAATGGCGCGAAGGTACCACTCTCCGTCCCACGCGGTTTTCTCCACACGATCAAGCAGTTCTCTGCGGTCATTTTCAAATGTCACTACAAGTTCAGGACGGCCAAGGCAAACTGCCATCTCCGCCATTCCCTTCAGAACCTCTGCCTGGAACCACGCCAGCCAGACGCTCTCGCCCCGGCCTTCGGCGCCGACAAGGCTCATTCCGTCGTTCCAGTCACCCGTTCCCATCAGTGGAAGGCCGCTCACACCGAATGCCTGACTGCGGGTCACAGCCCGCTGACAGTGTTCAAACAGGGAACCCCGATCAGTTGAGACGGAAGGTGACTGATAGCTTTCGTGCTCATCATCCCTGAGCACCGGCCCCTCGAGAAAGGGGATCATTTCCCCGAGGATGCCCTTATCCTCAGTTACCCTCACATACTGCGCCACCACGAAGGGCAGCCACAGCAGGTCATCCGAGACACGGGAACGGATTCCCTCCCCGCCGGGCGGGTGCCACCAGTGCTGAACATCTCCCTCGATGAACTGACGGCTGGCGGCAAGCAGGATGTGTTCGCGCGCAGTTGAGGGGCGTGAATACAAAAGCCCCATGACATCCTGCAACTGATCGCGGAAGCCGTAGGCGCCGCCGGACTGGTAGAAGCCGGAACGCCCCCAGATTCGGCAGACCAGGTTCTGATAGGGCAGCCAGCGGTTCACCATGAAGTTGGTCGCCAGTTCGGGTGTCTGCACTCTGATCACACCGAGCAGTTCGTCCCACCACTCCTGCGTATTCCTGAGCGCATCTTCCACTCCCTGCCTGTCCCGATGGGCCAGCACAAGGTCGTGAACCTGCTTCATCGAACCTGCCTGCCCAAGCATGCAGGTGATCACGAGGCTTTCGTCCGGAGCCAGTCTGAAAATTGTCTGCAAGCCCGCGCAGGGGTCCAGCCCTGCCCCGGTTCTTTGTGACAGCCCGACCCGCTCCATCGCCAGAGGGTTGCGCATGGATCGGTTGCGCCCCATGAAGGCGGTGCGGTCGCCGGTGTGACTGCTGGCGGAAGCGCTCAGCGCGGCGAAGGCCAGCTCATCCGAAAAGTCTGGATTGTAGTGGTTGCTGGCGATGATGGTCTGGACCTCGTCATCCCAGCTTGTCACCACATGCATCTGGGAGGTTTCCCTCGATTCCCCGAGGACCCACTCCACATAGTAGGTAAGCGAGAGTCTCCGGGTCCTGCCCGAGTCGTTTTTTAAAAGGAGCCTTTGCAGCTTTATCGGAAGGCCACTCCCGCCGTTCACGGGGACGAACACCGTCAACTCCTGTTCGATGCCATGGCTGTTGTGCTCGAAGACCGAGTATCCGGCGCCGTGCCTGACGCGGTAGGCAGTCTCCTCGCGCACAGGCGATGCCGTGGGCGTCCAGAATGCTCCGGTTTCCTCGTCGCGGATGTAGAGAGCCTCGGATGGCGGGTCTGTTACGGGGTCGTTGGCCCATGTCGTGAGACGGTTGCGCTGGCTGTTGCCGTGCCAGGTGAATCCGGCGCCGGTTTCACTGACGATTGCCCCGAAGGAGGGGTTGGCGATCACATTGACCCAGGGTGCGGGTGTATTGATGCCGGGACCAAGATAGATGGCGTACTCCCGGCCATCAGGGGTGAACCCGCCCAGGCTGTTGAAGTATGCCAGTTCAAGGAAGGGAAGCGCTGCCGAAACATCACGAGGAATCCGCTTTGTCAAAAGGCGTCCGGGCAGTTCGGGCGCTTCCGGCGGCACACCAAGCTGCTGGGGCAGGGCTCCGCGGGCCGCGACCATGACCACGCATGCCACCGCTCTCAGAAGGGTCTGGTCCTCGTCGGGTATCAGACCCGCGCAAAGAAGATAGACTCCACCGGAACAATCGATCCCGGTAACTGAGGAATGGGACTGGATAAGGTGTTCGAGTTTCTGGCGAAGGGGTTGCTCATATCCGTACGACTCCTCGTTCAGGATAACAAGGTCCGCCCTGAGGCCATGCATGCGCCAATAGCTGTGTGCGGAAAGCATCTGCCGCACCAGTGCAAGATCCCTTTCCTCGCCAATGGCAACAATGACAATGGGCAGGTCACCGGAGATGCCATAGGTCCACAGACCGGCCTGACCCCTGCGATTTTCAGCGATCCGTTCCGAGGTTGAGCGAAGCAGCGGGTTTGGAAAAAGAACATGGCTTGCCACCTGCTGGAAACGGCGTGCCTCGTCCGGCTGGATACGAAGAAGCCGCAACTCCGTCTGGGCTGATGCCCAGGCGTAATCCATCGCCCTGTCAACAGCTCTGGGATCACCATACCTGTTCATCAGTTCCATCACCTGTTCCCTGGTCTCGCAGGCGGTCAGAACCAGGGAAACCTTTACCCGCTCTCCGGGTTCAAGGGTAAGGTCCCGGCGCAGGCTGAGAATCGGGTCGAGAACGAATCCCTGGCTGTTACCCGGTTCCTGCAGGGCGCCCATGGGGCGGGCGGCTGTCCTGCCACGGCCGATGAAACGGTTTCGGTCGGAATCGAAGTGCATTTCACCATCGTGAGCCGTCTCCAGTGTGAAGCGGCATGCAGCACATACCGGCAGTTCCTTTTCACTGCGTGGGCGACGACAGGCCAGGAGCGCCTGTACATCCTGCAGGGCTTCGACCTGGATGAACATTTTACTGAATGCCGGGTGCTGACCATCCGAGTTGTGGGGAGCCATCGAAAGCTCAATGTAGCTGGTAAGTTCCAGACGGCGGGTTCGCTGGGAGCGGTTGACAAGGGTCATCCGCCTGATCTCGACATCGTCCTCGGGCGCAACGGCCACCTCGGTTTCAGTCTCAATGCCGTGATCGAGGCGCCTGAAAACAGCCCGGTCCAGCGTGAAGTTGACCGAGTAGCCCTCAACCGCGCCACCTGTCGGGTGATACGTATTGCACCACAACCTGTCCGTATCGGTCTCATGTATGTAACAGAACACTCCCCAGTTGTCCCGGGTGCGGTCGGAGCGCCATCTTGTGATGTCAAGGCCTCTCCAGCGGCTGTAACCGCCGCCTGCGTTCGTCAGCATGAGGCTATAGGAGCCGTTGCTGAGAAGAAGCGTCTTGGGCGTCACTGTATGGGGCGTTTCAAAGAGGCTTGCCGAAGGCGCGGGCTCGCCGAACACCGGGACGGAAGAGACCCGCTCTCTGTTTGCCATGTAGTGGAGGGTGGGCAGTTTCGGGATCCGCTCGTGAAGAAGCGGCTCGAACGCATTCACTCGGGGGTCGGACCGGAAATGCCGCTGAAGGTGATTGTCATGAAGGAAGTTGGCCAGCGCCAGAAAACCCATGCCCTGGTGATGTGCCATGTAGGTTTGCACGATCACCCCGCGATCGCCTCCACGGCTTGACTGCTGGCTGTAATCGAGGGCCTCGTAAAACCCGAAGTCACTGAGCAGCCCCAGAGCGGCCTGTCTTTTCAGGTTATGAACAGATTCCCGCGGCGCGACGCTCAAGGCAAGCAGCGTGGCGTAAGGCGCCACGACCAGTTTGTCGGCAAGACCGCGCTTGAGACCCAGTTCAGGCACACCGAAGGCCTGGTACTGGTAGGTCCTGTGCATGTCCAGATCGGCAAAGGCGCACTCTGAGATCCCCCAGGGCACTTTGTGCCTCCGGCCATACTTGATGTGAATCGCCACCGCTTCGCGCACGGACTTGTCAAGAAGCGAGTTTTCAAAGGACCTCTGGAACAGCAGGGGCATGAGGTATTCGAAAACAGTTCCGGTCCAGCTCAGCAGTGTACGGCGTCTGCCGATAACGCCATAGGGACGGCTCATGGCAAACCAGTGTTCAACGGGAATGTCTCCCCTGGCGATGGCGATGAAGCTTCCCAGCCTTGCCTCGCTTGCCAGCAGATCATAGAAAGACTGGTCCAGCCTTCCATCCGAAACATTGTACCCGATGGAAAACAACCGGTGTTCGTCGTTGTACAGAAAACCCATGTTCATTGAACCCGACAGTGTTCGCACCGATTCCCTGACATGCTCTATCCGGGCCATCATTTCACCGGCGAGCCACCGTGACTTGTCATGAGCCGTCCGGAGCCTGTCGAGCCAATCCTTCAGGCCGGCTGCACCATTCGAGTTGTTCTCCCCGAAGGTTTTCAGAAAACCGGCGCACTCCGTACGCCCATGGGCAAGGTCGCGCAGGGCCGGAGCGTGATGGAGGGCTTCGAGGTATTGGGGAAGAGCGGCAGGGCAGATCAGTTGGATCTCGTCAGCGGTCTTCTCGTCAAGTATGTACAACCAGGAGAGATAGCGGTCCGCCAGGTTGTTCCATGATGCCAGCCTGCTTCGGAGCTGCAAAACCCAGTACACACCATTTTTTTGATCACTCCCTGAACCGGCTGTTTCCGGGCAGACCTTTCCGATCCTGCCTTCGTCCTGCCGCAGCATCCTGATCACATCCATGATGCGTTCCGGCGGCGATCCCCATTTTTGAATCAGTTCGGAAAGGACCCGTCTGTCGAAGCCAGCCGGCTTCCCTTCCCGAATGGTCTCTTGAAGGACTTGCCCGGTGTCGACAAGGCCCGAAGATGCATTTGCATCTAGAACAGGGGTCCTCATCAGGTCCTCAAGCCCGGGATCAAGCGCCCATAGAGCCCCAAGCAGGTTGCCGCTGTCCACCGTTGAAATGTAGCGGGGGTTAAGGGGCGCCAGTGTCTGGATCTCGTACCAGTTGAGGAGGTGGCCCTGATGGCGCTCGAGCCTGTCCAGGGTTGCCATCGTCAGTGAAAGCCTTTCAGTCACTTCATCAAGAGTGGAGTAGCCGAATTCATGTGAACAGAGCACGCTTGCCAGATACAGGCCGATGTTCGTCGGGCTGGTTCTCATGGCGAGCTTGTTCTGATAGGCGACCTGATAGTTGTCGGGCGGAAGCCATGAGCTTTCTTCTGTGACGAAATCTGTGAAGTACCTCCAGGTACGACGGGCGATAGTCCTCATCAGCACCTGGTCTTTGCTTGAAAGCTGAAGCTCGGGTCGCCTCTGCTGATGACGCCGGTTCAGGAGCCAGCCGACAAGAGGGGAGAAAAACCAGAACACGAGCCATGGACCGGCCATCCACAGGCTCGAGGGCCGGAAGAAGTGCACGGCTGCTGCGGCAAGAACGGTGAAAACGCTCACAATACCCATGGAAAGCAGAAAGGCAGGCGTCCGTTTCCGGGCCGCGCCCGCGGCTGTCTGGGCAGAGGCCCACTGCAGCAGATCCCTATGCGAGACAAACCTGCGGTAGAAGACTCGGCAAACGGCATCCAGCGCGATCCATGACTGGTACGGCAGCAGGGAAGACTCCACAAGGATCCGTTTGAGATCATGGGCTATCTTTTCCGGTGAACCGGCTTGCAGGCCCTTTCCGCTCGTGGCCCAGGTGAAGGGCTTCACAAGGGAGCTGAAAAACAGTTGGGTGAAGACCAGCGCTGAGCCAACCCAGCCGGCCTGAACCGAGACAAGCCAGGAAAACACAAGCAGGGCCAGGCTGGCTGCGGGCAGAAGGCTTCGGCGCAGGTTGTCAAGGATCTTCCAGCGATCCAGCAGTGAGAGGGTGTTTCCCGTCCGTCCGCCACCGGGTGATGGAACCCATGGAAGCACCCAGTCGGCGATCTGCCAGTCCCCCCGGATCCAGCGATGCTGCCGTCTTATGAAGCCATGATAGTTCTGTGGGAACTCGTCGAAAAGCTCGATGTCGCTTGCCAGCCCCACGCGCACATGAGCGCCCTCGATAAGATCATGGCTGAGAAGCAGCGCCTCGGGAAACCTTCCCGAGAGGGTGCGGCTGAAGGCCCGCACATCGTAGATGCCCTTGCCGTGGTAGGAGCCCTCGCCGGACAGGTCCTGATACACATCTGAAACAGCGGTTGTGTAGGGGTCTATTCCCACCGGATCGGAGAAGAGACGACTGAACGGTGAACCGTTCGCGCTGGGCAAAGAGGCGCTGACCCGTGGCTGAATGATGGTGTAGCCGGACAATACCCTGCCGGAACCATCGAATCGCACCCGGTTCAGTGGGTGAGAGATCGTTTCGATCATTCTGCGCGCGGTATTGTGCGGAAGCTGGGTATCGCTGTCCAGCGTGATGACGAACCGGACATTCGAAAGCTGAAGAGGATCGCCGACGATTACCATCTGATCGGAACAGCCTGAAGCTGCTCCTGTAATGATGCCGTTAAGCTCTTCAAGCTTTCCCCGCTTGCGCTCCCAGCCGATGAACCTCTGTTCCGATACGCTCCATCTGCGTTCCCTGTGAAACAGGTAGAACAGCTCTCCGCCGTACTTCTGATTCAAATGCCGGATCCTTCGTGTCACGTCATCAAGGAGAGATGAGTCCGTTTCACACCGGGCCTGCACCGCGTCCCTGAAATCGGGGAACAGTGCGAAAAGCAGGTTCTTTTCGCTGTTTGCGAGGAATCGTGCCTCCAGTTTCTCCGCTTCGAGCCTGATGGTCCTGTGGTCAACCAGCATCATCGGGACCACGACCAGTGTGCGGCAGGCATCTGGGATCCCCGAGGCGAGAAAGTCCATCTTCGGAAGTGTTCGTGGCGGCAGAAGCCGCGTCACAAGGTAGTTCATCCCCTCCAGCGCAAGCTGGCTTGAGGGTATGAGAAGAAGGATAAGAAGAGTGAGTCGAACCCAGGTGGCGGGGGCATCCAGACCCAGTGCAGGCAAAACGAGAACGATCGCGGCGGAGAAGAGGAGCAGCCCGATGAGGTACACCGCAGAGTGGTGGCGATATGTCCATTGAAGGCAGCGGAAGCGAAGGGTTTCCCTGCATTCCAGAAGCCGGGACAGATCCCTTCGCCGGTCGCCGATCAGGAGCTTTCCAACATGATTGGGCATCTCATCGGGGCAGTCGTCACCTCCGGCGCGGGATGCCATCTCAATTGCGATCCGGGCGACCTCCTCTTCGGGTCGCCCGGAGCCCCGGTGCATATCCTCGACCGCCCTGCGGTACATGTCCCGGGTGGGAAAATCCATAAGGGGATAGACGCCGGCTGGATCCTGCCTCAGTGTCTGCTCCACAAGGCTCAGTTCCTCGAAGCATTCCTTCCAGTCCAGCAGGGCAAGGCCGCGAAGGCTGTTGAATGCGTTGCCGATGGACATCTGATCCCTGGTCGCCCTGGTCTGTTCGCGCTGCCCAAGTTCACCCATGGTTTTCCGGAGTGCGCGCTCAAGCCAGGCTTGAACAGGGGTCAGTACTGAGGATTCATCGTAAAGGTAATCGACAAGCTGTGCTGCAAAGCTGGGACCTGGCAGTGGAATGGCATCAGTCAGTTCCGCCATGAGAATGAAGAGACGGTTTGGTTCCCGTCGATTCGCGGTGATGAGCCGGTTCGCCCAGAAGTCGGCCGCCTCGCCGTCACGCAGTTCCGACAGGGCTCGCCGGGCAAGCTGTCTTATGCGCTCGAGCAGTGCCAGACGCAGCATCTGCGGAACCGCCCAGAGTTCACCTATGGATAGGGTATTCACGGACTGGTAGGCATGCAGGTAGGCCAGAATGTTGTCCCTGTCCAGACGGAGGTCGGTCTGGGAGGCGAGCTCCCCCGCAATTCCGTAGATCCGGGGAAGACCATGCCCCGGTCCATTC
Organism: candidate division Hyd24-12 bacterium UBA6080; assembly: GCA_002436025.1. Taxonomy (GTDB): domain Bacteria; phylum Fermentibacterota; class Fermentibacteria; order Fermentibacterales; family JCC-6; genus UBA6080. Next base: position 103,357 of record DIXM01000003.1, read on the forward strand.
GAAAGGGCGGGCAGTTGCCTGTAGAAGCGCTTTGGCAGGTTGAGCCTCACATCCCTCGCGTTGTTCTCGAAGATGTATTCGTTGTCAAGAAGCCATTCGCTTGTTGGCGGTGCGGATTGCTCAACGCGAAAAGCCTCGGAGAGATCAAGGCATGCCCGTCTGAACCACCTGACGCTGCGGTCGAGCCGGTCAAGCAGTTCGACATCCCTGACGGGCCCGGGGTCGATCTGATGACCTTCAGCAAGACGACGGGCATTATCCTGCAACCGTGCCGGGTTGAGCGGCTCCACGCAAGGGTTCAGACCCGCATCGTCATCGCCTCCGCGGGGGGGATGCAGGATGAAAACAGCGGAAGGTGCCTCGCTGCTTTCAAGAAGCATTGTGTATGGGCGGTTCAGGGCTTCCATCGGTCCCTGAAGGATGACGACCGTTTCAGGAGAAACAAGCCATCTTTTGTGGCAGGCAAGCAGCCGCTTTTCGATCCCGAACCGCGAGCAGCGCATGAAGACCGATACCGAGACAATGCTGAGGATTACGCCAACCGGAAGAGTGAAAACAAGCCCCGGGAGGTTGCCCGGAAATAGCGATGTCAGCCCCGTCAACAACAGAACCGTTTCAGCAAGCATCCAGAACAGCACAACGGCCAGAATGGCGAACAAGGTTCGGCGCCGCTGAAAAGGATCGGTCGTCCTGACCTCTCCGGTCGGGCTTTTTTCGACCAGAGCGATCCGGTGGTGTCCTTTTCTTTGAAGTTTTAAATATGCATCATTGGCTTCATCACGATTGACGAAGTAACTGATTAGAATTCCTGATCTATTCAATGTCATTTGTTGAACAATAACACAGGAGCGGCTTCTTCCGTTAATCCCCTCCTTCCCGGGGATCCGGGCCTGGCCATTCGGGATCAGGATCAGAGCCCGGCCCGATGAGGATGCCTGTTCGTGGCAGCCCGCTTTTCATGGCAGCTCAACAGAAGGGGAACACGGAACTATCCTTCCAACGGGAAGGAACATTCCGTTGACAAGCCGTGCTTTTCTCTTTGGAACCGCGGCACTATCTTCGCACATTGTTCTCAGGCATGAAAGGGGTCACAGGAAAAGATGAAAGCATTTCTTCCGGCGCTTCTCCTGGTGCTGATGGCCGCCACGGCATCGGGAGGCGGGTTCGTGCTGACCACCGAGGCTTCCGACGTGCCCGACGACGACGGCGGCAGGATAGGCCTTGTGTGGACGGTGAGCCCTGATCTTCCGGTGCCCGACTCCATCGTTGTGGAGCGGATGGCCCCCGGGGGGGAGTGGGAGCACGTGGGTTCGGTGGCCCCGATAGACGGCAGATACACCGACAGCGAACTTGAGAACGGGACCGTGTACTCGTACAGGCTGGTCCCCTGGCTGCAGGGAGTTCCCGGCGAGCCGGGTCCCGTCGTCAGCGCGTCGCCGGCGGTCAAATGGCTTCACTCCGGGCGGATCGGGATGCTCGTGATAACAGTGGTGCTCTGCACCATCATCCTGCTCTACATCGAAGCCGGCAAGCGGGGGAAGGACCTGTTCGTGAGGCGCATCGCCGGGCTCAACGCCGTGGAGGACGCGGTGGGCCGAGCCACGGAGATGGGCAGGCCGGTGATGTACATACCCGGCATCATGGACATGGACGACATCCAGACCATCGCCAGCATGGTCATCCTTGGCAGGGTGGCCCGTAAGGCAGCCGAGTACGGTTCGTCCCTTCTGGTACCCACCTGCAGAAGCGTTGTGATGAGCGTTTCCCAGGAGGTCGTTAAAGAGGCCTACCTTCAGACGGGAAGGCCCGACGCATTCCGGCGGGAAGACATCACCTACCTTACCGACGACCAGTTCGGCTACGCAGCCGGTGTGGACGGCATGATGGTGCGTCAGAGGCCCGCGGCGATCTTCCTTCTGGGAACCTTCTACGCCGAGAGCCTCATCCTCGCAGAGACGGGAAAGAGCGTGGGCGCCATTCAGATCGCCGGAACCGCCATGGTCAGCCAGATCCCCTTCTTCATCGCGGCATGCGACTACACGCTCATCGGGGAAGAGCTGTACGCGGCCAGCGCCTACCTGTCCCGCGAGCCCAGACTTCTGGGCAGCCTGAAGGGGCAGGATGCGGCCAAGCTCGTGATAATGATACTGATAGTCCTTGGTGTCCTCGGGGCCACCGCTGGTCACTGGTGGGAGCCGGCGGGCAGGGTCGCCGAGTTCCTGCGCTTCCTCACCCATGTAGAGTAGGAGGGGTGAAATGAGGTTGTTCCTTCCCCTTGTGATTACCTTCATCTGCGGGATCGTGATGATCCTTCACTTCTTCATCCCTCACAGACCCATCTCCACCATAGGCGACGGCCTGACCGACTGGTACATGATCGTGGCCTCCGCCGCCATCTTCCTGGGCGCCGCCAACCTTGTTCAGGTTCATGTTCACCGCATCAACACGAAGGCCCGGAACTGGAAGTACAGCCCCGTGGTGCTCATCGGCTTCATTGCCATGATGGCCACCGGTCTTTTGTGGGGCGTGGAGGAGACCCTTCCCTTCGACTACATGTTCCAGACCATGATCGTCCCGATGGGCGCCACCATGTTCAGCCTTCTGGCATTCTTTGTGGCCAGTGCCGCTTTCCGGGCGTTCAGGGCCAGCAACTGGAGGGCCACGCTGCTCCTGGCAAGCGCCTTCATCGTGATGCTTGGAAGGGTTCCCATCGGCGGGATGATCTGGAAGCAGATCCCCATCATCAGTGAGTGGATGATGCAGGTGCCCAACATGGCGGGCCAGCGTGCGGTCATGATCGGGGCCGCCCTTGGCGTCGTGGCCACCTCCCTCAGGATGATCTTCGGCATCGAGCGCAGCTATCTGGGAGGTGCCGACTGATGAGGAAGCTCCTTGAAATGCTGGACAGGGTCGACCGCAGGGTCATCTACCTGCTGATGGCCCTGTCGGTGTTCATACCCCTGGCGCTCAGGCTGAGCTACCCCATTCCTGTCGGGCAGGGACCCAGCCAGGACCTTTTCAAAGCCATCGATTCATTGCCTTCAGGCTCGGTCGTTCTGGTGAGCTACGACTACGACCCCTCTACAATGCCCGAGCTTCAGCCCATGGCCGTGGCCCTGACCCAGCACATGTTCACCAGGGGCCACCGGATAATCGCCATGGCACTGTGGCCCCAGGGTGCCAGCCTCAGCCAGGAGGCCATGAGCGCAGTGGGCGACAGCCTCGGGAAGGCCCAGTACGACGACTGGGTGAACCTGGGCTACACTGTTGGCGCCGGGGTTTCGATAGTGCGAATGGGCAGCTCCATAAGGGCCGTGTTTCCGCAGGACCGCGACGGCTTTCCCTACGACTCCATACCACTGCTCACAAGGGTCCAGAGCCTTCGTGACATCGACCTTGTGATAAGCCTTTCCGCAGGTGACCCCGGCATCCACGCCTGGGTGATGATGGCCGGCGACAGGTTCGGCCTGCCCGTGGGCGGAGGGTGCACCGCCGTAAGCGCCCCCGAGTTCTACACCTACCTTGGAACAGGGCAGCTGCTGGGACTTCTGGGCGGGCTGAAGGGTGCGGCCGACTACGAGACCATGGTCCGCGAGGGCCGCGGGAACACCCCCGCCGGGCTGGCGACCCCGGGAATGGCGGCACAATCCATCTCCCACCTTGTGATAATGGCCTTCATCGTCATTGGGAACATCTCCTACCTCGCGGTCCACAAACGCAGGAAGGGGGCTCCGAAATGAACTGGGAGATAATCGGGATATGGCTGGGCGCCGTGCTCACCCTGATGCTCTACAGCTTCCTTTACCGTGACAACCCCTTCTACAAGTTCGCAGAACACCTCTTCGTGGGCATGAGTGCCGGCTACTGGGTCATCTACAACATCTTCAACGTACTGAAGCCCAACTTCTGGGACGAGCTCACCGGCGCAGGCGACGGCTCGCCCGACTACTTCATGATAATCCCCGGCATCTTCGGGATGTTCATGCTGGCCCGTCTGGTTCCAAAGATAGCGGGTCTTTCCCGGATGGCCCTGGCGATGATAGTGGGCACCGGGGCCGGCCTCAGCCTGGTCAGCACACTTCAGACGAACTGCCTGAGCCAGATCGAGGGCACCATCATGCCACTGTCGGGCGTGGGCACGATGGGCTTCATAGACAACCTCATCGTTGTTGTTGGCGTTGTCTGCGGCCTTGTCTACTTCTTCTTCTCCAAGCCCCACGAGGGGCTCACCGGAAAGGCCGCGGGCGTGGGCATCACCATTCTGATGGTTGCCTTCGGCGCCAGCTTCGGCTACACCGTCATGGCCCGTATCAGCCTGCTCATCGGGCAGGCCCAGTTCCTTCTCTTCGACTGGCTTCCCACAATGGGGATCCACCTCTAGGCATTGTTCCGCGGGGGCGCCGTCAGTCGGCGGCGTCCCCCGGGTCCTCTTTGCCATCCGGTCTCAATATCACTCCCCTTGCGGCCCTGGCGTCCATCCGTACGGTCAGGGGCTCACTGAACCTTATGTGCCTCACCAGGCCGGTGTCCTCCTCGGTGGGGAGGCCCAGAAGCCAGTCCTCGTCAAGCCTGGAGGGGGGGGAGTGGGTTATCGTGAAGTAACCTATCCCAAGGGATGTGATGTTGTGGAAGAAGTGCGTTCCCTGAGACGGGGTCACGTCCATGTCGCCGAAAGGCACCTCCACCATGCACCGGGCCGTGGAGATCTGCCTCCAGCCCACGGGTATTCCCAGCCAGTGGTCTGCGCTGCCCCAGCGGCCGGGGCCGATGAGGATGCTCTTGCGGCCCTCCGCAGAAAGGCGCCGGTTGATGCGCTCGATGTGCAGGGCCGCCTTTCGGGTGTTGCTCCGGTCGAAGCCTTCGGACGGAACCAGTATTATGTCTCGGATGCCCCGTATCACGCCTATCCCAAGCACGCTTTCGCAGACGCAGAAGGCCCTCAGTTCCTCAAGCTTCACGGGCGCAGCGTCGCCGGGGTCGTACCCCATGGGTCTTACCTGAAGAAAGCCCAGTTCTCCGGTGAGTTTTCCGCCGGAGCGTTTCAGCGAAAGGGCGAACTCGAACTCGATGTCGGTGGAGAAAGCTGTTCCGCCCACGGAAAGCAGAAAGCCAAGCGCCTCGGCGAAGGGGAAGGTCTCGGTCTTAAGAAGACCCGCAAGGGTGATTATCCTGGGGCCCTCCCTGAAGATGCCGTCGTAGATCATGTCGTTCTGGGGGGAGTACACCGACGCCAGGTCGGAGAGGACACCGTGCTCTTCAGCCGCCTCGACAGGCAGCTTCTCCAGACCGTATTCTGCCTCGGGGGAAGGTCCGTCGAGGGAGAGGGCGAAGAAATCACGCTGGGAGTTCTCGAGAAAAGCCCTGGTCGAGGAGAATTGGTAAAGGACCCCGGGCTTCCGGGGATTGAACCTCACGCACTTCTCACCGTCGACAACCGTTCTTCCGAACCCCAGAGCCGCGCTGACAACACCGTCGCACGCTTCCATGCCTTTTACCGGATAGAAATTCCAGGACTTGGCCACCCCCGACACATCGGGGTAAAGGTAGCCGTTGTGCTCACCGCCCACCACCTGCTGGATCACCACAGCCATCTTCTCCTCCTCGAGCCTGTGCGGCGTGAACTCCATGTATCCCAGGGAATCCGACCTGAACATGGATGCGTAGACCAGCCGGACCGCCTCGCACAGCTCCCGCAGGCGAACCAGCGGGTCGGGGTGGGAGTTGGGAAGCATGAACGTGTCGTAGACGCCTGCGAACGGCTCTGCCGCAGAATCTTCGAGAAGGCTGGACGAACGGACCGCAAGCGGGTACCTGACCTGCTTCAGGAAAAGCTCCAGGGATTCCACGACCTGGGCGGGCAGTTCCGCCCCGAGGAAGATCTCGCGGATGGCCGCGTCCCTCTCACCCGGGTCCTGGTCGGGTTTCACAGAGTACAGGTTGACAGACCCTGTGGAAAGACCCTCCATGAAGCGGTCGAAGCAGTCCGTTCCTATCACGATGGTGGCGGGAACGAAGATCCTCAGCCCGGGAAAACGGTCGCCAATGCGGTACCTTCCCAGCAGGTAGTGAACGAATGCCAGCCCCCTCCCCTTGCCCCCCAGCGAACCGCCGCCTATCCTTACGAAGTCGGTGTCCTCGTTGAAGGTCTCGCCGTGCCACTCCTCCACCTCGCCTGTACGGAATCCCAGCCTCCAGTCCCTGAGGGTCTCCGCCAGGTAGTTACGGAGTTCGGAGGGGGAGGGGAACTCCTGCACTTTCCTGGGTCTGAGCCTTCGGGCAAGGTCGAACTCGGTCCGGGCCATCAGCCATGTTGAGAAATCATCACGTTCCGCATGGCGAAGCAGCGCCCCGTCAGAGACCTCCCGCACGGCCCGTTCAAGCCCCCTCAGATCAACTGCGACAGCTTCGATCCGTCCGTCATCGCCCGTGAACCTGAAATCACCGAACCCCAGGTAGCCCTGGAGGAAGCTGACCACCTCGGTGAGCAGTGTGGTTGAGTTCTTGTCTATGAAGGCCGCTCCCAGGGCGTGAGCCCTGGCCATGTTCACGGTTTCGGAGGACTGGAAGAGAACCGGGCAGTCCGGCAGCTTTTCACGCATGAGTTCGGCCAGTTTGAAACCGGCCTGCGCATCCTCGTGCCCGTTCCGGGGGAAACGGCAGTCCAGAATGGCGCCCAGCAGGTTATCCCTGAAGTCATCGAGGGTTTCCACCGCTTTTTCAAAGCTGTCGGCCAGAAGGATCTTCGGGCGGGCCCTCATGCGGAGCAGCTTCTGCATCCTGTTCACGCCCTCGGTCATCAGTGACTGGGTCTGTTTCATTATCTCGCTGTAGAGCATGGGAAGGTAGGATGAGGCGAACCGGGGCGAATCCTCGACGAGCAGGATGCACTTGACGCCCGCGAGTTCGGCGTCGCGACGGGCGTTCTGTCTGTCCTCGATCAGCTTCACCACGGCGAGGAACAACCGCGCGTCGCCCTGCCAGATGAAGCTGTAGTCAACTTCCCGGAGAAGCCCCGCGTCACGGAACTCTTCGTAGTCGCGCGGGTTGTGGGCCAGCACGACAAAGGGTATCCCGGGGTGGCGGGCCTTCAGGGTCCTGGCCATTCTGTCGGCTGTCATGGAGCCCACTCGAAGCATGGATATCACAAGGTCGAACCGTTCCGAGGAGAGGCTTTCAGTGGCGGCCTCGAGTGTGGAAACCCTGATGACCGAAGGAGCGTAGCTGAGGTTGAGCTTGAGGTACTCGGTGAAAAGGACCTCGGTGAACCGGCCGTCCGACTGCATGGTGAAAGAATCGTACAGACTGGAGATGAGAAGGATGTTCCGCACCCTGCGGGACATCAGGGAATCGAGGGGGACAGGCTCGGCGCCCCGTCGTTCAGCCAGTCTCTCGAGTTCGTCAATGCTCATGCAAAACCCCTGGTTTCCGGTGGAGTGGTACGTCTCTCAGGGTATGAGGCTGAGATGTTTTCACACAGGGTCAAAACTTGTCCGGCAGGGCCTCCGGGTCAAGCTCTGAACCTGGCTTGGTGAAGTCCGTATTTTTTCCGAAGTCGCGAAACCAGGGGAGGTTGGGCATAACGGGCCGCCGGGATGCTGAACCAGGTTTACCCGGGTCGCCTGTCCGGGGTTCCAGAGCACGGCTTGACACGCTTTTCACCCCTTCGTATTCTCGTTTCCGAGGGGCGGCACGCGTTTTTGGAGGTGCAGCCATATTGGTTTGCACGGCATTGAAATAGAGAAGCGGGTGAAACCCGGTGAAGTTGGTGTAATTGCCCTTTCCGAAGGAAGGAAGGAGTGGTTTCAGTACCTTCGGAACGGGCGCGGGGTTTTTGGTAACCTAAATTTGAAAGGAGCTGCAACGGTGCCCAGAAGAGCGAGTGCGATTTCCTTCGCGTTGGTGCTGTTGATGGCCGTTTCCGCAATGGCCGCTACGACCGGCAAAATAGCCGGCCGTGTCACCGACGCCTCCGGAACCCCCCTTATCGGGGCCACGGTCATGATCGTCGGAACCAGCTACGGAGCCATGACCGACCAGAACGGCGAGTACTTCATCATCAACCTCCAGCCCGGCAACTACGACGTTATCGGGCGAATGGTAGGCATGGGCGATCAGACCATGCAGGGCGTTTCTGTACTGGTGGACATGACCACCAGGGTTGACCTCACCCTCAACCCCGTAACCGTGGGAAGCACGGTCGTGACCGTTACGGACCAGCGCGGCATGATCACCATGAGCCAGTCCGCCAGCGTGTCCGTGGTGAGCCGTGACGAGATCAAGACCATGCCCGTCGCGGGCGTGGCGGACATCGTGGGCCAGCAGGCCGGCACGAGCACCCAGGGCGGAACCCTCCGCATCCGCGGCGGCCGGTCAGGCGAAGTGGCCTACATCGTTGACGGCGTCGCACAGATGGACCCGCAGAGCAATGCCTACGACGCCAGCATCCCCCTCTCCGCAGTGGCTGAAACAGCCGTCATGACCGGCGGTTTCGGCGCCGAGTACGGCAACGCCCAGTCCGGTATCATCAACGTGGTCACCCGCGAGGGCGGCCGCAGCTACTCGGGCTCACTTTCCATGAACGGCAACGACTTCCAGACACTTGGCCTGGCCTCCGACTGGACCTGGGGCTACCCGGGCACCTGGTGGGCCGGCGACGACTTTGAGGGCCAGGAGTTTGCCGGCAACAAACCCGCCATATTCGCCGAGGCCAGGCTCAACGCCGAAGCCTCCATAGGCGGCCCCGAGCCCATCACACAGCTCCTCCTTCCCGCCATGGGCCTCAACGTCGGTGGCGACATCCGCCTCTTCGGCAGCATTGAGTGGCTCCGGACCGGCGGCGGGGAAGATGGCAACTACGCAGCCAGGAACTGGAACTGGAGCGAGTCCCTGGCGGGCAACGGCAAACTGACGATCCGCCCCACGCCCCGCACCAAGATCAACCTCACCACTACGTTCCGTGAGCAACAGGTTGGTTTCTACAGCAACGACCCGCAGTACGGGTGGGCCTACAACCTCTTCGAGCAGGACTACATCGACCCCAGCAGCGGTGACACCATTCAGGGACAGTCAGTCGCATACGCCCTTCCCGTGAGGTTCTGGACAAACCTCGGCTACGGCATCAACCTCACCCAGACTCTCAGCGACGCAAGCTTCCTCGAGTTCAAGGTGAACCAGTACACGTTCGACTACGCCTACAAGATCCGCGACCCGGAAGGCGGATGGCTCGGCGAGGACTGGACGATGGAAGACTGGTTGGCCTACACCCCCACCAGGGTGCAGGACGCCAATGGTTACTACCGCGCTGGCGCCTCAAGGTTTGCCTGGGATGATGAACAGAGTACTACGAGCACTGCAAGGGTCGACCTCACAAGCCAGGTGAACCAGCAGCACCAGTTGAAGTTCGGCATCGAGGGCAACTACTACGATGTGTTCACCTACAATGTGGACACAGCAAGCGGCGGCAACATCTACACCACCTACTACCATCACTTCCCGCACCAGTTTGCTGCCTACGCGCAGGACAAGATGGAGTTCAGGGGCATGATAGTGAACGCCGGCGTGCGGTTCGACTACTTCGATCCCAACTTCGACAACTACCCCGCCGACCTCACCGACCCCGTGAACCCCGACGCTGATCCCGGCGACCCCGACTACATCCGCAACCCGGTGAGCGTTAGCGCGAAGTACCACCTCAGCCCCAGGGTTGGCTTCAGCCACCCCATCACCGAGCGCGATGTCCTTCACTTCACATACGGCCACTACTTCCAGGTTCCCCAGCTCTCGAACCTCTACGACGGCTCCAACTTCGACCTCACCGGGGCGTTCCCCATCATCGGCAACCCCGACCTCGCCCCTGAGGAAACCATCGCCTACGAGATGGGCATCAAACACCAGTTCGACGACATCACCCTTCTCGATGTCACCGGTTTCTACAAGGACATCACCGGCCTCACCGACATGCAGAAGAACTTCTTCAGCGCCGTCGACGCCTACGACCTGTTCATCAACGCCGACTACGGCAGTGTCAGGGGCGCCGAGTTCTCACTTCAGAGAAGGCCGTCGAACTTCATCAGCTTCAACGCCAACTACACCTACTCCATCGCCAGGGGCAAGAGCTCCAGCGCCACCCAGAACTACACATACAACTGGGCGGGCTGGGTCATCCCCCGCCGCGAAAGCCCGCTGAACTGGGACCAGCGCCACAGCATCAACGCCAGCTTCGACTACCGCATTCCCAGGGGCGAAGGCCCTCTTCTGGGTGGAAACCACTGGCTCGAGGGCTTCGGCGCAACCATGCAGTTCGGTTACGGCAGCGGTTACCCCTACCAGGCCAGTGCCCAGGGAACCGCCGACCCCGAGATCAACGGCGAGCGCATGCCCTGGACCGAAACGACCGACCTCAAGGTGAACAAGACCTGGTGGATCGGCGCCACATCAGTCGACCTCAGCGTCTGGGTGCGGAACCTGTTCGACAGGACCAACGTCGCCCGGATAATCGACACGGCCTGGTACGACGCTGACCAGGACGGCGACGGCTTCCCCGATCACGACCCCAGGGGCTCGTTCGGAACCCCCGACGCCTACGACACCAGGCGCCAGCTCCGCTTCGGCCTTGAGTTCGAGTGGTAAACACCATGGGACGGGCCCGGAAGGGCCCGTCCACAACCCGGGAGAGACTGCATATGCGAAATATCCTGATGGTTCTCCTGCTGCTTCTGGCGCCCCTGGCTTTCGCGCAGACGACGCAGGGGGAGCCTGAACCAGTCGAGGAAACCACCGAGGAAGCAGAGGTTGTCGAAGGGGAAGCTCCCGTCACTGAGCCTCCCGTCGAAACCACTGAAGCCGCTCCCGCCGAGGAAGAGATTCCAAGGCAGCAGAGCGCAAGCATGGACCTCAAAGACCTGTTCATCGCCGGCGGCGTTTTCATGTGGCCCCTTCTTCTGTCCCTTCTTCTGGGCATCGCGGTGACGATCGAGAGGTTCGTTACATACGGCAAGGCCCAGCAGAACGTGGCCAAGCTTCTGGAGCAGCTCGGCGGCTACATCCGCAAGGGTGACCTCCAGGGCGCAGAAGACCTCTGCGACAGGACCCGTGGCCCCGTGGCCGCAATACTCAGGGCCGGTCTGCTCCGTCGGGACAAGGGCCTGGAAGATGTCGAGAAAGCCATCGAAAGCTCGGGAAGCATTGAAATGGCCTATCTCGAAAAGGGCCTTGTGGTACTGGCGTCCGTTTCCAGTATCGCCCCCATGCTCGGGTTCCTCGGAACGGTTTCGGGTATGATCAGGGCCTTCGCGGAGATCGCAGCGGCGAAGAACGTTGAGGCGAGCCTTGTGGCCGGTGGTATCCAGGAAGCCCTCATCACCACCGCAGCCGGGCTCATCATAGCCATCCCCATCCAGATGGCGAACAACTACTTCATCGCCAGGATCGGCGGTTTCGTAACGGACATGGAAGAAGCCAGCATGTTCCTTGTCGACCAGCTGGCCGATATGGAGCATCTCAAGCAGCTGTAGGTTAAGGAGAACGCATGCGCAAGGAAAGACCCCGGGCAACAGGAGCCATCCCAGATGCCTCCATGTCCGATATTGCGTTCCTGCTGCTGATCTTCTTCCTTGTCACGACCACCTTCGAGGTTCAGAGGGGCATCAGCTACAAGCTGCCCAAAAAACCCGATGAGCAGACCGAAGAAGTGGTGATCGACGAGAACAACAGGCTCGTGATGACCATCAAGCAGTGGGGTCAGGACGAGTATGTGGCGCTTATCGACCAGGCCCCCCCTGAAGGTCCTCTCCAGAGGGCCAGGGCAGGCGAGGATGTAAGTCTTGACGATCCCGGCTTGCAGGACGGGATCATGACACTGGCAGCGGACAGGGTGGAAGCCATGTCCGCCACCACGAGGCGCCTTCTTGTGAACCTCGAGGTGGCCAAGGGGGTTACCGCAGGCACCTACTCAAGCCTCACCTCGGCCGTCTCCGCCGAGAACCTCACTCCCGTTCTCCGGGAGGGGGTCATCCGCAGGACGCTCGGCGCCGCAGTACCTCTTGCTTCCGATCCACTCTTTGGCGAGGTCGCCTTTGGCGACACACTGGTCCTTGCCGATGCCAGGCAGGGAGACATCGCCTCGGTGGTTCGGGAGAGTGAACTCGTTGTCATACTCAAGTTCTTTCCGGACTGTGACTACAACGGCATGGTAAGGGCTCTCGACACTCTCAGGCGCAACGGGGTCAGCCGTACCGGTATCACGACGCAGGAAAGACTGGGGGGTGGTGTGTAATGAAGATCAAAAGACGGATAAGGGTATCCGGCACGATTTTCACCGGCACCATGGCCGACATCGTCTTCCTTCTGCTGGTGTTTTTCATGGCCACCACCATTTTCAAGGACGAGGGTGGACTTCGCATCCGCTTCCCCCAGGCCCATCCCGAGGTCATGAGCGAACTCGGGAAGCAGAACCTCATGGTGGCTGTCTGGCTCAAACAGGTGACGCCCGGCGAAGCGGGAAGCCCTGTAGTCGCACGCATCGGCGATTACGACCTTCCCCTGAACCAGGTTGCCGAGCAGCTGAAGAGGCTCAGCGACAAGTTCTGGCGCGAGCAGAACAAGAAGCTTGACGTCATTGTGCTCAACGCCGATGCCAGGGTTCCCATGAGCGACATCATCAGTCTTTTCAACGCACTTCGGTTCGAGGAGCTCTACAGCATTCAGTTCAATGCTCAAGAGCTGGGCCTCGAGCAGTGAGGGGAGGGGAATGCTGACACTTGCAAACGCGCAGCTTCGTGAAAAGTCCTCCCTGGGCATCGAATGGGGCCTTGCTTTCGGCCTCATTGCTCTGATCGTGATGTTCGAGCTGATTCCCTCCAGTGAACTCGGGCGCCTCTCCACGCGCACCACCGACAGCGAGATGGAGGCCGTCGAGGCCGATCTCGCCTTCGATGACCAGGTGGAGGAGCAGGAAGAGGAAGTGCAACAGGAGAGCGAAGCACTCGAGGAGGAAGCCCTGGATGTCATCCAGGAGATCGAAGTCACCCTTTCCCTCAGCGAAGATACCGAGGGCCTCAGCGAGGTCTCGACCTTCCAGCAGACTGAAGAGCTTGCGCAGCAGGGTGACGAGATGGGTCCCCCCAGGTTCATGCCGGTCGAGGTCTTTCCGGTGTGCACCTACCAGCCGATGCCCGCCTACCCGGACATGGCAAGGCAGGCCGGCGTCGAGGGGAACGTGACACTTTGGCTTTTCATCAGGGCTGACGGTACGGTTGCCGATGTCCAGCTCTACAATTCGAGTGGTGTGGGCAGCCTTGACCAGGCCGCCATTAGCGCAGCCCGGAACACAAGGTGGACCCCCGCTCGAAACAACAGTGTTCCCGTGGGAGTCTGGACTTCTCTGACCTACCGCTTCGTGCTGACGAACTGAGAGGTATTGGAAGCATGAGTGGAATAATTCACAGCAAACGGATGACCGGTGGGGATTCCGGTCAGGACAGGAACTGGAGGTGACTGAGGGTATGAGGAACACAAGGTTCAGCAGGATCATGATTCTGTTCCTGCTGCTGGCGTTCGCCGTCCCCGGTTTTACCGCGGAGATTCGCGAAAACGCACGACCGGACGGAGCAACCGATGACCGTCCGCCAGCGGTGTGGATACTGCACAATCTCTCGAATCTGTGGTCGGCCTTCCTTAACTACGGCATGTTCGGTGACCCCTGGACGAACTACCCGAGCATGGAATGGCCCGGTGGCCAGGGAAGCAGCTACCTTTGGGGCGGCGACTTCTGGACCGCCGTGAGTGAACCCGGAATACCGCATGCGAGCTGCTCCGACTACGGAGACTGGGAGCTTCGTCCCACCGAAGGCTATCCCGCGATAAAGCTGGTTCCCGGCCCCATCGCTCTCGAGCAGTCACAGTACGGTTTCGATGACTGGTCGAGCGCGAACGGCGAGACACCTTACGGCATGGGCATTTACGAGTACAACTTCGGATGGGGCACCCCGGGCTACAACGATTTCATAGCCAACCACTTCATCCTGACGTTCCACTCCGAGTACAACGAGACCGGTCTCACCTCCCTCGACGGCCTTCTCGTGGCCATCAGGGGAGACTGCGACGTGGCTACCGCCGACCCGGTCGAGGCAGCCATCGATGACCTTGTGTACTACGACGGCCACGCCATCTGGTGCAACGACCCCGACGCGACCTTCGAGTACGTCTTCCAGAACGGCACCACAGCGTCCTCGCAGGACATCTACACCTACCGTCAGAACGCTGACAGCCCCCTCGATCCTGAAGACCCCAACAACATCTTCTACCACTACAACTACCTGGGATCCGACGGGCTCATGGACAACGACGTTGACGGCAACGGCGTATCCGATCACTTCACCATCCTCTACAAAATGGCGGGCGAAGACACCACGAAGATCTTCACGGTGATACCGGAGAACGGTCTCATGCGTTTCGCCGACGGAATGCCCGAGAACTACTGGCTCCACGACGCGGGCGACACCACCTACGCCGTGGTTCCCCGCAACATGAGCGTCATGTGGGACGGCGACGGCCCCGGAAGCTCAACTGACGACACCGGCGAGCAGGAGCTCAATCCCCCCGTGGTGGGCTTCATCGGCTGGCGTCTGATGGATTACTGGATCAAGAAGGCCGACGGCACCATCGAAAGACCGATCGATGTGTACGGCGTTCCCATTCCGCTCAGCCATGCCTGGTGGAACTGGGAGAGCGACCCCGGTCTGGATCAGGAAAGATACCAGTACATGTGGGGCGTCTTCCCGGACAACAGCGGGCAGTTCAGCGGCCCCGCCTACCTCGAAGACTGGGTGGGCAACCCCAACACCCCCAACGCCAGACTGGCCCAGAACCCGGGCCCCTTCCCCTTCGTCTACGAGAACCCCATCGCGCTCGGGTACCCCGTGTTCGACTACCGCTTCCTTCCGTCGATGGGTCCCGTGAACCTTGAAACCGGCGACAGCCTGAACGTTGTGGGCGGCTGGGTCGTAGGGCTCGGTCTCGAGGGCCTTCGTACGGCTGCCGACAACATGCTGGACGCCTACTACCGCGACGGCGGTTGGGGTGTTCCCCAGCTTCCCCCGACACCCATCCTCTTCTACGAAGCCCAGGACGGCGCAGTCCACCTCGAGTGGGGTGCGAACGCGGAAAGCTACAGCCCCTTCGGCGGCTACAATGTTTACAGGGCCACCTTCGCACCCAGTAACTGGGAACTCGTGGCCACGGTCGAGGGCGCCGGGACTTACAGCTACACCGACAACTCGGTGACCAACGGCTTCCCCTACTTCTACGTCGTGTGCTCATACGACGCCGAGACCATGGTGGAAAGCACCCGCTCCAACTACAAGCAGACCATCGAGGGTACTCCTCTTGCAGTGGTGCCCAGCTGGGATTCCGACACCAACTGGACCGAGAACGTCTCCGTGGTTCCCAACCCCTACCGCGGAAGCGCCGCCTGGGAAGCCACGTACTTCAACAAGATAGCCTTCATCAACCTTCCGGCCATGTGCAACATCCACATCTACACACTGGCGGGAGACCATGTGATCACCCTCGAACACCGGGACTACAGCGGGGAGAACGGCACCGAGTACTGGGACCTCGTTTCCAGGAACGATCAGGACGTGGTGACCGGCCTCTATGTGTACCGTGTGGAAAACGAGACTGACTTCACAATCGGCAAATTTGCCATCATCAAGTAGGGAAAGGAGGATAACCATGAAGCTCACTGGAACGATCCTGGCAGCGGCGGTGGTTGCCTTCCTGCTGCTCCCTGCCGATGCGGAAGCCTCCTCCTTCGCCAAGGTCGGCACCGTTGGCGCCCAGTTCCTTCAGATAGGAGTCGGCGCCAGAGGTGTTGGCATGGGCGGCGCCTTCATCGCCACGGCCAACGACCCCAGCGCGGCCTACTGGAACCCGGGGGCCCTTGTAAAGGTCACGGGCACGCAGGTTCAGTTCTCCGGAACCCAGCTCTACGCCGACATTCTCTACGGCAACGGCATCGTCACCCACGAGCAAGCCGGAGTGGGAACCTTCGCTTTCCAGTTCGGCCTTCTCTCCAGCGGAGACATGGATGTCACGACCGTCGAGGACCCTGACGGCACGGGTGAAACATTCACCTGCTCCGACATGGTTGCGGGCCTCACCTTCTCCCGCATGCTCACCGACCGGTTCAGCGCCGGGCTCACGGTGAAGTACGTGAGGGAAACGTGGGACGACGTCTCCGCCGGCGGGGTTGCGGTTGATCTTGGCACCCTGTACGACACAGGTTTCAAGACGCTTCGCATCGGCATGACGATTCAGCACTTCGGCCCCGAACTCACGCCCGACGGCGAGTTCACCACTTACTTCAGCGGTGACGACTCCCTTCAGGTCTACGATTCCTACTCCATGCCCATGACCTTCAAGCTCGGCATGGCAATGGATGTCCTGCAGACCGCCAACCATCACATCACCGTCGAGGTCGACGGCGTTCACCCGCCCGACAACCTCGAGCAGGTGAACCTGGGCGCCGAATACTGGTTCAACAACATGTTCGCCCTTCGGGGCGGCTACCGGGTGAACACCGATGAAGAGGGCCTTGCCGCGGGCGCCGGTTTCCGGATCCCCATGAGTGGCACAACCCTCTCCCTCGACTACGCCTATCAGGACTTCAACCGCCTTGAAATGGTCCACAGGGCCAGCCTGGGCGTTGCGTTCTGACGAACTGAACAATGGGGGGGGCACTGCCCCCCCCGAGCGGAAAAGGTGATCTCGAAGTGACGTTTTCTCTGGTTCTGGCAGCGCTGGCCGGTTTCGCCGTGAGTTGGACCACTGTACCTTCGGGTCCAGGGCGCAACGGATCGGCCATGATCACCGTGGTTATCGAGCGGGAGGACCTCGTACCGGTTTTAACCGATGGCGAAGCGCTCTACCGTTACGAACTCACCGCGGAGATGGCGGGCGGCTATGCCAGGGCCGGGGCCGGCGTTGGGGAGAACGGTTTCCCCCTGGTCGAGGAACTGCTCTTCGACGACCTCTCCACAGGCACACACGAACTGAAGACAAGCCTGCTCGACCTCGAAACGGGCGAGACGGTTTCCCAGAGAGTGGATGTGGTGATAGACAGTGCCAGCACTGAAACGTGGTCCTCGTCGGGTCTCAGGCTCACGCCTTCGGGAACAGTCAGGGCAACGGGCAGTGTGACCATAATCTGGGATGTTTATCCACCCGTGGGTTCCGGAGAGATCAGGGCCGCGTATGCGGTTCTCGACCATGATCTGAACGCCATCAGGGAGGGCTGGATGGACCTTTCCCGTCAGACCGACGGCATTGCGTCGTTCTCCAGCGCCTTCTCCCTGGGTGGCCTCGAAAGGGGCGTTTACGTTGTGAATACCGCTGCCCTGGGTGGTGAGAGTGAAGTGATGGCCTCTTCATCGAGTTCCATCAGGCTTCTCTCCTCCTGGGACCTTTGGGGCGACGACGCCGACGAAACGGTAACCCTCGTAAGACCCATCGCCTCTCCCCGGGAGATATCCGAACTCCAGAATGCCGGCAACCCCGGGGAACGGCAGGCAGTGATGAGCGAGTTCTGGCTTCGCCGCGACCCCAACCCCTCGACACGTGAGAACGAATACCTCGACACCTACCGCAGAAGACTTGATTACATTGAACGGTCCTTCACATCGGGAGTAACAAGGGGCATCCTGACCGATATGGGCGTTGCCTATGCCAAAATGGGCGAGCCCGACATGGTCGAGAACAACCCGTTCCAGGTGGAGGGCTATCCTTTCCAGATCTGGACCTACTTCAATCCCAGGCTCACCCTTCTGTTCATCGACCGGTTCGGATACGGGCTCTACGAGTTCGACGGCGATTGGCAGGACGTGAACCGGGCCTTCAGCCTCGGGGAGGCATGGTATGTCTATTAGGCCGTTTGCCCTGCTTGTCGCGCTGGCTGCCACCGGCATCGCCGGTCAGTTCGCGACGCCGGGCAGGGGGGGTGTGCGGTTTTCCATCGACACAGCCCTTTTCCGTATCGGAGCCGGCGAAGACCTGATGCTGGAAGTCTATCAGGAGGTTCCGCTGGGCAACCTTTCGCGGGATGAAGCGGGCATGTCTTCATTCACCACTGTGGTTGTCCTGACCGGAGCTTCGGGAGACACGCTCGCTGCCGACGCCTGGCGCTCGGAGATCGAATGGGTACCCGAGCGCAGTGTTCTGAATGCCGTTATCCTTCCCGCAGTGCCCGGTGAACACGTTCTCACGGTGACGGTCACCGATGAACTGAACGGTCTTGTGGGAATCGCAGAGAGGAACCTTTCTGTAACGGAGCCCGGCAATTTCAGCGAGCTTGAGCTTGCCAGAACCCTGATGCCTGCAGTTGAGGGGAGCGAAAGCACCCTTAAAAAGGGCGGGGTGATAGTGTTTCCCGCAGCGTCCAACACCTTCAGCGTTCCTGCCGAGACCAGGGTGTACACGTACCAGGAGCTCTACGACCTCGACGGACAAACCCTTCACCGGCAGACCGGCATCACGGGTCCCGACGGCGCAGTGGTTTTCGCCAGACCGGGGGAGTCGTTCGCGATCCCCCAGGGAATGAACTCCGTGAGCCTTGTGGACAGCCTCGACCTTCAACCCGCCAGGTCATCCGGCCTCTACACCCTTTTCATCCTCTACACCAACGAGAACGGCGACACCCTTGACCTCACCACCAAGCCAATGCTCATTGAAGTTGTGGGAAGGGCTTCCCTGATCGAATCGCCGCCGGAGGTCACTGAGATCCCCGAACGCCTCGAAGAGTTCTCACTGCTCCTCACTGGTGCTCAGGCCGGTCTTTACGAAAGGCTTGATGAACCGGGCCGCGCGGCATATTTCGTGCAGTACTGGCAGGGTTCGCCCGACGCAAGGGCAGCCTTTGAGGCCCGTTGCCAGGATGCAGAGCGGTACATGCACATGGAGGTTCCGGGCTGGCTCACCGACCGCGGCAGGGTACTGATACGCTACGGCGAACCGGGAGACATCGAGAGAAGCCCCTTCACCACCTCTCATGTGCCCTACGAGGTCTGGGACTATTTCGAGGGTACAACGATGTCTTTTGTTTTCGCTGATCTGAACTCGAGCGGCGACTTCCGTCAGGTCTACTCCACGGTTCCGGGGGAGGTCTCCTTCCAGAACTGGCAGAGCATGATAGAGACCTCTGACGGCCGAGGCATGGAAGGTTCTGACGATGATTGGTAGGTTGCACACCGGAAAGGAAAAGGATCACCGAACCCCGCGACCCGCTACAGGGTCCGGACAGAAAAGATACCACAGTGCGGCGACAACCGCAGACAGCAAAGAGGAGGTTAACATGAGAACCACTTCAGGAAGGGGCAGTGGGGCGTTTATCGTTCTCCTGGCCGCGATCCTGATGCCGCTTCTCGGTTTTGGCACGGCGAACGCCCAGGAGGTAGGCGACAAAGTCAACCTTCTGGTGCCGGACCTGTCGGAGTTTGCCGACCCCGTACAGTCCAGGCAGTTCACAGTGCTCGCCGAGACACCCCACGCCCTCTGGCTGGTGCAGGACACCTGCTGGGTGGATGCCAAGGGCGGCGGAATACTTTCACTCGACACACTTCTCAACGGAGAAGAGTCCCTTCACAAGAAGTTCGGCTGGGACGTAAGCATCATCGGCGACATGATGACCATGGAAGAGTTCGAAGACCTCACCGAGGTGTTCGAGAACACGGTCTGGGGTTCGGTCACCGCCATCTGGGGCGAGCCCGTCCTCACCGTCCCCGATGGCGAGAAGATATGGATCGCCATTTCTGCCATCCCCACCAAGTACAACGCGGGCCAGGGCACCCTTGCCGCCCGCAACCAGTTCTATCATGTGGTCCCGGAAGACCTCCAGGGCGAGTTCAACGCCCATGACATCTTCTACCTCAACGCCCATGCCCTGGCGTACAACCCGAACCTGCTCGTCCACGCGGTCCCCATGCGCCAGTGGCACCTGGCCAACGGTCTTTCGGCGCTCTGCCGGTACAGCCGGAACACCGCCGAAGAATCGTGGGTCGTAAGGGGCATGGCCGAGGTTGCCCAGTTCGAAAGCTTCGGCTTCACCACCACAGGGTCCTACGGCATGGAGAAGATACTGGGCGATTTCGAGAAAGCTCCCTACATCGAGCTGGTCAACTCTCAGGCGGGCTCCGGCGGACTCGACTACAGCGGTTCCAGGGGTCAGCAGTTCCTGTTCTTCATGTACCTGCGCCAGCGTGCAGGCGTATCGGCCATTCAGGCGATCGCCCAGGGCGACACCACCGGAATGCTGAACATCGCCCTTGCACTCGATCCCGCAGCAACACCCGAAACGGCTGTTCAGGACGAAGTGGTCCCCCTCTACTGGGATTACCTGATCTGCAACCTGAACCACCGCTTCCTCAGTGACTTTGCGGGCGGCATCTACATGTACGACTTCCTGGTGGGCACACCCTCCGAGGATTTCGGCCACGCCACCCAGCAGGCCGCATTCTCCAACAAGTTCACCGAATATCCGTTCCCGGCAACTATCGGGGCGGAAGTGAGCGCGATAGCGGCTCCCATCTGGGCATCCCAGTACTGCTACTTCCGCAATCTCACCGGCAGTGAGGATGATGTGCTGTTCAACGGCCAGTACTCGGATGGTTCAGGCGGCGAGAGCGCCGTCGCGGGCCGCTGGGAGGCCAAGCTCGTATCCTTCAACGAGGCCACGGGCGAGTTCCTCTCGGTTACCGATGTGGTGCTCGACGACTTCTACAACGGCAGTTTCGGCCTTGCAGGCGATGCCACATACCTCATCGTCACCAACAACAATCCCGGCGGTGCTGTGAACCTCCGCTACGTGCTCAGCCAGGACTTCGTTCCTCCGAGTCTCGAAGTGGCCGTTCACCAGAACCAGGTCTCCGACAACTTCGCCAACGTCTTTGCCGTTGGTGTGGACGAAGCCACGCTTGAGATGGAGGGTTTCGACTGGGTCGGCCCCATCTTCAGCGCGACACTGGGCTCCGTTACAACACCCATAAAGATGGAGGCCTTCTACGGCAGCGTGATGTGGAGGGGTAACGTCGACCTCACCAGCGACGGCAACTACACACTCAACTTCTCCGGATACGACAGCAGCGGTATAGCGATCAACAATACCGTCTCAATGGCTGTCGGCACCGTGAGCGGCAAACTCACGCTCGAAGTCAGGGGCATCAGGCTCGATGTTCCCGAGGGCGCCGCAGCCCCGGGTTCCAGGGTCGTCCTCAGTGAGACCGGCATGCTCGGACTCTCCATGGGCTCAGGCAGCAGCATCGCCGAGGCCTCGGGCATGCTCACCGGTGTTCTCGCCGGCCCCGTGAGCATACCCTCCGTGAACGGCACCCTGTCCTTCCCCGCCGTGAACGCAGACGCTTCAGTCTTCGTTTACGGTTCCGAGGGATGGGTCAGGCTCGACAGCTACTTCCAGAACGGCCGGATCTGCGCCCCCGTCACCGAGGGCGGCATCTACGTCATGGGTGAGGCACCCGGCGTGACCAGCCCCACCGTTCCGGTACAGGTGCAGATCGAGGGCAACTACCCCAACCCGTTCAGTGCCCAGACCGTGATCCGTTTCGCCACCCCCGCGCAGGGTCTTGTGACCATGAGGGTCTTCGACCTCAGCGGCAGGCTCGTGAGAACACTGGCCAATGAAGACATGGCCGCAGCTAACCACAGCATCGTCTGGGACGGAACCGACAGCAATGGCCAGCCCCTTGGCGCGGGAGTCTACTTCTGCCGCCTCGAGGCCCAGGGCCAGGTTCTCACCCAGAAGATCATGATGGTTGAGTAGGAAGGAGGGTGAAAATGAAGCGCACAATAGCACTGCTTGCGGGTCTCGCCCTCGTTCTTTTGTCGGGTTGCGGGGACAAGCTTCCCACTGACATCCCTGACGTGATTGGCTACGACGGCCTTGTAGCCCAGGGTTGGCAGGCCTACGACCAGGCCAGCTACGACAGCGCAATGGTGAAGTTCGAGCAGGCCATCGACGTCGACGTCACCCGCCCCGAGGCCTACCTGGGCGCGGGCTGGTCGTCTATCCACCTCAGCGACTACTGGAACATCGGCGCCGACTTCTTCTACATGGCCGCTCAGAACGACGGCGGCAGCTGGCCCGTCGCAACGGGCATGGCCACCATCACGCAGGACGTTGACTGGACAGTCTTCGAGTGCATCGATCCAGTCCTCAGCGAGAGCACCATGTCGGTCATCGAGGCCTACGGCGAGATCTGGCTTGACTGGCCAACAGCCGGTGACACCACGATCATCGACAACGAGATCATCGGCGCCTTCCTGTACGGGGCAGCCCCCTTCAACGCCGACCACAACGACCCCCAGAGCCCCAGGTACGGGAACATTCCGTTCAAGTACACCTACACCTCCGACATACCGAACTTCTTCGGCATGACCTCGGCTGTGAACGAAACGACCCAGAACGTTAACATCAATGTTGACTCCCTGGTCGTCGAGAACGGTGTGACGGTTGTCTACCTGAATGTGCCCTACCGGACCTACACCGTAGAGCCAATCGACTACCGCACCTGGATCATGGCTGAGAACGATATCAAGTTCGACTACTCCACCTACTCCCTGCCCGAGGGTGCAACGGCGATCACCCGTGACGCCATGGCCGGCTTTGCCGCGCTCCAGATGGCGAAGGGTCTCTCCGGCGACATGATCGCCGGCCTCACGGCCGCCTTCGGTGTATACAACGGAGGGGACTACTCCTTCGTCCACACGACGATGAACAGGAACAACGTGCTGGGAATGGCTGCAGCCATGACCTTCCTTCAGCAGCAGTTCCGGTTCACGCTGTTCACGGTGCAGACCGCGGGATTCGGCCTCGATATCAACGTTGCCGACCCCAACTTCCTCGTTGAGCTTTCCCAGACCATCCAGGAAATGCTCTACTACTGACCGGGCTGCATCCGGGATCGGGGGGCGCATCACGCGCCCCCCTTTTTTTAAGGCATCCAGGCCACAGGTTTTCCCTGCCCTTCAAGTCCCAACGTGTTCGTTTGTCAGGCGCTGCAAGGGGTGTAGCAGTGCCCGGGAACCGATGAGTGTCCTGTTCTACCGGGTACGTCAGACCAAGGCAACCGGTGGGTTCATATTGCCTGTGACAGGTTGGATCACCGGGGTTGTATGACCGGGATCCCGGGTTCGTCTATGCTGAAAATGTCGAAACCCACGAGCCTGTCGCTGGAAAAGGCTATCCAGCTGGAACCGGTGTTCCATGCGGGGTAAAGGTCTGATGAGGGGTCGTCGGTGATCCTGATGAGGGTGTCTGCGTCGATGTGGGCGGCAGCCAGCTCATAGTTTCCCCACCTGTCGGTGGAGAAGACGAACCAGCCGTCGTAGGGGCCCCAGCACGGGTGAACGCACTGCCCGCCCTGGGCTACGGGTCTGGCGTCGGTGCCGTCAGGGTGTGCAACCCAGATGCTCCAGGGTGAATCCTGTGTCTCGCGGTACTGGAAGAGGATGTACGAGCCGTCGGGGCTGTAGCTGGCCCTGACGCAGTCGCCCGGGAAAACGGGCACCTCGACTGGTACAAGGGTGTCCGCCTGGTGGGGCATAGTGAAGAGCCTTCGGCTCCAGGAGCCCGAAGGGCGCATGGAGAACACAAGGCTGTCGCCGGACGGGTTCCAGGACGGGAATGTCACGGGGAGGTCGGGGTCGAGAAGCACGGTCACCGCAGTTCCGTTCCCGGGAATGGTACGGATCTGGCCGACGCCTGTCGAGTCATCAACCGCTGAGTAGACGATGAGACAGTTTTCAGCGTTCCAGCAGCCGTTCGGTCCGGTGGATTCAAGCATGGCAGTGAAGGTGCACGGCGCGGGCTCGCCCACCCCGTCAAACCCCCATATCCAGGAGTTCTGGCTGAACAGCAGAACGTTGCCGAAAGGGGACCATGCCAGGGCAGTGTCCGCGAAGCTGGAGCTCAACCACAACTGGGCGCCGTCGGGCCATGGAGCTGGTTCCTGCGGGTTGTTGCCGCACCCGGCCAGGATGGCTGACGACAGAGCCAGGGCTGCCCTTTTCATTATAAACGCTCCCCTTCCGAAACACTTATGTGCGCACCAAGCGCAGTGAGCCTTCCAACAATGTTCTCGTAGCCCCTCTCGATCTGCCGCACGTTGTGTATCACAGTGCTGCCCTCGGCGCACAGCGCTGCTGTGAGAAGAGCCATTCCCGCCCTTATATCCGGGCTTGAGACATCGGTTCCATGAAGCTTGCACGGACCCGAGATGACAACCCGGTGAGGGTCGCAGAGGATAAGCCGTGCGCCCATGGCCGCCAGTTTGTCGGTGAAGAAAAGCCTGCTCTCGAACATCTTCTCGAAGATGAGGCTGGTTCCCCTTGACTGGGTTGCCGTGACCACGGCGGTGCTTGTGAGGTCCGGGGAAAAGCCCGGCCAGGGACCGTCGTATATGGTGGGAATGTCACCCCCGATGTCAGGTCTGACCTCGAGGGGCTGGTCTTCGGGAACCGTTACGTTGCCCCCGTCGAAGATGATCTCGACCCCGAGTTTGCCAAGACCGGTCATGATGGGTTGCAGGATGAACTCAGGCACGCCGGGAATCTCAACTCTTCCCCTGCAGCACGCCGCAAGACCGATGAAGCTTCCGATCTCGATGTGGTCGGGGCATACCGTATGGTCGGCGCCCCGAAGCAACCCGCCCGTGCCCTCGATCCTGATCAGGTTCGTTCCGGCGCCCTGAATGCGGGCTCCCATTTTCTGCAGCATGGCCGCGAGGTCCTGCACGTTCGGCTCGCACGCAGCGTTGTATATCTCGGTATCGCCCGTGGCGATGCATGCTGCCATCAGGGCATTCTCGGTCGCGGTTACCGAAGGCTCGTCGAGGTTTATCCGGGCTCCCCTGAACCCTCCGGGGGCTGAGATCAGTATTCTGCTGCGCTGATAGTCGACCTTTGCGCCAAGCTTTTCAAGCGCAAGGAAGTGGGTGTCGAGCCGGCGTTTTCCGATGACGTCGCCGCCGGGAGGGGGAAGGGAGACTGTTCCGAACCTGGCTGCGATGGGTGCAGCAAGAAGTATGGATGCCCGGATGCTTCGGCATAGGTTCTGGTCGAGACGGTCGGGGGAGGCGTTGTCGGACTCGATGGAAACCGAATCGGCGCAGGCCTGGACCCGGCAGCCCATGCCCTCGAGTATACCGGCCATTGCCCTGGCGTCGCGGATGACGGGCATGTTTCGAAGCACACAACCGGAATCGGCGAGGAGACACGCCGCAAGCTCGGGCAGTGCGGCGTTCTTGCTTCCCGCCGGTTTCAGGGTTCCCTGAAGGCGGCAGCCTCCCTGGACCACCCAGGTATCAGGTTGCATGATTTCCGTTCTGGCCGGATTTTCGCAGCAGGGTGTGGTAAAGGTCGGGATATTCCACGGGAAGCCATTCCTGCTTGAGAAGCCAGCGGATGTAGTCGGGGTCTGTCGCGGCAGTGTCCTCCACAAGACAGCCCTTGTGTTTGCCGAAGTTGAATACTTTTATCTCGAGGGGTCGGGCTATGAACTCGACAAGCTCGGAAAGCCCGGTGGCGCCGGTCAGGTCCTTCTCGAGGATCGAATCAAGAAGGGCCTTGACAAGCCTGGTGTCAAAAAGCGCCCGATGGGCGTCGCCGGGAAGGATGGCGTCGTCCAGACCGTGCCTGTATCGCAGTGCCTGAAGCCCATGGCTTGGTATATCGCTGAAACAGTGCCGGGAAAGGCGCAGGGTGTCAATTCGGCGGTTTTCGGTGAAAGCGGAGAACACCCCGGGGAACCCTCGCTGAAGCATTGCCATGTCAAAGGGGAGGTTGTGGGCGCAGATGAACGCGGCCCTTTCCGATAAACCCCTGACGGTTTCCTGAAGATCTGCGGTGGAAGGGGCGCCTTCGAGCATGGCGTTGGTTATGTGGTGCACCGCCGAGGCCTCGGGGGGTACCGGTACCGGTGGCCTGACCAGGGAAGAGAACTCCCCGATCGACCCGAGCGGGGTTACACCACTGTATTCGGCCAGCAGGAATGCGACCTCGACTATATGGTCCTGCGAGGTGTCGGCCCCGGTTGTCTCGGTGTCAACGAAAAGCACCGAACCGGGGGCGTCCTGAAAGCTTGAAAAAAGGTCGTAGTCTGATGCCATGAGTCAATTCTAACCCGGCAGCCCTCCTTTGAAAAGAAGGGCGTTTTTTGACACTGGGGTACGGTTTTTGTTAGCATTGCCGCAAGTCTCTCTTTCTTTCGATGTTACGGAGGTGCAAAATGCTTCAAAGGTTTGCGGTGTTCACCTGTCTGGTGACCCTGGCCCTGTCCGGATGCGGCAGCCAGGAACCGGCGAACCCTCTGTCCCTTCTGCCGGAAAACGCCATGGTTTCAGTTGTCCTCACACAACCGGTTATGGCCGTTCGAAACATGGATGCCTATATAGCGTCCGGAGCCCCATTCCTTGGCGAGGGCGTGGTGGAGAACGCCGCGGTCAGTTATCTCGAGATCGATGCTCTCGATGACCTCGCAACCCTGGGTGTTGATCCGCAGGGCTCGGTGGTCTTCTGGATGGAGAGCATGATGCCTCAGTCCATGGCCCTGGCCGTTTCGATTACCGATTTCACGGCATTCCTTTCCCTTCTCGAAAGGCTCGGTCTCGTGTTCGAGCCCGGAGAACCTCTCAACAAGATGGAAGTCTTCCAGGCTCCCTCCGAGAACGGAACGATCTTCGTGGCGGAATCCAGGGGCGTGGCTCTGATGGCCATGACCCGAAACAAGCTTTCGGAAATGTCCGAGGCGCTTGGCCCCGATGCTGTGCGCGAAGTTGCGCCGGCCTCCATCTACTCCTCCATGAACATCGCGATGATTGGCCCGATGGCCGCATCGCAGATCCCCATGATCGCCCAGGCTGCCGCAAGCGAGGGAGAGATCCCTGCCTTCGCCAGCGACCTCATGACCCTTTACTTCGACGCTGCGGTGGTTGTGCTCAACCAGACCGACCGCGCCGAGATGACCCTCACATTCGGCCCCGAGACCATCACAGCCCATCAGACCGTGTTCTTCAAGGAAGGAAGCGACCTTGCAAGGCTTGTCATCACGCCTGACAGCCCTTCCCTCCTCGACAGGATACCCGCCGGGCAGGTCATGTCGGCCCAGGTCAGGATGCCGGCTGAACTGACCGGAATTGTCATGAACAGCGTTTACCAGGCCATGGGTTTCGAAATCGATCCCGCCGTTGCTGACATCTGGACCGAGATGAGCAGCTGCGCCGCCATGTCGTTCTACAACGACGGCTTCATGCGTTTCATGGCTGTGTATGCAATGCCTTCGGGCCAGGACCTTGCCGGCATGACGACCATGATCATGGACATGGCCACCAGGTCCCAGTCCATGCTTCCCCCGGAAATGACCGGCATGCTCACCTTCTCACCGTGCGCGAACATCACGGTGGATGGCGTTGAAATGATGAACTCCCGTTTCACCGTTGTCATGCCAGGGGAAGAGGGTTCGGTCGACACCCTTGCACTGAGTTACTGGTTCGCCTCGAACGACGGCCTTTTCATGGTCGAGTCCGGCGACTCTCCCACGGCCATACTTCAGACCGTATCAGGGGTTTTCGACCCCGCCTCCGGGATGCCGGGCCTCGCGGGCGATGGGATGTTCGACTACACGATGGAGGTCGGCGGCTATCTGGGGATGATAAGGCAGTTCAGCCCCGAGGACATCGACCTGCCGGAGATCATACCCACGCTCTGGATCACAGGCGGGGTAACCGCTGCGGACGGCGTGATGCAGTCCCACACCGAGATCTCCGGACCTGAACTGGTGAACTTCATCGGTTCACTGGCGATGGCTTCTTCACAGGAGTGAAATGACTTGCACGGGGGGCGCCTCAGGGCGCCTCCCGTTGCCCCGTCCTTGTGTTGTACACGGACTGGGCTTCCTGGATTCCGCTGCGCAGGGCAAGGATGACACAGTCCGCAGCCCTGTGAGCCATTAGTGAAGCCTCTTCCTCGAGGTCTTTTGGAACCTTTGAAAGAACGTAATTGCTGAGCGGGATACCCGGCGGAACGGGTCCTATCCCAAGCCTTAGCCTTGGAAAGACTTCGGTGCCAAGTACTTCGATGATACTTGCAAGCCCTTTCTGTCCTCCCGCAGAACCATCGGGTCTGAGCCTGAGTGAACCCAGGGGAAGGTTGGCGTCGTCGCAGACCACAAGCATTTCAGAGGGTTCGAGCCCCCGTGAGTTCAACAGGGCACCTGCGGCTCGTCCGCTCTCGTTCATGTAGGTGACCGGCTTTGCCAGGTGTATTCCGCCGGGAAGGACCACTGCGTGAAAAAGGCCGGCGTTCCTGAAAGAAACGCCGGCTTCGCGGGCAAGGACATCTCCGGTCCAGAAACCGGCGTTATGCCAGGTAAGTGTGTATTTCGGGCCCGGGTTGCCGAGGCAGAGCACCAGGCCTATACCGTCCCGGGGCACCTACTCCCCTTCACCGGCCTCTGGGGTTTCACCCTCTGCGGCTTCGGTGTCGGAAGAGGACTTCATGGCCCTGGGCATTATCACGGAAGCCACGACCTGATCACCGGGCATGTCGATGCTCATCCCCTTGGGAAGAACAACATCGGAGATGTGAAGGGCGTCGCCCAGCTCAAGTCCGCTGACATCCACGGAGATGCTGTGGGGGATATCGGAGGCCTTCACGGTCACGAGAACCTCGTGCAGCATGTGATCAAGGATACCACCCTGCAGGATGCCTTTGGGGCTTCCTTCGAGGTGCAGCGGTACGGGGAGAGTGATCATCTGTGTGGGAAGCACCCTGAGGAAATCGATGTGCATCGGCTTGTCGTTGATGGGATTCCACTGAACTTCCTTCACGATGCAGTTCACCGGCTTCCCGCCCTGGATGTTGAGCCTGATGATCCCCAGGGAGGTGCTGTAACCCACCACGGTCATGAAGTGGTGCGCGTTGACGGAAACGGCAATCTCGCCGCCCCGGCCGTAGAGGATGCCAGGCACGTTGCCTTCCCGGCGGATCCGCCGGGCTTCCCTTGAACCCGTTCGGGTTCTGTTTTCGATGTTGAGTTCCAACGGCATTACTATATCCTTTCCCGGTGTACGGAAGACTGGCTGGGGCGGGAGGACTCGAACCCCCAAATGCAGGGACCAAAACCCTGTGTCTTAACCATTTGACGACGCCCCAGCGTTAACAAAGATTCCGCGGTATACACCCGGGTGAAGCTCTCCCCCAAAACCTTCGCAGCTGTTTCCGTCTCTCGAGCCGTTCGGAAGAGGGCGTAGAGAACCGGCCCCGAACCGCTGAGTCCCCAGTTGTCTGTCAGTCCGGAAAGGGCTTCTGCAGCCTTTCCTATTCCCGGCAAACGGCTGGAGAGAAAAGGAAGGAAATCGTTTCGAAGGTTTGTGGGATAAGGCTTACCCTCATGCCACTTCGCAGTTATCAGGCCCGAAACATCGCACGAGACCCCTGTGTTTGTCAAGGCGGAAGAGCGGGGCTCGAGGTCGAGAAGCCTGTATGCCCACGGTGTTGCCACGGCTTCCCCCGAGTCCAGAAGGACGGCGTGAAACCCGGGAACGGCAGCGGGCGTGAGTATCTCACCGCGACCCTCTACCAGAGCGGGACCGTCTTCAAGGAAGAATGGCACATCGCTGCCCAGTTGAAGGGCAAGTTCGTCAAGGCCGGCCCATTCGCCGGTAAGGAAAGCCATTGCAAGAAGCACCGCCGCGGCATCGCTGCTTCCCCCGCCCAGCCCTCCCGGGGAGGGTATGGCCTTGTGAAGGCTTATGTCGACTCCCATGTCCGCCCCGGTGGCCTCGAGGAAGAGGGCCGCAGCCCGAAAGGCAATGTTTTCAGGCCCCTCCGGCGATCGCATCCCGCTGCACTCGAGCCTTATCAAACCCTTGTTCGCGGTTGGGGAGAGCCGCAGCGTGTCGGCCAGGGAAATCGGGCAGAACAGGCTTCTAATGTTGTGGTAACCGTCGGGTCGTGAATCGAGGATGCTGAGGCCCAGGTTTATCTTGGCCGGAGCCTTCAGAGTGATCATTGACCTGCGGGATAAAAGCTGAGCACGATGAAGACCACCGCACCCCACAGCAGCAGGTTCAGGATCATGGGTTTGTCGGAAAGGAGCAGTTTGTCGGGGCTGCCGCCGAGACCCTGGCACAGCACGAGGTATTCGTACCTGAAAACACCGTAGACAACGAAGGGGATTGTCACCCAAAGCATGGGACTGACCTGTTCCAGCGTGCGCTGGCTGACTGTATAGAGAGCGTAGCCCATTATGCTGGCACCCGCGCTGATGCCCATCATCTGGTCAAGCAGGGCCGGTGTGTACTCTCTGAGGTTCTTCCTGTGACCGGTGGCGCCTTCGCCCAGAACAGCAATCTCGTTGCGGCGCTTTGCGAAGGCCAGGAACGATGCCAGAAAGAAGGTGCAAAGGATGAGCCACGGTGAGAGGATCATTCCCATCCCGGTGTCGTCCAGGACCGCCACGCCTGCAAGAGCCCTGAGAACGAAACCCATTGCAATGATGAGGCAGTCCAGTATCACCTCCGATTTAAGGCGGAGAGAGTAGGCGACCTGCATCAAAAGGTAGACCGAGAATGCCAGTGCCAGCCGTTGTGCGTACAGCCAGGACAGTGAAAGAACCGAAACCGCAAGTACAGCGGAAACTGTCACAGCAGTGGGAACCCTGAGCCTTCCCGACGGGATGGGTCTGAGCTTTTTCACGGGGTGAAGCTTGTCCCGCCTTCTGTCAACAGTGTCGTTCATGAGGTAGACGGCGCTGGACAGGAAGCAGAAACCCAGAAATGCCTCGAAGGAGGCGATGAGCGCCCCGGTTGTCCAGACCCTGCCGAAGATCATGGCCGCGAACACAAAAAGGTTCTTGGTCCATGATTTGGGCCTCATGCTCTCGAGTAGTGCTCCCGGTTCCTTCATGGGAGTATGATAGGTTTCGTTGCCGCAGTTTTCAACCCCGTCGGGAATGAGCATATTCCAGTCTATTTTTCACGGGGTGTTCAGAACGGGGTCCCTTCCAGGAGTTGTAATGAAGCCAGCCCTTGCCTTACTGATTCTCTTGATCAGCTCCCTGGCTTTTTCGGGTGAGCTTCAGGTTCAGTCCCTTCTGTGCAAGACCTACGGGAATACCGGAACCATGCTCTCCGAGCCGGTTTCGGTGCAGGTGCTCAATTCGCTGGACTGTACGCCGGCGGTCAACGTTCCGGTGAACTTCACTGTCCAGAGCGGAGACGCCGAGCTCGAACCCCATCCCGGTTATCTCACCGTGATGCAGGATGGGCTTTCGGGCTACGTCGTCTACACCGACTCATCGGGCATCGCCATGATGAACCTGAAGTTCGGTGAGGACATGGGGGAAGTCCTGGTCACGGCCGTTGCGGGAGACACGGGAGGCGAGCTCTCCAGGGCGTCGATAAACCTTGTTTCCATAAACCTTTTCTTCATCGTTTTCCAGGTCTTTGGCGGGCTGGCCATCTTCCTCCTGGGCATGCAGATGATGTCCGCCAACCTGCAGCAGGTCGCCGGCAACCGTCTGAAGACGATCCTTCAAAGGATAACATCGAACCGGTTCGCGGGTATCGCCACCGGCATACTGGTCACGGGGGCCATTCAGAGTTCAAGCGCCACCACCGTCATCACGGTCGGTTTCGTGAACAGCTCTCTGATGACGCTTCAGCAGGCGGTTGGAGTGGTCCTGGGCGCCAACATCGGAACAACCGTAACGGGTCAGCTCATAGCATTCCATATATCGGATTACGCCTTTCCCATGATCGCACTGGGTTTCGCCATGTCGTTCCTGGGCAGGAACCGCGTCCACAAGCTCTGGGGCAAGGCTCTGATGGGGCTCGGTCTTCTGCTCATGGGCATGACCGTCATGAGCGACGTCATGAAGCCCCTGAGGGCAAGCGCCCCCGTCAGGGATTTCTTCGCGGACTTCAGCGCCAACCCCATTCTCGCTCTTCTGGCCGGAACACTTATAACGGTCATCGTTCAAAGCTCGAGCGCCACCGTTGGCCTTACGATGACACTCGCCGGGATAGGCCTTGTGAACCTTCAGGGTGCGGTGTTCCTTGTCCTGGGCGACAACATCGGAACGACGATAACGGCCCAGCTCGCGGCGCTGGGAAGCAACAGGGCCGCCCGTCAGACTGCAATGGCACACACATTCTTCAACCTGATAGGCGCTATCTACTTCACACTGTTTGCCATCAGGAATGACGGGATCTTTCTCGAACTTGTCAGGATGACATCCTCAGACCCCATGCGCCAGGTGGCCAACGCCCACTCCATATTCAACATCGTGAACTGCATCGTTTTCATCCCCCTCGTTCCCCTTCTTGCAAGGCTTTGCAGGATTGTCATCCCCGATGACAAGAAGATGGAGCCCGGGGAACCCGAGATGGTCCTCGACTTCAACCTGCTGGACAGCCCGGTCCTCGCCATCGACACACTAAACCGCGAGATGGGGAAAATGGCCGAGTATTCCGGAGAATGCCTGCTGATGGCATCCGAGCACTTCCTGACGGGTCGTCACGAGGCATCTGAGATCGTTCGCATGGAGGACAGGGTGGACATCATGCAGCGCGACATGACCGACTACGCTTCAAAGCTCTTCCAGGGGGAGCTCACCCGCGAGCAGTCACTGAGCCTTCCCGTTATCATCCACTCCATCAACGACCTCGAGCGCATATCCGACCATGCCGTGAACATGATGGAGGCCCGGGCCAGGATCGCCGGCGACGACGTGATGAAAGAGGTCGGCCCTCTTCCCGCTCTTGCGGTAACTTCCTCCAAGACCCTCATGGAAATGACCCGCGAGTCGGTGAAAGCGATCAAGAACAATGACATCGAGGCATCCCAGAAGGTCCTCGTGCTCGAGGGCCGCATGAACAAGATAAGCGAGGAAGCCCGGGAGAAGTACGGTGAAGCCCTGGCTTCCTGTATGGCCAACATGACCGGTCTGGCCATTCTTGACTACATCGAGTACTGCGAAAGGGCATGCGACCACTTCACCAACATCGCGCAGTCAATGATCGGAGGGGGTCTCTGGCATGGACCGAACCCCGAGGAGTGAGTTCACGGTCGACCTTGACCGGATCGAAGAGGGGATAGCAGTCCTGCTGGCTCCCGCCGGTTTTCAGTGGCATCTGCCGGCGCAGCACCTTCCCCCGGACGCGAAGGAGGGCATGACGCTGAGCGTGACCCTCAATACCGATCCCGAAGGCACGTCGGCCAGGATCGACAGGATCAGGAGCCTCAGGGAAGGGCTCGGGGGAAGATGAAGGGAAGCCTGGTCCTCGTGGCTACCCCCATCGGAAACCTTGAGGATCTTTCACCAAGGGCCGCAAGGGTTCTCGCCGAGGCCGAGGTCGTCATGGCGGAAGACACACGCCGGACCATGAAGCTTGTGCCCCCCGGGAAAAGGCTTGTGAGCTACAACGATGTGAATGCCAGGGGAAGGCTGCCGCTTCTTCTTGAAACACTTGAAGCGGGTCATACCGTGGCAATGGTCAGCGACGCCGGAACACCCGGGGTTTCCGACCCCGCATACCGTGCCGTCCAGGTGGCCATCGAGGCCGGCGCAACGGTTTCGGTCGTGCCCGGCCCCTCAGCGGTCACGACTGCCATCGTGGCATCAGGGCTTCCAACCGACAGGTTCGCCTTCGAGGGTTTCCTCCCCAGAAAACCTGGACCACGGCGAACCAGGATTCTGGCCATGGCCGCCTATACCGGCACTCTGGTCTACTTTGCCGGCCCGCACCATACCGGTAAACTGCTTTTTGAACTTCACGGGTTGCTTGGTGACAGAAGGTGCTGCGTTGCCAGGGAACTCACCAAGATCCATGAGGAGTATGTCAGAGGCACCCTGGGGGCTCTCGCGGAGAAGTACGGCGAGCATCCCCCGAAGGGAGAGGTCACACTTCTCGTCGCGGGGGCTGAAGCATGAATCTCGACGGGTTCCACAGCAGGGGCAGAGCGATCCTTGCTCCCATCATCAGGCTGCTTTCTTCCATGGGCGTATCACCCTCGGCAGTGACAGTCAGCGGGCTTCTTGTCTGCCTCGGGGCAGCCGGTCTGACCTGGAAAGGGCTGTACTGGCAGGCCGGAGTGACAATGATCGTGGGAAGCCTGTTCGACGCCCTCGACGGTGGTATAGCAAGGCTCACTGGAAAGGTTTCGAAGGCCGGTGCCGCGCTGGACTCCAGCCTTGACAGGGTCTCCGAATCGGCGCTGTTCATTGCCATTCTTGCGGGCAGGGCCGGCAGTGAACATGTTACCCTTCTGTATGCCGCTTCACTGGCCTTGGCGGGCTCATTCATGGTGAGTTATGTCAGGGCCAGGTCCGAGGGTTTGGGAATACGATGCGATGTGGGTTTCTTCACCCGGACCGAACGGCTTGTCGTGATGATCGTCGCCCTTCTCGCTGCTGGTGCGGCGGGAAGCGTGGCCTTGCTTGTTGGATGTGTGGTGGTCGCCCTGGGTGCGTGGATCACGGCGGTTCAGAGGCTGATCACTGTTTACAGGGCGGGTCAGGGGCAACCCCTCTGAGGGGTGGGCACCGATCCTTATGTGTGTTTGAATACACTGGAGGGCGTAATGTCCAGAAAAGTGAGAGTTGCGATAATCGGCGTGGGAAACTGCGCCAACAGCCTGGTTCAGGGCGTCGAGTACTACAAGAACGCCAAGGACGACGAGAAGGTCCCGGGACTCATGCATGTGAATCTCGGCGGCCTGCACGTGAGTGACGTCGAGTTTTCCGCCGCTTTCGACATCAACGTCACAAAGGTTGGAAAAGACCTCAGCGAGGCCATCTTCGCCGAGCCCAACTGCACGATCAAGTTCTGTGATGTTCCGCACATGGGCGTGACGGTTCACAGGGGAATGACCCACGACGGCCTTGGCAAGTACCTCAAACCCATTATACAGAAAGCCCCCGGCTCAACCGCAGACATCGCCGGTATCCTTCGGGAAACCAAGACCGATGTGGTGGTCAACTACCTTCCCGTGGGCAGCGAAGAGGCCACCAAGTGGTACGTCGAGCAGATCCTCGACGCCGGTTGCGCCTTCGTCAACGCCATTCCCGTGTTCATCGCCCGGGAGCCCTACTGGCAGAACAGGTTCCGTGAGAAGGGGCTGCCCTGCATGGGCGACGACATCAAGAGCCAGGTCGGCGCGACCATCCTTCACAGGGTCCTTACCAGGCTTTTCGAAGACCGGGGCGTAAGGCTGGACAGGACCTACCAGCTCAACGTGGGCGGCAACACGGATTTCCTGAACATGCTGGAACGGGAGAGGCTCGAAAGCAAGAAGATCTCCAAGACCAATGCCGTAACAAGCCAGATCCCCGGTGGCATGAAGCCCAGGAACGTTCACATCGGCCCCTCCGATTACATCGAATGGCTCGATGACAGGAAGTGGTGCTACATCCGCATGGAAGGCACCACGTTCGGTGACGTTCCGCTCAACTTCGAAAGCAAGCTCGAGGTCTGGGACAGCCCCAACTCCGCGGGGGTCATCATCGACGCGGTCCGCTGCGCCAAGCTCGCGCTTGAGAACGGTCTGACAGGTGCCATCGAAGCCCCGTCCTCGTATTTCTTCAAGTCGCCCCCCGTTCAGTACTACGATGATCAGTGCCACAAGATGACCGAAGACTTCATCAAGAAATACCGTCCGAAGGGCAAGGAGTAGGGGAAGGGGGCTGACCCCCCCTCCAATGAAGGGCGCTTTCATAACCTTCGAAGGGGTGGAGGGCGCGGGAAAGACCAGCAGGAGCAGGGCTCTCTGCAAGTCGCTCTCTGACCTCGGCTTTGAGGTGATGCCCACCCGGGAACCAGGGGGGACGCCGGTATCGGAGAGGATACGTGATATCCTTCTCGACACCGGGCTTGTAACTCCGCCGGCGTGCGAACTGATGCTCTTTCTTGCGGCCAGGGCCGCCAATGTTGAACAGATGGTGACCCCCTGGCTGTTAAAGGGTGCCGTTGTCCTCGGTGACCGGTTCACCGATGCCACGCTGGCCTACCAGGCGTTCGGCAGAGGGTTGGCGAGGGGAGACGTCGAAACTGCCTGCGCTTTTGCAGCGGCGGGAATCGTGCCCGACCTGACAGTACTGCTCGACCTCGACCCCGAACTTGGTCTCGAGAGGCATGCCAGCGCAGGCAGAACGCCCGACAGGATGGAAGAGGCGGGGGCGCCCTTTCACAGGAGGGTCCGGGAAGGGTACCTGCAACTGTCCCGGGAGAATCCTGACAGGTTCATGGTTCTTGATGGAAAGCTGCCTCCAGAGAGGCTTGACGACTTGATTCTTCGAAGAACGCTTCAGGTTCTTCGGGAAAAGAACGGGGGCCTTGTTCGATGAAGAATCCCATACCGTCCTGGGCTTCAGGGCTGCTGGGCACCCTTCTGCTGGCTTTCACCGGCTTTCTCGCCGTTTCTCCTGCCGGTGCCAAAGATACGCCTGCGGCAAGGGCCAGTTCCCTCGAGCTGTTCCTCGATGTTTACGGTTTGACAAGAAGCGCCTACGTGGACACCGTGGAGAGCAGGGTGCTGATGGAGGCGGCTCTTCAGGGTATGCTTCAATCGCTTGACCCCAACAGCATGCTTCTGACCCCAAGAGAGTACGAGAACCTCCGGATCCAGCTCGAGGGATCTTTCGAGGGGGTGGGGATCACATTGGGACAGCGGGATGAGCGGCTCACCGTCATCTCGCCGATCGAGGGCACGCCTGCCCACAGGGCCGGCATGAAGGCCGGCGACACGATAGTCACCATAGACGGAGCCACCACCGAGGGAATGACGACCGACGAAGCCGTAAGCTTCATCAGGGGTCCGGGGGGAACCGTGGTGACCCTTGAAGTTCTCAGGGCGGGCATGGATGACACGCTCAGCTTTCCAATCGAACGTGCCATGATCGATGTTCCTTCCGTCACCGCCCATTTCATCCTCGAACCCGGCGTCGGGTACATCCGCCTGGCCCGGTTCTCGGAAGAATCGCTGGCCGAGGTCCGGGATGCGATGCAGGAACTTTCAGCTCAGGGTGCCACCAGGCTTGTGTTCGACATCCGCTCCAACTCCGGGGGCCTTCTGAACCCCTCGATAGAGCTGGCTGACCTGTTTCTCCCCGCCGGCACAGCGATAGTGACCACCCGCGGACAGGCCGTGGGCGAGCAGATCTACCGTGCCCGAAACGATGTGTTCTGGAGCGGTGAGACCGTGGTTCTCGTAGACGGCGGAAGCGCCAGCAGTTCCGAGATATTTGCGGGGGCACTGCAGGACAACGGAGTGGCGACGATAATCGGCAGCCGGACCTTCGGCAAAGGTTCTGTGCAGTCCCTGACGGACCTTGGCGAATACCCCGGGCTCGGGCATTACGGAGTGAAACTCACCACCGCCAGGTACTACACTCCTTCGGGACGAAGCATTGACAGAACCCTCCGTGACGACTTCATGGAACAGGGCGCCGAGGAGGACTGGGGTATACTTCCCGACATCACCGTGGAAGCCTCCGAGTTCGACGGCCGTCTGGTTTACCTGCTCGAGAACGAGGGGCACTTCTTCGGGTTTGCCGGTGAGTTCATCATCGAGAACAGCGTCCCCTACGATTTCTGGCCCGATGACCGGGTGGTGGAGGAATTCCGTCTCTACCTGGGTCTTGAAGGGGTGGAGTTCACCCCTCTCGAGTTCCAGGAGAGCAGGGACTACATCGAACGTGCCCTCCTTCGGGAGATCGGTCTCAGGGAGTGGCCCATGGACCATTACTACGAGGTGCTCTCCCCCCGTGATCCCTGCATCCTTGCCGCCCTTGAGCACCTGCGGGGGGGAGACAGGTAAACATGAAGATCAGCTTTGGAACCTCGGGATGGCGCGGCATAATCTCCCGGGATTTCACCTGGGACAGGGCGATGTCCGTGGTGGACGCGATCGGCGTCTTCCTTTCGGAATCGGGCTTCAGGTCGGTGGCGGTTGGGGGGGATTGCCGGTTCCTTTCCCCCGAGCTTTCCCAGGCCACTGCTGAAAGGCTTTCAAGTGCTGGTTTCGATGTGTTCCTTTCCCGGGGACCCGTACCCACTCCGGTGCTCTCCCACGCATGTCGAAGCCGGGGGCTCGGGGGCGTGATCAACTTCACCGCCAGCCACAACCCCCCTCTGTACAACGGCATAAAGTTCTCGCCCAGCCATGGCGGTCCCGCTGACTCCATGGCAACGGGAAGGATCGAAGAGCTGATCCGGCTCGATGAAAGGCTTCCCCGATCCCCGGGGTCCGTTTCCACAGTCGACCTCGTCACGCCTTACCTCAAAGACATCAACGGTTTCATGAACGCCGACCTGTTCAGGGCGCACGATTCTCTCAGAGTTGTTTACGACGCGTTCAGCGGGGCGGGAAGCGGCGTTCTCGACAGGAAGCTGGGCGAGCTTGGCGCATCGATCCGGGTCATTCACGGAACCCGCGACCCCCTTTTCGCAGGAAGGGAACACCCTGAACCCAACGCCCACGGGCTCCTCGAGCTATCCGACGAAGTGGTCAAAAGCGGGGCTTCCCTTGGCGTCGCCACCGACGGCGATGCTGACCGGTTCGGCATCGTCGACGAAAACGGCGTTTTCGTAACTCCGCACGATTTTCTTGCCCTTCTTCTGGATTACCTCGCCGAGTCGGGACGCAGCGGCGCCGCAGTTCGCTCGGTGACCACCGGCAGCCTCATGGACAGGGTCGCCGCCGCCAGGGGCATCCCCCTGAAGGTCACCCCGGTGGGCTTCAAGTACCTGGGAAGCGCCATGCTCAAAGGCAACGTCATGCTGGCGGGGGAGGAGTCGGGGGGATTGTCCGTCGGGGGGCACGTTCCCGAGAAGGACGGCGTTCTCGCATGCCTTCTTGCAGCGGAGATGGTCTGCGCAAGGGGCGAGGGGCTCGCGGCACAACTCGACAGGTTGTGGAAGGAACACGGAAGGCTTTTCAACAGCCGGGTGGACGTTCCCCTCTCTCCGGCAACGCGGGACCGGATCCAGCGGGACTGGTTGGACAGCGACCCCAGAAAAGCCGCCGGAAGACCGGTACTGGGAGTCGACCGCACCGATGGCGTGAAGCTTGTGCTTGGCCCGGACACCTGGGTGCTGGTGCGGTTGTCAGGTACCGAGCCCCTCGCAAGGGTTTACATCCAGTCTTCCTCCACCTCGCTTTGCGATGAACTCGCAGCCACGCTGAAGCAGGAGTTCGAGGGGAACCCGTGATATTCGACACCGAAAAACTGGCCCTGTCCGTGAACTCGCTGGATTCGGGACAACGCTGCAGCGGAGTGTACTCCATACCCCTCGGCGACCTCGACTGGAACCTTCCCGAGGCCGAACCGTCGGATGATCCGGGTGAACTCTCCCTCGAGGTAACCAGATCGGGTGACTCAATAATGGTCGAGGGAACCTTCAGCGCCGTCTTCACAGCTCCGTGCTCGAGGTGCCTTGAACCCGCCCGGATTGAGGTGGAGGGAGAAGTGCGGCGCATGTACAGCAGCGACCCGACCCTCGAGGACGAACCCGATGTGGAACCCGTCTCCCATCATGACGGTTGGATTAGTATATTCGACGCCGTACGAGAGTCCGTCATCCTGTCGATACCCATGGTGCCCCTTTGCGAAAAGGGGTGCAGGGGTTTGTGCAGCGTGTGCGGAGCCAATTTGAACAAGGAAAAGGATATGGACAGGGACAAGGATCGGGGTGGTTGCAGTCATCCCGGCGGGGAGTGAGTACCCCGGTCATGCAAACAAGGAGTGAATGATGCCCGTACCAAAGAGAAGAACCTCCTCAACCCGGAGGGACAAACGCAGGGCCAACTGGAAGCTGGTTGCCGGTTCCATCAGCAACTGCCCCCAGTGCGGCGAACCCCGGATCCCCCATCGCGTCTGCAGGCATTGCGGATTCTACGATGGCCGCATGGTGACCAGACCCGCGGAAGAGTAGCGGGTTCAGCAGTTGCCGGAGGCTCCCCTGACTGAAAGAGTGGTCATTGCCCTCGATGCCATGGGCGGTGACAACGGCCCCGGGGTCGTGGTCGAAGGAGCGGTACGTTTTTTTGACGAAATGCCCAGGGCGGTGCAAAAGGGTGTGTCCATTATCCTCACTGGAGAGCGGGACACCCTTGCAAGGCTTTTAAGCAGGGCGGGGGGCCAGAAGCTCCCCATCTCCATTCAGCACGCCTCCCAGGTCGTGGGAATGGACGAACACCCTTCCCAGGCCCTGCGCAACAAGCCGGACAGCAGCCTCCTCGTCATGGCGGGGCTTCAAAAAAGCGGAATCGCCCACAGCATGGTCAGCCCCGGCAATACGGGCGCCATGATGGCCGCCAGTGTCTTTGCACTGGGAACCATTCCGGGAATCCAGCGTCCCGCAATTGCAGGCTCGCTGCCAACCGTGAACAACCCCTCGATCCTTCTCGACCTTGGCGCCAATGTCGACTGCAAGCCCGAGCAGCTCTTCCGATTCGCCTACATGGGAAGTGTTTACAGCAGGGATGTCTTCGGTGTCAAAAACCCCAGGGTGGCTCTGCTGAACGTTGGCATCGAGTCAACCAAGGGAACGGCCACGGTTCAGGCCGTATTTCAGAAGCTCTCGGAATCTCCGCTGAACTTCGTGGGAAACCTTGAGGGCGACGGCATTCTCAAGGGCGAGGCCGACGTTGTGGTTTGCGACGGCTTCGTGGGGAACGTGCTCCTGAAGTTCACGGAGTCCGTAACCTCGCTCGTGGGGGGTGCCCTGTACCTGGAGATGAAACGTCACTGGGCGTCCAGGTTCGGATACCTCTTCATGAAGCCCTCCTTCAACCATCTCTGGACCAAGCTCGACACTGCCGAGTACGGTGGCGCACCCCTTCTGGGGCTAAACGGAGTCTCCATAGTCGCCCACGGCAGCTCCAGCTCCCACGCGATCAGAAACGCGCTGAAAGTGGGGGTTGATTTTCGCAGGACCGGCGCAGTGGAAAAGATAAGAAGCAGCATGGCTGAACTCATCGCAAAGGAAAAGGCAAGTGAACAATAGACAAGCTTACATCGTGGGGACGGGGCATTTCGTTCCATCCCGAATACTCACGAATGCCGACCTTGAGCGTATGGTTGACACCAGCGACGAATGGATTACCACACGCTCCGGGATCAAGGAAAGGCACATTTCCGAGCCGTCACAGGCCACCTCCGATCTTTCCATTGAGGCAGCGCGCAACGCAATGGATGCCGCAGGATGGAAGCCTGAAGACGTTCAGGCCGTCATCGTGGGAACCGTGACGCCCGATTTTGTCTTTCCGTGCACCGCGGCCATTATCGCCAACAGCCTCGGCATGCCCAACATTCCATGCTACGATTTCGAGGCGGGCTGCACAGGCTTCGTTTACGGGCTGATCCAGGCCAGGGCCCTTATCGTTTCCGAAACCGTTGACAGGATACTTGTCATCGGCGGCGAAACCCTTACAAGGATCACGAACTGGAAGGACCGGTCAAGCTGCGTGCTGTTCGGCGACGGCGCAGGGGCCGTTGCAGTGAGCAGCCAGGGGCCGGGTGGTCTTCTCGGCGGTTGGCACTGGGGTGCCGATGGCTCCTTTGGCTCGCTGCTCTGCCAGAAGGCGGGCGGGACAAGAGAGCCACTCACCCATGAGGGGCTCGATGAGGGCCGGAACACCATCTACATGGAGGGTGGGGAGATATTCAAGAATGCAGTGCGCGCCATGCGGGATTCTGCCCTTTTCGCCCTTGAAAAGGAGGGCATCACCCGCGCTGATGTCGACCTCCTGATCTCCCACCAGGCCAATGTCAGAATAATCGACGCTACTGCCAGGGCGCTTGGTCTGCCCTCCGAGAAGGTTTTCGTGAACATCAACAAGTTCGGTAACACATCCAGCGCATCGATACCCATAGCACTCGACGAGGTTGTGAGGGGCGGTCTGGTCAAGCCGGGGATGAACATTGTCCTGGCCGCCTTCGGCGCGGGGCTGACCTGGGGAGGGATGGTGCTGCGTTGGAAGTAACCGTCGAAAGCCGCACGGCTGTTGTCACGGGGGCGGCACGGGGCATAGGCCTTTGCATTGCCGGAAAGCTCATCGCCCAGGGCTGGCAGGTCGCAGGATGCGATGTTTCTGAGGAAGCGCTCTCAACCGCTGCCTCAAAACTCGGGCAGGCCTTCCATCCCTTCGTGATGAACGTTGCGGACCCTGAGAGTGTAAGCGCATCCGTGACGGAGATGAACGCCTGTCTTCAGGGCATACGCTGTCTGGTGAACAACGCAGGCATAACCCGTGACAGCCTTCTGCTTCGGATGGACCAGTCGGCCTGGGACGCCGTTCTGGCAGTGAACCTCACAGGCGCCATGAACGTGACCAGGGCGCTCCTTCGAACTTTGCTCAGGGCCAAACAGCCCTCGATAATCAACATCACATCGGTCGTGGGATTGATGGGCGCCCCGGGTCAGACCAACTACGCCGCCAGCAAGGCGGGGCTCATCGGCTTCACCAAGGCGCTGAGCAGGGAGATATCGGCAAAGGGCGTGAGGGTGAACGCCATTGCCCCCGGATTCATCGAGACCGAAATGACAGCGGTCCTAACGGAAGAGGTTCGCAGCGACTACCTGCGCAGGATTCCCATGG
Organism: candidate division Hyd24-12 bacterium UBA6080; assembly: GCA_002436025.1. GTDB lineage: Bacteria > Fermentibacterota > Fermentibacteria > Fermentibacterales > JCC-6 > UBA6080. The sequence goes on from DIXM01000003.1 coordinate 146,023, forward strand.
GAAGCCTTGGTCTCCCCGAAGATGTGGCGGATGCCGTCGTATTTCTCGCGGGGCCTTCTTCCAAGTATATTACAGGAGTGGTACTTCCCGTTGATGGCGGCCTTACAACATAGAAAGGACATAAAATGTCACTTGAAAACCGTGTTACCGAGATAATCGTGAACAAGCTTGGTGTAAAGGCCGAAGAGGTTACACCCGAAGCCCATTTCGTAACGGACCTCGGCGCTGACTCCCTTGACCAGGTTGAACTTATGATGGACTTCGAAGACGCCTTCGACCTCAAGATCTCCGACGAGGAGGCCGGCAAGCTTCAGACCGTGGGAGCCGTTATCGATTTCCTTAAGGCCAAGGGCATTTCCGTTTAAGATCGGAGCCTTTGCCGGCAGACAGCCCCGGCGCCGCGCAAGTGTGCGGCGCCGGGCTGAATACAGCGGAGGAGACCAATCTTGTCCCACAGAAGAGTTGTTGTAACGGGTCTTGGTGTTCTGAGCCCGATCGGAGTGACTCCGACGGAAGCCTGGAACAATGCCATTGCAGGGAACAGCGGAATCGACCGCATCACCCTTCTCGACCCCACCGACTTCACAAGCCAGGTGGCCGGGCAGGTCAAGGGTTTCGATCCGGTTGCTCACTTTGGTGCGGCCGATGCCCGAAAAAGTGACAGGTTCACCCAGTTCGCCCGGGTGGCTTCCCTCAACGCCTGGAATGCCGCCGGGTTTGCCGACACCCCTCCCGATCCTGAGCGGGTCGGGGTTATCCTGGGCAGCGGGGTCGGAGGCATCGGAACGTTCGAAGAACAGATGCGGATAGCCATGGAAAGGGGTCCAAGAAGGATAAGCCCCTTCTTCGTTCCCATGATGATCTCCAACATGGCGTGCGGACAGGTCGCCATCGACCTGAACGCGAAGGCCTTGAACTACTGCACGGTCACAGCCTGCGCCAGCAGTGGCCATGCGATGGCTGTCGCACTTGACTCCATCCGCCTCGGCAGGGCCGACGTGATCCTCGCCGGCGGAAGCGAAGCCCCCATCACATTTATGGCACTCGGTGGATTCTGTGCCCTGAAGGCCCTTTCCACGGGCTGGAACGACAGACCCACCCAGGCGTGCAAACCCTTCGACCGTGACCGGGACGGCTTCGTGATGTCCGAGGGCGGGGCGATACTGATCCTCGAAGAGCTTTCCCACGCAAAGGCCAGGGGTGCTGAGATCGTGGCTGAGATAGTTGGCGCGGGGATGACCTGCGACGCCTTCCACATCACGGCCCCGGCCGAGGGCGGGGAAGGCAGCCGCAGGGCCATGATCAACGCCATGCACGACGGCTGCATCGATCCCGGCTCGGTTGACTACATCAACGCCCACGGCACATCCACCCAGCTCAACGACGTGAACGAGACCATGGCCATAATAAGCGCCCTGGGCCAGGAAAACGCCCATCGCATAATGGTGTCGTCCACAAAATCGGTTCACGGCCACATGCTGGGCGCGGCCGGCTCCATGGAGGCCGCCCTGACCTGCCTGGCCCTGAAACACGGTGTGGTTCCCCCCACGATCAACCTTGAGAACCCCGGGGAAGGCTGTGTACTCGATTACGTTCCGGGTTCCGCCCGGGAGGCTGACATTCATGTTGCCCTGAGCAACTCACTTGGATTCGGCGGGCATAACGTTACCCTTGCCTTCCGGAAGTATACAGGCAACTGACGGCCCGTCACGCTCCGACCTGGTCGGCCCGTGCCGGTGTCGTACGCCGAAATCGGAGGATATGGAATGGACTACATGCTCAGCGAAGACCTGATGGCAATTCGGGACATCTGCGCCGAGATCGCCGCCAAACACATTCGACCGGTCAGGGCCCAGCTCGATGAGGAGAACCGTTTTCCGCGGGAGATCATGGGAGTGCTGGCCCAGAGCGACCTCTTCACCATCTACATACCCGAAGCGTACGGCGGCACCGGGATGGGAAGCCTCGCCCTCTGCGTGGCGACCGAAGAGCTCAGCAGGGCGTGCGGCGGGATTGCAGTCTCCTACGCTGCCAATGCCCTGGGTGCCATGCCCATCCTTCTGTTCGGCACGGAAGAGCAGAAACAGAAGTTCCTTCCCCCCCTGGCATCCGGCGAGAAGCTGTGCGCTTTCGCCCTCACCGAATCCGAAGCTGGAAGCGATGCCGCGGGGATCAAGACAAGGGCCGTTCGCGACGGCGACCACTACGTCCTTAACGGCACGAAGCAGTGGATAACCAACGGCGGGGAAGCACAGATCTACACTGTCATTGCCATGACCGACCCGACCCGTGGTGCCCGCGGGGCCACCGCTTTCATAGTCGAAGAGGGCACACCCGGCTTCACCTACGGCAAAAAGGAAGACAAGATGGGCATCCGCGCCAGCTCCACAAGGGAGCTTGTCTTCGAGGACTGCCGGGTTCCCGCAGAGAACCTCATCTCCCGGGAAGGCATGGGATTCATGGTGGCCATGAAGACCCTCGACAACAGCAGACCCGGGGTAGCGGCCCAGGCAATCGGGATCGCCCAGGGCGCGCTGGACGAGGCTCTCGTCTACGCTTCCGGCCGGCGCCAGTTCGGTCAGCGCATCGACAGTTTCCAGGGCATCCAGTTCATGCTGGCGGACATGGCCACCTCCATCGAGGCCGCCCGTGCCCTGACATACTCCGTGGCCAGGATGATCGATGCCGGCAAGGGAAGGTTCGAGAAGGAATCCGCCATGGCAAAAGTGTTCGCCAGCGACGTGGCCATGAAGGTCACCACCGATGCGGTCCAGATCCTGGGCGGATACGGCTACATGAAGGAGTACCCGGTCGAGAAGATGATGCGGGACGCCAAGATAACCCAGATCTACGAGGGCACCAACCAGATCCAGCGCACGGTGATAGCAAGTGCCCTCATTCGGGAAACCGCAGCGGGAAAGAGGTAGTCCTTGAAGTTCGTCGTTGCGGTCAAGCAGGTTCCCGACACCGCCGAAGTGCGGATAGACCATGAACGCGGCACCCTGATCCGTGACGGTGTGCCGAGCATCCTGAACCCGTTCGACACCTACGCCCTCGAGGAAGCACTGAAGTGGCGCGACACCCTTGGCGGAACCGTCACCGTGATCACCATGGGTCCGCCCCAGGCCGAAGCGGTCCTCACCGAGGCCATTTCAATGGGCGCGGACGAGGGCATTCTCCTTACCGACAGGGCTTTCGCGGGGAGCGACACCTGGGCGACCAGCCACACCATCGCCGAAGCCGTGCGAAAGATCACAGGCGTCGACGCCGTGTTCTGCGGCAAGCAGGCCATCGATGGCGACACAGCCCAGACCGGCCCCGGCATCGCCGCTTCCCTCGACTGGCCACAGGTTACCTTCGTGGGCAGGGTGAGGGAAATGACAGACCGGAGCATGGTTTGTGAAAGATACGTGGAGACCGGGATTCAGGTTCTAAGGGTTACGCTTCCGGCGGTCATAACGGTCCTGAAGGATGCCAACGTCCCCAGGATACCCTCCCTTCGCGGCAAGATGAGGGCACGGACCTTCAAGCCCGTGGCATGGGGCGCACTTGACCTCGGTCTTACCCCGGGTGAAACCGGGCTCGAAGGCTCGCCCACCAAGGTGGTCACCACCGCCACACCCGAAGCCAGGGCGGGGGGAAGCATCCACAGGGGAACACCCGGTGAGCTCGCCTCCATCATGGCCGACCTTCTTCTGGGCAGGGAGGGCACGCGATGACTGCAGGGCTTGAGATACTGCTCGACAAGTGTGTGGGCTGCGGCGCCTGCCTTTCCAGTTGTCCGACAGATGCGCTCTCACTCGAGGGCGGGAAGGCCGTTGTATCCCCTTCCTGCACTCTCTGCGGAATGTGTGTCAATTCGTGCCCGCTCGACGCGATCGTGCTTCATCACGTGATCGGCGGCACTTCGGGTCTCGAGGGCTTTTCGGGAATAATGGTGGTCGCCGAACTCAGAGACGGCCGGCCCGACCGCAGCACGCTCGAGCTTCTGGGCGAGGCCCGCAGGCTCGCGGGTGTCAACAGAAGGGTCACCGCCCTGCTGATCTGTGCCGCGCCTTCCGACAATCCCGGCACGCTCGTGCAGTACGGGGCCGACAGGGTCCTGACGGCTGCCCATCCGGCGCTTGCGCACTACCTCACCGAGCCTTATGCCGCTGTTCTTCTGCACGCGGTCCGCGCCGACAGACCCGAGATAGTCCTGGCGGCCGCAACCACGCAGGGCCGCGATCTCATGCCCAGGGTCGCAAAGCTTCTCGATACCGGGCTCACCGCTGACTGCACCGAACTCGGCATCGATCCCGAAACCGGCCTGCTCATGCAGACCAGGCCCGCCTTCGGGGGGAACATCATGGCCACGATCGTGTGTGACCGCACCAGACCCCAGATGTCCACGGTGAGGCCGGGTGTCATGAAGAAGCTCGAGCCCGATCCATCCCGCAGGGGAGTTCTGGAGAACCTCACTGTGACCGGTTCAATGACGATTTGCAGGACCAGTCTGGAAGAGTTCATACCCACGGGCGGCAGTGAAGTGGACCTTACCGAAGCGGAGGTCATTGTTTCGGGCGGCCGGGGCATGAAGGGTCCCGAGAACTACGAGATGCTTCACGAGCTGGCGGGACTTCTGGGCGGAAGCGTCGGCGCCAGCCGCGCAGCGGTCGACTCGGGCTGGATCCCCTACCCCAGGCAGGTGGGCCAGACCGGCAAGACCGTTCAACCCAAAAGGTACATAGCCGTCGGCATAAGCGGTGCAGTGCAGCACCGGGTGGGAATGCAGTCGTCCGATGAGATATTCGCCGTGAACCGCGACCCGGACGCTCCGATATTCACATTCGCAACCCATGGGTTCGTGGGTGACCTTTTCGAGGTCATTCCCGCCCTGATCAGCGAGATCAAACGGCGCAGGAGCTGACAGCCGTGAACCTTTCCGGGCCGGCCGCTCCGGTCTTCGAGGCGGTCGGCGTCATTCATGTTCACACGACCCGTTCAGACGGCCGCATGGAACCCGGACCCATCCTTGACCAGGCTGACGCCTCGGGGCTCGATTACCTCTGCTTCAACGACCACAACACGCTTGCCCTGGCGCACGAGGGCTGGCAGGGCAAAAAGCACGGCAGCGTGCTGTCCATCGTGGGCGCCGAGCTTCAACACACCGACAGGAAGAGCCACCTTCTCGTGTTCGGAGCCGAAAACCTGAAACCGGGCAGGCACATCCTCGCCCAGCTTGAAGACGTGAAGGCGGCAGGCGCCGTTGCGGTCGTGGCCCACCCCAGAGAAAGAAGCCCCCTGATACCCTTTTTCGAGGGCTACCCGTGGCTCTTCGGAGAAAACCCGCTGCTTGACGGCGTTGAGGTCTGGAACTGGATGAGCGCCTGGAAGGGCGGAGTGTCACCCCTTACCATTGGGAAGCGAATGGCCTGCCCCGATGCCTTCGTTAGACACCCTGACCGTGAAGCCGTGAAGCTGTGGTTCAGGGTGGGCGGGTGCTCGGTGGGAGGAGCTGACGCCCACGGTCACACGATCCTGTTCCGCAAGGTGTTTCCCTACGGGTTCCTCTTCGGAAGGGTCCGCACGCACCTGCTGCTGGACCGTCCCCTTTCAGACCCATCACAGCTGACGGAAGCACTGACGAAGCACAGGTGCTTCGTCAGCAACGCCCTGGCGGGAGACGCACGGGGGTTTCGCGCCCTGGTTTCGGCCGGGGTCCTCCGGGTGGAACTTCCGGGAGAGGGGTGGATAACAGTTCTTGCAGGCTCCGATCCCCCGGTTCACACAGCGCTTCTCGGGGCGGGAAGCCACGAGTTCATTGTCTCCCCCGGACCGGTTCACGTCGAGGTGTACAGGGGCGGCAGAACCTGGATCTCCTGCTCCATCGCCTGAAAGGATTATCATCGTGGCGGTCCCCCGGAAGCTTTTTATCACGGTCCTTCTGCTGCTTGGTCAATTCCTCGTCATTCAGGCCGACCCCATCGACACATCCCTCGATTTTCTAACCGCTCTTGAAAGGGCCGACGGCGAAGCCGTTACCGCCCTTCTCTCCCGGGACCTTCGCCAGAGGCTTCAGGATGTGTTCGACCAGCTCTCGGCCCTGGCCGCTGAAAACCCCGACATGCTCGAAGCAGCACTGTCCAGGTTCGGCGACAGGCTGACTTCAACGGATATCACCGAACTCCCCCTCGAGTCACTGGTTGGCAGGCTTCTCGAGGGAAGGGTGTTTCCCGACACCGGGTTGATAGTCCTGGAAAACGCGATTCTGGAGGGACGGAACGCCACTGTCGTGCTTGAGTTTCAGGACGGTGGCGCGGTTTCATTCAGAATGGTATGGGAAGAGAGCGACTGGCGGATCGCCGACTCGAGCGTTCTGAACATGCTTTTTTAAAAAGGCCGGGGTTCAGCGCTCGGTGCTCCCGATGTCCAGTGTGTTCCTGAGAATTGCGAGAATGGAGCTGTTGGGGACCACGAAGTACTTTGCGCCCTCCAGATGGATCTCGAATGCCGAGTTCAGAACATAGAGAACGAAATCACCCTTCTCCACCTGAAGGGGCATGAACCGTACCTCAGACGCCTTGACGGGTTTCCAGGGCTCGGCATCGGAAGGGTCCGACCCCGGGGCCAGGGGATAGCCGGGTCCCACCGCCTCGACCCAGCCTCCCGACACCTTGCGGCTGTCCTGCGCGGAATCGGGCAGATACAGCCCCGAGTCAGTGCGCATTCCCGCAGTGGGAGGGCTGACAAGGACCCTGTCGCCGGTCACGATGAGCTGTTTGTCTCCAAGGTACATGGAACCCGCATATTCTCCCAGTTGTGAACTGGCGGAGGACCGGGGACTCGAACCCCGATGGGCAGAGCCCGGCGGATTTCAAGTCCGCTGCCTTACCGATTAGACTAGTCCTCCGCGCGAGGGGAAATCTACCCGATGGGCCATGAAAGGTCAAAACAGGGGAGGCCTTGATGAAGAACGAGTACGAGCTGAAGTTCAGCGTGAACGGCTTCGATGACCTGCTGCAGGTCTTTCGGACCTCGGGATCAGAGTTCATTGACTCAGGTGACGAGAGGAACCTTCTCTTCGATACACCGGGTGGAGCGCTTCGAAATGCCGGGGTTCTGCTCAGGCTCAGGCAATGGGGCTCCAACATTATACTGACAGTAAAACAACACATCGCCGTCTCCGGGGTCAAGGGCCGCAGGGAACACGAGACGGTTCTCGGCTCAGGTCTTCCCGAAGCCGAGGCGCTGCTCGAAGCCCTTGGCTACAATCGTACAGGGGAGTACCGGAAGCACCGGGAGAGATGGCGGCTTCCCTGCGGGGTCACAGCCTGTCTTGACACCCTGTCCTTCGGTCTGTTCCTGGAGTTGGAGGGCGAAAGCCCCGAAGAAGTCATGAAAGCGGCGGAAAGGCTCGGTTTTGCGCCGGAAGAGGGCATCTTGGAAGGCTACCCCGGTCTTCAGAAACGCTTGGAGCCTTGACAGATGGCCGCGGGATTAGCATAAACCGCCGGTCTGTTACTGCGAAAACTACAGTGAAAAGTGTCGGAAAGAGGATGGAATGAACAACCGCACCGCCGAGGAGCGCCGTCTCAAGACGGATATACACATGAAGAACGCCCTGCGGGGTGAACTCAGCCGAAGCCTCACCCAGCTTCATTTGTGGCAGGAAAGGCTTCACGACCTCAAGAACACCCGCCGAACCCGGAAGCTCACCGAAACGGTGGCCCGTTACGCCGAATACGTCAACGACCTCAGGGAGTACATCGCCCCGATCCTGAGCGATCTGGAGACACGAATCCAGTCGGAGATGAAGTTCAGCGAAACCGAGATCAACCAGTTCAAGGCCGAGGTCGAGGACGAGACCCGCGAGGCCGAAGCCGCGCGTGAAGCCGTCCAGAAGGCCCGCGAAGCCCTCGAGAAACTCACAGGTGACGAGAAGGCCGACCCCGAACAGATCAACACCGCGCGAGACTCGTACCGCAAGGCGTTCAGAACCTTCAAACTCGAAAGACGCCAGCTCAAAGAGGCCAAGGGTGAACTCAAGAGCGAACTGGTGGATCGCGACATCTTCAAGGCCGAGATCAAGCGCATCATGGTGGAACGGACCTTCGTAACCGGTTAACCCGTGCAGGTCTATCCCCGGAAGAGAATTCATGGCAGGGCTCTGGTAACAGCGGGGCTCTGCTTTCTTCTTTCACTTCCGCCCCTTTCCAGATGGAAGGCTCTCTGGCTGTTGCCGGTGATCTGGGGGGCAGGCGCGGTCTGGTTCCTCCTCTTCCTTGGGAAGTACAGGGTTCGCCTGGCGATCATGGCCCGGGGTCTCGACCCCGAACTCAGGAAGGTCCTGGAGAAGAAGGTTTCATTCTACGGTGCACTGGGTCCCGGTGACAGGGTCGATTACGAAACCCAGATCGCCGTCTTCCTTCAGGAACACAGGATCACGGGGGTGGCAGGCGTCACGGTCACGCCCGCAACAAAGGTTTTGGTGGCGGCCACTGCGGTCAGGCTGGTTTTCCGCCGTCCCGCGTGGGAGTTCCATGATTTCGGAGAGATACTTGTCTACCCCGGCGCCTTCACGGCGGACGGACACTACTCGGTGAACACCGCCGATTCAGATGCGGCGGGCATGATGCACTCACAGGGCGGAGTCATCCTTTCGCTTCCCCACCTCCTACAGGGTTTCGAAGCCGACAACGACGGTTTCAACGTTGGCTATCACGAGTTCGCCCATGTTCTGGACGGTGTCCGGCCGGACGGAGTGCCGGGCGAGCTTGACCTGGGTTCGTACAGGCCCTGGGTGAGCGTCATGCAGAGGGAGTTCGAAAAGGTGCACCGGGGAAGGTCGTTTCTCAGGAACTATGCCGGCACCAACCCCGCCGAGTTCTTTGCCTGCGCTGTGGAGTTCTTTTTCGAGAAGCCTGTAGAGATGCGCGAGAGATCACCGGAGCTTTACCTTCAGTTGAGCCGGTTCTTCAATCAGAACCCCGCGGACAGCCCTGATGCTTTCCCGACGAGCCCGGAACCGACACCGGAATCCCCTCCGAACACATAGGGCACTCTTCGGGAAGCCAGCTCTCCGCGCTGACCGCAAGGAGAGACCTGCAGGGAACGCCGGGGTTGAAGGCTCCGTCGGTGCGGTCGACAAGCAGTGAGACCCCCATGACTGTGGCTCCCGCATTTTCGAGGGCTTCGATGGATTCCATGACGCTGCCTCCCGTGGTCACCACATCTTCAACGAGGAGCACCCTCGAACCTTCCACCAAAGACCTGAACCCCGGTCTGACCGTCATCTCGCCCGTGGCGCTGCGCTGAAGGAATGCGAAGGTCTTTCCCGCGAAGTGAGCCGTCGCGAAACCGAAGACAATTGCTCCGAATGCGGGGGCGCAGACAGTGTCGAAGCTGTCGCCGCGCCAGAGTTCCGCCGTCATTTTCCCGAGTTCCATGACAAGGTCGGGACGCCCTGCGATCCTGATCTTCTCGAAGTAGACCCGGCCGTGCCTGCCCGACGTATACCGAAAATGCCCCTCGAGAAGGGCATCGCACCTGCGCAGAATATCAAGAACCGCCTCAGTCATTCAACTTTCCTCCCCGGAATACAGAACGGTTACCGGGCCTTGACCCTGATCACTGGAAATTGAACGGGAACTGGAGAACAAGAGGGCCTTCGTTCTCGTCAACGCTGCCGAATCGCCAGGTACCGATGGCCCTTGTGAGTTCCAGCTCGAATGCCTGGTTGTACATCGTCGAGTTGAGGATGGCGACATCGGTTACCCTGCCGCTGGGCTGAATGACCATTTCCACCTCGACGGTTCCCGCAAGCAAAGGGTCGGTCCGGAGGTGTTTGTTGAAAATGTAGCGGACCTGGTCCTGCTTTGTCGCCAGGACCTCCATGATCTCGTCGCCGGACCTGGACGAGTACCCGCCCCCCTGGGTGGATGACTCCACGGCCTGCTGCCCGACGTCTGAGAACACCATCACATGGCCCACCGTCTGCTCGGCCCTGACGGGCAGACCGCTCTCGCCCAGCCCGATGCGTGAGGAGGAGCCGGAAGAGCCCGCGTACACGGTTTCCTGCTGAGAGCTTTCGCTTTGCAGGGAACCGGAACCCGCGATAGTTGTCATGTCTATTCCGTGACCGCTCTGGGTAAGGGCGGCAATGAGTTCTTCGGTTGTCCTGGGAGCGGTGACGGAACCGCCCGTAGAGGCAACGGGCTGAGTTTCAACCGTGGATACCGTGCCCTGTGCGCTCTCAACCGGATTTGTCACGGGGTTCCCGGCGAGAAGGGGTGAGGTGATGTTCTCATCGGAACCAACGGCCTCGGATACCGCAGCCATCATTGTGGATGAGGGAGCTTCGAGTGAGAACTCGAGCATGTGGCTGAACCCCGGCTGGGCCGTGAGGGCGAAACTCTCGGTCTCGAAACCAACCTGATAAACGCTTATGTTGTAGCTTCTTCCGCCCACCAGCCCCTCGATGAGGAGTGGAGTCACCCCCATCAGGGCGTCGTCGAGGGTTACCAGTGCGCCTCCGGGTTCGCTTCGCACCATGGCTGTTGCTATCGTGCCGTCGCGGACCTGGGCAAGGAGTTCACGGAGCCTGGGGTTCGCCCTGGGCCCCAGGTCGTAATAGACATCGAGCACAAGGAGCCTCGAGTACGCGTAACGGGCGTTGTCGATGTTGCCCATGGCGTAGTAGGCGCTGCCCAGCCGGTTCCACGCCCTGAGTTCCTCGTCGATGGACAGCGTGCCGTTCTTCAGAAGGTCTTCCAACTGAAGGATGGCACCGGGGATATCACCCATTTCGTAAAGGTAAATGGCATCGTCCACGGAAGAACCCGCGGTGCTGGACAGTAGAAGCAGGGCGAGGAACTGAAGCAAATTCCCTCCTGACAACAATTCCCTACACTTGGTAAACTGCAACGACGGCCCCTGCAAGTCAACGGCCTCAAGTGTTGTACGCCCACGCAGCATATTGCATTCCATGGGCGCAGGCGGGTTGACGGGAAACAAGTTTCTCGCAATCTTTCCATTGAATCGTGCCGTTCCATGAAAGGATACCGACGTGAAAAAAGAAGCATCAGGAAAAGCCCTGCTTGTGATGATATCAGGTTTTCTTGTGCTTACTGGCTGCCTGTTCAGCCCCGAACCGGACGACAACCCCCCGCCGCCGCCGCCATACTACTCCCCCGCAGACAGCGCCTGGAAGGTTGTGTTCAATCTGCAGCTGGCCTACGTGAACCGCGATCATGACCATTACATGCAGTGTTTCCGTGACGACTTCGAGTTCCACCTTCTCGAGCAGGACTGGGACGACTACAACGGAGACGGCATAATCGACACATACTGGGGGCTCGACACAGAAGACGAGTTCCACGAGGCCATGTTCAACGGCGTCGAGCAGATAGAGCTAACGTTCACTGGCAACATGATGTACCCCTATCCGGGTGATCCGACGGGCGAAAGCTGGAGCCTTCCCCGCACATTCGACCTGAAGGTCTACACCAGCATCGGAGGTTCGGGCGGTGTGACAGGTTACAGGGCTTCGGGCGATGCCCTGTTCATATGCAGGGTCGACAGCGCGTCCGGCGAATGGTACATCTGGCAGTGGTACGACGAGTCCGAGATCTGACGGGGAAGCCCTGCACTCCGTGAACCTCCTCGCGACTCTTCTTGTCATTCTTTTTCCGGGCGAGTCACCGGGGAAGGACCCCGTGCGTTACTGGGTGTTCTTCACCGATCGCGGCCCCATGGTCGAGTCAAGGCTTTCGGCCATGCAGTGCGAGATAGCACTGGGACCTTCCGCTTCAAGAAGGGCGTCAGTTGGCGCCCTTTTACCCGATGTTTACGATCTCGAACCCTTTGATGGCTACACGGGGATGGTTGCAACCGAGGCATCGGCCCCGCTGGAAGGCGTTTCCCGCTATCTCAACGCGTGCAGCGTGGTCCTCGACGAGACCGCACTCGCGGCCGTGCGGGCCCTTCCCTTCGTGGCCTCGGTGCGGCCCGTGGCGAGATCTGTGTACGGCCCCTCCGAGTTCTCGGGCGAACCCGACCCCCACGGTCTGTCCCTGGGGCAGCTTCAGCAGGCTGGTCTCACCGGTCTTCACGAGAGGGGGTTCCGGGGGGAGGGGATAGTCATGGGTGTTCTCGACTCGGGGTTCGAGTTCGACCACGACTGTTTTGCGGGCGCACAGATACTCGGCACATGGGATTTCGTGGGCAATGACGGCTATGTGGGCTACGAAGAGGGCGACCCCGAAACCACGGGCATCCATGGCACCGCGGTGTTCTCCATCATTGCGGGCGACAGCCCCGGGCTTTACGTGGGCGGGGCCCCCGATGCGGCGTTCCTCCTGGCCCGCACTGAAGACACGGGAGACGAGTACCAGCAGGAGGAGGACTTCTGGGTCTTCGGGCTGGAGTGGTGCGAGCAGAACGGCGCCGGGATGGTCAGCAGCAGTCTGGGCTACATTGACTGGTACGAGCCCTGGCAGATGGACGGGAACACCGCCGTCACAACGCTGGCGGCCGACATCGCAGCGTCCAGGGGGCTCATCGTAGTGAACGCCGTGGGCAACAACGGCCCCGCAGACACCACACTTGTCGCTCCCTCCGACGGCGATTCGGTTTTTGCAGTGGGTTCGGTGAACAGCCTCGGGAACGTCTCGGCATACTCCAGCCGCGGACCCTCCGCCGATGGCCGGATCAAGCCCGACGCCTGCGCCAGGGGGGAAATGACCGTCTTCGCCAACCTTTCCGGCGGGTACTCCTCCGGCAACGGCACATCGTTCGCGACCCCCATCGTGACGTCGGCCTTTGCGGCCATAAGCCAGGCCCACCCCGAGTGGTCAATGATGCGGATATCCGAGGCCCTCAAGGCAACGGCATCACAGGGTTCTTCCCCCGACAGCGAGTACGGATGGGGCATTATCGACGCCACGGCCGCCATGATGCACAGATCGGTCTCAGGCAGGGTCAGAAGGTCCGATACGGGCGAAGCCCTGGCCGGGTACACGGTCCGGGTCTCGAACGGCCAGACCGTATCCGAAGCTGTTACCAACGACATGGGCTGGTTCGCGGTCGAACCCGGCTTCCTTGGTGAGTTCTCAGCGACCGGCGCACCGGGCCAGTGGGGTTTCCCCATGACGGTTCAGGGCAATCTGGACCAGGACGGCACCGAGGTCAGCCTTTTCGTCGACCCCGCCAGCGCCTCGGGTCTCGCGCCTTCGGTGTTTCCCAATCCAGCCTCCGAACTGGTGCACATAGGTTTCGATGTCTTGCAGGGACCGTCCGATGTCTCACTGGCCGTTTTCTCGCTCGATGGCGTTCCCGTTCACACCCAGAGCAGGACGGGACAGCCCGCGGGCACTTACAGGGCACCCATAACGGGAGAAGCCTTCATCTGGGACTGCCGCGACATGTCCGGGGAACCTGTGGCTTCCGGGGTTTACATGGTGGTGCTCACCGTGGGCGGTTCTCCGCACCGGATTGGCCTCGCCATCGTCCGCTGAGAGCCGGGTACAGAAAAACACACTCAAGAAGGGGTTTCGATGAAGCCTGTCCGGTACCTGATACCTCTGGCCGTGCTGGCCGTGCTGGCCGCCACGGGAGTCGTGGACGTCTCCGTGCTGCCCTGGGGCAATGGTGAATTCCAGACAAGTCTCGCGGTGGTCCTTGTGTACCTTTTCTGGTCCGCCTCGGGTTCAGGCGAGGACGGGGCCGACCGTACCGCCATGTATGCCGTGCTCCTCGTCAGCACCATCGATTCCTTCCTTCTCAGGATGACGGTATTCGGCGGTCTTCTTCCGCTGAGATGGGCGGGGGTTGCGCTTCTCACTGCGGGAAGCGCCATGCGTGTTCTCCACCGAAGACGCATCGGGGTCTACCGCGCGGGAAGGGTCATGCAGCTTTTCGGCATCCCCCTGGGGCTTGGAAGCCTGGCGGGAATAGTGGTGGCAGCCTTCCCGGGTCTTGTTTTCGCCCTGAAGGAAGACCTTCCGGAATGAAGGCCCTGGTCCAGCGCGTCAGTTCGGCAGGTGTGGCCGTATCCGGCAGGAACGTGTCATCCATGGGCGCGGGGCTCCTGGTCCTTGTGAGCTTCAGCCCGAACGACACGCCAGGCGACCTGGACTGGATGCGGGACAAGCTGATCGGGCTTCGAGTGTTCCCTGACGACGGGGGGCTGATGAACCTTTCACTGACCGAGACCTGCGGCGGGATGCTCGTCGTCAGCCAGTTCACCCTTCACGCGGACACCAGGAAGGGTAAAAGGCCCAGTTTCACAAGGGCCGCCCCTCCCGAAACCGCCGGAATGCTCTACCGTGTTTTCATCCAGAAGGTCAGGGAGGCCGGGGTCGAGGTGTCCGAAGGCGTGTTCGGTGCACACATGGAAGTCAGCCTGGTGAACGACGGTCCTGTCACCATAATGGTCGATTCCCCTTCGGAGCGCGAGTGAACCCCTGGTACACCCACGACGTGCCGCTGGTTCTTGCAAGCATTTCCCCCCGCAGGAAATCCCTTCTGGAAGCCATCGGCATTCCCCTCATCGTTCACCCCTCGGGTGTTTTGGAAACCGGCTTCACCGGCTCACCCGAGCAGGTCGTTATGGGATGGGCATCCCGCAAGGCGTTGGTCGTGGCGCCTGAATACCCCAGTAACCCTGTGCTCGGTGCCGACACCATGGTGTTCCTGAACGGAAGACCGCTTGGAAAGCCCGAAGACGAGAACGAGGCTGCTGAAATGCTTGGCGCCATGTCGGGCAGGTGGCATTCGGTGTTCGGAGGGGTCTGCCTGGTCCTCGGAAACGAGAAAAGGCTCTTTCACCGGGAAACCCGGGTCCTCTTCAGGGACATTTCCGCCCCCGAGATCAGTGCCTACGTTGAGACCGGAGAACCCATGGACAAGGCCGGCGCCTACGGCGCCCAGGGACATGGCGGCCTGTTCGTAAGAGAGATACGGGGCTGCTGGTTCAATGTGGTGGGGCTGCCCCTTCCCGACGTTGTGATGGCGCTCCGGAGCATGCAGACATAGAGAAGGGGGGCGCCGGTTGGCACCCCCCTTCAGACTTACAGATCTACCTTACGACTGCGATCTGGCGGTTTTCGACCAGACCCGTGCTGGTAGTCATGCGCACGAAGTAAAGGCCTGTCTCCTCGATGACGGCACTGCTGGTGCCGCCGGCGGGGAAGCTGTGGACAACCCTGCCGCTGATGTCGTACACCGAAACGGTTCCGGTCTGGCCCTGGGGCAGAACGGACGAAACGGTGAACTGACCCTGGCAGGGGTTGGGGCCGACGTAAAGCTGTGCGGCCTCGCCGACCTGGGCGGCCTCGTCGCCGTAGACGCCGGTGGCGGTGTCGGGAAGGTCCATGTGGTTGGCGTTGAGGACTTCACGGGTTCCGCCGCTGATCTGGACGTAGGTGACCACCTTGAGGTTGTTGAAGATGTGGATCGTGGGGTTGAGCGTGTAGTTGCCCTGGACGTTGACGGTCTGCGGGTATGGGCCGGTGAAACTGATGACCTGTCCGGCTGCGCCCAGCGGGAAGGCAACCGGCATCCACATCATTTCCATGCCGGTGTATCCGCCCCAACCGGTTCCGGCGGCGATGAAGTTGTCCTGGATCACGACCGACCAGACCTTGATCTGGCCGCTGACGCCCAGGTCCTGCTCGGCGGTGATGCTGTAGTAACCGGTACCGCCCGTGGCGTTTCCGATCATGTCGGCATCGATGCTGACGTAACTGGGCACACTGAGGCGGCTGTTGATCGCGGCTGCGTAGCCGGAGGGCGAGGAAGTCGAGGTGCTGCCGTCGAGTTTGACCGTCGGGGTGCCGGTAACGCCATAGAAGCTGTAGCGTCCGGAGCAGAATGCATTGGTGTAGGGACCGTTGTAGAAGATGTAAAGCGGAGCAGCGTCACCACTGGTGACAAAGGGCTGAATTGCGGCTTTAGCAGCTGACCAGCTGCTGTAGCAGGTGCCTCAACCAGTCTGGGTGAAGTACTCCCAGAGAACGGTTCTCTCCGCTGCGAGTGAAAAACCCGCAAGCAGCAGAAGAACGGGAACAAGGAACTTTTTCATCAAACACCTCCCCAATTCGTAAAACCAATCCGCAACATAAGGAATGTATAGGAAAGTTTCAAGAAAAAGCAATACCCAAAAAAGAAGGGCGCCGGAAAGGGCGCCCTTCAGCGAACAACTACCTTACCACGGCTATCCGCGCGCCGGCCGTTTGCCCGTCGCTGGTGACCATCCTCACGAAGTAGAGGCCCGTGTTGAGAACGGAGACCCCCGTGCCGTTTCCCGCCGGGAAGCTCTCCACCATCCTTCCCGTGATATCGAAAACCGATACTGTCCCGGTGAGGCCTTCGGGCAGTGTGGCGGTAACCGTGAACTGGCCGTCGCACGGGTTGGGTCCGGCGTGAAGCGCCAGTGAGCCTGGTGCTGAACCCTCGATGCCTTCGGGGTCGGAAAGCAGCCTGTAGTTGGCGTTAAGCACCTGTTTGGAGCCCGTTGCGAGCTGAACCCAGGTAACCACCCTCAGGTCGTCGTAAAGGTGCCTTGCAGGGTCGAGGGTGTAGTCGCCGGAGAGTTCAACTGTCCGGGGGTATGGGCCGGTGAAGGATACGACCTGCCCACCCGTGCCCAGGGGCCATGCAACGGGAAGCCACATGAGTTCCTTGCCCGTGTACCCGCCCCAGCCCGTTCCGGTGGCCGTGACGCTGTCCTGTATCACAACAGACCAGACCTTGATCGTGCCCGTTGTGCCGAGGTCCTCCTCGGCGGTGATGAGGAAGGTTGCCGTCCCTCCCGTGGAGTCGCCCGTAAACTCCGTCTCTATTGCCACATGGCAGGGGACCGCGAGTCTGTTCGCAATAGCCGTGGGATAGGTGGAAGGTGTGTATGAGGACGGCGTTCCGTCCATTTTAACCGTGGGGGTGCCCGAAACACCGTAGAAAGAGAAGCGGCCCGAGTTGAACGCGTTGGTGTAGGGGCCGTTGTAGAAGATGTAGAGAGGTGCCACATCCCCGGACTCCACGTAAGGCGTAAGAATGTTCCTGACAGCTGCCCAGCTGCTGTAGCAGGTGCCTCAACCGGTCTGGGTGAAGTACTCCCAGAGGACTGTTCTCTCCGCCGCCAGGGTAACCGTCGGCAGAAGAACCATTAGAAGGGTTATCAGGGTTTTCATGAATGCTCCTTTCGCAGGATGAACCACGGTGGAATATGGCCTGTACGGGAAGGTGGGGAAAGGCTCGGCCGGTGTTTCGTCCACATCGTTGACAAACACGGTTGCCTTCCCTATGAATTAGGCCCGGTTTGCTGGGGAGAGGTGTCCGAGTCGGTCGAAGGAGCACGGTTGGAAACCGTGTAGGGCGCTTGCGTTCTCGAGGGTTCGAATCCCTCCCTCTCCGCCAGTACCGAGGGCGGTGGTCGGAATCGCCCTTCCGCTTCACGACGATCGCCTTTCGGTTATCCGCTGCGTGAGAAGAATTGAATTACGATAGATTTCAACCGTAAGGGGATCCTCATGGCAGATTCTTTCACCAGCGATACCTACGAAGCCCTTTGCAGGGATGCCGAGGGTTATCTCGCAAGGGGTCTTGCCGAACAGGCACGAGAACTGCTTCTCAAGGCCACGGATCTCATCGGCACAAGGCCCAGGGCAAGAAGCCTCCTGGCCGACGCCTGCATGTGCCTCGGTCTGTGGGAAGAGGCCCGCGAACAGCTCGAAGCGCTGTCAACCCTCGAAATCAACAACATCTACACTCATTTCAGACTTGGGCAGGTTCTTGAGGAACTTGGTGATTTCGAGCTCGCCCTCGACAACTACCGGGTGGTGGCCGAGATCAACCCGGGTCACCACGGCGCCAAGGTGGCCATCACCAGGATTGACAAGCACGGCTCACCCGAGCAGTCCTCCGAAATCCCCGAGGCCGTGCCGAACGGCTCCCAGGTCTTTCCCGACGTCCCCGGAACCGACGACGAGTTCGCCGGAGAGGAAGCCGGTGTTGACCGTCTTCTTACCGACATGGGCCTCAACGGCAGGCATGAGGACGAGGGCGTATCCGAGCTCCTGTCCAACATGGGCATCGCCTCACCGGAAGAGGAGAAACCCGAGGAGACTCGCCCCGCACTCGACCTCGATTCCATATTCGGCGGATCTTCCTTCGAGACGAAGCCGACCTCCTCAAAGGAAGACCTTGCCGGGATATTCAAGAAGGCGGCTGACCTGACCGAGTCGGCCGATGCCCCAGCCTCCGGTTCCGATCTCGACACCGCCATTGACTTTTCCTCGATTTTCGGTGGGTCGGGTCCATCGCATGAGCCTTCACCCGCCGTCAAAGAGCCCGCAACGGCTCAACCGCAGTCGGAATCTCTGGATTTTGCCTCGGTTTTCGGCACGATCGAGCCGTCTGAAACCTCGTCCGAAAAAGCCACGCCCGAAGAGACGCCCGTCGCGGAAGAGCCTCCAGTGGAAGAGCCTGTGCAGGAGGACGCTGATCTTTCGTCGGTATTCGGCGGCTCCGAACCCGAGCCCGAGCCCGAAGAGGTTCCCGAAGAGACGCCCGTCGCGGAAGAGCCTCCAGTGGAAGAGCCTGTGCAGGAAGACGCTGACCTTTCGTCGATATTCGGTGGCTCCGAACCCGAGCCTGAGCCCGAAGAGGTTCCCGAAGAGACGCCCGTTACGGAAGAGCCTCCAGTGGAAGAGCCTGTGCAGGAAGACGCTGACCTTTCGTCCATCTTCGGTGACTCTGAGCCCGAACCTGAACCCGAGCCTGAACCCGAGGCTGCGCCCGAAGAGGCGCCCGTTACGGTAGAGCCTCCAGTGGAAGCGCCCGGGAAGGAAGAGGCCGACCTTTCGTCCATCTTCGGTGACTCTGAGCCCGAGCCTGAGCCTGAGCCTGAACCCGAGGCTTCGCCTGAAGAGGCGCCCGTTACGGAAGAGCCTCCAGTGGAAGCGCCCGGGAAGGAAGAGGCCGACCTTTCGTCCATTTTCGGCGCCTCTGAACCCGAACCTGAACCTGAACCTGA
The DNA here is from genome assembly GCA_002436025.1 of candidate division Hyd24-12 bacterium UBA6080. Classification (GTDB taxonomy): domain Bacteria; phylum Fermentibacterota; class Fermentibacteria; order Fermentibacterales; family JCC-6; genus UBA6080. The sequence continues at coordinate 165,038 of DIXM01000003.1, forward strand.
ACCTGAACCCGAGTCCTCCCCCGAAGAGGCACCTGTTGCCTTCGAGCCTCAGGAGGAAGCAACGGCAACGGGAGAGACCGGGCCGGAAGAGGCAGTGGTCACCGAGGCCGTGCCCGTCCCGGCGGTTGCTGCACCCGTCCCACCCGGGCGATACACGGTCCATCCCGTTGAAAATGCTGAGATCACAGTACTTCACCTTCACTCGGGGTCAGTTGCGGTTCGACCCGCGTTTGTCATCGCAATGGACTCGGAAATCGAGTTCTCGGCGGATGAGCAGGGCGCGACCACCCTCACGGGCAGCGGAACCATTTTGCTTGGTCAGGGGTACGAATCAGCGGTGCGCATGCTTTACACCGAAGGCATGTCGGTCAGGTTCGACATGCTTGCCGTAAGGCCGTCGGGCATAGTTCATGAGCCGCTAGGCCTCGAACAGGCGCCTTCACTCAGCAGGCTTTCCGGGACCGCAGAGGGCGAACTGCTGTTCTTTGCGGGAGGCCGGACAAGGCTTATGCGGCTGAACCGCAGCATGACCGTAAGGGCGGAAGCCCTGGTGGCTTCAGACGAAGGCGTGCTGGTGGAAGAGGGCTCCGAGGGCTGGCTCGTGCTTTCCGGCGGCGGAAGGGTCCTTTTCACGGGCTGATCGGCAGATCAGGGTGCTCGGCGGCTTGCCGCGTGTTGTTTACTGATGTGGGGATGTAGCTCAGTTGGTAGAGCGCTGCTTTCGCAAGGCAGAGGCCGGCGGTTCGATCCCGCTCATCTCCACCAATTCAGTTTCTCAAGTGAACCGGGGATGGCATGAGCGGAGGCAACTCAACACAATCAGGTTGCGTGGGAGCATGGAAGTCTCAACCAGGACGCAGCAGACTTCAACGCAGGGTGTGTTCCGACGGCTATCTGGGCGAATTTCCCTACGCAGGCGTTGTTGTTGTCGCCGAGGGGCTGAACCCCGATGACGATCCTTCATCCGAGATCGCAGTAAACACGGTTCGTGACGTTTTTGCCGAGGGTGTTGCCTACGGTATCGAGGAAGCCCTGGCTGACGCTCTCCGGGAAGCGGCCGACATCATCCGCAAAAATGGTCACAGCGGCTGCAGCGTCGCTGCAGTGGCATTCTGCGGCACGCATGCCTGGTTCGCCTCGACCGGCGCCTGCCGGATACTCAAGTACGATGAAGATACGGTTTCCATCCTGGCCGCGGACTGCTCCGAAGCCGAGGCATCCGGGGTCGGGAGAGACCACCCCGAATACTCCCGCCGAATAAGGGACCTGTCACACTGGCTGGGCGGCGAGGGGAACCACATCATCACCGGCCACGCCCGCATCAACCCCGGCGCCGTCGTGCTGACGGCTACCCCCGGCGTCTGGATGCACCTCCGCGAAGGCGCACTGAAGCGGGGCACGGGGAAGAACATCGACGGCTGGCTCACCGCCCTTGTCCGGGAGAGCCGGGTAGCATACAGAAGGCAGGGCGGGGCGGTTGCCGCTGCCAGCTGCCATTCGGGAAGCGGTATGCGCATTCCGGTCATTCCCTTCGTGGCGGTTGCGGTAATGGTCGTTCTGGGAGTTCTTCTGGCGTCCGGTGTTTTCGATTCCCGCAAACCGGAGGACGGCGATGAGGGCAACCTGTTCTCAACCCCTGATTCTTCGACCGAGGTCGTTATGCCGCTTCAACAGGATTCATCCTCTTCACGCTTCTGGAGTTATGCCCGCATCAGGGACATGGTTGCCGACTCCACCCGGACCGTGCCCGACATTTCGACAGACCTTCCTCTGGGCGCGGTTCTCGCCGGCGGCGACTCCACTCTCTTTTCCCCCGATACATTCGCCCTGGCTGTCAACCCGGCCCCCGACATGCAGTGGGAGAACTTCCAGCCCGGCATCTACCCGCTCGCGGGCGATACCACTGCCGTGTTCCTGGCCGAGCTCCTTCGGGCCAGGAACCCCGAGCTTTCGGTCATACCCCTCTCCACCATCGTAACGGTGAGGGAGGAGGGGGTTGCCGATGCGGCCGCATGGCTCAGGACCCTTCCGGCCGCCCAGGCGGCCGGCGTTGGTGTGGTCGTGGAAACCACGAGCAGCGTTGCGGGAGGTGCTCAGTGGATCCGCAGCTTCCCCGTGTTCATCAACGGGAACAGGGAGAACCAGGCTTTGTCCGGGGGTTTTCTGGGGGATTCCATTCCGGGGATCCCATCCGTGAGGAACGGCTCCTGCTACAGACTCCTGATCATTCCCTGACCGGTTTTACCCGTTTTCTGTATATTCACCCCCGCTGCCGGTTCCAAGGAATCGGTGGCGGCACCCGGGCATACGGAAGCGGGGCCCGCGCGGCGGAAGCCCGCGAACCCGGTCAGGGCCGGAAGGCAGCAGCCGTAAGCGGTGTCCTTCGGGTGACGCGGCCACCCCGTTTCCGCCCGGGTGTTCCATGTTACGCATGATCCCCTCTTCCCCCTCCTTCGAAGGGAGAGCCGCATGAGCTACCTTGTCTTCGCCAGAAAGTGGCGCCCCCAGACCTTTTCTGAAGTGGCCGCGCAGGAGCACATTACGGTGACCCTCCAGAATGCCATCGCCTCCGGCAGGGCCGGTCACGCTTACCTTTTTTCGGGTCCCCGGGGCGTGGGGAAGACAACGACGGCCCGAATCCTTGCCAAGGGCCTCAACTGTGAAAAGGGACCCACCCCGGACCCGTGCCTTGTCTGCCCGTCCTGCCTTCAGATAACCGCCGGGACTCATCTCGACGTGCTGGAGATCGACGGCGCAAGCAACAGGGGTATCGACGAGATCCGCGACCTCAGGGAAAAAGCCCGTTACGCTGCCGCCGGAGGGGGCTACAAGGTATACATCATCGACGAGGTGCACATGCTCACGAAGGAAGCCTTCAACGCCCTGTTGAAGACACTGGAGGAGCCGCCCGAAAAGGTCGTTTTCATCTTTGCCACCACCGAACCCCGGAAGGTTCCTGCCACAATTCTCAGCCGCTGCCAGAGGTTCGACTTCCGCCGCATTCCGTTCCGCGTAATGGCCGACTACATCTCCACCGAAGCCGCGGGCGAGGGCATAACCGTGAGCAGGGACGCCCTTGGCCTTGTTTGCAGGGCATCGGGCGGAAGCATGAGGGATGCCCTTTCACTGATGGACCAGCTCGTGAGCTTCGCCGGGCGCGACATCACCTCCGAAACGGTTTCCAAACTACTTGGCCTTGTCGAGTCCGACCTCCTGGCGGGGATCGCCAGGGCTATACTCACCGCCAACCCCTCCACCGCCCTCGACCTTTTGGAAGAGGCTTCCCTGAGGGGCTACAGCATTGAGGAGTTCAACGAGGCCTTCTCCCTTTTTGTGAGGAACATGATGCTCGCTGCCACCGGAGCTGAGAAGGGGATAGTCGACCTCTCCGAGGGCGAGATGGACCTTGTCAGGTCATGCGTGGCGGGGGTGCCCGACATCGCCGTTCTGAACGTTCTTCGGATCATGGCCGCCGCGTCCGCTCAGATCAGGGAGGGGGCCGATCCCCGCATAACGATCGAAGGCGCCCTTCTGACGGCTTCGAGGCTTTCCAGCGTTTTTGACCTCAGCCACCTTCCCCAGGTCAAGGTCAGCCCCCCGGCGGCGGCTGTTCCTCGGGAAGAGGCTGCTTCTATTGAGATCACGACGGCGGTTGCGCCGCCTGCGGCCACTCCCTTGCCTGAAGGCTCGCAGACCGAAATCCCGCGCGCTGCTCAAGGTCCCGATGATTCGAAGAGGGTAAGGGAAAACGAAGATATAAAGGAGATAGCCGGGTTGTTCGACCTGATTCCCGAGCCGGGTGGAGAAGGAGTTCGCGGTGAACCGTAAGATGAGGGACATGATGGCTCAGGCCCAGAAGATGCAGTCAGGCATGGTCAGGGCACAGGAGGAGTTGGCAGCCGCCACTGTGGAAGGCACTTCAGGCGGCGGCATGGTAACGGCGGTCGTGAATGGCCAGGGCGAACTGCAGGGCATCCGCATCTCGCCTGATGCCGTGGACCCCTCCGATGTTGAGATGCTCGAGGACCTCGTCCTCGCAGCGGTTCAGGACGCCGTGGGGAAAAGCAGGGAGCTGGCCCACGAAAAGATGCAGGGGCTGGGTATTCCCTCGGGCCTGGGTGACCTTTTTTGAGCGGTTCCCCGGTCGACCGCCTGTCCGACGCCCTTTCAAAGCTCCCCGGAATAGGCAGGAAAACAGCCCTCAGGCTGGCCTTTTCTCTTGTTGACAACAGGGAGCTTTCCGAGGAGCTTGCGTCGGTCCTCTCCGAGACTGCCCGGAACGTTCACGAATGCCCTCTCTGCAGGAACCTTACACTTGAAGAGACCTGTGAGATATGCCGGAACACCTCAAGGGCCAGTTCCATCTGCGTTGTCCACACCTCGGCCGACCAGCGGTCAATCGAAGACACGGGGCTTTTCAGGGGAACCTACTTCGTTCTCCACGGAAGCCTTGCTCCCCTTGACGGCATCGGACCTCGTGAACTGGGCATCCCGGCCCTTCTTGAAAGGGTTCGCGCAACCGGGGCCCAGGAGGTGATCCTTGCGCTTGACTCAACGACCGAGGGCGAAGCCACCTGCGCCTACATCGCCCGTGCCCTCGAAGGCCTTTCCGTCCCCGTGACCCGTCTTGCCAGGGGGCTCCCGCCGGGAGCCTTGGTGGAGTACGCCGATTCCCTCACCCTCACCCAGGCGCTGAAGGGGAGAAGCCGGGTCTGATGGGCATGAACTGGCCCAACAGGCTCACTGTGGCACGCATGATCATGGCCCCGGTCTTCATGGGGCTTCTTCTGTCGGACAGCCCGGGTTGCCGCTACGCTGCTTTCGTGGTGTTTCTTGTGGCGAGCCTTACCGACTTCGTCGACGGCCACCTGGCAAGAAGATATGGTTGGGTCTCCAATCTCGGCAAGTTCCTTGATCCACTAGCCGACAAGCTTCTTGTGAGCCTGGCCTTCATCGGACTGGCGCAGCTTGCCCTGGTGCCCGTCTGGGCGGTCTACGCGGTCGTGGGAAGGGAGCTTCTCGTGACCGGCCTCAGGTCCATCGCAGCGTACGCCGGCGTGCTCATCCTGCCCTCCCGTCTCGGAAAGCTCAAGGCAGTGCTTCAAATGGGTGTCGTGCTGTTCTACCTTCTCGCCGTGGTGATGGAGACGAGAGGCTCGGCATTCTCCCGGGGCACGATGAACGCTGCCTACTGGGTGCTTGTCCTGTCGGTGGTCATCACCCTTGTCTCGGGGCTTCATTACCTCTGGCTCAACCGGCGCGTCGTTGGAAGGCTGGGGCTGTGAGAAGCTTCAGGGACTTCGCCGGGGCGGCTCTGGCCACAAGCCTTGGAACGGGCTTTTTCCCCTTTGCCCCGGGCACCGTGGGAAGCATTCTTGCCGCGGTGGTATTTGCGTTCGTCGGCCGTGGCCGTCCTTTTCTGCTGGTCCCCATCATCGCGCTGGCCTGGATTGGCTGCCACAGCGGCAGGCGTCTCTGGGGAAAAGACCCATCCAGGGTGAACATCGACGAGTTCGCCGGGTGCTGGGTGGCCTGCATGGCGTCGCCAGCGGGATGGGGTTTGTATGGTATCACTGCCGCCCTGGCGCTCTTCAGGGTGATGGACATCGCAAAACCATGGCCTGTTTCCCTTCTGGACAGGATTGACTCACCCTTTGGTATCCTGGCCGACGACATCGCCGCCGGTCTTATCGCCGCGGCCCTCATTTTCGGGGCCGGAGCGGTCCTGCCATGGTGAGGCCCATTCGGGCGGCGCTTCTCGCAGTTGGGAACGAGCTTCTCTCGGGCCGTACCCGTGATGTGAACCTGCATTTTCTTGGCGGATCCCTTAACCGATGGGGACTTCCCCTGACTGAAGCCAGGGTCGTTCGTGACGATCTTGAAGAGATTGCCGCTGCCGTTCGTGAGCTGCTTCTTCCCGGAACCCTGCTGGTCACGACCGGCGGCCTGGGTCCCACATCCGACGACATCACGCTCGAGGGCATTGCACGTGCTCTTGGTCTTCCACTGCGCGATTGCCCGGCGGCAGCCGGCCTGATCACGGGTCGTTACAGCAGTCTGGGCGAGAAGGTGCCCGAGGGGGCCCTGAAGCAGGCGGTACTGCCCGAGGGCTCGGTTCCGGTCAGGAACCCCGCCGGCGTGGCTCCCGGTGTTGTTCTTACAGCTCTCGGCGGAGTTCTCATATCACTTCCGGGTGTTCCCCATGAAGTACGTGAGCTTTTTCACAGTTGTCTGTCCGTTGCCGGGATCGTGGAAACGGGCGCTTCAGGGTTCCATGTGCGCACCTGGGGCATACGCGAGGGCGACCTTTTCAACACCCTCAGGCCGCTCCAGGACAAATACGGTCTTTCCCCGGCATACCTTCCCTCCCCGGGCAGGGTCGACCTCGGCTTCGACGGTCCGGGAGCCCCCGGGTTCAGGGATACGGTGGTGTCACTCCTCGGTCGCAGGGTCTATTCACTCGAGCAGGACCGGACACTGGAAGAGGTACTTGGGATCGAGCTCAAATCCAGGGGGCTTGTGGTGGCCACTGCCGAGTCCTGTACGGGGGGGCTTGTCTCTGCGGGGCTCACGGGAGTTCCGGGAGCATCGGAATGGTTTGCCGGGGGGGTCTCGGTCTACTCAAACGCATCGAAAACGCGCCTTCTGGGTATTCCTGAACAGCTCATCAGGGCCAGGGGAGCGGTGAGCGGTGATGTCGCCCTGGCCATGGCCCTCGGTGTCCGTGATGCCTTCGGCGCAGACTGCGGCATTTCTGTGACTGGAATCGCAGGCCCAGCCGGCGGTACTCCGGAAAAACCGGTCGGGACAGTGTGGATCGCCGCATGCAGCGGACCCCGGACCGTCTCGGGAACCTGGCGGTTCGGAGGTACCCGTGACACGGTGAGGCTTGCGGCGGTTTCCTCTGCTCTGGGTGTTCTGCTTCAGCTTCTCAGGGAAGACCGGTGAGGTTGTTTTCTGCCCTGCTCCTGCCCCGGAATGCCCTCGATGCCCTCGAGGCATGGTATCCGCAGGTTCTCGCCAACCGTCCGGGAACACGCCGTGTCCGCCGTGAGAACCTTCATCTGACGCTCAGGTTTTTCGGTGAGTTCCCCCCGGGAGATGCCCTCAGGATCCTTGATGACGCATGGTCCTCTCACGGTGCCCTTCCCCTCGAGTTCAATCTCACGAAAACGGGTTGCTTCAATGACAGCGCGGTCTGGGTGGGAGGCAGCTTCAGCCCCGGGGTCGGCAGACTCGCGGAAGCTGCGGGCAACCGGTCTTTCGTGCCCCACATAACCATCGCCAGGCTTTCCGGCGGGTGTCCCCCCGCACTGCCCCCTGTTCCTTCAGGCGTTTCCGGGCTTCTTGACGGGATGGCCCTGTTCGAAAGCACGCTCACACCCCGGGGGCCGTTGTACCGGGTGCTTTCCCGATGGGTGGCGGGGGGCTTGCCATGAGAACAGATGTTTACTATTTTCGGGCTGTGGCTTGAGACCGTCCCCTTTACAGGGTCACCTTAACTAATGAAAGGTGTTGCCATGAGCAAACAGGAGGATTCATCACAGGAGAGGGCAAGGGCACTCGACGCAGCCTTCCAGCAGATCCAGAAAAAATTCGGGCAGGGCGCCATCATGCGTCTGGGCGACAACACTTCCATGAAGGTCGACGTGATACCCACAGGCAGCATTCTGCTCGATGCGGCACTTGGCATCGGGGGCATCCCGCGGGGAAGGGCGATCGAAGTTTTCGGTGCGGAAAGCAGCGGCAAGACAACCCTGGCCCTTCACATGCTGGCCCAGGCCCAGGCTGCCGGTGGCGAAGTGGCATTCATCGACGCCGAACACGCCCTCGACCCCGACTACGCCCAGAAGCTTGGGCTCAACATCGACAGGCTTCTCGTCGCACAACCCGAGACCGGCGAGCAGGCCCTTGAGATAACCGAAACGCTCGTTCGCTCCAACGCCATGGATGCCATCGTAATAGATTCCGTCGCCGCCCTGGTTCCCAAGGCCGAGATCGAGGGCGAAATGGGCGACAGCCATGTGGGCCTTCAGGCAAGGCTCATGTCCCAGGCCCTCCGCAAGCTCACCGGGGCCGTCAGCAAGTCCCGCACCGTGGTCATCTTCATCAACCAGATCCGCATGAAGATAGGCGTCATGTTCGGCAACCCCGAAACCACAAGCGGCGGCCGGGCTCTCAAGTTCTACGCCAGCGTTAGGCTCGACGTCCGCCGGGTGGCATCCATCAAGAACGGCGAAGACGTGGTGGGCAGCCGCACACGCGTGAAGGTGGTTAAAAACAAGATGGCCCCCCCCTTCAAAGAGTGCGAATTCGACATTCTCCATGGGGAGGGCATCTCCCGCGAGGGCGAGCTTCTCGACCTCGGCCTTGAGAGAAAGGTCATCACCCGCCGTGGAACCTGGTACTCAATGGGCGACCTCCAACTGGGCCAGGGCCGCGACAACTCACGCATCTATTTGAAAGACAACCCCGAGGTCACCCGGAAGCTCGACATCGAACTTCGCACGCTGCTCGGGCTTCCCCCTTCGGCCATAACCACGTCACCCGCCACCCCGGTCGCCCCGGCGGAATGACCCTCACCGAGGTCCTTTCCGTCACACAGGCCCGCCGAGGCTGGGTGGTCGTCCGGCTCGAGGGGGAAGCGCTCCTTCTCCCCTCCGAAGCCGCTGAAGCGAACGGGCTGGTTTCCGGGCAGCTCATCGACGCCTCCGCGCTGCGCGATGAGGCAGAAGGGGCCCAGCTGTCCGATGCAAAGAGGTACACCAACCGCTACCTGGCTCTGTCCGAGCGAAGCAGCGGGCAGCTCTCCACGAAACTGCGGGAGAGGGGCTACCTTTCCGGGGTCGTCACAGACTGCATGGCCTGGGCGCGCGAGTACGGTCTCATCGACGACCTCCGCTACGCCAGGGCCTTCGCCGCCTGTCACACGCTGGGAAGGGCCGGGCTCAAGGCCAGGCTCCGGGGCAAAGGTGTTGCCGAAAGCGCCATCACAACGGTTCTTTCCGAAACACCAGCCGGCGAATCCCCGGATTCGCTGGCTGTGCTGGTTAAACGCAGGTACGGAAGCATTCCCGACCGCGAAACGGCAAGAAGGCGCGCTGCCGGGTGGCTTCTAAGAAGGGGTTTTCCGGCGGGGCTCATAGCCGCCGTTCTGGAGAAGGCGTTTTGAAAAACCCGCACACCCGCTGGTTCTACACCGCCCTGGGGTGCAGGCTTACCGGTGCGCCCACTCCGCCTCCTCCGTCGGGCGTTCCCCGGTGCATGCACGATGCCCTGGCTCTTCCCCTTCCCCCGATCACACCCGGCGGCAGTTACCCCGGTGCCGAACTTTTGGGGAACCGGCGCAGACGCATCTACGGGGCAACCTGGGATGTGCTCAGGCCACTGGGCTTCAGCAGGCCGTGCCGTCTCGAACCCTGGCCGGGTGTCCAGCTCTTCCTTCCCTTTGTCAGGGCCGGTGTGGGCGTGATGCCCCAGGGGTTTTCCACCCGGATACCCCACGAGCTGCGGGGGCTGGCCCTCGCGGGCAAGGGCGTGGCCGCAGCCGTTCTGGGCGTAAGGCTCATTGTCGTGTGCGCAAGGGTCGAACCGCTGCCATGGGATCTCATCACAGCGGGCGGCGGAACTGCCTGCACGCCCGACACGCTTCCCCAAGCCCTTTACAAACTTGACTTTCCCGGCGGGTCGGAATAGATTAGCCGTCCCTTCACCTGAACAGTGCAAGCCCACTCAGGGTGAGGGCATGTTGTTGTTTTGTATTAGTTGGTACCATAGAGAAACAGCCCTTTTCGGAGGTAGAACCTTGAAGACCTATTCGGCCAAGGCCGGGGAGATACAGCGCAACTGGTGGCTGGTGAACGCCGACGGCCTTACCCTCGGCCGGCTTTCCACCAAGCTTGCCATGCTTCTCCAGGGCAAGAACAAGCCGGTCTATACACCGCACATCGACACCGGCGACTTCGTCGTGGTCGTGAACGCGGACAAGCTTCACGTTTCGGGCAACAAGCTCGAACAAAAACACTATTACAGGCATACCGGCTATCCGGGCGGCCAGAAGTCGGTTCTCATGCGCGACCTCCTGGCTGATCACCCCGACAGGCTCCTGCGTCATGCCGTTGCGGGCATGATGCCCAAGAACAGGCTTGGCAGGGCCCAGATCAAGAAACTCAAAATCTATTCGGGCATCGAACACCCCCACGAGGCTCAGCAGCCTCAGGTGCTCGAGTTCTAGCCGGGAAAGGTGAGAATGGACCAGCATATCGGCGTGGGAAGAAGAAAGACCAGCACCGCCAGGTGTTACCTCAGGCCGGGCTCGGGTCGGGTCGTCATTAATGACAGGACCCCTCTCGAGTATTTCGGCGACCTTTCCCAGAAGGATCACGCCCTCGAGCCCCTTCACGCGGTCAGGGTCATGGGCATCTTCGATGTGGTCGTGAACGTGAGGGGCGGTGGCATAACCGGTCAGGCCGGCGCCATCAGGATGGGCATCGCCAGGGCTCTTGTCGATGCGAACCCCGAGTACCGTGCAACCCTGAAAACCCAGGGAATGCTCAGGCGCGACCCCAGGATCGTCGAACGCAAGAAGTACGGAAGACCGAAGGCGCGCAAGCGTTTCCAGTTCTCCAAGAGGTAGTGTTACCGCTCCGTTTGGAGCCTTGATAACTCACGGTGGGCTTATGCGGGCGCCCGGTGTCCCTCGAAGGATTGGCGCCCGCTTCCACCGGTGGTGAAAAACCGAAAGGACAGATCCGGAATGCAGATCCCATCAATTCAGACCATGCTTGAAGCAGGGGTTCACTTCGGCCACCAGGACAAACGCTGGAACCCCGCCATGAAGAGCTACATCTTCATGTCCCGTAACGGAATACACATCATCGACCTCAAGAAGACCCAGAAGGCTCTTGAAGACGCTGTGAACCTGGTTTCCAGAACAGTGGCGCAGGGCAGGGACGTTCTGTTCGTGGCAACGAAGAAGCAGGGCCGTGAGTGCGTCGAGGGCCATGCCGAAAGGTGCGGTCAGTACTTCATGACCGAGCGCTGGCTGGGCGGCACCCTCACCAACTTCAAGACGGTTTACCGCAGCATCCTTCGTCTCAACGAACTTGAGAAGGAGGAGCATGAAGGTTTTCCCAGGAGCCTCAAGAAGCGCGAGATCCTTCAGAAGACCCGCGAACGCGAGAGGATCGAGAAGTACCTCAGGGGCATCCGCCACATGAAGGGTCTTCCCGGTGTGGTGATCGTCGTTGACATCAAGAAGGAAGCCATCGCCGTGCAGGAAGCGAAAAGACTCGGCATCCCGTGCATTGGCGTGGTCGACACCAACTGCGATCCCGGCGAGGTGGACTACCCGATCCCCGGAAACGATGACGCCATAAAGTCCATCTCCCTGATCATCGGAACCCTTGCCGACTCAGCCCTTCTCGGGGCCGAGGGCAGGAATCCCAGAGAAGTTGATGAAAAGCCGGCAATGACCTCCGGTGAGGGCGAAGAGAAGCCCCAGGCAACCGTGGAGGCAGCAGAGCCGGTCATCGAAGAGAAGGAATGACCAAAATGGATGTCAAAACCATACAGGAACTCCGCAAGGTTTCCGGTGTCGGCATGATGGAATGCAAGAAGGCCCTCGAGGCCACTGGCGGCAACGTCGACGAGGCTTTGAAGCTCCTGCGCGAGCAGGGCATGCAGGTGGCCGCCAAGAAGGCGACCCGCCTGGCCAACGAAGGCAGGGTGGAGTCTTACATCCACTTCAACGGCAAGATGGGTGTCCTTGTCGAGGTCAACTGCGAGACTGACTTCGTGGCCCGCACCGACCACTTCATCGCCTTCTGCAAAGAGCTTGCGGTTCACATCGCCGCCAGCAGCCCTGAGTACGTTTCCAGCGCCGCAGTTCCGGAAGAGAAGCTGGCCGAAGAAAAGGGCATCCTGCTCAAGCAGCTCGAGGGTTCGGGCAAACCCCAGAACATCGTGGACAAGATCATCGAAGGCCGCATCACCAAGTTCTACAGCGAGGTCTGCCTTCTCGACCAGTTGTGGTTCCACGACGAGACACTGGGCACGGTTTCTTCCGTGCTCAACAGCCTCATCGGCAGGGTCGGCGAGAACATCATCATCAACAGGTTCTCCCGGTTCACCATAGGCTCCTGAGATGGAGGAAGTCCCCCGTCCGCGGGAAAGGTTCCTGCTCAAGCTCAGCGGCGAAGTGCTCGCGGGGGGGCTGGGTCACGGCATCGATCCCGGCAAGGTGTCCGAGCTTGCCCTTGAGCTCATCGCCCTCGCTTCCCTCGGGTATCAACCGGGTGTCGTCGCAGGGGGGGGCAACTTCCTCAGGGGTCGTGACACAGGCGGCATAACCCGGACAACGGCTGATTACATGGGCATGCTGGCCACGGTCATGAATTCCCTGGCCCTGTCCGATGCCGTAATCAGGAGCGGCGGGCGTTCAACTGTTTTCAGTGCCTTTCCATTTCCCGAAGCGGGAGTGGAGACCTTCTCACCCGGAAAGGCCACGGAGCTTTTCCGAAAGGGCGAGATCCTCTTCTTCGCGGGGGGAACCGGGAACCCGCACCTCAGCACCGACACCGCAGCCGCCCTCAGGGCCGCGCAGACCGGGTGCAAAACCCTGTACAAGGGAACGAAGGTGGACGGCATTTACGACAGTGACCCCAAACTTAACTCCGGCGCAAGGCGCTTTGAACGAATGGGATACGACCAGGTGCTTTCAATGGGGCTTGGTTTCATGGATGCGGCCGCCGTCGCGGTGTGCCGCGACGCGGGGATAAGGATCGCTGTGTTTGACCTGACCGGACCCGGCAACTTCAGCCGTGTGCTTTCGGGCGAGCTTCCGGCAACGATCGTGGAGGATTAGCAATGCAGGACCTCATGCTTTCCGAAGTGCGGGAGAAGTCGTCAAAGACGGTTCAGAACACATCCCGTGAGATGTCGGTGATCAGGACGGGTAAAGCCAGCCCGGCCCTCCTCGACAGCATCAGGGTCGAGTGCTGGGGCGACACGATGCCCATCAAACAGGTGGCGGGTATAAGCGCGCCCGAACCCAGGCTCATCGTGGTCCAACCCTGGGACCAGTCCACGGCGCCCGCCATCGCCAAGGCCATCGAGGCCAGTGATCTGGGCCTGAGGGCAACCATCGACGGCCCCGTGATACGCATTCCGGTGCCCAAGCTCTCCGAAGAACGCCGCAGGGACCTGATCAAACTCGTGAAGAAACTTGCGGAAGAGGGCCGCACCTCTCTTCGCAACATCCGCAGGGACGCAAACGACCAGCTCAAGAAGGCCTGCAAGGCCGGCGAGATAACCGAAGATGCCGAGAAGAAGACACAGGACCTTGTCCAGAAGGCTGTTGACGAGGCCGGCCTCGAGATAGACAAGCTGCTCAAGGCCAAGGAAAAAGAGATCCTGGAGGTCTGATGGCTGCCGTTCCGTCCCATGTTGCCATAATCATGGACGGTAACGGCCGTTGGGCGAAGAAGAGGGGTCTTCCCCGCACCGACGGCCATTCCGCTGCGGAAAGGGCTATTCACACCGCAGTTGAGTTCTGCGGCGAAACCGGGATCAGATTCCTGACCCTCTACGCTTTCTCCACCGAGAACTGGAGCCGTCCAAGGCTCGAGGTTGCCTTTCTCATGCAGCTTCTGTCCCGGTTCATCACGAACAATATCGACGAGCTTCACGGCAAACAGGTCAAGCTCAGGGTCACCGGCAGGTTCCATGACCTTCCAAGGAAGCAGCGGGCCGATCTGACCAAAGCCATGGAGAAAACCGCCGGGAACACCGGACTCGTGCTGGTCCTCGCCCTGAGCTACGGCGGCAGGGCCGAGATACTCGACGCAGTACGGACACTTGCCACACAGGTCCGCGACGGCGCTATCCCGCCCGAAAGCATCACCGAGGACACGATAGGGGCTTGTCTCTACAACCCGGACATTCCCGACCCTGACCTGATAATCCGCACCTCGGGGGAACAGAGGCTCTCAAATTTCCTGCTCTGGCAGTCCGCGTACAGCGAGCTCTACTTCACTCCCGTACTATGGCCGGATTTTGACAGGGAGCACTTCCGGGCAGCCCTCGAGGACTATTCGGGAAGGGGCCGCCGCTACGGCGGCCTGACCAACTGATGGCGTTTCCCGGCCTCAGGGGTCGAATACTCGTGGCCATACCGGGCCTTGTCATGTTTCTTGGAGTCATCCTTCTGGGCGGACCCACCGCCTCCCTTGTGCTGTTTTCGCTTCTGGCAGGTCTCGCGGGCTACGAGGCTGTTGCCCTCTGCGTGGTTTCCACGCCCATTCCCCTCCGGTTCATGGTGGGGTCCGCCGCAGCTTTGTCAACGTGGCTCACCGGCGTCGGGTCGCAGTACGCCATGCAGGCCCTGATGCTTCCGGGAGCCGTTCACGCAATGTGGTGGATCTTCCGGCGGACGCCCGAGGGAGCCCGGGCCGGTATGCTGGGAGTGATGGCCCTTTCGGCATACTACACACTTGGTTTCGGGATACTGGCCAGATTGTCGCTGGAGTGGGCCGACCGTGCATTCGTTCTGATCCCCCTGGTATCCTGCTGGGTCGGCGACAGCTTCGCCTACTTCGCGGGCTGCCGCTGGGGAAGGCACAAGATGCTGCCCCTGGTCAGCCCCGCGAAATCCTGGGAGGGGTTCGCAGCTGGCCTTGTTGGCTCCATGGCTTCGGTGGCCGTTCTGGGTCACGGCATCGCCCCCCTGGCGCACCTTCTTCTCGTTGGTCTGCTCTGCGGAATTGCCGGAGTGATCGGTGACTTTTTCGAGAGCGTGGTGAAGCGTGACGCCGGGATAAAGGATTCGGGGCGGTTCCTGGCCGATCACGGTGGCATCCTTGACAGGTTCGACAGCGTCGTTGCAGCCGCCCCGGTCGCCCTGGTGCTCTACGGGCTTCTGGGATTGGGGTGAGCGCGTGAAGAGGCGGGTCGCGGTGCTGGGTTCCACTGGCTCCATCGGCGTGCAGGCCCTTGCCGTGATCGAAGGAAGCCCCTCACTTGCCCTTCATTCGCTTTACTGCGGTTCATCCCTGTCCACTCTCAGGGAACAGGTAAAGCGGTTCGATCCCCCCAGGGCCGGCATCGCCACGCTCCCCGAAGGGGCAAGCGGAGCAGGTCTTTTTGTGGGCAGGGAACACCTGCCCGGGCTGATCGATGGTGCTGATATGGTGCTCAACGCCATCGTTGGCAGCGCGGGGCTGGAAGCCAGCCTTCTCACGCAGGAAATGGGCATTCCCCTGGCCCTGGCCAACAAGGAAAGCCTTGTGGTGGGCGGGGAGCTTCTGCTTCCGCACCTCGAAAAGGGGCTGGTCATCCCGGTGGACAGCGAGCACAGCACTGTTTTCCGCTGCCTTGCCGGAGAGGACAGACCCCCCAGGCGCGTCGTTCTCACAGCAAGCGGAGGGGCCCTGCGCGACATGCCGGTGCGCGAGACCGCCGGGGCTTCGGTCGAGCGCGTTTTGTCCCACCCGAACTGGAGCATGGGCGCAAGGATCACAGTTGATTCAGCTTCCATGGTTAACAAGGCTTTCGAGGTGATCGAGGCCAGGCGTCTCTTCCCGGGGATTCCCGTCGAAGTGGTCGTGCACCCCGAAAGCATCGTCCACTCCTTCGTCGAAACCGCCGACGGCGCCTGGAAGGCACTGATGGGCACCCCTGACATGGGCGTTCCCATCTCCTTCGCCCTCCACTGGCCCGCGCTGGACCTTCCCGTAACCCCCGGCTCTGACCACCCGCTTTCGTGGGGCGCGCTTCATTTCAGACCGATGGACCTCGGGAGGTATCCGGCGTACTCTGCGGTCCTTAGCGCTTATGATACCGGTGGAACTGCCCCCGCCGCGGCCAACGCCGCGGACGAGGAGGCTGTGAAGGCGTTCCTTTCGAACAGGATCCCATTCGGTGCGGTATCCGAAGTGATCTCGGCTGTCCTTGAAAGGTACGACGCCGTTCCGGTAACCGGGTTTGATGTTCTTAAAAAGGCCGATTCCATCGCCAGACAGCTGGCGCGGGATGTCATGGAGGAGATGTGAGCAGCGCGCTTGCCGTCATTTTCGGGCTTGGAATAATCGTTTTCTTCCACGAACTTGGCCATTTTCTCATGGCGAAGGCGGTCGGGCTTCCCGTTGAAAGGTTTTCGATGGGCTTTCCCCCCCTGCTCGTCCGTGTCAAACGGGGCGGGACCGAGTACTGCATAGGTGCAATTCCCCTTGGCGGCTACGTGAAGGTCGACCTGGGAACCTCCGGCAACGAAACCGAGAGCATCAGAACACCATGGTGGAAACGTGCCCTGGTGGTCCTTGCCGGGCCTGCCATGAACCTCTGCCTTGCATTCCTTCTGATCTTTCTGGTCCTTGGCATCATCGGAACGGGAGTACCCGATTCCGAGCCCGTGGTGGACGACCCATTCGGTGTGCCGGGGCTTGAAAGGGGCGACCTTGTCACCTCGGTTAACGGTGAGCCGGTGCAGAGCTGGGACCAGGTCTTCCAGAAGACGCAGCGTGTGCCCGAGGGTGTCTTCACGGTTCGCAGAGAAACTGCGGGAACCCTGGAGGTGCCCTATTCCCTCAACCCCGACTCGGCTCCGGGTTTCACACCCCTTTTGTCCACCGTGATCGGCGAGGCTTCGGTCGGGCTGCCCGCGTACGAGGGCGGCCTTCGCACGGGAGACAGTGTCGTGACGGCCGACGGCATTCAGCTCAAGGCTTTCAGCGACCTTCAGAGCACTGTGGCCGGTTTTCAGGGGAGGTTCCTTGAACTGGTCTACGTACGCGACGGTGTGACCGACACCATCTTCGTCGAACCCATCGACTACCAGGGCCGCAAGCTCATCGGTGTGATACCCCTCACCAGGACACGCGTGGTCAGGCTGCCTCTCGGCAGGGCCTTTCTTGTCAGCGTGGCCGCCTCCCTTGAGGGAGCGGGAGCGTTCTTCACCGGGATAATGGCAATGATCCTGAAGCCCGTTCAACTCGTTGAGATGTCGGGAGGGCCGGTCTTCGTGGCTGAAACCCTTGGACAGCAGGCTTCCTTCGGCCTCGCCCGTCTTCTTGAGACAGTGTCCTACCTCTCACTTGCCATCATGGGATTCAACCTTCTGCCCGTCCCCATCCTCGACGGCGGCCAGTTCTTCATCCTCCTCTACGAAGGCATCAGGCGCCGCCCGGCCTCAAAGAAGCACATCCAGCTCGCCCAGCAGATCGGCTTCTTCATGCTCCTCCTCCTCTTCGCCGCCGTCATCTGGCGCGACGTCGCCCGCGTTGTCACCCGCGTCTAATTGGGGGACACAATACTTAATTATTTTCTTCGAAACGAGCGATTTTATAAAGAATTTTGAAGGTGAACTTCAATTTTCTTGCAATTCGGTGTGAATACACCCATTTACGCATCAGTGCTCCATTCTTCAATCTTCGACAGGAAGCTCTGAACCACTCGAGATCTCATCCAATGTCCTTTGCCCTCAGCTGGCTCACGACTTGAACTCGAAAGCGGTTGACCGACGGTTTACCTGCTGTTAGGGTACGGAAAAGTAGAAAGGAGCGCTCATGACGCTGCTTCTAGTCATGTCCCTTGTTTCGAGGGTTGGTTTTGCCGTTCTGGGTGGTCCCTGCATGTCCGAAAACTCCGTTGACTATGGCCTGACCCGGGAGATCGATTTCAACAGGCCGGCATGGGGCACATCGGGAGCAATACAGGTTGACTGGCTTTTTGATTCGGGATTCGGAGCGGGCGTGCAGTTCGGAATCATGTTTGACTCGTTCGAGTGGGCGGCTGAATCCGAGTACATCCGCCGTACGGGAAGCGTGAAAGAGGGCAATCTTTCCGCTATTGGCCGGTATTCAATGGAAATGGGTCCACTCCGCCCCTACATCGGGTGCGGGGTCGGCACTCATTGGGGTTCTTACACCTATACATACTCACACTCTGATTCCACCACTCACTCAAACTCTGACGGACTATCGGGAACACTCGGGCTTTCATTGATCGCCGGTCTTGATGTGGCAATTCACGACGGATTGTTCGGACGGATGGAAGCCTCTTATCACCATGTACCCCGTTCCTCCTTCCCGGGCTGGCTGGTTCAGGAGGTTGATCACATCGACAGGGTTGACTTTCACGTGGGTTTGGGATTCAGGCCATGAAGGCGCTGCAGAGGCCGATTTGCGCGGGAATTGTACTGCTCCTTGCCGTTGCCTGCATGCAAAGCCCCACGGAAAGCATCAGCGGCGGCGTTTACACCCAGACGTTCATTGAAGCCTGGGATGCGGCGGATTCACTCTTTTGCTGCTTCACCATGAAAAAGATAAATTGGGAGCAGTGCTATTCCCATCACATGCACCACAGTCTGATGGCCCTGAGCGACACTGAGTTCAGACAGGTCCTGCTTGGTCTTCTTGGTGAACTCAAGGACCATCAGGCTTTCATCGTGATCGATGGTGAAAGATACGATGCCTACGAAGGGTATTTCCAGAACAACTTTCTGTTGAGCACAATAAGCAGATATTTTGAACCTTACGGTGGTCTGACCCTCGACCCGGGCCGGTTCCGATACTCCGACCCTTCAGACGGCATGGCATATCTTCAGTTCCCATACTGGAGCGAGGAGTTCTTCTCTCCGGAGCGGTTTCACACAGTGTTCGATTCGCTTTTTCTGGATGTGGACAGACTCATAGTAGACGTGCGAATGAACGACGGCCAGGGGGAAGGGCTTCCATGCCTCGAGGTCGCCGGCAGATTCTCGTCAACGCAATGGACGGGATGGTATACCAGTTCCAGGAACGGGCCATCTCACGACAACCTGACCCCTCTCCAGCCCTTCAGTGTTGCTCCAACAGGCAATGGCCACTTCACAGGCCAGGTATACCTCCTGACGGGCGGCAGGTGTGCTGAATCGACCGAGTATTTCGTCTGCGCGATGGAAGCCCTGCCCAACGTGACAGTAATTGGGGAGAGAACACGTGGATCGGCAGGTGAAGCAGCCTTTATCCCTCTGTCCAACGGTTGGGTGGCCGGCATTCCTGCCCAGATCGTGTATTCGTCGGATATGGCTCCGATCCTGGAGCAGGGGATCAACCCGGACATCGAGGTGTTAACCTCCAGTGAAGACCTCAGCGGGGGGATCGATCCCGTGCTGGATTATGTATTCTCGCTGATGCAGGGGGTGTAGCATGAACCGGAAGTCCCTCAGGGTAGTTTCGTTTCTGTTGCTTTTATGTCTGTCCGGATGTGCAGAGCCACCACTGTCGCCAATTGCCGAGGGTGAGTATGTGGACGATTTCATAGTGTGCTGGGAGTGTTTCGACTCGCTTTACTGTGATTTCCCCCACAAGCAGATCGACTGGCAAGAGTGCTACTCAAGATATCTGCCCGCCGCCGCTCAAGCCGACAACGACATGGAGTTCATCGGGGTGCTTATGGATCTTCTGGGCGAGCTTCACGATGGCCACGTTTACCTTTTTGCTGATGATCATATATATGTTCCGTACGCGCTTGAGTTTGATCCAAACTACGATATGAGCGTCATTTACGATTACTTCGAGCTCGAGGGCGGTATCACCTGGAACGACGAGGGGCAGTTCGGATACTGTGTTTTTCCCGAAATGTCGTACCTTATGATACCATCATGGAGTGGAGGTGTTTTCGACCCTGCGGTGTTCCACCAGGTGTTCGATTCGCTGTTCACCGAATCTGAAGTTGTCGTCATCGATGAACGCATGAATTACGGCGGAAGCACAACGAATGCAAATCACGTTGCTGGAAGATTCACGGATGAGGACGTGCTGGCGTTGTACTTTCAATACAGGAACGGACCTGATCATGGCGATTACACTGAACTGTACCCGTTTTGCATCGCACCCCTGGGTTCCTGGCATTTCGCCGGGGATGTGTACGTTCTTCAAGGGCGCACTTGTGCCAGCTCATCAGAGTGGTTCCTTAACCTGATGGGTGTACTCCCGAACGTCGTAACCGTAGGGGAACGTTCATACGGAGCGGGCGGCATTCCCCAGCTTATTGCGTTACCTAACGGGTGGCAGATCAATGTCCCGTACATAATCGTCTATACCAGCGAAATGATCCCGGTTGAGTGGAATGGCATCGAGCCCGATGTGCACGTCCCGACGACTCCGGAGGATTTCGCTGAAGGCAGGGACCCTGTTCTGGACTACGTGTTCAGCGAGTGCGGCCTGCGGAATTGGGGGACACAATACTAAATTATGTTCTTCGAAACGAGCTGTTTTTTAAAGAATCCTGAAGGTGAACTTCAATTTTTATCTACCGCTGCTGTCTTACCTTAAACCCTGCCCCAGTGTATCCCCATAGCCTATGCCCTGATAGGTCGATTCGAGCCTTGCCAGGGTGTCGGACGCCGAGCGGTAGAGAACCGTCCAGGCCGAGGGGACCCGTGCAGCGATTCCCGTGACGGCCGTTGCGACCGATTCCGACGGGGCTTCGTGCCAGTTTTCGCTTTCCGGGGGGAATGCGAGGTTTCTGGCGAGAATGCCCCCCGTTTCCTCGAGAAGAACTCGTTCAGGTTGGGAAAGCTCCGCGTTGGAACGGGGGGAACCCCCGCATCCTGAAGCGGATAGAAGCAGGGAGAGAGTCGACCAGACGGTGATTGTTGCGGCTTTCATTCCACTGGCACTATAGTTGTTTGTTGCGGTAATCACAATAAAGGGGGGGCCGAATGGCTGCAAGACACATTCTTCCTTTGCTGTTGGCTTCCACGGCCCTTGCGACCGGTTACGGCAGGAACAGGGTTTTTACCCACGACAACCCCTGGTGGGAGCTTCATTCAAGCAGGTTCACAGTCTACTACGAAGAGGGAACCGAGCAGGTCGCGGAAAGCACCGTCGTAATCGGTGAAAGGTCCATGCAGGCCCTTTCAACGACTTTCGAATACCTGCCCTCCGAGCCAATACCAGTCATAGTTTACAGGTCGCCCGGAAGGTTCCGCCAAACCTCGGTCATCAGCGGCGAGATAGGTGAGGGGGTCGGTGGTTTCACCGAGTTCTTCAAGGGCAGGGTCGTCGTTCCCTACGCAGGTGTGTACAGCGAGTACCGCCATGTGCTGGAACACGAGATCAACCACGCCTTCGTGTACGACATGCTCTACGACCGCAGCCTTTACGGGATCGTTCGAAGCAAGGCCCCTCTCTGGACCCTCGAGGGGCTTGCGGAATACACATCACAGGGGTGGGACATCGACAGCGAGTCCGAATTCCGCGACATGGTCATTGCGAACCAGATCGTTCCCATCCAGCAACTCTCCGTGAGAAGCGACTACCTGGTCTACCGGCAGGGGCAGGCCATCTACAAGTTCATGGTGGACAGATACGGGGAAGACAGGTACATCGATTTCGTCAGACACCTGAGGGACAACGACGGCCTTCAGGGCGCACTGAGGGCTGCGTTCGACATGTCGGTCGAACAGTTCAGCGAACGGTTCATGGAGTGGGCCCGCGAAACCTACTGGGCCCCGGTTGCAACGGGTGAGAGCCCGTCGGATCTGGGAACCCCAATCATCCGTGACGGAAGCCGCGGCCGCAGGAGAGTTGTCCTCGCTGAACCGGTGATATCCCCCGACGGGGCCATGACATCGGGCGTGGAGTTTCACAGGGGGAGGTTCTCCTCCGTTGTCAGAAGCACTGCGGACGGAAGTGAGATATTCAGACCAGTAAGCGGCGCAGGTCTTTCCGAGACCAGCCCTTCACCCATGTTCCGCACCGGCGCTTTCTCTCCAGGGTCAGACTCTGTGGCAGTGGCTGTTCAGGGGCAGTACGCCGACGGCCTTGTGATAAGGGGAATCGGGGGGGGCGAGCTTACCCTTCCCGTCGAATTTCAGCTTGTACGCGATCCGTCATGGTCGCCGGACGGTGGCCTTGTGGCCTTCAGTGCAATGAGTGAGGGGGTTCTGGACATTTACGTGTGGAACACCACAACCGGATCCATCGAAAGGGCAACCGACGGCGGTGACAGTCCCCGTGACCTCTGGTGGGGCGACCAGGGCATACTTTTCGTTGGCGAGAGGGAGAACGGCCGGATCTACACACTCAATGCATTGATCCCCGGTGAATCCCCCCGGCTTCTCTACGAAACCCCATTCTCCCTGCGGAATCCCGTCTCGTACCCCGAGGGGGTTGTCTTCATCATGAACACAGGCAGCGGGGCAAATTTTCACCTGTTGTCCGCTGAGACCGGGGAAGTCACCCGCATAAGCAACCTGTACAGAACTCCCTCCGCCCTCTCCAGGGCATCCGACACCGGGCTTTCCATGTTTTTTTCGTCTGACTGGAGCGGCGGCGGGCTCTTTCTGACCCGCGACCTCTCCCGGAGGGCGGGAAGCGAACCTGAATCACCCCCCGCTCCCTCACCCCCCGACTCAGGCAGTGTCGAGACAGCACTGGTAACCCCCGCCACATGGCGGATCTCGCCGTACGATCCGGGCCTCACCCTCGACTACGTGAGCGCAACTGCGGGATTTGACAGCTACGCAGGGCTTGCCGGTTACTCGCAGTTCATTTTCAGCGACATACTGGCCAGGCATCAGCTCGCGATCCTTGCCGACCTGAACGGTGAAATCAGCGATGTGGACGCAGGGTGCTTTTACTCGAACATGGAGGGCAGGGTTCAGTACGGCGTTTCCCTTTACCGCATGGCCACCCGCTACCGTTTCACCGACACCCAGACCGAGCAGAACGATTACGTAAGGGATACCGAGATAGGAACCGGGCTTGAGCTTCGTTACCCCTTCACCCGGTCACTTCGGGCCTCGATGGGAGTGGGTTACCGGAGGCTCGACAGGGAGGGGCTCTGGTCCACCGACATCAACCTTCGCGAGAACATTCTCGCTGTTGGCGGAAGGATAGTCCTGGATAACGCCCTGTGGGGGCCAACAGGTCCCAGGGTCGGCAGCAGGATGTCCCTCTCCGCGGACTGGGCTCCCGGGTTCTGGGAGAACGCAAGCTACACGACGATTCAGGGCGATGTCAGGAACTACACCTGGGTCTCGGGCGAGGTAACCATTGCCACCAGGCTGGCAGCGGGAGCCAGCTTCGGCGAAGACCCGCAAAGGTTCTTCCTCGGAGGCGCCATTCCCCATCGCAGAAGCGCCGGTGACGTTCAGGGCGTGGAAGACCTCTTCGGGTTCTACACGAGCTATTCCGACCTGCTGCGCGGCTTCGACTACGTCGAGTACAACGGAACAAGGTACGCCCTGGGCTCACTGGAACTCCGCTATCCTTTCATTGACCAGTTGAGCCTTGCCGCCCCCATACCCATGACGCTCACCGGCGGCAGGGGGGTTCTCTTCACCGACATCGGAGCGGCGACCGACGATGTGGGGGCCTTCCGTGGTGTGAGGACCGACGGCGGGTTCAGGCTCAACGACCTGAAGATGGGATTCGGTTTCGGTCTCAGGTTCAACCTTGGCCTTTTCGTCTTCCTCTGGGACTGTGCCTGGCGAACCGACCTTAACGGAGTCAGCGAGAAGCCCGAGCACTACATCACACTTGGCGCCGAATTCTGATGAGCAACGAGGTACTCTGGTTCATCAGCCTTTTCGTCATGCTCTCCGCCACGCTCCTCGTGTTCCGGTACGGCGGGAAAACCGGCCTGATAGCCCTTGTGGCGTCGGTCGTGATCCTTTGCAACCTCGAGGTAATGAAACTTACCACCCTCTTCGGCTTCACAGTTACACTGGGCAACATCCTCTATGGCGTCATCTTCTTCGCCACAGACCTCCTGAACGAGGTGTACGGTCCGGCCGAAGCCCGCAGGGCCGTCACCGCGGGTTTCGTGAGCATGATCTCGATGACTGTCGTGATGCAGGTTGCGCTTCTGTTCTCACCGGCGCAGGACCCATGGGCCATCGAGGTCAGCGGCGCCATGAGGCTTCTCTTCGGTTTCATGCCCCGTCTCGCGCTGGCGAGCATCGTCGCCTACCTCGTCAGTCAGTACCACGATGTCTGGGCGTACAACCATATCAGAAGGCTTTCAAAGGGCAGACACCTCTGGCTTCGGAACAACCTGTCAACCATGGTCAGCCAGCTTATCGATACGGTTATCTTCTGCGGGATAGCCTTCTGGGGAGTTCTTGAAAAACGGGTCTTCATTGATGTCCTGGTTTCCACTTACGTCATCAAGTTCATTGTGGCTGCCTTCGACACCCCGTTCATCTACATGGGGAGAAGGATTGCCGCAAAGGGAGGTGAACAGGTTTGAACGCCCTCCGGGCCCTTCTGATTCTGGCCTTCTCCGCCGCCGCCTGGACGTGCCCGGCATGCGGTACCGACCAGACCGACGGCATATGCAGCTTTTGCGGGCTTCCCCAGCCGCCCTCCGGGATGCTTTTCGTTCCAGCGTCCCGCGTTGTGATCCAGGGCGATACCGTGGAAGTCGGCGCCTTTTTCATCGACTCGCTGCCTGTGGCGTACCGCGACGTCCTTCCGTGGCTCGGGCAGAACTGCCGTGACGGTCAGGTCCTTGCTTCGGTCATCACCGGGCAGTACAGCGACAGCGGCCACTTCCTTGCCTTTACACCCTTCGTTGCCACGGCAACTTCCGAGTACTCCGTGCCGGGGGTCTGCCTTGACCGGCCAGCTGCTGCCTTCACCTGGACCGGCGCCCAGTGGTACCTCTCCTCCCGGGGTGTGAGGCTGCCGACCCTGGCCGAGGTCCACGCGGCTGCTGAGCTGGGTCTTATCGAGCCCTACAACGCCTTCAATGAGATGCAGCTCTACGCAAACCTCATGGAGACAAGCCTCGGCGATGTACTTGGGGCGATTGGCCGGCAGGCGATGTTCGCGGGTTACAGCACCGAAGAGGAAAGGGTGATGTGGGAGCTCACTCACACCGCCCTGGGTGACGATCCCTCAATCGCCATGCCCGAAGCCGATGATCCCTGCATCACCATATTCAAACCACTGCCTGTTCCCCTCGTAACGGGGGTCGGCCGTGACACGGGTTACTTCAATGTTATCTTCCGGGGGGCGATCGACCTCCCGGGTTTTGAATGAAAGGAGTATCACTTTGAAAAAGCAGATTGTTGCAGCAGTACTCATGGTTCTGATTGCGGCGTGCGGGGGCACGACAGTCACGCGAACCGATCCCGGCACACAGACCGATCTCAGCGGCCGCTGGAATGACACGGATTCCCGCATCGTGGCAGACTCCATGGTAGCCCAGTGCATGGCCGGCACATGGCTCAACGTTACGTACAGGGGCGAGGAGGCACGGGGAGTGCCCACCCATCCCGTAGTTGTCGTGGGCGGTGTTCGGAACCAGAGCCTTGAGCACATAAACACCGACGTCTTCATGAGTGACATCGAGAGGGCCCTTCTGAACAGCGGCAGGGTGCAGATCGCCGCCGGTGGGGGAGGACGCGAGGAAGTCAGGCAGGAACGCCGCGACCAGTCGATTTTCGCTTCCCCCGAGACCGCAGCGCAGTTCGGCCGGGAAGTCGGGGCCGACTTCGTCATGCTGGGAACCGTGAATTCAGTGGAAGACCAGGAGGGCGATGTCCGTGCCGTGTTCTATCAGGTTAATCTTGAACTTGTGAGCGTTGAGACGGCCCTGAAGGTCTGGATGGGCTCCACCGAGATCAAGAAGATCATCGAGTGGTGAGAAGGCTTCTACTTTTTTCCGCCCTTCTGCTGCTGGGCCTGGCGTGCGCCACCGGGTATACCGGAACGATCCGGCCCGTGGTGGGAATGCTTGATACGTACCAGCCCCAACAGGCAATGGTGCGCCTCAGGCAGGTGTTCCCCGACTCCACGGGCCGGGACAGGCTTCTCTACCTGATGGAACTGGGGAACCTCGCCCGCTACGCCGGTATCCATCAGGTGGCCAGGGCAGCCCTCTTGAGGGCGGAGAGCCTCAGTGACAACCAGAGGGGCACAGCTTACGATGAGGAAGCCGCAGCCCTGCTCACCAGCGACCTGGCCCGTGAGTTCAGGGGCGCCGACTACGAAAAGGTGTTCATCAACTACGCCCTGGCAGCAAGTTTTGCCTCGACGGGGGATTACGAGAATGCCCTGGTCGAGGCTCGCAGGGTCAACCAGAAGCTTCGTGTCTTCAATTCCGACTATGGCGAGAACCCCAACAGGTACATCGACGACGCATTCATCCGGTACTTCATGGGCATTCTCTACGAAGCTGACGGAGAGCTTTCCGACGCCCTTGTGAGCTATCGGCTGGCACTTCAGATCTACGAGGGCGACTACGCGCGGAACTACGGGGTCCCTGTCCCCGACAGGCTCAAGGTGGACCTCCTGCGTCTTGCCGAGGCCACGGGCTTCGAGAGCCTGCTCTCCGAGTACCATGAGCGCTGGCCCGGTCTTGTAAGCGGGAACACTGCGCCCGGTTCCGGCATGGGTGAGATCGTGATTGTCCTCGAGGCGGGAAGCATCGCTGAAAGGCAGGAGGAAAGCTATCCCGTGGTAACTGACGACCGCGTGTTCAACATCTCCCTGCCGGCCATTTCCGAACGGCCAAGGCGTCACCTGATCGCAACCGCAGAAATAGCGGGAAACAGGGAGCAGTTCTTCCTGGTCCAGGACATGAACGCGCTGGCCAGACAGAACCTTCTTGACCACGCGGGACGCGATGTACTCAGGGCTGCCGCCAGGACCCTTGTGAAGGCAGGTGTTTCCGAACTGGGTGAGGAGATCGCAGAAGAGGCCAGCGGTGACGCCCGGGTCGGGGATGCAGTGGGTCTTGTTCTAAGCATCGTGGGAGCGGTCACGGATCGGGCCGACCTCAGGGCCTGGCTGACAATGCCGGCCCAGATCCACGTGGCAAGGGTCCCTGTTCCCGAGGGCACCTGGCCCTTGAACATCACCGTAAACGGGCGGGCTTCAACGCATACTCCGGTCCAGGTCGGTCCGGGAGAGACAGTTCTCGTTTTCGTCAGGCAGAGCCTGTGACCCATTGCGGGGACATCCCCGGCAGGATAGACCATACCGTGCTTCGTCCCGATGCAACATCGGACGATGTTGCGCGTTTTTGCCACGAGGCCCTTCAGTACGGGTTCAGGTCGGTTTGCGTGAATCCCTGCCGGGTGTCTCTGGCTGCGTCAATTCTCGGAGATGATGGCCCCATGGTCTGCTCGGTCGCCGGATTCCCCCTTGGCTCGGGTCCGGCAACCCCCCATGAGGTTGAACTGGCGGTTTCGCACGGCGCCCGGGAGATCGACGCGGTGATCCCGCTGGGTCTTTTAAAGGACGGCGCCGCCCCTGCTGTGTCCGCCCTGCTCAAACAGATCGTGGGGTCGGCCGGCGTGCCCGTGAAGGTCATCATTGAAACCTGCCTTCTCACAAATGATGAGAAGGTCCTGGCATGCCGCCTGGCGGTCGATGCCGGCGCTTCATGCGTGAAAACGTCCACCGGATTCAGCACAGGGGGAGCCACTGTGGAGGACGTTGCCCTGCTTCGAAGAACGGTTGGCGACGGTGTTCACGTGAAAGCCTCGGGGGGAATAAAGACACCCGGGGCGGTGCTTGCCATGCTTGCCGCAGGAGCATCCATAATCGGCACCAGCTCGGGAGTGATGATACTGCAAGAATTAAGGCGGCCGGAGGGGTAACCGGCCGCCTGCCTGCCCTGGTTCCTCAAGCCTGTCCACCGGTCCGGAATGGGGAGGGGATCCATTCCATTCTCTTAAAGACCTGCTTTTTCACCCTGCTCAGGGTGATGGAACCCGGACCAAATTTTCTTGCACTCAGTACTTAAGCAAGACTGTTGCCAAATGTCTGCTTTTCTTTGGGCCGTACTTTTTTGTATAAACGGTGACGGGCGGCTGGAGGGGTCGACCAGCCGCCCGTGGTTTTTGGACTGACAAGCAATCTGCTCATTCCCCCGTTTTCCGGCCTGGGAGGGGATCAGACCGAAAACAGCAGGGAAATGAGCACAGGAAGCACCGCGCCCGAGAGGGCGAGGAGCAACCAGTTTTTCAGTCCCGGGGTGTACATTCTGCAGTTCCTTCCAATGCGGGTTCTGCAAGGGTAACTTTGAAACGACCAACCAGATACAGTACACAATCAAACGCGTTGAACATAGAAGCAAAAAGGATGCCAAATGATTGATGTTCACCTGAACCCCCAGCAGAAGGAAGCCGTGGAGTACGATGAGGGGCACCTTCTTGTGCTTGCCGGTGCGGGCAGCGGCAAGACAAGGGTACTCACCGCAAAGATCGCCCGCCTGCTTCGAGAGGGAACGGTGAAACCCGGAAACATCCTTGCCATGACATTTACGAACAAGGCAGCCCGGGAGATGGGCAGAAGGGTGTCGGAGATGCTCGGGGGGCGTGACCTGCCGAGAATGGGCACCTTTCACTCGACCTGTCTCTGGTTCTTACGGAGGGAAGCAGGTCGCCTGGGGTATGACCAGAACTGCACCGTGTACGACGGGTCTGACCAGAAGGCCCTGCTCAGGAAGCTTTTAAAGAAGCTGTCGCTTCCCGGAGGGATCACTGTATCTGCAGCACTGTCATGGATAACGGAGAAGAAGAGCGACCTTGTTTCGCCCGATCAGGCTCTGGCCGAAGCGGTTACCGGTCGACAGGAATCAATGGCAAATGTGTACGCCGCCTACCAGAAAACCCTGTCGGAAAACAGGGCGTTCGATTTTGACGATTTGTTGACACATACTTTGGAAGGACTTCGTCAAAATATTGACATCAGGGAATACTACCGTTCGAAGTTCCGCAGAATCCTGGTGGACGAGTACCAGGACACCAACCTCGTCCAGCACCTTATACTGAAAACCCTTGCGGGAGAGTCGACAAGCGTGACGGTGGTCGGTGATGATGACCAGTCCATCTACGGCTGGCGTGGGGCAAGGGTTTCGAACATCCTCGACTTTCCGAAGGACTTTCCCGGGGCGAAGATAGTCAGGCTGGAAACCAACTACCGTTCCACCGGAAGCATTCTCAGGGCCGCCGATGTGCTTGTGTCGAACAACATCAACAGGCACGGCAAGACACTGATACCCGTACTGGAGATGGGTGAGCCCGTAAGGGTTCAACCCGTCGCCTCACCATCGGACGAGGCGGAGTGGAGCGTGAGAACGGTCCTGGCTTTCCAGGCCTCGGGTACGCCTCTGTCCCGCATGGCCGTTCTTTACAGGACCAACGCCCAGTCCAGGGAGTTCGAGGCCGCGTGCAGAAAGTGCGGAGTGGCCTACGAGGTGGTGGGCGCCCAGCGCTTCTTCGAGCGGGAAGAGATAAAGGACCTGGTTAGTTACCTCAGGATACTGGTGAACCCAAGGGATGGCGAAAGCCTTTCCCGGATCATCAACAAGCCTGCCCGGGGGGTGGGGAAGAAGGGCGAGGACAGTTTCTTCCAAAACTTCTACAGGGAAGGTGTCGACTGCCTGACGGCCCTTTCCCGGGCGTACGAATGGCCCGGGATAACAGCGCGGGGCGGGGCCGCCCTGAAGGACATGGGAGCTTTTCTCACCGGGGCGGCCCGAATGGTTTCCCGTGGTGATCCTGCCGGTGAGATCGTGGACCATGTCCTTCTCTCGACGGGGCTTCAGGAGCAGTACAACCCCGAGGACGTCGCGGAGCAGTCGAAACTCGAGAACATCCAGGAGTTTCGCAGATTCGTCGCCCAGTACGACGTGGAGAACCCGCGCGGCGGATTGCCCGGTTTTCTCGCGGAGCAGTGCCTTCTCACTTCTCAGGACTCATACAGCGAAGAGGGGCTTGCCCTCATGACCCTTCACTGCGCCAAGGGGCTGGAGTTCGATGTTGTTTTCATCGCCGGCCTTGAGGAGGGGCTTATCCCCCACATACGCCAGAACGAGAGTGCGCCCTCCGACCTCGAGGAGGAAAGAAGGCTTCTCTACGTGGGCATGACAAGGGCAAGGACCACGCTGTTCCTCACCACCTGCATGACAAGGGCGATGCAGGGCAGGTACCATTGCGGTCCCTCCCGGTTTCTCGCAGAGATAGCCCCGGCGCTGGCCGAGCCCCAGGCACCCAGACCCGCCATGCCGTGTCCCAGCGAGCCCGAAGGTTTTAAAAGGGGGGACGTGATAAGGCATCCGAGGTACGGCAGGGGAATGGTGCTTTCCGCAAGACGCCGCGGCGCGGAGTGGGAGCTTTCCATCGACTTCGGCTTCGACGAACCCAAGACGATCCTCACGGGATATGTACCCCTCACCAAGGAAAGGGGACGGGCTTCGCAGGGCTGATGAACATGGCTGAAACGGGTGGTACGATCAGAAGTTCCGGCACCCTTGACGAGAAGTGCCGGAAGCTGCGACGCATGATCCTGTTGATGATACATGAAGCCCGCAGCGGCCATCCCGGCGGCAGTCTGTCCTGCGTTGAGATACTGGTCCTTCTATACCACGGGCTGATGCGACATGACCCGCAGAATCCCGGGTGGGCCGACAGGGACAGGTTCGTTCTTTCCAAGGGGCACGCTGCCCCGGCGCTCTACGCCGTTCTCGCGGACTGCGGCTATTTCCCGGTTGAAGAACTTTCCACGCTCAGACAGTTCGGTTCAAGGCTGCAGGGGCATCCCCACATGCAGAGCCTTCCCGGACTCGACTGTTCCACAGGAAGCCTTGGCCACGGGCTTTCCATCGCGTCGGGCATGGCGCTCGGCCTGAAGCTCAGGGGCTCCTCGTCCAGGGTGTACTGCCTTCTGGGAGACGGCGAGCTTCAGGAGGGAAGCGTCTGGGAGGCAATAATGTCGGGGCCTGCCCTGGCGCTTTCGAACCTCACGGCAGTAGTTGACAACAACGGGGTTCAACTGGACGGGCGCACCTGCGATATCATCCCGGTGGAGCCACTCGTTGAGAAATGGAAGGCTTTCGGCTGGAACGTCCGAAGGTGCCCGGGTCACGATGTGGATGCAATGGGAGAAGCCCTTTCCGGGATCAAGGCCGGGCCATCGGTGCTCATCGCCGATACCGTGAAGGGCAGGGGGGTTTCCTTCATGGAGGGCGACTGCTCGTGGCACGGAAGGGCGCCGGATGACGGTGAGCTGGCCGATGCCCTCGCGGAGCTCGGATCATGGTGAGCGGCGATCTGCGTCCGAGCCGGGAGGGCTACATCGAGGGTCTCCTCGAAGCTGCCCGGATCGACTCGAGGGTTGTGGTGATCGACGGCGACGTCGGGCGCTCACTTGGTACCCAGGCGTTCCACGAACGCTTTCCCGGCCGCTACTTCAACCTGGGTATCGCCGAGCAGAACATGGCGTGCCATGCCGCCGGGCTCTCGCTCGAGGGTTTCATGCCTTTCTACGCCACATACGCGGTGTTCGCCGTGGGCAGGGCGCTCGACCAGATAAGGACCTCGATCTGCAACATGGGCCTCGCGGTGAGGATCGGGGGAGCGCACGGCGGCTCCAGTGTGGGACCCGACGGGGGAACCCACCAGGCCCTGGAAGACATTGCCCAGACCCGCACTCTTCCGGGAATGACCATTCTTGTCCCCGCCGACGCCGCCCAGACCAGGCAGGCAGTCCTTGCTTCACTGAGCATCCCTGGTCCGGTCTACATAAGGTTCGGCAGGAATCCCGTCCCGCAGGTCTACAGCCTGGAGCAGCCCGTCATGTCCGGAATGGGGAACCTTTTACGGGAAGGCAGTGATATTGTGATCGTGGCATGCGGCGCGATGGTCGCCCCCGCCCTCGAAGCCCGGGAGGTCCTTTCGGGAAAGGGAGTTGATGCCGCGGTGATCGACATGGTCTCGGTCAAACCTCTCGATGAGAAGCTGCTTCTGGAGACCACCGGCTCCGTCGCGGGCGTTGTGACAGTTGAGGACCATCAGGTCGCGGGAGGACTTGGGGGAGCGGTTGCCGAGTTCCTGGCCGTGAACCGTCCCTTGCCAATGCGGATACTTGGTGTTCCGAACCGTTTCGGGGAAAGCGGAACCCCGGGTGAGCTGATGGGTCTGCATGGCCTTTCCACGGGCGGAATCGTCTCTGCGGGCATTGACTTGGCACGGTCACTGGGATAGGTTGCATACTGCATTTGGACGGAAAAACAGGCTTCAATTTATACCTGAAAGGAAGTGCGTAAATGGCAAAAGTGCTCATCTGCGACCCTGTATCAGAAGACGCCCTTGATGTGGTCAGAAAGGCCGGCCACGAGGTTGTTGTGAAGACGGGCATGGACCAGGACACCCTCATCGGGGTCGCTCCCGGTTTCGAGGCCATGGTGGTCAGAAGCGCCACGAAGGTGCGGGTTCCCGTTCTCGATGCCGCAAAAACCTCGCTCAAGCTCGTGGTCAGGGGTGGTGTCGGGGTGGACAGCATCGATGTTGAACACGCCGAAGCACTGGGCATTGCTGTCAAGAACACTCCCGCAGCAAGTTCCGTTGCTGTGGCCGAGCTGGCCATGGGGCATATGCTTGCGTGTTGCAGGGGTATCACCGGCGCCGACCGCACGATGAAGGAAGGCCTCTGGGACAAGAAAACCTTCAGCAAGGGTCTTGAGCTCTACAACTCCACACTGGGACTCATCGGGTTCGGCAGGATTGCCAAAGAGGTCGCCAAGAGGGCGGACGCTTTCGGCATGAACGTTGTCTTTTACGACCCCTATGCCGGCGAGACACACTCTGTACCCGGCAGGAAGACCGACCTCGACTCCCTTTGCAGGCAGGCCGACTTCATAAGCCTCCATGTACCCCACAACAACGAAACCAACCACATCCTCGACGCCGGAAAGTTCGGGCTCATGAAGAAGGGCGTGGTCATAGTGAATTGCGGCAGGGGCGGAACGATCGACGAGGATGCCCTTCTGGCTGCCATCGAAGAGGGCAGGGTGCACGCCGCCGCCCTTGACGTTTTTGAGACAGAACCTCTCACAGGCGCTGAAAGCCCCCTGATCGGGAACACCAAAGTCGTGGCCAGCCCCCATATGGGTGCGGGCACCGCGGGCGCCACCGACAGGATCGGCGCTGAAGTGGCCGATATCATTGTTGACTTCTTCAAGTAGTCGCTGAACGGGAAAGGCGGGCCGATGACAAGGATACTCCCCCTGCTTCTTCTGATTCTGACCGCACTCGCGGCGGCTCAGACGGTTGAACAGGAACAGCAGCCCATACCGGCGGAACCTGAGATTGCTGAAGCTTCCGCCGAGGAAGTTCTCGACATCCCCCCCGGAGACATCTCGCCACTGGCCGGGGTTGATCTGACGGCACCGGGAGACATAACGGTCATGGATCACCCGGACGACTCCGGTGACCGGCTCATTGTCTCTTTCTCCCCCGGCAGCGAAGCTGAATACGCAGACCTTTTCGCGGCATACATCATCTACAGAAGGCCTGCGGGCGGCTCCGATGAGGAATGGACGAACGTCGGAGTGATGCCCGTGGGCGAGGGCACCCAGTTCGTGGACGGGTACGATCCCGATTTTCCGGTGAACATCGGCGAATCATACGAATACCGCGTGTCCGCTCTTTACCTCGATGAAACCGAAGTTATGGGCGAGCCGGTCATCGCTCAGGAGGTTGCGTCGGGTCAGTGGTTCCACCAGGGCAAGGTCAGGGTGCTTGTTGCCTGCCTGATCTTCCTCGGGCTTATCTTCTACTTCTTCTCCCGGGCACGGATGGGCGCCACCATGTACCTTCGGCCCATCGCGGGTATCGAAGCCATAGACGAGGCCATCGGCAGGGCCACGGAGATGGGAAAGCCGATACTTTACGTTCCCGGGCTTTCCGACATTTCCGATGTTGCAACAATCGCCAGCCTTACAATCCTTGGCAGGGTTGCTCGAAAGGTTGCGGAGTACCAGACCTCTCTTATTGTTCCCAACCGTGACCCCATAGTGTACACGGTGGCGGAAGAGGCCGTGAAGCAGGCCTACCTCGAGGCCGGACGCCCGGACTCCTACGATCCCAACAGCGTGTTTTTCCTCACCCAGAGCCAGTTCGCTTTCGTGGCCGGGGTTAACGGCATCATGATGCGCGAGAAGCCCGCCACCAACTTCTACCTTGGCATGTTCTGGGCGGAAAGCCTGATCCTGGCCGAGACTGGATCGCTGTCCGGCGCGATACAGATCGCCGGCACCGACGCAGTGACACAGCTTCCGTTCTTCATCACCACATGCGATTACACGCTTATCGGTGAGGAACTCTACGCGGCAAGTGCCTACCTCAGCCGTGAACCCATGCAGATGGGCTCGATCAAGGGGCTGGACTCGTGCAAGGCGATCCTCATGGTGTTTATCACCGCAGGAGCCCTGATGTCCATTATGGACCTCTTGGCCGGAACACAAACCCTGTCGTGGCTCAAGAACATTGTAACCACGCAGATAGTGGATTAGCCCACCGGAAGGAGCATTGAACAGTGAAGAGAACTGTTCCCCTCATGATAGTGCTGGTGGGCGGAGTACTGATGATCATTCAGTACTTCATCCCCCACCGGATATCTCAGGACATCTTCGACAACTACACGATCTGGGTCCCCATCATCGGCGCCTTCGCCCTGGCTCTCGGCGTGGGCAGTCTCACCAGGCTTCACGGGCACAAGGTGAGGAACAAGGCTCCGAACTGGCCGTACAGCCTGGCGGTCCTTCTTCCCATTTACCTGATGCCCATTTTCGCCTTTTTTGTTCCGGTATCTTTCGGGGGTGGAATGGATGAGCCGGGCTTCTATCACTTCGCTTTCATGCACATCCAGGTGCCCATCCAGTCCACCATGTTCAGCATTCTGGCTTTCTACATCGCCAGCGCTGCCTTTCGGGCGTTCCGCGCGAAGAGCGTACTGGCCACCATCCTCCTCCTCACGGCGGTTATCGTGATGATGGGGCAGGTGCCCATTGGCGAGCTCCTTGGAAGCTGGTTCCCCAAGCTGGGCCTGTGGATCATCGACTTTCCCAACAATGCAGCCAAGAGGGCAATCGGTCTTGGGGTGGGGTTCGGCATCCTGGCCACCCAGCTCAAGATAATATTCGGCGTCGAGCGCAACTGGCTCGGCGGAGCCGGTGAATAGGAGGTGAAGGAATGAAGGAGAACATCTGGAGCAGAATGCTCAACCTGGACAGACGCTGGATATTCCTTTTCATCGGCGTGGTATGCATCGTACCGTTCTTCTTTCCCTTCGGCCTGCCGGTGCTTCCCACAGCCCACGTGATATCCATCTTCGACTACGTTGAAAACCTGGGCCCTGAAAACGCCATCTTCGTGAGTTTCGACTTCGATCCGGGCACCGACCCCGAGAACATGCCCATGGCCGTTGCTGTCACCAGACATGCCTTCTCCAGGCACATCCCCGTGTTTTTCACCGCCAATGCGCCCCTTGCGCAGGGAATGCTGGAGTCCGGCCTGGCCTACATCACCAATCCCGCACTCGAAGGTTACTTCCATGTCGTGTCGTGGCAGGAGTGGGCGCAGTACCGAGATCAGGGCATCACGGAGAGGGATCAGCTCGAGGCCGCCTGGGAGGCGGACGGCAATGTCCTTCCCGCAAACTCTTCGGGGTGGGTTTTCGAGGGGCGCGACTTCGCAAAACTCGGGTACCTGCCATACTTCAGCCTTGTGATCCTGGGCATGACATCTTCCATTGCCTCGCAGTACCCCGAAGACATGAACGGCAACCCTCTTGTTGAAATGCCCATGTTGCAGGAACACAAGAGCCTTCGGGATGTGGACCTGGCCGCAACATTTTCCGGAACCGCGGCCTGCACATGGTGGATCACCTACGGCAGGGAGAAGATCGGTCTTCCCGTGGCCTTCGGCGTAACCGCCGTGAGCGCCACTGACTACACCATCTTCATCCAGTCCGGTCAGCTCATCGGCCAAATGGGCGGCCTTCGGGGCGCCGCCGAGTACGAGGTGCTGCTTCAGAACGCGGGTTACTTCGACAAGCCTGACCGTGCATTCATCGGCATGGATGTCCAGAATGCGGCACACCTGCTGATCCTTTTCTTCATAGTTCTGGGAAACATCGCGTACTTCGCCGGGGGGTTCCACAAAAAGGGCGCCCTGCTCAAGGGAAGGAGGTAAACCGTGTACGAAACCATCGGAATCTGGACCGCGGCGATCTTCACCCTTGCCGTGTACTCCTTCCTCTACAAGGAAAACCCCCTGTACAGGCTTGGTGAACACCTGGTCGTGGGGATCTCCACGGGGTATTTCATTGTGGTGACCTACGAGCAGGTGCTCAAACCCAGGCTTATCGATCCCATTGCGAACGACGGCGAGTACATTCTGTTCATCCCCGCGCTTCTGGGGCTTCTCTACATAACACGGTTCTTCCCCAAGATAGCGTGGCTCTCCAGGTACCCCATGGCGTTCATCATGGGAACCAGCATGGGCGTGGGCTTTCCGCTGTCCATGAAGGCAAGCGTTCTCAGACAGCTCGAGGCCACCATCCTTCCGCTTTATTCGGCGGGAATGCCCTGGCAGATCGTCGTCGGCAATGTGGTTCTGGTGCTGGGAACCCTTGCGGCCCTGATCTACTTCTTCTTCAGCAAACCCCACAAGGGACCGTTCTTCGGAACGGGTTCCAAGATCGGTATCTGGGTAATCATGATCGGGTTCGGAGCCACCTTCGGCTTCACCGTGATGGGCCGGATCAGCCTTCTCATCGGAAGGATACAATTCCTTCTCAACGACTGGCTCGGTGTTATTAAATGACGTGAAGGGCGCCCCCGGCAAACGTCGGGGGCGCCCGGCCTTCCCCGGCCCCGGTTCTGGGTGAAGGAGGTTCTTAATGAGTGATCTTCTGCTCGTCTCGGATATTGGCAGCACCACCACCAAGGTGCTTCTGCTCGAGATATCGGCAGGGCGTCTGGCCCTGGTCGACAGCGCCGACGAACCCACCACCGTCGAAAGCCCGCACGAAGACGTCCGGGTCGGTCTTTTCAGGGCCGTAGACCGCATCGTAAAAAAAACGCACCATCCCCTTCGTGAAGGCGACTGCTTTTTAGTGCCCTACTTCACCACGAGTTCCGCGGGAGGCGGGCTTCAGATCCTCGTTATAGCCCTTGCTTCGTGGGACACCGGTGTGATGGCCCGGGCCGTGACCTGCGGCGCCGGCGGGGTCGTTCTGGACAGTTTCACGATAGACGACGAGACCCCGAGGGTGGAGAAGATAAAGCGCATGAGCATGCTCTCGCCCGATCTGCTGGTCATGGCGGGGGGGTACGAGGACGGCGCAGTGGCTGCGGTCGTGAACATGGCCCAGCTTCTGGCCCTTTCGGCCCCACGGCCCAAGTACGGCCGCGGAAAGCTGCCGGTGGTCTTCTGCGGAAACACGGGAGCCCGGGAGTTCGTAAAGGAAACCCTGGGTGACGGTTTTGAGGTGCAGTTCGCCGAGAACATCAGGCCGTCGGGCATGGGGCTCAACCTCAGACCCGCCATCGAAGCCGTCCATTCACTCTTCATGGATCATGTGATGCAGATGGCTCCAGGTTACCAGAGCGTGGCTGCTTCAGCCTCGGCGCCGGTCATACCCACCCCCTCCGGGGTCGAGAGGATACTGTCCCTTCATGGGGAAGGCAGTAAAAGCGGTATTCTCCTCGTGGACATGGGCGGCGCCACGACCGATGTTTTCAGCCTTACGGGAGGACGCGTTCAACGCACCGTGAGTGCCAACCTCGGGATGAGCTACAGCCTCTCCAACCTTCTTAGGGAGGCTGGTTCTGAAATGGTCTTCAGGCACCTTCCCGGGCTGCCCGAGGCCGTAGTGAGGGACAGGATCCTGGAAAAGACGCTCTTTCCCACAATAACGCCGGATGACGACTTCGGCGCCCTCGTGGAGCACGCCTGTGCCGCAGAGGGCATGAGGCTGGCATTCGGACATCACATGGACTTTTCGTACCGCAGGGAGCGGGTGGGATTCCTCGACCGGCTCAAGCTCTCGACGGGATGCAGATTCGATGCGAAGTTCAGGACCATCGACAACGAAACTTCATTCCGGCTCAGCGACTTCAGCACGCTGATCGGCGCCGGTGGGGTACTTGCGCATGCTGATCCGCTGAGGGCTGCATGGATGCTCGCCCAGGGTTTCAACCCCAGGGGCGTGACGACCCTCACGGTCGACACCAGGTTCCACAGCCCTCACATGGGCGTTCTGAGCACTGTTCATCCCGGAATGGCCCTTGATTACTACCGGGAGAACTGTCTTCGCACGGTCTGCCGGGTGGTGACCCCACTGAAGGCCATCAAAAAGGATCGCCCCGCAATGATCGTGACAGGACCCGACGGCCCCGTGACGGTCACGGGAGGTGATTTCCTGTTCCTCAGGGATGGACGGGGCTTCAAGGCGGGTGACTGGGAAGAAACCGAGAGCGTTCCCCTTCTGGCTGACTGCAGGACCGGGAACACCGATGCCCTGCCCGTCGATTTTCAGAAACTCCCCATCCGGGTCTCGGTGAAGCCGGCCTCCCACTCAAGAAGCACTGTCTTCAATGAGCCTGCTGAAATGGAACACACATTCACCCTGCCGTACCCGGGTGAGATACTGGTGAAACCTGAAGACAGGGTTGAACCGGGAACCCTGCTTGGGCAGAACAGGCTCAGCCCGCCAATGGTGTACTTCATCGATGTCAGGGGGCAGGCAGGCTACACCGGGAACCTTTCCACCGGAGAGGTTCTGTCCCGCATCACTGTTCGACCGGGAGACGAGGTCTCACCCGGCGCGGTCGTTTTCCGTCACGAGACAGGCTCAGGTATCTCCAGGGCCGTGCATGAAGTGAAGAGCCCGGTCAGGGGCATCGTGACCCGGGTTTCACCGCCGGGCCTCATCTGCCTCAGGGAGATACAGGACTACGACGGCAAACCCCATGTGGTGGACGTGGCGACTCCGCTTGGGGTCAGACCCAGGAACTCCGGCAGGTTCCTCAAGGTGAGGAGGGGTGAGTTCGT
Source organism: candidate division Hyd24-12 bacterium UBA6080 (assembly GCA_002436025.1). Classification (GTDB taxonomy): domain Bacteria; phylum Fermentibacterota; class Fermentibacteria; order Fermentibacterales; family JCC-6; genus UBA6080. The sequence goes on from DIXM01000003.1 coordinate 203,880, forward strand.
CCTTCGGGGGCAGGCACTGGCGGCGGGTGAGCGCCTTGTTACGGTGAAATCGCCCTCCGCGGGCACCGTCACCGAGATCGACAAGAGGGGTGGAACCGTCACAGTGCAGTACGTTACCGAACCGGTGCGCCTCATGTCTCCACTGCACGGTAAAGTATCCGGTGTTGTTCCGGAACACTCGCTGACAGTATCATTCCGGGGAGTCAGAACCGAGGGTGTTCTCGGACTTGGGAAGGACGTCTACGGAACCCTTTCGACCGTACCGGGGAAGGGAGTCCTGATGCTTCTGGAGACATCTCCGACCAGTGAGGACATTGTACGGGCCGAAGGCGCGGGCACAAAGGCGCTGATCTGCCCCGGGATTCAGGGAGAGGTCGTGTCGGGTTATCTTGGCAGTGATCCGGGAGTCATCCTTACCGGTGGGGAAGAACTTCCGGTTTCCATTCTGGCCGTTTCCGGGATCGGCTCGAAAGGGTTCAGCCCCGAGACATGGCGAAAGCTCTCGGCCATGTCGGGCAACCACGGCGCCGTGTTCACAACAACCAGGATCAGGGCCGGCGTTGAGCGCCCCTGGTTCCTTTCGGAGCATGAATGAGCATTTTTGGAGTTGTAAGGGCATTTGAGGGGTTGACCCTCGAGAGCGAAACCGGCGGCATTCTCTTTGAGGATCGGGTCATCGGCAGTATCGAGGAGGGCGGCGGTTCCTACGTCGTCAGGCTTCTGGTGCACTCGCTCGACCTCGAACTTCTGTCCGAGGAGTACCCTTTCATTTACGTCGTCGGCGAGGGGTGGATAGAACTGATGATCGCAGACGAGACCGATGACTCTCAGATCTCTGCACTGATGGAGTGTCTCGGCAGCGCTGTTGAAAGGGCTCAGGAATCCGATCCGGAGTAGTTTCTGTTTGAAGCGGCAACAATCTCAAGGGAGGTACGACATGTGGGTTTGTCAGGCATGCGGATGGATCTACGACCCCGCCCAGGGTGACCCTGACGGTAACATCGCTCCGGGGACTGCTTTCGAAGACATACCCGACGACTGGGTGTGTCCGGTCTGCGGCGTTGGCAAGGACATGTTCGAGAAGGAGTAGCCAGTGATGAAGAAAACAGTGGTCGCCATTCTGGTCTCCCACAGGAATCAGGCCGCGGCAAATGTTCAGAAGGTCCTCACGGGCTGGGGCTGCATGATAAAGACCCGCCTCGGGATTCACGAAGGAACCCTCGACAACTGCTCGGAGAAGGGGCTTATCATCCTCGACCTTGTGGGCGAGGAAGAGAAGAAGGAGGAGCTGGTCAGGAAGCTGAACGCCCTGAGCGGGGTTTCCGCCAAACGGGTGGACCTGGAGCTTGACTGAAGGCCTGGGGGCCCTCCTCGAGAACCTTTATGGAACGTGGAACCGCAGGGAGTTCGTTCACCCCGACCCTCTGGAATTCCTGTACGGTTACGATGACCCTGCAGACCGTGAGATCGTGGGGCTTCTCGCATCTTCCCTGGCGTACGGGCGGGTAACCCAGATACTGCGCAGCGTCGGTTCCGTTCTTGGAATGATGGGGGAACATCCCTCGAAGTTCCCCCCCCGCCTGCTTCGGGAAAACCTTGGCGGGTTCAGGCACAGGTTCACACCAGGCGATTCCATTGCCGAAATCTTTCAGGGGGCGGTGCGCCTTCAGGAACGGCACGGCTCGCTGGGCGCCTTCGTCTCTCACGAGGTGTCCTGTTCTGGTCTGCTCGAAGCCCAGCGCCTTCTCGTTCACGGAATACTGGACAGCGCCGGCCCCACGAGCCTTCTGCCCTGTCCCACACGGGGAAGCTGCTGCAAGAGGCTCAACCTGTGGTTCCGCTGGATGGTCAGAAGCGATGCCGTTGATCCGGGAGGATGGGTTGGGGTTTCCCCTTCGGTGTTGCTGGTGCCGCTGGACACACATATGTGGAAAGTGGGGCGAAGCCTGGGCTTCACCGCGAGAAAATGCCCCGACCTGAAGGCTGTCCTCGAGATCACCGAAGGATTTCGCGGGCTTTGCCCCTGTGATCCTGTCCGGTACGATTTCACCCTGACAAGGTTCGGTATCCGAAGCGGGTTGAGCCTTGAAACCCTTCTGGAGGAACTTGACCGGCAGGAGGGCAAGTAGTAAATTTGCTCCTCGTGTGCCGAGGTAGCTCAGTTGGTAGAGCAACGGACTGAAAATCCGTGTGTCGACGGTTCAATTCCGCCCCTCGGCACCAAACCTTTTTTAACGTGTCACCATGAAATACAATCCGAACGCGATATCAGTTCAGCCCATGAGTGCCGGCGGTCCCGGTGGCCAACACCAGAACCGCAGCCTCACGGGCGTCACGCTGGTGTTCAGCATCGCTGACAGCGGGCTCCCCGACGACGTTTCCGAAAGGCTTCGTGATGCGGCGGGTTCAAGGTTGAATGGCCGGGACGAGATAGTCATCCAGGCCAGGGAGCACCGCAGCTTTGAACAGAACCTCAGGGCCGCCCGTAAAAGGCTTGAAAAGCTTCTTGAACAGGCTTCGCGCAAGCCCGTTCAAAGGATTCCCTCCCGGCCCACCGAAGCATCCCGGGAACGAAGGCTCGAAGAGAAGCGCCAGAGGGCGGAAATCAAGATCAGACGCCGCGAGGAAGAGTGAAAAGACCCCTCAGGGTGTGACGACCAGGAACGGCCCGTCTTCGAGGGAAACCACATTGCCTATGACAGCTGCCGCCGTGTCTCCGGTCTGGTGAAGTCTGTCAAGAAGTTCATCGGACTGCTCCGGACGGACCGCCGCCAGAAGGCCGCCCGAGGTCTGGGCGTCGAACAGGAGTTTTGCATGGTCGGGGTCGATCCCCGGGTCGACCGAGGCATACTCCCCCACGTACTTCCTGTTGTTTCCCGACCCGCCGGGGAAGAAATCGTGGGCGTACTTTCGTGCCCCCGGGAAGAGCGGCACCGACCCGGCGGCTATCCTGAACTTCACTTTGGAGCTGCGGGCCATGGCCAGGGCGTGCCCGAGCAGGCCGAACCCTGTGATGTCGGTCATGGCGCTCACATCGCAGTTTCTCATTGCCCTTGATGCGTAAAGGTTAAGCCTTTCCATGGAGGCGACCACCGGCCTGAAAAGCTCGGGCGGCAGGGCCGAGGCCTTGTTGGCCGTGGTGAGGACTCCGGAACCCAGGGGTTTTGTAAGCAGAAGTACGTCCCCGACCCGGGCGGATGAGTTGCGAAGCGCTTTCTCGGGGTGGATCACCCCTGTGACGCTGAGGCCGAAGACCACCTGGTCCTGCTCCATGGTGTGACCACCCACCAGAACAACCCCAGCTTCGACAAGCTTTTCGCAGGCGCCGGAGAGGATCTGCTCGATGATGTCCGACCCGAGTACATTGCCGGGGAAGCAAAGGAGGTTCATTGCCGTGACGGCGTCGCCTCCCATGGCCCAGACATCGGACATGCTGTTTGCTGCGGCGATGCGCCCGAACTCGAGCGGACTGGCCACAACGGGAGTGAAGAAATCCACGGTCTGAACAAGCGCCACTTCTGGGGTCAGAAGATAGACGCCGGCATCATCCATGGACTCCATGCCCACGATCAGATTCTGTGACTGGATCCGGGGAAGGCGTTCAAGTATTCCCGACAACCTGCCGGGAGACATCTTGCCCGCTCAACCGGCGCAGGCGGCGTAGTCCATGAGGTTCACCGACGGGGATGAAACCTCATGCGCCTTTCCCGGAACACCTTTCTCGCAGTAGACCTGTTCCCCCAGAAGCTCATGAAACCTGCGGCACGCCACGCAGTCGCCGTGCCGCTCACACTCGAGGGGGCAGGGGCAGTTGCTGTTCATTCATCCCCTTTCCAACGGGATTGCAGTATTATACGTTGCGGGCGGCGAAGTCAAAATCTCTCATAAAACGCTTCTTCGAAGGGGCATACATATGGTTCAGCTGTTGTTGCCGGCGGTTCTCTTTCTGTCTTTTCCCGAGATCGTTTCGGTTACCGACCGTCCCAATGACGCAGGCGACAGGCTGATCATCAGTGTGAGCATGCCCGACGAGGTTCAGGATGCCGCCGGGCTTCTTGTTTGGCGGACACCCGCCGATCAGGAGTCGTGGATGCTCGTCATGGTCGAGGGCCTTCCCCTTGAGAGCGAAGAGCTTGTTGATGGCTACGACCCCGACTTTCCCCTGCTTCCCGGAACCAGCTACCATTACATGCCCGGGTTGCTCACCCTGTCCGGCGACACACTTCGCGGGCCGGTCTTCACCAATGCTGAGATACCAGTGGGTTCGTGGTTCCATACCGGCGAGGTTCCCACCCTCGTGGCCTGTCTGGTCTTTCTTGCCCTCATTTTCTATTACTTCCAAAGGGCGGTGAGGGGCGCAAATTTCTATCTGAGACCCATAGCCGGGATCGAGGCCATCGACGAGGCCATCGGACGGGCCACGGAGATGGGAAAACCAATCCTCTATGTTCCCGGGCTCTCCACGATCGATGATGTGGCAACGATCGCCAGTCTCACCATCCTGGGCAGGGTCGCCCGGAAGGTGGCGGATTACCAGACCCAGATAATCGTGCCCAACACCGATCCGATCGTGTACACCGTTGCTGAGGAATCGGTGAAACAGGCCTACCTCGAGGCGGGAAGGCCCGACTCATTCGACCCCAACAGCGTGTTCTTCCTCACGTCCAGCCAGTTCGCCTATGTTGCCGGGGTCAACGGAATAATGATGAGGGAAAGACCCGCCACGAACTTCTACCTCGGCATGTTCTGGGCTGAAAGCCTCATCCTCGCCGAGACGGGGTCACTTTCCGGAGCGATCCAGATCGCCGGCACCGATGCGGTGACCCAGCTTCCCTTCTTCATCACGACCTGCGACTACACACTGATAGGGGAGGAGCTCTATGCCGCAAGTGCCTACCTGGGCCGTGAGCCCAGGCAGATCGGGGGCATCAAGAGCCTCGACGCCTGCAAGGTGATAATCATGACCCTCATCATCCTGGGCGTCGCTGCATTCATTGTCGACTTCGTGGCCGGGACCGGTTTTCTCGTAATGTTGAGGCAGGCTATCACCACACCCGAGGTCATGTAGGCTGCCCCCAGCGGAGGCCCGTCGGCATGATCATCCGCACCATGAACAAAAGGGATCACGAGGAACTGCTGCGTCTCTGGAGTTCTTTTCCCGGTAACGCAATAACCGGGGCGGACTCCCGGGATGAGTTCGAAGCCTTTCTCGAGAAGAACTCATCGTTCTGTTTCACCGCGTGCGAAAGTGATGAGGTAGTGGGCAGCGTCATGGCCGGCAGCGACGGCAGGCGCGGTTACGTCTACCACCTGGCGGTGAGGGCTGACAATCAGCGGAAAGGCCTTGGTGGAGCCCTCATGCGCAGGGCCGAAGACGCCCTGTCCAAGGCCGGACTTGAAAAGATCCACCTCTTCATATTCAGCGACAACCCTGCCGTCTCTTTCTACGAAAAGTCGGGCTGGCATGTGCGCAATGACATCACCGTGATGAGCAGGGTTCTCAGGGGCGACTCGCGCAGGTAGATCGCAGCCTCGCACATCCATCGCTCCATATGGATAATGACTTGGAACAATTGACACTCTGGTGAATAGCTGTTAGAACAGAGCCGGAGGTGAAGCCATGAGTGCCTTTTTGGGGCTTGTTGTTTTTGTCACCGGAGTTTTTGCTGGTCAGCTTTTGCAGTATGACGACGGAACAGCCACGTGGTTCAGCTTTGACGGCAAGTACCGTGGAGTTGCATTTGATGTGGGCCACTTCAACCCCGACGCCAGCGGATTTGACCTGAACACTGTTGAGTACTGGTTCTACAACTCCGGCATCCCGTTGTGGGACACCGACCAGTTCTACGCAGAAGTCTGGGAAGGCGGGGTGGGGGGGCCGGTGGGTCTTCTCGCCACACAGACCGTAACAGCACTTCATTTCTCCCCCTGTTACCTCCAGCTTTCTGATCCCCTGACCACCGGAACAGGCTTCTGGTGTCTTGTCAACACCGAGCTGAGCGCCAACGGGTCGCCATCGCTGCTGGGGGATGACGTAACTGATCACGACAGAAGCCTGTTCTCGAGCAACATGACGAGCTGGACCGCATGGACTCTGGGTGACTACCTGGTCAGGGCGGACGGAGAGTTCTTCTTTTCGCTTGAAACGGGCAGCTGGGCGGCGATAAAGGCATTGTTCTAGGATACCGCTGCTGTTGCGGGCTCCACAAGGCCCATCTTCTCGAGCCTTGCCAGTACCGCTTTTTCCGTTCGACCGGCAAAACCCGCCAGGGCCGTGACGTCGGGGTTTTTGCTGAACTCGCGTTCAAGTGCTTCTTCCTCTTCCTGTGACCATTTCGTGAAAGCCTTCGGGTGAGCCGTGCGGACATCGATCAGCTCGTCGTCGGGTCTGGTCGCGACAAGTTCGGCGACACGGTCGGCGGCTTCCCCCAGAAGCCTTCTGAACTCGTCCAGCCCCTCCTCGAAAACCATCACCCGGCGCTGGGAGAATGATTCGCCCTCGGTGCGCCTGCTTTCGGTTATGGAAAGGTAGTACCTTCCGTTGACTGCCCGTCTGGCGTCGATGAAGTAGGTGGTTTTCCCTGAGTTTACCCTTGCTTCGTAGACCGATGTGCGTTCTTCAGCCATTTCGAACTGCTCCTTTCACTGAACAGATGTTCACAAACATAAGTACGGTCCGGACGGCCATTTTTTCAAGGGTATATTCCAGGGTAAAGGGGAGAGCAGTGTCAAAAGGCGTTGTACCTATCACCGGAAGGGAAATGAGGGCCCTGGGCCTTCGAAACCCCGATGTCCTTCTTGTCAGCGGCGATGCCTTTGTAGACCATCCGTCGTTCGGGGCGGCGATAATCGCCAGAGTTCTTGAGGCAGCCGGGTACACTGTCTGTGTGCTTGCCCAGCCCAACCCCGACGATCCCTCCTCTTTTCTCGAAATGGGCGTCCCAAGGCTTTTTGTCGGTGTCACTCCCGGCAACATGGACAGCATGGTGAACCATTACACAAGCATGAACCGCCTCCGCTCGGATGACGCGTACAGCCCGGGGGGAGAGCCGGGGGCAAGGCCCGACCGCGCCGAAATGAAGTACGTGAACGTGCTGCAGAGGGTGATGAAGGGTGTTCCAGTCATCCTCGGCGGGTTGGGGCCATCCACACGCCGCGTAAGCCACTACGATTTCTGGACAGACAGCGTTCGAAAGAGCATCCTTCTCGACACCAAGGCAAGCCTTCTGGTGTACGGGATGGCCGAGAACACCGTTCTGGAGCTTGCACGCAGGCTTGACTCGGCCCGGCCCATCCACGGCATCCGTGGCACATGCTGGTTCGGGTCGAAGATTGACCCCATGCCCGGCGATGTTGAACTTCCGTCCCATGAGGAGACCACATCGTCCCCTCAGGCCTTCATGCTCATGACGAAGCTCATCGAGGAAAACCAGAACCCATGGAACGCCGGAAGGCTTCTGCAAAGGGCGGACACCAGGACACTCGTGGTGGAGCCGCCGGCCTTCCCGCTGACCACTGAAGAAATGGACGCAGTCTACGCCCTGCCCTTCACCGGCAGACCCCATCCATCCTACACCGCCGAGATCCCGGCTTTCGGCATGATAGGCAACTCCATTACAGCGGTTCGGGGTTGCCCCGGCGGCTGCACTTTCTGTGCCCTCGGCGTTCATCAGGGGAGGTTCATTACTTCACGAAGCAGTGAGTCGGTGCTGGGAGAGGTTGAAAGGCTTGTTTCCCGGAACCCCGGGGGAGTTATGGTGAGCGACATAGGTGGCCCCACGGCGAACGTATACGGTCTGGGCTGCACGAACACCCGGGCCATGAGAGCGTGCAGACGGCCCTCCTGTCTGTATCCCGAGATCTGCCGCTGGTTCGGGACCGATCATTCCCCGTTCATCGATCTTCTCAGGGATGCCTCTGCCGTGCCGGGAGTGGACAGGGTGATGGTCTCAAGCGGCATAAGGCACGACCTTGCCCTTCGGGACCCCCGTTTCATCGAAGTCCTGGTTCGGAACCATGTACCGGGTCATCTCAAGATCGCCCCTGAACACACTGAAGACCAGGTACTGAAGCTCATGCGAAAACCCCCGGTGCAGACATGGCTTGCATTCTGTACCGAGTTCGAAAGGCTCTCCAGAAAGGCCGGGAGAAGGCAGTACATCCTGCCCTACATCATAGCTGCGTTTCCGGGGTGCACGATGAACCACATGAAGAGCTGCCGGGAGAGGCTTCAGGCCATGGGTGCCCTGCCAAGGCAGGTTCAGGTGTTTCTGCCCACCCCCATGACCGTAGCTGCGGCCATGTACCATACCGGCCTTGACTACGAGACCGGAGAGCCCCTGCAGGTGAGAAAACGACCCTCGGAGAAGACCGCGCAGAAAAACGCGGTGCTTGGCGTCAGCGAAGGAGAAGCAGGGTTGCCGCCATCCCCGCGTGGATCCCGGCATCGGTCAGAAGCCAGGGGAGCAGACGGCCCCGTCGGGCCAGCAGGATCGCGGACACACGGAACAGGGCCTCAACGGCGAAAAGGGTGAAGAAAACTGCTGCCAGGTGGTTGTGCGGGGCGTCGGGGAGCCTGCCTTCAGCAAGAAGGCTCCGGGCGTCACGGGTCAGGCCGCAGAAGACGCACGGTTCTCCCGTGGAAGCAACATTCCTGCAGACTGTAAGTTCCGGCCACAACCCCGTGACGAAGGGTTCCACAAGGGGAATTGCCAGACAATAGGCCAGGAGCCCCGCGACAGTGCAGTTGATGATGAGGTAAGTCTTCAGAACTTCATCAGTCCCGAGGTCAGGTCACCGGCTGCGAATACCAGGGTGTAACCGGCAATGAGCAGTATCGCGATGCCGTTGAGTACCATTCCCGCCATGGCGACCCCTGTCGGGGAATCCGTTTCCCGTTTCTTGTTGTAGCTGACAAGTCCCAGAACAAGCCCGAGTATGGCCGGAGCAAGGGCCAGCCAGCTGCAGCAGGGTATGAAACCCAGGATCGCCGCTATCAAACCGATCACAAGGGATGCGATGTCCATCTTCGTCTCCTTTCTCAGAGTTTTATGAACTCTTTTACACCCATACCGGTCAGCGTATTCCTGTCTGCGGCGACGCAGACCACGGCCTTTTCCGACTCCCCGGAAAGAATTGAGGCCGCACGGGAAAGGGACTCGGTGTTGACCTCGAGAAGCCTTTGCCAGACTTTTTTCTGGTAGTTCCTGTCCATTTCGGTGAGAAACATGGCCGTAGCGGTCAGCGGCGCTCGGGCGGGTCTTACAAGCGGGTCCAGCCGCTGGAGTGTACTGAAGACCGCTCCCCTTACAGCCTTTTCACCCGCGTCCACGAATGCCATGGGATCGAGGAAGGTCCGTCGCATTACCTCAAGGCTCTCAGGCGGGGCGGGATCGCGGTAGGTATTGAACAGAAGCAGACCCGGGGCTGCCCAGGCTGAAACACCGTAAGCGCCCAGCCTTCCCCTGATCTGGTTCCAGAGTGGTCCGTTGCCCAGCAGTGTCATCAGTACGAACAGAGGTTCGAACGAGGGGTCATACGGTTCCCTGCCGGGAAAGCCACCCGCTGTGCATGCCACGTCCGAGTCGGTGATTATCCCGGTCAAGGTGGAACGAGCGACGCCGGAGAAGCCGATCGGTGACAGAGGCAGCCTTTTCCTGCCGCCCAGCCTTTCCAGGAAGTCTTCGAGCATCGGCCTGGATCCTTCAGGACCTGCCCAGGACAGGACCACCGGAGCGCTCGTCATGATCCGGCTCCATATCCCCTCGATCCTGCGGGAGAGGGTGGCGGGTTTTCCGGATACCAGCCTGCAGGTCTCCCTGGCCATGGTCATTCCCTTAAGCTTTCTGACGACCTCCATCCCCCCTCTCAGCGCCGCCATTGCTTCCAGACCTGCGAAGCTGCCCGCGCTCTCGAGGAAGCGCGCGTGGATCCCGCTCTTTATCTCGCGGCCCACCTCCATGACCCTGGCCGTGTCGTTGAGAGCGGGGGAAAGAAGCCTTTTCTCAAGCACTTTCAGGAACCGGGGAAGGTCGGATGCAAGGCATGACGCGTTGAGCGAGATGACCGGATGAGTGGCTCCCGCAGCGCTCAGGGGCTCGTACGAGCCCACTCCGGCCGAGATGCCGCCCGAACTGGCCATCTCTTCCCTCGATGCCTCCTGGTATGTGAGGGATCCGGCGCCTGTGCCACAGACCGTTTCCGCTACAAGCTGCGCCAGGGGGAGGTCCCTCTCTGGAAGATGTGCTATCCCGAGCGATAGGTTGATGTGGCAGACCCCGTTGGTGAAGGCCGGAACCGAAAGAAGATGGATGCCTGGAGCCTTTTCTTCATGGTGCCAATTCAGGACTGCGGGCTCTTCAGGTATGTCGGAAAGACCGAGTACGGGAAGGGTGGCAAGGACTTCGGGCGGATCCGAAGACTCCTGATGGACCCTGAGCTGTTCGGACAGGAGTCTCAGGGCATCCCGCTCCCTCTTGTCGAGGTTCTTCCCTTCGAGCCTCGCGGCCCTGGACCTGTTTCTGCCAAGTCTGCTGAAATGCCCGGGGTCCGGCGTGAACACGGCGTCCACCCTCTGGGTGTTGTCGAGGAAATGCAGCTGTATGAGCTCTTCGAGGTGCCGGGGGTTTTTCGCAAGCCTTGTCCGGAGGTCTTCGAGCTGTTTCTCTTCCTCGAGTTCATCAAGCGGGTTCCTGCCATGGGTCCACGCTTTTACCGCCGCACCCATGATGCCGTGGCTCCACCGCTGCCCTATCCGCCTGAGGAACAACTCCTTGCGGTGAAGGAGGTTTGCCGTGTCGTCGGGGTCGAGACCCGAGGCACATTTCTCGAGGGTTTTGCCGATAAGGTCGAACACTGCCTCGGAGTTTCCGTTCCTGACTCCCCTGAGGCCGGCGGTGAATGTGGGCCGGGTAATGTCGCAGTCGTACCCGGAAGGACCCAGCCCGGTGCCCAGTCCGCTTCCCACAAGCGCTTCCCTGAGCGGGGCGGCATCGCTGTCGAGAAGTATGTCGTCAAGCAGGGAGATGGCCAGGGATTCAACGGGGTCGTTGCGATCATCAAGAAGCCATGCCCTCAGAACCGTGCTGCCCGCCCTTCGGGAACCCGGAATGGGGTATTCCCCCGCCACAGGCCCAATGAATCCGGGCTCGGTGGTTATGTGGAAAACTGCGGGACTGGCCGCGAACCCCTTGAGCCGTTCACCGAGGAAACCGGTTATCTCCTCGGGGGGGATGTCGGCCATCACGAACAGGCATGCGTTTGAGGGGTGATAGTGCCTGCTGTGGAACTCGAGGAATGCCTCGTATGTCAGAAGGGGGATCTGGTCGGGTTCACCCCCGGAACAATGGCCGTATGTGGTGTCGGGAAACATCAGGGTGCGAAGCTTCCTTTCGAGATAGTCGTCAGGGTCCGCATAAGCCCCCCTCATCTCGTTGTAGACGACACCCATCCTTGATGTCAGTCCGTTCGACGGAAGATCAAGCCTGTGGCCTTCCTGCATGAATGACTGCCTGGTGAGCAGCGGGTGGAACACCGCGTCCATGTAGACGTCCACCAGGTTGAAGAAGTCCTTCCCGATGAGGCTCGCGCAGGGGTATACGGTTCTGTCGTCGTAGGTGATGGCGTTTATGTAGGTGGCCATGCTTGTTTTCACGAGTTCCATGAACGGGTCCTTCAGGGGAAACCTCTTCGAGCCGCAGAGAACGCAGTGTTCAAGGATGTGGGGCACTCCCGTGCTGTCGGTGGGCGGGGTCCTGAATGTGGCCGCGAACAGCTTTTCCCGGTCCCCGGGGCTTCGCAGCAGAACAAGCTCGGCGCCCGACGGATTGTGGCGCGCCCTGAGCGCATGGCATCGGATTTCCGGCATTTGTCGCTGTTCAACGAGTTGAAAGCCGCCACCGAGCCTGGTCATCGTTTCACGCTGCATGTCCTGCCTTTCGGGGTGAGCTTGAGCCGTGAATATAAGGCGGCCCGTGCGTCGGGTGGATTGGAACCCGGTGATGAGTTAGATTTCGCGCCATGAACGAAATGAAAACACGGCATATCGTTATCGCGGCCTCCGCCCGGAAGGCCGGAAAAACCCTTCTTGCCCAGTCGCTTCTTGGTCTGGCGCGCGGGAACGGCATGCAATGCGCATTCGTGAAGCTCAGACGCAGGGGGAGCTCAGCTTTCTCAGTTACCGAGGGGGAGGGGGCCGAAGGCACCGACACGGCAAGGTGTGCCGCGGCCGGAGCCTCACGCTGCTTTCTCGTTGAGTACGGGACCGTGGATCAGCTCGGTGAGTTCAGGCCCGATCCCCCGCTGGAGCCCGGTCATGACATGGTGGTATGGGAGACCAACAGCGCCGTTGAGTATGTGTGTCCCGACGGCATTGTCTACCTTGAAGTCGAACAGGGAGCAGGGAAGAACCCTGAGCTGGCTGCCTGCGCCACCCTTGTCGTACCTGCCCCCATTTCGTGTGCGCCTGATGAGGAGTTATGCTCCATGATCCTTCACTGCGCGGGCTTTTCCGGGTTCCGGATGCTCAAACCCGCCTTCAAGTGCTGGCTCGGAACCTCCCGGGGCACGGTTCTCGGGTACGGGATCGCCCGGCTGTTGAGGTTCATCGGTCAGACCGGAAGCATAAGCTCCGGTTCCAGACTGTCGGGTATTTCTTACCGCCGGGCATGGACCCTTCTGGAAAGGGCCGAGGTCAACCTGGGGGCACGGCTCGTAAAAAGGACACGGGGAGGCAGCCATAACGGGGGAAGCAGCCTGACCCTTCTGGCGGAACGACTTCTGACAGAGTACGATGAGCTCGAGAAGGCTCTTTCGAATGATGTCAGGGTACTGGAGGACCTGTGACATCGTTCGAAGAAGCTCTGGAAAGGGTTCTTGCCCATTCGCTTCCCGTCGCGGAGGAACGCGTCGGGCTATCCGCGGCACTCGGCAGGGTCCTCCTCGAGGCGGTGAGCACCGACATTCCCATGCCCCCCTTCACACGAAGCGCCGTTGACGGCTACGCCCTGCCGGGGGAGGGCAACGAATTCGAGCTGACAGGGGAGATAACGGCTTCACCGGGAACCCCGCCCGCACTCACTCCCGGCCATGCAGCGCCGATAATGACGGGCGCCCAGCTTCCTTCCGGGTCCGACCGCATAGTGATGCTTGAGTACACCGATACTCACGAAGGAAGGCTTCTTGTCGAAAGGCATGTGCGTCCCGGCGAGAACATCTGCTACCGGGGGGAGGATATGGAAGCCGGAACCGAGGTCCTTCCGTTCGGAACCCTTCTTACCCCGTCGGCTCTTGGCGTGGCTGCCATGGCAGGCAGGACCGACCTGCGTGTTGCGGGGAAACCGAAGTCCGTCCTGCTTACAACAGGTTCCGAAGTGGTCGAACCGGACCGGGTGCCTGGTCCCGGCGAGATCAGGAACTCCAACGGTGTTCTGGGGGTATCGGCCCTTGCCGCAGCGGGTTTTGGTGAAGCGGAAACCGGCCACTGCCGGGATTCTCCCCAGGCCATAAGGGACGCCGCCACCACGGCTCTTTCCCGGGCAGACATCCTTCTGATGGCCGGCGGGGTTTCAATGGGCACACACGATTTCGTCCCCATGGTGATTGAGGAAATGGGTTTTCGGTTCCTTTTCCACGAGGTCGCCCAGAAACCCGGCAAACCCTTCTGTTTTGCCGTGAGGGACGGGAAGGTCTTCTTCGGGCTTCCCGGAAACCCCGTGAGCGTTCTTGTGACCATCGAGGAGTACGTCATCCCCTTTCTGCGAAAGTCCTCGGGCTTTGCCCGCTTCAGAAAAGCGAGGCTGCTGGGGCGTTTGGCTCACGATCTCCGCAAGAAGCCGGGAAGAACGGGTTTTTTCAGGGGTAATGCCGTGGAGTCGAACGGTACGTTCACCCTCAGCGTCCCCGATACACATGGTTCCGGCGACCTTGTGGGCGCCTCAAAGGCCGACTGCATCGTGCTGCTTCCAGCCCTGTCCCCCGGAGCGGCCCGGGGCGAAACGGTTCAATTCTCATACCTTTGCGGTTTCGGGGGCGAGGCTGCCTGGTCATGAGCGAAAACGTCAGGGGCGCACCGCACCACCTGAGGCTCTCAGTCACCGACAGATGCAACCTGAGATGCTTCTATTGCATGCCTGCCCTGGGAGTGCCCGAGGTCTCCCATGAAGACCTTCTCTCCCTTGAGGAACTGGCGCACCTGACATGTGTGATACACAGGGCCCTGAACCTTGAGAAGATAAGGATTACCGGCGGCGAACCGCTGGTGAGAAAGGGGCTTTCAAACCTGCTGCCGCTGCTGCCCGATGTTCCCGACATCGCCATGACCACCAACGGCCTGCTGCTTTGTGAACATGCCCGTGAGCTTGCCCTGGCCGGGCTGTCGAGGGTAAACATCAGCCTAGACAGCGCAAGGGATACGGTGCTTACCCGCATCGCCCGCAGGGAGGTGACCCTCGGCGCCATTGAGGCCGCTGTCAGGTGCGCCCACGATGCCGGGCTCTCCCCCGTGAAGATCAACTGCGTTGCACTGAAGGGGATCAACGACGGCGAGTTCGGCTGTCTCGTGGAGTGGGGCGCCCGCATGGGGGTTCATGTCAGGTTCATCGAACACATGCCCCACGGGGATGAAGAAGGCGGGACTGTCCTTCGTGACGAGATCGCAAGGCTCGCCGGGGGTGGTGAACCCGTTGGAAGGCAGGGTACCGAGGAAACCTGGGTCAGGCCCGACGGGCTGCGGTTCGGGATCATCGCGCCGGTTTCCGGGCACTTGTGTCCCACCTGCGGAAGGGTGCGGCTCACGGCACAGGGGGTGTTCATGCCCTGCCTTTCCGGAGTGGGAGCCGTCGACCTGAAACCCATGGTTCTGTCCGGGGCCACGGAAACCGAGCTTCGCAGTATTATCCTTGATGCGGTGGCTGCAAAACCCGAACGCGGAAACTGCCATTCCCTGCCAATGTGGCGGATCGGAGGGTGAGCATGGAAGACAACCTTCATTTTGACGGGGCCGGAAAACCAAGGATGGTGGATGTATCCCGCAAGCATCCGACACACAGGACCGCCACGGCCACAGGAGAGATCGAACTCGGAGAGAAGGGCCTTGCCGCGCTGGGTTCATCAGGAAAGGGACCGGTCGAGACCACCGCAGCGCTGGCGGGTATCCAGGCCGCAAAGAGGACCTGGGAGCTCATTCCGCTGTGCCACCCCCTCCCGCTCGAGAAAGTGGACGTGGTCTTCGACCTTTGTGATGCAACCCTTCGATGCACGTGCACTGTGAAGGGCGAGGCCAGGACCGGATTCGAGATGGAGGCCATGACAGGGGCTGCAATTGCTCTGCTCACGGTTTACGACATGTTGAAGGCGGTTGACAAGGGAATGACCATAGGGGGGATCCATCTCCTTGAAAAAACCGGAGGAAAGAGCGGAGACTGGAAATGCGCCCCTTGATGTCCTTCTCAGTGCTCACGGTCAGCGACTCATGCGCAGCCGGTCTCAGGGAAGACGGCAGCGGACCCGGGATAATCGGCATCATGACCGGGGCGGGCTTCACAGTCATTGAGAGAATGGTGGTTCCCGACGGCATCGAGTCAGTGGCTTCCGCACTCGGAAAGCTTTGCGGCGGAGCGTCTCTGGTTCTCACAACCGGCGGGACAGGCCTTTCCCCGCGGGACTTTACACCCGAGGCAACCATTCAGGTCTGTGAAAGGCTTGTTCCGGGCATATCCGAAATGCTTCGGGCAAGATCGGCAGAGAAGGTGGAGTCCGCCTGGCTTGGCCGCGGCTGCGCCGGCATCAGCAACGGTTCCCTGGTGGTGAACCTCCCGGGGAGCGTTAAGGCGGTTCGTGAGTGCCTGGAGTTTCTGATCCCGCTTCTTCCCCATGCCCTCGAGGTTCTCGCGGGAGACGCGGGGAGATGCGGAGGCTGAAGCGCCTTCAGTCTCCGGTCAGTCCTCGGCGAACTGCTTCCAAAGCTCTACCAGCCCCTCTTCACCCGGTTCCTGACACCACGACCTGTTGACGAACAGGCTCACCATCCTGTTGTTGGATGACGTTGTCTGGGCTTCTATCCGTCTGGCGCCCCACTCCCTTGCGATCCGCTCGCAGAAATCGGTGAGGATGCCGCCAAGCCCCCTGTTCTGCCACGGGTCACCCACCAGCACGGCGTATTCGGCGCTGGCAAGCCCGGGGTCAGCCACCAGGCGTCCCACGCCCAGAAGCTTTCTGCTCCCTTCGACCTCGATCTCGGCCACTATGGCAAGCTCCCTGTCGTAGTCTATGTAGCAGTGCCGCACCGCGGCCTCATGGCTGGCCCAGTTGTAGAAGAACCTGAACCGCGAGTAGATCGATTCACGGGAGCAGCTTCCCAGAAGCTCCAGCCACATGGGCTCGTCCTCGGGTCTGATGGGTCTGAGGAGGATCTCCGTGCCGTCCTTCAGCCGGGCCTTCTCGACGAATTCTTCAGGGTACGGCCTGAGCGCCAGGTGTCCGAAGGGCTTGTCCGGAACACCCCCTGGATCAAGGACGGCCCGGGCGTCCAGGGCAACGGCGCCCTCAGCGGTTACCAGCAGTGGGTTTATGTCAAGCTCAGTCACCGCCGGGTTGTCACTCGCAAGGTATGACAGCCTCATGACGGTTGTGACAAGGGCGTTCATGTCAACGCCCGGTTTTCCACGGTACCCCTTTAGAAGAGGCATGATCCGGAGCTTCTCCAGCATTCTCATCACAAGGGTCTCGTTCAGGGGGGGGAAGCCGAGAGTGCTGTCTCCAAGTATCTCCGCGTTCACACCACCGGCGCCCAGCATTATCACCGAACCGAACACCGGGTCCCGTTTGAAACCAAGGATCATCTCTACACCTGAAGAGACCTGCGCCATTTTCTGAACGGTGACCCCCCTGATCTCGGCGCCGGGTTGCCACCTGGCGGCCTTCTCGACGATCCTTGCGAAGGCCGAGCGCACCTGCGACTGGTCTTTCAGGTTCAACTCCACGCCTCCGGCTTCGGTCTTGTGGGTGATGTCCGGCGAGTCCAGCTTGAGTACGACCGGGTAGCCCGCGGTTTCGGCAACGGTAACCGCGGAGTCGGCGGTTGCCGCAGCGACGGGTGCAGTACCCTGTATGCCGTAGAGTGAAAGCAGGTGTTTCGAGTCCAGCTCGGAGAGGATGGTCCTGCCCCTGACACCTGCCCGTTCCACGAAGTCGCTGGCCTGTTCCCGCGAAGCGGTGAGCTCGAGACGGATGTCCCGCGGGGTCTGGTGAAGCGACTCGAGGTTGCGGGAGTAGCTTACCAGGGTCATGAAAGCCTCGACGGCCTGTTCCGGTGTGGAGTACACGGGAATTCCACGTTCCGCCAGGATCCGGGTGCCTTCCATTACCGACTCGCCACCCATCCACGCGGTCAGGATCGGCTTTCTTGTGGTTTCGGCCAGCTTGCCTATACTTCTCGCGACACCGTCCGGCTTCGTCATGGCCTGGGGGGTCAGTATCACCAGAAGCGCGTCGACCCCTTTGTCGGATAGAACAATGGAAGAGGCTTTTTCATATCTCTTCGTGCCAGCGTCACCCAGGATGTCAACCGGGTTTGCGCCTGACCAGAAGCCCGGCAGGCACTCATCAAGGGCCTTGATGCTGTCTTCGGACAGCTCCGCCAATGTTCCGTTCCCTGCCATCAGGGCATCGACCGCCATCACCCCGGGGCCGCCTGCGTTTGAGACTATCCCGAGCCTTGGACCCCTGGGAACCTTCTTTCGTCCGATCAATTCGGCGCAGCCGAATATCCCGCCGACATTCAGCACTCTGGCCATCCCCGCCCGGGAGAATGCAGCATCGTACACTGCGTCTTCCGAAACCATGGCGCCCGTATGGGAGGCAGCAACCGCGGCCGACCGGGGGAACCTCCCGGCCTTGTAGACTATGATGGGCTTCGACCTGGCGAACGCTCTGGCAGCGGTCATGAAGCGTCTGGCTCGGGTGACAGACTCAACGTAGAGGATGATGGACTCGGTCGATTCATCTTCTCCGAAGTAGTCGATGAGATCCGAGAAATCAACGTCCAGTGCGTTCCCGACAGAGACGAAGGCCGAAAACCCTATCTTTTCCTGCCTTGCCCAGTCCAGCACTGAGGTGCAGAGAGCGCCGGACTGGCTTATGAACGCAATGCTGCCGTTCTCGGGCATTGATGGGGCAAAACTTGCGTTCAGGTTCATTGCGGGAACGATCACCCCGAGGCAGTTGGGCCCCAGAATCCGCATTCCCGGGTTGCTTCTGTGGATCTCCGCGAGCGTTCGCTGCATGCGGGCGCCCTCGGGTCCGGCCTCACCGAACCCGGCCGACATTATGATTACACCCTTTATGCCGGCCTCGGCGCATTCCGAAAGGATTCCCTCCACTTCCCCGGCCGGGGAGCATACCGTTACGAGGTCGGGTGTTCTGGGAAGGGCTCTGATGGAGGGGTAGCAGGGAACCCCCATTACAGCCTCGCTGCCGGGGTTGACGGGGTAGACCACTCCCCTGAAGGCACCGCCCACGAGGTTGCGCAGCACCCTCCCCCCCACGCTGTTGGGGTTGATGGTCACGCCGGTTATGGCAATCCTCGTGGGTTTTAGTATGCTGTCGAGCCCGTGAATGTTCATGGTAGCGTGCCTCCGGTTGAGTCTTGTTCCGGGCGTCCTGGTTCTTTTCGGGATGTCCGGTTCGCAGTGTCACCGACAGGAATATGTTCACACTTGACCCTTCGTGGAGGAGTACGGTTTGAGAACGATCCGGCCACATGGTTCCCAGGGCAGGGCAAGACTTCTGCTGCTCCTCACGGCGGCCGTATGGGGAATGGCCTTCACGGCACAGCGGGCCGGCATGGAACACATGGGACCCCTGCTTTTCAACGGTGTCAGGTTCCTTCTCGGCGCGCTGGTCCTTGTTCCTGTTTTCTCTTCGCGGGTTACCAGGGCCATGCTCCTTCCCTCAATCGCGGCGGGGGCCGTTCTGTTCGCGGGGGCGTCGCTCCAGCAGTGGGGGATGGTCCATACAACGGCATCCAGGGCGGGGTTCATTACCGGCCTCTACATCGTTTTCGTCCCCATTCTGGGAGCGTTTTCCGGCGAGCGTGAGCCCCGGACAGCGTGGCTGGGCTTTGCCCTGGCCCTGGTGGGGCTGTTCCTTCTCAGTTTCAAGGACGGATTTGATTCCACCAATCCGGGAGATGTTCTCGTGCTTCTGGGTGCATTTGCATGGGCCTTTCATGTCAGGCTGATAGGCAGGCTGGCCGTAAAGCTCGATCCGGGGGGGCTTGCCCTTTGTCAGTTCACAGTCTGCGGAGTCTTCAGCACGCTGATCGCCCTGCTTGCGGGCGAGCCGTTCAGCGGTTTTCAAAACGCCGTCGTACCGCTTGTCTACAGCGGTTTTCTTTCGGTGGGGCTGGCCTTCACCCTGCAGGTGTTCGCCCAGAAACGGGTGAGGCCCTCCGAGGCTGGCGCTCTGATGGCGCTCGAGGCTGTCTTCGCTGCTCTGGGCGGATGGCTCATCCTGCACGAAAGCCTGTCTCCCGTGGAACTCACGGGTTGCCTGCTCATGCTTCTGGGAACGCTTCTGGCAGCCAGGGGGCCGTCTGCCGGACCGGGACGACATTGACCCGGGACCGTCGCCGGTTTATTCATGCTGGAACCACCGGAAGGAAGCCCGCATGAAACTGCTCTGCACGGCTGACCTGCACCTGGGGAGAAGCATTCCCCTTCCCGATACTGTGTCCCAGGAAGCTCACGGCCCGGCCCGCGCCTGGAGGCTCATATGCGACATGGCTGTCAATGAGAGGGTCGACGGCCTTCTGATAGCAGGTGATGCAATAGATTCCGCGAAGAGCTACGCCGAGGGCATGGCCACTTTCCGGCACGGTCTCAGACGGTTGCAGGCTGCTGGTATCCCGGTGATACTCACCGCCGGGAATCACGACTGGAACCTGCTTCCCGAGGCAGCCATGGGTTTTCCGGGGGTGGTGCCCCTGGGGCTTGACGGTCGATGGGAAACGCACAGGCTGGGGGAGATCACCATAGCGGGATGGTCCTTTCCCGGCAGGCATCACCGCGAATCACCCATGCAGGGTTTTCCCGGCAACATCGGTGGAAGGACGGTCGGGCTCATTCACTGCGACCTGTCCGGAGGCGACAGCCCCTATGCCCCGCTGGCGGTCGGGGAACTCGATGCCCAACCCGTTGACAGGTGGGTACTGGGCCACATGCACGTTCCGATGGAATCCGGAAGGTTTTTCTACCCGGGTTCTCCGGTGGGGCTCAATTCCGGTGAAACCGGGCCACGAAGCGTTGTGATGCTCGATACCGACGGCATGACCACCAAGCGCATCCCGCTTCCGGTTCTTCAATGGAAGATTGTCACGATCACCGAGGCCAACCTCATCGAACCGGGTGAAAGCATCGCTTCGCTGGTCGAACGGGTGCTCGACGGAGAAGCCGGATCGGTGCTGACTGGGTTCAGGGTTTTGTTCAGAGGCCGCACTCGAAGAAGCAGGGATTTCGGGAAAGCCGCTATCACTCTGGACAACGCCTGTTACTCCGGTTACTTCATCCACCAGGCGATCAACGATACCAAGCCCTGGCTGGACATCGCCGAGGTTGCCCGGGGCAGGAGGATGAGTTCGCTTCTGGCACGGGAGATCCTTCTCATGGAACCCGGGAGCGCAGAATACTCCGTGGGCCTCGAACTGCTGGAAGAGCTTCTCGAACAGGAGCGCGGCGTTGAAGCTTAGAAGCATTCGGATCATCGCCATGCCGGGCTTTCCACGGGGAGGCCCCGTTCTCCCGGACCTTTCTTCGGGCATGAATGTTATCGTCGGCGCCAACGGCGCCGGCAAGACAACTTTCACGCGCGCCGTCCGCTGGCTTCTCTGGCCCTCCACTGCGGACAGGGCAGCCCTGCGTGTGGTATCCGCCCAGACCTTCGACAACATCCCTCTCGAGATAAACCAGAGCTACGCAAGCGGGCAGTCCCTGCTCAGACTTCCCCCCGACAGCCATGCGGATTGTTTCACGATCACCGCCGACGACCTTTTCGACCAGGGCACGACCACCTTTGCGGACAGGGTTAAGCACGCCATCACGGGGCAGGTGTCGGTGAACTCCCTCTACATTCGAGAAGACTCATCGAGAGCCCTGGACATTGAGCTGGAAAGGCATCGGAACCGGTACGATGCCAGGGTCAGTGAGATTGAAGCCAAACACCGACTTGTCGTCACCCTGCCCGAACTCCGCGAGAAGCAGGCCGCTGCCGTCAGGGCAGAACGAAGGCTTGTCCTGCTGGAAAAGGAACAGGAAAGGCGTGGTCTTCTACGGGTGTTCTCATCCATGAGCGGAATGGAAAGCGCGCTGCCCACCGATCTGGGGAACGCAAACAGGCTCGGGGATGAGATAAGCGGTTTGAAGGTAAAGGCGGTCGAGATTGACGGGCTGGCAGACGGTTGCCGCCGCAAGCTTTCCGCCTGCGGCCTCTGCTCGGTGCCCGAATCCCTTGGCGAGATACGCAACACGCTGGAGAGCCTCAGGGAGTTCACCCGCAGGCAAGCCGATCACGAGGAAAGGATAGCAGGTCTCTCGAAGACCCTCGACGGGGTCCCCACCAGCGTCAGTATCTTCGATCTCGACACAGTTCTCGCATCAGGGCTCAACCACGAGCGCCTCACGGAAAGAAAGAGGGAACTGGAGGTCCGCATCGAGGAGTTTGATGGAAGGCTCTCGGGCCTTCAGGAGGAAACCATCGCCCGGGGAAGAAGCCTGCTTGCGCGCTGGCTTGCCCTGAAGGAACACCGCGATTACATAGTCCCTGCGGGCTTGCTGGTCCTCCTGGCGATTCTGATCCCGGGCGGGAACCATCTGCCCGCGGCGTTTGCGCTCATTATCCTCGCCGGTTCGCTTCTGATCCCTCCTTTCAGGGCTCAGGGTTTTCAGAAGCTCTACTCGTCGATCACTCTCAGGCAACCTGCCGCCTGGACCGTTCATGATGTTCTCGGAGTCATCCGTTACCTCGAGGATACCCGGGCTGACGTCGCCACGCGAAACAACCTGGCTGTGGAACTGGCCCAGATTGCCAAGGAGATTGGACCCGCGAGTCGGGCATTTCAGGAAATAAAAGAGAAGATGGGTGTCAGCTCTGCTCTGGGTGTTGAGCTCCTGGCGATCCGGATGAAGCGTTTTGATGAACTGGACAGCTCCAAGGGTCAGCTTGAGAACGCTGTTTCCAACGCCCGTAGAGCGCTTCAAAAACTCGGAGTCCTGCTTTCAGCGTACGGGCCTGCCTCGCCGGATTCCCTTGAAAGCGCAGTCAGTCTTGTGGATACCCTCGAGCAGCGTGTGCATGTTTTTGTGCAGGAATCCGAGGCCCTTGCCGGCTTGCTTGTCAAGGCAGGTGTCGTTTCGGACAGATTGCGTGAAGCCGGGACCGAGTACGACGAGATATTCAGAAGGAACCGTCTCGAGAAGGGGGATATCGCCTCCCTCAAGGAGCGTGACTCCCGTCTTCAGGAGTACCGCGACATAGCCCACAGACTGAATCGCTTCGATGTCCCCGATGAAGACACTCCCGCATCGGATTCCGACCTTTCCGAGGAAATCCGTCTTACCGGGCAGCTTGCTTCAACCCTTGGCGAAGTCCGCGATAAGGTGGTTCTGGCCATGGCAGCCGAAGCTGAGATGGAGAAGTCCGTTGAGCTGGTGGAGCTTCTATCCCAGATCGAGAACCTCGAGAGGAAAAAAGATCTCATCGATGACCGCAACCTCAGGATACGCATCCGGAACAGGCTTCTCGACACCGTTAAGGGGAAGTATCAGGTAGAGATCCAGCCTCCGGTAGTGAACAGGGCATCCGGTCTGCTGACCCGCTTCACTGGGGGAAGGTACGCCCTCAGCCCCGTGGGTCTTGAAGACAGTGAGGTGGCTGCGCTTGACTCTCAGACGGGACAACCCGTCGCTTTGGGTCACTTGTCCCGCGGAACAAGGATGCAGCTTCTCCTTGCGCTGAAGATCTCGTTCG
This sequence comes from candidate division Hyd24-12 bacterium UBA6080, assembly GCA_002436025.1. GTDB lineage: Bacteria > Fermentibacterota > Fermentibacteria > Fermentibacterales > JCC-6 > UBA6080. The sequence continues at coordinate 226,899 of DIXM01000003.1, forward strand.
CCGAGCTTGTCGAGGCCGGTGACAAACTGCCCCTGGTCTTCGACGAGGTGCTCGCCAATACCGATCTGACAAGGTTCAGGGAAGTGGCGCATTCAATGGCCGAACTCGCGCTGGAAGACAGGCAGCTTTTCTACCTTACGTGTCAGGAACCCGATGCTGCGCTGATCCAGGATGCTTTTCGAAGCGCCGGGGGCGGACCGGTGAGTGTTGTTCGACTTGACCGTACAGGTCCCGGGGAATGGCCGCTTCACCAGAGCCTGCTTCCGGTCGTGCCGGAGCCCGGCAGCCTTTCCTACGACGAGTATGCACGTCTTCTGGAACCGCCGCGGATTGTTTTCGGCATGCCTCCGGGAGAGGTTCACCCGGCATGGGTTCTTTCCAACAAGGTAGTGCTGTACAAGCTGCTCGAAGCGGGGCTGGACTCTTTGGGAAAGGCCGTCTCCGCGGGTAAGTCCGTGCTTGATCCCGTGGAATACGCAGAGATGGAGAAGGCCGCTGCGATGGGGGGGCACGTTCTGGCTGCCTATTCCCGGGGCAGGTCCCCGCAGCTCACGCGCAAAAACCTCGAGGAGTCTCCCGTGGGCAGGTCGAGATTGTTTGAAGAGGCATGGGTATTGTCGGAGAAGCACGGCCACAGCCCCGAGGCACTTCTCTCCGCGCTTCGGGCGAAGGAGGTACCCGGTTTTCGCACGTCTCTCGTTGGTGAACTGGAATCCTTCCTCATGGTAAGGGGTCTTCTTTCGACCGAAGAGCCGATGTCCATGGATCAAGCCTGGGTTCAGGTGCTTTCTTCATTCGACCAGGATGGCGGACAGCTCAGGCGCGTTTTCGAAAGACTATGGAGCAACCTGGAAAAGGGGCATACACAAGGTGAACGCCCCCTTTAAGATATGCCGGCAAACTAAGTTATCTAAGTCCGTCCCCAACCTTTGGAGTTAAAAAAATGAAGGCAGTGCTTTTCGTGCTGACCCTGGCGGCCATGGCTTACGCTGGAAACGTTTTTGTGGCCGACTACGAATACCAGGCCGACCTGAATGTGTTCGTGGTCGACTACGAGTACCAGGCGGACCTCTGTGTCTACGTGGTCGAGTACGAGTACCAGGCCGATGAAGATGACTCCCTGTGGTACTTCTGCGACTACGAATACCAGGGGGATGTTTCGGTGTATTTCTGCGACTACGAGTACCAGGCCGACCTGTGCATCTTCTACGTCGAGTACGAGTACCAGGCGGGCTGGACCCAGGGCCATCCGTGGCAGGAGAGGCTTCACTGAGGTGAATCACGAGGAACCGACGGAGCACTCAGGCCTTTCCGAGAGGGCCGGGGAACTACTGGGCAGACAGGAGGGCATCGCTCTCGATTTCAAGGAATCCGTGAGCGCCCTCTCCGCCGAGGACCTTGTCGCGTTTGCCAACACAGAGCACGGGGGAGTCGTTCTTCTGGGAGTGCGGGAACTCAGGGACTCCCGCGGAATGCAGCTCGCGGAGATCGTGGGTTGCGAGGTGGGCGACAAGGCCAAGCTTAACATTCTTGGGAAAGCGGAGAGCTGTGTCCCGCCGGTCGAGGTCAGGGTCATTCTCGAGAACGGAGACGGAGGCAAGCCCTTTCTCAGGGTCGAGATCCCACCGGGAAGGAACCGCCCGTACTGCACCAGCGGAGGGACCTACAAAGTAAGGGGCGACGCCCGCAACGAAGCCCTTACGCCGGACAAGCTCCTCTCCCTCTTCCTTGAAACCGAGAATGCCAGGTTCGTCAACAGGTTCAGGGAAGCCGCCTCGGATCTCGAGGGCAGCCTTCTCGAGGTCAAGAAGAAGCTGGTCGAGGAGATGGGGGACATCTACCGTCAGGTCGACAGCCTGCGGGCAAGCCTCGAGAAGAACAATTCCACCCCCGGTATTGACAATTTGTAAAACCTTAATATCATTTTGGCAATTCCACGATACCACAAAATGAAAGGAATTGACTAAAATGAACGAAGAAAGAATGAAAGTGCTTGAAATGGTCGCCGATGGCACCATTTCCGCAGATGACGCTGCAAAGCTCCTCGACGCCCTGAACGAGAGCGGAGCGAAGCACCGCTTCCACGCGCCGCACCCGCCAAAACCGCCCAGGCACGGAGCCTTCCACGGCGTTTTTCACACCATGGGTGACATGATGGGCGAAGTCATGAAAGAGATGCGGGTCGGCTTCGGGCGGGAAGATGTTCCCTCCGAGGCTGTCGAAGCGCAGTCCCTTGACGAGGATGTCCCTTCCGGAGCTTCGGTCAGGGTGAAGAGTTCGGGTTTTAAGCTCTGCGGAACCTCGGGCAGCGTGAAGGTCACCCGCAGCGCCTCGGGAAGGCTTGTTGCCCGCCCTGCTGCCGGCGAAACGCTCAGGGTGCTTCGTGAAGGCGACGACATTCAGCTCTTCATTAGTGCAGGCGGAGTGGAACTTGAAGTGCCCGAGGCAGCGGGTTCGCTCGAACTCACCCTCAAGGCCGGAAGCATCTCCGTGAACGGCCTCCACTGTCCCCTGAGGGCAAGGACAATGGGCGGAAGCGTTCACCTTGTAAGACCCGGTGCCCACTTTTCGGTCAAGACGATGGGCGGAGGTCTTGAACTGGTGCTTGGCCCCGAATGGAACGGTGGCTCCAAGGCAAAGACAATGGGCGGCGGCGTTTCTGTTGAGCTTCTCAAGGGGTTCTCCGGAACGGTTGACGCCTCAACCATGGGAGGGTCCGTTGAAGCAACCGGTGTCAGGGTGATCGAAGACAAACCGTCACCGGGTTCATCCCGGAAAGTCGTTGCCATGGGCGAAAACGAAGGTTCCTCGATCCTCGTGGTGAAGACCATGGGCGGTGGTGTGTCGATCAGGGGCGGAGAGGATGTGTAACACTCCCACACCCACTGCCTGTCCATCATGCGGTGAAGGTCTTCTGGTGATCAGGCTCGAGTGTCCGAAGTGCGGGACACAGGTCGCGGGGAAGTACAAGCTTTGTCCGGTCTGCACACTGACGGGTGAAAGTCGCGTTCTCTTCGACCTCTTCCTTGAGGCACGCGGGAACCTGAAGGCGGTTCAAAGGAAGCTGGGGGTCTCATACCCTACGGTCAGGGCCAGGATCGACGACCTGTTCCGCGGCATGGGCGGTTTCGAGAGGCACCCGCTTGAGATACTCGACGACCTTCATCATGGTGAGATCAGTGTCGAAGAAGCGGTGGACATCCTTCGCGGAAGTTCCACCGAAGAGGAAGGATGAATCATGAGGTCGGGGGTTTTGCTTGCTGCCATGCTGCTTTCGTGGGCGGCGTGTTCCATCACGATGGGGGATGATCTTCTTGAGGAGAGAACGGAGAGCTTCTCCCTTGAACAGGGCGGAAACCTGTCCATACGGAACGTGAACGGTAATGTGAACATCGAACCATGGGACGGCTCGGTCGTTGAGGTTGTGCTGACCATTCGAGGCAACGCCGGAATGGGGATCCCCGAGGGGTTCGAGACCAAGGCTGTTGCCACGCCCTCATCCCTGTCCTACGAAGTGGAGTACCCCGAAGGGCCGAACACAGTGTCGGTGAGCTTCATTGTAAGGGTTCCCCGTGAGTTGTCCCTGAATGTTGTCGTCGAGCTCGAGAATGGAAGCATAACCATGGTTGGCCCCCATTTCGTCAACCTCGGGACCAGCAACGGAAGCATTACCGTCGAGGGCGCAGCAGGGGGCGACGGTGCCGAAACCACAAACGGGAACATCACCGCTTCGTTCACAGGGTTCTCCTCGGGCATGACGCTTGAGACGGTAAACGGAAGCATTCGGGCATCGCTTCCGGCTGATGCGGCCTTTTCCGCCGAAACGGTAAACGGAAACGTGACCGTCGAGGGGTTCAACACGACAGCATCTTCAAGCACCGGCGTCACCGTTCAGGGAGAGCCGGCCGCGGAGATCGGGACGGTGAACGGGAACATCACTGTTGACGTGATCCAGGCCTCAGTCTCCGGGCGTTAGTTATCTCCTGCCCTTTCAGCAGCAGCCCCGTCTGCTCTGAAGAGAACCAGGTCGTTTCCACCCGGGAGTAGAACCAGCGGTAATACCTCCAGGCCAGCTCGTATAGGCCGTCATCCTCCGCACTCTGCTTCCGGGTTGGAACCAGGTTCCGGGTGAACAGCGCTTCAGCCCTTATTCCCAGCAGCTCCGCCCCCAGAAGGCCGACAAGCCCCGCCGGGCCGGGTGAAGCTATCATCATGTTGTCGTACTCCGCCTTTTCAAGCTCGCCAAGCATCTTCAGAAAGGGTGGGAAACCTATGATCATGTTGTTCAGTTCGGGTACTCTCAGGCGGCCAACCGGGCGGAAAACCCTTCCAGGAAGGTTGCTGTCCTCACCCAGGCACATTACGTCCGGGGGGTAACCGGCAAGTTGTCCCCTCAGTGTCCGTATCGACCGCCGGATGTCAGGCATGCCCGGCATTGAATCGGTTATCCAAACGGTCTTTCCCGACCTTTCAACAAGGCTGCGGGATGCCGGATAAGCTGCCGCCGCAGCTTTCAGAAGCCCTTCATCCTTGTGCTGGGCGGCGAACGCCGACACGTATGGCGCCACGGCCAGCGCCACGGGTGCCAGGGAAGCCAGGGACTGGAAGCTCTCGAGGTACCTGCCGCTCTTCAACCTTCCCACCATCGTCGCGGCACAGCCAAGGGTCACCTGCTGGCTGATCTCGCATGCGTGGTCAAACCTTTCCATGTCGCTTTCGTCGCCTTGCGCCGATTCGGAACCCCCCGCCGAGAACAGGCTTTCAAAGGCCTTCAGGATGAGTTTTTCGTTCCTTGAAAGGCCCCGCGTCCTGTAGCCATTGATCAGGCGCCTTCCGACAGGCACCCCCGCAAGCCTTCTCACCACCGATCCCAGAAAACTCGTGCCTGCCGATTCCGGGCTTAGTTTGGACCTGTAGAAGAGGAAGGCGATCCTGTATATGGTGTGGGCCAGTCTGAAGCTCGTGCCGGCCCTTCCCCCGCTGATGTGCGCTCCGGAAGCGAGTATACGCAGGTACTCGTCAGGGCTTTCGCACCTTGCGGTCTCGGTGTAGGCGCACGCGCAGTGGAGCCCTCCGTGATCATCGCTGCCCCCCGTCAGGCACTTCTTCCAGGGTTCCTCACCCCGGGGCTCGAGGTTGTGCTTCTCAGCAAGCCTGTAAAGGGTTTCCCTGTCAAGGCCCTCAATGATAGCCGTTGCGATGTTGCTTGCCCTGGGATGTCTGGAGCCGTTGAGCCCCTCGAACCGGTTGAAGAGGACAAGCAGTTTCTCGAAGATCTCAAGGTCGAGCCTGCCGTTGATGCTGTAGAGCGGGTGGGCGATGGAGTGAACGATCCGTTCCCGCTGAAGATAGCTCCGAAGGTCGTAAATGTTCTCGCGAAGCCTCTGGATCTCCCTGAACTGCGTTTCAGTGAAACCGTAGGCAAGGCAGTGGACCTTGCATCCGTTCTCGGGGAAATAAGTTGTCGCCTCGACACCGGTAAAGGTACCCGGAAGATGCGCTATCTCGGTGCAACCCTCGATCCTGTTGTGATCGGTGATCGTGACGAAATCCATTCCCCGGCTTCTGCATGTGCGGTACACCTCGTGCGGGTCGGTGTAGCTCTCGGGAGCACCCAGTTTCTGAAGGACCCAGAACGAAGGCCTTTCGGAATGCGAGCTGTGGACATGCAGGTCCGCCCTGGACACTGCTTCTTTTGTCATGGCAACCTCCAGTCCCATATCTGTATACATAACCGGGTGGTGTTAAGGGAGGGTTAAGGCCATTCTGCCGTTGCTCATCCCGGAAGGATTGACTTTTCACTGCAGGCTCTGTTTCCTATATTCCGCCCAATTGCGGCGTACGCTGCAGTTGCGGGGTGTGGAAGAAGGCCCCATAAAGGGGTGCAATGCAAAACAAGGAGGAGACATGAGGAAGGCACTCACCGTTCTCGTGATGCTTGCGGTTGCCGCTTTCGCAAGCGACCCCAGGCTTACTGTTCTCGGGGGCGATGCCAGGCTGATGCTTGACGACTATCTCGAGATGTGGGCTTACCCTGGCGTCATCGGCGACTACGAATTCGTAACCGGAAGCAGCGAGACCGATCAGAGCATCTCCGACGGCTGGTTCGGCATGACCAAGAACTTCGGCGAAACAACCTTTGGTGTTACCATCAACCATGACGATTACATGCACGAGTTCATCTTCAGCCCGGGTGGGTGGGGTGCGATCCTCTCCATCGACTACAGAAAGTTCACCAACGAAGACGAGAACTACCAGAAGGAGACCGCCATTGGTCTTGCCTGGGGCACCGAGATCGGCCTGTTCGGTGACTACACCGACCTCGCCCTGGGTGTTGGCTACGACAAGACCAGCATCGACATCGAAGAAGTCAACCCCTACTACGGCAATCTGAATGCCGGCGCCTCGGTTCGCGGCCATCAGGACACCTTCTTCAACCTGTTCCCCATCATCAGCGTTGGCCTCAACCAGAGCAGCAACGGCGATGATGAGAACGACTACAGCATCTCCACCATCAGCTTCGACCTGGGCGCCGGCCACAACCACATGATCGCCCCCAAGACCCAGTTCGTCGCGGGTGCCTTCGTCGGCGTTGCCAGCCTCAGCTACGGCGGCGACTACGAAGACATGGACTCCCAGATGACCATCACCATCCCCAGGCTCACCGGCGGGGTCGAGCAGAGCATCGGCAAATGGTTCATCCTTCGCGCCGGCGCCACCAGCAACACCCAGTACTGGTCCTCTGGCGACAGCAACGACTTCAGCACCAGCTTCAACACCAACTTCGGCGTGGGTCTCAAGTGGGACAACTTCATCCTCGACGCCACCATCGGTGAAGACTTCCTTCACGACGGTCCCTACATGATCGGCGGAGTCGGCAACGGCTTCCTCGGTCAGGTCGCGGCCACCTACAACTTCTAGTCATACGCATATGCAAAAGGGCGCCGGGGCAACCCGGCGCCCTTCGTCAATTCTCCCGTCAGACCTCTTCCAGGCGGATGTTCCTCTGTTCGAGATGGTTCTGCACCAGATCGAAGCATGACTTGCCGGCAGCCACGTCTTCGGGGAACATGACTCCGGGCTTTGAAAGAAGCCCCGAAAGGATGAGCTCTATCCCGGCAGTGCATGTGTAGCCTGTGGTGCGGGCCATTGAGCTTGTGCGTGTCCTGCCGCAGTAGTGGTCGACAAGGCGCCAGCCCTTCCGTGAGACTCCGTCCGCGCCTTCGGCGTCAACGCTCATCACCGTGATGTCCCGGTCAGAGGGTTTCATCTGCCATGATTTCACAAGAAGCCTGGATGTGAGGTCAATGGGTGCAACCTCGGCGCCACCCCTCAGTTCGATCCTCCCCGTGGAAAGGAAACCGGAATCCCTGAGAAGGAGTACGGCGTCCCTGTGGCCGGGATACCTCACGGTGCGTTCCTCCATTACGGGAACGCGGTCGCGGTAGCGGAGAAGTGAACGGAGGCCGTCGGTGAGAAAGTCCTCAAGTGTTCCCACGCCCGGAAAGTCGTAAACCTCAGGTTCGGAAAGCGCCGGGACCGTCACCACACGACCGTCCCTGACGATCCTGGCAGGTCTGGTGTACTCCTCCAGAACGTCTATCGGGGAGAAGGGGGCAAGGTACTGCCAGGGCATTTTCCGTTCCACGGGAAGCCCTCCGACCCGGCACGTGAACTTTTTCATGGTACCCAGCGAAGCCAGTGCGCGGCCGAAAAGCATGTTGCTCAACCCCGGCGCAACGCCCATGTCCACGATGCATCGGACCCCGTGTTCCCGGGCGAACCCGTCGAGGTGGGCTGGGTCTTCCGGCATGAAGGAGATGTCGACCATGTCCACGCCGGCATGGATGGCCTGTTCGAGGACGGATAGCCCCATCCAGCCGGGAACTGCGTTAACAGCCATGTCCGCGCCCGCAAGCGCGCCCGACGCCGACCCCGGGGATGACAGGTCGAGAACGACGCCTTCAATTCCCGGTTCATCGGAAACCCGCTTCAATGATTCAGGCGAACTGTCGAACACCCTCACCTTGTGCCCAGAGGCTGCCAGATCTCTGGCTATCGCGCTGCCTACCATTCCGCAGCCGAGAACCCTAACATCGCTCATTCGTAACCCTTCGTTAAACTTCAGGATCCCTGCATATCAGCGGGCAATGATGACGCCCGCAGTGAAGTCTCGTCAATGGACCCCTTGACCCCGACCCGCGCCCTCAGCAAGAATCGGGTTCCCTCTCAGCTTTGTGATACAGGAAAGGGGGCGGACTCTGCGAACCACTTCCAAATTGTCAGATGTTCTCTATCTCGCCCGGACCTACAGGCGTGCCGCTCTTCCGCACAGACTGCACGTCATGATAAGAAGGGTAACCTGCCCGTTCGACAGGGTCGTGGACAAGGTGCCGGCTGGAGGACTTCATGCGGATGTGGGGTGCGGTCACGGGGTCCTGCTGGCGCTTCTGCACCGAAGAAACCCGGCCGGCGCGTTCCTGGGCCTGGATATCGACCGGAGGAAGATCGATCAGGCGAGGAGATGCGCACTTGACCGGATCGAGTACCGCTGCGGTGTGGTTGATGACCTTGAGCCCGGCAGTTTCGATTCCATGTCTGTTGTTGACGTGCTTTATCTGATGCCGAACAGCGGAAAGGCCCAGTTCCTCAAAGCATGTGCCCGAGCATTGAAACCCGGCGGGACGTTTGTGGTGAAAGCCCTTGTGGACACACCGCGGTGGAAACACCGTGTGATAGTGCTCGAAGAGCATGTAATGGTCAGGATCTTTAAGATAACCAAGGGCGAAACCATCAAGATAACCTCACCCGGCGTTCTTGCCGGGATGATCCGCGAGGCGGGGTTCACTGAACCCGAAGTCATCGGGCTGGACAGGGGCTACCCGTACCCCCACTCGCTTTTTGTCTGCAGGCGGGCCGATGTTGAAGAAGGCTCAGCGCCATGAGCCTTGACTCCGGCGGGTCACCCGGATATTCAAGCCCAATGGCTTCCGGAAGAGCTTTTGCGAGGATAACCCTTCCCCGGCTTGCGCTTGTGCTTCTGCTGGCGCCAATGCTGCTGGTGTGCGCAAGGGTGTTGTTGTCCGGCATCCCTGACCTTGCTGTGGAGGGGGACCTGGCCATGCTGGACATTTCCACCCGCAACCTGGCTGAAGGTCGATCGCTTCTGGGTCCCTATTCCCGGTTCGGGTTCAACCACCCGGGACCGGCATACCTTTTTCTCCGGATGCCCCTTTGCTTGATCACGGGGTGTTCCGGTTCGGCCTCCTACATCACAGTGCCGCTGCTCATAACGGTATGCCTGGCCGCTGCGTTCATCCTCGTGAGGAGGTCGTGCGGCGACACTGTTTCCATCGTGTTCTGCCTCCTGATACTGTTTTATCTCATGCAGACCTCTCCGGTGGTCTGGCTTCGGGACTGGAACCCCTTTGTGATAATCTTTCCCTTTCTTCTCTTCGTTATGGCCTGTGCCGCGGTGGCCTCGGGAAGGACGGGCTGGTTCCCGGCTGCTGTTGTCTGCGGCTCACTGGTGGCCCAGACCCACCTTGGGGGCGTGCCTGTCATTCTGATCCTGCTTCTTTTCATTCTTCCGGTGCATCGGCTGTTCGGTCGGGCCATTCCCGGGAAGGGAGGCAGGGTCGCAAGACCCGTTGTTGCGGGACTGGTTTTGGGATTGGCGCTCCTGCTTCCAGTTCTTGTTCAGGAACTTGCCCCGGGGGAGGGGAACATCACCAGGATTTTCCGGTTCATGGCCGGGAACCCCTCCGGAGTCGGGTTGAAGACCGCGCTTCGGGAATGGTCCGGAGCCCTTACGACATTCGAGACCGGGTTCCTTGCCCCGCGCTTTCTCCGCTCCCGGGGAATCCTGTTCCAGGTTGTGTTCGTGGTCGCTCTTCTCAGGTTGTTCTTAATCACGGGCTGCGCGGTCATCCTCCGTAAAACCGGGAGAAGCCCGTTCACAGGTTCCCTGGCTGTGTTTCTCATCGTCGCCCACCTTTCGATGTTTCTCGGGGTTCTGCAGGTCAGGGGAGACCTTCACGAATACCTGTTCTGCTGGTTCTCGGTGACATCACCCCTTTCGTGGCTCGTTTTCATCGGAACCGTTGCGGTGTTCGCAAAGGGGAAGATCGCCCGTTTGTGGATCATCCAGCTGATCCTTACCCTGCCTGCATTTCTTATCGCAGGCTCTGTGGTCAGCAGACTCGGGGTTTTCGGTCCCGGTCGTTTCGATCCCCTGGGCTACCACGATGAGCAGGTCGAAAGCCTTTCGGCTGAGCTGGCCCCATTGCTCGGTGCTCAAAGCGGAAGGAGCTGGTTCCTTGAACCCGTTCCAAGGGAGCTCTGGCCCGTGTCCGCCGGAGTTGTGAACCGCCTTTGCAGCAGGGGCCATGACATTAATCTCGACGCCTTCTTCGGCTCACTTGTCGGAACATCCCCGCCAGCGGGAGCAACGCGTCTGGTGCTCACCGAACGGGACTCTGCCGGGTCCGTCTGCATCGAGGCCTTCGACATCCAGGGCGACCCGATTCCGGGATCCTTTGGCGGGTCGATATGACCACCGGACCCTGCCGCGTTTCCGACTCGTTCGCTGTGTCGGTAACCCTTCTTCTCATGGCCGTCCTCGTGGGGTTTTCGATCCTTCTCTGCGGGGGGGTCCTGGTCTACAGCCTCGACGACGCCTACATTCATCTGAGCATCAGCCGGGAGATAGCCCGGGGCGGTTACGGGATAAACAACGGCGAACTCAGTGCCCCATCCTCATCGGTGATCTGGGATTTCCTTCTGGCTCCGTTCTCAGCCACTCCCTTCCATGCCGCCGTTCCGTTTGTGATAAACTCCGCTGCGCTTGTCTGGTCGGTCCTGCTTCTGCGCCGGCTTTTCAAAGCAATGCTCCCCGATGCGGGTTCCTTGGTCACGGGCCTGTTCGCGATCTGCCTTGCATTGTCCGCCAACCTTTTCGGTCTTGTGATGACGGGTATGGAGCACAGCCTGCAGGTCGCCCTGGCCCTGGCTGTTCTTTCGGGGGTAATGGATGTGGCTTCCGGTGGTGCCGTGCCCCGCAGCATGGCTGCCGCGATGGTTCTGGGTCCGATGGTGCGCTACGAGATGCTTGCAGTGACCTTCGCCGCCGCACTCGTTCTTTTCCTGCGGAAAAAGCGGGGCTCGGCGTTGCTTTTACCTGCCCTTTCTGTCGTTCCGCTCGCTGTCTTCTCTTTGTTCCTTCTATCGCGGGGGCTGCCGCCTCTGCCCGGTTCCGTCCTGGCAAAGCTGGCTGAAGGCGGGCTGACTGGCGGTCTGGCCGGGTCGGTGGCCAACCGCATCAGGATGTACTCATCCGACATCGACGCGTTGAGGTTCGCAGCTCTTCTTTTTGTTGCTCCCGTGGTCTGGTTGGCCCGCCGGGCGGATGAAGACCGTCTGATAACCCTTTTCGCCTTCATTGTAGGCCTGGGTCACATCATTCTGGGAAGATTCGGCTGGTTCGGCCGATACCATGTCTACTCCATGGTGATCCTCCTCATCGCCCTGGCATGGCCGTTCAGGGCCGCGCTGAACCGTTTTCTGTGCACCGCGAGGGCTACTGGCAGGGCTTGTCTTCTCGCTTTGCTTACTGCGGTGTTCCTGCTGCCCGAGGTCGTGACCACTCTGAAGACCCCCCTGGCTTCCAGGGTCATACACCTGCAGCACGGGGTCATGCGAACGATAGCGCTTGAATACGATGACAGGATAGCGGTCAACGACATAGGGCTGGTTTCGTACGGCAATCCAAACCATGTCCTCGATCTCTGGGGGCTCGCCAACGAGGAGTCCAGAAAGCACCACCTCGAGAGGGGAACGGGTTGGATGCGGCGGATGGTCGAGGCTGACGGTGCGGGTCTGGTGATGATCTACGGAAGCCTGTTCAGGGAAGAGATACCCGAGTCATGGAACAGGGTGGCCGTTCTTGAGATGACAGGTCCCGTTGTTGTGGGCTTTGCCGGTGTCGATATCTTCGTTACACCCGCAGGGGATTCTGAGAAAGTGACGGATCTGCTCGAGCGGATATCCCCAACGCTTCCCTCAGGAGCCTTCATCACGTTCGTCGAATAAGGCACGGTCGGCCCGATCCGGTTCCTCTTCGGTTCGGGTTGGCATGCTTTATATGCCGGGTTAGAATAAGGGTTCTGTGTGTTGGTATGGAGGTTGACAATGGGCAGTACCGGTTTTCTCGACAGACTTGGCGTTCTGGGGGAACTGCTGCGGTTTCTCTGGGCCAGGAAACTATGGTGGATGATTCCCATGGTGCTCGTGCTTATCCTCATTGCGGGTGTTCTTGTTTTCGCTCAGGGTTCCGCCATGGCCCCCTTCATCTACACTCTATTCTAGGAGGACGGGATGCTCGGCGGGCTCGGGATAGTATTTCTGACCCTTGTGGGTTACACGTCCGCAGCCGCTTTGCTGGCCCCGCGGCGTCAGCCCGTGCCTTTCCTCATCGATGTTTTCGTTCTCGCAAGCCTCTGGGCTGCGGGTTTTGTCCTTAAGCCCGTGCTGTCATCACACTGGAAAAGCGTTGCCATTTCCTTCGCCATCTCCTTCATCGTTTCAGCGGTGATCACCCTGTTTCGAAGAAGCGCGCTTCCTCCGGCCCGAACAGTCCCGGATGCAAATGAAAAGCCCACGCCCTTTCGCCGGTTTAAAAAGGCCTGGACCGGTTTTGCCCACCGCATGGGTAATTACCAGGGAAGGCTTATCCTTGTGTTCTTTTACTTCACCGTTGTGCTCCCCTTCGGCATTCCCGTAATGCTCTTCTCGGACCCCCTTGCATTGAGAAAGCTTCCGGCATGGCATGAGAGACCACAACAGAAGCCCGACATCAGCCGCTCCAGGCTGCAGTTTTAGGTAGGAATACCATGCATATCCTGGGAATTTCCTGTCACTATCACGATTCTGCCGCAGCACTTCTCAGTGATGGGGAGCTTGTTGCCGCGTCCCAGGAGGAGAGGCTCAGCAGGATCAAGCAGGACGAAAGGTACCCTGCCCTGGCAATCGACTTCTGCCTGAAGAAGGCCGGCATCGAAGCCCAGGACCTTGACTATGTGGTATTCTACGAAAAGCCTCTGGTGAAGTTCGAAAGGATCCTGCAGAGCTCCCTGGCAACTTATCCAAGGTCCTGGCGATCATTCGGTGAGGCCATGGTTAACTGGTTCGACGAAAAACTCTGGATCAAATCCCACCTCAAGAAGCATCTTGGCCTTCCCTCTACAAAGATTCTGTTCGTCGACCATCACATGGCACATGCCGCAAGCACGCTCTACAGCTCCCCCTTTGCCGACGCGGCAATCCTCACGCTCGATGGCGTCGGGGAATGGACGACCACTGCCCGGGGGAACGGCACGGCGGACTGGGGCAGCGGTGCCGGCAATGCGATCAACCTCGACTCCGAGTTGCGGTTTCCTCACTCCATCGGCCTTCTTTACTCGGCATTCACCGCATTCCTGGGCTTTCATGTGAACGAGGGTGAGTACAAGGTTATGGGAATGGCTCCCTACGGCAAACCCAGGTATGTCGACGAGATCTTCTCCAGGATCGTCAGCCGGGGGCCGGGGGGCAGTTTTTCCCTCAACATGGACTTTTTCAGCTACCACTACTCTCCCGGGAAGAGTTTCAGCAGGGCGCTCGAAAAGCTGTTCGGTCCTGCCCGCAGACCCGAATCGCTTTTCGTAACCCACGAAACCGATCCCTCACGCAGCCCGAACGATCCCGAAGTAAAAAAGTGCCTGCACTACGCCGATGTGGCCGCGAGCATTCAGAAAGTAACCGAGGAGCTCATTCTTGGAATTGCGGGAAGCCTGCAACGAGAGACGGGAGCAAAACGCCTCTGCATGGCCGGAGGTGTTGCTCTGAACTCGGTGGCGAACGGCCGGATCGCGCGCGAACTTGACTTCGAACAGATCTTCATCCAGCCCGCGGCGGGCGATGCAGGAGGCGCCCTGGGCGCAGCGTTGTACGCATGGCATGTTCTGCTGGGCAAACCCCGTAAGTTCACCATGGAACACGCCTATTACGGTGAAGAGTACGACGATGACCAGGCCGTCATGGCGCTTTCAAAGGCTCCTGTCGAGTTCCAGCACCACGCTGACGAGGCGTCCCTGGTGGACCGCACTGTTGATTCTCTTCTGAAGGGAAGGGTGCTTGGCTTCTTCCAGGGCCGTTACGAGTGGGGTCCCAGGGCACTTGGCAACAGGTCCATAATCGCCGACCCCCGAAAGGCTGAGATGAAGGACATCATCAACCACAAGATCAAGTTCCGGGAACCTTTCCGTCCATTCGCGCCCGCGGTCTGCGAGGAGACGGCGGAAGAGTACTTCGAGGGGCTGAACCTCGAGCGCGAAAGCTATACTGCCCGGTTCATGATAACCGTGGTTCCCTGGAAGGAAAGATACGCTGAGAGTGCTCCGGCAGTGAATCACGGGGGTACCGGACGCCTCCAGACTGTCAGACGTGAGTGGAACCCCCGGTACTACGACGTTATCAAAACCTTCGGCCAGGCCACGGGCACCGAGGTCCTTGTGAACACCAGCTTCAACCTGCGTGGTGAGCCGATAGTGAGCAGCCCCGCCGATGCCCTGAAGACATACCTCAACAGCGGGATCGACAACATGGTGATGGGTTCCTACTGGGTCTCAAAGAAGCAGGTCTGACCCGTAAACACGCCAGACCCCTTATTGAAGGGTTCTTTCGATCATGTCGGGTTTCGTGAAAGCAATAACAACCTCTCTGGCGACAAATCCCAGGATTCTTTGGGCCAGACCGGCCGTGAACCTGTTTCTTGCCGGATACATCCGGAAATTCAGGCCTCGCAGTGTTGGAGGTCAACTCATCCTGCATTCGCACCTTCCACCACTGAACAGCCCCGCGTACGCCCGGTTCGTTGACGAGCACATCCTGGGGAGAAGCCAGGGTCCTTCCCATGCCCAGATAGGTGTCACCAACGCCTGTCCCCAAAACTGCGGGTACTGCTACAATCGTGACCGAAGCGGCGAACCCATGGACACGTCAACCATCCTCCGGATAATCCGGGAGCTTCAGCAGATGGGAGTGGTATGGCTTGGCCTGACAGGTGGTGAACCGCTTCTTAATCCCGATCTAGCCCATTTGGTTCGCAAAGCCGCAGAGATGTGTGCGGTGAAGCTCTTCACAACAGGGTGCGGTCTTACGCCCTCACTGGCCTCAGAGCTCAGGCAGGCCGGGCTGTTTTCCGTGTCAGTCAGTCTTGATCATTGGGATCCTGAAGTACATGACCGGGGCAGGGGCTACGCCGGGGCATACTCGGAAGCCCTGCGGGCGATAGAGGTGTTCAGGGCTCAGGGCATCGATACAGGTGTTTCATCGGTTCTCTCCGGGGACACGATCGGTGCTGAAGGGTCTCAACGCTTTCTGGCATTTCTGGATACCCTGGGGATCAACGAGGCCTGGATAAGCGAGGTCAAGCCGTCGGGCCGGGAATCATGGAACGGGCAGGGCATATGCACCGTGGACGACCGCAAAGCTCTTGCGGTCCTTCAGGACAGGTACAACAGAAGAAAAGGCATGACCGTGAACTACCTGGGTCACTTTGAGGGAGCCAGGCACTTCGGCTGCAACGCCGGCACCAGGATGATCTATGTGGATGCTTTCGGCGAGGTCAACCCCTGTGTTTTCACGCCTATCTCCTTCGGGAACGTGAAAAAGCGGCCCGTTTCCGAAGTGTGGAACGACATGACTCCGCTGTTCACACCTTCATCTTCATGTTTCGCAAACGAGAATTATCCTCTGTACTCCCGGTATGACACCGGCAGCCTCCCCATATCTCCGGAAGGGTCAAGTGCCCTGATGCGGGAGGCAGTTTTTCGTGAGCCGGCCCGATTCCAGAGAATTCTGAAAGGGCGGAGAAGGGGTTCATGATGAGTGAAAGGATCGTTAGGGCGTTGGGGCTGTTGCTGTTCCTCGTTTTCGTCTCAGTGGGAGTTCTGTTTCTTCTGGCCCCGGAAGCGCCTCTCCGGGGGCTGAACTCGATCGCTGTGCAATTCGGGATGGGGCGGTCCCCGTTACACGGAACCGGCTTCTTCTCGATCATGGCAACAGCGTACATGGCTTTGGTTGCCATCCTTGCGTTAAGGATCTTCCTGCACCCGGATGTGGCGCTGAACCCTCTTCTCCTGGCTCAGGCCAAGGCGGCAAGCAGCCTCTTCTCCTTCGGCGGTTTCCTCCTCCACCGGCCGGATCTCATCCTTCTCGTGAACGGAGTTGTGGATGGGGGACTTGCCCTTCTGGCCATACTCATCTACAGGGCCGCACGGTTCAGGGAAAAACAAAAGGGCCTTCATGAACATCCGTCTTGCCGCGGCTGAGATCCATATTCCCCGGCAACTCAGGGAAAAATGGTTACGGCGCCTCTTCACTCTCACCGCACGGGCTTTCGGGTGTGATGCTGCGTTTGTTTCCGGGCTGCCCTTTGCCGGGATGACAGAAGAATTCGCAAGGTTCACCTCTGAAAAGTCCACCGCATGCCTTCAGGATGAGGAGGCAGCACTGGAAATCGCGTGCAGGCTGAGGGAATTGGCTTTCGCATTCGGACAGGAGTTCCGCATTGTTCTAAGGCTGCGATCAAGGACGGAGGTCATGCGTGCAGGCCGGCTGCTTTACCGCGTTCTGGGAATCGACTTCCGGGGGTCGTCCGGGGGAGGGATAACTGTTACGAAGTGCAGTTTCGCCAGGTACTACTCGCCCGAAGCCTGTGAGTTCATATCCGTTATTGACGAAGGCATCCTGGCCGGGCTCGCGGGCGGTGGAAGCCTTTCGTTCAAGGGCAGGATAACCGGGAATATGCCGAGTTGCACGGCCTTTTTTCGCTTCCCGGAGGAATTGCCTTGAAAAGGGTGCTGGTGGTTGGAAGCGGCGCCGGCGGAGCCGCTGCCGCCAGGGAACTTCAAGGCAGATTCCAGGTTACCGTCCTCGAGGCGGGAAGTGAGTTCAGACCTTTCACAACCAGTCTGAGAGTACCTGAGCACGCAAAAAGGGCAGGGCTCCTGTTCGATCCCCGGGAGATAAGCCTTCTTTTTCCCGCGATGCGGGTCCACATGACCGGCGAAGGGATGGCTGTCGTTCGTGCCCGGGGAACGGGGGGGACAACCACCATCGCCACGGCGAACGCCCTGCGTCAGGACCAGCATTTCAGGGAACTCGGAATTGATCTTTCCCAGGCATTTTCGGAGC
Source organism: candidate division Hyd24-12 bacterium UBA6080 (assembly GCA_002436025.1). Classification (GTDB taxonomy): domain Bacteria; phylum Fermentibacterota; class Fermentibacteria; order Fermentibacterales; family JCC-6; genus UBA6080. The sequence goes on from DIXM01000003.1 coordinate 244,134, forward strand.
TGGAGAAAAGCATCCCGATCAGCGCGGATCACGGTCACCTCTGGAGACCGGCGACGAAACGCTGCTTCAGCACATGCATGACGATGAAACTCGATCCTTTCCCCACGCCAAAGATGGGCCGGTTCGAAAACTGCCGCAATTGCGGCCGCTGTGTTCTTGGCTGCCCTTTCGGGATCAAGTGGGACAGCCGGGAATTCCTGCGGGAAGCCGTTGCCAGGGGCGCCCGGCTGGAGACCGGTGCTGAGGTGGAGAGTGTTGTGACGAGTGGTGGCGAAGCCATGGGCGTGATGGCAAGGCACGGGCTCAAAAGGAGTTTTCATCCCGCTGACCTTGTTATCCTGGCCGCGGGCGGTCTTGGAACTCCCCGCATCCTTGTGAACTCGGGGATCGAGGTTGAACCACGCCTGTTCGTCGACCCTGTTCTCTGTGTAGCAGCGCGCCACCCCGAAGCCGGCCAGAACAGGGAGATCCCGATGCCCTTCATCGTTCAGCGCCGGGGATACATTGTCTCACCCTACTTCGACCATCTGAGCAGCTTTTTCAACCGGACATGGAAACAGCCCTTTCGGGACATCTTCAGCCTGATGATCAAGCTGGCCGACACGCCCCGGGGTCACGTCGAAGGACGATCCATAAGAAAGAGCCTGACCCCTGAGGACCATGACGTTCTCTCTGAGGCAGTGGGGCTTTGCACTGACATACATTCATCCATGGGCATTCCAGGGGACAAGGTTTTTCTGGGAACCGTTAACGCCGGGCATCCCGGGGGCATGTTGCCGTTTACGCCTGCGGAAGCTCGCACGCTTCATCACGGCCGGCTTCCCGGGAATGTCTACGTCGCCGACTCATCGCTTTTTCCCGATTCCCTTGGCAACCCGCCGATGCTGACCATAATGGCCCTGGCGATAACCATCTCCCGGAGGATTGATTGCGATCAGCTCTGAACACTGCGTAAGCGTTCTGGATTCCGGCAGTTCATCAAGGCGAAGCGTCACCCGGCTTGCTGTGTGCTGCAGAACACTTCAGGCCATCTGTGAAACTGAGTTTTCATCGACCAGTGCCTCCGCTTTGATTCAACGGCCGCGCATTCTATTGAATCCCGCTTTCTGAGTGCAAGGCAGAGCTTTTTGTCTGGGGATTCTGGCACGCAGATTCCAGGATTGACTATGTTCTGACAGGAAGAACACCTTCCGGGCTGCCGTACTCCGACCCGACCATTGATTGGAGCACCGCATGCATCTTCACAGGCGTCTCGGCCTCATACATGTTTTCTGTATCGCCTCCGGGGCGATGATCAGTTCAGGGATATTCGTCCTTCCCGGAATGGCCTTCGCCCAGGCGGGTCCGGCAGTCATGTTGTCCTACGCACTGGCGGCACTGCTTGCCGCTACCGGGCTTCTCAGCACCGCCGAGCTCTCCACCGCAATGCCCAGGGCAGGCAGCGACTACTTCTTCATTACAAGGAGTGTGGGCCCTGCCTTCGGGACCATCGCGGGCGTCCTCAACTGGGTCTCCTTTTCCCTGAAAAGCTCATTTGCCCTGGTTGGCATGGCCGCCCTCATCCAGGTTCTCATGGGTGTGGACATGAGGGTGTCGGGGGTTCTACTGGGTCTGGCGTTCGTGGGCATCAACCTCGCCGGTGTGAAGGAAGCTGCGAGGCTCCAGGTCGCCCTTGTTATGGTTCTGCTCGGGCTCATGCTTCTGTATGTTTTCAGGGGGCTGCCCAACGTCAGCGCCGCCAGATTCGAGAATTTTTCTCCCGGAGGGATCAAGGCGATCTTTTCCACCGCGGGGCTTGTTTTCGTAGCTTTCGGCGGCCTGCTCAAGGTCGCCAGCATGGCGGAGGAAGTTAAGGACCCCGGGAAGACCCTCCCCAACGGGATGATCCTTTCGCTGGTGCTCGTGGGTTTGTTCTACGTGCTGATGGTTGGTGTCACCGTGGGCATCTCCGATCCATCGACCCTTGCCGTAACCCTTACCCCCATATCCGACGGGGCCGGTCTGCTGATGGGCCGGACGGGAGCAGTGCTCATCGGGGTGGCGGCCTCGCTTGCGTTCCTCACGACTGCAAATGCGGGCATCATGGCAGGTTCAAGGTATCTCCTCGCCCTGAGCCGGGACGGCATTGTACCCGGGATACTCAGCCGCACCAGGGAGAAAACCGGAACCCCTCATGCAGCGATCCTTCTCACAGGCATCCTGGTCATCCTGCCGCAGTTCCTCGACCTCAAGACACTTGTCGAAGCCGCCTCTCTGGGGCTGATCCTCACCAACATGCTTTCGTTGGTCTCGGTGATCGTACTGCGCGAGAGCGGCATCCAGAACTACCGCCCCACATACCGGGCTCCCCTTTATCCGTGGCTGCAGATCGCCGGGCTCATCGGGTTCGGCTTCATCCTTATGGAGATGCAGGAGGACGCCTTCCTGATAAGCTCGGGACTGGCTGTCTTCGGGTTTTTGATCTACTGGTTCTACGGAAGGTCAAGAGCGATGCACGAGTCCGCCCTTCTCCACATCGTTCAACGCCTGACCTCAAGGGAACTGGTTTCGGGATTGATCGAGAGCGAGCTGAAAGAGATCATCCGCGAGAGGGACGGGATTGAGACGGACCGATTCGACTCGCTTGTCGAATCCTGCCCCGTTCTCGACCTCACCGGTCCCCACGCGAAGGATGATCTCTTCGGTCTCGCAGCCGATCTGCTTGGCTCAAGGATGAAAGTCGGTCCCGAAAGGGTTCTGGCGCTGCTTGTCGAGCACGAAGAGCTGAGTTCGACGGCAATCTCTCCTCACCTGGCCATCCCTCATCTTGTCATCGAAGGGTCTTCTTCGTTTGAAATCCTTATGGTGCGCTGCCTGGACGGCATATACTTCAGCGGGGAAGCGCCGGCTGTTCAGGCCGCGATCTTTCTCGCGGGCTCAATGGGGGAGAGGAACTTCCACCTCAGAAGCCTTGCCGCAATCGCCCAGACGGTTCAACAGGACAATTTCGAGAAGATGTGGCGGAATGCCAGGGGCGAGCAGGCATTGCGGGACATCTTCCTTCTTGCCAGAAGGAGAAGGGAACCAGCCCCGTCTCAGCCGTAACACAACGTCAACGGCGCCCCTCACCAGCCCCGATTGCTATGACAGAAAGCATTACAGGGCTTTGTATTACTGGCGATAAGACCGAACTCCGATGAGCATTCAATGAACATCACCACGAAGATGAGCCCCAGCAGCAGGTAACCCGTATGGAGCTTTCCCGGGTACGGATCCATCAGCCTATCCGCGATCCGGTCGCTCATGGTGCGGACCCTTGAAGCGATGATCAACCCCGTGAGAAGAAACAGCAACGGCAGCAGGATCGAGCAAAACCTGAGGTTACCTCAGGGCGAGTATCCCACAGTGGGAATCGAGTGAGCGATGACTGTACAGAAGGCCCCGTATTTTTGTCTTCAATGTGAACAAATCGAAGGCACTTCCATGAAGACACCACGATTCGGTTATCATATTGACTTGACGCCGATGAATATTGATTTTCTATTTGAAAAGAAACGACTACCGCAATGGAATGATTGATACGCTTGGAACAGGCCGGACTTTTTACTTAACGAGTACTTTACAAGTTACGAAAACTACCAGGGAGTGAACCCGAAAGCAGAAAGGCATGCAATGAAATACGCTGTTATCCTGACAGCCTCTTCTCTGGTCTTCGGTGTGACCCTTGCAGACTTCAGCGACCACGATACGACTTTCGTTGTTGAGACTGCAATCCAGATAGCCAGTTCATTTACAATAACGTCCAACCCTCCATGGGAGCTTCTGGAGTTTTCGTATTGTATTGATACCGAAGACTATGGTGTTATTCCAGGTCCTTCCATGATGCAGATCGGGATCGCAACCGGTGAATCCGAGCCAACTGACTACATTGTGCCAATGCAGGTGACCAGTTGGGGGCAGACCTCTTCAGGCCAATACCGGACAGTCAGTGTCGGACTTCCAGGCGTGCCCTACGACCCGGTGTGGATAGCGGATCCCTCGCAAACGTACTGGATCGTGCTGAAGATTAACTACATAGGTGGCTCGTACGCAAACATGGAGATCTGCGCCCACTCGGACGGTGGACACATGACATTGACCCGCCCCTTTGCCGGTGGCAGTTGGAGTGCACAGCCGAACCCCCAGAGTATCCTTCTGTTGGGGAACTCGGGTCAAAACCTTGAGAACTCCACCTGGGGCTCCATCAAGACAGCACTCTGAACAATTGATCCGCCGGTGCCCCTTTTGTGCTTTATGCACCTGGTATCGAATACTATTTGTTGTGGCTCATCAGGAAGGGTTATGTTGATGAAGAAGCAATTCAAACCCGTGTTTGCCTTTGTCTCCCTTTTTCTTCTGACTGCATCTGCTCCCGGGCTTGCACAATGGAACGGCGAGATAGTTGCCTGGGGTCGAAACCACTACGGACAGTGCAACGTGCCCTATCCCAACACCGGCTTTGTCATGGTCGCCGCAGGAGGGAACCACAGCCTTGGTTTGAAGGAAGACGGCACCATCGTGGCATGGGGACTGAATGACTTCGGTCAGTGCGTTGTTCCATCTCCGAATACTGGGTTTGTTGCGATTGCAGGTGGATTGTTCTTCAGCCTTGGCTTGAAGGAAGACGGCAGCATTGTGGCGTGGGGGCAGAACAACAAGGGTCAGTGCAATGTTCCTTCACCGAACACCGGTTTCGTTGCCATAGCTGCAGGAGCCATTCACGGTCTTGGCCTGAAGGAAGACGGTTCAATCGTGGCATGGGGCAGCAACGATGAGGGCCAGTGCAGTGTTCCCGCACCGAACACAGGTTTCGTGGCGATAGCCGCAGGATCCATTCACAGCCTTGGCCTGAAGGAGGACGGCTCAGTCGTACCATGGGGAGACAACAGTGCCGGTCAGTGCAGTGTACCCCCACCGAACTCAGGTTTCTCTTCAGTTGCGGGAGGATGGGGGCACAGCCTTGGTGTGAAGTCGACCGGAGTCGTCGTAGCCTGGGGTTGGAACGACCACGGCCAGTGCAACGTTCCTTCACCGAACAGCGGATTCGTTGCGGTAGAAGGGGGCACGGGGCACAGCCTTGGTCTGAAGGAAGACGGCTCAATTGTTGCGTGGGGCAGCAACGATTACCTCCAGTGCAACGTACCTGATCCGAACGAGGGGTTCGTCGCGGTTTCCGGGGGCTGGTACCACAGCCTTGGTCTGAAGGCGAACGGCACTTCCGTCGAGGACGATGACCCGCCCGGGAACGTCCTGCAGATACACTCCGTAAGCCCCAATCCATTCAGCACCGGCACATCGGTGGTCTTCAACTCACCAGGCCTTTCGGGAGTGACCCTCGATGTCTACGACACCACCGGTCGCCTCGTGAACACCCTGAACCTCGGCAGCTCACCTGCAGGTTCGCACACAGCCACATGGGACGGCAGGGATTCACATGGAGCAGCACTGTCGACCGGTGTCTACTTAATCCGCCTGAACAGTGACGGTCAGCAGGCTTCCGCGAAGGTGGTGCTGGTGAGGTAACCCGGGGCTAACTGTCCTTGGGACCTGCGCTTATCCAGCCGCTTACAACCAGGTCAAGGCAGTCGTACCCGTCGCAGGGAAGCCAGGATTTATCCTCTGGAGCCCGCTGGTCGGCGGAAGCGGTGGCTCTGAGCAGCATTCCAACGTTTTTTCCCCGTACTCATTGCGGTGTTCCATCCCGGCCAGAGTGTGAATAATACATACACGGGGCCGGCATTTGGAATCCGCCGGGTGTTTCGGGTGTATCACCGACGCAGGGAGGATTGAATGAACTGGGTCTTTGTTCTGCTGGCAGCGGTCGCCGTTGGAACCGCCTTCGGTGTCGGGCACGCCGGATTTCTGACAAATCCCATGAAGATGGTCAGGATGATGCACAGCGGCAGGGAGCGGCTGAGATCGCTCCTTGAGCGTGTGGAACGCGAGACCGCGCCCGACTACGTCATGGGCGCGATGTGCTACAGCACCGTCGCCCCGCCGGACCGTGTCGAGTACATCTGCCCCGTGTGCGGAGAAAGGACCTTTTACGGTCAAAGCGAGGTGGCACGCATTCAGTGGGAGCTTCCGGCAATGAGAAGGATTGTGGAAGAGTGGAGAGGCAACGGCTTCTTCGAGGCGTCCATCGAGGAGACCTATTGCAGCAACTGCAACCCCGCTGATTCAACAGGTGAGACAAGGCTTGTGATAGCCTACTCCGAAGGTGATACGGTAAGGGTGGCCGTTGGCATGACCGATCTTCAGATGCTCACCGGGCTGCTGCACGGCGAACTCAGCTACGAGACCAGCAACGAATCAATTGCGCCCCTGAAAGGCAACACAGAGAGGCTACGGGCAATACTCGGGATAGAGTAGTCCGGGAGGAGCGGCATGAGTTGGATACACATTCTGCTGATCATCCTGTCCGCGGCGGGGATCGCCTTCGGTGTCGGGATGGGTACGGGAAACCACAGGTGTGCCAAAGGGGCGTTCCAACTTGTAAAGAGCCGCAGGGAAGACATCCGGCGACTTCTTGAAAGGGTCGAACTCGAGGAAGCTCCCGAGTATGTGTCTGGCGCAATGTGCTACGGACCGATGGCCTATCCTGAAAGGGCCGAGTACATCTGCCCCGTTTGCGGGGAGAGAACTTTGTACGGCTCACCGGAAGCATGGTTCCTTCAGAACGACATACACAACATGCGCAGAATGGCTGAAGGTCTTTCGGAAACGGGGTACTTCGAGGCTTTTCTCGAGGAAACCTACTGCAGCTTCTGCAATCCCGGCGCTCAAGGCAGTGTGTGGCTGGTGATCGTGTACGAAGAGGGGGACACGGTCAGAACTGTCGTGAACCTTCAGGATCTGAGGATGGTGCAGGGTTTGCTGCGCGGCGGTCTTGTCTTTTCGGGCGAGACGGATAACCTGCTGCCCCTGAAGGACAGGGTGGACCGCCTCCGGACTATTCTGGGCATTGAGTAATGCCTGCAGAGGAGAACCCATGAGCTGGATGCACGTGTTGCTCGTCATCCTTTCCGCGGCGGGGATCGCATACGGCGTTGGACATGCAAGGTTGCAGAAGACCCCGACGAACATCGTAAGGTGGATCGAGAACGGCAGGGAAAGGCTCACTGAAATGCTCAACCGCCTGGAGAGAGAGCCCGAACCCAGGTTTATCATGGGAGCGATGTGCTATGAGCCGTGCGCCCCTCCCGAAAGGGCGGACTACATATGTGCGGTGTGCGGCGAAAGAACGATCTACGGCTATGTCGATGCAGAGACGGTGCAGTACTTTCTCCCCACCATGCGCAGATTGACGGAGGAGATGGCGGGCAACGGTTTCTTTGAAGCCTCGCTCGAAGAAACCTATTGCAGCCGGTGTTTCCCCGGCGAAGAGACTGTGCGCGAGGTCAGGCTTTTACTGGTGTACACCGAGGGTGACACCGTGAGGACCTCTGTCACCATTCACGACCTTCAGATACTTAAAGGGTTTATTGCCGGGGAACTCTCCTACACCAACAACCACGATGCCAGGCTGCCCCTGAGGGAACACGGCGACAGGCTGCAGGCGATCCTTGGGATCGAATGAACCGGATCGCGGTGCCCCCCTTGCTGCCATCCTTGGCGGTGCTTGAGTTCACCTGCATGAGCAACCACGCCTGCAGGTACAGCACGTGCCCCTGGGAATCCGGCGAGAACTTCCCTGGCCCGCACTTCTCACCAGCCCCCTGAAGGCGCAGAGAAGCATGTATGCCACCGAGGATAACCACACCCGCACCTGATCCGATCCCGCCAGTGGTTGCTGGCCGGATGGTGAACAAGTCAACGGCTGCCTTTAGTGCGTTACTCCATCTCTGCACGGGCGCTGTGCACTATGGAGCGGACTCTGCAATTCAATGTTGAGATTTCCGGAAAAGGACTGAAACAAAGGCGCTGACCGGTGCCCGGGAGTGAATACTGATTCACGACAGCCCTCGCCTGAGATCTCCACCTGACGAACTGTCCTGACGTGCCGATCCTAGATGAAGCTTCCCTTTATCGAACCCCAGGTGGACCTGTCCAGACCGGTTGTGCCGGAAATGATCATGAACACCCCGAACGGGGCGCCCCAGGTGGACTGGCTGCTCTGCCACGATTCCCCGTTGTTGATGCTGAAATAGCACTGGCTGTTCCAGCTCGGGATGTTGTTCCGGACCAGACATCCCACAGTGGTACTGCTCACCGCCTGGAAGCAGAACCAGCAGGGCTGGCCCGCGGCCAGCACCGGAGGATCAGTGATGGTCACGATCACGTGGTAAAAGTCCAGCCCCCAAACCGATAAACCGATGTCCTCGTAGACCACGTCGTCCTGGGTGCCGTTCCAGAAGAACAAACCCTCGGGCGACCCCGATTGGTCCAGCTGGAAACCGAAGTTGTACTCGTCCACTGAACCCGGCGGATTGAATCCCAGCCAGAGATCCACCTGGTACGGGATGAAATCCACCGTGGGATAACAATCCTCCGCGAGCATGTAACCCGGACCGCTCTCGCATCCGACTCCCGCAGAGTACCAGCCCGGGTAGGGCTGAGTCACCAGGACGTCGTCGTAGGCGGGAAGCATCGGGTTCGGGGATAGGACCACGGTCGCAAGAAGAAGATACGTAAACATAAATTACCTCCCATCAATGATTTCCTTCCAATAACACAAGAATCGCCGATAGTCAATCCTCCGGCCCGACTCCCGGCCGTTCGCGCCTTCTGAAGCGCAAAGATGAACAGCAATTCGGTGAGCATGAATCATCCGTGGGTTGTGAGAACGCAAGCCCGTCAGAAAGTGATGCGATTGGGATCGGGGGGTGCCCCCCCCTTAATGGTGGTGAACCCAGTTGGCGAGGCGAATTGACCTGCGTTGGAGCTCACTACGCCACTGGATGTGTTGAATCGTGGCACTGCGATAGATCTCTGGCATCTTGAAGGCGCTGTTCAATATCTGAGTAAGCGGTGATTGACATGATACTCCAGCGGGGAGCATGTTCATTCGGGACAAATGGAGTCCAAAGGGGGAGTGCCATGGAAAAACCTTTCAGATTGGTGGTTCTGCTCCTAACACTTGTTCAGTTTGCTTCTTCAGATACAGGGACGGCTCAGTCGAACGGAGAGGTCATTGCGTGGGGGTGGAATCAATACGGTCAGTGCGATGTGCCTCTACCGAACAGCGGTTTTGTTGCTGCAGCAGGAGGATATTTTCATAGCCTCGGACTGAAGGAAAGCAGTTCCATAGTTGCCTGGGGAAGGGATAACTGGTACCAGTGCAGTGTGCCTTATCCGAACGCATCCTTTGTGGCAGTTGCGGGAGGTGAGTTTCACAGCCTCGGATTGAAAGCAAACGGTTTCATTTTGGCTTGGGGGAATGACTGGTACGGTCAGTGCGATGTGCCTTTGCCGAACACCGGCTTTGTTGCTGTTGCTGGGGGGCTCAACCACAGCCTCGGCTTGAAGGGTGATGGATCCATCGTGGCGTGGGGCTTGAACGATCACGGTCAATGTGATGTTCCTTCTCCCAATGAGGATTTCGTGGCGGTGGGAGGTGGATGGTATCACAGTCTTGGTCTGAAAGCCGACAGCTCCATAGTAGCATGGGGGTTGAACAGCTACGGTCAGTGCGATGTGCCTTTACCGAACAGTGTTTTTACGGCGGTTGCGGGAGGATACCACCATAGCCTCGGTCTGAAGGTTGACGGATCCATTGTGGCTTGGGGTGCTGGCCAACCAGGGCAGGCAGGTTTTCCCCACTACGGCCAGTGCAGTGTGCCTGAACCGAACAGCGGTTTCGTGGCTGTTGCCGCAGGAGGCTATCACAGCCTTGGTCTTAAGGAAGACGGATCCATCCTGGCCTGGGGGTGGAATCACGAAGGACAGTGTGATGTGCCGGACCCGAATGAGGGGTTCTTTTCCGTCGCGGGGGGCGCGAATCACAGCCTTGGTCTTCGGGAGATCAACACTTCAGTGGAAGGCGAAGACCTGACAGGGAACTCCATCCGCATCCAATCCATCGCTCCCAACCCATTCAGCAGGAGCACAACGGTGCTTTTCCGGTCTCCCGTTCTTTCCGAAGTATCCCTTGAGGTCTTCGACACAACCGGTCGTTTGGTGAGAACACAATACCTCGGAAGTTCCCCGGCGGGCCAGCACAGCACCACCTGGGACGGCAGAGATGCCTCAGGAGCAGAACTCGCCTCCGGAGTCTATTTCATCAGGCTTCGGAGTCCCGAACAGCAGGCTTCAGCGAAGGTGCTGCTGGTCAGGTAAAAAACCCGGCTCTATATGGCCGCGCAGTATCACCCGATGCTGCGCGGCTTCTTCACACAGCACATAGAACGCCAGAAGAGGGTAGTTCCGGCGGGAGTTCTGCGAGCGGGTTTCCCTGAGCCACCACCCGGACGTGCAAGGCTGCCGCATCAGGTCCGGTACTTGGATCGCAGGGTGATGGAACACCCTCAAACGCATCTCAGTTCGGCCTTTGCGTGCTGTTTGAAGAGGGGATTGTCAGTTAGCGAGCCTTACAGGATTCCGATGGAACACCTTTGTAGCCTGGATGCAGGGAGTGGCGTCCCTATGGGACACTACGCTGAAGCTCTGCTGGAGAGCCAATCAGGCGTCTGAGACGAAAAACCCTTCTAATGCCGCTTCACAGCCTGAGGGGAATGGAAGAGTGTTTAGGTTGCCTTGATCACGAAGCAGTACTGCCTCTACCGTTTTGCCAAACTGTCATCAACTGCGTGGTTCTTCTCCGAGTCCACTGGCGGGGACGGTACTGGTAGCCGAATGGTTCCGGAACCTGTTGATGGATCGTCGGTGCAGTGTAGCCGAAGTGGAGGTGGGGATCACCTTCAGCTTCTAGTTGAAGCTTCCCTTTATCGAACTCCAGGTGGACCTCTCCAGACCGGTGGTGCCGGAGATTATCATGAACACCCCGAACGAAGCGCCCCAGGTGGACTGGCTGCTCTGCCATGATTCCCCATCGTCGCTGCTGAAGAAGCACTCGCTGTTCCACCCCGCTTGGTTGTTGTCAACCGGACATGCCACACTGGAGTTGTTCACAGCCTGGAAGCAGAACCAGTAGGGCTGGCCCGCAGCCAACACCGGAGGGTCGGCGATGGTAACCATCAAGTGGAAGAAATCGTAACCCCCCCATGTGAGGCCTATGTCCTCGTAGACGACGTCTTGCTCGGTGCCGTACCAGAAAAACGTGCCGTCGGGGGAAACCGAGTCGTCCAACTGGAAACCGAAATTGTATGAATCCACGGTATCCGGCGGATCGAACCCCAGCCAGAGATCCACCTGGTACGGGACGAAATCCACCGTGGGATGGCAGTCCTCCGCGAGCATGTAACCAGGGCCGCTTTCGCAGGAAACCGCTGCGGGGAAATACCCTTGAAAAGGTTGTGTCACCAGAACATCATCCCAGGCTGGAAGCATCGGGTTCGGGGACAGGATTACGAAAGCAGCGAGAAAACACGTGCACATAAAACCCCTCCCGTCATCATGTCGTATCCGATAACAGAAGGAGTGCTGGTGGTCAATCCCACGGCTTCACTCCGAGCCGTCCTGCGCCTATTGAAGCGCAAAGATGAACAGCAATCGGTGAGCATGAATCATCCTTGGGTTTGAGGACCCAATGCCTGTCAAAAAGCAATGTGCTTAGGATTGGGGGGTGTCCCCTTAATGGTGATGAACCAGGGGATTGTCAGTTGGCGAACCGAGTTGACCTGCGTTGGAACTCCCTTCTCCCCTGGTTGCGGGGAATCGCGGCCCTGAGAGAGATCTCTGGCGTCTTGAGGGAAAGCGCTCCATGCTTCCGAGCCACGACAGAGATTGACATGGTCAACCAAGGATGTTATCTCGATTCAAGATAACCTTAAGTTAAGGTTCAGGATAAGCGAGGAGGAGCGGGATGACTCAATACAGAGCAGGAACGCTCGTACTGATCGTCATTCTCACAATACCTTCCACCCGGGTCGAATCTTCCCCGGGATTCATCCGTAACGACGGGCAGTGGCCCGAGGAGGTTTCCTTCCTCCTTCGTCAGGGTGATGCGGACTTCTGGTTTACATCCGAGGGCGTGGTAGTCTCCGAGTACCACTACTGTGACATTGACCGTCCCTATGAGGTGGACATCCGGTCGGAGCTGGATCTGGAGCCGGTGGAGCCTGTCGAAAGATCGGTCCTGCGGGTTCGTTTTCTCGATGCTTCACCTGATGCGGTCATCACAGGAGAGAGCCCGCTCAGAGAGTATCACAACTACTTCCTCGGAGATGATCCGTTGCAGTGGAGGTCATATGTTCCATTGTACAACTGCATTCGTTACCGTGATCTCTATCCGGGGATAGATGTTCTTTACCACATTGGAGTAAGAGGCCTGAAGTACGATCTGACCGTAGCCCCAGGTGCCGATCCGAATCGGATCATCATCGAGTACCGGGGTGCCGACGGTCTTGATGTGACATCGTCGAGAGAACTTCGGGTCGAATCGGGAGAGACCGTTCTGATCGAGGGTCGGCCCGAAGCCTGGCAGATCCGGGATGGCCGCAGGGAGCCGGTGGATATCTCATATCGCCTGCTCGGGCACTCGACCGTCATGTTTGACATAGGGAACCACGATCCATCCTTGCCTCTTGTGATTGATCCACCGCTTGAACTGCTGTACAGCTCATATCTGGGAGGAACGGAACGAGATTTCGGTACTTCTCTTGCAATCGGTTCTGATGGCTGCAGACTTCTCACGGGACAGACCAGATCAGCAGATTTTCCAGTTGAAGAACCTTTTCAGGGGGGTTACGGGGGGATTCGGGACGCATTCATAACGAAAGTTTCATCAGATGGCAGTGAGCTTGTTTTCAGCACTTACCTCGGTGGATCAGGGACAGACCAAGCGAACGGTATTGCATTGTCCGAAATCGAAGAGATTGTAGTTACCGGCAATACCACGTCATTGGATTTTCCTCTTCTGAATCCATTTCAAGGTTATCAGGTTGGGCAAGACGCATTTGTCACAAAGCTTTCCCCGGATGGTGCGACTCTGCTGTCAAGCACCTATCTCGGAGGGAGCATGGGGGAGTCCTCCCGGGCAGTTGCGATCGATCCATCGGGATCGATGACCGTTGTTGGATATACGGACTCCCCGGACTTCCCGCTGCAGGACCCGTTTCAGGGCACCTACACCAGTCCGCTGGATGACGCATTTATCACCCGCATCAGTCCGGAGGGAAACTCTCTTGTTTACAGCACTTACTTGGGCGGGTATGGAACAGACCAGGCTTTCGATGTTATCGTTGATGATGAAGGCAATTCCTATGTGACCGGCCGGACATCATCAAGCAACTTCCCGGTGATGAATGCCTACCAGGAGAGCTTCGCGGGAACGATGGATGCGTTTGCGGTGAAGCTCTCTCCGGACGGGTCGGAGATGTTGTACGGAACATATCTGGGCGGGAGTCTGTGGGAGAACGGACGGGCTGTGGGCCTGCATGAAGGGTGCCTGTTCATTGTCGGGAATACTGAATCCATGGACTTTCCCGTGAAATACGCCTTTCAGGAGGAGCTCGCGGGAGGTCCCAGCGGGGACGCTTTCCTGACCAAGCTTGATCCTGCTGGACAGCAGATTGTCTTCAGTACGTTTTTTGGAGGTTCCCTGAGTGACGGTCTCCGCAGCGTCTGGGTTGACGAGGGAGGGAGTGCTTTCATTTTCGGATATACCTACTCTCCGGATCTGCCTCTCCATAATCCATTTCAGAGCAATCTGGCGGGAACCAACGACTGTATGTTAGCCAGGTTTGCCCCCTGGGGTTCAGAGCTCTTCTGGAGCACGTTTCTGGGTGGAACCGATGATGAGGCCGGACACGACATCGAGGTGGATGCTTCTGGGAACACTCACCTGGTTGGAACCACCTACTCGGCGGACTTTCCGGTCCTGAATCCCTATCAGTCGGAACTGCTGGGCACATCGGATGTGTTCTTCGTCACGTTTGGACCTGAGGGAACGCCTGTAGATCCTCCGTACGATGCACCTGTCCCTTCAGGTGCTTCCTGGTCGATCGGTCCCAATCCCTTCAATTCAGTGCTTCAGATCGAATTGGCCTTGGGATACGGGTCTTTCGAGCTGTCGGTCTACGACCTGACTGGTAGACTGGTAGAATGTCTTGCCTCAGGCACCATGCAGGCTGGGGAGCACACTTTCGTTTGGGAAGCTTCAGAGTATTCCAGCGGAGTCTACTTCATCGAGGCCCGGATGGAATCAGGCGCCTCTTCGGTAGAAAAGGTCCTGCTACTGCGCTAGTTCATTTGAGTTGCGACTGTTGTGTCCGACTGGCCCTGTCTGTCTCATGCCGCACGAGATGATGCGGAGAAGCATACTCATTCCCCGTAAGCAGAGAAGCCGTACATACAGTATGGCGAGGCGACTGGGTCTTGATTGGAACTCCCTGCTGCCCTGGTTGCAGGGAATAGCCTCCCTGCGATTGATTTCTGGTGTCTTAATGGAGGCTACCCTTCCCTTTTGCTGAATAGAAAAAGATGGGATTGACATGATTCTATCAAAGGAGAATCTTTATTATTGTCAATCCAAAAAGAAAAGGAAGAACCATGAAGCTGTTTTCGCTTCTCATTTCTTTGTTGCCAGCTTATTGCCTTTTCATAAGCTGTGGGAACAATACCACTGGGCCCGGGGATCCACCTGAGAGTGGCGCCATCGAAACGATGGGGCGTTACGACTTCGGCTGCAATGATGTTCCTTCTCCGAACAGTGATTTCGTTGCAGTTGCGGATGGATACTTTAACTGCCTTGGTGTGAAGGAAGACGGTTCAATCGTGGCGTGGGGATGCACGTGCAGTGTTCCATCACCGAACAGTGGTTTTGTTTCGGTAGCGGTGGGCGAGGCGCATAGCCTCGGGTTGAAGGCAAATGGCTCTATTGTGGCGTGGGGGGATAACTCTTACGGTCAGTGTGATGTACCCGAGCCAAACAGTGGTTTCGTGGCGGTTGCGGGGGGAGATTTTAACAGCCTTGGTCTGAAAGACGATGGTTACATCGTGGTGTGGGGGTTCGACGAATGGGAGGAGTGTTCCGTACCTGAGCCAAACAGTGGGTTCGTTTCGGTAGCAGCGGGAGATCATCACTTCCTCGGACTGAAGGAAGACGGCTCCATCATTGCATGGGGGTCTAACCTGCTCGGGCAGTGTGATGTTCCTTCTCCAAACAGCGGCTTCGTGGCTGTTGCGGGGGGGTACGGTCACAGCCTGGGCCTGAAGGAAGTGTCAACGACAGTTCAATTTTC
>DIXM01000010.1 GCA_002436025.1 candidate division Hyd24-12 bacterium UBA6080
CGTCGTCCATCCCGGAACAACCGTCGATCTCATAAGATGTAAAACCGCCGCAGCTTACCGTAGAAGGGGCTGGAAAATCGAGGTAAAGGCCGTCGACTGATCCAGACGAAGGGATGACTGACAGGAACTCTGCGATCAGGAATATCAGAATCATGGTGCTGCATCCCTGTTGGTGTTTTGAATATCAATGAATGTTGAGGTGCGAATTTAACCGATCTTTCGACAAGGGGAAAGCCCGGCATTCAGGTTCATCCCTGAAAGGCGTTCTCGTACACTTCCACGGCGAAGGTGCCGGGGTATCCCGTAACGAGAAGTACATCGAACCTGCAGTCCCCCCTGAAGCCGGAGACCGAAAGCCATTCTGAGGATGCCGCAGTGATGCGCCTTCTTCGAAGGTTGTCCACCTTGGCAAGGGCCAGGTGCTCACTGCCTTTCAGGGCGTGCTTCACCTCGATGAAGGCTGCGGTTCCGTCCCTCACCGCTATTATGTCGACCTCTCCGTTCCTGGTGCGCCAGTTCCTCTCCCTGATGCTGAAGCCCCTTCCCTGCAGCCAGTCCGCAGCGAATTCTTCGGCCAGGCGCCCCGCGTTGGGTGGCGTGTCGTGAAACAACCCGTCCCCCGTCTCGAACTTGAGGGGGGCAAAGGACATCCTGTGCTCGGGACACGGACCGTACCTTCGGATGGCGTCGATGTGGGCGGCGGAACCGTAGCCCTTGTGCCCCGAAAAACCGTACAGCGGGTACTTCTCGTGGAGTTTCAGGAGCATGTCGTCACGGGTGACCTTCGCGACCACGCCTGCAGCGGCAACTGAAGCGCTTTTGGAATCGCCCTTGACCAGAAAGGCACAGGGGTGAGAAAGGCCCGACACCGGGTTGCCGTCCACGAGGAAAACGGCACAGGCCGGGGCAACCGGGTCCATGGCCCTGTGAAACGCAAGTTTCAGGGCCATGGCCATTCCCATCCGGTCGATCTCACCCGCGCTCACCACGCCTGTGCCAAGGGCCGTGGCGTTCTCACGGATGGCGGGGGCCAGAACCCTTCTTCTGGAATCGCTCAGAACCTTGCTGTCGGCCAGGCCGGGAAGGACGAAGTCGGCGGGAAGCACGACCGCACATGCGACAAGGGGCCCCGCGAGGGGACCCCTTCCCGCTTCGTCAACTCCGGCGAAGGGCCCTCGAAGAGCCCTGAAACCGGTGTCGTACGCGAAAATCTCACTCACCGGAACCCGGCATCAGGATTGGAACGAACGCTTTTCCTTGATCCTGGAGGCCTTGCCGGTCTTCTCCCTGAGGTAGAAGAGCTTGGCCCTTCTGACCTTGCCAGCCCTGACTATCTCGAGGCTGTCGATCTTGGGGGAGTGCACGGGGAAAACCCTTTCCACGCCCACGCCGCCTGAGATCTTCCTGACCATGAAGGTCTCGCCGGTGCCGCTTCCCCTGCGGGAGATGACAACGCCCTGGAAGACCTGGATCCTCACCTTGTCGCCTTCCTTGACCTGGAAGTTCACCTTCACGGTGTCACCCGGGCGGAAATCCGGCAGGTGGGTTTTTATCTGGGAGCTCTCAACGCTCCGCATCAACTGATCCATTTCTACTCCTTCGCACGGTCGGCCCGGTGCATCACTTCGCCGAACCTCTGTTCCCTGTCCTTGTCACTCAAACCGTCTTCAAGCATCTCCGGCCTCACGTGCCGGGTTTTCTCAAGCGCAGCCCTGTACCGCCAGGAGATGATCTCCCTGTGGTTCCCCGAAAGGAGGACATCGGGCACCTTCATCCCCCGAAAATCCGCGGGTCTGGTGTACCGGGGGTAATCGAGAAGCCCTGTGGCGAAGCTGTCGCTTTCCGCCGATTCGTACCTTCCCAGAACCCCGGGAATCCACCTGAACACCGCATCGAGAAGGAACATGGCGGGAATCTCGCCTCCGCTCACGACAGTATCCCCGACACAAACCTCATCGGTCACAGCCTGCCGGAACCTCTCGTCCAACCCGCCGTAACGCCCGCAGAAAAGGACGATACTGTCCTCTCCCGCAAGTTCCCGGGTCAGCCCGATGTCGAGCCTGCGCCCCTGGGGGCTCAGCAGGATGACACGCGCATCCCGGTGCCAGTCCAGCGATTCGAGGGTCTCGAAGAGGGGCTCGGGTCTCATTATCATGCCCGCGCCTCCGCCGAACTGGTAATCATCAACGGAACCCCTGGCATCGACCGGGTGGTCCCTGATATCCAGAACCGTAACAGTGACAATCCCGTTCTTAACCGCCCTGCCCACCACCCCGGTTTCCAGAAAGGTGGTAAAAAGCTCGGGGAACACGGTTGCCACCGCGGCTTTCACAGATCCTCCAGGCCCTCCGGAAGCTCGGTCAGAACTTCTCGCGCTTCGTAGTCGACCTTTCCCAGGGCCAACAGGTTCATCGGCGCCCAGAAGGGTCCTTTCGGACCACTGAGAACCACCTGTGGGTTCACGGGGTTCCAGTCGACCTTCAGGACCGGGAACCTATGCCCGCGGGAAAGCACTTCAAAGCCCTCAAACAGGTAGACCGGCATGGGAAAACCCGGACCCGTCACCTGCCCCGGATGGACGAATACCTCTTCACCCTTCAGAGTCAGGGCGTCTTCCCCTGAGAGAACGCCCTTCATCTCAACTGTGACCGACACCTGATCCTTCTCACGCGAAGAGAGGACCTGAAGGTCCCGCTCACCGCAGTGAAGAACGGTTCCCGGGGAAAGGGCCGCGGCGCGACCCATGACAAAAACCCTGAGAACCAGCCTGCCACTCAGCCCCTGTGGTTTTTCGAAAAAACCGTAGCAGACCAGACCCGAATCAGTCAATGATCTCTATGGTGGCCTTCTCGCCGTTTCTTGCAGCGGCGGAACGTACTATCATCCGCATCGCCTTCGCGATCCGTCCCTCTTTGCCGATCACGCGCCCGAGGTCAGCTTCCTGGACCCTGAGCTCGTAAACGGTAACGCCCTCTTCATCGGTCTTGACCTCAACGCTCACGCCTTCAGGGTCTGCCACAAGTGTCTTGGCAATGTGCTCAACGAGATCCTTCATGTGAATCCTCCGGTTTCGGGTGTGGGTCGAATATGCTAAACCTGCGAGGTTCTCTTCTCTCCCTTGATATGCACAACCTCGGGAGGGGCTGCCTCCTCGCCGGCTTTCTTCAGGTTCCACTTGGCCATGGTGCCCGCGCGCTTCAAAAGGCTGAGAACGCCATCGCTGACCTGGGCGCCGTCGCCAAGCCATTTGAACACCTTTTCTTCGTCAACCTTGAGCTCCATGGGCTGCTTCAGGGGGTCGTAGTAACCCAGAACGTCGATGAAGCTTCCCCCCTGGGCTTTTCTGGCGTCCGCCGCCACTATTCTGTAGAAGGGCTGCTTTGCGCTTCCCATTCTCCTCAGTCTGATTCTGACCAAAAGTCACCTCCGTGTAGGGTCAGCGAAACAGACCCGGCAACCCTCCGCGGATCCCGGATCTTTTCATGGATTTCATCCTCTTCATCATCTTCTTCATATCCCTGAACTGGGAGAGGAGCCGGTTCACCTCGGAGACCCGGGTTCCGCTTCCCATGGCAATTCTCTTCCTGCGGCTGCCATTTATAACCTCGGGTCTGCGCCGCTCCTGAGGGGTCATGGAACCTATGATGGCCTCCATCCTGCCGAAGGAAGCCGTGTCCATGTCGGCCTCGGCGGGGCGCATGCCCGCGGGCAACATGGCTAGTATATCACCAAGTGAACCCATTTTGCGAATCTTCTTCATCTGAGTGGCAAAATCCTCGAGCGTGAAATCGTTGTTCTTCAGTTTTTTCTCGAGCTTCAGGGCCTCCTGGTGATCGTATCCCTCCTGGGCCTTTTCCACCAGCCCCACAACGTCGCCCATGCCCAGTATTCGTCCCGCGAGGCGCTCGGCGTCGAACGCCTCGAGTCCCTCAATGCCCTCGCCCACGCCCACGAACTTGATGGGACGGCCCGTCACTGCGGCGAATGAAAGGGCTGCACCCCCCCTGGAATCGCCATCCATCTTGGTCAGGACCGAACCGGTGAAACCGGTCCTCTCCTGGAACTTGACGGCCACGTTCACGGCATCCTGTCCGGTCAGGCCATCGAGAACAAGAAGTATCTCTTCGGGCTTGACCGCGTCGCGGACCCTGACAAGCTCGTCCATGAGTTCCTGGTCGACATGGAGACGGCCCGCGGTATCGACGATGACAGTGTCGTACTGCTGAAGACGCGCCTGGTTGATGGCTTCACGGGCCACAAGCACCGGGTCCGAAACCGCGCGGTTGCAGTAGAAACCCGCTCCCGCCTTTTTTGCCATTACCTCGAGCTGGTCAATGGCAGCGGGTCTTTGAAGGTCACAAGCCACAAGAAGGCTTCTTCTGTTCTTCTTCCGCGCAAGCCACCAGGCAAGCCTGGCCGCGGTCGTTGTTTTACCCGAACCCTGCAGGCCGCAGAGGAGTACCACATGAGGCGGGCTTCCCGTGAAATGAAGCGAGGAAGAACCCGATGCGAGAAGCTCTACCAGCTGGTCGTGAACGATCTTGATCACCTGCTGGCCGGGGGTGAGGCTTTTCAGCACTTTCCCGCCAAGTGCCTTCTCGGTGGCCTCGGATACGAAACGCCCCGCCACCTTGAAGTTGACATCGGCCTCGAGAAGCGCCCTTCGGATCTCCCGCATGGCGTCGGATATGTTGCCCTCGGTGAGCACGCCCCGCCCGCTCAGGGTCCTGAAGGTTTCTGAAAGCCTCTCCGCAAGCCTGTCAAACACTTATGCGCCTTTCACTTTTGCAGGGGCACACCAAGGCCCCTTCGAAAGTACGCAACTATACTTCACGGGGAAGCCATATTCAAGGGCGTGGAAAAGCCCGGGCTACTCTTCCATGAGTTCAACTGAACCGTGTCCGGAAGGGCATGTCAGTGTTCGGTCCTCGGATGATCCATTGAAGATGTACCGTTCAGCAGACACCGGACAGACAAGGAGTGAGTCGGGTAGTGCGCTTCTGAGCATTTCATCGGTTGTCACCCGCTGCTCGTTGTTGTACTCCCAGCTCATGAGTTCGTATGCCGCCTTTTCCATAACGGCCCGGCAGCGGTTTCCATCAAGCCGAAGCCTCATGTCCTCCATTGACATTGTCGTTTGTTCCCCGCAGGCAACCAACAGCAGCAATGCCGCAAAAAACAGCATGAGAAACCTCATGACCCCCCCCTGAGCGAAGCAATCGATCGTGACGGATCCGACGCTCCGGTAATGAAAGTACCACTGGCGAGCATATCCGCCCCGGCCTCGGCCAGAACACCGGCATTAGCGTCAGTGACGCCTCCGTCAACTGAAACGTATGCCGCGCGGTTGCCGCAGGAGTCAAGTATTCCGCGAACGGCCCTGACCTTGTCCGGTGTGGATGAAATGAAAGCCTGACCTCCGAAACCCGGGTTGACCCCCATCACCAGCACCAGGTCAAGTCTGGGTGAGAGCCACCTGACCACTTCCGGCGATGTGCCGGGATTAAGGGCGATACCCGCAAGGCAACCCAGCTCTCTGATCCTCGTGAGGAGCCTGTCGGGGTGCCTCTCGGAGGACTCGGGATGAATGGTGATGCACCTGCACCCGGCTGAAGCGAACGCGTCGACGAGCCCCGCAGGGTTCTCCACCATCAGATGCGCGTCGACCGGAATGGACACGGCCCGGCAGACTGACTTGGCGACCCCCGCGCCGAAAGTGAGGACCGGCACGAAAACGCCGTCCATCACATCGAGGTGAATCCAGTCCGCCCCGGCGGCTTCGAGAGAAACAGCGGCTTCGGCAAGACGCCCGTGGTCACAGCCCAGAAGGGAGGGTGCTACTACCATTCTCCCCATGTGGAGTCCGCCCTTCCACCCACGACTACCCTGACCGTGTCTCCGGTCTGGAAAACCGATCCCCCGGATGGAGATTGCTCGAGAATGCGGCCGATCTGCTCGGGTCCCTCAACAGGTCTCTCCTCGATGACAAGCATGTAGAGGCCCTTGGCAACCAGAAGGCTTTCGGCCTCGATGCGCGGAATGCCCGCCAGAACGGGAAGGCCTGTCCATCCGGTGCTCACCAGCAACCGCACGGTGCGCCTCACCGAAAGGCTCTCGGGGAACATGGGAGACGCCGCGATGACCCTGCCCTCGGGAACAACGGGGTGGGGAACCCTTGTTCTGCCTCCGTTGTAGAGCTGCCAGTCCGCAACCAGTTCCTCGGCTTCACCAGCGGTGAGGCCGATGAGCTGACTGGGCTGGTAAGGTCTGTAAAGGGGGCCGACATTCCAGAAGACGTTCACAGGGGCGCCCCGGGGAACTTCGGTACCCGGTGCGGGATCCTGCCTGGTCACGAGCCCCATTGTCTCGAAATCACCGAATTCGCTCCACTCGCCGGCAAGGAGCAGGTTCCCGGACTCGATGACCCGCCGGGCGTCCTGCCTGGACAGGCCCACAACGTCAGGCACCGCAACCGGCGCGGATGAGTAGCCCATGGACGAGATGAAGACCGGGGTCCGGAAAGCGGAGGGCGCTGAAAGGCTTCCCGCAAGGAAACCCGTGCCGGCCCCCACCAGAACCAGAAGCAGTAACGCAGTAATCCTGTTCAAAACGACCCCTTCAAATGAACAACCGAAATATGCGGAAGAACCCTCCGGAAACCTACCCCTTGAGAAGCCGGTCCAACTCCACCCGGAACTCGGACACGTCCTTGAACTGCCTGTAGACCGACGCGAACCTCACGTAGGCCACAGGATCGAGCTCGTGCAGGAAGTCCATTATGCACTGCCCTATGAGAACCGCAGGAACCTCTTCGGGAGAGTCTTCGGTAACCCGGGATACAACCCGGTCCACAAGGTCCCGGATGTCGGAGGCGCTTATGGGTCGCTTCTCACACGCACGAGAGATGCCTTTCTCCAGCTTCATTGGATCGAACGGCTCCCTGGTGCCGTTGCGCTTCACGACGACCGGATAGGAGGTTTCGATGTACTCGTAGGTTGTGAACCTGTGCCCGCACTCGTTGCACTCACGACGGCGCCGGGTGGCCCGGCCCTCCTTCACGGACCTGGAATCCACCACCCTGTCATCGGTACTCGCACACCTGGGGCATTTCATGGGCATTACACTGATGCGGCGAGGGGGTTGCGTCAAGAGAAGGCTTTCTTGACGGCTTCAGCGCAACCGGGTAGATTCCCGGGCACTGTGGTGGGAGTAGTTCAGTTGGTAGAGCCCTTGACTGTGGATCAAGTGGTCGCCGGTTCAAGTCCGGTCTCCCACCCCACGATGCGTCCCTGGCTCAATGGTAGAGCAGCGGACTCTTAATCCGCGGGTTCCGGGTTCGAGTCCCGGGGGGCGTACCAGAGGGGGCACCGTAATTGGTGCCCCCACCCGTCTCCGATGCGCCCGTAGCTCAGTTGGATAGAGCAACGGACTTCTAATCCGTAGGTCACAGGTTCGAATCCTGTCGGGCGTACCACCATCGGTTCATCACCAAGTTCCGGTTCATCACCACCAAGGGGGGCACCCCCCGATCCTGAGCAAACAACGCTTGACAAATTAGTACTGCAGTAGTACTATCGTTGCATGCCCAGAAAGATTCGAGAGTTGATCAGGGTCCTTACCAAAGCGGGATTTTGCACCCGCGGCGGCAAAGGCAGCCATCGCAACTTCACTCATCCGAACGGAACCAGGATAACTCTCTGTGGCAAGCCTTCGGATGACGCGAAGGCATACCAGGAGCGCGATGTAGCCAAAGCGCTTAATCTGAATGAGGTGAGGAATGAAGGCTAGTGACGGATACCTCAAGATCGTTGAATGGTCCGAGGAGGATAACTGCTATATCGGCTCCTGTCCCGGTCTGATGCTGGGCGGTGTTCACGGAAGCGATGAGACCGAAGTCTATCGGAAACTCAGTCAGACCGTTGAGGAATGGATAGAAATCTGCCGGAAGGACGGAGTTCCACTTCCTGAAGCAACCGCCGGCAGGGAGTATTCGGGAAAGTTCGTGCTGCGCGTAGGCAGAGACCTGCACAAGACACTCGCCATCGAGGCGCTGCGACAAAACGAGAGCCTGAACACCTATTGCATGAACCTTCTGCGGGAAAACACCACACCTTACGGAACGAAATGAACTGCAGACTGCGCTCTGCCCGGAACGAACACAGGTGCGTCTACCGCCAGTACCCCCTGACCGCTCCGTGGGGGTTCAGCAGGCGTGGATCATCCGGTCCGGCGCGAAACCCTTCTCCCTGAGCAGTTCGCTGACGGCTTCGCTGTCGTCACGGTGTATCACAAGCACCATCCCGCATGTGTCACCGGGGGCAAGCCTGCACCAGATGCCCGCTTCGGTGAGTACCGTCTCGGCCAGGAGAACGCGCGAATCGGAGCCGAATGATGCCTGCATGCAGTCGCAGTTCCGGGTGAAGTGCATCAGCCGTATCTCCTTTGTGCGGATCGTACGGCATCAAGGGCGGTACGGATCTCGTCCTCCGTGTTGAAGTAGCCCGGGCTCAGCCTGACAAGCCCTCCGGGAAACGTGCCAAGCGTCCGGTGGGCGCAGGGGGCGCACTGAAGCCCATGGCGGCAGCAGATGCCATACTCGTCCGCAAGCACCCCAGCAATTACAGAGTTTTCCATGCCCCTGATCCGGAAGGACACAGCGGCCGTAACGGGACCCTCCTCCGGATGGAACACCTCCGCCCCGGGAACTTCCCGCAGACCCGCAGCAAGAATTGATGCCAGGCGGGTTTCAGTCTCCCTTATGGCGTCGATCCCGACCCTTTGCACGAACTCCAGGCCGGCGAGGAGACCTGCTATGCCAGGGCCGTTGGGGGTTCCGGGTTCGAAGCGGTCCGGCAGGAAATCGGGCTGGAACTCGACCTCGGAATGGCTGCCCGTTCCCCCGTGGGCAAGAGGCTCCACCCTTTGGGGATCGAAGCACCTGGAAAACAGGATCCCCCCGGTCGCCATGGGACCGAAGAGAGCCTTGTGACCAGTGAAAGCAATCATGTCGGCATTCAGGGCAGCTGATGAGATGGGTATCACTCCCGCGCTCTGGGCAACGTCAACCAGAAGTGGCACTCCCCTATCCCGGCACAGCGCACCAACATCTGCCACGGGTTGAACCGCGCCGTTCACGTTGGAGGCGTGGTTGATCACGGCCAGGGCGGTGTTGGGTCTGAAAGCATCCCTGAAATCGTCGGGCGCAAGCCTTCCGTTGGCGTCGCACCTCACCACCGTGAACTCCACTCCCCGCCGGGCAAGGAACTGAATGGGGCGCATGACCGAGTTGTGCTCCATGGAACCGGTGACGATGTGGTCGCCTGGTTTCACAAGGCCCAGTATGACCGTGTTCAGCGCCCAGGTGACCCCGGGGGTCAGGCAGACCCGGAGCGGGTCTTCGCAGGAGAAAAGCCTTGCCAGGGCCATGCGGCACTGGAGTATGGTCCTGCCGGCGATAGTTCCCGGGCCGCATGAACCCCTCCCCGGGTTGGGACACAGCCCGGAGATGAAGTTGCTGACGGCTTGGGCCACTTCCGGGGGCTTGGGCCATGTGGTGGAGGCATTGTCAAGGTACATACCGGCTTCTTTCAGTTACCGAAAGCATAAGCCCGGGGAAAGAGCCGTGCAAGGTGTTTCACGAAATCAAAGGAGACCCCGGAGGACTTCCGCGAGATGCTCGTACTGGCTCGGATCGTTGTAGAGCTGGGCGGAAACCCTCAGAAATCTTCCGGGCAGGCACTGGATGACGGGAACTTCGATGCCCCTTTCCCTCAGAGCCTGTTGAACGGGGTCGAACCAGTCAATTGGACGGGGACCCCGGTGGTCGAGGTTCGGAAGCTGAATTGACGCCATGCAACCCACCATGGAGTCGGGAAATGGCGGTTCTGCGCCTGTGGCATCGATAAGAAGCGACCGGGCTTCGAGGGCAAGGCTCCGGTTGCGCTCCATTATCCCGCTCCATCCCCCGGGGTGCAGCGTGGCCATGTAATCGATGCTTTCTTTGACGCAGAGCCTGGGTGAGGGGTCAGGCGTTCCACTCCAGTCGAACATGACCCGCAGCGGATCGGGCCCAGGCAGGAAGTCTTCGGGAACATGGCTTGTGATGGCGGGAGTGGTGATGGCCTTCATGTCGGGCCTTGTGTAGAGAATGGCGCAGCTTCTCGGGGAACACAGCCACTTGTGGCAGTTGCCGACGTACCAGGCGCACCCAAGGTCCGAAAGGGAAAGCGGCATGTGCCCCGGACCGTGGGCGCCGTCGGCTATGACCTCGACCCCGACTTCACGCAGTGCGCTCACCGCGCGGGCCAGGGGAAACACCATCCCCGTGGGGCTTGAGATGTGGTCGAGAACCGCATACCTGACCGTTGGATCAACGGAACCAAGGAGCTGCCGCAGAACTTCTTCCGGGCCGCTCACCGGTATGGTGAAGGGTATCGTCCTCACGGTCGCGCCTGCCCGGGATGCGGCTTCCTTCAGGGCGTTCCTGGTGGAAAAGTAAGCCTGGTTGGAGAGCAGGACCGTTTCTCCGGGTTTGAACCTGATGCTTCGAATGACCGAGTTGATACCGGTCGTGGTATTGTCGACAAGGACAATGGTTCCCGGGCGGGCTCCCAGAAAGCTTTCGAGTGAGGTGATCTGAGCGCTCAACTCACCGGGAAGCCGTCTTACCAGAAAATCCATGGGTTCGGTTTCGATCTCGCGGAGAAGCCTGCTGCGGTACTCCATGATGTGAGTGGGACAGGCTCCGAATGAACCGTGGTTGAGATACATGACCCCACGGTCCAGAAGCCAGACTCCGGTGTCGGGGGGCACGTCAGCAGTAACGGCAGGCTATACTGGTCGACGCCAGGATGTGATCCTGGCACACCCGGGTGAGTTCTTCACCATCGGTATCGGCCGGTAGTTCAAGAAGAGAGTCGAGTGCCAGGAGGGTGAATGTCAGCCTGCAGTCCGAGTGCTTTTTCTCGGGCCCCGTCCATCCCGCCACGCCGAAAGAATTCCAGCCCTGCCGAATTCCGCTTTCGAGCACCGGATTGCGTGGCTGTTTCCCGTAAATGGTGTGAAGGTCGGGGGGAATGTTCCACATGACCCAGTGCGATCGGCTGTCTTCCGCCCTGCACACGAGGGCAAGGCTCAGGCAACCCGGGGGCTCGTCCCGCCACCCGAACGGAGGCGAGGCGTTGAGCCCTGCGGCGCTGTACCATCCCGGCAGAAAACCGTCGTTCTCAAAGGCGCTGCTGCAGATACCGAATGCCAAGTTCACCACCTTTCCGAACATTGTCTATAATAGTCTGTTGATGGCAGCGTAAACAAGCCCCCCATCCCGAAGGCAATAAAGCAGCGGCAACACATGGCAACGGGCAATCCTCACACTGCACCTTCACGGTGTATGAATGCGCTGTTACAACCTGGCAATATGGTTCAGCAGAAACGTCTTACGACTTCCCTGTAAAAACCCACACAGGAATGGTAATCGGCAATTGTTATGGCCTCGTTCCGCGAGTGAAGCATACCGACCCCCCTGTTGTCGAGCCTGACGGGAAGAAACCTGTAAACGCTGCGGGCCACCCTCGAATAGTGCCTTGAATCGGTGGCTGCAACGAATATGCCGGGCAGAACGGGGATGCCATCGCAGACCAGCCGTGCTGCGTCCCTCACCACCCGGTATTCATCCGATTCGACCGGAGCAACCCGGGAGGGTTCGGACAGGCTCTCATTCCGCTGGAGGGTCACAACGAGTCCAATGCGGGCAAGCATATCGGTAAGCCTTTTCTCAACCGATGCAATACTCTCTCCTGGAATGATCCTGCAGTTGACCAGCATGCTTCCCGAAGCTGGCAGGACATTTTCCTTCTCTCCCGATCGGACAACGGTAACGGTGGCGGTGGTCCTTGTAAGCGCTGAACCGTATGACGTTGCGGCCACTTCTTCGAGATCGGCGGATTCGAACAGAGCCATGATGTCAGGGGGGGGACGAAGGGGAAAAGGGTTGCTCCCGATGCAAATCACCCCTTCTGCAAGGAGACCGGCGGCCGTCACCGGGGTGGGCACTGACGCATGTCCCTGCTCGGCTTCGGCTCTCACTGAAAAGGTCGCGTAACCCTTCTCGGCGATACCGATGAGGGCCGTCCTGTCCCCGGACCACGGCAGGGTATGGATGTAGCCCCCTTCGTCGAGGGCGAAGGCGCACATGACGGCCCGGTCCTCGAGCAGTCTTGTCATCCCTTCGGCGCCCGCCGCGCCACCGATCTCCTCGTCATGACCCATGGCGAGGTACAATGTGCGGTCGGGCCGGAAGCCCTGCTGTAAAAGGGTTTCGCACGCTTCGAGTATGCCGGCGTAGCCGCACTTGAAGTCCAGGGCGCCCCTGCCATGAATGACCCCGTTCTCAACTAAGCCCAGAAAGGGTGGGTGATCCCATCCGTCATCGGCATCGGCGGGGACAACATCCTGATGGGCGGTTAGGAGAAGCGGCTCGAGTGCGGGATCGGAGCCCCTGAGTTCGAAAAGCAGCGACGCGCCGCCAATCGTGAGAGGGTTCATCCGGGCAAAGACCGCAGGCCAGCACTCTCGTGAATACTTGTGAAGCCCGTGGAAGGGTTCAAGGGAAAAGCCTTCACGGGAGGACACCGTGGGAAACCCGAGGCAACCCGCAAGCCTTCCCTCGGGGGTCGATGGGCGAATCATCCGGCTGCGCTGCTTTTTTACTCGATCGTGGCGTAGCGAAGCTGGAAGCCCTGATACCCCAGACTGTCGGTGTAACTCTGAACCTCGACGGAGATGTCCATGGCCTGCCCAAGCGTGGTGTCGTCGGGGAAGAGAAGCATGACATGAACCGGTCTGCCCTCGAAGGAGTTTCTATCAAGCCTGCTCTTCACCTGTCTGAGGACGGTCTGGAACGGCCCGGCACGGAAACCGAAACCCCCGGAAGGTTCGACCACGTCGATATTGAACTCCTGTATCTCACCCCTGAGCCATTCGGGCGTGAACAGGAACCTGATGAGGACGGGTTCGACCGCTGTGGTGTCTGCGGGATCCTCAATGAAGGGTTTGACCAGGGGAATGCGCTGGAAGGCGGTCATGGTGGAGTCGGTCCAGCAGTAGAGGTTGTGCGCCTCGAGAATGGTGAAATCCCGGCCCGCCATCTTCTGCGTGATGTAGGAGACAACGGGACGGATCGAGAGGTCTCTGTGGCCGATGAATGACACCCTTGTACCGATGGGGATGAGGGAGAGGTCAACGTTGGTCCTGGGAACCGCTGAAGTGCCCTCGGTGTTGAATTCGTACACGATATCGGTTGACAGGCGGATCGGAAGGGAATCCTGCGGGACTTCGACGTCCTGGGCTATTTCCTGAGCGGTTCTCGCCACCGGGGGTTCGAACTCAGCGCGTTCGAAACTGGTCAGTATGAAAATAGTTATGGCAGCGCCCACCAGAAAGGCAAGAACGGCGATGTGGCCCGACAGGCTCTTGCGGGGCACCCACAGGTCAGCACGGTGACTTTTTGTTGAGCCATCCGATGGAAGCGGCTTCTCAAGACCGCGCCTCTGTTCCTTCAAGGGAAGGTTCTGATCCGCCAGTTCGAAACCGCAATTGGCGCAAAGCCCTCTGTCCTTCTCGCCGTTATCGTGTCCGCAGAGTCGGCAGTACATTTAAAGTCCATCCTCCCGTCTTTCTTCGGTCGAGGAGGCTTCGGCGGTGGAATCCGCCGGGGTATTGAATGAACTGAAGAACTCCTCGTCAATGTATGGATGATAAACTTCTTTAAGGCTGTCTACAAGTGCGGCGATCACCGCGATCTCCACTTCGGTCTTTACCTGGGGTTCCAGGGTGCTCCTTATCTCTTCGAGCAGTGGCCGGTGGGCCGGAATGATCTCTTCCAGTCTGAAGTAGACATGGAACCCGGCCTCGAGTGAGCAGATCAATGCCTCACCCTGCTCAAGCCCCATCACCCTTTCCCGATAGGCTTCAGGGAACTCGGAGATGTCCATGGGTCTGGTCAGGGCTGATCCCTGGCTCGCGGAAAGCTGCGGAATGAATGTCAGCATCTCAGCGCTCTGCGAAGGGTCCTCTCCAACCTGGAAAAGATCGTTCAAAAGCTGTACCTGCTGCTCCCCCTGGGCGGCTGTGTGGATGAATGTGCGCTTCTCGGGGACCGTCATGGTGTCACGGACGGCAAGGTAATGCTGCTGAAGGAGTTCTTCGTCCATGACCATCCTGCTTTCGAGGAAGGCAACGTAATACATGTCGAGAAGGGCTTCAGCGTGTCTTCTTGTGATCTGTGCGGCGTTCTCGGGGAGAGTGTCAAGCCCCATGGATGTGGCCACCATTGTCTGGACATCGTAGAGACCGATCCAGAATGCGTAGTTCGCCACCCACGAAGGGTCGCGGGCGTCACGGGGAATGGCGCCTGGAAGGTCAACAATGTTGTTGGCAAGGCTGACAACGCTTCTGCTGCCGCCGTTCCAGGTGATGGCTTCGATGCTTTCTTCCCCGGGCGTGAAGGGATCATGGGCGCCACTGGCCGAAGTAGCCCTGGAGGCCAGAAGCGAGCATGCTTCGAGGTTGATCTCGAGGTTGACGGCAGTTGCGAGACTGTCCTGCAGCCTGTGCCTCAGGCTCTCGCGGCACAGTGACAGGAAGATCATCTCCAGCTCATCATCGGGCGGCGTCGGCTCATCATTATCGACCAGGCGCAGGTCGTCCATCTTCAGGATACGCCAGCCCGGTCTGAAAAGATAGGGTGTACCCACCTCTCCGGGCGAAAGGTTTCTGAGAACTGCGTAGTCCTCTCTGCTCGTTCGGACAAGGGGAATGGGACCCGTACGCCCGCCGGTTTCCTTTACGAAGGCGTCGGTCGATAACTCGCTTACAAGGCTGTTGAAGTCCTCCCCCTGAGCCAGCCGGGAAAGGAACAGGTCGATCGTGGCCAAATCCGCCGAATAGAAGGCGGAGTACTCGACCATGAGCGGCAGGCTGTCCTTGAAGGCCTGGAATGCCACAGGGTCAAGGGTGATCCGGCCGTTCACGACACCGATGTAAGCATTTTGAAGGACCTCGCGTCTGCGCTCGTAAAGCACCCGCTGATTCTCGGGAATTGAATCGAGGCCCAGATCGTGGGCGTGCTGAAGGAAGAGCTCTCTTGCCAGTATGTTGTCCATCATGACCCTGACCGCGGTCGTGTCCCCTGCGACCCTCTGCATGGTGGGCGTGACGTCCTCGGGGAAGAGAATCCTCTCCCCGACCATCATCACAGCGCCTTCAGGCACCGTCGGGCCGCATGCGCAGAAGAGGATAAGAATCGACAGAGCAATAAAAGCGCGCAAGGCATCCTCCTGTTGTGTGGCCGGACCGGCCGGAATATCTTAGTTTCGACCTTGGAATTATTCGTTTTTCAGTGTCTTTGTCAACGGGAGGAAGTATGACCGCAGTTGCCCTGCTGGTTCTCACAGTGGCTCTGAACACGCCTGCAATCCCTTCGGGGTGGCGGGCGGGGTTTTTGGCCTTCGACCTTGAAACCGGCGAGGAGGTGCTCTCGAGGAACGCAGATGCACTCTTCCGCCCCGCATCGACGGTCAAGGTTCTGACAACCGTCACTGCACTTGAGCACCTGGGGCCGTCGTACGTATACAGGACATCGATCCAGGCCGATACATCGCAGGGCAGCATCTGGCTTGTGGGGACAGGGGCGCCCCTTCTGAGCGCGGAGGACGTCACCAGGGCTGCAATGGAGACAGTGGCTGCCCTGCCCGCGGGGCGAAGCTGGAACCTCTACCTCGACGCGGGCTGCTTCTTCCCCGAAACCCATCTCCTGGGCTGGGACGAATCGGACTGGGACAAGACGTACTGCCCTCCGGTGGAGCCGGTATGCATTGGCGACAACGTCCTTCAGATAGTTGTCTCCGCTGTCGGCGGATCCGTGAGGGTCTTCAGCTACCCCAGGCTTCCGGGCCTGATGCTTTCCCACGATGATGTCAGGATCGGCACGGCGGGAAGGGTAACCGCCTCGGTATCCGGGTGGGACGAACGCTCACCCAGCATCTCCCTCAGGGGTACACTGGCACGTGATGAAACCATGACCATCTACAAGCCATTCGCGGGTGCTCCGGCGGAGATGGCCGGCTACCTCGAGACCGAATTCGGCCGGTGGGGAATGAGTGTTCGGTACGTGGGCCAGGGCATTCCGGGCGAGGGTGCTGTCACAACGGCAACAATGCTTTCCCAGCCCCTCTGGGTCCTTCTGGGCTCGATGAACAAGCTCAGCAGGAATGTCATTTCAGAACTCATCCTGCGCGGTGTGTGCCTTGAAACCTCGGGCGCGCCCGCATCCACCAGGGCAGGCTGCGACATAAGCGGCAGGCTTCTCGACGAGATACTTCCCGGTGTTCAGGGATGGCAGCTCGCGGACGGGTCGGGGCTGTCCCGGCTCAATCTTCTCACTCCCAGGCAACTCGCAACGGTTTTCGCCCACGGCGCAAGCTCTTTGGAGTTCGGACCCGAGTTCCTGACTTCGTTTGCCGTGAACGGTGTTGACGGGACCCTCTTCAGCAGGTTGCGGAGCATCCCTCCCGGAGCGTTCCGGGGGAAAACGGGCACACTCAACGACACATGCACGATAACGGGTGTTCTCACGACAGAATCGGGCAGAAGGATCGCCCTGGCGATCATGCTGGAGATTCCCGTGGGAACCGCATGGAGCGCCAGGGCGTGGCAGGACTCGCTGATATCGGCGATGTACGCCGGGCTCTGACCGACCCCTACCTTATCACGGCGATGGTTCGGATGACACTTGTGCCGGTGTCGGTCAGCAGCCTGACGAAGTAGACACCCGACTCGGCCAGGGCAAAACCGGTCTGCTCCCCAGCCGGGGAAGTCAGAACTGTCCTGCCGGCCAGGTCGAAAACCTGCAGGGTTCCGGTTGAGCCTTCGGGAAGAACGGAAAAGGCCGTGAAGGCACCTGAACCCGGGTTGGGCGTGACGGTGAGAACAGGGCCGAACGGAGTGAAACCGTCTTCCAGGCCCTGTGGAATGTCGAGGAATTTCTGCCAGTCCGCGTTGGGAACCTCGTGGTCACCCTGCTGGTAGGTGCACTGCAGGAACGTGGCGAGGAAAAGGCTGTTCGCGTCCCACGAGGGGGCGACGGTGTATTCGGCGTCGACAAAAATGGTGTCGGGGTACGGAGCGGCAAACTCCACCACCTCGCCGTAGGGGCCGAGCAGATTGTCCCTGAACGCCTGTTCGAAGACGCTGCCGGCCCAGTACCCGACTCCGGGAATGTTGTCCTCGACCAGTATCGGCCAGACCCTCATCACAGTGCCCTCCTGCCACTGGGGCTCCTGTTCGGCGATGATGCGGATGCTCACGGTGCCCGATGTTTCGTCGCCGTTCCTGGCCACCATGATGTCGATGTAGGCGGGGGTGTTAAGCCTGTTGTTGAAGTGGCTCTCCAGGCTTGGGGCGGCGGTGACCTGAATTCCGTCGAAGATCAGGTAGGGTACGGACTGAACGCCGTACTGGGCTTTCCGTACGGTCTGCTCGGTGGGGTTGGCAAGGTAGATGGGATCGCCTGCCGACGGCCAGTTCACATGGGTCCTTATCACGGCAAGGGTTCCCGAGGCGATGTGACTCGCAACAAAGGCGTTTATCTGTGTTTCGATGTTCCAGCAGGGGCTGCACCCGCTGTTCGTGAAGTCTTCAAATATGACCACCCGGTCAGCAGCCGGCGCCAGTGATGCCGTTATCAGAAGCAGCAGCAGTTTCAGTTCTCTCATTTGCTTTCTCCTCCCGGATCGTTCAGCGGGCGCCGGGTGAGAAAGTGGAGGGGCGGCGCTACCGCATTGACTCTTTTCCGGAGCCCGCACCGGGCTCCGAGAACAGCACTCAACCCATGGGGTGCTGAAGTCTCAGCATTGTGCCTCCCTCCGTTCAGACCGCGGCATCAGGGTTTTGTGTTCACCCTTTCGAGGTATGTATCGTTGCGGGTGTCGATCCTTATCGTTTCCCCCTCTTTCACGAACAGCGGAACCTGGACGACGAGGCCTGTCTCGAGAACCGCCGGCTTTGTGCCGCCGCTTGCGGTATCACCCTTCAGGCCGGGATCTGTCTCGGTGATCAAAAGGTTAACAAAACTGGGACTTTCCACCATGATGGGCGTTTCCCCAACGAAAAGGATCTCGATCTCGCGGTTGTCGGTCAGGTACTTGGCTGCATCGCCCACCAGGGACAACGGCAGCGATATCTGCTCGAAACTCCGGGGGTCCATTACCATGTACTCTTCGTCCGCGTGGTAAAGCAGCTGGTAGACCCTGCGCTCAAGCCTGACTTCATCCACGCGTTCACCCGCGCGCCACGTTTTGTCGAGAACCCGTCCGGTGAGGACATCCTTGAACTTGGACCTGACAAAGGCAGCGCCCTTGCCGGGATTCACATGCTGGAAATCCAGGATCTGATAGAGTGTGCCGTCGATGTCCAGCACCATGCCCTTCCTGAAATCATTGGAAGTAGCCAAAAACCATCACCTCCGAAGAAGATTGACTGCGAGAACAAGAGCAAGGGAGTAGCCCAGGGTGCCGGCGCCGCTGATCACTGCATCGGCGGCAGTGGCCGTTATCAGACGCCTGCGGAACTGCTCCCTGCCGTGAACATTGCTTATGTGAACCTCGATCACCGGACCCGGAAATGCGCTCATGGCATCCATGATGGCCACGGAACTGTGTGAGAAGGCTCCCGGGTTGATTATCAGCGCCCCTCCCCTTTCCGCGGCGGCATTCACGAGGCAGACAACCTGCCCCTCACCCTCGGCCTGAACCGACGTGATACGAGCACCCATCTCCGACGCCTCGCGGGAGATCCGTGAAACAATCCCTTCAAGCGTCTCGTGACCATAGACATCGGGTTCGCGGCGGCCGAGAGCCGCAAGGTTTGGTCCGTTGATCAGGGTGACTTCAACCATTACGAATAGGGCTTGAGACCAAGCTCTTCCCTCTCATCGGTTGTGAAAAGGTCAAAAAGGCTTCGCGGAGCGCGCTCGCGGTGTTCTTCCGGTTCCACGGGCTGGGCGGGTTTGCTCTGCGAGGAGAGGATGCCGGCCATCCTGTCCGTCAGA
Source organism: candidate division Hyd24-12 bacterium UBA6080 (assembly GCA_002436025.1). Taxonomy (GTDB): domain Bacteria; phylum Fermentibacterota; class Fermentibacteria; order Fermentibacterales; family JCC-6; genus UBA6080. Next base: position 19,106 of record DIXM01000010.1, read on the forward strand.
GGGAAAACCTGGCCCGATTCGTCGGAGCGGGACTCGCGGTCAGCGTTCCTTTTGGCCTCCCGGGCCTTCCTCAGCATTTTTTCGATCTCGGCATCGCCGGGATACTCGAAGAGGAACTCTTCAAACAGCTCGATGCTGCGGTTCCAGTTGCCCCTTTCGAAGTGGAGCTCGGCGAGGTTCCTGATGGCGATGAGGTTCAGGGGGTCGATGGAGATGACCTTCTCGAATGCCTGAAGGGCTCCTTCGATGTCACCGGTGTCACGGCAGCTCTTCCCGAGAACTACATTCACGGAGATGTTCCCGGGCCACTTCTCCTGACCCTTCCGGGCGACGTCCTCGGCTTCGGAGGCCCTGCCTCCCTGTCTGAGCCTCTCCGCGAGCCTGGCACAGACAACGGGGGTGGGGGTGCTGAACCACTCCTGGTAGAGCTCTTTGAGCTCGCTGTCAGTTTCCGGCATTTCCGCTCCCTTCCCGAAAGGTGTCCATGATGACCCAACCCTCTCGGAGATAGGGTTCCTTTTCCCTTCCGGGATTGTAGACTTCCAGGTCCATAATATACCTTCGCTCGCCGGAATCGAGAATACGGGCAGTGAACGCTCCGGCGTTGAGGAACTCGGGGTTCCTCCACATACCGGTGAGGGAGAAGCCCGACATGCCACCGAAGGTTATATGGGAAACGGTAACCCTTGTCCTGTCAACCGAATCCGCCGAGGCATCGAAAAAGAAGCGCCTTGCCATGGCCTCCCTGGCAACGACGGCGCTCGAGTCCGTGAGTTCAGGTGCAGACGCGGTGAAGCGGATGCTGAGCATCAGAAGACACTCTTCAGCGGCAAGCCTCTGATACTGGATGAAACCTTCATCAGGGCTCCAGATGTGGGTCGTGTAAGCCTTTGGAACATCGATGGTGAAACCCAGGGCGCCAAGGCTGTCAAGGCGTTCCGGGCTGGACATCTGGGTGTTGACGAAGCTGCCGTAGATGTACCGGTGAACCTGTGTGTTGTAGGCTTCTTCGAGAAGATCGGCAAGCGGTTCGGGAAGACTGCCGTTCTCCACCACAGCCCCGATGACCTGCTGGTTCAGGGCCCAGATGTCCTCTCCGGAGAAAAGCCCGGGTGAAACTGCCTCGATACCGTCGGGAAGGTCGTCCGGTGTGGAAACCAGGAACAGGATGAGACGCCTTTCCGTAAGGGTTCCGGTGAACTCGTCCGTTTCGGCGAACGCCCAGCTGAAAACATTCTCGGTCTCCACAGTGGTGACGGTTCGCTGGATGCGGTCCAATCCTCCATCGTCGATGAAGGAGGCCAGATCGGGGCTGTAAACGACAAGAACTCCCTTGAGCGGACCTGTGGAACCATGCCTGCACGAAAGCAACAGAAGAAGAACAAGTGCCGGTAAGTACCGCAGTGTCATTCCTCCCTGCCCCTTCTTCGGGCAAAGACCGCCTTCACGACATTGAACACACCCAGGGCCAGCGGAAGGTAATTTACCAAGCCAGCAGCCACCGGGGTGAGCGCATTGCTGTTGACACCATGAACCAGCGTCCCCACCTCTGATGCGGTTTTTCCGATGCTTCGCCCGGTCAGTTCAAGCTGCTGCATGGCTCCCTCAAGAACGGGGGAAAGAGTGGCAAGCTCGGAATTGACGTTATCCAGAGTTTTTTCAAGTGCCTCGAGCGTTTTTCTGAACCTCGAAAGTATCACCACCATGACGCCGACAGTCCCCACAAAAGCACACACACCAACAAGCAGGATGATTGCCGTGGCGTTCATTCCCCCTCCTTCTTGATCCGCTCAGCGGCGGAGTATTACGATCTCCACCCTCCGGTTCACTGCTCGACCGTCCTCGGTGTCGTTGGATGCCGAAGGCCTTCGTTCACCGAACCAGGTGGGTTCTATCTCAACATCAACCCCTTCAAGCTGGGACGTGAGGTAACGGGCCACCACTATCGCCCTTTCCCGGGAGAGCCCGTCGTTGTAACCAAACGTACCGTCACTGCAAGTGTGACCCTCGACCGACACGAAGACCCCTGGATTGTCCCTGAGTGTCCTGATGACGCGGTCGAGATCGGGGATCTGGTCGTCCCTGATCTGGGTCACGTTGTGGTCGAAGTATATCACCGAAACGGGAAGACCCTCCCTTTCCCTTGCGGCTATCATGAAATTGAACAGGCTGACAGGGTCGGTCTGGTAGTAGAGGTAGTTCAGGTCCTCGTTCACCCGGCGGCACTCGATATCGAGGGGAACCCCTCCCCTCACACGGGTCAGCCCTATGGTTTCGGGATCGATTCGGTTGTTGTCCATCCAGACCTTGCTCACCCTGAAGGTCAGGGATGCCTCGATGATGTCCACACTGTCGACCTCGCCGTAGACGATCTGGGGGTCCAGCATGACCAGCTCGGCGGTCCTTGAGGTCACGACGAAATCACTGATGCCGTCGAGAGTCGCCTCGAAGGTGTAGTAGGCTTCGTCCTCGCCCACAAGGGCGCTGGGCATCCTTTCCAGGCTGTTGTCGGGAAGGACCCTGTAGAGCCTCAGAAGCCTGATGTCCGTGTTGCGTTGCTCGAACCAGTACCTGGGCACCCTGAACGACATGGACAGGTCCCTGATGTCGTCTCCCGAAAAGGTCGCCCTGGCGGGGAAATAGCCGTAGAGAACCTGGCTGTCCTCAAGGTTGAGGGTGCTGTTCACGGGAATCTGGTCGAACTGCCCCATGACAAGGGAATCGTCCTGGACATCGCGGTTTGCCCACAGGCTCACTTCGAAGAGGTCGGTTCCGGTTTCCCAGGTCCGCCGGTCGACCATGGGGGGAAGGGGAACCCGGGGCTCCTGATCGTACCAGGACTGGCCGCCGAAACGGAAGACAAGCCCCGCCCTGTGCCTTCCCAGTGTGGACGTAAGTTCGTTCAGAGGAAGGGCCACACCGTAGCTGAACTCCATGGGCACCGAGCCGTTGGTTCTCGCGGTGAAGCCTGCTGTCACCTCGGAAGCCTCCCCAAGGGCCATCAGCCTGTAACCGGCACGGAAGCCCCAGTTCCTCTCCGTGCCCAGCCACTTCTCAACACCCACGGCCAGATCGAGGTCAGTGTTCCCGTTAACGTCCCGTTCGGACCAGTCCGCCTGAATCACGGGGGTAAAGCTCCTGCCGTGAAAACCGAGCCCAACCGACGCCTGGAGAGGGTAGGTCTCGGGTGATTCGAGCCCCATGTCCGGAGAAATGAGGTTTCTGCCCACCGCTGAAAGCGTCAGCTTGCGGCCCAGCTCGGCCTGCAGTCCCGCATCCAGGCCGAATCCCCTGGCCGTCAGACCGTTGGCGATGAAGAGGGGGTCATAGAAAGTGAACTCGTTGTCAGCGTACTCAAGAAAAGAGTAAATGGCACTGATCCCAAGGGAAACGGGAAAGATTCCGGGTCTGACAGCAAACGAGAGCCTTCCCGTTCCACGGGTGCACTGGTCCTGGGCATTCAAAAAATCCGCACCAACGGAGAGCGCCGTGAACCTCGTCAAAGGTTGCAGGTAGGAAACAGCTGCGTAGTCGAGGGGTGATGAATCGAGACCCGGGTAGAGGCTGGTGTACTCGGCTCCAAAGAGGATCTTCCCGCTTCGGAGAAGGCCGGCTGGATTCCACCACGCCGCCCATGCGTCATCCGCGAGTGATATGTACGCCCCGGCCATGCCCAGTGCTCTGGCGCCGGGATACAGGGTGTTCGAAGCCGATGCAGTGACCTGCATCAGAAGAACTGTGAGGATAAGGATCATCTTGCAACGCATACTGTTCCCGTCACCTCATCTCCTGGGCCCGTTCGGGCGTGAAAGAGGTAAACCCCCGGAAAAACCGGCGCTCCATGGTCGTCGTTGCCGTTCCAGACAGGCTCGGTCCCGGTGATGGTTCTCACGGGAACTCCACCGAGATCGAAGATCATCAGCACGAAGCTTTCCCCCCCGGCCCCCGGCCAGACAAAGCTTGCGGCGTCGTTTATGCCGTCGGAGTTCGGGGTGAAAGGCGTGGGGATCACGGTCATACCCTGTCCGAAGCTTCTGAGAAGGCTTATGTCCAGAGAAGTGAAGAGGTTCTCCTCCACCAGCGCCGAGTCTTCGAACAGGATGTAGCCGGGGTGTTCCACCGTGACGACAGCCACCCCTACCGGAACCCCGGGGAACTGGTAGTAGCCTGCTTCATCGGTTATCGACACGACCCCCAGCCCCTCAAGAGAAACCGGGACACCCGGCAGTTTTCTGCCAGTATGTACGTCGGACACGGTTCCGCCCAGCGACCCGCTTGGACCCTCGGGCGTGGCCACGGCCATGTTGGAGTATGGGCTCTCACCGTCGGGGTTCCTGTAGAGACAGGTGGCCCAGTAGTAGTAGGTGAGACCGTTCACGACCATTGTGTCCACCATCGATTGCTCGGAGGGGGGAAGTTCGGCTATGGGATCGGGATCGGGACCCACCGGGGAGATGGAACGGTAGATAAGGTAGGAGTACAGTCCGCGGGAACCACCGTCTCCCGGAGGGTTCCATGAAAGGGGGATGAAACCGTCGTTGCCGCTCTGGGCGGCCAGCTCTCTGGGAGGGGCCAGTTCGCCCGTGACCAGGAAGGGTCCGTACGAAGACGAGTTGTTCGTCTCGTCGGCCTCGATGATCGACCCTTCGGGATCCACGGTTGAAACGAGCCATCTGGCACCCATGTCAAAATAGTCAAATGTGTGGCTTCCATTCAGTACCGCGCTCTCCCCGCTCTCGAGGGGCGGGACCTCGAAGGTGGCCACGAGCCTTCCGGTGCTGTCAGGGTTCTCTGTAAGATGGTAGACCATGCTGGTTGCGGGCGAGGGGCCGTCGCCCACATTCGTTGCCACCGTGGTGAATGCCGTGACCTGGCCAACTGAAAAGGGAGGCGGTATGTCCGGGGACGGAATGGAAACCTCGAGATCGGGGTAGGCCAGTACAAGGGTGAAGTTCCCCACGACGTTGTCCAGACCACGGTTCGCCCCCCCCGCGATAACCTGCATCGGGTGACTGCCCGGCTGATCGGGGCACTGCAGGACGAAATCGACCGTTGCGGAGGCGTTGAGGTAGACAAGGTTGCCCAGAAACGCCGGGATACCAACGTCTCCCGAGAAGCCGGAAGGCGCCTGTATCCGGGCCCATGTACCCACTGAGATGAAGCCGCCGGTGTTCGTCACCGTGACTGGAATGGTCACTGCCCCACCGGGGGACGCATAGATGGTCGTGTCGGAGGGGAAAGTTACAGAAAGGGCAGGAAGCCTCGAGTAGCTGTAGACCGCAACGGAGACTCCCTCGATTTCGAGGGGATTGCCAGGGTCAGCCCAGCTCATGGGAAGGACCGACACTATCCAGGCCCCGGGCTGTGGGTTCTCGATCACCATTCTCTCAAGGGGGGACTCGGTAGTGACCCCCTGGGGAAGCTGGAACTCGTACTGAACTGAAGAGGGCGAGGTCAGCCTGAGGTCGAGATCGACAGCGAGCCCTGAGCCGCTCTGGTCGGAGTAGGCCATGGCAACCGACAGCATCTTGATGTTGGCGGGCACATAGACGATCCAGGAACCCGGACCCTGGCCTTCCTGAACTGTGGAGTGAATCCAGAGCATTCTCTCCACCTCCTCGGAGAAGTAGGTGCCGGGCAGGTGGTATCCGTCCAGCAACCCGTACCCGCAGGTGGTCGTGGCATAACCGGACAGGGGCGAACCTGTGTTGGCCTTGAGTGGAATGGCGCTTGCAGCAAGCAGAACCGATGCGTCTTCGGGACGGAAAAGGGCACCGTACTTTTGATAGCACAGGGTCAGGGCGCCCGTGACATGGGCTGCGGCCATACTAGTTCCGGCGACGCGAGTGTAGCCGGGCTCTCCGGGCCACCGGTTATCAGGTTCGTCCAGCCACTGCCCCGCGTAAAACGCGTTTGTCGTGGCCACACCCAGTTCCATGCCCGTCTCAGTGAATGCTCCGCCGGGGGCGAGGATGTCGGGTTTCAGCCTGCCCTCGGGGGTGGGACCGCCCGATGAGTAGGGCGCGGGGACCACGTTTCCCGACCCATCCGGTATGAATGTTACCGCGCCCGCCGTGATTGAGTTCTTGGATGAGCCGGGAGATGTGACAGTGCCGGGGGAGCCGCCGTTGCCGGCACTGAAGACCACCGATGTTCCAGTGAAGTCTATGAATGCGTCAGTTGAGGCGCAGAAGGCATCGTAGGAATATGTGGCCAGCCCCCATGAGTTGTTGACAACCCTGCATCCCGAGCTCTCAAACCCGTCGAGGAAAGAGGCGAACTGGGAAGCCGTCATCTCCTCTGGGCGTTCGGTCACCATCAGAGAGGCTCCCGGTGCCACTCCCGATCCGTTGTAAAGGCAGCCGAGGTCGACGCCGCCGCGGGATGCTATCACGCCGCAGACGGCCGTTCCGTGTCCGTCCGTGTCTTCCGGACCGGAAACCACCGCGCCCTGCAGGTCGGGATGGTTGCTCCACACTCCGGTGTCGAGTACTCCCGCCAGAACACCTGCCCCTGTGTAGTAAAGCCATATTCCGGGCAGGGAGAGAACCTCCCTGCTGTCGTCGGCCTCGGTATTCAGGGCATGATTGGACCCCTGGGCGGCTTCGTTCGGCCAGGCCTCGAGCACACCGGGAACGGTCCGGGGATTGACGCCGCCGAGACTCCACCACTGATCGAAAAGATGTGTACCAACGGGCGGTTCGAAACCAGGCGCCATTCTGACGAGCCAGGACGAACCATCGGGAACTGAGGGCTCATAAGTCGAGATGCTCTCGGCGAAACCGCCCGAGGCAAGTACTCCCAAATCGGGATCGGCCCTTACTGATGCCACAAAAGAGCTCTCGTCGGGAGAAAAGCCCGTGGGCCAGAACCCGGCCTGGTCCAGAATGATCAGATCCGCCGGGGAAAGGGGACGGTAAACCCTGATGAGGACCAGGTCGTCAGGTCGCGGCGCGAACCCCGGATTCAGGAGGACACCGCTTCGGGTGCCCTCGTGAATGTACCCCTGCTCTGCGGATAGAAGAGCAGCATGCCTTTCAGTGAGATCAAGCCCGGAAAGGCTCTCGAGAGTTTCACCGTCGAAGGGGTCAATAACTGGTAGAAAGAGAGAAAAGGCCAAGGCCAGGATGGAGTGAACCACCATCAAACCTCCCGTTCAGGACCCCTCCTGTACAGAGATAATAGCTCAGGGCTTAACGCGTCAACTGCTCCATGGCGTTGACCGTGTTCTCTAGAAGATAGGCGATAGTCAGCGGACCGATGCCCCCGGGAACCGGAGTGATAGCCGCAGCAACAGCTTCCGCTTCGGAAAAGCAGACGTCTCCCGCCAGTGAGCCGTCAGAAAGACGGTTGATTCCGACGTCGATAACAACGCAGCCCGGTTTTACCCAGTCCCCCCTGACCATTCCCGGCCGTCCCACTGCTGTCACGAGTATGTCAGCGGTGCGGCAGAGACCGGGCAGGTCAATGGTTCGGGAGTGGGCGACAGTGACAGTGCAATCAGCCCTCATAAGCATGGCCGCCATTGGTTTGCCGACAATGTCGCTTCGGCCCAGAATAACGGCATGCCTGCCCTCGAGGGTGATCCCGTTGCGGTGAAGCAGACCCATGACGCCAAGGGGAGTACAGGGAAACAGACCGTTCTGCCCCCTCCAGAGCCTTCCAACGTTCTCGGGATGAAAACCGTCCACATCCTTGCAGGGAAGAACGGCCGCTGCAACCCTGTGCCTGTCGATTCCAGGGGGCAGCGGCAACTGGCACAGGATTCCGTGAACCGCAGGATCGGCGTTAAGTTCCTGTATCCGACTGAGGACATAACCCTCGTCGGCCCCGCTGGAAAGCCGAACGACGGTGCTTCTGATCCCGACCCTGTGGCACGCCTTCTCTTTGGATGCAACATAAACGGCACTGGCCGGGTCGTCCCCTACGAGAATAACGGCAAGGCCAGGCACGGGCGCCCCGATCAGGCGTGTCCTGAGCGAATCGGTAACCTCCCGGGCCAGTTCCCTGCCGGAGAGGATAAGGGCCATGTTCAGCTCTTCGTGATCTTGTCGATGAGGACCGTTGTGAGGTCGCGACGGTGGCCCTGGGTCTTCTCGTAACCCTTGCGGAGCTTCCGCTTGAACACGATGATCTTCTTGCCCCTGAAATGGCTGTTGACAATGGCGCTGACCTTGACACCGTCGATGTAGGGATGACCCACGACGACCTTGTCATCCTTCACAACGAGAAGCACCTTGTCGAACGTGAAATTCTCGCCCTCGGCGTTGGGCAGCCGGGGAACTTCGATCTTCATTCCGGGTTCCACCCTGTACTGGGTGCCCCCGGTCTCGATGATGGCGTACACTCACAACCTCCGTTTATCACGCATGCAGACATTTACAGCATGTTTCGTTTCAGTGGAAAACAGCGCCATTTATACCCCCGGCGACCCCGTTGAGTCAACCTTGTTCGAATCGTACCTTTCGGTTATCTCCTCGTGGGTGTCGAGGCTGAAGACCCTGAACTCCGATTCTGTGAGCCTCGGGTCCTCATGGATGTTGGCCCTTATCCTGTCGCCCCGTCTGGCCAGGTACTCGAGCCTGTGCCCTTCGTTCTCCTGAAGGTACCTTGCAACAACGGGGTTCATGGAGACCACAAGGTTGCGGTGCTGCCTGTCGTTGGCGGCCCTTTCAAGAAAACGCTCGATCCGGGTCATGACGCTGATGGGCGAATGAACCCTTCCGTAGCCCCCACAGTGCGGGCACGGTGATGACATGGACTGAATGAGGCTTGGACGAACCCTTTTGCGGGTCATCTCCACAAGCCCGAGAGGACTGAGCTGGCATGTCTTGGTGGGGCTCCGGTCGCGGCCCAGTTCGCTCCTGAGGCAGTTCAGCACCTTCTCTTTGTGCTCGGGGTTGTCCATGTCGATGAAATCTATGACAATGATCCCGCCAAGGTCGCGGAGACGAAGCTGCCGGGCAACCTCCTTGGCGGCTTCCATGTTCGTCTTCAGAATGGTGTTCTCCTGGCTTTTTCTGCCCACGAACCTCTTCGTGTTCACATCGATCGCCACCAGGGCCTCGGTGTGGTCGATAACCAGGGAGCCACCGCACTTGAGGTGGACCTCGCGGCGCATAATGCCTGCGATCTCGTCCTCGACGCCGAAATGGTCGAAAATGGGGGTTTTGCCCCGGTAGACCTTGACCCTGCCCGCAAGGTCGGGGGCCACTGACTTCAGATATTTGCCGATCTGGGTGGCGACGCTTCTGGAATCGGTTACCACCGAGTTCACGTCGGCCGTTACGAGGTCCCTCATGGTGACCGTTATCACATCGTGTTCCTGATGAAGGAGGACCGGCGGCTTCGCCTTGAGTGTAGCCTGACCTATCTCCATCCAGCGCTTGACTATCTGATCAACGTCGGCCTTGAAGTTGTCTTCGGACTGACCCATTCCCGCCGTTCTGGCGATGATGCCGTAACCTTCGCTGCGAACGTCCTCAATGATGTCGCGGAGCCGGCTTCTCTCCTGTTTGTCGTGGACTTTGCGGGAAACCCCGGCCACAGGGTCGCCCGGCATGCTCACAACATACCGTCCGGCGATGCTGAGCCTGGTCGTGACCCTGGCGCCCTTGGTCCCGATGGGCTCTTTCGTTACCTGAACCAGCACCTGATCACCCTTGTTAAGGGCTTTTTCGATCGGGCCAGTCGTGTCGCGGCACTTCATTGGCTTGCCTTCCACCAGGCTGCGAGCGAAGGCAAGTGAATCGGAAAAACCCTCACGGACATCGGAGACGTGAAGGAAAGCGCTTCTCTCCAGGCCTATGTCCACGAAGGCCGCCTGCATTCCGGGCAGAACAGCGTTCACACGGCTGAGGTATATGTTGCCGACGATGCGTTTCTCTTCGGCCATCTCAACGATCAGTTCCATCAGCCGGCCGTCTTCCAGCACGGCTATGCGGGTCACCTCGGGGTGGTGGTTGATGACAAAATCAACCTTTGTCGACATCGGCTCCCTCTCCCTCTTTTATCTTCAACAGGGGCACGGCATCGGTGCCTTCGCCCCGTCTGTACACTTCGGTCCTCTCGATGACCCCATGTGACACCCCAGCGGCGGCAAGGATCCTGTCCAGCCGCACCGAGCCCAGTGAAGGGTCAACGAGAACCACACATCCCCCGGTTCGAACAATGCCCGGGGTACCTTCGAGTATAGCGGTTTCCACGCCGGGTATGGTGAACTCCAGAATTCCGCCGGTATCCGGCGATGGATCGGACGCAGGCACCTGCCGCACCGCCATGATGCCAAATCCGGCGGGAAGAGCCCTTTCGAGCCTTTCAGCAGCCTCTTCGGGGTTCATGGGGGTGCTAAGGAAAAGATCAACGTACTCAGCCCTGCTGGCCATTCCCAGAGGCAGGGGGTAGCCGAACCTTATCGAGGGCCTCCTTACGTAACCGGCGCCCATGCAGACCGGAACACCGGCGCGCCTGACCACCCTTCCCCACATCCTGACGGCATCCAGATGGGAGGTGAACCGCGCAAGACCCTGTCGGGAGTAGCGAACCCTGAGCCTGACACACACGGGGTCGGCTGTGAAGGTCTCGGGGCCGGTTCCCTCGGGAACACCTGACGGAAGCGGAGGAACCTCTCCGTTGCAGGCTCCGCATCCGGTGCAGCCGGCTTCCCGGCAGTCCGGTGTGGGCTCGCAGGCTTCAGCCCTTCGGAACTCCTCGATCAGCCAGTCCTCCCGTACGCCTGTGTCAACAACGCTCCAGGGAAGCTCTTCACCGGGAACCGGAGGAGCTACCGGACCGGAGGGAAGAAGGCTGAACCATATGTCCCTGCGAAAGAGGTCATTCCATGCGTCGTTGACTGCGCCCATTTTAAAGGCGGCCTCGAGAACCTGTGCGAAACCGGCGTCTCCCAGGGCTATTGCCGCCTCCACTCTGGCGGTATCGGGATCGTTCCATGAAACCTTCGCCCTGCGGCAACCGCTCTTGACCAGGCGTATCCTCCTGCGGAGTTCTTCCGGCAACTGCTGGGGCGCCCATTGAAAGGGGGTATGCGGTTTTGGAACGAAGGGCGAGAGCGCGGCGGTTACTTCCCAGCGTCTGCCGCCCCCGGATGCCGCCCTCTCCGCCAGTGACGAAATGGCAAGGAGGTCTTCATCGGTTTCCCAAGGAAGTCCCACCATGAAGTACAATTTCACGCCCCCGGCGCCCATGGCGCGGGCAGCCCTTACGGCGTCGAGAATGTCTTCGTCGGAAAAGGGTTTGCCGATCCGGTTCCTCAGGCTGAAGGAGCCTGCCTCGGGGGCCAGGGTGACCTTGCCCTTCAGCCTTCTGCCGCAGTCGTGAAGGCGCCTGATGGTGTCGGGCCGCAGGCTGGGCTGTGAAATTCTCACTCCCCGCTCCCCCTCGATCCGGGCGATGACGCGGGAAAGCTCTTCGATCCGGGAATAGTCGCTGAATGAGAGCGTCACCACACCGCCCTCTTCAAAGCCCGTGGACTGAAGGGATCGTTCCATGAGCGTAGCAACACGCTCAGGGCTCCTTTCCCTTACGGGCCGTGACAACTGGGTGGCCTGGCAGAACCTGCAACCCCTGGTGCATCCCCGGGCCAGTTCCACGACCGCCCTCTCCTGTGTGATGCCGGCGGTGGGAACGATCTGGTCGACCGGGGCCGGGCAATCCTCGAGTGAGGCCGCTCTGGCCATTCTGACCCTTCCCCCGGTGATGCCGGGGACGAGAACCCCCTCCATCGAGGAGATCCTTTGAAGCCTTTGCGCCTTGGTGCCCCCGCCGGCCAGTACCCTGAAAACCTCTACGGCGCCGGCTTCGGCCTCTCCCAGAAAGAAGGCGTCCACGAAGGGCATGAGGGGGACAGGGTTCGATACGCCACCACCCCCGGCCAGGATCACCGGTGAATCGGGAGCCCGTTCCGAACTTCGAATGGGAAGACCCATCAGGTCAACGAGGTTCAGCATGTTCGTGAAAAGGAGTTCGGATGCCATGCTGAACCCCACGACACGGCTCCCGGAAACGGGCTCACCCTCCTCGAGGTCGACCCACGGGATGCCCCTGCTCCTGTGAAGGGCGAGCATGTCAGGCGAGGGGTGGAACGCCCTGCGCACATCGAACCCTCCCGAGGACAGAAGCAGGTGCCTTACCACGGCCAGGCCGAAATTGGCCGCCCCCAGCTCGTAGGAATCCGGGTATACCAGGGTCACCCTGGCGCCGTCTCCGTGAGGGTGTGAGTTCCACTCTCCCCCGATGTACCTTTGAGGGGCCTGCACACCGGCGAGTACCCCCTCGAGGGGGTGCTTCACTTCCAGGGAAGGGCCTCCTGGGAGACCGGGTTGGCCAGCAGCCCCGAATCCCTGGATTCCGAAAGCGAGGCCCTCATTGCCAGCTCCCCGATACTGCCGGCGTCGGTTCCGAAGCCGAACCTCCAGAGAACCCCCCACCTCACCCGCTCAACGGGAAAACCCCTGCGGGGGAGCAGCGTGCTCCAGTTCATGCTTCGGCTGTCTGCGTGGTCACGAACCAGAACACCCGTCCAGTCAAGGCCGGGGTTCTCTCCCGGGGGGGGCTGACCCTGGGTGAGAATGAAGCTGAGATGCTTGTTGGGGTTAACGATGTCGGTGAAGTGGGAGATCATTCCCGGGACCGTGTCAGAAGTTCCGGGTTTCATGTCGAACTCCCACAGGTCGTACCGGGAGAGCTGAACCGGGGCGCAATCAGGCATGACCCGCCGCAGTGTGGACAGGGCAGTGGCCGCGCCGGGGTCGGGGGATTTGAGACGAACCGCGACGAACACCCGTTCCATCAGCGCACCTCCAGATATCGGGCAAGACCGGTGAAAAACGACGCCCCCGGGCCGGGGTCGGATACCGGTCCCCTGTTTCTGCGAAGCTCTCCCCAGGGCCCCGGCAGGTTGGGCGGAACGTGGTGGAGATTGAGGGCTCTCTCGGGGTGGGGCATCATGGCAAGAACGTTTCCCCCCGGGTTCATGATCCCGGCGGCGCCGAACGATGAACCGTTGGGGTTCAGGGGCCAGTCGAGGGCGGGAGCACCTTCCGGCGAGCAGTACCTGAGAACGGACATTTCGAGCGCCTGCGCCTCATCGGCCGGTCTAAAGACGAACCTGCCCTCGGCGTGGGCAATGGGCAGCGGTATGGGTGCTTCACCGGCGTCGGTCAGCCAGGGGCATTTGTCCACACCTCCGCGGACCGCCCGCAGGAAGACCCAGCGGCTAAGGTAACCAGTCCTCCCGGGAGCGAGATTGCCCGAAAGCGAGGCTTCGACCGCGCCCGGGCGCCAACCCGGCACAAGGCCGCTCTCAACGAGTATCTGGGCGCCGTTGCAGATGCCCAGCACCGGCTTGCCCGAAACGGCGTCGCCGTACACCACGTCCATGATGCGTTCACGGGCCGCTACAGCGCCCGCACGCACCCTGTCCTGAAAACTGAACCCGCCCGGAAGGACCCATGCGCAGGAGCCGGACCCTGCCGCCCCGGAAAGCTCGTTCCAGTTGAAGATCACGCCCTGCATACCACAAGCGTCGAGCGCCCGGGCCGTTTCGTACTCGCAGTTCGACCCGGGAAACCTTACCACGGCTACACGGGGCTTCATACACCCTCCTCACGCCAGACGATCGAGGCCAGCAGGTCGGCCCATCTCTCCCTGATGCCCTGAATGTCAACGGACCAGCCGTTTCCGGAAAGCATGCCGTCATGGGTCACACGGCCCACGACCTCGGCGAACCCGGGCAGTGACCCTTCACACGAGGGGTCCATCTCCAGAAGGTAACCGGGGGTTTCAGAGTAGAGCTGGACCGGATCGGCGCCGGCATTCAGAGCGATACCCAGCCCGGTGGACGCCAGAACCATCTCCGCCGCGGAAAGAGCAAGCCCGCCGGTGGAGATGTCATGCGAACCACTCACTTCCCGGGAGCGAACCTTCCCGATCACCCATCGCGCCATTTCCGCCTCGAGAGGTCCCCTGAAGAGGGGTACCCTGCCGCCCGCATGACCCAGGACCTTCCGGTAGTACAGGCTCCCCCCGAACTCGGGGTGCCGGTGGCCGAGAAGCACGATGATGTTGCCCGGTTTCTTCAGGACCATGTCGACAGCAGTTGAGCAGTCGTCGATCCGGCCGAAGACCGCCACGATCGGTGAGGGCGGGATCGACCTTCCCGACGATGACTGGTTGTAGAAGCTGACATTACCGCTGACAATGGGCAGAGGTTCGCCGGGTTCCACGAAGCCGAGATGCCGGCAGGCGTCGGCTATCCCCTCGATGCCCCGGTGGAACTGGTGCATGACGGCCGGGGATTCGGGGCTGCCGTAGTTGAGGCAGTCGGTGGCGCAGAGTGGCACCGCCCCGACCGAAACCACGTTCCTCACTGCTTCGGCCACGGCGTGTGCACCACCCAGGAAGGGGTCGAGCTCGCCGTACCAGGGGTTGCCGTCGCCGGACACCGCAAGGCCCGCCGGACAACCCGGAACCGGAAGTATCACACAGCTGTCGGCTTCCCCGGGCCTGAGCACCGTCGCCCCCCTGACCTCGCTGTCGTAGTAGGACCAGACCGCTCCCCTGCTGCAGCCACCGACGGACAGCAGCATCTCCGGAATGTCTTTCCCGGGGGAGCAGGGCAATTCAACCGGGTCGGGGATGGAGACCTCGGCCGGTGCATGAGGCCTGTCGTAGAACACGCCCTCGGTAATGGCTTCGGCGGGAGCGCACGCGGCCTCGGTGCCGCAATGCGTCACCCTGTAAACGGGATCCTGCGTAAAGTGACCGATGACCGCCGCACGGGCGCCGGGGAAGAGCCTTGGAAGTTCGTACTTCTCGTTGTAGATGGCAAGGACGCCCCCGGCCACCTTCGCAGGCACCGCGAAACCGAACCTCTCCTGCGTTTCGCTGCACGCAGCAACCTCCGGGGGAAGACCGGGGATGCTTACCGGTACATCGTCGAGGTTCACATGGATACCCAGCCCCCCGTGGGCTGCCATCTCGCTTGTGACACACGCAATCCCGCCCGCACCAAGGTCCTTGAAGCCGAATGCGACCCCCGTCTCGAAAAGGTAGTCGAGAACGTCGAGGTTGGCCTGGGCAAGTATTCTCTTGAGGAACGGGTCGGCTACCTGAACCGATTTCATCCCGAGCTCGCCGTCGAGGTCGGCACTGGCGAAGGTGGCCCCACCGAAACCGGTGTCGTCCGTGGGTTTTCCAGTGAGAATGAAAACGTATGGCTCCTGACGAGCCTCGACGGGCACGTAACTGTGAACAACGCGGTCGTGCCGCACTATTCCCAGGGCCACCACGTTCACAAGGCAGTTGTCGTCGTATCCGGGGTGGAACTCGGTGTCTCCCCCCAGGTTGGGCACACCCAGAGCGTTTCCGTACTGCCAGATCCCCTCGACCACTCCGCGGGCGATACCACGGCACCTTTCACCGTAACGGCCCAGGGGATCACCGAACCTGAGCAGGTCAAGGCTGCCGATGACATCGGCACCCATGCAGTAAACATCCCTCACTATTCCACCGACGCCCGTTGCGGCACCTTCCACCGGAAGCACCTGCGAAGGATGGTTGTGGCTTTCGTGTGCCACCACAATGTCGTAATCGGTTCCCTGGTGGGTGCAGAACCTTACGACACCGGCATCCTCACCCGGGCCGATGACGACCTGGGAGGCGCGGGTCGGAAGGGTTTTCAACAGCTTTCTCGAGCTTTTGTATGAACAGTGCTCGCTCCACATGATGTCAAAAAGGTGAAACTCGAGCGGTGAGGGCATGCGCCCGAAAATGCCGTGGAGCCGCTCCGCCTCGTCAACCGTCATGGCGAGGCCCCTGTTCCTTATCTCGGTCTGAAGTTCGTTCCTGTCAGGCGTCATGTCAGCCTTCCGCTCCGTAATAGCCCTCGAACTCCTGGAAATCACGGGCTGCAAGGTCTTCCCGAACCCAGGATATCTCAACTATCTCGCCCGGAGATATCTCCTGGTTCCTTATGAGGACGCCTCCGAGATGGCCGCCTTCCTGTGTGGACAATTTGGGAAGCTCTCCCCCCAGCTTGCCGATCACCGTTTTCAGGCCGTCGCCGGAGGTGCCGGGGAGGATGAGAAGAAAGCCGTCGTAGGTGTATCGCACACAGCTGTCGATGTTTCGGAGCATCTGCTTCAGGTGGTTTCCGGCAGCCGACATCACATCACGGGTGAGTCCAGGGTTCTGCATGTTGGCCTTCTTGAGCTTCAGTTCCACAACGCCCATGGGTTGTCCGAACCTGTACACCCTCTCCAGTTCCTCGGCGAGTATGGCGTCGACCGAATCCTCGCCCGGAAGGCCGGTGTCACGGTCGAGACCCGTAGTGCGGGCGAACCGCTCGAGAAGCCTGACATTCTCAAGCGCAGCGGCGCCTATGGCTCCGATGGACCTCAGGTTTTCCCGGTGGACACCGGTGTGGTCGGTGAAACCCCCGGCGCCTATCACCCCGAAGAGGATGCCCTGGAACTCCATTGGAACGGCCACCTCGGGGTTGTAGCCCGGTATTCCCGTCTCGAGGACCTGTTTGCGGATGATCGCCGTGTCGTTCTCGACATCGTGAAGTGTCACGAGACGACCCGTCTCGCCGGCGAACCCCAGAAGCCCCTCGCCCAGCGAGATGGAGAGTGGGGGTTTCAATACCTCACCCAGGCCGTGGACCTTGTCGAGACCCAGACGCCTGCCCGACCTGTCCGTCAGAAAGACGGCGACCTCCTCGGCGCCAGCCAGGGTGTTGCAGGCCCTGCAGATGTTGTCGGCAGCCTCACCGGCCGTTCTGGCGCTGAATATCTTCTTGACCATTGAAGGCATGAGGACTGCCAGGTCGCTGTAGTCCTTTTCCCTCTCTTCCAGAAAGGCCACCTTGTCCTTGAGGGCTGCGGACTCGCAGGAGAGGTTCCTGGCCTTCAGGGTAAGGTTCGAGAGTCTTTCGTTCAATTCCTTCTTCTGCCTTGCGGATGAGCGGGACAGAAAAAGCCAGGAGACGGCGCCCCCCACCAGTACTCCGATCAAAACGAAAACCGGATTCATGTCGTTCCCCTCTCCGGGCCGTCAGCAAGCCCGAGTCTAAAAAGAACAAAACGCTCGTTGGCGAAATGTCTGTCAAGGTCACAGGCGGCTTCGACATCGGCAACTGAAAGAACGCCCGTGATCGATGCGCTGGCAAGGGCCGCATCCCTGAAGGAAGCGCCGCTGTTCATCGCGGTCATCGCCGCGTCCTGTATCATCGCGTAGGCTGCCTCTCTGGTCACGCCACTGTTCACGAGAAGAAGAAGCAGCGACTGGGAGTGGAACCTGTCGCCGGACAGCTCAAAGTTGCGCTGGACCGCCTGCAGGTTTATGACGAGGTTCCCTGCCAGACCTGCCGCCTTGCGAAGGGCGTAGAGCGCAACCCCGCATGCGTCGGGGAAGATGAACCGTTCGGCGGACGAGTGGCTTATGTCCCTCTCGTGCCACAGCGCCGTGTTCTCGAGCGCCGTTGAAAGGTATCCGCGGAGAAGCCGCGCAAAACCGCAGAGCCTCTCCCCGACGATGGGGTTCTTCTTGTGGGGCATGGCGCTGGAGCCCTTCTGACCGCGTGCGAAGCTCTCTTCGGCTTCGCCGACCTCGGTTCTCTGAAGGTGCCTTGTCTCGGTGGCAAACCTCTCAAGCGCGCAACCGATGGCCGCCAGCGCGTAGAGGAACTGGGCGTGCCTGTCACGGGCAACGATCTGGGTTGGAACGGGTTCAAAACCGATCCCCAGCTTCCTGCAGACGTATTCCTCCACCGCGGGATCGATGTGGGCGTAGGTTCCAACTGCGCCGCTGACGGTTCCGGTGCAAACCGACTTCAGTGCCTGCTCGAGCCTTTCAGCACACCTCTGGTACTCTGCGTAATGCCCCGCGAACTTGAGGGCCATTGTCGTGGGCTCGGCGTGCATGCCGTGGGTCCTGCCCATGCAGGGGATCCCCCTGGTCCGGAAAACAAGTGACGCCAGGGCAGTGCCATAAGAATCAAGGGCTTCGGAGATAAGCTTTCCGGCATCACGGAACTGCGTTGCGAGGCAGGTGTCGAGGATGTCGCTCGAGGTCATGCCGAAGTGGATGTGCCTCGATTCAGGTCCCAGGCTTTCAGCGACGCTTGTCAAGAAAGCTATGACATCATGCTGGGTCACCTGCTCGATCTCATCGATGCGGGCAGGGTTGAACCGGGCGTTGTCCCGGATCTTCTCAAAATCCTCCTGTGGGACCAGACCGGCCATGCACCTGGCCTCCACCGCAAGCACTTCGATCTCGAGCCACCGGGCGAACCTTGATTCGTCGGCCCAGACGGCTGTCATCTCGGGCAGTGCGTATCTGTCTATCATTCCCGCTCCCTTCAGGACAGTATCAGGGGAGTTCTGCGCCGGTGGTGAGTCCGGCGAATATCCATGCAAAAAGCGATCGTTCAGGGAAGTAAATCCTGTACCAGTCCTCGGCTTCGCCCAGGACCACAAGGGTGTCGCCGGCGTGAACGGACCCCACGATCGCGTATACGGTTCCCGGCCCCTGCCTGAGGTTCACCTCTCTGCCGGTGACCACGGTGCGGGTATCGGGAAAGTATGACGCAACTGGAACGAATGTGGTGTCCGGGGGAGGCTGCGTTGCGACGGTTCCGCAGCCGCAGAGCGAAAGGAGAAAAAGACCGGTACCGATTTTCATGATGTTGTCCTGCACATGAGAAGGGGAAACAGCCCCGCGGCCAGAAGGCTGCCGTCGGCAACCATCCGGATGCCGATCTCGGGGTAGAAAAGGTCACGTTCAAGAGAGATCAGCCCGACACCGAGAAGAACGGGGGCTGCTATGAACCCGAGGCTGCACGGGGGAAGAAGACCGGTGGCCCAGCCCGCGACCTGAACCGCGGATGCGAACGCACAGCAGAAGAGGAGCAGGGACCGGCACCTCTTTCCCCCAAGGTTAAGCGGAAGGGTGTCCATCCCCAGAAGGGCGTCGCCCTGAAGGTCAACCAGGTCAACGAACAGGCTTCGTGCGAAGAAGAGAGCCATAAGGGCGAGGGGCCAGAGGAACATCGAGAAAGCGCCTCCGCTGTGGGTCAGCGTAAGTGCGGGAAGAAGAGAGAGGAAGAAACCCCATCCCAGGGTGAAGAGAGCCTCGCGGGAACCCGGAATGCTCCAGAAACCGTGCGGGATGAAGGGTTTCCGGGTCAGGGGCAGGCAGTAGAAGAAAAAGAGGACGACCGCCCCGAGAACTGATGGTATCCACCATCCCCCGAGGGAGAAACTTAGAACTGTCGCTCCCAGTGCCGCAGCCGCGTAAATGGGAAATAGAATCCCGCTGTGGCGCTTCATGAACTCCTGACGCTCCTGGCTGGTTATCTCGAGGTTCCGGGAGCCCAGCACCGCCGAGATCCCGGTGAATGCCCAGAGAAGAAGCCCGGCACACAGTGACGCTCCGAGCCACCCCGCACCCCCCAGAACCTCCTGCTGCGCAAGCCCTATGAAAACCGCCGCCAGGGGAACCTGAACCCCGCTGTAGACAAGGCTGCGAAAAAGTGAAGGAAGAAGCCCTGACACCCTGCCGGCGCCCTGAATTTCGAGAAGTCGCGCGCGAACCCTGCGGATGCTCCAGCCCGGAGTTGAAGCCCCTGCTGTCAGAAGAACCCTTCTGAACTTTCTGATCCCTTCAGCGGGTAACTGGTTCTCGTTTTCAACAAGAAAGACCGGAAGCCCGGATTCCCCGGCGATGGCAGCAAGCCTCGCGGTGTTGGCACTGCGCTGGCCGCCCACGACCACCACGCAGTCAGCCTTTTCCATGAGAAGACGAAGCTCGGCCTGCCTGCTCTCGGTGGAACCGCATATGGTGTTCTCGCTTTCACAAGTGGGCCACCGTTCGCGCAGCTTCTCAAATGTCAGGCGGTAATTCTCGGTGCTCTGGGTTGTCTGGCTGATGAGGAAGGGCCTCGAAAGATCAGGAAGGGCATCAACGTCGGGGGGGCCGTCGATGACGATCCCCTTTCCCCCCGTGCAGGAGAGTATGGCCTTCACCTCCTGATGCCCGGAATCCCCCAGTATGAGAACATCGCAACCCTCCGAAGCACGTGCTCCCGCGATGGCCAGTGCACGCCCCACCTTGGGGCACGTCAGGTCACGAAGGTTCACCGGAAGGCCCTGAAGCCTGGCCCGTTCCTCACGGGTTACACCATGTGTGCGCAGGAAAAGTGTTCCGCCCTGAATATCCCATGGACTGTCACTGCAAAGAACGCCCCGCTCGGAAAGGGCCTCAAGCACCTGAGGATTGTGAACGAGCGGACCGTAGACCCTGAAGGGACCCCGCCCCTTTTTGATCTCGTAGACGACCTTGTCCACCGCACGGCGGACACCCCAGCAGAAACCCGCGGTCCTTGCAACGGTCACACTCATGATGTGCCAAAGATAATACAAAAGAGGGCTTCCGATTCAGGACCGGACTAGCGCGGGGCCGTCTCCTCCCGGAGTATCAGGGCGTGGGCATCGGCCCTTTCGTCCATTGAGAGGGAACGGGCGATCTGCACCGCCATGACCCTTGCGTACACCGAAGTGTGGGTGCCTCGGGGAGAGACTTCTGCCGCCTCCTCGAACAACAGCAGGGAAAGCGGCATGTTGCCCATGTGGAAAACCTTCACGGCACGGTTGTAAAGGTAAAGACCAAGTGGGGTCTCGGGTGTGGGCCGCAAAATGCCCGGAAGCATCAGAAGAACCAGCAACAACACCGAAAAAACCGTCTTCCACCTGTGCCTGAAGCCCCGAAAGAACAGTGTCAGCCCCGCGGCCGAGACCGCAAGGGCCGCGGGAAGGGCGGGTATCCAGAACCGCTCGGAGTGAACGAAGACCACGGACGAAAGAAGCGACACCGCAACCGGCGCCAGGAGGAACCTGCACGCTCCCCTGTGCAAAAGCAGTGAACCCGCTCCCAGCGCCATGAACGCCACAAGCAGGAACCTGGGCACGAAAAGGTGCCGAAGGGAGGGGTCGGAAGCAACGTCCCGCTGAAGGTCGAAATAGACATCAAAGGGCAGGTATCCGAACGCCCCGCCGAGTTTCACCAGCAAAAGCTCCGGCTCCCGGCCGGGGTTGGCCAGTATCCAGCTTACGGCTGTCTTCAGCCAGAACCGGTCCGCCGCCACCGGATCAGTATAACCGTGCTCGGCGGCAACCCGTGCGGCGGCCTGATGAATGTCTTCACCGGGACTCTCCACAAGGCCATACTCGACTATCGGAGGCCCGTAACCCGTTGCCCCATCGGAATGCCCGAGAACGAGGTTGAGACCGGTAGCCGAAGCAAATGGCGAGAAGCCCCCGCCCTGCCTCAAGTGCCAGAAGGACAGACAAAGAAGGGGAACAAGAAGCCCGGCAAGAAAGGGAACGGTCCTCCCCTTCCTCACGCCCCTGACAAGAGAAACGAGCCCGATGAGTATGAATGGCGGACGAAGACCGGCGATGACCCCCACGAGGAAACCCTTGAGAACGCTGCTCCACCGTCCCCCGGCTCCCTGTTCAAGAAAGGCCCACAAAGCGATCAGGAATGCCAGAATGCCGGCTGGGAGAAGGGTCAGTTCGAAGAAGGCTGCCGGAGCGTAGAAGAAAAAACAAAGGGCACCAAGACAGGCGAACAACCGGGAAGCGCCGGCCCGGAACGCAACGGCGTAGACAAGAAAACCCGACAAGACCCCGGTGAGACCCTGCACGAGAAACACCGCGCCGTTCCCGAGCGACAATGCGTAGAACGCCGCCAGGAAGGGTATGTAAAGGGGGCTCGCGAAGGAGAAGGCATCGCTCGAGACCCCTCCCCGGCTCATCTCCTGCGCGCACTCGACAAAACGGGTCGAAGCTATCGTGGGGAAGTACGTGATCCGGTTTTCGTAGGACCCTGCCGCCAGGGCGTGGGGCACCCGCGTGGCAAGCCCTGCAGCAAGCAGAAGCAGCAGCCACGGCAGGTGTTTTCCGGGACTCGGGGAAACTCGCATGACCCTGGGGCGCCTTTCATGAAGAAACAGTGCCCCGAAAGATAACACAACGAACTAGAACAGAGCCTTCAACGAGCCCCAGGTGGTGGAGTTGAGGGAGTAGTTTGGCCACCCATCAACACCGATGTAGTACTCGCCCAGCTCCCATATCTCCAATGCAACGCCACTGAAATAGAAGCTGTGGCCGGCGTCACCGGGTGTGGAGTCGTCGCCAAGGATACTGGGCCATCCACCGAGGCTCATCTCGGTGTTGATGAGAGCCCAGAAGTTCTGCTCGACACCGAGGCATGGGTCGAAGCTGTGGTAGCAGGGCGCGTAGTGGTTGGCGGTTAAGAGAGCCTGCGCGAGAAAAACCTCTGGTCCCGTCTGATAGCCGTTCCAGACCTCGCTGTAGAAATTGTCGGTGTCCCATGGGTCGGTGTTGGGGCTCTCGTAGAACCAAAACTCTACTTGGTTCATATTGAGGCCCGGGCTTCCAGCCATAAAATCCTCGGTGTTGAACCAGGTGCCCCTGTAGACTCCATCCCATGAAACCCAGTTCGGTGTACCGTTGAAGTAGGTGATCTGTATGCAGGTGCCTCCGGAGGCACCTGGCAGGTCGACAACGATGTTCCCCGCGAGGAGCGGAAGAGCAGTCAGAAGGAGTGCTGAAAGGAATCTGTTCATCGCTTCGCTTCCGTCGTTTTGGGGGACACGATGACCTGATTCCTGTCGGGATCAGGTCAGCATGTCCCCTGCCTATCTTTTTGGGGACACATAGTTTCTTCCTGGCGGAAGAAAACCAATGTGTCCCCTTTACCTAAAACAAAGCCTTCACAGCACCCCAGGTGGTCGCGTCAAGAGCATTAGTAGCATGTGCAACGATGTAGTACTCTCCCATTTCGCCCCATGGTTCCCAGACGATGAAGTCATCGCTGAAGAAGCTGTGACCCGCGTCACCGGGCATTGAGTAGTCACCGAGGACGCTGGGCCACCCACCAGCGCTCATCTCGGTGTTGATGAGAGCCCAGAAGTTCGACTCGACCACGAGGGCGGGGTCGAAGGTGTGGTAGCAGGGGGCGTAGTGGTAGGCGGTTATCACTGCCTGGGCGAGAAGGACCTGAGGACCCGTCTGGTCGCCGTTCCAAATCTCGCTGTAAAACTGGTCGGTGTCCCACGGGTCGGTGTTGGTGCTCGCGTAGAACCAGTACTCCATCTGCTCGAGACTGAGGCTGGTACTGCCGGGCATGAAGTCTTCGGTGTTGAACCAGGTGCCCCTGTACATGCCGCCCCAGGTCAGCCAGTGAGGTGTACCGTTGAAGTAGGTGAGTACATCGTCGGTGCCGCCGGACCCGCCGGGAAGATCAACGACGATGTTCCCCGCGAGAAGCGGAAGAGAGATCAGAAGAAGTGCTAAAAGGAATCTGTTCATTGCTTCGCTCCAGTATCTTGGAGGACACCTTGTTTTCTTCCTGTCGGGGAGAAAGCCAAGGTGTCCCCTTCCTGCTTTTTAAAACAAAGCCTTCAACGAGCCCCATGTGGTTGCGTCGAGTGACCAACCCCCCTCGTGGGCAATGATATAGTACTCACCCATCTCACCCCAGGATTCCCAGACGATCAAATCATCGCTGAAGAAGCTGTGGCCCGCGTCACCGGGCATTGAGTAGTCACCGAGGACGCTGGGCCACCCCCCGGCACTCATCTCTGTGTTGATGAGACCCCAGAAGTTCTGCTCGACCGGGAGATCGGGGTCGAAGGTGTGGTAGCAGGGAGCGTAATGGTAGGCGGTTACGACGGTCTGGGCAAGCCGCACGAGAGGGCCCATGTTGTCGCCGTTCCAGATCTCGCTGTAGAAGTCGTCGGTGTCCCAGGGGTCAGTGTTGGTGCTCTCGTAGAACCAGTACTCCATCTGCTCGAGATTGATGCCGGTGCTGCCGGGCATGAAGTCTTCGGTGTTGAACCAGGTGCCCCTGTACATGCCGCCCCAGGTCAGCCAATGAGGCGTGCCGTTGAAGTAGGTGAGTACATCGTCGGTGCCTCCGGAACCGCCGGGTAGATCAACGACGATGTTACCCGCGAAAAGGGCAAGAGAAACCAGAAACAGTGCTGCCAGGCTACCTTTCATAACAACCAACCCGTCCTTTGTCTTTTTAGGGGACACCTTGTTTTCTTCCTGTCGGGGAGAAAACCAAGGTGTCCCCGCAGCTGGTGTCCCCGGATCTCAGCCAACTAGAACAGTGCCTTGAGCTCTCCCCAGGTGGTGGACTCAAAAGACAGCGCATAGACGCCGTGTGCCCTTATGAAGTAATCACCCAGGTCCCAGTATTCCCAAACCATGAAGTCGTCGCTGTAGAAACTGTGCCCGCCGGGAGTGCCGTCAGCAAAGACGCTGGGCCAGCCTCCCGCGCTCATCTCGGTGTTGACCACGGCCCAGAAAAAGTCCTCGATCCAGAGCGGCGGATCGTAATAGGTGTACACGGGCGCAGCATGAATGGCTGTGAGAAGCTGCTGATCGAGAAGAGTTAGAGGGCCGTTCACATCGCCGTTCCATATCTCGGCGTAGAACTGGTTGGTGTCCCATGGGTCGGTGTTGGGGCTTTGATAGAACCACCACTCCATCATCGTGAGGTAGAAACCGTTGTTGTCCGGCAGAAAATCGTCGGGGTTGAACCAGACTCCCCTGTACGTACCACCCCATGTGAGCCATTGGGGGGTGCCGTCGTCGTACTGAAGCACTTCGGTGTCGGTCGGGCAACCCGGGGTTCCCGGTATGTCTGACTCTACCCTGACCTGTCCAGCGAACGCCATAAGGGGCAGCAGAAACAGAAACAACGCTGCAAATGGCTTCCTCATACAATGCCTCCATTCGGGATACACAGGTAAATTGGCATAACTGTCATGAGGTGTCAAGGAGCGTTGGGGAAATGCTGCCCTGCGTTATTTTGGGGGACACATTGTTTTCTT
>DIXM01000008.1 GCA_002436025.1 candidate division Hyd24-12 bacterium UBA6080
TGCACGACCCCTTCGTAATCAGCAGGACCCTTCAGCGCAGTCAGGACCATCAGAACCAGTATCGACATTTTCTGTACTCCTTTCGTGGACCGATACTGATACGACGAAAGGCGGGCCCTTATTCCAGAGCCCGCCTCAAGGATCGTTGCGTTTTTGATCGGCCCTTTAGAAGAAGCTCACCCTGAAGTCGGCCACGACTGGGTTAAGGTCCCTGAGAAGGGATGACGGAAAGGCGCTGTCGCCCATGAACTCGGCCGGGCTCTCCCCGTCCAGAGGGAGAAGCCTGATGAAAAGGCCCTCGTAGGGGGTTTCCCAGAGAAGGGCGTATCCCTCGTTGTCCCAGGCATAACCAAGGATCTCGAACTCACCGATGGCGGCCTCAAGCTCCACCAGGGTGCTGCCCATGCCTATACCCTCGGCGGTCCTCCAGTACGCGCCCCGCATCCGCACTTCAAGGGGCGTGCCTTCGTCCGTCCAGAAAACGGCCAACTCTCTGTCCGTACCCGCCGAGACCACCGTTACGTTCAGGAATTGACCTTCACCGAGGTTCTCTGTGGTGTGTTCGATCGTCTCTCCAAAGAACATCATTTCGAGGGAGTCAGGGGTGACGTCGCGCGTGATGCCGGCCACTCCCTGGGGGGTCGCAAGTGCGGGGGGTATCACAAGGATGGTGCGCGCGATCAGAACCAGCGCCGTAATGAACATGTACACTCCTTTTTAACTGAATATTCACAGGTGCAGGGATGGTTTCGGCTCGAAACACAATCTAACCAATCGCGAAAGCCCGGAAAAGGAAGAATTTCGCGACACGTACATCAATGACTGAGTTTGATTTCCGCATGTGGTGACCGCAGTAAACTTGACAAGCAGGCAGTTCAGCACAATAAATGACGCGCTTCCGAATCGTGTCCTTTTCTTAAGGAGGGTCTCATGCAGTTTTTACTGATCGCACTTTGCCTGACCGGCTTCTCCGAAGACGGCAACCTTAACAGCGGCGGCATTTCCGGCTGGTCTCCGGTCGACGCCACCATCACCTTCAACGTCATCAACACCTGGACAATTACCTGGGCCGACCAGGTCCTGGGCCTTTCAACCTGGGAGACCGGCTCCGCAGTCAACATCGTCTACTGTGAAAGTGCCGGCATGGAGATCGGCAGCCTCAACCCCGTCACCGGCGGCTCCGCCGGTTCCCAGCCCAAACCCGCTGGCGCCCAGAACGGTTTCGGCATAGCCTTCAACGACAACCTGACCACCCCTATCTGGCACATCAACAGCTGGCAGAACTCGAACCTCTGGTACACCACAGACAACTTCTCCACGTGGCAGACCATCTCGAACCCTTGCGGCAACGGCGGCCGCGGCATGTCCTACAACGGGAGCGACTACTGGCAGAGCAACACCACCAACCTCGTTCGCTTTGTGCCCGGAGTGGGCGCCGAGACCTTCACCGGGATCGCCCCCACCCAGATCTCCGGCGTTGCCTGCGTTCCCGGCGACAACCCCTCGTACGACTACGTAATGGTCACCACCTACAACACCGATATCTTCGCCCTCTACTCCTACGACGGCACCAACCTCACCCAGGTCGCCACGGGAACCGCCCCCAGCGGGCTGGGCAACACCAACCGTCTCGGCCTCACCTACAGCTACGACCGCGAGAGCCTCTTCTTCGCCTACGCCATCAGCGGCGGTTACGCCATAAGCGAGATGGAATTCGACGTGGTCTCCCTGAGCAGGGACACCTGGGCCGGTATCAAGAGCTCCTTCTAGGAGTTTCGTAGAATGCTCGAGGGGCGGGTGAAAACCCGCCCCTCTTCATATTGTGTTCGCCCGGCAGTGAGTCTACTTTGAGTAGAACTCCACCACGGCGCGTTCCTGCACTTCGATGGGCACATCCTCACGGGCGGGGACTGCCTTGACGGTGATCTTCCTGTCCTGCGGGGCGGCATCGAGGAAAGAGGGCACGCCGATTCCGCTGCCGGCGGTGATGTGGTCGACAACTATCTTTAGGTCGCGGCTCTTCTGTTGAAGGGTTACCTGGTCGCCCACGCGAACGAGGAAGCTCGCAATATCAACGCGTTTGCCGTTGACCTGGATGTGGCCGTGGTTCACGAGCTGCCTTGCGGCGGCGATGGTGGGGCTGAAGCCTCCCCTGGCCACCACGTTGTCAAGCCTGCGCTCGATGAGCTGAAGCAGGTTGACACCGGTCTCTCCGGCCATCCTGCTGGCCTCGGTGTAGTAGGCACGAAGCTGCTTCTCGCTGAGGCCGTAGTTGAACCGGATCTTCTGTTTTTCCTGAAGCTGAAGACGGAATGTGGATACCCGCCTTCTCTTCTTCATTGCGCCCTGTTCGCCCGGAGTGTTCTGATTCCGGGGTTCCTTGCGCACAAGGCCCGGAAGCGCTGTTCCGAGAGCCCTTACCTTCTTCAGTCGGGCGCTTCTGAATCTGCCCATCGATTTCTCCCGTCTTCTTTCAGGTTTGGTTGCGACAGCATCAGCTCCAATATCTGCCGCAGGCTGCTTAATGGAAACAAGCCCGTAACTTACACCAAAAGAAGGGGGCGGTCAAGGATGACCGCCCCCTTTGAGGAACTTTAACTAGCGGACTACCACGCAGGAACGGGAAACCGTGCCTTCAGGGGAGGAGAGCCTGTAGAAGTACACGCCTCCCGGAACCATGGTGCCCCGGGAATCGGCGCCGTCCCAGATCAGGGAATGGCTGCCGGCGGGAAGATCGCCCTGCTGCAGTGTTCTCACTACCCTGCCGGAAAGGTCGAAGACCTGAAGCGATACATGCCCGCCCACAGTTGTTGTGAAGCCAAGTGATGCACCGGTCGTGACGGGGTTGGGGATCGCGGCGCCCAGGTGGAAACCGGGAATGGGAGCGCCGGACTCTTCGGCCGTGCCAACACCAGTGGGGACCATGACCTGCATGGGATAGAGGTTGTGTGCGGTGACCGTGAGCGTGACTTCCTCAGAACCGGGCACTGCGGGGATGTTGAGCGTGACCGCTCCCGAAGAGCCGGTCCTGCCGCTTGACAGCACAGTGCTTCCCTGGCAGAGGCCCACAAGGGCGTTCTCGACGGGGGAGCCGCCTGCGGTCACGTTGACGGCGAAGCTGCCAACACCGACCTGGGACGGATGGGTGGCGCTGAGGTGAACCAGCGGGCCGGTGGTGGTGAAGATGTCGTGCTCGGGCTCGCCCATGATCATGTGCATGTTGCTGTTGCTGGCGTTGCCCGTGTACTCGTAGGCCTTGATCTTGCCGTAGTCGAAGGCCTGGCCCATGTGGTGCATGTCGAGCTGGAAGTAGCCCTTGAACTGGTAAAGGGCCAGGGAATCGGTGGGACCGACGGGGCTGTTCACACTGGCACCCATGAAGCCAACCGCGCCCTGGGGACTGGCGATCGAACCGCTCTTGAGCCAGGCTTCACCGAAGCAGTTGCCGGTACCGCCGTCGGCGAACTGGCAGTTCACGCAGGCGATGGAGCTTATCCAGGGAAGCTTGCGGCCATTGGTGAGGGCCGCCACATCGCTGTTGCTGAAGCCGGTGGTCACCCAGGTGGTGCGGGAGCCGTGACCGATGTAGCTGAAAAGGGATGTACCGCTGTTGATCTCGGCGGCAAGAAGCGCGACAGTGGGGTTGATGCCGCCGTAGGCGCCGGAGGGGCAGTAAAGGGTGACGTCCATGTTGCCGTCGCCCGCCATTATTTGCTTGTAGCGCCACGACATGAGCGGATCCTGGAAATCACTGGAGCCAACGCTCACCCCGTACTGGAACCAGCTGGCGGCGGGCTCGTATGGGTCGATCTCGTAGGACCACACCTTCCAGGAGACGTAGTTGAGGGTGGCCGTATCGGCGCAGAGCCGGCCCACATGGATGCTGGGGTCAACACCGGTGCCGATGACGCCGTACTGGTTGTCGGCGGCGATGCTTCCCGCCCAGTACGCCGGAACACCAACCTCGTCGCCGAGGAGAAGGATGTACTCGGGGGGGTTCGCCCATGTGTTGAAGGCGTTTGTTATGTAGGCATCGACCGCGCTTGACGAAAAACCGATGTTCTCCATCAGGCCGATCTGGACGTCGTAACCTTTCTCCCTCTTCCACTGGATGAGGTCGGAGCAGAGGCCGACAGCGGCGGAAGACCCAATGACAAGGTACGAGCCGTCAATGATGGCATCGGTTTCCTGGAAGCCCAGAACTTCGCGGTAGTAGGGAAGGAAGCTGCGGGTTATGCCGGATGACGCGCGGAAGAGCTCGTTCTCACCAGGTGCACCGTTGTTCACAAGCCTTACCGTGACACTGGTGGTTACAATGGTATTCCCGGTGACAGGGTTTACCTGCACGGGGTTGAAGCAGACCCAGGCCACCCTGATGTCGCGAAGGATGCTGATGCTGTGAAGGGTGACAGGCGAAGAGGGATAGAATTCGCTCGCGCCATAGACTTCGCGATTCACCTTGAGGGGCGCCTGAAAGCCGTTCCTCTCGGCAAAAGGCTGGGTAGGAAGAACGTTGAAGTTGCCCAGCACGCTTGTTTCGGCACTGACGATCTCGATGGATATTCCGCCGGTGGCGGGGATCTGGACCATCCTGCGTATAACAGGGAGGTCGGGGGTGCCGACTTCCGCTCCGTAACCGCCCCCTGGAACCCTGAAGATGACGCCCGACCCGTAACCGTCGAGGCTGGCCTCACCTGCGTCCAGTGCAGTGAGGTTGAACCGGACGAGCTCACCGGAATCGGTGCCCAGATACTCGGCCGATTCCACGGGTTGCGGCGCGCGGTACACGATTCCAGCGGAAGCCGAGAACGCAAGGAGCAATATCGTAAAAACAAGATATTTCACCGTTTACCTCCGATAGGGTTTGCACTTGAAAAGGGTTCCGAGTAATTCAGTTCAAACATTACATCTCTTTTACCCACAAGTCAATAAGAAGTTTCAAGAACCTTGCGGAGAGACTGCCCTACCTTGACCCTCCCGTTTCGATAACGCTGAGAGCCTGCGAGACAGCGCTTTCGAGCTGCCTGTCCACACACTGCCCGGGGTCGGAGGGAAGGGCGACCACCTCCAGATCGGGGACGACACCGTTGTTCTCCAGGTTCAGCCCCGAAAGCGTGTACCAGCCCGTTCCCGGAAGCCTGAAGGAAGTGCCGTCAGCAAGGCTGACATCCACTGTTCCGATCACGGCTCCGTAAGTGGCGGTGCCCACTACCGGACCAAGCCCCATTTCCTTCCAGGCAGCAGCGAAGATCTCTGCGTCGGAGTAGCAGGTCTCGTCAATGATAAGCACCAGGGGTGCCCTCCAGACCCCAAGGGGTTCGATGGTGCCCCGGCCCGACCTGCCACGGCTCTGGGCGTACGCGGGACGCCCGAGGCTTTCGAGGAGCTGGTCATGCGTGCTGCCGCCGCCGTTGCCCCTGATGTCGATGATCATCGCGTCACGGTCCATGCCTTCTGCGTAAAGGTCCCTTCGGAAGTCTTCGACCGCCTCCTGGTCCATCGCGGGTATGTGCAGGTAGCCCACCCTGTCCCCGGAGAGGTCACGGACCACCCTTCTGTTGCGGGCAACCCACTCCTCATACTCGAGCTGCCACATCCTCCAGGCCGATGTGGGTTCAAGTTCGACTTCCCTTGTTCCGCCGCTGCCGGCGACCTCGAGGGTAACCTTTCTGCCGGCCGTGAGCTGCAGGGGAGCGTAGAAGTTATCATCCGCACCCACCGGAACGCCGTCTATGGAAAGTATGATGTCGCCGGGGTACAGCCTGTCATCGCCCATGTGGGCCGGCGAACCGGGGATCACGCTGTCGACCGGGATCCCTCCCCCGGCCGGGAAAGGGCCGGGCAGTATTCCCAGTTCACCCGTGTAGGCGGTGCGCTCGTAGCTCCACGGTCCCCAGATGCCCAGGTGCGATGCGCACAGCTCCCCCAGCATCCGCCTTACCACGTCGTTGAAATCGGTGTTCAGAACGCACTGAACCGCCCGCGGGCGATACACCCCGCGAAGGGCTCCCCAATCGGTGCCGTGCATGTTCTCGTCGTAGAAATTGTCGCGGAGAAGCCTCCAGGCGTGATCGAACTTGGCGGCCTGAAGCGCCGGGATGTCAACCGTGTAGGGACATGTCCAGCCATGGACCGTTCCCGCACCCCCCTCGGGAGGTACGGATCTGACCGTATTCCCGTAACTGAGGAAGAAAACCTCGCCGGACTCGACGGGCTGTATCCGGGTGGGTTGAAGCCCCCCGAACGTGAGCCTGGCGAGGTCCTCCCCCTGCCAGGAAACCGACCAGAGGTCCATCTGATCATCCTGATCATGGCCAGGGAGGAATACCGTCCGGCCGTCGGATGACACCCCGTAGAACTCGTACCATGCCCTGACCGTGCAGAGGGTCTCAACCCTGCGGACGAGATCGGTGAAATCTATCTCAACGTCGCAGGAAGCACTGTCGAGGAGTTCCTCCCTGCTTTCGGCCGGGGTGTACCAGTCACTGCTGCGGAGCCACGCCTGCCTTATGGAGTAGTAGCCGTCGTCGGTGCGGCTCGCCCATATCAGCCGCCTGCCGTCGGGCGTCCAGATCGGCTGGAAATCGTCGTTCGGATGGCGGCTGACATTGACAGGCTCGCCCCCCCCCGAAGCGACGATGAATACATCCTCGCGGTGTGCTTCCCATGGGGCGCTGAACGCGATCCAGCGGCCGTCGGGCGACCATGAGTGGTGAATAAGGCCCCGGGTATCGCAGACCTGCCGGGATACACCGGTCCCGATCTCGTGAATGAAGAGCATCTCATTCTGGTCGAGGAAGGAGATCATGCTTCCGTCGGGGCAAAACCTTCCCGACCTTGCAACCAGGGTTCCGGTTTCGAGAGTGCGTGTTTCGTAACCGGTTTCCGGCGAGCCTTCGGCAATCACGAGCCTCACACCAGCGCCGTCCTCCATCTGGAACAAAAGCGACATGCCGTCGGGGCTGAACTCGGGGCTTTCTGCAAGACAGGCGGAGTCGGTGAGCCTTTCAACCCCCTCCCCGATCCCGTCTTCCCCGATGACACCCGTGTAGATGCCTCCCGAGGCCTGCAGGGCGATGAGGCTCCCGTCTGCGGAGACGGAGAAGTCATCGGTGTAGATGCCGGCCAGTTCGACGTTCACCGTTGGAAAGGGGTAGTCCGTGGAGGCATTGACTTGAACCGTGTCGGGAAGCCAGTCCGCCGTGGAAACCGTGAGGAGTTGGCCCGCGCTTTCGAAGGCCACCGTACCGCCTCCGTACCCCGGGAAGGTTATGCCCCCGGGGAAAGGCGCCGAAACAGCTACTGCTGTGGCTCCGGACAGAGCCCAGAAACGGTCAAGACCGTCTTCGTCCTCCATCACGAAGTGGAGGGTCCCGTTCACCATCATGGGCCAGCGCTGATCCCTTGAATCGTTGGTGAGCCGTGTCCAGTTGAAGTCGGAGCCCGCCCAGAGTCTTGACGATGCGCTGCCGCGATAGTGCCTGAGCCACCAGGGGGTGCTGCCCGTCTCGATAACGAAGCCGTCAGGGCCGCATGCCAGGCTTCTGACGGGGGCTGCTGCCCGCAGTTCGGGGGTGCCGCCGGTGACCGGCACCGAAAAAACCCATTCGCTGCCACCTTCCCTGGAGCTGGTGAACAGGATGCGGTCATCCTCCCAGCCAAGCACCATGTCTTCGCCGCTGTGAAAGGTTAGCCTTGAAGCGCTTCCGCCGGAGGAAGGCATGACGTACACGTCACCACCACCAGTAACCGAGCTTGTGTAGGCTATCCATTCGCCGTCCGGGTTCCACTTCGGGTTGGCAACGACCCCGCCGCCGGGCGTCACGCACCTCGGGTCGCCCCCCCCGGCATCCACCAGGAAAAGCATGCCCCGCCAGACGAAGGCGATTTCAGTTCCGTCGGGTGATGGAGCGGGATACCTCGCGTCGGTCACCCGTGGGGAGACGACCCCGAAAAGCATTATCAGAAAAAGCATTCCCTACTCCTTCATCTTCATCGCATGTATCAAAAGCCTTGGCGAACAGTCTGGGTCGAAGGGGCTTTCGTCGTAGTCCCCCCAGAGGTCGCTCACTGTCAGACAGGCCCGCTCAGTATCCTCGACCGCTTCCATAACATCGAAGGCGGCAAGCTCGAGGAAAACCCTGCGGACGTCCCCGCCCCCTCCGGGGAGTTCGGTGGTGTAGATCATATCGTACAAAACGGTGTTACGCCCTTCGGGGCAGAGAACTTCCTCGTCGAGGGAAAGACGGCCCCCGCCGGGAAGGATGACCTGGTACCTGCGTGTTCTGCCCTCGGGGTAACGCCTGGCGAAGGCGGGGCTCACCTCGATGACAAGCGAGCCGCCCGGCAGAAGGACACGGCATGCCTCGCGGAGTACCGCCAGCCTGCCCTCCCTGTCCAGAATGCACTGAAGCCCGTTGTAGGGAAAACACGCGAACGCAAACGTGCGGGAACGAAAGGGCAATTGCTGCCCGTAACCCCTTACCCTGGATGCAAGCCTGCAGTCATCGGGCGCCCACGAGGCAAGCATCGTGGAACTGGGTTCAAGGGCGGCCATGAAGCTGCCGTCGTAGAGGCTTTTCGCCAGCCTTCCGGCGCCGGCGCCAATCTCGAGGCAGCTCCCTGAATGGCTTTGACGAAAATGCCTGTAGAACTCCATCTCCCTCAGGTCGTGGGAGAAAACCGTTCCCTCCTCGGCGTTGAAGAAGGGGGCGTATTCGTCCCAGACATCAGGCGATGAAGTTGCGAAGGAACCGTTCAACACCCGCGAGACACTCCTTCTCCCTCTTCTTAAGGTCTTCCAGGGCGCTCCTGACGTCGCTCGAGGGGAGGGAGGACAGGCCGGTCAGCCCGGATGACACCTCATCGAACGCACGTGCCAGCTCCAGAGCGGCTTCGGTGGAGGCAGGCTTCACCGGTGCTGCTTCACGAACGAACCATGCGGCCATGCGCCTGCACTCACCGAGAACCATGGCAAGAGCCTTGCCCGGTACAACGGAACCCTCCGACCTTGCCAGTGCGGCTATCCAGCGGTCGTACACCCTCGGACCGCTCACGCAGCCGTACAGGGCGTGGCGAGCCGGGTTGGAACGGCTCGATACGAAGTACCGAAGGCTCTCCGTGACAACTATTTCAGGGGAAGCAGGATGAGTCGTTCCGAAACCGTGGAATGAGACGGACCGGCATTCCCTGAACTGGTCCCAAGAACCGTAATCGAGCCTGTCGGGAAAGGTCTCGCGCTCGAGGACCGAGGGTGCCGCCAGGAGAAAGCCGTGGTCGTCGAACCCGGTTATGAGCTGGTGTTCAATCCCTTTCACGGAACAGGGTACACCCCTCGATGCCAGACGCCTGATGCCCCGTTCGAGTCTGTTCCGCTCATCGGCGGTGATGTCGGGGCCAAAATGGCCGAGGTCTTCGTGAAGGATGCCGAGGTTCAGAAGGAGCCCGTCGAACCCGCCGAAAGGCCAGTTGTGGATGGACTGACGGCTGATGCCGCGGTCTGCGTTGAGCAGGAAGGCAAGCCCCGAACCGCCGAAAAGGAGCTGGTCGGAGTGGGAGTACCCGTGGTACTCGGCCGCACCGGCGACAACACCCATCAGGGAGGTGAGCATCGGGGGCTGCTGTAGGCTTCTCGCTGTCATCCCGCGAATACCTTTCGTGAGGGGGAGGCTCAGAAAACTGCGGCCCGCGGCCCTGCCCTGATTATGAAGTTTTCAGGATCGATCTGCACACCGTTCCGCAGGACCTCGTAATGAAGGTGAGGCCCGACCGAACGGCCGGTGCTGCCCAACCTGGCGATTATATCTCCCCTTTGAACGTGCTGCCCCACCGCAGCGTCCAGCCTTGAGCAGTGGGCATACCTTGTGGATATCTCGTCGGTGTGCTTGATGACCATGTTGAGCCCCCAGCCGCCGCTCCAGCCGCAGAAGGACACCACGCCGTCGGCGGGGGCATGAACGGGGGTTCCGGTATCGGCTGCGATGTCGATTCCCTGATGGTACCTGACGGCGCCGGTGAACGGGTCTATCCGGGCGCCGAAATCACTGACGAAAATGCCCTGAACCGGCCAGATCGAAGGAGTCTTCCGAAGAAGGTCGGCCTTTTCAACAAGAAGAACGGCCAGCGAATCGTACGCCATGAGTTCTGCGTCGGCCAGTTTTTCGCAAAGGAGAAGATTGAGCTCGAGGTCTTCGATGTACTGGAACATGTTGAGGGGGTCGCGGGAGGGTCCGCCCTCACGAAGACTGGTGAAGTCAAGATTGAGGTCGGCCGCGGCCATGAAGACACGCTCTTCCATCTGGGACATGAGGTGGAGCTGTTCCTGAAGGTTCTCGACCCTGACCCCGAGCTGAAGCAGTTCGCCCTGGAGAATGGCGTAATCCTGGCCGGGCCCTTCGCCCGAAAACAGGCGAGACCTTCGGCCAAGCGAGAAAGCGCCCCCGAGAAGAAGGCTGAGGACTCCCGCAGCCAGAAAGATATAGAGCCTCATCCGGTGAGCGTTCAGTGGAAGGCGCCTGCGATGGCCCGAAGGGTCTTCAGGTATCCAGTCGAGTGAGCCCCTTAGCAAAACCCGCCGCTTCCGTTACTTGAGGAAATGAAGCAGAGAGCCGCTCTCGCCGCATTCGTGAAGTTTCACTATGGCCCTGTTCTTGAGTTGCCTGACGCGCTCACGGCTGATGCCCATGGTGCGCCCGATCTCGGCCAGTGTATGCCTTCTGTCGGTGTGAATGCCGAAGAAGAGCTGGATGATGGTGCGCTCGCGATGGTCGAGGATGTCGAGCATGTCGCCCACGCTGCGCTTCAGGGCTTCGTGCAGCACTGCCTCGTTGGGGGCCACGCCGTCGTCGGAGGCGATCATTTCCTGAAAGGTCTTGTCGCTTCCTTCGTAGACAGGGCTGTCGAGCGAGAGGTGGGTGCTGTGGATGGACATCATGCCTTCGATCTCGTCGCGGCTGAGGTCGAGTTCCTTTGCTATCTCTTCAGTGGAGGGGTCACGCCCCAGGGCATGACCGAGCTCGCGCGTGGCACGCCCCATCTTGTAAAGCTCGCCCACCCTGTTGAGGGGCAGCCTGACTATGCGCGACTGCTCGGCGAGAGCCTGAAGGATTGCCTGCCTGATCCACCAGACCGCGTAGGTGATGAAGCGGCAGCCCTTGCCCTCGTCGAACCCCTTGGCCGCCCTGATGAGACCCACGTTGCCCTCGTTGATGAGGTCTTCGAGGGCCACACCCTGGTTCGCGTACTGCTTGGCTATGCTGACGACGAACCTGAGGTTGGCCTCGGTGAGTTCGTTTAGAGCTTCCTGGTCGCCCTCGCGGATGCGCCTTGCCAGGGAGGCTTCCTCTTCCGAGGTGAGTGTGTCGCGGGTGCCGATCTCACGAAGATATAGCTCGAGTGACCGGCCCTCTGTTCTTCTGGTCGCCATTCCGCCGCCTTTCAGATACCGTATATTTGAAAAATGTATGACTTGTTCCAAAAAAAAGAATTGGTGGGGGAAGATGTCAAGTCTTGACGGATTGTCAAGGGGTTGACGTGAAGTGGTCCGCTCTTCCGCGTGAGAAGGTTGCCTGCGCCCTCTGCGGCAGCGATTCACCAATCCTTCTCAAGCAGTCCAGGGGCTGGCCCGTATCGAAATGCCCGGTCTGCGGGCTTGTATACCTCAGCGAAAGGCCCACCGAAGCCTCCCTCGCCTCCATGTACTCGAACGAGTACTACGACCGCGCCGAAGTGGGTTACGGCGGGTACGTCAAAAACTTCGAGAAGTACAGGGGCATTTTCGAAGGGCTGTTCAGGGCAAGGGTGAAAAGCCTCGAACGCTTCAGGGGCTCTGGCCGCCTTCTCGAACTCGGCTGTGCCCACGGCTTCCTTCTCGACCATCTCCGCGGTCAGGGCTACAGCGTGTCCGGCGTCGAGGTTAGCCCCGTCGCTTCGGGGTACGCCAGGGATGTGCTCAAGCTCGACGTTCACACGGGCTCGCTCGAGTCGGCCGGTCTCCCCGGGGCTCAGTTCGACATCGTCATGATGCTGGACGTTCTGGAACACCTTCACAGACCCGGCCCGGTGCTTCGGGAAATCGGCCGGATACTGAAGCCCGGCGGAGTCCTTCTTGTTCAGTGCCCGTGGGAGCTTTCGCACTGGGAGGAGGTCATGGAGACCTTCCTGAGAGGCCGTAAAACCGGGCAGATGAACCCCGACGCGGTTCCGGCGCACCTTTACTTCTTCGGTCCCAGAACGCTCGAGGCCATGCTCGTTTCAGGCGGGTTCAGCGTTGTGCGCCGTGAGAGCGGCAACTACGGGGCCGTCCGCAGAAAGGTCACCCCTCCCCCTATCAACACCGGCTCCCCCCTCGAAAGGCTCTTCCGTCTTCTTTACTTCAGGCTGGGCGTTCAGGGCATCCTGTACGGCGCGGCACGACGGGTTGGATGGGGCAACGGCCTGATCCGCTACGCCCGCTGCGAACCGGGGGGTGGGTGATGGATATCCATTTCTTCCGCCAGCCCGGCCCCGGGCGCGAAGTATGCGGCGTTCTGCCCGAGGATGACCTCACGGCACGGCTCGGGAACACTGAACCCAGTGGAGGGGTTCTCGCGGTCAGGGCAGACCTGCTGACAAGACAGCCCCTCGAACGCCTTCCACGCGCCGGAGTTGACGGCGTGGTTGCACTCACAAGCACTGGCAGGCCCTGGAACTTCACCTGCGTTTTCACCGACCCTTCGGGCATCGTGACCGGGCTCGACAGAAACCCCGGCCCCGAGCACGCCCGCACCAACATCTGCCTTGCCGGGGCGTGCTGGTTCTCAACGCTCCCCCCTCTGATGGCCACACTCGAGGAAACCCTGGCCGCCGCCGTTGCTGGGGGAGCGCTTATCGGAGCCGAGCTTTTCATACAAAGGGCGTTCATCGTATGTTCCGGGGAGGAGCAGCTCCGCGCGTCCCACACCGTTCTTTCAGGGCTTTTAAAGCCGGGTCTTGCGGGTTGCTCCCCGAAGAACGGAACATTCACGCAGGGCTTCGTAGACCCTTCATGCTCGATCGGGGGCACACTCTGGACCGCAGCCGGTTCCACTGTCGGTGAAGGGTGCCATCTTGAGAACTGCGTTGTACTGGACAATGCCGTGGTGGGCCCGGGGTGCAGGCTGAGAAACACCCTTGTGGAAGCCGGAACAAGGGTTCCCGCGGGCACCGTCATGGAAGACAAATACCCGAGCTTTCTGGGAGAATGCAATGCTTGAGAACATCAGGACGTACCTTGACCAGGTGAGCAGCCTGGTCCTTCAGATCCCCCCCGACGGCATCGAAAGGATAACCGGGATAATCCTCGGGGCCTACAGGTCGGGAAACCGTGTGTTCATCTTCGGCAACGGCGGCGGCAGCGCCACCAGCGCCCACTTCGTCTGCGACCTGGCCAAGGGCACTGCCATGCCCGGAAAAAAAAGGCTCAAGGCAATCTCGCTGGCCGAGAACATGCCCCTCATCACCGCGTGGGCCAACGACACCGACTACACGAACACGTTCGGCGAGCAGCTGCTCAACCTTGTTGAACCCGGGGACGTCGTCATCGGCCTGTCGGGAAGCGGAATGAGCCCCAACGTGATAAACGCCTTCAGGGTGGCGAATGAAGCGGGGGCCGTGTCTGTCCTTCTGTCGGGCTACACAGGCGGCGAGGCGGTGAGGGTGGCGTCGGAATCGCTGGTGGTCCCATCGGAGGACATGCAGCAGATCGAGGACGTACACCTGATACTCGCGCACATCATCTTCAGGTGCGTGAAGCAGGAGATCTCAAGATAGGTCATCAGACCCGAAGCAAGTGATGATCTTTTCCCGGACAGTGGTTTTCGGGGCAGATTTCCGAGTGAATTCCTGATCTGCGCCTTCGTACGCTGAACCACTTCATCGCGACCTCCGGTGTTGGCGGGACATCCTGCCACAACGAACACCCTTCAGGGGATAAAGCCCGCGATACCGTCCGGATGTGGATGCGTGTATTGTTCGCGCTGAAGCAATTCCATTATTGTCGGACCAGGAACGCGAATTATCAGTCTCATGCCTCTTACAGAAGAGGAGCCCAAAATGCAGTCACTCCATGGTTCGTCACCTGAGATAGGGACGGGTATCTACACAATCGCTGATGCCGCCCGTATACTGAGACTTGATGGCTCCAAACTGAGGCGCTGGGCGAAGAACTACTGGACGTGCAAGCATTCCCCGGATTCGGAACTTGTGAGACCTGCAGAGGTATGGTTCCGCAAATCCCATTCTGCCATCGGTTTTCATACAATGATAGAACTCTTCACGATTTCTGCGCTTCGGGATCTTGGAGTGAGCCTGCACACTGTCAGGAAAGCCAGGGATGAGATGGTGAACCGCTTGCGTCTCAGCTTTCCCCTGGCCCACAAGGGTTTACTTTCTGATGGCAAAAAACTCCTGTTTGAGTTAAAAGAGGCTGATTCAAGGATTGCCCTGGAGTTGGACATGTCCGGCCAAACGGCCTTTCTGGATATTGTTGAGCCCTTTTGCACCAGGATAGAGTTCTCACAGGAGACTCAGCTTGCCGAACGCTATTGGCCATTGGGCCGAGAGAAGTCCGTTGTTGTTGATCCCCATCATTCCTTTGGCCAGCCGGTCATTGATGGAACAAATACAACGACGCAAGCCCTGTTCGAGCTGTATCAATCCGGCGAGTCCTTCGAGGATCTGGCTGGCTTGTACGACATTCCAGCAACGAGTGTAGGTGATGCCGTATTCTTCGAGAGAAGGACTTGCGCGTGAAGCTGTTCTTCGATGAAAACTTCTCACAGTACCTTGCAAGAGGGCTTGCAGTGATTCAGAACGGCCGCCCGAATGAAGGTTATGAAGTTACCTGCGTGCAGGACACAATCGGAAGAGGCGCGCGGGATGAAGACGTTATTCCTTTCATAGCCCGGGAATCCGGTATTTTTATCACCATGGATTTCAACATTTATCGCACCAGAGTTCAATGGGAGCTTTGTCGGAACTGTTCTATCGGGGTGTTTTTCTACAGAACTTCCAAGGGCAGCAATCCGGGCTACTGGGGTTTGGTTCATTATGTAATGAACAGCTGGTCTGTCCTGAAAGACAAGGTCTCCACAGAAGCAGTTCCGTTCGGATACCGCTTCACACCAAGACGAATACAGAATCCAGAGAAGCTGTAGTTATGCATCTCCCAGAAAGTGGAGGGTTCTCAGGTTCAGGGACGTTCACCTGATACTCGCGCACATCATCTTCAGGTGCGTGAAGCAGGAGATTCCAGGACAGCTCACCAAACCCAAAGTAAATGGCGTTCGTTTCCGTGAACTGATCATCTTATCCTGACGCATCTCCGGGAAACCACTCCGTGGTCTGTTCGAAGCACCACGGTGTAGCAGCCTGTGGGAAGGTCTGCCGTATTCCAGTTGGCGTAGTGTTCGCCGGCGATGGCATTGCCTTCCTGAATGTGTGCTGCAACCCTGCCGCTTATGTCAAGCACAAACAGTGAAATCTCTGATGACACCGGCAGCAAGAAGTGTATCCCGGCGCTTGACGCAACCGGATTCTCAGAAACAGCAAGAAAAGGCTCACCTGCTGACAATCCAGCTTCGGCCTCATCAATCCCGAGCTGAATTGTCTTGTTGAGAAACACCTCCAACCGAAATGGGGATGAAAAAGTTTTAGATGCGGTCACATAGTCATTATCCCCATCCAGATCAAGATCAACGACTGCTACTTCAAAACAATATGGGAGATAGTCGTTGTAGTAGTCATAGGTTAAGTTCCCGTTCCCATCGCCAAGCATAAGGAGGCTCCCGGCATACCCTGTGAAGAACGCATCATTGTTGCCGTCCAGATTGTAATCACTAACATCGGTCTGGATTAGAACTGTGCCAAGATCGACCCAATGCCCGACTTCCTCGAAAAATCCCTGTCCATCGCCTGTAAAAGAAAACACTGAGTAAGTTCCATAACCCGCCCCTGGCGTTGATGCAATGTCAACGTACTCGTCACCATTCAGAAACCCAAAACCCAAAGTTCCAAAAGATGCTTCATTATCCAGATCACAACAATAACCGGCCCATGAGAATGAACCATCGCCGTTGTTAAGCCAGACCGAGAATTTCTGCCAGCAGAGAATTACTATGTCATTATCACTGTCATTATCTATATCTCCGCATTCAATTCCCATAAATGCGACATCATCTTCAGTAAATAACAATTCTGTAACAAAACCTCCCGTTCCATCTCCCAACATTGCATAAACGCTTTCCATCAACCAGCCAAATGTTATCAGGTCGAGATGTGTATCGCTGTTTATATCTCTAATTAGAAATACACCTTCTAAATGACCTCCCGGACCAGAAATCTTGATTGGGTTCTCCAATAAGCCTGTTCCAGAGTTGAAGTACAGACTCAACGTATCAGTTTGATTTATTGTTCGCACCAGTACATCGATATTCCCATCTTCATCTATATCGGCTGACTCGATCCAGTTAGGGCAAATTGAGCTGTGCTCCTCTCCCAACGTGAACGTGCCATCTCCCACTCCGTAGAAAACGGTCAGAGTTTCCTTATTGACATTCCCCACTATCAGATCAGGGATACTGTCTTCATCCAAGCATGCAGCTACAATTCTCAGATTCGTTTGCATGCCAGTGATGTTATACGTCCAATCGGGTGTCATGCTGAAGACTGCCGAAGCCCGACCGCTGCCGACAGTGGATAACACCACTGCCGGCAGCAGAAGGTTGAATCTCATCTTGTTATCACCATGAGCCTTCCGAGGATGCACAACTGATTCGTGTTCTCGCGCACATCATCTTCAGGTGAGTGAAGCAGGAGATTCCAGGACAGCTCACCAAACCCAAAGTAAATGGCGTTCGTTTCCGTGAACTGATCATCTTATCCTGACGCATCTCCGGGAAACCACTCCGTGGTCTGTTCGAAGCACCACGGTGTAGCAGCCTGTGGGAAGGTCTGCCGCATCCCATGTGGCATAGTGTTCTCCAGTGGTGGCAGCGCCTTCCTGAATGTGTGCAACTACCCGGCCGTTTATGTCAAGCACGAAAAGCGAAATATCGGACGACTCCGGCAGGGAGAAGTGTATCCCGGCACTTGATGCAACCGGATTCTCTGAAACAGCAAGAAGAGGCTCGCCAGCTGACAATCCAGCTTCGGCCTCATCAATCCCGAGCTGAATTGTCTTGTTGAGAAACACCTCCATCCGAAATGGTGATGAATAGGTATCAGATGCGGACACATAGTCAATATCCCCATCCAGATCAAGATCAACGACTGCTACTTGAAAACTGTAGGGAAGATAGTCGTTGTAGTAGTCATAGGATAAGTTCCCGGTCCCATCGCCAAGCATCAGAAGGCTCCCGGCATCACCCGTAAAAAACGCATCATTGTTGCCGTCAAGATTGTAATCACTGACATCGGTCTGGATTAGGACAGTGCCAAGATCGACCCAATGTCCGACTTCCTCGAAAAACCCCTGTCCATCGCCTGTAAAAGAAAACACTGAGTACGTTCCCAAACCCGCTCCAGGCGTTGATGCTATGTCAACGTACTCGTCATCATCCAGAAACCCAAAACCTAAAGTGCCGAAAGATGCTTCATTGTCGAAATCACAACAATAACCGACCCATGTGAAGGAACCATCACCGTTGTTCAGCCAGACTGAGAACTTCTGCCAGCAGAGAATAACGATGTCATTATCACTGTCATTGTCTATGTCAACGCA
The DNA here is from genome assembly GCA_002436025.1 of candidate division Hyd24-12 bacterium UBA6080. Taxonomy (GTDB): domain Bacteria; phylum Fermentibacterota; class Fermentibacteria; order Fermentibacterales; family JCC-6; genus UBA6080. The sequence goes on from DIXM01000008.1 coordinate 17,738, forward strand.
TTCAATCCCCATATAGCAAACATCATCTTCTGTAAAAAGCAATTCAGTAGCAAATCCCCCCGTTCCATCTCCCAACAATGCATAAACACCCTCCGCAACAATACTCTTCGTCAACCAGCCAAATGATATCAGGTCGAGATGTGAATCGCTGTTAATATCTCTAATCAGAAAAACGCCTTCTGAATGACCTCCCGGACCAGAAATCTTGATTGGGTTCTCCAGTAAGCCTGTTCCAGAGTTCAAGTACAGAGTCAACGTATCAGTTTGAACTATTGTTCGCACCAGTACATCAATATCCCCGTCTTCATCAATGTCGGCTGATTCGATCCAGTCCGGGTCAATTGAACCGTATTCCTCTCCCAGTGTGAATGTGCCATCTCCCACTCCATAAAAAACGGTCAAGGTTTCTTTTTCGATATTGCCTACTACTAAGTCAGGAATGCTGTCTTCATCCAGGTACGCAGCTTCAATTCTCAGTTTCGTGGGCATTCCTGTTACTGTGTATGTCCAGTCGGGCGTCATGCTGAACACAGCCGAAGCCCGACCGCTGCCGACAGTGGATAGCACCACTGCCGGCAGCAGAAGGTTGAATCTCATCTTGTTATCACCATGAGCCTTCCGAGTATGCACAACTGATTCGTGTTCTCGCGCACATCATCTTCAGGTGCGTGAAGCAGGAGATCTCGAAACAGGATTAGTCTTCGGGGGTCCAGCCGTCGAAATCGGGGCCTCCCGCGGCCAGTATCTTCCTGAGGGCATCGCGGAACGTTTCGATGCCTTCGCCCTGGGCGGCTTCCGGAAAGCGCGACTTCCAGAGGTCCCAGGACCTTTTCAGGTCACCCGCCATCACGGTGGCCAGGTTGCCGTCCATCCTGGCCTTTTCGACCATGTCCTGGTTGTAGACCAGCATGTCGCTGGCAAGAACCCTGGCGAACCTTGCGGCACGCTCGTCGGTCTGGCGGCCCGGGTCCTGCACCGGCTCGGTGGAAGGTTCGGGGGCGTTCCCGGGAGTTTCGGGCTGCACGATGAAGACCTCGGCGCAGTTACGGCACCGGATCCGCTTTGCCTTGCCTCCCAGCTTCTCGGCGGCAATCTGGTAACTCTTTCCGCAACTGGGACATGTAACGACCATATCACACCCTCCCGGAGATGAAATCGCGGAGGCGTTTCACACCCTTCTCAATATCGCTGTTCGAAGCCGCGAAGGAAAGCCTTACGCACCCTTCGGCGCCGAAGGCGCTTCCCGGAATGAGGGCAAGCCCCTCCTCCTCCAGTAGACTAATACAGAAGGCGGCTGTGTCAAGTTTTCCGCAGGCTTTGGTGAGGTCGACGAAGACGTAGAACGCCCCGAGCGGTTCGGGAAAGGAAAGCCTTTCGTCCTGTGACAGAAGCGAGCACATCAGGTCACGGCGGGCATGGAAGGCACTGAGCATTTCAAGCCTCTCCTTTTCCGCCCTGCCCTCGACCACGGCGAGTGAACCGTACTGGCACATGGTCGGAGCGTTCGACGTGGTGTGCGACTGAATCCTTCCGGCCATGGCTGTCCACTTCGGGTCGGCAAGGGCGAACCCTATCCTCCAGCCAGTCATGCTCCAGGTCTTGGAAACGCCCGTGACCACCGCGAGCCTTGGGGCAAGGTCGGGTCTTGCGCGAAGAAGGTGCGGAACCGGCTTGTCTCCGTAGTGAAGGAACTCGTAGATGTCGTCGGAGATGACCCACATGCCCGAATCGGCAATTGCGTCGGCAATCTCCGATATCTCCTTCTCGCTGTGAACCCTTCCAGTCGGGTTGCTGGGCGAGTTGAATATCATGCCCCTGGCCCCTTCGGACGCGGCATGTCTGACCTCGGACGCTGTGAGGTGGTTGCTCTCTCCCGCCACCGGAACGCCCCCGAGCCTTTTCACCATCTCGGGATAGCTCACCCACCAGGGCCGGGGTATGAGTATCCTGTCGCCCTCGCAGACGACCGCTTCCATGAGGTTTGCAATGCTGTGCTTTGCACCGCACGAAACGAGAACGCATGCCGGGTCGTCGAACACACCGTGAAGCGTTCCCCACTTCCGGGCAACGGCCTTCCTGAGTTCTGGCAGCCCCGCGTTGGCGGTGTAACCGGTCCTGCCCTCCCGCATGGCCTTTTCCGCGGCCTCGATGGCGGCGGGAGGCGACGGGAAGTCGGGCTGACCCGCGGACAGTGACACGATGTCCCGTCCAGAAGCCTTCAACTCGGCGGCCCTGGCGGTGATCTGAAGGGTCGCGGAACCGAGAAGTGATTCCGCCCTTGGCGCAAACCTGATGTCAGCCATTCTTCCCACGCTCCTCAAGTGCCCTGCGAACGCAGGGCAGTACAAAGCTTGAAATGTCGCCGTCATGCCTGGCGATTTCCTTCACCAGGGTGGACGAGAGGTAGATATTGCTTTCGGAGGGCATCATATAGATCCCGGTTATCTCGGGGGCAAGGCGCCTGTTCATGAGTTGAAGCTGGAACTCGTACTCGAAGTCGGACATGGCTCGAAGCCCCCTGATGAAGACCGTGGCGCCTATTTTCTGCATATGGTTCACCAGAAGGCCCTGGAACGACTCGACAACGATGTCGCCAGCCAGTTCGGCCTCGGTGATCGAGCGCTTCACAAGTTCCACCCTCTCCCCTGTGCTGAAAAGGGTCTGCTTGGGTGTTGCGTCGGCCACGGCGACGATCAGATTCCCGAAAATGGGCACTGCCCTTTTTATTATGTCGATGTGCCCAAGGGTTATGGGGTCGAAGGTGCCGGGGTAGACGACTTTCATGCCAGTGCCTTCACACCCTTCTGATGAAAAGCCAGGAGCTTCCATACCTTCTCTTTTCCCAGCCATGCAGAACGTCCGCCCCGCCGGCTTCGGCCATGATCACGGCTCCGGGGGCGCAGATAGCTTCCCATGGCAGCGAACCGATCCACGAATATACTTCGGAAGCCCTGTACGGTGGGTCAAGGTAAACGGCACCCGGCGGGCCGGATAACCCGGTGAGATCCCCGGGCAGTGTTCTGCGAAGCGCTTCCCCGCGCTGCCGGCTCATGTGCTTTTCGAGGAACTGCAGTATCGTGTTGAGCGTCGCCTGGTTCGAGTCCACAAACACGCTCTTCGCCGCACCGCAGCTCAGTGCTTCGAGGCCCATGGCTCCCGTTCCGCAGAAAAGGTCCCAGAAGACAATGTCCTCAAGGTCTCCCCCCAGTATGCTGAACACCGCCTCCCTCATCATCGAGGAGGTGGGTCTCACACCGGAAGCGCAGGGCCGGAGGACATGGCCCTTCCATGTCCCCCGGCCTATTCTCGTCAATGTCTCCCGCCTAGTAGGGCCGGATGATGTGCGGGGTTACGAATATCACAAGCTCGGTGCTCTCCACGTTGTCGGACGAGTAGCTGAAGAGAAGGTCGCCCAGGAAGGGTATGTGGCCGAGTATGGGAACCCTTCTCCTGACAGTGGTCGTCTTGCTTCTCATGATGCCGCCGATGACTGCCGTGGCGCCGTCGTCGATCATCAGTGTGGTGTTGGCCTCCTGAGTGAGGATTATGGGCTGATCTGCGGAGGTGGACTCGCCGGAGAGGTCGCTCACCACGGGTCTGAGTTCGAGCGTGACGTTGTTGTTGGCGTTGATGTGCGGCGTCACTTCAAGGCTGACGCCCACGCTGTAGAGCTGGACGTAGGAGTTGCCCGACTCGTCCTGAAGTGTGAGGGGAACCTGCTTGCCGCTCATGACGAACCCCGTCATGTTGTCGCAGATCGCAATTCTCGGTTCGGAGAGAACGTGCGCCATGTTCTCGGACTCGAGGTAACTGAGCGTGGCGTCGATGTCGAACATGTCGGTAATGGTGCCGAAGCCGATGCTGCCCACGGGGTCACCCACGGAAAGGTCGGTGTTCATCCCGCCCCTGGTGAGTGCGAGGTTGTCCGTGCGGTTCAGGTTGCCTACCGACCAGTCGATACCGAACTCGCGACGGGCCGTTGCGTCGATCTCGACCAGCTTGGCTTCGATCATCACCTGGGCGGTGGGGCTGTCGAGTATGGGAAGCATGCGGCCTATCTCGTTCAGCTTCCTGGGAACATCGGTGACGATAAGTGAGTTGGTGCGGGAATCGATGCTGATCTCGCCCCTGTTCGAGAGAACGCCCTGGGTTGCTGCCTGGATGTCTTCGGCCTTGGCGTACCTGATTATGAAGACCTCGGTGTGAAGGTCCTGCAGGTTCTCCCGCTGGGCCTGGGTCGTGGCCATCTCGTTGACCTGGGAGTAGAAGTCGCTGCGTCTCGCCACTCTGAGCGTGTTGTGGCCGCTCTGGGTTGCCACAAGGTCCTGGCTGGCGAGAATTGCCGTGAGGGCGTCGCACCACCCGATGTTGCGAAGCCTGGCCGTCACGGTTCCCTGATAGGTCTCGGGAATGATGATGTTCATTCCGCTTACGTCACTGATTGAACGCATGACCGTTCTGATGTCGGCCTCGACCACGTCGATGGTGATACGGCGGCCGCCTGTGCCGCTCCAGGTCACGGGGAAGCCGTCCTCAACATGTCTGCCGGACTCGGAAACCCTCACCCCGGAGACGGTATCGCTGATCGTTGAGATGGTCGATCCGCCGACGGGGGTGGAGAGGGGTGGAACGCTTCCACTGACGACAATTGCCTCGGTCGACTGGGACGTGGCGGACCATGATGTGAAGGGGGTTCCCGCCGGATCGGTGAAGAGGGTCAACACCAGGCGGTTGTCTTCCTGAAGGCTTGTGCTGTAGTTGAGCAGTTCACCGTTCACGTCCACTATCACCCTGACAATGCCGTCCGGGGGAGCCTTGTACTGGCTGGTGCGGACGGCACCCACGCCGCCCCTCTCAACCGCGAAGTCGGTGGCCGGAAGCGCGTGGACCGCGTCCCCAAGGTCGATGACCACCCTCATCGGGTCGGTGAGGAGGAATTTCTCGTAGGTGATCGCACCGTCGGTGACGATGGTCACCTGGGTTCTGTCACCGCTGGGAACAACCGAGATGTCTGTCACCCTGTAGGCCATCAAAGGAACCCACAGGAGCAGAAGAAGCAAAGGGCTGATTCTTCGCATCAGATACCACCTTCTTCATGCAGCCGCATCGAGTAGATGGTTGGAATGGAGGTTGTGGTTCCATCCTGCATCGCCGATCCGACTGTTACTTCCTGTACTACTATGACCTCATTGCTTGTGATCTCCGCAATGTGGGTGTTGTTCGCCAGAACGGTGCCCTCCTGGAGGATGTACGCGACCCCGTTGGCATCTTCCACCATTGCCTGATCCCCACCCGACGGATCAAGAGTGATTCCCACCAGATGAAGTTCCTCTATGCTCAGATCGCCCAGGGCCCGTCTGAGATCCCGCCTTGCGGCAGGGAACTCTGTAAACGGATCCGGACGGCTGGATACCGACTCGTAGATCCGGAACACACCGCTTACCGCTACGCCGGACGCAGCAACACCGGTTGCTCCCGCGGGGGGCTGGGCACCGGTCTGCCCGGCAAGGCTGAGCTCGATCCGGGCAAGGTCGTAGTCGGGCAGCCGGGTTTCCACCTGGTCGAGCCGCGACCACACCGACAGCCCCTGATCGGTCAGCAGCCAGATCGGGGATGAGCCGCTGGCGCAGATCTGCCTGGGGCGCTCCGAAAAGTGGCCCGCGAGCGGTGCGCCTCCGGGAAGGGAATGAATGCCGGTCTCGCTCATCACGAGAGCCGACTGGTGAAGGCTGCCCGGCCCGTGGGAAGCCCACTCACCGGGAGCTGTCCGGAGATAGACCGTGCAGCCGTCGCCTGCGTAAAAATCCTGCCCGTCGTGGGCGAGAACGGTCACGCCGTCAGGAAGGTCTTCGGTGCGATAGAGCCCGACCCTCGAGTCAAGCAGGGCCAGAGTGCCGTCGGTGTTGATCCAGGCCCAGTCCTGACCTGCGCTGATGAGCCCGCCCCGGGGAAGGACTTCACCGGGTTGGAAACTCTGCAGTGAATCGGTCTGGGGGTTGAGAAGGACCGATCCGTCCTGGAAAAGGACAAGAAGGTCACCGTCCGACGAAGCCATGTCGAGGGAGGGTGAGGTGGTCTGGAACGGGATGATCCGGGTCTGACCCTCGGAGACGATGATGGCCTCCTGCGGTGTGAGAAGGACCGGTTCGCCGGCGAGCAGGGCGAGATCGAAGGCGTCTTCCGCGTCCTGTATCCAGGCGGGGTTCCATACCCCTGTTTCCCGGGACCAGAAGAGAAGAAGCCCGGAACCGCCCAGCAGATGCGCGCCGTTCTCATCGGCCTGCATCGCGATGACCGGACCCGGTGTGTCCACTGAGAGCCACCCCGCAACCGCTTCGGGCTGCACGATGGTCACCGTGCCCCCCTGCGAGCCGGTGGTTTCCTCCCCGTCTCCGGGGCCGCACGCCGGCACAAGGAGAAGGAGGGCGACCGCGGCTGCAGGAACTGTAACGGTCTTCAGCATGATTTCCTGACCTCCTTCCCGCTCAAGGTTGCACGAAGGCCCTGAAGGTGAACGACGCCTCGATATTGTCGAACTTGCCCTCGGCTGCCTTCTGCTGATGGATTTCAAGGTTCGTGACGGCGCTCATGAGCATCTCCTGTGTGAGCTGGTCGAGAAAGACACCCAGCCTGTGAAAGCGCCCTGTCAATCTGACCTGCCAGTCGTAAACCAGGTACTCCCCCTCGGTGACGTACTGCATGGGGGTGAGGGACAGTATCGTGAGACCGCTTCTCCCGGCGCCGCCGGTGAGCATCTCCATGACTGCCTCCTGGTCGTAGACCCTTGGAAGAAGCCTGTCGAGCGTGTTAAGCTCCTGAGTGTACATCTCGATCCTCTGTGCCATCATCGCAAGGTCCTCGGAGGTTCTGCTTCTGAGGCTCTGATGCTCGATCCTCCGCATTTCGAGGTTCTGCTCCTCGACGGCGATCTCCTCAGTGAGGCCCTTGGCCAGGAACATGAAGTAACCAACGACAATGGCCGCGAGAAGAAGAATGCCTATGATGAACCTCAGGACCCGCGCATCGCGAAAATCTATCGCCATGGTGAATCCTTTCGTCTTGATACCGGGGTACCCGTGCCCTTCATGAGATCACGATCCCTTAAATGAACTCGGTGATGGCAATGTCCCACACCACCAGAGTGTCACCCGCGGTGACGGTGAAGGGGGATTCGTCGTACTCCCTGTAAGTGTAGGTCATTCCGAGAGCGTAGGCCCTGAGTCCGCAGGTTCCGGTTCCGGAGGCGCTGTAGCCGCCTATCCCCTCCTCACCCATGTTCGGGTAGAAGGGCACCTCCAGCATGAAAACCCCGCTGGCATTCGTGAGGGTCGAGACTGTGGGCATTGAGACGCTGTCAGGATTCACATCAAGAATGATCATCGCCCCTTCGAAGGGGACGGTCATGGTCGAGTCGGTGTAAACCCGTCCCGTGATGTAGGCCCTGGTCTCACTGGTGCCGAAGGGATCGCAACCGGCTGTGAGCAGTACCGCTGCGACCACGACGAAGAACAACAACTTTCTTTTCATGACTCCTCCGTCACATTCCGGCATAGTCGCCCACCAGAGGTTCAAGGGACGACAGGTTGATTCCGACACTCATTGAAAAACGATACCTTGTTTCATTCCCGGCCCCTTCTTCCAGGGGGGCGACATCGTAGCTCTGACCGAAATCGCCAGTGAGGAAAAGGGTCTGGGTTCCGTCAGGCATGATCTCGGAAAGCCTGCGCTGGAACTCGATCACATCCCCCCATGACCGGGCGATGCCGGTTATCTGAAGATCGGTGCCCATGAGCGTAAGGTCGGTGAGGTAGATGTTCTTGCCCGACTCTTCAGCCAGTGCGGACTGTTGTGGGTAAAGGGCCCTGCACAGGTACTCGAGAATGTACACCGTGCTTTTCTGCTGAAGGGAGAGGCTGGCAATGGCCGCCCGCTTCTGAGTAACGCTCTGCTCGAGCGCAGTGACCTCCTGCTGCCGGGAGAGCTGTTCCTCCATCCTGGCGATCTCGGCGTCTACTGTAGCCACTTCTTCCCTGATCTCATCACGCGTCCGCTGCATGCCCATGTAGTGAAGACCAAGAAGGACAACGCACACAACGACCAGCCCCAGGGGAAGCCAGCTGATGACTGCCGCCATGGGGGATGCTTCGGTGGCGGCGGCAGAAGCCTTGGTCTTCTGCTTCTCTTCCTCGGGAAGGATGTTGATGTCCATATCGCCGGCTACGAAGCCCCTGAGGGCAAGGCCGGTGGCCACGGCCAGAAGTGCGTCGAGCGTGGGCTGTTCCTCTTCCGAGACGAGCCCGGGTTCGACCTGAATGTTCCTGAAGGGGCTGAACCGTTCAACAGGAAGACCGTGCTGCTCTGAGAGTATGGAGGCCAGATCCGGCATGAGGGAGCAACCGCCGCTGATGTACATCTTGTCGATCCGGGTGCTCTCGCCGGACGCCTGGAAGCTGATGAATGACCTTCTGACGCTTGTCGAAAGCTCCTGTATCACGCTGCTGACGGCGTTCTTGACGTCATCCGGGCTTACGCCCTCGGGAAGGTTGCCACGCAGGACACCTTCAGCCGTCTCGTAGTCGAACCCCAGGAACCTCTGTACCGCCTCGACGAACCGGGTTCCCCCGATGGCGAGGTCGCGGTTGAAGCTGGGGATCCCGTTCTTCGCGATGACCAGGTTGGTGTTGTCGGCACCGATGTTCAGGATGGTCACGCACTCGTCCTCGGATGGGTTGTAGGCGAACTGGTAGGCACGAAGCAGGGCGAACTGTTCGAGGTCGACGCTGGCTGTTCGAAGGCCGGCGCCCTGGATGATCCCCCTGTGAAGGTGGATGACCTCCTTCTTGGCCGCGACGAGCAGGACCTCCATCTGACCGGGTCCGGCCTCTTCATTGATTATCTTGAAATCAATGCTGACCTCGTCCACCCTGAAGGGGATGTGCTGCTCGGCCTCCCAGTGGATGGCCTGACGCGCCTGGGCTTCGGTCATCTTTTCCATCGGTATTCGCCGAACGATCACGCTTCTTCCGGAAACCGCGGAGTTCACCGCCTTGGGCTTGATGCCCGCCTTGGTGATTGCGTCTCCGATGGTGGATACAAGATGGTCCCTGTTGACCACTTCGCCGTCGACGACGGTGCCGGGAGCAAGTTCCACAACCGCGTACCTGCTGAGCTTCATTGCCTTGCCGGTCCTTGTAAGCTCAACAACTTTGACGGAGTGACTACCGATATCGAGGCCGACGGTGGTTTTTCCCGAACCTCCCAAGATCAGCATCTTCTCCCTCCCGGGAACCGATCCGGACCCTGCCGGATCAATTATCGGCCGCAAGATGTTTGCGACACATTTATCATAACTCCATCCGGAGTTTAGCACATGTGGAAGCCAGCGTCAATACCCTAATTTCATAAGTGTCGAATTTCATATTTTCCCTTGACACTCCGTTGCCATTCCGTATCTTTCCCGCATGGGAGGCTGAAATGGTAAAAGAGAACGGCAACGGAAACGGTCCTGTTGTAAGGTTCAATGACATTGAGGTCCACAGTGAACCTTCGGTGAGACTCACTGTGCCAGTCAGGCCTGATCAGGAAGAGGTTCTGTCCAGAATGGTCCGCACCATTTCCCAGACCCGTTCAAGGCAGAACAGAAGCCAGCGGATCACAAAGGCAACACTGATGAGGGCTTACATAGACGCTCTGTCATCGCTGGCGATCGACCTTGAAGAGATAGCCGACGAAGCCACACTGCTCGACAGGCTTCTTGAAGCTATGCATCAACGACCTCGGGCCATTACCTGACAAGACACATCACTGGAATTTCGCAAGTACTTGCGCTTCCTTACACAACTGTCCCGTCAGGAATAACGGCACCCTTGGGTATCACGATGATCCCGTCCCGTATGAACCATGAGTCGCCGTCGGCGTCTTCCAGCCCCGCTTCGTTCAAGAGCCTGACATTTGAGCCGATCCTTGCGTTCTTGTCGATTATGGCCCTGCGTATCACCGAGCCCTCACCCACACCCATGGGCGGCAGTGTCGGGTCGACGGTTGCGGGGTCCTGCGGGTGACCCCGCCAGAAGTCCGCCCCCATCAGTACAGTGTCCTCCAGAATGCACCCCTTGCCCAGATAGCTTCTGATCCCCACAACCGAGTTCCTCACATCGGCGCCATTGAGGTCTGAAGCATCGCAGACTATGGCGTTGTGAAGGGTGCAGTTCCGCATGCGGGCACCCGGCAGCGCCCTTGCCCTGGTGTACAGGGGCGAGAACTGGCTGTACATGTCGAAGGCCGGGTCGGGCATTGCAAGGTCGATGTTGGCCTTGAAGAAGCTCTTGATGGTTCCGATGTCGGACCAGTACCCCCTGAAGGGGAAAGATGTCATGCGGTAGCGGCCGAGAGCACAGGGAATGATCTCCTTGCCGAAATCGTCGTGCTCGGGGTTCTGGGTGAGAAGGTCGCTCAGTACCTTTGGCTTGAACAGGTAGATGCCCATGCTGCCCAGAAAGGGCTGGTCATCCGGCACCCACTCCGATGAGCTTTCGAGTCCCGAAAGCCTTTCAGGGGACGGTTTCTCGTGAAAGCCCATTATCTCCCCCGCGGAGTCAACCTGAATGATGCCCAGTCCCGATGCTTCGTCACGGGGTACGGGCTTCGAGGCGATGCAGATGTCCGAGGAGGTGTCGCTGAAGTGGCCGATAAAATCGAGGAAATTCATCCTGTAGAGCTGGTCGCCCGAGAGGATGAGCACCAGGTCAGGCTGAAGTGACAGTATGTGTATCATGCTCTTGCGAACGGCGTCCGCGGTTCCCTGGAACCACGAGACGCTCTCGTAGGTCTGTTCTGCCGCCAGGATGGACACGAAACCGTTCGTGAACCTGTCGAACCTGTAGGTCTGGGCAATGTGCCGGTTGAGGCTTTCGCTGTTGTACTGGCTGAGGACGAGAATCTGTCTTATCCCGTCGTTGACGCAGTTTGAGATCGGTATGTCTATGAGCCTGTACTTCCCGCCAATGGGAACGGCAGGTTTGCACCGAAGCTTTGTAAGGGGGAACAGCCTGGTTCCCCGGCCACCACCCAGGATCACGGCAACAACATTCCTCATTACGGTTCCCCCTCAGGTTTTCAAGCCGCATCCGCGATTATTTCCCAAACACCACGGAAGTCAACCCGAACAAAACCAGCTTTTTAGGTTCATCACAAGCCCTACCTTGACAATGTTAAAGCCGTACTTATGTTTTGTTAAGGAATGGAGGTGCAAAAAGTGGATATTGGTGAAGTCAGGTGCCCATCCTGCAAAAAGCTCATGACCCCGGCAAAGTTGACCTGCACGGAGTGCGCCATTTCGGTGACGGGATCATTTACCGCGTCGCCCCTGGCACAGCTTCCGCCTGAAGACCAGGCGATAGCCATGGCGTTCATTCGCAGCTACGGGTCGATCAAGCAGCTGCAGGACATTCTGGGAGTAAGCTACCCCACAGCCAGGGCCAGACTGGACAGGCTGGTCAATTCACTGAACAGGACAATGGAGGCGGATGTGAACCCTGATCAGACGTTGAACAGGCTCGCCAAGGGTGAGATATCGTTCGATGAAGCCCTGAGGTCGCTGTGATGCCAGCGCTGCTCCTGCTCATGAGGTTTGGGAGAATGCCCTTTCCCATTCCTGTCCTATGGTTCCCGATCTGGCTGCTGCTTCTGCCCGTGGCGCTTCTGGCGCAGGTCGCGGGTTATGCGGGTTCGGTGTTCCACCGGGGAAAAAGCTCCACACTCGCGATGCTGTCCGGATCAATGGCTTTGTGGAGCATTCTTCCCGGCCTTCACGGCCTTGAGGTGAATGTCAGTTCCAGGGAAGACAGGATAATGTTCAGGTTCCTCTAGAGGAATAAGGAGGCAGAGAGATGAACGAAGCGAGAATGAAGATCCTCGAGATGCTCAGCAAGGGCAAGATCACCGTGGAGGAAGCTTCAGCACTTCTCGAGAAGGTTATAGTACGTGAACAGGCACCCGAGGCCGAACCCGTGAGCGACGAGAACGGAAGCGCGCCGGTAAGGAAGAGCGTGCCGAAGTACCTCAGGGTTGTTGTAGACAGCTCCGATGGTGACAAAGTGAACGTGAGGGTTCCCATGAGCCTTATCCGCACCGGCCTCAAGCTCAGTTCCCTGATGCCGGCAGACGCCGCCGAAGCCGTTTCGGAGAGGGGCATCGACCTCTCGGCCCTCAAAGACCTCGACGGGGAAGAACTGGTGGAGGCACTCCGTGAACTCACCGTCGATGTTGACAGCGCCGACGGCGACAAGGTGAGGATCTTCACAGAATAGAACGGGGTTGGAATGAAAATCGCCCTTGCCGGCTTTCCCAGGTGCGGCCGTTCGACGCTGTTTCACGCTCTGGCAGGTTCATCCAGGGCGGACACGGCAAAACCTCTCACGGTAAAGGTGCCCGACCCCAGGGTCGATTTCCTGACGGAGCACTGGCACCCGAAAAGCGTGGTCAACGCCACGGTTTCCTTCACGGACCTGCCCTCCCCCGCTTACGGGGTCAGGGGAATGGCCCTTCTTCGCGAAGCCTCGGCAGTCGTTCTGGTGCTCGACAACCACACCACGGGACACCTGGAGGAAAACCTGCGAAACTCCGAGGCTGAACTGATCCTGGGTGACCTGGCAATTCTGGAGAAGCGCCGGGACAGGCTTCGGAAGGAAAGCAAGTCCGGTTCCAGGGAGTTCGTTCTGATTGACAGGGCACTCACTCTGCTCTCGCAGGAGGTACCCCTCAGGAAGGCCGGTTTTTCGAGAAATGAGCAGACCGAACTCTCCCCCTACGCCCCCGCATCACTGAAACCCCTGATGGTGGTTTCCAACCGCTCCGGCCAGGGCATCGAGGACGAAACCGGTGCAGGCATGGCCGCCGAGGCAGCGGGAGCAGCATTCCTCACCATCGATGCCGGTCTTGAACTGGAACTCTGCGAACTGCCCGAGGGGGAGCGGTCCGAATTCCTGTCGGACATGGGCTACAGCGATTCGGGACTTTCCCGGATAATCCGGTCGGCCTACTCCCTGCTGGACCTGGTGAGCTTTCTCACCATGGGCCCGGACGAGGTTAGGGCCTGGCCTATCCCGGCGGGAAGCACTGCTCTTGAAGCCGCAGGAACCATCCACTCCGACCTTGCGCGGGGATTCATCAGGGCCCAGGTGATCCCATACGCGGTTTTCCGGGAAACCCCGGACGAGGCCGCTCTGAAGAAGAAGGGCGCGGTGGGGCTGGAAGGGAAAGATTACGTGGTGAAGGATGGCGACATACTGGAGATCAGGTTTTCGGTTTAGTTTCGTTCGTCCTGTTTATTATGCTGGCAACCTCGGCAGCGGCCAGAAAGATAACGCAGAGCCAGTAAACCCAGAGAAGCGTCGCCATGACCCCGATGAAAGACCCGTAAACGAACCCCCAGCTGGGTCTTGAGATTGACCACATGTAAAGGCTGGTCCCGGCAGTTGTGAACAGTGTGCACGCAAAGGCCGTGGGCATGGCAAGTTTGAGGGGGATCCTCCTGTTCGGCCCGGCCCAGTACAGCAGGAGGAAGACGAGAAACGCGAAGGTGAAACTCAGCACCCTGCCAAGAAAGCCGGTGAGCGCCGGACCCACCAGGGGGGTGCCGGATATGACCCTCCCCGCGCCCGACTCGACCGCAACCCTGGCGCCGACCGTTGACAGAACGGCAAGCATGAAGCAGAGGGCGACCAGTATCGCCAGAACGAAATCGTAGAGCTTTCCGAGAACCATGTGCCTTCCGGGAGCGCTGAAGATCCGGTCAAGCGCTGTGCGTATGGTTCCGAACAGCCTGCTCACCATCCAGAGCAGGGTGAAGAACCCGATGAACCCAACTGTAGTGCTCTGGTCCTGCACGGCGCCCTGAAAGTCGAGGATCACGCTCTCCGCGACGAAGGGCTTCAACTCCGAGAGCCAGTTCAGGAAGCCTTCCCTGAGGGTGGAATCCCCCATCGCGACACTGCTGCTCACGGCGAAAATGATAACCGCCAGGGGGATCGCCGTGACGATGATATTGAATGCCACCGCCGCGGCGCTGAAGTAGATACCGTGATGGTCCCAGCTGTTGTAGAGCGTTTTAAAGAACCAGCGGAATCCGTTGGAAAAGCTTCTCACACCCTTCCGCAGATCACTCCACCGTGACGCTCTTGGCAAGGTTCCTCGGTTTGTCGACATCACATCCCCTGGCCACAGCCACGTAGTAAGCCAGAAGCTGCAACGGGATCACCGTGAGCAGGGGCGTGAGCTGGTCGGCAACTGCCGGGACTTCGATTACCCACTGCGCATAGTTGCGTATCTCGGTGTCTCCCTCGGTAGCCACGACGAGGATCCTGCCCCTTCTGGCCTTAACTTCCTGAATGTTGCTCATGATCTTGTCGTACGCCGCATCCCGCGCGGCGATGACAGCCACGGGCATCAGGTCGTCGATGAGGGCGATGGGGCCGTGTTTCATCTCGGCGGCCGGGTAGCCCTCGGCATGGATGTAACTTATCTCCTTGAGCTTGAGAGCCCCTTCAAGGGCAACAGGGTAGTTGACCCCCCTGCCCAGGTACAGAAAGTTTGATGCGTAGGTGAACTCACGGGCAAGGCTCTGGATCTCCCCGGCCCTCCCAAGAATGGTCTCGACCTTGTCGGGAACCTCGCGGATGCTGTTCGCAAGGGAAAGCCCTTCCGCAAGGCTGATGCAGCCGCGGGCCCTTCCCAGGGCAAGGCCGATGAGGGACAGGATCATCACCTGGCTGGTGAAGGCCTTCGTGGACGCCACGCCTATCTCGGGTCCGGCATGGATGTACACACCGGCGCTGGTCTCGCGGGCAATGGTGGAACCCACTACGTTCACGATGCCGTAGCATGCCGCACCCTTCTCCCGGGCCAGTTTCAGGGCCGCCAGGGTGTCGGCGGTCTCGCCGCTCTGGCTTATGACGAACACCACCGTTCCCTCGCCGATAACGGGATCACGGTAACGAAACTCGCTTGCGTACTCAACGTCCACGGGTATGCGGGACATGGATTCCAGGACGTACTTCCCGATCAGCGCCGCGTGCCATGATGTTCCGCAGGCAGTGATTATGATGCGCTTGATCCCCTGCATGTCTTCGTGGGTCATGTTAAGCCCGCCCAGGTGTGCGGTGCCCTCGGTCATGTCCAGCCTTCCCCTGAAGGCGTTCCTGAGGGACTCGGGCTGGGAGTGTATCTCCTTCAGCATGTAGTGGGGAAAACCGTCCTTCTCGATCTCGGACAGGTCCCAGTCCACGTGGGTCATGCGGTCGCGGATCATCCTGGGGTCGCTGCCGTGGCTGTGAACTCCCCTTGTGGTTATCTCCACGAGTTCGCCCTCTTCAAGGTACACCACGTCACGGGTGTGGGCCACTATGGCCGCCACATCGCTTGCCACGATGTTCTCACCGTCGCCGATCCCCACGACGAGAGGGCTGCCGTACCTGGCAGCAACGAGCGTGGAGGGCTGGTCTGCGCTGACCACAGCGATGCCGTAGGCTCCCCGGACGCTTGTAAGGGCCTTCTTCACGGCGGAAAGAAGGTCTCCGGTGGCTTTCATCTCGCGACCGATCAGCTTGGTCAGCACCTCGGTGTCGGTTTCGGATTCGAACACCTCACCCAGGGCTTCAAGCTTCACCTTCAGACTCTTGTAGTTCTCGATTATGCCGTTGTGGACCAGGGCGATCCGGCCCGACGAATCCGTATGGGGATGAGCGTTCACGATGGAAGGTTCGCCGTGGGTGGCCCACCTGGTGTGGGCTATTCCCGCTGTGGCAGCCCTGCCTTCGCCGGGGTCGAGCGCAGCGAGTTCCGAAACCCGGCCCACACACTTCCTTATCAGGAGGGAATCGTTGTACTGAAGGGCGTAGCCGGCGGAATCGTACCCCCGGTACTCAAGCCTCCTGAGGCCGCAGAGCAGAATGTCAAGCGCAGGCCTTGCACCAACATATCCCACTATTCCGCACATGAGAACACCTTTCGGAAACAGGCTGAACAGGCTTCCAGCGGCCCGGGGGTCGAGCTTTCGCCGATGAAGCGAACCGCCGGTTCTGTTCCGCTGGGTCTTATATGAAACCAGCCCCATTGCTTACGGTACCATAACCCATCCCGGCAGTCGGTGGGGGGGCCGAACTCTTTCTCGATGAGGGAGGCGGCCGATCCAAAATCATTGGAGCCGGTAACCTTGGTCTTTATGGAGAAAAACCTTGGAAAACCCCCGGCCCAACCGGACAGGGTCATCCCCGGGTTTTCCCGCAGGAAAGAGACCACCATGGCCATGGCCACGGCGCTGTCCCGACCCGGGTGACAGAGCGGGTAGATAACCCCGCCGTTGCCCTCGCCCCCCAGACCGGAGCCCCGCCTTTCCATCTCCTCCACCACGTTGACCTCTCCCACCGGGCTTCTGTGAACAGTGCAGCCGTGCCGTCCCGCAGCCTCTTCCGAAAGCATCGATGTGGAAAGGTTTATCACGACCGGTCCGGGAGTGTGGCGAAGTATGTGGTCGAATGCCAGGGCAAGTGTGTACTCCTCGCCTATCAACACGCCGCGGTCGGCCACCAGGGCAAGCCTGTCCCCGTCGGGGTCGAACCCGAACCCTGCGTCGGCGCCCGTCGAGGCAACAGCCCGCGCAAGCTCTGAAAGGCTGTCGACGGTGGGTTCGGCCACCCTGGGGAACTCCCCTCCGGGTGTCATGGAAGGGTTGATCATGGTCCACTCCACACCCATGGCATCCATGAGGGCCGGGCCCAGTGAGGAGGCTGTTCCACCGGTCACGTCAAGAACGACACGAAGGGGCCTTCCCCTGGTGCTCACCACGGGTAGTGACATCACCTTCTCGACATGTCTGTCCACCGAGCCGGCAAGGACCCGTGGAAGCCCGCAGGAGTCGAATCCGCAGAAGCGCCTGGGCTCGTCGAGGAGAGCCATGAGCCTCTCCCGGGCCGCCGCCCGCAGGAATACACCATCGGGACCAACAAGCTTCAGGGCGTTCCAGCAGCCGGGGTTGTGGCTGCTCGTGACGGCTATGCCCCCCGCTACACCTGGCGCCATGGCCTCGAGTTGAACCGTAGGGGTGGGCACCACTCCGAGAAGCACCGGTGAGCACCCCACCGACATGAGGCCAGCGCAGACAGCGGCCTCCACGGCGGGGCCGCTCCGGCGTGTGTCACGGCCAACGACAACTGGACCGGGGCCCACAAGTTCGCCGAACGCGGCGGCGTAACCCATGGCGTCTGAAACAGTGAAACTCCGACCGAAGACCCCGCGGATACCGGATCCGCTGACTATGGGATTCTCACGCATGTGTATCCTTCTGAAGCGGGGATGGAGCCGGCGAACGGAGTCGAACCGTTGACCTGCGCATTACGAGTGCGCTGCTCTGCCAACTGAGCTACGCCGGCTCCGAAAGGGTTCGTAATTCTAAACCGGACGAGTGGACCGGTCAACGCCAGACCGAGTTTCCGCCCCCGGCCAGGGATACGGACAGGCCAAGGGAGTACCCCTTGAACCCAAGATCCGTTTCGGCGGCTGGAAAGATGTAGCTGGTCTGCCCGTCGAGGATCACGTTGTCCGTTTTAAGGTCCATCCATACTGAACGGTACTGAAGCCTGCAGGAGAGGGGGCCCCACAGAGCGATCTCGCTTCCCGCCACGAAACCGTACCCCACGCTCCCACCGGAAGCTTCCATGAAACTCCCGAAGTCATCGGTTCCCGAATAGTCCCCCCAGCAGCCTGATACACCTGGACCCGCAAACACGGAGATCCCTTCCACCGGGCTCACCATGGCCACGGGGAAAACCCAGAGAAGAACGGCTTCAATCTCGCCGTCCCATCCCCGCCCGCCTTCCTTTTGAAACCATGCTCCGCCCAGGAACAGGTCAACGGGAAGCTCAGAGGCCAGTGTAACCTCTCCTCCGAGGGCAAGACCCGGGGTCTTGAACCTCTCCTGGTAAAAACCATCGGAGGGATCGAGGCTGCCGACAGCAGGGCCGAAAGACACCTCAAGGCCGCCGGGAAGCCCCGATGAAAGAAGCAGAAGAAGCGCCGCCAGGCAGCTCATAAAAGAATCCTCCCGGAAGTTGTGAACCCGGTTCTGAACCTCTCAGACTTCCCTCGGGTCCGTGATCATACCTGTCACCGCGGCTGCCGCCGCGATCTCGGGGCCGGCCAGACACACCCGGGTTTCCCCGGTATCCGTCCAATCCCGCGCGCCCAGGCTCGATGTGGAGATGCACATCTCCCCCGGGGCCAGAACATCGGGACAGCCGGAGATGCCGCAACCCGGAGGAAGAACCGATGCCCCTGCCAGAACGAACTCTTCGATCAAGCCGTTTCGCAGAGCCTTGAGATAGACGTCGCGGGAGGCGGGACACACGTAGAAACGCACACCGGAGGCCGTTTTTCTGCCCCTCATTACATCCAGGGCAGACTGAAGGTCCTCGTTTCCACCGTTTTCGCAGAATCCAAGCAAAACAACATCCACGCGCCTCCCCGCCAGTTCCGCGACGGGTAATGGTACCGCTGCAGTATCCGCCGGAGCAAGCATGGGTTGGACCGAGTCCAGATCATAGCGCTCCACACCTGCGAACACGGCGTCGGAGTCGCTCCACAGGGCGTGCCGGCAGATGGAATGGGAACACAGGAAGTCCTCAGTGGTGCCGTCAGCCGGAAAGACCGAGATCGATGCACCCAGTTCGGCCCCAGCGCCGGCAAGTATCATCCGTTCGTATATCCGCAGGCCACTGATGGCGCTCCCGTGGAACTCAACTGCTTTTCCCGCCACATCGCGTACACCCGCAAGCATAGCCAGGGCAAGGTCCCTGGCACCCACCCTTTCCCGAAGCCCTCCCGTCAACTGGATGTCGACGGTTTCAGGCACCCTGATCCGGAGTGCCCCGGTGCACCACGCTTCCGCAGCCTCAGGGATCGTGATCCGGAAAGCGTAGCAATTGAAGGAACCGTGTGTGCACGTGTGCCGGTCCGTACCACCCAGGATGCTGCCGGGAAGAGCCAGAAAACTCTCTGCGAGAACCTGGGGGCAGGCACCCGAACCGGGTTCGTAGAGGTTTCTCACTCCCATGGCAGAGACGAAACGGCGGATCTCGGCGTGTTTCGCGGCTTCGGCGCCCACCGGGGGCACAGCGCCGTCCAGAACCATGAAGAGCCTCTCGGGGTGTTTCACCACTCCTTCGGGATGGCATTTCCTGAATTCGTCCAGAACCTCTCCGGTATCGCTGTGGGTCACCAGGAGGTCGGGTTCGATGGAAACGGCATCCCCCTCGGAAACGGGATGTCCCGCGGCCCTTCCCAGTATTTTCAGGGCAAAGGTCTCTCCCATGACGATCCTTTCCGTGAAAAGTGTCAACATGGATAGTATGAAGCCCGGTCAAGGTTCCTTGCAACCCGGGCCAGCCCCCGCACCGTCACTCCCAGGACGGAACTTCGGACAAACCCCGGGGGGAAAGCCCGTAGACTCCCCTTTCCCGCCTTTCGAACCAGCCGTACACGTTTCGGTAAAGAATCGAGAGGGCATCGGGCATTCCCAGGGCGATTGAAACAGCGGAAGCCCTGGAAGGTCCGTTCTCCCTCAGGAACAGGGCGGCTGAGACGGCCTTTTTGCGGTAGAACGTCATCACTCCCCGGCGGCGGCTGCAGCCGCCCGGATTGGGATCGCCCGTCAGGGACGCGTGTTCCCGGAGAAGCCGTCCCCTCTTCTGCCTGTTGCTTCTGGGCTCGTAACGGCAGGGATCGAGCTCGGGTTGAACCGCCCCCGTCGACGGGTCGACAAGAAGCAGCCCCACCCCCAGCATTCGCAGAAGCTTGAGGACACCGTGCCGGTCAGACTTCCAGACGCTTGTCGAATGTGGGACCGCGATATACACCCCGTCCGTGAAAGCCAGCCTGTCAACGGCCTGCAGGATGAGGCGGAGGTTCAGGAGCAGTTTCAGTTCCACGGCCAGGACCGTTCCGTCCCTCACGGCCAGAACGTCACATGGGCCGACTTCGCCCCTTACGGAATAACCCTGGCCTTCGAGGAAGCCGCGGACAGGCCCGTAGAGATCGGTTTCCTTCATGCCGGTATCCTACTGAACCCCGGGAACATTGCCAGGGTGACCATGATAGATACAGTGCCGCGGGAGGGTCTTCGGTGGGTTTCTCGAGGATTAACGGCACGAACCCTTTTAGAGACCTTGTCCGGAGCCTGTTGTTCCGGAGCTTCTACGAAGGCTCACCCGCGGTTCCCCAAAACCCTGAAGACACCCCAGAAAACCGACACAGCAATCCTCTTCGAAAAAGGCTCGCCCGCAGCACCGAGTTGAAGCTTCAGAAACTCCCTGTCCGGCGCTTCCCGGAGCGGGCTGACCTCCCCCGCCTCCACAACCCCGTAGCCCGCCGCCCGGAACGTCTGCTCAAGCCCGGAGCCGAACATGGGGTCGAAGCCCTCCGCCCGAAGCGAAGCGGCCAGTTCGGAAACCAAAGGGTCACAACCCGCATCGGAGTATGAGAATTCGCCCGCCACGGCGTACAGGCCGCCTTCGCCAAGAGCCTTTGCGACCCTTTTCAGGTAGGCCGCGGGGTTTTTCAACTGGTAGAGGAAGAACGAGCTGATGTAGATGTCGGCACTTGGGAAAAATCTTGTCGCGTCGCGTCTTTCAAAGACGCAACCCGCAGGGATACCCTGCCTTTCAATGGTATCGATCAAGGTGATCCGTGCCGGTGTAAGTGAAAGAAGCTCCCGCGAGAGAAGACCCGTGCCGCAGCCGGGTTCAACGATGGCGGAAGCCATTCTCAGCGGAAGAAGTGAAAACACATGGCGCCTGGTCTCTCGCAGGTTTTGGAACTGCCTTCCCAGTGTCGAGTCAGGTGTGCGGGGGCTCATTCCCTTATGTGCTCGAGGCCGAGTTCCAGAAGCTGCCGTACATGATCGTCAGCCAGGGTGTAGTGGATGTGCCGCCCGTCCCTGCGCCTGTTGACCAGCCCCGAGAGCCTCAGTTTCTTCATCTGATGTGACACCGCGGATATTGAAAGGCCCATTTCAGCGGCAAGCTCGCAGACGCACCGGCTTCCTGCGTTCAGGTGAAGAAGGATCGCAAGGCGCGTGGGGTCAGAGGCCTGAAAGAACAGGTCTCCCATGGCTTCTATCTCCGTGAATGTCACGCCCTCAGGAGTCGCAGCCACAAGCGCTCCCATCGATGCTGGCTTCGTAACCTTCAGCCCTTACCACGGCAAGCGCCGCACAGGCGCTGAAACCGTTGCCCGGCTCGATAAGGGCTTTGCCCGGCTCAAGGACAACCTTCACGGAACGGACTCCCGCAAGCTTTCCAAGGGCTTCCTCCACATGCCTCACGCAGTTGCCGCAGGTCATCCCGGTGACCTTCATCACCACCGTCGAGTTACCCGAATGGGCAGTCATTGTCCTTACCCGTCCCTTCAGCCATTTGAACGCGTGAAACCCAATGGCGCCGTAGAACAGCCCTGCGGCGATGTTCTCCCGGAGTGGAACGGCACCCGCATGATGTTCCCCTGAAACCCTGACTCCGGGGATGGAAACACTGTTGAGCAGAAGCCCCGCCGCAAGGCTCACGACTATCAGGGTCAAAAGATAGCTGAGAAAGGCATTCCTTCCCAGTGCCTTCCTTACGGCTCCGATGGTCGCCGCGTTGGTGGCGGGACCCGCCATGAGGAATACAAGCGCCGCACCCACGGGAAAGCCTGCGTACACCATGGCAGCCGCCACCGGCACGGAAGAGACCGAGCAAACGTAGAGCGGAATACCCACGGCCAGGGCCGCCAGAAGACCGAGAGGGCCGTTCAGGACGGGCTGGTCCGCAAGGCTTCCGGGAGGGACGAAGGTGAGTATCAGTGCGCTCACTGCGACCCCCGCGAGAAGGAAGGCCCAGATGTCGCCCAGTATGGTGTTGAAGGAGTACCTGAAGGCCCGTATCAGAGCCGGTCCGCTTTCGGTCGTAACGCATTTTGGGCGTGACACCTGTTCGGGGGAATCATCGCGGGAATGGTCAACCAGCGTTCCGCTCAGAACTCCGGCAACGAGGGCGGCTATCATTTTCGCAAGGGCGACAGGCCACCCCAGCATTCCCCATGTGGCCGCAATGGAGTCGACACCGGTCTGGGGAGTGCTGGCAAGGAACGAAACTGTTGCGCCACGGCTCGCGCCGTCCTTTCGAAGGGCCAGAGCCGCTGGAAGAACGCCGCAGGAGCAGAGCGGCAGTGGCACTCCAAGAGCTGCCGCCTTGAATGTGCTTGCGAACCCCGGTTTACCAAGGTGGCGCAGAATGGCTTCCCTTTTAACGAGGACGTGAAGTACACCCGCAACCACAAGACCAAGAAACAGCGACGGGGCAAGTTCCACAGCAGTGGACCACATGGCGTGCAGAAAGGTGGCAGACATCTTTACTTCCTATTCTTGAGCAATCGTTCAAGTGTAATATAGAAAAAGTGCCGGAAAGCGCAACCCTCAGAATCCGAGAATGGATTCCAGCGTTGGAAGTTCTGTGAACTGGCTTGCGGCGAACACCCCGTAGAAGACCATCAACCCGACCGCTTCAATCCTGTTCAGCTTCAGACCGCTTGTGACGAAGAGCTGGATGACAACGGCTGCCAGGATCAGAAAAGGCATGGCGAACCTGCTCAGCGCCGGGGCCACGGGGATGGGCGCAATGAAGCAGCAGATCCCCAGGACCACAAGCTGGGTGAAGATGTTCGATGCGTAGACCTCGCCGATCGTGACGTCAGCCTTGTGCTTCATGGTCGCGGACAGGCTTATTGCAAGTTCGGGAAGGCTTGTACCGAAGGCGAACACCACTACGCCCAGGGCCACGGCGGGTATTCCGACTGCTTGCCCGAGCTCGGTCCCCGAGTCCAGCGCGACCTTCGAACCCCAGATGACACCGGCAATCCCAAGAGCTATCAGCGCCGATGCCCGAAGAACGGCGCGCCTGCCGTCCCCGCCTTCCTTGTCCACGGGATCCACTCCCTTCCTTGCCGAGCGGAGAACACTGATCATGTACGGCACATAGGTCATAAGAAGTATCATCCCGTCGGAGCGGCTGAGAACACCGTCCATTGAAAGCACCAGCACAAGGGCTGCCGACAGGATCATCCAGCTCGACTCGCGGTTCTTCACCTCATGATGGATATTGATCGGTCGTATCAGGGCGCAGACAGCCGTCACGAAGGTCAGGGTGACAAAGTTTGAGCCGATGATGTTGCCAAGCGAGATGTCACCGGCCCCGCGGGCGATGGCAAAGGCCGATACCGTGAGTTCCGGAAGGCTGGAAAGCACGCTTACGCCAAGCACCGTCACCACGAGTTCCTTTACGCCAAGCACCCTTGCGAGGGGTCCGATGCTTCGAATGATCAGCTCGGAGCCGCCCCAGAGCACAGCGATCCCAACAACCAGAAGCAGAATTGGTTCAACCACTGGCGTTCCTTTCCCTTCGCTGTGGAATCAGGGGCAGGTATGAGCAAAGATCCACGCCGGCTGTCACTTTCCACCGCTTCGGATGACCCGGTCAACCCGGGCGAGGAATGTTTTTTTGTGAATGGGTTTTCTGATGTAGTCAACCGCTCCCAACTCGTACCCCTTCTCCTCCTTGTCCATGCTGTCATTGGCGGTCAGGAACACGAGCGGGGTTACAAGGTTCTTGCTCTGAAGCGCCTGCAGCATCGTGAAGCCGTCCAGTCCGGGCATCTCGATGTCGCTCATTACAAGATCGAAGCTTTTGGTGTTCAGGATTACAATTGCCTCCACGCCGTCTGAAGCCTGCTCCACAACGTAACCCGCAGTTTCGAGCATGTGCGTGGCGAGATTCCTGAAGTCGGTGTCATCGTCCACAAGGAGGATCCTGCGGCGTTCAGGCGCGCCGGCTTCGGGAGGGGGGGCTGAGGTGCCTGTTCGTCCCGTCAGCCTCAGTTCTTCAAGAAGGATGACCCTGTAAACGTCCTCGAAGGAAAGCAGTCCAAGACGCATCTTAAGGATGGCGTGATCGCTCAGGAGAAACAGCCCCGCATTCTTCAGGGCTATCCGCATCGCTGGGATCGAGGGCGACTCCTTTATGATCCCGGTCACCTCGGGGCTGAAACGCATTAGCTCGTAAACGCCCATCCTGCCGGAGTAGCCAGTGAAGCCACACCTGGGGCAGCCCTCGGGGTGAGGGACCTCGGCGGGGATGTCACTGATGAACGGAAGCAGTTTTGCACGTTCTTCAGCGGTGATGGGCTTCATCTTCCTGCAGTTCTGGCAAAGACCCTTCAGAAGCCTCTGGGCCAGAAGTCCCAGCAGGTTGTCAGCTGCATCGTCACGTGTTATCCCCAGGCGCTCAAGCCGAAACAGTGCGGTGGTCGTGTTGGAACTGTGAAGAGTGGTAAGGGTCATGTGACCGGTGCTCGCCAGATCAAGGCAGGTCCTTGCGCTGAAGGCGTCGCGGACCTCTCCAAGATAGACGATGTCGGGGTCCTGTCGAACAGCTGAGCGCAGGAGGGCCTCGAAGGTGACTCCCGCCTTCTCGTTCACCTGCTGCTGGTTGGCGTAGGGGATCCGGTATTCCACCGGGTCCTCTATCGTCATGAGGCTTCGGTTCCTGATGTCGATGTGGGATATGAGGCTGTAGAGGGTCGTCGTTTTGCCGCTTCCGGTGGGACCGCAGACGATTATGGCGCCGCTGTTCTGCCCGGCGATCTCGTAGAGGGCCTCGGACTGCTCTTCGGTCATGCCGAGTTCGGTGAGTCTTCTGGGTTTGGCGTACATGTCAAGGATGCGTACGATGAGGCTCTCGCCCTGCGGGGTTGAAGTGGTCGCAAAACGCATCTTGTAGGGCTTTCGGGCGATCCTGGCCTCGGAGGTGCCATCCTGTGGTTTTCGCCGTTCAGCTATATCCATCCCTCCCAACACCTTGAACCTGCTGATGAGAATGGACCCCGTCTTCCTCTTCAGGGTGAACACATCCTTCATGTCACCATCCACCCTGAACCTGACCAGGACATGATCGGGCTTGGGCTCGATGTGGATGTCACTGGCCCCTTCGGTCGCGGCGGTGTAGAGGATGCTGTCGGCGATGTAGCGGATCGGGAACTTCTTCACGTCGTCATCTGACGGCTTCTCATCTATCTCGATGGAGCCGTTGAACTCAGCCACCTCGGCAACAAGCTCCTCCTCTGTCTGGTCACTCTCCACATTCTCGACCAGGGGCTGGTGGTCAGGGGTATCCTCCCGGTGAAGAAGGGCGTCGATGCAGTCGGGACACGTGATGCTCAGCAGCGGGGGCTTGCCGGTCAGGGATTCCAGCCCGTCAAGAAGGTTCGAGTCGAATGGGTTCGTGACCACGAATCGCACCCCTGCCCCATCCCGGACGGCAAGAACCCTGTGCGCCCTTGAGAAAGCCGCCGGGAGCAGTCCAGCCTCGACGGTTTCGGGGTCAATGCAGGGCAGAACGGGCACCCCGAAAAAACTCGAGAACGCCCTGGCGATAGAAACTCCGTCGATCCCGACGCTGGCGGCCTTTTCGTAAAGCTCCCTTGGCGAGGCGGTGCTGATGGCGGCCACTGCTTCGGGGGGCACGCCGCCGCTCTCGACAAGATGGCTCAGAAACCCCTGAAAATCGTGCAGCCGGGCCGAGGAGACGGGACGGTCCAGTTTGTTCCACTGTCCAGCCATTTCCAGAACCCTGTTCACCGTGGTGGACAAAGTCCTGCTGTTCAACTTCATTTTAGTGACAAAATCAGCAACTCCGGCTGCAAGAGCCTCGCTGCGAGTGTCTTCATCGGTCCTGCTGGTGACCATTATCACGGGTATCCGGGAGAGGACCGGGTCGGCCTGCAGTGTGGAACAGAACTGTATGCCGTTCATCCCCGGCATCAGAAAGTCAAGGAGTATCGCGTCAAACGGCCCGTTGTGAAGCAGTTGAAGCGCCGCGGATGAGTTGCCGGCCGTTTCCGGAGCAAAACCCTCTTTGCGAAGCATGTGGGAGAGCAGGACACAGGTGTCCGGGTCATCGTCAATGACCAGGATCCGTCTTTCCTCGCCGGCCATCTTAAGAGGAGATCCCGTTCGGGGGAAAAGCGTCATCGAATCGCTCCGGCTAATCGGGAATGAACCGGTGGTTCGTACATTCGGCGAACCCTGTTGTAGGAATCGATGCCCACGACCACAAGAACGCACAGCAGAACCACCATCAGAACCAGCCTGCCCTTTCGGGAAGGCTGTTTTCTGGCAGGCTTTGCTTCACCCGAAGTCACAATACTTCCCTCGGCCTGTTCGATCAGGTCGTTCTTCTCCATGCTGACCTCCTGTTCGCTGCCCACCAGCCGCATCATATGTTGAAAGAGACAGTCGAACAAGGAGCGCCTGAGAGGGGTACTGTCAGCCGATACTGTCAATGATGCGCTGAATCGCGGTAATGAAAGGCTCCTCATCGGGGAGGCGCCTGACTTCGGCGTAGTCATCGATGACCGATTCGCCCCGAAGCCTGTCCTTCATTCTCGATGCTGCGGCGCCTTCGATGATCAGACGCAGGATGGCCTTCAGTCGCGGCATCGATTCAGGGCTCAGCTCTCCCACCTGCAGCCGGTTGAACAGGTCGGCGCCTTCAAGAAGCGTTTCGTACGCCTGCATGCCCTTGATCCTTGATTCTTCCGTCATGAAGTTCCTGCCGATACCCGGCATTTCATCGCATGAACAGACCTTCAGCCTTTCAAGGGCGTCGCTCGTGAACGCGAGCACCCCTTCCGACAAAGGTCCCGTGTCAACCGGCGTGTGGACTGCTGATGAACGGCTTCCGTGTTTCCAGGCGTTTCGCACCAGGGCGTACAGGTTGTCGTACAGCATCCATCCCGGGAAGATCTGGTTGAACCCCTCGGGGATACCAGGCGGACGCCGGACCGGCTGGGTGATCAGCGAGAAGGGAAATGATACCTTCTGGGGAAGAGCGGTGAGACCGGTGGCCAGGATCGAGTGGGGGCTGCGGGTGTAATCGGCCGGAAACTTGATGCAAGTGCCTAGCCCGATGAAAAATCCCTCTCCCAGTCGAAGCTCCTGGTCGGGGAGGCGGGAAGTGTGATTGCTGCCCGCGTTGGCTCCGTAGCCAACGTTGCCTTTGCCGGCGGGCCAAAGGGTTGCGATGAGAAGTGACTGATGGTGCATCCCGGTCAGGGGACCTGCCAGGGAAGCGGTCATCTCGCCTTCGCCAAGAACGCTGTCGGCCCCCAGAAAGGACCTGTTGAGCATGCCGTGTCTTTCCACGACCGAGCCCTCGCCCACGATGGAATCGGTGACCAGAGACATGGTGTCGGCCCTTGCACGCCACTGCAGAACGCTACCGTGAACCTGGGCGTGGTTCATAACCCTGCCTTCGGGCATTATCAGGCTTCCCCTTACAGGCCCCGGGCAGGAAAGAACCGCCCCCCGCATCAGAACCGTGTTTTCCAGCAGTGATGCGTTGCTGACCGTTGCCGAAGGTCCGATGACCCCGCAGACTGGAAGCGAGCTCACCCTGCGCGAGATCCCCTCCACCATGTGTCTTCCGGCGCCCGAGGCGAGATGGAAGGCCTCGAGGTGATCCATGGTGGGGAAAATGGGCACCCTTCTGAGGCCGGTTTCCTCGCCCAGATCCATCTCGGAACCCAAAAAGGCCGGTTTTCCCCTCCAGCTAAGCACCCCGCAATTCTCGAGAACCGATCCTTCCAGAACGGCGTAGCCCCTCACCAGAGAACAGGATCTGATCACAACCGGACCCATTATCGTGCAGTCCTCAAGAACTGAGCCACTTATCTCGCCTTCGGGCAGGTGCACCCTGCACTCCCCCCTGAAAACCGTGCCTTCAATCAGTGAAGGGTCTGTATCACTGGAAAGGAGCACTTTGTCCCAGTTCGGGGCAGAGCAGCCTGAAGCTGTGAGTCTTTTCCTTGTTATGGAGTCGACCGGTGAACAGTCAAAGACGGGAACCCTCCCGAAAAAGCCTTCAGGTTCGTTGAGCATCTTCAGGCAAGGCTTTCGAGCAGGTTCACAAGCATTCCCATGAAGGCCTGAACTGAGGATACCCTGACCCGTTCGCCCGGAATGTGCACATCCCTGATGTCGGGACCCATGCTTATCATGTCCATCCCGCCGACCCTCTTGCCGATTATGCCGCACTCCAGCCCGGCATGGATAGCAAGGACCTCGGGTTCGGACCCGTAGAACTCGCTGCACGCCTTCCTGGCATGCGCCAGAAGGGGGGAACCGGGGTCGGGTGTCCAGCCCGGGTAGCCTTCGCACGCTTCATACGAACAACCCGAGAGCCTGGCTGTCGAGCAGATCCTCTCGACCAGGGCATCACGGGACGAATCGATCGAACTCCTGACGCTTATGGTAACCTCGGTTGTCTTTTCATCAGTTTTCACTATGGCAAGGTTGCAGGATGTCTGCACGAGCCCGGGAATGGATCCGCTCATTGCCGCCACGCCGTGGGGAAGGGCCAGAAGAAGATCGAGCAGCCCCGTGGAACAGCTCTCTGTGAGAACCGCCCGGGGGGAAGAGGGCAGGGCGGAGATATGGATCCCTTTTTCAAAGCCGGCGTACTCGCGCCTTATCCCGTCGCCGACCTCCGAAAGGCGGGTGGGGGAAACCTCTCCCGCCACAAGAACTTCCGCTTCACGAGGGATTGCGTTGTGTTTCGAGCCCCCCGAGAACCATGCGACCCTGAGCCCGAGCTGCCGGCAGACCCTCGCGGCAACACATATGGCGTTGGCCCTGCCCCGGTTGATCTCCATCCCCGAATGCCCTCCGGACAGACCGCGAACAGTGAGCCTGGTAACGGGAACAGATCCGGACTCCCATTCGAGAGCCTTCGTCACGATGACGTCGCGGCCGCCTGCGCACCCGATGCAGATGCTGTTCTCCTCCTCGGAATCGAGGTTGATGAGCATTCGGTGGGCAAGCCATTCCGGGGGG
This sequence comes from candidate division Hyd24-12 bacterium UBA6080, assembly GCA_002436025.1. Classification (GTDB taxonomy): domain Bacteria; phylum Fermentibacterota; class Fermentibacteria; order Fermentibacterales; family JCC-6; genus UBA6080. Next base: position 46,710 of record DIXM01000008.1, read on the forward strand.
AATACCCTGGCGCCCAGAAGCCCTCTCTCCTCGTCCACCGTGAACAGGCATTCCAGTGGGGGAAGGGTGGAAAGGGGGGATCCGAGCATGGCAAGCATGATGGCAACACCCATGCCATTGTCGGCCCCGAGGGTCGTGCAGGGGGCTGTGACCCACCCGTCACGAAGCTCGGCGGTCACGCCGTCGACCGCCGGGTCGGTGGGGCAGTCGGGAAGGCGGTCTGCAACGATGTCCGTATGGGCCTGAAGAACGACGCCGTTTCCCGGACCGGGTCTTCGAACAAGCACGTTGTTCGCGCCGTCACGCTTCCAGTCGAGCCCCAGCTCCTTTGCGACTCCAACGATGTAATCGGCCGCAGCCGCTTCCGAGCCACTGGGCCTGGGAATGGAAAGAAGGGCTCCGAAGTGCTTCCAGACCGCTGCCGGTTCCAGCCCGCTCAGTGCATTTGTCATATCGCCTCCCCCCTGGTCATGCGAAGAAAATAGCCAAGAAACAAAGCGCCCGCATCCCTCTCCGGGGCCGAGGCAAGAACGGTGTCGATGCTTATCCCGTGCTTTACGAACAGCTCTTTGTCAAGAAGGAACTGGGCATTTCCGGTACTGGCGGAAAACTCGGGGTGAAACTGGGTACCCAGAATGCCCCTGTCCCGGTCGAGGAATGCCTGGACCCCGGAAACAGCGCTTCGTGCCAGCAGAACTGCGCCGCATGGGATCGATGTGACTTCGTCGTAGTGGGACTGCCATACCGTTTCATTCTCAAGGGTGTCGGGCAGGCCGGGGGGAAGCATCTCGACAGGAAGCCACCCGATCTCGGGGCCGAGGGGAGCCCTTCTGACGGCATTCGGACCCATCAAGGCCATGCATATCAGCTGATGGCCGTAGCAGATCCCCATCTGGGGAACCCCCGAACGAACGCATGACTGAACCAGTTGGCACGCATGCCCCGTAAAACTCTGTTCGACAGTAATGGAAAGGGCGCTTCCGGTATGGATGATGCCGGAGTACCCCGCAGGGTCAACTTCGGGAAAGGGCGTTAAAGGGGTCACGGGGGCGACTTCGCAGGTGCAGCAGAGCCTTCTGCCGATGGTGCCCCCCGAAAGACCGTCCACGGAATAATCAATGATGAGAACCGGCTTCAAAAGCACTCCCCTCCTGTGAACGCCTTAACATACAATGCTTGCGCCGGGCTATAATAACCACCATGAGAAGCGTCCTGTCCCGTTTTTTCAGAAGAACCCACAGGTTCCCCGGTGTTGCCCTTCGGGACAGGCGCCGTCATCTCGTTGTACGGATGGACACCACCAACCACTGCAATCTGAGGTGCTCCATGTGCCCGATGCGTTTCGCCGACACCGACCCTGACCGGAAGTGGCTCCATATGGATCCGGAGCTGTTCTCCAGGATAAGGCGGCAGGTGTTTCCGCTGGCTTCAATTGTCAGCATTTCCTGCGGAGCCGAGCCCTTCTGCAATCCCCGGATCGGTTCCTACCTCAAGGAGCTGTGTGAGTCCGGCGTACCCGCCAGGGAGATGGTGACCAACGGGACCCTTCTGAACAGCGAGAACATAGCCCTGCTGGTGAAGTATCCGCCAACCACACTGTTCGTGTCGATCGACGGTGCCCGCCCGCAAACACACGCCGCCATACGTGGTGGGGCGGACCTTGATAAGATAGTGGAGAACCTCGATACCCTGATCAGGGTCAGGGGGAAAAGACGGTTCCCCATGCTCGCCTTCAGCACGACCCTCCAGAGGGACAACCTCGCGGAGATCCCCGACCTTGTTGAACTGGCGGCCAGGGTGGGCGTGCGTGCCATGGGGCTGGTTCCTCTCGTGCCCTACAAGGGTCTCTCCACTCTCGAAAGCGTTGTCGACCCCGGCTCCGAACCGGCCCTGGCAATCATTGAAGAAGCGGGAGCAAAGGCGAAAAGGCTCGGGATATCCTTTGAAGTGGCGTGCGGAGGGGTCAGACAGACTGAGTGCCCGTACCTTGTCGGAACGGTATACCTGGCCCCTGACGGGGCAGTTTTCCCGTGTCCGTACTGGAACACGGGAAACCCCATCGGCAACCTTGCCGAAGAGGATTTCGCCCCCGTCTGGAACCGCAGGCACCGCGCTATCACGGAAAGCACGTGCAGGGACTGCCCCGAGGTCAATTCCCGCCGCAGGGAGATCACAAAGGACCATTGACGAGGGGCTCAGGGAAACGAGGTCATCCCCAGGAAACTCTCGGCCAGCCAGAGGTCGTCCTCCCACACAAAAACGGCCTGCTGGCCCATCCTGATTCCCGTGGGGTTCTCGAAGGTGAGAAAGACCTCGGCCCGTCTTCCCTGAACAAGGATGGAGTCCACGAACATGGTGAACGGGGTATACCTTCCGAACATTATGGGAAGCTTGATGGTCTCGGTGAGGTATTCAATTGTAGTCCAGTCCCTTATGTCTGCGCTCTCCGCCTGATAGCCTGCTGTCCGCAGCCTGAGGAGCACGGATTCGTCGTTGCGCCGGATACCTTCGCGGATCGACTGGAAGGTCATATCGACTTGAAGCATGGCCGCTTCTGAGTAAAGAGCTGCGGCGTCCTCTCCCCTGGCTTCTTTCAGGGCTGCGAAAAATGACTCTACCGTTGCCCGAACAGCCAGCTCTTCTTCCGACTGCCCGAAAACCGCAGCGCACAGTGAAAGAAGCACGATAAAAAGTACCGCCTTCAAGGGGCACCCCCTCACTGGGTTGCTTCTTGCGTTACTGATAATAGGCGGTGGGGCGGGGCGAGGCAACCCCTATCCGTCCAGGTTTTCCCCCCACACGAAGATGGTGTTGAGGAGAACCTCGAGTGACTTTTCAAGTCCCTGTACCGCAAGCCACTCCCTGCGCGAGTGGAACAGGCCCCCACCGGTGGGCAGGTTTACGGTGGGCACTCCCATAAAGCTCAGCCGCGACCCGTCAGTGCCGCCCCTGATGCTTGTTTCCGTGGGAGTTATGCCTGCCCTCTCCGTTCCAAGCATGGCGTAATCAACCAGTCTTCTGTCGGCCCTCAACGTATCCCTGGGGTTCGAATACTGGTTTCTGATCTCAAGCTCGATGACCGCCCTGTCATGCTTCTCCGACAGAAAACGGTGAAGCGAGTGCATCCTGTGAACCCTTGCTGCAAGCCCCTCGGTCGTGAAATCCCTGATGATCATCTGTACAGCGGCGGCCTCGGTGTCTCCCGAAACCTCCATGGGGTACTCAAAGCCCTCTTCACCCGAGCTGTTCTCGGGCATCTCTTCCGGTTTGAGCATGGAGATGAGCTCGGCCGCTATTCTCACCGGGTTCACGAGCCTGCCGCAGGCACTGCCCGGGTGAACCTCGATACCGGTTATCCTCCAGTCGGCCCTGCACGCGTTGAACGTGGCGCTGTCGACGGAACCGGGCTGCTCGCCGTCAACGGTGTACGCAAAATCGGCGCCGAACCTTGCGGTGCTGAAGTTATCCATTCCACGGCCGATCTCTTCGTCTGATGTGAACGCCACAACGATCCTGGGCCGTTTCGTACCCGGGTTTCCCAGCATCCGGCGCACCGCCTCCATGATTATTGCAGCCCCCGCCTTGTCGTCTGCGCCCAGAAGGGTCTTTCCATCGGATGTGATTATGGCTCCCCCCCTGTAGGGCTCCATCTGAGGGCACTCACCGGGATCAAGAACCACTCCCTCGGCAATGTGAATGGGCGAGCCGTCCCACTCCCGGTGAACGACAGGCCTGACACCGTGGCCCGAAACGGCGGGAGCCGTGTCAACGTGTGCGATGAGCCCGATAGTCACGCCCTCCTCACCACCGGGTACGGATCCGTAAAGAATCCCTCCCTGCTCAAGGTGAACCCCTTCAACTCCCATCTCCAGAAGCTCATCTCGAAGGAGTTTCAGGAGGTCGGTCTGCCCTGGCGTGGACGGAAACGAAAAACTCGCGGGATCGCTTCTGGTATCAATCTCAGCGTATCTGATGAAACGGCGCGCCAAACAGTTCATCACAGTCCTCCCATTGATCGCAATGCGTTCGAACCCGTGCAATCACTATAATACGACCTGCGCAACGGGAGAGAAAAATGAAGACCTTCCTCACACTGACAGACACTGCCAAGTGCCTTGGGATGAGCCTTCAGGAGGCCACGCGGGAGATCGGCAGGGCCGGCCTTGAAACTGTGCTCTTTCAGGGTCAGAAGTGCTACCTGAGGTCGGACATCCTTGACTGGCTCACCCGTGAGTTCGGAAGCCTGGCCGCCGACCGCCTCGCCCTGGCCGAGCAGTCAAACGCCGAAACTGCGGGGTTGGACTCCAAGGCTCTGCTCATGACCGAAATGCTTTCGGGCAACATCATTGTACCCGACAGGGTCGGCACCAGGAGCAGCATGCTTCGACTGATGGCGTCCGAGGCGTGCGGAACGGGAGCTCTTTACGACGAGGCGGCGCTGCTCGAGCAGATAATCCTTCGTGAAAATGCAGCCTCAACGGCTCTAAGGTGCGGCGCAGCTCTGGTGCACCCGCTTGACGTGAGGAAACTATTCGTCGAACACAGCCTGCTCATGCTTTTCCGGCCACCCCACCCCCTGCCGTTCGGCGAGGAGACCGGAAGGCTGACCTCTCTTTTCTTCCTTCTTGTCTTCCCTTCAGCGAACGAGCACCTGCACATGCTGGCCAGGCTGAACAGGATGCTCAGGTTGCAGGGTTTTGTAGACGACCTTCTTTCCGCCGGAGGGCCAGCGGAAATGCTTGACATAGTGAAGGAACGCGAGCGGGAGCTTCGCGAACCATTGAGGAAGGGGGATTCCCGTTGAGTTCCTTTTCAGGCAGAAGCATCATCTCCCTGAGGGACATGTCGGTTTCGGAGCTTTGGCGCATAGTGGAGGCCTCGGGGGAAGTGAAATCGGGAAAGCATCCCGGTCTTCTTTCGGGTCTCGGAGTGGCCTCTCTCTTCTTCGAGCCCTCGACCCGCACCAGGCTGAGCTTTGAATCCGCTGTACTGAAGGGGGGGGGAACCGTGTTCGGCTTCGCCGATCCCGGTTCATCATCCCAGAAAAAGGGCGAATCGTTCGCGGACAGCGTCAGAACAGTCACAGGCTACTGCGATGCCATGATCATAAGGCATCCTGTCGAAGGCGCTGCAAGGATGGCTTCCGAGCTGTCCTCCGTCCCTGTCATCAACGCCGGTGACGGCTCGAACCAGCACCCGACACAGACTTTCCTCGACCTCTTCACCATCTTCGAAAGTGTGGGAAGGCTTGAAGGACTCTGCGTGGGTCTCATGGGCGACCTGAAGTACGGCCGCACCGTCCACTCACTTGCCCACGCGATGGCTTTGTTCGGCGCCAGGATGGTCTTCATCTCCCCCTCTTCCCTGGCCATGCCTCCCCATGTTCTCACCGAACTCGCGGAGTCGGGCATTTCATTCAGGGTCGTCTCCTCACCCGAGGAGGCGCAGGATTCCGAGATGGATGTCCTCTACGTCACCAGGATACAGAAGGAGCGATTCGGAGACCCCCAGGAGTACGAAAGCGTCGCCCACAGTTACAGGGTCACGCGGGAAACCGTGGCCGTTCTGGGTGACTCGATCAAGATCATGCACCCCCTGCCCAGGGTGGACGAGATCGCCGAAGAGGTCGATTCGCTTCCCAACGCCATCTATTTCCGCCAGGCGCACAACGGGATACCAACCCGTCAGGCGTTGCTCGGGCTGGTCACCGGAGGGATCTCATGAGCGACAGGGTTTACAAGGTATACGCCATCGAAAACGGAACGGTGATTGACCACATTCCCACCCCCATGGCACTGAAAGTCGTTGAGATACTTGGTATTGGCAGCGGCGGGGTGTTCACCCTGGGCGTTGGGTTCCAGTCCAAACGGCTTCCGGGAGGGAAGGACATCCTCAAGATCGAGAACAGGGTCCTCTCCCGAAACGAGACCGACATAATCTCCCTCATTGCGCCCAACGCCACCATCAACATCATCAGGGAGGGAAGGGTCCAGGAAAAGAGGCGCATCTCCCTCCCCGAATCCATCACAGGTGTCATGCTGTGCCCCAACCCCAACTGCGCAACGAACATGTTGGGCGCCCCGCGGAAGTTCCGCCTCGAGAACCGCAGCCTGGTAACGTACAGGTGCCAGTACTGCGAAAGGGTCACCGGAGTAATCAGCGAAAACCTGGTCAGCCCCGAGAGATGAGCATCAGAACTTCCCTGCCCTGGCTTCTTTGCTTCGGGGTGGCTGTATCTCTCGCATTTTTGTGGTTCGGGTCGGTCCCCCTGTTCGGTGACGAGATAGGCTACGGTTACTCAACCGCCAGCTGGATCGCCCGCAACTCGCTTGCCCTGGTCCCGGCAGGCTCCGGCAGGGGCGAGATGGGCATGGGCCATCCCGCGCTGCTTCCATGGCTCTGGGCGCTTTTCATGCGGGTTTTCGGCGACACCCTCCCAACGGCCAGGATCCTGCCCACAATTGCCGCCGGTTTCGGGCTTCTTGGAACATGGCGGCTGGGAAGGGAGCTTTCCGGCTCCGACAGGGTGGGGATTATGGCCGCGCTCGGCCTTCTGGCGAGCCCCCTGTTCCTCGCCCAGGCTTTCCGGGCCCTTCCCGACACCGCCCACATGGCTGCCGCTGCATGGGCAATCGTTTTCTACATAAGGGGCCGGCGTCTCCAGGCCTCCCTGCTCATCGCTCTGGCCACGATCTTCCGCCCGCCTGGCATCATCCTTGGCGCGGCTTTCCTCCTGACCGATGTCATAAGGTACAGGAGACTGGCTTGGGCTGATCTTTTATGGCTTTCCCCTTTGGTCGTCATCCTGGTAAACGGCCTCATGCACCTCTCCGTGAACGGGTTCTTCATTTTCCCGAACTATCTGGGGGAGAGCTCACCGGATCTCCCCGTCAACTGGCTCGCCGGACGGGTCCGGTTGTTCGCAGGCCATCTCATCGGCGAAGACTTCCGGTGGTTCCCCGTTTCGGCAGCTCTGGCCTTCTCATTCTATCGGGCGGGACGAAAGCCGGGCATCGCTTTCATGGCGGCGCTGGCCCTCCCGGCGCTGCTGCACCCCCCGACGAGGCTTGCGGTGACCGCGGGGTTCATTCTCCTCTTTGGTCTGTTGCTCCTGGTGAGAAAACGGCCACCTTCAGCCCCGGTGACCGCTCAGCTGCTTTTCGTCGGGATGATGGTGGCCTTCCACATCCTTGTGGTGCTCGTGGCGCCCGATCCCTGCCTTAACCTTTTCCGCTACATCCTGGTGACCTACCCCCCCCTGCTGGTGCTTCTGGCCAACGCTCTTCAGAAGGCTGGAAAGACGGTCTCGGCCTTTATCTGGATCCTTTTCTGCCTGGCCTCTGCATCATGCATTCTCACGGTCAGACACCCCTGGCAGCCCGACGCCACCCTGGCCGGTCCTTTGGAAGCTAGGGCCGTGAGGGCGGCGGCGGCATCGGTCGAAAACCCCTTCCACCCGGACGCGAGGATCGGAAGCATTCCGGCCCTCGGATACGTTTCCGAGCCACAGGGGAATGAACGATCCCATGTCATCAACCTTGTTCTCACAACGGCGGACCGGCACAACAGCCAGGCGCTTCTGCCCGAGGGGTACGTATTCACCGGCAACGAGAGTTACAGGTGGGTACTCGGCGGGCTGTCGGTCACAGCCCACGAAGCCCGTCTTAAGTGAGGTGCACACTTCTTCACCCGCCACGGCCCGGGTCCTCGAACACGGTTCCGCCCATCGGCCTGCTTATCCTGGCGGCGGTTCTTGAAGAACGCGGGCATGAGGTCACCCTGGTGGATGCAGCCCTCACGGGAGTCACCGGGTCCACGCTGGTGCGGGCTGTTCGGAAGTCCGAGCCCGACGCCCTCCTGATAACGGCATTTTCCAGCGATGTCTCTGTTCTGCGCCGCGAACTGCCTGAGCTGAGGCTTGCCCTTGGAAAAACCCCCTTCCTGCTGGGAGGACCCCACGCCTCCTGCCGTGGAACCGCCGCCTTCGACGACCTGCCCGAGGTGGACACCATCTTTATGGGCGAAGCGGAAGAGACACTTCCCCTTTTCCTGTCAGGCGGGGCAAACAGGATACCCGGTGTTGTGTGCAGGACAGATAAGTGGCAGACCGAACCCGTCCACCTCGATGACCTTTCAATCCTTCCCACCCCGGCATGGCATCACGCCCCGCCCGAACGGTACCGGGGGCTTCCCAACGGTGTTGTCCTCAAAAGGCTTCCCTTCGCCCCCATTATCACAACAAGGGGGTGTCCGTACCTTTGCACCTTCTGCGCCGGGTTCCGCATTACCGGAAGAAGGATAAGGCACAGGCCGCTTTCAAGGGTCTGGGACGAGATAGAGCTTCTCGTTGCGCGCTTCGGAGTGCGCGAGGTCCACATCGAAGACGACAACTTCACCTTTGATGCGGATTACGCAAAGCAGTTCTGCCGGGAAGCCCTGATCAGGAACCTTCCGGTGTGTTTCTCAACACCCAACGGCGTAAGGCTGGACACCCTCGACGACGAGCTTCTCGACCTTATGAAACGGGCCGGGTGGTACGTGGTTCACTGCGGCATCGAGTCCGGGTCTGACCGTGTTCTCAGGTCAGTCCGCAAGGTCCTTTCAACATCGCTCATAGCCGAAAGGATAGCCATGATTAAAAGGCATGGCCTTCCGGTTGCCGGGTACTTCATCATCGGACTGCCCGGAGAGACAAGGGAGGACATAGAAAGAACGATCTCCTTCGCCGTCTCGTCAGGGCTCGACTGGGCCCAGTTCGCGAACTTCCTTCCGATACCCGGTTCCGAGGCGGGGAAGAAGTGGTTTGACGCCTGTGAGAAACCTGAACTGGTCTGGAGCGTTTTCCACAACACGAGCTGCCCGGCCCCCCCATCCGGTCTTTCCTCCCGCGATGTGCTCAAGCTCCAGAGAAAGGCTTTTCTGCGTTTCTACTTCAGGGGTCGAAAGCTCCTGGGCATAGCGCGGCAGCTCCTCCGCCCCGGAGTTCTACCCTTCATGGCCAGAAGGTTCTTCGCGTACCTGCACCTGCGCCCTGTCGTGGTTGACCCCTCCTCTCGCCGGAAGTAGCTTCAACGCATGATCCAAGGAAAATCCATAACATTGGTGATACCTGCCCACAACGAAGAGGAGGGGCTGCCCTGCGTTCTGCGGGCGGTGCCCGACTGCGTCGACGAGGTCGTGGTGGTTGACAACTGCTCCACGGACAACACCGCCGGGGTGGCCAAAGGGTTCGGCTGCACCGTGGTGTACCAGCCGGAAAAAGGTTACGGAAGCGCATACATGGCAGGTTTTGCGGCGGTCGGGACCGATCTGGTGACAACGGCCGACGCCGACGGGACCTATCCGGTCAACATGATTCCCGAGCTGACCGGGATCCTTCTCAAAGACGGTTTGCACTTCATCAGCGCCCGCAGACGGCCCGATGATCATGCAGGCTCTTTGAACAGCACCCTTCGATTCGCGGGGAACTTCGTTCTCTCCGCTGCCACGGTGGTGCTCTTCCAGCGGATGATCCTTGACAGCCAGTCCGGCATGTGGTGTTTCAAAAGGGAGATCCTCGACGGCATAACCCTCACCAGTCGTGGAATGGCCATGTCCGAGGAGTTCAAGATCAAGGCCTGGACAAGACACGGGCTCCGCTGCCGCGAGGTGAACATCCCATTCAGTTACTCCGAGCGTCTGGGCAAGCCCAAACTCAACCTTTGGAGGGACGGCGCCAGGAACCTTCTCTTCCTTTTCGCCCTGAGGTTCGGCATTCCCATGACAAAGGCCTGATGGGGGAAACGACCCCGGCGCCCTGACAGATAAGTGAAGGGGCGGGCAAATGCCCGCCCCTTCTGCGTTCCTATGATTCAGGTCAGTTGATTACCGTAAGCCTGTGGGCTGCCATGCCGTCGGGGCTGGTCATGACCACTGCGTACACACCGGCGGGAAGGCCGCCGACGATGGCCGAGTAGCTGCCCTGCTGGATCTCGCCGTTCTGCAGGACCCTTACGGCCCTGCCGGCGGAATCGAACAGCGTCACACTTACGGAACCACCGATCGGGACACTCCAGGAAACCGTGAAAGCTCCGCTGGCAGGGTTACCCTGGGGCAGCCAGATCAGTCTTTCGTCCACGGGTTCGATGGAACCTTCTCCAACGCTGTAGGGGTCCCAGATAACCGATATGTCCTTCAGTGAAGGCGTGATGTTGGGGTTCGACGTGGCAAGCTCGGCCTGGTACTGAATGTATCGTCCGCCCTGTGCAACGACCTGCGCCAGGCTTCCCCCGACTGTGAGCCAGGCGCTCCAGGGACCCATGTCGCTGGAAGAGTAAGAAGTTCTCAGCCTGAGCTTGATGCTGGTACCGGTGGGTGTCACCTGGCTCCACGCGACGTAGTCCCACCTGTTGTTGCCAGGCACGGGAGGGTTCACGTCAAGGATGGACGATGTCAGGATGGCGGGGGTGTTGAAACCACCGATACGCCACCAGCTCACCTTGTTGCCGGTTTCGGCGCAACCCATCACGTCTGGTACGCCATCGCCGTTCATGTCGCCAACCGAAACACCCCTGGCGCCAGCGAAATACGTTGATACGTCGTAGCGCACCCAAGGCTGGCTGAGCTTCAGGAAGTTCTTGAACCAGTAGATCCTGTTGGCATCGCGGCATGCAACAATTACATCCGGCGAGCCGTCGCCGTCCATGTCGGCCGCATCGATGGAGCGCAGACCGGGGGCTGTGCCTTCGATGCTGTTCATCGTCCAGGTGGTGCCGCTGATGTGATTGTACCAGCGAAGGCTCCCGTTCCCTGAACCGCTGCCCACAACGATGTCAATCTTGCCGTCGTCGTTGACATCGGTCAGGGCGATTGCCCTGGCGCCGGTGAAGGTTCCCACCTCGTGCTGGGCCCAGCTGAAGCCCCACGGGTTCTGGGAGAAGTAGGCAACGACCCTCCCGGTGCTGAAGCTTACCGCCGCCACATCAGGGTGGCCATCGCCGTTGAAGTCGCCCACATCGCATGCGTAACCACCGAGGAGGGCGCCGTCGATGTAGTTGATGGACCATGTGTTCCCGGAGTTGGTATTCCGCCACCAGACCACGTCGCCGCTTTCATAGGATACGCCGACAACGTCCTGGTTGCCGTCGCCGTCCATGTCGGCGCAATTGATCTGCCGGGCGTCGAAGCTCTGTGCAACGGTGATGGGCATGGACCACGCGCCGCCCCCCCCGTTGTTCTTGAACCAGACGACCTTGTCCTGATCGGCGCTGGATGCGACGATGTCGCGCAGACCGTCGTTGTTGATGTCGCCCACCGAAACGAACTGCGCCTGGCTGAGTGAGCCGACCGTCTGGTGGGACCAGGTGGTGCCAAGACCGTTGGTGTTGCGGGACCAGTAGACAGCACCGGTGCCGTAGCTGCAGTAAGCTGCATCCTGGTCGCCGTCAAGGTCCATATCGTTGGCTATCACGTAGTAAGGGGATGTGACAGGTGTTGAAATGGTGTTCTCGCTTCGGTTCACGATGAGTTTCAACTGGCCTGGTTCCGTGTCCCAGTCCATGGCGTCACTGATATAGAACCTGTCACCCCAGGTGGAGACGGGGCCGTAAATGCCAGGGCCGCCGCTCCAGTCGGTCTGGGTGGCGCTTTCAGCGTAAGCCATTGCAGCGCAAAGCAGCAAGGCCAGAACGATCACATTTCTCATACTCCCCAATCCCTCCAGTTTTGGGTATACCACTGCCGAAAACAACTAATCCTTTTTCGGAGCGCTGTCAATACCCTTTGAAGCAACGTTTTTACGCTCTTGACGGTACCTGTCCCTCTCGCTGAACACACAGCCGCAGTAGGGTTGTCTGTACATCCCGAGGGTTCTCGAAATGTGTACGGAGTCCCTGTAACGGGGACGGCAGTCGATGTAGATAAACTCCACTCCGTAACGATGCCCTGCCTCCGCTCCGGCCCTGAGTATCAACTCCTGATCCTGATAGGGGCTTACCGAGAGAGTTGTTCCAAACGCCGAAAAACCCGCCTCGGAAGCTTTGAGAGCGGTTGCAGCAAGCCTCTCCCCGAAACAGATGGCGCAGCGGGGATTTCCGGAGAGCAGCATGGCAACGTTTTCCTCAAGGGGATAGCCCTGGTCGGTGGTCAGCGGTATCCCCTGCAGGGATGCCCACTCCTCGAGGGCGCGCAGCCTTCTTTGAAACTCCATGTAAGGATGAATGTTGGGGTTGTGAAAGAAGAGGGTGGGTTCGTGTCCCGCCCTGGCATACTCCTCCACCGTGACAGTTGCGCAGGGAGCGCAGCACGCGTGGAGAAGCAGGCCGCTTTTCACAGCAGCAGTCTCTCGTCCGGTGGCCCGGGATACCCAAGATGCCTGCATGCCTTTGCTGTGGCGACCCTTCCCCTGCTGGTGCGGTTGAGGAAGCCCTCGGCGAGAAGGAAAGGCTCGACCATGTCGATGAGGGTGTCACGCTCTTCGTTCAGTGTCGCAGCGATCGCGCTGACGCCAACGGGACCACCGTTGTACTGCCTGATGACGGCCTGAAGATACCTTCTGTCCAGCGGGTCGAGGCCGGCCTCGTCAACCCCGTTCAGGTCCATGGCCTCAAGGCTTGTCAACTCGTCAACCTTTTCCCTGCGTGCGACCTGGGCGTAGTCACGGATCCTTCGCAGAAGCCTGTTGGCGATCCTTGGTGTTCCCCTGGCCCTCATTGCAATGGCCCTTGCGGCATCGGAGGTGACCGGAATGCCAAGGATCGAGGCCGATCTGCCCACAATGGTCGAAAGGTCGTCGACGGTGTAGAACTCGAGATGAAGGGACAGACCAAAACGGTCCCGCAACGGTCCGGTGAGAAGACCTGCGCGGGTCGTGGCGCCCACCACCGTGAAACGCGCTAGCTCAAGCCGTACCGAGCGGGCGTGCGGACCGGGTTCTATGATGAAATCAATCCCGAAATCCTCCATGCCGGGGTAAAGGTACTCCTCGACTATCCTCGGGAGCCTGTGGATCTCGTCGATGAACAGAACGGTGCCCTGCCTGAGATTGGTCAGGATGCCCACGAGATCTGCCGCCCTCTCCAGAGCGGGGCCCGAGGTCACGACTATCTCGCAGTTCATCTCCGCGGCTATCACGTGGGCCATGGTGGTTTTCCCAAGCCCCGGGGGACCGTGAAGCAGAATATGGTCAAGGGGCTCGTTTCGCTCCCGGGCGGCCTGCACCGCAACACGCAGGTTGTCGACGACCATGCCCTGTCCAATGTAGTCACAGAACTTCAGGGGCCTCAGGCTTGCGAACTCCCTCTCTTCGCCGGGGGCCGCGTCTCCCGTTACAATGGACTCCCTCATCCTGTGATCCTTAATCTCATGCAGGCCCGCAGAATGTCCTGAGTGCCGGCCGAGTCTCCAGTTTCCTCAATGGCCCTGGCAACAAGGAGCGCTGCCTGGTCACCGGGGATTCCCAGTTGTTTCAGGACAAGGAGGACCTCGGTCCTGCTGCCCCTGCACGAATCATCACTCTTATAGTCGGAGGCGATGGCTGCCATGCCCTCCTGAAGCTTGGCGACGATCTGCTTGGCCCGGGCGGCGCCTATTCCAGGAAGAGCCTTTAAAAAAAGCAGATCACCCCTGGAGATGGCCGCCGCCACATCCCGGGGGGGATGGCAGAGCGCTCTTGCGGCTGCCCTGACCCCCACTCCCGAGACCGAAATGAAGCTTCTGAAGAAGGTCCGGTCTGCAACGCAGGGAAAGGCCACGGCCAGGGGAAGTATCCGGTTGCCTTCGCTTGAGAGCTGAAAGTGGGTGAACACCCTTACGTTTTCGCCCCTTTGAAGGTCGGGGAGAAAATAGCCCGGCACCAGGAACTCGAGGGTGAGTGATCCGATGTCGAGAAGGAGAACGCCGTCCTCGACGGATTCAACGGTTCCCCGCACTGCGTCAAGCATCGTCCTTCTCCTCGCAGTAAGCTATGGCCGCTGCCAGGGCGTCGCTCACATCCAGTGGGCTGATGGGGCCGGTTATTCCCAGAAGCCTGCACACCATGCCGTTCACCTGTTCCTTACCTGCGTTTCCCCTTCCCGTGACCGCCCTTTTTATATGGGTGGAGGGAATGGACCTGACCGGGATGTCACGCTGGGCTGCAGCAAGGCACAGAACCCCCCTGGCATGGGCCATGATGATGGCTGTCCGGGGGTGCCTGTAGTGGCTGTATATCTCTTCGATGGCCATCGCCTGGGGTTTGTGGGTGTCCATGATCTCGCCAATGTCGTGATGGAGCTCACGAAGCCTGTCGGGAAGCGTCCCCCCGGCCCCGGGTCTCACGATGCCCGCGTCCACGAGTTTCATCACTCCTCCCGAAAGCGCCAGAACCCCGTAACCCGTGGTGTTGAGGCCGGGATCAACCCCCAGAACGATGGTGCGGTCAGGCAATCAGTCCGCCTGCTCGAAATTCGAGTACACGGCCTGAATGTCCTCATTCTCCTCCAGGGCGTTAAGCAGCCTGATGTTCTGCTCGGCCTCACGCCCGGAAAGCACCACGGTATTGGCGGGGACCTTCACTATCTCCGCAGAGTCGACCTTGATCCCTGCCGCCTCCAGGGCGTCCTTGACCCTGTAAACGTCGTCGGGGGAGCTGGAGAGCACCAGAATACCTTCCTCGACGTACACATCCTCGAGCCCGGCTTCCATGCCCGCTTCCATCACCTGCTCCTCGGAGAATGCCGAAGCTTCAACAGTGAGCTGTCCCTGTTTGGCGAACAGGTAAGCCACGCTGTTCCGGGACCCCAGGGCGCCGCCCCCCTTGGAGAGCGTATGTCTGACCTCGGCGGCGGAACGGTTGCGGTTGTCGGTGAGGACTTCGATCAGTATTCCCACCCCGCCTGGACCGTAGGCCTCGTAGGTTATCTCCTCGTAGGTGATGCCCTCGAGTTCGCCGGTTCCCCTCTTGATGGCCCGCTCGATGTTGTCGTTGGGCATGTTCTGGCTTTTTGCCGTGTCGATGGCAACGCGCAGACGGGGGTTCATGTCGGCATCGCCGCCGCCTTCACGGGCTGCCACGGAGATCTCCTTCACCAGGCGGCTGAAGATCTTGCCCCTTTCGGCGTCGGCCTTGCCCTTCTTGTGCTTTATCGTGCTCCATTTATTGTGACCGGACATTCTCTCTCCTCTTCGTGAATCGTTACTTCATGGCATGGATTTTAGAAACTCAATCACCCCGGGTCAACGGGGCGGATCCTTATGAAACGCAAGTACTCTCTCAAGGTCGGGCATGTTCCTTCTGAAAATGGAAATGTCAGGCCCGGGCAAAAACACGGTCTCCTTGCGCAACAGCGCCGGCAGAACCATCAGGGCAGTTGATCCCACGTTGACCGAGAGCTTTACATCGGCAAGCCAGTCCGGCGCTTCGGCCTCCTGCCCCGTGCAGACGCCCCTGGCCAGTTCCGGAACCTCGTCCGGTGATGAGAAGACTCCCGCGAGCCTGGGCCATCCAGCATCCACTTCGGGGGGCAATGAACCGAGATCGGCGCTCAGCCTGACAGCGATGTCAAAAAGCCCGTTAACGGAGAAGGCGGGTATCACGAGCTTCCTTTCGCCCGAGAAGCCGCCGGTCTCCCTAAGGCCGGTCTCCGCTGACTGAGAGAACCATCTGCCCCGCTCCAGCCCCACCTGGTGCAATTCCCGGCGGGTGGTCCGGCTTTCAACGGTGACGTCAGCCTCCACTGACCAGAACGGAAGAGGAAGCGCGTCATCGCCACGGGAGACCCTGACTGAAGACGGAAGTCTTGACAATCCATCCCTTCCGATACCCCAAGCCGTTCCGCATCCCTGGCACAGGAACGACGAATCGGTGGACAGACCGAACAGGGGAGCATGACAGGCCCCGCAGGCCAGCACGGTCACCCGTTCAGACATGTTTGCCGCCAAGGAACCTTCCCCCGTGAAACCTGAATGCCTTTCCCGCTGCCGACGCGACAGCCAGGACCCCAAAAACGATAAGGACCCTGAGCACGGGCGGAGCGACAGAGAAAACATGGACCAGAAGCGGAAGAACAGAGGCAGTGAGTGCACCTGCAGCGGTGACAAGCATCCTGCTCTTCCTGACATCAGCGGGAAACCGCCCGCTGAGAACGGTTCCGGTCCTGCCGTCCACAACCGTGCTGAACCTTCCCTGGAAAGCGGTAAAACCCACGATCCAGAGCGGGTAGTATACCAGCCTTTCCCGCCTCCCCGTTACACACAGGTGAAGGCTTCTCTGTTCAAGGCCGGTCCCCGCTCCCCGGGAGTACCTCTCCACGATCCCGGCTGCCTCTTCCCCTGCTTCCCGAAGGTCCACCACGGGATCGACCACGATGCCTTCGGGAAGGTTGGCTGAGTCGTAAACCTGAAGACCGTCGGGCAAACGGCCTTTGCCAAGCTCCATTCCTGCCAGTGCCATCTGGGTTTTCTCACCCAGTGACGGGATACCCAGTGGCTCAAGCCTGGCAGCGCTGACCGTCAGGTCAAGGTCGAGGCTCACCCTCTGTTCAACAGCCTCGGAGCCTTTACGCAGTTTGACCAGTCTGCTTGTGATAACTGGCTGGGCACCGTTTCCCGAAGGGTCCATCTCCGTTTCAACTTCCCTCTCCGCGTAAACGCCCCGGGTACCCAGGACAAACCCGTCCACCCTGCAGGTGATGCTCCAGAAAGGCACGTAGTAGAGAACCGCGGTGGTGACGGCGGACCCTTCGGGAAGGGACCGTGTCACTTCCCTCAGCTTGTCCCTCACAGCCCTGACTGCTCCCGTTTTACCTATCCGGTCTTCCGCAATGTACCTTCTGACTCCCCAGGGAAGAAGCAGCCTGTTGCCGCAGTGACGGCAGACGGTGTTGGTGTCGCCGTCAGCCACCGACAGAAGCCCGGCACAGCTCGGGCACGACAGCGTGAAAAGCGCCTGGCTCAATCTTTTGTCCTCCTGCGCTCAACAAGGGTTGCCGCCCAGAACCCGGCAGGCGCGGAAAGGAGCACCGCAAGGACGGGTGAGACAGAACGCAGCGAGAGGTAAACGATTACCGAGGGCAGAAGCCCGGCAAGAAGCGAACGGATGAATAGCCCGCCGAGTTTCGAAGTTCCCGGCCCTGCCGGTTCTCCATGGCCGGGTACTCCTCCCGAGACCCCGTCGAGAAGCATACCCTCGCCTGTCGAAGTGATAGTGACGGAGTAGAAGGGGTGGTAGACCAGCCTTCCCTCGAGGCACTCGGAGGGGACGGTCTCCCCCCTTGGGTCGCCGCCTTCCGGCCAGGGTCTCAGTTCCCCCGACGGGGGGACGTAGTCATCCAGCACGGGGTAGGGCTGGCTGAACGCTTTCCCGAGCTGAGAGCCGTGGAGCATGTAGGGGAACCACATCAGAGAGGGAGGCAGTATCTCACCCGGAGGAAACAGCCTGGCCGCCTGCTCCTGATCCAGGGCAGGTTCGTGAAAAAAGACTCCACCCTCCCACGAATACCGCGACAGAGCCCCGCACCAGGAGCACCGCGCCAATGAGCCCGGCCCCCGAATGTCAAGAACGCCGCCGCATTGGGTGCACTCGACCCTCATTCCGGGTTGCCTCCGTACAGGGAGGTTCGACCGCGAATCAGATCCATGGTCCTTTCAAGCCACATGCGTTTCCAATCCAGAAGTCTCTCCGACTCGGACTTCACATCAACCCGGTCGATCACGGCGGGAAGGTCGTCGCCGGGTTTGGCAATGACGGAAAGGAAACCCCATCCAGTTAGCCCCCTGGCGCTGTGCTGAACAAGCACGTTCGGAATGCCAAGCGATGCCGCCAGGCCGGAACCGTGTACCCTGGGGCCGACGACAAGGTCGCATGTGTCGAAAATGGCCTCGTAGTCTTCCGCAAAGGCGCTGTACCTTGTGTCCGCGTCGGGGAATGCCCGTCTCGCGGCTATGAAATCCGCGCATGTGTGGCAGATCACCACGCAGGAGTACTCGGTCATTATCCTGCGGTACTGCGCAAGCAGATACCCGTACGTCGCCGGGTTCACGCTGTTGAACCTCTGGGTGCAGTTCTGAAAGACAAGACCCACAACCCCCGGAGCCGTTCTGAGCCTCTGGGTTCGGGAGGCGAAAAGGGCCGTGCACGGCAGAAGGTGGGGATCGTAACTCTTGAGGGCGCACTCAGCCGCCATGTCCCTCACCGTAACCAGTTCGCACGAGCTTTCAAGCACGGCACGAAGAAGGTGGTGATCCTTGCCGTCCACGCTGAAGGCCCCCCCCGACCCGGCGCCCACGGCGATGAAAGCGCAGGGCACCCGGTTCTCGATGACGAACCGGAAAAGCGCCTCCATCCTGCCGCCAATCCGCCATTCCGGTGAACCGGCGATTATCATGTAGTCGACAGCGGCCGGGTCGTCGAGATAGAAGGAGTTGTCGGAATGCCAGCTCCTTCTGAAAAGAAGCCTTTTGGAAAACCTGTTGGGTGTTATCATGGGGTGTCTGTTGTAAAGAAGGCGGTTGTACTTCACCCCCAGAGCATCCAGGACGTTCAGCACCCCAAAAAGGATAAGCTCGTCGCCCGGATTGAACTGCCTGGTGGCTGAAAAGAGGATGTTCTTCAGGTTCTCTCCTTAACGATCTCCGCCAGGGCATCCACCACATCCCCGGCGTTAACTGAGTCCATGGTCCCGTCACGTGAGACAACGGCTCGGAACACAACCCTGCAGGGCTTCCAGAGCGTCAGTTTCTCGCGGGAAATGTACATCACCACAACCGGAACACCAAGGGCGTCAGCCATGTGGACCATGGACGTGTCAGGCGTCACCAGCACACGCATATGGGAAAGCTCCGCACAGACTTCAAGTATGTCAGGCGTGTGCTTCATGGCCGTCACCCTTCCCCCGGGAAAACTTTCCGCAAGCAGATCGCCCCTGGGGTCGGAAGGCGGGGTGAAGATGTGAACGGTGAATTCTGGGAACCGCTCGAGCATCATTTGAATGGCTTCGGTCCAGCTTTCGAGGCTCCACTCCCTGTAACGGTCTCCCGCAGAAATGTTTACCCCGATCCTGGGTTCTGAAGACGATGTGGCGGCTGCCA
Source organism: candidate division Hyd24-12 bacterium UBA6080 (assembly GCA_002436025.1). GTDB lineage: Bacteria > Fermentibacterota > Fermentibacteria > Fermentibacterales > JCC-6 > UBA6080. The sequence continues at coordinate 65,754 of DIXM01000008.1, forward strand.
TGCCCGGCCACGGGAAAAGCAGGGGGCAGATGTCCCTGCCATCGATGCTGCCGCCCAGAACTTCGAGGATCGATACCGTCTCCTCAAGCATGGTCCTTCTCGCGGCACCCCATATCCTGCGTTTGATGTTCACGTTGTAGAAGTGGTCAAGGCTGTCTTCGGTGGCGACCCGGACCCTCACGGCCCTCCTGCGTGCGCTGAGCCGGGCGATAACGGCTCCGGTGAAGGAGGGGTAGAACACAAGGTTCACGACCGCGTCGAACCGGTGGCGCCTCAGTGAGCGGAGCAGCCCGGGAAGCTCCAGTGGCTTTTTCTTGCGAAAAACGCTTATCCCGTCGACATTCGGGTCGTTCCGGATCACGCAGCAGTTGGATGGTGACGCCAGCACATGAACCCTGATGCCGGGAAACTCCTCCTTCACCAGCCTGAAGAGACCGGTGCTTATCACCATGTCCCCCAGCCTGTCGTAGCGAAGGAACAGAACCGAACGCGCCTTCGAAAGGTCGGCGCACTGCATGGGACGTGCATTGACAAGAAGCCTGAGAAAGGCAGAAAAAAGCCTCTTAGATGCCTTCTCCGCGCCCTTCAGCGGGTTTTTTATGGAAGCACCGTCATTCGAGCGGTACGAACGCCCGCGGGTCCCGAAAGCCTTACGAAGTAAATGCCGGCCCTCAACGTGCGCACATCAACGGGGATGTTCACATTACCGGCGGTAAGACAAGGCGTCAGGTCTTCCACCACCCTTCCCGCAACGTCAAACAGGACCAGCGACACCCCCTCGGTGCCACCGAGGCATACAGGGACGATGGCCGTGGTCCTGACAGGGCTTGGGGTGACCAGGCCCAGGAGGAAGGATCCTTCGACAACGGTCTCGGAAGCATCTTCCACCCCCACGCCAACAACCTGGGCGTGCACCGGTTCACCGGGCCAGCCCGGCCCGAAGGAGTCGTCGACCGCCCACGCCCTGAACCAGTGATCTCCCAGGGGAAGGCCGCTGACAGTGTGCTGGGAAGAGCCGAGGCCGTCGGCCTGGATGGTGTTGGCATCCCACACCTCCACCTTGATGTCGTCTATATAAAGGGCGCAGCTCCCCGCAGGGCCGTAGCTCTCCCATCTGAAGGAAAGGGTCTTTCCCTGCCATTCGTCGAGTTCGTGGATGTTCAGGCGCCATGTCATGTCGTTGCGGCCGAATGTCTGGAGGTAGTACCAGTTCGCGCCTCCGTCGGAGCTGTAGCTGAAAGCCCCCTGGTAGCTCTCCGGAACGATGTTCTGCATGCTCCAGAAGCTGAGCCGCCCTCCGCCGCCCGGGGGAATGGTGACGGTCTGCTGCCAGGTCATTGCGCCCGTTCCGTTGGACCGGTAACACTGACCGGGGCTGTGGTACTGGGCGCCTGTCATTATCCAGTTCACCTTGTTGAAGGGGCCCGAGTCTCCGGTGTCGTCAAGGGGGACCAGGTAGCCCGAAAGACGTTGAAGGGCGTAGGAAGACGCGTTGGCCGCGTCGCTCCAGTCCACGGTGAAGCTGCCTGAGACCATTCCTATCTCTTCCATCACGGGAACGCCGGGCACCTGGGGGTCGTAGGGACGGCCGGCGAGGCACGCCGTCACGAGGTAGCTTCTGAGGTTCCTGCGGGACAGTCTGATCACCTCGTCCGCGGAGGGCCAGAAACCGGCGAATGAAGCTCCCGTTTCGTGGTTCCAGCTCATCGCTCCGTAGAGACCGTAGGAATGGTCCCTGGTGTTGCCCGATGCGTAGTAGAACTGGGTCGAGGGGTAGTGGTCCTCACCCGTCCCCCACGTCACCATGATCTCGCCCTGGGTGGTGTACTGGGCGGCGTGGGTGGTGGGGTCGTCAGTCCATCCCCATGGATAGATCAGGGCGTTAGCGTAGGCGTGTGTCGAGTGCATCTGCGCCGGTGGGTGAGCCTGCCAGAACGCGTCAATGTTGGCTGCCTCAGGTTCACTGAGGGGACCTGTGCCCCGGTAGGTCTCACTGGACGGGTCTCCGCTCGAGCCTGCGCCGCCCCATCCCACCGACCAGTTCCTGTTCAGATCAATCCCCGAACCTCCCGCCGACAGGTTCCTGTTCTTCCTGTGCATGCCGCCGCCGCCGGGAGACTGTGTCTGATTGTAGACCCAGCCGTCGATGTTGTTCACGGGCAGGCACCATATCTCCCTGTTTTCAAGTATCCAGTCCGCCTGGTAGCCGCAGAAACCGTTGCGGCCGTGGTTCGAGCAGAGCCACATCATCCAGTACTGTATGTTGCGAAGGCTGGCGCCTTCCCGCGAGTGGATGAGGCCGTCGTACCAGGCGTTGGGCATGGAGGGGTCGTCGGCGCTGAAGCTGTTGTTTGACGAGAGCTTCATGACAAGCTGAGGACGGCCCTCGTAGGTGTTGCCTATTGAAGTCGGAGAGCTTGTTATGCCGGGGTTCGCCGCATGCAGCGAATCCATCCAGCTCTGGACCTCGGTCCATGTCTGAAAGCCCCCCATTGTTATCGGTTCCCGGTATTGAGACGAGTAAAGCGCGGTCATGTCGGGCACAAGGCAGGATGCCTGAAGACCGCTGCGCAGCAGGAGCATCCTTTCAGTGTCGGACGCCACGAAGTCGCAGGAAGCGTCGGCATAAACCATCACAGGGTCGAACCCGAGTGCGCTGAACCTCTGAATGTCGCCATCGCACACCGGCGTGAACCTCATGAGTGACCAGGTTTCCGCGATTGCGGGACTGAAGGCCGCGATCACAAGAAGCAGAAGAGTAATGCGCATAACATGCCTCCCGTGCAAAGTGTTTTCAACTGAAAATATAGAAATGTGGGGCATGGGTGTCAGGATTTTTGTATCTTCTGGAAGGGACAGGAAAACAGGATCAAAGGTCTCAGCACCGGAGGTTTCCATGCAGAGTTTCGCGGAAGAGATTCGAGCCGGCATTCCCGGCATCATCCCCGCCATTCCCCCGTCGATTCAGGGTGTCAATCACGCGCCGGCAAGGCCGGACATTCTCACCCCCTCCGAGCGGGAGCTTGCCCTGAAAAACGCGCTCAGGTACTTCCCGAAGGAGTGGCACACTTCCCTTGCTCCCGAATTCGCCCGTGAGCTCCGAACCGATGGCAGGATAACCATGCGCCGCTTCCGGCCGTCCTACGAGATGAGGGCAAGGCCCATCACCGAATATCCCTGCCGCACCCCCCAGGGGGGCGCGGTGATGCTGATGATCCAGAACAACCTCGACCCCAGGGTGGCCCAGCATCCCGAAGAACTGGTGACCTACGGCGGCAACGGCAACGTGTTCCAGAACTGGGCCCAGTACCTTCTCACGATGAAGTACCTGTCGGAGATGACCGACCGGCAGACACTGGTCCTCTACTCCGGCCACCCCCTGGGCCTCTTCCCGAGCCATGCCGACGCTCCGAGGGTTGTTGTCACTAACGGAATGGTCATTCCCAACCACTCCAGTCAGACCGACTACAACCGCATGGCGGCCCTCGGGGTGACAAGCTACGGTCAAATGACAGCGGGCAGCTTCATGTACATCGGCCCACAGGGGATAGTTCACGGAACCACCATCACCCTCATGAACGCCGCCAGAATGTTCCTCGAAGGCGACGGCACCCTTGCGGGAAGGCTGTTCGTAACAAGCGGCCTGGGCGGGATGAGCGGCGCGCAGGCAAAGGCTGCCGTGATAGCGGGCGCCATTGGCGTTGTTGCCGAGATCAATCCCAAACCCCTGCATACCAGGCACAGCCAGGGCTGGTTGCAGGAGGTCGAGGATGACCTCGACCGCGTGCTTCTAAGGATCGACCGCGCAAAAAGAGAGAAAAAACCCCTCAGCCTTGGTTATCTGGGCAACGTTGTGGACCTCTGGGAGAAGCTTGCCTCCGAGGGCGTTTCGGTTGACCTGGGCAGCGACCAGACCAGCCTTCACAACCCCTTCATGGGCGGTTACTACCCGGCGGGACTCACCCTTGAACAGAGCAACGGGATGATGGTGAAGGATCCCACGCGCTTCAAGGAAGCGGTACAGGAATCCCTCAGAAGGCAGGTCAGGGCCATCAACACCCTGCACGACGGCGGCATGTACTTCTGGGACTACGGCAACGCCTTCCTGCTCGAGGCGGGCAGGGCCGGAGCCGAACGGATACTCCGGCCCGACGGCACGTTCGGGTACCCCTCCTACGTTGAGGACATCATGGGTCCGGTCTGTTTCGACTACGGCTTCGGGCCGTTCCGCTGGGTGTGCACCTCCGCAAACCCCGAAGACCTGGCCGCTACCGACCGCATAGCCGGCGATGTTCTCGAGGAAATGGCAAAGAACTCGCCGGACGAGAACCGCCGCCAGCTCCTCGACAACCTTCTGTGGATACGTCAGGCCCATGAAAACAAGCTTGTCGTCGGCAGCCAGGCTCGCATACTCTATGCTGACTGGAAGGGACGGATCGCTCTCGCGCTGGCGTTCAACAGGGCGATAGCAGACGGTACCGTTTCGGCCCCGATAGTCCTGGGCCGTGACCATCACGACGTTTCGGGCACCGACAGCCCCTACCGCGAAACGGCAAACATTCGCGACGGCTCAATGTTCACAGCGGACATGGCAGTGCATAACGTCATAGGCGACTCGTTCCGCGGCGCGACATGGGTAAGCCTTCACAACGGCGGCGGCGTTGGCTGGGGCGAGGTCATGAACGGCGGTTTCGGACTTCTGCTCGACGGCACCGAAGACGCCGAACGAAGGGCCCGCTCAATGCTGAGCTGGGACGTGGGCAACGGCCTTGCCCGCAGAAGCTGGGCCAGGAACCCCGGTGCTGTGTGGGCCATCGAGCAGGCAATGAAAGCTGAACCTCTGATGAGGGTCACCCTGCCTGTCGTGGCCGACGACAGCACCGTAGCCGAAGCCACCCGGCAAGCCTTCGGGGACTGAGGCCCGAATTGACGCAGCCAAATCATAACCATTTGCAGCCTATTACTTTGCCGCAGCAAACTAAGTTATCTAAGTCCGTCCCCCTCCGGGCGGTGCTGTTCGACGTGGACGGGACGCTGCTGGATTACCGCAGGGCACAGATGGAGGCGGTGGGGTACGACGGGAAGCTGCTGGAGCTCGTGAATTCGCCCGGGGTGCAGTCATACGAGGCCAGGGGGGTTCCCGAACCGCAGGGCGAATTGAAAGAGTTCCTCGAGGGTTACTTCCAAAGGCTTTCAATGCAGGGTGCCCTGATGCCGGGTGTGCGTGAGACCCTTGAGGCACTGAAGGGAAAAACACGGTTCGCCCTCGTCTCGAACGGTTCCGGAAGGGTTCAGGAAGCAAGGTTGGCAATCGGGGGCATTATTGATTACTTTCCGGTGAGGGTGTACAGCCGGGATGAAGGGGTGGCCAAGCCAGACCCCCGCATATTGTCGATTACGCTGGAAAGGCTTGGCGTTCTACCGGAACAGGCGGTGTTCGTGGGCGACAGCGCAAAAAGCGACATGGCTGCCGCACAGGCTGTGGGAGTGGACTTCATCTGGTTCAGACCGGACGGCCGCTTCGATTCACCAGGAAAAAGGATCGCAGAAGTTACCGAGTTGGTTCAACTGCCGGAGCTTCTGGCCCGGCAAAGCGGAGAGGGTGAAAAATGAAGTACCTTGTTCTCGTTCTGGCGCTCGCCACAGTATCCTTCGGATACATCAGCCACGGCCCCCAGGTTGGCATCTGGCTTCCCACCGGCGACATGGCCGACGCCTACGGCACAAGCTTCGGCGTCCAGTACCAGCTCCTCTACCACATGCCCGTTATCGCCATCGAAGGGTCAGTGGGTTACGTCTTCCTGTCCAGCGACTTCGACAACGTCGACGCCCACCTCATCCCCATCACAGCCGGCATCCGCAGCTACAGCGGTTCCCTCTACGCAGCCGGCGGCCTCGAGTACGACAACATGAGCGTCACCGTTGAAACCGGTGGAGTGGAAGTCAGCGACTCCGAAGGCGAGATCGGCGCCTACTTCGGAGGAGGCATGGTTAACAGGATGGGCTTCGGCAAACTCGACCTCAGCGCAAGGGCCCACTGGATGGATTTCGATGATTTCATGATCAGCATCACTGGCGGCATCAACTTCTAATCCGTCATGACCTACTAAGGGGCGGGCTCAGGTCCGCCCCTTCTTCATTCAAACTGTTAGGCAATTCAACTCAGTGAACAGCAAATGCTACGTTTTGGGTAACTCACACAATTCCAGCGTGCCGCCATTTTTCAGAACCGGGTGTTCGTTCAGAAGGCTCTTCAGCGCTTCAACATCTCGAGACTCAAAACGCATGTATCCGGAAACACTCTTTGTCGTATCGGATAATTCCTTGCTGCCAAGCCGGATCCGCTTCCCGATCTCGCTGCCCCCCTGAAACAAACCGCTGCTCCTTGCCAGCGCAAGGAATCTGTCCCAATCCTCCTCTTTTGTCGGTGTATCCGTATTGTCATGGATAAACAGGATATACTCCATATTGTTTTCTCCTATGTTTGCATGATGGCAGTCAGTGAAACACAACGCCTGATCAGGGTCAGTCGTAGCAGCAACCGTACCGGGATTCCTCGTCCGCTTCGATATCCGTTGACCCGCAATCGATACAACGAACAGGAGCATCAAGACGAAAGTGGCCCCCGCAACTGTGCCTGCCTGCAAAACCCTCGATTAGCTTGTGGTACTCCTCTTCGGTCAATGGTTCACCGGCATAGTTCTCCTGAACGTGTTTGTCATGCTGTGCCGTAGCAATGCTGTACGACCCGCTCAACCCCTTGATGTATCTGTTGTGCAGCTCTCCCATGTCCCGGAAGTCAATGAACCTGCCATGGCCGCACTTGTCGCATCTGACCTGGACGAACGTGAACCCTCCACCATCCTGCACTATGAACTTCTTTCCACACTTCCTGCATCGTGCCCCGTACTCGGAACCCATGCGGCTTCTCCCCTCATCATATCGACCAGTCTCATGCTTCAGAGCACAGCGGGAAACTCATGAGGCGGTTTTTCGCAAAGCGTTTCAGTTGTTCGTCCCATGAGTTCCCGCATCGTGCTGCCGGGTCCTGACGCCCAGAACGATCACGGCCACGCCGAGACCGCCGACCAGGACAAAAGCGGCGATGGACAGGACCGTGCAGAACAATCCCAGAATGACAAGACCAGACCCGATCGAGATCCGGAGCGTCCGGTTGCGCACACGCCATGCCACCGCGGCGAGAATGACAGCCACAATGACAGCCGATATGGCAAAGACACTCAGATACGTCATCAAACCTGAGTCACCCAATGCTATTGTCCTTTCTCATCAATCCTCAGGCGCACTTCCTGTGCGGGCTAACCAACCCATCAAAACGCCCGGTCAAGCGACTGTTGGATGAGGTGGTTTGCCGGCGCCATGACGTACCATGGTTCATTCTCCACATCTCAGGCCGGCAAAATGCCATCGTACCGACTGCGAGCCAGACCACCCGAACCTCCGGGCACCTCCGCTTCAACAAGGGGTCAACGGATGAAAAGCGCCTTCACCGCCTCTGACTCTCCCGTCGCACACCGCAGGCGAATGAAGTACACTCCTGAAGCCAGATCGTCCTGTCCATCCCACCTGACCTGATGCAAACCAGGCGCAAAGAAACCGATTGCTGCAGTCTCAATGCAGCGCCCGCACACATCAAAGATGTCCAGGTTCATGGAACTGGATGAAAGGGTCTCGAAAGATATCTCCGCAAACGAATTGAAAGGGTTGGGAGCCAATGAGCTTATCACAACACCAGATGAGCCGGGTACACTTCCGGGCCGAGGGTTCACAATGCCCGTTGTGCAGTTCTTCAGCCCGAGACTGTTCCCATAACCGGCGGCGACGGCTACGAACTCCTCATTCGGGAAGGGGACAATGCACTGGCCATTGTAGTTGCTCCCCCAGGCAACGATCGTCCCGTCGTCCCTCACGCCGAGACTGTGATGCCTGCCGCCTGCGACTGCGATGAAGCTCTCATTCGGGTAGGGGACATCGCACTGGAAGTACTCGTTGTCACCCCAGGCCGCGATAGTCCCGTCGTCCCTAACCCCGAGACTGTGATTCCAGGCGCCGGCGACGGCGGTGAAGTCATCATTCGGGTAGGGAACATAGCACTGGCCGTAGCCGTTCCATCCCCAGGCCACGATCGAGCCATCGCTCTTGACCCCGAGGGTGTGTTTGTAACCACCCGCAAGGGCGATGAAGTTCTCATTCGGCGCAGGAACATTGCATTGGCCGTACTCGTTGTTCCCCCAGCCCACGATCGTCCCGTCTGTCTTCAGCCCGAGACTGTGATGATAACCACTCGCGACTGAGATGAAGTTCTCATTCGGAGCAGGAACGTCGCACTGGCCGTAATTGTTGCGGCCCCAGGCCACGATCGTCCCGTCGCTCTTCAGCCCGAGACTATGGTTACAACCTGCTGCGACACCTATGAAGCCCTCATTCGGTGAAGGGACATTGCACTGGCCGTAGTCGTTGTTCCCCCAGGTTGCGATAGTCCAGTCGTTCCTCAGCCCGAGGCTGTGATCGTAGGCACAGGAGACGGCAATGAAGTCCTCATTCGGCGCAGGAACATTGCACTGGCCGCAGTCGTTCCAACCAAAAGCCACGGTGGAACCGTCGCCTTTCAGTCCGAGGCTGTGTCCATAACCAGCTGCTACACCGACGAAGCCCTCATTCGGCGCAGGAACATCGCACTGACAGTAGTTGTTATCCCCCCAGGCCACGATCGTCCCGTCGGTCTTCACTCCGAGACTGTGACACCAGCCACCCGAGACGGCGATGAAATCCCCATTCGGAGCGGGGACGCTGCACTGATCATGGTTGTTGCGCCCCCAGGCCACGATAGTCCCGTCGCTCTTCAGCCCCAGGCTGTGCCACCCACCACACGCGACGGCTATGAAGTCATCATTCGGCGCAGGGACGCTGCACTGGCCCAGGTCGTCAAGTCCCCATGCAACGATCGTCCCGTCCCCCTTAAGCCCCAGACTGTGCCACCCGCCTCCCGCTATGGCGATGAAGTCATCATTGGGTGCAGGGACATCGCACTGGTCATCCCAGTTTTGCCCCCAGGCAATGATAGTCCCGTCGGCCTTCAGCCCGAGACTGTGCCTGTAACCACCTGAGATGGCGATAAAGTCCTCATTCGGAGCAGGAACGTTACTAATGCCTTCGCCGTTAAACCCCCAGGCCATGATCGTCCCGTCGCTCTTCAACCCGAGACTGTGACTTCCGCCACCGGCGACAGCGATGATGTCTTCAAGTTCAGTTTGTTCGACAACTATCTGCGTGCCCCATCCGACGATCGAACCGCTCTGCTGTCCGTAGACATTTCCAGAAAGAAGAGCCAGGGCTGTCAGAGTAAGCGCAGCGGTGAAACGAGAACTGCATCGCATACCGTTTGCCTCCTAACGCAGAGTCTGTCTGGCCAACAGACGCATGGGTGGCAACCTGAGACAGGGGTGGCTTGTGCCGGTCAAGGCGATAACACATGCATGATAGGAAGATTATCCGTTCTACGCAACTGTCAGTTTCAAGCACTTGATATCCTCATCAGGTACTCATTCGATAACAATGATCCATCAAGGTCTTCATGCAGGGTATCGCGTTCTATATGACGACAATAATCCCCATACTGCCTGTACATGTTTTCAATGATTTTATGGGGTTCCGTGCAAAACGATCGGCAGGCACCCCGTGAATTGACGGAAGTCTCCGTCCGTCGTGAAGATGGCAAGGTCTTTCCGCACGGCGACGGCGCAGATCAGGAAATCCGTGTTTGAGCCCTGGATTCCCCGCGAGCGGCAGAGATTGAAGTAGTTCGCTGCCGTCTCATAATCCACTGTCAGCACAGGCAGATCGGGGAAGGCGGCCAGGTCAGCCTCAAGTCGTGCAAACTGCGTCTGATCCCGAACTCCCGAGAGGAGTTCCTGTCGGATCGGTCCAATGATCTCAACGAGATGGGCATCGATCAGGTGACGCAGCTCTTCGATCTCCGCGTTTTGAGAAGCGTCGCCACGTCTCAAAGCCAGCGACCAGACGCTTGTGTCGACCAGGACCCTCACTTCCGGTCCCGCTGCTTCTTGTAGTCGTATTCCGGTTGGAAATCGATCTTCCCGAAAAGCGAAAGGACACGCCCCTGACGCAAGTTACGGATGTACTCCTCAAGAGCCTCTGTCACGGCTTCCCGCTTCGTGCGGTGGTTGCCCAGGGCAACCGCCTCCATGATCAGTCTGTCATCAAGCTGAAGATTTGTGGCCATGGTCATCACCTCCACACACAATATCACACAACGAACTGTGTGGAGTCAACTCTTTCCCAGTTCACTGCCGGACAGAGCTTTCATCCTGTCCTGACGCACGTGTCAAACCCTTTTTAATGATTATCCCATCGCTCATGGTCACCGCCGGAGCCAGGCATTCGCTCAAGAGATCGTCAGGTTTCCGGGTTCAGGCACTCATTCCAGACAGCTTCGTTCTCCAGACCGTGAAACAGCATGGGACCGCCTTCAGTCAAATCCTGAGAGCTGCTGCACGAAAACAGGCTGCACAGGAGCCACTTCCCCTATCCATTCCATCGTTGCCAGCAGGATCTTCTCTCAAATCAATTGATTCCATGCCCACACTGAACTTTCCCTCTCAGCTATTCTCTTGATATCACCGGTGTTCAGCTTTCCTGTCCTGAATCCCTGGTAATGGCACGGCCATACTGATCGCGAATCTGGAGAAGCTTCAAATCAAGGTCACCAAGCCAGTTCTTCATACCATTCTCTACCTGAAAAGCTTCCGGGCATCAAACCTCACAGGCCCCGGTTCTCATGCTGTTCTGACGTACTCGATCGTTCGGTCAAGCATCGCTCTACGAATTCAGCTGGTCCAAGAATCTCAATTCCAGCATACCCATTGACATCAAGAAGGTGTTTGTCACCCGATACGATTGTTTTCGAGTTTCCACCATGTGCAGCTCTGAGAAACTTGTCATCGTCGGGATCGGCACAAACCTGATCATTGATAACACCCGGCATGACAGTCGTGCACCCTGCAGCAACTATCGAAAGTATACCTGATGCATCTACAGATGGGAATTTGGCGGAAAGCCTCTCAAGAACATCGGAATACTCTTTGAGAATCTCGGCGGACAGGATCATCTCCAGTTGTCCTGCTCGAAAGGCGTCGAGAATAACACCAGGTTTGCCCTTGAAGAAGACGGCTGAGATGAAGACATTCGTGTCAATTACGACCCGCATTTTTTCGATCGCACTTCACTTATCGCCTTCTCAACGTCTTCTGGTGTCATCCCTGCTTCATAGGCTGCTTCCTGTGCTTTGAGAATCATCTCTTTGAACTGGGTTGAAGAGGGAGGGGAAATTGTCTTCAGTACTACAACATCTCCCTCGCCAAAGACAACGAACCTCGTCCCCGCCTTCAGATGAAGTGCATCCCTTATCTCTTCGGGGATGACTATCTGGCCCCTGGATGACATTTTTGTTGTAGCTACTGCGTTCATGGGCATTCCAATCATTTCACGCTTATCATCTTACCAGTAAGATTATGTCAACACATGATTGAGATGTCAATCAAACAAGAGGTTGCTCTCTCCAGATCAGCATACTTCTGAAAACGGGTTGGAATACCCCTGACACGGTTCTGATGAATTCAGTTGCCGGCAAGAGGTATTCAGGTGCGCAGAGGTGCTGCGTGCAGTTCAATGCCCAGGGCAAGCAGTACCTTCAGGATCGTATCAAATCCCGGCGTACGTTCGCCTGATAGAGCCTTATATAGACTCTCCCTTGACAGGCCGGCATCCCGGGCAACCTGCGTCATGCCTTTGGCTCGGGCGATGTCTCCCAGTGCCTTGGCAACAAATGCCGCATCACCGTGGGATTCTTCAAGACATGCTTCCAGGTATGCTGCCATCTCCTCAGGAGTACGAAGGTGTTCTGCCACATCGTATCGAGTTGTTACTGTCCTGCTCATCACTTTCTCCTACAGCTCACGTGCCAGATTCAAGGCCTCTTCTACATCCCTCTGCTGAGTCCGTTTACTGCCACCTGCAAGCAGCACGATCAGGAGTTTCCCTCTTTTCTTGAAGTAGACTCGGTATCCCGGGCCATGGTCAATCCGCAACTCCGATACTCCCTCGCCCACAGGCTTGACATCACCGGCAAGCCCAAGTGCAAGCCGTTCAATCCTTGCCTGGACCAGAGCTCGGGCTCGCAGGTCTCGAAGTCCATCAATCCACTTGGCAAATCTCTCTGTTTTCCGAATTTCGATCACTGCCATAATGTAGCCTGCTGACTACACCTCGTCAATCCTTTCTCTTCTCCTGATCTGCGGCCAACCATGATTCTACCAATTACCTCGCGACGGGTGCATGAGATATGCTCATGTGGTTTAGCGCTCAGGGAGCCGCCGGGGCGAGGGCCTTCCTTCTCTTCGCGCTGTGACGCAAAAAGAGGATGCCCGCTGCAAGGAAGAACCCGGCGGACATGGCGAAGTTGGCGGTGTAGCTCGCCAGCTGCATCACAGCGCTTCCAAGTATCGGGGCGACGAAGCCGCGGAGGGCCGTGGCCGTGACATGGAAACCCTGGTAGGTGGCGGCCTTGCCTTCGGGGGCGAAGTGCATGCTGCTCATGTTCCAGGAGATCTGGACACCGGCCATGCCGGCGGCATACATCAGCCACGCGCCGTAGAAGAACACCACGCCGTGCACCGGGAATAGGCTCGACGCCACCAGAAGCAGAGGGTAACCCGCAAGTATCATGCACATGTGCCCCGTGAAGCGGAACGGTCTTATCCTCTCGAGGCCGGCGCCCAGGAACGGGCCGAGGAACACGAGCCCTATCTGGCCCAGAACCCCCTTTGCCGTGGCGTACTGCTCGTATGAAAGATGAAGGACGTCACGGGCGAAGAAGGGGATGGCGGGCTGTATACCCATGAAGCCGAAGCCGTAGAGCATGAAGAAGCTCTCGAACAGGACGAACTCGCGATCCGCCTTGAAAATGGTCTTCAGCCCCTTCAGCATCTCGCGGACCGATGCCGACTGCTCCAGTCCGGTGTTCCTGAGCCCCCTCACCATGAAGGCCATGAAGAGGGCCTGCCCGGCGCCGAAAACACCTTCGGCGAAGAAAAGCCAGCGGTAGAACGAGAAATCCGCGTCCAGAAGGGCTCCCGCAAGTATGCTTGCCGGAAGGCTTATCAGGTTGAAAAGGCTCATGCCCCAGCCGAAGAGAACTCCCCTGTTGCCCTTCCTGTACCTGTGCCTGAATGCGGCGTTCATGCCGGGGATAACGACGCTGTTGGAGCCGAAGAATAGAAGGAGCAGAAGCAGCATGGTGTTCACGCTGGACGAGAAGAGCATGAAGGCCACTGAAAGCCTCATTGCCGTACCGACCAGCATCGCCCTGTAGTGGCTGTTGGTGCTGTCCAGCCAGTGGCTTGCAAGAACGCTGAACAGGTTGCTTACTGGCCAGATCATGGCAAGGATGGTGATCTGGGTTACCGATGCGCCAAGGCCGTTGCCCGCTATGTAGTCGTGGTTCAGCACCACGCCCGAGGCAACAGCCCCAAGAGCCTGGCTTGTCAGGTGAAGTCTGAAGGCCCTTTTCTCGCCGGGCTTGAGTGAAACCTTCAGAAGCTTCACCAGGCGGGACCCGAAGCCCTGTCCCTCGGGGAACATGCCCTACTCCTCCTTCAGGATGCCCGCTCTCCTGAGATGAGCAACAACTGCTTCCACGGATTCCTCAGGGGTCTCGAGGTGGGTGTGGAGCACAAGCTCGGGGTTCACAGGCTCCTCATAGGGTGCATCGATACCCGTGAACTCCTTGATCAGCCCGAGCCTTGCCTTCTTGTAAAGCCCCTTGGGGTCGCGTTCCTCCACCACCTCGAGGGGGGCGTGAACGAAGACTTCGATGAAGTCCCCATCGCCCTGGATCTTCCTGGCGCTGTCCCTGTCGGACGAGTAGGGGCTTATGAATGCAACCATGTTGATGATGCCGAAGCTTGTGAGAAGCTTGGCCACCTCGGCTATCCTTCTGATGTTCTCGGTGCGGGCCTCGGGGCTGAAGCCCAGGTCGCAGTTGAGCCCGTGGCGGATGTTGTCGCCGTCCAGAACCGCTGTATGAACGCCCTCCGAGTGCAGCCTTGCCGCGAGGAGGTCGGCTATGGTTGACTTGCCGCTTCCCGAAAGGCCGGTGAGCCAGACGGTGGCACCCTTGTGTCGGTTGAGGGCTTCCCTCTCGGGTCTGCCTATTGTCAGTTCCCTCCATGTGACGTTCTGGGTGGGACAACCCTTCACTTCGCTCCGCCTTCCCGTTCAAGTTCGCAAACAGCCTGTTCAAGTTTGTCTGTATCAACTGCCTTGCCGGCCCTCGACGATGAAAGCGCTCTCAGAAGGGCTTCGAGGGGCATGAAACCCGACCTCTTGACAAAGTGCGCAGCGCAGAGCAGCGAAGCGCTCCTTGCACCGAGGGGTGCCCTGTAGTCCCTGATGACCATTTCAGCGCCTGACCCGGGCGCATACAGCGCCGAGTCGATGTAGATGGTGCCTGACTTCATCTTTTCAAGCCTTGCAAGGGCCTTGTCACGGCCCTCGACGGAGGTCACCAGCGCCGCATCGATGCCGGTGATGCCAGTGTAGTGTATCTCTTCTGTGGAAAAGATCACCTCGGCCAGTGAGAAGCCCACCCCGACAGTGACGGGGTAGCTGCCCTTTTTTGTCACGTGGAGGCCGCAGGAGATAGCCGCCTGGGCCAGAAGTTCAGCCGTGGACTGCACCCCCTCGCCCGCCGACCCCGCCAGGATGATGGAGACCTTCCCGGAGAGCTTGTGGCCGAACTCGACCGCCGGCACGGGAACATCATTCAGAAGGCTCTCGGTGTTATCCCGTACCGTAGTGTGGAAGGGTTCGACGGACTCGTTGCGGAGCAGCACGGGGGCCAGCCCGGCGCCCTCGGTGATCTCGGGCAGCTTGCGGCCCGGATTGAACTTGACGCCGTAGCTGGGGCAAAGCTCGACGGCCTCGATGAGTGAGAAACCCCTGACCCTGAGGGCTTCTTCAAGCGCGTCGGTCACGTCGCCCGCCGCGATTATCCTTCGGGCGTATGCCGCGCCTATGCCGTGGACCATCTTCACAAGGTCCATGCCGCTGTCGGGCCTGCCCTCGGGCATCGTGGATGTCTTGAAACCGCACGGGGTAAGCCCCGATGGCTGACCACCCGTCATCCCGTAGAGCATGTTGTTGTGAACTATCACCGTCATGTCGATGTTCCGGTGGGCGGCCTCGATGATGTGGTGAAGCCCTATGGTTGCGCCGCCGTCGCCCAGTAGCACAAGTATCTTCTTCCGGGGGTTCGAGAGCCCCATGGATATGCCGGTGGCGAGCGCCACCGACCTTCCGTGAAGGCCGTGCACGGTGTGGGCGTTGAACTGCTTGTCGATTATGCCGATGCAACCGATGTCGGTGACAACCACGAGATCGAGCGGTGTCAGGTGTTCAAGCCTTTGAAGGGCCTTTTCTATACTCCTTGCGATCAGGCCGTGGCCGCAACCCGCGCAGAACGGGAGGTTCTCGGTGGAAAGAAAGCCCTGGCTCATTTATCCACCTCCGCTTCTATCTCATTGGGGGATATGAGTCTTCCAATTCCGTTCACCCCTGACACACCATTCCTCCCGTTTTTCCCGAACAGGATCTCCCTGTACTGACCGCCCTGGTTCTCCTCGGCGATTATCACCCGGGAGTACCCCTCCATGATCCGGAGGTACTCCGTGGGAACGGGGAACAGGGTCTTGGCCACGAGGAGGGAGATCGGTCTTCCCCTCTTCTCAAGAGACGCCGCGGCTTCCCTGGCCGCTGCGGCCGTGATGCCGAAGGAGAAGAGCAGGGTGTCCGATTCACGCTTGTCGTACTCGTATAGGGTGTAGTCATGAAGATTGTGTTCCGTCTTGAAACGCAGCCTTCTGGTGTTCTCCAGGGCCTCGGGTGTCGAGTGCTGAAGGCTGGCGTTCCTCTCGTGTGTGCTGGCGGTCAACCTTACCTGATGCCCTGTTCCGCCAACGGGCAGGAACGGCGGCACCCCGTCGGCGCCTGCTGCGTAGGGCAGGTAGGCTTCAGAACCCGAGTAATACTCCCTGGGAACCCTCTCAATGGGCTCGAGCCTCGAAAGGTCGTAGCTCTGAAGGGTCATCACCATCTCCTTGGAGGAGAGCAGGAAGACCGGGCAGCGAAGCCTTACGGCAAGCCTGACGGACTCGGCGGCAAGGATGTAGCAGTCGTCGAGGTTGGAGGGGCAGAGCGTGGGTATGGGCTGCCCGCCGGAATTGATGCCATGCAGAAGCGACAGGTCACCCTGGGCTCCGCAGGTGGCAGTACCGGTGGCGGGGCCAAGCCTCTGAACCAGCATGATGACCATTGGAAGCTCCATCATGAAGGCCATTCCGATGGATTCGATCATCAGGGCCAGGCCGGGGTACGAAGTGGCGGTGACGGGGAACCGGCCCGCGGCGGAAAACCCGCTCATCCACTGAAGCGTGGTGATCTCGTCAGGCGCGGGCAGGACAATGGGAAAGCGCCGGCTGGAGTAGGCGTAAAGCAGGTTAGCCGGGGTTATGGGGTACCCCACGAACACCTCGGCGCCGGCCTGCACCGCCGCTTCGATCATCAGCCTGGAGCCGTCAATGAAGGCTGTTTGCTTCTCCATGTCACGCCTTCCTCCGGAACAGCCTGTCTCCCAGGGTCGAGAGAAGGATCACCGCAAGGGTGGTTATCACGGCGCCGTAAGTCTTGTCCATCTCGAACCAGCCCCGCTGCTGGGCCAGCATCGTGAAGAAAATTGCCATGGTTCCGATGATGAAGGAGAGCTTCACACCCATGGGGGTTACAAGCTTGCGGGAGTAAAGACCGGTCACGATGACGATGGCCCCGATCGCCCTTATTGCGTAGGAGATGTACGCAGTGTCCAGCACCGCGCCCTTGAGGAAGATGGCCATGGGAACGGTTATCACGCTCACCAGGATAACGAGTTTCCGGGCTGTTGAGATGATCTTGGCGTCGTCAGCCTTCTTGTTGATCATGCCGTGGTAGATGTCCTTTGCGGCTATTGTCACCACGGCGAAGTTGACGGGGCCAACCGTGGAGAGGATGGCCGCCAGAACGCCCGCCAGGGCAAAGGCCCCCAGCACGGGCGATATGAAGGCGGGGGTCTGAAGAAGTGTGGGAAGGGCGGTCTTGGCCGTTACTTCGACCCCTTCGGGGATGAAAAGCCCGGTTCGGGCGTAAAGGCCAAGGAACGCGGTCATGATGCCGAAGGGTGCCACGATAAGGCCCGCCAGCATGGAAGCCTTGCGGGCGGTCTTCACGTCTTTGGCTGCAAAGACGGGCTGAATGCTGGCCTGGGCTGCCATTCCACCCAGAAGCCCTCCCACCAGAAGCGCGATCGCATTGTTCACACCGGCACTGAAGGGGTTGTAAAGGTTGTGGGGGGCTCCCTGTGCAACAAGTGTCTCGGAAAGCCCTGAAAACCCTCCGACCTTGTCAAGGCCGATGAAGAATGCGATTCCGAGCCCCAGGTACATAGTGACCAGGTACAGGATGCCGGTGATCGCAAGGGCGTGCATGCCGCCCATGTAGGTGTAGATCATGATGAGGCCCGCGGAGATCACCACGGCCCAGTTCCAGCTCACACCGAACAGGGGCGCCATTACACTGGCGCAGGTCTGGAGCTGCACGTAGGCCAGGGTTATGTAGGCGATCAGGAAAGCCACGGCGCTGATGGACCGGGCCTGGCTTCCGAAAAGGGTCTCGATCATCTCGCTAACCGTGTGAACGTCCTTGCGGCGGTAATGGGCCGCCACGGTGAAGCCGATGATCACCATGCCTATTGCGGTGGATATGTTGTAGAAAATGGGCTGCAGTGAAAGGGTGTTGAACGCCCTCTCGCTGACGCCGATGGTGCTCATCCCTCCAAGCCATTCCGCGGCGACCACCACGGCGCACACCATGGTTCCGAGGTTCCTTCCCGCAACGAGATAATCGCTTGCGGATTTGCTGGCGACTTTCCGGGTGAGAAGGCCCATGCCCACCACCAGGACGAAATAGCCAAGGATGATAATGGCATAGATATTCATTTGGCCCGCCTTGCTATGTTAAAAACGAACATCAGTTCTGAGAAAGTGTTCTGCCTTCGGCTATGGCCCTTGCCATGGCCATTGACTTCAAACGGTTCATGCCGTCGTCGGAACGGGAGTTGAGCACCGCCGGCACCCTTGCTCCGAAGACCAGCCCGCCCCAGGAGGCCCCGCCGTGGAACTTGTAACTTTTGGCCAGTGAGTTCGCGGTCTCGAGGTTCGGGGCAAGTATCATGTCGGGCGCACCGCAGACTGCTGAGCCGGACAGGCCCTTGGTTGCCGCGCATTCAGCGCAGATCAGGGCGTCGTAACCCAGCGGCCCCTCGACCGTAAAACCCTTGAGCTGCCCCCGGAGGGACATCACGGAAAGGGCGGCCGCATCCACCGTGGCCTGCATCTTGGGGTTGACCGTCTCGACGGCGGCCAGGGCCGCTACAAGCACTGGCTTCACGCCCAGTGCGTTCCAGAGGGGTCTTGTGTTCTCGATTACCGCCGCCTTCTCCTGAAGGGTGGGAAGGATGAGTATGGCGTTGTCGGTTACTGCCAGAAGTTTGGGGTAGGACGGCATCTCGAAAAGGCTCAGATTGGAGAGGACCGACGAGGCCCTTATGCCGTTCTCCGAATCGAGGATGGCCTTTATGTACGCCTCGGACTTCACGCTGCCCTTCACGAGGATCAGTGCACCGTCCTCCCGAACGGCCCTCACCGCAAGGGCGCTCATCTGCAGGTCGGTTGCAGCGGGGATGATCTCGTACATGGAGGGGTCGTCTCCCGAGAGGGCAACGGCCTTCTCCACAGCTTCCCCGGGACCGGTGAGGAAGCACTTGCCTATGAACCCCAGTTCGTGACCTTCCCGAAGGCTTGCCATCACACGGTCATCCGCGGCGCCTGCCACGGCAACGGGAACCGGGGGTAGCCCCGATACGGCGCCGATCAACTCCTGAAAGCTTCTGATGCTCATCTTTCCTCCAAGATAAAGATCACCCGGTGACCGGGTTGAATACACCGTCTGAGTCCCTGAACGGATAAAGCGGGTCGATCTCGCGTTCGGACAGGATGCAACCCGGCCAGGTGAGGGGCGCCTCGGTTCCCCGCAGCACCCTCTGGATGCTTTCGGCGATGGCCTCGTTCTCGTTCTCGCCCGGGTACAGGTAAACGGGCGCAACCCTTCCGCACTTGCGAACAATCTCCGAGGAGAGGTGCGCAGCGTTCGCCACGCCGCCGGTGACCACTATCCCGTGAAGGTCGAAATCCAGCACCGAGGCCATGGCCCCTATCTCCTTCACGATCTGGTAGATCATGGCGTCGTAGATGAACGCAGCGAAGGAATCGCCCGATTCCGCGCGGCGAACCATCTCCCTGATGTTCTTGGTTCCCAGGTAGGCGTAGACGCCCCCGGCGCCGTAGAGCTTCCTGTAGAGCTGGTCGCGGGTGTATTGCCCCGAGAAGCACGCCTCGAGCAGGGGAATGGGAGGTATGCCGCCCGCCCTCTCCGGGGTGAACGGAGCTCCCTCCATCCTGTTGTCGCTGTCCACTATCCTTCCCCCCACCATGGGGGCGATGGAGTATCCGCCGCCAAGATGGCATGCCACGCACCGGATCTCCTCGAACTCAAGCGAGAGTTCCCGGGCCAGTTTGCGCACGGTTGCCCTGATGTTCAGGGCGTGCACGAATGAGAACCGGGGAAAGTCGGGCGCTCCCGAAATGCGGGCAATGGGGGCCATCTCGTCAACGCCTACGGGGTCAACCACGAAAGATGGCACACCCAGGGTGCCAGCCAGGCGGTAAGATAGCGGTGCGCCAAGGTTGGACGCGTGCTGGTACACCGGCGTGTGAAGGCTGTAGTCCGCAAGCTCGCTGTTGAGGGCGATGACACCGCTTGGAACCGGGGGAAGCATGCCCCCCAGTGCGCCCACGGCTGAAACGACAGCCCCGGGAGGAAGGTTTTCGGTGAAAAAACGCCTGACGAGCTCCTCGCGGTAATCAACCTGGGCGCTGATGGAACTGAACCGGTGAACCATGTCATCGGGGTGCTCGATGGTGCTGGACACAACGTGACAGGGCTCGAGGGCACCCTCGTCCCGGTAGACCGAACACTTGGTCGTGGTTGAGCCGGTGTTCATAACGAGTATCAATTCGCCGGTCACCGATACCTCCCGACACCGCTAAATGGCGAAAAAATGCTGTTGCGGCTGAAAAAGTGGAGTTTTTGAATTGGGGTAATATGATAGTTCATGCTCTGAGAAGCATTCTCGAACCGGACATGAAAGGAAAAGGCGATGATCGACCGCAGCGACATCAGGAAAGAACTGAAGAACTGCCTCGTGGAAACCACCGCCCTCGGCCTCCCCAACGGCCGCAAAGGCAAGGTAAGGGACATCTACGACCTGGGCGACAGGCTTCTTCTGGTTACCACGGACAGGCAGAGCGCGTTTGACAGGGTGCTGGCGGCCGTACCCTTCAAGGGACAGGTCCTGAACATGGTCAGTGCGTGGTGGTTTGAGCGAACCAGGCACATCGTTCCCAACCATGTCATCTCCATCCCCCACCCCAACGCCACCCTGGCGAAGAAACTCGATGTCTTCCCGGTCGAGTTCGTCATGAGGGGCTACCTCACGGGCAGCACAGGCACCAGCGCCTGGACCCTTTACCAAAACGGCGAACGGAACCTCGGGGGCAACATCCTTCCCGACGGCATGAAGAAGAACCAGAGATTCCCCGAACCCATAATCACCCCCACCACAAAGAGCGACGTGCACGACGAGTCCATCACCCCCGAGGGAATACTGGAAACCGGCCTCATGAGCCGGGAGGACTGGGAGAAGGCTTCGAACATCGCCTTCAGCCTCTTCCGCTTCGGCATGGAAACCGCACGGAAGAACGGCCTGATCCTCGTTGACACCAAGTACGAGATGGGCAGGACCGAAAGCGGCGAGATCGTCCTCATCGACGAGATCCACACCCCGGACAGCTCCCGTTACTGGCTTGCCGAAGGCTATGAGGAACGCTTCGAAAAGGGTATCGACCCCGAAAACATCGACAAGGAGTTCCTCAGGCTCTGGTTCCGCGACAACTGCGACCCCTACAAAGACGCCGTGCTCCCCGAAGCCCCCGAAGAACTTGTCATTGAGCTTTCCTCAAGGTACATCAAACTCTTCGAGATGATAACCGGCAACGAGTTCAAACCCATGAGGGGGAACCTTGTCGAGAGCCTTGGGGAGGCCGTTCGCGGCATTATCTGAGAAGGGGGTTTTCAAGCCTCGGTGGCGCGGCGTATCATTCCGTCCTGACTCTGTAACCGAAAACGGGAAGTGATCGGTAAATGGCATTGTTCGGGAAACTAAGGTACATCACGCCCGGCCTGATTCTCGTATCGGCGGTATCACTGGCGGGTTTCGTATTCGTGTACTCCCCGGATAGACTACACACCGAATTCGACGACTCGTACATGTACTGCCGTTATGCATCGAACTTCATCGCGGGTCACGGATTCTCATGGAACGCCCAGGACGGATCTTCCTTCGGGACTACAAGCCCGGCCTACCTCGTTCTGATCACTCTGCTGAAGCACTTTTCATCCGTGGATAACTCTCTTCTGCTCAGTGCCGCTTCCTTTTCGGCGGGGCTGGCGGGGTTGCTTCTCCTCATTTTATCAGGATATGCGGGGGGGGGGGGGCATAAAANNGGGGGGGGGGGGGGGGGGGGGGGCATAAAAGCACTCCGCTTCTCACCATTCCCCTGATCCTTGTATCGAGTTCTTTCAGATTCCACTCGTTCACTGGGATGGAAACCACCCTTTCCTTCGCTTCAAACTCCCTGCTGATCCTCTCCGTGCTTCTATACGGCAGGAAGCCCGGTGCAAAAACCTTCATCGTTGTTCTTCTCTGCTCGGTCTTCACCTTCACGGTTCGGCCCGACAACGGCGTTTACGCCCTCCTCTTCCCCTCCCTGTTCCTTCTGGCAGACGGCAGGATCAGGTTCAAGAAAGCGCTGCTTCTGGCCGGTTTGTTCGCAGTGATGGCCGGAATCCTGCTTCTCGTTTACGCAGGACTGTTCGGCTCCGCCCTGCCCATCCCCTTTTATGCAAAGTCCGGCGGATTCTTTCAGGGATACGCTGGCGCGGCAAACTGGAATGCGGTGGGATACATCCTGACCTTTCTTCGCGATACGGCCCCATTCACGGCTGTCGTGATTCTTCTTGCCGGCAGGAAAAGGGCTCTCGAACTTCTGTCAGTGCTTGTACCCCTGTTCATCACCTTCATCTATTTCTCAAGCACCGTTCAGATCATGGGCTGGTTTGCCAGGTACTACTTCCCCTCCATCCCCTTTGTTGTGCTATCCGCATGGATCGTTCTGAAAGAGGCGATGTCGAAACGCATCCGCCTTACTGCTGGTTACCTTGCGAAGAGAACCGCAGTTCTGCTTCTGGTTTTCCTTCCCGTCTTCTGCTCCCCGGTGCGAACCGGAGTGACGGGGCTTTGGGGCAAAGCCCACTCACAGACAACGCTCTTCACGCCAGATACCGAATTCCGGACCCTCTCCGGAAGACTTCCCGAGAGTATTCCATGGTGGGATTCGATCCGCTACATGGCATCCCTTGTGGGGGAACTGCCCGAAGGTGTGACGGTCGCTGCATCTGAGCATGGCTATCTGGCTTCGGAGAACATGCACGCAGTAATAATTGACATGGCAGGCCTTCACGACATTGAACTCGCCAGAGCAGGCTTCTCTTCAGGACGGATCCTCAGCCGGCAACCCGATCTTGTCTGGCTGCCCCACACCGACTACACATGGTTCAGAAAGGCACTGCTCGACGATCCGGTGTTTCAGGACGGCTACGATTACTACCCGGGAGTGATGAACTACGGCGTTGCTTTACGGCGGGAATCACCCATTCACGACGAGATGCTTTCTGCCCTGGAATCTGTTTTTCGGAGAGCATGCCCGGGAGAAACCCTCAATGATTTCCTGGCAGTGCCGGCCATATGAAGATGCCATTGTCGGGCGGTTTTTATGCTGTGCATATAACTGGCAAAGAATTCTACGGAACGCGTCCTTTACAGGGGCATTGCTGAAAAGGGAATCAGGATCGGATCATGAAGCGCTTGGTGCACAAGTCATGGGTGTTTCCCGTTCTTCTAACCGCAGTATCGATGGAAGCAGGCAGACAAGCAGGCGATAACCTTCGGAGCAAACCGGTATACAATTTCCAAATAATCGTTTCTGCGAAGAATTCCAAATCACCGGCGTGTTTGCTCGATCGATGAAAACGCTATTTAGCAGTTAATTTACCGCTCTCTCAATACAGCAAAGCGTGGCTCCACTTTATAGAACTGGTTGCGTCCGGTTTTCTCGGCTCGGGAAACCAGATTCAAGCTCAGCCAGTTTTTCAAATACTTCTGGATCAATTGTTTACTTTTCCTGGAATGGGTTCCCAGTTCACTATTCGTGAAGCAGTTCAACTTCGCAGCTAGCAGAAACACCTCTTGCTCCGCTCCTTTTAGGACCCGTTTCATTTCACTGATTGCGATGCCCTGAAGCAAGGACATAGCTTGAATAATAGTTAATGGTTGGGCATAACTATCGGGCAAATGGCTGATCAATGAGGTGATTGAATTCATTATATAGCGAATTTTGCCTTCAAATATAGTATAGAGGTTCTCCACAACTTCAGTTGTCACAGGGACAATCCATTTCTTACCTGGTGCAACCAGCAGGTGGTAACGTCGATCCATCACCATCTTGACTTCTGTGAGAGACAATGGTTCCAGATGTATAGGAGTATCAAAAAAGATACTGCGTACACGAGGCAATGGAACAATAACTTTCTGAAACAATCCGGTGTTACCAACAAAGATGAAGTACACTCCCGGCTCCTGCAGTATGTCACGGACAGACTCAAAGAAAGTCTTAAGATTTTCTGGTTCACGTACTCCAAGCTTGTCCAAATTGTCCAGGTGAAAAATGACACCAGAGTATCCGCGCCTCAGAACAAAACTGACCAAACGCCTGAAATACTGTCGTAGCAAGTCGTTTGTTACTTCACCGACTATTACTGCCTTTCCCTGTGTTCGACCCACCCCGGCACCGGTTCCCAGAATACTCAGTGTTGCATTGAATCCGCCAGTATCTTCTATATTAACGCCTACAAGGGCGGTAATCTCATGCAATAGCTCTTCTTTAACAAATGACTTGTTGTTCATCTCCAAACGGATCCTTGATGAAAGACTGGCAAGAAGGTTGATTAGCAGACCTCTTTCATCCCAATTTGATTGCATCTCCAATTCCAGTGCCGGGGAGAGCAGTTTGTGCTTCGCTGCCTTCTCCCAACATTGCCGGTGAAAATTCACGAATGTTGTCTTCCCAACACCTTGGTCACCTTCCACAACAATCCGTCCACCACCAGGATTTCGAAGGAAATTCGTTATCAGGTCAGCAGTTGTGACTGACTCAGCTCGTGGAATGTAAGCCTCGTGCACGGACAAGGGTGCCGCCTTGCTAAGTGATAGAGCCATAGTATTGTAGGGATTACCAGTGAACCCATAGCGTTCCCAGAGATTTTGAGTTAGCTCCACTTTTACCCTTTCGGTAAACCCAACGAGAGATACTCTGGTTTACCTTCCCAAGCAAGGATACCATAACCCGCAAGGTATACCATATCCGGTTTACCTTAGTTTACCAATCTCTGCACAATTCTCCTGCTACCATGTTTCTAAAGCCACAAACACAACCCGGCACCTGATAACCTTGTCGAGAATAGGCCTCAGGTTACTGGGAGTCAATACGGTTATCCGCACTTCAGAATAGACCAAACCACAACTGATCACTTGTTTTCCATTGTCATGGAGCAGTTGTTCCTCCCACCGTTCAAGGCATGCATAGCCTTGTACTTCTCACACTATTGAATAGTCTTGGATTGCCTATCTCTAATGTTTCTGCCGCCTCTCAACAGCTTTTGGAACACACTCCCAGGGGACCCGTCCAGGTGAAAACCCCGGTGATTTCCTGGCCTTGCCGGTCATATGACAAGCCATTGTCGAGCGCTTTTCATGCTCTGCATATAACAGGCAACGATTTCTGCAAACCGCGCCTTTTCCAGGGATACTGAAAAGGAAAACCGATTTTGATCAAAAAGCGTCTGGTATACTGGTCATGGGTGTTCCCCATTCTGCTCATGTCCCTGCTGTGCCGGTCGGTACTCACGCAAAGCGTGTTCCTGGGCGCCCAGGACGATGCCTTCTTCTACTTCCGCATCGCAGAAAACGCGGTACAGAAAGGCTTCTTCTCCTTTGACGGGCTGACCGTCACGAACGGGTTCCATCCCCTGTGGATGGGTCTTCTTACCGGGCTCAGGTACCTGTTCATGGATCCCCTGGCTTACCTGTCTGCAGCAGCGGTCCTGTCCATAACCCTTCTGGCCGTGTGTGGCATTCGTTTCGCGATTTTCGCCAGGGAAAGGTATTCCGCTCCCGTGCTTCTGGTGACTCTTCTGCTGCTTCTGCGGTACTTGCGGGATTTCTCCCTGATGTGCATGGAGACCTCGGTCCTGCTGCCCTCAGCGTTCCTGCTTCTGATCTCGTTCGACGGTCTGAAGGGGGATTCTGGCAGCGGGCGGTTGTGGACCCTGGGCGTTCTTGTCGCCCTCACAACTGCATCCAGGCTTGATTCAGCCCTGCTGTGCGCAATTCTGGCCGTTTCGGCAGTTGCAACATGCGGACGGAGGGCTTTGCTTCCAATTCTGCTTCCGGGGACTGTACTGTTTCTGGGGTACGCCGTTCTGAACCATTCCTTCATGGGAACGCCGGCTTCCGTATCGGGAATGATGAAGGCGTCGGGATTCGGCTTCAACAGGATCTTCGCGGAGCAGCTCTTTCAACTCGGAGACCCCCTGGGTGTGCGGAGTCCGTGGGGTCTTTATCTTCTCTTCCTGCTGCTGGCTTTTCCGGTGTCATTCATGAGAACCATGCCTTCCGCGGCCAGGGTTTCCGGCGTGTTCCTCATATCCTTCACCCTTTGTCAGCTCTTTCTGTCCCAGTGGCGGCTCTGGTACTGGTACGCCTACCCGGCGGTCATCTTCCTTGCCTTCGGCCTGCCCCCGCTTCTGCAGAGTCTTTACGACAGGCTCGCACTGCCCGAAAGGGTCGGGCGCGTTTCTGCTTTTGTTCTGTTGATCGTCCTGTGCGGGTCATGCTTTTTCTGGGGGCTTGGCTACGGCGAAGTGGGTACGGATGACTTCAGATACAGGAACATGCTTATTGCTCTCGAACTGAACGAAACCCTCCCGGACACCGCTGTTGTCGCAATGGGAGACAGGGCGGGCAGCTTCGCGTACTTCTTCCACGGGCATGTGGTTCAGGCCGAGGGACTGGCGGGCAACGCCGATCTCGGTGCCGCTGTAAGGTCGGGAACGCTGCAGCACTACCTCCACTCCGTGGGAACCGACTTCATCCTCAGTTGGACAGGGCCTCATCTGGTGGATGACTACGAGTTCTGGACACTTGCGATACCGGACAGGGCGCAGTGCACGGCATTCAACAACATGATCACTGTTCGGGGCGCCGACGAGGTCGCACGCTGGCCGGGCAATGAAGAGTCGGCCTTCCTCTGGAGCTTCCGTGAGAACTGAGTTGGTTCGTCCGCTTCTTGTGTGCGCACTTCTGGTTCCCGCCCTGCTTCTCTTCGCCGACACCCTTTCGTACGGCTTCATGTCCGACGATTTTTATCTGGTTCACAGGGTCTCGAACGAGGGGTTCTTCACAGGGTGGGGCGGAGAGAACGGAGACCTGTACTTCAGGCCGCTTACCGTGTTCTCCTACTTCTCGGATTATCTCATCTACGGGCTGAACCCAGCGGGCTGGCACCTGACCAACGTGCTCTGGCACCTTGTGTGTTCATTGCTCGTATTCCTTCTGGCCAGGGTCATGTTGAAGGACGAGACGGCGGCATTCAGCGCAGCTTACCTGTTCCTCCTGCTTGCGTGCCACTCGGAATCGGTGGCATGGGTGTCGGGCAGGACCGACCTCCTGGCCACGGCGTTCTGCCTGGGGTCGGTGCTTGCCTTTTTAAGGAAGAGCCCTTGGGCGCTTTTTCTTTTTGCGGCCGGTCTTCTTGCGAAGGAGAGCGTTCTGATAACACCCCTTCTGTGGCTGGTCCTTGTCGTGAAAACCCCGGAGTGGGATTCCCGGGCCAAACGCCTTTTTGTGATCTCTCTTGTTGTGGTTCTGGTTTACACTGCTGCAAGGATCGTTCTGTCCGGGGGCGTGCCGTCCGGTGCAGGTGAGGTGTCCTTCTCCGTGGCTGCCGAAAGCACTGCGCGGTACATGTTCAGGGTGTTCGTTCCGCCGCTTTCCGAGGCGGCCCGGCCCTTCCTTGCCCGGAACCCCATTGCGCTGCCGCTTTTCCTGCTCGTCACGACCGCGATCGCCTTGCTCTTCGCCCTTCGCAGGAACTTTGACCGAAGGACGTTCGCCGTCCTGGTCGCGGGGTTCTTCGTGTCACTCCTGCCGGTTGTCTTCATGAAGGTTTCGCTTCTCGACACACGGTCGGAACGGTTCCTTTACCTGCCGGGGGTTTTCGCTGTTCTGGCCCTTGCGAAATGGGCGTTCCAGGTCTTCGGGAAACGGACCGCCCTGGTCGTGCTGACAGCCTTGGCGCTCTTTCAGGGAGCCTTCCTCTACCGTTCCAACATGAAGTGGAAAAGGGCGGGCGAAATGTGCACGGAGCTTATCCGGGAACCTGTCGCCTCCCCGCCTGAAACCTTCAGGGGCGCGTACGTGTTCATGAACGGTTACGAAGAGGCTCTGCTGTTATTCGGGGAGTGACAGGGACCCTGACTCAGTTCACATCACCCAGGTAGACGGCCCTTGATGGAAGCGGCTTCGCAAGCATCGTGCGCAGGGGTGACGGGTAGAGCCGGTGGTGGGTGAGGGTTTCGAGGGGAAGCCATGCCACGCCGTCCTGATAGGGGTCGGGGCTCTCCCCAAGTTTTGGTGTCGCGCCGCGGGGAAGCGAGCACTTGAACATCAGTTCGATCTGGTGGGCTTCGCCGTCGGTCTTGGCGAACTCGTGGTGCGCGGCGATGTAATCCCTTACGAAGAGAAGACGGCCCATCACCACACCGGTTCCAACCTCTTCCAGGCACTCCCTTTGCAGGGCCTGTTCAATGGTCTCGCCGTGGGACTGACCGCCCCCGGGAAGCATGTACCAGTCCCCCATCTCATCGCGGTTCCTCACGAGAAGCACCTGTCCCCTTGATATGATGACGGCCTTCACTGAAACCCTTACGGGCCGGGGGCCCTGGCTGAAGGGCTTCACTTCTCCTGCTCCCCATGCTCTTCGAAGAGGTCGGGCATCTCGTACTTCTCCACGATGCTTCTCAGCCTCTTGTTCAGTTCTTCCGCCTTCTCCTCTATCTCCTCGAGGCTCATGGACGGTTTTACCGGTTCGGGTTCGGGCTCGGGTTCAGGTTCAGGTTGAGATTGAGGTTCGGGCTCGGGTTCTGGCTTCTCTTCCGAAAGGGTCTCGAGCAGCTTGATGCTTGCGATGGTGTGGCTGCCGCAGAGCCTCACGCCCCTTGCCTTCACGCCCTTTTCGGGGATGTCCGCCGAGGCCGTCTGACCCTTGCGGGTCTTCATGCGCTTCTTCCTCTCGAACCAATACTCGAGCGTGAAGTCGGTGAGGGGGGTGAAAACCAGCACATCGACCCCCTCGGGGACGAAGCGGTACTCCCGATCCAGTATGAAGCCGCCGATGCTGAAGCGTTTGACGTAGGGTATCTTGTCGGTGCCGTCGCGGTAGACGCAGGTGAAGGGCATGTCCTTGTCGGCGGGGCCGCACCAGAGAACTTTACCATCCACCAGGAACTTCTCCTGAACGGGCATCACCCTGTATGTGCCGTCATCGAGGAAGTAGAGGATGCGGTCGTACTCGGAGGCGTGCCAAGAGACGCCTCCCTTCACTGCCGTACCGACGAACCCGGTTTCTTTGTCGTAGCCCACCCTGAGGTTGGCTATGGCTATCTCACGGCGCTGGATTCCGCTGAACCCCTCGACTGCGGTCTTTCTGGGAAAAAGCTTGCCGTACTTCTTCAGTATCTCACCAAGAACCTCGGTCGCGTAGTCCCTGAGGCTGCCGAGCCTTTTCTTTGCCTGGCGCATGCGGCCCTTGATGTCGTCCATCTCCCTGCGGTGCGCCTCGATGTCGAAACGGCTTATCCTGCGGATCTTGAGTGCCAGGAGCCTCTCGATGTCATCGGCCGTGACCTCCCTGGGGTAATCGGTGAGGAAGGGAAGAAGGCCCTGGCCGACGGCGTCCCTGACCTCCTCGAGCGTGGGGCACTCTTCGATGAGCTTGTAAAGCCTGTTCTCGATGAATATCTGCTCGAGGGTCATCCAGTGTAGCGTGTCGCCAAGGTTGCTTATCTCGAGCTGGAGCTCGAGCCGGAGCACATGGAGGAGGCGGTCTGCGCAGTAGCGCACGAGGCCCGAGACGCTTGTCTCGAGTGGAACGCCCTCCTGTATCACAAGCATGTTGGAGGTGTGGGTGATCTCGCACTCGGTGTGGGCGTAGAGCTGCCTGAGGGTCTCCTCGGCGCTGACGCCACGGGCGGGGGTGACCTCGATCTCGACGTTCTCGGTGGTGTAGTCGTCAATGCTGGTGATCTTGAGGCGGCCCTTGCGGGTGGCGTTCTCTATCGAGGCCATGAGCGTCTCGGTGGTGGTCCCGTAGGGGATCTCGCTTATCACAAGCTTCTTCCCGCCACGGGGTTCTATCCTGGCCCTGTTGCGTATCCTGCCGTTGCCGTCTTCGTACGCCGAGACATCTATGGCGCCCCCCTGGGGAAAGTCCGGCAGAAGGTGGAAGGGTTCGCCCCTTATGCAGGCTATCTGGGCCTGTATGACCTCGTTGAAGTTGTGGGGAAGGATGCGGGTGGACATGCCCACGGCAATCCCGTCAGCTCCGAGTAGAAGAAGTACGGGTATCTTGGCCGGGAAGAGAACGGGCTCACGGTTCCTGCCGTCGTAGCTGGGAACGAAATCGGTTATGGCCGGGTTGAACAGTGTGTCGCGGGCGAGCTGCGTGAGCCGGCACTCGATGTAACGGGAGGCGGATGCTTCGTCTCCCGTGAAGATGTTGCCGAAGTTGCCCTGTCCCTCGATGAAGTAACCCCTGTTGGCCAGAGCAACAAGGGCCGCCCCTATGGACTGGTCGCCGTGGGGGTGGTAGCGCATGCAGTGGCCTATGACATTGGCCACCTTGTTGAAACGGCCGTCGTCCATCTCAAGCATGGCCCAGAGGATACGGCGCTGCACGGGTTTCAGGCCGTCGGCTGCGTCGGGGATGGCCCGCTCCTTTATCACGTAGGTGGCGTACTCCATGAAGTTCTCGCGGTAAAGCCCCCGCAGACCGGTCATTTCAGGTTCTCCATGATGAAGTTGCGCCGTTCCGGCGTATTGCTGCCCATGTAGAAGTCAAGTATCTCGGGTACCTCGCGCAGCCTGTCAATCCGCACCTGGGTGAGCCTTATGTCGGGTCCGATGAACTGGCCGAACTCCTTCGGGCTGATCTCGCCGAGGCCCTTGAACCTTGTGATCTCGGGCTTCTTACCGAGCCGCTGCGCCTCGCGGTCGAGCTCGGACTGGCTGTAGCAGTAAACGGTTTCCTTCTTGTTCCTGACCCTGAAAAGGGGAGTTTCGAGGATGTAGAGGTGCCCGTTGAGTGCCAGGTCCTCGAAAAAGTGCAGGAAAAGGGTCATCAGGAGGTTCCGTATGTGCATCCCGTCAACATCGGCGTCGGTGGCCAGAACGACCCGGTTGAACCGCAGCCCCTCGACCCCGCCCTCGATGTTGAGGGCCCGCATGATGTTGTAGATCTCCTTGTTGCTGTACACGGCCTCGCGCTTGAGCCCGAAGACGTTCTGGGGCTTGCCCCGCAGGGCGAAGATGGCCTGGGTGTGAACGTCCCGGCTGGACACCAGGCTGCCCGCAGCGCTCAGCCCCTCGGTGAGGAAGATGGTCGATTCCTCATCCCTTTCGTGGCCGTCCCCCAGATGTATCTTGCAGTCCTTCAGGTTGGGGATGCGGATGGCGGTCTGCTTCTCGCGCTCGCGTGCCTTCTTCTTCACTGTGAGCAGCTCGGTGCGCAGCTTCTGGTTGGCCTGGATCTTGGCAATGATGCGGTCCGCAAGTTTCTGGTCGCGGTGGAGCACCTGCTCGATCTCGGCCTGCACCCTTGTGACGATGTCGCGCCTTATGTCGGTGTTGCCCAGCTTGTTCTTGGTCTGGCTCTCAAAGACGGGGTCTTTGAGGCGCACCGATACCGCAGCCACAAGGCCGTCGCGCACGTCCTCGGCCACGAAACCCTTGCCGCTGTATGCGTTCATGCCCTTCAGGACGCCCTCTTTGAATGCCGAGAGGTGGCTGCCGCCGGCGCTTGTGTACTGGCCGTTGGCGAACGAGAAGTACTTTTCGCCGTATGAGTTGGTGTGGGTGAACGCGAACTCGAGCGTGGTGTTGCGGTAGTACACGGCGTCGTAGATGGCCTCGTCGCCCGTCTCGTCGTTGAGAAGGTCCCGCAGGCCGTCATCGGAACGGAATACCATGTCGTTGAACATCATCCTGAGCCCCGAGTTCAGAAAGGCGTAGTGCTGCATGCGCCTCTCGATGAACTCGCTTCGGAACTGGTACTCGCCGAAGATCTCTTGGTCGGGCGTGAACTCGACCAGTGTGCCGTTCTTCTCGGTGGTTTCTCCGGTATCGTCGGACACAAGCCGTCCCTGTGAGAAAACGGCCTGCCGGAACCTGCCGTCTCGGTACGAGCAGACCCTGAAGCTCTCGGACAGGGCGTTCACCGCCTTGGTGCCCACACCGTTGAGCCCCACGCTGAATACGAAGACCTCGGTGTTGTACTTGGCTCCGGTGTTTATCTCGCTGACGCACTCCACCAGCTTGCCAAGCGGTATCCCCCGCCCCCAGTCCCTCACGGTTATCGTGGAATCCTGAAGCTTTACCCTTATCCGGCTTCCGCACCCCATGATGAACTCGTCAACGGAGTTGTCCACCACTTCCTTGAGAAGGATGTAGATGCCGTCGTCGAGGTTCGAGCCGTCTCCGAGACGGCCGATGTACATCCCGGTTCTCAGACGGATGTGTTCGATGGATGAAAGGGTTTTCACCTTGCTTTCATCGTAGATGCCGGAACTTTCGATGGGACCGGTCAAAACCCCTCCACAAGATATGGGTACAAAAAAGGGATACGGCACAACATGTTGAAAGCCATTCCAAAAATCGCTTCAGCACACCAAGTATACACCATGCTCACCCTCTGAACCACCATATGTGGTGTGGGGACGGGTGCTTTCCCGGAGAGTGAAAATGGTTTATGCTTGAGCTGAAGAAGGCATTTTACAACCAACCCGAGGGGGGAAACAATGAAGTCACCAGACGGCGGGGGCAAGAACCCGGGCATGCAGAAGCAGCCCATGAAGCCACAGCAGAAACCTTCCCGGCCCACGCAGGAAAAACCGGCCTACAGCCCGTCTCCCAAGCAGCAGTACCGTGAGGCCCAGAAGCCCGAGCGCAAACCGGAGATGAAGTTTGAGAGAAAACCCGAGCGCAGCCCCGAGGACAGAAAGCGCATCGCCCTGCTTGACCGGCTGAAGAACCGCCAGGGCAGAAGCCAGCAGAACCTCGACGCCGATTCCGCTGAATCCACGACTACAGAGACACCCGGAAACGGCAGGCGCTCATGCTGCCTCGGGTGCACCGTTTACGCCCTTGCTCTGCCCGTTCTGGCTATCGGGATTCTGATACTGCTGCCCTGACGCTCCAGCCCCTCAGATAGGCGATCCGCAGGGCCGGGAGTGCAAGGATGAGCCCGGCGCCCGTCAACAGCGGCCAGGTCAGCCCCGTGAACCTCATGAGAAGCAGGACACCGGGCACTGGCAGGGCTCCCAGAACAAAGGGCACGAACAAACGTGTCAGTGTTCCCCTGCCCAGAAGGGTCGCGCAGATCACTGCCACCGCTGCGCTGGAAGAAACTGCTGCCATGCCTGCCGCTGGAAGGCCCAGGTTCCCCATGAACCAGAGGTTAACCACCAGGCTTGCCGCGAGCCCGGCTGTCACCGCGGGAAGGGTGGCCTTCTGCCTGCCGGACGCTATCACTGCCGCCAGCAGGAAGTTCATGAAAAAGAAGACAGGGATACCCGAGAAGAGAAGCAGCCTTGTGTTGTCGAATTCGGCCGGGGAAAGTCCCCTGAGGAATGCGTCACCCCATAGAAGCCTCATGAAGAGCTGCCCCGGGGGAAGGATGAAGGCGACGACAACTGCGGAGATGGCCGAGATGAGAAACGCTATCTTCCTTACCTCACCCTGGGCGGAACCGTCCCTGAATGCCCTGCAGAGCCCCGGGAATAGGGCTCCCGGGAGAAGGGTGGGCGTGATAATGAGGACCAGGACCTCGAGAACCTTGTAGATCTCGTTGTATGCCCCCACGCTCACGACCCCAAGGGTGCGTTCGATCACAAGGTTGTCCACCCTCTGGTGCATTATGGCCACGATACCCATCAGCCCCAGGGGCCACGTGTCCTTCAGAAGAGCAAGCATCCGGCTAGTGTCAAAGCATGGACGGTTGTCGAATCCCAGCTTCCCTGCTGTCCTGAAACTTACCCATGCGATTACTGCCCCCCTGATCAGGAACACGGCTGCGACAACGTAGGGATGAGCTTCAAGTGCAATTGAAGCCACCACCAGAAGAAGGAAGACAACCGATGAGGATATCCGGGCGGCGGCTTCCCGGCGGGTCTGGCCCAGGGCCCTGAATGAGGCGAAGGGCAGCTCCGCCATGATCTCAAGGGTCATCCCGAGAAGGATGGGTATCAGTATAAGCGTCTGGGGAAGAGGATAGCTGAGAACCGAGAACGCCGTGAGCGTGATCAGCGAAACCAGTGCCATCACGGTTCTGAACCCCAGGGCGCTTCTCCAGACATCCCGGGATTCCTCAGGAGTGCCCAGGCTCATCCTTCTGTTGACCAGGATCGCCGCGCCGAAATCGGTAATGAAGCAGGAAAAGACCGAGAGGATGACGGCGAGCAGCAACCGTCCGAACCAGACGTCCCCCATGTGCCTGGAGATGAGCATCATGGAGACGAACACCGCCCCCTTGCCCACTACCTGTCCAAGAAGCATGTGAACGCTGTTCGCCCGTTCGCCCTTCATGCCATCAGGAAGCGTCCTGGTCCGGCAAGGATCGATCCCGGACACTACGGCCTGTGAACGCTGCTGGGGGCGTAACCCACCGCTTTCAGAGCCTCGTTCCGCTTGACCTTCTTGGTGGTTGTCTTGGGAAGGTCTTCCTCGCTCACGATGAAGCCGGCTATCCTCTTGAACAGCGGAGCGTCGTCGTTGAACTTTCGTACGGCGCTTCTCACCGCGTTCACTTCGTCCGCAGGGGCGATCTTGCGGCCCTCCTTCTCAGCTTCCTCTATGAGGAGGTCGCGGTTGGGGACGACCACGGCCCAGATCTCCTCCCCCTTTGTCTCGTCGACCTTCCCGAAGACCATGCTCTCGTTCACGTATGAATCCCTGTTGAGTATGGTCTCTATCTCCTCGGGGTACACGTTCTTGCCGTTCTTGGCGATGATCACGTTCTTCTTCCTGCCCGTGATGTAGAGGTATCCGTCATCGTCCATTTTGCCGTAGTCGCCGGTGTGGAACCAGCGGTCGGGGGTGAGGACCTCGGCGGTGGCTTCAGGGTTGTTGTGGTAACCGAGCATCACGTTGGGGCCCCTCACCACTATCTCGCCTATGCCGCTTTCGTCGGCATCCTCGATGCGCACAGTGCACTCCGGCAGCACCAGCCCCACCGACCCCGGCCGGCATGCGTTGTCACGGTTGACCGTAACTATCGGGGAGGTCTCGGTGAGGCCGTACCCTTCCAGAATCTTGAAGCCGAGTTTCTGGAAGCCGCGGATCACTTCCGGGTCTATCCCGGCGCCGCCCGAGACGAAAAGCCTGAGCCCTCCGCCGAACTTCTGGTGAACCTGACGGAACAGCTTCTTCCTCAGGTTCTTCGCCCCGAAGAACTCGCCGATGCCCGAGAGGGTCGTGCCGACCCTGTACTTCACGGCGCCGCCCGGAGCGCTTTTAATGTTTGTCATTATCCGGCGGTACATGTTCTCCCACAGAAGCGGGACGCCGATAACAACCGTTGCTCTGGTGGCAGCCAGGTCCTCCACCACGTAACGCAGTCCGTGGGCGATGGCTATGGTGCAGCCCGAGACCATTGGCAAAAGGAAGCCGCAGGTGCACTCGTAGCTGTGGTGAACGGGCAGCACCGAGAGAAAGATGTCTTCCTTCAGTATGGTTATTAGTGCCATGACCTGCCTGAGGTCGGAGATCAGGTTCTCCTGTGAGAGGACGACACCCTTGGCCATCCCGGTGGTTCCCGAGGTGTAGCAGATCGCCGCGGGGGCGTTCACGTCGAACGAATCCGGCAGGGCAGCCCCGCCCGACCTTCCGGCCCTGATGAGGTCGATCATGTGCCGGTGGGTGTTCTTCCCCCCCATGTTCATGGCGTAGTTGGTCACTCCCCTTATGCCGGAAAAAACATCCATGAACCGGGGATCGTGAACGGCCATGTTGGCGCCCGAGTAGTGGACGATGGTGCGCATGTCTGCCGGGGGAAGCTCGCGGTCGATGGGAACGATCACCCCTCCCGCCCTTATCACGGCAAGGTAGGTGGTGCACCATTGGATGCTGTTGTCTCCCGCCACGGCCACAACGGGTCTGGGGTTCTGCTCGAGAAGCCCGCGGGCCATCCACTCCACATTGTTCCTGAGCTGGCTGTAGGTGACCGATCTGAAATGCCCCGGTTCGGCGGGTTCCAGTATCGCCGTCTTGTCGGGGTAGCGTCTGCAGACCTGCTCGATGGCCCACGGCAGGTTCTCGATGGGGGGGACCTGGAGCAGGGGACCACCCGGGTAAGTTCTCATGATCCTCCTCAATCGAAAGGATACGTGTTTTCGTCCGCAAACACCCGAAACCCCACGAACGGGTAACCCAACTCCGGGGAGAAATGTGCCAGGGAACGAGGTCCGCAGTCTTCCATGGAACTGAGCCAGCTTCCACCGGCGGCGAGCCCGCACGATGCGGTCCATTCCCAGAGGTTCCCGGCGGTATCATAAAACCCCCAAGAGTTTGCGGGGTAAGAGCCCACCGGGGCCGATGCCCCGAAACCGTCCTCTACTTCGGGATGTCTTGCAAGAATGCCCTCGGCGGAGTCGGAGCAGTTGTAGGTCCCGACCAGAGGAGTGCGGCATCCACCCGCCCCGGCGGCGAGCTGCCATTCCTCCGGGTCGGGAAGCCTGTAGGAAAGGCCGTTCCCGCTAATGCCGGTAAGCCACCTGCAGTACAGCTCCGCGCCGGCCTGGTTCACACCGTGCATGGGAAGGTCCTCCATGCCGGGGACGGTCTCGTATCGGCTTATCTCGATGTTGGCAACCACGGGAAGGGGCCAGTTGCAGCGGAGTATGCTGTCGGTTAGATCGGTCCGTCCCGCGAGATGCCAGCCGGTCCGGCGAAGACCGGGATCCACGCTGTTCATAAACACTGCGAATTCGGCTGCAGTGACCTCGTTCACGCCCGCCAGGAAATCGGGGTAACCCTGACGGAGCAGCGAGCCCGGAACCCTGACCATCGGCGGGTTGCCGGGTACGAGCACGGGGATCTCCCGCGTGACCGTGACGAGTTCCGGAACAAGAAGGGTCTGCGAAACCCTGTCCACTATGCCGTCCCCACCCGCAAGGCTGAACTCGTAACTGCCCGGGCCCGGCAGCGGTATCGTGCATGGCGACATGGATGTGAAGCCCTCCCAGGACACGGCCAGCCCCTCCGGCTCGGTGAAAACCGCAATTCCGCAGAACCTTTCAAGGTAGACCACGATGGTGTCGGCCCCCGGCCTGACGATCGTTTCAAGGGTCCTGAAACCCTCCCGGGAGACTGTGATCCTCGTTCCGTCCCTGTGAACGGGGATCGAGAAGGGCGAGTGCATGGGAGGAGCGCCCCCCACCGAGACCAGCGAGCCGTCGGGGACCGTTACGACAACGGTCCTTCGGGTCGGGAAGATGTCAAGCGCAAAAAGCCCGGCTGCGAAGAACGCACAGAGGATACCGAGCAGCAACAACAGATGGGATGGCCTCAACTAGCCGCTCCAGTCGTTCTGGAGCACGGCCTTGATGTCTGCCCCGAGCTGCCCCATGCGTATGTCCCTTATCAGGCGGCGCAGCATGTACGACGGCCTGAAGTAGAACTTTCGGTGAAAGGCCGCGTAGAACTTCTGTATCGTGTCCCAGTCAAGGTTCTCGTGCTTCCAGACTTCAGTGGTGCAGTGGAAGTTGTACTTGTCCCAGTCGCGCGAGAGTATCCTGCCCTCCCTCTCGATGAGCGTGAAAAGCGGCGAGGAGGGGAACGGAAGTGTCATGGAGGCCTTGGCGTAGGTGAGGGGGAGGTCGCAGGCGAACCTGAGGGTCCGCTTCATGGTATCCACGGTGTCTCCCGGCAGGCCCAGCATGAAGAACCCCACGGTCTCAAGCCCCTCTTCGTGGGCCATGACCACGGCGTTCCTCACGGTGTCGGGGTCCTGGTGCTTGTTCACCCGTGAGAGCACTTCCGGCACTCCGCTCTCTATTCCGAACGACACCTGGTAACAGCCGGCCTTCTTCGCGAGCCTGAAGAACTCGCGGTCTACGTCCTTGACGTTCACACCTGTGGGCAGGGCCCAGGGAGCAGTGAACCCGCGCTTCATGATGAGCTCAAGCGTCTCCTTGGCCCTGGGAAGGTTGGCGGTGAAGTTGTCATCCTTGAAGTGGATGTCACGGAAACCCAGGTCGAGCATCCTGAACATCTCGTCAACGACCCGCTCGGAGCTCTTGCTTCTGACCGAGTGGCCGAAGACCCGCTGACTGCAGTAGAGGCAGTGGTGGTTGCAGCCCCTGTTGGTCTCCATGTAGCCCACGGGGTTCTTCCTGCTCGCTATGTGGGGCGAGTGGTAGAAGCGAAGGTCGTGGAGCTGCCACGCGGGCAGCGGAAGGTCGTCGAGGTTCTCGATCAGTGGCCGGGGCGCGTTCATCACGAACTCCCCGTCCTTGAGGCGGGCCACTCCCGCAATCCCGCCCGGATCCTTCCCCGAGCAGATCTCACGCAGCGTGTTCTCGCCTTCGCCCATTACCACCAGGTCGAACTCGGTCTCGCGAAGGACCTGTTCGGGAAGCGTGTTGGCATGAATGCCGCCGCAGATGAGAACCGCTTCGGGCAGGACCTCCCGGGCCATCGCTGCAAGTTCCCGGGCCTCCCTGTAGAGGGGGGTCGTGAACGTCACCCCCACGAAGTCGGGCTTCCAGGAAGACAATGTGTCACGGTAGGCATCGAGGGGGCGCCCCTCGATCATGAGGTCGGAGATGCGAACCTCGTGGCCGTCCTCGAGCGCGGCGCCGGCCAGTGAGGCCAGTGTTATGAAGGGCGCGCTGGTTATTGCGACCCTGATCTTGCTCTTGTTGTACACTCCGATGGCGGAAGGCGGGTTCACAAGCAGGAGTCTTGCCATTAAGGGACCCTTTCGAAAGACCATGGTTCGGGAACCGGTATGATAGAAGAAGTTGCGCTTCCGCGCCAGTTTTCTGAGCGGGTTTCCCGGGAGCGTTCCGGTGGTTATAGTCATCCCATGAACAAGCAGATGATCCTCGCGGCCGTTCCGGCACTGAACGAAGAGGCAACGATCGCGGCCGTTCTCGCGGGCATTCCGCGGGAGATAGGCGGGCATCCCGTAGACGTGCTCGTTGTCGACGACGGCTCCAACGACCGCACGGCGGAACTCGCCCGGTCAGCGGGAGCCTTCGTTATCTCCCACGGAAGGAACATGGGACTTGGCGAGGCCTTCCGGACAATGCTGGGCTTCGCACGTGAGGGCGGATACCACTACCTTGCAACGATAGACGCAGACGGCCAGTTCGACCCCGGGCACCTCCCCGTGCTGGCAGCCCCTGTCTTGTCCGGACGGTTCGACTTCGCCACGGCCAGCCGTTTCGCCGACCCTTCGCTCACACCCCGCATGCCCCGGCTGAAGAGAACGGGCAACCGATGGGTGGCCCGCCTGGTCAGCCGCCTCAGCGGCATCAGCGTGAAGGACGCCACGTGCGGCTTCAGGTTCTACGGACCCCGCTCGCTTGACAAGGTGTCATGCCTCTCCAGGTTCACCTACACGCAGGAAGTCGTGATCGACCTTGCCATGAAGGGCATGCGCATCAGCGAGGTTCCCCTGACCATCAAGGGGGAACGGGCTTCGGGGAAATCCCGGATAGCCGGCAACCTGTGGAGGTACGCGGTACTCTCCACCGAAGCCATGTACTCGGTGGCCCACGGCCACTCCCCATGGCGGGTGTACGGCGGGCCGGCCCTTTTCCTTCTGGGGCTGGGAATCCTGATGGACCTTTTCGTCTTCGCCCACTGGCTCGCCACGGGAAAGGTTACACCCTTCGCAGGACTCGGCATCGGCGGGCTTTTCCTTATCACCTTCGGCATCCTCGTGCTGCTTTTCGCCTCGGTGGCCGACATAGGCAGCTCGAACAGGAAGCTTCTGGAAAGCCTTCTCGAGACCGAGACCAGGAACAGGCGGGAGCAGTCCCGGGAAGCTTAAGTGCCCGGAAGCCGGTTATGGGAAGGGCTTCCTTCAGTTATCGGAATCTGTCAGAAGCTCGGTCGCAGCGTGTTTAAGGGAAACCACTCTCACCTTTTCATGTACGCTGTAATCGTTGTCGCCCGGGTATATCACTGTTATCCGCTCAAGATCAAGATCGCTGAGGGCCGATCCCATCGATCGGGTGAGACCGGGTGCATCAGCATGCTTGAACTCAATACCGTACAGCTTTCCATTGCGCTGGTAGACCAGATCAACCTCGGCACCGGAGTGGGTTGACCAGAAAAACACCTCTTCGCTTCTTCTGTCAAGCAGTCCAAGTGTTTCCTCGAGGGCAAACCCTTCCCATGATGCCCCTATTCTGGGATTTGACATGAGCTGGTCGAGGCTCCCGATTCCCATCAGTGCATGGAAGACACCGCTGTCGCGGATGTACAGTTTAGGTCGCCTGACGAGCCTCTTCGAGGTGTTGTTGAAGTACGGTAAAATGACTCTGATCATGTAAGTGCCTTCAAGTATCTCAACATATCTCCGCACCGTCATGTCGGAGATGCCGAAGGCTCGACCGAGCTCGGAGAAGTTCAGGATCTGGCCGTGGTAGTGTGCCAGCATCATCCAGAAACGACGCAGGGTTCTGGCTGGTACCCTTATCCCAAGCTGGGGAACGTCCCTTTCAAGGTATGTCGTTATGTAGTTGTCCCGCCAGAGCATGCTGGATCTCTCGGAGTCGGCCAGAAAGGAGCGGGGCATGGTTCCCCTTATCCACAACCTCGTCAGACTTTCTGCGCCGACATCGGCCATCGAAAAACCTCCGAGGTGGTGGAAGCCAATCCGTCCCGCCAGCGACTCACTGCTCCCCATGACGAGGTCACGCGATGCGCTGCCCAGAATGAGATACCTCTGGTTGTCTCTGGTATCTACAAGATGGCGGAGCAAAGGAAACAGCTCGGGCTTCCTCTGAATCTCGTCGATAACAACAAGGCCCTGGAGGTTCTCCAGAAGGAGTTGGGGATTCATGAATCCGGCTTCATCCCTTGGGTTCTCGAGGTCAAAGTAATGGGTGCCGTTCAACTCCCTGGATATGGTTGTCTTGCCGCACTGACGGGCACCAAGAACCGCAGTCACCGGAAAGACGTCAAGCATCTCTCTGATTCGCTGGATGTCTTTGCTGCGGTTAACCATGGCTCCTCCTTCGACATCGAGGACAATAGAGTATTATCATTGAAATGTCAAGTTCTGCCTTTGAGATTTCAATGATATCAGGCAGGTGTCGGGTCTGTGTCTAGTCCGCTCCGCCGAGGATGATCTTGATGCCACCAAAGGTGCATGCTTCAAGTCCCATTTCACACTCGAGGATCATGTATGGAACCATGTTGGACAACTCTCCTGTGGGGTCCGGGCTTCCACCGGGTGGAAAAAGGCAGTGCAGGTTCCGGGCGGGACCTGCCTCCCAGTTGTACACCCCCGCCTCGACCATACCGTCCGGATAGTGGATGTCTATGAGAAGGTTGTCCGTTCCATTGTAAAGGAAGGGCTGATCGAACTGGATCGTCATGGTGCTGCCGGCTCCCCCGTAAAGGGGAAGGGAATCGATGAACACAACCGTCTGGAGAGTCCCGGGGGTGAAGTTGTCTGCGAATGTCTCTGAAAGCTCATCGATAGTCACATGGGCCATCTTCATGGAGAAGTCGCAGGCCCAGCCGTATCCCCCGTTCGGGCGCACATAGGTAATGCTGTTCATCGTGCATGGAAACCCGATGTCCTCCTGATGCACCACCACCTGGCAGTGCTGAAGGCAGTCTCAGGTGTCGAAGGGCGAGGGGAAAACCGACTCCATTTCACCGATCTCCACGGTTCCGGCGGTAAGGGCCGCAAGGATGGTCAGGATCGGCAGAAGGCTTTTCATTGCTCACCTTTCGCTTCCGGTTGCCATCACAATATCCGCTTTATGGAAGGGTGCGTAAACCGCCCGGCGTGTTTCGGAGAGAGACGGACCAGCTCCTGGAAACATCTTCCTCCATGGCGTTTCAGGATGAGGGCGGTCCGGAAAGGGTCATGAAGGAGGCCGCCGCGAACAGAAGAAACCCCGCTGCGGTAAAGACCAGCACCTTCTTCTCCTTCAATGCGCCCGCAGTGACGGCTGCGATCCCGACAGACGAGAAGATGATCATCAGCGGTTCAAACGGTATCCGATATCTTGGTTCGTACCGTATGAGGAATGATGTGATCAGAAGCGAGAGAAGGATGGTTCCCAAAGCGGCGCCGGCGGCGGCGTCATGCTTCCGGACAAGATACATCCCGCAGAGAATGAACGGCAGTGCAATGAAAAGGATCGGATTGACCCTTCCGCTCCTTTCCAGCGGAGAGAAAACCCTCAGAACGTCCTGGATGGATTCAAGCAGCACGCGTACCGGATGGTTCAGCGTGTACTCAAGACCCATACGGTAAAACTCCCTGTCGGCCTCGGTTTCCGAAAGACCCGTGAACCTGTCGATGGTCGCCTGGTTGTAAAAGAAGGCAAAATACCGGGGACAAATGTTGTATACCGGCATCATTCTGGAAACGTCCCCGCCTCTTTCAGCCAAGTCCCTCTGCTGGGCGAGGCTATTGGCCCTTATGAACTCTTCAGGGGGAGTTCCTGTGAATGAGGAAGCGACAAGGTCCCTGTGTCTGAAATCCCAGAAGTTCAGCCCCCCCGTGGTGGCAATGCAAGGCGAGCCGAACAGCTCCTGGTTTCTCATCATCCATGGAACCACTGGAATCACCGCCGTGATAAGGAGGACAACAGCGGAGGCAAGGCGGATACCGAACGCTTCCCTTCTCCTGGAAAGGATGGCTGCCCCCGCCAAAAGGCTCCATGCTGCCGCGTTGGGCCTGCACAGGGTCGCTGCCCCAAAGAGAAGACCGGCGCCGGCGTAGTGAAGAAGCCCCGGGGAAAGAACC
The DNA here is from genome assembly GCA_002436025.1 of candidate division Hyd24-12 bacterium UBA6080. Classification (GTDB taxonomy): domain Bacteria; phylum Fermentibacterota; class Fermentibacteria; order Fermentibacterales; family JCC-6; genus UBA6080. The sequence continues at coordinate 108,509 of DIXM01000008.1, forward strand.
TTTGTGGAATACCTGTGAAACGCTCCGTTCAGAAGCAGCAGACTGCAGACAAGGAGGAAGGTGAAGAGGGTTTCGGTCAGCAGCAGACCCGTCAATCCAAGCGCTGAAGGGTTGACCGATGCCAGAATGCCCGTAAGCAGCATTGATCTGCGTCCGGCTATCCGGTAAGCAAGAAGCGCCGAACCTGTAACTGCCAGGGCGTAAAGCACTGCCTGCAGAAGATAGACGGCGCGATAGCGCTCGCCGACGGCACGGAACACAAGGGAAACAACCGTTGGATACAGTGGAGGCCGGAAAGCGGTCGGATGGCCGGGACCGTTCGAAAAACCGTTGCCTTCAACGAGATTTCTTGCCAGCAGGGCGTAATGGGCAGCGTCCCAATGAAGAGAAGGGTGTTCAGAGAACCGCATTGCAGCGAATGAAGCAATCAAGGCGGACACGAGGAAAATGAGTACCAGTGGTCGAAGCACCTCACGATCCATTGCGGCACTCACGGTTTGATCCCTTGGATGGGTTGACTTCCCTTGCGATCCACCAGGTGAACAAGCTTCGAGACCTTCACTTTTCGCAAAAATCGTCAGTTTCATGATTGATTGAATAATACCAAGGGCTGATCCAGCCAGTCAACGAGCCATGAGGCCTTACGGAACGATAGCCTCTTTCCTTTGCAGGAAAAGGCCGGGAGGAGTTTGATCACCCTCTCCCGGCCTCACTTTTCCGTTGATACAGGCAGGGATCAGCCAGCCGTGACCCTCACCGTCTCCCTGGCGATCATCAGTTCCTCGTTGGTGGGGATGACTAGCACCTTCACCCGGCTTGCCGCTGTGGAGATGATCTTTTCCTTGCCCCTCACCAGGTTGGCCACGGGGTCTATCTCGATGCCCAGGGCCTCCTGGTTGCCGCACACCATCTCCCTTATCTCGGGGCCGTTCTCGCCGATTCCGGCGGTGAACACGATACCGTCCAGCCTTCCCAGGGTCGCAGCGTAGGCGCCTATGTACTTGCGCACCCTGTCGACGAACATGTCGAGGGCCAGTGTGGCCATCTCCTCGCCGCGTTTGAACGAGGCGTCCTCGATGTCGCGCATGTCGTTGGAAATGCCCGAGATACCCAGGACACCGCTCTCACGGTAGACCATCTTCATGACCTTCTCAAGTGGCCAGCCGTGCTTTTCCATGAGCTCAAAGATGGCGGCTGGGTCGATATCGCCGCAACGGGTACCCATCATGAGCCCGCAGAAGGTACCGAAACCAAGGCTGGTGTCGATACTGCGGCCGCCCTTCACCGCTGTGGCCGAGCAGCCGTTCCCGAGGTGGCATGTGATGAGGTTGAGCTCGGAAAGCGGCCGGTCCAGCATTTCAGCCGCACGCTGGGACACGTACTGATGGCTGGTGCCGTGAAAGCCGTAACGGCGGATCCGGTATTTCTCGTAGATCTCGTAGGGAAGGGCGTAGAGGTAGTTCACCCGGGGCATGGTCTGGTGGAAGGCCGTGTCGAAGACGGCAACGTTGGGCACTCCCGGAAGCTTCTCCATGGCGGCCTCGATGCCCAGGATGTTGGGCGGGTTGTGCAGGGGCGCCAGATCGCTGCACTCCCTGAGGCCCGCGAGGACCTCCTCGTCGATGAGAACGCTGCTGGTGAACTTCTCTCCCCCGTGGACCACCCTGTGGCCGCAGGCAAGGATCTGCTCGAGCGTGGTGACCGGCCCGTAGGCGGGGTCGGTTATCGTTTCCAGCAGGAGGTCGAGGCCCACTCCGTGGTCGGGTACGGGCTTTTCCTGCCTGACTTCGTGCGACCCGGCCTGAAACCTTAGAACACCGGTTTCCTCGCCTATCCTCTCCAGGAGCCCCTTGCCAAGCATTGCACCTGTTTCGCTCTCGAGAACCTGAAATTTAATGGAGGAACTACCGCTGTTTATCACAAGGATTTTCATTCCAAGGCCTTTCAAAAGAGTGGAATGGAGTAAGAAAAGACACCCGAAAATACTTGGATCAGACCCGTTCCGGCAAATCACCACCATCGACGGCCTGACCCGGCCTCACGGCCATCAATGCGAACAGCACTCCGAAAAGGATAGTGAACCGGTAATTGGTTACGGCCGACATGAAGAAGGACCCTGAAGCCATGGCGATCATGGAACCGAACACACCGAGAAGGACCGTTCTCCTTCCGGCATCACGCTCTCGAAAGGCCCGTCTGCCTGACTCGGCGATCCCGTGGGCAAAAAGAAGAACGAGGGCCAGAAGGCCGGGGATCCCCGCGTTGAGAAGGATCTGGAAGTATGAGCTGTCCACGGTGCTGAAGGAAAGCTTCTGCATGTAGTCGAAGCGGAAGTAGGATATCTCGAAACCCTGACCCTTGCCCAGCAGGAGCCCGACCGGGCTGTTCACCGATTTGAGAACCTCGACCCAGGACAGGGCCCGGGCAAGAAAGGTTGCGTCGGTGAGGTAGCTTCCCGTTTCAGAACCCGAGCGGGCGGCGATGTCCTGCATCTCCAGAAAGCCTGCGGCCTGAACCAGATACCCCGCCGTAAAGAAGAACAGGACTCCCAGTACCGCGATGACGACAAGTGTTCTCAAGACCCTCCAGAAGCTTCGCCCCGTCGAAACGGTGTGAAGAACGAAGGCGGAAGCCATGCCCAACAGCATCCCGAACCAGACCGACCGGGTCTGACTGAGGATCAGCCCGACCAGCATCATCACACCCGCCGGAAGCACCAGCGAAAGGCTCGCTCTGTCCCTCCGAACAAGCTGTCCGGTGAAAAGGAACATGAACCCCACGGCGATGGCGAACGCCTGCCTCGCCTGCACCCTTAGCCCGGTGCTTCTTTCGTACACGAACTCGTCGACCTTGAAATAGCCCCTCAGAGCAATGTTGAGCCCCGCAAGCACACTGGCCGCGATCACCACCTTCACGATCTGGCCTGCGGCTTCCCTGTCGGTGGCGATAAGCCATGCGGCGGGAAAGAAGCTGAGATAACCCGGAAGGGTCTTGAACATGAACATGGCGGTGCCGATGTCGTTGCCCGACGCCACCCCCCAGAACAGCGACACGAAGCAGACCGCAACGAAAAGGAGTATGAAGCGGGCCGTTGTGCCGGTTTTCACCCTTCCCCTGCCGTCCGGAAGGCAAAGTGCCCACAGCAGGAGGACCCAGAGGAAAAGAAAATCGTCAGGGCGCATTCTGACGGGTCCCACATAGAAGTTCGCAAGGTCGAGCTGTGTGAACTCGAGGGAGATCTGCACACCCAGAAGCAGTATCAGGGCTCTCTTTGGATGAAAGAGCGTTGTGGCCATCACGGGGATCGCGGCCAGGGCAAGGGCGACCTGTGGCAGGACATCGAGCAGAACGCCTGCGATGAGCGCAACCGCAACGACCCCGAGCCCGACCGTCAGGGCCCTGTCAGGGTGTGCGGCTGTTTCCGTCAAACTACGCCCTTACAGCCCGGGCCAGCTCGACACCCAGAGCCCTGCACTTCGCCAGGTCCTCCCCGGTGGGTGCGTATTTCACCGCCAGGGATTCTCCCGCAGGCACTCCCTTCCAATCCGAAAGCACCTTTTCCAGAAGTGGCACCGCCTCGCCGCTCCAGCCGTGACTGCCAAACGCGGCGCACACCCTGTCGTGGAACCTGAGGCCCCTGAGGTATTCGATGTGGTCGGCAAGGGCGGGAAAAATGCCGTTGTTCAGCGTGGGCGACCCCAGGGCGACCGCACCTGCGGAAAGCAATGCCAGGGCTGCCTCGCTCCTGTGTACATTGCCGGCCTTGAGAACCCTCACGGGGACATCCATCGAAGAGGCCCCTTCCGCGATGGCCCTGGCCATGAGCCCGGTGGAGTTCCACATGGTGTCGTAAAGGATCACCACGCTGTCGCGGTTCCGGCCCTCGGCCCAGTCCTTCCAGAGCCCGGTGACCCAGCCGGGGTCGGTGGCTGTTCCTGAAAACCAGATGGGCCCGTGATCGGGTGCGATGATGTCGGGCTTGATCCCCACCCCGGCCACTTTTCCGAGAAGGGCGGTCACAAGCTTGGAGAAGGGGTTGAGTATGTTGGCATAGTACATCGCCGACTCACGGCGGAGAACCCCGGGTTCGTAATGGTGGGCCATCAGGTCGGCCCCGGCCATGTGCATTCCGAACGCGTCCTGGCTGAAAAGGATGTTCCGTCCCGGCATGAAGGTGAACATGCTGTCGGGCCAGTGCAGCATCCTGGTCTCGAGAAAGGTGAAGCTGTTGCCGCCGATCTCGAGCGTTGCGCCGTTCTCGACCGCCTCGGGACGCACCGGGAGGTCGTGAAAGTGGGCCATGAGGGTTTCCGCGCCGATCTTCGAGGCGAGAAGCCTTTTGGGCTTGAGGGCTCTCAGGACCTCGGACAAGGCTCCGGTGTGGTCGGGCTCGGAGTGGTTGCTTATCAGAACATCGACGCGGTCGGTGACTGAAGCAACCCTTTCCAGAAGTTCGTTTTTAAACGGAGCCTTCACGGTGTCGATGAGCACGTTCTGCTCTCCGGTCACGAGGAACGCGTTGTAGGTGGAGCCCAGTGAAGTCTCGTAACCGTGAAAATCCCTTACATCCCAGTCTATCGCGCCCACCCAGTGAACACCGGGCGTTATCTCACGGGCGCGGAAACAGCTTTCCGACATTATGTCTGTTCCCCCTTGAACATGTCCGCCACGAAGGAAGCCGACACCTCGGCGACCCACTCGAGGAACCTTCGGTCATCCCATCCGAAGCCCTCTTTCAAATGGCTGTCGAGGTCAAGCTCGCCCACGAACCTGCAGCCCATGAAGACGGGAATCACTATCTCGCTTCTGACCCTGGGGCTGCAGGAGAGGTAGTTTTCCTGCGTGCTCACATCGCCGATGACGAATGTCTGAAGAGATTCCGCGGCCTGCCCGCAGATGCCCTGTCCAAAGCTGATGCTCACGTGTTCGGTGGGTTCGCCGGAGTAGGGTCCCAGTACGAGCTTCCTGTCCGAGGAGGGGTGGACGATGTAGAAACCTGCCCAGTCGTAGCCGGGAATTGTTGTGAGCACGTCGCATATGTTCTGCAGGACTTCACGGCCGGATCCCTTAACTGAGGTTACGAGGTCAACCTCGGCCATGGTGCTCCGCAGAAGCCTGAGCCTTTCCTTCATTCTCCGTCGCCCTCCGAAAGTCTCTCCCAAAGGGCCACGGCCCTTCGTACATGTGGAACGGTGATGGTTCCAGCCACCACCATCCCCACACCCAGAGCCTCCACCACCTGTTCGGTGGGAAGACCCAGATCGAAGCAGCGATGAATATGCCACGAAATGCAGTCGTCGCAACGAAGCACCAGGGAAGACACAAGACCCAGGAGTTCCTTGGTGGCCTCGGGAAGGGCGCCGGGCCTGTACGCAAGGGCATCGACTGAGTAGACCCTTTTTATCACCTGGTCGGCGTTTCTCAGCACCGCTTCGTTTTGGGCTTCCCTCTCCTTCAGAAAGTCATTTCCCGGGCCGCCCGCCACGGTTACTTTCCTGCCACGATGGCCGCCTGAACGTACACCCTTGCGGCGAGTTCCCGGTCCATCATGAAAATGCCGCCTCCGCCCGATTTGTCCACGAGATGGAGCTGCTGGATCAGGGCTTCGGCGTTGGCCTCCTCCTCCACCTGCTCCGCCACGTACCACTGAATGTAGTTTGCCGTGGCGTGGTCACGCTCGGACTGCGCGGTTTCCAGAAGGTGGTCAATGCTGGCGGAAATGAAGCGCTCGTGGGTTTGAACCGCCTCGAAGGCAGCCAGTGGGGAGGCCCATTCAACATCGGGTTTCGCGATGGCTTCAAGGCTCACCGCGGCGCCACGCTCAAGCATGTGGTAAAAGAAGCCCATGGCGTGATCACGCTCCTCCTGGGCCTGAACCCTCATCCAGTTCGAGAAACCGGAAAGTCCTTTGCCTTCGAACCATGCCGCCATGGAGAGGTAAAGGTAGGCACTGAACAACTCCCTGTTGATCTGGGAGTTCATCTCACGGGCAACAGCTTCCTTCATCATGTTTACTTCCTCCAGAGTCCGTGGACGTTGCAGTATTCCCTCGCTGCGGTGACAACCGAAAGTTTCACGGGGAAGAAAGCTTCAGGCGCCGCTCCGGGTGCGAGTTCGGCCCTGTAGACCCTGTCCGGGGTGTGCACTTCCACCCACTCGATGAAGTGGGCGTCCAGCATGGGGTGGGGAACGCTTCCAACCTTGAGGAGAATGCCGCCCTCGACTTCCACCAGAACCGGAACGTGCTTCTCAGTGGTGCTGTCGGCAGTCTTTTCGTCAAGCAGTACCATCGGGGCTCCGCAGCACACCAGTTCACCCTGCCCGGGGTGAAGCATCTCAACGATGTTGCCGCAGATGTCGCATTTGTACACCTGTCTGTTCGCTGTCATGATCCAACTTCCTCTCTTACCAGTTTTTAGCTGCGAGCTCGAAGTATGCCTGCGGGTGATTGCACGCGGGACACATCCTGGCAGCCTCGGTGCCGACATGGACATAGCCGCAGTTCATGCAGCGCCACTCGACCTTATCGGGCCTTTTGAACACCGTGTTCTTCTCGATGTTCCCGGCAAGCTTCCTGAACCTCTCGCCGTGGAACTTCTCCGCAACCGACACACTGTCAAACACCGTGGCGATCTCGGGGAACCCCTCGTCCCTGGCGGTCTGGGCAAATCCGGGGTACATCGAGCCCCATTCATGCTCCTCGCCCTGGGCGGAAGCGATCAGGTTGGCCATCGTATCCCCTATCACACCCGCCGGAAACGAAGCGGAAACAACCGCTTCGCCACCCTCGAGGAACTTGAAGAACCTCTTTGCGTGCTCTTTCTCCTGATCGGCGGTCTCGGCGAAGACCGCCTCGATCTGCTTGAAACCTTCCTTGCCGGCTGCGGAAGCGAAGTACGAGTAGCGGTTCCGGGCCTGTGACTCGCCTGCGAAGGCCGTCAGAAGGTTTTTCTCGGTCTGCGTGCCCCTCAGTGACATCTCTTTCTCCTCTCATGTCTCGTGCTGTGATCTGTTTCCTAATTAAGAATCATTCCTATTATTGCCTTGCTTTCCGGATTCGTCAAGCCTTGTGATAAGCATCATTGTCACATCGTCGGTGTGGGGCTCGTTCCCGACCCAGGTGTCAAGAAGCTTCGCAATTGTTTCAAGGAGCTGTCCCGGAACCGCTTCGTCGTGGGTCATAAGTGCGTTCTGAAGCCGATCCACTCCAAATGGTTCCTCATCCAGGGCGCTGAACGCGTCGGTCACGCCATCGGTGAATGCCATTATTCTGCCCCCGGGCTCAATAACCACAGTGCCGCACTTGTAGGACGTGCGTTCATCCACGCCCAGAACAAGCCCGCCGGTATCGGGCCTCTCCGTCGAACCGTCGGCGTGGATCACGATCGGGGGATCATGGCCGGCACAACAGTATTCGAGTCGTCCTTCCTGGCTTGACAGGATCCCAAGGAACATGGTTATGAACGAGCCATCGGGAACCTGGCTGCAGACCAGTCTGTTAAGCACATGCATAAGCTCGGACAGTGAACTCCTGCCCAGGAGAAGGCTTCTAAGGCTTGCCTGAAGCCCGGCCATGAGTATGGATGCGGCAGCGCCCTTGCCTGCGACATCAGCGATTGCCACTGCGGTTTCACCGCTCTCAAGGGGGATCACATCGTAGTAATCACCACCCACCACGCTGCAGGGAATGTTGATTGCGGCAATGCCATATCCGGGTGGCTGATGGATGACCTTGGGAAACAACTGCTGCTGGATCTCCCTGGCAAGGTCGAGTTCCCTCTGAAGCTTTTCGAGCTCAAGTTTCTCGCCGAAGAGCCTGGCGTTGTGGAAGGCCTGGGCGATCTGTCTGGCGAAGCTGTCGAAAAGCCCCCTGGTGTAATCAACAAAGCGGAAGGACTTGCCGCACGAAGCCAGGAGCAGACCCAGGTGGTCACCCCTTACCTCGACCTGGGAAACCATCAGGGAACCGATCCTTCCCCTGCCGCTGTAAACCTTCTCAAGCGAGGTTCTTCTGTAGTTGTTGAACAGCAGCCCCCTGCCGGCTGCATCGAGCCTCGCCGACAGAAACCTGTACCATTCCGGAGGGACATCCCCTGTGAAATCATCGTTTTCGCCACACCACACCGTGGAAAAACCCGCTGCTTTCTCGGAGGGCACTATCCAGCAGCAGTCCGCCCCGGTAAGCCTTTTGCCAAGGCGGGTGGCCGCAGAAGCCAGCTGACCCGGTTCAAAGCTGGAGTGAAGGCTGTGGCTCAGGTCCTGAAGCGTGTCGAGCTCGATGTACCTTTTGTCCAGAAGCCTGGCCGACGGCATGTGAAGCAGTATTGTGAGAAAACTGCCGTAACCGTAGATCACCAGAAGCAATGCTATCGTCCCCATGAGGGCGCTGACGGTATCCGGGCCGTAGCCCGGCATCCCCTCCGAGACGCAGACCGTCATCACCCTTCGGGAGAACTCGGCGAAAAGCAGTGCTCCCGCCATGACGAAGAACCGGCTGTTCCGGTTCAGGTAGTGAATCCATTTCTGGCAGCAGGCCATGATGGCAGCCGCAATGAAAACAACGAGAAATGACAGGTTCAGCGGGTTTTTCATCACCGAAACCACGACCACCCCGTCGAAACCCAGCGCCGTGGCCGATGCGTGCAGCATGATGGCCCCGGCCACGATCCAGAACAGGTTCTGGGTGGCCCCGGTGCGATCCACCATGACCAGTCCCTCAAGAAGGGCAAGCATCGTGATGAGTGCGCCAAGGGATAATAGCATCCCCAGTGAGGCGAACCTTCCCGCGCCCCTCAATGTATCACTGGGAATGGGCTCGTAGCGACGGGAATCGACGGTGCCGGCACCCGAGATGGTTCCCACGATGACCCCGAGCGTGGCGCCCGTGGCGTCGCCCAGTGAGTTCACCACCGCGCCGCCCGGTCCGGGCAGGTCCAGCGAGACCAGTTCCCTCATGGATTGCGCGTTCTCCAGTGCGGCCTCGGTAAGCGCCTCCCTGTTCAGGGATCTTAGGAGCCTGAGCCTGTCGCCCTCGGCGCCTCCGCTTGTCATTGTTCCGCTTTCGATCAGCACGACCGCGCCCCACGCGACTCCGGAGAGGACGAGAAGAAGACCGAGCCTTCTGGAGATGCTGAGTTCCCGGGTGAACGACCTCACGGAAACGAAGAAAAGAAAGCCGGACAGAATGCATAGAAGCCCGGACACCCTGGTGAGGGCCGACCACGGGGGCAGAACGGCTGACGGAAGCGAAAGGATCCCCGCGAGGATAAGTGTCACGGCTCTGGCGGAGATCCGGCCCTTCGTCATCCATTCCCCCTGACAAGCATCGTCAGATCATCGATCCCACCCCTGCGGGTTTCGCCGGAAAGCATGTTCTTAAGCCCCAGTATGCCGGTCTGTGCCTCATCGGGTCCCACGACCACCGCCCAGGGGTAATTCTCCCGGGAAGCCTGCTGGAACTGCTTCGCGACCTTTCGGCCCGAGACGTCCACGACCGTGGGTATCCCCCTGTTCCTGAACCCCTCCCCCAGCTTCAGGGCGTGGGCAAGCTCATCCCGTGAGAAGACCGCTATGAAAAGCCGTGCCGGAGGAGTCTTTTCGAGACCGTCTGGCAGGCATCCGTACGTTTCCAGAAAAAGCGTCAGGGCCAGCACGCCCAGGCCGAAACCCACGCCGGAAATGGCCCTTCCCTCGAACATGCCCACAAGGTTGTCGTACCTTCCACCCCCGCAAAGCGCCCTTCTGTTCTCACCGCCTGTGTCAGTGAGCTCGAAGACTATGCCGGTGTAGTAATCCAGCCCCCTGACAACCGAGGGGCAGAACTCGGCCGACCTCATCCCCGAGCCGGAGAGAAGCTGCCCGAAATCCCTCACTTCGGCGAGTTCGGGGCACTCCCCCAGCAGGCCGGTCAGGAACGGGTCTTCGGGATCCTGTATCTCGCAGAGCTTCTTTACGCTCAGGGCGGTCTCCTCAGAGCCGAATGCCTCCGTGAGCATTCCGAACCACTCCGCTTCCCCTGTCTTGTCCCTCCGGTCAAGCACTCCGAAGGCCCCTGCGGCGTCCCGGACGCCCAGAGCCGCAAGCGCTGCTGAAGCGAACCTTCTGCTGCTCCATCTGATCCTGAACTTGTCCGCCGAGACCCCGAGGGTTCTCATCATCCTGTCCAGCACCAAGAAAACCTCGAGTTCCGCGGCCGGTGGGTCGGCCCCCAGGATGTCGAGGTTGAATTGCAGGAATTCCCGCACCCTGCCCCTCTGGGGTCTTTCGTGGCGGTAGCAGAGCGGCATGGACATCCACCGCGCCGGAAGGTGCATCTCACCCCGGGCGGCGACCATGCGGGCCAGCGTGGGCGTGAGCTCGGGTCTCATAACGACCTTGCGGTTGCCCCTGTCGGTGAACCAGTAGCTCTGCTTCTCAACGAGTTCTCCGCCGCTTTTGGCCTCGAAGAGGGAGAAGGGTTCGAGCACGGGTCCGTCGTATTCCTGAAAACCGCTGAGAGCCCCGGACTCGAGCAGGACCCTGCACACATGGCGTTCGACAAGGAGTTCCTCGGGGTATCTCTGGCGCATTCCCGTGAGTGGATTGGTGGATGGAGCGGTCAAGTCAGTCCCTTCCTATTCCGCGGGACAGCGGGCATCCGCCCCCGCAGACCGACAGTTCGATACATGAGGTGCACTTGGACGGAAGATAGTCCCGGTCCCGTATCCGCCTGAAAAGCGGGCTGTTCCAGATGTCTTCCCACGGATCGCAAAGCATGTTCCCCACTGGCTCGAACCAGCTCTGACACGGAAGAACGCTTCCGTCGGGTTCGACGCAGATGTTCATCGAGGCCGCCGTACACCGTCTGGCACCGAGGTCGAGTTGCTCGGGATCGAGCCTGCAGTACTCGGTGGGCGAGTACCAGAGCATTTTGACCCCGGCGGCTTCGCATCCGGCTTTCAGCTCGATAAGAAGCGCCTCCAGCCTCTGATCGGGCAGCCCCTTCTCCCCGTGCGATGTGTGGCCGCTGCAGATCACCGTGTTGAACGCCGCCGCCGCCACCCCGAGGCCGGCGACGAACGCCGGCACCGGGAGCACTGCGCTCTGGTTGTCGAGGCAGAGCGTGGTGTTGGTCACAGTGTGGAATCCGGCGGCAACCGAGTTCCTGATGCCGGTGACGGTTTTCTCCCAGGCCCCCGGAATGCCCACCATTCCGTCATGAACTGCTGGATCGGCCGATTCCAGTGTGACCTGAACGTAGTCCAGCCCGGCGGACCGCAGCGACGCGGTCCTTGCCGGGTCCGCAAGCCCGATGCCGTTCGTGAGAAGCCCCGTGACAAGGCCAAGGCTTTCGGCATGATTCACAAGCTCTTCCAGGTCATCCCTCAGGACGGACTCGCCGCCGGTGAACACGATCTGGGGTATGCCGGCATCGAAAAGCCTGTTTATGATGGTTTTCCATGAACCGGTGTCGATCTCGGCGACCTCGCGGTCCCCCTTGTAGCAGTGCCCGCACGAGGCGTTGCAGCGGTAGGTCAGGGCAAGGTCGGCCCTGAAGGGGGCTGATGGGAGCGTGTCGGGGGTCTCCTCGACGTCCAGGACAACATTGTCGCCCCTGATGACGGCCTCCAGCGATTCCCTGAAAACTGTGTAGTCCTCCTGCGCCTTCTTCCTTCTCAGACCGTACCTTTTGGCCAGACGGACCGAAGCCTCTTTTTCGTCGAGACCCGAAAGCAGCATCCAGGCGCAGTCGGAACCCGTGGCATTGAGCCTTATCAGGCTGGAGGCATCCACCACCAGAACGCCGTTTCCGTCAGGATCAACCCTCAGGTGCATCCTTGAGTCACCACGGCGGAAGTGATGAAGCCCGGCCGGTGCCAGGCCGCCCTTTTCCACGCGGGCGAACAACCCTTTTATCCTCATGATCGGCTTCATCCTATCTACCTCCCCCGGCGCAGGCGCAGGCGCACCCGGCACATGCGCAGGCGCAGGCGCACCCTCCGCCCGAGCGTGAACCGCTGCTTCTGGATACGGGTAACGGGTTCACGATGGCGGCCACGCTCCTGGTGAGTCCCCGGACAGAGCTTCCGGCTGCGCTTTCGATCCTTGACACGAGGTTGCCGCATGCCGCGGCCACGTTTATGGACTGACCTGTCCCACCCGTGGAAACCGGCCACGACGACGCGGGGATGAACACGGGGACCGGAAGCCGGGAGAGCCTTTGTTGTGGTTTTTCCTCGGATGCCAGCAACCACTGGAACCTGTCCGCGAAGACCTCGGCGGCAGCAACGGCGTCAGGCGCCTCCTCGAGCTGCTTCCAGGCGTTCTTCATCACCCCCGTGTAGTATTCGCGGGTCGTCTTCAGGTTGAAGCCTTCCATCGCCGTCTCCAGGTCGCTGATCATGCCCTTGAAGAAGGTTTCGAGGTTCTTTACGGTGAGGCCTTCCTCTCCGGCGATGAGTTCGAGGAGCTTCTTCTCGTAGTCCCTCAGCCCTTCAGGAACAACCCCCATGGGTGTGATCCTGGTCCCGGTGCCTTCGCCGGTCACTGTAACGGCGCCCTTTTTGATAAGGCTCCACACCATGAGCATCACGACCCTGTCCAGCGGCTTCTCCATGAGGAGGGCGGCCATGGGAACCGTAAGCCCCCTTCTGACACCCTCTCCCCCGACCCGGATCTTCGGCGGGAGATACTGTTTCTGCCTTATGATGGAGCTGCGTATGCCGAAGAACAGGGGCAGCACCACGACAAGCAGAATGATCAGAAAAATTGCGATGGGTGCGCAGCATGCCGTGTCAAACAGGGGCTCCGAGGGACGGGTGGCAAGGCTGCCGGAAACCAGCCCCGCGGGAAAACCGATACCCACTTCGAAGGACCGGTCCAGCCTGACCGACCTGTCCCAGCGGTAAACCACCCTGCCCTTGTCCACCCAGGAGGTGTCGAAGGGGGTATCGTGATACCTTACGCTGTCGGGAGAGCTGCCCTGGGGGAAGACCACCTCAAGAACGAGTTGTGTGTACCCCGTCAGCAGTGAGCCGTCGAACCAGGTCGGGGAGAAGTGAAAGGAGGCCCAGTCATCCTGGTCGTCGTCAACGTAGATGCCTCCGGAGCACACGCCGTGGAACTCGAGCACACCGGTTTCGCCGGGACCGATGCCGTCGATCAGTGGTATCTCCACGCCGTTGTCGATGTACGATGACACCATGACGGAACGCCCCGTCCCGTTGAGGCTTGCCCGCATGTCCGATACGTTCCAGTCCTGCGTGGGCAGACCGATGTCAACCATGTCGACGGGGTCCGCCCCGGCGTTGCACTGGAACGTGATCCTGTAGAAAAGGGCAAGGGTCTGGTCGTGATTCACCGACACCCTGCAGTACATGTCGGGGACGGAAAAGCTGTAGGAGGCCAGCAGGGCCAGAAGGACTACCATTTGGGCGCCTCCTCCAACTGGTACGTTGAGCCGCAGTAGGGGCACTCGACCATGGCCGTGCCGCCTATCTCCCTGAGGGCGTCCGGGGAGAGGGTTCCACCGCACGAACGGCACTTCAGGCTCTCCATTTTCACGTCGCCCGCAAGGTCAAGTTCACGTCGCTCAACGACCCGGTGCACCTGCTTCCGAAGGCCGAGGAACAGAAGCACCCCGCCCGCCAGCAGCATCACCGCCCCGTTCACAACCGTTCCAGTGGAATGGTTGTATGCTCCGCCAATAAGGAACAGGATGCCGAAGCCGATCAGGCACAGGCCTGCCAGTATCACCACGACCTTGATTATCTTCATCGCTTCTTCCCCCTGGGGCGTATGCGCCTCGAGTGACAAACAAAGAATACCGGGAGGCAATGGTGAAACATTACAATGAAATCCGGCCCGAGTCTATAGAGGGCAACCCCTTCGATCTGATAGGAAAACGCTGGTTTCTGATAACGGCGGGAAGCATGTCGAACTACAACACCATGACGGGCGGCTGGGGAGCGCTCGGGTACCTGTGGGGCAGGAACGTCGCCTTTGCGTACGTAAGACCGGTCCGGCACACCTTCCGTTTCACCGAGGACAACCCCCTGTTCACGCTCAGTTTCTTCCCCGAATCCGAAAAGAAGGCCCTGCAGTACTGCGGAAGCCACTCCGGCAGGGATGTGGACAAGGCCGCGCAAACCGGCCTCGAGCCCTTCGAACCCGAGCCGGGCACGGTTTCCTTCACCCAGTCCAACCTCATCCTGGTCTGCAGGAAGCTCTACGCGCATTTCCTCACTCCCGCTGATTTCATCGACCAGTCCGTGAACCGTGAGTGCTACCCGCAGCCCGATCATCACCGGGTGTACATAGGCGCCATAGAAAAGGTCCTTGTGTGATGACCTCATCGATCCACCATCTTTTTCAGTACCCGCAGCACCTGGGTACCGTTGCGGGGTGGATCTACCGGGAATTCTGGGAGGACAGGAACGGGTACGACCAGGCAACCCTCGAAAAGCTTCTGGGAGATGCCGACGACCCCGGCCGCATTCCCCTCTCCCTCATTGCGCTGGCCGACGGGGTGCCTGCGGGAACAGTGAACCTCATCCATCACGACAACTCAAGGCGTCCGGAGTTGACGCCCTGGCTTGCGGCCCTGGTGGTTGTGAAGAAGTACAGGGGAAGGGGCATCGGCAGTGCCCTTGTAAAAAGGCTTCTGACCGAGGCCTCCCGCATCGGGATATCCACGCTGTACCTGGGCACCGACACCCCCGACTTCTACACAAGGCTTGGAGCCTTCCACCATGAAGCGGTAGACGGGCTTCACATCATGAGGTTCGAGATCCCGGAGGAACAGCTCTGCGATGAGCAGGGCCAACCCGATGCCTGCGCCCTCTCGTTAACGGGATGAACCGCACGTCATCATGAATGTGTCCTTCAGTCAGGACACATCACGCATAATGTGTCCTTCGCTCAGGGACACATTCATGGCGGGTATTCCCTTTTCAGGGAGTTTCTGATCGGGAACGGGGCTGTTCGTTGAGAAAAGGGTCGGCCCCGGTCTTCTCAGCGAAGCAGGATGATCTTTGCCGAAACGGTTCCCGAGGGACAGAGGAGACGGGCGAAGTAGACACCGTTCCTGTCACCCGGCCCCGGGTTCCAGCTCACGCAGTCCCCCGCACCTGTGGGGATCTCCGTGACCACCCTTCCGGAGGCGTCAAAGATGGTCACGGTTCCGCCTGAACCAGCCGGAAGCATGAACAGGGTGGTCCCTCTACTCGGGTTCGTCACCGGTGAAAGGAAGAGCTGCCGAGGGGCCGACGGGTCACACCCCGAAGGCCCGCCCGATCCTTTGAAAACGCCCGTGTTCCTCTCGTCAACCCCCCGCATGGGCCAGTCAGCCGCTCCAACTTCGCCCGTTGTGTTCCAGGCGTAGGCCCAGCCGTTCCAGGTCACTGCCACAAGCTCATACAGGCCGTCACCATCGATGTCGCCCGCGGCAACGCCGGAAATGGACGGGGCAGTCATCGTCCTGGGGTAGCCTTCGATCATTGCGCCCCCGCCGGAAAGCGCGTAGAGCAAGCCGCCTTCGGTGACGAACACGAAGTCCTGCATGCCGTCGTTGTCCACATCAACCACTGTCGGAAAACCCTTGGGCCAGTTGGGAACGGCCACGGGCCAGCCCGGAAGGGGCTCTCCGGTCCCGAGGTTGAGAACATGGGCCCTGTAATTGCTTACAAGATGGTTTTCAAGGGCCACCAGTTCGGGGACCTGATCACCCGTCACATCACCCAGGGCGAAGTAGAAGAGCTGGCTCTGGGTCGCCACTGTGATGGGAAATCCGGCTACCGGGCTGCCGTCGTGGTGCCTGGCCTGAATGTACGAGGTGGTGCCCGTATTGTGGCCGATCATGATCTCAAGGTCTGCGTCACCGTCCAGGTCGGCGATAACCGGAGGGCCGAATATCGCGTTGCCGCCGGGGGACACGAGAGATACGGGAAAGCCCGTCGATACCTGTCCGTCCGGTTCGAAAGCGAACAGCCTGTAGGCCCCGCCGAAGAGGGTCACGGCCATGAACTCGTCCTGCCCGTCCCCCGCAAGGTCTCCGAAGTAAACGCAGAGGATCTGCTCCGCAGGATCGAGGTCGGTGGTGAACAGAAGGCTTCCCGCGTTGTCGAACCCCGAGATTCGGTAGTATGCCCCCGTGTTGCCCAGGGTGTGGGCGCTCCAGGCCTCGAGGTTCCCGTCGTTGTCTGCATCGCCCAGAACGAAGGGGGATGCCAAGGCGTTGGAGAAGTCGTCAGGCGCTTCCTGAGGGAAGGCACCGAGGTTGCCGCCCCCGGGAAGACGGCCGTTGAAGCTCCACATGTATGCGCTGCCCGCATACCAGTCGCGTTCCGACCAGAGAACAGCCAAGTCTCCGTTCCCCGTCATGTCGGCGCAGGAGGGTCCGGGCATCTGGTCGTTGGTGCCGTACCCCATGTAGGCCATCTCGGTCACCGGCCAGCCCGGGAGGAATGAACCGTTCCCCGAAAGACCGAAGGTGTGCCCCCCGGTGCAGAACACCTCGAGTGCCCCGTCGCCGTTTATGTCGTAGAGGGTGGGTGTGTAGGGAAAGCCTCCCCCGGGGGTGTTGAAGCTTACGGGCCAGCCCTCGCAAACGTCGGGGTCATCCGTTGAGGGAGGTATAAAGGGGCTGGTAAAAGGCGTCAGGAAAGAACCGGAGGTCGGAAGCACCGGCAAAGCCGCTGCAATGACAAGGATCGCGAGCATGTCGGATTCCTTTCTTCTCTCTCTACCTGCACATCCATTTCTTGACTGTCAATACCTATTCTATTGCATAACATTCAATTATGCCAGCAAACTAAGTTATCTAAGTCCGTCCCCATTCCTCTTTCAAAACGGAGAAGAAGTGGCGGTCGAGCCAGAGGCCGGAGCGGTGGCTGTGGAGGCGCATGGTGCCCTCCCAGACGAAGCCGAGGCCGCGAAGGGTGCGCTCGGACGAGGCGTTGCCCGCAAGGCAGGTGGCGCTGATGCGGTGCATGCCAAGCTCGCCGAAGCCGAACTCGACGAGGAGCCTTGTGGTCTCGCGGGCGAGCCCCCGGCCCTGGAACTCGCGGGCCAGAAAACAGCCCAGCCTGCCGTCGCCGCCGCCCGGGCCCCGTCCACGCCAGTGGATGCTGCCGCAGCCGGCCACCCTGCCGCTCTGCTCTTCGACGATGGCCAGCCGGTAGCGTGACCTGAAGGGCCTGTGCCGGTCGCGGATGCAGTCGGAAAGGTACAGAAGGCTCTGCTCAACTGTCTCGGCGCCCCAGCTCAGAAACCTCATGACCTCGGGATCGCCGTGCCAGGCGTGAACTGCCTGCAGGTCATCCGGGACATGCTCCCTCAGCGTGACTCCCTGCCCGTGAAGGACCATGTCAGAGGTCTTCTTCCTCGAGGGTGTATGCAAGGGGCATCACCGGGTCGTAGAGGACGTGCGGGGGAACGGGGTAGAGGGGGCCCGCCTTGGCCATCTCCAGAAGGTTGGGGGCCATCACGTCCCTGACGGTGTGCCACGGCGCGGCGAACACCAGCTCATGGTTCTGGGTGCCGCCGAACCGCCTGTCGCCTGCGCAGGGGAAGCCTATCACCGGTCTGTCCTCGCCAAGAACGAACCCTATGGCGCTGCACACGGCGGCCTCGGCCACGGTGTCGGCCGCAACCTTTTCGCCGGTCTGCCTTATCACCGAGTGAACGAGCCTCATGACCTGTGCGGGGTTGGTGTAGAAGAGCACCACCTGGGGCTCGAAAACCGCGTCCCCAAGCGGGGCCAGCTCGATGGCGTCATAAACCTTTCCGCCATCGCCGAGTTTGTATGTGTTCTCGAAGAATGTCCTGCCGGACCCTGCGTCCGCTGTGTACTTCCCCACAGCGGCCTCGCCGGACACGAAAGCGGGCGTGGTCTTCACCAGCCCGGTGCACGACGCGCCTATGGCGCACACCATCCGGTCCGGCACCGCGGCGGTGGCCCTGCCCCCGTGCCTGGCCATGCTTATGAGCTGGCAGATGTTCAGCTTCATGGGAAAAGGCTTCCTGCCCAGTTCGGCCCTGTCCGCAAGCAGCCTCACTGCAACGGGCCGGGTCTCGAACCTGAGCTGCGAGAAGAAAAGGTCCTCCGCTTCCCTGACATTCATGCAAGGTCTCCCGTCGATGAAGTGTCATCCCAAATCGTGGCAAACATACAAAGCTTGTTCGGATGATGTATATTGCCCTGCATGAACTGGAACCTGATACTCACGCGCGAAAAGGACCTCCATCCAGGAATGGACGAGGCCGACGCGATCAAGCTGTTCTACCAGGCCCTCAGGGGCGGTGACCATCTCATGGGCGACATCGACGATTACATGACCGAACTGGCCCGGGAATGGGACGGTCTGCCCGTATCCGTTGATCCCATGCCTCCGCTTTTCCAGATCATCAGCCCCTCGGGTGACATGGCCAGGTTTCACCTGGTGCCCGCAAAAAGCCGTGGCGTTTCCCTCAAGGCAGTGGCCGAGGTCCTCGAGGCCTGCGGGCTTGCATCCACACCTGAAAAAGTGGTGCAGGATGCCCTGCCGGGTTTCCTCAAGGCCATCCATGAGCTTCGCTTTCAAAAAGAGCACATTCAGAAGGCTCTCCAGGGAGACAACTATCACCACTCCCCCGGTTACGGCTTCGCCTCCTACAGGGTCATCACTTTTCGAAATAACTCGTAACATCGCCGGGCGCGGTGCCCGTGACCGAGAAGAAAAGGTCCCGCAGTTCGGGGAGGGTCACGCTTGCGCTCTCCATCGACCTGATGATGCGGCCCTGGTGGATTATGCAGAGCGTGTCGCAGTTGCCGTGCACCTCGGAGAGCGTGTGGGTGGAGATCAGGACCCCCGCCCCCGAAGCCGCAGCAGCGCGGGTCATTCGCCAGAAGGTCTCGGCCGAGGGCGGGTCAAGCCCCACCAGGGGTTCATCGATGACGTAGAGCCCGGGCCGGGCTGCGAACGCCGAACTCAGCACCACCCTCTGGATCATCCCGTGGCTGTAAGACCCCGTGCGCTGGTCCAGCCAGCCCTCCATCTCGAACAGTTTTGAACAGAAGGCAATGCGCTCCTGAAGTTCGTCATGGGGTATGCCCCGGAGCCTCCCCGCGAAAAGCAGGTACTCGCGCCCAGTGAGGCGCTTCCACATCACAGGTTCGTCCGGGACGAAGGCGATCCTCTCCCGCATCCGGGTGACGGGCTCGCCGTCGATGGTGACCGCACCCGAATCGGGCGTGACCAGACCGGCTATCATCTTGAGGGTCGTCGACTTCCCTGCGCCGTTCGGGCCCAGGAGGCCCATCACGGACCCCGCATCGACAGTGAGGCTCAGTTCGTCGACCGCCTTCTTCCCGCCGAACGTACGGCTGACCCGGTCAAGTCGAAGCATCAAAGTCCCACCAGAGCCCCGGTGAACTCGACCGGGTCGAAAACGGACATGTCGCCGCCGCCCTCGCCGGTCCCGATGAACACTATGGGAATGCCAAGTTCGTGGGCCATCGCGAAAACGGCGCCGCCTTTGGCGGTACCGTCGAGTTTCGTAATGACGAGCCCCGTGAGGGGCACCGCCGAGGCGAAACCGCCGGCCTGCTGAAGGGCGTTCTGCCCCACCGAGCCGTCGAGCACCAGAAGGACCCTGTGCGGGGCGCCCTCCATGGATTTGCCTATCACCCGGTGGACCTTGGACAGCTCGTCGAGAAGTCCCTTCCTGTTGGGAAGCCGGCCCGCCGTGTCAACAAAAACGCGGTCGAAACCACGGGCCACGGCGCTGGCCACGGCGTCGAAGGCCACCGCGCCGGGGTCGGTCCCCTCGGGCCTTGTGACAACGGGGATGTCGAGGCGCGTGCCCCACAGGGCGAGCTGCTCGCCGGCGGCGGCCCTGAACGTGTCTGCGCACGCCATGAGCGTTTTGAACCCGCGGGCCTTCTCCATGGCGGCAAGCCTTGCGACCGTTGTGGTCTTGCCCGAACCGTTTACCCCCACGATCATCGTCACGAGCGGGCGGGGGTCGCCCGGGGGGTCGGCATTTGCGGGAAGCATGCCCCGAAGCACCACCGCAAGGCCCTCCCTGAGGCCGAGGCCCTGCTTCGAGCAGAGCGCGGGAAGGTCCGTCATCACCTTTTCAGTGAGTTTCCAGCCCAGGTCAGCCTCGAGCAGGGCTTCCTCGAGCATCGCCATGTCGGCCGCATTCGGCACGCCTTTGCCGAAAAATGATGCGAGCCTTCCCGCAAGGGCATCCCTGCTTTTCTTCAGTTTTTCGGAGAGGCCCTGTTTCAAGGGTTCACTTCCTTCACTCGATCTCCGAAAGGCTCACGGTGGTCAGACCGGATACGCCCGGTTCTGCCATGGTGATCCCGTAGAGCCTGTCCGAGGCTTCCATCGACCTCTTGTTGTGCGTCATCATCAAAAACTGGGTGTCGGTGCTGAACCGCTTCAATATGCCCATGAAACTGTCAATGTTGGCATCGTCGAGCGGGGCGTCGAGCTCGTCGAGTATGCAGAAGGGGCTGGGCTTCACAAGGTACAGGCTGAAAAGCAGCGCAACGGCCGCAAGTGCCCTCTCACCGCCCGAGAGCGAGGTCACGTTCTCGAGCTTCTTGCCCCTGGGTCTGGCCATTATCTGTATGCCGCCCTCGAGGGGGTCTTCCGCGTCGAGTGCCGTGATGTCGGCCTCGCCCCCCCCGAACAGCTCCACGAAAACCTCCCTGAAATGGTCCCGCACCTGGGAGAAGGTCTCCTGGAAACGGGTCTGGGCCTCCCTGTTTATCTCGGTTATAGCCGTTTCGAGAGACTCACGGGCCTCCATGAGGTCGCGTCTCTGTTCGGTAAGGAAACCAAGCCTCTCCTCGGTCTCACTGAACTCGTCGACGGCAAGCATGTTCACCGGGCCGATGCCCTCGATGATCCTCAACTGACGCTGCTCTTCGTCCGCAAGTGCCTGTGGAGGCTGGTCGAGGAACGGGTTTTCCCCGTCCTCGGAGGGAAGCCCCTCTCTGAGCCCCTCCACCTTCTCTGCCAGGGCAGCCGATTCCGAATGTGCCAGTGAGCGCTTCTCCCGGGCCTGCCCGTGAAGGCTCCTGGCCGTGGACGACTGTTCCTCGAGGGCAGCCGTCTTCTGAAGCAGTTCGGCCCTGGCCGACGCCACCCTGTTCCGGTTCTCGCCCGCGGCGTCCCTGTCCTTCGTCAGAACGGCAACGCGCTTCGAAAGCGTTTCGAGTTCCTTCTCCAGAACTCCTGCACGGGAAGTCAGTTCGCCGGCTTCACTTGACAGTTCTTCGGCGGCGGTCGAGGCCGCTTCGGACTCGGTTCTGAGTTCGAGTGCCCTGGCCCTGAGCTGAGTGACGCGGTTTTCGGCCTCGCGAAGGTTCATGGCGGCACGCTCCCTGGCGAGGAAGACGCCGGTGCTCTGCTCCCTGACCTGGTCGAGGGCTTCGGCTGCCGCCCTGGTGGCCGCGGTGAGAACAACGAGCCTCTCCTCTCCCTCCCTTATGCCCAGGTCGGGGTCGGGACACGGCTCGTCTTCGCGCGAAAGACCGTCCAGCTCTTTCTCAAGGCCGCGCAGGGACTCCTCGAGACCCGCCAGGGCCTTTTCGGCCTCGGACTTGCGGCTCGAGAGAACCGCCTCGGTGCGCTGAAGTTCGGAAACCCTTGCCCTGAGCCCCTCGGTCGTCTTCTCCCAACGGGCTACCGATTCCCTCAGTTCGCCAGCCTTCCCGGAGAGCTCCGACACCTGGCCGGAGAGCGCTAGAAGCCTTGCCTCACATGCGGCAAGGGCCGGAGCGATCTCGACAGCGCCGGTGCCGCCTTCCGGCACACCGAGGCGCACGGTTCCGTCGGGCATGAAAAGGTGCCCCTCGCGGGTCACTATCCCCATCGTGGTCCCGGAACCGAACCACTCGAGGGCTGTTTCGAAATCGGGCGCCACGACGTAGTGCCTCAGTACCGACTCAGCAACGGGGTCGGGCTTGGCAAGAAAACCGTCCATCGTCACTGCGCCCGGGGGAAGCGCGCCGGGGCAGCTCCTTCCTCCGACGGCGTACCTTGCCCCGTCGGCCGGAAGCCCGGAATGAACTTCGGACACCGGGAGGGCTGTCTGCATCCCGTCGAGGCACGCCCCGACAGCGGGGCCCATCCCGGGCACGGCATCGATCACTGCACCGAGCGTTTCACCGCTGCGTGCCTTTGCAAGGGCGTTGCGCAGCCCCATGACCTCACGCTCGCATGCGCCGTGGAGGGCTCCGGCCTCGCCTGCCCTGAGAGCGGTCTCAGACGCGGCGGTCCTGGCTTCGGCAAGGCTTTCGGTCGCCTCGCGCAGTTCTCCCCCGGTCAGCCCGCACTCGCGGCGAGCCCCATCCATCCCAACTGAAAGGGTTTCAATTGAAGCCTTCAGGGCCAGGGCGTCGGCCCTGCCCTGCGAGAGCTTCTGGTCAAGCTCCTGAGCCCTCTGCCTCTCCGCCTCGTAGGCCCTGGCCTTCTCGAGGTAGAGGTTTCGAAGCCCGGTGAGGGAATCGGAACACTCCCTTTCCCTGTCCCGTGCTTCGGAAAGGGCTTCACGGGCCACCCGGACGGCCTCTTCGCAACCGGCCGCCGCCTCTTCGTCGCGCCGGGCTGCCAGGGCCGCCTCACGGGCCGTGGTCTCCCAGCGCGTGGCTTCAGCTTCGGCCTCTTCGGCGTCACGTTCGTACTTCAGGGCCCGTTCCCGCTCCCGGGCGCAGCGGGCCATGTTCTCGCCCGAGGTGCGGCGCATGCCCGCAACCCTTTCCGTGGAAACTGCCCTCTCCCTCTCCAGACCGGCTATCTCCGACTCAATGGAGGCGCACTTCGCGTGGGCCTCGTCGAGGCGGGTCTGGGCCTCGCCCTGACGAACCCTGGCCTCGGCCAGTGTCACCTCGAGCGATGAGAGGGCGCCGGCGTGCAGGGCCTCGTCGGCCGCTGCCTGCTCGAGTGCCTTGCGGGCAGCGTTCAGCCTCTGTTCAAGCAGCAGCAGCTCGCCCGAAGCAAGGGCCGCCCTGATCTTTGAGATCGTGTTCCGGGCCTTCTCGTATCGCCTGAAGGAGGCCACCTGCTTTTTCAGGGCGCCATGGGTGCGCTCAACCTCGGAGATGATGTCCGAGAGGCGCTCGAGATCGGTCCCGGCGGTTTCGAGCTTGAGCCCCGCCCTGTGCCTCTGGATCTTGTATCGGCCGATGCCGGCGGCTTCGTCGAACAGCTCACGGCGGTCTTCCGCCCTGGGCGAGAGGATGGTCTTCACCATCTCCGCCTCGAGTATCCAGTACCCGGCGCTGCCGAGGCCCCGGTCCACCATCAGGTCGGTAACATCCATCAGGCGGCACTTGCTGCCGTTGATCAGGTATTCGCTTACGCCCGAGCGGAAGAGCCTCCTTGTGACCGACACCTCGTCGAAATCGAGCGCCAGGGACCTGTCGGAGTTGTCGAAGGTCACCTTGACCTCGGCCATGCCCATGGGCTTCCGTCCCGAGCTGCCGTCAAAGATCACGTTCTCCATCACCTCGGCGCGTATCTGTTTTGCGCTCTGGGTGCCCAGCACCCACCGCAGGGCGTCGGCCACGTTGCTCTTGCCGCAGCCGTTGGGGCCCACCACAGCGCTTATGCCGGGTTCGAAGTCCATTATGAAGGAATCGGCGAATGATTTGAACCCAAGTATCTCGAGTCTTTTCAGGCGCATCGGCGGGACTCCGTTCGGCAAAGCTTTGGAAAGGCTGCAAGGTAGTCGATGAAACTCACAATGACCAGGAGCATTGCCGCCGCACCCAGAAGGTCTGCGCCGGGCAGGACCGGGGGGCCGAGGACCACTGCCGGGAAGAATGCCTGCCTTGTCAGGAACAGCGCCATGAGAACGGTGGAAAGTTTGCCGAGGGGTCTGGCCGAGGGAGGCTTCATCTTCCCCGCGACGAACAGTCCGCCCAGGCCGATCAGGGCGTCGCGGGACAGAAGGACAAGAAGGACCCACAGCCTGATGGCGCCGGTATGCACCAGGGCCCAGGCGAAGAGGGCGAAGGCGATCTTGTCGGCCAGCGGGTCGAGTATGCGGCCCCAGTCGCTGACCGTGCCGGTGCGTCTTGCCACGAACCCGTCCAACCAGTCCGTGGCAATGGCGGCAAACACGCAGATGCCTGCTGGAAAAGGCATCCCGCGCACGATGAAGTACGAAGCCGCCGCCCCGAACGGTATCCTGACGAGGCTTGTCACATTGGCTGCGGTAAAGAACCTGCCCTCACGCACGCCGGCCCTGCCCCTGTCTATTCGAGTTCAGAAGCATGCTGCGGGCGTGCTGCACCGCGGCCTCGCCGCCGCCCAGCAGGCGCGCCAGCTCCAGCACCCTCTCATCATCGCTCGCGAGGACGCGGGTCCCCGATTCGGGCATCCCGTTCACGACCCGCTTCTCCACCACTATGTTCCGGTCCGCCCTTCCCGCAACCTGCGCCAGGTGAGTTATCACGATGACCTGCCGGGCCGCGCCAGCCCTGGCCAGGGATTCCCCCAGGCTGTGGGCGGTTTCACCGCCGGTGCCGGAATCGATCTCGTCGAAAACAAGGGTCGAGACACCGGACGCGCCCGCCAGGGCAAGCTCGAGCGCCAGGGCCACCCGCGAAAGCTCGCCGCCGCTGGCTATTCCCGCAAGTGGGCCGGGCGGCATCCCGGTGTTCGCCGTGAACAGGAACTCGGGTTCGGAGAGCCCCACCGGACCAAGCGACAAACCGGGAAGATCGATACCCCGTGACGCGGGGCTGAACCCCACGCTGAACGCGGACGACGGCATTCGAAGAAGGCTGAGTTCAGCGTTGCAGTGGTCGGAGAGTTTCACCGACGCTTCGGTTCTTGCAAGCTCGAGGTCCTGCGCGCACCGGGAAAGCTCTTCCTCGAGGGCCGGCCTTCCTTCGGTGAGGGAGGAAAGCTCCTCTTCGAGGGCCTCCATCCCGGCAAGCTCGGAACCCAGGCGTTCGCCTGCCCCCAGCATTTTATCAAGGCTGCCGCCGGTGCGGGAAATGAGCCTTGCGTATGCGTCCAGCCTCTCATCCATCTCCCCCAGCCTGCCCGGGGCATCCTCGAACTCACCGAGAAGGCGGCGGCCCAGCCGGGAGGCCTCGGAGGCGCAGATGCCGGCCTGTCCCAGAAGCTCGACCAGTTCGTCCTGGCCGGGGTCGGTGGCGTTTATGTTCCGGCAGAGCCCCGCGAGCCTGCCTATGAAGCCGTCGTCGCCCTCGAGGGCTTCGGTGAGCCCGCCGTAGAGAAGGGCCAGTTCCTGTGCCTTCTCGAGGCGGCTCCGCTCTTCCCTGAGGCTTTCGTAATCCTCGCGGGTGGGCTTGAGCTTTTTAAAAAGCGAAAGCTCGTGAAGCACTATCTCGCGCCGTGATGCGAAACCCGAGATGATCCCCGAAAGCTCGGTACTGCGGGAAAGAAGGGTCCTGTAACGGTTGTAGAGCAGGGAGTAGCGGCGGGCCAGGGGCACGCACCCCGCGAAGCCGTCAAGCATGGCCACCTGCATGGGTTTCCGGAGAAGTGCGGGCGTTGACCTTTGCGTGTGAAGGCCCATCCTGCCGTCGAGCGACTCGATGACTTCCTCGAGGGTGCTCAGGGCGTCGTCTATGAACACCCTGCTCCTCCCCTCGGCAAAGACCTCGCGTCTGATGCAGAGTTCGCCCCGCTCATCGCCGAAAACGGCCTCGACCGAAGCAAGACGCGCCCCCGGGCGCACAAGGGACTTGTCGGCCCTGGCCCCCATTGCAAGGAGCAGGCCGTCGATGAGTATGGACTTGCCCGCTCCGGTCTCGCCCGTGAGGACGTTCAACCCCGGCCCGGGTTCAAGCACCGTGTCGCTTATGGTGGCCAGGTTCGAGAGGGCGAGCCTGTTCAGCATGTCATCCCCTGAAGCTCCATCCCAGCTTCCTGCCAAGCCTCACGTAGTAGCCCTCCTCGTTCGGAAGGCTCACCACCAGCCTGTTGCGGGACGCCCGGCTGACGGTCACGCCGTCGCCGTCGCCCAGTGAGGTGCCGGTGGCCCTGCCGTCGGGGCTCACAAGAGCCCTGTCTCCCGGTCCGTGGATCCTGATGGACACCGACGCCGAAAGGGGTATGACGATGGGCCGAAGGGAAAGGAGGTGGGGGCACACGGGCGTTATCACCATGGCGGACAGGTTCGGGTGCAGGATGGGCCCGCCGCAGGAGAGGCTGTAGGCAGTCGAGCCCGAGGGCGTTGAAACAAGGACGCCGTCGCCCGTGAGCATGGCGGCGGTCTGGCCGTTGACCTCGATGCCCATGTGCAGCAGGCCGAAATCGGAACACCTGTGCACGCACACGTCGTTCACTGCCGTGTGCTCGGAACCGTCGGGGAACCTCACTGAAAGGAGAGGAAGCTCGTGTATGTGGTAATCCCCCGTTGCAAGGCTCATGGCCGCCCCGGGCAGCGCGTCTTCGCCGCACGATGACAGAAAGCCCAGATGCCCTGCGTTCACGGCCAGGACGGGGGTTTCGAACATGTTGAAGCACTTCAGGAATGTGCCGTCGCCACCTATGGCCACGATAACATCGGGGTCGGTGTCGGAAACGGTTATCCCCGCTTCGGTGAGGACAGCGGCTGCGGCATGGTACCGGTCGGGCAGGAAGGGCGCGTAAACCATTGCGGTGACCACGGGCTTCATCGGAACTCACCTGTTTCCATAACGGCCGTCGCCATGCCCTCGGCATCAAGCCCCACCTTTGCCAGGATGCTCATGTGGTTGCCGTGGGGCTGGAAGTCGTCGGGGATGCCCAGGCACGCTACCCTGGTCCCCGAAAGCGAAGCCTTCAGCCCCTCGCCGAACCCCCCGGCCAGGCAGCCCTCCTCGGCGGTGACGACGCACCTGACGTTCCGTGCCAGGGCAAGTATCTCTTCGGTGGGCGCGGGTTTCAGCCATATCGGGTCGTAGACCCCGACGCTTATCCCCCGTGCCGCCAGGATGTCCGACGCTCTCACGGCCTGTGTCACCATCACGCCCACGGCCACGATGAGGGCATCGGTTCCGGGCCTTATGAGCTGGCCCCTGCCGGGAGTCACATCGCCGGGCGGCGGAGCCACCCTTTCGGGCTCGAGACCCCTGGGGTAACGGATGCCGACCGGCCCCGAAAGCCCGGGCAGTACCCCCCTGAGAAGGGCTTCGAGAACCCCGCAGTCACGGGGGGCCGCAAGGGCCGTTCCGGGAACCTGACGGAACATGGCTATGTCGTGCACACCGTGGTGCGTCGGGCCGTCGGCCCCGACTATGCCCGCCCTGTCCAGCGCGAAGAGCACCGGGGCGTTCTGAAGCGCGGCGTCGTGCACGAGCTGGTCGAACGACCTCTGGAAGAATGAACTGTAAATGGCGACCACCGGCTTGAGCCCCCCGAAGGCCAGGCCGCAGGCAAAGGTAACGGCGTGCTGCTCGGCTATTCCCACATCGAAGAACCTGTCGGGGTGCGCCGCGGCAAAACACGAAAGCCCGGTTCCGTCGGGCATGGCGGCGGTTATGGCCACCAGTGACCTGTCGGACCGTGCCATGTCGGTCAGCACGCCGCCGAAGACCGAGGTGAAGCTCTGCCCGGGCGTCGCGCCCGAAGCTCCGCTTATGCCGTGGAAATCGACCGGTTCGCACTCGGCCGGTTCGTAACCCTTGCCCTTCTTGGTCACAACGTGCACCAGCACGGGGCCGTGGAGTTCCTTCACGCGGGCCAGAACGGCGGTTAGAAGGGGAAGGTCGTGCCCGTCCACCGGGCCTATGTAACGCACCCCGAACTCGTCGAAGACGTTCACGGGGTTCACTATCGTCTTCTTGACCGCCGCGCCGGCGTAACCGGCGGCCCGGCGCATGGTGTTTCCCACGGTGGGGACCTTGCCCAGCGTGTTCCAGACCTCGTCCTTGAGCCTGTTGTAGCGCGGGTCTGTTATGAGCTTCATGAAATGTCTGCTTATGGCCCCCACGTTGGGGGAGATGCTCATCCTGTTGTCGTTGAGTATCACGGTCATGTCGGTGTGGGCCTGGCCCAGGTTGTTGAGCCCCTCGAAGGCAAGGCCTGCGGTCATGCTGCCGTCGCCGATGACGGCAAGCACCCTGTGATGCTCGCCCCTCAGGTCGCGTGCCATGGCGAACCCCAGGGCGGCGCTTATGGAGGTGGAGCTGTGGCCGGTGCCGAAGCAGTCGCACACGCTCTCGTCACGCTTCGGGAAGCCGCTTAACCCCCCGGCCTGCCGCACCGTGTGAAACCGGTTGCGCCGGCCCGTGAGAAGCTTCCAGGGGTAGGTCTGGTGGCCCACGTCCCAGATAATCCTGTCAACCTCGGGGTTGTAGACGGAAAGAAGTGCCACGGTGAGTTCCACCACCCCAAGGCTGGAGGCCAGGTGCCCGCCCGTGCAGCACACGACGTCGATTATCCGCTGTCTGACCTCCCGGGCCAGCAGGTCCTTCTCGGACTGACTCAGTGCGGCCACGTCTCCCGGCCCGCAGATCCTGTCCAGTATGGAATCCATCAATTCCTCCTGCCCGGAAGGTAAAGGCAAAGGTCGGCCACCGGACGCCATCGGTCCCCAAGGGCCAGGAACGCTTCTGAAAGGGCCGCAGCTTCGGTGACGGCCCGGGCGGTGGCACCGGCAAGACCCATGGCCGAGACCGGGTTCCACTTGCCCCGGGATGCGTCCTTGCCCACGGCCTTCCCCATCTCCGCCTGGGAACCCGTGACGTCCAGTATGTCATCCGTGAGCTGAAAAAGGAACCCGAGCCTGTCCCCCAGCCCGGAAACAACGTTCAGAAGCTCGGGCGTCGCCCCGGCGGACAGGGCTCCCAGCTCCAGCGAGGCACGGATGAGGGCGGCGGTCTTCCCGCGCACCATTGTGGTTATCCAGGCCTCGTCGGCATCCTCCGGCGGGAACATGTCCATGAATTGCCCGCCCACGAGGTATCCGGCTCCGGAAGCCTCGGCCAGGCGCAGCATCATTCCGTTCACCCGGCCGGGCGGACCCGGCGTGAGGGAAAGGGTTCGAAACGCCTCGACAAGGAGCCTGTCACCCGCAAGGATGGCATTGGCCTCTCCGGCATGTTTGTGAAGCGTGGGCATGCCGCGCCTTGTGTCATCATCGTCCATGGATGGGAGGTCGTCGTGCACCAGGGAGTAGGTGTGAACCATCTCAACGGCGCAAGCTGCTGGAAGGGCCCTTTCAGGGTCGCCCCCGAGGGCGGTGCACGCCTGACGGACAAGGAAGGGCCTCAGTCTCTTGCCCCCGGTGGAAAGTGCGTAACGGCAGTGTTCGGGCAACTGGGTACCGTCCTGGTACATGCAAAGCGAATCGAGGCCGGCTTCAACCCATCGGGCAGCGGCTTCCAGCCCGCTTCTAAGCAATGGATCCATCGCCCCGTCCTTCCGTAACCGGCCCTAACGGGCCGTTTCGGATGCCCTGACCTCCCTGATGACGGTAACCTTGATCTGACCCGGGTACTCCATCTCGCTCTCGATCTTCCTGGCTATCTCACGCGCCATGTCCGACGCCCCGGCGTCATCGATCTGTTCGGGTTTCACGGCGATCCGAAGCTCGCGGCCCGCCTGGATGGCGTAGGACTTGCCAACGCCCTCGAACGAATCTGCAATGGCTTCAAGCTTGTGCAGACGCCTCACGTAGAGCTCGAGGGTTTCACGGCGGGCTCCGGGCCGGGCGCTGCTCACCGCGTCGGCCGCCTGGACCAGAACGGCGTAGAGGCTCGTGGGCTCTATCTCTTCGTGATGGGCGCCGATGGCGTTGCACACCAGCATCTGTTCGTCGTACCTCCTGGCAAGCTCCATGCCCACAATGGCGTGGGAGCCTTCAAGCTCCTGGTCGGTGGCCTTGCCTATGTCGTGCAGGAGCCCAACCCTCCTGGCCATTGCCGGGTCGAGTTTGAGCTCGCTGGCGAGCAGGCCGCAGATGTGTGCGACCTCGAGCGAGTGCTGGTACATGTTCTGCCCGTAGCTGGTGCGGTAGCGGAGGCGCCCCAGGTGCCTGATGAGCTGCGAGTGCAGCCCGGGAACGTTGGCTTCAAGGGACAGCTCGTTGCCAAGCTTCCTTATCTTCTTCTCCATGTCCGCCTGGGCCTTCTGCACGATGCTCTCGATGCGGCCAGGGTGGATCCTGCCGTCGGTGATGAGCTTCTCGAGGGCCTGTCTGGCCACCTCGCGCCGCACCGGGTCGAAGCAGGAGAGCACAACGGCCTCGGGTGTGTCGTCTATGACAACATCCACGCCGGTGGCGCTCTCGAACGCCCTTATGTTCCGCCCCTCGCGGCCTATGATGCGCCCCTTCAGCTCGTCGCTGGTGAGGCTCACCACTGAAACGCAGTTCTCGACAACATGGTTGGCGGCGCACCGCTGAACGGCGGTGGAGAGGATCATCGTGGCCTTCTCCTCCGACGACCTCTCGGCTTCCTCGATTATCCCGCGGGTGATCTTGGCCGCCTCGTGACGGGCCTCCTCGCGCAGGTTCGAGAGAAGGAGGTTCCTGGCGTCCTCACGCGTGAGCATGGAGATGTCCTCAAGCTTCTGGTTCTGTTCTTCAAGGAGTTTGTTGGCCCTGAGGTGCTTGGCGTTGAGCGACTGCTCACGCTCGGTCATTGCCGTCTCAAGCCCCTTCAGGGACTCGGCCCTCGCATCAAGGGTCTCACGGTTCCTCTGGATCTGTTCGAGCTGCCGGTTCATACCGGTTTCACGGCGGTCGAGCTCGGACTGGGACTGGCGCAGTTTTTCAAGCTGCGAGGCCTTTTCCCCGGCTATGATCTCCCTTCCCTCGAGAAGGGCTTCCTTTTTCAGGGTTTCGGCTTCCCTCCTGCCCTCGGTCAGTATGCGCTCGACCTCGGACATCGCGCCCTTGCGCTCCCTTGAGACAAGGGTCCTGTGAAGCGTGAAACCCAGGAAGAAGACGACTGCGGCACCCACTGCCGCGATGGCGTATATCATTGCATGCCCCCGTTCATCAGGCGCAGGGTTATTTATGGGTATCGGAAACCCGGCAACGCTTCAGAAGCGCGACCCGGCGGCCCTGCGCACACCGCCACGGGCACCGGGTTTCCGCGGTGTCAGCCCGTGCTGCCGGCTTTGCCTGTGCCTGAAACTGAAACGGAGGGGATGGCAGCCCTTTCAAGGAAAGCGGTTTCCCGGCCGGAACCTGTGTTCCGTTCCTCACCGCTCTTGGCAAGGGCTTTCTCTATCTTTTCGGCAAGGGAATCCAAAAAGCGGGCCTGGTTGCTCCGGCCCTCCTCGATGCTCTTCTCCAGTCTGAACAGTTCATCGGTGATGTTCAGCGCCGCAAGAATCGCCACCTTGGAGGTGGAGGCCATGGTGATGTTGTCTGTCATCTCCCGCATGCGCATGTCAACAAAATGGGCGATCTCCGCCACATATGCCGGATCGCCCTCTCCCCGTATGGAGTATTCCCGCCCGTAGATGTTAACCCTTGTGCTGTCCGGACGGTCCGTCATTCGTGCCTGCGCTCCCTACTGCCGGTCCACTCGCTCCAGTTTCACAAGCAACGCCTCCAGCCTTTGCCTTACCTCCTGCCTCTCACGCAGAAGTCTGGCACTGTGAAGACGAAGGATCCTGTAACCCTCAGGATCACCCTCTCCACTCTTGTGTTCCAACCGGCGCTCCAGTTCCGCCACCGTCTGGGCCAGCCTGTCCCGCTCCTCCGTTGTCTCCCGAAGTCTTAGAAGCAGGCGGTCAACGGCCTCGGTGAGCCTGAGCGAAGCGCCGGTCGAGGACACTTCAACTACCTCAGCGCGGTTCTCGCAACCTCAACGACCTTGCCGAAGGCCTGGGGGTCCCTTACGGCCATGTCGGCGAGAACCTTGCGGTCCAGCTCAACGCCGGCCTTCGTCAGGCCGTTTATGAACGAGCTGTAAGTCATGCCGTTCTCACGCACCGCGGCGTTGATCCGGGTTATCCAGAGTACCCGGAAATCCCTTTTCTTGTTCCTGCGGTCGCGGTACTGGTACTGAAGGG
Organism: candidate division Hyd24-12 bacterium UBA6080; assembly: GCA_002436025.1. GTDB lineage: Bacteria > Fermentibacterota > Fermentibacteria > Fermentibacterales > JCC-6 > UBA6080. The sequence continues at coordinate 140,476 of DIXM01000008.1, forward strand.
CCTTCTTGTTGGCGTCGTCGGCAACGGTGTAAAGCTTGCGCCTGCCGCCGAACTTGCCGCGGGCCTCCTTCATTACCTTCTTGTGCCTTTTATGCCTTGCTACTGCGAATCTCACCCTGCTCATGCTGTTACCTCATCCGTTCTCAAGGCAGAAGCCTGCAGATCCTCTTGGTGTCCGGAGCGGAGGCGATTCCGCCTTTACGGAGATTCCTCTTGCGCTTGCTGCTCTTCTTGGTCTTGATGTGTCCGTTGTGACTGTGGCGCACCGTGATCTTGCCGGTGCCAGTCTTTCCGAAGCGCCTCGCGGCGCCCTTGTGGGTCTTCATCTTTGGCATGTCATTCCTCGGCGTTCTGGGACTTTGTCTGCTTCTCCCTCAGGGGGGCCAGTATCATTGACAGAAACTTGCCCTCCATGACGGGTTCCTTCTCGATCTGGGCAAGGTCCGCAAGGTCTTCCGAAAGCTTGTTCAGAAGCTTGTGACCCTGATCCTGGTAGACGAGCTGCCTTCCCCTGAAGACAACCGTCGCTTTCACCTTGCAGCGGTCTTCAAGGAACTCACGCGCATGTTTCATTTTGAACGTGTAATCATGCACATCGGTATTGGGCCTGAACTTGACTTCCTTCAGCCCCCCTGTCGTCTGCTTCTTGCGTACTTCCCGGGCCTTGCGGCTTTCCTGGTATTTGAACTTGCCGTAGTCCATGATCCGGGTCACCGGAGGGTCGCTGGCCGAGCTTATCTCGACAAGGTCCAGTTCGACTTCCGATGCCATGTCCAACGCGCGGGACAGGGAGACAATACCAACATGATCACCGTTCTGATCGATGAGCCTCACATTCTGGCTTCTGATCTCACCGTTGACACGCGTAGTATCCCTGATAGCTGCTACCTCCGTTCCATAAAGGATGGCCTTGCGCAATCATCCAACACAACCTTGAGGGCTTTTTCGAGGGACATTGCCCCCAGGTCGCCCTTTCCGTGCCTTCTCGGCGCAACGGTCCCCTCTCGTGCCTCGGTTTCGCCAAGGACGAACATGAAGGGAACCTTGCGGGTCTCCGCTTCGCGGATACGGTAACCAATTGTTCCGCTGCGAAGGTCCGCAGTGCACCTTATCCCCGCCTCCAGCGCAGCAATTTCGACCTTTCGGGCGTACTCGTGCTGTGAAGAGGTAATGGGTAAAATAATCAGCTGGACCGGAGCAAGCCAACCCGGGAAATTTCCCGCGAAATGCTCGATGAGATTCCCGATGAACCTCTCCTCGGAGCCGAACAGGGCACGGTGCACCATGTACACCCTTTGCTCCTTGCCGTCGTCTCCCACGTAGGTGAGGTTGAACCGCGCCGGTATGTTGAAGTCGAACTGGATGGTGGGACCCTGCCAGGTGCGGCCCAGGGCGTCACGCATCTTGATGTCCACCTTGGGGCCGTAGAATGCGGCCTCTCCCAGGACGGACTTGTACTTCTCGCCCATTTCATCAAGGGCATCGGCCATGGCCTTCTCGGCCTTGGCCCACTCCTCGGGAACGCCCGCGTAGTGTTCCATGTTGTCGGGGTCGGAAAGCGAAAGCTCTATGTCGTAGCCGAAGCCGAAAAGACGCAGGAAGTAGAGGGCGAACCTGATGACACCCTGCACCTCGCTCACCATCTGGTCTGCAGTGCAGAAGATGTGGCCGTCGTCGACGGTGAACCCGCGAACGCGCATCAGGCCGTGCAGGACGCCGCTGCGCTCGCACCGGTAAACAGTGCCAAGCTCGGCCAGGCGAAGGGGAAGCTCGCGGTAAGACCGCTTCTCGTTCTGGTAAATGATGATGTGGCCGGGGCAGTTCATGGGCTTTATCGCGTACTCGCCCTTCTCCACCTCGGTGAAGTACATGTTCTCGCGGTAGTAGTCGTAGTGGCCCGAGGTCTTCCAAAGCTCAGCCGGGGCCATGTGCGGAGTGACCACCAGTTTGTAGCCCTGGCGCCTGTGGGCCTCTTTCCAGAAGCCTTCAAGCTCTTCCCGCAGGGCCGCCCCGTTGGGAAGCCAGTAGGCAAGACCGGGGCCGCCTGGTCCGCCGATGGTGAAAAGCCCCAGCTCGGGGCCGAGCTTGCGGTGATCGCGGCGCTTGGCCTCTTCAAGGAGCTCGAGATGATTGGAGAGGGCCTCGCCGGTGTCGAAGGCGGTGCCGTAGACCCTGGTGAGCATCTGGTTGTTCTCGTCGCCGCGCCAGTAGGCCCCGGCAACCGACAGAAGCGCGGTGTGCTTCAGGTAGCCCGAGGAGGGAACGTGGGGTCCGCGGCACAGGTCGACGAATGAACCGAGCCTGTAGATGCTTACCTTCTCGCCCTTCTCCCCTATCTCACGAATGAGTTCAACCTTGAACCTCTCCCCCATGGACTCGAAGAATGAAACGGCCTCTTCGAGGGACAGCTCGGCCCGTTCGAAGGGTATGTTGAGCCCAACCAGCCGCTTCATCTCGGAGGAGATGGCGTCGAGTGCGGATGACCCCGGGAAGTCGGGTATGTCCATGTCGTAGTAGAAGCCGTCGCGGATGGCGGGACCTATGCCGAACCGTGCCCCCGGGTAAAGGTTGCGAACCGCAGCAGCAAGGAGGTGCGAGGCGCTGTGACGCAAAACCTCGGCGCCGACCTCGTCCTCAAAGGTAATGATCCGGATGGCGCCGGAGACCACCGGGGCCGACAGGTCGTACATGACTCCGTCGACACTGCAGCAAAGAGCCTTCTTCGCAAGCCCGCGGGAGATGGAGGCTGCCACCTCGGTGCCGGTAGTGCCCTGCGCATACTCCTTAGAGCTGCCGTCGGGGAACACCAACTTCACCATCATAGCCTCCCTCCTGGCCCATGGGGCCGAAAAAGTATAAAGAAATGGTGGGCGATACTGGAATCGAACCAGTGACCTCTTGCATGTCAAGCAAGCACTCTAACCAACTGAGCTAATCGCCCACCGCTAAGCTGTAAAAAGCGCTGTCTGGCGCGCGCTAATATCCTCAACCGAAGCACGTTCTGTCAAGAGACCGGGCTTCAGGGTACTATCGTGGTCCCGGTCTCCCCCATAAGAGCCTGAAGCAGACTGCCCGGAGAGGAGATCACGACCCGCCCGCAACCTCTGTGCTTCAAAAAGCCAAGCGCCGCCTTTATCTTTGGAAGCATGCTTCCCGAGGCGAAGTGCCCCTCCTCGACAAGGGCACGTGCCTCCGAAGCGCTCAGATGCCTCAGGGCCTTCTGGGAAGGCTTTCCGAAGTCCGTATAAACCTCGCGAACGCCGGTCGAGATCACGAAGGTGTCGGCTGCAAGGTTCGTGGCCAGCAGGGCCGATGCATGGTCCTTGTCGATCACGGCGGCCACCCCGCGGATGCGTTTGCCCTCTCGCACGACGGGCACTCCCCCGCCCCCGGTGCAGATCACGATCTGGCTGGCGTCCACCAGCGCCTGGATGCTCGAGAGCTCGATGATCTTCTTTGGTATGGGCGAGGCCACAACGCGCCTCCACCCCCGCCCCGCGTCCTCACGCATCACGAAAGCCGACGAGGCCATCAGAGCGGAGGCTTCCGAAGCAGTATAGAACGGACCCACGGGTTTGGTGGGGTTCAAAAAACCCGAGTCCTCAGGGTCGACCTGAACCTGCGTAACTATCCCCGCCACGGGGATGTCACGCCCCATCTCCTCAAGCACGTCACCCAGCACCTGCTGAAGCAGGTAACCGATGTACCCCTGGGTGGCGGCCACGTTCACGTCCATGCCGTCCGGCGGCACGATGGAAGCAGCCGAAGCGTTCCGAAGCAGTTCGAACCCCACCTGGGGCCCGTTGCCGTGGGTCACGACAAGGCTTCCCCACTGCTCGGCAATAGCCGCAAGCTCGACGCACACCTCCCGGGCAAGCCGGTGGGTGTCCTGGTTGCCCGTGCATGTTCCGGGGCTCGTCAGGGAGTTACCCCCGATGGCCACCACGATGGTTCCCTTATGCTCTGACATCTTTGCAGGCACACTTTCCTCCCGAAGAGAGAAGAAGAAGCGCTCCTCCTACCACGAGTGCGATGTCCGCCACGTTGAACACGGGCCACCGGAGCGTTCCGATACCCATGTCGATGAAATCCGTGACGGGCCCCCGGAACACGCGGTCAATGGTGTTCCCCAGGGCTCCGCCGAGAGTCAACCCGAGGAAGAGCATGACCCGGGTGGATTTCATCCGCAGGATGTAGACAACCAGAAGGACCGATGCAACCACATTGAAAACAAGAAGGACCATGGGGCCGCCCCAGGCAATGCTGAAAGCGGCCGCCGTGTTAAAGCGCAGCACGAAGCGCAGCACGTCGCCGACTATGGGAACGGGCACCGAATCAAGATGGCTGAGGGCCCAAACCTTTGTAAGCTGGTCAACGACAAGCACGCCAAAGGCCACAAGGAACGCCCGCACACGGTCACGATTCATCCAAAACCTCCACAACCGAAGCACAGCGGGGACAAAGCTCCGAGCCGGGATGCACCTTCCAGCACCTGGGGCACTTGGAACCCGGCGCACGCACGGCTGAAGCGGTAACCGATTCAGAGGGAACGACCCCGACCGAAGAGACGATAAGAAGGTCGGCCCACGACTCGCCGAAGGCCGATTCACTGAAAGACGAAGGCAGACCAAGCGTAACCGCCGCCTCAAGCCCCCCGCCTATCTCGCCCGCGGCCCGCATCTCCTCCAGCACCTTCAGGGCACTGTCGCGAACGGCAAGGGCGTCACGCCAGGCAAAGAGTTCCTCCTCCTCCGGAAGGGTAAGCTCCTCGACCGAAGGAAGCAGCGCCAGGTGAACGCTGGGAACAGTACGGAGGGAGGAAGGAAGGTGACCCCACGCCTCTTCGCAGGTGAACGGCATTATCGGCGCAAGAAGCCGGAGCAGCCCCGACGCCATCCACCCCAGAAGCGCAACCGAAGAAGAACGGAGCGGTGACGACACCGCGTCGCAGTAGAGCCTGTCCTTCCGCACATCCAGGTAGAGCCCGGAGAGGTCCACCACCATGAAGTTCCGAAGCTCGCGGTAAACCCGGTGGAACTGGAACGCGCGGTACTCGACCAGGCACAGGGCAACCAGCTTCCGGAAACGCAGCCATATGTACCTGTCGAGCCCGGTGAACGATGAGGACGGAGGCAGCTCCCCAACCCCCTCAAGGTTCCCAAGCAAAAAGCGCACCGTGTTCCGGATCTTCCGGTAACCCTCACGCGCATCTGAAAGCTGCGACTCCTCTGACCGGAAATCCGCCGTGTAATCAACCGACGCGAACCACAGACGCAGTATGTCCGCGCCCATTGAATTCACTATCTCAAGGGGCGACACCACGTTCCCCAGCGACTTGCTCATCTTCTTGCCCTGGGCGTCCTGTATCAGCCCGTGCGTTATGATGTTCAGCGCCGGCACTGAAAGCCCCATCCCGACCGAGGTGATAAGGCTCACCCCGAACCATCCCCGGTGCTGGTCGGTTGCTTCCAGGTAGACAGCGCAGGGACGGGACAGCCCGTACTCGGGGGTGAGCACATTGTAGTGGCTCACCGAGCTGTCGAACCACACATCAAGGATGTCCTCGTTCTTCCGCAAAGAAGAGGAACCGCATGCGGGGCACACGGGGGTCCCGCCCCACAGGGCAAAGAGCTCAAGGACGGACATGGAGAACCACGCATCAGACCCCTCGGCCTCAACCAGGGAAGCCACGTGAGAGATCATGTCGGGCTCCATCACGGTGTGGTCGCAGTCGGCGCAGATGAACACGGGAAGCCCAACCCCCCAGTTCCTCTGGCGGGAGAGGCACCAGTCCGGCCGCGAGGCCATCATGTTCCGCATCCTGTCGTACCCCCACGAGGGGTGCCACGATATGGAATCAACTGCGGCAAGGACCTTGTCCTTAAGCCCCCCGTGTGAAAGGTCAAGGAAGAACTGCTCTGTAGCCCGGAAGATCAGGGGCGACTTGCACCGCCAGCAGTGCGGGTAGCTGTGGCTCACGTTCCGTGAGGCAAGAAGCCGGCCCGAAGCCTGAAGGTCCGAAACGATCACCGAATTCGCGGCGAACACATGCAGCCCCGCGTACTTCCCCCCCGCAGGCCCGAACCTGCCGTCGGAGAGAACGGGGCAGAACACTTCCAGCCCGTACTCGCGGCCCACGTTGAAGTCGTCGGCGCCGTGCCCCGGAGCCGTATGCACGCACCCCGTGCCGTCCTCCATCGTCACATGCAGGGCGTTTATCACAAGGGAGGTACGGGATGGATCAAGGGGATGAACAAGCGAAAGCCGCTCGAGCGAAGCCCCAGTACAGGAAAAACCAGGAAGGACAGAACCAGAGGGCGCAGCCGCAGCGATGAACGACTCCGCAAGCCGCGATGCCACCAGGAAACGCCGCCCCTCCGACTCCACAACGCAGTAGTTCTCACCCGGGTTCAGGGCAACCGCAAGGTTCGCGGGAAGTGTCCAGGGCGTCGTGGTCCAGATAACCACCTCGGTACCCGCAGGAACACCACGGGCTTCCCACGAAGCGGGATCGGAAGGAAGGAAGGCAACGAACACCGACGGTGATGAGTGAACGGCGTACTCGACCTCGGCATCAGCCAGCGCAGTTGAACACGAAGTGCACCAGTGTATCGGACGAAGTCCACGGTAGATAAGCCCGGCTCGCACAAGAGCCTCGAACGCCCGCAGAACCCCGGCCTCGTACGAGTAGCTCATGGTCAGATAGGGCTTATCCCAGCGGCCGAACACACCAAGTCGCTTGAACTCCGAGCGCTGAACATCAACATAAGTAGAGGCGTACTCCCGGCAACGACGGCGTATCTCGAGACGGGAAACCTCTTCGCCAACAGCGGAGGTCACCACCTTGTGCTCTATGGGCATGCCGTGGCAGTCCCACCCCGGCACGTAGGGCGAGTAGTACCCCATCATCGTATGCGACTTCACTATGAAGTCCTTCAGTATCTTGTTCAAAGCGGTACCCAGGTGCACATGACCGTTGGCATACGGAGGCCCGTCATGCAGCACGAAGGGCGGGCAGGAACAACGGGCAGCAGAGATCTGCCCCTCCAGGTCCATCTCTTCCCACCGGAGCAGCATCTCAGGCTCGGCCTTAATGAGGTCCCCCTTCATGGAGAAGTTGGTTCGGGGTAAACGTATTGTATCCTTGTAATTCACTGCTCCTCACCTCCCCCGGTGATACTCGAGAAGAGTTCCAAAAGCGGCGCAGCGGAAGAAACCCTTTCCCCGTCCACACCGCGACAACGAACAAGCACGCACACGCGCACTCCCGAAGCCCCTGCCCTAAGCACCGGGGCAAACTCCGAAAGATCTACAAGCGCGGAAGCCCGAAAAGCCTTAAGCTCCGCACCAGTTGCAAACATCAAAGATGGAACCCCAAGCACAACTCCCGAAGACCAAGACCCGGAAGGCACCAGGTACATCCCCCGCAAATTCGGGAACTCTATCTTCCCCATCGCGGAATTGTACCCAACAAGCGGATTCGTCCCGAACACGCACATGTGATCCGAAACAACCATCCACCCGGGAGAAGCAGAAAGCCCATCCAAACAGAACACGCCCCGATCCCCCGCAGCAAAAGAAGGGAGATCAGAGAAATCCCGGACAAGCTCAACACCCGGGGGAACTAAAACATCCCCCCACTCTTCAGGCACATGGCAAAACACGCATACCATCCCATCATGCAAAGAAAGGCAATTATGCGAAGGGGGAGGGCAAAGAGGCAATTCCTGCTCCGGAAAAGGGGGCGTTGAGCCGGCTACCTTTTGTAGACAGTGGTAATTGAGAGACTCAGGCGTGGCTTCATGAAGGAGGGAACACGCCGAAGCGGGTACAAAGTGCGCCATTCGAGGTAAAAGTGGCAATAGAAGTCATCAAGAGAGAAAAACCATCGCCGAGTTTTCAAGCGAGGTTCATATCTCCAAGCATCTTGATGATTACTACGGCCACAAGGGTTTTGTCTAATGGTTCGAAGAGAACGTTGAGGATTGCCTCACCGTCTTCGATCAACCGCCAACACACCGGAAAAGGCTTCGCACCACGAACTGTATCGAACGGATGAATGAGGAGATCCGCCGGAGAACCGAACCCATCCGGATCTTCCCCAGCCGAGAGGCCGCCTTGAGAATGCTGACAGCCCTGTGGGAGGACATCCACGAGAGTTGGATCACCGGAAGAGTCTATCTTAACATGGAAACCCTTAAGGAATGGGAGGATAGAAAGGAAAACCCGGATCAGACCAAGGACGAGGAGAGAGTCCTATGACAATTCACAGAAACATCGGGGGCTTGACCTCCCTGGGCTGTTCACTAATCACGCTTTGTGTAGATGTTGATTATGGCCAGCAATTCTCTGAGAATCTTACCTGCCAGAGTCGCGTCAAGGATGCTGTTGAGTAAGACCAACCCAATCTGAGTAGCCCTCCATGCACTGAAATCCCATGCCTTGCTACGTCTAAGTGTTGACCGGCTCGATACGCTGTGGAAGCTATCGCACGAATCCTTCCAGGCGGCGAGTTTGGCCGCCAGTTGGTCACCCGTGAGCCCTTGTGTGATGAGTTTCTTCTCGTTAACGGCAGCGATGGCTGATCTAACTCTATTAAAGCTGTGTTCAACGTCGATCCAAACGCCACGGATTGCTTCGTGGACACTTTGCGGCATGAAGGATGTGTCAGACGTAGGCCACTGTTTGTCTAAGATACCCTTCACGAACTTCTCATACTCGTGGGTGAACTCAATAAGCCGAGAGCGATCATCGGTACCGGTCCACCCAACTTCATCGGACACAGGACTCATGGCATCTCCTCTTTTGTAAGACGCTGTTTACGGTCGGCATCAGCGGTAGAGCATAGCGCCGATTGGGCAAAGGGCCACTTGGATGGCTGTGACACGAGACACAACATTCTGTCGTCTTCGTCGCAAATCACGCGTGTGTTATCTGTTGGATGAGGTGGCTAGTCGCCGCTGGCAGGTTTCGCCGTACCACGAGTTCGTCGCACAGCAACACGGCAACCGAAGGACTGAATTCCTTGAGTTCTCTTAGCACGGGATCAGAGGGCTCGTTCGGTGTGAGTGGCCCGTAAAGCCCTATGATAAACTCAGGTCCTGTTACCCGCTTCACATATATGGGAGCGGTTACCGGGCCAAATCCAGGAAGGGTCATCGAGTAGTTTTGTTCGATCGTCACACCGTCCAAGTTCTGTCGGTGAAGGTCTTCAAAGAGCATGTTGGTGGAAGCTGCAAGGCGAGTTGAGTCCAGGGTTGGATAGCTTCCATGAAGGAGATATCTCAGGAGACTGGCCCCCAGATGGCGATCAAGAAGGTCATGTTCGAACTTGTTCTTGTAGCTACGCAAACAGCGGTAGCACGATCGATCACAGTTTTCGGGACAATCTTCCAATACCTGCAATGCCTCTTCAAAGACCGTTAATCCCAACTGGCCGACGCGCTTAGTGAATCCAGCACCACCAGGAAGCGTGTCATACAGATAGATCTCCGCCTCCAAGCCCTCTCTTCCAGCCGCGGTAAGGGCGGGCCGGTACTCCGCCTGCAACTCGGTGGGCACGAGTTCAAGACGCGAGCATGCGGCCTTTGTAAGTGCCTCACTAACACTCCGCAACGCAACATCGGTTGACAACAAGCCCGGAACAAGTGTGAGCGGTGGTTGCGCACTGATTGAGACAAGCAAGACGTCGCTGATGAAATCGGTCCCGAGCACGAGCCCCTTCGTCGCACCACCGCCGGGGCAGTTCGCATCTTTTAGATCGGGGTATGGTTTGCGATGGGCAGCACCGACGACACCCCTTGGCAAAGCGGTCGGCTCGATCAGGCCACACTTGGTGCAGTATGTGTAGCCCTCATCGCGGGGGCCGCGATTGGTGACGAGGAGGTGCTGGCGAGTGTAGTGCACGCGGATATGGTCGTTGAGCTGTGTCCACTTCGACTCGTCCGGCGGCGTATGCATCGTCAGCTTTGCGCGCGTGGCGTAGCTGCGGGCAGGCTGGTCGTCGGGTGACGTTCCCTCCTCCTTGCTCACTGGGTGCGCAAAACCAGGGGGGCGAAGCCAATATCGTGCTGGCCCGAAGGTTCCGACCCCGCCGCACGCTTCGCAATCCTTCGTCTCCCCTCGCGTCCCATGGTCGAGAGTCGTGGTCTTGGCGTAGTGGCAGTACTGGCACTCGTAGTACAACCGCCGCGTCAGCCAGGCGCGGTACAGGTCTGTCCGCATCGGTGAGTAGATCGCCCCCGATGTCCACAACTTGTTTCCGATCCAAACTTCTTTTCCAGGTGCGTATTGCGACAACGCGACCGGCAGACCCTGCGATGGTGTATAGCGGAACGCTGGTCGATAGTTTGTCGAGCGATCCGGGTCGAAGACATGAAATGACGCCACGTCTGTCGGGAAGGCGTAGCGTGGCAGGACCCCCTTGTAGAGGAGACGGTCGAGGAGGTTTTCTGACGCCGGATCCCGTCCGGGTAGCTCTTCCCCTTCCTCATCCGGCGCCTCGAGGCTCGTGTCCTCTTCGCCTTCGGCTGTCACGGGCTCCAAAGCAGCCAATGCGCCTGAGGTGAGATCGGCACCCGGATCGTACTCGATCGCCTCATCAATCGGCTGCAGGGTCCCCTCAATCAGTGTGTCGAGGAGTCGCTGTCTATCCGCATTAGACATCTCGCTCGGGAGCCAAACGGCAACATCAGCTTTCAACGCAGCCTCGTTCGTGTGGAGCCACTCCTCAAGGTCAAAGCGGTTCAGCACCTTCTTCGGGTTCTTGAAGTTCTGAACGGTTCCCAGTACAGCGAAAAGATGGGGCTGCTCTTTGGGATCGATCTCCGGCAGCTTCGCATCGTGATACCGCTGTAGCAGATACGCAGTCACGTGGCGGCGCGTAATCTCAGGGTTGTCGAGAGTAAGTACTGGGTCATCGACAGCGCCGCGAATCATCTGGTCGGGGTGAGTGAAGTAGTGCTCGTCGTGACTGTCAGCGCTACCGAAGGCGGTCACCGTGGCCACTGCGTTCCCGCGGCGTCCGGCGCGACCAGCACGCTGCTGGTAGTTCGCACGGGCAGGCGGCATGTTGCGGAGAGACACGCCGGAGAGCGCTCCAATATCAATGCCCACTTCCATCGTTGTCGTGCACGACAGAACATCTATCGCCGGTCGGTCACGTCCTGTGTCATCTGGCCCAAGATCCACGTCCTGGAACAGTAGTTCGTGTTCTTCAGCCTTCGAAAACACTTCGCTGGCCTGTGCTGTGTTGAGTTGGGCAGTGTGCTCTGCGGCGATAAGCGACATCGGAGGCGTGGGGGGCTTCCGAAGTGCGTCGATCGTGCTGGCTCGGTAGTAACCCTTCCGAGCCACAAAGGCGGGGTCACTATCGGGATTGATGGAAACGGCAGTGTCCCGCCCGCAGTTCACACAGATGACTCGTCCGGGAAACGGTCGCTGTGCTGTCCGGCAAGACTGGCAGTAAGCCCATTCACCGCCAATGGAGAGCGATAGCTCACCGCCATTGAGCCGGTAGCCAGGGGGCATTGACTCTCCAAAAATCGCGAGAAGCTGCGGGAGCCACTCCTTATCGAATATGGAACGTGCTGTCTTGGTTCCGAGGAGACGAGCAACCTCGACAAACTTTCCTGAGCGTGCCTGGTACTTTCTTTCATTCGCCCACCAAGCCGGTGGCATTTGTTTCAACCACAGCCCGACACGACCCCAGCAGCGCAACCAAACATGAGCGAGGGCAAGCTTCTGTTCCGATGTCTCTGCAAGCCCTGGAATATCGGACATTGCGTGCAGTTTCGACGTGTGTTCGGCTCGTTCAATAAGCGAGCCGAGAGCAAGGGACTCTAGGCCGTAATAACGATCACCTAACGAGTTGACGATTGCCCGAAGCAGCGACTCCGGCGGCCGAGAAGCTCGCATCCTGCCCCACAGAGAGAGAAGGCCTGTGCTTCTAGAGAGCGCACCGCTCTTGATGGCGCCCTCCACATCCGTCTCGTCGTGGAAGCTCTCACCAGCTTTCAATTCGGGTCGGAGGCGCACGCCCAACTCATTGGCGGCGATTAGTACTCCAAGATAGAGGTCGTCGAGTGTCATGAGATCAGACATACCCTGCGCGCTCAGGAGTCGTGCATAGCCGAACACTATCAATGGGCGTAATGCATCCTGAGTTGAATATGTCTGAAGATTAGGCGCTAGCCGCGCCGCCGTCTGTCGTGAGTCTGAGAAGATGAGGACCTTCCGCCCGCGCAGTGGGGCGTGCCGTGTCGCCGAAACGGGGTTCGGCGGCTGCACTTGGATCTGCTTCGCGATCAGCGCTTGGAAAGGTTGATCGCCTTTTGTCTGGTGATCTTGAACGGAGGAGCGTCCGAATGCGGCGCTCTCACCGCAGACAGGGCACGGACGAAACTCGCCGGGTACGGCGCTGTGAGGTTCATCTTCTGTGTTAGAAGTAACAGAACGTCCAGCGCGCAGGAAAACCTGCCGATTGCGCGGCCCGAGTTGGTGCGGGTTCAGTCTGCCCGTCACGAGGTCGTACTCGGCCGGTTCCACCGCGTCATCGAACACCGGTTTCTCCAAGAGCAAGTCGATGGGCTCGAGTTTGTCGTACTGTCCCGAAAGCGTTCGGAACGCCCCTCCGGGCTCTGACCAGAGAAAGTCCGGTTCATCAACATCATTTGTGTACGCGCGGCCGAATGCGGTTCCGCAATTACGGCACGTGTAAAGCTCGAGTACCCGGGCTCCACAATCACAGGTGTCCCTGGGTTGGCTGAACAGCCGCCCAGCGGGTCCGCCTCGCTGTTCCGGTGGCAAACTTGAGCACTGGGAATCCATACAAACCCAGAGCCCGGCTAATCCGCGATAGAACGAGTGGACCCGGCAGGGCAGCAGACCCGGCTCTGTCGGATCTCGACGTGCTACACTGCCGAGCGCTATGAGGTTTGTGACTGCCCGGGCAGCAACGTCTGTGGCCACGCTTCCGTCAAACAGTGCTTCTCCGAGCGCGTCCACCGGCTGCGCCTCGCTCATGGTGATATTGATCAAAGTCGCCATCGGCGCGAACGAGATTAAAGCGTCGTAGATTGCTCGTTGAAGACCCCAAGGGCGTTCAACGTTCCGGTAATCGAGGAATGTGGCGACGTGTGAGAGGCGTGTGTCGTCGTTTTCAGCCTCGTAGAACGTTCGCAGGTCGATCGAGTCCAGGGCTGCTGCATCCTGAGCCGTGCCTTTGCCAGCACTGGGTCGAAGGAAGAACTCCCCTTGCACCGTCCGGAAGTCCCTAGGGTCCTTTCCCGAGAGCTGCGCACCGAATCTCAGGGCGTAGTCGGGATCCTTGAAACTCGCACTCGTGCAGATGATCTGCAATCGCTCCGCAGGGATGCCCAGTCGCATACGGAGCCTCCGAATAAGCAATGCGACCTCAGCGCCTGCAGCTCCGCGATGGAGGTGGGCCTCATCGATTACGAGGAGGAAGCGCTCTTCGGGGTTCGCTAGTAACCAGTTGCGCGTAAAATCGAAGATGGGGCGCTCGAGCGGACGCATAAGCATGTACTCGAGCATCGAGTAGTTGGTGACGAGGATGTCTGGTGGTGCCGCGTGTACCTCGTGGCGTGTGAGGAGTTCGGGATCTCCGGGGAGCGTCACGCACCTCTTGAACTCCCCGCTCTTCGAATCCCTCCAACGCGACCCCTTCTTACCATACCAGCCTATGAGGTCTGGCTTCGCTGGCCATTTTCCACGTCTTTTCAACTCGCGGACGAGTGCTTCTGCTGCCGCCTGTTGGGAGGAAGCAGGACCTTGGGCAAGTTCCAAGTTGCGCACGTAGTACGTCCCGATAGGGAGCAACCGTTCCTTATCCTTCTTATCTTCACGGACACCGGGATAGAGAGTGCGGCTGGTGTACCGTGCAAACCGGGCAGGCCGTCCAGACCAATCCATGAACTTCTTGACAATTCTCCGGTCGCCGAAGAGCAGCCGGAGTCGACCGAGTTGATCATTCACCAGAGCGTTCATCGGATAGAGGACCATCGCTCGGACAGCAGGAGTCGCCCCAAACTCCACACCCTTGCTCTTCGCCTCGTGCGCCAGTTTGCCCAGTATCGGCAGGAGGAAGCACTCCGTCTTTCCGGAGCCCGTCCCCGTCATCACGACAAGGCTTTGCCCTTCGATGAGCGATAGCCTTGTGGATATTGCCTGGTGCTCGTAAGGCGGATCGTGGATTAGTAGGCCGAGATCGCCGTCAGTCTTGGATACCGCTGAGAAGACCTCGAGCGTAGCCTCATCGAGGCCAATGTCTTGGAACGACAAGCCGGTTTTATAACGGGGTGTGCTCTCCAAGTACGGTCTTTGGTAGATCACGCCGGGCATCTCAAGGAGACCTCGCCGCTGCGCGATGAGATTCGGGTGGCTCACGTGATAGGTAGCCTCGATGTAGTCCTGCAACGCTCTGTGAAGTTGTTGGCTAGTCTCTCCGATGGTCAGGGACATCTGGTTACTCTCTCGATACTCACCTTACACCTCCGGTAGTTCCTCAAGCCAAAGCTTGTCATGAATAAACCGAACTTCCTCGGCACACTCTGCCTGTGGAAGCTTGTAGGCGAACAGACATCCCGAGCATGAAACCGGTTCTCCAACGGCGTCCAACCTGCGCCTTGCCCACATCGGCACAGGTGAGAAGAATTCGATCACGCACGTGTCTCTGGGACCAGAACGAACCTTCAAACGCTGGGGATATCCCCGTTGCGCATCAATCGCCATCTGTAATCGCCATGCTTCGTCGCAGCCACGCCATCGGCTTCCGGCGACCGGAAAGTCGATGAGTCGCTCGGGATTACCATTACACAACTGGACATACGACCACAACATTGCACCATACGCCTGGTCACGGCGCCCTACGAATCTCCCGGACTGGGACTGCACTTCAATCCACCGACCGTGGTAGTAACGGACGGGACGTTCCGGGTCCAATATCAGCAGCCCAGGTACGTCGCGTGATGGCTGCGCGGCCTCCAAAAGCCTGTTTACACCCGAGAGATGTTGATCTGGAGTTTCTGGTCGGGGCGCCTTTAGCCATCGGTCGTACGATACTTGCACCAGCCCAAACTGGCCGAGTTCCTCACGCAGATCCTCACCCGGAAGCGGGCTTAAGCGTCGAAAGTGCCTGACATACTCGACTCGCTCCGCGATTTCATCTGGAAGGGCAGATAGCTGATCATGTGTGACGCCCAGAAGGATCACCGAGCCACTCTCTCGCGCCACAAAGCTCGCAGGTGCAGCATACAATAGTGTCGATGCTCCTTGCCCCGAATTCGCTTCCACGTCAAGTTGCTCGAGGATGTCGCCATGAGCAATCATCGCCTCTAGCGTTTCCACGACCATTCCCTTGAAGACTTCCAAGTCTTCTACCAAACCTCGAAGCGGCCGCACCGCGCCGCGCACTAGAGTCGACCCTGCACAGGGGCAGAGAACGCTCGCCATCCTCCGGAGCGCCCCAGCAATCGCTTCAGTTGATGTGAGATCCAGCGCGCTCGAATCGAGTCCCAACTCCGCGACCTTCTGAGCGTGGACTTCAGCAACAGTTAACCGTCTCATCTCCACCACCATCCTCCGTATAGTGCACCGCCTCGCACTTCGGACTGGCGGTAACGGTCTGTCGAGAGCACAAGAAACCGAGCGGCTCTTGCCAGCGTGGGCAATTCCATGAGCCGTGTCAGACCATCGCGTAGCCGTGCCCCGGCCCATGCATCCACCCCTGCGGCATCGCTGGTAAGCCTGAGAGCAAGTTCGGAGAGCCAACGGGCTTCTGAGTCATCAGCGAGTGCTGCGGAAGGCAAGATGTGGAACCTGGTTGCGAGTAACGCAAATCGTTCGACAAGTTCCTTGCATGTTCTGGCTGCGAGGTCCGCGCAATCGCGCTCTAGAACTGAACCGATAGCGACTTCGTCACGTCGTCGCGACACCGCATCCTTCAGTCGCGTCATTCCATCTGTGCCCCCACATGCGGCAACCTCTGCCTTCGCCCAGTTGTCCCCACAAAGTTGCCGAGTGACGTGAAACCCAAGTGCAAGCAGCACCTTGCGCCTTCGTATAGTGGAAAAAAACTCGCCTGGTAGCTTGGCGCAGCCCCAAAGCTGAGTGATGGCTAGCATACGGATTATCGACTCCAGCGATCGCGCTTCGACATCGATACGTGGGGTACAGCCTATATCTTCCAGCCCCCTAACCACCGGAGGCACGATTATTGCTGCAGTTAGTTGATGGATCCGTGCAACATACATCCCGCCTGGTGCCGGGGCGTCATACTCGGATGCCGAGACCATCCCCACCTCAAAGGTGGGGGCCTCGAAAGCCAGACGCGTGACTATCGGCTTGACATCGTCTCCGCTATCATCAAGTAGGCGAACAATGTAACCCTTCTCGCGCCGGTGAAGTGCCCATCGCAGAGGTGTGAAGTTTCGCTCACATCGCACTGTGAACGCCCCCAATTCATCGGCTGTGAACGCAACCTCGCAGATTCGTGCGGCATCCAAAGCATCTTCGACTTTTCTGGTCTTGCGGAAGTGGTTTTCGAAGCTATTCCACCAGCGGTCTGCAGAGACGGGTAGCTGTAACGGCGGAAGCTGCTTTGAGAAAATAGCAGTATTACCTTCTCTTTCGAATAGAGAAACACGACTCGTGATGTTACGTCCAACCGGCCCTCGAATGGTGACCTCGACATGGCCTTCGCACATTTGCTCGAGTGATGGCTCCGGGGGCTCCAGTTGTATGATCAATGGACCGCTAGGACTCACACCCGGTGACCAAAGCCGGGCCTCCCTGATGCGCATTACCACATCCAGATCGCCCAAGGTCTCTGTATTGATCTCCGGACTTACGCGAGCGGAAACGCGAATCCGATGGAAACCAATAGGCAATTGCGGAAGCTCGACGAAAAGCGGTTCACCGGGTGTTATCGGGCAAAGCTCAAGAGGAGGATTGACATCATCGCCCATGGAGACCAGAAGCCCCTCGATTGGGTGGTCGACGCGAATCGCCAAACATGGCTTTTCAGTTACGAGCCATTCGCCGTGACCTTCTCCGTCCCACGCAACCGCACCAAGTCCCGCTGGCCAGACCTCGATCGTCCTCGCTTGCCCTAGACCAAGGCGATGGAGCGTCTCTTCCCAGTCGGAAGTCAGTGCCGAAGGCAGGTTAAGAAGCGCCCCAACAGCTCCCTCGCATTGCAGATCAATCAAGCAAACATGATCTGTTGAGACAAGTGACCCGCTGGAATCCACGAGGATATACCGCTCGCCGGGGCGAACCCGAAGGCTCCGTAACTCGTAAGCAAATCCATCTGAAGCTATTCTGAATAGCCAGAGCGGTCCTGGCCGAAGGAGACACTCGGTTCGGAGCAAGTAATCGAGTTGTGCATCAGTCTGCTCGAACTGGAGTAGTACTTCGTCGGCTTGCGGCCACCGGCCTAAAGTGACACGTTGCGCGCCATGTAAACACCTTCCCCTAGCGAGCGGCCGGCTCTTCGCACCTGCCACCTTGCACCGCGATCCGGTCAGTATCTCCCTAGTACGAGGAAAGCGGAAAAGCAGATGCGACAGATCAGGGATTTCGATAAAAACTTCCCAAGAACGGCTTTGGGGATACTTCGGTCGAAGTACGAGTCGCGGTTCAATCCCGAGTTGCGCGACCTCTGCTCTTGCCTCTTCTGGGCGATTAATGGTGGGTATAGTGCTTCGACCGATCACACCAAGGCCACGGACCTGCGTGCGTTCGCTGGCCAAACGGCGCGCGTCTCGGAGCCATTCTCGTGCACTCCGTTCCTTGTTCAGGTCTAAGCCGATCCGCTGAAGCGTTGCCGGGTGTATGAGATTGTCAAAGCCAGGCTGCCCATGGAGAAGAAGAGCAGCCGCAATCTGACCCACAAGTTGTGTGTCCTGCGCGAAGTTCTGAAAGCGAGATGTGGCATTCCAACTCCGCGCGGCGATCAGTTCTCCCAGTATCGAGGGCGACTCAAGGAGTTCTCCGGAAAACGAGTACCTTAACTCGTAGAGGGTGCGTGCGAGTTGTCGTTGCAGATCCTTCGGTAGGATGGCATGCGTGATCGGCCAGCAGATAATGGAGAAATGCTCAGACCATGCCCCGGATGGAACTGCACCTCCAAACTCTCTCTGGAACTCCCGGTAGGAGTTTCGAATCCAATTGCGATCACCATTAATTGTCCAACCGGGCGTCTCAAGTTCGAAAGTTTGCCAGTATTCGTCACCAGAATAAAGGTACCCAAGTTCAGAAGCATAAACGATCCAAACCAGAGCATGATCTCTTGAAGGCGGACTGTTAACGATATACGTACGTATTGCGGTCGAGAGTGTCTTGATCTCACGCAGGTCGAGGCCGTGCTCTAGAGCAAAAATCTGATGTTCATACCCATTACTGCGCCGATGGCCTCGGAGTTCTGCGAAGTGCCACGCAAGGCGTTTCTGCCAGCTTCGAAGGTCCGCATCCATCACCATGTTGACCCGGGTCCGCCGTTGAGCATGCAATCCATGATTCTATGTCGTGAAAAACTCAAGTACCGCTTATCCCTCGCTGCCCTGGGTACGATCCATCGGCTCAGGCAGAAGTCGGCTATCTCTGAGGCCGACAAGGTTGAGAAATGGGTGTTCCTTTGCCTCCCCAATAGAATATCCTGCCAGTTACTGGCTAGCGGGATCGCGTAGACCTCCCTCTTCACGCCATGTTTGAGGATGGTGTTTCCATCGATGCCGATCTTCTCCAAGGCGGTTCGAGCAACGCGAATTTTCCAGTTGGGTCCCATGCCGAACCGATGTCCCGAAGCGTAGGGGTGGTCTATCGCCTCAAGATAGCCTCGTAACGATTCGAATATTTCCCCGGACAAGTGAAAGTGGCCGAATCCCTTTGTTGTGCCAATCCTCAAGAAGCGTGCCCCGTTTGGTATTGCCAGACGGTTGTAGATAGACGAGCGCCCTAAGGCCGATGTCGTTGTAAGCAAGACCAAGCGGGCGCGCTTCTTCTTCTTACTGATCACGGCCTCGAGCCCAAGGTATTTACGCTCGTATACTTTCTTGACTTCTGTGCTTGCCATCAGGGCAGCGACGAGTTTGCCTCCGATGATCTGGGAGTAGGGAGGAACAGCGCCAACCACATAAGCATCCATGACGTGAACCAGTCGTTCACATCGATCTTCGTGAGTCCACCCAATCCAGTTGTCGCGGGCAGAGAGATTAAAAACGGGGTCGCCTAGAGCAAAGAGTCCTATTAGGCATCCATTTTGGCGGTCTCGAACTAGAAACCGGAGCCGGCGACCGAAACCTTGGGAGACAGGGACCGACCACAACAGGCATGCAAATCTAAAGAGGCGGGACTCCGATGATTCGGCAGTGACTTCAACAAGTTCCGGATCGATGGAAGCAGGATTGACCTGTCTGCCTGTTGCGAAGTGACTGGACAACTCCTGACCGTGAACCGCAATGAACGAACTATTATGCTCTAAATTCTGTAGACGTTGCGTCGCATGGAGATCACGTATCTTCTGTTTGGTCAACTCAGCATCGACAAAGTAACCATCGCAGTTCTTGGAGAATCCAATATCGAGAAGATGTTGGTGAATGGTTCTTCGTAGCGATGTAGCATTCGGAAGGTCGTTGCCAGAATGCGAACTCCGGGTAGCCACGATCAGGCACACTCCTTCCCCATGGCACCAGTTTCGTAAATAACACTCGGCGCGAACCCTAGAACGCCGGAAATGCGCACTGCGGTGGCACCAGTCGGCAAGGTTTGCAGCACGTCACTCCCCATAATGCTTCCATAGGCAACAACGTCTCGCATGACCATTCATTGGAGCCACCTGGGGTAGGTTAACTTGTTGGGTTCATGCTGTTGTTTGGCTAGTCAATGTTCAAATTCTCAAGGTTGTCTCTATTCATGACATCTGCGAGAATCTTCAATAGCTGAGTGCGTTCGGCTGGCTGCCGTGTAACCTCGGGATCCAAGACGACATCCATAATACCCATCTCACTTCCATCAGGGTTATTACGGTAGTGGTCGTTGTGGCCAGGATCGTCGACCCACAAGAGCACATCTGCCTCAATGTTCCAGCGATGTATTGATTCGCCGTATGCTGGGCCTGTGAGATTGCTGCTGCCGATGATCGCTGCCACGGGATTTCCTGCTTGCGTACGAATAGCAACTTTAGCGTGCCAGTTGTTAAGCGTCGACCTGTACGAATGAACATTCTTTATCGTGCGGAGTCGGCGTACGAAGTCGCAGTACGTTTGCAAGTACTGTGGGTATTCGTTTTCGAACATCCCCGCCACGGTTGTCACCTCACCGTTAGTGCAGCCTTGGTCGATCAGATTCAGAAGACCGTCCGATAATACGCTGTATCTTGGCCCCTCCGATACGTAGCCTGAACAGATGATAGCGGAGTCACCGATCGGGGAAGTCAGCAGGAGTCGCATCAGGTGTCTGAAGTAGCTCAGGGAATAGTCCTGCCGTAACGTTATCTTCAGAGGCAAACTTCTCTCCTACTGAACAATGATTCTGTTGCAGTTGCTTATCCAGGCCACCCGATGACCCAGTACGAGAATACCCCGAAATTTACCTCCAGTCAATGTGGATATTCAACTTTCAGATCTTGCTTGGGTGCAGCATAACACCAAAATTCTATGTGTTACACAGCTACAATACAATACGGGTTCAACTCAATCGCACTCTCAGGATGCACTGATGTAAGAAACCCGTATCATCCTCTCCGGACGTACGGAATGTGCAGCCCTTGGGCCGCCTTCTTCCGCGCCCTCTCTCCACGCCTGTCGTACTTCGCAGTAGTGTCGGTGCTGGAATGCCCCAGATAACCCGCCACGGTCACGGCATCCGTAATGTCTAAAAGATCGCTTGCGGTCGTCCGTCTGAGGTCGTGGGTCACCAAGTCCTTAACCCCGGCTTCCCTTGCCCGGCGTTTCATGATCTCGTTCAAGCTCTGTGAACTGATGCCCTGCCCTTCGACCAAGTGGCCTCCCCGCCTGCCTGCCCAGAAAAGGAGCCCTGGAGCATCCCCTCGGCATTCCAGCCAATCCCTCAACGCATCCGCTCCTCCGTTGCCCATGAACACTGTTCGTTCTTTCCTGCCCTTAACCATCACCTTGATGCTGAGGGTTTCTCCGTCGTCCGTGATTGCCTCTCGGGTCAGCGACGCAATCTCTCCTCGTCGGAGTCCTCCAGGGTAAGCACAGGCAAGAACGGCAGCATCACGACGTCCGACAGGGGAGGAATCCTTCAGGCACACTTCCATCAATGCGCCCCTCTCTCCACCGTTGACGTAGCGACCGGCCGGTTCCGTGGATCCTCCTCTTACAGCCTTCACCTTCCTGATGAGCCGGTAAGTCTCAGCGTTCATCTGCCCCTTGTCGAAGGCAGACTCCACCACACCCCTTATCGCTGCCAGGATAGCGTTCACATAAGCAGGTTTGTGCTCTTCGGCGAGCTTCGTCACCAGGGCGGTCACTATCTCTGGGGTGAGCCTGCTCCACGGGAATTCATTCCACGAACACCTGCCGATGAGCATGGCAACCTTGTCCAACTTCCTCATCATTTGGTAGCGACCACTCTCGCTTCTCAGTCCCATCAGGTACAGTGCCGCTGGATTCTCCGGAACGACGGGAACAGAGATTCCTCCACCGTTCATCGCCTGAACAGTCTTGATGTATTGAGCCTGTGAGGACTCAGCGTCTGGGTCGGCTCGATCGCTGTGTTTCTCCATCATTTCTGCTGCCTCCAAATAGCTTGTTAGAATATACATTCCTATATGATATTCTATGCAAGACAAATAACAAAAGCAAGCGTTCCAGTGACCCTTCAATCAATAACCCCTTTGACTGATCAAGCGGATTTCGGGAAACCAACACCATCATCAAAACAAACGGGAGCATCTGGGAATGCATGAGATGTTGACATGTGATTGGGACCTATATACTGCATATTTGGATCAGTTTGTTATCGCTGCCATGTCGTGAACACCAAAAGATTCTACCACAAATACACACTATTATGGCCATTGTGTTATGTTATTTGCAGTGTTTATGCACCCCATGAAGAGCAGCGGGCACTTATACTATCTTCGGGAATGTTGGTATCCCCACAACTGCGGGAATCTGGATGTCTCAAATCAAAGAATGACGTGGAAAACTCATCTATCACAAGTGGGGAAAACTATGTTGGGCTTTGATACCATGGGTTATAGAGCATTGGACGGGTGCCGGTTAGTGCTGAAACTCAGCCAATTCTAAAAGTGTACCGAAGATAACACTTGCAATAGAGTCTTTCGAATCGACTGAAACCAAATCCTTTCGAGTAAGAACAACCTTATCAATGCCAAGATAAAACTTTTTCTTATGGTTTTGAATCTGTCGAATAGTATAAACCGGATGGGGGATTTCGGTGAAATCAGACTCTCGTCCTACCAAGGGCCAATAGAAATTGCCGTGGTCAGAGGTTCTGGGAAGACTCTCCCAGCCTGCCATATCAAAGTCGTAGTCCAGCCTAGCAGCTACTACAATTGGGCGATCACCTTGCAAGAATGCGATTTCTACCGCATAGACCGGAGCAAGTCTGAGATCAGATATGGTTGGATGTTCAGGGTCACTAACCATCTGATAGAGCTTGATAAAATCTGTTGGAAACCAGCCATGGCTTTGCACATCAGATTTCCAACGAAGGAAACCAAATGAACTGCGCAGAAGAGAAAAGAAACCGGCTTCTTGAGCAACGGAATCCATCTCGTCAAGAAGTTTTTTCAGATTCTGGTATGTATCAAATACAACCTTAAAGGCGTTGTTAATGTTTACGCCAACATCATACACTCTGTCATGAGTATTCATACTTAGCCTTTCTGGCGACAACATTGAGAGTGGGCCACACAATTCGTTCGTTTCCTGATTTATATAAATATGCCAGTTTCCTGTTGACTACAGTTTCATCTTGGTTGAAGCCTCGAAAACAATCAAAGCCTTTTATAGAAAGAAGTTGGATAAGGTCACTAATAACCAATTTTCCCCATTCAGGCATATGAAAGATCTCAATGCTGTTGAGAGCATCGAGGACATCCTGCCAGGTAAGAAGCCAGAAAGATACACCAGACGCCACTAGGTTTCTTCTCTTGACATCATCAGCAATAAGGCTTCCAGATCCTACAGGGGCAAGAAGAACAAGATGCTTATGCGTTGCTGCATAGTGACGCAGTATAGCGCCAGAGTAGCGTTTTAACTGATTTATACTCTCTATAGATGTATCATCATTCTCGGACTGAGAAGAGGCATAAGCGATATCGTCATCTGATGATAACTTGCTCTCATATTTAACTTCTATGCCAATTAGGCAATCAGCAGTTGTGCTGCTTAATAGAATGTCAATTTCTCCATGATCAGGTAGTCTTTGCCAGAAGTTCATGTGATAGTTATACTTTGATATACTAAACAAAGTATCATGATAGCCAGCTATCTGTTGTTCATTATTGCCGGAATAGCACTTTGCTCGCATTAGTACTTTTTGAAGACCGACTTCAAATGGAAGATAGCGAATCGAGCCAAAAAAATCCCCTGTCAACTGGTCCTCTGACCTATCATGTAGGTTACTGAGTGAGCGGGAAATCTTGCCATGTATTTCTGCTAGCATGCGAAACCTTTCAGATGATTCTCTAGTTTAACAATGCTTTGTACTGAGACGGGTGTAAAGAGTACGATGTATGACGTCTCACTTAGAACAATCAAAGGAGTATCGTTGTGTGGCATAGCTCTGTTCTTAGCTGAGAACTCAATCATGACGGTCTGCATGATTGTCAGTTAGCCCTAATTGTGAATAAATAATACTTCATTTCCCTCAGGAACTCTTGAGTGATAGCAACCTCTGAAGCTGACCCGATCACGCTGTCAATCCCACAACGAGGGCAAGCGGCGGTATCGGATTCGTAGGTGTCCCCCCAGTCCCGAACCTCATCTGCCGGAAAGACAGCGCAGCAGTAAAAGCAGCCACACTTTTCGCTGGCCTCTATCTCGGAGCGGTTGTGGATGGAGTGGCGATGTGCCTCCCGAATGGCTGCAGGGATTTCCGCACGCCGATTCTCCCATTCCTCATCGGTCATCCAATCCATATTCACTCCCAATGGAAAGCCCTGAACTCGTCGAGTTGGGCTTCCAAGTCCATGGCCAGGGAATAGACCTCCATGACCCTCTGGCGCTCGATGTCCTGGTATCGGCCGGCGACGTCCCGGCTGTCCTCCCCTGGCATCACGTACACGGGGAAGTCATCCCAGAACTTGTCCACAACTACGATGAGATGGGTTGCTCCCAGCCTGCGGCCCTCGTTGAGCCAGAGCAGGATCAGATCCCTGTCTGCGATTCTGAACATTCCGATCCTCCCAGAGCAAAGGTGTCAAACATCCCACCACTCTCCGTCGCTGTGCATCTCCACGGAAGGAAAGGCCTCCCGGTATCGTTCGGGCGAGAAGCTGCGGATGGGTATCACCTTTTGGGGATTGAGGGCTGAAACAAGTTTCTGAAGATCGCCGGTACCGGCATGCCCCGAGGAGTGGATACTATGCAGTAAAACCCCGTTCTTTTCAAGCCACTGTTCAACTCGAGCGTAGTCTCCCCGTTTCCGGTAGCCTTCCCACATGGAGTAGACGAATGCGGCTCCCTCGAGACACTGCCCGGAGTCGAGGTCTGTCATGTGCATGGGACGAAACATCAGGGCGAAGCGACCGGGATTAGAAGAGATCTGCGAGAGGGAGATTCTATTCTTGCCCAACCGCTCCATGAGTTCTGGTTGCTGCCTCATCTTTGAAAGCTGCCAGCGCGGCACGTAAAGAGCCATTTGTGGCCAGTTGGTTTGAGGGATATTCCGGTTGCCCGTGGCTTCAAGGATTGCGGCACCGTAAAGGTCTACAACAAGAATTCTTGATCTCCTGATGCAGGCTTTGAACACGGAAACCACCCTGTCGATGTTCTGCATGGAGGAGTGTACCATGACCAACCCCGGGGTCCGGGAGAACAACTCAGCCATTCGTTTTTCGACCATGAGTTCGCTGACCCTGGGTTCCTGACGCCCGATGGTTGTCCCTTCAAGAAGAAGGGCGTGGATGTCGGAGGGAGGATCGGCGCAGAACTTGTGAAAAAGGGGACACTTTCTCCCGAGAGATCGGAAATCTCCGCTGTAGAAAAGCCGGCGTCCTCCGCTCTCCACCAGGAGCGAGTAAGCGTCGTATGCGCTGTGGTCCACCTGAAATGGTGTCACTCGAAACGGGCCAATGTCGAAACCTTCTCTTGGCTTGTAATCCCAACCCTCTGAAATTGCAGGCAGAGGGTCTTTCATGAACGGAGAAGCGGCCTTGATGATCCGTCGTGCAGCAACTCCCATTCCCACCGGGACATTGGGACTCAGGTGACCCAGGAGCCCATAGTGGTCGATGTGGGGATGGGAAACCAGAAGCCCCAGGAGGGATAGATCGCTGCCGTCCAGTCCCGCAATCGGCGGAACGTACAGGGCTGAATCCCCGGGAGCTTCCAAAGGCAAGCCAAGGTCGATCAGGAGCCTCTTGCCTTCACTCCGCAGCTCTACGCAGCTTCCGCCGATCTCATGGCTACCGCGGTGGATGCAGGCGTCCATCAATAGGCACCCATTCCAATCCTCCAAATTTTACAACCACGTTATTCGACAATAGCATCGCTTTCACTTTGATTCTCTGTCTCTTCAGCTTCAGGTACTGCTTCCGGATGAAGCATCAGAATATCCGCTGTCTCCTTTTCCGGAAGCTCTTCTACTGCACGAAGCTTTCTCTCGAGAACTCTGCTTCTCTGACCGGTGCTTTCAATGGATTTGTGCGCCTTGTCAAGTTGGTTTTTCACTTTCTCAAGGGCATCACCGAATTTTCCGAACTCCGTCTTGACCGCGCCCAAGACCTTCCAAACCTCGGATGCGCGTTTTTCAATTGCCAGCGTTTGGAAACCCATCCGAAGGCTACTTAACAGGGCAATCAGAGTTGTAGGGCCAGCAACCATCACCCTATGACGCTGCTGAAGTTCATCCACCAGCCTCGGTTGCCTGATAACTTCCGCATACAAACCTTCAGTGGCAAGGAACATGATTCCGAAGTCCGTGGTATATGGTGGATGTAAATACTTGTCGTGGATTTCTTTCGCCGAGTTTCGAACAGACCGAGCTAAAGCTTCTACCGCAGTTTTCACTGCAGATGGATCACTCCTATCTGCTGCCTCTTGAAGTCGGATATAGTCTTCTTGAGGGAACTTCGAGTCAATCGGCAACCAAATCTGAGATCCTGGATCATCTTTAGGCCCTGGTAGCCGGACAGCAAACTCCACCCTCTCGTCAGATGCCGGCTTAACGGCAACATTCCTTCCATACTGTTCAGGAGTGAGAACTTGCTCAAGCAGCCCTCCTAGTTGGAACTCCGCCCAGGTTCCCCGTGCTTTCACATTAGTCAGCACTCTTTGGAGTCCGCCAACATCGTTCGCCAGATTCTTCATTTCGCCAAGGCCATTCTGTACTGCTTCCAACCTTTCACTAACCAGTTTGAAGGATTCGCCAAGCCGTCTCTCAAGAGTGTCGTGCAGCTTCTCATCAACGGTTTTCCGCATCTCCTCGAGTTTTTTCTCGTTGCTCTCCTGGAGTTCTTTTACAGATTTGTCCACGGATGCCCGTATGGTATCCAGTTCTTTCCTGTTGGAGTTGCTTAGGTCTTTGAGTTGTGTCGTCATGCCTTCGAAAAGGGCATTCTGGCTGGCACTCATAGCTTCCAAAACCTTTGTCATCTGCTCAGTCGTGTTTTTCAGTGCTTCCGTCACTTCTTGCCGAACCTGATCGAGTTTTCTTTCGTTACCTGCTTGGAGTTCACTCACCCGAGTATCAAGTGTGTCACGAATCAGGTTTAGACCTCTCTGATTCCCGTCTGTGAGGTCTTTGAGTTGCTTCGCCATAGCCTCTATCTGCGTTTGCTGACCCTGTGCAGCCACTCCCAGTGTGTTAGAAAGAGTCTCAGTCGCTTCCTTCATTCTTCCTGAAACTTCTTCTCGAAGTTCTCTTCCAGCAGAACGTGTTTCCTCGCGTCCGTCTCGTAGCTCTTCTCTTATTACCTCTGCAGTCTTGCCGGTTTCCCCACTCTTGTTTGACATGTGAAGAACAAGCAGAGCCGCTATCACAATGACAATCGCTAGTATGAACCAGATCAATGTCTCCAAAACATCGCCTCCTCTCTGGTAACCACAATCCATAAAGCCTTCTAGAATCCGCTACTTTAGATTAAACTCGAACAGCCTTTGGGGATCAGGCGCTTGAAGGAACGCCTTGATCAGACGCTCGACGACAACGCTCATCGTCTTCCCCTGCTCTGCCGCTTTGACCTTCAACGCTCGATGAAGCTCTTCCGGGATCCTGACCGTCATGCTTCTGAGCTTGCCCTCTTCAGCACTTTTCATACTCTCTCCTTTGAGAAGTAAATCCTTCCGTCCATCTTTACAGCATGCCAATTATACAGCAATACAGCATTCTTGCAAAATGTGTATAATGCAAATCCATTCATCTGTTTCCATGACCTATACCCCACTACGGCCTTAATGAATAGATTCTTCCAGATGTGTTTGAATCAGAATCTGTTTGAAAAAGCAGACAAGGGCAGGATGAATCACTCTTGAAACTCGAGCAGATCCGACCAGAAGCAGTCATACAAGGATTGCTGCCGCGTTCAGTGGTCACCGTGGTCAACGTTGAGTGGCACGGCTCGGACGCACTGACACTTGTATACCGCGGCCCTGATGGTCGAATTGCAGACGAGCTGCTCTACCGTGACGACGAATCCAGGCTGGAACTTGTTGAAGCTGGAAGGCCATGGAGCTTCGATGGAGACGGTGCGCTGTTCCGCCTGGTGTCCGAGGCAAACAGGATAAGACTTGCCCACCTGTTCGATCCGGTGCTGGCAGTTCATACCTCTGTTGTGGAACCGCTCCCCCACCAGATAACTGCGGTCTACGAAGCAATGTTACCCCGCCAACCTTTGCGCTTCCTTCTGGCTGATGACCCCGGAGCTGGCAAAACCATCATGGCAGGGCTTCTCATCAAGGAGCTCATCGTCCGGGGTGACCTGAAGAGATGCCTGATCGTATGTCCAGGAAGCCTTGCCGAACAGTGGCAGGACGAACTGCATCGTCGGTTCAATCTGCCCTTCGAGATACTCACCAACGACAAGCTGGAAACCGCCCGTTCCGGGAACTGGTTCCTTGAGAACGATCTCTCCATAGCCAGGCTAGACAAGCTTTCCCGCAACGAGGACATTCAGGCAAAACTCACCGTTCCCGACTGCCGGTACGATCTTATAGTCTGCGATGAAGCCCACAAGCTTTCCGCGACATACTTCGGGAGTGAGGTCAAGTACACTAAGCGGTACCGCCTGGGGCAGCTTCTCTCCGGTATCACACGTCACTTCCTTCTGATGACCGCAACACCCCATAACGGCAAGGAACCTGATTTCCAGCTGTTCCTTGCCCTGTTGGACGGGGATCGCTTTGAGGGAGCCTATCGGGACGGTTCACGGTCGGTGGATGTTTCTGACCTGATGAGGCGGATGGTGAAGGAGAGCCTTCTCAAATTCGATGGCACTCCTCTCTTCCCCGAACGCATAGCGTACACGGTTCCGTACAGGCTCTCGGACCCTGAAGCCAGGCTCTACAAAGAAGTCACCGACTATGTCCGGCAGGAGTTCAACCGTGCAGAAGCACTGCAGAATGAAAAGCGCGCCGGAACGATCGGCTTCGCTCTCACCCTTCTGCAGAGACGTCTGGCTTCCTCACCGGAGGCAATCTATCAGTCTCTCCGCCGTCGGCGGGAAAGGCTTGAAAAACGCCTTCGAGAGTTGGAACTGCTTCAGCGCGGATCAATGATCGTTGACATTATGGCCCCCAGCGGCCCTCTGTTCGATGCTGACGATATCGAAGACCTTGAGGATGCTCCCGAGAACGAGCTGGAAGCTGCTGAGCAGGAGGTCATAGACCAGGCCACAGCAGCGGGCAGCATTGCCGAGCTGAAGATCGAAATTGAAACCCTGAAAAGGCTTGAAGCCCTTGCGGGGGAATTGAGCAGAGCCGGACAGGACACCAAATGGTGCGAGTTGGCACAACTCCTCGGGGAAATCTTCACCCAGGCGGGTATTACGAGGGAGGTCTCAGAGCCTCCCCGTGGTTCAGGAGACATTCCAAAACCTGTCCCCTCCCCCCATCAGAAGATCGTGATCTTCACCGAGCATCGCGATACTCTGAGCTATCTTGAGAGGAAGATCGCTTCACTTCTGGGCAGGTACTCCTCACTGGTGACGCTCCACGGCAGCATGGGCCGGGAAGAGAGGCGCAAAGCCCAGGAGAGTTTCCTGCACGACCCGGAAGTACAGGTTCTTCTCGCCACTGATGCGGCGGGAGAAGGAATCAATCTCCAGAGGGCACACCTTATGGTGAACTACGACCTTCCCTGGAACCCAAACCGTCTTGAACAGCGGTTCGGTCGCATCCACCGCATCGGGCAGACCGAGGTGTGCCATCTGTGGAATCTCGTTGCCGAGGAAACCCGCGAGGGTGATGTGTACCGCACCCTTCTTCTCAAGCTGGAACAGGCCCGGCAATCCCTTGGCGGCCAAGTCTTCGATGTTCTGGGCAAGCTTCAGTTCGAGGGCAGGTCTCTGAGGGAACTGCTGATTGAAGCCATCCGGTACGGTGACCTTCCGGAGGTGCGAGAGAGGCTCACCAAGGCCATCGCCCACACGGTTGACCAACCGCACCTGCAGGGGCTTCTTGAAGAAAAGGCGCTGGCTCACGACGCAATGGATGCGAGCAAGGTTGCCCGGGTACGCGAGGACATGGAAAGAGCCGAAGCCCGGAGACTCCAGCCCCACTACATCGAGTCGTTCTTCCTTCAGGCTTTTGCAGGCCTGGGCGGCACCATCCGTCAGAGGGAGCCTCAACGCTACGAGATCACTCATGTCCCTGCCTCCATCAGGAACAGGGACCGGCTGATAGGTATGGGTGAGCCTGTTCTTCAGAGATATGAACGCATTGCCTTCGACAAAAAGCTGCTCACCCCTCAGGGACAGCCCCTGGCTGCCTTCATATGCCCCGGCCATCCTCTGCTTGACTCAGTCATCGACCTCACGATGGAACGGCACAGCGAGCTTCTCAGGCGTGGTACTGTCCTCGTGGATGAACATGACCCGGGTACAGTTCCCAGGGTTCTTTTCTTCCTGCAGCACTCGATACAGGATGCCGGAATCGAATCCACCGGCGAGAGAAGAACCATCAGCAAACGGATGCTCTATGTGGAGATCGATGCCAATGACAGTGTCCGTCATCTTCAGTACGCGCCATATCTGGACTACCGACCGCTGAGTACGGAAGAACCATCCATGGAAGAACTGCTCTCCATGCCTGAGTGTGCCTGGATCAATCGAGATCTCGAGCGTAAAGCCCTTGCGCACGCTATTCAGAGTGTTGTCCCCGGCCACATGGCGGAAGTCAAGAACCGCCGCATGGAATGGGTCGTAAAGACCCGCGCCGCCGTGAAGGACAGACTCACCAGGGAGATCATGTACTGGGACCACAGGGCAGAGATTCTCAAGGATGCCGAACAGGCAGGTAAACCCGGCGCGAGACTGAACTCGGGCGAAGCAAGGCGAAGGGCTGACGAACTCCAGGGCAGGCTTCATACACGTCTGATGGAACTCAACGCCGAAGCACAGCTCTCCACCCAGCATCCCATAATCCTCGGTGGACTGGTCGTGATCCCGAAGGGACTCATATCGCAGATAGAAGGAAAACCCACTGACCAGACAATTACGGCCGTCGACACACAGGTGTCTGCCGCAAAAGCACGAGCCATAATCATGGACATCGAGAGAAAACTCGGTTTCGAACCGGTTGACCGGGAACTCGACAAGCTCGGCTACGACATCGAATCAAGCATCCCTGGAACCGGGCGACTTAGATTCATCGAGGTAAAGGGAAGAGTCTCGGGAGCCCAGACCATCACAGTGACAAAGAATGAAATCCTCTACTCTCTCAACAAGCCGGATGATTTCATTCTGGCAATAGTGGAATTCATGGAAGACGATACGCACAAGGTACACTACCTGAGGCGTCCCTTCCAGAGAGAACCGGACTTTGCGGCAGCAAGCGTCAACTACACATTCAAGGAACTGCTTCAGCGGGCTGAAAAGCCATGTTGATGCACAAGCGCCGCGAGCACTCACACCAAGGTGAAGGATCATGAGGAAAAAGCTGATCGAGGTTGCCCTTCCGCTGGAAGCCATCAACATCGCAAGTGCCAGGGAGAAATCCATCCGTCACGGTCATCCCAGCACGTTGCACCTCTGGTGGGCAAGGCGGCCTCTCGCTGCAGCAAGGGCCGTGATCTTCGCCCAGATGGTGGATGACCCTTCTTCCTGTCCAGAACTCTTCCCCACCGAGAAAGCGCAGGAGAAGGAACGTCAGAGGCTGTTCAGGATCATCGAAGAACTGGTAAAGTGGGAGAACACAACCAACGAAACGGTTCTTCAGGCAGCCCGGGATGAGATATGGGAGAGCTGGCGCAGGGCGTGCGCCGAAAATGCTGACCATCCAAGAGCAAAAGAACTCTTCGACAGGTACAAGCTTCCGGCATTCCATGACCCCTTTGCCGGTGGAGGGGCGTTACCACTTGAAGCTCAACGCCTCGGGCTTGAGGCATACGCCAGCGACCTGAACCCGGTAGCAGTGCTCATCAACAAGGCCATGATCGAGATCCCGCCGATGTTCGCAGGTAAGGAACCAGTGAACCCCGAGTGGCGAAACCTCGACGAAGGCCAGAAGATGGGCAGGGAGTGGAAGGGCGCCCAGGGACTTGCCGAGGATGTTCGCTACTACGGGAAATGGATGCGCGACGAGGCCGAGAAACGAATAGGTCACCTTTACCCCAAGGTTGAGATCACTCCGGAAATGGTTGCAGAAAGACCTGACCTGGAGAAGTACCTGGGAAAAAAACTCACTGTCATCGCCTGGCTGTGGGCCAGAACAGTGAAGAGCCCCAACCCTGCATTTTCAAGTGTTGATGTGCCTCTGGTATCTACTTTTTTGCTCTCCACTAAGAAGGGCAAGGAAGCCTATGTCGAGCCGGTGATTGAGAATGGCGGCTACAGGTTCACTGTAAAAATGGGGATACCTAGTGATCCTGAGGTGGCGAAGAAGGGGACGAAAACTGGCAGTAGTGGTAGCAGCTTCTTTTGTTTGGTTTCTGGTACTCCAATGCCCTTTGAATACATACGATCAGAAGCCAAGGTAGGAATGATGGGCACCAAGCTGATGGCAATTGTGGCAGAAGGCCAGCGTGGGCGTGTTTACCTCAATCCAACAAAGGACCACGAAGAACTTGCTTTAAAGGCTGTACCTGAATGGAGACCAGAGACCAGTCTTCCAGATCGTGCTCTCGGTTTTCGAGTTCAAGAGTATGGCATGGTGAAATGGTGTGATCTATTTACCTCCCGACAGCTTGTGGCACTCACGACGTTTTCTGACCTTGTTGGCGAGGCCATTGAGCGAATTCGTAAAGATACTACCGCTGCAGGTTTATTCGATGATGAAAAGCCACTGAGAGAAGGCGGGACCGGGGCGAGGGGTTACGGGAAGGCTGTGGGGGTGTATCTAGGGCTGGGAATAAGTAAGCTTACTGACTACAACTCATCCTTAGTGCAGTGGAGTAACTCAAGAGATCAAGCGGTTCACGTGTTTGGTAGGCAGGCTCTTCCTATGGTCTGGGATTTCACCGAGGTTTTCCCCTTCGGAGAAGCTGCTGGCGATATAACTGTATCGCTAAAGGGGATCTCAAAGTCAATTGAAGCGTTTTGCGTTGGAAGTGCATTTGGAATTGCTGAAAATCTTGATGCAAAAACTCAGACATTATCGAATGGAAAGTGTATTTGTACAGATCCTCCATATTATGACAACATAGGATATGCTGATCTGTCTGACTACTTCTATGTTTGGTTGCGTCGCTCACTACGCAGCTACTTCCCGGAACTTTTTTCAACGGTAGCGGTGCCAAAAGACGAGGAATTGGTTGCAACACCCTACCGCCATGGTAGCAAAGAGAATGCTGAGTCCTTCTTTCTTAACGGAATGACGCAGGCAATGCAAAATCTTGTAGTACTTGCGCATGCCGCTTTTCCCGTTTCAATCTATTACGCCTTTAAACAGGCAGAAAGCAACGATTTTGACGGAACTGCGAGCACTGGATGGGAGACTTTCCTTGATGCTGTGATTCGTGCAGGTTTTACTGTTACTGGCACGTGGCCAATGAGAACAGAAAGGCAAGGTCGAATGGTAAGCAACAATACCAACGCCCTCGCATCCAGCATCGTCCTTGTCTGCCGCAAACGTCCCGATGATGCTCCAGTGGCCACCCGTCGTGAATTCGTCTCAGCCCTGAAGAATGAGCTACCCAACGCTCTCCGGCTCCTCCAAGCCGGCAACATCGCCCCTGTAGACCTTCAGCAAGCAGCGATCGGACCCGGCATGTCGGTGTTCACCAGGTTCTCTCAGATTCTCGATGCCCAGGGTAAGCCCATGGCAGTCCGTGAAGCACTTGCTCTCATCAACCAGATACTGGATGAAGCTCTAGCCGAGCAGGAGGGTGACTTTGACTCTGAGAGCCGTTGGGCTCTTGCATGGTTCGATCAGTCAGGTTTTTCAGAAGGAGAGTACGGGGTAGCGGAGACGCTTTCCACGGCGAAGAACACAAGTGTTCAGGGAATTGCTGATGCCGGTGTGCTGGAATCCAAGCGCGGTAAAGTCCGTCTTCTTCGTCCTCAAGAACTTTCTCCTGCCTGGAATCCTTCAGGGACTGATGTGACTGCATGGGCCGTTGTCCATCACCTGATTCGTGTTCTTGAGAGCGGCGGAGAGACCTTTGCTGCCGACATGGTTGCTCTATTGGGTTCAAAGGCCGAAGCTGCCAGGGAGCTGGCATACCGCCTCTACACGATATGTGAGCGGAAAAAACGTTCCGCAGAAGCGCTTTCCTACAACGGTTTGGTGCAGAGTTGGCCTGAGATCACCCGCCTGGCTCGTGAAAGCAGTAAGCCCAAGTCTGAGCAGGGTGACTTGTTCGAGTAAACCGGGGAGTAAGAGATATGGCAATGACAAATCAAGAGCGTGTCGGCAAGGCTCTGGAACTGCTTCGGACCGGACTCGGACCCTTTGTCGAGCGCGAAGTGCAGGAACGTGTCAAGCAGGGTATCGTCAGCATGGATACCCTCTACCACTTCGCGGATGATCCAAAACTTGCCGTTAAACCAATAAGTGACTGGGATGCCGCCGCTCTTCTGAAGCTCATGTGGGAGACGTGGAATGACGTGTTCCGGCTGACTCTCGGTCATGCCGAGCGTAGCCTTGTATCAGAGATCCGTGACTGGCGGAACAAGTGGGCTCACCAGGAACCGATCACCAGTGATGACGCAGACAGGGCTCTCGATTCCATTTCACGCCTTCTCATGGCAGTGTCCGCACCGCAGGCTGACGAAGTCGGCAAGATGAAGCTCGAACTGCGAAGGTTAGTGTTCGATGAGCAGGTCAGAGGGGAAAAGCGCAAGGCTGGTGGTTCCCTCGTTGAAGCAGCGGCTACCGGTGGTTTGAAACCCTGGCGCGAGGTTGTGACTCCCCATACGGATGTTGCCAGCGGCAAGTATCAGCAGGCGGAGTTTGCGGCTGACCTCTGGCAGGTACACATGGGCGAGGGAACCCCGGAGTACAGGGATCCGAAGGAGTTCTTCCGCCGAACATTCCTCACCGAGAGCCTGAAAAGCATGCTTGTGGGTGGTGTACGCCGCCTGATGGGTCAGGGTGGCGACCCGGTGGTTCAGCTGCAGACCAACTTCGGGGGTGGAAAGACCCACTCCATGCTTGCCCTTTATCACCTGTTCTCGGGCGTGAATCCCGG
Organism: candidate division Hyd24-12 bacterium UBA6080; assembly: GCA_002436025.1. GTDB lineage: Bacteria > Fermentibacterota > Fermentibacteria > Fermentibacterales > JCC-6 > UBA6080. Next base: position 175,498 of record DIXM01000008.1, read on the forward strand.
TGAGCTTGCTGGCGTTGATGCAGTACTCGCCGAAGCGGAAGTGAAAACCCTTCCAAAGGCCAGGACGGTTGTTTTTGTTGGGAACAAGGTCTCACCTGGGAACCCCGTTGTAAAGCCTGACGGAACGGTTGTTCGAACCCTCTGGGGTGAGCTTGCCTATCAGCTCGGGGGCCGTGAAGCCTTTGATCGCATCGCCAAGGATGATGAACTGGCAACGAACCCCGGTGATGTCATGAGGGAACTCTTCAACACCTACGGCCCTTGTCTCATCCTCATCGATGAGTGGGTTGCCTATGCCCGGCAGCTGCACGACAACACCGATCTGCCCGCGGGGAGTTTTGAGACACAGTTCAGTTTTGCCCAGGCACTCACTGAGTCTGCCAAGCTTGCAGGCAATTGCCTTCTGGTGATATCCCTTCCTGCTTCCGATACCCAGGGTTCACCGCATACCCAGTCGGATGACGCAGAGGTGGGCGGCATACGAGGGCGTGAAGCGCTGGACAGGCTCCGAAATGTCATCGGCAGGGTTGAATCATCGTGGAGGCCTGCCACAGCGGAAGAAGGCTTCGAGATCGTTCGCCGCAGGCTTTTTGAGCCCCTTGCAGGGGCCGGTGACTACAAGCAGCGTGATGTTACGGCCCGGGCATTCGCTGAGCTGTATCGCTCCCAGAGCGCCGAGTTTCCCATGGAATGCAGGACCGTCGATTACGAGAAGCGGATTCAGGCCGCGTATCCGATACATCCCGAGATCTTTGATCAGCTCTACGGCGGATGGTCCACCCTGGCAAAGTTCCAGAGGACACGGGGTGTCCTGAGGCTAATGGCGGCCGTGATCCACAGTCTGTGGGAGAAGGATGACAGGAACCCTCTCATCCTGCCTTCGATGGTGCCCATTGATGATTCAAGAGTTCAGTTCGAACTCACACGGTACCTTTCAGACAACTGGGCTCCAATCCTTGAGCGTGATGTGGATGGCCCCAATTCTCTGCCCAAGAAGATCGATGCCGAACAGCCGAATCTGGGCAGGCTCTCCGCCACAAAGAGGGTATCGCGAACCATCTACCTGGGCTCCGCTCCCACCTCCAACGCGGCTCACCGGGGCATCGAAGACCGACGGATCAAGCTGGGTTGCGTTATGCCCGGCGAGTCGCCTGCGGTGTTCGGTGATGCCCTCAGGAGGCTGTCGGCGAATGCCACCTACCTCTACCAGGATGGAGCACGGTTCTGGTACTCCACACAGGCCACGGTCACCAAAATAGCCGAAGACCGGGCGGAGCAGTTCAAGCGTGACCCTGACAAGGTTGCCCAGGAACTCGAGAAGCGTTTGAAAGCTGACCTGAGGAAGCCGGGGGATTTCGAGCGAATACATACCCTGCCCCGTACTGGAGCTGACGTACCAGATGATCTTGATACACGGCTTGTGGTGCTGGCCTCAGAACACCCCTTCAGTCGGGAACCCGGCAATCCTGCTGAAACAATGGCGAAAGCTATCCTCGAGTCCCGGGGAAACACTCCCCGTCTCTACAGAAACACTCTTGTCTTCCTGGCAGCAGACAGGGTTCGTCTTCAGGATCTGGACGAGGCTCTGCGGAAGTATTTGGCCTGGGAATCCATCCTGACGGAACAGGAAGTTCTCAACCTTGATCCCCACCAGGTGAAGCAGGCGGAAGAACAGAGAAAGGCGGCGGACTCAACTGTCGCAGCCCGTCTCCCCGAAACCTATCAGTGGCTCCTTCTTCCGGTTCAGAAAACACCTCAATCAGAAATCACGTGGGAATCGATCCGGCTTTCTGGAAGCGAGACCCTGGCGGCAAGGGCGAGCAAGCGGCTTCGAAACGATGACCATTTTGTCACCGCCTTTGCTCCCTCAATGCTTCGCAAGGCAATGGACGATGTTCCTCTCTGGCGGGGGAAGAACCATGTTGCAGTAAGACAACTCGTGGATGATTTCGCCAAGTACGCCTATCTGCCCAGGCTTGCAGGCCCCGAAGTGCTGATTCAGGCAATAAGAGGAGGCATGGAGTTTCTGACATGGCAGACCGACACCTTCGCCTTTGCTGACAGCTACGATGAGGCTGCAGATCGTTACCGTGGTCTGGTGTGTGGAAAGGTGACAACCGTGACGATGGACAGCAAGGGCGTACTCGTACTCCCACAGGTTGCTGCCAAGCAAATAGAGGCCGAAACGGCAAAGGGTCCGTCGGAAGGTAAGCTCGATGAGTTAAGGGGCGGTCTCTTCTCAGCAAATATCGCCGGCGAATCCACAGTTGGCCCTGCAGATCAGAAGCAGACGGAAGCCGAGAAACGACCCAGCAGGTTCCATGGCTCGGTGATTCTTGACCCTACCAGGGTCGGTCGCGACGCAGGAAGAGTTGCAGAAGAGGTCATTGCTCACCTGGCCGGGCAGGTGGGTGCAGAGGTAACCATCACTCTGGAGATAGAGGCAACACTTCCCGATGGAGCATCAGAGCAGATCGTCAGGACAGTGACCGAGAACAGCAGGACTCTGAAGTTCAGGAGTCACGGGTTCGAGAGGGATTAAGCATAGATATCGGTGGAACACTTCCCCTTCTTCAGCCTCTCTCTTCAGTCGCCAAGCGTTACAGTGCTCTCATCTCATTATGGCACAGAGAACTACTACTGGGCAATCTGGTACCTATACCTCTCGACTATCGCGCTTGTTCGGTATGTATCGTTTCATATGCTTTTCAAGGAAGCTGTTCTCAGCGATTTCTCCGTCGAATCTTCAAACAGCTAATCGCAGGGCGATTCAATATTCTCACAGTCTATGACCTTCCATCAAATCTACTGATTGACATCAATGTCTACCCCAATCAGTATTCATAATTGCTTATTGCCTTATTGTAGATGACTCTTGGGTGTGTGCCCGTCATGCATTGTTCTACGAGTTTGCGAAAACTCGTATAGACTGAAAGTTCCAGCGCTTGATAAGAGAACATCTATGGGGAGTTAGCGTTTTTGCTGATAATGCCGGTGAGAGATCGGGAACGGCAAGGCGCATGTTCTCTTGTAATATTTACTAAATGAATTAAATCGCATCGAAATCAGCAAAGGCTGCAATCGAAAGGAAAGATGAGTAATGAGTGCCAGGAATGGTGAAAACACCGAGCCTACGGTGACCGCTACGGCGACAGATTCGACCGCCTGGCACACCTGTGAGGCTTGTGGGAACTGGCAACAGGGCGGCAATCTCTGCACAGAATGCCAATGGCCGCGTATGCTCACCGTCGAGCAGACCACTGCCCGCACCGCGAACCATCTTCGCGTTTTAATCGAAACAGAATTCAGGTCCGACGGGAGTTGGCAGATATCTGGGCTGTGTACCGCAAGGCTGCAGGAGTTCGTCGAACAAGCTGATCTGGTTCATACGCTCGCAAGCGAAGGTGCGCGAATACTGGGTCTTAACTGTGTGAAGGGAAAGTCGGAATTCCAAATTCCCACCGATCGCGAGTGGGGTAAATTCCGCGACCACTCTTGTTCAATGCTAGGTGAAGCGATCAACAATGCGATTCGGCGTAACTGGCCAGCCCCGAAACAGCCAACACTCGCACAAGTAGTTGTCTCGATTCGAGCGTACTTGCTCGACCAGTCTGCAAAACCGAAAACTGAAGAACACCCCTCCTGGCTGCAATTGATACCCTTCGATGACGCAGCCGCCTCTACAGCAGCGAAGCTCCACGCTTGCGACATCAAGATCGACTGCACACGTACTCACATTGGTTTCACAGACGGTGGCGATCGCATACAGGCTTCAGTAACAGCTCCAGGCGAACTCCTTATCAATGCCTGTGAGCTTGTGAGTCACTCCTCATCGGGCTCTTCACGCAAGCTTTGGAGCGACGCTGTAACCTGCGTGGTTCGCCGCAACGAGAGCACTGCACTTCGACCAATAACTCTGTCCGCCGAAGCGGTCAGGGGTCTGGCATCATCTTCCGAGGGTAAGTCGCGAGGTGAGTTCAAGGTTTCCGTCCTCGGCAGAGATAATGCTATCACCGCTGACCTTCCCACCGTCGACCTTCCACCAATGGACAAAGTTGCGGACCTTCTTCTGGATCTGGGGTCTACGAACGCAAAATGGGCGCTACGACTCGCTGACGGCACAGTCAGAGAGCATGATCAGGACACCAAGAGCCTTGCAGAGGGATGGGGAGTAGATCCCTATCGCAAGGCAGATTTTATCGCAGATCCTACCGGCGCGATGTGGAGCGAATGGGCAAGCAGATCTCTCCCAAAACTTCGATTATGGGTTGGGCGTGAGCAAAAGACTTATCTGCGACATGTCTATGTCTCACTACCAACGACGCACAACTTCGATGTGGGTCAACTCAGCAATCAGCTTTCGAACACTGCGCAAGTCCCGGATGCAAGCTCAAAAGCCAAGCAAGATAGGCGGATCTCGTCACTAAAGGACTCCTGTCACGAAAACCTCGTCGACAACGGGCTAGTGGTCTTGATGCCAGAACACCGACTTCTGGCGGTACATTATCTTACCGTTCTTCGAATTCTCGCAGACGCAGCAAGAGCTTACGCCAGTCGCTTCGCATCACACGAGGAACGCCGCCGCGATCAAAGCTATAGACGCTCAGCATGGGATTCCCAAGCATCTGCTGTTCGAAGCTTTAAGGGCCGTAGCTGGTGGCATCGGTTGTGGCACTCAAAGCCAAGCGGCCCCTCTGGTTCGAGACCCGAAGTGGACCATCAGATCGCAAACCCCGCGAAATGGATGGAGGACTTGACTGATCACCCTGAACAACTCGACCAGATCGTGCTCCTCGATGCAGGCGGACTCAGCTTGGATATATCTGTGCTTCAGAAGCAGGAACTCGTGTCCGAGTTGAGCCATAGCGATGATTCTTGTGGGGGTGAGGAGATATCGAGCCGAATCGGCCGCAAGGATCGGGGGCCTGTCGGCACGCGATACAAAGCCATGCTCGGGAATATGTGGTCAGATCCACGCGGGCGCGAATCATCGGACGCAGCCCAAAGGGAATATCGCGAGGTTACCCGTGCAGTTTATAAGCCCACTCTAAAGGTGCTGTTCGAGACCCTCTCGAAGAGATGGCGAAGAGCAAGCTATTGCACTGTCCTCCTAACGGGAGGAGGAAGCAGAAACCCGCACTTCCCCGATTTCGTAGTTGAACTTGCGGTTGGAGCTGGATTTGAAGTTACAGTTGTAGATGCACCACTTGTCCAAGATCTGATCACTCAAGCCCGGCAGTTCCCGGAACCCCTACCCCAGTTGGAGTCCGCACCTATCAAGCGATTCGAGGAGACGAAACGCTGGTCCGATAGCCGCGAACGACAACCCTGGGCTCGCTACGACAAGTTCGCTGTTGTTGGGGGAATGCTTGCCGTGCTTGCAGGAGAGTCTCAATGAGAATCCTTGCGCGAGAGGAACTCATCAATAGCATTATTGACTCGATGGAAAGACGTGCCGGAAATGTCCTGTTGAATGAGACCGACGGCTACCAGTCGGTGGACGATCCGAAATCAGACAGCACCTCCGCGGACCCTGCGAAGAACTCGGACAACATTTCGGACGCCATACCACTTACGCGCATTGACCGCAAAGTGGCTAGAAGCAACGCATGGAAAAACCTAGACAGCCAAATCGCTCTCGACGATGACTGTGAGGACGTCTATTCTGCAACGATCGCCATCTGTGCTAGATGGAAGGAGCCGAAAGCACAAGCGCTGGCGAGTGCTTGGCTCACCGATGAGACATTTGACGAGGAGGTCGTCATGAATCCTGATATGAAACCTGTCTCTGTTCTTGTCGGCATTGCTGCGGCTGCAATTGTTCTGGCAATCGTTCTGATCGTGCGACGGGGCCGTAGGGTTCGCCTTCCATATCTCCCGGTGATTGAACCCTCCATCTCCTTTCAGGAGCTTCTTCGAGTAGCCGAGTCTCCTGGCTTGGGGGCCGAAGTCGCACGCGAACTCGCCGCAAAGACGGAGGAGCCATGGAACTGGTTTCTGCAGTCTGCTCTCGGTTCGCTGGCCGCTGCCGACAAACGTCACCTGCTGGAGGGTTTTATCGCAACAGGAGGCGGAAACGTGGTGGCGGTGCGACCAAATGCCGGCCAGGCTTACGACGCAGATTCGATGTCAACAACAATGCACATCACGACTGAAGACTGCTGGGTGATTGACACGGAGCCAACGGCAGAAGAGATAGGATTCTCAGTTGATGGTCGCATAGAGATTCCAGCTCAAGTCAAGATATGTACGATCGACTGGTGGGTACTATCCAGGCCCGAGTGCCCGGTTGGTAGTGCTGTTTTGGAGTGTATTGATGACCTGATACCAGGCGGGATTGAAGGCGCAGCCGGATGGAGAGCTTCGTGGGGTTTCTCTCATCCGGAGGACCTGCGTGGACGCATGCGAATTGATGAAACAGCGCTTGAAAGATGGCGATTGCGAATGGTCTCCAGCCTCAACAAACACTATGAAGAGCATCCCGAACGTTGTCTCACCATCACGGGTAGTGTCGGCGAAGCGTTTGAATTGTCTACAATGGAAAGCCAAAACTCCCAGCCCATTGGCGATGCAGTCGTAGTGGAAGTAGTCGAGCGAGACGGCGTTGCTCAACATGGACTAACATGTCCAGGTGGTAGTCCATTGCTGCTCGCAGTAGTCATTACGACGCCTAAGGGAAGGACAGCGCCGTGAAAAAAGCACAAAGCACCGTGCTCGACTATGGACCGTCCGTCGAGCTGGAACTCCTCCTGGGGCTCGGACCGGAAGATGCTTCCTTGGTGGTTGCTCAGGGGGAGCGCACTCTGGATCTGCATCCGTGGCTCCTCGACTGTGTGGCGGTTCAGCTGAGCTGCCTTGGACATCAGGACGAGATTCCACATTCCTGGGACTGGGAGAACGTCCTCACGCTACTCGAGCCTGGAGAGGAACTCCTGTACGTCCTCGATCATGTAAGAGGCGATGGCAACCAGACAGGTCGACCCTTCACTCTGTGGCTTGCAATTCGCTTCCCCCGCACGCAGCAGCTTTCGTCCGGCGATTTCGACCGCCGCCGAAAGCGCTCACGCATGATCGTTTCTCAGTTCCAACGTCAGGCCTTTCCAGGATCGGACCTGAGTTGGGTTGACCCCGGCGAACTCCAGAACCTCCTTGGCTTTTCGGCCGGAAGTCAGCAACGTTGTGTCTGCGTTAGCGGCCTGCCTTCACCACGAGACATTGATGACAATCGACGTGAGGTAGAGCGAAGCACTGCAAGGCGTAACTACCAGTCTCTCAATGATGTCGCAGAGTCCCTCGTAGACTTACACTGTGACTATCGCATCGCTTTCGTTGTTGAACGCGTGGATGCGGGTACATTGAAGGATCGCCTCGGGCAAGCTACGCAACTTCGCGATGTAATCCATCCATATGTTCGAGGCACAGAACAGTTTGGCGGCAACCGAGGCAGCAACTGGTCTCGACAGACATCCAATTCCGAGGGCACAAGCACCTCAACGCAGTCAAGTGATAGCAAAGGCGGCACATCCACGGAGCAGAGCAGCGTCGGATGGGGGAAAAGCGCGTGGGAGGGAGTAAAGAATATCTTCCACCCGATTCGTCGCCATAAAGTGGGTCCACGCTCCAATTCTCAATCATGGAACCGCACCACAAGCGTCACAGAAGGCGAGTCTAAAACGACGACCGAGAGCGCGTCGTCTGGAGGGTCGAGTGCTGAGAATTGGAGCACTAGTAATGAACGGTTATGCTCGATGCTTGAACTTGCCGATCGATCCCTGGAACGCACCATCTCCGCACTGCACGAAGCACACGGCACAGGAGGCTATCGGTGGTCGGCGTTCATCTTGGCAGACGGAAGAAACGCCGATCTGATAGGAGGAGCGCTCGTCGGGGTACTTGCCGGTGCGAGGACAAAGGACTTTCCATTCAACCGTTTCCCGGTCATCGGCGCTGGTGCTGATCTCTTCAAAGGGACAGAGCCTCTCTTGGACCTTATCGCGGAAGCCGCTCCTATTCTCCCTTTGCCAAGGGCGTGTGAAGCACTCCTCCTTCCAGAGGCCGAACTTCCAGGGGTACGACTGCGAAGAAACGTCTTCCTGGGAAGAACATTCAGCCCTCCGGATGAGGGTTCACCAAGGGTTGGGCTTGGGCCAGATGCGTTCTCAGCACTCACCGGCGAAGATCAAACGGATTCAATCGAGATCCCGCAGCAGAACCTCTTCCGTCACATTCTCGTCGCTGGCGCTACTGGCTCTGGTAAAACAACTCGTGTCGTAGAAATCCTCAACCAGTTGAAAGATGATAAACTCAGCGTGGTTGTCTTCGAGACGGCGAAACGCACCTACCGTGCTCGTCTACAGGTACGAGGGCGTCCTGCCCCTTTGGTGTACAGTCTCGGCAGCAGCAAGGAGTATGTTGGTTCCCGCTTCCGACCTCTGAGGTTGAATCCCTTCTATTTCGAACTCGGTACTTCTCTTAAGCGCCATATCGCAGTCCTTTCAGATGCGCTGGCAGAGCTGATGCCTACTGAGGCAATGATCGGCCCACTAATGCGGCGCGCCGTTGAGGCAACCTACCATGAGCGTGGTTGGGACATCGAAAATGGAATACCGCTCGATGATTCCGCTCCATCTTGGCCAACGGTACTCGATTTTGCAGCACAGGTCAGAGCTCTTGCACAAACTCTGACCTACGGTGCTGAGGTTACGGCCAACTATTGCGGCGCATTAGAGAACCGCGCGGCTTTGTTCGTCGACGCAACATTCCAAGATCTCTTTAGCCATGGTGGAAACACACCGATAGATGAACTCTTTCCGCTCGGGCGAGATGTGATCGTCGAGGTTGAGGATCTGCCACCGAGCGAAGTCGATATCCGCGCATTCGTTATGACGATCCTGCTCAGCCGGCTACGGTCGGTCCAAGGGGTGCGGTTGGAACGACAACGTCTGTGTAAAAAGATTGTGGAGCGGGAGGATCAGCTCTTCGGGACTACTCCCAGTGAGTCAATGTCGCCTCCTCCATCCTCATCTCCCACCACTACTGTTGGAAAGCTACTAACTGATTACTTGGCGAGTCAGAGTTACAAGAAGAAGGGTGAACGTACACGTTTGCTGAGGGGTGGTCATGTAAAGGTATCGGGAAAAGCCGTGTTTCGAGCCACCATGGCAGTTTCTTCGCACGATACTGTCCAAATTGGGGGAGTGCGCATGTGGCCACGCGATTTCGCCTTGCCAGTGCCAGAAAACGAAAGCTCCAGCAAGGAGTCTTCTCAGTCCATTATCTTGCCTTCTTTCTCGCTTTCTGATGCGACTGGCCTCTCACCACGCCGTTGGCTTGTGGTCATTGAAGAAGCCCACAATGTTCTTGATCGGAGCTTCGAGGTCCGCCGACCAGCAGACGAAAGCAACGCTGGTCGTACCTTGCTCCGTTGTATTGACCGACTCCTCCAAGAAGGTCGAGAGATGGACATTGGTATAATGGTTGTAGACCAATCGCCTGTGAACCTTGCGCGCAGCGTGATCTCAAACACCGGAACCAAGATTGTCATGCGACTTGAGGATGGTGCCGAGATGGAGGAGATCGGGCGTGCAATCGGACTGGATGAGTCCGCTTGGAAAAAGCTGGGGTTTCTCCAAGAGGGTGAAGCAATCATCAAGGCATCTTATATGAATACGCCGGTGAAAACGACGCGTTTCCAACAGACCACTGACGGGCCGAAAGACACCGATCCGATTGGTGCAGGTGTGGCTCCGAGCTATACGGCGATTGAACGCCAATGGCGGCCGATACTTGATGGAGTACAAGCGCCAGACGAGCGATGGCTCAGCGAAGTGATGGCCGCGTGCGCTGGGGATGTTTACTTGGCCGGTTTTGTCGGCGCGAAGCTTCTGCTCGAAGAGAGACGAAACGACGCCGAAGCACTCCGGCATACAAAGGAACTGCGGGCGATGTTAGCGCAACCTGGGCTAACCGGCGCGGATCTGCTTTGTGCTTCGCAAGAAGCGTACGTTACCAATATCATGCGCGGAAACCAAGACGCTCTCCTGGCGGTGGTTCGTCTGATGGTATGTGCGTTGCTGCAGCCAGCTGCTTTAGACCCTGCGCAACTGGTTGTCAGTAGCGGCATCTGGAGTGCGGCCGATCTTCTGGAACACTCCAACATCGGGACGTCCAGCAAATGGCGATCTCTCCTTCTCGCCCTCGCCAGGGGAGGAGGAGACACGTGGCACGGCGCGTGCCAACGCATGTCTGACTACGCATCAGTAGTTGGTAACTCAGACCCGACAATTCCAGTGCGGCTCCTCCTTGAGAGGCTGGCGGTTGCAACCATGAATGCTCCCATGCGCGCATCCAAAGCCGATCCCTTCGACCCTGTCGATCTTGTGCTTCAAGTCCATGCCATCGTGGCGAGGGTGTGTTCTCTCACCATGGACGACTCAGTAGATGCCGGACTCGTTGAGCGGTGCAGGGCACTCGGAGACCATCTTGTGCGGCAACTCGCCATCGATCTCGTATCCACAACGACTACCGAGCGAGTGAAACAAGTAGATGAACTTCTGCGGAAGGAGAGCTACGATAATGCCTGAACCGATCACGCTAGCAACTGTCGCGGCACTTTTCAAAGCCAGTACTGGCGCCGCTGAAGGTACCGCTGCCCTCAGCGGAGCATCTGTTGTAAAGGAGATTGCAGGCGGTTTCGCAGCCGGAAGCGAGTTAGCGAGCGCTTGCGGCGTTGGAAAAGCCACCATGGCTTTCGTAGAAGCACTTAAGATGGAAGCCCCTTCTGTCGCCGAAAAGATGCTTGGCCGCGCGCAAGCAAGCGGGACAGAGTTTGCATCTGCCATGGGCAAACGCACCACAACGGAAGTCGGTCGAACAACACTGCCCCGCAGAACAGAGAAGGCATCCCGGGGAACTCGTGCGTTTGACCCGGTGCGGTGGCTGGACTGGAAACCAAAATCTGGTGACGTCATCGGGCCACAGACTATTGCTGAGCGGTTCCGGCCACTCCGTGTCGTTGATAACCTTGTGCCCTATGTGAAGAACCTTGGACAGCGTGACGAGGGCTTCCGGCAGGATTTTGAGAGACGAATGCTACAATGGCGTGAGGCGAAAACATCAGCGGATCGAGACGCAGCACTTCAACAGCTTCGTAAGACAACAGCTGGCAAGCTGGGCGAGTCGATCACAAATGACGGTTTTAAGCCGTTCTTTGAGAAGCTCGAGGTTCAGCGAAAAGTGGAGACACCTGATGGAAACTCATTTGTCGATGGCCGCCTGACCGGTGCCAAGAATCCCGTTATCCTTGGACGCGGCCACGGAGTGTCCGAAGGTGGAAACCTCTCTTTGGAGGTCAAGACGGGCCAACCCGTTTACCTGAAAAGCGAAATGCGCCACATCACTGAACGACAGGTGCCAGGCCACCTCACATTAGGCGACCGATCCTTGGTGGTAGTGTCCCGCGACGTGTACGCCATGGGCGGCGAGCGCGCTGCACGGGACACCGTGAGTGCAGCAGGGTCGCACGTGATGGCACTTTTGCCCGAGAAGAGCGTGATGGATGAAGCTCTGATGAGAGTTATACGCGAGCGTATGGAAAGGGCATGACCATGAAGTGCATTTACGCAATACCTACGGATCAAGTGGACGAAGCACACGCACTGTGCAATGAGTACGAATCGGCACTCGAATCACTCGCGCCGAACTCAATTGCCTTGTCAGATAATCTACGAATCTTTGTTGAGTCTCTAGGAGCACCAATCCTCAAGCTTGACGATGAAGACTGGTTGGTGGTGCGAAAAGAGCTCGAAACACATAGAGCGCGGGGCCTGGTCGGCGACATTTTCTGGCCAAACAAAGCTGTTCGACGGGCACAGAACGCTCTTAAAACAACGACTGACACTATGTCACCGTCGGTTGCACTAGCGAGTTGGCTTACTTCTCAAGCCAAAAAGAACCGCGCCGCGGTTCTTTTGACATGCTGACGAGGGGGTTCTCGAACATACGATTATTCCCTTAGGTAGCACTGACATCTTGTCAATAGACATCAAGATCCCCGCACTTGGGGGAGACCACCGTCGGAAGTATCATAACCGCCGCCGAATCTGCTGATAACCTTGCGAGAATCGAGTCCTTGAAACTCGAGATCCAACTGAGCATTACCGGGTGATAGACGGTTTTCACTTTTGGCTGTTCTATTGTAGTGTAACTTATGTTTTGATACCTAACTATATAACTATAGAACAACCAATTCAATTTCTTGTTAAAATTCAGGCTAACAATTCTATAACTCAAGAAAGAGGATTGCCTCTTTCTAGTATCATATCCACATACATGCACAAATCATGTAAATGCATGTCAATATAGCAACACGGTTGTTCCGAACTGACTTCACTGTCTGAAGATTGTGTGTCTTCTTCTGAGATAGAGTTAGGTAGAAAAGGTTTGTAGTTAGGAATATCGGCCTTCAATAATACCATTATTCTATTCACTCTATCAAAATCATGATAGCATCGAATACACTCAATGAACTTTTTTTCTGACAGTACCTGACCCAAGACGGTAACTTGTCCGTCGAACACTTTCCTCGAGCACTCCTGCAATGGAAGCTTGCTTAACAAAAGAGCAGTATTGTACATCTGGGAATTATCGTAAATATTACTATACTCTTCTGTATTAGCAATGTCACATAGTATTCTGTCGTTCATTTCATTGATTAATCCGATGTTACTCGAAATCTCAGCGCTAACAACCTTTCTTGTAGATTTGGCTCTTCTCCTTCGAATCAGGGTATCCCGAATGCAATTCATTAGAAATCCTATAATAACACCTGCAATAGCTGCAATTGCTGATTCCATGTTTTCCTTCATCCTCCGTTCTTACATGCATTCCCCTGACCTAATCCCCCTCTTCCACCACTCCCTCAAACACCCCAAGGACTCTGACTCTTTCCTGTTCGCTCATGAGAATGGGCGGGTGTTCGGGGTTGTCTGACGAAAGAACGATCTGCTCAGCTTCACCAAGCTCTTCGGTAGTCTTGGCCCTGACGCTGTAATACCTTTTTATGAGAGCAACAGGTGAATCCCCCGAGAATCCTTCTACAAGACAGAGAACGATCTTTCCCTTTCTTGTTCCTCCGGGGTCAAGCCTGAATCTGCAAAGGCTTCCCTCCGGAATGGTGGGTTCCATTGAGTTGCCCTCTGCTCTTACAAGGAAGCGGTCTCGTGCGAATGGGCCTCCAGGAGCTCTTTTCAGTGTTGGCTCTTCCGCTTCTGAGAACAGCCCTGAAAGGGTTTCATATGTGCTGTCGGCAACAGCTCTCAGGTCAAGAAGGGGAAGCGAATTGATGTAGGGGATGAGTTCCTCTTCCGGCAACTCCTGGGTCTGTTCCTGTTCCATGTCGATAAGGCTTCGGAAGTAGTTCTCCAATGTCTTGTTCACGAAATAGACATAGCAGCCCTGGATGCCTCTGGTCATCAGGACCCTGTAGATGTTCCGGGCATACCTTAGAAAGTCGCTCTTGTTCCTCATGAGGGTGGGGTCTTTAGAAGCGTCAGGGTTGCCGGTGAGTGTGTTCGTTGCCGGGTCGTACTGAATGTCATCCCCAACGATCACTCCGATGTAATCGAACTCGAAGCCCTGGGCGGTATAGATGCATCCCACCTGGTTGATCGCTTCGGTCTTGTATGCCCACTCGTACCATCGTGGGATACCTTTTGCAAGCTTTTTTCCATCCCTTGCTTCCCATGGCATGGCAAAATCCCCGATGACAACATCGTTGACCAGAGTGCCGTCAGGGTTGGGGTCGCTCCAGGGCCAGCAGTAGCCGGCAACGATCCTTGCGGAGTTGGGTTTCTGGCGTTCCTTTGCGCTAATCACCTTGTAGAGTTCGGTCGGAGAGTCGAAAATCCTGAAATCGTAGTCATCGGCCTTCGTGAGAACGTACTTCTTCTTCCTGTAACCCAGGGCTGATTCAACCCATTTAAGGTAGCCTCTGGAGCCGTTGCACCTGAACTGGGATTTCATCTCAACGGGGTTGAAGGTGGCATTGTACTTCTGGGCGCATTCCATCATCAGGGCTGTGCTGCCTATCTCGGCGGACCGGACGTTCTGCTTGTCATCGATGAAAAAGACGCAGGTCTTTGCACACCTCACGAGCTGTTCGATCTGAGGCATGTCTGACCTGTGTTCCCTGGGTGTGTATTGGAAGTTGCTGCTGTTTTGGATGCGGTGTGCCTCATCAACCAGAACCACATCAAGCTCGTCTTCCTTCACCTTGGTGGGAACGAAGCTGTAGAGGTTCGAGAAAAGCAGTTTTGCGTTCCCACCAACCTTGCTCTGAAGTGCGGAAAGGAATGGCTTGGACTTGCACCCGTAAAGAACCTTTTTGTTCTTCCCGGCAAGTTCTGCAAGGACTTGAACGGCGATGACGGATTTCCCGGTACCTGGTCCTCCCTGGACGACAATGACCGACTTGCCTCCTGTTTTCTCGGCTTTTCGTATGCGAGACATGATCAGGTTCTTGGCAACGATCTGCTCCTGAATCAGGGAGAACGATTCAACTCCCTTGATCATTCCTGCAGCGTACTCAAGAAGCTTCTTTGACGGCCTGGTCCTGCTGAACCTGACCCGGTTGAATATCTCCAGGCCGTCTCCACTTCCAAGAAGATCACGGAGCCGTGCAACAATGGCTTCCACATCGCCCTTGGAGTAAAGTGGGTACTTCTCCATCAACGGCCTGTAGGCCGGAGCATGAAGGCCCGTTGGACCCTTGTATGAATAGTTGTGGCAGTAGGCGCAGCTGAAAAGGTCCAGGTTCGGGTCTGTATCAAAGACCTCAAGGAAAAAGACCATGTGCTTGTGGTAGCCCTCCACCTGCTGGCATGGGTGGGCTACCACCCGGGAGTTGCCGCCGGTGAAGGTCTCGACGAAGTTGCCTTCATCGTCCAGGGCCTCTACTTCGCTCCACTGCTTCATCTCGATCAGGACTACATTCGACCTGTCGTTCAGCCCCCGGCCGAAGAGAAGGCAGTCAATCCGGTTGTTGTTGAAAGGAATCTCGTACTCCAGGGCGATCATGTTGTCCGAAAGCCCGGCATCTTCGATGATGTCCTTGAGATGGCGTGTGGAGTTGTTCCAGGAGTTGTACTCGGAGACACCCACCTTCTTGCCGCTCTGACTCTCGAAGGCTTCTTTCATCAGATCAGCGATCCGGTTGCTTCGGACATCCCTGTTGAAGGCTGTCGTGGTGTTCTGGTAAACTATCACTGCCTGTTCAGCTCCGTGTACTTGTCCGATCTGCCCCGGGATTTCTCGACAGGATACTTTTCGCCGTTTACAAAAAGTTTGCGAGATGCGGCATCCAGAGGATCAATTCCGAGCTTCTCGCAAATCGTGAGAAGGTAGATAAAAACATCCCCGACTTCCTCCCTCACCCTTGCCAGCTTTTCATCACTGAGGCATCTGCTCTCATCCTCTGTGAGCCATTGAAACACCTCGGCAAGCTCAGCCGCTTCGATAACAAGAGAGATCGACAGGTTCTTCGGAGAATGGTACTTCGCCCAGTCCCTTTCAGCATTGAAACGCCTGATGCGTTCAATCAGCTCCTCAAGTTCACTCACTCCCGGCACTCCTGTTCATTAATCCATGCGAAACACAAGTAAGCTATTTCGTCTTGCATAGAATGACAAGCCAGCAAGAGGTGGAGAACCCAGACCCCTCAGTGCCAGCAAATGCAGACAAACACCAGACCTGAAACTGGATAGAAAACAGGAAAGCTAGACGGAAATCCAATTGGGAAATGCTCGAAGCATGTAGAGATTTGGACAGGTATCTGTTCTGTTGCAGCAGGGAACGAAATCGCCCATCTCCTGAAACACAGGTTAAAAGAATGTGGAGACGAAACCGCGCTGGTGCCACTTCTTCAACTGCGGGAATCTGGGTGTCCCTTGATACCCAGCAGCAAACTGAAAAACCGCGCTATCATTTGATTTGTAATGACTTGCATATCGTCGTGTAGGCATTTCTGTAAGGAATACTTGGTTGTTTTTCTTACAGCACTCTCCTTCTCAGGAGAAGGGTGTGTCATACGGTCAACGCCGCTTACAGTGAGCTGGATTCTTCTTGAAATGCTGCCTGCCGTATAACACCGAGAGCTTAAATGTTGAATGGCACAAAGAGAGACAGGAAGACGGGATACTACTCATTGACATGGAACATCATTGATGTCATTTTCGCGCAGGTTAACTCTTGCGCAGAGTTATACGAACGGCAGTATAAGAATTGTTAGGAACAATGGATTCGAAAAAGCAACGCTGTTTCTCTTTGGGTATGATCGTAGTAGCAGCTATTTCATGAGCATAGGTATTAGAATTTTTAAGAAGCCAAATTAAGGAGAAATTATGAATGATTTTGTGGAGCTCATGAGAATTATGAAGAAAATGGAGACTTCTGGGGATTTTAGCATGTTAGAGAATATTCCAGAAGATCAATTGAAGGGAAAAGACGAACTTAACAGAATTACACAAATGTTCAATACTATACCTAAGGCAGAAGAGAGTATTTGCTTACACCCAGGATGCTCAGAGAAGGCAATTAGCTCACATTCAATTCAGGAAGCCCTGCTTCGCACAATAGCTGACACCAATAACCAAGTAACTCAAGTCACGGTCGATGTTAAGTTTAACCCTAAGGGGGACATCACTCCGAAGGCAGCACCAATCTACATTCGACGAGCAAGCACTTTCGCGGGATATTGCAACATCCATGATACAGAGGTGTTCAAGCCTATAGAAGACGGAGAGATAAATCCTGATAATGACGAGCAGAATTTTGTACTTACATTGAGAGCAATTGCAAGAGAGTGTTTCGTGCAGCATGCCAACTATCAACACATGAAAAAGCTTTCAGATGGATTGGTTAAGATGCTAGAAAAGGAAAATGTAGTTCTGCCGTATATGGCATATCAGATGTATGAAAGGTACCTAGAGTTGCATCATGTTACCAATATGAAGCTGTTAGCGGATCATATATATAAGGAGCAATCTTACGGCGAGTATTTTGATTATGGGTACATGGAGATCGATAAAGAGTTGCCGATGTTCGTCAATGCATTCACAGTCATACAAGCAACAAATGATGGGACCGAGTATAGGAGAAACCTGAAAAAAGAGAAGCCCCTATACCTGTCACTTACAGTATTAAAAGGCGATGGAGTAACTAGGGTGTTTTATGCCTTGCTGAAACAGCAGAAAGAATCCTTGAGACCATTTCTAGAGCTGTTAAACACCGCGGACGCACAGCAAAAGGAATGCTTCCTTACTGATACAGTGTTAAGGAACTCTGACAATTTCTACTTGAAAACACAGTATTGGGATGGGATACCCGAAGACATTCGTAGTAAAATAGTAAGTATTTTTAGCAAAACAGTATCGAATAGAAAAGCAATTGTAGAGCCTGTTAACTTTTTTGAATACACATAATAATGTATATGAAGCAAGCAACATCACAATTCCTAACCAACGCATGAACCAGACGCCTGTCAGAGCATGGGGTAGAGATTAACGGCGCTGGTTACGCGTATTGTTAGCCGAACCGGAACCTTTCGGAGGTGCATACTTGCTGAAGACAACGGTGAAAGAGGAGGAGTCTGAGATTCTTTCTGCTCCTATCGAGGAACTCATATGAGAATCCTCGCCCTCGATATTGGTGGTTTCAGGGGCATCCAGAAAAGCCGACTTGTCTTGTCAGACCAGGTGGCACTCGTTGGTCCGAATGGTTCCGGAAAAAGCACCATCGTCGACGCGATGAGCTTGGTGTTCGGCCGCCAAAAGCTCGTCCAAGACCTCACCGAACACGACTTCACAAACAGCCGCCCGGAGCCGCAACACAGGATCAAGATCGTGGCGACTGTCGGAGACTTCCCGTCGAACGAGCCCGATGACAACCCGAATTGGTTCCGCAGCGGCCGATCAGTGGAGAAGTGGTGGGACCCGGCGACGAAGATGGTGGTACCCGAGGAGCGGCCGGGGGCTCTGCTCTGCACGCAGATCGGGTACTCCGCCCGGTTTGACCACGAAGACCTCACGGTCAAGCAGATCCGCTACTTCCAGCAGCATGACGATCAGGTGGATCCGTTCGACGAGGAAGGTATCGACCGTTTCCCCGACAAGCTACTGAGCGAGATCGGGTTCTTCGTTCTGCCCGCTCGACGGACCTGGGCGGCCACCATCTCATTCGGCTCCGAGTTGTTCCGCAAGACAGTGGCTACGCTCGGTGGCGTGCCCGCTGCGACCGTACTCCGCCAACGTGATGCTCTTCGAGCCCCTACCTCGCCCCTGGAGGACGACGGTGCGCTACAACCGATCATCCAACGGATCAATTCGCGGATGGCTCAGCTTGTCCCCGGCAACCCCCGGCTCCAGCTTCGGTTGACCTCCACCGATTCAGAGTCGTTGCTCCGAGCGCTGGTCCCGCATTACCAGCGGGAGGATGGTGAGTCGCTGCCCGCCGGACGGCACGGGACCGGGCTGATCTCCCTCCAGACACTCGTACTCCTGTTGGAGATTGGACGAGCGAGGAAAGCAGCCGAGCAGTCGTTTATCCTCGCTCTGGAGGAACCCGAGCTGCACGTTCCCCCCGGCCTGCAACGCCGCCTGATCGGCGACGCCGCCGCCGTCTCTGACCAAGTGATCTGCACAACGCATGCTCCGAGGGTGGCGGCGTTTTTCGACGCCGGGAGCACCCAGATCCTCAGCAGGAGGGTCACGCAGGGCGAGGAGGGATCACCTCCTGTCGAAGAGCTCGAAGGCCGGCCCCTCTCTCCAGCGTCGATGGCCAACGAGCCGAACTCGCTCGTTCAACTCTACGCCGACCATCGTGCCCGACTGGTCGAAGCGCTGATGTTTCCGCGGGTGCTGGTTCCCGAAGGTCGCATCGACTTTGAGTGGCTGCGCCTGCTCCTCGACGTGGCCGAGACGGGCGTTCACCCTCTACATGGGGTCCGGATCCCCGTCCCTCCCTTCGGGTCGGTCGTGGGCGTGGTGCCGACTCGGGACTCCGCTGTTCGCGTGACGTTCGAGCGGATCCGCAGTCTCCACGATCATGTCGCCGTTCTCGTTGACGGCGACCCGGCCGGTGATGGCTACGTCACTGATCTGCTCGCCTGCGCCCCACCGCCGTGCTGCATCATGCAGTGGCCGACAGGATGGACAGTCGAGGACTCCGTTCGCTGGGCGCTCGACGCGGACGCAGCTCGCCTTCTCACCGAAATCAACACTCGGCTCGAACGAGAATTCCAGTCGCTCGACGAACTCGTAGCGGCTCTCAAGAGCGACGACGGACGGACGGGTGGCCTGAAGGCCCACTACATGGCGCACGAAGACATCGCCGGGGTTATGAGGAAGTCCGAGGCGTGCGTTGCTCGGGCAGAGAAGCTGCTTGAAGCCGTGACGCGGGCACTGCTCGATAGACTCGACGACTTTGAGCACCTGGAGGTTGACGAGCCTCGGTCCGGGGGCGGCATCACCGTCTATCGGTTCATTGCATGAGCCTCCTGATGTTCGAGGGCCCCGCGGGCACCGGCAAGACGACAAGGCTGCTTGCCGCCGCCCGTCACTATCTCGAACGCGATCCCCTCAATACCGAGCAACGGGTGCTTGCCCTGACGAAGTACCACGGTTCCCGTCGCCGGATGGACCTCAAGCTGCGTGAACGGAACGAGGGCGTGGGAAACGCCCTCGACTGCGTTACCATCGACAGTTTCGCCTGGAATCTGATTTGGCGCTGGCGGTCACTCGTAGACCACCTTGGCTTGAAGCCGGTCGAAGGGGACTTCCCATCGATCACTTCGGCCGCCGGCGTTCTCCTTCAACGGCCGAACGTGGCGAAGTGGGTCGCCCGCCGCTTTCCGCTTGTGGTCGTGGACGAGATGCAGGACTGCAAGGGCGGCGAGGTAGCGCTCCTTCGTGGCATAGAACCGCACGTGCGTTTGTTGTGCGGTGCAGATGCTTTCCAAGATCTGTCGGGCGATGCCGACAACGAGGCTATCGCGTGGGCCTCGACGGTTGGTGAGGTAGTCGCTCTCGACGAGGTTCACCGAACAAACACGAGTGGACTGCTGGCCGCCGCCCACGCCCTTCGCGACGGAAGCGCAGTGGACTCCAATGCAAAGTCGGGCTTCGAGGTGGTGTCGGCTGCCGTCGCCGATCAGGGCGGTGCGGTCGTGTGCTGGCGGGTTCGGTCGTGGGATCGCCATGGGCCGATAGCTGTGATCTCCGCTACGGCAAGGGGTACGTCACCCTTCTGCGACCAAGTAATCGACTGGGCGTCCACCAAGGAGTCCACGTCGAAGAAGTCGGGGACAACCGCGGGCCCGTATCCCGTGGGATGGGAAAGCGGCGACGACGAAGCGCAACGAACCGTGCTTGAACTTCTCGGTCTTCCCGGTGATCCCACCGCGAGAATCTGCTGTGCAGACCTGGCTACCCACGCTGAGGGACAGGGATTGCACGACGTCCGGGATTGGCTTCGGCGACAGCAGTTCGTGCGGGGTGTCGCAGCGGTCAGCACATCCGAGGTCGTGACCGCGGTTGGGCACCTCGTTCACCGTCGAAGGGCGTTCGGCCCCAATCGGCCTTGGCGGCGACGTGCGATGACGATCCACCAAGCAAAGAACCGAGAGTTCGAGTCTGTGATCGTCCTGTGGCCGCTGAAGCTGGCTAGTAACCTCGAACGACAGCGGCGGCTCCTCTACAACGCGGTGACTCGGGCCCGCGGACGGGCGGTCGTAATCGTGCAGGATCCCAAGCGCGTGATGATGGCCGGACCTCTCTTTGCTGGATGCACATGAGTAGGAGAAAGGGGCTTGCCCCGCGGCCACGTTAGTTATGACATCATAAGGCGATCGACGGTGGGGACTTCCGAGCCGGCGAGGGCGAACCACCGGCGACCGTGTTAGGGAAGAAAGCGACTTCCATCGAATGAATGAGAGGGAACTGAATTTCTCAGCACGCGGCTAACAACAGCATGCAGCGAATGGCGCTGCGCGCCGCCGCGATGCTGAGCGTTCGACAGCAAGGAGAATACAAATGGCAGAGTCTTGCCCTATAGGAATACCTCAGGAACTCAGGCGGAAATGTAACGACAACGCACTTCACGCCCATGGAAAAGCCTACGTATTTGAGCAGCGCGTCAGTGTTTTTTGCCGAAGACTAACCGTCTTGAAGTGGCTCGGTATTGCTGTACCTATTCTTGTGTATGGCATCATCGCGTCGTTCCAGTTGAGTCCCGGTTGGCAGACAGGCATCATCGCCGCCGCGTCCTTCATCTCCACCCTCCTGCTTGTCCTTTCAGTGTGGTCGTTGGCAGCCAATTGGGAGCAGCAGTACTCAAAAAGCCTTCAGGCCCAAATTGACTATGCTGAACTCTGTCGTCTGTACCGCGAACTCGGAACATCTACACTACTCGAATTGCATGAGTACAAGGCCGAAATCTCACGATTTGACTCGTTGATGGAGAAGGCAGACAATCTTGCCATGGAACTGCGTATAAGTGACGAGGAGAAGCGTATGGGAATGCGCGCGGGGCTACGAGAATTTCGGCGAAAATGTGCCGGATGTGGTGAGATGCCAACAGACATCAACTCAACGGCATGCAATGTGTGTGGGAATTTCAAGAGAAGGAGGATTTGACAATGCCGGAAGGTAAGATTGCGCTGGTTCTCAGAGGATTCACGAGCCTGAGCTCGACGGAGCAGAGACAGTTCGTGAAACAACTTAACGAATACATCAGTGCGCAGGAGTCGCAACGGCGCGCCCTCAAGGAAGGTTTTGAGAAACGAGCCAGTCTCTCTCTCGGACCGCTTGACCCGGGAGGCTGCCCCTGCTGCGGACGATAGAAAGTCAAACAATCGACGGTATGGCTCCCCCACAAGGTTCGCCCACGTGATTTTCATCCACCTCGGGAATTGAAGCTGATTCTCCACTATGCTAGCACTATGTCAACGACGGTTACTGATGCAACAGATTCGCCGACTTGAATACGACACAATGAATGCAGCATCCTTCTTCTCCAGGAGAAACGCTGTATCCCACCGAGGTTCTCCAAAAAGCTCAGGTGCAATACTGTCAATTGCTCGAAGCAGCAGAGATTTCCGGAATCTCGTACAACAGAACCTGCACTAACTCAGCTGAAGGGTCGAAGGTGAACCCTGCCATTCCCCACGGGCTGATACGGATGTCCAGGTATCTGCCATTCACCGGAACTCCGTCGACCCTGACGTATGCGATGAGATTGCCGGTCTGGTCGTAAACTCGGAAAAGTGGTGGTTCGGCTCCGCCCACTCTGGCCCAGATCAGTGAGTTTCTGTCGATGCCAAGAGAGGTCACTGCAAGCCAGGAGTCCTGCGGAGTGTAGGTAATGCTCATACCCAGACGGTTGGCGAAACTGGTGTAATACTCCTCTTCCCTGCTCCTCTGCTCTTCAGACAGCATCACGGGAGGGAAATCATCCTCGATCAATGTCAGAAGTTCGCCTTCCGGGGAATACTTCAGGATTCTGACCCGTGAGTCGGTCGACTCGGAGATATAGACGTTGCCCTGAGCGTCAACGGTCGCTACCGGTTCCTCGCTGCACGTCCTGATAAAGCTGCCTTCGGAGTGGTCGATCCTGCTGGAGTCACTCCAGAACACCACCGGAAGAGGGTTACCCGCGTTGTACAACCCGTATTGTGCCGTGCGTACTGGAACCTGCCCCGCTATGAAGCTCCAACTCCTGAGGGCCGTGAAGGTGCTGTCCCGGTTGCCAATCATCTTCAGCAGCATCGGTCGGGTGTAACTGCCGTTCAGTCCCAGCCACTCGGCGCTTTCGGCGTTGAATGTGTTCAATCCCCTCGCATCGGAAACAAAAAGAAGCCCCGAATGGGTCAGTGCAATACCCAAGGGTTCTGTGAACTCGCCCGGGCCTTCGCCTTTCTGCCCATAACTCACCATCAACTCGCCGGAGCTTGAAAACCTTCTTGCTTCCGCCCGCATCGGGTCCACGACAAAAACAGAACCGTCCGGGCCAAGACAAATGTCGCTGACGATAGCGAAACCGTAATCGCTGTAGATGTTTTCGTCGCCTATCATCACTTCATGTGTGATCACAAGCGTATCGAGGTTTTCTTCAGTCGTATCGTTCTCTGGTTCTTCCGTACAAGATACAATGATAAGAGCTGCCATTGCGATAACTGTCTTCTTCATTCACACTCCTGCCAGAATCAACATGAAATGAGTCACTGCTATCATAGCACAGTAAATCACTGTTGCATTATTGGCACACTAACTTAAGAACCCTTGTTTTCAGGAGTCTCCGAATCCGCATCATTCACTTGAAGTTTCCTCTTGCTTAGCCCACATGTACCGGCACGCTGTGAGAGCGAACCAAGAAATGCGGGTTAACGGAAAGCTACCCAAGGGGTGTCTGCAAACTGGGGGCCACTTCACTCTCCCTTGGTTCCCTCCCAATGTACTCCACTGTGCTTTCCGGAAGGCATCTGAGCTGTTGTGGGGCCTGTTCGGCTCCCTCAACGGCGTTGGCGAGGAATACGTTGATGGTAAGTCCGGTGTAGAGGGCGGCGAGGGTGTCGGGGTTAAGTCCCATATCAAGGCTGAGTGCGGCGATGGGGAGGCCGACGTTGGCGGGGATGCCTTTGGTTTCCTTCAGGTAATCTGATACTGTTTTCTGGAGCTTCCAGTAGGGGCCGGTGTGGCGGTTCCTTGCCGTTACTCTCTTTTTGAGTGCTACAGCACGTTCATCCTCTTGCCTGAATGGTACTCCGAAGCCTGAGAGGCGGCCCTGCTTCAGGAGTTCTTGGAATCCTTTGATGATGCCTTCTGTTGTTTGGTTTGTTTCTTCTTTGAGCTGCTTGAGCCAGTGGGCGGTGTCTTGGGCTATCCTTGGTCCGACGAGGGCGCCCTGCATGGCTGCTACTGCCGCTGCCATCCCGGCAAGGGGGTCTCCGTAGGCTGATGCAAGCCTTACGAGCTTGAGGGGGTAGATACGGGGGTCGGCAACGGTGAGGATGACCGCGATGTCATCAAGCATCCTGCAGTCTTCCTCCCCCATCTTCCTTCCGGTTGCTGCAAGTGCGATGAGACCCGTTGTGGTGGTGGTGCCTGCCATCTCGTTGAATACCGACATGCCGAAGTGCCGGTGATCGGTCCATCCGGCCTGTCCCACCCTGGTTTTGATCGGTTCGGTGTTCATTTGTCACCGTCGGTGTATTCGAACCCTGGAAGCTCGATGGGGTACTCCCGGAAGTCTCCGGGTTTTACTGCCGCTGCTTCGGCCAGGGCGCACGGCATCCTGGCCATTAGGAAGACCTGTTCGATCTGCTCTGTGTTGAGCCCGCAGCAATGGTTCAGTACTGCTATTGCCGCTTGTATGGGGGGCAGTGTTCTGAACTCCTGCGGGAATTGAACTTTGTGTTTTGTTAGCTCGTTGAGGAGGAGGGTTGTTTCCCCCGTGTTCTCTTGTAGGTCGGTTGCTTCGTGTTCTCTGGTTATGCACCTTGCCTGCTGGGCCAGTGTGATGGCGGCGACGCCAGCCCTGCCGGTCGAGTCTGAACCGCAGAGGCCTGCGAGCACCGATGCGTGAACGGGAGCTTCGTTTACGCTAATGGGTGCGATGAAGATCATTGTCTTCTCAAATGCTGTTTTCTGTTCTTTGGTCGGGAGTTCGCCCGTGAGAGTGAGGAGGATGAGTGCCGGGAGGTCGATGTTCTTCATCAGGTCACCGCGGACGTCGTAGCCGTGAATCCTGGGGTGGGCGCCCGGGGTTGTTATGCGAGCCTTGAGCTTCTTGTCCCAGCTGAGGTCTTCGACCGGGCCTTTCATTTCCTGACGAAACCCGCTACGGTTTGCGCCCTGTCGCCGAGGGGGGGTGGGATGCTTCCGTCAACCCTGACCTCGATGAGGGACGGGCCGGGGACGGCGAGAGCTTTGGGCAGGACTTCCGTCATCTCGCCGGGTTTCTCAACGATGAAGGTGGAAAGACCCATCGCTTTGGCTATCCCGGCTATATCAAGCTTCTTTTTGTACCTGACGGCTTCCATGGGGCGCTTCTTGCCCACCATCCTGCTGCCGTGCCAGGTGATGCCGTGCATGTTGTTGTGCTCCACGATCCAAATGACCGGTACATCGTACTCGGCGGCGGTGATGAGTTCCATGCCGTTCATCGTGAAGCAGCCGTCACCGATGATGGAGACGACCGGTCTTCTCGGTTCGGCAAGGGCCGCTCCCACCGGGGCAGCCGTGCCGTGCCCCATCGAACCGAAGCCCAGGTTGAGCACGAAATCCTGCTCGTCACGGATGCAGAGGTAGTGAATGTTGAAGAGCATGTGGCCGCCGATGTCTGAGAAGATGATGGCGTCTCCCGGAAGGGCCAGTTCGAGGTCGGCACGCCAGCGCTGGGGTGTGAGGGGAACTGCGTCAGATACCCTCAGTGCGCTCTCCAGACAGCGCTCGGACCAGGGGGGCACTGGAAGCTCCGCGCTCCAGTGGGATGCGGGCTGGTCCCCCGCCCTGATGAAACGGTGGGCGTGGTAGACGATCTCGGTCAGTATGGCCTGGGCGTCACCCACCAGCGGGATGTCGACGGGGTAGTTCCGGCCGACCCGGTCGGGGTCTATGTCGAGCTGGATCAGGCAGGTGGTGGGTCTAAGGTCGCTGTGCCAGTTGAGCGTGGTGGTTTCATTAAGGGAGGCGCCTATCGTGAAGAGAACGTCGACGCCTGTACCGAGAACAGTCTCGCGGGCGACCTGATGGCCGGCGAACCCGAATACTCCGAGGGAGAGGGGATGGTTTTCCGGCAGCACGCCCTTGGCCCGGGGTGTTGTTGCAACCCTTGCGGGTATGAGCTCGGCCAGTGTGCGCAGTATCGAGCCCGCCCCGGCAATTGAAACCCCTGAACCCGCCAGGAAGACAGGGTGCCTTGCCGTCAGAAGGGCGCGGGTGGCCTTCTGAACTGCGTTGCGGTCGAACCCCCTGCTGTCGGGCCTGTATGTAGAGGGGTTGAACCACCCCTCATCAACGGGTTTTTCCCAGAAATCCACGGGAATGTTGAGATGCACCGGGCCGGGGCGCCCCGTCAGTGCAGACCTGAGAGCCCTTCTGAGGTGGCCCGGCAGGTCCCTGGGCGATGTGACCATCGCAGAGTACTTGGTTACCGGGCGGAACATGGCCACTATGTCCATGTCTTCCCGGCCGGTCTCCTGGGCGGCACCCTTGCCTATGGCGTGGCTGGCGGCCTGGCCGGTCACCACGAGAAGGGGAACGCCGTCGGCGAACGCGCAGGAAACACCCGTCAGGAGGTTGGTTGCACCCGGCCCCGCTGTTCCCGCGCAGACGGCAATCCTCAGGCTGGTGCGGGCGTACCCGTCCGCCATGAAGGCGGCGCCTTCCTCGTGCTTGGTGACAATGAGCCTGAACCGGGGGTCGGTCTCCACGGCTTCGAAGAGGGGGTGAAGAAGCCCCCCAGGGATGCCGAAAACAACTGTCGCGCCCTCAGCTTCAAGGTATCGCAGGAATACGTCAATAGCCCGTTCGGTGTTGACCGGAGCCGGCTGGGGCGTGGCTTTCTTGCTCTCGGCCATCAGACCACCCGGCGGATTGTCACGACCCTGTGGGTGAGGTCGTACTCGGATGGTTCGGCTGTTGTGAAAGTCTCAGGCAGGCCAGGCGGTTCGACCGGGAAATGCACCCAGAAGGTGCTCCCTCGGCCAGGAAGGGACATGACCTCGAGTTTTCCGCCAATTCGGTCAAGAAGCCTGACCACAACGGAAAGGCCCAGGCCGTGGCTGTTCCTTCCGCGCATCACGGGATCGGAGCCGCCGGCCTGGAAGATCATCTGAATGTGCTCTTCCGCGATGCCGCGGCCTGTGTCGGAGAGCTTTATGGTCAGGAAACCGGGTTTCCCGTCGAGCTCAAGAACGATGCTGCCGCGTTCGGTGTACTTGACCGCGTTGGTCAGCAGGTTGTCCACGACACGGTCGAGCACCATCCTGTCGATGAGTATCCACTCGGGTCGCTCCCGGGTGGCAATGACACTGACCCTGATGCCCCGGTCCCCCACCAGCGCCCGAAGCCTTCTGCGGAACGACTCTTCGAGCGGAGCGGTCTCGACGGGCTCGGGGAGGAACTGCATGTCGGCGGGGTCTGTGGTCTGCAGTTGGAGGACGTCGTCGAGAAGGCCGCGCATCCTGTCAACAGCAAGCTTCTGTTCCTCCACCAGCCACAGGCTGTCGAAGTCAAGCTTCTCACCTATGACCTCACTGGTCTGGAGCATGACGGTAAGCGGGTTCTTCATGTCGTGAGATACGCCCTTGAGGGCGGAAGTGCGTTCAGCAAGTATTGCCTGCAGACGTTTCGCAAGCTGCTCGCTGTTCCGGGTGCGTTCGACCACTTGTTCCTCGAGACGCCTGTTCCACGCACGCTGCCGGTGATGGAGGCTCATGATCTCCTGCTGGGCTTCCTGGTTCTCGACAACCAGTTGTGACAGCCCCCGGTTGATGTCGTCGGCGACTTTCAGGTTGCGCCGGTTGGCCCGCAGCAGCTCCCAGATGTACCCCGCCGAGGCCCCGAGTATCGGGATGACTCCCCAGACGAAGGCTGTCAGGAGAAGCGGCCCGAGGCTGAGGGTCGAGATGACAAGCGATGCGCACGCCCCCGCGAGGGCGCCCATGAGCACGGGAAGCCAGCGGCTCTTCTCATAGACCGTAAGGACGTATTCGCAGTGGTCGTCACCGTTGCAGATGCAGGAGGTCTCACTCAGTTGGGCCGCCGGAAGGTCCCAGAGTTCGGGAAGTGCCTCGGCCTGAGCCTGCCGGGAGAGACAGAGAAGCCTGCTCTCCTTGCGGGTCGAGTAGTAGCGAAG
Source organism: candidate division Hyd24-12 bacterium UBA6080 (assembly GCA_002436025.1). Classification (GTDB taxonomy): domain Bacteria; phylum Fermentibacterota; class Fermentibacteria; order Fermentibacterales; family JCC-6; genus UBA6080. The sequence continues at coordinate 203,407 of DIXM01000008.1, forward strand.
CCTGAACCTGTTGTCTCCGATGCTCTCGAAATCACCCCGGCTGAAGGAGGAGATGGACGGGAAGTGGTTCTGCCCCATCTCAAGCATCCGAACAGGCGACGTGGCCCAAAGCAGGAAGCGGAGCGGCCCGTAGCTGTCCTTCATCCTGTGGATGCACGCCTTCATGAAGGCCTGGTCGCTCCCGACCCAGGAATGAACCCGGTGCATTATGGCTTCGGCCTGTTCAAGGCTTATCCAGCCCCGGCAGTTGTGGAGCTGCTCCACGGGAATACCCGCTTCCCAGCTCAGAGAATCGAGTTTTTCGGAGCCGTAGGTCTCTTCAACGAACCTGCAGAGTGAGCGGATGATGCGAAGGTTCAGGTCTCCCCGGACATGGTTGGTCTCACCGTTATGGTCGCCGTCTACAGCTTCGACGGCACCCTGGGGTCTCAACTCGGGGTCGGCCATGAAACCTCCGATCGCGGGAAACAGGAAAGCATCAGAAGCAAAAACAAGATAGCACACAGTGCCAACTGCGAATCGAATGATAGCGCAGTACCGATGATGCGGTCAATCCCACCGGGGTGATGATTTAGCCCTGCTCTCGAAGCCAGGAGCTGATGGACGGGAGGGAATGCAGTGCAAGGTATCCGAAAAGGTTGAGCTCTTTGAATCAACGGCAATACCTGACCTCTCGGTCTTCTCTCCAACTGAGATGCAGGTGCTGGCATCCATAGCGCACCAGCTCGAGGGGTGCAGCGTGGTTCAGCTCAGCGAGCGGTCACATGCGGAAAAGGGTTTCACCGACACGGAGACGGGGCGGCTCATCTCCTACGAGTTCGCCCGCGACCTGAACCTGGGTCTTGCGGGGGAAGGGTGAAGGGGCATCTCTTCGCATCATGATCACCGCTCACACCCTTTTCCCGAAAGATACCCGCAAGCCTCTGCCAAAGCCGTGTATGAACCTTCGGCCTGTTCCTTGTCATCTCGAACCATGCGGCCTCAGGGAACCTGGCATACAACTCCATCCGTCTCAGCACATCCCGACCGGTCTGCTTCCCCGATTCGACTTTCTGGATGGTGAACGGCGAAAAGTCGAAGAGTAGACCGAACTCCCGAAGCGAAAGACCCAGGCTTGCCCGGAACTCCCTTGCTTCTTCCGAACCGAAGCTCTCACATGCTGCCGGCTCAAAAACGAGGCAGGATGGTCCACGTCTGCCGATGGTTGTCAGCAGCACGAATGGATCGGCTTCATATGGACTGATGCCTGTAGCCACGCAGTACTCCGGATATGCCGGGTTTTCCCGGGAGGGGATCCTGTCACTGAAGGAGGGAAAGAGCTGTACAGAGAAGAAGCTCTTCCGGGTAAGGGGAAGCTCGGGTCCCACCGATACCGCATCGTGTTGCCTTAGGTAGGCGTCTTCGTAAGTGAACCGGAAACCCTGCTTCCCATCCGGGTTGGCATGCCGTTCCAGCCTGCCTGCATGATCCCGAGCCCTTCGGCCTTCTGCGAAGACATCCACACTGAATGATTTTCGAAAACAGGCCGGATGCAGGCCGTAGTGCCCTTCCTGCCGCACTTCCATCTCTTCTCCGCAGTGAAAGCATCGCATCCTCATGGCTCCCTTCATCGGGGAACATCGAAGGGTCCGATACTGTTGTCAAGTTGGCACACTAAGTTACTGTTGCTTATCTAGTACACTTACATCACAGTTCCAACGGAAAGGAAACACTCGACCTCTTCTCTCGGGTTTTACATAACCTTCAGGGCAGGGGGAAGGTCTTCATTCGCTGTCAGTTCATCGCAGCTGAACCTGTGGTGTGTTCGCAGGGCTTCAATCATCAAGTTGGCGGTTTTCAGGTCGAAGCGGTTCTCGTGCACTGCAAGGTTTATCAGGTCACGAGTTGTTACGACGCTGTTCGCGAGCCTCAACCGGTCTACCGCTCTGCGGAAACACCCGGTCTTCTCATCACAGGCGAGAACGCACTTTCTGATCGCCGCGAACGCCAGACTTGACGCTTCTCCCCGCCCGAGTCCGCTGTCCAGAAGGCTGATGTAGATTCCCACAGCCTCGACTGATTCGGGATCCGTTACCTCCAAGGCGCTTGAATCTGCAAGTATGGCCAGCCCGGCTTGCTGTGCCGGATCGGTTATCTCATCGAAGACGGACCGTGTGATGACGATTCTGAAACGCTTCGCTTCAGTCAGAACCGCTGTCTGTCCCGCTTTCAGGAAGTTGATCAGAACGCATGCATCAACCACCAGGACATAACTGTCTTGAGACGGCACTGTCTGTGCGGATCGCTTATCCAATGGGATCAAACCCTGAGAGCGCCTCCTCCACATGCTCCCTGTCCATGTCAGCAAGAGCGGCTATCTCAATCAGTCTTCCGGTGGTGATCGAACCTCTGCGATAGGCTTCCAGGGCAAGCCCGAGAAGCCTGTCCCGTAAGTTGGATCCCTCACCTCCCTCGCAAAGGGAGGGAGTTTGGAACAGCGCACTCAGACCCCTGTGAGCGCCGCTCTTCAGCCCGTTGATGAAGCTGTCCCTGTCTTTCTCCGAGAGCAGATGGATGTTGGACAACCTGTATGCGGCGGCTTCAGGACTGATTCCGAAGTGGGCGGCGAGCAGGAGTACGTCATAGACTTGTATGCTCTGTTCCACCGTCTTGTTGCGTTCGTTCGCTTCCACCGCGTCATCACCATTGAAGGTTGAGTATTCCACCCGGGAAGGTCTTCCCTTGCCGGCGGAATGAATGAAGCTGAGGCAGCCTTCCTCCGGGGCTAGAAAAGCTGCTGCAAAAGCGTTCGCCCGTACCTCTCTTAGGGTTGGTGCGTCAGAGCTGCAGCTGACCACGACTTTGGAATCCTTCTGCAGGTCAAGGAGAACATGAGCGTACTCGTGCGCAAGGGAAAACCTTCTTCGAGTGGAAGGATGGTTCAAGTTGACGAAAACATGGAAGCCGCCGCCCTCCATGATGGAAACGCCCGAAATCTCGTTGGAAAGGGGCACAATGCTTGCACAGATGCCGCTGTCTTCAAGAACGCTGATAACGTTCCCGATAGAGCTGCTGCCCAGACCAAGCCGCTGTCGCTCATGAGCGGCGGCCCTTTCACCCTGCCGGACAGCATCGATCCTGGATGAAGGGGGCTGAATCCTGTAACCGGGGAGGGAATCCGCCGCCCTGGGAACACCGAGTATCTCCTCAAGCCTTGAGACCTCTTTGCCTATTCTGACGCATCTGCGAATGCACGCTTGGGCTTCTTCGTTTTCCTGCAACCCGGGATCTGCCCTGAGCAGCACAATGGTCGGGTCAATCCCCCCAGGGTTGAACAGCATCGATTCCACATCGCAGCCCAGCCGGTAAGCCATGTTCTCAAGCACCGAAATACCGGGACTTTTCTCACCTGACTCGTACTGTGCAAGTGTTGAACGGGATACACCAAGCCATCCGGCCAGGATTTCCTGGGAGATGCCCTGCTTCTCCCGATAACTGCGAAGTCTTTCTGAAAGGCTGCTTTCGGTCACTTCAAGCTCCTGTCGCCTCAATTCACAAGGAAGAGCTGCAGTAGTGTGAGTAACTTCATACCCTGCCGGAATCTCCTCTTTCCATCTCTGATGCGAATTTACTGAGTGTATCTCATTCTGTCAATATTTGCCAAACTTTGATACTGATGCATTCCAGCTCCCAAGAATGCAAACCCCCTGCGACTTCAGTGGAACACCGCGAAAACACTGACCAGATTCAACCGGTTTTCCCCGTTCATCCTTCTAAATAGAATATGCGTATGGGTCAAAGGAATCCACCTGCCTCCGTAAGCGCAAGGGTGGAGCTGTCCAGGGTGTTCTTGAAAGGGATCGGGCTGCGATGGCACACAAGTGGGAATTCAGCACACGATTTCGCCGCAGCGCCTTTGGATGGAGGTCACAGCTTCCCATTCAGCGGATAAAAGAAGCCGTCAGGGAAATCAAGGCCGTGGCAAGGAAGAACAAGGCCCTTGGCGCCGAAGGGGCGGTACTCTTCCTCGAGAAGCTCGCACCAGCCATTGAAAACGTCGACAGCTCCTCGGGCGCCATCGGAACCACCACCAACAATGCTATAGATGAACTCGTCGCCATCATTGCCGATGCCCCCGCTGATGCCGCCACACGTTCGAACTGGCTGGACCGGCTCTGGAAGGCGGTTGAGGCGGATGGAATTGGTTACCTCGACGAGATCCCCGACAACTGGGGTAGACTCTGCGCCTCACAGACCATGGCTTCATACTGGGCTGACGTTATCATTGAGGATGTAAGGTTCAACTGGGGTGATGAACAGGCACTCGGTGGTTACTATGTGGGGACTTCCGCATGCCTGAGCTGCCTTTCCCATTCGGGAAGGTACACCGAGCTGCTGGAGCTTCTGAACCTTTCGCCGAACCAGTCCTGGCATTACCGTATCTGGGGCACCAAAGCCCTTGCAGCGACGGGAAAACCCGATGAAGCCATCAGGTTCGCCTACTCCTCAAGGGATGCCGGCCTGGACACCTACCTGTTCGCAGCAACCTGCGAGGACATCCTTCTCTCCCAGGGAAAGATCGAAGAAGCACTCAACAGCTTTGCAGTAGCCGCCAACCGTCGTACCACCGGTCTGGCTTCCTTCAGGGCGATTCAAGCAAAGTACCCAAGTAAGACTCCCGAAGAGATTCTCACGCTCCTTGTTGACGAATCACCCGGTCATGAGGGCAGGTGGTTCGCTGCTGCGAAATCCGCCGGGCTTCTCGAGGAAGCCGCCGCCATAGCAGAAGAGTTCCCCACCGATCCGATAACGCTCACCCGCGCAGCAAGGGACTTCCTCGCCACAAACCCAGGATTCTCGGCAAAAGTCGGCTATGCCGCAATACACTGGCTTCTCGATGGTTACGGTCACGACATCCTTCCCACAGACATCATTGCGGCATGCACCGTAACCCTGCTTGCTGCCGAACAAGCGGGCTGTCTTGCTGATGTCAAAGCCAGGATGGTCCGGCTCATAGAGTCGCCTTTCCGCCAGGGAAGCTACATGGCCAAGCTTGTTCAGTTCTGCCTGAGAGAAAGGGAGAGCTGATTTCCCGACTCTGAGAGAAGCTCAGGTCTTACAGGCTAGTACTCCATAAAAAAGCGCTCATATAGCGATCTAGTTGCGACCGCTCATCAGGGTCGCTCTGCTCGTTACAAATCAGAAGCCATCTTGTGTTCCCCTGAATCAGTGCAGTGCCTCCTCCAGTCTGGCATTTCGGCAGGAATTGATTGAGGGAGAACAGTGGTAATAACTCCTTAAAATGGCTTCCGGGTGTGGCTGTTCAATCATTCTCCCTTTGCCCTTGAAAATCTCCAGATGAAAGCCGTACTTAAAGGCAAGGGGAGGTGAACGGGTATGTTTCACGCAATATCTGTATGCAATAGTCTTGATTGTGGTTCTATTGGGAACATTGTCTCAAGTATCGATACGAGACGCTGTCACTCCATCTTCAGATGGGATGTCCAATGAAAACATCGCTCTACAACTGGCAGGTCAGCAGACAAGGAACCAACATCATCTACAACTGCTTCACCGGTGCCATGTACCAACTGGATGAAGAGCACGCCCACTTCGGCGACATTCTGGAACAGCCCGGGATCAACCCATCATCAGGCATTTTCGACGAAAGCTCCTTGAAGGCTCTTGAATCTGCCGGCTTTCTCATCGCCGACGACTTCGACGAAAAATCCCACCTGGAAGACCTTATGGAATCAGCAAGGTCAGCGGGCTTCATGAAGCTCACGGTGGTAATCACAAGGAAGTGCAATTTTCGATGCAGCTACTGCATTCAGGGTTCCGGTGTTCAGGATGATTCGGTAATCGGTGAGAACCAGCTTCGCAACATGAGGAACATGCTTTTCGATCTGGCTCCAGCCAGCATTCACACAACGCTATACGGCGGTGAACCGCTTCTGTATCCGGAAGCATGCTTCAAAACCCTTGAAACGGTGAAAACCGTCGACCCGAAAGCCATGGCCATGCTGGTGACCAACGGCTACCTACTGAATAGGGACATGGTCAGGCGCTTGTGCGACTACGGTGTAGTTGCTGCCCAGATAACCATTGACGGCCCCGAAGCGGTTCACGACAAACGCAGAACGACCAGAGACGGATCGGGAACTTACAAAACGGTTCTTGAAAACACCCTTCAAGCAGCTGAACACATGCATGTTTTGATCAGGGTGAATGTCGAAAGCGACATGGAGTTCGACTACACATCCTTCAGAAAACAGTTCGAAAGCAACGAACGCATTTTTGTTTACAGGGCTCCAACAACCTACAACCATCAGGGAGATTCAGAAAGGGGTTCGGAGAACTTTCACAGCATTGAAACGAACACTTGCGGAGAAGAAGTGTTCTCGAAAAAGCTTAACGCGAGGTTCCCCGGCTGCGCCATTACTACCAGAATGTGTGCCGTCATTTTGCCCGAGGGAAAGCTCGTAAGGTGCTGGAATCAGGTTCAAGACCCGTCAGACAGCTACCCGATCTCGAAAAGCGGTCTCTTCTCATCACACGAAGCCTGGAGGCAGTGGAATCCGTTCAGTATCACAAAGTGCTCCGAGTGCAAAATGCTGCCTATTTGTGGAGGTGGTTGCCCCGACCGATATCTCAAAACCGGGGTGCCGTCCTGTCGATACACGAAGGAAGGTTTTGAAACCTTCATTTTCGAGAATTTCAAAGCCAGGACGCGATAACGTGAAAGGAGGTGAACCATGACATTGATTAACCCCCCGGAGATGCCATCATTGGCGGACATGTTCGACGAAGAGCAGTGCAAGGAGCAGTGCAAGCATTTCTACCTCGTATGCATCTGCCAGACCCTTGACCTCTGGCCTTTCTAACAAGGCCGCATTAGTCATTGTGGCGTCACAATGACGTGGCGCCACTCTGACTGTATAAGGAGAGTATGAAAGCACAAATCTCGATGAGCCTGCTGATTGCCTCCATTCATGCAGTAACCGGTTGCGGTGCCCAGCCCACCGAAACCAGAACCGTCGTTCCCCTCACGGAGCAGATCACGCTTGATGATCTGGGGGTTCTAGGTACCGGAAGCTTGTGCTACCTCTCAAACGGCGATCTTGCCGTGTTGGATAATGTAACTCAAGAGGTTTACATCCTTCGGGATGGTGTAGTAGTTGCGAAAGTCTCTTCAATTGGTGGAGGCCCGCTGGAATACACCTCTCCAACAGAACTTGCACCTCGCCCTGGTGGCGGGTTCGTCCTGAACTGCGCTCCCAACAAGAAGATCCTTCTCTACGATGAAAACTATCTGTGCACCGGTGAGATCCTCTTCTTTGACCAGGCTCTAAGACCCGGAACCCCTGTAAGGATGAGGATGGTTTCCGACAGCACGCTTGTTGGAGTCGACTACATCTTCGACGAAGTCTCGGGATGCGGAACCAGACTCAGCTTCTGGAACTTCTCCAATCCAGAATCTCCTGAGCGCATGTACACCTATCACACACGCCTCACGGAGAACGTTCATCCGTTGAACTATCTGATCAAGACCGCAATTTTCTTTGACGTCAACGTGGATGAGGAAACGGTATTCTTTTCGGATGCCACGGCAGACGAGTTCAGGGTGACTGTGGTTTCTCTGGACAACCAAACTCTGAACACAATCACTTCGGAGGTCTCTCCCCAAAGAAAATCCCAGGAGGAGATATCAACAGAGACTGAAAGACTGCGAACCGCCTGGATACGGGGCACAGGAAGCGAAGCAGGCTTCGATTACGAGCCGCAGGAATTCCACAACACCATTCAGGGGTTGTTCTGTTCTCCTGATGGAAACCTTTGGGTAAGGAGAGGCACGCTCTACAACCTTGAATTCGACATCTTCGATGCGAACCTTGAACTGGTCGATCAGATCAGGTACACAGTTCCCAGCACCCAGGAGTTCGATGGTTGGCTCGTTGCACTGGGTGTCGGTGAAATCGCTGTGGCTCCGTTGAACCCGGCTGAGGAAAATGTCATTCATCTCGGTTCGTACCAATAGGTCAGGATTGTTAACAACCAATGCAATGAATGATGATTCTTGAGAATTGAGGTCATCACAGTCAGATGCTATTCGTTGCTCTTCTTCACGCTTGCGTGCGGAGGACAGAGTACGCCTGTACCCGAAGAAGGTGATCAGCTTTCTCTTCCTGTTGATACGTTGAAGGTGGTCCTCGAGATCGGGCAGGAATTCGGCGATTCGACAAACACCTTCAGCTCCATAGTTGGCTCAACGATAGACGAGAATCGCAGAATACTGGTGTTGGATGAGCTGGAAGCTTGTATCAAGGTTTTCGATCTGGATGGTAACTACATTCAGCAGGTTTCCCGCAGAGGATCAGGACCAGGGGAGCTGATAAGTCCTGGTGGACTGTTTCTTGGGCCAGGGCACTGTACTGGCGTCATCGACATGAACATTCACGGTCTCGTGGTGTTTGATGATTCGCTGAACTACAGCAAAGATATCAGACGCTGGGATCAGGACACTCCCAATCACGTATCCACCCTGTCCGAGTGTCAACGACAGTTCAATTTTCC
>DIXM01000014.1 GCA_002436025.1 candidate division Hyd24-12 bacterium UBA6080
GACAGTGCACGCCCTGCCGAGAGGGGAACCTGCAGCTCCTCGGGGTAGTGAATGCGCTTCTGGACGGAGAGGTCTGCTGCAGGGAGTGCATCAACGACTTTTTCGTGCTCGCCGAGGTCATGAAAGGCACCAGCAAGTGCGGATTCGGCCAGACTTCCGCCAACTGCTTCGTGGACATCGTCAGCAGCTTCGTGGACATCCCCTCGGACTGTTCGACTGAAAATGAAGAATGCTGCTGCGGGGGAGGTGACCGTTAATGCACAGTGTAACCATCAATGTCGACGGGAAGGACTACACGGTCCGGGAAGGTGCAACGATCCACGAGGCCTGCGGTGAGGTTGGCATCCACATTCCCGTTCTCTGTTACCATCCCAGACTGAAGATAGCCGGCAACTGCCGTGTGTGCTGCGTGGAGGTGGAAGGCTGCCGGACGCTCATGCCCGCATGCGTCACGCCCATCACACCCAACATGGTGGTGAGAACCGGCTCGCCAAAGGTCATGCAGGCCCGGAAAACCATCGTCGACCTGCTTCTCGCAGCCCACAACTGCGACTGCCTGGTCTGCGACGCCGCCGGTGCGTGCGAACTTCAGAAGATGGCGTACGACCTTGGCCTCGACAGGCGCTCCAGGGCTTTCTACGTATGCGATGACGAGCTTCCCGAGGTTGACAGCTCATCGCCGGTGCTACAGTACGACCCTTCCAAGTGCATTCAGTGCACCAGGTGCATCCGGGCGTGCGGCGAGATCCAGGGCAAGGGCATAATCGCCGCCGTTCACCGCAGCTACCAGGTAGAGATGGCCGCCGGCATCCATCAGTGGAGCGATTCCCGCTGCGACGGGTGCGGCGAATGCATCCAGATCTGCCCCACAGGCGCCCTCTCCGAAAAGGTGTCGTCCGGTGTCAGGATCTGGGAGGCGGAGAAGGTCCGCACAAGCTGCGCCTACTGCGGAGTCGGGTGCCAGCTCGACATGTGGGTCAGGGACGGCAGACTGGTCAAGGTGACGGGAGCCGATGTGGTTCCAAACTTCGGTTCGACCTGCGTCAAAGGCCGTTTCGGGCATACCTTCGTCAACAGCGAAGAGCGCCTTAAGACGCCTTTCGTAAGGCTGAACGGCGTTCTCGTCGAGGCAACATGGGAAGAGGCAATTGGCGAGATCGCCACCCGCATGGCAAAGATCCGTGACGAGCACGGTCCCGACGCCATAGCCGGTCTGGCTTCCGCCAGGGTATCAAACGAGGAGAACTACCTTTTCCAGAAGATGATCAGGGCCGGGGTGGGCACCAACAACGTTGACCACTGCGCAAGGCTCTGCCATGCGTCCACGGTGGCCGGTCTTGCGGCGGCCTTCGGTTCCGGCGCCATGACCAACTCCATCGCCGAGCTCGAGCACGCCAAATGCATCCTTGTGACGGGCTCCAACACCACCGAGACCCACCCGGTGATAGCTACGGTCATCCGGCGCGCGGTCAGGGAGCATGGCGCCAAACTGATCGTGGTGGACCCCAGGCGTATCGACCTTGTCGACAACGCCACGCTCTGGCTCAGACAGAGGAACGGCTCCGACGTGGCCTGGATGAACGGGATGATGAACGTCATCGTAAGCGAGAACCTTCTCAACCGTGAGTTCATAGCCGAGCGCACCGAAGGCTTCGACGAGTTCATGAAGGTCATCGAACGGTTCACACCTGAGAGGGTCGAGGAGATATCGACCATCCCGGCCGACCTTCTTCGCGAAGCGGCACGCATTTACGCCACCGCCGAGTCATCCTCCATCATCTACTCCATGGGGATAACACAGCACATTACAGGTACCGACAACGTCCTGTCCGTGGCCAATCTGGCCATGCTCACCGGTCAGATCGGCAGACCCTCAACAGGCGTGAACCCCCTCAGGGGTCAGAACAACGTCCAGGGGGCATGCGACGTGGGAGCCCTTCCCAACGTTTATCCGGGCTACCAGCAGGTCGCGGTCGATGCGGTTCGTGAGAAGTTTGAGAAGGCCTGGGGCAGGCCGCTCTCTCCCAAACCGGGGCTTACCGTCGTGGAGATGGTGAACGCACTTGAGCACGGCAAGGTGAAGGGCCTTATCATCATGGGTGAGAACCCCATGGTCTCGGACCCCAACCTTTCCCACGTGGAGAAGTCACTGGACTCAGCCGAGTTCCTGGTGGTCATGGACATCTTCATGACTGAAACCGCCGTCAAGGCCGATGTTGTTCTGCCCGCGGCATCCTTTGCGGAAAAGGAGGGCACGTTCACCAACACCGAGCGCCGTGTCATCCTGCTCCGTGAGGTTCTGCCCCCGCCCGGTCAGGCCCGGACCGACTGGGAGATCATCTGCGACCTGTCCACGGCAATGGGTTACCCCATGCACTACAACAGCGCGTCGGATATCATGGACGAGATCGCCTCGGTCACTCCCATCTACGGCGGAGTGCATCACAAAAGACTTCAGGGGGACGGACTTCAGTGGCCCTGCCCCGATGCAAACCATCCGGGGACGGTTTACCTCCACAAGGACAAGTTCAGCAGGGGCAAAGGCTTGTTCCACCCCGTCGACTTCATCCACCCGGATGAGATGCCCGATGAGGAATACCCGTTCTTACTCTCCACCGGGAGGATACTCTTCCACTACCACACGGGAAGCATGAGCAGAAGGGTTGACGCCCTGAACGAGTACGCTCCCGGCGGTTACGCCGAGATCCATCCTGCCGATGCCGAGAGGCTCGGTCTGGTGGACGGAGGCCTGGTCAGGGTCAGCAGCCGGAGGGGTTCGATCGAAACCAGGGTCATGGCCACGGAGAGGGTGGCGGAAGGGTCCGTCTTCATTCCCTTCCACTTCGCCGAGGCTGCGGCGAACTTGCTGACCAACGATGCCCTCGACCCCAAGGCGAAGATTCCGGAACTCAAGGTGGCTGCGTGCAAATTGGAAAAGGCCGGCAGCAGAAGGTAGTGCCATGGTTCACTTCAACAAGGAGAGTGAGAGCTTTGACTGAAAAGAAGACCGTAAACAGATGGCTCGTGGCCATAATGGGAACCGTTCTCCAGATCTGTCTGGGGACCATTTATGCCTGGAGCTTCTTCCAGAACCCCCTCATGTCCTTTGCGGGCTGGACCAATCAGCAGGTCGCCTGGATACTGTCGCTGGCGATCTGTTTCCTCGGGCTTTCGGCTGCCGTGGGGGGAACGCTGCTTCCAAAGTTCGGCCCCAGGAAGCTTGCCATCACGGGCATTCTCCTCTACGCCCTGGGCTGGGTGATCGGCGGTGTCGCCCTCACAATGAAGAGCCTTCCGCTCCTCTACGTGGGAATGGGCGCCATCGGGGGCATCGGGCTCGGGCTTGGGTATGTGACGCCGGTGGCTACCGCTGCCAAGTGGTTCCCTGACAAAAAGGGTTTCATAACCGGCATGGTCGTAATGGGCTTCGGTCTGGGCGCCCTTCTGATGAGCAAGGTCATTGCGCCTGCCTTTGTGAACGCATTCACCGCAACACCTGCCGCAGGCGGAGACCCCGTCACCACATGGCCTTCGGTCTTCTACTTCATCGCCCTCGCGCTGGGTATTCCGGGTCTCATCGCGGCGTCCATCATGCAGAACCCTCCCGCCGGTTTCGTTCCCCCGGGCTGGAAGCCTTCAGTGGCCGAAACCGCGGCAAACGCCTCCATCCCTGTTCAGCCAAAACCCTGCGTGCTTTCGAAGCGGTTTGCCCTGATGTGGGTGATCTTCTTCTGCAACATCACCGCAGGGATCATGTTCATCGGTTTCCAGTCCCCCCTGCTGCAGGACCTCTTGAAACTTGAGGATCCTGGTATGGCGCCGGCCGCCCTCGCAGCCGCGGGAGCCACACTCATCGGCATCAGCTCCCTTTTCAACGGTATCGGCCGCTTCTTCTGGGGCGGGATCTCCGACAAGATCGGTCGCACCCAGACCTTCAGGCTTCTTCTGGGCACCCAGATCCTGGTCTTTGTAGGTCTCGTGTTCATCAAGAGCCCGATCCTGTTCAGCGTCTTCGTCTGCTACATCCTGCTCTGCTACGGCGGCGGATTCGGTACTGCTCCCTCGTTCGTGATGACGGTTTTCGGCAGCAAGGTCATGGCTGTGGTCTACGGCTGTCTCCTCACTGCATGGTCAATGGCGGGCATAGTCGGTCCGCAGGTTGCCGCAAGGATCAAGGACTCGTTCCCCACTGACCCCATGAGGGCCGCATCGACCACATTCCTCGTGGGCGCCGCATTCCTTGCCGTGGGATTCCTTGTTTCCCTGTTCGTGAGCAACAAACCCTTCGCAGGCACCTGCAGGAAAGCCTGAGCCTGTTTGTCACCGAGCCCGGGGGTGAATCTGCCCCCGGGTTCCCGGGCCTCATCAGTGCCTCTGGCACTGCGGTTTAACGGCACAGTTGGAAATGGATCGAATCAAGATGCAGCCCTCGTCGGAACGGAGTGTGTTGACCTCAAGGGAAGGCTCCGTTTTCAAACGAAGCGATGTCCTTGTGCAGGAGATCGAAAGAACTTTCGTCGTTGACGGAAGGGTCATGGCGGTCTCGGTCTGCAGCCCCGGTGATGCCCGGGATCATGGCATCGGCTTCCTCCTTACCGAGGGGCTGCTGTCACCCGGTGAATCCACGTTATCGATGAAGGCCGATGATGATCTCGTGTCCGCAGTGCTTATGCACGGAGCCGATCCGGCGCCGCCTGAAGCCGTTCTCTCCGGCCTGACGGTACCTCTGGAAAGGGTTCTTGGAATGGCGGCGGTCTTTGAGGGGCTTGCAGGAATGCACGCGGCCACCGGGGGTACTCATTCGGCCTGCATCTTCCTTGACGGTTCACCGGCCTTCAGGGCCGAAGACATAAGCAGAACAGCGGCCTTCGAAAAGGTCACGGGCGCAGCCTTCGAAGCCTGTGTCTGCTTTGGTGACGCCCTGCTCTGCCTTTCATCGAGGGTTCCCGCCAGCTTCGTTCACAAGGCGGCAAGGGCCCGTATCCCGATCATCTCCGCGATCTCCGCCCCCACGCTTCAGGCCGCCGATGAAGCGGAGAGGCTGGGCATCTGCCTCTGCGGTTTTGTAAGGGACGGACGGGCCAATGTGTACTCCTGTCCGTGGAGGGTGGGGCTTTGAAGCCGATAGTCCGGGATGTTTCACTTCTGGTCCTTGCGGGGGGCGAATCCCGAAGGATGGGAACCCCAAAGCATCTGCTTCCGTTCATGGGTGGAACCGTTCTTGAGCACATCCTGAAAAGGCTGGACGGGCTTTTCGATGAGGTGCTGCTCGCGGGCCGTGCGCCTGGCCTCTTTCCCGCCGGGGTGGTGCCCGTCGTGGACGTGAAACAGCTGAGGTGCCCCCTGGTCGGCATCCTGTCCGGACTTCTGGCAGCCGGGAACCCTTACGTATTCGTTCTCGGCTGTGACATGCCCTTCATCGAGCCGTCCCTTGTGAGGATGCTCTGCTCACTGGCCCAGGGTGGCGGCGAGGTCACGGTTCCCATGGTCCACGGTTTCTACGAGCCCCTCTGCGCGGTTTACAGCCGTGCATCCGCAGGCCGGATCGAAGGGTACATCGACGCCGGCAATACCAAGACCACGGGTTTTTTTCCTTCGGTGACGGTGAGGGAGGTTTCGGAGGAGCGAGTCAGGGCGTGTGACCCCCTGCTCAACTCATTCGTCAACCTCAACACCCCTGGCGAGTTCAGGCAGCACTGCCGTGTCATGCCCGGCAACAGGGGATGACCAGAGCCATAAGTCCCTTCCCGGAAAGGGGTGTTTGTGAACGGAATGCCTGACTGGGTTACGAAACTGCCGGGTGCGGTGACCGTTTCCGACAGTGAACACAGGATCGTTTACATGAACGATGCCGCTGCGGCTACCTGGGAGGCCAAAGGTGGCCGGGAGCTTTTGGGAACCGACCTCATGGCGTGCCACAACCCGCATTCCAGAGCCATGATCCAAGAGCTCATGAGCACGGGCGGCACCAATGTCTACACCATCGAGAAGAACGGCACGAGGAAACTGATCTTCCAGAGCGCCTGGCGGGATTCGTCCGGCGCTGTGGCAGGGCTGGTGGAATTGTCCCTTGTTCTTCCCGAGGGGATGCCCCACTTCGTCAGGGGTTAGTCACACCTTCCAAAATAAGCGTTACAGGATTCACAAAGCATCCGGTGATCAATGGTTCAGCGTTGCCATTGACATTCAATGAGTTGAAGCGATGTAAACGTCTGTCATAACGACTCTTGACATATTCTTCTAACTGTTGTCTAATAGCACTTTACGGCATCTTTGGCAGTTCAGTGTTGAACCTTCAGTAAGGCGAGCGAAGCC
>DIXM01000005.1 GCA_002436025.1 candidate division Hyd24-12 bacterium UBA6080
TTCACAGAAAAATACGGGCACAACCATCCAGGCTTGCAGGTACCGAAGCATACTGCAGAACCGTTTTCGCCTATGTGAACAAAAACCCAATGAAGCACGGGGTTGTGAATAGTATTACCGAGCTGGACAGCTACCCATGGTGCGGACACAAGGAGATAGTGTCTCCCCGTATGGACGATCTCTCCTGTTTCCACAAGGCATGCTCCCTCTTTCTCACCAAGGATGAATACTTCAACGAGATCAGCCAGGACACTCAAGTGGATGACGGGGAAATCTCTGTCACCATCGCTCTCGATCGCATTCGCTGCACGAAGGAAGGCGTTTCCAGCCTTGATGCCGTTATCAGTAGTACCGCTTCAGCACACCGTGTCATGCCTGATGCGATCAGGGGTCGCGGCAGAACAAGCAATCTCTCCAGAGCGCGAGAGGAGTTTCTTGAAGAAGCGGTTTACGCATGTGGCTTTACCATAACCGAAGCCGCTGCTTACCTCGGTATCACTACCCCTTCAGCTTCCGCTGCTTTGGCCAGATGTGTTTCCAGAAAAGAAAGAACAGCTACTAAAGCTTAGCATACCCATGTAAGGAAGAAGGCCTGGAAGTTATTCCAGGCCTTCTTATTACGCCAGCAAACTAAACTATCTAAGTCCGTCCCCTAGAAGCGGACTACCTTGAGGGTCTGGACGGAGCCTTCGGTAGCGAGGCGGAGCAGGTAGATGCCGGAGGGGCGCTCGGAGAAGTCAACAAGAACCGACTGGTTGCCGGCCTGTACGATGCCGGAAAGAATCGTGCTGACAACACGGCCCGTCAGGTCGAGCACCTGAAGCTCGGCTGCGGCGGTGGTGTTCATGTGGAAGGTCACCGTTGCGCCGGAGTTCACGGGGTTAACACTGATGCCGAGACCCGTTGCGGGGAGTACCTCGACGAAGAACTCTTCGGTGCCCACAGGGATGGGGCCGCCGAGGAAGTAGAGCTCGCCGCAGCTGTCGGGCAGATCGTCCCACTGCGGATGCTCCTGGCCGCTCTGGGCGTAGTAGTCCCAGGCCTTGGCGCGGTCGTGTGCCTCCCACATGGAGATGTAGCCGTCGCTGTTAAGGTCGGGGTTGCCGGGGAGGGCGCCTGCGGGGTATGAACCGCCTAAGGGTCTGCTGCCGTGAACGGCGCCTGTCCAGAAGTAGACATACTCATCGTACTGGGGATACGTGTTTCCGGCCCAGCTGGACTCGGAGGCGTTGGCGGCGCTGGCGAACGAACGGGGCTGGCCGGCTGCTGCATGAATGACTTCCTGCTGGAAGCCACCGGAGAAGCACTGTTCCATAACGACATGTATCGAGGCCGCGGTGATGCCGTTGAGCATTGTCATGAAGTCGTCGTCGTTCAGAGTGGCGTTCCAGAGATTAAGATGGACCTCGGTTGGGAGGTTGCCGCCCTCTTTTCCCTGGCCACCGTGATCGGTGGTAAAGATGAAGAGGTGGTCGTCGGGACCCACCATGCCGTCGATCGCGTTGTATCCGCTGGTAACGCCGGCAGTTGTGGCATCGTAGTTGATATCTGTGTCGCCATCATCGTCGAAGTCGGGGTTCGAGTTGATGCCGCCGGACTGATCGGGCGCGGGGTTGGTGCCGTCGGCGAAGCAGACGATTATGTGGTCACCCGGGATCAGGTAGTCGTGAACGAGAACGTTGTAGATGAACTGGACATCGCCGTAGTAGCGGATGTGGTTGTTGCCCTGGTTGGCTCCGCCTGAGATGATCCATGCGTACATCTGCTGGCCCTGCTCGGGGGTTGCCTGGACATTGGGCTGGAACCAGGCGATGAAGTCTTCGTACTGTCCCCTGATCAGGTTTGATACGTCGGGAAGGGAACTGTACTCGACATTCATGCGGGCGTAGAAATCGGGCGGAACTGTCATGCGTTCCGTGTGGACATCACCCTGGGGGGAGACGAAGACCCAACGGCACGGGTGTTCCCAGTTCGCGATTGCGAAGTCGTCAACAAGAACAAGGTACGACTGGAAAGGCGCGAAAAGGCCCGGGTAGGACCATGCCCCAACAATTGAGCCTTCCTCGAGAATGGTCGGGAAAACCCTGACCTCGACCCTGTCCATGTCGAGCATCATGGTGTTTATGACCAGATCAGCCGCTTCGGAAGGTCCGTTCACCGGGGCGGCTAAAACGGAAGCGGAAACAATCAGCAAAAGAAGTGGCAACAGACGCATTTCACTCTCCTTGGAATAGGGAAAACCACCAACATTTGATTCTACACTAAAAACGTCCGGAAGAAAAGCTGAGTTTCAAAGCCCCAAAGCCTGAATAATTGCTTCGGTTAAACCCTGCCTGACGGATGTCCCAGAAACCTGACCCTTGCGCAGGCGGTTCCAACCCTGAAGTAGGAACGGTTCTTCCGGGAACCGCCTGCCCGTAAGAACAAGTGCGTCCCTTCCCTCCGCGAGAAGCTGGGAAAGGATTCCGTACCCGGCTTTGCAGACGACTTTGTCCGCGCCTGCCACAAGGTCCGAGAACGACACACCTGCGTTCAACATATCCTGATATGGAATGCAAAGTTCCGCTCCAAGAACGTTTTTTTCCATGGATGCCACCGTGAACCCGCCAATGTTGTCAGGTATCCCGCCCATGGGTGCTTCCCTGAACGCAAGAAGAGTGTATGGCCGTTCACCGGTGACAGTGCGTGCGCGATGGGCGTCTCCAGGTGGACCCCCGGGCAGAAGTGGCATCTCAACAGTATGCGAGCATGGTGAGTAGCATGGTCCCATGGGGAGGCGCAGATACGTAGCCCTTGAGTATGCCGCCGTTATCAGGGAACACTCGGACGAGCTGCCGGGAAAAAGGTTCGCATGGATCCAGTCCCAGGTGAAGTTGCCCATCACGAAAGCCGGGATGCCCAGATCTGAACAGGCCAGCACCGGCAGGGGGTCGACATCACTTATCAGCATGTCCGGAGAGAGAAGGTTGATGCGGGCTCTCTCGAGTTCCAGGTTCCGCTGCATGTTTTTCGCGAATGAAAGAAGGGAGTTTTTCGTAAGGGTGAGATCGGTGTCTCCCCCTGAATCGACGGGAAGAGGAGAGCATGCCGGCGGATGAAGCCTGGTCACTGGGCTTCCCTGCCAGAACCACTGAGGCGCCCCTGAAGCCACATGTATTTCCAGACGGGGTACAGCTGACGAAAGCAGCCTGACCAGTTCCCTCTGTCTGGCTGCGTGCCCCCACCCGTGGTTACTGACCGAGATCAGGATTCTCAGAAGACGCGCTCCTCAGTTTTCTCATCTCCCTGAGGAGGAAGAAACCCGTTACCAGGAATGAGAGAAAATCCGCCAGGGGGAAAGCCGACCAGACGCCCAGAAGAGGCTGGTTCATGACACCCGGGAGAAGAAGGACCAGAGGGACCACAAAAAGGACCTGTCTTGAGATGGAGAGCAGAAAGGCCAGACCGGCTTTGCCCAGGGTTTGAAACACCGATGCTCCCACAACCTGTGCGCCCACGAAGAACATTCCGGCTGTTATCGTTCTGAAAATGGAGGGACCCGCGGACAACAGGTTCTCATCGCTGCTGAAGACCGAGAGCACCTGCCCCGGAATGAAAAAACCGAGGAAAAAAGCAACCGCCGTAACTGCGGAAGCCGACAGGATTGCCAGTTTTACCGCGCGAACCGACCTTTTTCCGAGTCCAGCACCGTAGTTGTAACCCAGGACCGGTTGCAGCCCCTGGGCCAGGCCGAACACGGGCATGAAGCACATCATCAGAACCCTGTTCACCACGCCGAACACCGCCAGCTCAAGGGCCGAGCCGTAATGCACAATGGAGCGATTAACCGCTATCGCCATCAGGCTTCCGGCGCACACCCTGGCAAAAGAAGCCACCCCAACGGAAAGGACCTCGAGCGCCTCGGAAAGCTTGGGAACTATCCAGGCCTTCCTCAGGACCAGAGTGCTCTTTTTTCTGAGGAAGACACTAGAAATGTAGCTGAACGAGATGAACTGGGAGAGAACCGTTGCTATGGCCGCCCCCCTGACACCCCATCCAAAACCGAAGATGAAAAGGGGGTCCAGCAGCATGTTTGACACAGCGCCTACAACCATGGTGGCCATGGCGAGTCTGGCCTTTCCCTCGGCCCTGAGAAGGTTGTTCCCGTTCACTGAGAGAGCGAAGAAAACCCCGCCGAAGTAGATCACCGACATGTACTCGGAAGCCGGCACGAGAACGGATCCGCTTGCTCCGAACAGTGACAGAATGGGCTTCATGAATATCAGCCCCGCGGCGCAGATCACCAGGGCGGATACCGAGGCGAGCAGGAAGGAAGAGCTGGCTGCCCTTCCCGCCCGTTCAGTATTGCCCGCCCCGAGGGCTCTGCTTATCACCGAGGCGCTTCCGATTCCGGCTGTCTGTGCGGCAGCGAGAATGAACATCTGAATAGGGAAACAGACCGCCAATGCCGCCAGGGCGTCGGTGCCTACACCGTGCCCGACGAAGATCGTGTCCACCAGGTTGTAAAGTGAATTCACCAGCATGGCCGTCACGGAAGGCGCGGACATTCGAAGCAGCAGTTTGCCAACCGGCTCGGTCCCGAGAAACCCTGGAGTTCTGCTCAAAAAAACCTCAGCTCACATGTTCACAAGCACCAGAGCGGCGGTCACCATGACAAGTGAAGTCCAGCGCCTTCCATCGAGCCGTTCGCCGAAAGCTGCGACTCCAGTCATTGAAAGGAGGGCAACCGTTCCCGCGCCAAAGACCGAGAATACAACCGAAGTGTTCAGTACACCAAGAGCGGGGATGAGGAACCATGAGCTGAAGTAGTTGACAAGCCCCAGAGGAACACCCAGCGCGGCTGACAAGGGGCTGAACCCATGTCTTGCCTCATCCCGCTTTCTTTCATGAACGAGGCTGAGAACGGAACAGAGCAAAGCTGCACCAAACACCCAGAGAAGGAAGAAATCACGGTTATCCCCCCCTCCCAGGCGCTGGTACACCTTGCTTCCAAATTCCGCCATGCCGTTTGCAACAAACACGAGAAGAAGCACCGGGGTGAACCTGCGGACACCCTCTGACGCCCCGCGAAACGCCCCTGTAAAAACGGCCGCAACGGCCACCGCGATGCCCGCCCATTGCAGCATGCCCGGGAACTCTCCCCAGATGAGCATTGAAAGCGCCATGGGCAGGAGGATTCCCATTTTTGCGAACCCGCCGGACAACCCGAGGCCATTCTCGCGAAGGGCCCTCTGGTAAACTATGAATGCCAGAAAGTATATGATCCCCAGGGGAATACCCGCGACAATTCCCCAGAGGACTTCCCTCTCTTGAGTGATCGTTGAACCACCATCCAAGGCAATCTGCGTTATTGCGGTTTCCAGGGTTCTGAATGAAGCCCCGATACCACCGCCCTGGATGAGCAGTGAAACCACGACGGCGGTGAGGTAGTTCACCGCGATGACTTCCATTTTCCTGAGGCCAAGCCTTCCGGATATGCGAAGCAGCACGGCGACCGAAGAGCTGCAGACAACCGCCATGAAGAGATGGAACAATGCTTGTCTCCCGCCTGGAAGAATCCGGTAAGGGCGCCTGACAATGAACCCCTGGAAACACACCGAATATGCCGGGACAGGTTTTCCGGAGAAAGACGGGAAGGCCGCAGTCAGGCTTTACTGCGCCATCTCACATGGAGTGGCAAACCGCATGCTTCAGGTAATCGCGATCTGCGATTGCTTCGGGGGCGAGAGTGTCACGGGGGCTTTGTCGCCCTCAGACTGAAGAGAAGCGGTATCCTGTTCAGGGGTTCAGGGAGGCGCCAGAAGCCGTCTTCGCCGGACTTCATACACTCAAGGGCCTTCCAGTGGATGAAGTCGAATTCGTGGATCCACCCGATCCGAAGCCCGGCGTTCACAAGCGCGTTGTGCACATCCCCCATTGTCCAGGTGAACTCTCTCGTCGGGTTTTTCACCAGGTAGTTCTCGTCCGCATAGTCAGGAGAACCCGAGGGCCAGTCCCTGGGTATTCCTCCCGTGAAATAGGGGTTGACTACCGCAAGTCCGCTGGCCTCGTCATCGAAGACGTTCAGGAAGGGGTGAGACTCCATTAAGTAGAATTCGCCCCCGGGTTTCAGAAAATCGGCAACAATACCGGCCCACAGGTCGATGTTGGAGTTCCAGCAAAGAACCCCGATGGAAGTGTAGATCAGGTCGAACCTCTCGCTGAGGTGATCGCGCAGATCGTAGATCGGGCAATGGATGAACCGGGCGGCAAGCCCTGTCCTTTTCGAAAGGTCAGCAGCGACCGCCAATGATCCCTCGGAGAAGTCCACTCCCGTAACATCAGCCCCGAGCCTTGCCAGTGAGAGAGTGTCGGTTCCTATGTGGCATTGAAGGTGAAGTACCTTCTTTCCCCTGATGTCGCCGATCTCGCCGACCTGAACGGGGTCAAGCCTGTGTCCTCCCGCGAGAAGGGCGGATATGTCGTAGGACCGGCCATGGATCGGGGCGATCTCGTCCCAGCAGGCACGGTTGATCCTCTCCGCCTCGTAGTCCCTGCTCATTGACCGCCGTTCGTCTTTCTGAAGAACACCCGGCCGTTCCTCAAAAAAGGAAAGGGTTGAAGAGCCTGAGCCCGGATATGGTCTGATACTGACTGAAGCTCAGAAGGACCATGTCGAAACTCACGGAGTCAACACTCAACATTGCGTAATCACCGCTTTCAAGTGAGACGAAGTAGGAGGCGCCATCCTGGGCGGCGATGGTGCTCTGCCACGCAGAATCCCCGGGACCGGGAGCAAGGGTGTTGGAAGCCTGGGCGATATGGGTGTAGCTGCCGCCCGGGTAGCCCTCGGGATCGTAGTTGCCCCGGCAGAATATGGCGGTGTCACCCTCCCACTTCACATACAGGTCCTGCCTGAATGTGGGATCGCTGGCGTCGCCCACGGCCACATGGTCTGGAAGGAACTGGATTCCGTCGGCTCCCCCTGCAGTCAGTGTATCGTCGAGTGCGAACATTTCAGCCCTGTCATCGGCCTTGTTGGACTGGGCCTCTGAAGAGTTGATCCCGTCTATTGCGTCCACGCAGTAGTACCCGGTGGCTGAGGCGATATGGACCGCGGTGGTCTCCTCGACCTGGGCGATTATCTGCCAGTTCCCGGGATTAGTTGTCGAAAACCAGACCCTGTAACCGTCCACATCCACCGAGACAGAGTCCCATGCCACGGTCACAGTGTCCCCCCTGCTCGCCCCGGTGATTATCCTGCAGTTCTGAACGACAGGCAGGGTTCCCGCCGGGGCGCTGGGTGAGTCGGAGCAACCTGAAGCAACAAGGACCAGAAAAGCCGCTGAAAACAGCCTTTTCATGTTCATCCTTCCTTTTGTGAACAAGAACGAAAAGGTTTACCTCTCTGATCGGGTCCTGTTCCCGCCCGTGAAAAGGCTGTCCGGTGGAGCAGGTCCCCCCTGAGGGTCAGATGAGTAAGCGTTTCGTGACCATCCCGTTTCGGAGCGCGTCCAGTAGAACACACTGCCGTCATCGCTTCCGTACCACCACAACCTGTCGGCATCATCCCAGGCAATGTACGCCATAAGGGAGGCTGGGTGGTCTGGCATCATTTCCGAGAGAAGCACCTCTTCTTCGTGGCCCGTGACATTGACAACCCAGACGCCGTATCCCTGGGGACAGGGTTCAATGGTGAGAAAAGCTCTGTACTCTCCCGAAGGGGAGACATGAGTGCTTTCCCGTGGCGAGCATGACGATGAGAAGAGAAGACCGACAATCTCAACGATGAGAACGATCGACCCGATCAGAGAACCAGGAAAACCCGAATAATGCATATTACTACCCACTGTCCACTCTTATGATTCATTCGCCTTAACGCAAGTGATTTGCATATTCGCTTCCCGTTGTGTATGATACACATCAAACGGGGGGAAACAAGGTTTCTGTAACCCCCTTCACTCAATACCGCAAAAGTTGCGGTCCTTTCTTTCCCACGCGTCCGGCGGGTAGAGATCGTATTTAGCGCCGGACCAGGAAAGTATCATGAAAGAACATACCTGCGCGCCCTCAAAGCGCACCGAGGAATCCACGGATTCCATGTCACAGCCCCAGAACGCCTTCGAGGTGCTGATCCCGGAACTTCAAAAGGCTTTGGCGGCTGAAGGTTACGTAACGCCCACACCCATACAGGAACAGTGCATTCAGCACCTTCTTGACGGACGGGACCTTCTGGGGACGGCCCAGACCGGCACAGGGAAAACGGCCGCGTTCGTTCTCCCCCTTCTCCAGAAACTGTCACGGAACACCACCCGGCCGTGGCCCGGTACACCCAGAGCCCTCATTCTCGCTCCCACTCGTGAGCTTGCTGCCCAGATCAGCGCAAGCATTGGCACCTACGGCTGTTTTCTTCGCCTGCACCATACCGTGGTGTTCGGAGGCGTCAGCCAGCTTCCGCAGGAAAAGGCATTGAAAAGGGGCGTCGACATTCTTGTCGCAACTCCCGGCAGGCTTCTCGACCTGATGGAGCAGGGATTCATCCACCTGGAGAAGGTGGAGGTCTTCGTGCTCGACGAAGTTGACAGAATGCTGGACATGGGGTTCATCCCCGACATAAGAAAGGTCCTTGCCAGGATTCCCGAGCGGCGTCAGACCCTTTTCTTCTCCGCCACGATGTCCCCGGTGATGGAGGACCTTGCCAGGACGATGGTTCGCGATCCCCTGAGGGTCTCCATCGAACCCGGGAAACCCACGGTGGAGAGTATTGAGCAGAAAGTTCTCTTTGTTGGCAAGGCCGACAAGGATGCCCTTCTTGTATCACTTCTCAACAACCCCGAGGTCGTCAAGGCGCTCATTTTCACCCAGATGAAACACACCGCCAACAAGGTGGTCAAGAAACTCCAGGCAACCGGGATAAGCGGCATAGCGATACATGGCAACAAAAGCCAGTCTGCGAGAACCAGCGCCCTGTCAGGATTCAAGGGGAGCCGCTTTCAGGTCCTTGTAGCGACCGATGTTGCTGCCAGGGGGCTGGATGTCGACAACATCACCCACGTGATCAACTACGACCTTCCCATCGAGGCGGAGACCTACATCCACCGTATTGGCCGGACCGCCAGGGCAGGGGCCTCGGGCGACGCCATTTCCTTCTGCTGCGCCGAGGAGAGGGAGTGCCTTACGCAGATCGAAAAGCTTCTGGGCAAACCCGTGCCCGCCGAGATGAACCATGCGTATCACTCGGACGAGGCTTTCAGGTCTTGCCAGCCGGCACCCGTGAATTTCGGCCGGAACCCCTCGAGAACTCCCCGGAACCACGATGAAAGAAGAAGATCCCGTCTGGGCGGCAGGCCGGGTGGCAGAAGAAGCTGATACAGACGGTCGGGAGATGGAGGAGGGCCTGTCTACGCCCCGCGGAAGATGACCTCCTCCCTCCTGAACCATCGTGAGCAGAAGTAAAGGCCCGCCACCGCCAGAACAAGCAGCACCGAAAACACCTCGACCAGGTGAACCGGGTTGATGGTCCCGGCTATTATCTCCTTGGTTGCCAGCGAGATGTTGAGAAGCGGGATCAGGGCGGTTGCCCAGTTGAGCCTTATCCCGGGAAAGATTCCTATGAGAAGCGGGATCAACACGATGAAGTTGAGGGGCGTGATAATGCTCTGGGCTTCCTTGTAGGTTCTGGCGAAAATGGAAACCGAGAGAAGCAGTGCTCCGAAAAAGGCGCACAGAGGGATGAGCATGGCCAGGAACAGCAGCAGTGCTCCGGGCTCAACGATGTTCATCACACCGGTAACCATCTCACGGGGCAACGGGCTTCCGAACCTGAGAACAAGAAAGAGCCATGCGAAAGACGCTGCCGCGGTGCACACACCCGAAAGGGTCACTACAAGCCATTTCGCCACCACGATCTGCCCCCGGGAAGCAGGCGAGATCAGAAGGGTTTCGATCGTTCCCCTCTCCTTTTCGCCGGCCGCGAGGTCAATGGCCGGGTACATCGCGCCCATGAAACAGAACAGAATGATGAAGTAGGGGAACATTCCACCAATGCTCTCCCCGATCCTTGCCCGGGCAGACGAAACATCCTTCTCCGTGATGCTCAAAGGCCTTGCGAACCCCGACGCAAGCCCCCGGTCCCCGAGACGCCTCTGGAGAAGCGATTCGCCGTACCCTTCAATGATCGCCCTGACTCGCGGAAGCGCTCCCTCGTTCTCCGACACCGACCCCATGAAGTAGACATCCACTGATCCCGTGCCTTCACTGGCCATGATGCTCTGAAAGTCGTTCGTGAACCTCACCACGAAATCGATCTCCCCGGACTCCAGTGACGGCCTTACCTCGCTGTCCGTAATGGGTCCAACGACTTCCACCTCTCCCGATCCCTCGAGAAGGTTCATGAACTCGGGTACGGGTCCCTGGGATATCACGGCCACCCGCATCACTTTTTCCCTGGCCCTGTTCTCCATTTCCATACCCATGCGCATCGTGAGGTTGAAGACCAGGAAAATTGCGATGAAGGGCATGAATACCATGAAGAA
Organism: candidate division Hyd24-12 bacterium UBA6080; assembly: GCA_002436025.1. Taxonomy (GTDB): domain Bacteria; phylum Fermentibacterota; class Fermentibacteria; order Fermentibacterales; family JCC-6; genus UBA6080. Next base: position 10,515 of record DIXM01000005.1, read on the forward strand.
CATGGTCCTTCTGTCCCGAAGCATGTCCTTCATTTCCTTTTTGAAGATTATATAGACTATCTTCATGCCTTAGCCTCCCCGGCCTCGATCATGCCTATGAACTCGTCCTCGATGGTTTTCGCGCTCATACCCCCAGTGAATTTCCCGAAGGTGTCGCAGAAAAGCAGCCTGCCCCTGTGAATAATGGCAAGGTCATCGCTGAGAAGGCTCACCTCTCCCATGATGTGGGTGGAGAACACCACCGTCTTGCCCTGATCGCGGCATCCCCGGATCAGAGTCATGATGGATTTTGACGTGACGACATCGAGCCCCACGGTTGGTTCATCGAAAACCAGCACCTCGGGATCGTGTATCATGGTCCTTGCTATGGACACCTTCTGTTTCATCCCCGATGAGAGGCTGCCTGTCCGGCGATTGGCAAACCCATCTATGCCAAGGGTGAAGAACAGCTCTTCCCTGCGCTTTTCGAGCCGTCTCTTTTCAATCCCGTGAAGTTCACCGTAGTAGGAGATGATCTCGTGCGGGGTCAGCCTTGCGTACAGGCCTGTTGTGCCTGTCAAAAAGCCTATCTTCCCCCGAACGCCCTCCTGCTCATCCACGGTGTCACAGCCGGCGACCGTTATTCTCCCCGAACTGGGTTTAAGCATGGTGGCTATCATCCTGAGCATTGTGGTCTTGCCGGCGCCGTTCGGACCCAGTAGCGAAAACACCCTCCCCGGCCTGCAGACGAAGGACACGTTGTCGACTGCGGTCAGGTGGTCTCCGCTGTATTCAGCCCGGTTTCCGGCAGTTTTTCCCGACTTGAACCGTTTTGTCACTGCATCGACGGTTATCATGAAAGCCCGTCCTTTGAGTGGAGTACTACGCAGCCACGTGTGCTTTGAGCACATCGGCTTCATTCTTATACTATACGAAAGAAACCCGCTTTCACGGAAAACGGCATGTTTGCACGGGAGGTTGGCATTGAGCAGTACTTCTACCGCCATGATCGGAAATGAGGGTGTCGCCCCGAAAAGCAGCCTTGTCATCGTGGGAGCCGCGGGCGGTATCGGAAGGGCCCTTACCGGGATCCTTCTGGAGAGGGGCATGAAGGTGCTGGCGGTTGACAGCAACGGTGCTCTTCTGGAGACCCTTCCGAGTAAATGCGGCTTTCTGGAAACCATGGAGCTGGACATCACAGACAGGATCGGCGTCGCAGGTTTCGCCGGCGCCCTGGCGGGAGAAGGCAGGTTTTTCGACGGCCTTGTGATAACAGCCGGGGTTCACAGCACCCACCCGGTCCAGCATCTTCCTGATGTGCTTGTTGACAGCGTCCTCGACGCGAACCTGGCATCACACATCAAGCTCGTCAGGGATTTTCTTCCCCTCATGAACGACGGCGGTTCGATCATCGGCGTCAGTTCCATCGCCGCGTGCGTGGGAGTGCCGATGTCAGCGATGTACTCAGCCTCCAAGCGAGGTCTGGAGGGGTTTTACGAATCCCTCTTCACGGAGCTGCGACACAGGCGGATCAGGGTATCGGTGATCCACCCCGGAAACGTGAACACAGGTTTCAACGAAACCGGCAACACGTACCGGGCCACGGGGGGCTCATACATCGACATCCGTTATAAAAGGGTTGTGGACAAGATCGACAGCAGGCATGGCATACCCCCGGGGCAGGTCGCACGGGTGATCGCGAAGGTCCTTTCAAAGCGCAGACCCCGGTTCTGCTACGTCGTGGGGGGAAATGCCCGGAAGGCGAACTTGGCGCTCAGGCTGCTGGGGCGCGATATGGCGATAAGGCTCATGGGGAGGTTCTTCGGCTTTTAGGTTCACCACCCCTGGGCGGTACCCGACTACCGTTCTCTGGCCTGATTCATCCATTTTCCCTCTGAGGGGGGCGTGCCGCATGGGAACATCACCAGGAAGAGTCGTTCTGAGGGCTTTGCTCGCCCTGTTTGCCGGAATGGGAGTGATCCTCTCCGCGTCTTTTCTTTACAAGGCACTGACTTATCACGAGGAAGTGATCCGGCTGCTCTCGTCATGGGGATACGAATGGAACGAGTCGTTCGTGAGGGAGGTCGTCGACTCGGGGCGAAACCCCTGGATCCATGTAGACTACGAGATCCATGAGGGGCAGCGAACCTCTTCCGGAGCCTATATTGTTGATTCAGATACTCTTGTCCTTGTGGTGACAGGCCCCAGACGGGATGTCATGAGGGCCGCTGAGATCTACGACGCAAGGCTTTGACGGTGTTTCACCTGCAAATCCGCCCTGCGGACCGAGAAGGAGCCCGATGATGGACGCACTGCCCGAAAAGGGCGTCATGGCCCCGGATGTGATCGCGCCCGACCAGAACGGAAGGGAGTTCTCACCAGGTGACTACAGGGGCAAGTGGCTGGTGCTCTACTTCTACCCAAAAGACAGCACAGGCGGATGCACGCTCGAAGCCGGAGAGTTCTCTGTACTGAAGGAAAGATTCACCCTGCTGGGGGCAGTGATCGCGGGTGTGAGCCGGGATACTGTGGAGTCCCATAAGCGATTCGAGCAGAAGCAGGGTCTTTCCATCACACTGCTCAGCGACCCCGGGCGTCTTCTGCACGAAGCCTTCGGGGCTTGGCGCATGAAAAGGATGTACGGCAGGGAGTTAATGGGAGCCGTCCGCTCAACATTCCTCATCGCTCCCGACGGCACGGTCGCCCATGTCTGGCCGAACGTGAAGGCTGCCGGTCACGCCGCAGCGGTGCTCGAGAAGCTTGGGGAGTTTGTTCACCAATCAGGGAAGAGCGGTGCCGGCCCCTGATGACGACCCACGTCCTGCTTGACCTTGACGGCACCCTTACCGACCCCGGGGAAGGGATAACGAAGTGCGTTCAGTACGCCCTGAAGCGGCTGGGTGAGCCGGTTCCCGATGCTTCTGAGCTTTCGTGGTGCATAGGCCCGCCCCTTTCCGAATCCTTTTCCAAGCTCCTCTTCAGTACCGATGGGAAGCTTGTCGGAAGGGCAGTGGAGCTCTACCGGGAACGGTACACGACCACAGGCATCTACGAGAATGTTCCCTATCCGGGGATCGACAGGGCAATGGGCCGGATCAGGGAGTCGGGCCGTTCACTCCTTCTGGCCACGAGCAAACCAACGGTGTTCGCCGCAAGGGTGCTCGACCATTTCGGTTTTTCAAGGCACTTCCTCGGGGTTCACGGAAGCCATCTCGACGGAAGGCTCACCAACAAAGTCGAACTTGTGGGGCATATCCTGTCCACCAGAAACCTGAACCCCGGGAATGTGATGATGGTGGGCGACCGCCTTCATGACGTGGAGGGCGGTAGACAAAATGGAACTTCAACTGCGGCTGTAACTTATGGATACGGAAGCCGGAATGAGCTGGAAGAGGCGCACCCCGACCACTTCTTTGATTCCCCGGAAGAACTTGCATTGTTCTTCGAGGCGGAACTTTTGACCTGATCAGGGGGATATCGCTCTCTGACCAATATGGATTCAGTTTTTCGAAGGGAAAGGGAGTCGGGATGAAGTTTCTGATCTGCGTTCCGGTAGTGATCTGCGGTGTGTTGCCGGCCTGCACGAGCTTTGTGGACTACCGAGGCGGGACCGCCTTTTATGGGATGAACTTCGACTGGTACCCTGAGCAGGAGATCCTGTTCAGGATCGAGACCGACAGTGAGGGTGGACCGGTTTTTACAATGTCGTTCATCGCCGACGGGAACCCGGTACCAACCGTTGGGTTTACGGAAAACGGCAGGTTCTCCACCATGCAGGTCATCGATGCCCCCTGGACAGGCCCTTCCCCGGACTCGGACAACCCTTTGATATTCATTCCCTTCTACGCTCTTGTCTATCACTGTGCAACCGTTGCGGACATTCAGGATATGGCTGGGGCTGCGCCGTTCCGGCAGTACGACGACCCCCCTCTTCACGTTCTTGTGGCTGATGCAACGGGTTCTGCCTCCATAATTGAGGTGGGGGAGAGCGGCAACAGGGTTCTGGACCTGGCCGGCGGTGGCGTCCTTGTGATGACCAACTTCAGCAACTGCGCCTGGCAGGGAGTTGACCCCGAGGAGGTACAGGGAGCGGGAGCCGACAGGTTCAGAACCGCCCATGAAGCCCTGGCAGCCTTTACCGGAGAGATGGGACCCGCAGAGGGCATGGCCGTTCTCGAGGCCGCTGTCAACACAGTGTCCGCCCATCCCACCCGGGCATCCATGGTCTTCGACCCTTCCGGCGGGCGTGTGTACCTTGCGGTCGCGGGTGATTTCGAGAACCTTTGGTCGCTCGACCTGACGACACGCGAGATATCGGCGTGGCCGGAATCCCGGGGAGGGAACCCCATAACGGTCGATTCAACGGGAGTTACGGCGTCGTATTTGTCCGGCATGTGACCGGTTTTTCGTTTCGGTTCTCCGGTCCTCGGAAAAGGAAGAGTGACTTCACTTCACCCCATGACAGAATACCAAACTCCTCGGTCCGGGTGCTGAACCATATGTCCAGGCCTCCAAAGCCTCCCGCTCTTCCTGACCCGAAAAAGATCGTTCCTCCAATCCCGCCCGCGTTGTCCTGGAACCAGGCTCCCCACTCTGCAGCAGGGCTGTTGAGTTCAGGGCCGAGGTTTTCAGGATTCCCCGGACTGTCTCCTTCAATGCACACAGAGTACATGTCCGCTCCTCCGTACCCCCCGGGTCCTGTGGAGCAGAGAAGGATACTTTCCCCATCGGATGAGGTCCATCGGGGACAGTCTGTTCCGGTGCCGTTCACCTTCGATCCGGCGTTGAATGGTTCACCCCAGAATCCTCCCGAACGTTCCGAAATCCAGACATCGACCCCGCCCTCACCCCCGCTCCTTGTTGAGCAGAGATAAAGGCTGCTTCCGTCAGGCGAAGGAAGAGGGCAGCACTCAAGTGCCGGGCTGTTGATCGGAGTTCCCAGGTTCTCGCGAGGACCGGCTGCATCCCCTGTGAAGGGACAGAACCAGATATCGCCGCCTCCATGGCCCGTTGGATCCGCGGAAAGGAAATAGAGCTTCGAATCGTTTTCTGCAAGGAAGGGGGCCGACTCTCCGAAAGCCGTGTTTGCATTTGAACCCATGTTTACTGGTTCACACCAACTGCCATCCTCCAGGAAGGTTATCCAGAGATCCGCGTCTCCGAGGCCACCGGGTCTGTCAGAGACGAAGATCATGCAGGACCCGTCTTCGGCGATGACGGGATACCATTCGTTGTGATTTGTGTTAACCGCGTCGCCAAGGTTCACCGGGGGTTGCCATGCCTGTGATGTACCTGCCAGAAGGAACACAGCCACGCAAAAGGTCAACTTGTTAATGCTTCTTCCCGTTCCCTAACTACCGCAGGAGCACAACATTTGCCGTGGCGCACCTCCCAGGAACCGTGAGCACAACCATGTAAACGCCTGAGGGCATGGCAATGCAACTCCAGGTCAGGCATTGGCTGCCTGCGGGAACAACTCCCCTGAAAAGATCGGCAACGACCCGACCGGAAAGGTCATGGACCCGAACGGACGCGCTGGATTCCCGGGCGATACAGACGTTAACGGGAACCGCCCCCGGGTAGCATGGGGAGGGTACCCACAATCCAAAATCATCAGGGGAGCCACCGGATTCAACTCCCATGAGATCGGCGTTGAGCGTTACCTCCGAAAACACGGGAGATTCGGCCGGGTTGACCGAAAGCAGCGTTACCCGGTACTGGAAGTATCGCACGGGGTCAGGAATCATCGGCGAAAGATCATCCCCCGAGTTTGCCACGGTCTGCCACACACCCAGATTGCCGGGGTCCTGACCTGCTCTGACCTCCATGACCAGATCGGACGATCCGGGCAGAACGCACTCCCATGTGATGATGCCCCATGCTGCATCCTCTCCCGCGTCGAGGACCGAACTCGTTAAAGAGCCATGCTGCGCCTGGCTGTCCGTGAGCTTCCACCAAAGCACCGAGTTGTCGTTGGCGATCGACCCCACGGGGTCATCAATCCCGTCTCCGTCAAGATCGGCTGCTATCACATCGTTTGGGAGGGCATACCCATCACCAAGAAGGCAGCGGACCCACTCGCTGCCGTCCCCTGCGGCATTCGAGTACCAGTGAACGAAGCCTGCGGTTCTGTCGTTGGCGATAACGTCCAGGTCGCCATCGCCGTCAAGGTCAGCCGCGCAGCAGGCCCACGGGCCGAGAAGGTCGATGTCGATATCACGGGAAAGCCACACCAGTCCCAGGCCCTGGTTTTCGTGAAGACAAATCCTCCCGGGCGTCATGGATGCGCTTGCTATGTCAATGTCACCGTCAGAATCCAGATCCCCGGTGGTGAAGTTCACAAGGCCCGACAACCCCGATGCTATGGGATGCTGCACCCAGACCTCTGTCATGCCGTCGTTTTCAAACCAGCACAATTCGCCGGCGTACCTGGAGGCTATAATGTCCCAGTCGCCGTCGAGGTCGAAGTCAGCGCTCTCCACCCACCATGCGCCCGCGAAACCTGATTTCACCGTGTGCAATGTCCATGTGATCCCGGCCCCATCTGCGTTCTCCCAGAGGACCACCCTGCCCGTCCCGTAAAGAGCTGCGCAGACGTCCGGATCGCCGTCTTCATCGTAGTCACGTATCTGGAGGCTGAAGGGGCTGCCCCCTCCGGCGTTTATCACATGCTTCTGCCAACCGCCTCCGGATCCGTTGTTGCGGTACCACGACACGGCGCCCGATGATTCGGCGGCGTTTATGATGTCGGGGTGCCCGTCGTTGTCCATGTCCCAGACATTTGTCGCGCAGCATCCGGGAAGGTTCTCGTCCACAACGTGGGAGAGCCACCCGAGCCCGCCCCTGTTCTCAAGCCAGACCAGCAGGTCTGCCTCGAATCCCGAACAGACAACATCGATGTCACCATCGCCGTCCAGGTCGGCGTCATCCATGCATGCCGGGCTTTCCAGGTCTGCGGTCATGACTTCGGGAAAGGCGATCATCGAGACAAGGGACAGTTGACCAGGAATGCCTGCCCAGTCCATACCCATACTGCCGAGAAACTCGCTTCCCCAGACAGAAGCCGGTCCGGCAGAACCGGCTCCCCCTGACCAGTCGGACTGGCATTGATCGTAGAAAGGCAATGAACAGGGAAGAGAGAGCAAGTAGATGAACGTCATACAGAAATGCATTTCGTCCCCCTTCTGCGCCTCTTGCGTTTTGGTCGAACGGCATTATGATAGTGCTAAAAGATAGATTGTCAAGATGGAAAAATTCTCCCATGCTTCCTGTGGATACCGCCAGGGAGGGACAGGTATGGCAATTCGAAGAAAAGACCCTGAATACACCCAGTCCATGTACGGTCTGCTGGCCATTCTCAGCCAGGGTCCCATGTCGGGATACGATGTAAGGAAAACATTGGACGACAGGGAGATGTACTACTGGCGCGAATCAAGCGGAAACATCTACCCCATGCTCAGGCAGCTCAACCAGGATGGCCTTCTTGATAAGACCGACGCGTACACGAAGAAGAAGAAGAGGGTTCTTTACAGCCTTACGGAGAGGGGCAGGACCGAGCTGGACGCATGGCTCGCCGAGCCCGCCGGCCTCAACCGGTTCAGGGTTGAGCTGCTCATGAAGCTCCGATTCGGTACGGGGTTGGGCCTTGAAACCCTGATGAGCCATCTCGAGAACTACAAGCACAGGATACAGGAGCAGTTGGACGAGGTCAGGGAGATCCTGTCCGAGATCGACGAATCTGGTGATTCTCTGGAAAACGACATGAGGCGGATAGCAGTGATGAGGTTCAGCCTGGACATGGAAGCCGTCTCAAGATGGTGCGACCTTTCCAGGGGGATCCTTTTGAGACGCCTGACCGGCAGGTCGACCGAAACCCGGTTGATACCCTGGCAGAGGCGGTCCGAAGAGGCCGCACGGAGTTACCAGGGATTCTACCGGGCGGATCCCTGGGGCGTTCCCATGGGGATGCCGTCAAGAAGTGTCCTTGCTTTTGAGGCTCCTTCAGGGTGACCCAGTCGTTTGAGTGCCCCCGGATATCGAAGACAGTCTGATTCAGGGCAGAAGCATCACCCTTTGCGTGAAATGGTCAGAACCCGCAAGGACTGTCACAGTGTACACCCCTGCGGGGAGCCCCGACGGATTCCAATGAAAAACCTGCCCGCCGGATGAGCCGTCCGCTCTGAACAGGGTTTCCACCAGGCGCCCCGTGATGTCGTACACCGAGACGCTCTGCGGACACCCTTCCGGCCATTCGACGCTTACGGTGAACGCCCTTCCGGGGTTCGGCGAAACGGTCAGCACCCGAGCCTGCTGAGTGGTGATCTCGCTTCCGTCATCAATTCCCGTCACACCCGGCTCGAAACGGACCGCGTCTGCTACGACCACCTTTCCGGGAGTCGCACCCTCCTCGGTCAGGGTTATCCAACCCCCTGTTCCTGCAGCGAAAGAAAAGCTTCCCAACTGGTTCCACTGTCCCCCGGCCTGGGTCTGGTCAACAGTGAGCTGGGTTTCACCGTTCTGGTGATGCACAGTGTAGACCGCGTCGGGCGCCCTGTTTGTCCCGTCGGTGTACCAGACGTACACGTCATGCCACCCTGCCTGGGGCAGGTCAGGGGTCCAGCGGGCCCAGTCCGTGCCGTTAGAGGTTGCGCTCCAGCGGTAGTCGGCGCCCCATGGATCGCCGTAACTGCCATTGTTCCATTGGCTTCCCTGGTTAACCGAGAAGCCGGGGGACAGATTGTCGATTATGAACCCCTGAGGACCGTAGGGCGGAGGGGTAGAGCCCATGTGAAGGCAGATGCCCTGGGCGTAGGCCCATCCCTGCCTTCCCTTGTGGTCGTTCCAGTTCGTGAAGTACCTGTACGATTCGTTCCAGGCCCCTTCGTAGTCGATGAAAGACCCCTCTCCGAGTATTGCGGGCATGCTCGTGTTTATGATCACGTAGATCCAGCTGCCGTCCTTGACGCCTCGGTCGGTGTAGCCGTGGGCCCAGAGTATGCCGTCCAGCGCTTTGGATGCGAGGTCGTAGCCCTGGGTTCCGGGGACGGGGATCTCACAGAATGTCTCGGTGCCCTGGGTCTGGGTATTGAATGCGTTCTCGTGAACCGACATGAACCTGTCGAACCCGTTTTGGTTCGCATAGGACACGCGGTTGGCCAGGGATACCGTGTTGTCGCCGGTCCGGGTCATTCCCACCCATTCACAATCAGGGACAGTTTCCAGATAGCTCCTGGCAAGGAAGGCCACCTCCAGGTTCACATCCTTTTCCAGGCAGTATGTCCCGCCTGCGCCGGAGTCATTTCCTCCGTGGCCGGGGTCGAGGCATACCGTCCAAGCCCTGGCGCCAAGTGAAAGCAGCAGCAGGAGAAAAGCGGAGTTCCTCACCGGGCAACCTCGGCGCACCCCACAAGACCGCTGAAAGCATCCACATAGTAGACCCCCTCCAGCGCCGGAGCAGGGTTGATCTCGAGTATGTAGGGAGTGTCGGTGAGCTGCTCTGCCCCACCATCTGCCGTCCACAGCCAGATGTCGGACGAGGTCAGGTTCATGCCGTCATCGGTGCTTCTGATGTAGACTATCCCGTTCTTTTCGGGCCACCATGCGGGCTGTTCCCCATTGTCCACGAATAGAGCTTCCGAGTCCCGGAACATCCTGATCCCCCCGTCGAGTGAAGGGGAAACGATTGCACCGCCGGGGGTGAAGAAAGGGCCGTAGAACCTGTAAGTCGTGGAAACGGTGTCAACGACGCCCGTCCCGATGTTCATGGAAAGAACCCTGTCGCCCTCGTCGGTGAACACTACCCTGCCACCCTCGTGATCGATACTGATGTGGTGGGCGGAAAGCTCCTGCCCCACAGCCTCCCCGTTACGGCGCAGCAACCCTTCCGCCGTGAACCAGAGGTTCCCCTCGCCATCCCAGCAGGGAAGCCCGGCCTGGGTGTAGGGTCCCATCACCTCATACCCGGAGCCGGTCAGCACCACAATGCAATTCACGGCGTCGGAACCGGCCCATACCGCAACCCTTCCCAGGTCTGGAGATGAGACAGGCCTGTAGAAACGGTCGCATTCGACCTCCGATGCCCTGAGAACACCCGGAGCCCCGGCCCATAACAGATAGTCCCGCCCCACGACCACAGTGCCGTCTTCAAGGGAAGCCACCCCCATTGCCGGAGGGAAGATTCCCCCGAAAACCAGTGGAAATGGGAACAGAATGCCTGCGATACAAAAGGGTTTCAATGACATGTGTCGTTCCTCCCGAGGAAAATGAGTTCCGAAGGAAGCATACACAATCCCGGCAGGGAGGGATACTGTCTCTACCGATGAAGCAGCCTGCTGATGGCGTTGAAATGCCTCAGCAGCCCTTTCCTGCCGGTTTCCGTCAGACTGTACCAGCTCACGGGCTTTCTTTGTACGAACTCCTTGTTCACCGAGATGAAGCCCTCTTCCTCAAGCTTTCTCAGCTGTGCGCCCAGACTGCCATCGGTTTCCTCCAGGAGTTCCTTGAGCCTGGAGAATGAGAGAGCGGTGTGCCTGGACAGCAGAACGCATATGCCCAGCCTGATCTTGTGGGAGAGAAGGCTGCTTACCTGTTCAAGCTCCTCCCTGAGTGATTCGTCAGGATCAGCAGGCATGACCGGCATCGTCTTTTCCCCTGTGCAGCGCAGCCCCGACAAGGCTCGCCGCTGTCAGTACGCCAATGGCGGTCCAGATGTAGCGGGTAACGAAAAGGGTTCCCACGAAACCCAGCATCATCACCAGGGCGAACAACAGGAAGGAATGGTCGAAATGCACACCGGCGGTCCACCACCCGAGGGCCACCACAAGCAGTATCACCTGGCTGAGAACGGTTCCATGTACGAACCCCCTCATAGCCAGAAACACGGCAAGCAGTATTACCAGAAGCATTCCTCCCCAGTGAAGGGCGTGACGGACACCGGTCTCCCTGTTGAGCTGTCCGAGCCTTATACCGGCCCTGTGGCCGAGGACGCCACTGAGGACGCCTCCACCGGGACCCGCAACCATCCAGAACAGGCCTGTCCATCTCGGAGCAAAATCGATGATACTGAAGCCCAGGAGGATAATCACTGCCCACACGATGAAGAAAGACATTGGGAGAGACTCACTGCACGATTTTTTTACAAGAGCCCGCACATACTGGATATCGGATTCCAAAGATTCCTGCGTCATCACTTTCTCCTTTCGCAGAGTACTCTGAATATTAGAGTAACTTTCTCTGCCGTCAAGGTCTTTCTTGCCGTGGCAATTGACCCTGCATACTTCGGCTGTTAGCATGCGGCTGGTTTCACCAAACAGACGGGAAAAGCATGAGCATTCTCTTTCTCACGCTTCTTGCCCTGGCGCCGCCCATCGGCTTTCTCATCTACATACTGCGGTTCGACAGGATCGAGCCCGAACCAACGGGTTTTGTTGCCCGAATGCTTTTCCTCGGAGTTCTCTCGGTTGTTCCCGCGGCCCTCATCGAGGGCGTTTTTCTTGATAGTTCCCTCTTCACGGGTAACGGTCTGGTGCAGGCTGGACTCAAGTCCTTCCTTGTCATCGCACCCGTCGAAGAGGCGATGAAGCTGCTTGTGGTGATTCTTTTTGCCTGGAGAAGCCGTAGTTTCAATGAGCCCAATGACGGTATCGTATACGCCGGAGCCGTTTCCATAGGCTTCGCCATGGCGGAGAACGTGCTCTACGTGCTTGAGCACGGTTTCGGTGTGGGCATTGCACGGGCCCTCAGCGCGATCCCGGGGCACACCTTCACAGGGGTTCTGATGGGCCGTTACATAGGCATTGCAAGGTTTGCCCACCCTCGAAGCCGTCGAATCGGAAATGTGGCCGCCGGGCTGTTCCTTGCATGGCTGCTCCACGGCCTTTACGACAGCTTCGTGCTTTCAGGAACAGGCTGGGCACTCATGGTCATTCCCATGGTGGTGCTCTACTTCGTGATCGGCATTCGCCATCTGAAGGAGGGGCGTGATCTGTCCGCGCAGAGGTGGGGTACAGGTGGCGCGCACACTGTTGTTCCCGTCACGATAACACCCCCGCGACGGAAGGGTTTCAGAATGGTCGTGGCCAGGGTCCTGTTGATCCTCTCGGGGGTTTTCTGGCTGCTCATAATCGCCGGGGTGATCCACGATGCCACGGTTGGAGCCCGGGATTCGGGTTACGCCGTGCTGGGCGGGGTGTTGATCACCGCACTGCCCATAACGCTCGGGCTGCTTCTGGAAGCCTCGGGCAGAAAGGCGGCGAAGCTTCGGGAGAACAGGGAATGAACCCCCGTTATTGCACCATCTCAAGCATGTATACCTTCTGATACCCCTCCATCGGATCATCGGCGTAAGCCAGCACGCCCGGGTCTCCGATACAGAATTTCCAGGAACCGGCATCTGCGGCGGGGTTCTGAAGATGAACGGTGTGAAGGAAATCCCCTTCCGGTGAGAAAACCCTGAACTCGGGAACCGCCGGACCGCCCAGTTGAACCCAGAGATTGCCGTCGCCATCGGCATGCACCCCAGTGATCAAGGGTTTGTACGGATCGGGTTCCATGGGGGGAAGCTGGTCGAAATCCATGATCATGGCTTTTGTTGTCAGTATCAGCCGTTCAGATTCCAGCTCCTCGGGGGTTCTGAGAACAGGTTCGAGGTCAAGCTGTATCCTGTCGGCTTCCATGCCGTCGGGTCCGTAGCGGACAACGACTGCCTCGGTGCTTGACCGATGGGAGATCCATGTGTTTCCGTTGAAGTCCGCAGCCATGTCTACTCCGAACCATATCGCGTCCACCAGACCGACAATGTCCTGAGGGTCGTACGGGAAACTTGTCTCGAAGAATGTGTGCACGGGTTCCTCCGAGCCGAAGCGGTACTTCGAGGCGCTCATGAAGACAATCGGTTCTCCGGTGGACACGTCCAACCGAAGGTCCTTCCGCACATGGCAGTCTTCTTCGGCTCCCTCGATACAGGTGGGCGGGGTGGTCATGGAGGGAATTGACCCCAGCCACTCCCCGGTGGAGTATTCGTACTGGTGAAGGCCCAGGATCCCGCTTCCCTCACCCGCCAGCAGAATGTGTCCGTCCTCGGTCATGGCCAGAAAAGCCACGTTGCCCAGTTCGCCCGGGCCGTTGCCACGTTGCCCTATCCTTCGCAGGTACTCGCCCTGCGGGGAGTAGATCATGAGCCCGGCCTTCACGCAGTCGAGAACCGCGATGTTCCCGTCCGGGCAGTACTCCACGCCCTCTATTCCGCCGAACGTGTAGCACGAATCGCCCGTCTCCACTCCGATCGAATCAACCACGACCAGATACCGCACATCCGCTGCGGCATCCAGCGGCGATTCGCCGGTTTCACCGCATCCCGCCGCCAGGGCCGCGATCAACGCCGTGGCCATTAACCTCTTCATGCCTTTTCCCCCTGTTCTTTGTCCCAAGTTTTGCCCGGTCATGCGTCAAGAATGATAGACATGCGTTCGGATGAAAGTGTTACAGCCCGGAAGAGCAGGGTGGAGGTTGTTTGGAACTCCTGGCCGAAAGCGTTCCAGGAGTGTCCGATATTGCGCCGGCCTCTTTACTTCCGTTTTACCCGGGACTATTTTTTCCATCCCATTCAGGCCAATGTTTGACCCTCAATCCGTATCGGAGCGTTATGACACAGCCCCGGGATAACGGCCCATACAGGATCGGCATACTCATGGTCAACTTCCGTCAGTGGGAGTTGACGGAAAAGTGTGTGAGGTCGGTCCTGGAGTCCGAGGGTGTTCGAGTGGTTATCGGTCTGGTGGACAATAACTCTCCCGGACCCGTCCCCTCCTGGGTTGAGGATACGCCAGAGGTGGTTTTTCACAGGAATCCTGGAAATCTGGGGTTCACTGCCGGCAACAACAGAGCCTACGAAATGCTTGCCGACCGTGACCTGGAGTATGTGATCATCCTGAACAACGACACCGAGGTCGCTTCCGACACTCTTTTCCTTCTCGCCAGCTTTCTTGATAAAAACCCCGGCACGGGGATAACCGTTCCTGCAATAACGTACGCTTCAAGGCCGGACATGCTGTGGAACGCCGGTGGGGTGTTCATAAGGTGGAGAATGAACTTGAAACCTTTGTACAGGTATGTTTCGGAACTTCCTGCGCAGCCCTTCGAAGTCGACCAGGCAACCGGATGCGCCATGATGATGAGATGGAACGCGTACCGGGATGCCGGCATGCAGGACACGGACCTCTTCATTTACTACGACGATGTCGATCTTACCTTCAAGATCAGGGCTCTCGGGTTCACCACCCACCTTGTTCCGCGCTCGATCGTACGTCACCACGTCTCGATCAGCGTGGGAGGGGTTTTTTCACCATTCGCCATATACTTCACCCACAGGAACCGTTACATCGTTGCCCTGAGGCATCTGAAGCCACCTGTTTTCCTTGCTTTTCTCTTTTATTATTTTGGTATTACATTGATAAAAACGATTATGTATCCTCTCAAGCGAAACGGTCGCCTCGTCTATTGGATGTGGCTGGGCGTGTTCCACGGAATTCGAAAGAGGCCCGAGTTCAGACCGAAAGCCCTGTTCCCCGACCAGACACCTTCGTGACCTCATATCCGGGGTGTTTTCTTTCACGCCAGTGTCAGCATCACCCTGCACATAACCTCCCTGAATCTACCGGCTGATCGTTAACCCTGTGAGATGGGACAGGGGCGAAGGATAGCGATGGTCATCCGCAACCCCAGATGACTTCGACCGGTACAGTGATCTGAAGCCCGTGTGCTGAAGAGAATTCCGACAAGTCATTACGGATTGCCGGTACATTTTTCCCTGGCGTAGATGTACGCATCCTGCCCTGTATCCTCCGAGCCCACGGGAACAGAAAGCAGAAGCTTGAAACCGGGGGCCATCACCCCTGCAGCGAACTCATGGGGATGATACGCCAGGCAATACCTTTGCGTTGAGTACAGAGGTTCTCTGACAACCGGCAGGCCTGAATCAAACAACTCCCGTTCTTCGTGAGAGAGCTCACTGCGGCGGTGCCAACCTTTCAGGGTGAGAAGGAGCGTGCCTCCCGGCTTCACAACCCTTTTCACCTCCGCCATGTAGAAGGCCTGGTCTTCAAGGTTCATGTGTGGAAAGACGGCGATCGCCAGAACAACATCAAAAGTGTCATCCTCATACTGAAGCGGTTTTCCGTACTCGTTTCTTTGAAAATGACCGCACAGGTTTTGCCGACACCACCTGACAGCTGCAGCATCAATATCCGTGCCGTGGAGTTCAAGGCTCGGATGATGATGCAGGTGCCGGGCCATCCTTCCCGCCCCGCAGCCAAAGTCAAGGCAAACAGAGTGTTCGAGTGTCCTTCCAACCCTGGCGAGAAGAGAGAGGATATTGACTGCGCCCCTTGCTCCTGTTGACAGGAAGTGCCCGGTGTCGTAACACGCCGCGGACCGGAAACAAAGATGAGGGGGAGGGCACGGAAGGCACTCTGAAGTTGCATGGTGTTCGCATGCTTTCCACACAATTGTTTTCCAGCACCCAAGGCCAGTTCTATAAACGGCTCTTGCAGCTCTGAGAAGGCCTGTCCTTGCCAGGACACCCCTCAGGGACACAGGGTCTTCCGAAGTGATCTCCGCAGGGAGCCGTATGGTTCGCCCAGCGACAGAAGAACCATCTCCGGAGAGTATGCCGGATTACTGCGACGGGGTTTTTCCACGATCTCCTCCACATGTCTGATCAGTGACTGCGCCTCGTTGACCCTTCCCGCTTGAAGGTGACGGCGGGATTCGCAAATGGCCATGTTTATCTGCTGTTCATTCCACATGCAGTAATCAACACCAACAGTTGGCAAACCTGTACCAAATGGTACGAACCTCAATGCCCGGTAGGTTCGGGAGGCGAGCCTGTGAATTGATTGGTAACGGCTTATGCGGTTCTTCAGCCTGTTCCTGCGATCCCTGGTTTCAATCGACTCAAGCCTGAGACAGGTTTCGGGCACACCTGCCCTTTTCAGCGCTTTTGAAAGCTCAGCAACGGTTTCGACCGAAGTGCTCCACTCACCCCTTCGGGTGATGATGAAACGAATCTCATCCACTCCGATGTCACATGCCATTTCCCACGCCAGTGCAAGGTGTTCGATCTCGGAGTTGTGGCGAAAGAGGATGTACCTCCAAACAACATGAACTGCTGATGAATCGGCGGCAGCGGATTGAAGGAAGCTCACCGCATTGCTGAAACTGCCTCCCACCCTGTACCGGCCGTAGCTGCTCTGGTCAACTCCGTCCAGCGCAACATGCAACTGGTCAACTCCCGGGCGGACCAGCTCGGTTGAGTACCGCGTCTGGCCATTGGTACCGAGTGTTATGAAAGCTGCGGGATACAAGCGCCGGGCGGCTCGAATCAATTCGGGCAGTTCAGGGTTCAGCGTTGGCTCCCCATGACCGGAGAAGTCGAAAACAAGGATTCTGATGCCAGCCCGGGAAAAATCGTTGAGAGTGCTTGCGAAAACCCCGGGGGAGAGCAGGTGCGGCGGATCAAGAGCCTCCCTTTCCTCGGAAGTTGCGCAGGCAAGGCACCGCAGCGTACACAGGGCGGAGGGTTCAACCTGCATCACGCTCAACACTTCAGGGTTGAAAAGGGGAACTCCTGTCATGGAGAGGCACAGGCAACCGGGGCAAACCAGCGAATCGGGCAGCGAACCGGCACGAAGGGCTTTCGCAGCCCGGGCACACGGGCCTTCAGGTTCGTAGACCCTTGACATGTCTGATGTTTCAGAGGGGAGACACAGAACTTTGTCGCTTCCAGCATCGTCCCAGCAGACGAACCTGCCGTTTGCCCGCAGAAAAAGGCAGTCAACTGTCGGGCATCTCATTCCGGTAAAACCTCCGGTGACAAGAAAGACGATGGATTGCGCAGAAGTTCGCAGGGTCATTATATATGGTTGCTGCGTATTCACGGCCAATCCCAACTGACCTTGCATCACTGAACAGCGTTTTGGAAAAGCTCATGTTGAAAGCCGAAACAGCGAAATGAAAGTCAATCAGGAACACCCCTCTTTTTTCCCGGGAAGGTTGCCATGACTGTTTTCCTGCTCATTCTTTCGATGTCTTTCAAGGGTGCAGAAGTACCATTCACGATAATCGAGACCGGGTTTTTCGTTGAGGAGCCCGTTCAGGCCGTTGTGAGAACCACTGCTGAATGGGCCGGACTTTTCGAGCAGTTCACCGTCCCCACCGAGATCGGAATGCTTGAGTACCCGCCGACCTTTCCGTCTTTTGTCGACTTCGATACCGGGATGCTCATAATCGTCGGGCTCGGAAAATCGACCGACGTCGGGGCAGGGAACAACCCTTCAGTCAGTATCGATTCCCTGATGCTTCGGAATGACAGCCTGTTCGTACATTACACCACAAGCGTTCCAGATGAGGGTGCTTTTTGCACTGCGGGAGGTTTTGTCTACCCTTCATGCATGGCTGTCGTTGAGAGGACCGGGGCTGTTCCCGTTTTTATCCCTACCTCAGGTTCCGGGATGTGATCTCTCCCAGAAGCCTGTTGTACTCCTGATCAAGCACAGTGAGAAGGGCCTCCGCGTTGGCAAGATCGCCACGTCTTGCCTGGTTCTCCAGTCGTGCCGCCGCTTCGGCCACAACCTCCGCCCCGACGTTCAGTGCCGAGCCCTTGATCGTATGAGCCAGGGCTCTGACCTTGTCCGGCTCGTTTCTGGAGACCGATCCGGCAAGGTTCGTCATGCATTCGTCGGAACTGCCCAGAAACAGCCTTATCACTTCCCGCACGGCGTCCATGTCGCCGTCGAAGTCTTCCACAAGCCTTGCGATGTTAAGGACATCGCGTCGTGCCCGACCCTCTGCGTCCGGAGTTGATGGTCTGTGAACGATCCTTCCGATCCACCTCTCCAGAACGACCGAGAGGGCGTCGGGAGTCACGGGTTTGGCAACGTAGTCATCCATGCCGGCCTTCAGGCACAGTTCCCTGTCGCCCTTCATGGCGTTGGCGGTCATGGCAATGATGGCCAGCGAAGGATTGGCGGGTCGGCCCGCCTCGCTCCGGATAAGTTTCGACGCCTCGTAGCCATCCATGCCCGGCATTTGACAGTCCATGAAGACAATGTCGTAGGGGGTCTGTCTGATCTTCTCAACCGCCTCCATTCCATCCCCGGCAAGATCCGAAGCATATCCCAGTTTTTCAAGGATCCTCATGGCGACCTTCTGGTTCACCGGGTTGTCCTCAGCGACCAGTATCCTTAACGCCTTTTTCCTCTCCTCATCGATGGAGTGCCTTGTGACAAGGGAGCGGGGTCCCTTTTCGGGATCCGCCCTGCCGTTCACCATCACCAGGCAGTCAAAGAGCTGGGACTGCTTTACGGGCTTCATCAGGTATGCGCTGAAACCCATTTGGGATAATCTGTTGCCATCTCCGCGGACTCCCATGGAACTCATCATCACAAGTTTCGGCCTTGGAAGCTCGGGATCCTGAAGGATGCGTCTGCCCAGCTCTTCGCCGTCCATCCCCGGCATTTGCATGTCGAGTATCGCAATGCTGAAAGGATTGCCCTGCTCCGCCGCCTCCCTCAGTTTCATGTGGGCTGTGAAGCCGTCGGGCGCAGTGTCGAATGAGGTGTTCCATGACTCCAGAAGAAGTGAGAGAAGCCTTCTGTTGGTGGAATTGTCGTCGACGGCAAGGATGCGGACCCCGTCAAGCGTTCCTCCCGTGTATCCGGATTGCCCTGTGTTCTGCTTCGAAAGCGGAAGTGTGAACCAGAACTCGCTTCCGACACCTTCCCTGCTCAGGAGCCCCAGCTTTCCGTCCATCAATCCCA
This sequence comes from candidate division Hyd24-12 bacterium UBA6080, assembly GCA_002436025.1. Classification (GTDB taxonomy): domain Bacteria; phylum Fermentibacterota; class Fermentibacteria; order Fermentibacterales; family JCC-6; genus UBA6080. The sequence continues at coordinate 29,309 of DIXM01000005.1, forward strand.
CGAGTTTCCTGCAGATGGAGAGCCCGAGCCCTGTGCCACCGAACTTGCGCGTCGTTGTGGAATCCGCCTGGGTGAATGCGTTGAAGATGCTGGCGTGCTTCTCCCGGGGAATGCCTATGCCTGTGTCCCTCACCGAGAACCTCAGTTTGACGGTGTCGTCGTCCTCCTCCTCGAGGGCCACGGTTACGCTCACTTCGCCCGAGGGAGTGAATTTGACGGCGTTTCCAGTGAGGTTCACCAGGATCTGGCGTATCCGGCCCGGATCACCCACAAGCAGCGAGGGCACTTCGGGTGAAACGAGACAGACGTATTCCAGACCGGTGCTTTGTGCCTTGAAGGCCGCCATGTCGCTGACCTCGTCCATCATACGGCGAAGATCGAAGGGGATCGATTCTATCTCCATCCTGCCGGCTTCTATCTTGGAGAAGTCGAGGATGTCGTTGATAAGCGTCAGCAGAGCCTCGCCGCTTACGCGGACGGTCTCGGCGTACTCCCGCTGTTCAGGGGAAAGGTCGGTCTGAGCAAGAAGACCTGCCATGCCGATCACTCCGTTAAGCGGTGTTCGTATCTCGTGGCTCATGTTGGCCAGGAACATGCTTTTTGCAGCATTGGCGCTTCTTGCCTCCTCCGCACTTCTCTCGGCAAGCTCAAGAGCTTCCTCGAGTCTGCTGTTGGCCTTCCTGGTCTCACTGACCGCCCTGTTCCGCGCCTCCTCCAATTCGAGGTTGTAGACGGAAAAGGCCACATCGTCCGCAAGCTCTTGAAAGAGAACCAGTTCTTCCGAATCACTCTGAAGCGACAAGGGGATTCCAACTGAGATAACACCGAACAGGTTTCCCGCGTTTCTGAGCGCGGTGGTAAAGGTTCGGCTTTCAGGGTCGAGACCCAGAAGGGGGCACGTCAAACACTCTGTTTCAACGTCCCCGATCAGGATCACCCCCTGGCCGGCAAAGGCCTTCTCGGCGCAGGCGTTCAACCCCTGCTCCTGAAAGAGCTTTTCCAGGAGTACGAACCTGTCCCGGGGTATACCAGCGCCCGCAATACGGTAGAATTTCCTTTCACCGTCACAGAGGGCTATCCAGGCCGACCTGTAACCCCTTGTTGATATCAGGGCATCGCAGGCGCCCTGTGTCAGGGAATTCAGATCCCGTTCCTTCGTGATCAGCCGGTTGACCTGTCTTACTGCCTTGAGGGCCCTCGTCAGATGAAGGCTTTTCCTTCTCTCGTCCTCCAGCGGGGAGATGTCGACAAGGGCGCCCACGGTCTCCACGTGAACCCCGTTCGAGTCCAGCACTCGCGTGGACACACCAAGTATGGGGATGAGCCTCCCATCCACTCCGATCAGATCATGGGTGTAAGCTACATGACTTCCCATCGACAAGGTGTCGGCATCCTGAAGGCCTGGAAGCTGGTCATCGGGGATGAAATCTCTGATGGATCTGCCCAGGAATTCGCTCTCCGACGACGCTCCGAGCATTTCAACAAGGGTGCTGTTCAGGAATGTAAACCTGTTCTCGGGGGAAAGGACCGCGATCCCCTCCTGAACCGAGTTCAGTATCCTCACGTACCTGTCCCGTGTGTCGATCAACTCCGAGATGTCGCGGATGAAACCCTCGAGCCCCGTGGGGTTGCCGGATTCGTCCCGCAGGAGTCTTGAAGTGGTCTCCGCGTGGAAGGTGGAGCCATCCCTCCGGTAAAGCACCTCCCTGAATCCCCTGACTATCCCATCCCTGTGAATGATCTCCAGAAAGTCGTTCCGCAAGCCCTCCCGGGGGTACAGATCCCTTGAAATGTTTATGCCGATCATGTCATCGGGGCTTTCGAAGCCGAACAACTCGGCGGTCCTGGGGTTCACAGCCTGGATGGTGCCGTTCATGTCCGCCCTGTAGTAGGCTTCTATCATGGATTCGAAAACCCTTGCCAGGTCTTCCCGGTCAACCCCGATGCGCTTCTCGGCCATTTCTTCCCAACCTTCCCTCGTTCCTGAAACCTTGTCCAATGATTGCGCATCACAGCCCTCAAGTAAACCGGGCGGGATTGCAGCCCGCCCCTTTTCTGTCTATTGTCCCGAAGCCGCGGACCCGAAAACAATCTGAGGGAGGCAATTCATGACAGAAGACCGTTCCAGGCCGTTTTCCACCGGGGGTTTCTTCCTGGTACAGCTCGCGATGATCATTCCCGTTCTGAACCTCATTCTCCTTCTGGTGTTCGCCCTCAGCAACAGCACGAACATGAACCTTCAGAACTGGAGCCGCGCCATGCTCATCTTCGTGGCCATAGGGATACTGGTGTCCATCGTGGGGGGCATCCTTGGCGTCACGGTCATTGGCGGGGTGCTGGAATCCATCAAGGGAATGCTTGAGAATGTGAACATCCAGAATGGCCTGACCGTTCCGAAGTAACAGGGAAACCGGAAACCACGGGCGGGGTCTCACGGCTCCCGCCCTTCCTTTTATATCGAAGCATCCTGATGTGGCAACTCTGCATTGACAAATTTGTGTATACGGACAATTATCGACAATGTTTCCTCCGGGAAAGCAAGTGATTCGAATCAAACGAGAACGAAATGGGAGGGGTAATGATGAAAGCAATGTGCCTTTTGCTTCTTTGCTTCGGGTTCCTTTTCGCAGCCGACCCCGACGCCGGGCCGTCTGCGGCTCCGGGAGTTCCTTCTCCCGGCAGGGCCGACATCACGATCACGCAGGTGAACACCTACAATGTCACTCTTGGCGGCAACCCAAGGGGCTGCGATTTCGCTGATACCTACGATGCGCTTATTGTGACCGACTACACCTCCGACCTTATTTACAACCTCGACCCCGACAACGGAAGCATCGGGAGCACCCTCCCCTGCCCTACGGGGTTGCCGGACATTCTTGGGGTCATCTACCAGCAGACCCCGGGGGGAAACTTCATCTACGTCAACAACTGGAATGCGGTTACCCCCATCTACAAGTTCGACGTGAGCACGACAACCTGGAGCACCATCACCAACCCTGTCACGGGCGAACCCAGGGGGATGGACATGGACGATGACGGCATGATCTGGTGCTCCGAGGCCGTTTCCCGCTCTCTTTACCGCTTCGACACCTCGGGCGGAAGCGTCAGTTCCTGGAGCCTCTCCGAGCTTCCGGCATCATATTCCTGCGCATGCGCTGTGTTCCCTTACAACGGCAATACGGGCATTCTCGTGGGTGGTTACACCTACGGCAACTTCTACTTCTATGAGTATACCGGGAGCAGCCTGATCTACCTCGGCAGCGCCGCCGAGCCTGCTGCGGTAACCTCCTCATACGATGTCTGCTACAGCGCCGACCGCGACACCTTCTTCTGGGTCTCCAAAACAGGCAGTGCCTTCTCCATAACCGAGTTCGAGGTTGACTTCGATGTTGCGCTAACCCGTGATACCTGGGCGGGTATCAAGGCTTCCTTCTAGCTGAGGAATCGCTTTCGCATGTACCCCTCCCCCCCCGGGCGGATGCCCGGGGGGGGAGTTTCCCGGAGTGACATAATTCGGGGAGTTACGGGCAGATGTTACACAGCTCCAGCCCTTCCTTTCATAGCAGTGCATTTATCGTATCATCATGCTGTGGTTTCTTTGTATCGACATTGCTGTATATATGGACAGTTATCAAAATAGTTTCCAGCAGGAAGGCGTGCGGTCACTTGTGAATATGGTATGAGAGGAATAACATGAAAGCCATGTGCCTTTTGCTTCTCTGCTTCGGATTCCTTTACGCTGCCGACCCCGATGCGGGTCCGTCAGTGGCTCCGGGAGTGTCCTCTCCCGGCAGGGCCGACATCACCATCACAGAGGTGAACACCTACACGGTCACCCTGGGAGGCAACCCCAGGGGCTGCGATTTTGCAGACACCTTTGACGCACTTATCGTGACCGACTACACGTCCGACCTCATCTACGTTCTCAACCCCGACAACGGAGGTATCGTGAGCACCCTGCCCTGCCCTGCCGGGGTGCCGGATGTTCTTGGGGTCATCTTCCAGCAGACCACGGGAGGCAACTTCATCTACATCAACAACTGGAATGCCGTGACCGACATCTACGTGTACGACGAGACCTGGAGCAGCTTCCCAAACCCGGTCGGCGGCGAACCCAGGGGGATGGATCTGGACGAAGACAGCATGATCTGGTGCATTGATGCGGCATCACGCGTTCTCTACCGTTTCAACACCTCCGGCGGAAGCGTCAGTTCAGTCAGCCTCACCCAGCTTCCCACATCGTATGCCTGTGCCTGCGCGGTGTTCCCCTACAACGGCAACACTGGCATTCTCGTGGGTGGCTACACCTACGGCAACTTCTACTTCTACGAGTATACCGGAAGCAGCCTGATCTACCTCGGCAGCGCCCCCGAGCCTGCTGCGGTGAGCTCCTCATACGATGTCTGCTACAGCGCCGACCGCGACACCTTCTTCTGGGTCTCGAAAACAGGCAGCGCCTATGCCATCACCGAGTTCGAGGTCGACTTCGATGTGGCGCTCAGCCGGGACACCTGGGCCGGGATCAAGGCATCCTTCTAGAGTCAAGTTTTTAACAGTATTCCCCCCGGGGCAACCCCCCGGGGGGTTTCATTCAAGTCGTGGAAATGCATGAGAAAGCAAGGGAGGGGCATGAGAGCTTTCTTCATCCATGGTGTTGCTTCCGTCATCGCCCTGTTGCAGCCGTGCTGCGGGGGGGCCGGTCCCGCTGTACACGCGGGGGAGCAGAACGTTCCCTGCGAGGACCCTTGTGTTGATCACACATGCTGTGACCTCCCGGCGATCCCCGCTCAGTGGATCGACGCCGTTCAGGGCCAGGTGAAACTTCATTACGCCCATACCTCACACGGAGAGCAGCTGACCGTAGGGCTCCAGAGGATTGGGGACGCCGACCCGGCCTTTGATGTTGAAATCGGCTACGGCTCCCTTCCTTCCGTTCCGGGAGCACTGTGCGTGTTCGACGGCCAGATCGGCGAGACTTATGTGGGTCCCGAGTTATTCTGGGAAACGCCCTAGGGTATGGACATGACAAGGGCCGTTCTGGACCGGAACCCCTCGATCAACGTCTGCATGTGGTGCTGGTGCACTCAGCTGGACTGGTTAAGCCAGGAGGAGGTCCAGAACTACCTGAACGCCATGAGCACCCTCGAATCGGAGTATCCAGGGGTGACCTTCGTCTACATGACGGGCAATGCCCAGGCAGAGGGCGCCGAGGGTTACAACCGGCACCAGCGGAACGTGCAGATCAGGGAGTTCTGCAGCAGCAACGACAGGTTCCTCTTTGATTTCGCCGACATCGACTGCTGGTACGGCTCCGACTGCCACACCTACGATTACCGGGGTTCGGCGATACCATCCGAGCACCCACAGTACCACGGCGACCAGGCCAGCCACACCACATTCTCCAGTTGTGACAGGAAAGGTGCGGCGCTGCGGTGGCTGCTTGCCCTTGTTGCCGGGTGGGACGGGCCCTGATCCCAGGCTTGCTGCGGAGCTTTCGATCCCAGATAATCCCTCAGCAACAACGGGAGGGATACAGTGTCGCTCGTTACCTGCCCCGATTGCGGGAACATGGTGTCCACAAGTGCCAGCGTCTGTCCAAAGTGCGGCAGACCAGCAGTCTCACGTGTCAGCTCGGGGAAGTGCCCGGACTGCGGAGCGCCGCTCAATGCGAACGGGACCTGCACCTATTGCCGGCCCAAGCCTGTCCCCGTCCCCCGGGAAGCCCCCCCGAAAGTACCCAACCACATCGTGCTGTCGGTCCTGATGACGGCGTTCTGCTGCCTGCCCTTCGGTATCGCCGCTGTCATCAGCGCCACCCAGGTCGATGCCCTGCTCAAATCGGGAGAGTATGAGAAGGCAAGGGCAGCTTCGGATCGTACCAAAGCCCTTCTTATATGGGGTTTTGTCATCACCCTGCTCACATACGTTTCGTACGGGCTCATGTGCGGAAGCCTGAAAAAGCTTTTCTAGCCCTGGGCGTGCTTCTGCTCGTCGCGGGCACGGTGTTCCTTGCCAGGCACGACCCCGAGAGATGGAATGTGCCTTTGTTCTGCCCCTTTCAAGCTGTTACGGGGCTTCTTTGCCCGGGTTGCGGAAGCCTCAGGGCAGTACACGACCTTCTGAACCTGAGGGTTGCCGACGCCTTCCGCCACAACTTCCTGTCATCCGCCCTGGCTGTTCTGGCTCCGTTCGCGCTGTTGCTGCGAGGGCACCTTCGTCGGTCACCCCTTTGGGGGGCGGGGTTCGCACTTGCGATGTCCGCGTTCTGGATACTGAGGAACCTTTAATGCAGGGCGGCTTTTTTCGTATCGTCCATTCAGTTGTGCTCTCGATCCCCCGGGGCAGGGTGATGACCTACGGAGGGATAGCCCGGTTCATCGGGCGGCCCGGAGCCGCCCGCATGGTGGTCTACGCCCTGCGCAGCACACCGCCCGGAGTTGAGATACCGTGGCACCGGGTGGTGGGGGCGGGAGGACGGATCCCGAAGAGGAGTTCGTTCGAGGACGCCGACGAGCACCTTCTGCAGGAGTCGATGCTGAGAAGCGAGGGCACGCCGTTTACTGCCGGTGGTAAAGTCGATCTGTCCCTGTGCCTCTGGGAACCGGACGAATCGGTTCCGTAACACGACAGCCCGGCTTTGCTGAGCTTCGGCTCACCGCCCTGGCAGGGAATCGATCCCTGCGACTTCGTCGATCGTGAAGTACACCGGATGAAGCCTTGTTTCGGAACCGCTCCACATGGTCCGTACGGTGTCGGGCTCACCCGGTATCATGGTGATGGTCATCGTCATCCGTCTGTAGTCATCGGGAACCGAGAGCCCGTTGTACCAGGTCCACACACCGGTGACCAGGAACAGGCCCTGGCTCCCGGAGGTCCATCTTCCTTCGATCGCCCTGCCGCTCAGGGAGAGGGGTTCCATATTGAACGCGCCGTCCTGTGCGAACCTGTAGACCGATGATCCGTCGGTGAAGGCGAACTCACCTTCCGTTTTGATGATGTCGGGGATGGTCAGCGGAGTTCCGGCCAAGACCGCGGATGCCGCGATAACAAACAGAAGGGCTTTCATGAAACCTCCAAAGGTTCTGAGGGATTTGGGAGCACCCCTGTGAAACGCTCCCGGCCCCGAGGTTATTCCCGGAGCAGCATGGCATCCTCAAGGGTCTTCACCGCTCCAAGTGCATCCCGCGCGTACAGGGCCCCTATCTTTCCGGCGAACTCCCCGGTAACGACAGCCCCGCCAATCATTACCGGAGTGTTCAGGCCGCTTTCCCGCAGGAGCCTGACGACCTCCTCCATTCGTGAAGCGGTGCTGCTCATGAGGGCGGAGAGAGCTACCGCAATTGCGCCGGTTCCTCTGACGGCGTCAACTATCCGCTGAGCCGGAACGTCCCTTCCAAGGTCCATGACATCGTACCCGGCGCCCTCGAGGAAAAGGGCCACCAGGTTTTTCCCGATGTCGTGGATGTCACCCTTGACCGTGGCCAGAACCACTGCCCCCCTGGACTTCGCCCGACCCGTTTTAAGAAGGGGCCTCAGGAGTTCGGTAAGCGAGCGGGCGGCCTCGGCTCCGGCGATGAGGTGGGGAAGGAATGCCTTCTTCTCTTCGTACAACCTTCCGAGTTTTGCCATGGCCTTCTGGATGTGTTCTTCGATGAGGCATGATGGTTCCGTCCCGCTGGCCAGAAGGCTTTCGGCCTGCGCAAGGGTTCCCCTTACATCACCGCGCAGAATTGACTCCACGAGCGATCCGGAGGGTGTGGTGGAGTCATCCGGCAGTTCCATCTCCCTCACGGCAGGCATTCTTCCTCCGAGGACCTGTCCACCCCTGACTGCAAGCTGAGTCTCTGGTCTGGTGGCGTCAACGATGGCAAGGTCCAGCCCGCATTCGGCCAGGCGTGAAAGGAACGCCATGTTGACCGCCCTTCTTCCCGGCAACCCGTGGGATATGTTCGAAACACCTGCTATGGTGAGCCAGTTTTTTTTCTTCATCATAACCAGGGTTCTCAGCGTCAGTGCTGGATCGGCCCCCGAAGCCATGGACCTGACGACAGGGTCGGCGATCACCCTCCATGCGGGAAAGCCGTGTTCGGAAAGGACCGCCATCCCCCTTCTTATCATGGCGACCCGTTCACCGGGAGATTCGGGTATCCCTTCGGGACCCATTGGCAGGAGAACGGCGTATCCCCCATGGCGAACCAGTGTACCCACCCTCTTTCCGATGAAATCGGGGTCGCAGGTAAGCGAGTTAAGCATGCCGACCCCCCCGAGTTCCCTGAAGGCCTGCTCAATGTTCCAGGGATCGGAGAGGTCAACCGATATGGGGGGGCCCGTCGAGAGCCCGGCGAACAGGTCCGCCATGAATCCGTCCGGGATCATCCGCTCAAGTCCCAGGTTGATGTCGAGCACCCTGGCGTCGGGCTGGCCGGCAGCGGCGGAGAGGACGTACCCCGCGTCGCCTGCGCGGATCGCGTCGCTCAGCCCTTTTCTGCCAGTTGGGTTGATGCTTTCACCCACCACCACGAGTTCCCCTCCCAGGGGGACAACGCTTGTCATGGATGTCAGCAGACGGGGGAGAGGGCTCGGGGATCTTTCGCGTTTCCTTTCTCCCACAAGCGCCCGCAGCGCGCTTATGTGTTCGGGCCCTGTTCCGCAGCAACCCCCGATCATTGCAGCCCCGCTCCAAACCAGGTCATCGCACCGTGAGGCGAACGCCCCGGGTGACATGCTGTGCCGTCCGGAGCTGTCGGGCATGCCGGCGTTGGGTTCCATCGATACGGGCTTTGACGTGTGGGCTCTGATGGCCTTTACCACAGAAACCAGCGAGTCCGGTCCCACCGAGCAGTTGGCGCCCACGGCATCGGCCGGCAGCTGGTGCGCGAACGCTGCGAGGGCTTCAGCGGAAGTTCCGGTGAGGCTGAAACCGTCCTCCCCGAAACTCATCTGGGCGCTTATGAAGCCGTGGGGACAAACGTCCCTTACTGCCAGAACCGCTGCCTTCAGCTCCCTGGGGTCGGAGAAGGTCTCGAGGAAGAAAACCTCGAGACCGGTCGCAACAAGAGCTTTTACCTGCGCGTGGAACTCGTTGTAGGCGTCCATCCATCTCAGGTCGCCCAGTGGATGCATCATGATCCCGGTGGGTCCGATGCTGGCTGCGGGTATCGCCCTGCCGTCGACCGCTTCAAGCAGGCACCGCGCCAGAACTGAGTTCAGCCTCTCCGGGGCCTCCCCGAGCCTGGAGCGTGTTCCCCCGAATGTGCAGGAGAGGACCACATCGCTTCCCGCCATGACATAGCTTCTGTGAATGTCAGCGAGTTTTATCGGGTTTTCAGCGGCCCATCTCTCAGGACACGCGCCGGGTGGCATTCCGCTCTTCATGAGCATGGTGCCCATGGCTCCGTCGAGGAAAACGACCCGCCTTGAAAGAAGTGTTAGAAGCGCTTTCGCAGCACCCATCCCCATACTCCCGTCAACGTTTTTGATGGAACAAGGTAGCAGCTCTCGGTGCAGGTGACGCCCATGCCGGGAAACAGCCCCACAATCAGCGGTTGCGCCTCGAGGGGCACGCCGTAATACCCCGGAGCCAGTCTGCTCGTGGGGTCCATTCCAGGATGCCGCGAGGCTTCGCGCATCTGAGCCCATGCCGCCAGGAGTTCGACCGATTCGCTTGCGGCGGAGTTGAACATGTGGGCCTTCAGGGTTTCCCTGCGGCTCAGGAGCAGGCTGAGGTATTCATCGATTCCATGGCCCAGAGTGGCCATCAGCACGGTGACATGCCCGGTTTTACCCAGTTTGGGGGCGAAGTACTCGTCCAGATATGCCGGAAGGCGTTTGTCCGTGAGTATCCCAACGCTGGGCATCATGGTCTCCGCCAACAGTGAAAGGGCCTCCTCGGCACCTTTTTCAAGGTCGCGCCCGGCCTTGGACGGCGGGGTCCCTGAACGCCAGAGCACCCGGGCCGCATCGGGAAGCAGGCGCGGCGGCTCGAGAACCATCACCGTCATGCGCTTGACTCCATTGACTCGATGCCGCACGCAGCGACTATCCTTCGGGTCTCATCCACACGGTTCATCGTGTAGAGGTGAACCCCCGGGACTCCGTGGGAGAGAAGGTCGGTTATCTGTTCCACCGCGTACTCCATTCCCGCCTTCTGAAGGTCTCCGCTGTTTCCGCCATGCTTCTCGAACAACCGGAGAAGCCTGGCGGGGATGGAGACCCCGCACAGGTATATGATACGCTTGATCTGCCGGAAGTTGAGCACTGGCATTATCCCCGGTATAACGGGAACGTCTATCCCCCGCCAGCGCGCCCTGTGCAAAAAGTCGAAGAAGATCCGGTTGTCGAAGAACATCTGCGTGATGAGAAAATCGGCGCCTGCGTCAACCTTCTGTTTGACCCTGTCGATGTCGCCGTGAATGCTTGGCGATTCCACGTGCCCCTCCGGGTATGCCGCGGCTCCAACTGAAAAGCATCCCCTTTTCTTCACCTCGCGGATCAGTTGGAACGCGTACCTGAAGTCGGACCCGGTAACGGATGTGTTATCTGTCGGGTCGCCCCTGAGGGCCAGGACATTCTCAACGCCGCACCGGGCAAGCCTGTCCAGTATCCCATCTATCTCGCCCCGTCCGTGGCAAAGGCATGTCAGATGTGCAAGGGATTCGAGCCCGTAGTCCCTTCGGATACGGGAGGCTATCTCTTCGGTGCGGATACCGTTGTCTCCCCGGGGGTTGTACGTGACGCTGATGAAGCCCGGGGAAAGGTCCGCCAGGCCGTTCAAAGTCTCGAAAACCGAATCGATGGGGTAGCCCGGTTTGGGAGGAAAGACCTCGAGTGACAGCACCGGACTGCCTCCGCCATAGATTTCCGCAATTCGCATGGACTAATGCCCTTCATACTTTGTCTTGGGTGATATGCGGAAACGCTTCCGGGAACCCGGAAGAACCAGCGGAGATTGATGTATCATTGCACATCCGCCTTCGAGGTGCAAGAGGTGTTGACTTTGCAGTGAGCACAGGGAATATTCGGCGTGCATCAGGAGACCCCTGCGGGGGTCGCCAACCGAGACTGCAGGTCCACGGTGGCATGGCTAAGGCCGATGTGCGTGAAAACGAAAAAACCTGCAACTCACCGCCTGATGCAATCGGGCGGTTTTTCTTTTTTAGGGAGGTGTGCGTGATGCTTCTGATCCAAGGGCTTTGCGGCCACACCCATGCCTTTGCGCTGGATTCCCTCTGCGTGCACATGACAATGCCCGGGCCCCTGAAGGGGTGACGGCGGTCATTCCTTCGGGGGCCTTCACGGCCAGGTGGCAGACAGACAGGGAAACGACTTAACCAGCGGAGACAAAAGTTGTATACCCACAGATTCTATCGCGGCTGGACCGCAGGCGGTAAGTTGCACGCCTGGAAAACGGTCCAGGGAGAGAGCGATCTCGAGATCCACGCCTCGAAGCCCATGAAAGGCTTCTCGGAAAAGGCGCTTGCCAGGTGCAGGCTGGAAATCGAGGCGCACATCGGGGCATTCCCCGTTTTCGGGGAAACAATGGTTCCCGTGGGGACATCGCCTGAGGGCGGTGTCGCCAGGGAGATGGAGGCGGCTGCTGAAGCCTTCGGCACCGGACCCATGGCGGCGGTTGCGGGGGCAGTGGCCCATGGAGTGGGGGAGCAGCTCAGACCCTTCTCCCCCACGGTAATAGTTGAGAACGGGGGAGACGTGTGGGCCGTCCATCCGGGCAGGCTCTGCTTCATGGTGTACCCCGGGGAGGACTCTCCCTTCAGGGGGAACCTGGCGTTCAGCGTCGACTGCAGCAGGGGGATGGCGGTGTGCACCTCCAGCGGGAGGATGGGTCCCTCTTTCTCCCTCGGCAGCGCCGACTCGGTCACCGTGGTTCACCCCTCGGGCGCCATGGCCGATGCCGCAGCCACGGCACTTGCAAACACGGTCAGGTCGGAAGCTGATGTGGAGAGGGTTATCTCCCTCGAGTCATGCAGACGAAGGCTCAAGGCCCTGGTGGTCTGCGTCGGAGGCTGTCTGGGCGTCTGGGGGGATTTGAGGATGGAGGAAGTGTGATGGCGAAAAGCCTTGATGAGATAAACGAAAGGATCGTCCGGGGGGATGCGGTGGTGCTCACCGCGGGCGAGATGACACTTCTGGTTCGGGAGAGGGGCGCCGGTGCCGCAGCCAGGGCGGTGGATGTCGTGACAACAGCCACGTTCGGGGCAATGTGCTCAAGCGGCGTCCTTCTCAACACAGGCCACACCAGCCCACGGATAAACTTCCGCGAGGCGTTCCTTAACGGAGTTCCCGCCTACGCCGGCATAGCGGCGGTAGACCTCTTTCTGGGTGCGACCGCACGGGGGGACCGGGATGACTACGGGGGTGCCCATGTGATCAATGATCTTGTGCGGGGTGGGAGAGTGAGGCTCACCGCGTCGGGCCACGGCTCGGACTGCTATCCACGCAGGACGGTGGACATGAACATGGGCCTGTCCGATTTCAGGAGCGCGGAGCTCTTCAACTTTCGCAATGCGTATCAGAACTACAATGTTGCGGTGAACACCACCGGGAGGACCATAAGGACCTATCTCGGAACGCTGAGACCCCGCATGGGCAACGCGGGTTTCTCAAGCGCAGGCGAGTACTCACCTTTGCTCAACGACCCATACTTCAGGACCATCGGGGTGGGCACAAGGATCTTCCTCGGTGGAGGGACGGGGCATGTGATGGGCTGCGGCACTCAACATGACCCTGAACCTCCCAGAGGGTCAGGGGGCGTGCCCCTCTGCGGTGCGGGAACCCTTTCAGTGCGGGGCGATCTTTCCGGGATGAACTCCCGGTGGCTGCGACCGGTGGTGCTGCCCGGGTACGGGGTCTCCCTCATGGTGGGGATCGGAATCCCGATACCCGTCCTCGATGAAGAGATGGCTGCGTTCACGGGGGTCTCGGACGACATGATACTCTCTCCGGTGGTCGACTACGGTGTGAGCTACCCTGAGAATTCGCCCGACACGCTTGGTCTGGTTTCCTGCGCCGACCTTCTCCGGGGTTCAATAGATATTGGGGGCAGAACCGTGCCGGCCTTCAACCTGTCGAGCCGCCCCGGCGCCGTTGAGATCGCCGAAACGCTCAGGTCCTGGATCACCGGCGGCTCCTTCACCCTCACCCGGCCCGGCGAGCGAATCCCCGCCGCATGAGTGAGGGACTATTGAGGGACACCATACTAAATTATTCTTAAAACCAGCCCTGGATTCTTTAATAATATTAAGGTTCAGGTTTAATGGCGCATGGAATCTAAAGTTGTTGTTTAATATTCTTAAAGAAATCAGCAACTTCGGTGAGAATAATTTAGTATGGTGTTTCTCAATGGTCCCTCAATGGTCCCTCAATGGTGTCACCCGATTATGCGGCAATTGACAAATTTGGAGTCCATATCTATTATTTCATGTTAGATTGATATGTATTTATGGTAAGTCGTTGCCAGTGTTCACTTTAGAGAGGGGAAAACAGTTATGCGCAGAATTCTTTTCATCATGCTTGTTCTCGTTGCGGGAACAGCTGCCGCCCTGCCTTCATGGTGGGGTGTGCGGGGGCTCAACAGGATTTCCGACGCACGGACGTTCGGTGCCGGCAAGTTCGCCATCGGCCTCTTCACTGACCTTGGGATTTCAAGCGACACCCGCACCGGCGTCCTTTCGGGCGGGGTCACCGACATCACCAACACCGAGTTCGACGGAACAGCCCACATCATCGCCGGTCTCGCCTTGGGCCGTGCGGCGGAGATGGGCATCAGCGTCACCTACCTCATGAACCAGATGAAGCGTGACAGCGAAAGCGCCGAGATCTCCGGCGACTGGGAGGGTGACGACGGCTTCAGCGAGGCAAGGCTTTCACTTAAGTACAACGTGAACCCCTCCTCCACCAGCAGCTGGTTCAGCCTCATGCCCTGGGCGGCTTTTTCGATCCACGACGGCGGCTACAGCAGCTTCGTGGAGAACGGTGACGGTTGGGACGGCATATGGGAGCACGGTCAGCCCATGTTCAACCTCAGGCGCTCCATGATCAACGCCGGAAGCTTGAGCTATGGCGCCGACCTTCTGGCATCCTTCGACCTCAAGCCGGTTGTCCTCACGGCCAACGCCGGCTACCACCAGTTCAACCAGACCTTCCAGTTCACCGACTCAAGGTACGATGCCAGCCACAATGTGGTAGCCACAGAAATCGTTGACATGGAAGTGAGCGACCCGGTTCTCAGGGCCGGCGCGGGCATCGAGTATCCCATCGGCTCCACCACCCTTTTCGCCGAGGTTGAATGGAACCACTTCCTTGACAGGAACTTCGACGCCGGCGACGGCGAGGATTACGACGACCACATACAGGTCTCCCCGGGAGTGCGCTTCAACACCTCCGGCCTGGCTGTGGATGTGAAGGGCACGTTTGCTCTCTCCACCTTCGACCCCCAGTGGTCCGACCTGGGCCACAGCCTTTTCCAGGCCGGCGGCAGCCCCACCGAGGAGGACAGGGCCAACTACGCTCCGTTCCCGGGCGGATACCCTTCCAGCATGGGCATCGGCGTGAACTTCACCTATGTGGGCGATATCAGGAGCGCAAAGGCCACCATCGGTGGGCGGATCTATGACGCGGCCACCGGCCAGGCTCTTCCGGGCAGCGTGAGCATCGACAGGGCTGGTGTCAGCCCCGTCACTGCCAATGCCGAGGGAGTCTACTCGGTCGAAGTTTCGAGGGGGGAGACAAAACTCACCGCCACGGCTGAGGGCTACCTTCCAATGAGTTCCACCGTTACCGCTGTTTCCGGTGGCACTCATCAGGTCGACTTCCCGCTCGAGCGCGTTCAGACCACCGGAACCGTCAGCGGCACCGTGACCGATGCCTCCTCGGGCGCTCCTCTCGCTGCCACCGTTTCCGCCGGCAGCATGACCGCCCAGGCCAATGCCCAGGGCTTCTACAGCATGGAACTGCCCTCGGGCAGCAGGATCCTCACCGCTTCGGCAACCGCCTACGGGTCCGAGAACGCCACCGTGTCGATCCCTGCCGGAGGCTCCGTCACACAGGACTTCCAGCTCGACCTCGTCGTTGATTTCGACAAGGTGTACTTCGACCTCGACAGCGATGTGATAAGAAGCGATGCGAGGGTTGCCCTCGATGACATCGCCTCGTTCCTCCTGGCCAACCCCGGCGTTTCCGTCACCATCACCGGCAACACCTGCGACCTCGGCGAGGAGAACTACAACCAGGACCTCGGCGAGCGCAGGGCCGACGCAGTCCGTAACTACCTCATCGCGAAGGGCGTCGGCGAAGCCAGGCTTGGCACCGTGAGCTACGGCGAATCCCGCCCGGATACCCCGAACACCGACGAGACGCACAGGTCCCAGAACCGAAGGGCCGAGTTCATAATCCTGGGTCGCTGATCCAGGCATATCCACTGAAAGGGGGGGCGGGAGTGATCCCGCCCCCCCTCCGTATTCGGGGGACACCATACTGAATTATTCTCAAAACCAGCCCTGAATTCTTTAAGAATATTTAGGTAAGGTTTTGACGACGCATGGAAACTAAAGTGGTTGTTTAATATTCTTAAAGAAATCAGCAACTTCGGTGCGAATAATTTAGTATGGTGTCCCCCAATTGCCGGGCGGCCAGACCTGGGTCGGGGGCGGACATGATGGCGGAGACGACGGCTATGCCGGCTGCTCCGGCATCAATGACGCTGCGGGCGTTCGAGACGTTCATGCCACCGATGGCAACCAGCGGCAGAGGGGTTGCGCCGGCCAGAAGCCTGACACCGGAAAGGCCCAGGGGGTCGCGTGGGTCAGGCTTCGTCGGGGTGTTGAAAACTATGTTTGCCGCCAGGTAGTCGGCCCCATCCTTCCACGCGGCAACCGCTTCGTCAGCCGTTCTCACCGAGGCTCCGATAAGCGCTTCCGGTCCCATGAGCCTGCGGGCGGTCGCCACAGGCATGTCGTCGGCGCCCAGATGCACGCCGTGGGCACCCGAGGCCATCGCCACATCGACCCTGTCATTCACCACGAACAGGCAGTGATGCTCCCTGGAAAGCCGGACCAGGGCCTTGGCCTGTTCGAGAAGGTCACGGGTGAATGCGGTCTTGTCGCGGAGCTGAAGAAAACCCACACCTGCGGCCAGGGCCTTGTCGCAGACTTCAAGTACACCGCCGGGTCCGCACAGCACGGGGTCGGTTACAAGGTAAAGCCTGAGGGCTTCGCGAAGACCGGTTCTCACGGGCAGGTTTCCAGAAGAACCTTCTCCCACGGCAGGGAATCGGGATCGGCAAGGGCATCTATGAACAGCGGTACGAAGCTTCCCGGCCCTGAAGCCCTTTCGCCAGCCACCTCACCCGCGAGAGCGTAGAGGACAAGCCCGGCCAGTGTCGCGTCGAACGCCGGTATCCCCGCCGCCGAGAAACACGCGACCGCTGTTGTGGCTCCGCACCCGGTTCCGGTCACCCTGCCCATGATCGGGTGGCCGTTCGAGCATCTCGCCCATCGGGCTCCGTCGGTGATGAAGTCTTCGACCCCGGTCACGGCGATAACGGCGCCCGTTTTGCGGGCATACTCCTGAAGGAACGATTCCCGGCCGGCGCTGCTGTCCAGCGAGTCAACACCCCTGACCGCTCCCTGCGCACCCGCCAGGCCAAGCACCTCGCCGGCGTTGCCTCGTATCACGGTAATCTTCAGCTCCCTCATTATCTCCAGGCCCACCCTTGTGCGGAAGTTCGTTGCGCCCACACCCACGGGGTCGAAGATCACCGGGATTCCCAGCCGCGCAGCCTCGGTTCCCGCTGCCTTCATGCTTTTCACCAGATCGGGGTTCAGGGTACCGATGTTGAGAACAAGGGCACCCGCATGGGCAACCATCTCCGGAGATTCGAGGATGCACGGAGCCATCACAGGGGACGCACCCAGGGCAAGGGTGATGTTGGCTGTGAGGTTGTTAACGACGTCGTTCGTTATGTGGTGAACGAGCGGACGCCGCTCGCGGACCAGCCCCGCGAGTCCGGCGAAATCGGGCAGATTTTTCATGGGTGGCCTTTCAGCGCTGTGCGGCAGGATTTCCTTCCGCGGATGCTAATCCGTTCAAGTTCCAGGGGTATGTTCTCAGGCCCCGGTGGGCCACCCCCAATCCTTATCCTGGCGGTAAACTATGGGGTTATATTTTGAGTGTCCAGGCATGTCAGGCCTCCCTGAAGGCCACCCAGCCTGACCATAACTTCAGGGAGGACTGCCGTGGTCATCGTTTCGATCTACCTTTTTGTTCTTCTTGCCCTGGGCTGGCTTGCCCGGAAGGGCACCGGACCTGGGGATGAAGCCTACTTCCTGGCTTCACGAAAGCTTTCCCCGATCGTGACGCTTCTCACACTCTCCGCCACCAATTTCAGCGCATTCACGGTCTTCGGCTTCAGCGGCCAGGGGTACGCGACCGGATTTCAGTACTACCCGCAGATGGCCCTGGGAACAGGCCTGATGGCCGCAATGTTCATCGTTCTGGGCCTGCCTGCGCACGGCCTTGGGAGCGCCCGGAGGCTCGTGAGCCCGTCGGAGGTGCTGACGGCCCGATACGGCGGAAGAACAGTAGGAACGGCATCGTTCGTTGTCATGGCTGCCCTGACCCTTCCCTACCTGGCCATGCAGCCCATGGCTGCCGGATACGCCCTGGAAAGCCTGTTTCGAATCCCGTATGCCACCGGGGCTTCCCTTACGGTCCTTGTAATGGTCCTGTACACTTTCCGGTCCGGACTGCGCGGCGTGGCCCTCACGGACTGCTTTCAGGGGCTTCTCATGCCCGTTCTGATGGGGGTTGTGCTTCTGGTGCTGCTTGCCCGGGGCGGCGGCACTTCGCTTTTTGGTGAGCTGGCTGCGTCCCACCCCGACCTTTTCACGAGAAGTCCGGCGTACTCACCGGGGATATGGATGGGGTACATGCTTTTGTGGGTATGGGCCGACCCGATGTTCCCGCAGCTCTTCCAGCGGTTCTTCGCTGCGTCGGGACGCCGGTCGCTGGCCCTCTCGGCAAGGGTGTACCCACTTGTCACTGGTGTTCTGTTCCTCATGCCTGTCACTCTGGGAGTGATCGCCAGGCACTGGATCCCTGAGCTCCCGGAGGGGGTGGGTGTTGACCGCATCCTGCCACTGCTGCTGGCCCGGGCGTGCCCTGGGGTTCTGGAATCACTTCTGGTGACCGCTGGGCTGGCGGCTCTCATGTCAACCATGGACTCGCAGCTTCTCACTCTCTCATCCATGTTCACCCGGGACGTGTGGGAGCCCCTGTCCGGCGCGAAGGCACCCCGCTGGGCGGGCAAGGTCATGGTTCTGGTGCTCGCGGCGGGGGGACTTCTTCTATCGTTCCGGCCTCCCGAGTCTTTCCTCCTGCTTGCACGGGAGACCTTCACAGGGCTCGCCGCGTTGTTCCCTGTCTACCTTGGCACCATGTATTGGAAAAAGGCATCAGCCGCGGGAGCTTTCACGGGGATCATGGCCGGGGCGGTCCTCACCGCGCTTTTCCACCTGGGTGTTCTGAAGACCGCTTCCACCCTTCCTGTCATTTTCGTCGTGGCGGGTGCGGCCATCGCATTCATCTTATCAAGCCTCCTTCTTCCCGACGGATCCGCCCGTCTTGTGAAGTCTCCGTTTCCCTTCAGGCGCCTTGTGCTTCCAGGCATCATTTTGCTTCTGGGATGGGGGCTGAGCCTGCCTGTTCTTCCCGAGGGGCTCATTTTTCATCTGCCGTGGTGGGTCTGGGCATCCCTGGCGCTGTGCGTCGCCGCATCGTTTTCCATGGCCGGGCTTGGCTTGTGGACACCGGAACTTTCCGGGGAAATAGTTTCCCATCCCGTGCATGGAGGTCGAAATGCCCTTTGCCGCCATTCTTCTGATGCTCCTTCCCCCGGAGGTGACCACTGCCGCTGAACAGGCGCTTATGCCCCTGGGAATGACCCTTTCCACAATGAACTTCGAGAGACACTGGTCCACCACCGTTGCCATGCCAGACTCACTGGTCCTCTCCGTCCTCGCCGACGTGTGGCTGCTGCCGGTCGCGGCGTTCGACCGCATGGAGGAGTTGCGCGCGTACGCACAGCCCTCCGGGCAGGGCGGCGGCTTCGATGAACTGCTCGAGTTCCTCCGGATCGAGAACCGGAGGTTCGAGACCGTGGCGGAGGGGATGGGAGCAGACCTTGCCGATTCGCTCTCCCTGGTGCTCGGGTCACTCTGGGCGGAGACGGACACGCTTCTTCCCGGTATGGAGTGGGGCGATGTTTACGCTTGCAGGGGCCACGCCGTCCCGTGGGAGTATTACGAGATGCACCCCGAGAGCATTTCGGCGCTGCTTCAGAAGTGGCCCGGAACCCCCGCTCCGTCCGTTCCGGACATCATCGCCCTTGCGGTTTCGTCACCTGACCGGTGGCTCGACCTGCCCCGTATTCCCGCAGACCTTCCGGGCATGGAGGGCGATGTGGTGGCTTGGTCGCTCGAAGGCCCCGTACCCTGGGTCGTGGGGGGAACCGGCCCCAACAGGTACCTGAGGGAATGCCCCTTCGCCCTCATCGTGGACCTTGGGGGGGATGACTTCTACGGACCGGGCGTGGGCGGCGTTGTTGGCGCCACGGGACGCGGGTTCGTCAGCATGGTTGTCGACCGGACAGGCAACGACACCTGGGAATCGGGGGACTGCCCGGTGGCACAGGGCGGTGCTGTCCTTGGCTTCGCGTGCGTCGTGGACATGGAGGGTGACGACACTTACCGGGCCTCCGGCATGTCACAGGGCAGCGGAATGCTGGGCCACGGTATCCTGGCTGACCTTGCGGGCGACGACATCTGTCAGGCCTCGATCCACGCCCAGGGGGCCGGAACCCTTGGGAGCGGCCTTCTCTTGGATGATCTCGGGGACGACATGCGCAGGGTAGCCTCATACGGCCAGGGTTTCGGTGGACCCCGGGGGCAGGGTGAACTTGTGGACGGCTCCGGCCACGACGTTTACATGGCAGGGTTCAGTTTTCCCCACGAACCCCTTCTGCCCAGGGACAACAGGGCGATGAGCCAGGGATTCGGCATGGGGCTCAGACCTTTCATCGCCGGCGGTATCGGAGCGCTTTATGACTACGGGGAAGGCAACGACACATACAGGGCCGAGGTTTTCGGCCAGGGTTGTTCGTACTGGTACGCACTTGGCATCCTGGTGGACGAGGGCGGTCAGGACGTCTACTCGGCGGCCCAGTACTCTCAGGGCACTGGCATCCACCTCTCAGCGGGTGTGCTTCTGGACTTGTCCGGTGATGACCAGTTCATTTCCAGGAACGGCCCGGCACAGGGCAGCGCCCACGACCTCTCCACAGGTTTCCTTTTCGACGGGGAAGGAAGCGACATCTTCGTCACCGACGGTGGCCAGGGGCTTGCACTCACCAACTCCGCCGCCGTTTTCGCCGACATGGGCGGCAACGATCTGTTCGCCGTAAGGAACCTTGGCCAGGGGCAGGCCACCTGGGCAAGGGGTTCAGCGGGAAGCGGCCTTTTCCTCTCCATGGCCGACGACGACAGGTACCTGGGGGCGGGAAGTGACTCCATTGCGTGGGGCGAAGAGTACTCAGCCGGGGTCGACCATCCGGCAGTTTCACCGGTGGACCCCGAGTTCATCGAGCCCGTGGGCGACCCGGCATCACTCGACCTCGACTCACTTTTCAGCGTGGCCTCGGAATGGGGCGTGGGGGGCAACGCGGAAAGGGTCACGGCACACCTTGACGAGATGGTGGCCCGGGGAGATGAGGCTGTCGTCTATGTGCTGACGGAACACCTTGATTCGTGGGACGGCCTGGAACACAGGGCCATCACGGCGGTACTGAACGGCAACCGTAACACCTCCCTCTCGTCGCTTCTTTCCCTTCTGGAGGGTGGGGAGCTTTCGGGCAGGCGCTTTTCCAATACGGTGTCATGGCTTGGCGAGGTGGGGATGGACGAAGCGAGGCCGGTCATAGAGGGTCTTCTTTCTGACACCCTTCCAACAGGCAGGATGGTGACGGTGATACGGGCGCTGGGGGGCATCGGTTCTGAAGCTTCGGTTCCCGTTCTGCTGCCTTTTGTCGGTCAAGATAACAGCCTTATAAGAAGGGAAACTGCTGTCAGTCTTGGATTAATAGGGTCACAGTCCTCCCGGGCCGTACTGGAAACCCTTTCGGAAGACCCCGAGCTGGATGTTCTCAGCGCTGCTTGTCACGCGCTTGAACTTCTGGACGAGAAGGAGGCTGATTTGACAACTCGATAAAATTAGCGTATCATGCAAACACATTGGAAGCGTGCGCTTCCATCTCCAGAGAAAGGGGAAAAAGTGAAAAAGCTACTTGTATCCGCATTGGTGCTTGGCATGATCGTTGTGTCGGGCTGCGCCGGGGACGACCCCACAGACCCGCAGGGCGACCTTCCCATCGTTCAGGACCTTGCCATCGGCACGGCCAGCGCCGGGAACAGCATCGTTCTTACCTGGTCCACCGTTCAGGACGTTGACGGCTACAGGATCTACTTCCGCGAAACCACGGGCGGCACCTGGGGCGAAGTGGGCGACGTCGCCACAACCACCTTCACCCACACCGCAACCGTTGCCGGGTACTACACCGTTCTGGCCTACGAGGGCGATAACACCTCCGAGGGCTACTCCGCCGAGGTCAACACCCTTCCCAACATCGTCACCACAACCTACACCATCTACGACAACTACGCCCCCGCGGACTACCACAGCGGCTTCATATTCGGCCCCACGGGCGGCCAGACCGGTTTCGCCAGTGAAGAGAGCTTCGAGCAGGACATCTACGCCTACGACCTCAGCAAGGGTGACTCCGAGGTCTGGCTCTTCTCCGGCGCCTACGGCCAGTTCGGTAACGGCAACCCCACATACATGGCAGATCCCGCCGGCACCTACGGCTACTGCAACCAGTACGGCACCGGCACCTGGTACGAGAGTTACCAGCTCTACTCTTCCGACAGCGCCGTCTTCTGCGCCCTTCCGTTCTCCGGCGGGAATGTCATCTATGTGAAGATGTACTCTCTCGCCATCGCCCCCGAACCCCAGAGCCAGAACGGCACCATGGTCAGCTTCCAGTACGAATACCAGGACATGGACAACGTCACCGTCTTCACCAGCAACTACTAAAACTCCGTTATCTTCACCGGGGGGGGCTTCGGCTCCCCCCTTTTGCTTGGAGGATTTCACCCATGCTACATGTAATGCTTGGCTCCCTTGTTCTTCTGGGCCAGCCCCTCATCCTCCAGAACCCCGACACACTTGTCACCCCGTCCAACGGGCTTCCTTCGGGTGTGGCCGGGGCCGTCTCACGGGCGGCGGAACTGGACGGGGCCGTGTGGGGGATTGGGGTTATCGACCTCCGTGGGGGCGACAGCGTCACCCGCAACCTTTCCAGGCGTTTCAGACTCGACATGCCCTCGCTTCCCCTGACTGCGATGGGGATAGCGCTCTCCAACTCAGGTGAGATACCGCTGGACAGCATGATTGGAAGGAACGAAAGGTTCTGGGAGAGGCTTCACTGGGCCCAGCAGGGCGGCAGGGGCATGTGCGCGGCGGCCATCTGGAGCATCCGCGAGACACGCATCGCGGAGTGGCTCAGCGCGGAAGGCTTCACGGGGACAGTAATCAACGGCGTCTACCTCGATACTCCCATACCCTACGAACCCGACCCAAACTACACAACCGTGGAAGACGCTCTGGGTTTTCTTGAGATAGTGTACCGGAACATCGAGAACAGGAATGCCCGGCGCATCGGCGACAACCCCCCCCTCTCCCAGGCCAACCGGGAAACCCTGGGAACCTCGAACATGCTCTATGGCTGGTTCGATGAGACCGGTTCCTCGCGTCATATATTCCTGATAGTTCGGAAGCCCTCCGGGGAGGACTACGGCATAGTGATCCTCACCGAGAACCTGTGCTGCCCCGGGAAGGCCGACCTTGCTCTCAGCTTGATCTGGGATTCACTCAAGAACTGAAAAGGGAGGAACAATGGCAATCAACCTCAGGGGCAAAAGCCTGCTGACGCTACTGGACCTGAGCCCCGAGCAGATCCGGTACCTGCTTGACGTTTCGCACAACCTCAAGGCTGAAAGAACCGGTTTTCAGGTTTACCAGCGCTTTCAGGGCAAGACACTGGCAATGCTTTTCGAGAAGCGCTCCACCCGCACCCGCTGCGCCTTCGAGACCGCCTTCGGCGAGGAGGGCGGGCATCCGGTTTTCCTCTCCAGCGCCGACATTCAGCTCGGGGTCAAGGAGAGCATCGAGGACACCGCAAGGGTACTGGGACGCATGTTCGACGCCATAATGTTCCGGGGCTTCAGCCAGGAGATGGTGGAAGCGCTGGACGACTACTCGGGGGTGCCGGTCTACAACGCCCTGACCGACATGTACCACCCCACCCAGGTACTGGCAGACCTCATGACCATAGAAGAACACACCGGCGAGCTTCCCGGGCTTTCCCTGGTCTACGCCGGCGACGGCCGCAACAACATGGCGAACAGCCTGATGATCGGATGCGCCAAGATGGGGCTGGACTGCACCATCCTGGCCCCCAAAGAGCTTCAGCCCGAGGGCGGGCTTCTTGAACGGGTGCGGGGTGTTGCGGCCGACAGCGGCTGCGAGGTCAGGGTCACCGACAATCTCACCGAGGCCATCCCCGGCGCCGATGTGATCTACACCGACGTGTGGGCCAGCATGGGCGAGGAGGACAAGGCCAGGGAGAGGATCAATCTTCTCACCCCCTACCAGGTGAACCAGGAGATGCTTGACATGGCCGGGAACGACGTTCTCTTCATGCACTGCCTTCCGGCCGTGAAGGGCCAGGAAGTGACCTACGACGTTATCGAAGGCCCCAACTCCGTGGTATGGGACGAGGCCGAGAACAGGAAGCACACGATCAAGGCCCTCATGGTGGCCACACTTCTCTAGCTTCCGGGAAACGGCCGGTAACTGATGAGGGCTTCGCCGGGCGATGTCACGGTTCTCACCGTGGCTGCCAACAGCGGCGAAGCCCTTCTCAACTGGAGGGACGCCTGGACCCCCTCGGGGTGCCGCCTGCTTGTGGCCGACAACGGCTCGTCCGACGGCAGCGCCGGGAAGTCGGGCGTACCCGTGATCCAGACCGGCGGCAACGTGGGGTTCGGTGCCGGTGTGAACGCCGCGGCCCGGGCGTGCGACACCCCCCTCATACTCGTCACCAACCCCGACACCGTTCCCGAAACCCCGGCCTCACTCGCGGCCCTGATGGATTTTCACAAGGCGGGGTCCATCTCCGGAGCACTCCTGCTTGACGGCTCGGGAAAGCGGACCGCTTCGGGCGGCCGATGGCCAACTGTTCCATGGGTCGCGGCCCAGGTTTTCCTGAGGGCGAAACCCCTCTGGGATGGAACGCCCCCGAACTGGGTCCAGGGCGCCCTGATCCTTGCGGAAAGGTCGACCTTTCTTGAAACGCTCGGGGGTTTTCACAGGGACTACCCCCTTTACTTCGAGGATGTGGACCTCTGCGCAAGGGCTTTTGCGAAGTCGGTCGAGACACGTTTCTGTGACGGCGCCCGGTTCGTTCACCGGGAGGGAACCGGGGCTCCGGCCGCGGGCGCAGTGAGGCTTGCCTGCTTTCACTGGGGGATGTGGAAGTGGTTC
The DNA here is from genome assembly GCA_002436025.1 of candidate division Hyd24-12 bacterium UBA6080. GTDB lineage: Bacteria > Fermentibacterota > Fermentibacteria > Fermentibacterales > JCC-6 > UBA6080. The sequence continues at coordinate 53,981 of DIXM01000005.1, forward strand.
GACCTGAACCGGCCACGCTCATCCGATTTGGTGCGCCGGCTTGTGATGCTGAAGTGCCTGGTCCGGATGGCCTTTTTTCCCGAGTCTTCGCCTGAGCGGCATGGTTATGCCGCTGCGCTTTCAGCCCTCAGGGTCAGGGTGGCTCCGAAGCTGCCGCGTCTTTAGAAACCTGAAGCAGCAGTTTCCCGGTTTCTGCTTCATTCCCGAACGCCTCCGGGGCGTCCCTCCCTTATCTCGCCAAGCAGCTTCAGATAGGAGTCGTAACGCTCCCGATCTATCGAACCGGATGCAACGCCGTCACGAACAGGGCACCCGGGTTCGGAGTCGTGCAGGCAGTTCCTGTAACGGCACGGCTCGAGCCCCCTGAACTCGGGAAAACACAGCCAGAGTTCCCCGGCCGGTATGTGTTCGATGGAAAAGGCCCTCAGTCCAGGGGTGTCCATCATCCAGGTGTCGCCCCACAAATGCAGCAGCCTGGCAGCCACCGTGGTGTGGCGCCCGCGGGATGTCTTCTGGTTCAGCGCGCCCACCGCCAGATCAAGCCGGGGGTTCAGCAGCATGGCGACGGATGTCTTGCCCGCCCCGGAAGGGCCCGTGAGAACCACGGTCTGCCCTTCGATGAATGTTGAAAGCTGTTCCATGCCCATGCCGGTTTTTGCCGAGACCGTCAGGACCCGGTAACCCGCCCCGTCTCCATACACCCTTTGTATCTCTGTCAGTGAGGCGGCTTCGGGGTCCGCAGCCAGATCGGTCTTGTTCAGAACGACCGAGCAATTGAGCCCTGTATGCTCCGCGGAAGCCAGGACCCTGTCCAGAAATCCCCTTCTGAGGGCTGGTGAACAGATCGATGCCACCACCAGCACCCTGTCGATGTTGGCGGCCAGGACCTGGGGTTTGCCGAGAGGTGATGTGCGGGTGAGGACGCTTGTTCTTTCCGCGATGGATGTCACGCGCCATCTGGGGCTTTCAGGGACGGCCTCGACAACATCGCCGCACACCGGTCCGCCGGAATCACGATAAACCACGCCCGAGACGGAAGCCTTGACCGTTTCACCGCCGGGCAGGGCTAGGACAACTCCCCTTCTTCCAGCTGACTGCACCCGTATTCGTGCAGTCATTGTGACCGGTGTGGTGAGATGTCGAACAAAGGTATCCTTCCCGACAGTGTTTCGATCCATGCGCCGGCATGGTCGGACAGGTAGAAGTCATCCCTGAAGATAACGATTGCCGTCACCCCGTGGTTCAGCAGGTCGTCCTCACCGGCGCCCTCCCAAACCGCTTTGTCCAGGGCGATGTACCTTTCAGGAAAACTCCTGCCGCCATCCAGAAGGGCCAGCCTGGGAGCGACAAGTTCGTTCGCCGCTATGATGCCCTCCGGCAGTGATGCCGAGACTGCCCTGAGGTTGCGGTCGAGCGCCGACTCGGTTTGCCAGGAATCCACAGTCTCTGTCCAGGGAAGAACCGCTCCTGTCAAACATAGCGCAACGGCCACCACGCGGCCTTTATCCCTGAATTGATCGAGAACAGCTCCCATGGCGAAGGGAACCGCCAGCAACAGGACCTGGTCCGCGTAACGGGGAAGGACCAGGCTTCCATACGCCAGTCCCGCCCACAGCAGGAGAAAGTCAAGCAGAACCGGGAACTTCAGCTCCCAGTTCCCCAGCCTGGTCAGAAGAACGGCGAGAGGAAGAGGTCCGAGAACTGCAGCAGCCCTGAGAAGGAGCCACGGAACGTAAGTCACCACATTTGGTGTTTCGTACCCCATGGAGGTCACGCAGTAACGGATCTGGCGTCCCGACCAGAAGAGGTCTCCGCAGGCAAGGGTGTTGATCATTGCCCACAACCCGGCGGACAGGGCAACTGTAAGGATCGCGGGGAGACTCCTTCTTCCAAGCGCGTGCCACGCTCCGAAGATGAACCCCTCGGGGCGCACCAAAGACGACAGAGCGAAGGCTGCGGATGAGTTGCGGGATGTTCCCAGGAAAAGGAGCGCCAGGAAGGGCACCGCCGGGCTTCTGGTGATGCAGAGGTTCAGAAACACAGGGTTGATCCCCAGGAATACTCCCGTCAGGGCTCCGGGCAACCCACCGCCCGCCGTTTTCATGGCGCCGAAAAGCACCGCCCAGGAAAGCCCGAGCCATAACATGCCTTCGATGAACGGCCCCGACAGGATACCCACGACGCCAAGAAACAGGTCACCGGGCTTCGGGACAGTGTTGGGGTAGAAAGCCCGCCAGTCGTCAAACACACCATCGGGGGAGATTACAAGCCTGCCCTCCCGGATCAGCTGCCCTGCCCACAGTGAATGTGCCGCCCTGTCGGAATCAGGCAGCGGACCAACAAGCACCGTCAGAACAACAAGGGGCGCCATGCAAAGCAGCGACAGCACCGGTTTGGGCAGGGATGTCTTTATCACTCCGGGTCCACGAACCTCACGATGTGCTCATCGGGTCTTCCCCACCCGAGAACTTCCCTGACGCGGATTTCCATGAAGAGGGAATCGGTCGTGAGCCTTCGGGCGCACTCCTCGAGAGAGTCCAACTGCGCCGCCCGGGACTCGAGTTCTCTCTCCGTCTCCTGCATCTGGATCTGCAGCCTCCTGTTGGCGAGAAACCCGTTCCTGTTGAAAAGGACCAGGGCGGCGGTTACCAGGAGAAGAACAGCTAGCACCAGGGCGACGTAACGCCCCCGAACCGCTTTTTCCGATCCGACCGCTGCCCGGGTCAAACTCAGTCCCTTCCCGCCCATGGTCCGGCATAGAGGGCGGAAACCCCCAGGTCCTCTTCGATACGAAGGAGCTGGTTGTACTTTTCGGTCCGCTCGCTTCTGCATACCGAGCCTGTTTTTATGAAACCGGTTCCCGTGGCCACAGCGAGGTCTGCTATGTAGGAGTCGGAGGTTTCACCGCTTCTGTGGCTTACCACGGCCCTCATTCCAGCCCTGTGGGCCATCTCGATGGCGCCAAGAGTTTCGCTCACTGTGCCTATCTGGTTAAGCTTGATGAGGATAGCATTTGCGGCACCGGTCTCGATGCCCTGTCTGAGCCTTTTCGCGTTGGTGACGAAAAGGTCGTCGCCGACGATGTGTATCTTTCGGCCAAGCTTTTCGTTCATGGTTCGAAAGCCATCCCAGTCATCCTCGGCCAGGCCGTCCTCGATGCTTATGATGGGGAACTCGTTGACAAGGTCCGCCCAGTAGTCTACCATTTCAGAGCTGCTGAAGCCGTCGGTCCGCTCGCCGTTCATCGTGTAGCGCCCGTTGCGATAGAAGCCGCTGGCGGCCGGATCGAGGGCAATGAAGATGTCTTTGCCGGGGGTGTATCCTGCCTTCTCGACCGATTCGAGGATGAAACGCAGGACCGCCCGGTTGTCCGGAAGGTCGGGCGCCAACCCTCCCTCGTCACCGACCGCAGTGGGCATGTTCCTTTCGGCGGCAAGTTTTTTCAGCGCTGCGAACACTTCGGCGCCGGCCCGGAGGGCTCTGCTGAAGGTCTGAAAACCAGCAGGTACGATCATGAACTCCTGAAGGTCGATCATGTTCGAGGCATGCGCCCCTCCGTTGAGAATATTCATCATTGGGACCGGAAGCACCCTTGCCATCGGTCCGCCCAGGTAACGGTAGAGTGGCAGGCCAAGGCTGTCGGCGGCCGCCCGGGAGACGGCCATCGAAACGCTGAGGATGGCGTTGGCGCCAAGTTCGGACTTGTTTGCGGTTCCGTCCATCTCGATCATGATCCGGTCGAGTTCGTACTGCTCCAGCGCGGACATGCCCACGACTGCGGGTCCTATCCTGTTCATCACATTGAAGACCGCCCTGGAAACCCCCTTGCCACCGAAGACCTCGCCCCCGTCCCGAAGCTCGCAGGCTTCGTGTTCGCCCGTGGAGGCACCGCTGGGTACAGCGGCCCGCCCGAACGACCCGTCTTCCAGGTGGACATCGGTTTCCAGTGTCGGGTTGCCCCTGGAATCAAGGATCTGTCTCGAGTGAACAACGGCTATTTCGGACATTTACGTTTCCCTTCATGGTATTTTGCTTTCAAGGGAGGGGTTGCTCCGGCTGGCGCATCACGCCTGCGGGACCGGCATTCCCTCCCCCATGGCCTTGTTGTAGTTGTCGAGGATCGCCTCGGGTGAGCGGCTTCGGAGTATCCGCAGAAAAAGCTCGGCGATCTCGGGATCGAACTGAGTTCCTGAGCACTGAACGAGCTGGTCAATTGCGTAGTCGGGTCCGGGAGATTTGCGGTAGACCCTGTCGCTGCTCATGGCGTCGTAGGCGTCGGCCACGGTCAATATGCGTGCCTGGAGGGGAATGGCCCTTCCTTTCAGGCCGTCGGGGTACCCCTTGCCATCGAACCTCTCATGATGGTGCCTCACTATGCCCAGGATGCCCTGGAAGGCGGTCACGGGTTTCAGTATCTGGCAACCCTTTTCCGGGTGGGACTTGATGATCCTGAACTCCTCTTCGGAAAGGCGCCCCGGCTTGTTCAGGATGGATTCGGGGACGCCTATTTTCCCTATGTCATGAAGAAGGGCCGCGCTCCACAGAAGTTCGCGATCCCTGCCTGAAACACCCATTCCGTCGGCAATGGCAAGGGTGTAGGCCGTTACGTTCCTGGAGTGGTCGTGGGTGTAGGGGTCTTTGGCGTCAACTGCCTGGGCCATGGCGACAATTGTCTGCAGATAGTTCCGTTTGCTGTCCTGGTGGAGAAGCGCGTTGTTGAGTGCCGCCAGGGCGTTTCGAATGAGGATGGGAGTGAAACGGGACTGGCTGGTCAGCCGGTGTTCACCGCTGAACGTTCCCAGCAGCAGGTTTCCCTGAACGCTTCCGTAGTCGGGAAGGGAGAGCGCCTGGAATTCGGGTAGCCTGTCGAACTCCTTCGCCCTGCCAGCTGTGAAGGTATCGTACACGGCCCTGTACATGTAGCGTTCGATGTCGTCGCCGTGGATCAGCGCAGACAGCTCTTTCCTCACGGCCCTTACAACCCGGTCGTGATCGAGCGAGGCGTCAGCCGAGATGTAACTGAAGAGTGAGACGTCGTTCCAGGGGATGAAGACCGCCATCACATCGAAGGGGGCGAAGCATCGGATCGCCGTTGCCGCGAGCCGGGCCACCCTTTCAGGGTCGAGGTCGGCACTGAATTCGTGCGTGAGAACATTTATCTGCTCGAGCTCCCTGTTCTTCCGCAGGAGGTCCTGTGTCATCCTGAGGTTGTGAAGCTGGTTGCCCATCTGGGCCGAATAAAGCTCGAGCATCTTGAGGTCGCGGGTCTTGAACTTGTCGCGGTGGCTCTGCCTTGCCGCAAGCACCACCCCGTGGTGAATGTCTCCCGCGGGGATGACGATTCCCATGAAGGCCGCGTTGCTTCCCGCCAGATCGGGGTTTTCAGTTCCGGGGTCGATGAGGACCTCGCCGCCTGCCTGCATGGTCCTTCCCGCCAGGAAGTACCATGAGACCTCGTCGGAAATGCCGCTCATCCCGGTCTGGGCCATGAGCTTGAGCCTGGTGCTTCGGGGGGATTCCGTGAGGTAGATGCGAACGGCATCAGCGGAGAAGCTCTCCTGTATCCTTGCCGCGTAGATCCCGAGAAAGGAGCTCACCGAAACATCGGAGAGCCATGTTTCCGTGGTGAGTTCGTACAGTGTTTTCAGCTCTTTGTAGGCGATGTCGCTGAAGAGGCTTCTCTGGGATATCTCGGCCCGCCGCACCGTGTCCAGCAGTTCACCCATTGTGAAGGGTTTTGAGATGAAGTCGAAAGCGCCCTGACGGATGGCCTCCTTCGCAAGATCGACCGAGGCGTGGCCCGTGGTGATTATCACAAAGGTATCGGGGAAGCGGGACTTCATGTAGTCAAGCAGTTCGAGCCCATTGGTGTCGGGCAGGAGGACGTCGCAGAGAACAAGTGAGAAAGCCGTTGCCGAAAGGGCTGTCTGAGCTGCGGAACCGGTTGCCGCCGTGGTAACCGCATACCCTCCGGCATCAAGACCTTCCTGGCACACGTCAAGGATCTGGGGGTCGTCGTCGATGACAAGGATCCGCGTTTTCTTAGGGCTCATTCCAGCGCCCTTTCCAGCTCGTACTCGAGCCCGAGTTTACGCATTCTGGCCAGAAGTGTGGTTCTTTTGATACCCAGCATTCTGGCTGCCTTGGATCTGACCCCTCCACAACTCTTAAGCGCATTGTAAATATAGACCCGTTCAACCGCCGCGACAATTTCGTCCAGTCCGGCGCTTTCCGATGGAAAGGGTACTCCCGCCCCTGAGTCGGTCGTTAGCCTGGCAGGAAGATGCATGGGCAGTATCTCGCCTGGAGAGAGCACCGAAGCCCTTTCCATGGCATTCTCAAGCTCCCTTACGTTTCCGGGCCAGGGGTACGTGGCAAGCAGTGCCGCACTCTGCGGTGAGAGGGAGAAATCGATGTCCCTGCCTGCGGAGTGGGCGGCAAGGAAGTGTTCTGCCAGGGGGATAATGTCATCGCGCCGTTCCCGTAGCGGGGGAATATGTATGTCGATGACGTTGATCCTGAAGTAAAGGTCCTCCCTGAACCTTCCCGCCCTTACCTCGGCTTCCAGATCGGAGTTGGTGGCGGCCACAAGCCTGACATCGATCTTGACCGAGCTGTTGGCCCCGACAGGAGTGATCTCGCGTTCCTGAAGCGTTCGAAGAAGCTTGACCTGCATGGCCATGCTCATGTTTCCCACTTCGTCAAGGAAAAGCGTTCCTCCCTCGGCAGCCTGAAAACGACCGATGGTTGTTGAATGGGCGCCGGTGTAGGAACCCTTCATGTGACCGAACAACTCGCTCTCCAGAAGGCCCTCGGGTATTCCCCCCGAGTTCACGCTGACGAACGGCATTCCGGCCCTTCTGCTCTGTCGGTGGAGAAGCCTTGCGACCAGTTCCTTGCCCGTTCCGCTCTCCCCGGTGATAAGAACCGTGCTGCCCGTGTCCGCAACCCGACGCACCAGATCGAGAACCTTGTCCATCGTGCGGCTGTGGCTGATCATCCCCTTGCCCGCCGTGAAGCTCCCGGAGCCGCCCGACGAGGCGATGGCCTTTTCGACTGCGCTCAGCAACTGCTGGGGCGTGAAAGGTTTTGGGATGTAGTCGACGGCGCCCAGATTGAGAGCCTCCTTTGTTCCATCGATGGAGGCGTAGCCCGTCACTACTATCGCGGGAAGATTGGGGTACTTGTCCCGCACGATCCGAAGCAGGTCGATCCCGCTGGAATCGGGCAGGCGAACGTCGGTGATTAGCAGATGGAAATGCTCGCGGCGAAGGCTTGCCAACGCCTGTCTCGCGTTCATGGCGGATGCGCTCTGGAAACCCGACATTCGAAGGACCTCGGTTATGAGGTCGAGAACCTGGTGCTCGTCGTCGACCACCAGAACCCTGTAACGGTTGGATGATTCCTCGTTCATATTTCTACGATACACGCAACCGAAGGGACAGTCAATATTATGACATCTTATCCCTCATCAACCCCGAGGCTTCTGTGTGTATTATTGACAATGGTCATCTTCGCCGCTTGCGTATCCCCGCCCGAAGGGGATGATGTCCTTGTTCTACGGGCCGGTGACTACGTTGGGATTCCCGACGACCCGCAGGTTCACGAGCCCCTTTTTCACCAGCTCACCGACTCCGCCGGCTTGCTGTTCCCCGACTCGATCCCCTTCGACAGTATCGCCGTGATCATTCCTGATTCCACAAGCCTCCTCCCCGACTCCGCCCTTGCGGATTCCCTTCCGGAGATCGTACCCGAGCTTCCCGCGGGCCTCAAGCTGCTGGCGGTCGAGGTCAGGGGCTCCCTCTATGGAAGCCTCCAGGGTGCCGAGGGTATTGCTTCGGATGTTCTGGGCGCACACTGCGTAAGGTATCTCTGGTGGGACCTGAACCCCTGGACGGGTTTGATCGCAGGTGATTCCCTCAGGATCCTGTACACCACCCAGCCCGGATCCAGGGAGAACACTGTGACTGCCCTGCGTTACATACCTCTTGCCGGCTCCGCGAACAGCGCCTTCAGCGTTTACGTCTTTCACAAGACCGGCGACAACTATCCCAGCGCGTGGTACTCAAACGGAACCGAGGTCGTGAGATTGCTGAACCGCATGCCCCTGTCAACATTTGAAGAGGTCACGGGCATTTTCGGAGAGGTCCGGGGTTCGGGAACCCACCACGGTGTGGACTTCAAAGCACCCACGGGCGTTCCGGTAAGGACAACCCTCGGCGGACGTGTGAACAGGATGGACTGGAACCCTGACTACAACGGCAGATGCGTTGAGATCGATTTCTGCGGCTACAGGGAGATATTCCTTCACCTCGACGAGATCTCGGCGGGGGTCTCCCCGGGAAGGACCGTCGAGCAGGGCGCCCAGATCGGAACGGTCGGCAACACGGGCAGGTCCTACGCCAGCCACCTGCATTACCAGATCAACGACCCGAACGACAATCCCGTCGATCCCTACACCTATCTCGGCAGCAGGCGAAGGTCTCTGGAGGGTGACGAACTGCTCCGGTTCCAGGCCGTCAGGGACAGCCTCGATACACTTCTCAGGGGCGTGTAATGTCCGCTTACACCCTTCTCGTGCTGAACTGGAACGGCAGGGACATACTGCCGGGAATGCTGGCCTCGGTTCTCGATCAGGTCGCAGGGTCCGGGGGAAAACTGCTGGTGTTCGACAACGGTTCCGAAGACGGTTCGGACCGTGATGCGCTGGAACTCATGGGTGACAACCCCTGTTTCAGCCTGGTCAGAAGCCCCGTGAACCTGGGGTTCGCAGCCGGCGTGAACGAAGCCATGCGTGGCGTTGACACCGGGGTGACCATTATTGCCAATTCCGATACCCTGTTCAGCGAGGGAAGCATCACAGGCCTTCTGGAAGGTCTTCTCAGGCATCCCCGGGCCGGTCTTGCGGGTCCCAGGCTTATCTGGCCCGACGGAAGCCTTCAGCAGTCCATGCGGGATTTTCCATTTCCCGGCAGGATCATCAGGGAGCACCTTCCCCTTTTTCGCCGCCGTTCATACAGGCACGACCCCCATGAAACCGAGATGAGGTGCGACTGGCTCGTGGGTGCCGTCATGGCGGTGAGAACCGAGGCCATTAGGGCCGTCGGGGGCTTCGATGAAGACTATTTCTTCTACCACGAGGAAACCGACCTTCAGTACCGGCTGCTCAGGGCGGGATGGGAGACCTGGTTCATTCCTTCCTCCCGGGTCGTGCATCTGGAGGGGGCTTCTGCGAAGCGCAAGTTTGGTGAGGATGTTTACCTGCGGTATATTCCCGCGAAGATCAGGTTTCTGTCCAAGCATGCCGGCGCCTGCTCCCGGGCGGCTTTCCGGGTGTGGATGGCGTCGCTCATGCTGGGGCGCATGGCTGCCGGGTCACTCAACCCCGCCCTTCGAAGAAGGGATGGAAGGTTCAGGGCCGCTTACTGCATGAAAGCCCTGAAGCTCCTGTTCGGCAATACGGAACGGAACAACGCATGAAAGCCATTCTTGGTATCAACTGCTACAAACACGATTCGGCAGCCTGCCTCCTGCTTGATGGCAGGCTCGCGGGCGCAGCCGAAGAGGAACGGTTCACCCGTCGAAAGCATGATTCCTCTTTTCCGGTGAGAACCGTTACACATCTTCTTTCCGAAGCGGGGCTGAAACCCGGTGACATAGGCCATGTGGCCTTTTACATGAAGCCATCCATGGTCCTCGGCGAAGCCTTCCGCATGCTTCCCCGGTACTTCGGGAAACCCGGCACCCTGGGCTTCTTCGCGGGGCAGGTCGGTGGAGCAAGACGCATGGCCGGCGTTCCCCGGGTTTTCCGGGAAACTTTCGGCCCCGATGCGAACCCATCCTTTCATTTCATCGAACACCACGACGCCCATGCCTGGTCGGCGTGGTTCGGGGCGGGCTGCCGCGACGCGGCGGTGCTCACTCTCGACGGCGCCGGCGAGATTCATTCGGGAATGCTTGGCGAGATAGTCTCAGGGCGACTTCGCAGGTTTTCCACAACAAGGCTTCCGCACTCCACCGGGCTTTTCTACAGCGCAGTCACGACCTTTCTGGGATTCAAGCCCGACAGCGACGAGTACAAGGTCATGGGGCTGGCAAGCTACGGAAAACCCGTGTACGCAGACCTGTTCCGCCGGATACTGATCTCGCGCGAGGATTCGGTCCGCATCGACCCCGGGCTTCTCGACATATGCCGCGGGGTTCATCACTCGGTTTTTTCAAGGGAAGTCCTGAACGTCATCGGTGGCCCGCGCAAATCAGGCGAACCCCTCGACTCACGGCACGAGAACATCGCCTCATCGGCACAGAAGGTTCTGGAAGAGGCCGGTCTGGCAATGGCCCAACATCTTCGCAGGCTATCCCGCGCCGACATACTGGCCATGGCGGGGGGGACTGCCCTCAACTGCGTTATGAACGGCGTGATAGAAAGGGAAGCCGGTTTCTCCCAGGTTCACCCCTTCGCTGCCTCGCACGATGCCGGCACAGGCGTCGGGGCCGCGGTCGCTGTCCACATGGAAGAGTACGGCGATGTCCCGCTCACACCCCCCGAACACATGTTCCTGGGTCCCGGCTACACAACTGAGCAGGTCGAATCCGCCCTGCTGGGTTCACGGGTGGGGTACTCGCGTCCGGACAACCTCGAGGCCCTCACGGCCTCACTTGTGGAAAAGGGCCATGTGGTGGGGCTGTTCCAGGGCAGGATGGAGTTCGGCCCTCGGGCGCTGGGCAACCGCTCGATCCTTGCCGACCCAAGGCGCCCCGAAATGAAGGACATAGTCAACGAGATCATAAAGCTCCGGGAGGGGTTCAGGCCCTTTGCCCCGGTCTGCCCGGTGGAGGATGCACCCGCCTACTTCCAGGGCTGCGTGGAGAGCCCCTACATGATCAAGACCTACCCGGTCGTGCGGGGCATGGAAAAAGTCATCCCCGCAGTCACCCATGTTGACATGACGGGCCGCGTCCAGACCGTCTCGCGGGATGTAAACCCCTTCTACTACGACGTGATGAGGGAGTTCGAGAAGCTGACCGGGGTTCCGGTGCTCATGAACACATCCTTCAACGTAAGGGGCGAGCCCATAGTGAATACACCCACAGACGCCCTCAGGTGTTTCTACGGAACTGGAATCGACGCCCTTGTGATGCCGCCTTTCCTTGTGATGAAGGAAAGGGCCAGGGAAAGGAGCCGGGTTTGACAACAAGCCTCGGCCGCGGAACCATTCTTTTTGTGGACCCTGACAAGGATCGGGCCGCCAGGCTGAGGGCGATGGTCTCCGAACTCGGCTGCTCCACGACCGAGGAGAGAACCGCCCGGGGCGCCCTGAGAAGGGTGCGCTCACGTTCCGTGAACGTGCTTGCAGTAAGCAGCAGCACCGACGACCTTCTCATGTCCACATTCCTCGACACCCTTTCCAGGGCCAATACCGACGCCAGCGTGATCATCTACGGAAGGATGATCAGCGCCCAGGAAGCGGTGACCTGGATGAAGACCGGTGTTGTCGACATCCTTCTGGACCCCGAGTCCCGGGAAGGCTGGAGGCAGGCGGTTCAACTGGCCTTCTCACGCTCTTCCCGCAGCTTTTTTTCCCGTACCGCCGCGGGAAAGCCCTCACGCGCCGAAGAACCCACCGAGATACTCCATCGCAGCCGGGCCATGGGCGACGTGCTTCAGATGGTGAAGCGGGTCGCCCCCATAAAGGCCACGGTCCTCATCACGGGGGAGAGCGGTACGGGGAAGGACATCCTTGCCCGCAGGATCCACAGCCAGAGCGGCCGGAAGGGCGAGTACCTGGTCATGAACTGTTCGGCCATCCCCGAAACGCTGCTGGAAGACGAGCTTTTCGGGCACGACCGCGGCGCGTTCACAGGGGCGGACAGCCCCCGGGCGGGGAAGTTCGAAGCAGCCGACGGCGGAACCCTGATGCTCGACGAGATCGGCGAGATACCCCTGCCTGTTCAGGTGAAGCTTCTCCGGGTCCTCGAGGAGGAGAGGATAACCAGACTGGGAGGCAACCGAGCCACACCTGTTGATGTGAGGCTCATTGCCGCCACCAACAGGGACCTGATGGCAATGGTAAGGGCCGGCACGTTCCGCGAGGACCTCTATTACAGGCTCAAGGTCGTGGAGATTCACCTTCCGCCGCTTCGAAAGCGTCGGCCCGACATTCCACTCCTCGCCCTGACCCTGCTTCGTCAGGCCTCGGACAGGCACGACCTCCCCATGCCCGAGATAGCCCCCGAGGTCATGGAATCACTGAAAGCCTACTCATGGCCCGGCAACGTCAGGCAGCTCAAGAACATGATGGAGAGCCTTCTCATAATGTGCCGGGAGAGGATAACACTGGCCGATCTCCCCCCAGAGGTCACCCCGGCTTCGGGTGACGGATCGGACCGTCTTGTGCTGGAGCTTCCCGTGACCCTTCAGGAAGCTGAAGACATGCTTGTGGAGCGTACACTGGCGATCACCGGGGGCAACCGCACGCAGGCCGCCATGCTGCTTGGAATGGGCAGGCGGACCCTTCAGCGGAAGCTGGGGTCCCCCGGCGACGAACAGGATTGAAAGGGGGTGCTCTTTTGAGGGGAAACCCGTTGGAGTTCATGCTTCCAAAGTCCGCAGGAAAGGTCATCGTCGGAGTTCTGGTTTTGATCTGGCTTCTCACTGCGGGACCATTTTACATCGTGGGCCCGGAACAGGAGGGTGTGATCCTCACGTTCGGGCGGTACACCGCCACCACGGGGCCGGGCTTCCACCTGAAGTTCCCCTGGCCCATCCAGACCGTGTTCAAACCCGATGTGAATGTGGTCCAGCGCATCGAGTTCGGCTACCGTTCCATACCCAACACAGATCCCCAGCGTTACAGGGGCTTCGACAACGACCCGGAGATGCTCTCCGAAGCCCAGATGCTCACCGGCGACGAGAACATCATCAACGTCTCCGCCATCGTTCAGTACCGCATCACCGACGCCAGATCGTACCTTTTCAACGTCAGGGGTCCCGAGGCCACGCTGCGTGACATCACCGAGGCCAGCATCAGACAGGTGATAGGCGACAACGCCATCGACGCGGTGCTAACCACCGGGAAACTCGACCTTCAGATCCGCATCCAGGCGGAAGTTCAGTCCCTTGCCGACCTCTACGGCATGGGCGTGAACATCGTTGCGGTTCAACTCAAGGACGTTCAGCCGCCCGACCAGGTCTTCTTCGCGTTCAAGGACGTGGCCACAGCCAGGGAGGACATGCAGGCCTACCTGAACGAGGCCGAATCCTACCGCAACCAGGTGATACCCGAAGCCAGGGCTGACTCAGTGACCATGGTCAACGAAGCCCTGGGGTACGCCACCGTGAGGATCAACAGGGCCCTGGGCGACGCCGACAGGTTCATTGCCGTTGCCGAAGAGTACCGCAAGAACCCGCAGACCACGGCCATCCGCCTGCACCTTGAAACACTCGAGACAGTCCTTGCCCGGATGGACCTCACCATCGTTGACGGTGATGCAGGGGCGCTGACCCACTACGGTCTCGGAACGGGAGGCGGACGATGAAAAAGTTCAGCGGATGCCTGATACTCGTCTTGATCACGGTCGTGATCCTTGTACTCACCGGCACCCTCTTCATAGTCAACGAGACACAGCAGGCAGTGGTCCTGCAGTTGGGCAAACCCATCCGGGTGATCGTGGGCAACCGCACCGATGAGGAGTTGGCCGCTCTTCAGGAATGGATGGACGCCAACGCGCCCGACGTTTCCCTCACCGAAGGCGCTGGGCTGTACGTCAAGGTTCCTTTCCTGCAGCAGGTTACCATCCTCGATGACCGCGTGCTCGAGTACGACGACGACCCCGCCGATGTAGTCACGCGGGACAAGAAGCACATTCAGGCCGACTGCTACGCCAGGTGGCGGATACAGAACCCCCTCCTCTTCCTGCAGAGCGTGCGTTCGGAGAGGGAAGCGCTTGACAGGCTCGATGACGTCATCTACTCCGAACTCAGGCAGGAACTGGGAAAAAGCGACCTCATAAACATCGTACGCAGCACCAACGACCCTGTCGGCCTCAACTCCTACGTCCAGCTCGTGAACAGCATGACCCTGTCCGACTCCACCCGCGACATCATCATGGCCGACGGCGAGGTCGTCGAGATCATCCCCATGCTAAGGGTTCCCGCCGGCGAAGGCCGCGAGGTGATACTGAACAGGGTCACCGAGAACAGCCGCAGGCTGGCTTCACAGTACGGCATCCACATCCTCGACATCAGGATCAAAAGGGCCGACCTTCCCGCCGAGAACCAGGCCGCAGTGTTTTCCAGGATGCAGGCGGAGAGGAACCGCATATCCACCAGGTACAGGGCCGAGGGGCACCGAATGGCCAGAACGATACTGGCCGAGACCGACCTGAAGGTCGACAGCATCTCAAGCCAGGCCCAGAGGCTTGCGCTGTCCATCCAGGGAAGGGCTGACAGCACCGCCGCCGCCATCTACGCCGGGGCTTACCAGGCGTACCCCGACTTCTACAGGTTCACGCGGTCACTCGAAGCCCTCGAGTCGGTCATCGATTCCACCGACGCTGCGGTCCTCAGCACCGAAGGCGTTTTCAACCTTCTTCTCTCGACTCCCGGGCGCTTCCAGGAGTAGGGTGACCACTGTCCTCTTCGGCGCCACCGGCAGACTCGGCACCGCCCTGCGAAGGACATCGCGGGGCGGCAGCCTTGTCTGCCTGAGCCGAAGCGGCGATTCTGATACAACACGGGCCGACCTTACGACAACGCCTCCGGAACACCTCTTCCCGGTAAAGGCCGATGCTGCGATAAACTGCGCTGCGGTAAGCTCCACTGGCGGATGCCTGGCCGACCCGGCACGCGCCTTCCTGCTCAACAGCGTCTGGCCCTGGAAACTCGCGCTCCATTGCAGGGAGAACCGCATCAGATTGTTGCACATGTCAACGGACCTGGTCTGGTCAGGCGGCATCCCCCCATACAAAAGGAACTCACCGGCGGTGCCCATGTCTTTCTACGGCTGGACCAAGCTTCTGGGTGACATCGTTGTAACGAGGCACAACCCCGACGCGCTTGTGGTGAGGACATCGGTTCTGGTGGGGGAGGTGGGCGCCAGTCAGACAACCTTCTCGGAAGACATCCTTTCGGGCCGCGCCACAAGGTTCTACGCCGACTCCATAAGGCATCACACAGGCATCATGCCACTCGCGGAAGAACTGCACCGGCTCGCATCGGGCAGCAGAAAGGGCGTCATCCTTGTCGCATCCCCCCTAGCCATGAGCAGGCTGGGCTACGCCGCCGGGCTGATTCCCGAGCCCGGTCAGGCTCTCGCCCCCCGGGGGGTGCCCCGTAACCTCACCATGCTGCCGGACATCGGGATTCTGGCCGGTCCGGTTGATTCCATCCGCGATTAAAAGCAGCTGTTGTTGAGGATCCGTACTGCAATCAAATCCACCCGGCCAGCAATTGTCGCACAATTTAGACTCCTTGATTTGTAATCATGGGAGAATGGCTACTACCTCCGGTTGGTCGAGTGGGGTATGTTATCAATCAGTTTCAGGTAGGTTTGTTTTGCGATATTCAGGTTTTTACTGAAGGTGGTAGGGCGTATGCGTTGGTACAAGTTCCTGAAGACTGCAGTCCCATCAGGACCCCGCGACCCCGAACCCCGCGTTAAATCCCCCATGAAGGACGCTCTTATCGGACTACTCTGCGTTCTACCGTTATGGGGATTGCTGGTTTACGGAGCCCTGAGCTTCGAAATGGACGATGCCCTTATCTACGCACGCTATTTTCGGAATTGCATCCAGCACGGCGAATTGACGTTCAATCTCGGTCAAAGGTGGCTGGCACTCACTTCTCCCCTTTACACCTATTCTTCGCTGTTTATTGCATGGGTTACCGGCAGGATCATTCCGTCCGTGAACCTGTTCTGCGGCATCCTCCTGCTTGGGGCATCCCTGGGGCTGCAATACCTGGTGGCTAGACTTACAGGACGCCGGCTTGCAGGCTTTTTCGCCCTGGCGCTCGTTATCTGCTCTCCATTCTTCTACTACTGTTTCGGTCTGGAAACCACTCTCGTGATGCTGCTTACGGTTGTCGCCCTGATCCTGTACCTGCATGAAGCATATAAGGCCTTGTCGTATGTTCTCGGCATTCTTCTGATAACAAGAATAGATACGGGTCTGTTCCTTGTCGCCGTTTTACTGGAGCTTATCAGGCAGAAGGGCTGGCTCTGGATCAGGAGCAAAGCCGTTCTACTGGTTCCCATTCTTGCTCCGCTTGTGGCGGTATCGGTGTTTCATCGCATCTGTTACACCAACTCATCCCTGTACACCGCCATAGCCAAAGTGGGACAGGGCTTTTCAGGCTACTGGGGAACCTGGCCTCTGTCATTCATCGACATTCGATGGCACAAGGGTCTTTTCTGGGGCACCCATATCTGGCTGTGCGTTCCCATGGCCCTGCTTGCCTTCACCGGTGCCTTTATGGTGCGCGGCAGGCGCCTGAACCGTGTAATCATCACCTATCTAGTCCTCTACGGCGGGGTGTTCACACTCCTCAACTCCCCGAACTACCACTGGTACTATGCGCCGTTCTACCTTTTCGGGCTGGGCTATGCCGGAATTGCCCTGGCTGAGATCGTCCACAGGAGCCTTTCCATAAGCAACCCAATCCGGCGGTTGACCGCCGGGGTTCTCTCAATCGCCCTGGCTGCTCTGTTCATGGTTTCCATCGCTTTGCTTGCCTATCGCGACACCTCCACCTTCGGCCCTAACAGGAGGTATCTCTCGACCGCCGTTTTCATCGAGGAGCACTGCCCTCCCGAGGCATCGGTGGCCACCGTCGAGATCGGCGCCATCGGATGGTACTGCCCCGACCGTGAGATCATAGACATCCTCGGCCTGATCACCGAAGGCAACGCAGAAGCGATAGCCAGAAAGGACGTAGTCAGCTGGCTGTACCGCAACAACCCGGACTGCATCCTCGTGCACGATCCGTTGTGGGTCTTTGAAGAGGTTGTCACCGAGGCGGAAAGTATCGGCATGTATCAGGAGTTCCCGGGGTATGAGGTGAACGGTTTTCGGCTCCTGCGACGGGTGAACCCTTAGTCACTGCCCTGCCCTGCAGTTTTTTGGGATCAACCAGGTATGAAGGCCGAAACTGTTGTCCATGATGCGTGACAGAAAGCAATGGCTTTACCGTAAAAACCCGCACTATTATCTTCGCTTGCATAATCCGCAACCCAAGGGGCTGTTGAAATGACTCTGACCAGTAGTCACACAAACGAGGCCGGACCAATGGATGCCGGAAGGATACGCCAGCTCTTCAACGGCTGGGAGCTTGATGAACCATCAAGGCACTACATCAGGTTCCACGCGAGGCGGTTCGCATTCCTTCTGAAACTGCTTGATGAGTGCATCGGGACAATGCCCGGGAAGAGTTGCGCCAGGCTTCTCGACATTGGCCCCAACTACCTCACCTCGCTGCTGCGGGGGGGGGGGGGATTTCTCAAACTGTTGACAGTCTTGGTTTTTGGGATGACCGCTTCAAGTGCCGGGACAGCGACACCCACTACGAATTCGATCTGAGGAACATTGTTGACAGGTCATTGTGGCCACGGCCCCCTCTGTACGACCTGGTGGTGATGGCCGAGGTGATAGAGCATCTGCCGGTCGATTCCCCTGATGTGTTCGCTTTTCTGGCAAGCCTTGTCAAATCCGGCGGATCCCTGTTCCTGCAGACACCGAACGCGTGCTCCCTGCCCAAACGCCTCAAAATGCTGAGCGGAAGGAATCCCTTCGAGCTCATTCATGACGACCTTCACGACCCGGGGCATGTTCGGGAGTATACGGTCCGCGAGCTGAAGGGTTTTGCAGCAGCAGCTGGGTTCAAAGTTCAAAGGGTTTACACCGCGAACTACTTCTCCGGTGAAAAGTGGCACTCCAGGGTCCTTGCCGGGGTATCCCCTGCATTGCCCGCCACTCTCCGCAACGGCATCACATTGTGGCTTGTGAGGGAATAGGCCGGTTCAGGTCTTCCCTCGGCAGAAACCTGGAAAACCAATCCCGGGGCACTAGTTCAAAGTGAATGACCAGACTGCCGACCATGGCGTGTATGTTGACTGGCCCGACACCGAAGCGCGAACCCTCCACCACCATGTTCCGGCAGCTCCCGGGCTGACAACCGCCGTTATTGATGTTAAAACGGTTTCAACGGGATTCTGCATCGAGGCGTTTGATGCCACCTGGTGATAGTACTTTGTGGCTCCGGTCACCGCATCCCAGGCAAAAGTCACATCGGGACCGGTTACTGTTGCCCCGTCAGTGGGGCTGACAAGCGCGGGTCCCTGTCCCTGGGTTCCGGGATCACTGGGTGAACTCCCGCAGCCGGACGCAAAAAGAAGAACCCCAAGAAGAACAGCATTTCTTAAAATCATTCCGTTCCTCATCTGTGAAAGCTTCAATCTTCCCTTTTCCCGTTCCAGGCATGTTCACCAGGCAATAATCCAAAAGGGCTTGTTGTGTTCCCCTTTGTTACTTCCACGAATAGAGGGTGAAGTCGATGTCAGGTGTGGAAGACAATGCGTATTGAGCTTCCCTGGTTGTACGCGGCATCACACTTCTGCATGCAAGGGAAGAGCCCGGTTCAGGCTTTTGTTCCTGCCGACCGCTCGATGACCTGTGTCAGGTAATGGCCGGTGGGCGATTCGGGGTGCGCGGCAATGTCATCCGGGGTTCCCACGGCGATTATCATTCCACCGCCACCGCCGCCTTCGGGGCCAAGGTCCACTATCCAGTCCGCGTTCTTCACCACATCAAGGTTGTGCTCGATGACTATCACAGTATTGCCGGCGTTCACAAGGCGGTCCAGCACTATGAGAAGCCGGTTCACGTCGTGCGGGTGGAGGCCCGTTGTGGGTTCGTCGAGGATGTAGAGCGTGTGGGTCGTGGAGGGTCTTGCCAGCTCCCTGGCCAGCTTGACCCTCTGGGCCTCGCCCCCCGAAAGCGTTGTGGCGGGCTGCCCCAGCCTTATGTAACCAAGCCCGACGTCCGAAAGCACTTTTATGGTGCTTGACACCTGGGGGATGCGCTCGAAGAGGGTCATGGCGTCGTCGACGGTGAGGTTCAGGACGTCGGATATGCTGTAGTTCCTGAACTTCACCCGGAGGGTCTCCCTGTTGAACCTGAGGCCGTGGCACGTGTCGCACTCAACGTAGACGTCGGGCAGGAAGTGCATTTCAATCCGCTTCACGCCCGCGCCGCCGCAGTCTTCGCACCTGCCGCCCTTCACGTTGAAGCTGAACCTGCCGGGCTTGTAACCCCTGACCTTCGATTCGGGAAGCTCGGCGAAGAGGTTCCTGATGGAGTCGAATGTTTTCGTGTATGTGGCTGGGTTGGACCTGGGGGTCCTTCCTATCGGGTCCTGCGAGATGCAGATAACCTTGTCCACCTTCTCGATGCCTGTCATCTCGGTGAACGGGCCGGGGCGAAGGCTGGCGGGGCCTGTACCCAGGGCTGAGGCAACGGCGGGGTAGAGCGTCTGGGTGATGAGGCTGCTTTTGCCTGAGCCTGACACGCCTGTGATGCACACCATCTTGCCCAGGGGGATGGACAGGTCGACGCTTTTCAGATTGTGCAGCGAGGCGCCCCTTATTTTCAAAGTGCCGTGGGAGTGCTTTCTTGGTGAAGCGAGCCTGACGATGGTCTTCCTGCCCGAGAGGTAGTCGCCGGTTAAGGAGGCGGGGTTGTCCATGATCTCACGGGGTGTGCCCTGGGCGATAAGGTTGCCCCCGCTTGTGCCGGCGCCTGGCCCGAAGTCCAGTATGTGGTCGGCCTTGAGCAGGGTCTCGGGGTCGTGCTCGACAACAAGAACGGTGTTCTCGAGGTCTCTCAGATGGAAAAGCGTGGTGACCAGCCTTGAGGTATCGCGGGGGTGCAGCCCCACGGTGGGCTCGTCCAGAACGTAAAGGACCCCGGTGAGCCCGCTGCCTATCTGGCTGGCCAGCCTTATCCGCTGGGCTTCCCCGCCGGCCAGGGTGGGGGCTGGTCTGTCGAGTGCAAGGTAGTGGAGGCCCACGTCCCGCAGGAAACCGAGCCTGGCCGATATCTCCTTGAGAAGACCCGTGGCGATAATGGCCTTGGACGGCTCAAGATCCAGGCTGTTGAAGAAAGCGTCGGCCTCGCCCACGGTCATGGATGACACCTGGGCCATGGAGACCCCGCAGAAAAGGACCGCGCGGGATTCGGGGCGAAGCCTGGTGCCGCCGCAGTCCTCGCAGGTGTAACGCCTGAAGTACTTCTCGTACTGCTCTCGCATGCCCTCGCTGCTTGTGCTTCGCTGAAGCCTTTCAAGCCTTGGGATAACGCCCTCGAAGGGGCCGGTCCAGCTTCCCTGGCTTGACGAACCCTGCCAGTCGAATCTCACAGGCTTGTCGCCGGAACCGTACAGGACAAGGTTCCTTGTCTCCTGCGAAAGCCTTTTCCAGGGGGTGCCCACGTTGAACTCGAACTCACGGGCAAGGCTCTTCAGTGCTGCCGACACCCATCCGTGCGGGATGCCCCAGGGCGCCACCGCTCCGTCCCTCACGGAAAGGGCGGGCCGGGGGACGACGAGGTCGGGGTCGACCCTGATCTGAAAACCCAGCCCCGAGCAGCTCCGGCACATGCCCAACGGGTTGTTGAAACTGAAGAGCTGGGGGGTCAGTTCGGGCATGCTGATGCCGCAGATCACGCACGCGCTCTTCTCACTCATGAGGGTTTCTTCGCCGGTGTCGGCGTCGATGACCGCAAGTATGCCCTCGCCCTCTTTAACGGCTGTCTCGACCGAGTCCGCCAGGCGGCTCTCGATGCCGGGCCCGACCTGTATCCGGTCCACCACGATGTGCAGGGAATGGCGTTTTTTCGGGTCGAGCTGCCTGAGGTCGTCTATCTGTGTAACGACGCCGTCGAGGATCACCCTTACGAAGCCTTTTTTTCTGATGTCGGTGATGAGGTCGGCCCGGGCGCCCTTCCTGTTAAGAATGACCGGTGCCGCAACCATGATCCGGGTGCCCTGCGGCATTTTGAGTATCCTGTCGGTCATCTGCTGAACGGTCTGGGAGGAGACTGGTCTGCCGCAGGTGGGACAGTGGGGCTCGCCCACCCTGGCAAAGAGCACACGCAGGTAGTCCGCTATCTCGGTTACGGTGCCCACTGTGGAGCGGGGGTTGTGGCTCACCGTCTTTTGTTCGATGGCTATGGCCGGGGAGAGGCCTTCGATGGAGTCGTAGTCGGGTTTGTCCATCTGGCCCAGGAACTGCCTGGCGTAGGCGGAGAGCGATTCTATGTAGCGTCGCTGTCCTTCGGCGTAGAGCGTGTCGAAGGCGAACGAGCTTTTGCCCGAGCCCGAAACGCCGCTGAGTACAACAAGCCGGTTCCGGGGAATGTCAACGGATACGCTGTTCAGGTTGTGAACCCTGGCACCCCTGACCCTGATGGTGTGTTCATTCAAAAAAGCTTGACCGCCTTCCCGGGATAATCTGAAAAATATACCGCCGATGCGGAATTGCGTGCCACAAAGACCCCACAAAATTGCGGTGCATCAGCCCGTGGGAAGCCACATACACCATAACACAATACGGTACAGCCATATGGGTCATGTCGCGGCAAGTGGCAACCATGTTGCTTTTATGCTGGTCAGTAACCATGCCGTCAGGAGCTTTCATGGGTTCCTGATTTTGGCGAAGGCCTTTTGAAACCGAAGGAACGGAGGACTGAAATGGCAAAGGTCATAGGGATTGACCTCGGTACCACGAACAGCTGCGTAGCCGTCATGGAAGGCGGCGACCCCGTGGTCATATCGAACGCCGAGGGCACCAGGACGACGCCATCGGTGGTGGCTCTCAACGAAAGCGGAGAGCGCCTTGTTGGGATAGTTGCAAAAAGGCAGGCTGTTGCCAACCCGGGCAACACGGTCTTTTCCATAAAGCGCCTCATGGGGCGCAAGTTCAACGAGACGGGTAACGAAGCGAAGCTTGTCCCGTACAGGATCGTCGAAGGCAAGAACGGCGACGCCTGGGTGGAGATACATGGGAAAAAGTACTCCCCGCCCGAGATCTCAGCCATGGTGCTTCAGAAGATGAAGCAGACCGCAGAAGACTATCTCGGCGAGGAGGTGAAGCAGGCCGTCATCACGGTTCCGGCCTACTTCAACGACAGCCAGAGGCAGGCCACGAAAGACGCCGGCAAGATCGCCGGCCTCGAAGTGCTCAGAATAGTGAACGAACCCACCGCCGCGGCCCTGGCTTACGGCCTGGGCAAGGGCCACGGGAACACGACCGTTGCCGTGTACGACCTGGGCGGCGGAACCTTCGACATCTCCATACTGGAAATTGGCGACGGCGTGTTCGAGGTGAAGTCGACCAACGGCGACACCCATCTGGGAGGCGACGACTTCGACCAGCTCATAATCGACTGGCTGGTGGAAGAGTTCAAGAAGCAGCAGGGCATCGACCTCTCATCCGACCAGATGGCCATCCAGCGCTTGAAGGAAGCTGCTGAAAGGGCCAAGTGCGAGCTTTCCACCACACAGAGCACCGACATCAGCCTGCCCTTCATAACTGCAGACAACACAGGCCCCAAACACCTCAACATGACCCTCAGCAGGGCCAGGTACGAGCAGCTCAGCACCAGGCTTGTGGAACGCACCGTGCAGCCCTGCCTCGACGCCATGAAGGACGCAAAGGTGAAGCCCGCGGAGATCAGCGAGGTCATCCTCGTGGGAGGCATGACCCGCATGCCCATGGTCCAGGCCAAGGTGAAGGAGCTTTTCAACAGGGAACCCCACAAGGGAGTGAACCCCGACGAGGTCGTGGCGGTCGGCGCCGCCATCCAGGCGGGAGTTCTCGCCGGCGACGTGAAGGATGTCCTTCTTCTTGACGTGACCCCTCTCACCCTCGGCATCGAAACTCTGGGAGGTGTTTCCACGCCCATAATCGAGAGAAACACCACCATACCCACCAGGAAGAGCCAGATCTTCAGCACCGCGGCAGACAGCCAGACCAGCGTGGAGATCCACGTCCTTCAGGGCGAGCGCAAGATGGCGACCGACAACAAGACACTGGGCAGGTTCATTCTCGACGGCATTCCCCCCGCGCCCAGGGGGCTTCCCCAGATCGAGGTCGCATTCGACATCGATGCCAACGGAATTGTGAACGTATCCGCAACGGACAAGGCCACCGGCAAGGAACAGAAAATACGCATCGAAGCCTCAAGCGGCCTTTCTGAAGACGAGATAAACAAGATGGTGCGCGACGCCGAGGTCCATTCCGACGAGGACAGGAAACGGAAGGACGCGGTCGAGGCCAGGAACAGGGCCGAAAACCTGGCCTACCAGGTCGACCACCAGATGACCGAACTGGGCGACAAGCTTGACCCTGTGGACAGGAACAGGCTTGAAAACGCCGTAAACGACGTGAAGTCGGCCCTCTCCTCCGAGGACGACACCCGGATCGAAGCCGCTTCCCGCACTCTCGAGAAAGCCTGGCAGGAACTTGGCACGAAGCTTCACCAGCAGGCGGGGCAGCAGCCCGGCGCCGGTCCCGGCCCTGAGACCGCAGGCAGCTCAGCGGGTCCCGAGGTCGAGGCGGACTACGAGGTTGTGGACGACCATGAGCAGGCGTAGCGCCAGGCCGAAGCTCATGGTCGACGACCCCAGGAGAACAGCGGGGCCCCAGCGGCGATGCACCGAGAACGATGAGATGATAGAAGCGCTGCAGGATTCCACGGCTTCGATCTCGCCTGAACCGTCCCACGACGAAGGTGCGCCGATCTCCCTTGAAGACTACAACAGCCTCATGGAAGACTACAAACGTCTGGCGGCCGAGTTCGACAACTACAGGAAAAGACAGGCCAGGGATTTCAACAGGCTCATCAGCCAGGGCAGAAGGCAGCTGATGACCGATCTCCTCTCCGTGCTGGACAACTTCGACAGGGCCCGGGAAACCCTGGACGGCAGCCACCCCGAGAGCGAGATCATCGCGGGACTGCTGCAGACAGGCACCCACCTCGAATCCCTTCTGCAAAAGGAGGGACTCAGCGAGGTCGAAACCTCGGAAGGCGACCCGTTCGATCCCAATATTCACGAGGCCATGATGGCGGAAGACTCCGACGAAGAGATTGCCGACGGCGTGAAACAGGTGCTTCAGAAGGGGTACAGACTGGGACAGGACCTTATCAGGCCGGTGAGGGTCAAGGTCATAAGGGGACTGAAGAGGGAGGTCGGAGGGGGCGGTGAATAGGGATCCCTATTCGATCCTCGGGGTCTCGGAAGGCGCCGGTCAGGACGAGATCAAGAAGGCGTACAGAAAGCTGGCCAAAAAGAACCATCCCGATGCCAATCCCGGTGACAGGTCGGCGGAAGAGAGGTTCAAGGAGATACAGGAAGCCTACGACATAGTGGGTGACCCCGGTAAAAGGGCAAAGTTCGACGCCGCCAAAAAAGGCGGCGGAGCCTATTTCGGCGAAGAAGGAATGCCCGGGGGGGATTTCGAGGGCGGCTTCGGGGGACTTGGCGACATACTCAGCGGCATATTCGGAGGCGGTTTCGGGGGCAGGGCCCGGCAAACCCAGCCTTCGGTCAATATTTCCGTGCCCTTTGCCACAGCTGCAAGGGGCGGTTCCGTGGAAGCCGAGCTGGACCTCCCCGTGGATTGTCCCGTTTGCGGTGGTATCGGGGGAACCGGCCGCGAGACCTGCGCCTCATGCGGAGGCAGCGGCAGGGTTACAAGCGGGCACGGGCTTTTTTCCACGACCCACCCTTGCCAGGGTTGCGGTGGCAGAGGGTTCACTCTGTCGAAACGCTGCGCTTCATGCGGGGGAAGCGGAAGGGCAGGCACGCATGACAGGGTGGCCGTTTCCGTTCCTGCCGGCGTCGAAGACGGAAGCGTACTGCGGATATCGACCACCGGCGGCACGGTTCAGGCCATGATCAGGGTCGTTCCCGACAGGTTCCTTCGCCGGGAGGGGCGCGACATCCACTGTGACGTGCGCATCACAGCAGCACAGGCAGCCCTTGGAACCCGGGTCATGATAAGGACACTTGACGGAAAGGTGCGGCTCAAGGTTCCCGAGGGCACCCAGCCCGGCACCGTGATAAGGATCAGGGGCCGGGGCGCCGTTCAAAGGGGCGTTCAGGGCGACCAGCTCGTTCACGTGATCGTGGGCATACCCACGGGCCTGTCACCTGAAGAGAAGGCCCTTTGGGAACAGCTCAAGAGCACGGGCAGGTAGCTGTTCCCGGGAAACGGCTATATTCCCGATCGGTTCGCACACATATGGAGGTTTGCCGGTGAATCTCGGATACCTGGCCCTGGTCGTCCCCGGGCTTGCAGCTGCGTCGGTGGGCTTTGTAATGATGGGCAGGAAGCGGTTTCACGGAGCATTTGCCGGCGCCCTTTTCGTGGTCGGAATAGCGGCCCTGGTGCTTGGAGTGCTTCTCACCTGCGTACCGGGTTTTTTCAGCGGATAGACCGCTCGGCGGACAGACCTGATCAGGTCAAAAAGCCCAGTCGCTTGAACTTCACCTTGAAAGTTTCAAGAAGCTCGTTGTCGGGGAAGTCGGCAACGCCCTGTTCCACAAGAATGGCAGCCTCGTCCCAGCGGTCATCCCTCACGAGCTGCCTTATCCGCTCGATGAAATCGTCCACCGAATCGGGTGAGTCGTCGTATTCTTCGTCTTCGAGGTCTTCTCCGTCGTTCAGGTCAATGTCGTGCCGGTACTCGCCTTCGAACTGAACCGCAGGCGAGTTCCTCGAAACGGTCTCGAGGTCTGAAAGAAGCCCGGAAAGCCCCGGGGCGTCGGGAAGGACGACAAAGGCCTGTCTTGCCGCCGACACCGCCTTCTGCATTTCGCCCTGGTCCATACGTTTCCGGGCGACACTGATGAGCGTTTCAGCCTGCAGGCATGTGGTCAGGGAGGTGAGCCGCTCTTCCACCAGCGAGTTGTCGGGGAAGAGGGTCCTGGCCTTCTTAAGGTAAGCCAGGGCCTTGGCGTTGTCGCCTGAACGCCGGCATTGTTCGGAGAGGTCGAGCGCTTTTTCCAGCTTTGGATCGATGGCCATTGGATCAGTCCTTTCGGGAAGCCTGACGGGGTCGGGTATGACGGGGGCTGGGCGTGACTTCGCGGGAGAGGCGCCCTGCTCCATGGCGAGTATGGTTTCGGTGATCACACGCTCATCCGGATCGAGGGCGAGAGCCTTTCTGACAAGCTCGAGGGCATGCTCACGATTTCCGGACACGGCACTTCTGTGGGCATCCTTTATGAAGTCCCGCACCCTGTCCTGATCCGCCATAGGTTCCCAACCCCTCGGAGAGTATCGATTTGGAAGAATACCACGCTCTGGGCATGATGCAATATAATCACGGTGGTTTGAGGAAAAAGCCCCAACCCGCTGAGAGGTTCCGGAATGCGTTTATCCAGGCTGTTTTCAGGGCTTAAGCCCGCTCCCAAAATGATTGGCAGCGGTGCCGGGTCGGTTCAATTCATCGACCTCTCCCTTCGGGACGGACAGCAGTCCCTTCTTGCCACAAGGATGTCCACCGCGCAGGTCATGAGGCTCATGGGACCGGTGCTTGATACCGGTGTGAAAACCCTTGAAGTCTGGGGCGGCGCCGTGCTTGACAGCGCAATGAGGTTCCTCGATGAAAACCCTTTCGAGCGGCTGGCTCTCATGAGCGAGAAGTCCCGCCCGTATGGTGCCGGGCTCAGAACCCTCTCCCGCGGGCAGAACCTCTTCGGGTACGACCCGTACCCCGACGACATCGTTCGCGACTTCAATCGCGAGGCCGTAAAGGCCGGCACCACGATCATGCGCATCTTCGACGCGCTCAACTATGTCCCGAATTTCAAGGCCGCGCTCGCAGGTGTCCGTGAAGCCGGGGGCACCTTCGATGCCGCAGTCTGCTACACCACCGGAACCCCCTACGACACAGGTCATTTCGTAAGGAAGGCGCTTGAACTGCAGGAAATGGGCGCCGACATGATCAGCGACAAGGACATGGCCGGGCTGAAATCCCCTGTCGACGCATGGGAGTACTACAGCGGGCTGAAGGCGAAGCTTTCGGTGCCCGTGGTGAGCCACACCCACTGCACTCCCGGTTACGGTCACATCTCAGCGGTCATCGCCATGCTCTGCGGAGTGGACATGATCGACACCGCATTCCTGCCGCTTGCGGGCGGCAGCTCCCACCCCTCGGCCGAGCTTCTTGGGGTTTTCGCCGAAGTACTGGGGATCGAGACGGGGCTCGACCTTTCAGACAAGACCCTCGAACCCCTTCACCGGGAGATGCGTGAGGTCGTTTCCGAGTGCGAGACGCAGTTCAGCCTCAAGGTTCACCGTTCGGTCTGGCCGGGCCGCGAAACCCTTCTGCCAAAAGCCGAAGCCGTGGTTATGCACCTTGCCAAAGGGCACATCGAGAACGCACTTTCAGTTGTTCACGAAATGGAGGCCCTGTGCGGTTTCCCGCCACCCAACCTCAAGGTTCTCGAAGCCCAGATACCCGGCGGAATGTACTCCAATTTCGTTAACCAGCTTGCCCGCGACAACAAGTCCGAGTTCCTCGGCAGAGCCCTGGAAGCGGTTCAGGAGGTTCGCCAGAAGGCCGGGTGGTGCCCGCTTGTCACCCCGACCAGCCAGATCGTGGGCGTTAAGGCATACTTCACCGCCATGGGCAAGGATGTGAACCCGGTTCAGTTCGTGAACCTCATCGCCGGTTACTACGGGAAGACCCCCTTTCCCATAAGCCCTGACTACAGGGAGCAGGTCTGCGGGTTCAGGGATGAACGCGAGTACGATTCCTCCTCCTTCAACCGTGAGATCCCGATGGCCTCGGGAACCACCCTGCCCCTGGCCGAGACTCCGCAGGAAAAGATGCTTTACTACCTTTTCCCCGACAGCTCCGGCAAGGCATACCTCGAGAAGAGAAGGCTTGCGCAGTGGGGCGAGATGGAGGCGGAGCGGAACCGCGAGGAAACCCGAACCATCGAGACCCGTCGCGAGACACTTAAGAACAACGCGCTTGTGAACATGTTTTCGGGCGACATGGATGCCATGAGCGAAAGGCTTTCCCGCATCGTGAGCGCCTCGGGCGAAGACCTCGACCCCGACAACCTTGATCAGATAGCGGGGCTCGCTGAAGACTCGCGGGATTGACTCGGCTCCCGGTCTTTTCAATATTCCGGTAAACGTGGAGTGATTTGAGGCGTATTGCAACCACGCAAAAAAAAGTGCTAAAATGCCGCCAGCTGAGCCTCAAGCCGTCGGCCGACGGCTATTTTTTTGGAGGTAATCAATGAGAAAGCTCTTCACAAGTGAATCGGTGTCCGAAGGGCACCCCGACAAGGTGTGCGACCAGATATCAGACGCAGTGCTGGATGCACATCTCAAGCAGGATCCCAACAGCCATGTGGCCTGCGAGACCCTTGTCACGACCAATTTCTGCCTCGTCGCCGGCGAGGTTCGCGCCAACGGACAGGTTGACTATCTCGACGTGGCCCGCGAAACCATCAAGTCCATCGGTTACGATGTTCCCGGGATCGGTTTCTGCGCCGACGAGATCGAGTACCAGGTCAGGATCCACTCCCAGTCACAGGACATAAACAACGGGGTCACCGCCAATCAGGGCGCCGGCGACCAGGGCATGATGTTCGGGTTCGCCTGCACCGAGACAAAGGCACTCATGCCCTACCCAATCCATCTCGCGCACAGACTTCTTGAAAAACTGTCCAGCGAGCGCCGCCGTGGAAACCTCCCGTGGGCCCGTCCCGACGCCAAGAGCCAGGTAACCGTTCAGTACGAAGGCGACCGACCCGTGGCGATAACCGAGATCCTCATGTCGGTGCATCACGCGGAAGACGCAACCAACGAAGAGATGAGCCGCGAGATCCGCAGCAAGGTGGTGGACCCAGTTCTGGAAGTGATAGTGCCAAGCCTCGAATGGTCCGGCAGACTTCTCTACAACCCGTCGGGCCGGTTCGTGATCGGCGGCCCCAACGGCGACACAGGCCTCACGGGCCGCAAGATCATCGTTGACACCTACGGCGGCGCCGGGCGCCACGGAGGCGGGGCTTTCAGCGGGAAAGACAGCACCAAGGTTGACCGGTCGGCGGCATACATGGCCAGATACATTGCAAAGAACCTCGTGGCCGCAGGAGTCGCGGACCGTTGTGAGATCCAGCTGGCCTACGCCATTGGATATCCCGACCCGCTCAGTGTCCGGATCGACACGTTCGGAACGGAAAAGGTTGGTGACCTTGGCCTGGTGGAGAAGGCCGTCCGGGATATCTTCCCCCTCAGACCTTACGGCATAATCGAGGAACTGGGCCTCAAGAGCCCCATTTTCGAGAAAACGGCCGCTTTCGGCCATTTCGGCAGGGTGAACGGCGGCGACGGCTCGTTCAGGTGGGAAAGAACCGACAAGGCTGGCGAGCTTTCGGCACTGCTTCTGAAGTAGGGAAGTGGTTTTACTAGGCATTTTCTTCGCGCTGCTTGCGGGGGTCTCCCCGGCTGACAGCCTCGACAGGAGGCTCGAGGAGGCAAGGCTGCGACTGGAGATGCTTTCGAACCGCGATTCCGACGCGCGGGAGGTGCTTCTTGCCCTGCACGAGCACCTCGCCGCAGCCCGTGAGTACTACAACGAACTTGTCCTCAGGGAAGCCGGGTTCACCATGTCCATAGACGAGATCAACGGCAGGTGGATGCTCGAGGACTCCGCAAGGGCCATTCTTGAAAAGGGGTTGTCCGACTACCTGGTTTACCTCTACTCCCAGCGCTCAAGGGTTTCCCAGGCGCTCCTCTTCTCCCGGGGCGGGGTTCAGACGCTTGTGAGGAGAAGGGTCTACCTTGACCACCTGGCGAGAAGGGCTGCATCCCAGATCGAATTGCTGACCCAGAGCAGCGACAGCCTTGCACGGTACCGCGATTCTCTCGAAACTCTCCGGGTGGGAGTTCATACCCTGAGGATCGAGATGGAGGAGTTGCAGGAACGGATCTACAGGGAGGAGGAAAGCCAGGCCATGCTCAGGCTGAGCCTCCGCGACGAGATCGCCGCTGCGGCGGAATCGGCCTCGGCGCTTGAAACCCAGCGGAGGGAGCTTTCTGCCCTTGTTGCAGATCTCCGGGCCACATCCCCCGGCACCGATGGTGTTTCCCCGGTCCTGCTCCAGCCCGGGGGAGACTCGTTCTTCGACAGGATGCGGGGAGGTATCCCCTGGCCTGGTCGTGGCTCGGTGGTCAGGCAGTTCGGTGTGGAGAGGGATCCCGTGTACGGAACCGAGACGGTCTGCGACGGGGTGAGCGTGGCCACGGCGCCTGAAGAGGCGGTCCGGGCCCTGGCCCGGGGGGCCGTTGTTTTCTCGCGTGAGTTCATGAGCCTTGGGCGCATGATAGTTCTCGACCATCGGGACGGCTGGTTCTCGATCTACGGTCACCTCGGGAACCTTCGGGTCGCCAGGGGCGATTCGGTTTCCCAGGGGGGGATACTGGGTACCGCCGGCCCCCTCCCCGGCGGAAGGCCCGGTTACTACCTTGAAATGCGGCGGGGTGCAGAACCCGTTGACCCGGTACAGTATCTGGAGCCGGGACCGTGAAACCCTTCAACTCCCTGACCGGTCAGTCCGGGGCAAAGAGCCTCCTGTACTCCGCTGTTGCTTCAGACAGGCTTGCCCACGCATATCTCATCGCCGGTCCGGAAGGGTGCGGCCGGCTGTCAATGGCTCTCGATCTGGCGGCCTGCGTGATCTGCCCCGAGGAACCCCTGGGCTTCTGCGGCGAATGCCGGCACTGCAAAAGGCTTTTCTCAATGAACCACCCCGATGTCAGACTAACCATCCCCCGCACAGCTGCGGTAACCGTTGATGACGAGGCAGCGCTTCTTGCCGCCAGGGTCTCCGACGGGGTCACTCCCCTCCGTTTCCCTGGCAACACGGGGATCAGCATCGGACAGATCCGGGAGATCGAAGCCAGGCTTTCCAGAAAGTCCTTCGAAGGCAGGGGGCATGTGGAGATAATCCTCGACGCCCACCTCATGCGAAGAGAGGCTGCGAACGCCCTTCTGAAAACCCTTGAGGAGCCCCCGGAAAAAACGCTTATCATCCTCACCACATCATTCCTTTCGGGCGTGCTGCCCACGGTGAGGTCACGGGCGCATTGCGTTAGGCTTGGGACCCTTTGCTTCGGGGATGTGAGGGACATCCTGGCGAAAAGAACGGGTCTCAACCCTGAAAACATCGAAACCCTCGCCCTTGCAAGCGGTGGCAGCCCCGGCCGGGCGCTCGCTGCAGCATCGAGCTGGGCGGGACGGGAAGAGGAAAGGGCCCTTGGAGTCCTTCGCACGCTTGCGGGAGCGCACGACCAGGGCGAACTGCTCGAGTACGCCGCCGGCCTCGCCCGGGAGCTTGGAAGGGATGGTCTTCTGGCCCTGTGTGACGAGATGGCTGCCGTATGCCATGATTCCCGCAGGGACCTTGCGGGAAGGGCGCCGGTCAACAGCAGGACGGCGGCGCAGGGCGGGTTCAACGATGAGTATCTTGAACGGGCCGGAGAGCAGTTCATTATGTGCGGCGCAAGGCTTCGGGCCAACGGTTCACCTGCGATGGCGATCGAGGCGGCTCTGCTCTCTCTTGGCGGACAAGGACGGAAATGACGGATCAGTTCACACTGGAGATACTCCAGGTTGTTTTCAAGGCCGGCAGGAAGGGGTACTACAGGAATGGGGGCCCCCTTCCCGTGAGCAACGGCAGCGCTGTTGTGGTGGGAGTGGATCGGGGTTTCGACCTCGGAAAGGTTCTGGCCAAGCTTCCCGTGACCGATGAACTGCTCGAGCAGTGCTCGGGTGAGTTCGTGAGGGAAGCCACCGAGGAGGATGTTCTGCAGCACCGTTCCAACGGTGAATTCGAGCAGTCGGTCCTTGATTATTGCCGCGAGCGGATAGAAGCCAGAAAACTTGACATGAAGCTTTCGGACTGCGAGGTGCAGCTTGACCGGAACCGGATCAGGGTTTTCTTCACGGCGGATCAGCGCACCGATTTCAGGGGGCTTGTGAGGGACCTGGCGGCATGTTACCGGGCCAGGATCGAGATGAGACAGATAGGCATCCGCGACGACGCGAGGCACAAGGGGGGGTTGGGGATTTGCGGCAGGGCCCTCTGCTGCGCCGAGTTCCTCGATGACTTTCAGTCCGTTACCCTGAAGATGGTTCGAACCCAGAACCTCTCCCTCAACCCGTCAAAGGTTTCCGGAACCTGCGGCAGGCTCATGTGCTGCCTGGCCTACGAATCCGAGTTCTACCAGCACGCGTGCAGGCTGTATCCCGCACCCGGCCAGAAGGTGCTTCTGATGGGGGCCCCCTGCGAGGTGGTCGGTTCGGACATCTTCCACGAGACAGTTACGATCCGGGGCGAAGGTTCCCAGGAACCCGAAACCATTACGCTGGAGGAGTTTCAGGACAGAAAGAAGATGGACCAGCCCGCTCCCCCCCCGAAACCGGAAGCGAAGCCGGTTCCGGCGGAAAAGGAAGCGGAGGCATCCGACGCGGTCCGGAAACGTCGGAGAAGAAGGCGCAAACCCGCTGGCGCCGAGAAGGAAAGGACCCAATAAAATGGCCCGGTACATGGTGACAAGCGCCCTTCCCTACGCCAACGGCCCCCTGCACCTCGGGCATCTGGCCGGCGCTTACCTTCCCGCAGACATCTTCGTGAGGTACCTTCGAATGAACGGGCACGACGTGGTGTACGCATGCGGCACCGATGAGCACGGTGTGCCCATAACGATAACGGCTGAGAAGCTGGGGCTCACCCCCCGTGAGACGGTTGACAGGTTCCACGGTGTGATACGCCAGGATTTCAACGACTTCGGGATCTCCTTCTCCAATTTCTCCCGCACAACCACCGATGAACACAGGGCATTCGCACAGTCCGTGTTCCTTGAGCTCCTTTCCCTGGGGCACATCGGGCCAAGAACGATCAGCCAGCTCTACTGCCCGAGCTGCGCGAGGTTCCTTCCCGACCGGTACATCGGCGGGACCTGCCCGAAATGCGGTTGCACCGGTGCTCGGGGTGATCAGTGCGAAGCGTGTGGAACCTGGACCGAGCCCCTGGAACTCATCGAACCGAAGTGCAGCATATGCGGCGCGACCCCGGTGGTGAGGGAGACCAGGCACTGGTTCCTCCTTCTCGAAAGATTTCAGGAGTGGATCACGGGCTGGCTCGAATCCCGTCAGGACTGGAAGGACAACGTTCTCAACTACTGCCGGGGCTGGCTTAAGGATGGTCTGCGGGAACGGGCCATCACACGCGACCTTGACTGGGGGGTTCCCGTCCCCCTGCCCGAGGCTTCCGGAAAAGTCCTCTACGTCTGGTTCGAGGCCCTTCTGGGCTATATAAGCAGCACTCGGGAGTACTTCAGACTGAAGGGGGAACCCGACGGATGGGAACCCTACTGGAAGGACCCCGACACCCGTCTTGTTCATTTCATAGGCAAGGACAACATCGTTTTCCACTGCATCATCGAACCGGCCATCCTTCATGGCACAGGCGGTTTCATCCTTCCCTGGAACGTCCCCGCCAACGAGTTTCTGAACATCCAGGGCCAGAAGTTCAGCACCAGCAGGGGAACGGCCATATGGATGAGGGACTACCTGAACCACTTCCCCGCCGACCCCATGCGGTACGCCCTTGCGGTGAACGCCCCCGAAACCCGTGACACCGACTTCACGTGGGACGAGTTTCGCTCCAGGAACAACGAGCTTGCAGACGTCCTCGGCAATTTTGTGAACCGGACCGTCAGGTTCGCCTGCTCCAAGCTCGGAGGCGTTGTTCCCGAGGGTGAACCGCTTCCGGAGCTCATGGATATCGCTTCCCGCGGGGCAACCCAGGTGGGCGAGCTCATAGAGAAGTTCAGGTTCAAGCTCGCTGCGTCGGCGGCGATGGAGGTTGCCCGGGAGGGGAACCGTTTCTTCGACACCAGACAACCCTGGAAAACACTGAAGACCGACCCCGAGGGGTGCCGCCGTGACATCGCGGGCTGCCTCAACCTCTGCGCCTCTCTCCAGACCATCTTTTCACCCTTCCTTCCCGGCACCTCGGAGAAGATAGGCGCCATGCTGGGTACCGGTCATCCGAAGTGGAGCGACGCCGGAAAAACGCTTCTTAAGCCGGGCGCACCCCTTGGGACACCCGAGATACTCTTCACGAAGCTCGATGAGGGTTTTCAGAAGGTGATGGAGCCCTCCACCGAAAAGCAGCCCGAAGCGGCTCCCGAACCCGGACCACTGGTGGACTTCAACGACTTCATGAAGGTCGAGCTCAGGGTCGGCGAGGTGCTGGAGGTCAGCCCGGTCAAGGGGGCCGACAAGCTTTACAAGCTCATGGTCAACCTCGGAGAGGGCGAACCCAGGCAGGTCGTTGCCGGGATCAGGCTTCACTACGAACCCGATGAACTTCTCAACACACTGGTCGTGGTGGTGGCCAACCTGAAACCCGCTGTTCTCAGGGGTATCGAGAGCCGTGGCATGCTTCTCGCCAGTGACGGCCCCGGCGGGGTCAGACTGGTCAGGCCATCCCAGGGCGCCATTCCCGGCGACAGGATACGCTGAACCATGCCAAAACCCCTCAGGGTGCTGGACATCAACAACTTCTACAGCCCCACCGGGGGAGGCATACGGGTCTACCATCATGAGAAGTTCCGCTGGTGCCGCGAGAACGGTGTCGAGTGTGCGCTGGTGTACCCATCCGGCAGCAACACCTCGACTCAGTTCGAAGGGGGAACCCTGTACGGCATCAAGTCGCCCCCTCTGGCAGGATCCGGGTACAACTTCTTCGTCCGGGGAAAGCCAATCCGCGAGATAATCGCC
Organism: candidate division Hyd24-12 bacterium UBA6080; assembly: GCA_002436025.1. Lineage (GTDB taxonomy): Bacteria > Fermentibacterota > Fermentibacteria > Fermentibacterales > JCC-6 > UBA6080. The sequence continues at coordinate 88,856 of DIXM01000005.1, forward strand.
GCTTACAGACCTGATGTCGTGGAACTGGGGAGCGGAATAGTGGTTCCCGGCATGGTGCGGAACAGCATTCGGAACATCCCCTCCTTCGGCTACTACCATTCGAACTGGCCTGTGGCCCTGCCCCTCAGCGTTTTCGACATCACCCGCGGTCCCCTTCCCGGGCTTTTCAGAAGGTTTGCCGTTCCCTGGATGGGGCGGGCGTACAGAGATCTGGACATGGTCATGGGCGCCAGCGAGACCTCTCTGGCAGTTCTTCGCGAGGCCGGGGTGAAAAGGGTCAGGAAGGCTCCGCTCGGGGCACACCCCGATGTATTCACCCCCGAAGCGCGAAGCGAGAGCCTGAGGGCGGAACTTGGGGTTCCGAAAGGCGGAAGGCTGATCCTCTACATGGGTCGGATCGCCCCCGAGAAGGGTATCCACGTGCTTCTCGAAACCTGTCCCCTGCTCTTCGAAACACCGGGAACGGTGGTCGCGGTCGCCGGAAGGGGTCACTGGAGGGGCAGGGTGAAGAGGGCCGAAGCCCGTTTCGGGGGGCGTCTGAAGCTTCTTCCCCATGCCTCACAGGCCGGAAGGGGCGCCGCCCTCATGGCAAGCGCCGATGCATTTCTCTCGATGGGTCCCTGCGACACCTTCTCCCTCGTGACCCTTGAAGCCCTCTGCTCGGGAACCCCCGTGGCGGCGTGCCGCGAAGCGGCAGCAGCGGAACTGGTGACGGGAGCGGGGGGCAGTTCGGTGTACGGCCCGTGGAACGACCCCCGGGCGCTGCGGGACGCGGCCTTTTCGGCCCTTGAGGAAACAGCCGGAAAAAAGGCCGCTTTCAGGCGCTTCGCGGAGAAGTACACCTGGGAGGCGTGTTTTGAGAGGATATTCTCGATCTATCGTGAAGCCGGAGTGTGATGGCGTGCCGAAAAGGCCCGGGCGGGATGTTGTTGCAGGATAAGGCCCTGATCTTCATGCACTTGTCAGAGGAAAGGGAATTGCTTTATATGCTTCCCACACGAGGAAGGAACAGAGGTGTGAAATGCTTTTCTATTTGAATGACATGAACCCTGGTCTCATTGTGATAATAGTGGCAATGGTGCTTGGCATGCTGGCCTCCGGCGCCGTGAAAAGCGCATACCGCAGGTGGAGCAGCGTGCCCAACAGCCGCGGCATGTCCGGCGCCCAGATGGCCAGGGCCATCCTCGACGGTTACGGCCTGGCCCAGGTTGGCGTAGAGGTTACGGAAGGCACCCTCAGTGATCATTACGACCCCCGGTCAACAACCCTCAGGCTCTCCCGTGACGTGTACGGCGGAAGCTCCGTTGCGGCAATCGGCATAGCCGCCCACGAGGCGGGGCACGCAGTTCAGCACGCCATGGGCTACTCCCCCCTCAAGGTTCGGAACGCTCTGGTTCCGGTTGCGAACCTTGGCTCCCAGCTTCTCTTCCCCCTTCTCATAGGCGGCTTCGTTTTCAGGATGACCAACCTCATCTACATCGGCGCGGCGATCTATGCTGTCGCGCTGCTCTTTCACCTTTTCACGCTTCCCGTCGAGTTCAATGCCAGCGCCAGGGCGGTTTCATGGCTTGAGAAAACGCACGGTTTCGCCCCGACTGAGGTCGGGGGTGTCCGCAGCGTGCTTCGGGCCGCGTCGCTCACCTACGTCGCAAGCGCCCTGGCAGCCCTTGGTCAGCTCGTGTGGCTGCTCATGGCGGGCAGGAGGCGCTAGTGCTTCTCGAAACCCCACTGGTCCTGGTTCTCATCTTCTTCAGTGTGGTCTGCCACGAGATCTCCCACGGCCTGGTGGCCTGGAAGCTGGGCGATCCCACGGCCTGGCGAATGGGCAGGCTTTCCTTCAACCCACTTGTTCACATAGACATCTTCGGAACCATTCTTCTGCCCCTCTTTCTGCTTCTAATGGGAAGCAGGTTCCTTTTCGCGTGGGCGAAACCGGTCCCCGTCAACCCGGCCTACTTCCGGAACAGAAAACAGGGCATGATGCTTGTGGCCCTTGCGGGTCCGGCCACCAACCTGGCCCTTGCCGTGGCGATGAGCCTGATCCTCAAGTTCGGCGGGGCGATAATGCCCGCATTTCTTGCCAAGGCGCTTGCCACAACGGCTCTGATGAACGTGATCCTCATGGCTTTCAACCTCATACCCATCCCTCCGCTTGATGGAAGCAGGATAGTGGCAAACTTCCTGGGCGGTAAGCTTTACTGGAACTACATGCGCCTCGAGCGGTACGGGATGATGATAGTGTTCGGGCTGCTCTTCCTGGGTGTCATATCCCGGTTGCTGTATCCCGTGATGGTACTCGGCATAAGGTTTCTGGGCATAGCACCGTACTTCCACTGAAACGGACAGGGTTTCGGGAAAGGGCAGAACATGGTCTTCACTCTTTCGATGGTCCTTCTTTCTTCGGGGGTGTACGACTACACGCCCATAACCCGCAACCTTGACCCCGGCTACGTACCGGATACACGGGAAGAATACCTGGCGGCCAGGCCGCCCTTCGTTCCCCTGGAAGTTACCCCCCTGGCCGGTGATGTCAGGGGAACGCAGTTCCTCGTGGTCCTCACCGGGGGCGTGGCCGACAGCCTTGCCCCGGGGCTGCTTGACCAGTGGATGGCGGACATCGAGGCAGAAGGCCTCACCGTTTCAGCGGTGGAGCTCAGCTGGAGCACACCTGAAGAGATTCGCACGTGGCTTTCCGGCCTTCATTCCGAGGGGCTCGAGGGAGTAGTGATGGTGGGTGACGTGCCATCGGCCTGGGCAGCCCTCGAAGACTACGCGAACGAACGCTCCAACGAAACCTTCCCGACCGACTACTTCTTCTGGGATCTCGATGGCGAATGGTCCGACGACTGGACGGGTTATCCCGCGGGCGGGGTTCCGGGACCCGACGGCGTGTACGACGGCTGGACCGGTGACCTTTTTCCCGAGATCTACGTGGGCAGGATACTCACCCACGTGATCCTCTACGGCAACCAGTACCAGCTCATGAACGACTACCTCACAAGGCTTCACCAGTGGCGCCTCGAGGGCGACCCCGATCCCCATGGCCTGTGCTACGTTGACGACGACTGGAGCGGTTGGGGCGTTGGCTACAGGAACTCCATGCAGCTTCTTTACCCTGATGTGGAGCTGGTGAGCCAGGTGGACTCCACCAACGGCACCGACTACAGGCAGGACAGACTTCCCGCAGGTTACACCTGGATCAGCCCCTTTGTTCACTCGGGCCCCACCGTCCATCAGTGGAGCCCCGGCCCTGCCACGACCAGCGGGCACATCTGGACCGACCAGCCCCCCAGCAGGTTCTTCAACCTCTTCGCCTGCTCGAATGCACGGTTTACCAGTAACTGGTGCATGGGGTGCGTATACGTGTTCGGAACCCAGACCGGGCTGGCTGCCGTCGGCAGCACGAAGAGCGGCGCGATGCTTCAGTTCAACCAGTTCTACGGCCCGCTGGGCCAGGGTGACACCTTCGGAACGGCCATGTTCAAGTGGTGGGAGTACATCCAGCAGGGGGGGTTCACCCAGACCGAGATGTACTGGCACCTTGGCATGACCATCCTCGGAGACCCCACCATCGTTCCGGCCATGCACTTCCTTGGTATCGAGGGCACCCCTGCTCCCGCGCCTTTCCTTTCCATCGGGCCAAACCCCGCCTTCGGGTCGGGAAGTGTGGCCATCACCGGAACCGGCCTCATATCTGTGTTCGACATCTCGGGAAGGAGCGTCGCCCGGGGCTTCTCAACCCTGAGCCTGCGGGGTCTGACGCCGGGCGTCTACCTTGTGAGGGCTGAAAGCGGCGATGAGGCAGTTACGGGAAGGTTCACGGTGCTGCGATGATGTTGGCCATTTTTTCGCGGTGAACGTCGGGTACAAGGTCCCTGAAAAGCGGATAGCATAGCTCAGCCTCCTCCCTGAACCGACTCCAGGAGCTTCCGGGGTTGTCCATCATCAGGATGACTGCCCTGACGAAGAGCACTCCTGCCAGCTCAGGTTCGCCTGGCCTCAGGTTGACCGCCAGTGCCAGGTATCGCGATGCGATATCGACGTAACCCTCCTGCGGTATCTCAGGGTGGATGATGTGCCATGGGATCTCTTGGGCAAGGCAGTTTCCCAGCAGGACAAGCGTGTCTCCGGAGTTTTCCGAACCGGGTAGTCCGTTCAGGGCGTAGAGAAGCCGGTCTTCAAGGCCCCGGGGCGCCAGTACGAAAGCCCGTCTCCATGCCGACGCCGATTCAAGTGGGCTGTTCAACCGGCCAAGCACCCCGGCCTGCAGTTCCCACCCGCCATGGTAAAGCGGGTAGAGCTCAGTAAACCTCCCGGAGTATTCCCGGGCCTGAAGTGCCGAACCCGAGCGAAGCCAGACCCAGCCTGCGTTGAGGAAAGCCCTTTCCTCGAAGGGGATGTACCGGCACGCCTCAGAGGCGCTTCGGGTGTTTTCCGGGCGGTTCATGGCGCCGTAGCCCCGCAGCACGGTGTATGCCCATGGAATGGAAACCACGGTGAGAGCGACTGGAACAAGAACGGGCACCCGAACGGTACGGCCCGGTTTTAGACAGCCCCCGATGACCAGCGCCGCAGGAAGGGCGCCAAGGGGCGTCGCCAGGGGAAGGTCGGTCGTGAACACAAGCCAGGAAGCTGAAAGAAGGGCCGCCGTCAGGGGCTCCCAACGGGTGCGGAAGACCCACAGCAATAGAAGCAGGAGCATTCCCAGCCCGGCAGCGCCGAACTCGGTGAACAGGGAGAGAGGCTCGGAGTGCAGGAAGTCCACGCGCCGGTCATCCCCCGCAAGGTCCTGAAGGTCAGCCCCCCCTTCGCCGTAAACAGAGAGACGGGCCTGCCCTGTGCCCGTTCCCAGTGGAAAGGCGTTCAGACCAAGGGTTACCGAGGCGCGCCACACAAGGGCCCTGAGTTCGACCGTGGGCCCGATCCGGCGCGCAGTCATCGGCATGGCGGTGAAAAGGGCCTGGCCAGCCATCATTACTATCAACAGCCAGCCAGGGTTCACCGGAAACCGTTTGTGGGTGAACAGAACGGCCGCACCCAGAAGGACCGCCAGCCAGGAGATATAGAACTCGGAAACGATGAGCCCGGGAAGGATGAGAGCGCACTTGATCAGAGCCCTCCTGATGTTCCCGTCGGCCATGGCCGCCACGACTCCCAGGGAAAGCAGCATGCCGGTGCGGTTCGGATTGCCGCTCAGGGCATCGGCGCCAAGAGTGACAATGAGCAGTGAAACCATGACAGCAGCAGCGACAAGGCCGTCAAGATGCCTGCCGAACCCCCATTTGGCAGTCGTTCCGCCGAATCCGGCCAGCATCAGCCCGAACGAAACCCAGCGCACAGCATAAGGCACGCCTGTTACCGGTTCGGGAGCGATGAGCAGAGCCAGGCAGGCCACCAGGGCCAGGGAGGCGCCCGCGATCAGGTGTCTGAACCCGATGCCGCCCCGGCCCGCAAGCAGGGTCAGCGCCCCCAGAAGAGGAAAGAACGCCAGCCTGCTGGTCATGGTGGTGTCGTAGAGTCCTGGAACAACAACGAAAAGGGCCAGCACGAAGGGAAGGAAGAACGCAGCAAAACCCGGTGAGATCAAAGTTCCGTCCAGAGAGCGGGGTCTGCCGGCAGTTCGGGAAGGAGTTCCTCGTTCAGCTCGAGCCCGTTCTCAGCCTTCAGCTCTTCCATCCACTCAAGGGTGCGGGCCTCCTCGAGTCTGGATCTCACTGTCATCTCCAGCCATTCCCTGGCCTCCCCGAAGGTCGCCGGCCTGCGGGGAAGCGTCTGAGCGGTTCGGTAGACCATCATGGAGCCGTGCGAAGTCTCCATGGGACCGTACCATGTCACCGAGTCCGCGGGGTCCGCCGTAAAGACCATCCCCCCCATGGCTTCCGGAACCTGGGTGGCGGTGACGGGGGTCGACAGGAGAGAGCCTGTGTCGAAGCCAGGCCAGGTGGAATAGGACTGAAGAAGGCTTCTGACCGTTTCATGGTCTTGGTTTTGCAGTGCCTGACGCAGATCGGGCAGGTTTTCTTCCTGCACGCTCCCCATCTCGAGAACCCTCTGTTCGGGATAGAGCAGGGGTTCCGGAAGCCCCTGGAACTCGGCCTCGAGCATGGAATCGGTAACCGCTGTCCGGGATCGGACCTGCTCATCGTACAGATCGTCGAGGGCTGTCTGTCTTCCGAAACCGTGTGATGCAGTGGCGATGCCTTCGGCCTCTTCGGGCCATTCCTCGCAAAAGAGCGCAGCCCCGGCTGAAAGCCTGACCAGGTTGCGCAGATAGTTAAGAAGCCAGGTCGTGGAGCCTGGGGAAACCGGAGTGCTCCGTGAGGTGAAAGAGATTTCCCAGAACAGGTCCCGCGCTGTGAGGGCTATCAACGGGCAGTCCAGAATGACCTGGTCGGGGTCGAACGCGCCGCTCTCGATATCGCCCCCTGCGGACGCGAAGGCGAGTACCAGAGAGGTGTCTATTGTGGTTTCGGAAAGGGCCTGCTCCTCGGCCATGGATATCGTACGCTGCGCCTCGGCGGATGAAAGCCTCGAAAGTGCCAGCCTTCTGATGCTGGCAGTGTCCGCCAGGGCTTCCGCCAGGAGGGTGCTGTCGGTTCCCTCAAGCGAATCAAGCCTGAATACGGTCCCCCCCGCCGTGACCAGCCCGCCCTGGGCCGCTGTGGACAGGGCCATCGTCAGTTCACGGGGGAGTTCGGGAAGGTGATGGGGTCCGTTCTGCGTTCCTGAAGACATGTCTGTGAACCAGACCGTCCTGCCCATGTGTTCCCTGAAGAATGCAATGTCACTCTCGTCCAAACCCCGTGCTATTCTTGCGGGAAGGGAGTCGGCCAGCGCCATGAACCGGGTAGAACGCTGCCAGGCAACCTCGTATCGGAGCACTTTTGGAGAGGAGAGAAGCCCCGACCCCGCAAGCTCCAAGTCGAGCATGGACCTTCTGGCAATGGCAAGAAGGAACTCACGCGCCGGTTCGGTCTCGCTGGTGAACACAGCCCTTTCCCGGGGTTCGAGGCCAGACCAGAGCTCGCCGGCCTCATTGACCGTCATGGTGTCGCTTTCTGTTCTGAACACCCAGTCCGTTCCCTTCGGTTCCCCGCATGCCGTCAGGCCAAGAACAAGGATAAAAAACAGCACTGATATCTTCATTGTCTGGGTTGCCTTTCCGGGAGTCGTCCCCGACTGCAGGAAGGCCCCCGCAGGGGCCTTCCGTAAGTCTTGCCAGATAAGGGCGTTTAGAATACTGCCTTGATGGCGCCCCATGTGTCGCGGGTGAGGGAGGTGGGTGTGACCTCGAAGCCCAGGAGGACGTCGGGGGTGGCCTGGCTCAGTATCCAGAGCGTGCTGGTGACGTCAGTGGTGCCGGTGCCCATGCAGGCTCCGCCGTAGGTTGCGCCCGCGACCAGTACATGGTTCTCCACAAGGGTGCCCGCTGCGTTGATCTCGGCCACGATGCCGGAAGCATCGGCGCTGGTCACCCACATGCAGTTGTTGAGCTCATCCCACGCGGCGCCGTAGACGCTGGTGGCTGCAGTTGACCAGATCGTGCTGGTGGCTGTGGAGCCGCTTACGCCGTTCCAGGTGAGGCGGTAGACTTCGGAGCCGAAGTTGCCGGTGTAGAAGTAGGTGCCGTCGTACGCAAGGGCCCTGTTTGGGTTCTGGGGGCCGATGAACGAGCCGACCTTGAGGTGCGTGCCGATATCGTAGTAGTCTATGGCGGTGGTGACGCTGCCGTACATGTATGTGCCGTCGCAGGTAAGGTCACGGAGACCCCAGCCCGAACCGCCGTTCTGGTTGTAGGTGGCGAAGTAGGTGCCGTCCTCCTCGAAGAGAAGGAAGAAGTTGTTCGTGCCGCCACCCTGCATCGCACCGTTGGTGACCCAGAGGTAGGTGCCGTCGAAACCGCAGCCGACGCTGTAGACGTTCCCGGCCTGGGCTTCGACATTGATGGAGGCGATCTGCAAAAGTGATGTGTCAACGCCCTCGGGCGCAACACCGACCGTGGGGGCCATGTCGGCATTTGCCAGAACAATGCCCGCCAGCATCAGAAGAGAAATAACAATTTTCATCCCTCACTCCTTTCGAAAACAAGCCGTGCCAGAATGGCAAAGTTATCTATATGCCCACAGACTTCCGGTGTCAACATCGCCGGCTTCAATAACGGTCATGGTGTCTTTGTTGGAATCGTCCGAACTGCAGCAAGACCCCGGCCTACCGTCGGTCCTGCTAAATCGTGGCGTTTGGAACACCGCCTTGATGGCGCCCCAGGTGTCGCGGCCGAGGGCCGTGGGATAGACTTCGTAGCCCCCGAGGATGTCGGAGGGGGTCTGGACAAGAATCCACAGTGTGCCGATGCAGCCTGTGCTGGTGCCCATGCAGGCGCCGCCGTAGATGCCGCCCGAAACCAGGATGTGGTTCTGCACGAGAGTGCCGTCTTCGTTGATCTCGGCCACTATTCCGGAAGCATCGGAACTGGTCACCCACATGCAGTCGTTGATCTCATCCCATGCGGCACCGTACACGCTGGTGGCGGCCGTGGACCAGACCGTGCTGGTGGCGGTGGAACCGCTGACACCGTTCCAGGTGAGACGGTATACCTCCCTGCCGAAATTGCCTGTGTAGAAATGGGTACCGTCCCAGGCGAGGGCCCTGTTGGGGTTCTGGGGGCCGGTGAATGATCCGACTTTGATGCGGGTGCCGATGTCGTAGTAGTCGATGGCGGTGGACAAACTGCCGTACATGTAGGTGCCGTCGCAGGTGAGGTCACGGAGACCCCAGCCGGAACCGCCGTTTTGATTGAAGGTGGCGAAGTAGGTGCCATCCTCTTCGAAAAGAAGGAAGTAGTTATGGGTCCCTCCGCCCATCATCGCTCCGTTGGTGACCCTGTGGATAAAAGATCACGGGCCCCTTGTTTTGTGCCGGAGATGATGTACACTAAGGGATGCTATTTCGCTCTCGCAGAGGGGAAGAGGGTGTCGATGGCATCTGTCGTATGGTGTGTTGCCGTGGTCCTTCTTGTGAACGACGAGGTGGCGGACCCGGTTTCGGGCTCGATAGTGGCCTGGGGCTGCAACTTTTATGGGCAGTGCACGGTTCCTGATCCCAACCAGGGTTTTGTCGCCGTCGCGGCGGGAGGGTTTCACAACCTCGCGCTTCGCGAGGATGGCTCAATAACGGCCTGGGGAAACAACAGGTTCGGAGAGTGCTGCGTCCCGCTTCCCAACATGGGGTACATCGCGGTCGCTGCCGGTAACTTCCACAGCATGGCGCTTCGTTCCGACGGCAGCGTCGTGGTCTGGGGCAACGACGGAGCCGGCGTCTGTCTCGTCCCCGAGCCCAACAGCGGTTTTACGGCTGTCGCCGCAGGGGGAGGTCACTGTCTTGCCCTTCGAACAGACGGAACGATCTGCGCCTGGGGCTCCAACAGCCATGGCCAGTGCAACGTGCCTGAACCAAATCAGGGGTTCTGCGGAGTGGCGGCAGGCAACTTTCACAGCCTTGCCCTCAGGTCGGACGGCAGCATCGTGGGGTGGGGCGACAACGGCGACGGCCAGTGCAACGTGCCGCACCCGAACCTGGGCTTTGTCGCAATGTCCGGCGGCGGACTTCACAGCGTTGGGCTTTTGGCCGATTCCACCATTGTGGCTTGGGGTTACGACAACTGGGGACAGTGCCAGGTTCCCGGACCCAATCAGGGTTTCCTTGCGCAGGACTGCGGGGGCAAGCACACGCTTGCCCTGAGATGCGACGGTTCGATCGAGGCCTTCGGCTACGACAACTGGGGACAGTGCCAGGTTCCCGAACCCAACTCCGGGTTTATAGCGGTTTCCGGCGGCGCCTTCCACAGCATCGGCCTTCGGACGGATCCCTCGACATTGTCATCCGGGCAGACCGGCAGTGGCATCACGGCTGTTCCCAACCCTTTCGGATCCGTCGTGACCCTTGAACTCGGGGCGGGTTTCACCGAAGGGTCTGTCGTTTCCGTGTACGACCTTTCGGGAAGGGTCGTGGCGGTTCTCTCCCCATTGTCCGGACATTCGGTTTACCTGTGGAACGGCACCGGCGCGGACGGCTTGCGCAGGGCATCGGGCGTATACCTGATCCGCGCCGTCAACGGAGGCCTTTCGGCCACCACACGGGTCATCCTTATTTAGGAAACTGCGGTTTCGGGAGTATCGTCCTTGGGGTTAAACAACCGTTTTGGGCTGATACTCCCCAAACTCATCCCTGAGAACCCCGCAGATCTCTCCAAGGGTTGCGTAACGCCTGACGCACTCCAGTATCGGGGGCATGAGGTTGTCCGAGCCCCTGGCGGCTAGCCTGAGGGTTTTGAGGGAGGCTGTTGTTTCGGATTCACCGCGCTGCGCCCTCACCGCGGACAGCTTCTCCCGCTGAGAGTTTTCCACCTCGGGGTTGACCTTGAGAAGGTCGGCCCTTCCCGTCTCCTTCTGCTGGAACTTGTTTACACCCACCACTACCCTGTCGCCGGACTCGACCTGTTTCTGGTAATTGTATGCGGCGTCCTGGATGCGCCTTTGCGGATAGCCTTCCTCGATGGCCCTTACCATGCCGCCCATGGCGTCGATGTCGGCTATGAGCTCCATGGCCTGTTTTTCCACCGTATCAGTGAGGTTCTCGAGGTACCAGCTTCCCCCCAGAGGGTCGACAGTGTCAGTCACACCGCTTTCGCACGCTATTATCTGCTGCGTTCTAAGGGCGATGGTGACCGCGTGTTCGGTTGGAAGGGCCAGGGCTTCGTCGCGGCTGTTGGTGTGCAGGCTTTGAGTGCCACCGAGCACCGCGGCAAGTGTTTGAATCGCCACCCTGACTATGTTGTTGTCGGGCTGCTGGGCCGTCAGTGTACTTCCGCCTGTCTGGGTGTGGAACCGGAGCATCTGGCTGCGGGGGTCGGCCGCCTTGAAGCGGTCACGCATGATCCGGGCCCAGAGCCTTCTGGCGGCCCTGAACTTGGCCACCTCCTCGAAAAGGTCGTTGTGGGCGTTGAAGAAGAAGCTGAGCCTGGGCCCGAACTCGTCAACGCCCATACCGGCCTTCATTGCGGCCTCAACATATGCAATGCCGTCCGCAAGGGTGAAAGCAACCTCCTGGGCGGCGGTGCTTCCCGCCTCCCTGATGTGGTAACCGCTTATGGAGATGGTGTTCCACTTCGGGACATCGCTTTTGCAGAAGGCGAAGATGTCGGTGATCAGCCTCATGGAGGGCGAGGGGGGGAAGATGTAGGTGCCGCGGGCCATGTACTCCTTCAGTATGTCGTTCTGGATGGTTCCCTGAAGCTTGTCGCGGTTGATGCCCTGCTTCTCCGCCACGGCGATGTACATCGCGAGGAGGACTGAAGCGGGTGCGTTTATCGTCATGCTTGTAGAAACCGTGTCGAGCGGGATGCTGCCGAAAAGGATCTCCATGTCGGCCAGACTGTCGATGGCCACACCAACCTTGCCCACCTCACCTGCACACAGAGGGTGGTCGGAATCGTATCCGATCTGCGTGGGAAGGTCGAAGGCGACCGAAAGCCCGGTCTGACCGGCTTCCAAAAGGTATCTGTAACGGCGGTTGGATTCTTCGGCGGTCCCGAAGCCCGCGTACTGGCGCATGGTCCAGAACCTGCCCCTGTACATGGTGGGCTGAACGCCCCTGGTGAATGGGTATTCGCCGGGAAAGCCGTGGGTCTCCATGAAGTCGTCGCAGGGGCAGTCCGGGTTGTACACCCGTTCCACGGGGAGATCGCCCGGCGTTCTGAAATCTCTCCGCCGCTCGGGGAACTTCTCGAGCGTGCTTTTTACAAGCCCCTCTTCCCAGGCGGCCCTGGCCTTTTCGAAGTCACTGCGCATAGGTTTATTCCTCCCGTTTATCGGGTTAGTAGGTTCGGGGTGTCTCCTGGCCGCTCAGGACCCTCAGGGCGCCCGTAGCCAGGGCCTCCATCTCCATCTCGCCGGGTATCACCCGCAGAGGGGCGAGGAAGCCGATCATCTCCGAAATCCAACTTACGAACTGCTTGTCGTAGGCGATGCCGCCGGTGATTATCACAGCGTCGATGTCGCCCTGGAGAACAGCGGCCATGCCCCCGATCTCCTTCGCGGTCTGGTACGCCATTGCGTGGTAGATCTCACGCCACTCGAGGTCGCCGTCGAGAATGCGGTCTTCCACGAGCCGCATGTCATTTGTGTTCAGGTAGGCGACTATGCCGCCCTGGCCCTTGATCATCTTCTTGACCTTGTCGAGAGTGTACTTCCCGCTGAAGCAGAGGGCGGCCATCTGGCCCGAGGGAAGACCGCCTGAGCGCTCGGGGGAAAACGGGCCGTCGCCGTCGAGGGCGTTGTTGACATCAACGACCCTGCCGCGTCTGTGGGCCCCGACACTTATCCCTCCCCCGAGGTGCACCACGATGAAGTTGCACTCATCGTAGCCCTTGCCCATCTCCCGGGCCACCTTACGGGCCACCGCCCGCTGGTTGAGGGCATGGAATATGGAACGCCGGCTTATGGCGGGATGGCCTGAATAGCGGGCCGGGGGCTCAAGCTCGTCAACCACCACAGGGTCCACCATGAAGGCGGGGCATCCTGCAGCCATCCCCATTTTTGCCGCTATGGGCGCTCCCAGGTTGGAGGCGTGTTCGCCGTAGATCCCGCTCTCAAGATCGGCGAGAAGCCCATGGTCAACAATGTACGTTCCACCGGGAATCGGTTTGGATACCCCACCCCGGCCCACGATGGCGGCAAAGCTCGTTATGGGGTAACCCGCCTTTTCCAGTTCGGAGAGGATCACGCTCTCCCGGAAGTTGTACTGGTCGAAGATCTTGTCGTAGGGAGCCAGTTCTTCCGAGGTGTGGTCAATCTTCAGCTTCCAGACCTCCTTCTCCCCCTCGAAAACGGAGATCTTCGTGGAGGTGGAGCCTGGGTTCACTGCAAGTATTCTGGTCTCGACGGACATCTTTCCTCCCGGTGGGCCTTTTGCGAGGGGACTGGGTTCTTCCGCAAATGTCGTTTGAAATCTATCCCAGCGTTTCGGGTTGTGCAACCGATGTTTTTCCATGATGGCCTGTTTTTAGTATCTTCCGGGGCGTCCGCAGGTGAAGGCGGGATGGAATGGGATCGAACGTTTCTCCTAAAGACATCGAAACCGAGCTCGCTCTTCTGTCACGCTTTCTGGACAGGCTCGAGGAGAGTTTCGCACTTGAGAAGGAAGAGGCCCTGAAAGCAGGCCTTCAAGGGCTGATCCTGTTCCGGGAGAGATGCAGGACACACTTCCAGCTCAGGGTCACCGAGATCAGGACAAGGGTCAGGCAGCTCTGCTATACGGCCAGGCGGACCGATGCCCTCACGTTTGAGATGCACGAGCTCGCCGGACATCTGGAATCCAGGTGCGCCGATGCCCTGGCCCGTTACGAAGGAACGCCGAACAGGCTCATCAGGATTGCCAGGAGCACCATGAACGAAAAGGAGATGAAATGACCAGGGTACCCGCCGGAGAGAGCATAGCGCCTCTTTCATCGGGCGAACTCGCCGGGAAGGCGGGGCAGACCGCAACCCTTTCCGGAATGGTGATGAGGATCAGAAGGCTTTCCTGGGGGGCTTTCGTGATACTCAGACGCCACGACGGGCTTGTTCAGTGCATTGTGTCGGGTGAGGGCTCGGACGCAATACTTGAAAACCTCACCGAGGAGCAGGCGGTGGTGGTCACGGGGCTTGTGAAGGAAGCGGCCATCAAGGACCCCTCCATAAACCCCGGCAACATCGAGATACAAGTGGAGAGCCTGACGGTCGTCTCCTCCCCCCACAGCCGCTCTCCCGTCGATCTGTCCAAGAAGGTCCTCGACCTTCACATAGACAACAACCTCGACCTCAGGCCGCTCAGCCTCAGGCATCCCGTGGAACGGGCCAGACTGAGGGTCGCCGAAGGTTTTTGCCGGGGTTTCCGGGACTTCCTGCACCAGAACGGCTTCACCGAGATACACACGCCCAAGATCTGTCTCGCCGGCGCCGAAGGCGGCGCAAACATCTTTCCGGTCAAGTATTTTGAAAGGACCGCATTCCTTGCCCAGTCACCCCAGTTCTACAAGCAGATGGGAGTGGGGATCTTTGAAAGGGTGTTCGAGACCGGTCCCGTGTTCAGGGCCGAACCTCATCAGACAAGCAGGCACGTGAACGAGTACACCTCACTCGATTTCGAGATGGGTTTCATCACGGACCACACCGATGTGATGAAGCTGGAAGTTGAGCTTTTGCGCCACAGCCTCGAACTTCTGCGCGCCGAATACTCCCCCGAACTTTCCCTGCTCGCAGTTGAAATGCCCGAACCGCCGGCTGAAGTGCCGTGCGTCACACTGGCCGAAGCCCATGCCATAACGGGTGCCATGGGCGAGCGCGACTACTCGGGTGAGCCCGACCTCGACCCCGAAGAGGAGAGGCTGCTTTGCAGGTACGCAGCACAGGAGTGGGGGTGCGAGTTCGTCTTCGTCACCCATTTCCCCACCGAAAAAAGGCCGTTCTACACCATGGAGGATCCCGACGCCCCGGGAACCACAAGAAGCTTCGACCTGCTTTTCAGGGGGCTTGAGATCACCACGGGCGGCCAGCGCATCCATGTTTACGACATGCAGGTGGAGAAGATGATCCGGTTCGGCCTGAATCCCGATGACTTCAGTGACTACCTGCAGGCCCACCAGTACGGCCTGCCGCCCCACGGGGGGCTGGCGATTGGTCTTGAAAGGCTCACTGCAAGGTTGTTGGGCGTGGAGAACATCAGATACACCACGATGTTCCCACGGGATGTTAAAAGACTGACGCCCTGACGGTATCCGGATCGATCTAGTCGAACAACCTGACCCTCGGGATCGGCTGGTACACGAAGTTGACCTCGGCTATCTCACCCATGAGCAGAGTGTCGGGGTTCTGGTAGACCATGGCGGTGAACCTGCCGTAATGGCCGCTCTCAAGTTTGATGAAGAATCTGGGAGAGGTGTAGAGGGAAAGCGTGTCGGACCATTCCCGGCTGTCGGGTACGGGAGCCTTGAAGCCGTCGCCCAGCGCCGGGGCCAACTGCGCCCAGCGACCACCCGGGCACTGCCTTGGGTTCGTATGCCCACCGCAGATGATATAGCCCATCATTTGTCTTCTGAGGAAGAAGTCCTGATGGAAATCGGGGTTTGAGGCGTCGCCGCCGACAATGGTGTCGGGGCTTACGGAAAAGCCGGCGATAGCCCTTTCTTCAGACGGGGTCGTGGCTGTGCCGAGGGGTGTGGTACCAATGATGACCCGGGCGGAAAGTGCCGTGGAGTGCTGGCTTCCGCTCTGGGCCCACACGCTGTAGGTGAAACAGCGGTCGGCCACATGGGTGCCCACGAGCCCGGTGAAGTCTCCCGCCTTCATCCAGAAGAAGAGCGGGTTGTCGGAGAACCAGAGCGTGTATTCATCAACGGGCACGGAAAGGGAATCCCATGCGAAAACAAGGGTGTCGCCCTTGCAGGCATCGGTTCGGATGGCGAGACCGCTGACGATGGGCAGCGTGCCATCGGGGTCGATCGGGCTCTGGGATGTGCATCCCGAAAGCATTACAACCAGAGCAACTGCGAAAAGGGCACAAATTTTCATGGGATGTTGGTACCTTTCGTATGAAAAAAGACCTTGCACAACATTACAGCATGATATAGCCCGGCGCCGGGTCGGTGTCCAGAAGTCGAAAAACCGTCATTCCCGGGCCAGATCGTCCCGCAGGACCTTGAGTTCACGGTCCTTCAAGCCCTGGAACCTCCCGAATGCGTTCATTTCCATAAGAAGGAGAACGGCGGCTTTTTCAGCCAGCTCAACGAAATCGCACGCTGCCTCGGGGTCGGGCCCGAAGGCGAGTATGCCGTGCTTCCGCCAGATCACCACATCGGACTGGGTGAACAACTCAGCGGTGCTCCGGCCCAGTTCCCAAGTTCCGGGGGTCTGGAAGTCGAGGAAGCGGAGCCCCCTGTCCAGAAGCTGGGAAAGCTCGGGGTGAGCCCTCCACATTGCGTCCTCGAGGGTTTCTCCCGGAAGGTCGCTTGATGAGAGGGCCAGCATGGATGTGGAATGGGTGTGAACGATCGATGCGGCCGGCCATCCCCGTGCTTCGGCGAGTGCAAGTACCTGGAGGTGGGTCGATATCTCGCTTGAAGGCCGTTTGTACTCCTGGGGCCACAGTATGGAGTTGCCGAACCGGGAGACGGTGACGGGCACTATTGCCGACTCCCGGTCGAGCATCATTCTTCTGAAGCGGCTTCCGCTGGTGGTGATGAGAATTGTCCTGCCCGCCAGGGGCCTGATCTGCTCGGGCAGCGGCATGGAAGCCTGAAGGTTGTCTTCCGGTGTGTACTCGCCCCTGGGCAGCAGCATGGAAATGTTGCCTGCGTTGCCCTCACACCACCCCATTGCGGCAAGATGGTGGGCAACCCTTGCAATCTCGAGCTTGTGGTCCCGAAAAAGGTCTTGCGTCATGGTATCGTCATTTCCGGACGGACAGTGTCAGGCAAAGACTTCCTCCATGGATCGTTCGATTATCGAAAGGGCACGGGCCACCTCGGAGGACGAAATGTTGAGTGGTGGCCTGAACCTTATGGACCTTGTTCCGCAGGGAAGGATGATGGCACCATTCTTGAAAATGGTGTCGACCAGTGCGTTGCGGATGCTTCCATTCTCCAGGTCGAAGGCACACATGAGGCCGCTTCCCCTGACTTCGGTAACCCTGCCCGGGAAACGGGTTTCGAGAGCATGAAGGCCTTCGAGGACCGTCCTGCTCTGTTCGCGCACGTTCTGCAGGGTGTTTTCCCTTATCATGATGTCTACGAAGGCGGTGCTTCGCACCATGTCAACAAGGTTGCCGCCCCAGGTGGAGTTGATCCTGCTGGATTCCCGGAACACGTTGTCGGGGATGTCGTCTACCCTGTTGCTGCACGCGATGCCGCACACCTGTGCCTTCTTGCCGAAGCAGAAGATGTCGGGGGGAACCCCTATGCCCTGCCACGCCCACCAGTTCCCGGTGAGCCCCATCCCCGTCTGGATCTCGTCGTAGATCAGCATGAAGTCGTGGTGGTCGGCCCGTTCCCGCAGAGCCTGGAAGAACTCGCGGCGGAAGTGGTTGTCGCCGCCCTCGCCCTGAATTGGCTCGATGATGAGGCAGGCGATGTCGTGGCCGTGCTTTTCGATGGCCCTGTCGATCTGGGCCAGTGATTCGGCTTCGGACGCCTTCACCGTCTCGAGATTCCCGTCAAGCGGGAAAATGATCCGGGGAGTGTCTATCCGGGGCCAGTCCTCGAATTTTGGGAAGTACATGTACTTGCGGGGGTCGGCGGTGTTCGTCATGCTGAGGGTGTACCCGGAGCGGCCGTGGAAAGCGTTCTTGAAATGGATCACCTTTGTGCCGATCTCACCCCGGCCGGCGGCAATGTTCTTTCTGATCTTCCAGTCGAAGGCAGTCTTGAGGGCGTTTTCGACAGCGAGTGCCCCGCCCGAGATGAAGAACAGATGGGGATGGCTTGCCGGAATGACACCTTCGGCGAACGTCTTCACGAAAAGCGCCATTTCTTGCGTATAAAAATCGCTGTTGCTGGGGTTGTTCACGGCGATTTCACCAAGGTGCCTTATCCACTCCGGGGAAGTGAGATCCGGGTGGTTCATACCCAGCGGAGCGCTGGCGAAGAAGCTGAAAAGATCAAGGTAGTCAAGGCCGGTTACTGCGTCGTGAATGGTTCCGCCACGGCTTTTCCGAAGATCAAGCGCAATGTCGTAGCCATCTGCGAGCATGTACTCGGCAATGGTTGCCTTCACCTTGTCAGCGGGTATCCGTTTCATGTTGAGATCCTTCCAGGGGTTCAGTACGAATGTGCATTTTATGTAAGATAGAAAGTATCAAAGTGATACAAGAGCATTCGTCCTCATGCTAATCTCATTCCGGTTCAGCCGCTTGTCAACTCAAAGATGCGTGTTTTGGTGGCGGGTTGTGCCCGTATTTTTCTGTGA
>DIXM01000009.1 GCA_002436025.1 candidate division Hyd24-12 bacterium UBA6080
TTCACAGAAAATTCGGGGCTTGACCCAGGTAAGTTGATTAACATTTAGCAGTACTGTGATTGAAATAGGATAAGTTGTATGATATAGAATAAAAAACTATCCATCACTCATATGAGTTTTGACAGTTATGTATACTTCTGTTTGGAAAGGGGGCTTCTAAGGAAACCTGTCGTTGGATGGCTGTGCAACCCACGGCTCGACGCGCTCCGCAGTCTTCATCAGCAATGTTGCCTGCAAACCGGGAGATTCTGGGCATTGTACAGGAGGAAGATTGGACAACAACGAAAAGGATTTATCCCTTGGCGCCAGCACTCCGCATGGTGCAAGTATTGAACGCTACATTCGTACCGTAATCAACCTTCGATTGAAAGCAACCCGAGAGCGAACGCTCCAAGACCGCATCGCGGACGCCATCACGAGCTTCTCCGGCCGGATGCTGTTTGTCTACGTACACATCGCCTGGTTCATCATCTGGCTTATCCTGAACACCGGCCAGGTTGGAATCCGTCCTTTCGATCCATTTCCATATGGTCTCCTCACTATGATTGTCTCTTTAGAGGCAATTTTCCTCTCTACATTCGTTCTGATAAGTCAGAATCGTATGAGCGTACGGGCAGAACACCGTGCCGACCTCGACCTGCATATCAACCTTCTCGCAGAATACGAATTGACGAAGGTTCTACAGATGCTTGACACCCTCCAGCGGAAACTGGGTGTTGAGAACGATCAGGACACAGAACTGACCGAACTCGAAAACGAGACCATGCCCGAACAGGTACTGGCTGAGATTGAGCGCCTTCAGCAGCGAATTCTCAAGCCGTTAAAACCGTCCGGACAAAAGGAGGCCGGTCCTGTATCTCCCTGACAACTCGCTTGATTTGACAGGGCGGTCTGGTATTCGGTGAACCCGTATGCCCTGCTATATGCCCTGTCATGTGTGGTGTTGTCCGCATACGCCGGGTAAACTGTTCAACACCATGGCATGGGTCATCAACTAACAGCTTCAGGAACGTCGAGAACTACAGATTGCGTGTCAAATCGCTATGTGCCTGGGATCGGGGGGTGCCCCCCTTAATGGTGATGAGCCTATCCGGTGGCATGTACTGATCCTGGCGGAGGAGGTGGGATTCGAACCCACGGACCCCAAAGGAGTCAACGGTTTTCGAGACCGTCCCATTCAACCGCTCTGGCACCCCTCCGCCGGGAGGCTTACTATAATAACCGGCCCTGCGGAATCACAGCCAATCCCCGCCCTGACATCATGATCTCCCGGATGCATGTGAACGGACATTCTGCACTTCTGCATTACGCAGAAGTGCAGAAAAGCCGCTACTTCTCCCCCCGGCTCACGGGGATCACTGCCAGAAGAACCAGCTCCCCCGAGCCTGTATTCACGAGTTCATGCCCCTCCCCACTTCTCGTGAGTATGGCAGAACCGGGCAAGACATCCCGGACTTCCCCCCCATCCCTCACCTTTCCGCTTCCGGAGAGTATGTAGTAAAGCTCGTCCTCGCCCCGGTGAACATGGGGGCCGATGGAGCCACCGGCCGGAATCGTTATCCTGGCGCACAGCCTGACATTTATGCCGGCGCTGAAATCGCCTGGTGCGAAGAGGCTTTCGATGACAGCCTCGCCCTCGCCTTCGAAAAGCCGCTTGCGTGAGACCTCGGGTTCAAGTGCGATCTTCACGGATCACCCGCTTCCTGTTGTTTCCAGAAACCTTGCCTTAGGTTCCGTTCCATTAGATAGTATACAAGTTCAGTGGTTTCCACCGGGAACCCGAACGCATGAGGCAATACTAGCATCATTTTGAACGATACATCCGTTGAAACGGAGGGCGATAATGCTCAAGGGATTTGTTGTGACCCTGACTGTGGCTCTGGCGGTCATGGCTGCCTGCCTCACCGAGACCCCCCGCCCCATGGCGCCGGCGGCGGTTCAACCCGGAGCCGTGCTTGTGGACACAGGCTTCACGGCCATGTCCCCCGAACTTGGCTCGTTCTACACCTGGATAAAGGGTGGCGAGTACAAGGCGTTCACGGTCTCCTTCACGCCCGTCGAGGGCGCGGCGTGGTACCAGGCAAGGCTCTCCACATCGCCCATCACCATAGATAACTGGGACAACGCACTGATTGCGGGCGAGATACCCGCCCCCGCCGAGTCGGCACTGGTCTTCCTCCAGCCCCGGGTCATCTCCGAAGCCTGCATCGGGTGCGGCCTTTGCGAGGCTGCCTGTCCCATACTTCCCAGCAAGGCTATCCAGGTCGTAAACGGTCTTGCCGTGATCAACGAGGACCTCTGCGGAAGCTGCGGCCTGTGCGAAGACGCCTGCCCCGTAAACGCCATCGAGGGCGGCCGCATGGGCGAGGGCTACTACGTTGGCATCAGGGCATTTTTCAGCGACACCGAGGCATCCCAGGACATACAGGCATCGCTGGAAGCCATGCAGATCGTGACTTTCATCTACGACTCCATACCCGCCGGCGGTTGCCTGAGGTGCATGACGAACGCTCCCGAAGGGGCGTGCACAACCTGCGCACTGCTGATGGAGTACAACGCTTCAGGTGTTTACACCGGTCCGAGCTGCCCGGTCGGCGCCATCTGGCAGGACCTCGACAACGTCTACGGGCTGCGCGGGATGGTCTACATCGACTACGATCTTTGCATCAACTGCGGGCAGTGCTTCCTGGAGTGCTGGAACTACAGGGACGTGATTAACCCCGACGAACTGTATCAGCACAACCAGGCCGTGAGAAGGCTTGTGCTCCCCGCGGGAACCCTGCCCGAAGTCCCACCTAATCCAGCCCGGCGCTGACCCGGAAGGAAAGGAAGAATGAAAAAGCACCCGTTCATCGTTCTTGCCATCGCAGCCGCCGCGGCTGCCGGGCTTTTTACACTGACATGGGCGCCCGTCGAGGGTGACTTCCAGTCTCTCCGGGTCAAATCCTTCGGCCGGGTGATGGCCGAGGTTGCTCCAACGGAGTGCTCCGTGGAGCTTAACGAAGACTACATAATAAACCCCGGGGCCTGCATAGGCTGCCAGATCTGTCTCTCCACATGCCCGGTTGGCGCCATCAGCATGACCGAAGACAACAAGGCCTGGATCGACCCCGAGAAGTGCATTCTCTGCGGTTTGTGCGTGGCTTCGTGCCCGGTGGGCGCAATAGTTACCGTCGGTGAGGAAAACCTTGAGCTTTACGGGGTGAACGAGGAAGAAATCCCGATAGAAGCCGAATTCGAGGTGAAATGATGCGTTTCAGGGGGGGGATTCTTCTGGTTCTGTTCCTTACGGCAGCCATTGCGGTGGGTGCGGTTCGTTACTGGGTCGAGCCCGACAACTGCTCGGGCTGCGGCGACTGCTCCGGGGTCTGTCCCGTTGATGCCATCGAGATCGAGGATGGCAAATCCAGCATCGACCCGGCCAAGTGCATAGGCTGCGGGCTCTGCCAGGGGGTGTGCACCTATGACGCGATTCACTGAGGCACTTTTGCTTGCAGCCCTGCTGATGCTTTTGGCATGTTCGGGCCCCGTTGACAGCACCGGTCTCGTGGTGGACAACGACCTCTGCATAGGCTGCGGAGAATGCGAAAAGGTCTGCCCCTACAACGCCATCGAGGTTGTGGACGGCGATGCCGTGATCAACCCCAGCCTCTGCCGCCTCTGCTACCGCTGCGTCGAGATCTGCCCGAAGGGAGCGGTATTCTGATGAAAACCGTCATCGTTCTGCTCTGGGGGCTTCTCGCGAGCTGCATGGCACTGGGTGTTGAAGAGTACGCCCGCGTATCAGTGGCAAGTGACAGCGTGAATTACGGGGGCGGCGCCTACCTCGACGCTTCCGCGGGAGTCCGGTTGTTCCAGGGCCCGTGGCGCTTTTCTCTCGACCAGACTTACAGGAAGGCATCGGAAGACAACGCTGCGCTTCCGCGCTTTTCACGTAACCGCTCCGAGACAACGCTTACTGTTTGCTATCGCGCAGGCGGTCTCACCGTTCGGCCGGATTTCCGCTTCACCACGGACTTCGACAGCTCGGGCGTCGTCCTTCCCCGCTCCGAGGGTATCGGCGAGCGCACAAGCTCGGTGCGCCCCGGGCTCAACCTTGGCTGGGAAATTCCCGGAACAGTCAAGCTGAGCGCCTTCGGCCGCTACTGGGACCGTGGCGTGTCCGACCAGTATGACCAGGACCTCTCCTGGGCCGAAACCAGGGCCGGAGGCGGAGCCGTCTGGTACACTCCAGTCGGGATCGACCTTGGGGTCAGCGGCATGAGCCACAACACCTCGATCGACGGGGCGTATTTCGACGAGACCTACAGCCGGGTGAACTTTGCGGCCAGCCTTGCCCCCCGGACACTGCCGACCCGCACACAGGTCATGGCCGACATCGCATGGTCTGTTCAGGGCGGCGACGACCACAACGGTGTTCCGCTTCCGGAACGGGCCACCGCAAGGGTAAGGGCCGTTCAGACACTTGCCCGCAACCTCACATTCAACTTCACGGTGTGCCAAACCATCGACTTCGATGAGGACGTAACAAGGCTCGCGGCCTACCAGGCCGGCGCAAGGCTCAGGTACGCCTTCACCGGATGGGGCGAACACCCCTCCAGCGTCAGCCTTTACGGCCAGGGCACAGAAAGCTCCATCAGCACCCGGTTCGGTGAGTTGGAAACCCGTGTTGGCGTTTACCGCGGTCTTTCGGTTCTTGTGAACGGAAGGATATGGGAGGGACCCAGCAGCATCTCCGGCACGGGAGGCACGCGCAGGCGTGAAACCTACGGGGGCGGTCTGGAATACAGGATGAAGAACGGTCTGTCCGCATGGTTCCTCATCCGCCGCCAGGCCTCCGAACTGGAGTATACCGAAGTCTGGAACTCCTTTCAGGGCGGTTTGGCCTTCTACCCTGCGGCCCACATTTAGGCTGAAACCCGGAAAGGGGAGACAGTGGCGCTTGCTGAAGGGCTGAGCCTCGGGCTCGCCACGGGTGTTTCCTGCCTTGCCTCCTGCGGGCCGGTCTACGCGGCATATCTTTTCAGCGAGAAGAGAAGCGGCAGGCAGTCGCTTCTTGTACTTCTCACCCTGAACCTTGGAAGGTTCGCGGCCTACGTCTGCTTCGGGGCGATCATAGGCATGCTGGGGGGGAGCATTCCCTCCAGTATCAGGATCCCCCTCTCCTTCGCTGGTTACATTCTTTTCAGCGTTTTCCTTCTCGTAAGCACGCTCAGGGTCAACAAGAAGTGCGGGGGCTGCGGAGTGTCCCGGTGGACGAAGTTCACGGGCAGCCCCTTCCTTCTTGGCATACTGACAGGTTTCTCCCTCTGCCCCGCGTTCCTCATCGCCCTCACAAGCGCGTTCGATGCGGGGGGAGCCCTGAACGGCGCCCTCCTCTTCGCGGGGTTCTTCTTCGGCACCACGGTCTACATGCTTCCCCTTTCCATTGCCGGGCTCTTCACTGCCCGGAGGTGGTTCACCGTTGCCGCCCGCATCCTTGCCGTGTTCGTTGCCGTCTACTTCATGGTGATCGGTGTCAGGGGGCTTGCGGGGTATTACAGGGCACCAGTCGATCCCAGACAGGTTAGTACCACCGAAGACACCGGTGTGTGGAACGCCATGAGCCAGGACTCGCTGTACCTTCTGGTTTTTACGGACATGACCGGTGACAGGGGCCTCGACCTGGCTGCCGACCTCACAGGCGCCGAAATGCCCCCCCTTGTGGTGATCGAATCCGACTCGACCCATTGGGGAGAAGCCATTGAGAGAATACCCGAGCTTTCGGGCGTTATAGGACCCTGGTGGTTCGACGCCAGATCGGACGCGGTGCTGTCACAGTGGCAGCAGCTCGCGGTGACCGCGGCAGATGCCAGAAGGTTCAGGATGTTTGCTGTGGCATACGAACCGTACGACCGGGAAAGGGCGGGCATAGTCTTCCAGTACATGAGCGGTTTCGGTTACAGGTGCGAGCCCGACTCCGGGTTCAGCTTCCTTGTAAGGGCCGACCTCGAATGCGTTTCATCAGACTGTTCGACCTGCCCTGCCCTCGGGAACTATTAGTCCTTCCAGACACCTTTCCTGGAAGCCAGCATGTCACCGGCAATCGGCAGGATCAGAACCACCAGCCAACCCAGAAGGAAGTCCTGGCTCCTGAGGCCGAAGTTGCCGTAGGCTGAAACTCCCCTGGCCTGGATCTCGCTTGCCAGCATCCAGAGCATTCCCATGGGTATGATCCACCTTACGCTTGTGTTCCACCACCATCCGATGCGCATGTTCGAGTTCGAATTGATGTAGGTCCGCATCTTCTCTGCGGGGAAAGCCCACCCGACGATCAGGAGCTGACCCAGAACAACAAGCACCAGGGCAACGCTGTTCATGAAATGGTCAACGATGTCCAGAATGTAGAGCCCGGCGCCCGTCAGCATGGGCAGACCCAGAAGGAACGCCGCCCCGCCCACGATCAGGTTGACCCGTTTGTGGGAGAGCCCCCACTTGTCCTTCAGGGAAGCGGTAACCCCCTCTACGAGACTGAATGCAGAATCAACGGCCAGGGTCAGCAGCATGATGAAGAAGAGAACGCCGAAGAAAGCCGCCCCCGGAAGGCTGGAGATGATGTGCGGGTATGCGACGAAAGCAAGGCCTGGTCCGGACTTCACGACCTCGCTTACGGGAACTCCCAGACGCGCCGTCTGAAACCCCAGTGCACTGAAGACCGCGATCCCCCCGTAGAAGGCGGTCAACGCATCGGCAATCCCTATGATGAAGGCGCTTCCCGCAATGTTGACCTTCTTGGGCAGGAAGCTTCCGTAGGCGATCATCACTCCGAACCCCACACTGAGGCTGAAGAAAACCTGCGTCAGGGCAGCCAGCCAGATGTCGCCGCTGAGAAGCCGGGCCCAGTCCGGCGTGAGGTAATAGGAAAGCCCCACTGCCGCTCCCGGAAGTGTGACCCCCCGGATCATGAATACAAGAAGAAGCACCCACGGTATGATGACCGTGTAGTAGACGACCCGGCCCACTGTCTTGGTGCCCTTCCAGATGCTGGCGATGATCCACACCCATGATATCGTGAAGCCTATGAGAAGGGGCCAGCGGAAGGTGCCAAGGTCCCACGGTGAAGAAGTCAGCCCGAGGAACCGGTTGTAGAAGAAATCCCCGGGCGAGCCCATGAAGGTGCTGGCTTCGTCCACGTTGTCAAACCCGTAGAGAACGCCGTCGTAGGCAATAAGTATTGTGGAAATGTTCCTCACGAACCCCTCGGAGCCGTCAATCGGAGAAGTGAAGGGCCTGCCCAGAATGTCGGCGGGTATTCGATCAAGGATCGCGGTCTTACTGCCGCCCGGAATTGAAAGGGCGCAGCTTTCATCGGCATAGGGATTACGGGAAAAAGCCTCCGCCTGGGTCCGGGACGGAAAACCGTAGACCACGCCTTCGTGTTCCACCAGGGTGGTGGGTTCCGCGGTCACAACGCCTGATACACGGTTCACCGGCGAGACGTAGGGCGTTCCCCCCATCTCCGCAGGCACCGGGGTGAGAACTTCCATGTCCGCAAGATCCGTTGGCATAAGAGCAACCGTGGGGTCTGCATAAAGCCCGGGTTCCTGCCTCCACCCCTGTGTCGCTGCCTCGTAGGTGTAGTTTACGCACCAGCCCATGATTATGGCGTAGTAAACAACGATCACGAAGGAGAGCAGCGCCGCCATCCACCCAAACCACTCCAGTGACGGCTTGATGCCCCTGAATGCTCCGGGAGCGGCCTGCCTGTACCTGTGCCCCAAACCGAACTCAAGCATCAGAACGGGAATGCCGGCGATGAAAAGGCACGCGAAGTAGGCGACAAGAAAAGCTCCACCGCCGTTTGCGTAAGCGATGTACGGAAATCTCCAGATGTTGCCGAGCCCGATGGCGCTTCCGATTGCCGCCAGAATGAAGGCCCGTCTGCTTCCCCAGGTCTCCCTCATGGTTCCCCCCTTTGAAGTGACGCCACAGGCCCATGAATTAGCAAATCCTTCGGCGGGGGTCAAGAGGTAAACACTGAGCTCAGGTTACTTTCTGAAGCAGTAGACGACTTCGCTGGCCCAGAGAGAGGGCCACCGTTTTGGAAGTGAAAGGACGTTGGGCTTTCCCCTCAGACCCCTCACCTCTGGGGCCGGAAAACCAAGGGATGCAGACCACCAGATAAAATCCTTCACGCTCCAGAAACGCAGGTGCTCCCTGGGGTCGCTTATGTAGGTGACAGGAAACCGGCCGAAAAGAAGTCTGAGCCTGTGGGCCAGGTAGCCAAGATTGGGAGTGGTTATGTAAAGGCCTTTCCTGAAATGGTCCTTCAATTTCGAAACAAGGACCTCGGCCTCCTGGATATGTTCCACAAGCTCGAATAGAATTATGTGGTCCCATTCTCCGTTCAAAGATGCATCTGTACGCGTCAGATCTGAACAGACCGCAGCAAACCCCTTGCTACGCACGTAATCAAGGGCAACGGTGGAGACGTCCAGCCCGGTGCCTGTAATCAACTTCTCCTGCCGAAGGAACTCAAGGGTTTCCCCCGTTCCGCAGCCGATATCCAGAACAGAATCTCCCGGACTTATCAAATCGGAAATCCCTCGGGCGCGTCTTTTAGCAGGCTCAGTGATCACGCCACTCCTGATACGCTCCTCCCAGTAGGCATCGTAATCAAGGCCATGGCTTGAAGGATCGGCGGGAAGCGGCATGTTCCCGAACACTTCCTGAAAAGGGCTTCTGCCCTTTTCCCCCAAAACCCTTGGATCGGCCAAAACACCTCCTTTGGTGCCTGAATATAGCCCAGACTTCTTCAGGATAGGATATGTATGCGAAAGGGACTTGACTGGTTGCCTACCGAAGATTATACAAATACTAGCAATGTAAAAACAGATTAGTAATAATAAGTATGATTAATTTATAGGAGGTATACCATGAAAAATGTTATGATTATCCTGCTTTCAGCATCCATTTCATTTGCGGTAACCGTATTTGATGATTTTTCTGCAGGTATTGGCGGCTGGACAGTCAGATGCGGATCTGCTGCCTGGTCATCTTCGGGGGGGCAGGCCTACTGCCAGACCAGTAACACATGCAGCGCACTGGTCTTTCCCGGAGCAGTATTAACTCAGGACGGCTCGATCACCGCTTACGGGAGTGGATATCATACGTTCGGTGTTATTGCCAGACTGGACAACCTGAGCACGGGCGTTTACGCCTACGTGTCTGTTGATCATAATGTTGCCAGAATTAGAAAGGTGGTCAACGGGGTTGCCTCAACGATCTACAACTCACTTTACCACGACTTTCCATACGGTGACTACATGCTCGTGCTTACATGTGAGGGGTCTGACATGTCCTTGAGCATCGAGCATATGCAGTCCTCCCAGACATGGGTTCTTGAAGCTTCATCGGAAACGGCGGTTCAAACCGGGGAATGGGGTCTCGCAGCGGGCGAAACTGAAGCCCTGTGGGACTGGGTGGAACTCCAGTACGACAACACGGCAAACGAGGGTGAAACATCCGGCTCTCTTCCGCAACCCGGTATCCACCCACAGCTCAACCCCTTCACGGGCAGCGTGATGATTACCGTCGAAGGCGCTGCTCTGGGCAGTACCCTCGAGATATTCGACCTGTCCGGGAGGGCTGTGCAGAACATCGATGTATCCTCGGGAACGGCGATGTTCACGCCTGAGCATCCGGGCATCTACCTGGCAAGGCTGAACGGAACGACCGATACTCAACTGGTCAAGCTGGTCTGCATTCCCTGATCACAGCTCGCAGCTTGTTTTGACCTGCTTCTTTCCCGTAATCCGGCTGTACAGACGCAGCGGGGTGAAGAGGCTCAGTGCTGCCCCCAGGAAACACAGGTAACGGCAGAAGAACCTTCGCACGAAAACAGACAGCAACAGCATAACCCCAGCAACGATAACGCTTCCCGATAGAAACAGCGTGAAAATTGTATGGAAGGGGTCGAGCCTGCAGAAGACCGCCGGCCACTGGGTCTGGAGCGTCCCAAAACGGTTCAGCAGCAGAACGGCAACGAGTCCGCCCAGCACCACGAACCTGAACCGGCCGATTAGCCTGCTGACCCTGCCCCTGGGGTTCAGTTTTCCCGGTGAAGGAATGTGGTAGGCCAGCTCCTGCATGGCTCCCATCGGACACACCCAGCAGCAGAATATCCTTCCAAAGAAAGACGCGAACAAAAACGGTATCAGAAGGAGGGCGATGCCCGCCCAACCCAGAAAAAACAGCCCGTCCTTCAAAAACGCGTACTGAAACGCCCCAAGGGGGCAGAAACAGCCCTGAATACCGAAACCAAGGGTAATGAGGCTAAGCCCGTGCACGGTCTTGTGGGCTATGCTTCTTTTCAGACGTTCGGCCAGTTTCCTCCCTCTCAGCCTGCGGCTGAGATACGTGGAAAGCACCATCAGAACGGAAAGAGCGATCAGGGCGATGTAGATCCTCCTGCTTCCCGCAGTCGGGTTTGAACACTGAACGTCAGTGGATTGACCGAACCAGTGGGGACAGAGCGCAAGATCGCCCGGGCACGCAGCTTCGGGGGGCAGCCCCAGTGGGCAGCCCAACACAACGGCAGCGACCGTCGTGGAGTCAGTGTCGGGTTCATCACCGGGATCACCGGGATTGTCGCAGCGGTCGTTCCCGTCCTCGTCCAGGAAAAGCGCGCATCGCGGTGATGCTGTTGAGCAGGCTTCGGCAGGAAGCAGCCCAAGCGGGCAACCCGTAAAGACGGCTGGATCCTGAACGACAACTGAAGTGTCCGCCTGAAGGACCTCCTCAGTTTCCTCCACAGGTTCCTTTTCAGAGGTTTCAACAACCTCTTCGGTCACAGGTTCGGGTTCCGTGTCTGCCGGGGTCTCTTCAGGCACAGTATCGACCGGGTCAGGCTCGGGGTCGTCCGGGGGATCCACGACAACAGAATCTTCAGGTTCGGGATCAGGGTCAATGACCGGCTGGGGACCGGGGTTGTCGCAGCGCTGGTCACCGTTTGAGTCAACGTAGAGGGCGCACCGTGCGAAGCCCTCCTGGCATGCCTCGGCGGGGGTCAGGCGTAGAGGACATTGCGCAATCGCCACCGCAGCAACCACAAGCATCATAAGAACAGCCCTCATGAACCCAAACCCCCTTGCCGGACGACTGAAGCGCAGCTCGCGCCGGTTTAGAAAGTGACCATGCCAAAGCCGGTATCAAAAACAACGGCTCCGGTAACAACCAAGTGAGGAGCGAATCTCTCGAGACTGCCGGTCAGTGCCTCATCGTTCCCGCTGTACATAGTACGAAAACCATCGGTCTCCCAGTAACCGCAATAGAGCATTCCCTGGTCGGCACCACTGTACACGACCTCCAAAATGATGCTATCCGAACCGTTCCACAAGTATTCCATGTCGAGGGGAATCCTGACCCACCCCGCCGAAGGCGCAAAGGTCACGTTCGATCCACTGAATACCTGCGTCCGCTCACCTCGGTAGTTATCGGCAAAAGTGTCCACGAGCTCTTCATCGAAAGCAGTGCCCATGAAAACACTGAAACTCTCAAAACTCACCGAGTCCGAGTTGGCAGCCCTGAACGACACTTCCGAAACGGAAAGTGAGAACACACCGGCCCCTCCAAGCTCACTTGCCGGCACCACCACCTGGCAGCGCAGCTCACCGAGTCAACCACCGCAGAAGGGAACATTCACGGGGAACCGAGAAGAGCCTATCTCCAAATCAGCGGAGACAGAGGCACGAAGGAGTAAAAGAACGGGCAGCGCCCCGACCCGAATCAGACCGAATAGTCGGAGCGCTGCCCGGATGTTTAATCCTCCCCTACTGGAAACTCGCCTTGATTGAACCGAAGGTCATGGGTGTAAGGCTCATGGTTCCGGTGAGACGCAGGTTCGGACAGAACTCAAAGGCATCTCCCGTTGGGCTGCCGTAGAACGATGTCATGGTCCTGTTGGCGCCAGGAGTGCTCCAGTGGCCGGCGTACAGCTCCATATCACCGTTGGGCCATGCTATCTCGATTATGAGATTGCCAGTTCCATTGTAGAAGTAAGGAGTATCGAGAGGAACCGTGATCCATCCCCCGCTTGGCGCGAAGGGTGCATTAGTATGGTCGTATACGGTCGTTTTGCCTCCCGAGTAGTTGTTTTCGTAGTTGTTTCCCAGCGAACCACCCGCTGCCGACCCCATGTAGACCGTGAACTGGTCGAACACAACGGCGTCTCCGGATGTGTGCCTGAAACCAATTGAGCTGATGGTCATGGCGTTGCCGATCTCGCTTCCGAGCACTACCACCTGGTAGCGCAGGGACTCAGTTCAATTGGCGCAGAAAGGTGCGTTGAACGGAAACTGGTTTGACCCTATCTCCACATCGGCGCAAAAGGCTGAAATACCAAGCATTGCAAGCAGCACAAGCGATGTTTTCATTTTTACTCCCGTCAGAAGCCAGAGAAATCCTTTTCCTGAAACCAATAGTATTCTATACGTCAGCGTGTTCCATGGCAATACCAAATTACTGCCCACCCTTGACAGAGACCGGGTTTTGAAGATATTCCCACTCCCATTTGTGTGGTCCGGTAGTTCAATCGGTTAGAGCACCGGCCTGTCACGTCGGAAGTTGCGAGTTCGAGTCTCGTCCGGACCGCCAGATGGGACTGATGCCGCCGGGAGGTTCCCCGGCGGCTTTTTGGTTCATCACCATTCTGGGGGCACCCCCCGATCACAGGCACACAGCGCTTTGACTCACAGTCAGTATAAATCGAAGCTCTCGAAACAACTACCTCGCTTGAGATTGTTGTGTTCCCCTACAGACCCGTATTAATCACCCTATTGACATAACTCCTGCATCGCACTAAACTTCGTTCAGTTCGACATAACAACCCTTGATCTGCATGGAGAGCCCTATGAAAACCTGCCTACTACTTATAATTGTGGGGGGGGGATTTTCGTTCAGCCCCTCTTCGCCCGGAACATGGCCTATACCCACGGCCATAACTACACTTACTTAGACCCTTCAAACAACGAAGAGACATTCTTCCCTGTGGCCTGGGATATCAGGGAGACTTTCTATGAACTGATAAACTACTACCAACACTACCTCGGATACGAGCTTCAACTGGCGGAAAGCACTGCTGCGTCGTTCATCGATGGGATTCTTTCTGAAGCAAAAGAAGCCGGAGTTAATACTCTGATTATCAGAAGTGAGCCCATGCAGGAAGACCCCGAATATACCACTACCCGCGCAAACCAAGCAAGGAATTGTGGCCTGAATGTCATTCTTGGAGGCATGACAAATGGTGGAGGAACTGTAGGGCCAGGTGCAAATGGGCATAATGCCATCGTATTTGACATCTGGGAGGACTATTACAACGCATACCGTGATGTGCCCGTTCCGGGTGACTTCTGCGGAGTGTTCGCCCATGCCGAGCCGGACAACCAGAACTACCTTTACTACCCTGAAATTTCGTCCATTGCCCTTCGTCTCTCCGGCCCCGGTGGCGTGCCAGGCTCAACAGGGTTTAATCTGCCTTTGGGCGCTAAGCTTGCGAAGGTGGGAGATCTTCACCTAACGACAGGCAATATTCGAAATGATACACTAATGGATCTGGAATCATGGAACTGGAAATCCACTCCTTTCGTCTTCGGCCACCCCCTTGATTACATCTCTTTCAACTACTACCCTGCAGTCATTTCTGGTGATCTTCACAGTCAAGCTGCATACCCCGAGGATGGTTATGTGAATAACGATCCTGTCGTTCTCCGGGGTGCTGCGGACTTTGTTCCGAGCCAGGGAGCATTCAGGGCCGCCTACTGCGACAGGGATGAGTATTACGCCCTCACGGGGACCGGTCGTTTCCTTGTATTCAACATCGAGGGCACCGACAACCTTGGGTCCCCCTCATTCCAACTCCACAGTATCACCAACACAGGTATCACACCGTCAGGGCTGAACTACAGGGTTGCCTCCAGCGACAATCGTTCCGCCGACGTCGCACCGAGGTCTGGACCTGATTCAAACCTGAACGGCGCAGTGGTTTTCTGGAGGAAGAACGAGTCCATTGACTGTGCCAGAGCCGTGTACTGGCACTCCAGTGGGGTTGTCTCGGAGTCTTTTCCTGATTTCACCGGCAAGACATCAAAAGTGTTTTGTGTCGGAGAGCTTGACTATCGCTCCGGGTGGAGCACAAACCAGAACTGCAGCGGAGTTATCGGTAGCGACGAGATGCGGATTCTCTGGGTCAGCGCAACGGACCCAACCTCACCCTGGCAGGCAAGGATATTCGGAAGGGATTCCTCCGGCGAACTCTATGCGTGCAATTGCAACAACAACAGTGTGAATTGGATAACACTTCCCAGTAACTTTTATCCAGATGACGCGATCTGGGGTTACTTCTGGCGCGAGAACTCATCCAGCCAGCATTACAGCAGCGGCTTCATCCTGTACACCAATGACGGCGATTACGTTGTGATACGAACTGACCCATACGGCAGTGAAGCATGGGAGTGCTCGCAGGTGTACACTGACCTCTGGGGGGAGGGAAATGTTGTCGGCCCGGTTACAGTCACCAGGGACATACACAATTTTCCGTTCACTCGTATGTTTCCTACCCACGACAGGTTCATTGCCATGGTCAGCCCTGCAAGCACCTTTCAGAACACCACTCAAATGGCTTGGAGCAGCACCTCATCGCAGGAAAAACTGCCGGAAGTCGACCTGATTCCAGTTGCATCAATGCCCCGGGTGGAGTACCTCTCGTCTCTGAGTGTTGAGAACATCAGCTTGTTCCAAAAAATCAACCTGTACGTAAATGTTACCGATTCACAGGGCCATGTGGAAACAAGGTTCACTGAAGATGGGATTCCGTTTCCTTTCCAAGGACCCTTCATAGTTTTCCCAGAATCCTGCCTTAACAAGATCACCCTCAGTGAGGTCCGCAGCCGGCACACAAGGTTCTGTGAATCCGACGTACTCACGGACAAAAATCCCGGGATCTATTTGTGGGCGGGACAAACGGTCACGACCATTCCCGAGACATTGTTCGAAAACATGTACTCGCGACCAACATCCCCATCCTCACAAGAGCTGGCGCATTGGACATCATGCTCGAGTACGGAGTCAACCAACCACTTACTGCCGAGTGCTTACTCCTTACAGTTCAGTGCCATGGCCGGGGCAGCTTCTTCAATGGCACATTTTTCCCCGGCGATGGAGTAATGGGCTACGATGAGCTGATGTACATCATGGGCGCAGGATTGGTCCATGGGATCAGAGGATTTCACCTGTATGGGCTGGATCTTGCCCTGTCCGGTGGTCCGACTAATCCCCTATCACCGTACCGTTTTCCTCCTGAGCTGCTCTATTGGGGAGCAAGCCTGGACGGCCCAAACGATGTTGACATGGTGACCAGGACCCACGAGGCGGTTCAAGCCTTCACCTGTGTCGACGAAGGCAACAATACAACTTTCAACCTGCTTGATGCTCTGGTGGATCCAGATTACGAGGCTATGGATGAGGACGAGGTATTCAATGCGAACATGACCGGTCTGACAGTGGCAGTACCATGCATTAACGAGCCTTTCAGCAATTTCCTTGCTCTCAGGGAACCTGACGGCGACATCCTCGTCCTCGTATCAACCGATGGAAGCGGTTGGGCCGCAAATGACCGCATAGTTTTCCCCAACACCCTTACAACCGAATACTCAGGCTATGGAACACCTGAACTGCTTATGGGCGATTGGATAGACGTCTCCGGCTTCTACGGCCTCAAGTACGATCCCCAGGGCTACTACCTCAATCCTGAGGGGTTGAGCAACATGGGTTTTGCCCTGATCAGAATTCCCGCTCCCGGCAACGATCACCAGGGCATGAACACCTCTTCTGTGATCATGGAACAGACCAGATCACTCTCTGTCAGCAGGAACACCGGACCCTCTGTTCTTGTGGAAGCACAAGGCGCCGAGGTTCAGATCTTTGACTTGACAGGGAGGGTTGTCGAGAGGATTGCCCAGGGTGAGTGTCTTGAACTCTCTTCCTGTTTTCACCCTGCAGGGGTCTACTTCGCTGTACTTTCGGAGGAAGACACACCATTGTTCATAGAGAAGCTCGTTCTTCTGGACGGAGGGAGGTAGCGGTATGAAAAGCACGGCAATCGTTCTCATGATAACCGGCATGGTTCTTGGGGCATCGATGGTTCAGACCGACTGGAGTGGCGGCCCCTCGGGGGAGATAACCACGATGAACTGGGGCTCGGACTTCGGTTCCTGCCTTGGAATGGGATGGCAGACTCAGGGAGAACTGCATCTGGGTACTGCGCTCGATGATGCAAAGGTATCCATTGGCGGCAGCTTGCTTCTCAGAGCATGTAATGCAAATGGCGATTCCTTCACTGATATGCTAAGTCACATCGGCTACGGCTACATGTACTTGTATCTATCCGATGGAGACCCTTACCTGTGGGAGCCCCACACAATCGGTTCCGCCGACAACATCATGACGATCTTCGCAGGCGATTTGAACGGAGACGGTCTTGATGATGCCATTGGTGGGCAAGACTCACTTTTCTGGTGGGAGAACCCAAATGATCCCAACCAGGAATGGCAGAAGCGGTTGGTGGAGAAGATCAACCTTATGGCTGGTGATGTTCTGGATTATGACGGAGACAATGAGAGTGACATCGTGTGCTTTCAGAACGACTACGCCAACGATGAGGGGAAGCTGCTTCTCTACAGGAATCTTGGAAATGGGTTGATCTGGGAAAAGTCAGTTCTGTATGTCCATGAATTGGCTGGAGGCAGCGGAAGCTCCGAGATGACGACAGGCTACATAACGAATGATGGGTACTTGTCTGTAGCGATTCTTTTGGCTCAGGAGCCATCCAGTATGATGTACATACTGAGAGAGGGGCCTTCAGGCTGGTACGCATACAAGGTTATCTCTCCGCCATACACGAATACTACGCGCATTTTCCCGAGCTTCGTCGATCTGGACAATGATGGTGTTGCCGACCTCATGGCCGGAGGCAAGAGCTATGACTACGGCCGCATCCGCTGGTACAAGGGACCCGAGTTCTACCCCTACTACAACCTGGAGACCAATGACAACGTCTACGGCCTCGCATCTATAGACTTCGACAACGACGGCGACATGGACATCATCTACCGGGGCGAGAACAGCATCGGGATGTTCGAGAACACCCGTAGCCCCCAGGAGAGGTTTGTCCAGAGGGTGCTCATGGAGTACGCGCCCACGAACGGTCTCGATTCTGAAAGCGCCGGTGGTCTTGTCGCCCCCGGCGACTTCGACGGCAACGGGGTGGAAGACTTCGTCTGCAGCTTCTACGATAGAGGTTCCAATCTCTACTGGTGGCGCCTTGGAGAAGACTTCTGCAGCTCAGGCTGGCTCAACAGCGACATTCTCTATGTGTACGACGCCTCATGGGGGGAGCTTACCTGGGAGGCCTCGGTTCCCGCCGAGACCCAGCTCTACTTCCAGGTTCGTGGCTCTGACAATCCCGGGAACCTCGGGGAGTGGAGTGAATTGCTCTACGCCCCAGTTGACCTGTCGGCCTACCTTGCAGACAGCGAAAGCTACCTTCAATACAGAGTGACAATGCTAAGCGACAATCCCGATGTCTCTCCCCAACTCAACTCTGTTACAGTAAGTTACGACCCCCTGGGGATTGAAGAGAGCACCGGATTCGGTCTTCGGGTGTTTCCCAGCCCGGTTGGTTCTGTTGCCACCGTTTCCCTGACCCTTCCGGAACTCACGGAATGCACCGTCGCCGTTTACAGCCTCGATGGAAGACTGGTTGGGACAGTGTCCGACGGGTCGCTTCCCGCAGGAGAGACTTCGTTGCAGTGGGACGCTTCTTCAGTTCCTTCGGGTGTGTACTTCGTAAGGCTTTCTGGTTCGGGCTTGAACGCCGGGGTCAGGCTGGTCGTTGTAAGGTAGTTTATTACTTGCACATGGGGCTCTGGGGGTTGAGGTTATCGTCCTCAGCCCCCGTGAACTTCGCATTCAGCAGAACTCAATCCTTTGTCTTGCCGGAGTCATCCCGGCACGGTGAACACGTTCGAAAAGCGTCCAACACGGACCGCCAGATGGGATAGAGGCCGCCGGGTAGTTCCCCGGCGGCTTTTTCCTTTTCATCAGAGATAAAGGGGGGGCATTCCCCCTATCAAAAGCATCCAGCGCTCTGACTCAGTGTTCGAGGGAGATTGCCATGAACTCTCCTCCCACACTCATCCCGCAGGAGTTTACTTCGCTTTACTTTCAGCGGAAGACACACCATTGTTCATAGAGAAGCTCGTCCTTCTGGACGGAGGGAGGTAGCGGTATGAAAAGCACGGCAATCGTTCTCATGATAACCGGCATGGTTCTTGGGGCATCGATGGTTCAGACCGACTGGAGTGGCGGCCCCTCGGGGGAGATAACCACGATGAACTGGGGCTCGGACTTCGGTTCCTGCCTTGGAATGGGATGGCAGACTCAGGGAGAACTGCATCTGGGTACTGCGCTCGATGATGCAAAGGTATCCATTGGCGGCAGCTTGCTTCTCAGAGCATGTAACGCAAATGGCGATTCCTTCACTGATATGCTAAGTCACATCGGCTACGGCTACATGTACTTGTATCTATCCGATGGAGACCCTTACCTGTGGGAGCCCCACACAATCGGTTCCGCCGACAGCATAGTGACGATCTTCGCGGGCGATTTGACTGGAGACGGTCTTGATGAAGCCATTGGAGGAGCGACGTCGCTTTACTGGTGGGAGAACCCGAATGACCCCAACCAGGCGTGGCAGAAGAGGGTTATCGACACCATAAATCTCACGGGAGGTACCGTCGTTGATTACGACGGGGATGGGAAGAATGACATTATCTGCATGAATAATGACTATCTAAATGACAGTGCGAGACTCCAGCTCTACAGGAACCTTGGAGGCGGGCTTACTTGGACTAAGTCTGTTCTATACATCCATGATGTAGCAGGAGGCTATAGTGGTCCAGAAATGGCTGCAGCCTACATCACAGGCGACGAAAATCTTTCTGTTGCAGTGAAACTTGCGCAGGAACCTGCAAGTATGGTCAATGTTCTGAGAGAAGGCCCTTCAGGGTGGTACGCCTTCAAAGTACTGTCTCCCCCATGCATCAACACACTTCGAGTTTATCCCAGCTTCGTCGATCTGGACAACGATGGTGTTGCCGACCTCATGGCCGGGGGGCAGAGCTATGATTACGGCCGCATCCGCTGGTACAAGGGACCCGAGTTCTACCCCTACTACAACCTGGAGACCAATGACAACGTCTACGGTCTGGCATCCATAGACTTCGACAGCGACGGCGACATGGACATCATCTACCGGGGAGAGAACAGTGTGGGGATGTTCGAGAACACCCGGAGCCCCCAGGAAAGGTTTGTGCAGAGGGTTCTTATGGAATACCCCTTCGATGGAGACGGTCTTGATCTCGCGGATGCCGGAGGCCTCGTTGCTCCCGGAGACTTCGACGGCAACGGGGTGGAAGACTTCGTCTGCAGCTTCTACGATAGAGGTTCCAATCTCTACTGGTGGCGTCTTGGTGAAGACTACTGCTCTTCGGGCTGGCTCAACAGCGACATCCTCTACGTGTACGACGCTTCATGGGGAGACCTGACCTGGGATGCTTCGGTTCCCGCAGAGACCCAGCTCTACTTCCAGGTTCGTGGCTCAGACAATCCGGGGAACCTCGGGGAGTGGAGTGAACTTCTCTACGCCCCTATTGACCTGTCAACCTACCTTGCAGCCGGTGAGAGCTATATGCAGTACCGGGTGACGATGCTCAGTGACAATCCCTCCGTCTCTCCCCAGCTCAACTCTGTTACCGTGAGCTATGACCCTCTGGGAGTTGAGGAAAACACCGGATTCGGTCTTCGGGTATTCCCAAGCCCGGTTGCTTCTGTTGCCACAGTCTCGCTGACCCTTCCGGAACCTGCTGAATGCACCGTTACCGTTTACAGTCTCGATGGCAGGCTGGTTGGGACAGTGTCCGACGGTTCGCTTCCTGCCGGGGAGAGCGCTCTGCAGTGGGACGCTTCTTCAGTTCCTTCGGGAGTGTACTTTGTGAGGGTTTCGGGTTTGGGCTTGAACGCCGGGGTCAGGCTGGTCGTTGTAAGGTAGTCTTTGCTCGTGGATCTTTGGGGGTTGAGGTTTTCTTCCTCAACCCCCCCTTCGTTACAAGCATTCCCTGTTAATCAGAAAAGAATCTTTGCCTTGCCAGGGTAATCCCGGCACGGTGAACACGTTCGAAAAGCGTCCAACACGGACCGCCAGATGGGATAGAGGCCGCCGGGAAGTTCCCCGGCGGCTTTTCTTGTACCAATCCTTGTTCGAGTTATGAACGAATTGACAAACACCACCTGTGAGGTATAGATACTATACCATGGTTTTCGAATTCGATGCTCGCAAGAGCCAGATGAATCTAGAGAAACACGGGATCGACTTCGAGGAAGCTAAGCTTCTCTGGGATGATCCAGACCTGCTGGAGATTCCGGCAAGGATTGAGGACGAACCTCGGTTCATGGTGATTGGCCGGATTGCCAACACACATTGGTCTGGGATCATAACATATCGTGGAGATGCGATTCGGATCATCTCCATCCGTCGGTCCCGTGATGAGGAGGTGGTATTGTATGAAGGCTAAGGAATTGGACAAGAAGTTCGACGATGGTGAAGATGTTCTGAAACACCTGGAGCTTAACAAGGCCCGTCGTGTCGAACAGGAGCAGAAGCGAGTTAATGTGGATTTCCCTGTGTGGATGATTCACTCCTTGGACAAGGAAGCGCAGCGACTTGGTATTCCCAGACAATCATTGATCAAAATGCTGGTCGCCAGGCATATAGAGAAAGCCAGAGCATAGAAGACCCAATCAACAGCATGAACCAGGCGCGGAGCTGATCTTAACGCCCCGGCATCCACTCTGGTTGTGCTGAGCGTTGTGCATACTCCAGTTGGCAGAACGCATGTTGTAAACCAGAGTTGACACATGGTCGAGATCTTTCAGGAGGACGGCGATCCATCACTGATCACTGCCGCTCTCTGCGACATCGCTCGATCGGGGAACATGAGCCAGTTGGCCAGGGATGCAGGAATGACCAGGGCAGGCCTTTACAAAGCCCTCTCCCCCAATGGGAATCCGGGTTTCGCGACGATCTTCAAAGTGGCTCGTGCAATGGGATTGAAGATTACCATTCGGTCTGACTCCTGAAACACACGTTGCTCCGCCTGAGCTGCCAACCTGAGTTCGGTCGATTTCTTGACGTTATGACGTTGCAGCGTTATTTTCACCCATAAATGGAGGTGAGTAATGACTGAACTGACAAAGAGAGCCACTGTCTATCTTGAACCCGAGCTTCACAAAGCGTTGCGAATCAAATCGGCCGAAACCACTTACTCCATTTCCGAAATGGTGAACGACGCCATCCGGAACGAACTTGCCTCTGATGCAGATGACCTGGCAGCGTTTCGCGATCGTCGGGCCGAACCTGTCATGGGCTTTGAAGAATTCATCCAAAGGCTCAAGCGTGATGGCAGGATATAGAATCCTTGTCGCGCAATCGGTATACAAAGACCTCGATGGCATTCCCGCGAATGATGTGAGACGGATCGTCACGGCGATTGAGGGACTGGCCGAAGATCCCCGTCCACCACAGTCCCGGAAGCTGTCCGGCGAGGAGAAGTACAGGCTGAGGTGCGGAGTATACAGGGTTCTGTATGAGATCAGGGACGACGAGCTTGTTGTCTTTGTTGTAAAGGCCAGGCACCGGAAGGATGCTTACCGCTGAAGCCGGGTCATTACTGACGGCCGCTGGACAATAAGGAACCATCGGAGCTTGCCGATGGTTCCTTATTGTGCCCGGGTCACGCAGCTTTCGGTGAAGACTACTCCGTGATAAGCTGCCCGGCGGTGGGGCCCGACTTGATGTCGTACACCCTCTCCACCCTTATCACGGCTACACCCTTGAAGTTTTTGTCGGGTTTTGCCTTATGCATCTCGCTGTTGGCAAGGTCGTACTCGGGACCTTTGGTCAGGTATCTGGCTGATCCCGTGAATTTGTAACCTTCCCGGGGATTCTGTTCCCACACCGTGAACGAAGCCCTGCCGTTTTCAAGGATGTTCTCCATGGTCTTCTTCATGAAGAAGTCGCCGACGACAAGGGTTTCATCATCGAACCACCAGCACTGCTGCATGGGGGCCACATTTGGCTCGCCTTTGCTGGAAGAAGTGGCCAGGGCCATCACCCTTCCGGAACCCATGAGGTTTTTTGCTCTCCCGGGCACGACAGACATCGTTTCCTCCTACTGTGCTCTGCGGTTTTCGACTACGCCCTTGAATGACTCCATTCGGATCTTGATCTGTTCCGAGTCTTCCTGGGAGTAGTCGCTTACGATCTTCATTGAAGGTATGTTCATTTCTGACAGCATTTTGTCCATCACACCGGCCTCTATGTTGAAGCCGTGGCAGTACTGCAGGATGTTGTGAATCACGCCTTCGGTCCTGTATTCCTCAACGAGGCCCTTCAGATTGTCCCGGCGCTCAATGTTCGGGGTGAAACATGCACAGTCGACCTCGAAGTATCTGTCGGCGATGGCTTCAATCATCTCATCCACCGTCTCGAGGTCTTCCGGAACATTGTTCCTGCTGTAACGAAGGCCGGTGCATGACTCGTCGATAACCACCCTGAGGCCCGACATTTCAGCGGCGGCGTGGATTTTGGCGTAGCCCATGGGTGATGGTGTTCCCGCCATCACGACCCTGACCCCGGGTTCCTGATAGGCTGACACCCCTTTTGCTGCCCTTTGCTCAAGCTCATCGAGCAGTGTTTTCCCGGTCTCCAGGAAAGTGTCGATG
The DNA here is from genome assembly GCA_002436025.1 of candidate division Hyd24-12 bacterium UBA6080. Classification (GTDB taxonomy): domain Bacteria; phylum Fermentibacterota; class Fermentibacteria; order Fermentibacterales; family JCC-6; genus UBA6080. Next base: position 22,876 of record DIXM01000009.1, read on the forward strand.
TCCATGTTCAGGGCCACCTGGGATACGAGCAGTGCATCCAGGCCGCTGATTGGCGGTTCATGTAGTTTTCGGAACTCGTTTATCGCGTTGAGAACGTCACGCTTCCGGTTCTGCTTCCTTATGCCTTCCCGAAGGGAAGCAGCGGTTATTGAGGCTCCTGAAAGTGATTCCATCTGACTGGCGAAATCCTTGACCTCCGCAAGCCAGAGCGCCCTGTCACGGGCGTTCTTCTTCTGGGGAACCTCAAGAACACGAAAGTTCAGAAGGTCCCAGGTTTTCTTTTTCGCATCACAGGTTGTTTCCCCAACCACGAAGTCCTTCAGGGTTTTGTATGGGCACGTGCCGCTGAGGGCCATGCCGAAAGTTGACCTGACGAGGGGGCAGATATCCCTTGGGAGGATCTTGTCGGCATAGTTCACCGAGAACCCTGTTCCTCCGCAAAGGGGGATGTTCAGGACTTTCGCCGCCATCGTTATCTCGTCGGGAAGGTAGATGCAGAACGAGCCGATGGATTTGCCCCCGGCTTTCCGGTGCTCGATAACCTCGGCAACCCTCTGACCGTGGCTGTCATGAAGGGCGCGGTCGAAAGCCAGCATTGCCTTCGGCCTGTTCTTCTGCCAAAGGAAATTTCTGGAATGGGTTTTTCCGGAGTTCTCCAGGAGCTGGTCATGGAGCTTGACGTCCATGTTCAACTCGGCCCACATGTCGTGGAGCTGTTTCGAATCCAAACGATCCTTCATGGAACCGCCTTCCCGGTCAGTGTGACCGCAAAGGCGCGAGGCCCGTCAGGCGGTCAGGTGCTGACCCGTTCCGCCGGCCTTCCCGAGGCCGGACACTGTTGCTCAGTTACGTAGGAACCTGTTGGTCACCTGTAGCCTCTCTTCGAAAGATGAACAGGGATTTTACCCTTTTCCGAACTGCTGTCAAGCGGTAAAGAGCAGGGGAGTTGCCTTTGGCATTGCCCATTCAGAGGGACTTCTCCGTTTTGGGATTCCTGCGTGCCTATTCCGAACGGGGGACGATCTCGATGATCTCTTCCATCATGTAGACAACCGGAAACAACTCGGGATCGCTGGTGCAAGCGACGATGCCCCAGGGGTTGATGATGATGGTCCAGTCGCGTGTTTCCTGCCAGTCGGGCATGCGAAGCGAGCAGTCGTAAAGGAAAGTGCCCGATTTGTCGTACACCCTGAGGCGGGAGGGATCGGCTGACGCCCTGACCCAGAGCCTGCCGGCTCCGTCGCAGGACAGGTCCCTCATGCTGTAGTGATACTCCGGTGGTTCGTATGAGAAACCGGCGGGTGACCCGGTTGCCGAAATCCAGTTCTGTCTGGCTCTCTCCCGCAGGACTTCGATCTCTTCGTCTGTCCTTCTTTCAGGCTCGTAAGGCTCATCGATGAGAAAGAGCGTGTCGCCCGCTGAAGTGCAGCACGCTATGCTGAACGCATCGGTTGAGCGGTCTGCGATGAAGACCGTTCCGTCTCTGTCAACCGTGAACAAAATGTTCGTGGTGTTTTGAAAACCGCTGCTCCGGTCTGCGGGCGCCAGTCTTCTACGATACACAGCAACCGGCTGATCACTCCCGCGGTAAAGGGCCACTTCCATTCCCATTGAATCCGGGCGCTGGATGACCGTCGAGATGGCAATGCAGCCCAGGTCTGGTGCCGGACATGAACGCACGGGTCCGAACATGTCGGCTGATGTGCCGACCGTTTCCGAAAGCAGCTCGAAAGTCGGGGAAAACCATGCGATCTTGCGGTCGTTCGCACTGGTTATCATGATGTTGCCCGATTCATCGCATCCGAGCTGAGCCGGGTGCATGAACTCGCCCGGGCCTGATCCAAGAGGGGCGAATTCGCCTTCGTACTCTCCCGCATGGGTGTAGAAACTCACGATCCCGGTTGTTCTGTCAAGAACACCGATCCTCCCGTCGGGGAAAGTACAAAGTGCCCCTATGCTTCCGAACATGTAGCGGGGGTCTCCCATCTCGATGCCCATCGAGTCTCGGGGAACCAGAAAATGAAGGGTATCGTTTCCGGCTGAAGCATGGGAGTCGGAGTTGTTCGTGCATCCCATGAGGAAAACGGCGGCTGAGAGAAAAATCCTCGAGAATTGCTTTCTCATGATTCCTCCATCCACGTTTCTCCGTGCATACGCGGGAGGCGTGGGTTCAGCGATTTTACGGGATAAGAAGCGACACACCCGCACTGCCCGTGATGTCTTCGAAGCCCGGAAAAATGGTGGCCATGCTGACTTTCAGGTCTCCCAAAGGGGTTGCAATGACGGTTCCAACTTCAACCTTCGGCCCGATGCAGGTCGAATTCACTGACTGCTCAGTGCCGGTGAAAGGGTCGCACCACGTTTCACGGTAGTGGTGAAGCTCGATTCCCGAGCCCAGGAAGAAAGCTCCAAACCTGCGCCGGGCTACAAGCTCTATCATTATGAGGTTTCCATCCCTGTTCATCGAATGGCTCCCGGAATCGGGGGGCGTAACGCTGGCTGGGACGTAGTTGTTCCAGTATCCGCCGATGTTCGCGTCGATGCAGCCGGTTAGCCTTCCATCAATGCCGAGCCCGAAAGACCGCTGGGCGGCATTGGGGAACAGAACGCGTGTTTCGCCATACTCGTATGAAACACTCTCCACCCCGGACAGATAGCTGCTCCCCCAAACAGTCCACCTGAATGACGGCGCTATCCGTAAATGAATTCCATATGCGCTTGAGCAGGCCATCAGAACTGCCAGCGCCTTAAGGCTGAGCATGCTTTTCCCATCGAACAGAGCAATAAACCATTGTGCAATCTTAATATACGATGTTTGGCCATGAATGCATTGACTGCCGACAACCCTGAAAGTATTCTCCATGACATACTTCTCAATAAAACGGAAGCAGGACAGTTTGGAGGAAGTTATGGAACCGCCTTCTCGTGAGTGGTTTGCCGATGAGAGATATTGGGAGGCCAATCGCGGGTTCATCTGGAGCGAACAGCGTCTGGAGGCGTCCGCCGCTGCGGCCGGGAGCATTGCAAGGCTCCTTGAGATGAAGCCCGGGGCTTCAGTGCTTGACCTTGCATGCGGTTTCGGAAGGCACGCCCTGGCGTTGTCCGCGCTTGGCTACAGGGTCACCGGCGTCGACATTAACCCCGCATTCATAGCTGAAGCCTCCCGGAAAGCACTTGAAACGAAACTGACCGCAAGGTTTGTTTGCGCCGACATGAGGGAGTTCAGGGAGCACGAGAGCTTCGACAGCATAATGATCGTGTACAATTCCTTCGGATATTTTCAGGATCCTGAAGACGATTCAAAGGTCATCGAGAACTGCTTCCATTCCCTGAAGCCCGGGGGAAGACTTCTTATCCAGAGTGTTACCCGCGAATTGCTCATGGCACTCAGACCTGAAAGATGTTTCAGGTACTGGCATGAAGAGGGCGAAGGCAGGTTCAGGCTCGAGGAAACCGAGGCGAATGAGGACTGGACCTGGAACACCACACGCTGGATCGTGCTCTGCGGCGCTGAGCGCAGGGAGTACTCGTACGGAATGCGGATATACTCCCTCGGCGAGTATCTTGGCCTTCTCGGTTCCAAAGGGTTTGGCGGCTTCCAGACCTTCGGCGGTTTCAGCGGAAGGCCCTACGAAAAGGGGAAAGACCATCTCACTCTGGTCGCCGTAAAACCTTTCGAAACGCCATGATCCCATGACACTGTGCTCTTGTCCTGCATCCAGAGGCATTGCCATGATGTGATCGATCATGTATATGTCATACAGAAAGGAGATCGATATGAACGAGGTGATCGTCTCTCCCAAATACCAGGTTGTCATTCCAAAAGCTGTCAGAGACAGCTCCGGCATAGTTCCCGGCGCAAGGCTTCAGGTTCTGAGTTATGACGACAGGATCGAATTCGTTAAGGTAAGGGAAGTCTGCGAAATGCGAGGCTTTCTCCATGGCTGCGATCCAACCTTTGATCGCGATGAGAATGACCGTACATGAATCTTGTAGACACCTCGGGTTGGATTGAGTACTTCTTTGGAGGACCCAACGCCTGGTTTTTTTCAGCTCCGGTTGAAGCCACGAATGATTTGATCGTACCCGTGATATGCCTCTATGAAGTTTTCAAGAAAGTAAATCTCGTAGCGGACGAAGCACGAGCACTTCAGGCAGTTGCCCATATGAATCAGGGCACGGTTGTTGATCTCACGGAGAGTATCGCATTGAGCGCTGCTTTGCTCAGCATCAGGCACAGGCTGCCAATGGCTGACAGTCTGATACTTGCCACTTCCCGCGCCCATGGTGCACTGGTGTGGACTCAGGATAGTCATTTCGCGGAGCTCCCCGGAGTGAAATTCATAAAAGCAGGGATTAGCGGGAACAACTGTTGAACCAATACGGTTTGTTATGGGATTGTGCTTCCCGGAAATTATGCTGTATGGGTGGAATACCCTTGCAATCGTGTGATCGCTGTAAAGAAGGAGACTGCCCATGAATAGTGCCCGGTATACCATCGCCTCTGTTGCACCCACGCTCTGTGCCCTCATGGGAGTATCTTCCCCCAATGGATCAACCACGGGAGCTGTGCGGAGTGTGTTGTCGGAGGCTGGCCGGGTGTTCGGGGGCGGAAGCGCAGAAAAGTTTCTTTTGTTCGCGCCCGATGCCATGGGTTGCCATCTGGCGGGCGTGCGCCCCGATCTCTTCGCTTCGGTGGCTTCAGTCGCTCCGCTCAGGCTTTCCCTTCGGTCTGTGGTCCCTCCCAAAACGCCGGTGTGTTTCGCTTCAATGTTCACGGGGATGGATCCTTTGCAGCACGGGATACGAAAGTACGAAAAACCCGTTCTGACGTGCGACACACTGTTCGATGCGCTGGCACGGAACGGGAAGCGTGTTGCGGTCGTCACAGTGAGGGACTGCAGCATTGATGCAATCTTCAGGGGCAGCCCTGTTGACTTCTTTTCAGAGGAGTACGACCCACGGGTGACCGACCGTGCCCTTTCGCTGATCGCCGATGGGAAACATGACTTCGTACTTGCCTACCACCAGGAGTACGACGATGTGATGCACGGTTCCACACCATTTTCGGACGAGGCCCTGAATGCCGCCGGGAACCATGTTGAGAGCTTTCTGAGGCTTTGCCGGGCGGTTGACCTTCACTGGGCTGCATTCAACAGGGCCGTCCTCTTCGCGCCCGACCATGGAGCCCACACGGATGCGGCGACAGGCCGCGGGAATCACGGTGATGATATTCCCGAAGACATGGATGTCTTTCATTTCTGGGGGTTCGGGAAAGGGGTGAGACGGTGAGAAATGCAGTTTGCATGATGGCCTTGTTCGTTGCTCTTCTCTCGGGTTGCGGAGGCAACCCATCTGATCCGGGAAACCCCACTTCGTCGTACCTTTGCGCGTTTTTTTCCGGAGAGACCGAAGAACCGCCGATGTCTTGCCAACTAACCCTGAACTGGAGCGAGTGCCCCGACAGCGATTTTGAAAGCTACACCCTCTTCCGCTCCATGAATCCCGGCATAGCTGCGGACACCTCCGGTGCCGACGACCTGGGCTCCTTCACGAGCACCAACATCATGCAGTTCACAGACGAAGGAGTGGGCTGGGGGTCTTCATACCACTACGCCCTTCTCACCTTCAACACCCAGGGTCTTGCTGCCTGGAGCAACGAGGTTGAGATCGAAACACCTGAAGCCCCGCTTCCCATGGGAATGGAGTTCGTGATGGTTCCCGCGGGTTCCTTCGAAATGGGTTCTCCGACGGGTGATCCAGGTTCATTTGAGGCGGAACGCCCGGTTCATACAGTGACCTTCGACTACTCCTTCGAGATAATGACCACCGAAGTCACACAGGCGATGTGGGAAGAGCTTTTTCAGAACCCCTGGTCCGATCCTTCTCAATTCTCCGGACCCGACCGCCCTGTAGACAGCATCCTGTGGGAGGAGTGTCAGGACTTCGCGGAAGCGATGAATGAGCTGGACCCAGGGCATGAGTACCGCCTTCCCAGCGAGGCCGAGTGGGAGTACGCATGCAGGGCCGGAACCACGACCAGGTTCTACTGGGGTGATGATCCCGAATACTCTCAGATATTGCAGTATGCCTGGTTCAGCGAAAACTCGGGAGATGAGACCCATCCCGTCGGTGAGAAACTTCCGAACTCACGTGGTCTTTTTGACATGAGCGGTAACGCCTGGGAATGGTGCCTGGACACCTGGCATGCAGATTATGAGGGTGCCCCTTCGGACGGCAGCGCATGGGTGGATGGTTCGGCCGACCACATTATCCGGGGTGGTGGCTGGATCATTGGCGGGCGTTACTGCCGTTCGGCTCACAGGGAGTACATCAGCGCGGGCAACACCTATTCGTTCCTGGGTTTCCGCCTGGTCAGGACGGTTCGCTGAATCTGGTCACCACGCGCTGTACAGACGCTCCAGCATCTCCATGATCTTCGCCCCGTACTGCCTGTCAGCCGCCCAGGTCCCGGACAACCCGAGAATACCCGGGGACTTTCCCCTGGGGGTGACGTAGCTGTAACGGGGGTCAACCAGTTCACCCACCAGCGGCGCAGTGGAGCCGTACGCCTTGAGGTGCTGCACATGGGCGCGCACGCCTGTCCGCTCGTCGGGGAAGAAGTGTCCGCGCTGTTCGGCGCTCACCGCCCCGAGTCCGCAGAAGTTGTTCATGTTCTCTGTGACCAGGCCGCCGAACCGTAAAAATCCCGTCTCCAGGCACATCTGAACGAACGCCACATCAGAATTGACCCCCTCGACGGAAGCCTCTTCGATGTAAAGGGACGCGAGAAGCGTCACCCTCTCAAGGTCGGCCCCCGGGTTGTTCCCAATGAAGAATGAAACAAGCTGCGCCTGGCTCATGAGCCCCTGGCCCATGATGAGTTCGGGTGTGGTCGGCACCGGTTCGTAAAAATCGGGGTTACCGGATTCGTAGGCGGTCACGCCTTGTGTGAACAACAGGATCATGATTGCGCAAAGTGGAGTGTTGTTCATCCCGTAACTACCTGGCCCGTCCAGCGGCCTCGTGGATTATCATCATGTCGGTAAGGAATTCGACAGGAGCCCTGTTGTCGGTAAGTATCAGGCCGTCTTTCGGATCGAAGGTTTTGAAAATGGGCTCGAAAAGCCGTGCCGTCTCCTCGAGAACCGGGTTCCAGACCGCCATGGAGTCCGCAGGGGGTGCCTGGAGCGGGTACTCCGAGGCGATGAGCATGAAGTTGTAGTCATTCGAGACGTGGACGATGTAAACCAGAGGAAAGACCTCGCAGAGCGTTGTTCCGATGGCCTGGATCAGATCGGAATCCTCGGAGAGGGCGTTCACGTTCATGGCCACCACGCCTCCGCTGTTCAAATGTGCCCTGAGTTCAGTGAAGTACTCCACCGTGGTCAGATGGAAGGGGATGTAGATCTGGTTGCTGTAGGTGTCGGTTATGATGATGTCGTACATCCTCGAAGTGTTCTCGATATAGGTCCTGCCGTCGGAAATGATCATCCGGGCGTCGTCCCGCTGCGTGTTGAACCACTGGTAGCCAAGCTCGGTCACTCGTGCATCTATCTCCACGGCATCGGTTCGAAGCCCCGGGATGTCGGGGCGAACGTGAACGGCCAGCCAGTGGGGGATGGTGCCCGCGCCTGAACCAATGACAAGTACATCAATCTCCTCCGACGACCCTGTCATGTAGGGCAGCAGAAGATAGCTCTCGTAGTAGGTCGATGCCGGATGAAGAGCGTCGTCCACCCTGGCGATGGACTGCATGGCACCGCCTTCGTTCACGACCAGGATTGTCGAGCCATCACTTCTTCTCTGGACCTGAAGGTACTGGTAGATGCTCTCCTCCTCGTGGACAACGTCCTCGTTCTGCCTAACTGCGCCGTCGTAGACCAGCCAGCCGGCCAGGGGCAGCACAAGCAGGACGGGCATTACCCGGGCTTTCTTTCTCAGTCCGATCATTCCCAGAAGGATGAGTACTCCGGAAACCATGAACAGGGTTTCCCTTGTGCCCAGGAGGGGGATGGTGACAAGAGTGGAAAAGAGGGTACCGGCGATGCTGCCCAGCGTTGAGACCGCGTAGAGCGAGCCTGCTGTTCTGCCCGTGTTGTCGGCCCTCGCGAGCAGCCTGATCATGAAGGGGCTGACCATGGCAAGCAGAAGCACCGGCGGCACGAACACCGCCACGACCCCCACGAAAGCCAGCATGATGATGTTCACGGGAGTGGCCATGATACCCGCGGAAAGCCGTGCAAAGAGCAGTCCCCCGAGGGGCGGGATGAGGGCGATGAGAGCCCCCGCGATCGCGGGAATCCAGTACAGCACTGTCCAGGAGGGTCTGCGGTCCGCAAGCCTTCCCCCAAGCCAGTAGCCCACGGACATGGCGGCCAGCACCACCGCGATGAGAACCGACCAGACTATCGTGGAGGTTCCGAACCAGGGTGCCAGGAACCTGCTGGCACACATCTCGGTGGCCATTACCGCGCCCCCCGTGAAAAACATGAAAAAGTGCGCTCCCCTGTTCGTGGATGCCCGCATCCCGCCCCGATCCCTTCGTTGGATTCCGTCAAACACCCCGAAGAATACTCCATCCGACCGGGGCGGGGTTAGCGTTCGAGTCAGGGGGTTTTTTCTGCCACTCTTGTATAGTTGATTATCTCGTTGCGAAAGGGAGGTTGTTCATGGGGTACGGAAGGGTTTCGAAGTGGTGGTCGCCATTGCTTTTTGTGGTTCTCTTTCTGACAACAGGTGTTCTGTCAGCCGATTACGGTCTTGATTCCAGCCCCGTGCGCGATGTTGTGATACCTGCTCCCGGGGACGTTGGTCCCGATGTTCTGCTGGCAGACCCGGGCTGTCCCCTGTCGCCCCCTCCGAACCCTGAAGTGGGTGATTCATGGGTATGGTGGCTCTGGGTTCACGATCCCATGCCGCCCCATTTCGAGCAGCATGTCTGCACTGTACGCGGAAAGTCCGACCGCGGATACGTTGTGGTGAGGGACCTCGAATGGAACGTTTCCATGGATCAGTCAGATGTGGACGCCATTCTGGAAGCATGGGAGAACACAAGCATCGGTCCGTATCCGGATCAGGGCATCTACGAGATAGACAGCCTTTCCTTCGGAGAACCGCCGGACCAGCTCGACAACGATCCCAGGATCTACCTGGTCTGGTTCGACTTCGTGATATCGGCGGACGGGTTCTTCTTCTGGTTCGACCAGTTCCCTGAAGGGACCTATCCGAGCTACCACAGCAACGAGTGCGAAGTCCTTTATCTGAATACCATGAGCCAGGGAGGCCCTTCCGGCGAGTACATGCTTGCGGTGGCCTCGCACGAGTTCGAGCACATGATCCACTGGAAGTACGATGAGAACGAGGATTCCTGGGTGAACGAAGGCATGGCTGAACTGGCCATGTGGTTCTACGGCAACCCCGACAACATCACGGGGTTCAGCAGCAACCCCGACAACGATCTCACGGCATGGGACGGCAACTGGTCGGATTACATACAGACCTACCTCTGGTCCCTGTACTTTTTCGAAAGGTACGGGGGGCATCCCGCTGTCTACGCTGTGGTTCATGAGCCCGCCAATTCCATCGCGGGTTACAACGCGGTACTCGATGCCTTCGGTTTTTCCGAGGATTTCGACGACGCCTTCGCGGACTGGGTGGTGGCCAACTTTCTTGACGACACGGACATAGCAGACGGAAGGTTCGGGTACCTGGGTGAGGAACTTCCCGCATTCAATGTCGCCGGCACCTACTCAAGCTATCCCACGGTTGATGTCCAGAAAACGGTGAACCACTGGGCGGCCGATTACTACAGGTTTCAGAACATCGGCTCGGAAGAACTGACCCTCTCCTTCGACGGCTCGGACGACAACGCGTTTGCTGTCAGGGCGCTTGCCTTGAGGGCCGGCGAACCTCCCGAAGTTATACAGATGGAACTCGATCAGGCATCCCAGTCAGGTTCGGTGGTCGTTCCTGGTCTTTCTGACCCTGATGATGATGTGATCCTTGTAGTTGCAGGGGTTTCCAGCACGGGAGGGACCGGTTACCTATTCAGCGCCTTCGAGGGGCAGGGAACAGGCGAAACAACACCCCCTGCCGCTGACCTTCATCTCCTTGTAGCTCCGAACCCGTCCCTCGGTCCGGTCTGCCTTGAGCTCTCCTGGACGGGACAGGGCCTTCCATTGGTGGAGATGTACGACGCCTCGGGCCGCCTGGTTCAAAGCATGAGCGCGGAGGGTCCACAGGGGAGAGCCTCCCTGGTCTGGGATGGGCGCTGTTCCGACAGCAGTCCGGCACCTGCGGGGATGTACTTTGCACGGGCAAGGCTCGGGAACAGAGAGGTCGTAGAACGCGTTATCCTGCTCCGCTGACAAACAGACGGTGATTTGCGCCATTGACACAGCGCGGCTGCGGAGCAAGCATACGGCGAATGGAGGTACGGTATGTATAGAACTGCAGTTGTTTTAGTGCTGTTGACCGCCTCTCCCGGCCTTGCCGTTTCCGCCGAGCAGGACGACTGGTCCGGCGGACCCAGGCAGCAGGGCCCCGTGAGCGAGTTCGGCATCAACTTCTTCGAGTGCGTGAACATCGACTGGTCCTACGCGGACAGGATAACCCTCTCCACCGATCCGGCCTCCTACCTTGTCGCCGATTCCATAGACGGCGTGACATCGGTTTTCCCGGCTGACATCGACGGCGATGGCGACCTGGATGTAGCCGGTTCCGCCATTGATGCCGGTTCAGTGGTGTGGTGGGAGAACACTGACGGTTACGGCTTCACCTGGGAAGAACATGTCGTGGAGCGCGACTTTCCAACGGTCAGTTCCGTCGCTGCGGCCGACATGGATGGCGATGGCGACATCGATCTGCTTGCGGCCGCCAAAACCCTGTACGGCGGACGTGATGTGGCCTGGTGGGAAAACCTTGACGGTTCGGGCGGTGAATGGAGTATCCATCTGGTGGCCGTTGATTTCGCCGGCGCCAGGGCCGCCTGTCCTTTCGACATCGACGGCGATGGAAACATTGACATCGTGGGGGCGTCCTCTCAACTGGACCGCATCGTGTGGTGGGAGAACACGGGAGGCGGGCTCGGGTGGGAGAGCCACCTGATCTGGGAATCCTTCAACGGCGCGTGGACCCTGCATGTGGCCGACATAGACGTTGACGGCGACCCGGACGTCGTTGCCGGGGCCTTCTACGATGACGATGTGGCGTGGTTCGAGAACACGGATTCAGCGGGGGGCTCCTGGACCCGGCACGACATCGCAGCGGACTTCGACGGCGTCTACTTCGTACACACCTTCGACATTGACGGTGACGGCGACCCCGATGTTCTCGGCGCTGCATCCATTGCCGATCAACTTGTCTGGTGGGAGAACCGGGGCGGTGAGTTTACCGAGGTGCTTGTAAGTGATCTTTTCGAGGGCGCTGTCTGCATTCACGGCTGTGACATTGATGGCGACGGCGACGGCGACATCCTTGCCGCAGGGGTTCACGGCGACCTTGTTACCCTTTACGAGAACCGTGGGGGGGTATGGGGCGAGATCGTTCTTGCGGCTTCGTTCGACGGCGCATTTTCAGTGAGTTCGGGTGATTTCAACGGAGATGGTGAGACCGACCCCCTGGGAGCCGCCATGCACGCGAACTCGGTCATGTGGTGGGAGCGTTCGCCGGGAGCCGGCTACCTCGAGTCGAGCATTCTCTACACGGGGTCCGATCCCGCTTGGGGGGTCATCGACTGGATCTCGGAAGTTCCACAGGGAACGCAGGTTGCCCTTCAGATCAGGGCGTCCGACGACTTCACCGACATGGGGACATGGTCCGACCTTCTGCTGAAGCCCTGCCGGCTCAGCGGGATCATCGAGGACAGCGATTCGTACGTTCAGTACAGGGTGCTCCTGCAGGCTGAGCAGTCCGCGGAAACTCCCGTCATCGAGCGCGTGGAGATCTCGTGGGTTTCGACAGGGATCGAGGAGACGGCGTCGCCCGTGCCTCAAGGCACATACCTCATGGCTGTGACACCGAACCCTGCGGTTTCCACCCCCGTGATCTCTTTCCACCTCGAGGCGGGTTGCGCTGTGAGGCTCTCGGTGTACGACATCTCCGGGAGACTGGTCTGGGAACCCGAAAGCACGGTCTACCCTGCGGGATACCACCAGATCCCTGCGGGTGAGTTCCTGCCGGGCATATATGTTTGCAGGATGTACGCCGGTGACTGCACCTTCACGGAGCGGTTCGCGGTAGTACGGTAGGGCCTCAGGGGAGAAGTACGACCCTTTCAGAGTTTGAGACGACGCCGTTCTGGCGGATGTGGATCAGATAGACTCCCGGTGAAAGACTCTCACCGGTGTTGCCTCTGCCGTCCCATGTCACCAAGTTCTGCCCTGCCCCGATCTCTCCGATGGGAAGAGTGCAAACCTCACGGCCAGTCATATCGTACACGGCAAGGCTCGCTTCGCCATGCCCGGGACTGTTGAACACAACCGTGAAGGCTGCTGTCGAGGGGTTCGGTGCGACCGACAGAATGGCTGTACCGGCCTGGCCCATTTCAGAAGAAGCCTGCGAACCCGCACCTGTCAACTCCATGCAGAGACCAAGGCTGTGGAACCAGCCCGCGGCAATTGCTCCGAACCCCTGATTGGGCTCGGGAACAATGCTCTGCCCGTAGTGCGGGTAGCCGGACTGACCCGGTCCCCCTGCGCCCCATGCCGCGATCACGCCCTCGGCTGTGAGCCCGAGGCTGTGGCTGTTTGAGGCTGATATCGCAACGAAGGGGGCGCTGTCCGGTACGTTGCACTGACCCAAGTGGTTCTGACCCCAGGCCACGATCGTGCCGTCAGCCTTGAGCCCGAGCGTGTGGCCCCAACCGCCTGACACCGCCGTGAACCCCTGGTTCGGTTCGGGCACGTTGCATTCGCCCCAGTAGTTGCCCCCCCACAGAGTGAGTGAGCTGTCGGGCCCGATTGCGATGGAGTGATAGACTCCGGCGGAGATGGCGACGAAATCTTCGTTCGGTTCGGGCACGTTGCACTGCCCGAACTGGTTCCTCCCCCAGGCCACAACTGAACCGTCAGCCTTCAGTCCCAGGCTGTGATACTCACCCGCGGCAACAGCCACAAAACCGTTGTTGGGTTCGGGTACTTCGCACTGGCCGTATTCGTTGCACCCCCAGGCCACGATGACGCCGCTCGCCTTCAGACCAAGCGTGTGGCTGCGCCCTGCGGAGATGGCGACGAAACCCTGATTGGGCATTGGCACGTTACACTGGCCGAGTTCATTGTCACCCCAGGACATGATGGTTCCGTCCGCCTTGAGGCCGAGGCTGTGGTTCTCGCCCGCTGAAATGGCGATGAAACCCGAGTTCGGGTATGGCGTGTTGCACTGGCCGTCGCTGTTCGAACCCCAACCCTCGACTTCGCCGTCTGATCCCTGAACACCGGAGAATAGGAATAGAACCGCCGCAAGAATTGGAATAAATGGTTTGAACCGCATCATGACAACCAACCCCCTCAATCGGCTGTAAGTGAGTCCGGCAAGATGAGCATGTATTCAACCCATCAGCCAATACATTAGCGCTGAAAGCCAAGCGGGTCAATGCTTCTGGAGCAGCGTCCCGGAAGGGGAAGTGCGAACCTTGACATAGTATGAAGTGAATAGTAGTGTTCACCTGCGATGACCATTGGAAAGGATGGGTCAAATGGTGAAGCCGGATGTACAAAAGGCATTCATGACCGATGAGGAGATGCCTCCGGAAGACAGAAAGTTCAGAAAGGAACTCAGCGCGGGCATAACCGCACTTGCGCTCCTCGGGATCATGAACGGGGCCTCGGGCCCCCTGTACGGTTACAGCGTGGCAAAACTGATGGAGGAGAGGGGCGACAACTCAAGAATCGTCAAGCACGGAACCCTGTACCCGGTTCTAAGGTCACTGGAGGCCTCAGGGCTTCTTCTGAGCAGTGTTGAACCATCCGTCTCGGGCCCGCCCCGAAGGTACTACACGATCACTCCATCGGGCCGGGACGCCCTTGGGCGCTGGACAGGGATCTGGAAGGAAACCGCCGTCTTCATGGACGGGCTGCTGGGAGGCCACACCGATGAATAAGGGAATAGTGCTCTATCTCGACGATTTTCGGAAACACCTTAAGGGCTGTGACAGGGCTCTTGTTCAGGATGCCCTTGCCGATGCCGAGGACCATCTGACAATGGGACTCGAGACCCTCCGGGCAGAGCGACCCGGACTGACCGCGGAAGAGGCTCTTTGTGAAGTCGTGGCCAGCTACGGCGCTCCGGCGGAGCTGGCGGAGCAGTACAGAAAGGTCGAGGCTTTCACCGTTCCGGCCCTCAAATCCCAGCGTACGAGGAAAGAAAGGTCCGCCCTGAAAAGGTTCGTTGGGGTTGTCACTGAACCGTCGGCATGGGCTGCATTTCTTTACATGATGATTTCCATCGTCACCGGGATTCTCTACTTCACCTGGACGGCCAACGCCCTTTCCCTCTCCCTGGGTCTGCTGGTGTTGATCATCGGTGTTCCCGTTGCATGGCTCTTCTTCCTGTCCTTTCGCGGGCTTGCACTGGTCGAGGGAAGGATGGTCGAAGCGCTTCTGGGGGTCCGCATGCCCCGCAGGGCTGTGTTCATCAGAAAAGGCGAAGGCTGGTGGGGAAGCATTAAGGGTGTGTTCACCACAAGAAGCACATGGTCGTCGGCGCTTTACCTCATACTCATGCTCCCGCTGGGAACGATCTACTTCAGTCTGTTCATCACACTTGTCGCTGTTGCCCTGAGCCTCGTTGCCAGCCCGGTCATCGAGCTTGTCTTTCATGAACCCGTGATAGACTATCCCGCGGAGTGGTGGATTCCGGTCTGGCTCTACCCCGCCGTGGTGGCGCTTGGGGCAGCGGTGTTCATGGGAATGCTCCACCTGGCCCGGCTGGTGGGAAAGCTGCACGGCAGGATGGCCAGGGCAATGCTTGTGAGCTGATGCTTTTCCGGAGCCAACCCGTATTTCTCAGTGTGCCCCCGCGGCGCACTGAGATTTCCGGGCTAGTTCTGACTGAACCTGTTCTTCACACTCCTTGCCTGTCTGGTCACGGCTCGCTGAACTGCACTGACAGGCAGGCCATCCAGTCCCTCCTTCTGGAGTACGGATTCGAGCGCATCACAGACCCCTCCGGCCAAATCCCTTACGAATCTTCGCAGCCAGCCCGCGCCAAATCCGCACTCGGATGCGAACTCGTCGAAGTGGTACGGACCTATCATGCCTGGATCCGACCTGGAGCCGATGCGCATTGCAAGACTCCTTTCCAGATTCCTGTACCTGAGGGTGCAGACCATGTCGTAGAAAGGAGCCAGCGACATCGAGCCCTCCTCGTTGTAGAGGAGCGACAGATTTTTCGCATGTCCGTCCCCGTTCCCGATGATCAGACCGAAGACCAGCCATCCAAGCAGTTTCTCACGCACGACGACAGGCTCGGGGCAGACACGCTCTGCCAACTCCATGCATTCCCTGAAGGAAGGTCCCCCCTCCGCCTGGTACTTCCGGGTTGATGGGAGACCCATTGCCTGGCACATGTCCTCCTGGTGCAGCCGGATGATCGATCCATCGCCCGTCTGCATCCTGTCGTACCTTTTCACGAGGCAGGCCGGTACATTGCCAACCATTCGAATCACGGTATCGACTGTCTGCATGCCGACAGCCCTTGCCAGGGCTGTCGTAAAAACTTCGTTCAACCCCAGGTCTGAGTACCCTCTATTGGGGAACTTCAGTATGTGGGTTGAAGGAGAAGCATCCATTGGCAGCAATAGAGATCCGTCGTTTGAGAGTGCGACCGGCAGCTTGTCCTGGGCTCCGGCCAGCGAGAGTCTCAGCCTCCCTTTTCCAACAAGCGAAGAGAAGACCCCCCCAGCCCTGCTGAAACTGACCAGTTCATCGTCCGTGACCGGCTCGTACCTCCACGTCCGGGGATCCGGTGGTTCTCCGCTGCCTATCCAGAGTGCACCTGCACATTCGTGACCAATGCGGGAGAGCAGCCCGAAATCATTGTCCTCCGAGATTCCGAACTCCCTGCAGACCGTTTGACGTACCAAGCCTTCGGGCAAAAGGTTGGCGAAGAAGCAGTGAGCCCTTTCGGGAGGATATGCCTGCTCCCGAAGGGGCAGGCTGACGGAGATCGGATAAGCTCCGTCAGCCTGCAGCCAGCCGATGTCGTAAGTGAAGGACATCCTGCCTTCCGGATTGCAGTAAAGCGATCCGACTGGAGAGACCCCGGCAAAAACCCGAATGTGGTTCTCAGGCATGGTTACTGCCCTTGTTTGCACGACCCCCTGCTGTGACAGAGATTTGAAGACCGAGGTATCTCATCACTCGAAGTGCCTTTCCTATCTCTGCAGACTCTTTTCCTCTTTCCAGCTCCGACAGGTACCGGAAACCAATCCCGGTGAGTCCCGATACTTTTTGAAGCGTCATTCCCAGACTTTTCCGCTTCAAGCGTATACGGCTTCCCAGTTCTTCTACGGAGGTAATCGCAGAATAGGAACGATCCGATTCTTCACTTAACATTCCAACTCCTCCAAACTATGTCATCCTTTCGCCAGGTAGACGCAAATCACTCATCTGATTCCCGTACGGTAATATTTGTTTCAGAACACAGGTTGTCCAGCACAAATGTTCCCGTACGGGAATCTTGCCTTCTTCCGAACCGGAGTTTCCTGGTTAACCCAGTATCCTGACTGATGTGGCCTTGAAGGATACCCACAGCTCTGACCCTGCTTCAAGGCCCAGCCGCTGGGTGGATTCCCGGGTGATGGTCGACTGCAGTTCAAGACCCTTTAGAAGAAAATGAACCGTATCGTACATGGGCATTCTCTCCAGGTGGGACACCACGGCCCTGAAAGTGTTGCGCTGGCTGGAATCGGGCTTTTCGAGCGAAAGAACGATGACTTCGGGCGGAATGCAGATGTAGCCCGCGCCCTGCGCCTGTTCCGTCAGGGAGAATACGACGTCGCCCGCCGTGGCGGTGCCGTTGCCGAAGCGAACCGGGATCAGGTTCTTCATCCCAGTGAAGGAAGCAACGAAAAGGCTTTCGGGTTGACTGAACACTTTTGCCGTTTCACCGGCCTGCATCAGCTTTCCTTCCGAGAGAACGGCGGTTCGGTTCGAAAGGGCCAGCGCGTCCGAAAGATCGTGCGTTGCCATCAGAACTGTCATCCCCATCTCCCGGTGAAGCCTTCCGATAAGTGCCCTGAGCTCGGGCTTGAAGCCCTGGTCAACGGAGTTGAGGGGTTCGTCCAGAACAAGGAGTTCGGGCTTTGTGATAACGGCCCGGGCAATGGCCACCTTCTGCATCTCCCCGCCGGAGAGGGTTCGGGCGTTCCGGTGCCCCATTCCCGAAAGACCCGTGGCATCGAGGACCTCATCCATCTCGGCAGCGCTTACGGTTGTTCCCCTTACCCCGGGGCCGAACCTGACGTTGCGTTCAACGGTGCCGGTGAGCATGAAGGGTCTCTGCATGACCATCGACATCCTGCGGCGCAGGGCTGTTCTCGACCTTCCCCGGCAACCCGTGCAGTCCGTTCCGTCAAGGATGACCCTGCCGCGCGTGGGTTTTTCAAGGAGGTCGGCTATCCGCAGCAGTGTTGTTTTTCCGCATCCGGTGGGGCCGATCAGTGTGCAGAAATCCCCCTGATCCACCGAAAAGGACACATCGGTCAGTATCTGCTTCGTTCCGGATGATTTCGAGATGCCCTGAAGGTCGATCCTCATGACTTCCTCATTCCGGTGATGTGTACGAGAAGGCTTATCAGAAGGGCCAGGATCATGAGTATCAGCCCGAGGGCAATGGACTCGGCCACCTCACCCTTCCCTATTCCAAGGGAGATGGCGGTGGTGAGCGTCCGGGTCCGCCCCGCTATGTTGCCGCCCACCATCATGGCGGCGCCCACCTCGGATATGGCCCTTCCAAAACCCATCAGAAAAGCCGAGAGGATGGCGAACCGGGCCTCCAGAAGTACCACCCCCCCGGTCTGAAGTGAACCTGCTCCCAGGGCTCGCACGGTTTCGGCGGCTTCTCCCGCCACACCCTTCAGCGCCGAGATGACAAGGCCAAGGATAACCGGGGCAACAAGGAAAACCTCGGCGATCACCATGGCCTTCGTGGTGAATAGAAGCCCCAGTTCACCAAGCGGACCCGCCCGGGAAAGAAGAAGGAATATCAGAAGCCCTGCAAAAACCGTTGGCATGCTGTAGAGGGTCTGGATGAAACCGATCACAAAGCCCCTGCCCGGGAATCTGGCGAAGTGCAGCAGGCAGCCCAGCGGAGTGAAGAGAATGCACGCGATGACGGTTGAGCTGGCGGAAACCGCCAGTGTCCGAAGAGTGATCTCCATGACGACAGGGTCGCCCGAGAAGATCATCTTGAGGGCAATGACGAAGGCTTCCGCCAGCTTGTCCATGGAGTATTAGAGGTCCTGTCCGGCGCAGGGGGTGAAGAGCTGCTGACCCCATTCCACGACGCCGTACGAACCGATGAGTTCCTGTGTCTCGGGGGAGGTCAGGAAGGTCACCATGTTCTGTGCCATATCGGTGTTCCGCGCGGTGCTGAGTGGGATGACTGCGTAAACGTTCCTCATTGCATCGCCGGACCCGATGATGATCTCGAGGTCGACATCACCCTGGTAGGCCAGGAAAGTTGCGATGTCCGCCAGGGCATAACCCCTCATCTCGTTGGCCATGTTGAGCGTCGGGCCCATGCCCGCCGCCGCCTCGACGTACCAGTCACCCGATGTGCGGATGGTTTCGTAATCAAGGCCGGCAGCTGCCCAGAGGCGCTGCTCCTGGGCGTGGGTGCCCGATTCGTCACCCCTCGAGATGAAGGGGATCGTGGCGTTCTGACTCAAGGCGATGAAGGCATCCTGCGGTTCCATGTCCCTGATGCCCGCGGGGTCTTCCGGCGGACCCACGATGACGAAGAAGTTGTAGGCGAAGGGTGTGCGGGAGAGCCCGTACCCGTCGGCGATGAAAGTCTCTTCCCTGGCGCGGTCGTGAACAACCACCACATCAACATCGCCCCTCATGCCCCATTCCATGGCCTTGCCTGTGCCAGCGTAGAGGATGTCCAGCTCAACACCGTACTGGTCCTCGAACATGGGTTCCATGTAGGCCCAAAGTCCCGTGTCGTAAAGGCTGGTGGTTGTGGCAATGAGAAGCCGTTCAACCCTTTCCCGGGGAGGAAATCCCTCGGGCTGTTCCAGCGCGGTGGAATCCGCCGCCGGGGTCTCGGGAACCGGTGCGGGCTGTTCGCCGCATCCGGGCAAAAGGAGCGCCAGGCACAGGGCCAGGCCAGCGAAACGAAGCCATGAAAACATTCACCCTCCTCATGGGTTCCGAACCCGGCCGCAGGCTCGGTTCATGGGAAGGAAACGAACGCCGCCCCCTGAACGGGGACGGGAACAACCGGCGTTCTTTCCCTTTCCAAACACGGGAGGCTGCGCCGTTTCCAGTGCAACCCTGTCGCCCCGGTCTCCATGGCACCTGTGCTACAGGAAGCCGGGGTCGGGAAGCGGCCGAACAGGTGAAGCTATACCAAAGAGGCGGTACGGGGGCAAGGATGCGATGCAATAAACTCCGTTCTGGATGGGTGATGCTTGCTCGGCATATTTGTCTGTATTATACATACACTATTAAGCAATCATCAGATTGGAGATGATGAATGACTATCAGTGACAGGTGCGTGAAAGTCCTCAGGGCAGCAAGCCTGTGTCTTGGTTTTCTGATGATAGCCGTGGCGTTTCTTTCTGACAGAACGGGCCTGAGTGCCCAGGGAGGGCTGAGCAGGAACCAGATCGGTTTTCTGCTCATCGGGCTGGCATTCGTATCAGCCGGTCTTCTCGGACGTAGGTTTCCAGGTTGTTACAGGGGGATCGCCCTCTTCCTTCTTAACACGTTGGTCGTACTTGTTCTGCTGGAGGTGGTTGCACTCGTTCTGCTGAAGGCCATCAACCCTGAGAGCATGAGGATACATGCCAGAAAAGTCACTGAGGGGCATTTGCAGGAACTCGAGTCCAATGTGGTTCAGGGCGTGTATGCCCCATTCGTGGTATGGCGGTCTAATCCCCTTTTAAACTGCGACAGTGTTACGATAACGGAAGACAACTACAGACTGGTGCCGGGCGCCTCAGTAGACCCGGGGGCTTTCAAGGTGTTCCTGTTCGGCGGGTCAGCCATGTGGGGAACGGGGGTCTCCGACTCGAACACCATCGCATGCTTCCTTCAGGCAGACATGAACGGCAACGATACCCGGCCTGTTGCGGTAAGCAACTTCGCTCAGGTCGCCCACTCTTCCTCCCAGGAGCTGGTTGAACTGGTGCTTCAACTCAGGGCGGGCAACGTGCCCGATTGCGTAGTGTTTTACGACGGGTTCAACGACGTCTGGGGAGCGTATGAGTCCGGATTCGCGGGAGGTCACCACTCGCAGGAGCAGATCGCAGCCCGGGTCGAGGGGCGTACCCCGGAAATACAGGGTTTGTCACCATCAAGGGCTATTCTGACCAACACGAACACATTCCTTCTTGTGTCGGCCCTTCGGGGCAGCGTCCGGGATAGGCCATCAGAAGTGCAGGATCTTGTCACCTTCCGCACCAGGGGAATTGGAACCGACGCCCTGGCCAGTCAGATCGTCGAAACCTATCTCGGGAACTGCCGGGTGGTGCGGTCCCTTGCCGAGAGCTACGGATTCAGATGTCTCTTCGTATGGCAGCCTACGGTCTGGTACGGAGACAAGTGCCTTACTGACTTCGAAAGTCTGATCACCCAGGGCGGTGAGGAGTTTTTCCTTGCAGGATCCGACCCCGCATTCAGGGAGCTGCTCTGCTCTGCCTACGAACTCTACGAGGACAGCCTGGCTGACACGTTACCCTTTGTCTCGCTTGCCGGGATCTTTGACGGTGAAGTGAACGAAGTCTATACCGACTACTCGGGTGCCCATGTGAACCCTGAGGCGAACCGTGCCATAGCAGGCCGCCTTCTTTCTGAACTGAACCGCTGAACAGATCTTCTCTGGTGCCGGGTGCGCATATCTGTTATGGTGCCCGGCATAAACCCGGAGGAGTCCCATGAAAAGACTTGCCCCGTCAGTTTTTATCCTGTTGTTTTTGATTGGCTGCGGTTCGCCAGAAGAGTCTTCTGAAGAGGCATCGCCGGCCATTGTCCTGACTCCCCTTGATTCAGTCGGGATCGAACTTGGTGACGAAAGGTTCGTCTTCGGTGTGATAGCCTCAGTCGAGTTCCTGCCGGACGGCAGGCTGCTCGTCCTTGATTCCAATCGCCAGACCCTTCGCGTTTTCTCGTCTTCCGGCGAGTTCCTCTCCGAGTACGGAGGCCCGGGGGAGGGCCCCGGTGAGCTTCTGAGCAGCCGTGACCTGGCCGTTCTGGGTTCGGGGGTTGTAGCGGTCACCGACCCCAGGGCCGGGGAGCTCGAGCTTTTCAGCGCTGACACTGGTTACGTGGGCACCCTGATGGGGTTCACCCCCAGGGCGCCATTCACCATAGACGCTTCCGGCGAGCTGGTGGTGGGGCACCAGGGGCTTTTCAACAGGGAAGAGGGCACCAGCGGTGAAGCCCTTGCCGGCTGGAAACTTGACAGCCCCGAGCCCGCAGTGGTCTTCTTTGAGGAGTGGAGCCGTTTCGACCCGGAACAGATGGCTGCGCGGTTCATGGACCCCGACCCGCCCATGGAGGTGGTGGATTCCGTTGTCTATTACTCTCCACTCGCGTCGGAGAGCTATGAGATCCTTGCGTTCGACCTCAGCGGCAACGGTCTGGCATCCCTGACCCGTCCGGACTACTCCCCGGTTGCGAAAACAGCCGAGGAGTTGAGCGTGGAAATGGAACTCTACGAGCAGAGACGACAGCAGATGCTGGGCATGGGCAGGGGAGGGCCTGCAATGGCCAGTGAAGACTACACTCCCTCGGAGTTCCATTTCGCCGTTATCTCCCTGGGGGTCGATTCCGAAGGAAGGTTATGGGCCAGGCGCGGTCACGGAGGGCAGCCCGTGTTCGATCTTTACGACACCATGACCGGGGAATGGCTTGGCACGGCTTCGGGGCCGGCCCGGATGGG
Source organism: candidate division Hyd24-12 bacterium UBA6080 (assembly GCA_002436025.1). Classification (GTDB taxonomy): domain Bacteria; phylum Fermentibacterota; class Fermentibacteria; order Fermentibacterales; family JCC-6; genus UBA6080. Next base: position 44,989 of record DIXM01000009.1, read on the forward strand.
TTCCTGGACCTTTGTTGTCACTCCTTACGGCGTTGCGGCCTTCGAGGAAGACCCGCTTGATTATCCGAGGATTCTGCTTCTGGGGTTCTGAGTTTCCAAAAAAGAGGGGAGGAATGAATGAGGAAGGTTTTGATTCTCGCCGGGCTGGCGGCATCTTTCGCCTACGCGGGGCACATCGACTACCTGGGTGGAAGAAGCGCCGACTACTTCATGGCAGTTGCCAGGAACGCCGCGATTGACGGGGCCGATCTTGTGACCTACAACCCCGCAGGGCTTGTTCACCTTGCCGAGGGCTTCCATGTGAATGCCAGCGGACAGTACATCGCGAAGGATTACGTCATAACCGCAGTGCCACTGGGTTCAGCGGAAGAAACCGAGTACGAGACCACGAAGCCAACTCCCTTTCTGCCAAACGTGTACGCAGTGTACCGGACCGGTGATCTCGCTGCCTTCGGCGCCTTCACCATCCCCGCCGGCGGCGGCACACTCGAGTACGAGAACGGTCTTCCCATCATGCCCGTCCTTCAGACCGGGCTTGTCCAGTACCAGTACGGACCAGGCTACATCGCCACGATGACCGAGGGCTACATCGAGGCGGGCGCGGCCTACTACGCGGGGACCGTGGGCGCTGCCTACGCCATCACACCCGCCCTCTCCGCCTCGCTTGCCGGCAGGTTCACCAAGGGCGTTCGTGACTACGAGGCCAGCGCCGAATTCGCCATCGTGAACATCGACAGCGGCACAGTCGTCGGTTCAACTGAAGCGGTGCTTGAGTGCACCCGTGAGGCTTCTGGCATGGCCGGGATCATAGGCGTTGACTTCATGCCGGCCCGCGGGGTCAACGTGGCGGTCCGCTACGAGACAAGCACACCCCTTGAGTGGGAAGCCGAAACCGCCCAGAACACATGGGCTGCCCTCATTCCCGAGCTTGCCGACGGCGCCCTTCAGCGCCGTGACCTGCCGGCGGTCCTGGGCATGGGCATGCAGTTCGAGGTGAAACCCACCGTGACCCTCGGCGTTATGGGGAACTACTACTTCACCGGCGCCGCCGACCAGGGCGAGGACGACGGCCTTTCCGACCAGTACGAAGACGGGTGGGAGGCCGGGAGCAGTGTACAGTGGAAGGCAAGTTCCAGGTTCGAGCTGGGCCTTGGTTACCTGTACTCCGATCTGGGCGGGGGTCCCGAGACCTTCACCGACTTCGAGTACATGGTTAACTATGGAATGCTCGGGGGCGGTGTGCGCTACGCGGTCTCCGAGGACGTGGGAATAGTGTTCTCGGCCGCCAATGCTTTCCTGGAGGACGGGGAAGGCGCCGGCAACTACGCCGGACACCAGTACGAGAAGAACGTTGCTTTCATTAACCTGGGAGTCACCGCAGGGTTCTGATGTTTCGGGCCGGGGTGCCCTAAGGTGCCCCGGCCTTCCTTGCCGCATCACGCAGCAGCCTGTTCACAAGCACATCCATGGCCTGAAGGAAGCGCGACCGGTCGGGTCCGCTCATGGGGGACGGACCCCTGATTGTCATGCCCTGTTCCCTGAGGTCGGCGAACAGGTTCCGCGTTGCCAGCACGTCGCCGATGTTGTCTTCGGTGAAGGGCCTGCCGGTGTTGCCCAGAACCGATGAGCCGTTCTTGAGGCACCGGGAGGCCAGGGGGATGTCGCCTGTTATCACGATGTCGCAGGGCCCCGAGCGCTCAGCGATCCAGTCGTCCGCCACACCTTCGCCCTTCTCCACCACTTCGAGTTCGATCCGGTCCGAGTCGGGGATGCGCATCCAGGAGTTGGACACGACCCTCACCAGGAGGCCGTAGCGTGAGGCGACCCGGTATATCTCCTGCTTCACCGGGCAGGCGTCGGCGTCAACATAAACCGTGGGTTTGGCGCGTTCGGTCATCAATCCATTTCGTTTTCAAGCCAGGCAACTGCTCCCGCTGCTCCGGCAATGGTCGTTGCGGCCAGTCCTGGAATTGAGCCAAGCCTCAGACCAAGATGAAACTCGGCCTCGCAGGATGATTCCGGGGACCTGGTGAGATCCAGCCGGGAAGAGACTCCAGCCCAGTCGTTGATACCGAACCCCACACCCAGCGAGTAACCGGCGAACCCGTCAGGGTAGGGGCTGTCGGAAACTATGATTCCCGGTGAAACGCTCAGATGGGACGATTCGGACAGGTACAGGTTGCCTGTCGCTTCGAGCCCCCAGCGTGAGTGCCACCCTCCGTTGCGCCAGGCGCCGACGAACACCCCCGGTCCAAGAAAAAGGTCATCCTCCAGGGGGAACAACCATGCGAAGTCGGACTGCAGGTCGATGGTTCGAGTCAATTCGTCGGAAGGTCCGAGCGGTGCATTGATCGTGAAGTAAGAGACGGGAAAGGAGAGGGGCGGGTTTTCCCGGCGGCACCCGAAAGCTTTGCCGAAGACCACTTCCGGAGAAGCCAGCAACAGTACTGCTGTGGCCTTCCAGACAGATCCGCTGCTCAAGCTTCGCCTCCCCGTCACTGTGTTTCGAGTTCGTCCGTTCAGCCCCGTACCATAGGTAAAGGCCTCGAATGCCGCAATTCGGAGCCCATGGTTTTGTTACATTCCGTTACATTCCTGCAACACGGGCGAATGTTCCGTTACCCATCTTCCCTGCGTGCCCCAGGCACGAAAGGAGACAGACTTGAAAAAGACAATGTGGATGGTGACCGCAACAACGCTTCTCGCCTGCTCACTCGCGTCCGCCCAGCCCATCGGCGGTGGTCCGGGGGAGAGGGAAGGGCATCCCCTGATCGGCCGCTTCCTTCATGCCATCGATCGGCTGGACCTCTCCGAATCCCAGAGGGACCTGATCCACGGGGTCATGGGGGACATGGAAGCCGAACTCGCCGGTATCGCGGAGCGTGAAGAGGACAGGCCCGCCCTCATGGAGTATTTCTGCTCGAGCGGGTTCAATTCGCTGGAGTTCGCGTCGATGCTCGATGAAAGGCTTGAGAGGATGCAGATCGCGAACGGCATCATCGCCGGAGCGCTCGGAGAGATACACGGGATACTCACCCGGGAGCAGCTGGACGAACTTGCCGCCATGCGGGAAGAACACGGAAGAAGGCTTGAAGAACGGGAGCATCCCAGGGAGGGATTGGCACCACCCCCTCGGGGCATGTTCTGATCCAGGCCTTTGGAGGGAGGGGTTCGCCCTCCCTCTTCCCTATCGGGAGGCTTCGGTGCTGTCGGAAGTTTCGGGCTGGAGGACCCCTCCGGCTCGAAACGCTCCTCAACCGCCCCCGTCGCCCGGGGTGCATCCAAGAAGGAGCAGCCCCGCCGTCAGAAGAAGCAGAATTTTCGTTCTCACTGTTTTCTTTCTTGCCCGCTACCCTGTTCATAACCATTATACGAGCAGGGAGGCGGCATGATTCTGTACGATCTTGACCAGGCCATGCAAAGAGCCAGGGAGCTTGCCGAATCATCCGGTTCTGCGCACTGTGTTGTATCCGGCAGGATCAAAGGGGTTCCGGCGTTCGCCGTCTGTGCCCTGGCGGGTTTCGGCCTTCCGGCCGGGGCCATACTTGAAGAGGTGATCCACCCTTCCCGGGAGCGCACGACCGTGGAACCTCCCGAGAAGACAAGCACGAACGGCTTCTAGGAAGAAGGGATGTCATGGCTTTCCCATCCGATTCCCAAATAGCCGCCCGGGCGGCAATGCGGCCCATCGAAGAGATCGCCGGGGTACTGGGCATTGCGCCGGAGCACCTGGTGCACTACGGCAGATACAAGGCGAAGATCGATCTCGAGCCCGCTGAAACCGGAAAACGGGGAAGCCTGATCCTGGTTTCCGCCATCACGCCCACCCCCGCCGGCGAAGGGAAGACGACGACAACCATCGGTCTGACCGACGGGCTTCGAAAACTGGGAAAAACGGCGTGCTGCGCCATTCGTGAACCGTCCCTGGGCCCTGTTTTCGGCATGAAGGGAGGGGCCGCGGGAGGAGGATACTCGCAGGTCGTTCCCGCCGAAGACATAAACCTCCACTTCACCGGTGACATACACGCGGTGGGTGCGGCCCACAACCTTCTGGCCGCCGCTCTGGACAACCACCTTTACTGGGGCAGCCCGTCGGGGCTCGATTCCCGCACTGTCAGCCTTCGCAGGGTGATAGATATGAACGACAGGTCCCTGCGCTCGGCGGTCATTGGCCTTGGGGGACGAAGACAGGGCGTACCCCGTGAGACGGGGTTCGACATAACCGCCGCCAGCGAGATCATGGCGATCCTGTGCCTTTCCCGGAACCTCGCCGACCTGCACGAAAGGCTGGACCGGATACTGGTGGGTTACACCGGCGCCGGCCAGCCGGTAATGGCCCGGGACATCGGCTTTGCCGGCGCGATGACACTGCTTTTGAAGGACGCCATAAAACCCAACCTGGTGCAGACCCTCGAGGGCGCCCCGGCCTTCGTGCACGGTGGACCCTTCGCGAACATCGCCCACGGATGCAGTTCCATAATCGCCACACGGATGGCCATGACCCACGCTGACTGGACGGTTACCGAGGCCGGCTTCGGGTTCGACCTTGGCGCCGAGAAGTTCTTCGACATCACGTGTCCCTACGGAGGGTTCGCCCCGTGCGCAGTGGTGCTTGTGGCAACGTGCCGGGCCCTGAAGATGCACGGCGGCGTGAAAAAGAAGGACCTTTCCATTCCCGACCCCGGGGCTGTCTCCCGGGGGCTTGCGAACCTTGAGAAGCACATCGAGAACATCGGCAAATTCCGGGTACCGGCCGTTGTCTGCCTGAACAGGTTTCCGGACGACACCGCGGAGGAACTGAAGGTGGTCACAGACCGTTGTGACGGCCTTTCGGTGCCCGTGGCCATCGGAGAGGGGTTCATGCGGGGCGGAGAGGGAATGACGGACCTCGCTTTGAAGGTCATGGAGGCGTCGAACTGCCCCGGGAAGGCCTTCAAACCCCTTTACGACTGGTCGCTGCCGGTTGAGGAAAAGATAGCCACAGTGGCCAGGGAGATATACGGCGCCTCCCATATCAGTTTCACCCCTGATGCCCGGGAAGACCTGATGCTTCTTACGAAACTCGGGTACGCGGGGTTGCCGGTCTGCATCGCCAAGACCCAGAATTCACTGTCGGACAATCCCGACCTTCTGGGAAGACCCAAGGACTTCATCGTTACAGTGCGCGAGATAGTTATCAGCTCAGGGGCGGGCTTTCTCGTGCCCATAACCGGCGACATCATGCGCATGCCGGGGCTGCCCAGAACGCCAGCGGCGGAGACCATGGAGATCTCCGCCGAAGGCGAGGTTACAGGGCTGTTCTGACCAGTGTCGGAGCAGGGGTCAGGGAAGAACTACGAGGGAAACAGCGTCGATTCCTGAACCGGTCTGAGCCACCACCTGGTAGAATCCCGCAGGAAGCCCGGCGGTGTTGATGGCGAATGTGTGGAGCCCCGATGACAGCGTTTCCCGGCCGAGGTTTCGCACTGCGCGACCGGAAAGGTCGTACATTGTCAACTCAACAACGCCCTGGACGGGCATGGTGAGGGAAACCGAGGCGCTGTTCCGGGCCGGGTTGGGGCTGGGGTTTCCAAGAATCGGGCTGGAACCCTGACCGAAACCCTCTCCCTCTTCAACACCGAGCTGAGCCGGGGCGAAAAGCAGGGCGGGGTCTCCCAGAAGGTTGTTCTCCTGGATCACCCAGAGCTTCATGCCAACGCTGACACCGGCCTTGAAGGCATCTTTCGCAAGTGCCTGGGTGACGCCTATCTCATTCTGGCCGTTGACCCAGAGCTGGTCGGCGAAGTAGAGTTCGAGCCATTCGCTTGCGCCCATGTTCGGCGGTGAGCCCCAGCCGTTGTCGCTGTTGAACATGACGGCCACCGCGCCCCCCGTGGCCCAGAGCATGAGCCTCTCGGCAAGGCATGCCGGGGAGGAGAGCTTTCCGGAAAGGCACGCGATGCTGTGGAATATCGGCAGCATCTCAATGTTGGTCATGGCGGTGTAGTTCGCGGAGCTGAAGATGTCGGTCGGAGCGTGGTCGTACCAGTATACGCCGTTGTTGAAACCGTGACCCTGGGGACCCACGAAGGAGACGCCCTGGTTCACGAGGTCTACCTGGTTGTTGGGGTGGCCTGCCCAGGTTTCGTAGAGCTTGTGGATCGTCCAGTTCGAGGGGATCCTGTTGGAAATCGAGTCGCAGACGAAACTGCCCCAATAGCCCACATCGGGCCAAAGACCAGCTCCGGCAAGAAGCGCTGTCGTGCGCCATTCACCCTGAGGCGCTGTGGTTTCGTAGGCAATGGTCTTGTTCACCATGGTGGTGATCCAGGTCGGGTTGTCGGCACTGAACCGGCCCACGTAGATGTCGGAGTAGTAATCCACCCCGTCGTTGAGTTCGCCGTAGAGGCCGTTGCCGTTGGCGTCCCACGTGCCGTTGAGGTCGCTGAAGTAAAGGTCGGCGGTGGAGTTGAGGGTGCTGCCGCTTATCGTCAGGCTGCTGATCCTTTGAGTTTCACCGAAGTCGCCGACGATAAGGGCGTAAACGAGCCCCTCGTTCTCGTAGGCGTCGATCAGGTAGTTCCTGATCTGCTCCTGTGTGTCGACACCCTCGTAGTTGGCGTACACCCACTGAAGGGTTCTGAGAGCTGCCGAACCGTGGGTGGAAAGCCTGTGGTTTACGAGGGGGGTGAGAATGCTCTCGTGGCTTTCGTCAGCGATGATCACCCAGACCGGGCCATCGGTGTCTCGGGATGAAGGGGCACAGTTTGCGAGCATCTCGGGGTTGTCCACTATGGAATGAAGGCCCTGAACGGCCATGTCGATCTGACGTTGGGAGAGGGCAAGGCGCTCGATGGAAGGATCGGTCGCCGTGGAAGCTGTGACAACGGCGCTGGTGACAAGTGTGAGCGTGCCGTCGGCAGGGTTCCAGGAGAAGGGCGACATTTCGAACGAGGCGATCCGGAATCCCGATTTGCTGCCGGTGCTGAAGCTCAGCACGGGGTCTGCGGGGAACTGCTCAAAACCGCCGTAAACCGAGGAACGTGGGATGAGGGCAGGAATCGGCTCTCCGAGTATGCCGGTGTATGCGGGAGCGATCTGGAACACCCCGAGGTTCACGGATGAGAGGACCTCGATGGTAACGTTCTGAAGGGTTTCCCCCTGGGGGATAACGAAGCTTCTGGAAAGCGCGGGAAGGGCAGGAAAACCGGTTTCGAAGGCGATGGCGCCCTCAGGGATGAAGACCACCGTTTCCCCCCTGAAGTCCATGGTCTGCACCACGGCCGGGTCCAGTGAGAACTGAAAATCATAGGAGGCGGCCAATACCGTGGATGCCGCCAGGGCCAGGAGGAAGAGCTTCATCGGATGGTTCCCCAATCAGGTGATGCCCGGTATCGGGCTTTTTTCGCGAAACGGTTCAAGGCATAACTCTCAATATAGCAGGTTTTTCAGGGAAGTGTTCCCCCCCGTTTTTCCTTCTTGACAGGTTGTGAACCAACCGTATGTTACTTACGGGTAAGTAAGAATGTCTGGAGGATATGAATGGCGGATCCCAGGGGAAACCGCGAGAAACTTCTCGACTCGGGAGTCGAGCTTCTTTCACAAAAGCGGTTCACCGACATAAAGATGGAAGAGGTGGCAGCCCTCGGGGGAGTCACCAAACCCATGGTCTACTACTATTTCGGAAGCAAGGGCGGTTTCTATAACGCCCTTGTCGACCACATGTTCGAAATCGCCCGGGAGGCTTTCAGCGGGGCTTTCCCCGAGAGCATCTCGGTACGGGAAGCTCTCAGAAGGTTCATGCTGACCCGCCTTCGGATACAGCGCGAGAACACGACCTACGCCGAGGCGTGGGACAACCTTCTTCAGGAGAGCTGGAGGCTGTGCGACATGGAGGTCTCCGGCAGACGGTTCTTCCAGGAGGTTTTCCAGCCCGTGTTCGACAGGGGCGTAAGGGATGGAGAGCTCAGACCAGATATCAAACCGGGACTGGTTCTTGCCGTTCTGGCCTCTGTGATAGAGGGCGCACTCGAAAGAAAACACATTGACACTTCCAACAATCGTCTCATGGAACAACTTGCAGATGATGTTACAGACATTGTTTTCAATGGCATAAAAAGCGAAAAAAGGTGAGATACAGCATGATCAAAACATTACTGACCCTGGCCCTGACCGTGACTGTGCTTTCGGTTCCCGCAATGTCACTCTCCCTTTCCGAGGCCGTTGAGATCGCGCTTCGCAACAGGGGGGATGTCTCGGCCTCCAGGGAATCCCTCGAAAGCGCCCGTTGGGGTGCCAGGACGGCATCAACATGGTTTCTGCCACAGGTGAATGCCGTGCTGGCCTACACGAAGAACGAGGACATCTCGGGCTTCTCCATCCCGGGGATCGGGGAGATCCAGACCGGGACCACCTACCAGAGCCAGTACGGGCTTACAGCCTCGGTTCCCATCCTTGTTCCCCAGGCTGTTACAGGCTCGTCCATGGCAGGCATCTCCCGTGAACTTGCCGAGTACGACCTGGCCTCCACCGAAATAGCTGCTGTTCAGCAGGTGATCGCCTCCTTCTACGGTGTCCTGCTCTCCGAGATGCTGCTGGACGTCTCCACCGAGGCCCTGAACGTGGCCCGGGAAGGATACCGTCTGGCAGAAACCCGCTACGAGGCCGGAACGATCAGCCGATTCGAACTGCTTCAGAACCAGGTGGCTTACGAGAACCGCAAGCCCGACTCGATCTCTGCGGCCACGGGGCTCGAAAACGCCTGTGCAGCCCTCGCGGTGGCCATAGGAACCGGATGTGACGTTCCCGCAGTGGTTGAGGGCGACCTCACCGACCCCTTTCCCATTACGCTGCCCTCCACCCTTGACGAAGCCAGGGGCGTAATGCTTGCCCACAGCCCCGGGCTGTTCACCGCCGAGGCTCTCAGGGACATGGGTGATGCCGGTGTCAGGCATGCCGCCGCAGCCTTCGGGCCGACCGTGGCTTTTCAGACATCCCTGATGTACCAGGGTGGCGCGGATGAGATCGAAGAGATCAACAGCACCATTTACAGCAGGAACCTGACCTATTCCGTCTCGGTCTCGATACCCATCGTCAGGGGTATCACGGACTACGCCGGCTATCGTGGAGCAAGGGCTGACCGCATGGCCGCGAACGCCCGGGCCGCAGACCTGGAGAGGTACTCCGAACTGGCCCTTGTCCAGGCCTGGAACAGGCTCGCGGAAGCCAGGCAGACCGTGATCGCCGCTTCGGCCACCGTGGAACTGGCGGCTGAAGCCCTGGGTATTGCGGTAGTCTCATACGAAGCCGGGTTGATAACCCGTTTGGAGATGGACCAGGCGTTCCTGGCCCACACACAGGCAAGAACAAACTACGCCTCGGCCCTCTACGGAATGAAAACCGCAGAGGCCGGGCTTGCGGCGGCCATGGGCATCCTGACCCTGGACGGAGAAGATTCGGAATGAAAAAAACGCTTGCGCACAGCCCCTCGAGATTGATGCTCATTCTTGCCCTGGTCATGGTTTTCACGGCCTGCGGACCCTCGGGGGAAGAAGAGGAGAGAACCGTCCGCGTTGTTGTTCAGCCCGCAACAGCGGGAACCATCTCCACCGAATCCTACGCCAGCGCCAGACTGGAAGGCGCCGAAGAGGCGCTCATCTACCCGTCCATGCCGGGGAGGGTCGAGGAAGTACTGGTCTCCGAGGGAGACGTTGTCGAGGCGGGTCAGCGGCTTATCAAGATGGACACAGACCAGCAGGCCGGTGCCGGTTCGTCCGCAGCCCTTGCCGGGCTCAGCGCCGCAAGGGCAAACCAGGAGAACGCCAGGGCCAACTTCGAAAGGCTCGAAGCCCTTTACGAAGCGGGTGCTGTCAGCGCGCAGGACCTCGACGCCGTGCGGACCGGGCTCGAAGCCGCAAGCGCCCAGCTCTCCCAGGCCCAGGCCGGTTACACCCAGGCCCGGACCGTGCGGGACAACGCCTGGATAGCGGCGCCGTTCTCCGGAAGGATAGGAAGGATATGGGCAAGGGCCGGGAACACCTCTTCGGGCGCTTCCCCACTGATCTCCATCAGCGGCAACGGAGGGGTCCTCGCGCGGATCCTTCTCCCCGAGAGGGACATTTACAGCCTCGAAGTCGGGCAGGCCGCCTATGTAACCATCGGAGCGCTTGACAACATGTCGATTCCCGGAGTTGTGACAGCTGTTTCGCCATCGGTCGACCCCATAAGCGGCATGGTTTCCGTTGAGGTTCGATTCGACGACACCGAGGGCGTGCTTCGGCCCGGCCTCAGTGGAAGGGTTGCCGTGATAACCCGGACGGCCGATGACGCCGTTGTCTACCCCGAAAGGGTTCTCAGGCGTACAAGATCCGGGTTCCAGGTAGCCGTCGTCGATGAAGGCAGGGCAGTCCTGAGGGAGGTCACTGTGGGCATACGAAGCCACGGGATGGTTGAGGTGGCATCTGGTGTCGAGCCCGGCGACTCGGTCATCGTCGTGGGTCAGAACAGCGTCATCGACGGCAGCCCCGTGGAAGTGGTGGAGCAATGAGTCTCTCCAACGTCTCGGTCCGCCGGCGCATAACCTTCTTGATGCTGTTCATCTTCATGCTGGGTATCGGCTTATTCGGCCTCACCCAGCTGGGCATCGACCTTTACCCAAAGGTCCAGTTCCCCATGATCATCGTGATGAGCTCCATGACGGGTGCCGGCCCCGAGGAGATGGAGAACCTCGTCACCCGGACGCTGGAAGAGGCCGCCTCCCGTGTGGCCAGCGTGAAAAAGATAACTTCCACCTCTTCCAACGGGATCAGTGTGATAATGGCCGAGTTTGAGTGGGGTCACGACCTCAACCAGGCCGAGACCGACATCAGAAGACAGCTCGACCTTTACGAAGACCTTCTTCCCGAGGATGCCTCGGACCCCCTGGTACTGGCGCTCGATCCCAGCCTTCAGCCCATCATGTTCATCGGCTTCTCCAGCCCGCTTCTTGACGATTTTGCCCTCAGAAGCCTTCTTGAGGGCGAGATCGAGCCCAGGCTCGCAAGGCAGCCCGGCGTCGGCTCGGTAAGCACGCTCGGCGGCCAGGTCAGGGAGATCCAGGTAAATGTTGATCCCGCAAGGCTACAGTCCGCAGGGATCTCCCTGGGGCAGGTAACGGGAGCCATCGCCCAGGCCAGGAACGACATGCCTGCCGGCGAGCTGGAAAGTGGCGGGTTGAACATCAGCGTCAGGGTGGAATCGAGCATCGCAGGTCTGGCAGAACTTTCGCAGCTGGTAGTTGGCGGAGGGATGCACGGCCCCGTGCTGCTCCGCGATGTTGCCGACGTGATCGACGGCGAGCAGGAGGTCACCCAGTACATAAGGATGGATGGCCAGCCCTCGCTGTTCGGCATCGTGCAGCGAAGAAGCGACGCCAACACCGTGAACGTGTGCAACGGTATCCGTGCAGAGCTCGAAGCCGTTGAGAGGGAGTACGCCGGGCAGGTGGTTCCCTACATCATGTGGGACCAGTCCGACTTCATTCAGCAGTCAATCTCCAACCTGGCGGACACCGCCGTTCAGGCATCCATATTGACGTTCCTTGTCCTCCTTTTCTTCCTCAGGTCACCCAAGGGGTCCCTTATTGCGGGGGCTGCGATACCCGTATCGATAATCACCACATTCGCCGTGATGCACTTCTCCAACGTTGACCTGAACATGATCTCCCTCGCGGGGCTTGCCCTCGCTGTGGGAATGCTGGTGGACAACTCGATCGTTGTCCTTGAGAGCATCTACAGGTACAGGACAATGGGAGAGAGTGCCTGCTCGGCAGCATGCAAGGGGTCTGAGGAGGTTGGAATGGCGATCACCGCCTCAACACTGACGACCCTGGCGGTTTTCGTGCCGATACTTTTCGTGCCGGGGCTGGCGGGCCAGATGTTCAAGGAGATGGTCCTCACCATCGTCTTCAGCCTTACCGTATCACTCTTCGTGGCCCTGAGCCTGGTTCCACTTCTCAGTTCCTTCTCTGAACGTCTGGTTCCCACCCACAAGCAGGGGAGCCTCGGTGACAGGATCAGAAGGATAACCGAGAGATGGGAGGAAGGTTACCACAAACTTTCTGTCCGCATGGTACAGAAGCGGAAGCTCGTGATACTTTCCACGCTGGGTCTCCTTGTGGCCTGCCTGGCCATGTTCCCCCTTCTCAAGACCGAGTTCATCCCCGACAACGACAACGGTTTCATAAGCATCGACATGAACGCGGCAATAGGTACCGGGCTCGAGGAAACCGACGCGATGATAAGGGCGCTTGAAGACACCCTTCCCAAACTTTTCGAAGAGGGCGACCTCATCACCTGGTACGCCCAGGTCGGACAGGAACAGGGGATCGGGGCGGTTTTCGGGGGTTCTTCCGGCAGCTGGTCCGGCGAGATGATGTTCAGGATGGTTCCCGTGAGCGAGAGAAGCCTGTCCCTTGAAGAGTACGAGGAAAGGGTCAGGGCGGTCCTCGATGAAGTTCCCGGGCTAACCTACGACATCTCCGGCGGGAACTTCATGGGGGGCAGCCCCATCGAGGTCAAGGTCTACTCCGACGACCTCGACCAGCTCGTTACCGAGGGGGAAAGGATCCGCGAGGCCATCCAGGGCATCGAGGGGGTAAGGGACGTGACCACATCCATGGACGACATGCTGCCCGAGCTCTCGTTCCGCCCCGACTACAACGCCATGGTCCTCTACGGCCTCAGCCCTTCCTTCATCGCCTCGGAGATGAGCACCGGCCTCAGGGGAACCAACGCCGGGGTTTTCAGGGAGGGGGGGGAGGAGTACGACATAGTCGTCCGGTACCCTGAATACCTCAAGGATTCTCGGGAAGACCTCGACTACCTCCCCGTGGCGGGGATGCCCGCCGCCGGCCTCGGAACCTTCACCGAGCGAATGGTATCAACGAGCATCCAGCGTACGAACCAGCAGAGGTCGATCACCATCAACTGCGACGTTGCAGGAAGAAGCCTGGGCCAAGTTTCGGCCGATGTACGCAGGGTGGTGGATCAGGCCAACATTAACAACCTCAGGATCGAATACGGCGGAGAGATGAAGGACCAGCAGGAGACTTTCCTCTACCTCGGCATAGCCATCATCGTAGCCGCGTTCCTTGTTTACATGGTCATGGCAAGCCAGTTCGAGTCACTTCTTGAACCGTTCATCATCATATTCACGGTTCCAATGGCGGTCATCGGTGTCGTGCTGGGCCTTCTGATAACGGGCACGCCCCTTTCCGTCATGGCCCTCATCGGCATGCTGATGCTCGCGGGCATCGTGGTGAACAACGGCATAGTTCTGGTGGACTACGCCAACCAGCTCCTCAGAAAGGGGGCTGCGACCATCGAGGAAGCTGTCACCGAAGCGGCGCGTGTGAGAATGAGGCCCATCCTGATGACTGCCCTCACAACGATACTGGCCATGCTTCCCCTTGCGCTGGGCATAGGGGAAGGCGCCGAATCATGGGCGCCCATGGCGGTCACGGTGATCTTCGGCATGGTGGCGGCAACAGCGCTCACGCTCCTCGTCGAGCCCTGCATCTATGTTGTCTTCGGAACCAGGCTGGCAAAAAAGGCGAAGAGGGAGTGTGACATTACGGCGTGAGGTTCTGAACCTCGACAACGGGCACTCTCCGGTATGCGCGGGTTGCGGCGGGTATGACGCCGCGGCCCGCCGTGCTTTAGATTCGACGGGGAAAGGGGGCAGCCGGTGAATCCTCTCGAATACTACGCAAGGTTCATGGACGACACGGCGCTGGCCGTTTTCGACCGCCGCCTCAAGCTTGTGGACGCCAATCAGGCCTTTGCCACAGCCTTTGGTGAAGGCTCCGATCTCTCGCTGGACAGGGTCCTGGCGGGCATGGAGCAGTCCGAGGGGGTTCTTCCCTCACTGCTCTACGAGCTTGAGCTGCAGGGCCGGACCTCCCCGGTCAGTCTTGCCCTTAACACCGACAAATACAGGTTCCTTTTCAAGGTATCGCTGTTCCGGCTCGGGGAGTCCGACGGAGACATGGTTCTGGCGAGCTTCAGGGATGAGACCGAGAAGGGGTTCATGGAACAGACCCTTCGCGACAGGAACCTCTCCCTTGTGACGATCTCCCCGGGTATTCCCGTTGGCTTCTTCAGGGCGGCCCGGTCCGGCAACATCATCTCCGTGAACAGACCCCTGGTGGAAATGCTTGGTTACGAGAACGAGTACGAGCTTTTCAACGCCCGCATCGAGGATACATGGGTGGACCCATCGGACCGGGAACGGATGCTCCAGAACCTCATGGACAACGACACCGTCTCCGGGATGGAAGCCCTGTGGATGCGGCGGGACAAGGGCAGACTGTGGGTTTCCATAAGCGCCTACGGTGTTTCGGGTGAATCCGGTGAAACCCTTGTCTTCGATGCCGTGATCCTCGACATAACGAAGAGGAAGGAAGCCGAGGACGAACTCAGGAGTTACCGCAACCGGCTCCAGGAGATGGTTGACGAGAAGACAGGCGAACTTACCAGGGCCAACGACATGCTTGTTCTCGAGGTGGCGGAGCGGCAGAAAGCCGAGACCGTTCAGTCCGTCCTCCACGCGATCACCGACGCAGCGGTGACCGCTCAGTCGCTTTTCGGCCTTCTGGAAGAGATACATGCCCAGATGTCGAGGCTTTTCTACACACCCAACCTCTATTTCGCGTTCTACGATCCGGCGGACAACTCCTACTCCTTCCCCTACGCCATCGACCAGCAGGACGGAGCGGTTGGCCTCACCATTCCGGGCTACATGGAGGGGACGCTCACCGACCTTGTCCGGACCACGGGCGAACCCCGTCTTGTGGACAGGGCCTCGTTCACCGAGCTTCTGGCTCAGGGAAGTATCAGGGAGGTGGGATCGCCATCCGAGCAGTGGATCGGCGTTCCCCTCAGAGACTCCTCGGGGGTCTGGGGTGTGCTGGCCACACAGAGCTACGAGATGGTCAACGCATATTCACGCGATGACCTCGTGCTGTTCGCCAGGATCGCCGAGCACGTGGCCCTGGCCATAAGCAGACACAGGACCGAGCAGGAACTCCGCAGGAACGGAGCCCTTTTCCGTGCGGTCCTCGAGGCTGAGAACCGCGGGATAATAGTCACCGATTCAGACGGAATGGTCGTGTACATAAACCCCGTGCTCTCCCGCGAGATGGAGATCCCCCCCGAGCATGTCAGGGGACGGGAACTCTCGAACATCCTCCACGCGGAAGACCAGCTTCCCCTGGCGGAAGCCGTTGAGAACTGGAAAAGGGGGGGGGCCAGACCAGCTCTGCTTAGGATCCTTTCGGGGGCCTGCACCGTCAGCGCCCAGCCGCTGCGTGATTCCACGGGCCGGCTTCTCGGGATGATAGCCATCGAGGATAGTATCGAGGAGATCCATCCCCGGGACCTCACCGAGCCTTCGGAACCCTGAGGGGTTCGGGGTCAGCGCAGGAGCACCACCCTCGAAACGGCTGTCTCGCTCGCAGTAAAAGCCTTAACCAGGTAGACACCCGCAGGAGTGCTCTCGTCGGGCGTCCAGACAACGCTCCCCCCGAAACCGTCCAGGGTTGCGGAAAGCCTGCCCGCTGTGTCGTAAACCCTCACTGTTACGGGTCCGCTGCCTGAACCGATAACGGAAAGGGTGACCGGACCCCTTGCGGGGTTTGGCCTGGCGCTTACTGAAAGAAGGGCGGGTGAAGGTCCGGCGATGCCCAGCTGGTCTTCCGTGAGTTCAACCACGCCGAAACCCCGAAGACCGGCGAAAAGCTGCCCCGGTGTGTCGCCGTAGGCGATGTCCCACACACACCGGTTCTCGATGCCGGTGTTCAGAAGCTGCCATGTGTCGCCCAGGTCGGGGCTCCATCTCACACCCGTGCTGCCTGTCCCGTTGAAGACGTTGTCGTCCTGCTCCCCAAGCACAGCCCATGACATTCCAGAAGACCCGGGGCACTGCTCCCAGGTCGCCCCCCTGTCCCACGAACGATGGATGCCGCCGTCGGTGGACAGGTACGCCATGGCATCATCACCCCAGCGGGTGGAGAGGCCGGGATGGTAGGAACCTGGAACGGGAGCCGCGTTGAAGGTCGCTCCGCCGTCATCGGACCAGTACACGGCCGTGGCGCTCTGCTGGAAGGAAACAAGTACGCGAAGGCCTCCGCCCTCGAGATCGATCAGTTCCAACGAAGGGTACAGGGCGAAGGGAAGGCCTGAGCCAGCGGTCCAGCTCTGTCCGCCGTCGGTGGTGTAATGCACGCCCGTCGTTGCCGTTCCGGCCCACGCCCGGTCAGGGTCTGCGGGGTCGAACGCCACGCTCGAGACCTGTGTGCCGGTGAAACCTGCGCCTGCCCAGCTGTCGCCCGAGTCATCCGACCTGTAAACACCTGAGGCGGTCGCGACGTACATCACCGGCCCCTGGTAGTGCAGGTCGGACCCCGGAGCGATGTCGTAAATGGTCCAGTTCGCAGGGCCGGGGTTTACTATTCCCCAGCTTTCGCCGGCATCGGTGCTTTTCCAGAGACCGTGGTATTCACCTGCGGCAAATAGAGTCCCCGTAGCGGAAAGGTATGACACCGTGTGAATGTAGGCGTTTCCGATGCCCTGCTGAGACACCTGGTACTGGTTGCCCGTGAACAGCGTTCTGTAGACGCCGCCGTTGTGACCTGCAAGGTATCCCGCCGAGGATGTGCACCCCGCCTGCCAGTAGGAAGCTGTGATCCCCGAGGTGTTAAGATACCAGTTCGAGCCTCCGTTGGTACTTTCGTACACCCCGCCGGCCCCGATAACGGGAGCGTAAAGATTCGAGGCGTCGCAAGCCGCCGGGGCGTAACTTGTTCCCGGAACCACAAGATCCCAGTTGGCTCCGTAGTTGCCGGTCATGTAGAAGCCGTCGCTATGCGTAAGGATGATGGTCTCAGCGTAACCGAAAGGCGCAACGAGAAGCCCCCACCCGGAGCCGGCAGGTCCCATCGGGCTCCATGAAGCGCCGCCATCGGTGGTTCGGTAGAGAGGTTGGGCCAGGCCGGACATGGCCACATACATCGTGTCGGGGTGGTCGGGGTCGCACCCGAAGCCTTTCATGAAGCCTGTGCTCAGGCCGACCTCGTGCCATGTGGCACCGCCGTCGACCGAACGCCTTATGCCCGTGTTGGATGAGAGCCCCGCGATGAGAACGTCCGGGTTTGCCTGTGAAACGCCGATCTTGATGACGTAGGCTGAAGGCATGCCCGGAACCACCGACCAGTTCTCACCGTTGTCGGTCGATACGTAAAGGCCCGTGCGTGTCGCGGCGTAGAATGTTGACGGGGGGGCGGCGCAAACGTCGTTCACCTGAATGCCGAACATGCTTGTGCCGTTCCAGGTGACCCCACCGTTCGTGCTTCTCCACACACCGCCTGCATCGGGCGTCATGGAGTAGCCGCATGCCGCCACGACGATGCTGTTGTTGCCCACTGCGGGAACAAGTGCCCTCAGGTTGCCCCCCCATGGACCGCTGCCGGTCCACTCCCCCTGCCCTGCGACGTAACCAGGCATTGGAGTTTCGTTGCAGTAGCCGTGAAGGAACTCTTCCCGTGGGAAACCGGTTTCCGTATCCATCAGCCCCAGTATCACCATGATGACAACAAACATGATTACCACCTTTCAAAGGCTTGCTAATCCCATAAGATAGATGTCACATAAGTATAAGTTGCACAGGTACTTGTACGCAAGAAGCCCAAGGTGCCTATCCCGGGGGCTCTCAATCGGCCACGGTATGAAACCGAAACATCCATGAAAAACAGAAGTGTCAACTCTAATTTTCATGGTAAATGATTCCGGTAATGAGAATGGGGAGCCGAAGCTCCCCATTGACGATCTGGCTGGCGGGCAGGGATTCGAACCCCAATAGGCGGATCCAGAGTCCGCAGTCCTACCATTGGACGACCCGCCAACGGAGTCGGAATTATCGCGAAGCCATATATTCCTGTCAAGCATTGAAGCAAAGGAGGGCGTACATGGGTGAAAGAAGTGAAAACAGACGGGGCGGGCTGATTGTGGCATGGGCCGTTTCAGGGCTCAGCCTCTATCTGACAAGCCTCATCCTGGGTTCGAGGATGGTTTTCGACGGGTTCTGGAGCATCGCGCTGACAGCCCTTGCCGTGGGGTTGCTGAACTTTCTGCTGGGACCGCTTCTCTCCCTCATCACCTGTCCCCTCATCATACTGACGCTGGGGCTCGCACGGTTCCTCGTGAGCGGGTTGATCCTGCTGATGGCATCATGGTGGGTGCCCGCCGGGTTTCACCTGGCAAGTTTCTGGTGGGCCGTGCTTGCGGCGGTGATCGTCGCTGTTCTTAACGGCGCACTGGAGAGGGTGTTCGGGGTCAGGTAGGAACCGGACGCGCTATTCCGACCGGGGTCTGCTGGGTTCCCTGCCCAAGCGGGTTGTCCGCCAGTATCTCCACAAGGAGCGCGCGATCGATGCTTTTCGGCCAGGCTCCCAGGATGTTGCCCCCCAGATCGTTGATGTCCACAACAGCCGCGCCGCAGCCGAACCTTTCCGAAAGACGCCTGGCAACTCCGTCAGGGTCGAGGGGGGCCAGACTGACAGCCCTGTTGAAGGGGGGAAGGGTGCCGTTCGTGGGGCCGTCTATCGAGCGCGCCCGGGGGCCCGCAACCCTGTAGAAGTCCCCCTTCCTGCCCAGAAGTTTTCCCAGAAAGCCCGCCGCTGCCGCGAACAGTATCCTTGCGGCACCGCACTCGTCGATGGCGCACTGCATCGTTTCGGGAATGCCAAGACCAATGCCGGCAGGGGTCCTTGTGACATGACGGGAGAGGAAGACGGCAAGTCTGCCGGGTTTCACTTCACCCTTGTCCAGAAGGAAATACCGGCCCTGGCTGGCCCCCACCGCCTTCTCGCTCATGAAGAGGATATCGCCGTCCCCCGCAGTGAGGTTTGCCTGGGAAAGCCCCAGTGAAACTGCCTCGGTAAGGTCGTCACCCTTGAGGATCAGGCTTGTCTTCACGGGGATCCTCATCCAGGTTCTTCCTCCGGCGCGGATTTCGGTTTGCATATATTCACCCCCATGGAATACGAACTGCTGCTCTCCCACCAGGCTTCACTACTCCCGGTCGTCACGGTGCTTCTGCCATCGGGCAGCCTTGAACAGCACGGAACCGAAGCGCCCCTGGGATGTGACGCCATCGTGGCGAAACACCTCTGCCTCGAAGCCGGCCGCGAGACCGGAGCGCCGGTCCTGCCTGTGGTCTCATACGGCGATTCCCTCTCCCACCTGGGCTTCCCGGGCACTTTCTCGCTTGCGACCCGAACGCTGGCACAGGTCTACTCGGATATCCTCGAATCGGCATCACGCAACGGCTTTCGCAGGTGCCTGATTATAAGCGGTCACGGCGGAAACCGAAGCGCCGCTGAAGACGCCTGCGCCCGCGATTACGGCGGGCTGTCGCCACGGTACCTGGGCTGGTGGCAGCTCCCCGGCGCCGCGGAAAAGGAGAGGGAGCTCTTTCCAGAAAGCGGTCATCACGTGACCTCCTCCGAGGTTTCCATGGTCTGGTTCCTTCTTGGTGGAACCCCTCCCGGCGTCTTCACGGGAAAATACCCGCCCTGGCAGGATGTTTTCGGGGACCCCGAAGCATTCAAACTGGCCTATCCCGACGGGGGGGTTGGCGGGGACATGTCGCAGGTCTCCGTTGCAAAGGGCGCCCTTCTCTTCAACCACCTGGTGAAGGCGCTCTGCCTGGTTGTCCGGGAGCCCTGATGGGAAACCCCTCCGCCTCCCTCAGTAATGTCACGGTTTCATACGGCCGGGTACTGGCCCTCGACGGGTTCGACCTCGAGATACCGTCCCGCGGCGTGCACGGTCTTCTGGGCAGGAACGGCGCGGGTAAAACAACAGCCATCAGAGCCCTTCTGGGTCTCCTGCACCTCAAGGGCGGCTCGGTGTGCGTTCTTGGGGCCGATCCCGTGAAAACCCCTGAAACAAGACGCAGGATATCCGTTCTCTTCAGCGAGGACGGGCTTTTGCCTGCGCTCACTGTGATGGAGAACCTCAGTGTCTGGTGCGGGTTTTACGGCTGCAGCCCCGGGGAATGCGCTGATCTCACCACGGGGTCCCTCGAAGCCTTCGGTATGCTCCATGCCGCGAAAACACCTGTGAAGGACCTTTCCACGGGCAACCGCAGGGCCGTGGCCATGGCAAGGGTCTTTGCCGTTCCATCCGACCTGGTGGTGCTCGATGAGCCCACCGCCTCACTTGACCCTGTAAAGGCGTCCGAGGTCAGGGCCGTGATAAAAGGCTGTGCCGGGGACAGGCCCGTTCTGCTCTCCACCCACAACATGTCCGAGGCCGAATCGGTCTGCGAAAGCATCACCATGGTGCACAGGGGTAAACGGGTCCTCCACGGTGAGACCGGGGCTCTGACCGCATCGTCGGGATTCTTTGTCAGAACCACGGGGGGCGCTGTCGTTCACCGGGGCGAAGTCCTTTCCCCCGGACCGGATGGCGCGGTTATCCTGGAAAGCCCCCTTCCCGCTTCGGAGCTTCTCGAAAGCCTGATCGCCCAGGGCAACAGGGTCGAGGAGTTCAGAAGGGCGGGCCGGAACCTTGAAGATGTGTTCATGAGCCTGGCCAGGGAGGAGGGGGAGTGATCGTTCCGTTGTTTCGCCGCGAGTACCTTTCCTTCGCCCGCTCACTGGGCCGGGGGGGCTTCATCCGCCTTGTCGTGATCTACCTGGGGCTTTTTGGAATGTACCTTCCCTCATCCATCGAAAGCCCTGATCTGGCACTTCTTCCGTTCGTGCTCTTTCCCCTTTACATGGCCGGTCCCGTGGGCATCGACACAATAGCAGGAGAGCGTGAGAGGGGCACGCTTGAAACGCTTCTGTCGTCACCCCTGGCCCTCAGGGACCTTCTCTGGGGCAAATACCTTTTCAGCGTTGCCGCGGGCAGCGCCTTTTTGTCTTTAAGCCTTCTGGTGTCGCTTTGCTTCAGGACCTTCCGCGGAATGGAGGTGGCTGAGCCTGGCGCGATCATCGTGGTTTTGCTCACAAGCTTTGTTGTCAGTGCGTTCAGTGCCGTTACGGGCATGCACGTCTCGGTTCGGGCACGGTCATCAAGGGCCGCCCAGCAGTGGTTCGCCGCTCTTTCAGCGGTGTTTTTCGTGGCAACGGGCGCCATGCTCAAGTTATTCGCCGACAAACTTTTTCCGGGATTGAAAGGTGTCATTGAAACCGCGTTTGCAGGTGGATGGGAATCACGGGTGGTGATCGGTTTTGCCGTATTTCTTCTTGTTGTCACGGGAGCCATGCTTTTGTGGCTGTCGGGAAGGATGAGGATCCTGTGGAAACTGAATTCTTTCAGGTGAGCAGCACCGTTGACCGGGAAGACATCGCCTCGCTTCTCGTGAAGAGGGTGGTGAAGGCGAGGCTCGCCGCCTGCGGAAGGGTGTCCGGACCTGTTACCAGCGTCTACTGGTGGAAGGACGGCCTTCACAGGGAGGAGGAGTACCTGATGGTCTTCAAGACCACCTCCATGGCGGTGAACAAGCTCGTTGAATACTTGAAGAAGAATCACACCTACGAGAACCCCGAGATCATCGTGACCCCCATCTCGGGCGGTTCAGCCGAATACCTTGATTGGCTGCGCGTTGAAACAAGGGGATAGGGTTCGGTTCCTGGAAGCCCGGGCGGTCTCCGAAGCCGTGGCTTCAATGTGCGTTGAAGCGTGTACCCGGCCTTCGGAGGGGTTGAGGGCGCTGCTTGTCAAGGCAATGTCCGCGTCCCCCATGGGCCCGGGAAGAAGCGCGCTTGACCTTTGTTTGCGTAACCTCGACGAAACAGTTTCCACCGGCCTTCCAATCTGCCAGGATACAGGCATCGCGGTAGTGTTCGCGGAGAGGGGGAACCGGCTTGTCATCGAGGGAGGGTCACTGCGCGAAGCCGTGGATCGGGGAGTGGAAAAGGGGTACAGGGAGGGCAGGCTCAGGAATTCACTTGTGAACGATCCCCTGAACCGTACACCCCTTCCTGTCAACTCGCCTGCGATCATTCATCTGAGCGAGGTTCCCGGCGATTCCCTCACCCTTGAGCTGCTGGTCAAGGGTGCCGGTTCAGAAAACGCCTCGGCCTCAGCCATGCTGCCGCCCCTGGCGGGAGAGGACGGGATCACATGTTTTGTGAGGGATGCCGTGCTGGCAAAAGCGGCCTGTGCCTGTCCTCCCCTGTTCCTGGGTGTGGGGCTCGGAGGGAACCAGGAAATGTGCGGTATCCTCTCCAAAAAGGCTCTGCTGCGCCCTTTCGGGACCCCGGGCGAAACCCCGGCGCAAAAGCGTCTCGAAGAGCGGATCCTTGCCGCCGTGAACGAAACCGGGATCGGGCCGCAGGGGTTCGGTGGTCCAGTAACCGCCCTTGAGGTGCGGGTTGAGCTTGCGCCCTGCCACATGGCTTCCCTTCCGGTGGCTGTCTGCATCGAATGCCATGCTCACCGTACAGCGCGGCGGGTCCTGTGAAGCGGATCATTGCAGATTGCGGACCCGGGCCGCTTGAGAAGCTTGAAGCGGGCGAAATGCTTTATCTCTCTGGAACGGTAATGGCGTGCCGGGACAGGGCACACAGGCGGATGGCGGAACTGCTCTCCTCGGGGATGCCGCTTCCGTTTGACCCCAGGGGCGCAGCCCTGTTCTATGCGGCCCCCACCCCCGCCCCACCCGGAAGGGTATGCGGCGCTCTCGGGCCCACCACATCACTTCGAATGGACCCCTTCACCCTGCCGCTGGTGGCCGCGGGAGTGAGGATGTTCATCGGAAAGGGCCCCCGAACCCCACAGGTCACAAGTTCACTGGCCGCGGCCGGTGCCGTCTACCTGGCCGCCGCGGGTGGAACCGCAGCCCTGGGTGGCGGGTGCGTGGATTCCTGCGAAGTGGCGGCCTGGGAAGACCTTGGCTCCGAGGCCCTTTACAAGATCGTTTTGAGGGACTACCCCGTGTTTGTGGCGCTGGACCTCCATGGCGGCAACCTGTTCGAAATGAGGATGCGGAAATGAAACCCTTCGGGCTTAAGGAAGCCCTGTCCCGAATCGATGGAATGCCGGATTCCGGAGCGAAGAGAACGACGTTCCTGAAAGCCCTATCCCTTGTCGCCCACGAAAAATGTCAGGGCAAGATACACACGCTTCCATCTGTGTCGCGCATTGAACCCGAGTGGCTCGGTGTCTGGTACACCCCCGGCGTTTCCGCGGTGTCCACGGCGATCCGCGAGGACCGGTCGAAAAGCCTCACAATGACTTCCAGGGGGTCCACGGTCGCCGTGGTTTCCGACTCCACGAGGGTCCTGGGGGACGGAGACTGCACGCCGCCCGGCGGGATGGGCGTGATGGAGGGCAAGGCCCTCCTCATGAGCTGGCTTGGCGGGCTGAACGCCGTTCCACTCTGCGTGGACACAAGGAATGAAAGCGGCGCCTCCGACCCCTCAAGGCTTGTCGACTTCGTTCTTGCGGCTTCACCCTCCTTCGGCGCCGTGAACCTCGAAGACATCTCCCAGCCGAACTGCTACACGGTACTGGAAGAACTGAAGCGGAGGTGCAGCATCCCTGTCTGGCATGACGACGCACAGGGAACGGCATGCGTGATCCTCGCGGGACTGATGAATGCCCTGGAGATTGCCGGTAAAAGGCTGGACGGGGTGAGGATAGTGTTCCTCGGGGCGGGTGCCTCCTGTTCCGCGTCCGCCAGGCTTCTGATCGCCTCCGGCGTGGAACCCGGACAGATCGTACTGAACGACTCCAAGGGGTGTTTGTCGCGCTCCCGGATCGATTACAGGGGCGAGGGCTTTTCCTGGCACCGGGAGCTTTGCGGGATAACCAACGCAGAGCAGTTCCAGAGTTTCGAAGATGCGGTGAAGGGCGCCGATGTTCTGATCGCCGCTTCGGCTCCGGGGCTAGTGGGAAGGGGCCATGTGATGTCCATGGCGGAAAAGGCGATAGTCTTCGCCTGCGCCAACCCCGTTCCCGAGATCTATCCCGAAGCCGCTCTCGAAGCCGGGGCTGTGGTTGTCGCTACTGGAAGGAGCGATCTGCCAAACCAGGTGAACAACTGCCTGGGCTTTCCCGGCATACTTAAGGGGGTCCTTCTTTCCGGTGCCTCGGCCATCAGTGACGGAATGGCCATCGCTGCCGCCAGGGCCATTGCACGGGCAGGCAGATCAGGGGATTTCGGCCCCGGGAACATTATGCCAGGCGTTGACGATCCCGGGGTTCACGCGGCGGTCGCCGCAGCAGTGGCCGAGCAGGCGGTCGCGGAGGGGCTCGCATCACCTTCGGTCGACCCGCAGGATGTGTTCCGGCGCGCGATAGAGGACATCGGGCGCGTCAGGCGTTCCCACGAAGCCCTTCTCGGGGCCGGGCTTCTCAATGACGTCCCGGACGGGGAAGTCATGATGGCGTTCCGGGAGGCTGTGGGCAAAGGCTGAGAGATCCGCGCCGCTCTTGACGCAAGCTCTTCCTCCTGTGATATCGCTTCCGGGGAAAGAACTGGAGGAGCAGCGATCGCCGACAAGAATTCCACCGGCCCCGACCACACAGGGGGCTCGTTCCAGATTGACACACTTCTGAAGGCCGTCATTGACAATGTCGCTGACTGCATCTTCATCAAGGACATCTCCCTTTCCTACATTTTCGTGAACAGGGCGATGTGCGAGCTGTTCCGCATGGAGCGCTCCGAGATCCTTGGAGAGACTTACGCGAAGCTGTTTGGAGATGAAGCCGCCGCTCACATCACGGAGATGGATGAAAGGGTTATCCGGGGCGAGACCGTCAGGGAAACAGTGGAGCGGTCCATTCTGGGTGAGATACGCACCTTCGACATGGTTAAGGTTCCCGTGCGGGATGCTGACGGCAGTATTGCCGGCGTTTGCGGCATCGCAAGGGACATCACCGACAGAAAGCAGAGCGAAAGAGCTCTGCTCGACAAGTCGCGGGAGTTCGAGACTTTCTTTTCCTGCTCACTTGATCTGATGTGCATAGCAGATCTGGGAGGGTGCTTCCGCCGCCTGAACCCGGAATGGGAACGAACCCTCGGATACCCGCTGACCGAACTCGAAGGCAGGCAGTTCCTCGATTTCGTGCACCCCGATGACCGGGAAGCCACAAGTCAGGCGCTCGAGTCCCTTGGCGCGGGCGAAGCCGTGCTTCGGTTCACCAACCGTTACAGGTGCCGGGATGGTTCGTACCGCTTCATCGAATGGCGCTCACTTCCGGTGGGGGAACTTGTTTTCGCCGCCGCCCGCGACATGACCGAGAGCAGGAAGACCGAGGAGGAGATACACAGCAGGGAGCGTCTTCTTCAGAAGATATTCGATACCCTGCCCATAGGCCTTTGGTTCGCCGACAAGGACGGTAGGCTCCTCAGCGGAAACCCTGCGGGGATCAGGATCTGGGGAGCCGAACCCAGGGTGGGGCTTTCGGATTACAGTGTTTTCAAGGCCTGGAGGCTTCCCTCCCGGGAGTTCGTCGAGCCTGCGGACTGGGCGCTGGCACACACCGTGCGGGAAGGCGTCACCATCCTCGACGAGATGCTTCTCATCGAGGCCTTCGATGGGAGGATGAAGACCATCCTCAACAGCACTGCTCCGGTGACTGACGACGACGGGGTGGTACAGGGCGCGATCGTGGTCAACCAGGACATCACGGACAGGATGCGGGTTGAGGAGGCCCTCAGGGCCAGCGAGGAGAAGTACCGTCTCATCGCCGAGAATACCGCCGATGTCATAACGGTGCTGGACATGGACCTCAATTTCACATACGTGAGCCCCTCCATAGAACGGCTCAGAGGGTACACGGCGGACGAGGCAATGGGCCAGACCCTCGACCAGGTGATCACACCCGAGTCAATGGAGCAGATCAGGGGGCTTTTCTACGAAGAACTCGGCAGGGAAGCCGGGCAAGACTCCGACTCGTCCAGGTTTCGCACCCTGATAATCGAGGAGTACTGCCGCGGGGGAGGCACGGTCATGGCCGAGGTCAGCTGTTCCTTCCTCAGGGACGAGAACGGGAAACCAGTGGGCGTTCTCACCGTCTCACGCGACATCTCCGAGCGCAGGAAGGCCGAGGCGGAGAAGGAGAGCCTGCAACAGCAGCTCATCCAGTCTCAGAAGATGGAGTCTGTTGGCCGTCTTGCCGGCGGTGTGGCCCACGATTTCAACAACATGCTTGGCGTTATCATAGGCTACGCCGAGATGGCTGTGGCCGGACTCGATGCCGGAAACCCCCTTCAGAAAAACCTTGGCGAGATCATCAGGGCTGCACGCCATTCCGCTGAGCTGACGGGTCAGCTCCTGGCCTTTGCCCGGCGTCAGGAGGTCAGCCCCCGTGTGCTCAGCCTGAACAGGTTGATCGACGGCACGCTCAACATGCTTCGCAGACTTTTGGGAGAGGATGTCGACCTGGAATGGAACCCCGGCACTTCCCTCTGGAACGTCAGGATCGACCCCACCCAGGTTGACCAGATACTTGCGAACCTCACCGCCAACGCCCGCGATGCCATCTCAGGCGTGGGATCCCTTGTCATCTCCACATCGAACGTATCGGTTGCCGGGCGGAGTGACGCCCTCCCCGGCCTTATTCCCGGTGATTACGTTCTTCTCACAGTGTCTGATGATGGGTGCGGAATAGAACCCGAGCAGATAGACCACCTGTTCGAGCCGTTCTTCACCACCAAAGAGATGGGAAAGGGCACTGGTTTAGGTCTGGCAACGGTTTACGGCATTGTCAAGCAGAACATGGGCTACATCTACGTTGACAGCTCGTACGGCAGGGGAACCACTGTCACTGTCTACCTTCCCAGGACCCTTGCCGGTTCGGCAGAGCACGGTGACACCGAAAGGTGCGCCTCCCCCGTCCGGGGCAGCGAAACCGTTCTTTTCGTGGAGGATGAGGACTCCATACTCGACCTGGGAACGGTCATCCTTGAGCAGTGCGGCTACAAGGTTCTGAAGGCGAAAAGCCCATCGGACGCATTGGCTCTGCTGAAGGGCCTGAAAACGAAGGTCGACCTTCTGATCTCCGATGTCGTGATGCCGGGCATGAACGGCCGGGATCTCAGGAAGCTCATCGAAGTGGGGATGCCTGGGATCAAAGTGCTCTACATCTCCGGCTACACCTCGGACATCCTGGCAGGCCAGGGTATAGCCGACGACAGCCGCTTCTTTCTTCAGAAACCCTTCTCACCCTCGGCGTTCTCCGAGAAGGTCAGGCTGGTCCTCGACAGCAACCCGTAAGAAAACCCCAGGCTCAGAGCATGTGGAACGAAACCGTGAGACCCGCCATGACAATGGAAACCATGCTCATCAGTTTGATCAGGATGTTGAGGCTGGGTCCGGAAGTGTCCTTGAAGGGGTCTCCCACCGTATCGCCGATGATGGTTGCCTTGTGTGCTTCAGAGCCCTTGCCGCCAAGGTTTCCCTCTTCCACATACTTTTTGGCGTTGTCCCAGGCTCCGCCCGAATTGGCCATGAAGATTGCAAGCACGAAACCCGCTGCCAGCCCTCCGAAAAGCAGGCCCATGACGCCCCCGACCCCGAGGATCAGCCCGGTCAGGATCGGCACCACTATTGCCAGGGAGGCTGGAAGGACCATCTCCCTCTGCGCTCCACGGGTCGAGATCGCGACACATCTCGTGTAATCGGGTTCGTCGGTGCCCTCCATGATGCCGGGTTTTTCGGCAAACTGCCTGCGGACCTCGTCGACCATGCTCCCCGCTGCTCGTCCGACCGCCTGCATCGTCAGGCCGCAGAACAGGAAGGCCATCATTGAGCCGATGAAGGCGCCGATGAGGACTATGGGGTTCATCAGGTGGATATGGTAGTGTGTCATCAGGTCCACAAGTGTGGCTGTGGCGACTTCGACAGAATGCCCCCCCACATCTATTGCTTCAACACCCACACGCACCAGACCGACCTTTATCTCCTCGAGGTAGGAAGCAAGAAGGGCAAGCGCGGTGAGCGCCGCCGAACCAATGGCGAAGCCTTTACCGGTGGCGGCAGTTGTGTTCCCAAGGGCATCCAGGGCGTCGGTGCGCTCTCTGACCTCCTTCTCGAGCCCGGCCATTTCAGCGTTCCCGCCGGCGTTGTCGGCGATTGGGCCGTAGGCGTCAGTGGCAAGGGTTATGCCCAGGGTGGAGAGCATGCCAACAGCGGCGATGCCAATACCGTAGAGCCCCATGGAGAGATTGTCGAACTGGAAGCCGGAAGCGAAGAGAAATGACATGACGGTCCCAATGGAAACCATCAGCACGGGAACCGCCGTGGAGATCATGCCGGTGCCTATCCCCGAGATTATGACCGTGGCAGCACCGGTCCTGGCCTGTGCGGCTATCGCCTGGGTGGGTTTGTAGGCGTGCGAGGTGTAGTACTCGGTTGATTTGCCTATCACTATCCCCACGATCAGTCCCGTCACCAGTGAGCCCCACACTCCCCATGCGTTCGGGATGCCGAGAAGGTTCAGGACAACTGCTGATGCCGCAACGATGAGAATGGAGCTTGCGTTCACACCCCTGCCCAGGGCCGCCAGCAGCTGCTTCTGATCCGCCCCTTCACGGGTGCGGACAAGCAGCATGCCTATCACGGACAGCATGGTTCCTATTCCCGCAATGACAATGGGAGCTATGACGCTGTTCATCTGAACGGTGCCGCCTGCGGCGGAGAAAGCCGTTGCCCCAAGTGCTGCCGTTGCGAGGATTGCCCCGCAGTAAGACTCGTAAAGGTCGGCGCCCATGCCGGCCACATCACCCACGTTGTCACCAACGTTGTCGGCAATCGTGGCGGGATTCCTGGGGTCGTCTTCGGGGATCCCCGCTTCAACTTTACCCACGAGGTCGGCGCCCACATCGGCGGCCTTTGTAAAAATCCCGCCCCCGACCCTGGCGAAAAGGGCCTGGGTCGACGCTCCCATGCCGAAGGTCAGCATCGTGGTCGTGATGATGATCAGTGAGGAGGACCCCCCTGATGCGGGGTAGAAGTGGTTCAGGATCAGGAACCACGCCGAGATGTCCAGAAGGGCCAGCCCCACAACGACAAGCCCCATGACCGCTCCGCTTCTGAAAGCAAGGGTCAGGCCTTTGTTCAGGGAGTGCCGGGCGGCGTTTGCCGTTCGTGCCGAAGCCTGGGTGGCGGTCTTCATGCCGAAGAAACCGGCGAGACCCGAGAAGAAGCCTCCGGTGATGAACGCGAAGGGAACCCAGCCGTTCTGCACCTTGAGCACATAGGCCATAACCGCGAAAAGCACGGTCAGACAGAGAAAGACGATCAGGACTACCTTGTACTGCTGTTTCAGATAGGCCATTGCACCCTTGCGAACCGCAAGGGCAATGGAGGCCATCTTCGGTGTACCCTCACTCTGCCTCATCATGTCCTTGTAGAAGAGGAACGCCACAATGAGGGCAAGAACAGATCCGATCGGAGCTATCCAGAACCATGGTGTGAGCATTATATCCTCCGTTATCCCGATCGTGCTGAAAAACATGATCGAGTGAGTCGAAAGTTCCCGAAGAAGGATGGGTCGAAGAGTGGATTGGCAAACATAACTCCGCCCCATTGCAAGGCAAGATGTGTCGGGCGCGGAGGGTGGCCGTGGATAACACCCTTGAGCCCATTGATTTTGATCCGATCCGCCACATAATTGCATGAGCAGATCGAGGGATGATCGTACACAGTGAGAGGGAGGGCGAATTGGCAACCAAGTGTCCCGAGTGCGGCCATCTTTCCCCGGGTGATCCCCGGATATGCCCGGGCTGTGGCCGGGAAGCCCGAAGGTATGATCCTTCCAGGTGCGAGTTCTGCGGCTCCCGGGTTGCGTTCGGTTCCGAGTCGTGCGGAAACTGCGGGGCGCCTTTGCAACAGGGACCTGCAGTTCCGGAAACTGGCGGCGCTCCTGTTGTTTCATCCTCGACAACCGCTCTCAGGACCGGCTGCATCGTGGCCGTGGCTGTTCTTATCGCGCTGGTAGCGGGGTTGGTAATGTTTCTGTCCAGAAGTTCAAGAGTGTTTTCCCCGGAGGTCTCCAGCACCGAAACCATCGAAAAACTCGAGGAGGTCGTTGTCGACGCCTCCGTACCCGATTCCATCCACACGGGGTACATCGAGGAGGACCGCAACACGGTGGAGATCATCTGGCCCAGGGTTCTCACCGACCTGCCGGACAGTTGCTACTACCCCAGCCCCTACGATCCCTGCGCCGCTTTCCGGTTCAGGGTCGAGGATCGCAGGGCGCTTGTGAAACTTGAAGCCTCTGCACCCATCGACCTTGTGATGACCCTGCTGCGCGAGGATGAGACGGGTCTTTCATATGCTGACTGGAACGAGGACGGCCCCTCCGGCTCCGACCCCATGATCGTGACGCCCCTTTCCGAGGGCACTTACGTAGCTCTGGTAACGTGCCTGGGAGGGTGGGAGTACGGCAGGGTTCGCTTCCTGTGGTCGGTGGTGATGGAGGAGATTCCCCTGGTTACAGGCGACACCACCTTCACTGTGAGTTTGAGCAGCACCAACCCAATGGCCTGTTTCGACATCGATGTTCAAAGGGGACGTACATACTCCATCAGAACGATTTCCCGGTCTCAGAACATGGATGCGTTCGTTGAGCTCACCACCGAGGGAGGTTCGGTGCTGAGCGACGACGACAGCGGCAGGAACGACAACTGCTGGGGCGATGCTTGCCTTTCCTTCACCGCCGGACCCCTCCAGGAAGGCAGGGCCTTCGTGGTCGTGAGGCCTTACAGCACCATGAGTCCGTCCTACAGCGACATGGATGTTGTCTTCACTGTAGGGAGCCCTTGAGCAAGGGCGTGTTATGCTCTTCTCACAAGCCCCGATTCCTTGACGGGTGTACGCCGGGGCGCTATGCTCAATTTTGGAAAGAGTGCGATCGTACCGCAAAGCGGACGCAAAGGAGTGACCCATGCCTGAAGTAAATCTCGTTCTTTCGATTCCGCAGGGGCTGATAACGGCCACTTCACTGGGGATAGGCGGGCTCGCCCGACACAGCAGCCCCGGTTCCGGCAAACATTTCAAGGGTCGCAAGTTGTTCGTCGATCTGACCCTGAAGGATGGAAGCCCCGACTTCGAGTATCTCGACGAGGGCAACTGGAGGAACACCAGGGGCGACACTGTCAACGCTCTGAGAGCCGCCGGGGAAGGCAAGCGCACCAAGACGGCCCTCTCCAACAACGCCTTTTCCTGCACCCCGATCAAGGCATACAGAAGCATTTATCTGGTCAAGACCGCCGGTGAAGTCATGGAGATGGAACCCCAGGGGCAGATCCATGTCTTCAAATCCAGGGACTGCCACGAGGAGATGTCCCCCGACCAGGTGGCCGAAGCCGCCGGTATTCCTTTCCAGCCCCGTCAGGGAGTTCACCTGTACCTTGTGATGTGCCCCATCCAGCTGATCCTTCTGTCCAACCTCACGCCGGTCGAGTACGCATGGTACGCCACGCACCGGCCGGGAAAGGTCTTCCGCCAGGTGATCTTCACCGAGCTGCATGACGAGCAGTTCCAGTTCGCCGCGCAGAGCCGCTTCGAGGACGCCAGGCAGGAACTCGAGACCCAGCCCGACAAGAAGACGAAGACCATCGTTTCCGACAACTGCATCAACGATGTCCTCTTCAACACCTGGCTTGGATACGGGAAGAACACCGAGGGCGGGATCTACGCGGCCGATCAGACACACATCGATCTCTGGCGTTTCCCGTCAGTGATCCCTGTGAACTGGGACAGGGCGATCGGCTGACAGACCACTTCCAGGAACGGACTGAACCCAACCGCCAAACAGCCAACTGCGGCGGCCAAAATGATTTCCAAACAATGCCTTTTTAAGGATGAAAATGAAAAAGAACGCAGGGTTTGACACAATTCTCGTGCACGGCGGCCAGAAGCCCGACGCCCTCATGGCGGTCAACCCGCCGATCTACCAGACGTCAACCTTCGCCTTCCGGAACGCGCAGGACGGGGCGGACTGCTTTTCCGGTGAGAGCGACGGGTTCATCTATACACGCCTTGGAAACCCCACGATCAGGGTGCTGGAAGACGCCGTGGCAGCCCTGGAGGGCGGATTCGGCGGCATTGCGGTTGCCAGCGGCATGGCAGCGGTGACAACGGTTTACATGACATTCCTTGGTGCGGGAGACCACATAGTCTCCACCGATGCAGTCTACGGCGCTTCCAGGGGCGTGCTCGAGAAGCAGTTCGTACGCTTCGGCGTGGAGTCGACCTTCGTGGATACGAGCCGTACCGAACTGATCGAGGCGGCCATCCGCCCCAACACAAAGCTTCTTTTCATCGAGACCCCCGCCAACCCCACCATTTCCATCACGGACATCGAGGCGTGCGCGGTTATCGCCCGCAGGCACGGTATACGCCTCGTGGTGGACAACACTTTCTGCTCGCCCTATCTGCAGAGGCCCTTAGAACTTGGCGCGGATGTGGTGCTTCACTCTGTCACGAAATTCATCAACGGTCATGCCGATGTTGTGGGCGGCATCATCGTGGCAAAGACAGAAGCCGACCACAGGAACATGTACACCGTGATGACCAGCATGGGCCCCAACATGGACCCTCATCAGGCATTCCTGGTCATCCGCGGTCTGAAGACGCTTGCCTTAAGGATCGAGCGCGCCCAGGCCAACGCCATGCTCATTGCGAAGCACCTCGAAGCCCATCCCGCAGTCGCCTGGGTCAGGTTCCCCGGGTTGCCCTCACATCCCCAGCACATGCTGGCCAGGCGACAGCAGAAAGGCCCCGGGGCAATGATCTCCTTCGGCCTCAAGGGGGGGCTCGAAGCGGGAAGGGTCCTGATGGACAATGTGGAGCTCGCGGTCCTCGCGGTGTCACTGGGCGGTGTGGAGACGCTGATCCAGCACCCCGCCTCCATGACCCACGCAAAGGTGTCCCCCGAGGCCAAACTGAAGGCGGGGATAACCGACGACCTCGTGCGGTATTCCGTTGGCATCGAAGATGTGAACGACCTGATGGCCGACCTCGACCAGGCCCTGGCCAGGATAGACCAGCCCCTCGGCTGACCCATGCACAAACCGGTCGTTCTTAAAAAGGGAAGGGAAACCCCGGTAAGGGCCGGGCATCCCTGGGTGTTCTCCCAGGGCATCGAGAGTGAGACCTTGTTCACGCCCGGCGAGCCCGTGAGCGTTCTTTCCTTCGATGGGGCTTTCATGGGCACGGGCATCATCAACCCCCGCTCGGACATTCGCGTTCGAATGATTGACAGCTCCGACGTCACCCCCGACACGGCGTACTTTCAGGATCGTCTCTCCCGCCTTCTCGCTTACAAGAGAACACTGCTTTCTGCGGACAGCACAGGATTTCGGCTGGTGAACGCCGACGCCGACAGGATACCCGGACTCATAGTGGACATCTACGGTCCCTGCCTTGTCGTGCAGTTTCACGCGGTGAGCGCCGAAGCCTTTCGGAAGCCCATCCTCGAAGCCCTCGAGAAAGTGGTGAGCCCCGATGTCATTGTTGAGCGCTCCGACCTCGAGGTCAGGAAGCGCGAGGGCCTTGAGCCCATTCCGGCCCGAATTCTGAAGGGCAGCCTCAACGGTTTCCCCAGGTTCACCGAGAACGGTCTTGTGTTCTTTGCTGATGTCATGCAGGGTCAGAAAACGGGTTTCTTCCTCGACCAGCGCATCGCGCGGGAGGTGCTGGGACGGTATGCAAAGGGAAAAACCCTCCTGAACCTGTTCTCCTACTCCGGTGCGTTTGGCGTGTACGGTGCGAGGCACGGCGCCATCCGTGTCGTGAATGTGGATATCTCCGAAAGGGCGCAGGAGGTTGCCCGGGACAACTTCAGTGTGAACGGCTTCAAGGGTTCGGGAATCGAGTTCGCAACGACCGATGCCTTCGAGTACCTTTACAACTCCCGGGAAAGTTTCGATTTGGTGGTCTGCGACCCGCCGGCCTTTGCCAAGACCCAGCGCGCGATTGAAAAGGCCCTGAAGGCGTACACCTCCCTCAACGCCCAGTGCATCGCGAAACTGTCAGAAAGCGGTGTTCTGCTCACATCCTCGTGTTCGGGACGGATCACCATGGATGATTTCCGGCATACGCTCAGGGTGGCGGCTTACCAGTCACGCCGAAGGCTGCACATCCTTCACGAATTCTCCCACGCGCCGGACCATACCGACGCCCTCTCCTTCCCCGAGGGAAGGTACCTGAAGACCATCGTGCTCAGGGCGCTGGACTGACACCACCGCCCTGGCCCGACCTTCCCGCAGCAGACAGGTTCGCATTGACTTGTTTGGGATTTGTGCGTAGTGTCCTGCCAAACAAAGATTTGCTTCAGGAAAGGTTTCAAGAATTGCAACCGGACCGGGAAGTATTTATATTCTATTAGCATATAAGAAGATACGAATTAAGAGTGAAGCAGGGAAGGAAATCAAATGGACGGTCTGATCTATCTGGACAACTCAGCGACATCTTTTCCGAAACCCCAGGTAGTCTACGATTTCATGAAGGAGTTCTACCAGTCCCACGGAGTCAGTCCGGGACGCTCCGGGTTCGACAAGGCCCTCGAGGCCGAAGAGGTGGTTCACTCCACCCGCAAACTCCTGACCGAGCTGTTCAACGGCACTGACCCCAACCGCCTCACCTTCAGCTACAACGCCACAGACTCGCTGAACAGGATAATCCAGGGGATGGTCTCGAAGGGCGACCACGTCATAACGACCAACCTCGAGCACAACTCGGTGCTCCGCCCGCTTTATCACAGGAAGCACGAAGGCGACATCGACGTCACCTACATTCCCTTCGACAGCAGGGGCTACATCGACCCCGACGACGTGAAAAGGGCCTTCCGGAAGAACACCCGGCTCGTGATAGTCAACCATTCGTCCAACATCATCGGCACGGTTCAGCCCGTGGCGGAGATAGGCAGATACTGCAGGGAGGCCGGCGTCTATTTCGCGGTCGACGCCAGCCAGAGCGCGGGTGCCGTTCCCATAGACGTAAAGGCCATGAACATCGACCTTCTGGCCTTCACCGGGCACAAATGCCTCATGGGGCCCACCGGCATCGGCGGGTCCTACGTGGGAGAGAACGTTCCCATAAAGTGCACCATCTTCGGCGGAACCGGCGTGAGGTCGGCCCACCCGTTCCATCTTGACGAGTTCCCCTACCGCATGGAGGCGGGAACCCTGAACACCGTAGGTGTCGCGGGGCTCTTCGCGGGGGTGAAATGGGTGCTCAGCGAGGGCATGGACAACATCCATTCACATGAGATGCGTCTGTGGGACAAACTTCGCAGGGGTGTGCAGGCCATCGACGGGGTCACCACCTACTGCGCCGACGACACAGAGAACCAGAACCCCGTGCTCAGCCTCAACATAGACGGATGGCTGGCGGGAGACGCGGGAACGATGCTGGACGTAGATCACAACATAGCCACCCGCACGGGGTTGCAGTGCGCGCCACTGGTGCATGTCCAGCTGGGGACCGACAAACTTCACGGCACAGTGCGGTTCAGTGCCGGCCCCTTCAACACCGAAGCGGAGATAGACACCTCGATCGAAGCGGTTCGCGAGATCGCTTCAATGAAGAAGTAGCCCGGTCTCAACGGGGCACAAACAGAGGGACAGGTCGATGGACATTGTAAGGGTGAACGACAGGGAACTTCATGTGGACGGCGACGGATTCCTGCAGGAACCGGAACTCTGGGATGAAGCGGTCGCGGTCGAGTTCGCAAGGCTCGACGGCACCGGTGAACTCGGCCCCAAGCACTGGGAGTTGATCACGTACATCCGTGCGTTCTGGAAGGATTCGGACATGGCGCCCACAGTCAGGAGCCTTTGCAAGGAAAGCGGGCTCAAACTGAAGGAACTGTACGAGCTCTTTCCCAAGGGTCCCGCCAGGGGAGCATGCAAGATCGCCGGTCTGCCCAAACCTGACGGTTGCGTGTAAGAAGAAGGGGTGGGTCTCAGGACCTCGTGATCCTTGCGATCAACCCGTCCCGGGGGATCGTCGATATCGAGGCTACCTGTGACGGGTCGAACCCCATGCACACCGCAAGAAGCTGGTTGTAGTCGAATACGGGGAAGGCGCAGGCCGAATCGCCGTTCTTTTTATTCATCTCGTTCTGCATCCTGTCCATGTGTTCAAGACAGGTGATGCAGGACACGACGATCAACTCGGCGTCGGTTTCCTTTTTCATGGCATCGAGCTTCTTGAAGGCGAACTCCGACGCACCTGCAAAGCTTCCCTTGGTAAAACCGCCGGCCCCTCCGCAGCACTGCAGCTCCCGGCTGTAGGTTTG
Organism: candidate division Hyd24-12 bacterium UBA6080; assembly: GCA_002436025.1. Classification (GTDB taxonomy): domain Bacteria; phylum Fermentibacterota; class Fermentibacteria; order Fermentibacterales; family JCC-6; genus UBA6080. The sequence goes on from DIXM01000009.1 coordinate 81,279, forward strand.
CACCGTTGCGCCCAGTGCCTCCACCAGTTCCTGCAGCATGCGGGGCCGCCCCGGTGGTGAGTCGAACCCCACGATCTCGCTTGGGAAGAGCGTGTGGCAGGGGTACTGAACCGTGGCGTTCACGCCCTCGAGGGGGAACTTCAGGGCGCCGCGAATGGTCTCGGTGCCCACATCGTTGTAGAGCACGTCAATGATGTGCCGTACTGCCACGGTTCCGCTGAAGCTCTTTCCCGCCGGTTTCAGAAGCCGGTTCACGGCTTCCCTCTTCTCACCGTCTTCCAGAAGCTTTTTTCGGGCAATCCGCAGTGAGCTGTAGCACGAGCCGCACTCGGTCACGAGGTCGACGCCCATCTCCTCGGCGATTGAGAAGTTCCACGCGCTCACTGCAAGCCCCGCCGTCTCGTCGGCGGACGGGAACGCGCCGAAGGCCGGGCAGCACACACTTCCCTCGAGGTCGACCAGCTCGGCTCCGAGAGCGGGCATAGTGAGCCTTATCGCCCGTTCAACATCGGGTCTCACCGCCGGAACATTGCATCCGAGGAAGAATCCGTACTTCATTGGTCAGTCCTTGAACATGTATTCGTTGTCTCGTACGATGTCGGTGTTTCTCAGCATCTCCCTGAACTTCTCCAGAAGCTCGGGGAACTTCACGATTGTGGGAGGGACCTCGTCGAGCCCCACCGCCCGCCTCTTTTCCCTGACCTGGCCCAGCGCCTGGGTGTGCCCGGTCTCGAATATCTCGGAGATGGCGGCGGGAATGAACGTTTCGTCGTTCCGGCTCTGCCATCGTCTTATCGCCAGGCACACCTCGAAGGGATGGACCCCCATCGGGCACATCTCCTCACAAGCGGAGCATGTGACGCAGAGCCAGGGCGTCTCATCCTCGAGAAGCGCTTCCTCGAGCCCCAGAAGGACCTTCCGGACCAGGTTGCGTATGAGGAGGGGAGGGGAACCCTCGGCTGCGGGGCAACCCGCCACGCAGGTATTGCAGTTGAAGCATTTCCTGATGTCGCCGCACGACTCGGTGATCTCGCGCCAGAGCGCGGTATTGATGTTCGTCAGGTCGGTCATGTCAGTACTCTCCCGGCAGGGTGCTCAGACGGGCCGTGCTGAAAACCGGACCGTCCGTGCACACATAGGCTTCCCCGATGTTGCACCGTCCGCATTTGCCAATGCCGCACTTCATCTTCATCTCGAGCGACAGGAAGATCCTTTCGGGCGGAAGGCCCAGCTCTGTCAGAACGGGGAGTGTGTACCTTATCATTGCCGGGGGGCCGCACACCAGGGCTGTGGTTTTCCCGGCATCGATGGAGAGCTCCCTCACGACGGCCGGCACCACTCCGGTCCTGCCGGTCCACGAATCATCCGGGGTATCGACCGTAACACGAAGGTCGATGTCGTTCCTTTTGCCCCATTCCAGAAGGTCCTGCCGGTAGAGAAGGAGACCGGGGTTCCTGGCGCCGTACACAACTGTCAGGTCGCCGAAGAGACCGCGGTTGTCCGGGTGCAGGGCGTATCCCGTGAAGGCGCGCAGTGTTGAGAAGCCGAACCCCCCTCCCACGACAAGGACGTTCCGGCCCTCCAGTTCCTCGAGTGGGTACCCGTTTCCCAGCGGACCCCTCATTCCTACAGAGTCCCCGGTTTCCAGGTTGTGAAGCTCCGATGTGACAAGGCCTATCCTGCTGACCGTGAAATCCAGCAAACCTGGGTCGACAGGTGACGATGCGATACCGAATGGCGCCTCCCCCGTACCAAGCAGGGATAGTTCAGCGAACTGCCCGGCCCTGAAGCTGAAGGCTTCCGAGTCCCCTTTTCTCGCGAATGACAGCGAAAGCGTCCGGATGCTGCCGTCATCGGTCTCTGTCACGCTCTTCGAAACCCTCATGGGAAAGGGCAGGTAGGGGTTCATCATCCTACTCCTCTCCCGGTTTGTTGTGGAAGAACGCCATGATCCTGCGGATGTCGAGGTTCACCGGGCATTCAGTGACGCACCGGCCGCACCCCACGCAGCCCACTGTGCCGTACCTGTCGGCGCAGAAGCTGAACTTGTGCATGAAGCGCTGGCGGTACCTTTCCCTGTAAGTGGGCCTGGGGTTGAACCCCGAAGCCTGCCGCGTGAAACAGGGGAACTGGCACGAGTCCCAGATCCGGTTTCTCACACGGGAGTTTCCGCAAACCTCATCGACGATGTCAAAGCAGTGACAGGTCGGACAAACGTAGGTGCAGACCCCGCACCCCACGCACTTCTCAGTCAGTGCGTTCCAGGCAGCCGCATCGAAGGAGCCGTCCAGCGACTCCTTCAGGACGGACAGGCCGACCCTGGGCTGCATCTCCGCCATGCACAGTTCTGCGGTCTTTCTGACGGCCTGCACAGAGCTTTCATCGGCTTGAGCGAGCCCGTGCTGCGAAAGGAACCTGGCGCCCTTTTCGGTCACGGTGAACACGATGTACTCATCCCCGTGCTCCGCCATGAGCAGGTCGGACCCCTCGGTCGAGAACGGACCACCACCGGTCGTGGTGCAGAAACACGTCGTGTGCGGGTGCGAACACCCCAGGGAGACAACGAGCAGCGATTCCCTCCTCCTGGCGTAATAGGTGTCGCGGTCAGCCTCTCCGTCGAAAACACCGTCGAGGAAGCGTATTCCCCTGGCGTCGCAGGGGCGGACACCGAACAGGACCACCCGGCCGGGTTCAGGGGTGTGTTCGACAACATCCTCCCCTTCAGGGGACGAACACGGGCATGACAGAAGTGTTTCCACCTGGGGCAGTACGACGCCCTTCGGGGACGAGACGCTGTTCGAGTAATCGAGCGCGGCCTCGGTGCCGGAGGATATCGCCCTGAAGCTTACCACGCCGTCATGTTTCACAGGGGCAACCACGGTGCAATCAGGATCGGCCAGAAGCCCGTCCAGGAAACCGGCCATATCGCCCTTCCCCAAACGCACTGAAAGCATCTCCTTCATTCCGCGCATGGTGATCCGCCCGTCATGAAATCCTCAGGGTCATCGGGTTCGAAACAGGAAAGCGGCGCCGGTTCGCTCAGGCTCATTCCCGGCCTGTACCCGAACATGCCTGCCACATCGGATGACACCTTCCGGTGAAGCGTGCGTATGTCAACGTTCATGGGACATGCCCGTTCACAGGCTCCGCACTCCACGCACCTTCCCGCGAGGTGCAGCGAACGCATCAGATGGAAAGAGAGCGTGTCGCTTCCGCCGACACCCTTGCCCACCCACTGGGGCATCGTGGCGTCGACGAAGCAGTTCGCACAGTAGCAGAGGGGGCACGCGTCGCGGCAGGCGTAACAGCGGATGCATCGGTCCATCTCCCCGGTGATCCGTGCCCACCTCTCGTCCGCCGGGACCGCAGCAAAGCTGGTCACGTCACGATACGTGTCGCCCGGCAGTTCCTGAACCGGCTCGCCCGCCAGAACGTCATGAATGACCGGGTTCCTTTGAGTGCAGACCCTGCAGCCCGAATGCAGGCATTCATCCCGGGGGATACGAACGGTCCGCGCGGCATCAGTGACAAGAAGAAAGCCGTCCCGTTCCTCGACCGACAGTATCTCCCTGCCTTCGCACAGTCCGTGCAAAATGCTTTCATCGACCATGCCGTCGCAGGGAACTCCGATTATCACCAGGTTTTCCCTTTGGACCTGATTCTCCTTTATGAGTTCGACGATCGAGCGTGTGTCACAGCCCTTGGCAACAAGGGCTATCCGTTTGTCAAAGCGGCGTATGTACCTGCTCAGATTGTTGCCGCAGAATGAATTCCAGACAAGCCTCCCGGCATCGGCAGCATCGGAGACAAAACACGGCGTTGCCCGGAGGGGCAGGGAGCCCTGCTCGAAACCGATGACCACGTCTACCGTGCCCTCGGCAAGGAGGTGTGCCGCCTCTTCGCGTATCCTTGCGGTGAGACCGGTGCGGCTCACTTCCGAACCCCCGTTCCGACCATCTGCCTCACGGGGCCCAGAGCCCGCACGGTTTCGGTGACCGAGCCCATCACATCCGCGAACCTGCCGCCCTCCGATGCGGATATCCAGGTGAAGTGAAGCCTGCCCTCCTCGATGCCTATGTGGTCAAGCAGGCCCTTCAAAAGGGCGAACTTGCGGCGTGCGCTGTAGTTGCCGCTTATGTAATGGCAGTCGCCGGGGTGGCAGCCGCTCACGATGACTCCGTCGGCGCCCTTCTGGAAAGCCGACAGAATGAAGAACGGGCTGATCCGTCCCGAACAGGGCACCCTTATGACCCTCACGTTGGGCGGGTACTGAAGCCGCCCCACCCCGGCCAGGTCGGCGCCGGCGTAACTGCACCAGTTGCAGAGAAAGGCGATTATCCGGGGTTCCCACTCCACGGCCTGGTTCTCCATCCCTTCCCCTTCGCGCAATTCCGTGTTCATGACCGCAGCACACTTGTCTGTATCATCGAGAATATCTCGTTGTCGGTGAACCCCTTTATCCCGGCTGCGCCGCTGCGGCACGACGACGCGCATACGCCGCAGCCCTTGCAGAGGGCCTCGTTCACAGCCGCAATGCTCTCGTTGTCAACAAGATCAATTGCGCCGTAGGGGCAGAGTTCCACGCACAACCCGCAGCCCCTGCACCTGTTCCTGTCTATGAAACTGACGGTTCCGCCGGCTTCGATGAAATCACGGGACAGGATGACGGCGGCCCTCGAGGCCGCGGCCCCGGCCTGGATCATGCTCTCTCCGATGAGCTTGGGGCTGTGGGCCAACCCGCAGACGAAGACGCCCTCGGAGGGGAAATCGACAGGACGTAGCTTGATGTGCGATTCCATGAAAAAGCCGTCCTCGTTCAGTGGGACCTTGAACATCCCCGCAAGCTCCCTGGCCCCGGGTGACGGGACTATGGCCGTGGCGAGTCCCAGGACATCGGCGTCGACCGAGAGCTCCTCGTTGAGTATCAGGTCGGTCACGGTGACCCTGACGCGTTCCTCTCCGTCGCGAATGACCAGCTCGACCGTGGGCTTCTGCTCAGGGTCGTACTGAAGGAACTGCACGCCCGCTTCCCGCGCCTCGAGGTAGTACTGCTCGAGGAACCCGTAGGTTCGAATGTCGCGGTAGAGCACGTAGATGTTCGCATCGGGGCTGGCTTTCCTGATCTCGAGGGCGATCTTGACGGATTTGCTGCAGCAGGTACGGCTGCAGTAGGGCCTCTCGGCGTCCCGGGAACCAACGCACTGGATAAGCACGATGTTCCTCGCCCCGAGGACAAGGGGGTTCTTCGCGGCCACTTCGCCCTCGAGTTCCAGAAGCGAGAAGACGCGGGGGCTCTGTCCGTACAGGTACTCACCGGTCCGGTACGGCTCGCCCCCCGAGGCTATCACGGCCACGCCGTGTGTGACCTCGGTCCTGCCGCCACCGGAGGTGTGTTCAAGCGTGGTGGTGAAGTTGCCAACGAACCCCCGAACATCGCTGATGCGGGATTCGGTGTGAAGCGTTATCAGCGGTTCGTTCGAAATCCTTTCCGAAAGCTCCTTCACGAACCCGGGAACATCCATGCCCTCGATGGTGGAATGAAGCCTTCGGGCGTTGCCGCCCAGCACGGAAGACATCTCCACCAGGTGAACCCCGAACCCCAGCGACGCGAGAGCAAGTGCGTTCACCATGCCCGCGATGCCGCCCCCCACCACAAGGGCCGACCTGTTCACATCGAGCCTGGTCTGGAACAGGGGCTCGATAAGCTTTGCCTTCGCCACGGACATCCGGACAAGGTCCTTTGCCTTTTGTGTGGCCATTTCTGGCTGGTCCTGATGGACCCAGGAACACTGGTCCCGGATGTTTGCCATCTCGAACAGGTACTTGTTGAGGCCAGCTTCCCGCATCGTCTCCATGAAAAGCGGCTCATGGGTCCTGGGCGTGCACGCCGCAACGACTACCCGGTTGAGCCGGTGGGTGGCTATGCAGTCCTTTATCCTGTGCTGGTTGTCCTGCGAGCAGGAGAAGAGGGCGTCATCCACGTAAACCACGTTCGGAAGGGTCTGAGCGTAGGCTTTGACCTCGGCGATGTTCACGACGCTGCTTATGTTGATGCCGCAGTGGCAGATGAAAACCCCGATGCGGGGTTTCCCCCCGGCCGCAACAGTTTCCCGGGGGTACGACTTCGCAAGGGTGAGGTTGTGCCTGGAACCGGCCAGAAGGGCCGAGGCTTCTGCTGCTGCAGCGCTTGCCCCCATGACCGTCTCGGGGATGTCCTTCGGGCCTGTGAAAGCCCCCGCGGCGAATATCCCGGGTGAGGAAGTGCCGACCGGCGAGAAGACCCCGGTTGCGCAGAACCCGTGCTCGTTCAGCTCGAGGCCCAGCCTCTTCGCCATCTCGCGGTTGGCGCTGCCCTGAACCATCCCCACGGACAGAACGACGAGGTCGTAGACTTCCTCGCGGATCGCGCCATTCTCAACGTACCTGAGCGTGAGGTTCTCGGAGCGGTCACGGTATATCCGGTGTATCTCGGACTTCACGAACCTGACTCCATGACAGCTCTTCGCGCGTTCGTAGTAACGCTCGAAGCCCTTGCCGTGGGTCCTTATATCGATGTAGAAGATGGTCGTGCCAAGTTCGGAACCTGAGTGCTCCTTTGCGACCACCGCCTCCTTGATGGCGTAGGTGCAGCACACCGAGGAGCAGTAGTTGTTGTGCACGCGGTGCGTGTCCCGCGAGCCCACGCACTGTATCCATGCGATGTTCCGCGGCGCCTTCCCGTCCGACGGCCTGAGCAGTCTGCCCTGATATGGCCCGGAGGCGCTGAGTATCCTCTCGAACTCCATGCTTGTTATCACGTTGGGGAAAGCTCCGTAGCCGTAGTTGGCCAGAAGGCCTGCATCGAACGCCTCGAAACCCGGACACGCAATGACGGCCCCCACGTAGAGCGCAAGGGTCTTCGGCTCCATGCAAAGATCTATCGCGCCGGCGCTGCATGTCTTCTCGCAGAGCCTGCACTTTCTGCACACGTCCATGTCGATCTCGAACGAGGGCGGATACGCCTGCTCGTAAAGGCGGAACACCGCCTTCTTCCCGTTCAGCCCCCTGTTGAACGGATCGGGCAGCCCGACCGGGCACTTTTTCGCGCATTCGCCGCAGCCCGTGCACTTGAGGGGGTCGACGTACCTTGGCTCCTGTCGAACCGTGGCCGTGAATGCGCCCGGGTTTCCCTCGATGCCAAGGAATTCGGAGTTGGTGAGTATCTCGATGTTCAGGTGCCTGCCGCACTCGACCAGCTTGGGGGAGAGGATGCACATTGAGCAGTCGTTGGTGGGGAACGTCTTGTCCAGCGCGGCCATGGTGCCGCCTATGGCTCCAAGCTTCTCCACCAGATAGACCTTGAACCCCGAATCGGCAAGATCGAGCGAGGCCTGAATGCCGCCTATGCCGCCCCCGAGCACAAGGACCGCGCCTGTAGGGTCAAGGGGTTTCATGAATAGTTTTCTGCTCTCCCGTAAGATGGCACACCAGATTAACGCGCATTGCCTGTTGCGGTGGAACCGCCACTTTGCATCTGAAACCTTGGAAAACTAAGTCAGCTCTGAAGTTACCGAACACGCCGAAGTGGCGCCGGCCCGGGAAAGCTATCCACCCAGGCCCTCCGCTCCAGAGCAAAAATAGCGTGTTGGGCGAGCCAAGGCAATCTCCACCGGGGGGTAGCGAACGTTCCTGGCACAGTGCCGCTGCAATCCCACTCAGCATTGCATCCGGCACATGAGGATTATTAAGCCTCATCGCTCGGGGAACAGTCTCTTTACCTGTTCTGTCAGCCCTTCACATCACCAGCAGTCATTGCGTAATGAGATGAAATGCGTCATTGTGCATCCATCGGTATCGAGAGGTGCCTTCTGTTCTGCGGAAGTGGAAGGAGCAATGTGAAGCAGGTCAGGGCTGCCGATCTCAGGCTTGTGTCAGCGACCTTCGAAGAGGCTGCTTCATTGATCATCGAGCAGGCCGCAGGCCGCTGCGAAAAGACTGCCGTGGTAGTTCATGTCAACGCAAGGAATTACCACTACCTCATGAAGGAACCCGGCCTCGCAGAAGCCCTTTCCAGAAGGACGATTACGATTCTCGATGGAATCGGTCTGAAGGTTGGGATCTGGTTGTCGGGAAAAGGCTGGCATTCTGATCTGAACGGGACCGATCTGTTTCCCATCGTCATGGAAAGAGCATCTCAGAGAGCTCTGCGGGTCTACCTTCTGGGAGGTCTGCCGGGGGTTGCGGAAACAGCAGCGTTGAACACACAAACGGCCTACCCCGGGTTGGATGTGTGCGGAAGTCATCACGGCTACTTCGCCGAATCTGAAGAGGAAGCCATAATGCTGGAGATCAACGGCCTGAAGCCGCACATCCTTCTCGTGGGAATGGGTTTTCCGCGGCAGGAGCACTTCTGTCTGCGATGGGCGGAGGCGGCCGATGTGAAACTGATGTGGAACGTGGGGGGTTTGTTCGACTTCATCTCACGGAAGAAGCCAAGAGCCCCCCTCATGATCAGAAGACTTCGCCTTGAATGGCTTTACAGATGGTACGTCGAACCGGTAAGGCTTTTCAGGCGCACCTTCCTGGAAGCGCCGCTGTCGATTGCCAGGATCGCCGTTTCCGGCCTCCGCGGAAAGGGGGCATGCCCCAGGTGAGCACTGATGATGTCGTTTCCCGGCTCGTCGGAACCCCTCCCTATCTGATTCTGTTCGTCAGCGACAAATGCTGGATGCGCTGTTCCCACTGCTGGTACCACGATGCCTGGAAATCAGCGCATCACCACGGAGAACCGCTTACTAAAACGGAGTTTGGGAAGATTGCCCGGTCAATGCCACGGGTGAGCTTTCTCTCGCTCACAGGCGGCGAGGCGTTCATGCGCGATGACATCGTCGAGATCGCAGGCATGTTCGGAAAGCTGACAAGACTTGAAAGGTACGACATCCCCACGTCGGGGTACGAGCCCGGGCTCATCCGGGAAAAGGTCGGGGAAATGCTGCGTGTCAATCGTGGGATTCCATTCAGGGTTGGCATCTCGCTGGACGGAACAAGGGAAGTTCACGATTCGATAAGGGGTGTTGCCGGAGCCTTCGACCGAACAATGAAGACCATTGAGCTGCTGAGGGAAGTGAAAAGGGAATGCCGGACCTTCGACATGGGGATCATCACGACCGTATCCAGGCAAAATCAGGAACATGTCAGGAGCATCGGCGCACTGGTGGAGGAGATCTACCCGGAAGGGGAGTGGCAGGTAAACTTCATCAGGGGCGATCCCCGGGATCCGGGGGCGGCGGATATCTCCATCGGGAACTTCGAGCTTGCCCACAGGATGATAGAGGACCGCATCGCCCGGGGGTGTTTCGGAGGGCATGATTTCGGGTTTCTCGGTCCATGGTTGAGCGCGAAGAACTCGCTGAGAAGAAAGGTCATCCTTGAGCATGTGCGGAAGAGGCGCGCGGGGGTGCGCTGTGCCGCAGGCATGCTTGGGGGCGTCGTTTTTCTCGACGGAGGCACATACCCGTGCGAGCTCATGGAGGAGTCCATGGGCAATCTGCGCGACTACGACTGTGATCTCTCAAGGCTCTGGAATTCGAAACGGGCCTCCGAGGTTCGGAAGCTGATCCGTAAAAAGCGGTGTTTCTGCACGCAGGAATGCTTCCTCACTGTAAGCATCCTCTCCAGTCCCGCCAAATGGCCCTCACTTGTCAGGGAGCGCTTTGCCCTGCGTCGGGCCAGGTCGTCGCTGAAGTGAGGATACTGCATTGCGTTCTGTCCCTCGACATGGGCGGAGCCCATCGCTCAGCCGTCAACATCGCCTGCGCAATGAGATCGATGGGGCATGACGTATTCGTGCTGTACTCATCCGGTGGTTCACGGCGCGACAAAACACATCCGATCCTTCTGGAAGAGCTGACGAAGGCGGGTGTGGTCGTTCTGAACATCCCCTCCATGGTCAGGGGACTCAACCCGTACAGGGACGCGGAAACGTTCTTCTCGTTCCTCGGCGCGGTCAAACGGATCAGGCCTGACGTCATCAACACCCATTCCGCCAAACCCGGGCTCATGACGGGCGCTGTAACCGGAATCCTCAAGGTGCCCCTGACGGTTCACACCCTGAGAGGCTTCATTCATGAACGAACCGGCTCAAGGCTTGCGTCATGGTTGCTTCTGACGGCTGAGCGGACCATCGCTGCGCGTTTGGATCGCATCGTTGCCGTTTCGCCTCTCCTTGTGGAGAAGGCGCTGCAAAAAGGCATTGGCAGGAGGCGCCAGTACTCAGTGATCAGATCGGGCATCGATGTCGGGCATTACAGGGCCCATCGTGACAGAGCCTCCGAAGCGCGGGGCATTTTCGGAATTCCTGCCGGGGCGAGGGTTGTGGGCTCCGTATGCGCACTCGTTCCCGAAAAGAGGGTGCTCGACCTCGCAAGGGCGTTCAAGGCGATTGGTGAGATCGATGGTGGAGCATTCTTCATTCTGGCCGGAGACGGCCCCCAGAGAAATGCCTTCCTTGATCAGGTCCGGTCCCTCGGTGACAGGTTCCGCTTCGCGGGTATCCAGCCGGACCCCGCGCTGACCATTTCCGCAATGGACTGCCTTCTTCTCGCATCGGGAGCGGAGGGACTTCCCCGGGTCGTACAGGAGGCGTTCTGCGCTGGTGTTCCAGTGGTTGCCACGGATACCGGTGCAACAAGGGAACTGGTGAAGGACGGGGAAACGGGATTCGTTGTTCCGGTGGGTGACGTGAAGGCCATGACCGATAGCACTATCCGTATCCTGAAGAATGACGGCATGCGTCGGAAAATGTCGGTCAATGCAGGACAGTTGATCGGAGATGAGTTCGACACCGCAACTGTTGCGGACCGCTACCTGAAACTGTACGAATCCGTGCTGGCTGAAGGCAGGGGTTCTGCCCCTGCCGCACCTTCCTGAGCCTGAGAATGACAAGAGCACGGAATAGGGTTTGTTACCCCTGCCCACAAGTGGGTCGGCCGGGAAACACTTTTGCGAGCCTTGCCTTTCCCAGAAGGGGAAACATATTTCCCAATATGGGAACACTTTTTCATTCAGACGAAGCCGATGCCCTGTTCGGAAAGGTGAGAAGAAGCCTGCTCTCAATCCTTCTTCTGAACCCCGATCGCTCCTACTTCTTCAGGGAGATTCGGGACCTTCTGCAGGCGGGGTCCGGAGCCGTTCACAGAGAACTCGCAAACCTTGTGGAGGCAGGCCTGATCACACTGACCAAACAGGCCAATCAGACCCGATACCAGGCCAACACCCGATCCCCGGTCTATCGGGAACTCCATGACTTCCTGCAGAAGACCGCCGGCATACCCCAGCAGCTCAGACAAGCTCTGAAGCCCATGGAGTCACATATCAGGATCGCCTTCATCTATGGAAGCTTCGCCGCAGGTGAGATGAGGCCTGAAAGCGACATCGACCTGATGGTTTGCGGGGACATTGAATTCGAAGACCTTGTCGGACTGATCCAGGAAGCTCAAACGAAACTTGACCGTGAGATCAACCCGGTGCTATACACGGAGGAATCCATACGTGAGCGCCTGGGAACGGGTTTTCTGCAGGGGGTACTTGAAGCGCCCAAGCTGTATTTGATCGGGGGTGACGATGAGCTTGCAGAAGTGGTTGGATAGCGGGTTTCTGCGTACTGCGAAGCCTGTGGCAAAGGACATTGCCGAGAAATATCGCATTGCGGAGCGCAATCTCAGGGCTGCCTCCCTGGAGGGACAACCCGATGACATTGCCTTCCGGCTCGCCTACGAAGCCGTTGTTGTCGTCGCCCAGGCGCTGCTGCTGGCGGACGGCTACAGACCAGCAACTACCTGCAGCCATTACTATTCGATCGAGAGCCTTGAGTACACTCTCGGAGAGAGCCGGGACAAACTCATCCTTCTTCAGGCCATGGTCAAGAAACGTCATATCTCCCAGTACGAGATGATCGACACGATCAGTCCGGGAGAACTCAAAGCAATGCTGAAGGAAGCCAGGCGGATACAGGACTTGGGTACCGCAATCCTTATGGCGAAACATCCCGAGTTGGCGGAATGGATCAGTAAGGGCTGACAAGAAAAGACATCTCATGAAACGATCCCTCCAGGAGCAACCAAAGCCCATGCTCATCGGAAAACGGCATCATGCACCCTGACGGCCTGGTTCGCTGCCCGTGGGTGGATCTCTCCAAGCCGGATTACATGGCCTACCACGACCGGGAGTGGGGAACACCCCTCCACGACGACCGGATGCTCTTCGAGTTCCTGGTTCTTGAGGGCATGCAGGCCGGGCTGAGCTGGTACACCGTGCTCCGGAAGCGGGAGAACTTCCGCGACGCCCTGGACGGGTTCGATCCCGTGCTTATTGCCCGGTACGATGACAGCAGGCTGGAACAGCTCCTTCAGAACCCGGGCATCGTACGGAACAGGGCGAAACTCAGGGCAACGGTATCCAACGCCCGGGCCTTCCTTGCGGTGCAGGAGGAGTTCGGGAGTTTCGACAGGTATATGTGGGGCTTCGTAAATCACCGGCCCATCGTGAACGAGATACGCACCCCGGCCGACTACAGGGCTAAAAGCCCCGAGTCAGACTCCATGAGCCGCGACCTTCTGTCCAGGGGATTCCGGTTCGTGGGATCGACCATCTGCTACGCCCACATGCAGGCCACGGGGATGGTGAACGACCACTCGGTCGAATGCTTCCGGAGAGCGGAGATACTGGCTGCATCTGCCGGCGTCTAACAGCTGCCACAGAAGGCAACCACCCGCTGTCTGCTTCTGAATCAGACCACACGGTCCGTCAGGGTGTTATGTTGAACACCTCGCAGCGATTCTGCGAGTTGACGGTCAACCCCCAGAGCTCGTTCATGCCGGGGTGCGAGATGAGTTCGTCGAGAGGGTTGGTCAGCGTGAGCCCGCTTACCGTTCCCTTCCATGCCAGGTCGGCCAGGTCGTAGATGTCGATGGTGTTGCCTGTGGAAACGGTGTACAGGAATACCGATTCACCAACCGGGTGCAGCGCGAAGACAGATGAGGATGGAGTGGCCTTGAACTCGACCATGCTCAGGTCATCGGCTTCCAGTATCGTCAGCAGGCCGTTCGCAAGAAGGAATACCCTTCCCTCTTCGCTGATCACAGGCGTGCATTCGGAACCCGTCAGGGCGTTCTGCGTCATCTGGCACGTTGCCGGATCGAACTTCAGGATCATTTCGGCGGAGTACCCGTACGTGCCATACCCTTCAACCGAAAAACCCTTTGACACAGTACAGAGAACCGTATCCACCCTGGAAAGGGAGGGTATCTCAAGCACCACGGCGTTCAGACCAAGGCACATGAGCACCTTGTCACCGCCCAGCATCGGGATGAATCCCGTTACTGTCTCGCCTGTGGTGAACTCCGCCTGCGTGAGAAGGTCTTCGCTGGCCAGGATGACCCTGGTCCCGCTTCCCTCCAGACTGGAATAGATGACATCACCCGTCTGGGGAATTACGGCGAAGTGGGAACCGCTGCCTTCGGGAAGCTCCGGAGATGACTGAGTGTAGCCGTTCGCATAGCAGACCAGCCTGTCATGGTTCTCAGACAGATCGCTGATCCAGAAGTACACCCTGTCCTCATTCCCTGAGGGACACTGCAGACCGAAGACCTGGTTGCTTCCGGAACCCGAAGGCGCCACCCAGCTGTCAGCCTTCTTCGCGGGAAAATCCTCGGGTGGCTGTTCTTCCGGGGGACCCGCCGCATTGTCGCCACATGCCGAAAAGACCAGAAGAAGTGACACCGAAAGGCAAAGCCACCATCTCAACATTGCATCCCTCCTCTATGACTCCCGATCCATCTGTTGGTGCAATGATGCTAATGCCGGGCCTCGGTGAACAGTGCAGGGGTTTCAGCTTTTGTGGCTTCAGGCATGTGGCATATAGGTGCGGTTCTGATGGAGCGGGGGATAGTTCCAAGAGTATCGATAACAGTTGTAACAGGATTGCAGTCGTTTTGATACTTCCGTTATCTGTCACGGATTTTCATGGCGGGCTGACCCTGAATCTGAATCAGAATCTGAATCTGAATCAGTATGAACTTCCCGAACCGGCTTGCCGGCGTTCCTTTGTGTTCCTGCGGGCCCGGGTTTCTCAGCAGATCCTGGGCAGAAGCATGCCCGAGGGCATCTCGAGGACCCTTTTGGTGCCAAGTGTAGTTCTCAGGAAAACCCCGGTCTCCGGTGAATCGTCGACCACGCCGATGAGGGCAGCGCCGGTTCCCATGGCCTTCAGGGCTTTTTGGGCATGGCCTTCAGGGGTGAACAGCACGAACCTTCCCTCGCATGCCGACTGGAGGGGGTCGAGCCCGAGTATCTCGCAGGCGCCGGCCACCTCGCCGGCCACGGGGATGGCTGCCTCATCAATCGTCATGCCTTTGGAAGATGCTGTGGCGATCTCGTTCAGTGCCGCTGCCAGCCCGCCTCGGGTGAGGTCCCTCATGCAGTGGACATCGACGCCCGCATTCGCGAGGGCCAGCATCTTGCCTGTTAGGGGCGCAAGATCGCTTTCAATGGTCAGCTCGAGGGAGATTCCCTCCCTGCATGCAAGAACGGAGATGCCATGCCTGCCAATGTCTCCGCTAACAAGCACCGCGTCGCCCGCTGTTACCCTTCCGGGTCTGAAGTCCATTCCGGGTATCACCTGGCCCACGCCCGAGGTGCAGATGTAGATGCCGTCACCCTTGCCCCTGTTCACAACCTTCGTGTCACCGGTGACTATCCTCACGTCCGAGTTTGCGGCAGCGTTCGCCATCGAGGCCACGACCCTTCGAAGGATGCTCATCGAAAGTCCTTCCTCGAGTATGAACCCCGCGCTTATCCACTTCGGCAGGGCGCCGCACATGGCCAGATCGTTCACTGTGCCGATGATGGACAGGGAACCAATGTCGCCTCCCGGGAAGAACAGCGGATCGACGACATGGCAGTCCGTCGTGAAGGCGATCCCGGAGTTTCCCTGAATGGGAAGGAGAGCCCCGTCGTGCTGTTCGCCGCCCGGAGGTCTTCCGAAGGCCGGTATCATCACGTCCTCGATAAGACGGTTAGTCAGCCGTCCCCCTCCACCGTGGGCAAGGGTGACGGTGTCGCCGGGAGGCGTTGGAAGCGGGCAGTTCATCACGTTCTTCTCCCGTACCGGTAGTGGGCCGCGCACGCGCCCTCGGAGGACACCATCGGGGCGCCCATGGGAGACTCCGGCGTGCAACCCCTTCCGAAGTGCGGGCAGCCCGTTGGGGGGATCTCCCCGATGAGGACCCTTCCTGCCATGCATTCGGTGGCTGCGGCCGGCTCGCCCAGCGTTACCCCGAACCTGCGCATCGCATCGTATTCCCGCCAGTCGTCGGAGAGACGGAGACCGCTTCTCGGGATCATGCCGAGGCCCCGCCACTCCCTGTCCGTCACACTGAAGACGCGGTCCATCAGTTCCCTCGCGGCGGGATTCCCGTCGGGGGAGACCGAGCGTGTGTACTGGTTTTCGACCCGGTGCGATCCGCTCTCCAGCTGGCTGACACACATGTGGATGGCCTGAAGGATGTCCGCCGGCTCGAAGCCGGCAACTATCACCGGCACCCTGTAGTCCCGGGCCAGTGCCGAGTACTGGTTCCACCCCATGACGGTGCATACGTGGCCTGCGGCAAGGAATCCTTTGACCCTGCACCCCTTCATGGACATTACGGCCTCCATGGCAGGCAGCACCAGCACGTGACAGCAGATGACCGAGAAGTTGTCCAGTTCCCTGGCGGAAAGAAGCGCGGCCGCAGTGGCCGGGGCGGTGGTCTCGAACCCCACGGCGAACATGACGACCTGGCTTTCAGGGTTGTTGCGGGCCAGTTCCACTGCGTCGAAGGGGGAGTAGACCATTCTCACGTTCCCTCCCCGGGCCCTTGCCGAGTTAAGGTCTCCCCCGCTGCCGGGGACGCGGAGCATGTCGCCGAAGGAGCAGAGGATCACTCCCGGCAGTGAAGCGACATGAAGTGCGGCATCGATGAAGGAGGGCGGTGTGACGCACACCGGGCAGCCCGGGCCGTGGATGAGCTCCACGGCGCCGTTCAGCATTCCTGGAAGGCCGTAACGGAGGATCGTGTGGGTCTGCCCTCCGCAGACCTCCATTATGGTCCAGGGTCGGGTCGCCGTTCGCCTGATCTCTTCCGCGTAGCCTTTGCAGAGGGAAGCTTCACGGTACTCGTCTACGAACTTCATCACGCCTCCCCTGATGCGGGGTGAAAGGGATCAAAGCGGCCGTACCCGTTCCTGAACGGATTATACGTGCTGGCGGTACCTGCGGGAACATTGGGGAAACGGTCGGGCCTCGAGAGGTCTTTCCTCATAACGCCGGTGGTTCCACCACGGCCTGGCCCAAGGCGATGCCGCCGTCACCGGGCGGCACAAGGTGGTGCCTTAGCGGGGTGAAACCATCAGCCCTCAGTTTTGCGATCGTCAGCTCGGTGAGAAGCCTGTTCGTAAAGCATCCCCCGGTAATGGCGACCTGCTTTGCCCCGACCTCCCGGGCCACCATCAGGATGCCGTCCGACAACCCCTCGTGAAACCTTCGGGAGATGACGGCGATGGGCACCGCATTCTGTGCGTCCGCTGAAATGGCATTCAGCATTGGTTCCCAGTCGAGTATCATGGGCGGTCCCTGCTTTCGAAGGGACATCGGGTAACCCTTTTCCTCCCCTGTGCCGTGGGCAAGGTTTTCAAGCAGGACCGGCGCCTCGCCCTTGAAAGAGCAGACACCCCTCAGGCCCAGAAGCGCGGTAACACCGTCGAAAAGCCTTCCGGCACTGGTGGTTGGGGGCGTGTTCACCCCCCTTTCCATCATCCGCCCGATAACCTTGAGCTCGGGATCACTGAAGGAACTGAAGGAAGGGGGGAGGTAGCCGTTCATTGCCCAGAGGAGCCCGAGGGCCGATCTCCGGGGTTCCAGCGCTGCAGCGTCCCCGCCCGGGACCGGAAAGGGGCGCAGGCATGCCACCCTTTCAAAGCCGGTGCTGTCACCGACCAGGAGAAACTCGCCCCCCCACGCGGAATTGTCGGTTCCCAGCCCGACGCCGTCCCAGGCCACACCCAGGACAGGCGCGGCCGTCCCGTTCTCGGCCATGCACCCCAGGATGTGGGCGTGGTGATGCTGGATCGTCGTCTCAGGAAGCCCGGTCTTCTCCGCCGATTCTGTGGAAGCGTAGTCGGGGTGCATGTCCCGGACCACGCGTGATGCCCTGCCAAAGAGGGTCTGCAGGTCAGTCAGCGCCCTGCGGTGGGTCTGGACAGAGGCAAGGGTTTCAAGGTCGCCTATGTGCTGGCTGAGGATCACCCCATCCCTTATCGAGATAGCTCCCGTGTTCGCCAGGTGCCCACCCACAGCAAGAGTGCCTGCAGTAACGCCTTTTACGGTGATAGGAAGGGGGGCATAACCCCTGGCCCTGCGGATCATGAGCGGGCCGTCGGGAAGCCAGGCGACGACCGAGTCGTCGACCTGCCTGGCAATGGGCCTGTCGTGCACCAGGAAGAGGTCGGCGACGCCCCCAAGCTTTGTCAGGGCCTCGTGGTTATCGGTGCATATCGGTTCCCCCGAGGCGTTACCGCTGGTGGCCACGAGCGGAAAGCCGGCGTCTGAGGCCAGAAGGTAGTGCAGGGGAGTTGCCGGAAGCATCACGCCCAGCCATGGGCTGTCCGGGGCCACACCGGCGGAGACCCCGCTGCCCCTGCGTGTAAGCAGTGTTATCGGGGCCGCGGACGAAAGAAGGAGTTCCCTCTCCCCTGTGTTGATGGAGCAGAGCGCTTCGGCCTCCCCTATGCCCTTCACCAGAAGGGCCAGGGGCTTTGCGGGCCTGCGCTTCCTTTGCCTGAGGAGATTTACTGCGGCGTCGGAATCGGCCCGGACAAGGAGCTGAAACCCTCCCAGCCCCTTCAGGGCAACCACACCTCCCCGGCGGAGCTCTGTCACCGCGTCTTCCAGGGCATTGTCATCGCGGGACAGCTCACCGCCTTCCGGGTCCAGAAGCCGAAGCCTCGGGCCGCAGACCGGGCACGCCACGGGTTGTGCGTGGAAGCGGCGGTCCATCGGGTCCTGATACTCCGAGGCGCAGTCGGAACACATCGTGAAGCCGCGCATGGTCGTGTTGGGACGGTCGTATGGCAGCGCCAGAAGGATCGAGAAACGCGGTCCGCAGTTCGTGCAGTTGATGAAGGGGTACCTGTGCCTGCGGTCCGAAGGGTCCATCAGTTCCCTGATGCACTCGGGGCAGACCGCAATGTCAGGGGTTACAAGGGTTGCCGGGGCACCATCACTGCTGGGGGCAATGTGGAATCCGGTCTCGGACAGGGGAGGGACAGCAACGGTGCTGACGCCGCTTATCACCGCTGGTCCGGGTTTTTCTTCCCGAAGACATCGAACGAATGCCGCCAGGTCTTCTTCCGTGCCCTGGGCCTCGATGACGACCCCCCCGGAGGTGTTCCAGACAAGCCCGGTGATGCCCAGTCGACGGGCAAGCCTGTAAACGAAGGGGCGGAACCCGACACCCTGGACCGCCCCCTCAACCGAGACCCGCAAGCGTTGCACATCCATTCGGTGATTATAAGCAACGGGATGGTCCCGCAACTTTTTTCAGGATTGGGTCAGGCGGTTTGATGGGTCGAAACCGCACCTTATACTTGGCCTGAGGTGATGGAAGGAAATGCACGAGTACTCCCTTGCGCAGGACATGGCTGAGGTCATAATCTCCGTTCTCGGCAAACCCAGGAGGCTCTCCACGGTCACCGTGGTGATTGGTCCCCTTTCCGGGGTATCATGGGAGTCCCTTTCCTTCTGTTTCACCGAGATTGCCTCAGTGAGGGGCCTGGGGAACCCTGAGCTGGTTGTACGGAAGACCCCGGCGGAAATGCGCTGCCTGCAATGCGGCCACGCATGGCATAGCGACGACTTCGAGCCGGGTTGCCCGGAGTGCGGTTCGTGGGACAGAAGGATAGTCTCAGGCAGGGAGTTCTTTGTGGAAAGCGTAGAGTTTGACGGGGAGGATGCCGATGAGGATAACATCACCAGTGATGGCCCGAAACGATGACATCGCCGCGGAGAACCGGCGGGCATTCCGCCTGAACGGCCTTCTCGCGTTCAACATCATCAGTTCTCCGGGGGCAGGCAAGACCACCCTGCTCGAGGCCCTTGCCGGTGAGTTAGGGCCGGAGATGGCAGTGATCGAGGGGGATGTGAAGACCCGCAGGGATGCCGACAGGATCGTCCGGGCCGGGTGCCGGGCCGTTCAGATCGAGACCGGGGGCTCATGCCACCTTGACGCGGCGGCCGTGAAGGAAGCGTTCTCGGCGCTCGACAAGAGAAAGCCCTTCAAGTACCTGGCCATAGAGAACGTTGGCAATCTCATCTGTCCCAGCGCATACGACCTCGGAGAGCACATCAAGGTCGGGATGCTGTCCCTTCCCGAGGGGGACGACAAGGTGCTGAAGTATCCCTCGCTGTTCAGCCGCATCGACGTGCTCCTTCTGACAAAAACGGATCTCCTGCCCCACATGGAGTTCGACATGGACCGCGTTGAAAGGGAGTGCAGAAGCCTGAATCCCGGTGTGAAGACCTTCCGTATCTCAGCCAGGACCGGACAGGGTATGGCTGATCTGTGCAGCTTCATGAGGAGCAGGTGGGAGTCTTTGTAAAGGCACGCCACGGGCGCTGCGGGCAAGTATGGGATAGTTCCGGAAGCCATTCGCCAAGGGTCTTGACACAGTTATCAACCAGAATTATTAAGCGCCCATGACATTTTTGAGCAGGGTTCACTTCGAGTCACTACTGAAGGCTCTCGGTGGGACCCACAAACTCCTCTTCCCAGTCGGGAGCGGGAGCAAGTCACATTTCACATCCATTGACAGATCAGACCCGGGCAGCGCTTTCATCGGCGGTGTCAGGTCGGTAGAGCCCCTCAAGGCCTTCTTCTTCTCAGGCCGCGAGAGGGTTGCCTCGGGTTTCGAACCCGGCCTTCCCGGCCGGGAGCTCCAACCGCTCTGCGTGGTTGGCGCCAAGGCATGCGATCTGAAAGGGTTCCGCATTCTCGACCATGTCTTTCTCGACCACGAGTTCGGCGATCCCACCTACAAACGCCTGAGGAGGGAAAGCCTCGTGATCTCCTCTGACTGCACCGACGCCCTGGAAACATGCTTCTGCACGTCACTCGACGGGCTGCCCTACCCGGAAGACGGGTTCGACATCAACCTCTCACCGGTCAGTGGAGGTTTTCTTGCCGAGGCTGGCTCGGAAAAAGGCCGGGCGCTAATGGCTGCCCATTCATCTCTCTTCACCGATCCTTCGCCAAAGCAGCAGCAGGAACGGAGAGAAAACAGGGAGGCCGTGCTTGAGAAACTGCGGACAATTGCGGAAGCAGGCGGAACACCCGGCGCTGAAAGCCTGAAGGGCGCTGTGGCAAGAAGATACGATGCTCCACTGTGGGCGGAAGAGGCCGCGACCTGTGTCGAGTGCGGGGCATGCAACACGATCTGTCCCACCTGCCACTGCTTCTATCTTTACGACCAGATGGCTCAGGGAACCACAGGCAGGTTCAGGATGTGGGATTCCTGCCTCATCAACGACTTCGCCCGCGTCGCCGGCGGAGAGAACCCCAGGTCCCGGCTGTGGATGAGGTTGCGGAACCGCTTCGAGAAGAAGTTCGATTTCTTCCCAAAGGTTGCCGGAGAGTTCGCCTGTACCGGTTGCGGCAGGTGTTCAGCGGCCTGCCCCGGCAGGATCGACATAAGGCGCGTATTGAGAAGACTGGTGGAGAATGGATAAAAACCCGTACAGGTCAGTGAAAACGGAAGTACTGGAAGTGATCACTGAAACCCCCTCCATAACTACGATCAGGCTCCGGCCCTCGGAGCCTCTTTCTTTCTCCCCCGGGCAGTTCATGGAAGTCTCCGTTCCGGGCGTCGGTGAAGCGCCGTTCACGCCTTCATCTTTCTGCGGCGACCATGAGAAGATGGACATAACCATTGTAAAGGTCGGCAAGGTCACCGAAGCCATCCACGAGCTGAAAGCCGGTGATATTGTCGGGCTCAGGGGACCCTACGGCCACGGCTACCCGCTCGACGAATTCAGGGGGAAGGAAGTTCTGGTCGTGGGTGGCGGTGTGGGGCTCGCCCCCCTTAGAACCCTCATGTATTCTTTGTTCGACATGAGGGGCGACCTCGGGAAGCTGGCGTATCGTGCCGGCTGCAGGCAGCCCTGCGAGTTCCTGTACCGCGAAGAGATAATGGGCTGGCTGGACCGGCCCGACCTCGACATCCGGCTCACCACCGACCAGTGCGACGAAACATGGAGCTGCGCTACCGGGCTTGTGACATCGATCATGGACAGCTCGTGCGTCAACCCGGCAAACGCCGTGGGAATTTCCTGCGGCCCCCCGGTCATGATGAAATTCGTCACGTTCAGAATGCTGGAGATGGGCATTCCACCGGAGAGGATCTACCTCTCCATGGAGAAGAACATGTCGTGCGGCTTCGGGAAGTGCGGCCACTGCAGGCTTGGAACGTTCTACTGCTGCAAGGACGGGCCGGTGTTCACCTACGCGCAGATAAAAGACATTCCCGGGATATGGGACTGACCATGGAAGGAAAAAACCTCTTGAACACTGTTGAGCAGCTTCAGGGGCGGGAGGCGGTCGAATCCGGGTCGACCGGTAACACCAGGCTGTTCATCGACCTCGACATCTGTTCCTCGACGGTGTGTCCCGAATGTGTGATACGCTGCAGCTACCCATGGCACAGCAAGGCCAACCAGGGCATTCTGTCGGTGATCGAACTGGCCACTTACGCCATGGTATGCCGAAGGTGCGAAGAGCCCCACTGCGTGAAGGCCTGTCCCAAGGAAGCCCTGGAAAAGCTTGCAGACCCGGGCGGAATGCTGGTCCGCCACACCTTCAGGTGCGTCAGCTGCCGTTCATGTTCCCATGCCTGTCCCTACGGGACCATCTACCCCGAGATCGTGCCCCGTTTCGCATCGAACTGCGATTACTGCCTCTCCCGGAGGGGAGGCGAACCTGTTTGCATTTCCACCTGCCCCTACGGGGCTTTGCGGCTCATCGAAGGCGAACCGGAGGATATGCAGGACTGCTTCGCCGCAGGAGAGCACCTGATGGTGCACTCGAGGCACTGGAAGAAGGAGGAGGCATGATCCTGCTCAACCTTCTGGTCTTCGGCTTCCTTGTCACCTCGATACTGGGGTTGACCGCCAGCTGGGTTGACCGCAAGGTCACCGCCAGGGTGCAGTACCGGGTGGGTCCGCCCTTCTACCAGCCGTTGGTGGACATCATCAAGCTTCTGGGGAAGGAAACTCTGGTTCCGACAGGTTCATACAGGTCGGTTTTCCTCGGTGCTCCCCTCCTGGGCCTTGCGGGAGCCGTCACTGCAGCCTCGGTGCTCTGGATGAACCAGATACACCCCCAGACGGGCTTCACCGGTGACTGGATCGTTGTCATCTACCTGCTCACGATTCCATCAATGAGCATCATCATCGGAGGTTTCGCCTCCCGGAACCCTCTGGCCAGCCTGGGAGCCAGCCGCGAGATGAAGCTGGTCCTCTCCTATGAACTGCCTTTCATATTGGCGATGCTGGTGCCGGTCGTTCACTCCGGTCTCTCCATACGCCTTGGAGACATCCTGCTGGCCCAGCGGGAGGCGGGGGCCTTCGCGGGCAACCTGTCCGGAATACTGGCCATGCTCGTGGGACTGCTCTGCATTCAGGCAAAACTGGCACTGGTTCCGTTCGACGCTCCCGAGGCTGAGACGGAGATAGTCCACGGCCCGCTGATAGAATACTCGGGCACCGGCCTTGCGATGTACAAGCTCACCAAGAACATGATGCTGTTCATACTGCCTTTCTTCCTGATCCAGATGTTCCTTGGGGGCTTTTCCCTGGCCGGCTGGGGAATTCTCTGGAGCGTTCTGAAGTTCGTCGGTGTGCTTGCCCTGATCACAGTAATCAGGAACACCAACCCCAGGGTGAGGATCGATCAGGCGATGAGGTTCTTCTGGGGACCCATGACCGTCATCGCTGCCGTGTCACTGATACTGGCCCTTCTGGGCCTTTGAGAGGTGAGTTCATGAGCCTGAAACTCAAAGCCCTTCTCAAGTCACCCTGGGTGTTCCACCTCTCCACGGGAAGCTGCAACAACTGCGACATCGAAACCCTGGACTGCCTCACGCCCAGGTTCGACGTTGAGCGGTTCGGGATTCTGCTCGCGGGAAGCATCAAGCACGCGGATGTCCTGCTCGTGAGCGGCTCCTGCAACCGGATGAGCGCGGAGAAGCTGAAAACCCTTTACGAACAGGTACCCAAGCCTTGCCTTGTGGTGGGCATCGGCACCTGCACCGGCTCCAGGGGGATTTTCATCGACAGCTACAACTGTCCGGTTCCCCTGGACAAGATCATTCCCGTTGACGCCTACATTCCGGGTTGCCCCCCGAAACCCGAGGCCATCATCGCCGGGGTCGTCAAACTGATAGAGAAGGTGGGCAAAGGCTGATGACAAGGGAGCAGGTTCTCAGAGATCTCGGCAACAGGTTTGGTGATGACATTCTGGACATTTTCGTCAAGTCGCCGAAAAGGGTTTTCATCAAAATCAAACCCAGGGCCATTGCCTGGGTCGGCCCTTACATCTTCAGGGAGTTGGGAGCAAGGTTCAACATTGCGACGGGCACCGACACCCCCGACGGAATAGAGATCCTCTACCACTTCACCCTGGAAGACATCAACCTGATGCTGAACATCAGGGTGCTGCTGAATCGGGACAATCCCGTGATCACCTCCCTCGGGAAGGAAATCGAGGCTGTGAACTGGATAGAGAGGGAGATGAAGGAACTGCTCGGTATAACCTTCGAGGGACATCCCGACCCCCGCAGGCTCCTTCTTCCGGACAACTGGCCCGATGGCGTCTATCCGCTTCGACAGGATTACTCGGAGTGGGACGAAACCGCCATCAGAACAAGGGGTGTGTGATGGGAAGATCAGTCATACCCATCGGACCTTACCACCCGCTTCAGGAGGAGCCCGAGCTCTTCACCCTCACCGTGGAGGGTGAGCGGATAGTGGAGGTGGACGTCCGGATCGGCTACAATCATCGGGGCATCGAGAAGCTGTCTGAGAGCAAGTCCTTCGACAACAGCACCTTCGTTGTGGAGAGGATTTGCGGCATTTGTTCCACCAGCCACCCCTTCGCCTATGTGAGGGCGGTGGAGGACATCTTTCCCATGGAGGTTCCGGACAGGGCCAAGTACATCCGCACCATCATAGCCGAGGGCGAGAGGATCCACTCCCACCTGCTGTGGCTCGGGCTGGCCGGGCATTTCCTGGGCTACAACACCGTTTACATGTGGGCCTGGAAGCTCCGTGAGGAGATCCTCGACGTCATGGAGATCCTCTCCGGCAACAGGAACAACTACGCCATGTTCACCCCCGGAGGGGTCAGGCGAGATATCAGACCACAGGACATTCCCGTGGTCCTTGCCAAGATCGATTCCATAGTCCCGACGCTGGAGATGCTCAGGGACGCAATTCTGGATGATCCGGTCCTTCACGCCAGATTGAAGGGGGTGGGTGTTCTCACCAAGGAGAAGGCCATAGAGTTCAGCGCCCTGGGACCCACCTCCAGGGCTTCCGGAGTTGCCCGTGATGTCAGGAAGGACAGCCCCTACGGAGTCTACGACCGGGTTGACTGGAAAATGATAGTCACCTCCAACGGAGACGTCTTCGACAAGGCGGTCGTTCGAATCCTTGAGATGTTTGAATCCATCGGCATCGTGAGGCAGTGCTTCGAGGCTCTTCCCGAAGGTCCGATCAACGCCGGCATCGAGAGCATACCGCCCGGGGAGGGCATCGGACACATCGAGGCGCCCCGGGGGGAGACTTTCCACTACGTCAGGAGCGACGGCACCAACAGGGCCATCCGTCACAAGGTGAGGGCACCGACCTTCATGAACCTGCCCACCTACAAGGCCACCATCGTTGGTGAGACCATATCTGACGCCACCATCATCCTCGCATCCATCGATCCATGCTACTGCTGCACCGAGAGGATGGCGGTGAGGAACCACCGGGGAAGGCTTCTCTACGACGGCGAAGCCCTGGTGGAGCTGTCCAGGGCCAAAACCGAGAACCTGAAGAGGAGGATGGGCAGAACATGAGCCTTGAGAACCTTTTCAGCCTTGACCTCTTCAGCTTTTCTCCTCTGGCCTGGTTGGCCGCTGCATTTGCGGGTCTCTTCTTCATCCTTGTTGTGATCTATTCCCTGAATTTCATGAAGGGAAGAAAGGGGCTGTTCAGGTATTACCTCTATACAGTTCTCACCCTGGTGCTCACGCTGGGCGTGATCTTCGCAGACAATCTGCTTCTTCTCGTCATCCTGTGGGGTTTTCTGGGGTTGCTGCTTTATCTCTTGATAGGGTTCGGAAGAACTCCCTCCACGCCCGCCACCGCCCGGAAAGCCCTGCTCATTGTCGGTGGAACCGACGCCATGATGCTGCTGGGTCTGGCCCTGGTCTGGTTTTTGGTCTACGGACCGGGAACCGGCCTTTCAGGTCTTGCAAAACTTTCCTTTTCCACTGTAACCATTCCGGTAGCGGGAGGCCTGTCCGTTGCCGCATTCCTGCTGCTGGCATCCGCCGCCCTGGCCAAGGCCGGGGCAATGCCTTTCCACACCTGGGTTCCCGACATGGCCGAAGACGCTCCCATTCCTGTCACGGCGTATCTTCCCGCCTCGCTGGACAAGCTTCTTGGGGTCTTCTTCCTGGCCAGGATATCGCTGGAGCTCTTCATCCTCGACAGCACCCTTGGTATCGTGCTCATGGCCCTGGGCAGCATCACCATCATGGCCGCGGTTATGATGGCCATGGTTCAGCATGACATGAAGAGGCTTCTGGGCTACCACGCCGTGAGTCAGGTCGGCTACATGGTCCTGGGGATCGGCACCGGGAATCCGATAGGCATTTGCGGGGCTCTGTTCCACATGTTCAACCACACCATTTACAAATCCTGCCTCTTCATGGCCGCAGGCGCGGTCGAAAAGAGCATGAATACCACCGACCTCCACCGGCTTGGCGGGCTGGCAAAACTGATGCCACTGGTGTTCGGTGCTTTCTTCGTGGCTTCCCTTTCGATATCGGGGGTTCCGCCGTTCAACGGTTTTGCCTCCAAGTGGATGATTTACCAGGGGATCATCGGCACTGCCGGGAACGGCTGGACATGGATCATCTGGCTCACTGCGGCCATGATGGGCAGTGCGCTGACCCTGGCCAGCTTCATGAAGCTCATCCATGCAGTGTTCCTCGGCCAGGCTTCGCCCCATGTGACAAAGATCGCCGAATCATCAAGGCCCGGAACGCCATTCGCCCTCGCTGCCCCGATCGCTGTGCTGGCGGTCCTTTGCATACTCTTCGGTGTTTTTGCTGACAGGATCCCGTTCGGAGAGCTCTTCAGTCCGGTTCTCGCCGGGGAACCCGTCTTCCCGGGGCTCTGGAGTTCCACCTCGGCAACGATACTGATCCTTGCCGGGTTGTTCCTGGGAATGGTTGTGTATCTCCTTGGCAGCGCCGGGAAAACCAGGTCAGTCGCTCCCTTCATCGGAGGCGAGGATCTCGATGCCAGGCCGTCCATGAGGGTGTCCGGGGTTGATTTCTACAGTACGGTAAAAGACGTGAAGCCTCTCGGAGTGCTTTTTGACTGGGCCGAAAGGAAACACTTCGACTGCTATGTGGTGGGTCTCAGGTTCGCCGATTTCCTGGGCGGCATCCTGTCGGGGCTTCACAACGGGCTGCTCGGGAGGTACGTGCTCTGGTGCCTTGCGGGAGTGGTGGCTCTCTATCTCGCGCTGATTGGATGACGAAATGATTGAACTGTACATCGTTATGGCCCTGATGATCGCGGGAGCCCTGGCTGCGGTGGAGATGAGGAACCTGCTTTCCGCAGTGATTGCAGTAGGAGTCGTGGGACTCGGGCTTTCCATCGTCTTTCTTCTGCTGAAGGCCCCCGAAATCGCCCTTACACAGCTTGTGGTGGAGATAGTGGCGGTGATCATCCTGATAAGGGCAACTCTTACATTGGAGGATTCAGGGGAGTGGCTGGGTTCCAGACCCCTGGGATCCCTGCTGGGCGCCCTGTTCGCGGCCCTTACCGTCTGGGTCGGGATCGTGGCCTTCAAGAGCCTTCCGGCCTTTGGCGATCCGCTGATGCTCGTTTCACAGCGGTACCTTGCTGATGCCGCGGCGGACACCGGAGCAGCCAACATTGTGGCGGCGATCATACTTGACTACCGGGCGTATGACACCCTGGGTGAAGCCACTGTGCTGTTCACGGCGGTGGTGGGCGTTCTTACCGTGATGCGCCGCAAGGGGGTGAAGGACCATGGCGAGAAATGATGGGGAAGCCGGCATGACCCTGGTGGTTAAAACAGTGACAAGGCTCACGGTGGGGCTCATTTTCCTTTACGGCATCTATATCGTCCTGAACGGGCACCTCAGCCCCGGAGGCGGTTTCGCCGGCGGAGTGATAATCGCCCTCAGCTTCATCAACCTCTTTCTTGCCTTCGGAGCAAAAAAGACATTCGAGATCATCAGGAAGGACGCGGTGACGGCGCTGGAAAGCGTCGGGGCCGTCCTGTTCCTGGGGATTGCCCTGCTGGGCTTCATCGACGGTGGATTCTTCAGTAACTTCCTTCCCCAGGGCGAGTTGTTCAGCCTGGTCAGCGGGGGTGCCATCCCGCTGTCTAACATTGCGATCTGCATCAAGGTGGGGGCAGGCATCTTCGGGATGTTCCTGGCCCTCGTTGCCTTCCGGGGAAGCGAAAGGGAGGGGAAATGATACACTCCTGGCTCCCTTACGTGCTCTGCATTCTGCTCTTCTGCGTGGGTGTCTATGCCGTTCTGAGCAAGAAGAACCTGATCAGGATCATCCTGGGAATCGTCATTGCCGACTATGCGGTCAACCTCTTCCTGATCCTCCTTTGCTGGAAGAAGGGCGGTGAGGCGCCGATCCTTCAACCGGGCGCGATGGAACAGGTAATGGTGGATCCGCTTCCCCAGGCCCTGGTGCTAACTTCCATCGTGATCGGCCTGGCCACCACTGCGTTCCTGGTGGCAATCGCCATGAGGCTGCACGAGCGTTACGGTACTTATGACATCACCCGTATCAGGGAGTTGAGGGGATGATGGCCGGCGAATACATTCCTCTGCTGGTGGCGGTTCCCCTTGCGGGAGCATTCTTCTGTGCCCTTGCGGCCAGAAAGTCGGGCGTCCTGGCGGACACCATCGGCACACTGATCGTAGCCCTTGTTCTGGCTCTTTCCATCTACGCAGTTGTCTCTCCCCCTTCCACCCACGCCGTCGGTGGCTGGCCGGCCCCCCTGGGCATCCTCCTGGTGATGGACGGCCTGGCGTCGTTAATGCTGTTGGTTGTCAGCCTGGTCGCCTTCCTGGTCATGATCTACTCCCTGAGCTACATGAACGCATACTCCGGGCGCTGGCAGTTCCACACCCTGTTCCTGCTGATGCTGGCGGGGATGAACGGGGTGGTTATCACCGGCGACCTCTTCAACCTGTTCGTATTCCTTGAAGTGGCTTCTCTGGCGAGTTACGCCCTTGTGGCCTTCGGAACCGGGAAGCACGAACTCGAGGCCGCTTTCAAGTACGCGGTCATGGGAAGCCTGGGTTCCCTCCTGCTTCTTCTGGGCATAGCGTTCCTATACGGCTACACAGGCACCCTCAACATGGCCCATATGGCGGAGAGGCTTGGTGAACTGGGGGTTGCTCCGATAACCGTCGCCGCGCTGGTACTGCTTCTCAGCGGATTCGCCCTCAAAGCCGCCATCGTTCCGTTCCACTCATGGCTTCCCGACGCACACCCGTCTGCACCTGCGCCCATCTCAGCCATGCTCTCCGGTGTCCTCATCAAGTCCCTCGGGGTCTATACCATCGCCAGGCTCGTATTCAACGTGTACGGTGCAAGTCCGGACCTGCTGAACCTTCTTCTGGTGCTTGGTGCCGTCTCGATGGGGATCGGTGTCATCCTGGCCCTGAGGCAGTGGGACATGAAGAGGCTGCTCGCCTACCATTCGGTGAGCCAGGTCGGCTACATGATCCTCGGTTTCGGCCTTGGTTCACCGCTCGGGATCCTCGGAGGGCTTTTTCACCTGTTCAACCATTCCATCTTCAAGAGCCTTCTCTTCCTGAACTCCGGCGCCCTGGAACAGGCAACGGGCACAAGGAACCTGAAGGAGATGGGGGGTTTGTCCGGCAGAATGCCCACCACCTCCTGGACCACTCTTTCAGCGTCCATGTCAATCTCCGGCGTTCCACCCTTCTCCGGGTTCTGGAGCAAGCTCATCATCGTCATGGCCTGCGTTGAGCAGGGAAGGTGGTTCTACGGGGCCTGGGCTATCCTGGTAAGTGTTCTGACCCTGGCCTCCTTCCTCAAGGTCACCAAATTCGCTTTCCTTGGAAAACTCGGGAAGGGCTTCGAGAACGTTCGGGAGGTTCCTTGGCCCATGAGGTTCGGCATGGTTGTCCTGGCGCTGCTCTGCATTGTGGGGGGTCTCATGCTTGTTCCGGAAGTGAAGGAGATGGTTCTCACCCCTGCGGTCAGGGTTCTCGACCATGGTATCCTCACCCTCGGGGAGGTGGTTCGCCTGTGAAAAGCCGTGCTCTGATGTTCCTGGCGGCCTTTGCGGTGTGGTGCCTTCTGTCCTGGCCCCCAACTGCATTACAGCTCGCAGCCGGTGCTGCAGCCTCTTTGCTGGCGGCGGCTGTCATGGGGCGGATGTTCATCACCAGACACCATATGCTGGGCCATCCCATGAGGATTCTCACGTTCATCTTCCACTACATGCCGGTCTTCACTTGGGAGCTGATCAAGGCCAACTTCGATGTTGCCTACCGGGTGCTTCACCCCGGTCTGCCAATCAACCCCGGAATAGTGAAATTGAAAACCGGACTCAAGTCCGACATGGGCCTCACCTTCCTGGCAAACTCGATCACCCTGACTCCCGGCACCCTTACGGTAGATGTGGACAAGGAACAGGGGATCCTCTACATACACTGGATATACGTGCGGGGAAGGGATATCGATTCGGCCAGCAGGGCCATCGGGGGAAGATTCGAGCCAATACTCAGGAGGATATTCGAAGAGGTCGTGCCATGAAGACTGTAAGATGGATACTCGGGGCATTGGTGCTACTGGGGATACTTCTGGTTGTCATTCTCTACGCCACAGACGTGGTGTTTCTTCCATCGGGCAGGGAGCATTCCGGCTTTTTCGCCAGGGCCCTTTACATTGTCATCCTGAGCGCCCTCATGGTGTTTTTCAGGATCCTGAAGGGCCCCACCCCCGCGGACAGGATAGTGGGAGTGGACATCCTTGGGATTCTGGTGGTGGGGCTTTGTGCGATCCTCGCCCTGGCTACCGACCGGTCATGGTATCTTGACATCGGAATAGCCTGGGGCCTTCAGAGCTTCATAGGCACCCTTGCCCTGGCCAAGTTCATGGAAGGGAGAACCTTCGATGACTGATACGATAGGCCTTGTGATGATAGTCGCCGGGCTGGTCTTCGATGTCCTGGGGTGTCTGGGGCTGATCCGCCTGCCCGACGTGTACAACCGTCTGCAGGCTTCAACCAAATGCGTCACCCTGGGAACCTGCAGTATCCTCATCGGAACCTTTTTTATCACGGGGTTCACATCCACCGGTTTCAAGGCGCTTCTGGCGGTGTTCTTCCTGGTGCTCACCTCCCCGGTGTCAGCACATGCCATTTCACGCGGAGCCCACAAGGCGGGGATCAAGCTCTGGAAGGGCAGCACCTGTGATGCCCTGGAAGAGCGGAACAAGGAGGCGCAGCAGTGAGATATCCCAAGATTCGGGAGCTCGGTGAAGCGGTCAAATCCCTGTTCACGAAACCCTACACCTCAGACTTCCCCGGGAAACCCCACGTCCCGCACGAGAATTTTCGCGGACAGCCCGTGTTCAACCCGGACAAGTGTCTGGGGTGCCTGGCGTGTGAGGAAGCATGCCCCGCAGGTGCCATCGCCCACGAAGACACAACTGATCCACCCGATGCCGCCAAACGCAGGATGATCCATTACACCGACACATGCATATTCTGCAGCCAGTGCCAGGCGGCGTGTATCGCTGACCACGAAGGCATTGTTCTCGGAAACGAATGGGAGCTCTCATACTTCGACAGAGCGCAGGCCCACGAGAGCATCGAACTCGACCTGCAGCTCTGCGAGGTCTGCGGGACCATCATTGCCACGAAGCATCATCTGGCCTGGCTTGCGGACAGACTTGATGAGATGGCCTTCTCCAACCCCACGGTTTACCTGGCCCGGTTGAAGGAACTGGGCGTTGCGGACGACAATCTCGTTCCCGTTCTCAGGGATCGGGGCCGTTCCGACAGAGTGAAGATCCTCTGCGTGAAGTGTCGTCGGGAGACCACCCGTTACAACGAATGAGTTTACCAGGAGACTGAGGGCGTGTCTTCAGGACACGCCCCTGATCCTCGGCATCGGGAATCCGTTGAGGGGCGACGACGGGTTCGGCCCGGAGCTTGTTTTCAGGATCAGGGGCATCCCCGTTCATGCCATAGACGCAGGAACAACCCCGGAGAATCATCTGGGGTCCGTTGCCAGAATGAAGCCGAAGCTGGTGCTGGTCGCCGATGCGGCGGACATTGGCGCGAGCCCGGGCGAACCGGCGCTGCTTGGCAGGGATGAGATCGACCAGGTCGGAGGTTTCTCCACCCACACGATGTCTCCCGCCCTGTTCATGCGGCAGCTGGAGGATCTCTGCGGCGCACGGATACTCATGCTTGCGGTACAGCCCGCTTCAACCGCATTCGGACAATGTCTTTCCCGTGAGGTCGAGGCATGCCTCGAGGAGCTGGTGACTGTTTTCGAGGAAGCCTTCGCGTGATCCAGGCCCCTGATGCCCCAACGGCCTCAGTGGTATAATCACCATGGAAGCATTGGATTGGAGTAGACATGTGCCTCGGCGTTCCTGGTGAGATACTTGAGGTCTGGGGGGATGAACCCCTGACCCGCAGGGCCAGGGTCAGCTTCGGAGGAGCAGTCCGGGAGGTTTGCCTGGCGGGAGTTCCCGACGCCAAACCCGGCGAGTACGTCATTGTTCACGCGGGCTTCGCCCTCAACCGGCTCAATCAGGCCGAGGCTGACGAAGTTAAGGGCTACCTCAGACGCATTCAGGAATTCGGACGTGAGGAGTGCGGTGGTTAGCGCCGGGTTCCCCCTTGTTCACTCGCTCATCTCGGGCAGGATAACCGGGTCATCCCCCGGCTCACAGGCCGGAAGCTCAAAGGAGAACACGCTGCCCCTTTCTGGTTCGCTTTCCAGAAAAACCCTTCCTCCGTGCATATCCACAATTCTCTTTGCTATGGACAGCCCCAGACCTATTCCGGGGATCTTTATCTCCCCCTCCCGGGGTTCCCTGCGGATCCTGGAGAACTCCTGGAACAGCTTCTTCTGATCCTCCTGATCGATACCGATACCCGTATCCTCCACCTCCACCCTCACCCTGCCCCCAACGTCGATGCACCGCAGAGTGATCCGGCCCCCCTCCGGAGTGTACTTGATGGCGTTGGTGAGAAAGTTTGCAATGACCTCCTTCACCAGGATCGGTATCGCCGCCACCGGGGGAGCATTATCGGATATCTCCAGAACCGCCGTGTGTCTGTTGCCAGAGATCAAACCCTGGTTCTCCACCACCACCTGCTTCACCAGCTTCCCCACGTCAACCCGCACCGCCTGGTTGCGAAGCTGTGAGGAATCGAAGGATGAGAGAAGCTGGAAGTCCCGAAGGAAGGAGATGACCTCCTGCATCCTGGCCTGGGCCCGGACCAGCAGGTGCTTCTCCCGGGGCGCCAATCGATCGCCGGCGAGGGTGGACAACCCTGTCAGGAGCGCCGAGGCCGCTCCCACTGGGGAACGGAGATCATGAATGGCTATGTGCAGAAAATCCCGGTGCAGCTTGGAAAGCCTTCTGAGCTTGACGTTGGCCTCGCGCAAATCCTGCTGCGCGAGGCGCCTGCGGTGGTTCAGCTCCCCCACCAGGAATCCGACCGCCAGGAACATTCCCACCCTTGCCAGCCCGGGCCATATGGGAAAGGCGCTCATGTCCAGGAGTTCCAGGGCGATTATCCAGGCCCCGAGGAAAATGGGAACAAAGACTGCCTTGCGTCCCCACCAGATGCTGGAGAGGAAGATGGGAACGTAAGCGAAGTGGGAGTAGGCCACATCGGTATTCAGCCTGAAATGGAACAGAAGGCTGAGCGCCATGAATACCAGCATCAGCCCGATCACCAGGGCGTCCCTGCGCCAGCTGTGCCGGAGAGGCCTCCTGAAGCCCGCCCAGAAATTGGGGCTGTCAACCAGCTGGTTTTCCTCGCCCATCAAACCCTTTCCGCAATAGCCTGCATCGGGCTGCCAAGGGGTGGACTGGGAGGAGCATTCAACAAATGAAAATAAGCCCAAGGGCGGGGTGTGTAAAGCCGGGGGAAGCTCACTCCACGCAGGCCTTTCAGCGTGGGGGCACTTGCCTGAGAGACAGTACCTGCCAGCTCGGAAGGTCGAGTTGAAGCAATGCAATGAGTGAGGTTCAGGATTCTACGGGATGCGCGAAAAGATCATCGGGTCAGGACAGGGGCGCATCGCGCGCCCCCATCAGTCAATGCGAACCTTTCGGCTCCCACCTGAAGCCCATCACCCCCAAGGGCGTTCAGTATCTCCCGGACCGCCATTTCGGCCCCGGCCCGCACCGGAGGGCACAGCCCTTCCCCGAGGGTGTCGGGGATGCGAATGGAGACCCCCCATACCGTCCATTGTGGAAAGCTGCCCTGATAGAGCCTTTCCAGTTTCTTCATGACCGTGGCCGCGTCGGTCTGGTGGAATGAGGGCGTGAAGCCTTTTGGCATGGGCTGGGCAGCGTACACCGTGCCGGGTTCATCGCCTGCCACCGCATCGAGTATCACCATCGCGCGTGTTTCGGGCAGCAGGTCCCACAGGGCGTAAAGGTCTCCTGCAACGAGATGGAAGGAAATCCCATCCACCCCCCCCAGAGCCTCCCGGAGCCTCCCGAGCATCACCGGGCCGACCCCGTCGTCGCCTGCCAGGGTGTTTCCTATCCCCACGAAGGCAAGGCTGCGCTCCTGTGTCAACTCCTGCGTATCACCTGCACCTTGTACCGGCATGCCTTGTCACCCGGCGCGGATTCCACCAGTTTCAGCCTGGAATCGGACATCCTGCCGATGTATCCCGCCAGGTAGTTGTAGAACAGCACGCAGAGGTCGCCCCCGAGCTCCAGCCCCTTCGCCTTGCACAGCTCGCGTATGTAGCAGTCCCCAACGTCCACCGTGAGGTTCTCATCCCCATCCATCACCGGTTTCAGGACCCATGTCGGGCCGAACTGTGCAACGGCGAGGTCAAGAACGTCCTGGAACGTCTTGGGGACCTGATATCGGGGAAGCTGGGTGGCCAGTGTTCTTCCGGCCATGGTACCAACTGCTGGAAGGCTTCCCCCGAGCGTCTGCCTGAAAACAGCCGCCACAGCGAGAAGCCTTACCCCCAGGTCATCCATGGCCCTCTTCTCGCTCTCCTTATCACCGGCGGCCTTGGGCAATTCGATCCCGGGTGCCAGAAGCGATGCCAGCCTGAGGTTGTACTCGTCGTGATAATGGTCCTCGGAACGCAGGTTTCCCGAGTGTGTGATCGCGTCCGAAGGACATATCTCGGAGCATGACAGACATCCGAAACACTCCCCGGGCTTCTTCACCACGGGGACCGAATTGGCGGTGTCGAACTCGAAAACATCCGTTGGGCACAGGTCCACGCAAAGCGTGCACCCGACACAGGCGTCCTGGTCCACCTTGATCTCGATCATTTCTCAATCCTCCTGCCCAGGGTGCGAAGAACCTCTCCATCCCGCCTGATCTTGACCTGCATCGGCATGCTTCCGGCCGCATGGGTCGCACAGGCAAGGCACGGATCGAAACACCTGAGGGCGAACTCCATACCGTTCAGCAGAAGGTTGTCGTCGCCCTGGTCGATGTTCATCGTGGCCATTGCCGTGATGCAGTGGTCAATGGCCTCGTAGTTGGCCTGGGTGGCCACAATGAGGTTGGCCCCGGTAACCCTTCCCTGGTCGTCGCCCTGGAAGTCATGGATCAGAATGCCCCTCGGGGCCTCGACCATTCCAATGAACCTGCCGGCTGCGGGTTTGACCGGGACCGAAAGATCGCCCTTGAGGGGCTGTGAGGCGACGGCCTGGATGCTTTCGGCGCAGTGCACCATTTCCACAAGCCTGGCCTCTATGCTGTCGAGCGCGGAGGTTCTGGGAAAGCCCCTGTCACGGTAACCGGCAAGCAGCTGGGAGGCTTTAGGTGTGGTAAAACCGGTGTTGACGTTCAACCTTGCAAGGGGACCCACGAAGAATACCTCGTCACCCTTCGAGAGCCTCACCGACTTCATGTACGAGCCTTCCATGGTGTGCTCCACGAGGTTGTCAGCGTACACTTCAGCGTCGAATGAGGCCTCGACTTTACCGGTTCCGTCCATTACCACGCACGGGGAGTGGCTGAACGCAACTTTTCCCTCGTTGGAGAGGGCCACTGATTTGAAGGGCATTTCCGTGGCTTCCCTTATGTCGGCCATGGTGGACAGCCTTCCGAACAGCACACCCGAGAGCTCGTCCACAAGCTCACTGGCTTCTGCTCCCCAGGCGGCCATCGAAGCCATCTCTTCAGGTGACGGCGCGGAGGCTATGCCCCCCGGAACGAAAGTAACGGGGTGAACCCCCCTTCCCCCGACGATCTCGACTATCTTCTGCCCGATGCTTCGAAGCCGCAGTACCTTTCGAACCAGCTCAGGCTGCAGGCGGAGCAAGTTGAAGACATTCCTGTCCTTCGACGGGGCATCCAACCCCTCCATGATGTCCGGTCCGCAAAGCACGAATGTGCTCAGGGCGTGTGAGTGAAGGATGTGGCCGGCGTACATCAGCTCACGAAGCCTGGCCGCGGCCTCGGGGACCTTCACCTTAAGCCCGTTCTCTATTGCCGTGACCGCAGCCAGGTGATGCGCCGCCGGGCATACGCCGCAGATCCTTCCTGTGATAAGGGGCATCTTCATCAGCTCCATGCCCTCGAGCAGCTTCTCGAATCCCCTGATCTCAAGGACCTTCAGGTGACCGCGGCTCACCTTGCCCCCGTCGTCTATGTCGAGGGTTATCGTTGCATGTCCCTCGATCCTGGTAACCGGGTTTATCACCATGCTCTTCATGTCAGATACCCTCCCTTGCACCGGAGGACGGAACGCTGGTCCACTCCCTGATCTCGACCGTCGGCTTCCTGTATATCACCGGCGATGAAAGCGCATAGGAATAGAAGGTTTTCGCCTCTTCCTCGATGTACTTCCGTATCTCTTCCTCGGGAATCCCGGTCAGGAGCCCCATGCGTCTTGCAACCATCGTCCTGATGTCCAGCTGGGGTTCCATGATTATGGCCGGAGAGGGGCCTGCGCAGCCGGCGCACGCAACACCCCGGTTCGGGCACTGGGCCTGGCAGCGGTTGAGCGTGACCGATCCGAGGCACACCACACCCTGGCTGAGAAAACAGACATCCTTCTCCGGGGCGGTGACTGCGCCCTTGAGAAGGGTTACTCCCGTCCTCTTCTCCATTTTGCGATTGCACTGCGCACATACCGGTTTTGCATCCAGCGCAGGCCCCGGGGCTCCGAGAAGCGTTCTTATCGCCAGTGCGATGTGATACGGGTGGGGTGGGCAGCCCGGAAGCTGGAAATCCACCTTTACCACCTCGTCAATGGGAACCACGCTTTCCTCGAGCTCGGGAACTCCCGTGGGCGCCTTCTCCTGTGAGCCGGTGGTGGGATTCCCGCCGTACACCTTGTCGAGAATGGATTTCTTCCCGTGAAGCCAGCCGATACCCGAGGGCCCGCCGTAGGAGGCGCAGGTTCCAAAGGCTATCAGCGTCCTCACGCTTCCGCGCATCTTGAGGAGGGCCTCCCTGTCGTGGCTGCTGCGAACCGCCCCTTCGACGATGCCGATATCGGCCTTGGGATAGCCCTTCTCATCCATCAATACCGGGATCCTCACAAACTCGACATCTTCCACCAGATTCACGAGCTTCTCGTGAAGATCCACCATGGCCACATGGCAACCGGAGCAACCGGAAAGCCATTCCGTGGAAATCCTTGCCTTCATTTCTCGTCCTCCAGGATCATTTCCTTGAGACAGGCGTTGGGTCCGGCATGAAGGATCTCCAGATGGACCGTTTTTCCGGGCATGACCCTTTCCATGGCTCCTGCAAAAACGCCATGGGCCATGTAGCACAGGGACTGTTTCTGCGGGTGCGCGTAACGGAAGAGGGCGTTCCTCACCATGCAGGTCCTGAAGACAAGCCTCATCACCATCTTGCCGTCCCGCTCCTTGAGGGGGGATTCATCCTCTCCCTTGAAGGGTTCGAAATCCCAGTGGATGCCCTGTTTCTCCAGGGCCACCCGCAGTATCTCGACCGCCCTGGCCGGGTCCTGGGTCTGTTCGGTGTCCTCCACCGCCTCCCTGCCGAATTTCTTTCCGGCCAGCATGCAGATGGAAAGGCTGCTCTGGCCCAGGTTCTTCTCCGAGGCGTGGGCCAGTGAACCAAGGAGAAACGCCACTCCGTGAAGCTTGTCAAGTTCCGCTTGCATGTGCGACCTCTTTTTCTTCGTAAACATTTACTGGAAAACGCATAAAAAAGGGCAGGCCTGTTCAGCCCGCCCACAAATTTCAGATTCCGTCACCCCGACAGCGTCATCGGGGGATGCATGTTCACCTGCAAGTACTCGTGGTGTTTCGGCAGATCCGGGAGTTCCGTGAATCATCACTCTCCTTTTTCCGCTACACCCTGAAGCGCCTGATGACCTCCTTGCTTACCAGATTCAGGGTGTTCATCACGCCCTGGCCCGTGGTGGCTATCGATTCAGTGACCGGTATCTCACGACCGATCTTCAGATGCCTCTCCATGCATCCCACCTCAAGCCTGGGCTCAACATCCCTCTTGTTGTACTGAAGCACCAGGGGGAACTGGCTTATGTCTTCATTCTCGTCCTTCAGGTTCTGCTGCATCATTAGAAAGCTTTCGATGTTCTCTTCAAGCCTCTCTTCGGTGGAGTCGGCAACGAAGACCACCCCGTCGGCTCCCTGCAGGATGATCCTGCGGCTTGCTTCGTAGTATACCTGGCCCGGTATCGTGTAAAGGTGGAACCGCAGCGAGAAGCCGTCAATGTCGCCGAGGAAGACCGGAAAGAAATCGAAGAAAAGGGTTCTCTCCTCGTCAGTGTCAAGTTCGAGCATCTCGCCACGGTACTTCTCCGCCAGTGCCCTGTGTACGAACCTCAGGTTGGTCGTTTTACCGCTGAAGCCGGGTCCGCTGTAGACTATCTTGAACGTGACCAGCCTCTGGTCAAGGTCAAGATGGGGCATCACCGTCTCCGCCCACGCTGAAAATTTGGTCGACGAGGTTCATGGCGTACTCACGGAAGGCGGGCATCGAAAGGCTCTCGCGTGCCATCACAGCCGAATCGTCGGGCTTTTTGTTGAGAATGGCGTAAAGCGCCGTTGCAGAACGACGGGTTGCCATTCGAACCAGACCTATCCTGCTGTTGTCCTCGAATACCACAACAAGCATCGAACGATCGCCTATCAGTGATATGTGGATGTTCCGCTTTTCCCCCTGCTGGAGAAGGATGGAAAAGTGCTCCTCCCCGACAATGTTCGCCACCTCGCGTGTGGCCGCGAACATCCCTGCAACAAGCGCTGCCAGCGCCGTGGAGTTAAGGCTCTCGGTAAGACCCGCCTTGCTCA
>DIXM01000015.1 GCA_002436025.1 candidate division Hyd24-12 bacterium UBA6080
CATCGGTGTCCGCGTTCTGGGTGGAGGCGGCGTCGATAACGAATCCGTCACGACCGACGCATACCGCCACGTTCACCCCTGCAACCTCCACAAGCTGGCCAAGTATTTCCTTCAATCCCGTCATTTCATTGTCTCCTTTCGAGATACGAGATTCCATAGAACCGTCTATAAGTAATCCATCAATAAGGCGCAATACGCTTCTTCAGAAGCACAGGGCTATCATTAACTGAAAAGCCGGAGAGTGCTCAGTAATCGTCAGTTGATGCCTCCAATCCTGTCATGACGAGTGACTCCTTCTTTTCGTGCATTCCCTGAAAAGGTATGCAGTTTCAATTGTTGGATCCTCAAGATCGTTTCTGTTTCATTCCGGTATCAGTATCCACTTCCACCAGAACATGGTAAAGCTCCAGAGCCGCCTGTTTCGAACAGGGCGTTACGCGCTCGAGAACAGCCCTCCCATCTCTGTACAGAGATATCTGCGTGCCACCGATCTCAGCCAGCAGAACCCCCTCGATGACAGCAGCCCTGCCTCCACGAGCCGTCAACCATCCAACTCTGTCCTCAAGCCGAATCTCGACCATGCTTTTCGGAAGAACCTGGAAATCACCTGAATCACCATAAGAACAGAGCTCGAGCACAACGTATCCAACACCGGCGCCTGAATTCCGGGGTACGGTTGTCATCGCCCTCTGCCCAGGCATTCCAGGGCGAGCAGAAGCCGTTTCACATCGTCCTTCGTGTTGTATGCATGCAGGGACGCCCTGACCGCTCCCTCGGGTCGGCCATAAATGTCCCTCCAAAGGGTTGGAGCGCAATGATGACCCGACCTGACCATGATGCCGTGGTTCTGGCAGAGAATGCTGCCGATGCTGTGCGGGGTATACCCGTCTACACGGAAGGAGACGACAGGGGTCTTTCCGGCAGCCTCACCGGGACCGTAGACCTTAACCGACGGGATCGAGTTCAGCCCTTCCAACAGACATGTGAGTAAAAGGCTTGTTCCCTCCGTGAGTTCATGCCAGTCCAATGACTGCCTGAACGAGGCGGCAGCTCCGAATCCGATCATTCCCGGGATGTTGGGTGTTCCCGGCTCAAACCTGGCCCATGGTGGATCGTTCTTCAGTGTGTATCCGCCGGGAGACGAATCTTCGGCGGAGCCGCCTCCGAGTACCATGGGTTCGAGTACTGCAAGCATTCGTTCGGACAGGTAAAGGGCCCCGATACCTGCCGGACCGAAGCATTTGTGCCCTGAGAAAGCATAGGCATCGGGGTCGATTTCTCCAATGTCGGTGCACTCATGCGAGGCCCCCTGCGCTCCGTCAATCACTACAAGGGCTCCGGCGTTCCTGGCTTCGCGGGTGAGTGCCCCGATGTCCTGAAGTGTTCCGATGGCATTGGATGCGTGGGTAAACGCAACCAGCCTGGCGTTCCGGGCCACCACGGCAGCCTCGGTTGGATCAATGTAACCACGGGAGTCCGGCCGGATCACATCCACCTCGACACCGCGCCTTCTCAGGTTTATCCAGGGAAGGAAATTGGAATGGTGCTCAAGTGCCGTTGTCACAACGCGGTCACCATTCCGCCACGGAATACCGTTTGCCACGGTGTTGATCGCCCAGGTAGTTGACGGAAGGAACACCAACCTCTCCGGGGATACACCGATCATGGCGGCGACTTCCGACCTGGCTTCGTCAACGCGGATGGAAGCGTCTATCGAGCGCCTGTAAATTCCACGGTCTATATTAACATCAAAGCAAGAATAATAATTATCCATTGATTCCAACGCGGATTTACAGGTAAGGGTTTTTGCAGCGCTGTCCAGATACACGCCTCCGCTGTTCAAGGAGGGGAAACAGTCCCGGAAAGTGTTGGCGCTGTCTGTCATGGTATCCTCAGGCTCGTCCCGGCCCTTCCGGGCCGGGACTGACCGGAAACACCTCACATGAGGTCGAACAGGGATCTCTTCTGCTTTACTCTGAACTCGCAGACATTGTCACCCATCGTTTCGCATTTCACTTCCTGCCCCTCGAAACTGTGGACCTTGGTTCCAAAGACAAGGTCCATGTTCCCGGCTGCCACACCAAGCCACATGTAGCAGCGAGGCCTCTCAGATCTTCCGTGCCTTCCAAGATAGGGCTCGATGTAGTAGGAGTGCTGCACCCTCATCGTGTAGGTAGTGTTCTTTTCATCGAGTTCGTATCCGATTACCCTGCCCCAGCCCAGCGTGTTCTGTACGGCATGCAGGGCTTCGATGGTGTCCCTCTTCGAAGACACCATCGGAGCGATAAGACCAGCCCATTCCGGTGACTTCATCATGCCGCCGAAAGTGGCGTTGGCGCACCATTGCGCTGCATCCACGAGGGCATTTTCCGCCATTCTTTCAGCTTCGGGGAAAGCCCTTATGAAATCCAGCTCCCTCTCGACCAGGTAATCAACACTGTTGATGGCGAGAATGACGCCGAAACCCCGAAGGATCCCGGTTTTCGGGTCACCCCTGAGACCCATGCCGAGTATGCCGTTCTGTATGACCTTCTCATCAACAGCCATCGCTATGCTCCCTCTGCTTCGAAGACGCAATCTTCGGATCCAACGGTTCGGCAGCTGGACTCACTGACCTTGTACGAACCCTCGGGTTTTCCGTAAGCGAGACACATGGCCGCAGCAATGTGGCCGCACATGTCATGACAGGCGGGACCACGGCGGAGCTCCCATCCCCATGCGCTCTTGTTCTCAAGCCAACCTTCTGCAAGGTATGATGTTCGGGAACGAAAGGTTCCCCCGAGCTCGGAGAGGCTGTCGATCTCCACGGCACCGTATGCCAGTACCTTGAACATCTCGAACTGCGCCTCCATTCTCCCCCTCGGATCAAGGGCAGAGAAAATACCGGCGCCGGGGCCGTCGACCAGGAACTTCCGCAGTTCCCTGAACGATGTCTTCATGGCCCATCCCTTGAGAAGGGCTGAACCTTCCTCGTAACCCATCACATCTTCAATGTTTTTGAGTATTCTGGTATTGAACTTGTCGCAGTGGAAAGCCACATTCGATCCGCCGATGGTCAGGACGGACTTGTTCGGGTCGAATCCCAAAGTGTCGAGATAGGCTTTCACAATGTTGTCGTGAGACACGTAAACCAACCTCCCAGGTTATCTACAGCTTCTTGAGAACACCGGTGCATCTCGCGCCGGGTGCGTACTGGACCAGTTGATAAGGCCAGCGGGACTTGTTGAAAAGAGCCAGGGCCGCTGAGTAATTGCTGCACCTGAGACAGGGGATGGTCTTCTCGGTGAACTCACCCGTACCTGTCAGCGAGGGCAGAAGCTCGTTGCAGAGCCCGGCGTAAACGCATCCCTTGAAGACCAGCCTGATCTCGCCCTCCGACTGCTCTTTCTCTATTGAACCGTTTTCAGTTTGTGCAGAGAGAACCTCGAGGTCCTTGTAACCGTTTATGACCTCTTCAGCCGTCATTCCGTCCGAAAGCGGTTCCCCGTAATCGCGGTTGACGTTGTTCACAAAGACCATGCTCATTCCCCTGGTGAACACCTTCATGGTCCTGTTTCCGACCAACTTGATGGCTGCATACACTGATCCTGTCAGCCACCTGTACATCATTTTCTTTGCTGCGTCGTCCGGCATGCCAGATTCCCTTCTGTCCTGTTGTTGCCGTTCTCTCTCAAACCCTGTCATCATCATTCACTCTTCCTCGAGGACGCCCCTATAGTGGCTGAGTGAAGCTCCTGCGATCCCAGCACCGGGCATCTCCGCCATGCTGGACCCGACAATCGCCATCTACGGGGGTTATCACCGTGCCAGATACCCTTCGGTGGTCTCCCTGACACGGAAGGTCAAATGTTCCTCACTGC
The DNA here is from genome assembly GCA_002436025.1 of candidate division Hyd24-12 bacterium UBA6080. Lineage (GTDB taxonomy): Bacteria > Fermentibacterota > Fermentibacteria > Fermentibacterales > JCC-6 > UBA6080. The sequence goes on from DIXM01000015.1 coordinate 3,861, forward strand.
CGGGGAAGAGGTAGACCCATCACCCGGCAGGCCAAGATCCTTTACCGCCTGCTCAGCTGCGCAGCAATGATCAGAGGGTTGCATTTCCGGAACTTCTTCCAACAGCAAGCGCCTGCATTGCCCCTTCGAGATCACCCTTCAAAAGGTGTTCGAGGGCTTTCTCGAGCTTTCCGATCTCAGACGCGCTGGCGTTCTGTTTCCTCAAGTATTCCATTCTGTCACTGATAGCCATGGTGAGCGTGCTGATCTGCCTGTCAACGGTCTCCGCTGATGCCACCATCTCCCTGTATCTCTGCGAGTCGGTGGCCTTGGTGTCCAAAACCTCCTTCCTTTGTGGCACTGCAGTCTGTTTCCGGGGGGAAGACTCTGCCTCGATGTCGACCACGATGAAGGGTGACGGAGCCTCCCTGTGCTCTGTGACGATCCCTGCCATTGATGCCCTGAACTCCTTCTTTCCGGGAACTGCGCCCTTCTTCAGCGAGGAGAGCATGCCGGAAATGGACTCGAGGGTCACGAGTTTGCTTGGTCCCAGCATTTTGGCGAGGACCATCCTGCCAGCCGCTTTAAGCTGCCTGATGTTCGAGTCGAACGTGTTGGCGATGTGGGTAGTTATCTCGTCCGGCGGCAAAGGAATTCCGGAATGGGAAAAAAGGTTTTCGAGTATCTTCTTCCTGCCCTCGTGATCCACCATGGGAAGCTCGATGACAAGCCCGGAAGTCAGCCGGGAGAAGAACGACTCGTCGAGACCCACGAGCTGCGAGAGGGTTTCGTCGGAAGCCGTCACCAGTCCGTGGGTTTCCCGGGGCATCCTGTTCAGAAGCGCCAGCAGGAATCTCTGGAAGGCAAGGTCGCCCTGACAGAACTGAATGTCGTCGAGGAGGAGAAGTTCGTGGCCTGAGAGCCACTCCCTGAGCTGCCGTTCCCTTTGGGCGCTGTTGCAGTTCCGGAACTCGATGTGCAGGTCAACGGTGTTGATGAGCATCGTCTTCGTATTCGAGGCTTTTGCCATTGCCGTGAGCAGATGTGTTTTACCCAGGCCGTACGAAGCGTGTATCATCACCGGAGTGATGCTTTTCCATATTCTGGGCACCAGGGCGACGGTTCTTGCTATCTCCACCGGATAGAAGTTATCATCGGTCGTGACGAAGCTTGCGAAGGTCATCTCATCGGGATATGCTGCCTGAAGAACCTCCTGGTAATCGCCGTAGTCTTCAAGTGTCTTGGGCTGCACGTAAGGGAGGCTTCCAACTCCGCCCAGCACTCTTGCGAACTCGCTTATACGCTTTGAAGTGTCGGCGTCCAGAAGCCCGGCATCTGCGCATATCCTCATGAATTCCGCAAAGTCCAGACTATTTACTTTTTTGTCTTTCATTGCCTGTCCGAGACTCAACTATCCTTCTTCAGTGCCTCTACCAGTTTTGCGGCAGCGATGGGAAGAATGCCCATCCTGGTTCCAGGCTCGGCGACCGCCATCATGACCCTTTTGTCAGTTATTGCTTCGCATATCATGGAAAACTTCTCGTCATCCACGATGAGCCGTCGGGGAATACTGCCGGGATAGCTGGCAAGCATTGCGGAAACCGACTTCTGCAACTCCGTGATGGTCTCGCTTGTCTCACCGGGAAGGCTTGAACTGCAGGCAACTTCCCCGCCTGCATCTATCAACGAGGCGTAAACGAAGCTTTCCGACTCCGAAACGAGCTTCTCGAGTTTCTGGGAGCGGGGGATCTGCCCTTGGGGTGGTGCCTGCTCCTCACTGAGCTTTTTTCTTTCGTCCCGCTCCTTGAGAGCCCACATTATGCACCTGTGGAGGTCTTTTTCGATCGTTACCTCCGGCGGCTCAACTCCGGTGTCGAAGGTGAACTCGCCATCGGTCCAGTCGACGACCTCGACGAGTACCTCCTCCCCCGTGACATGTCCAAGAACCGCATGGACAAGCCTGCCGGTGTCGTAGTAGAAGCTGGCCTTTCTGCCTTCGGAATTGACAGTGATGAGTCCGCTGCGCTTCCCGGTGTTGGGAAACTGCAGAAGCGAGACTATGGAGACGTCCCTAAGGGTTCCGGTGAGTGCCATTTTGGTCCGATCCGCCAACGCTGAATATCTGATCGACGAGGTTCATGGCGTACTCCCTGAATGCGGGCATGGACAGGCTCTCCCGGGCCGACACCGCAGATTCGTCGGGCTTCTTGTTGAGAATGGCGTGGATCTCGGTCGCGGAACGCCGGGTTGCCATCCTGACCAGACCTATCCTGCTGTTGTCCTCGAACACCACAACAAGCATCGTGCGTTCGCCTATCAGCGATATGTGGATGTTCCGCTTCTCCCCCTGCTGGAGAAGGATCGAAAAGTGCTCCTCCCCGACTATGTTCGCCACTTCCCGCGTGGCCGCGAACATTCCCGCGACCAGGGCCGCCAGCGCCGTGGAGTTGAGCCTCTCGGTAAGACCCGCCTTGCTCA